>NZ_FXLN01000004.1 GCF_900176635.1 Clostridium merdae
TGTAAGTGTAGCAATGCATTTAGCTTGGCAGTACTAATCGGTCGAGGGCTTGACCATATTTCTTGGTTGGGCCTTGCTCAATCGCTTTACTTCTGTTTCTTCTTTATTCAGTTTTCAGTGCCCGTTATAGGGTACAAAAGATTGGCGAAGGGCTGCGAGCGCATCGGCTGCTGAAAAGCGGCAAGAGGTTCAAGTTTTCGCTTGGCAAGCACCATTAGCTCAGTTGGTAGAGCACCTGACTCTTAATCAGGGTGTCCCGGGTTCGAGTCCCTGATGGTGCACCACAAAGAAGTCAGGCGGGGGTCTGAGGCAGATCTCTGGCCTCTGCACCTGACTAAGGCTGAGATATTTGGCCCGTTGGTCAAGCGGTTAAGACACCGGCCTCTCACGCCGGTAACGGGGGTTCGATTCCCCCACGGGTCACCAAAACAATCTTTACAGTAGCCGTATAAAACAGGAAACTGTTTTTACAATATCCGTCAGGAAGGCGAAAACCTCCTCTGCGGTACATAGTTGGTGTCGATGACGGTGAGGGTCCACCTGTTCCCATTCCGAACACAGAAGTTAAGCTCATCAGTGCCGAAGATACTTGGCTGGTAACGGCCCGGAACAATAGGATGATGCCAACACTAATATTCCTCAATAGCTCAGCCGGTAGAGCATGCGGCTGTTAACCGCAGGGTCGTTGGTTCGAGTCCAACTTGGGGAGCCAAAGAAAACCACCAGTAATTACTGGTGGTTTTTTGCATCCTGATTTTTTTATAAAACAGTGTAATACGACAAAAACTATTGCGAAATTGAAGGAAGATTTCCTAAATTGTTGCTTTCCTCTCCATCCGGTAGAGAACGAAGGTATTCGTTCCCTTTTCGAACAGCTACGGCAACACCGCGAATCTCCCCGGCTTTTGCCAGTTCAACTCCTTGTTGCTTGCTAACAATTTGCCCGTTAGAAAGTTGATAGCCTTCAATGCGGCCACTGTGCTTTACCAGCTGGGTAATAGATTGTGCGTCTGGTCTTGGTGTTGGATTTACTGCATTAATATTTGAAGGTAAATTTCCAATCATTTGATTTTCTTGATTATCCATAAGATCACTCCTTGCCATATAGTTTGTCGGAATTTTATTTGATTATTACCTGAAAAAACTTGGAGATTAAAATCATTTAGAGTTAATATTTTTCTAGGCATGAATTATAAAGCATTCAAATTAGGTGTGTTTGTAAGTAAAACGTGTTATAATAACCTCACGCCGCAAAACAAAAGCGAAGCTTTTGGCGGCTGGGAGAGCATTGAATCATCTGCAAAATGGTAAGAAAAACAGTAAAATGTCTCGCGAAAAGCCGAATCTAAATATGATTGAATAACCTCACGCCGCAAAACAAAAGCAAAGCTTTTGGCGGCTGGGAGAGCATTGAATCATCTGTAGAATGGTAATAAAAACCAGTAAAATGTCTCGCGAAAAGCCGAATCTAAATATGATTGGATAACCTCACGCCGCAAAACAAAAGCGAAGCTTTTGGCGGCTGGGAGAGCATTGAATCATCTGCAAAATGGTAAGAAAAACAGTAAAATGTCTCGCGAAAAGCCGAATCTAAATATGATTGGATAACCTCACGTCGCAAAACAAAAGCGAAGCTTTTGGCGGCTGGGAGAGCATGATTTTCTTAGGATGATTTTTCAACTATGAAGAGTGGTTATGGTATTCATTTTTAAAGATTCCATTTTACAATTTATTAGACTTATAATATCATTACAATTACCAAATGAAGGGCCTGATTATTTTTGCGTGAACTAACCAAATACTTAAAATCATATCGAAAACAAGTAATACTCGGTCCTATATTTAAGTTGATAGAGGCTATATTTGAGCTAATTATTCCCATTGTAACAGCGAAAATCATTGACGAAGGTGTGCTAAAAGCAGATGTACCATACGTTTGGAAAATGGGCGGTATCATGCTACTTCTTGGTGTTGTTGGGCTATGTTCCACTTTAGTCTGCCAGAAGATGGCCGCGGAGGCCTCTCAAGGCTTCGGTACTGTTCTGCGTGGAGAATTATTTCGCCATATTAACACGCTCTCATATGCAGAGATAGACCGTTTTGGCACACCATCTTTAATTACACGTTTAACAAACGACGTTAATCAGCTTCAGCTTGCTGTGGCAATGTTGATTCGTCTTGTCGTGCGTGCGCCTTTTCTTGCGATTGGGGCAGTAATTATGGCGATGACAATCGATATTCCTTTAGCGATTATTTTTGTTGTGGCAACACCGCTCATTGGTCTAGCACTATATTTGGTTATGAGTCGTTCTATTCCATTCTTTAAATCTATACAGAAAAAATTAGATGCAATCTCCCGTTTATCGCGCGAAAGTTTGTCTGGAGTTCGGGTCATCCGCGCTTTTTCAAGGCAAGAGCAAGAAACACAGCGCTTTGCCAATGCCGCCGAAGAGCAGGCTGCGGTTGCTGTTCGCGTTGGTAAGCTATCTGCGTTATTAAATCCAGTTACGTTTGCGATTGTCAATTTTTCTATTCTGGCAATTGTATGGTTTGGTGGCTATCGGGTAGACAACGGTGTGGTTTCTCAGGGTCAAATTGTTGCTTTAATTAACTACATGAACCAAACTTTCTTAGCTCTAGTGGTTGTTGCAAATTTGGTTGTTATTTTTACAAAAGCCTCTGCTTCTGCATCTAGGGTCAACGAAGTTCTTCAAACGGAAACCACAGTAAAAGATGTTGCTGGTATAGAAGACATAAACACCATACCTGGAGCACCAAAGGTAGAGTTTCGCAATGTAAACTTTTCCTATCATCATTCAGGTGAATATGCAATTCAAAACTGCAGTATTGCAATAGAATCTGGAGAAACCATAGGAATTATTGGTGGTACAGGCTCTGGTAAATCTACCTTGGTGAATTTGATTCCTCGTTTTTACGACGTTACCGAAGGTCAGATTTTATTAGATGGTGTAGATGTAAGGGATTACCCATTCCAAATCTTACGCAATCGAGTTGGAATTGTACTTCAGCAATCCGAACTGTTTACTGGCACCATCCGCACAAACCTGCAATGGGGAAATGCGGACGCAACAGATGACGAATTGTGGCAGGCACTCAAAACGGCGCAAGCAGAAGATTTTGTAAAGGCCTTGCCAAAGGGACTATCCTCGCCTGTTAGTCAAGGTGGTAAAAACTATTCGGGCGGTCAGCGTCAGCGTTTGGCAATTGCCCGAACGCTCGCAAAAAAACCACAAGTATTAATTCTTGATGATAGCTCCAGTGCATTGGATTTTGCAACAGATGCAGCCTTGCGTCGTGCTTTAAAAAACGAAACAGCCGGTACCACGGTTTTCATTGTTTCGCAGCGCGTAAGCTCGATTCGCCATGCAGACCGAATCATTGTTCTCGATGACGGTGTTGTGGCTGGAATCGGCACTCACGAAGAGCTGGTTCAAAGCTGCCCGGTTTATCAGGAAATCTGCCTGTCGCAGATGAACCGCGAGGAGGTGGCGAAATGAAGCGCACAGTAATTGGTCGTATAGCCGGGTATATGAAACCTTATTTGGGGTATCTCGTAGGTGCATTGCTCTGTGCTATTATTTATATTTCTCTTTCGTTATATGCTCCTATTCTCATCGGCCATGCGGTTGACCAAGTGATAGAACCAGGTAAGGTGGATTTTGCAAGAATGCGGCAAATCCTTCTTTTGCTGGCGGTTACCGTTGTTACAAGTGCGGTATTCCAATGGATTATGACCTATTGCACCAATCAAGCAACCTACCGTACGGTACGTGATTTACGTATAAAAGCATATGAAAAGGTAAACCGCTTACCGTTAAAGTATATTGATGGCCACGCGCATGGCGATTTGGTTAGCCGTGTTGTAAACGATGTGGATCAAGTGTCGGACGGCCTGCTGCAAGGCATTACGCAGTTGTTCACGGGTGTAGTCACCATTGTTGGCACTTTGTTGTTTATGCTCACCATCAGCCCTGTGATTACGCTGGTAGTGGTTTGCATCACTCCGCTTTCTTTGTTTGTGGCTGCCTTTATCGCGAAAATCTCTCGTAGGCGCTTTTTTGACCAGCAGGCATGCCAAGGAGAGCTTAGCGGATTAATTGAAGAAATGGTCAGCGGTATTAAAACGGTTCGCGCATTCCACTATGAGAATCGTGCAGAGAATACGTTCGACGAAATCAATGCAAGGCTTTACGAAGCAGGTGAAAAAGCACAATTTAATTCTTCGCTTTCCAATCCATCCACTCGCTTTGTAAACGGCATTGTGTATACCTCAGTTGCAGTAATTGGTGCAATTTGTGCCATCACCGGAGCTCCTACCCAATTAAGCGTAGGGCAGATTACTAGCTTTTTGGCGTATGCAAACCAATACACCAAACCTTTTAATGAAGTGACCGCTGTGCTCACTCAAATTCAAACGGCATTTGCTTCCGCTCGCCGTTTATTTGAGGTGCTCGATGAAGAGGAAGAGCCAGCGGAGCCTGAAAATGCGCAACAGGTGCAGGGTAGTGACTATTCGGTAACCTTTCATGATGTCAGTTTTTCATACCGCCCGAATACCAAGCTTTTGCAGGAGATTGATATAAATGCGCACGCAGGGCAGAGAATTGCCATTGTAGGCCCCACTGGTTGCGGCAAAACTACGATTATTAATCTAATTATGCGATTTTATGATGTTGATAGTGGGAGTATTCGGATTAATGATACCGATATCCGCCAGATTACCCGCAGCAGCCTGCGTTCTTTATTTGGTATGGTATTGCAGGATACATGGCTGTTCTCCGGTACGATTCGTGAAAATATTGCCTACGGAAAACCAGACGCTACAATGGAAGAAGTGGCAGCAGCTGCAAAAGCGGCGCTGGCGCATTCCTTTATTACTCGCTTGCCCAATGGCTACGATACAATGATATCAGAGGATGGGGGAAATCTGTCACAAGGGCAGCGGCAATTGCTTTGTATTGCCCGGGTGATGCTCGTTGACCCTCCAATGCTGATACTCGATGAAGCAACCAGCAGCATTGACACTCGCACAGAGCTATTGGTTCAAAAGGCGTTCCAGCGGATGATGGAAGGGCGCACCAGCTTTGTGGTAGCTCACCGCCTTTCTACCATACAGGGAGCAGACTCAATTTTGGTTATGAATGCTGGCAAAATAATCGAGCAGGGAACACACGAGGAGCTGCTTGCGAAAAAAGGTTTTTATGCTGATTTATATAACAGTCAGTTTGCAGCGAGCTAATTCACACCTTTTGTTTTTAGTTTGAACGAACCCATAGTTTATATGAATTGTAATTCGATTTGTTAACAGAAAAGAAAAATGCGTCCGAACTCGGTATGTTTCGAGTTCAGGACGCATCGTTTATTCTATATAGCTTTATGTAAGGATAGAAAGTTATTTTCCACAAAGCTCCGCACCGGATAGCGCTGCACCGATGATGCCTGCATCGTTGCCTAATTGAGCGGTAACCAGCTTTGTTTTAAGCGGAGAATTGGTTACATATTGCTCTTTTTCCACAATTACCCTTGTGGGTGTAAGCAAAGCGTCTCCCTCATGGCTGATTCCCCCGCCAATACAAATCGTATCTGGCTGTAAGCTGTTGATGATATTAATTAACCCACAGCTCAAGTCTCTAACATAAACTTCCACTATCTTTGTGCCGAGCACATCTCCCTTACGCATGGCATCGAATGCGCTTCTGCCTGAAATTTGGTTTAAATCGTCATTAACCATTTGCCAAAGTATGCTCTCATGGGTGGAATCCTGCTCCATAAGCTCACGTGTTGTAAGTATTAGCCCCGTGGCGGAAGCATACTTTTCCCAACAGCCTCGTCTGCCGCAGTTGCAGGCGCGACCGTCGCGTTCAATCACCATATGGCCCATTTCGCCAGCAGCTCCGTTTTGCCCGGCATAGATACTACCGTCCAATATCAAGCCACTCCCAACACCAGTTCCAAGGGTAATGGCAACTGCATTATGTGCGCCCTTAAGTGCTCCTGCCTTAAACTCTCCCCATGCGGCGGCATTCGCGTCATTATCTACACCTACGGGTAAATGAAGACGGCGTTCTAATTCCTCCCGAATGGGAAAATGACGAAACGGTAAGTTCGGTGTAAGCTCCACTACACCGGTGTTACGATTCACCGAGCCAGGACAGCCGATTCCCACTGATTGTACTTGTTCGACCCCTGCACAAGCCATTTGGGCAGCCACAGCAATTCGGTCGCACAGCTCCTGTGGTGAGCAAGGAGCACCGGTGGGCATAGACTGTTTGGATAAAAGCTTACCGTTATGATCAATAACACCAGTCGCAATGTTCGTACCGCCCAAATCAATGCCAAGATAATACATCGGAAAACCCCGTTTCTATCGTTATAATATAGAAAATATACTATTCTTTTTTCTATAACAATTATATCATTGACTAACAGTTTCGTAAATTGTTTCGTTATCGTCGACAAAAAGAAAAAGGATTTGACAAATGTTATTTCTTTGGGTACAGTTTAAAAAGAGAAAATTCTGCCATAATGATAGGTAGAAGCTTCCACGCAAAGTTTTTAAGGAAAATGGTGAAAAGTGTGCTATATCAGGAGTTACCCCAGTGGATGCAACAGGAAGAAATCAAACCGTATATTGAGCTGCTAAACAAACAAAAGACCTCGTTGTTTTTTAAGCGAGTGTTTGATATTGTGGTAGCGGCGTTAATTTTATTGGTTTTATCGCCGTTCTTTTTGCTGTTAGCAGTGGCAATTAAAATTGATTCCAAGGGTCCGGTTTTTTTTAGACAAGTAAGGGTGGGGCAAAACGGGCAAGATTTTCGTATTTATAAGTTTCGCTCTATGGTGCAGGATGCCGATAAAAAGGGCTTGGCTCTTACCACAGAAGGGGATTCACGAATCACGCGAGTGGGCAAGTTGATTCGAAAGTGCCGTTTGGATGAGTTCTCGCAGGTTTTAAATGTGCTGGATGGTACCATGAGCCTTGTGGGACCAAGGCCAGAGGTACGTAAGTATGTAGATGCCTACAAGCCCGAGTATTTGGCAACCCTTTTGGTGCGCCCGGGCGTAACCGCAACGGCGAGTATCCATTTTAAGGATGAGGATGAGCTGCTTAATTCTGGTGGTGACCCGGAAGAAATTTATATTAATGACATTCTGCCGGAAAAAATGCGTTATAACCTAGAATATCTCAATCGTATCTCAGTATGGCAAGATTTTAAGATTATGCTTCAAACGGTAGTCGCAGTTTTTAAACACTAATATTTTGTGCAAATTCTCCCATATAGCAGTAAATTTGCATTGATTTTACGAGCCGGTTGTGCTATAATATCTTCACGCCGTTTTTTATGTATATTTTTACGTGGAATATTGCATAGATACTCCGGCTCTTAATTGCTTTTTGAGTGTATGAATCACAGTTTATGCAATGTAATCGTTATTTGCTGGTGTGGCGAAATCGGCAGACGCAAGGGACTTAAAATCCCTCGGTGGCAACACCGTACCGGTTCAAGTCCGGTCACCAGCACCATTCTTAAACGTACAGATTTATGATTTGTTTGTAATTCTGAACGCAAAAATCCCCCGGCTGTGATAGCTGGGGGATTTTATTTTATACCTGGCTGAGAAGTTATGCCAACCGCTTTACCAACTTCGGCCTGTCGGTTTGCAATATATCTAAAGCATTTTGATAGCTTTCAAGCCACTGTTCCATCTCTGGGCGCTTTAGTACAACCGGCATTCGATTGTGTATATCTACTATGGATTGATTAGCTGCTGTCGTTAATATAGTAAACCGACGTTCTCCATTAAAATCATTATAAAGACCAGCCATATATAGAGCATCTTCTTCAGGTAGGTTAAACTGATACTTTATTTTTGTGTCACCTGAATGCGACCATTCAAAAAAGCCACAAGAAGGTATAATGCAGCGTTTCGTTTCTAAGCTACGCCGAAACATTGGCTTTTCAGGTGCAGTTTCTGCTCGGGCGTTAATTACAGTACCTTTATTGTGAAAATTAGGAAAGCCCCACTTTACAGCTTCAGGCATTATTTTTCCATCTTCTTGTATTAAAACTGGTACTTTGTTGGTAGGAAAAATTTCGCCTGTTTTTATTTCTTGATGTTTTCTCTGAACTTCTTCAATAATTTCTCTAATTTCGGCCATCTCGGGATCACTGAACAAAACGTATCTTCCACACATATAACTCACCTCTTACTTATCTTTTACAAAGGCCCCCGAAATAAACTTACGGGATGTATCGTATGGTCACGTTTAGGGTCAAAACCTGACAGTTCTGCGTCTTTTAATAATATCGCGGGGCGTACTGCATTTGTCCCGAAGCGTTTTTTCAGGCCATCCATGGCAATATCTAATTGTTCCATTCGCAGTTGCTCTTTTCCTGCTCCAAATAAATCCAGCTGTAAAGGAGCAGAGTCACTTACCAAATCAGAAATGCCAATTCCAAGGCTGCGAATAGGATGCTGCCAATCATAATGTTTTAAAAATAATTCCATACCAACCTGCACTATTTCAGTGGTAATGTTAGTGTAATTGGCTAAGGCGTGTTGCCGTGTAAAACCGGACAGCTGATTATCTCGGACGCTGATACTGATTGTCCGCCCTTTACAGCCATGTTCTCGGAGTCGCCGGGCAACGCTGTCTGCCAATATGTACAGGATGATTTTCACATCTTCGTTGTCGATTAAATCACGTGGCGTAGTGGTGCTATTGCCAATACTTTTCACGACATCTCTGTCTTCATAACGTGAGACTGGTGAAATATCAAACCCATTTGCAAAGGCATACAGCACGCTGCCCCATTTTCCAAACCATCCTCTCAAAGTCTTTTCAGGAGTAACGGCTAAGTCACCTATTGTATGCTTACAATAAGATTCTAATTTTCTCTGCGTAGCCCTCCCAACATACAACAAATCACCCACGGGCAAAGGCCAAGCCATCTCCTGATAATTTGTTCGACTGATTTCGGTAACTGCGTCAGGCTTTTTATAATCGCTTCCCAGTTTGGCAAATATTTTGTTGTAAGATACTCCGATACTCACGGTAATTCCTAACTCAAATTTAATTCTTTCGCGAATTTTGTGAGCAATATTCACACCGTTCGCGCCGGCGGCCGTGACATCGAGCCAACACTCATCTAGCCCGAAAGGTTCCACCTGATCTGTATAGTCGAGATAAATCTCATGACACAGGTGTGAGAAGCGCTGATACAACTCAAAGCGAGGTGGCACAATCACCAGTTCAGGACACTTCTGCCGAGCTTGCCAAAGCGCCTCGCCAGTTTTTATCTGATACCTTTTGGCAAGCTCATTTTTTGCAAGGATAATGCCATGCCGCTGCTCAACGTCGCCGCCCACTGCCACCGGCTTATCCCGTATCTCCGGGAGATGCAGGCATTCGACACTGGCATAAAAGCTATTGCAATCTGAGTGCAATATTATCCGATCCACATTTCCACCTCCGAATGCTTGTTCTAGTGTATGCTTCTATATATTAGAACATGCGTTCGAAAACATCAATGGAAATATAATGTAAAATAGACTATAAAGAAGCTTGCTATTTATAATTATAGGTATATAATCTAACTTATGCGAGGTGATAAGATGGATTTGCCAGGTCTGCTGTATTTTCAAAACGGTGGTGTTTTCAAAGGTAGTAAAGGTAATATACGGTATATTATTAAACCTATTGACGAAAAACTACTAGTACAAACGTGGCAAGGGCCTTATTGCTATGAAAAGTCAGAAATGGAAGATGAATCTCAATTTGAGCTAAACGATAACGGTAGAGGTGCAATGCTAGAGTGGCTAACGGAAAAGCTGCAAAGTATATAAAAAATCCCACCCTGTATTATAATACAAGGCGGGATTTTTCACTTAGTTAAACGGATAATTGCTATTATCTAGAATAGACTGTGTAATTGCCGTCAAATCCTTATCATCTATTACACCGTCAGGAATAACATCCGTATCAAACCGTGTGGTATCGGTTTGGTCTGCTTGCAACCCGTAATAATAGGCGTCAATACCTAAGTCTAAAAGAGTGTATTCTCCAGTGCGGTTGACATCCTTATTGGCCTCAACTTCAATAGTATCTTCACCGCAATTTTCCTCTGCAACATCCATTTCCAGAACGTCGTTATCGGCGATTCGTCCCTTCGTAATATCTACTTTTCCGATTCCCACAGACTTTGCTCTAAACGTGAGCTCAATCAAATCTTTGTCTCCGGTCGCACCGCTATCTTTTCCTAAGTGCGCGACAATGAATCTCACAGAGCCGGGAGTGGAAGTATCCTCTTTATAGATTTTTAAACCATCCTTAGCAGAGGCTCCTAGATACTCAAATCGTTCCGCATCATAGTCGATTTTAATATCCTCTGCGTAGATGTTGCTGACGTTGTGGATAGCAACGGTTGTGCTGAAACGATTGCCTACTTTTACTTTGTTGGGGGAGGCGGTGACGGTGAGTGTGGGGATAAATTCGTTATTATGCAAAGTGTAAATTTCAGGGAAATCAGAATATCCTTTAAATACGAATAAAGAATTTGATACATAGTGAACTTGAACATCGGTACTTCTTGTATACTTTAAAGAAGGTAGGGAATCCCATTTGTTTTCATTTATATTATATTTTTCTACCGTATTTAGATATTCAAAAGACGCACTGCTAACACCGGTTTTTCCTCCAATTACATATATTTCATTATTAGCGACTATCGTATTGACATCAAATTTTTTCTCTTTCATACTTGCTAGCGTTGACCATTTATTAGAAATTGGGTCATAAGCTTCCATCACGTTCCTATTTATGTGGTCTGGACCGTCCATTCCACCTATAACATATATTATCCCATTAATTGCCGCGGTATTAAACTTCTCTCTATAAGTTCGGGCAGACGCTTTGCTTGTCCAAACATCAGATAAAGGGTCGTATTCTAAGACAACTATATTTTTATTAGTTCTTCCAATGATAGCATATAACCTTCCATTAACCACTTCTATTTTGTCGTAATTATATATTGGTGTGGGTAGCGAAGCTTTGCTCTCCCAGGTATCTTTTTGAGGGTCATATACAGCAAATAAGGATTCATTTGATGTATATATTTTTCCATCCATTACAATCGCTTTTGAATTTGCTGATGATTTAAATGGGAGAGAGGCCTTAGTCTCCCATGAGTCGGATGCAAAGTCGTATGCCAATAAGACATCTCCATTTGGATAACCGCCTACCAGGTATGCCTTATTGTTCAATGAAACAGTGTCAAAGTCTAAACGCGAAATAGGCATATTTGCCTTTTCGTGCCACTGATTCGTGGAAAAATCGTACATCTCTGTTTTATTATAATCAGTACTAGTGGTTATTGTTTTGCCACCAAAATAATAAATATATCCATTATGGGTTACTGAATTTACATGATTATATGCGGAACCATTATAAAGATTTTGCGGTTTAGATTTCACTTTCCAGTTTTGCGGTTCCTCCGCAAACGCAAATGGCATAATGGATGACATTAGTGTTAATATCAGCAAAAACACTAAGCCTCTTTTCATATTTAATTTCATTTTAATTTCTCCATTCTTTTCATAGAGCATTAATGCTTTTAGTTAAATATAAACAATTGTTCTATATTAATATCGGTCTGTATTGTCGATAATTTAGCATAAAATAAGAATCCCCCGCCAAGAAGAAATCTTCTAGCGGGGGATAGCCACATCTATTCGGTTTTTTCCGCTTTGCTTTTAATCGCCGCAAAAGCATCTTTCACCTGCTTCGGCATCGGTACACCCATGATGCCAAAGTTTTCTATGATGCTGAATCCCTCATTTGCGATAAAGAACAGAATCACGGCTGTGCGCAGATACCCGCCGGTATTGGCTACGGTATCGAGCTGCACTGCGACATAAACAATCAGCAGTACACTAAATTTTCGGAGTAGCCCCTTAAGGCTGGCGTTGCTCTCGAACGTACCGTCCGCGGTCTTTTGGCTTTTGTGCCAAACCAAAGCAATCAGGATACCTAGTAGGTAATCTACGGCCATAATACCAATTAAAAATTGCAGACTATCGTCCCAGCCGCCCAGAGCAGATAAAATAGCGGCGCCGGCCGCGGAAATTGCGGTCAGCGCCGAAAAGTACATAGATTTTGCAGATAGAAGCATTATGTTATCCCCCTCAAACTACATTAAAATTGCACTGCTGCGTCACTCTGTTAGCAGTTACTTTGATATGAGCGTGTCTTGCAACCGGCTCCGGAGGCAAGCCCTGTACATCAATCAGCCAGCCTCGGCCTTTGGAATCCTTGTACGGCTCGGATACTGCAATTACATCTCGCCCAGTTGTGGCAACGGCAGGCTTATCCTTGCACTTTGCAAGCAGCGTGTATTTGTCCCCGGCTGCCATGTCTTTGCTGCTAGTGTCGAGCGTTAGGCCGGTAATAGTTGGAGCAGGGGCAGTAAAATCTTTGTAGCAGTAATTGAGGTCTACCTTTTTGCTGATACCCGGTAGGGTACCGGTACTGCTGTATTGCCACATATCGTACTTACCTGCGTAAGTTACTTTGCTGTTATACTGCGCCAGCCAGAACGTCCAATTGGAGAGCTGCGCCATGTCGAGTCGGTTAACCGCCCAATCCTTATTCGCGTACACCCCAGCAGTAAAACCAGCAGCGGTTAGGCGCTCGCAGAAGATACGGCAAATATCGGTTGCCATCTGCTTACTAATCCCACCGCGCTTTGCTTTGTAGCCGTCGGCATCTTCCATATCAATGTACACCGGGTATGTGGGCTTTAAACCCTTAAGTAAGCGCAAGGCATGTGCTGCCTCGCTCTCTGCATCCGTAATTGACATAGCGTAGCTGTACAGATATGTACCCCACGGGATGCCCAGCCGGTTACATTCGGATATATTACGCGCCCATTGCTTGTCGTCTTGGCTGGGTATATCACTGCCAATTCCGCAGCGCAGGATGGCAAAATCAATGTTACCCTTGAGTTTGTCCCAATCAATGCGTCCGTTGGCGTTGCTCACGTCGATACCTTTAAGCATTTATGTTCAACTCCTTTTCCACTTGGGCTACATCCTCCGCGGTCATGCGGGGGTACTCCTTAATAATCTCCTCAAAAGTTTCCCCACTTGCTTTTCTGCGTGCAATTACTTGGCAAACAATTTTAAGCAGAATATTCATTATGCCTCACCTCCGAACGCCAAAGCAGCAATAGCGGCTTGCATATCGGCAATCTCGGCCGCCTGCGTTGCTTGCTGCACTTCTGTGTAAGTAAGTTGCGCCAGAGTGACACAGAGTCTTTCTTCGGTAACGGCTGGGGTACTTGCCGTGGCTTTGGTTACGACAATAGGTTTAAGTGTTAACGCAGTGCGTAGTACGTAATGGTCATAAACCTCCTGCATCTTCTTATCACCATCCTGCGTGACAATGGTCAGGCGGTCGGTTTTGCTAGCTTCTGAGGTTAAGGCATCTAAAGCATCTAAAGCATCAAAAGAAATTGTATCTTTAGCAATCTGGATTTCAAGGCTGTCCCGCTGCGCTCCTTGATGGTAACCACCATTTGCGTTAATATTAGCGACGTTAATGGTTGTTTCGTCTGCGAAAATAATTTGCTGTGTCATTTTATCTCCTCCTTAAATTAATCTTGGTATATAGGCAAACTACCTGTTGTGCCGTTAATTCGTTCATTCAAAAAATAAAGTGCTGGGCATTTAAAGTAAAAACTGGAGCCGTGTGAGCTTGTCGATGTAAGAGTGGCACTAATGAAAATGGAAATGTATCTAGCGTCATACTTATCAGCATTTGGACTTTTTAATACAAAATTCTTATCAAAGCTTGCGCGAGTTATAATCTGATTATTGTTCCAGTATGGAAGCCCAGTAGGTTGATAGCTTGAATAAACCAATCCCATAGATGATTCAGCATAATATTTTTCAACTGTACAACTATTAAAGCTAAATAAATCTATAAGCTTTGTAATAGTTATACCTGTCTCAAGTGTGAAATCCACAGCACACTGAAAAGCAATTATACTGTTTTTATTGGATTGAGATACACTCATTACTAAATTTCCATAATCATCTACATATAGATTCCAATCGTTCTGCACCGTACGCCAACTAATTGTATAACCTACTCCGCTAGTGAAAATCTTTCTATTCACACTCCCACTTGCTACCCACAGCTCTTTCTGTTTTCGGTTCACACTACCTTGGGGCAGCCACAACTCCTTTTGCTTACGGTTCACACCACCGCTTGGTAGCCACAACTCCGGCATCAGTACACACCCCATATTTTACCGTCACCAATGTAAGACGACGGAGCAGAGGTGGATACAGTGAGAGCACTGGTAACGGAGGTGGTATTTGTGGATGAACCAGTAATACTCGCAGGTAATACTCCGCTTGCATCGAGCTTAAGCAGCTTGTTTGCATTAGCGGTAGTCACTACATCGGTTGTAGGCACAGCACTCACGTCCGCAGCGGTCAGTGTGATGTCTGCACTAAGTGCTTTGTTATTGATTTTCCGGGTGTTGGGGACGGAGGCGTTCCACTTTGTACGCTCGGCAGCGGTGATGTGAGCGGTGGTGTCGGAGGTATGAGTGGCGAGGGTTTCCGCACTGGCTGTAACCTCAAATCCGTCTGCAATACGCCCCTCTAAATCATTCATTTCAGTTTCGTCAAAAGCGTTTCCAATTTCTGTAACATTACCCTCGGCGCGCATCACGTCATAAGTGTTTTCTATTCCCGTAGTTTCAAATCGGCGGCGGTTCGGAAATTCTGACAATCTGTTTTTCCAGACTTTTATTTGATATGTCATATTTTAAATCACTCCAATCGTTTGCCCAGCGTAGGGTTCACCGGCATACATAATTGCTTGCTTATTATCATCATATAAAGCGTATAGGTCATGCAAGATTTGTTCTATGTTGTTTGCTTTGTGAAATTCGTTCACAGGATTTTGGGGAGTTGAAGGCGTTGTCTGGTATACAAAATAAGCAGTACGCAGGTTGTTTAGGTTTGAGAGGATTCTTTCAAATTCACCCGGCGTGGGGAAATCTGTGCGATTCCATGCGCGGGTGTTAATCGCCACACCAAAGATGCCTGCCAGATATGCACAGTTCTGTTCAATACGATTCAGGTCGACGGCGTTGTAATAGCCCTTCGGAGTCTGATTATTTATGTCACTTTGCGTTCGGTCGTAAACCGGTTCAATCCACGTCATCACAGCACCCCCGTATTCTGCCCGGCATAAAGCTCACCGGCGTAGTAGGCCAATACAATATCAACGCCATTACCGATTAACGTAGCGTTTGCCACAAAGCCCCCGGTCAGGTCAATATCCATCTTTTCAATGGTATCCATCGTGTAGCCAGTGCCGTCAGCGTGCTGCAGCGCAACCTTTTCGCCGGCGCGTTCCTGGTCGAGGATAAACGGTAAGCTGGTTTGGTAGCGGAGCTGATAATATTCGTAAAGCCGCTGGGCGATTGCTGGAGCGTTCGAGGCGGAAATCAGCGTAGCGGATTCAAACTTGATGGTGTTTCGCGCCGCGCCCGCTGGAAGCTTCTCAGCGGCTCGCAGGTATGTTACAGGGTGGTCTTCGTACTTTTTTCCCGTAAGGGTAACTTCACCGTCGACATCAACCGATACGACCACATAATTGGTGTGCTGCTCGGCGATGGTTCCGCCGGTAATGGCCAGCTCTGCACATGCTGCATCAAACTGGATTTCATGTTGGCCGGTTGCAAGTGTGCCTTGAAATATCTGCTCCGCATCGGATTTGAGTACATAATTATGCGCTGTGAGTGACACGTCCGAGATGTAGGACAGCAACTTGACGTTACCGCCGGAAAACTTTCGGGAACGAGGGATAAGGTGGTTGTAAGTTGGCGGCTGGGAGTAAATGCGTATTGTGCTGCCCCTGCTGTCGTCCACGATAGCTCCGGCGGCGAATGCGACCTGCTGCAAAGCGGTTCGGTGAGTACTGATAGCCAGCCAACCGGAGAGGGGAGTGCTGCGTATTGCGTCCTCGACGGTGTAATCTATCCAGCCTGCTGATGCCATGATCGCATTGATGATATTTTCAGCAGGCTCGTTCACATAGATTTTCCCAAGTTTAAAATCGGTCTTATCCAGTTCACCTACGCTCGCATTTGCCGTAAACTGCCCGGTTGACGCATCTGCACTTTGCCACGTTGCTAACCGAAACGTACCCATTTGTACGGGACCAGAATCCAAGAAATGACGAATGTGCACTTGCTGCCCTTGCTGGAACAGTTTAAATACCCCCTGTGGATTCATGAGGTTGAAATCATCGGTGGGGCTGTGAAGCGTGAAATTTGCCATGTTGATGGACAGGGTATTGGAAATTAAATCGACTTCCTCTGTGATTTTTGCGCTGACAACATCGGTATCTGAATAAGTAAGAAAGGTGCCATAATTGATGGCATGCAGCTTGATATACCGGTAAGGCTCCGCAGTACGTTTAAAGGTAATAACGAGCTTCCCAAAATTTTCGACCGGGCACTCGCAAAAGTAGTCCAAGGCATCCGGTTGAAAATCCTTGCTGATAATAAGCACGCCGCCAAGGGTGAGCCATTGAATATTAACTAAGGCAGGGAAGTCGGGCAGAAAATGAAGCGTCAATCCTGCGCTAGTGTGTTGTTCGGTGAAAGAGATTTCTAACTTCGGCGGTTCTGCGAAGACACCATCTGCATCGGATATGCTCTGGCTCCAATAACTGAAATCCATACCGGCAGGAGAGTCAGGGAACAACGGTTTGCTGCCGTCCAACAAAAAGAAGTTTTCTTCCAAGGTTGCATAATCCGGTACGGTCAGATCGTCACGCTTCAGCTGTTCGGTATCCGCAAATGGCTGTATATCCGACGCCGCCGGGGAACTGTCTTCTCTCGCTGTAACATCAATTAGGTCTAGCGTAATTTCGGTATATTCCAAGCAATCACATCCTTAAGAGGGTCTCCGTGCCGGCGCCTTGGCGGTGAAATTTACAGTGAGGTTCTTCCAATAATTTTCACTGCCTTGCTGTGTTAGCATTTCGTCTCCAACGTTGGCAAAGTATGCAGTAAAGGTGTAGTTCCCTGATTCGTCTGGGACGGTCACAATGTGGAATTCTACTGGTTCAGTAAGTTTATCCCACAGCTTTTGATATACCTTTTTTTCGACGGCGGTGCTACGAGCCAGTTTTAACTGGTAGTTAAAATAAACTCCTATCAGCTTGCGCTGCAGGTTGCCGTCCTCTGTACGCTTTGCATACTTATCTAAAAACTCGGCAGTGCGCTTTAGACTGACAATAGGAATATCAAATTTTACTCCGTCGATTATAATCATTAGCGACCGCCTCCTGTTGCAAATGCTGGGCCTACTCGGCTGCTTTCCTGTTCAATTTCAAATTTCATCCACTTGACCAGCCCTGCGTTATCTCCTGAAGCAATAATATTAACTTGTGGCTGAATATTGAGCTTGTCAATTTCACTCGCTACGATGCTGCGAATCAAGTCTGCTGGGGCTTCGATATTTGTACCGCTGCGCTGGTCACCGAGGATGGCAGCGAACTCTGCACGCGGGGGAATGACGGCACCGGTAGCAAGACGAGGAATGGCTACTTTGCCGACTGTTGGAATATTAAAGCCAAACTTAATGCCGCCGATTTTGGGTATTTCTTTCGGGACATCAATATGGATAGAGTTAAGCGCCTCAATAATTTTGTTGACTCCACCAATAAAGGAGTTTACAAAACCCTCCACCATACCGATCATAGCGTTTATGGAACCTTTAAAACCATTTTCGATTGGCTCAATTACATGCTCAGAAAACCACTTTGAAACATTCTGCCATACTCCGGAAATTGACTTCCAAGCGTTCCCTGCTGCAGTGGATATTCCTGTCCACAAGCCAATAAAAAACTTGCTGATGGGCTGTACGACGTTGGTATTAAACCATCCGCCTGCAAAAGCCCACGCGTTTTTAATCCAGTCCCATGCGGCAGCACCTGCGGCTTTGACCTGGTCCCAGTGAGTAATCAGCAGGTATACGATGGCAATTAGCGCTGCGATAGCTGCCACGACAAGTGTGATGGGTGAGGTAAGCACAGCCAGTGCGGCGTTTAAGAGCCACGTCGCTGCCGTAGCGGCAACAGTAGCCGCTTGAGATGCCCATGTCGCAATAGTGTCGGCCGCTTTTGCAGCAGTTGTAATGACCCACTCAGCAGCCTGTTTCACCAGTGCACCGGTGGTATTAACAAGACTTACTAAAAATTCTTTTGCATACAGCCCTGCAAGATAGATGGTTTCTATCTTATCAGCTACCTTAGCACCCGTGACAGCCCACAAGCCTTCTTTCATCTTTCCGAGGATTCCGACCATGCCGCCAGCGTTCGTGACAAACGCTAATAGATCTGCCACCTTCCACGCGGCGAAAAACAGTCCAACTGTTACAGTCATGTCTTGCACGAGTCCCTGATTTTTCTTAATCCAATCAGATACTCCCAGTAAAGCATTTTTTATATCAGTCAGTACCGTAACTATAAAGCCGCCTGTCCAAGCGGCCAGAGGCTTTAAAAAATTGTCAAACAACCATAGAGCTCCGGGTTTTAAGGCATCAATAACGGCGCTGAGTACCTCTACTGCACCAGCCAGTATACCTAAAAAGGCAGGTAATACGTCCTCGATAGTCCATTTTGCAAGAGGCACAAAAATATTTATATATGCCCATTCCAATCCTGAAAAAAGAGTTTTTCCCAAAGGTTTTACGGCGTCCGCAAGGCCACTAAGTGCTTTTTTAAGGTTAGTAAAGTCAATTGCTTGCAAAGGGGTGAAGATACGTTTTAGTTCATCTACCGCAGCCTGTACCGCTGGACTGATAGTAACACCAGCACCAATCTCCTGACCTCCGATGGGATCTATTGCTGCACCACCGGAAACGTCGGGGGTAGAAGCATCTGCTGACGAGCTGCCAGAAGCCGTATCCTGCTGCAAAACATTTAATTCATCAAATCCCGCAAGCGCCCCATCCGCGGCCTTGCCAGCCTTTTTGGTTGCGTCTGCCAGTTTGTTTTGAGCCTTGGCGGCATCATTGGACGATGTGGCTATGTTGGATGCGGTATTAGCTACAGATTGCTGCTGTGATGCCTGACGGCCAAACAGTGCAGTTGTAACTTGGGCAAAGAGATTCGCCACACGGGTGAGGGCTGAGATGATAGCGTTCAGACCGGGGAGCACCGCGCTAGCTATCGGGATTAAGGCTTTGCCGACCGCGACTTTCAGGTTGTTGAAATTAAATCCCAGCTGCTGAACTTGCCCGGAATAAGTACCGGTAAGCTTAGCGGCGTCGCCTACCTGAAAGCGGGTTTCTTCCATGATACCGAGATATTCCGCTTGGATTTTCTGCTGTTTTGTAAGGTTGTTGGTAGTTACGCCGATACTCTTGGCGTAGTCCTCCCACATCTTAGCGACGTTTTTTGTTACACCTGCATTGTCGACCAGAATTGAGTTCTCGTTTTTCAGCCCTTCCGTTGCGGTCGAAACTGCATCGCCGAGGGAATAGCTGGCCTGCCGTCCGAATGCAGCGGAATCCTTTAATGCCTGTAAGGTGTCCTGAATCTGCGGGTCGGTGTAACCGCGGGACGCCAGATTTTTGTACGCTGTGATGGCGTTCGTGGCCGGAATTAGGCCGTCGGCCGTGTACCGCTGAATAAAGGCCTGCGCCGCCTTAAAGCTTCTCCCTTGTCCCTCAAGAATACTTTGCAGGCCAAGCAGCGCATTGGATAGTTCGGTTGCAGCACTTACCGAAGACTTGCCAAAATTAACAATTGAGGCAATACCAAAGGCGATACCGACAGCCGCAGCAAGTTTTTTAAGGAAGCAGTGATTCCGTCCAGACCGTTGCTGATGCCCTTAATTCCTTGGTTAAATCCAGCGCTGTCTATTTTGGTATTAATATTAATGCTGCCATCGTAGCCCATTGCCAAAGCGTATCACCTACCTTTACAAATAAAACAGCCCGAGCGTCACTGCCCGAGCTGTGCCATAAAATTATTGATTGTAGCCTGTTCTTCCGTGGTGTAAATCTCCGGCAGGTCAACAACTTCCCGCATAGAGTAGTACCACTCTTTTTCTTCTTTGGTGAGTTTACCTTTTGCTTTTTGCTTGCGTAGGTAAATCAGCCGACTGAAAAAGCATTCTTCCGGCAAATCCAGAAACATATAGGAAAAGCGCCACCAGTGTAAATCTGCTGAGAATAGGTCTATGTGATAGGCTTGTTCAATGGCTGCCATGATGTACCGCGCATCTTGTGACCAGCTGTAATACCGGGTACTGTCTTCATCACCGGAGTCATTGCCAGTGGATTCTTGCCCGCAATTCAGAAACTTCACGGCCAGCTCGGAGGCGCGACGAGCATCCGGCGGAACAATGGGGTATAGTAGCTGTAACATAACGGTTTGCTTTTCAAATCCGGTTAATTCGGGGTCTTCGAATG
Source organism: Clostridium merdae (assembly GCF_900176635.1). Classification (GTDB taxonomy): domain Bacteria; phylum Bacillota; class Clostridia; order Oscillospirales; family Acutalibacteraceae; genus Faecalispora; species Faecalispora merdae. The sequence continues at coordinate 20,533 of NZ_FXLN01000004.1, forward strand.
CCGTCATGATTTGCAAGCAAGTGCGGTAATCAGTGTTCAACGTGTATTCTGTGCCGTCGATTTCCACAGCGGTTGGCAGGCCGTCAATCAGGACGTTCATTTTAGCACGTTCCGGTAGGACGCAGGCGGTGCGGTATACTTGCTAACCTGCTTTTCCCGCGCTTTCTGTACAAATGGCGTAATTCCCTCGAAAAACTGCTCGAACATATCCAGTGTATTAGCCTCGCCAAAAGCAGCCTGACTGGTTCCGGCTCCAAATACATTGTCAATCTTTTCCCGTAGAAAGGCAGAGGTTTCACGCAGCAGGCCGAGAGCGCTTCCGAGATTTTTCGGAATGTCGAACGCACCCACCTCGGTGTTCTCCTGCAAAGCCTCTGCTTTCTGTCGGTACTCTTTTTCTTTTTCCTCAAATTCTCCCAATAAGTTATAGAAGCGTTCGACAAAGGAAATGTCGGTGGGATTAAAAGTAATCACCCGGTTCGGGTCATCGTTGACGCATAGCCGGATTTCGCCAGTGTTGATATGCAAACTTTGCATTACTCTCCACCTCCGGATACGGTAGCCGTAAAGGTTTTTGTGGTTGGGTCAAAAGTTCCAATAACCGGGTCCCCGACCATGTTCACGGTGTAGTTAATTTCCACCGATTTACCACCATCACCGCCGAAGTCGTCAACCTGAATAGATACCGTATTTTTCTCCGCGGGGTATTTTCCCCCTACAGGCGTTTCATACAGGTCTACCATAACAATATCGGTACGGGCGGCATCAAGCACCGCACGCTTTTTACGGAGGCCATTTACATAGTCAAACACCGGGTCGCCTAAGATTGCGGTCTGTTGAGTAGGAATGGTGGGCTTGTAGCTTTCTACATCGGTAGTGCCGCTATCTTGGCTTACATAGGTTTCATCGGAGGTTTCAGGGTTATAATCCACTTTATGGCTGGTAATGCCTTCGCCCATTAGAGCGTAAGTAGCAGTTTCTTTTGGGGTTGTATTCAAGAAGATTGCAAATAGCGATCTTTTGATTTTTCCTGCCATGTATATCATCCTTTCGTTTGGGTGTAAGTCATCTTACAAATAATCTGGTATATTGCGGTCTGGTCGTTTTCGTCGCGCTGGTAAAGGTAGCCCCACGAGGTCGCTTCAATGGATTCTGCTATCTTTTTCGTTCCGAGGTCAGGCAGAGTATCATTGTCCGACTGGTCCTCAAGCCAGTCGGCAAAATCTTCATAAAATCCAGTGTTAGCGATTCGGGTAATATCATCTATGGACGCCTCGCGAGAAAGCAACATGAAAGGAAACTCACGCGTTTTATTCCCGGCTAAATCCTGCGATAGAATACGGGCGCCGGGCAGGGTATCAATGCTGTAATTGACCGCGCCGGGCTCCAGCCCGTCGACGTGCAAATCAGCGAAAGAGTTAAGAGCGGGGCAGGTGGAGATATAAGCCTGTAAAGATTCAATGATACTCATTTGCCACCACCTCCTGCCATCCTTTTTGCACCGTTCACAATCTGCGTGCCATGGACTGCCTTCATCCGCTCAAACCAATATGCGCCGCGTTGCCGATCATCTGGTCGGCTCGTCGCAGTGTTATAGTACCGATTTCGAGCATAAGGGGCAATCCAGCTAACATGACCACTACCGACTACAGTACCAAGCTGGCCAGACTTAATCAGCATGCTAGACCGTATGGGGATAAGTGGGGTGGAGAGGCGCAGTACCTCACTGTCAACGTACTGCTGAGCGCGAGAATACTGCCCCGGCCATTTGTTTTTAAAACTTGTGCTCCACACAAGCTGAGCCCTACCAGCTTTAGTGATGATGATTTCTCCGCGCGGGGTTTTAATCTCGGAACCATCCATCATTTACCACCTACTTCCCAGTGCTGCAAGGAGCCGAAATCGCAGGTTGTGACACTTGTAATAGACAAAGCATCGTAATTCTGTGTCAGTTCCGAAATGGATCCACCGGGAACCGGTGCAAAAGAACACTCACCTTTTACAATAAAGTCCTTGGGCTTAGTTTGCATCGTCCATGAACCGGCAGGCGCTATCTGATAGTCTGCGGGCAGCTTATACACTGCGTCGCCAGAATCAACATCAAATGGGATAAACACTCGCACACTATCCACAGCAGCCGAGCCGCTCTTATTGACGTTTTTTGCCTTGGTATCTTCCCAGAGGACGCCGCGCAGGACGGTACGGTTGTACCCAGCCTTGGTGTAGTTGTAGAGTGTTATGGTGTGGGGAAACATCTATCCACCCCCGCATACATAAGGCCAGTGCCCGCTAGGTATATGTCAACCGCTTGCGATATCCTAGTTCGCTCATCTAAACCGAGAGCGTTCGGATTAAGGTAGCTCACTGACCAGCTGCCAACATTTTCACTTGATTTTGCAGTGCCGGAACGCTCTTTTTCAAGCTGCTGAATTACTTCCGCTGCGACGCAGGTTGCATCCTTGATTTCTTCGCGGCCCGCATCAGCCCTGCCGAACGTAATCGCTCGGACATAGGCCGATGCCTTAACTGCCAGACTGGGGAAATCAGCCTCACTGACGGCGTTGCCGTGGAAGCTGTTCTGATAATATGTGTAATCAGCAAACGCCGTCATAAAACTGCCTCCTTAACCGTTTGTGATAAGCGCTGCCATTGGAATAGCTTTCGGGTCGAACTTAATCGCCCAGTTTGCAGCAGCCGCGAGCTGTGCATCGGTGGGGGAGCCACTGAAACCGGAAGCGGGGGGGATGAAGCTAAATCCGTTCGGGTGGAAAGTTTTGCGAGTGCGGGTGTAAAGTGTGTCCTGACCACCATTTTTTGCAGGTTCACGGTATGCCTCAGACGGTACATCGACACGGCCGGGAGCAGTGCGGATTACGCCGCCACCTAACAGGTAAGTAGTGTACTTGGTCAAATCCTTATTTGCGCCGCTACCACCCACGGAAGCAGTAGGAACGCCATCATCAATAATAACGGTATATCCATTCACGGAACCAATTGCAAGGCTACGCTGTACACCATTTGCATCGGTCTGTTTCCAATACTCTAATACTTGGAGGTTTTCTAGTGTTTTGGCGACGCTGGAGTGCATAATCGCAAGGCTGAATAGAGACTTGTTATCGCCCATAGCTTCAGTAGCAAGGTCGTTCAAATCAGTAATACCAATCTTATACGGCGTCGCGGTGGTGGAGCCAAGGTCAACCACATGGTTATCGTGCCATTTTTTTGCGTGGCCAGATGAGCCGGTCACACCAAATACACCGGATAGGATTTTCAGCAACCGCAGTTGGTCTTGTTTCTGCCAGTAGGTTGCAATATTGCGGGTGATGTTTCCCATTGGGTCAGCACCAGTCAGTTCCGCCACAAAGTTGCGAGCTGTGAAGCCCTTGGCGCGACCAAACACAACACCAGACTGAGAATCGCCACTTGTTTCAGCCGTGTTGATGTCGGTCTGACCATCGTAGTTGTCGGGGTCACCGCTAAGTACGTTATAAAACGGAATGGTGTAGAAATTACCGTCATTCTGAATCATGGACGCAATCTGGGAATCTTCCACCAGTGCGCCGCTGTTCAGCATAGCGGTTTTTACAGGGTCTGGAGCTTCACCCCAAGTTTGGTTGAAAAGTTCCTCATCAAACGGGAATCCAAGAAAAGTACCAGGCATATGTTGTTACCTCCTATTTCTGTGTCAGCCCTTTGTAGATTTCGGGCTGCTCTGTTTTAATTTTTAATTTCTCCATGTACGACATTTTTGTAAATGCCTCTTTGGTGATTTCCGGCAGTGGTGCACCGGTAATTGGTTCAGTAAACTTGGGGGCGGGCTTGCCACTGGCAAACGCACTGGGGTCGTCTGTCTTGGCCTGTGTCAGAATATCATCGAACCCGATTAGTTTGCCGCCGTCCAGCTTCAACTGCTTCTCTTTCAGCATAGAAAGAAAAGAGCTCTTTGCAGCCTTTGACGTGAAATTCACATCAGACAGGGCGGCAAGAGCAGCATCGTTGTAATCGCGTTCAGCTAGCTTTTTTTGATAATCGGATTCGGCAGTTTCATACTTCTGCTTCCAGTCGTCTGCAGCCTGCTGGATTTGCTCCACATTCAGGCCCTTGAACTGTTCGATTTGCTGATTCGCGGCTTCTAGGCGTTCTTTGTAGTCGTCGCGCTCGGTAGTGAGAGTAATAATAGAAGTTTTCTGCTTTTCGATATCTGCACCGTTCAGCGCCAGAATCTTGTCCAATACATCCTTGTCCTCAATTCCGAGTGCAATAATGTCTTCTCGTTTCATATAGTTCCTTTCCCGCTACGCTTTTGTACGTGGTTGCATCACCCGCGCCCGTAGTTTTACGACGTCGGGTCGGTCAAAATCTGGGGTATAAAAACAGCACCTGCAAATTGTAGGTGCTGTTTTTATAGAATATTTACTTGAAAAATGTTGAAGTTTGTTATATTTATTAAATAATAGTAATATATAAATAAAAAGGAGAAAACAATGCATAAAAATATAATGAAAATAAGGATAAGAGCGAAAGTTAAACAGAAAGAACGTAAAAGGTTAGACAGAGAAAGTATAAGTTCTTTTTTTGATATTACTGTAAAAGCATTAGCAATATTCTCTACCTTAGCAATTATTCTTTCTGGTTTCTATAAATCAGCATTATATGCTTATTACGGAATCGATAACATTTTACTTGAATTTGATGTTCAAGATATATTTGTGACTTCAGTATTAAATCTAATAGTGATAATAGTATGTATCGGAGTTCCTTTTGCCGTCTGGAAGACATGTAAATCTAAACTTAAATTCCATGAAAAGATGTTATATAACATAGTCTACTTTTTAGTGTACATTGTGTATTTAATTACATGTTTATACAACGCAGCAGAATCATTCGCTCTAAATACCGAAAATATTAATTTATTTAACGAGATTAGAAATTTAAATACAAGATGGACTATTATATTTTTTTTGGTTAGCTTCTTTGGATCTCTTTTTATCTTTTGTGGTATAAAAACAATATGTGATGATAGAAATAACATGGTCTTGATTGCTTTGGGAATAGCATCGTCTCTAATTGTCTTTGTTTTGTCATACATTAACATTTTAAATACATTTTTTCGAGTGAATAATTATAATGAAAGCTATAGTACGATTGAAATGGATAAACAGAGCTATGTTGTTTTGACTTCTTATAAAGATAACATTATTATTGCACCTTACGTTAAAATTCAAGATTTACATTCAAATTTAAGACATAATTATAAAGAGGTATATGATGCTGTCATTTTTACAAATACATATAAAATTGTACCCGTTAATAACAGCACTATTTCTTATACCCATATAGGTTTATGTTATGTTGATAAACATAGTACAATAGATACTATGAAATAACATTACCGTTTTCTGCTACCAAACCATACCGCTTTCTGCGCCTGACTTCTACCGAATCCAAGCACCTGCTCTCGTTCAGTTTGTCGTAGCATACCGGTCTGACCGAGAAAATCGTCCATCTGTGACTTCTGCCGGGATAGCTTCACTGAGGCAGCCTGAAAACGCTCAGTCAATGCGTTTTTCAGTTCTTCGCTATCGGAGCTTTTGATTCCGGCATCATACCCCGCAAGCTCTCGCTTGGTAGCTCTAATCTGGCGTTCCATGGCGCGCTGCATCTGAGTGGCATCGTAATACTTAATAGCTTTACCGTTATATCTAACGGTTTGATTTTCATAATAACGCAGTGTCTCTCTAGGGTATGCACTTGGAGAAATACCTTCAAAAAAAGGAAAAAAACTGTGCCGACAGTTCCATCCGCAGAGCCCAGCACCAGTGCCATATCCTGTAGATTTTACAAAGTCAGGATATTTGCTGTGCTTACCAGACCGGCTAAAGATTTTGCCTTGCCACGCTTGATGTTCCGGCCGAGCTCCGGGGTGTGCTGTTGTTTCCACCAAATCGCAGCCCATATCATCAGCATAATGCTCTGATATCTGTGACGCAGTTTGCGTTACCCCTGTCAGCGTTGCTCTGCGTATCGCCACGTCCAATTTATCGCGGTGACCGGTGGGGTAAAGAACCTCGGTCCCGGATTCAGCCGCAGAGCGTACAGCGTTTCGGATAGCGGTCATATAATCGAAAGCGCCGCTTTCCACCTGCATTTCTGCAAGGGTAACGGCATTGATATAGGTTTGCTGCGAAGCTATGGCTGTAGTCATTGAGAGGTTTTTTAGGTGGCCGGCAGTTTTTTGCATACCCGCTTGCAGCACTTGCATAGCGCCTAACGATTGCCGCAAAGGTGGGGGAGAGAGGCCGGCGGCACGATAGATACTCATGTCTATTTCTAAGGCCTGAATCCCAGCATCTTCAAACAGCCCTCGTACCTGCTGGTCGCTGGCGTCGGTCATTTGTGAGACAGCGCGAATAATATCATCCAGCAGCAGGCCTGATTCTTGGAGCCTTTGAATCTGCCAGTTGGCTGTAGAAGAAACGCCGCCAGTCTTTACAAGACGGCGCACAATGTCACGGGTGATGGTTTCGTCGAGTTTGCTGTATAGCCCCAGCAGGTCGTCTGCGGCGTAGTCAAAATAATCAGGTGGGAGCATTAGGCATCACGCTCCCCAAATCCAAACGGATTGCTGAGATTTGCGCTTTGCTGCGCCTCCGCAACAAGCTGTTTTGCTTCTTCTTCGGTATATCCCTCGTAGTCAACGAGGTACTTCCATTTGGGCAGCACGTTAGCAATCACCATCTGCCAAGCCCTGGCACGGTCCTCGGAAACATTGACAGACAGGTCCCTCATAGAATAGCTTTCTTCATATGTTCCGGGAGGGGCGAGGTTATACAGTGTTGCATAAACGCCCAGAGCATAAGCCAGTCCGGACAGGGCGGTTTTCAATGCCTTTTGAATATCCGTCGCAGTAGATACAGTGCGCTGCTGGTCAGCCTCAACCTGCGTTGCTGTGACCATACCAGTTTTCTCATCAAAGGAGAAATATCCGTTAGAGAATCCGCATTGGTTGCCGGCAATGTTCAGAAATGTTTGCATGCTCTGGCGGTACTCAGCAATACGAATAGTAGGATTGAATTCATGGTAGGTATTTGCTTCGTCCACGCCATACTCTAAACCTTGAATCAGGTCGGGGATAGGGTTGTTCGTAACATTGCCTTTATTATCGCGCCGGAGAATTTTATCGGATACAAACACCTTGCGATCAGCGGTTTTAATTTCTCTTCGCAAGCCACGAGCGGTAATATCAATATCCTGAATCGTGTCTATTGCTTTTGCAAAGATAGAGCAACCAAGGGGGGAAGAACTGTCAATCTGATTTGCCCAGGGCATTTTCAGATACGAAAACAGCGGTTGTTCTAGATGGTCTATGCTGACTTCCGGCTGAATGTTTACCCATTCTCGCACAGCAGCTAACGAAATCGGGCGGCCAATAGTATTCGGGCTGTCACTCACGAATGCCTTGTTACTGATTTTGTATATGCTTCCCTCAAAACGTTGGTACTCAAAGCGATTGTAGTATTTGTCACCAACCTGCTTTGATGATATGAATATGACTCCTGTTATGTCTCCGTTGCTATCCAAATCCACCGGAATGAATTCTCCGTGCTTAATGAAATCCACGCCGCTGCCATTTGGTTTCAGCATCATACCGCCCATAGCACAAGCATATTCCAGTTGGGTCCGTATCTTATCTTGCAGCTTTGCCATGCGCTGTTGAAGGTAATCAGCGCGGGCAGAGCCTGTGATTTTAAAGGCAAGCTCAATTGTTGCTAAGCGGGCTGCTTCGCTAGACACGATGGAAGCAAACTGGGCGGAGCGCATTTCCGGGTCATCATCCAGCCAACAAGCCCGACCTTCGTATATTTGTTTCCAGTTTTCGATAGATCCCATCATAACAGACGACGCTGCCGGCTGAACTTTGAAAATCTGGTAAACTTCCTGTGGACTAAACACGTTGTGAAACACCCCCTTAATCCAGTTTAAAAAGCCCACGGTATCACCGCCAATTCTCCCATCTGAATTCATTCCTTAAAATCGTGCTGGTAAAGTAGCGCACATCATCCATTGCATGGTCAAACTCTTTGAGCACGGAGTCCTCTGGCTTATCCGGGTCCCAGGAGTACGCCTCGAACTCTCGGATACAATCATCGCAGCACTCACAAATTTGTATCTTTCCTGCCTGCAGCAGAGAGGAAACCGCCGCAATGCCGGGAATAACATCGTTCTTCGCTTTATCTACAGGGAACCGGCCGTGCCGGTAAACTGTTTCAATGAAGCTGCTTGCGGACGGGTCAACCACCACACGCTCGATGTAGAGGTCACCGGCCAGCTTTTCTACCTCTGAGTAATGTTCCTCGTCGGTTCGCTGCTGCTTTGTTTTACGGCCATCATGGTAATACTCGGCAACTCTGATTGCAACGCCATCACGCACACACCACAAGCCTGCAGAGAACGGATTTAGAATGCCGTAATCAATACTGATGAAGTAACGGCCTGTACCAAGAAATTCGGAGATGATATGCTTTTCGCGGTCAAACATAGGGTAGACGAGGCCCTCTGCCTGTACCCATTCACCTAATACATAGCGGCGATAAAACACGCCGGTGTACATGCTTTCATATCTCGCAAGAGTTTCTTTGCTAAGAGACGGATTGTCTGACATGAGAAAATGTAAGTGCATAGCATCTTTGCTATCGAGTTGCTTAATCCATTCCTCATAAAACCAATGCTGTGGGTTGGCTGGGTTGCAGTTAAACCAGAACTTAGCACCCTCTACGGAGCACCGGGCAAGAGCCTGTTCCACAAAGGAGCGGGGCATTAGTGCTACTTCATCCAGCAGCACGCCGGCCAGCGTGATGCCCTGAATCAGCTGATAGGAACTTTCGTCTTTTCCACCGAATACATAGAAGGTGTTGGTTTTGCCTCCACGGCTTACGGTCAGTATGTGATTAGCAAATCGAATAGCGAAGTGCTCCTTGAGGTATTTAATTGCTAGGAGCGGCTTTATTACATTTCGTTCGGCAGAGATAACCGTCTTCCCACAAATGCCAAAATTCTGGCCGTTGTAGTTGGCCATTGCCCACAAAAGATAGGAGAGGGACATAACAGCAGTTTTGCCAGAGCGAACAGCACCATCACAAATCAAAGCGGTTTTACCGGCGTAGGGAAAACGCAGTATTTCCTTTTGCTTTGCTGAGAATCCCATTACTTAAAATCCTCCTTGATAGCTGCTGTAATTGGGTCGTCTTCTGAATTAACGGATCCAGCATTTTCTGGTGGTTTATCTCGCCATATATCTGGACGCCTGTTTTTCAGCCAGAAAGCCGCGGCTCCTACATCAGGGACAACCTGTTTTATCGTTTGAACTACCTTGCGGGATTTTACTTTCCCGCCCGGTCCTTCCTCAACCTCAACTTTTTCTTCAAGGTACTCGTAGCCCTTTGCCCGTTTGAGTAGTGCATTCTCAACTTCAATATCAACAACTTCCTTGCCTCTTTTTAAGGCGTCGGAAATGTCGGGATACTTTGCTTTCCAAGCGTATAGAGTGGCACGGTTAACTCCCATTTTTTCGGCGAGCTGCTCATCAGTTAGGCCCTCTCGTGCCCAAGCTTCAAGGAGGAGCCTTCCGTCCGGAGTCAGCCACTTTTGATATTTGCCTTTCGCCACACTCGTCACCACCTCGCTCTATCTGATATAAACATCGCGGCAGCATGCAGTACGGCACACCCGCCTTGTGGTAATCGTTCCAAGGGCAATTGATGCACTTCACTGCTGCTCACCTCCTGAAAATGGGTATGAAAAAGGACGCCTCATAGGGCGCCCTTAACTATTAGCGGAGATTCCTAAACAATGGATTTTTGCTTTCATCAGCTATACCTAAATAATCGGATTTTTCATATAAAAATTCCTTATTATAATTTTTGGGGAAGTTCTCTATCAGAAAAGTTATTAGTCTCTTATCATCATATCCAAGAATGATAAAATTTCGCCTGTTTTTATGCCTCAAAGCTTTTTTATTAATAACTTTTCCGGATTTTAACTCAGAAATAGGAATTGACGTGATATATAAAAGGCTTACGGTTCTTCCGTTTCCTCCATATTTTATATATAAGCCCCATTCTGTAACATCGCAGAAATTGATTTTGCGGGGTAAGAAACCATGTTTGAAGAAGATAATTTCATTTTCCGTTACTTTAACAAAAGTCAAAAGAAGAGTAATCAATATAGTGCCAGGTATTACAAAAATAAACAAAGGGAAAAAATATACAGGAGTGTAATTACCTTTTTCTGCCGCATAATTTGTTACAACGGTACCTAATATACACGATATTACAATCCATATAGGCAGAATGACTCCGAGTGTATAATAAGGCCAATAATATTTATTTTTCATGTTATGGCTCCTACAATTTATTAACCTTAATACTAGAACTAAATATTTATAAAGTCAACATATTAATTATACGCTTTCATTCTACGTGTAGCTATATGATAATACTGCTTGTCCCACTCGAACCCTGTAAAATTACGCTTAGAGTTAATACATGCAACCGCCGTTGTACCGCTCCCCATGCAGTTGTCCAGTACTAATTCGCCGGGATTGGTATATGTCCGAATGAAGTATTCAAACAGTGCAACAGGCTTTTGTGTCGGGTGAAGACCGCGTTCGCATTTTACTTCCAGCAACTGCCTTGGATAATGTACAACACAGGTTTCGGTATCATGAGACAAGCTTCCATCCTTTGCATAAACAAAATCTCCGTGCGCCGGCGCTTTCTTTCCTCGTTGAATAATAGGCTTATCCAGTACAATAATGCCCTGTGGGTTGTACGTGGGTAAATGTTTATAGAAAACACAGACTTCTTCCACGCACCGCAGCGGCTGCCTTTTAGCATTGGCGAACCCGGTTATCATGTTTTTGCTCCAATACCAGCAATACCGGAATAGCTTCGGTTGGCTACTGATTAATCTTGTGGTAAATGGCTGGCATGCTGTTAAAACAATAGCCCCGTTGTTCTTAATGATGCGTAGATACTGCTGCCACAGCTGGTCAAATGGAAGCAAGCTGTCCCATCTGCAGTCTGTAATGCCATACGGCAAATCGCACAGTATCATATCGATACTTTTATCCGGGTACATACTCATACCAGACAGGCAGTCCATATTAAATATTTTATTGGTATAGTTCATATACGGCTCCTTTCATAGGACCCGCACAAAGGTATGAAAAAACGCCCGGCTATGTGCCAAGCGTTTGATACAAAATTCCCATAATATTATTTTACAGGATACAATCCGGAATTACCGGAATTTAATAAATATTTTTCAATCTTTTTCCTTGGGGTTCCTTCGTCACGACACCCAATACGGTAAGCTACTTGGGGCCATGTTAGCCCTTGTATGTAGTACAGAGTGATAATCTGACGAATCTTGCTGTCCTCAATACTTTCGATAAATCGGTCAAGCTTGTCGTATTCCTCTTGGCGCCGGCGCTCACGTTCAGCAATTGCCAACTTGATTTTTTGAAGTCGGGCATCTTCATCGTGAAATGCAGCGGTTTCGGTAGGAGAAACTCCACAAACCGTAACGCTGTGCTTTTGGTACGGCGGGTATTTGCTCGATGCTTCCACACAGTTTGGAGTTTTCATGCTACGCATATTATTTCGGATTTCTGCGCGCTGCTCTTTTAGTAGTTGTATCTCACGCTTTAAATCGCGCAGCTGGGATAGTTCTTTTTTGGTCACTTCTAATACCCCCTTAATAACCAAGATTCACATTGTTTAAAAGTTTCAAATTCCTCAGTCCACGCATCACCAGTGGAGTTGTCTATTCCTATAAATTTACTTCCATCGATACACCAAAATAGGCCGTGAGGCGAATACTTGGCTATGATTTTTAAAGCTTGTTGTTTACTCACATTGGTAATAAGTTGATTTGTCGCTGCAGCCATTCGCTACCTCCTTCGCCGGGCTTCCATTTTCTCATAATCCTCGGACTCATACCCCAACCCCATCTGGTCGCAACGCTTGTCCACATGCTGCCAAAAGATTTCATCGTCTTGATGCTCGATGATGAGATTCCCGACATATTGGGATAATTCAAGATTCCGTTTAGCTCCGAACCCATACAAATCGTTCAAAGCGACGGCTACCAGCTTAAACAGCCGGCAGCTCATGCTATGGCTTTCTTCCTGGATATACTGGTCTACTACTTTCAAATCCCGGTTAGACATCATCTGCTGGGAGGGAATACGTGCTTTCATTCAGAGGCCTCCCTTATTGGTCTAGCGACCATGAAACAATATCCTAGAAAGACACTATTCAAAGCCGCGTTAGTGGGATTCGCATAGTTTAAGAAGGCGGTGGAGATGCCGCTGAGAATAAAGCAGACCCCGGCTAATCGCACGATGAACCAATAGACTTTTGGGGATGATAATGCATTTAAAAATCTTTTCATGCGGATTCCTCCTTTACTTTTTCAATCCTGACGCGAAGGGACTTCAAAAGACTTTCTTGTGTGTTGCTTTTTCCCTGCAAAGCATCCATGACATCCTCGTCCATACTACCCTGTACTATCAGGTGATGGATAAAAACTTTCTGTTTCTGACCCTGTCGGTGCAGACGTTTATCTGCTTGCTGCTTTAATTCCAAGGACCAGTTAAGCCCGAACCAGATAATGTGATTACCGCCATCCTGCAAGTTCAGGCCGTAGGCGGTGCTGGCCGGATGCGCCAGGAGAATATCAATCTGGTGATTATTCCAGTCGGTTTCATCCTGGGCATCTTTGTACACCCTGATTCGTAAGCCTGACTTTTTCAGTGCTGCTAAAATCCGGTCTCGGTCATGCTGGAAGTTATAAAACACAAGCGCCGATTGCCCCTGTAGTGCTTCCACAAGTTCCAGAAATGCTTCAATCTTGCACTTGTGAATTTCTACCACCTGCCGGTCTTCTCCGTATACAGCGCCATTTCCAAGCTGTAACAGCTTTGTTCCAAGGGCTGCAGCTGTAGTGGCCGTGATTTCCTCATCGTTGATTTCTAGCAGCATGTCCTTTTCTAGCTTCTTGTAAGCTGCTTGTGCCTTGGTATCCAACTGCACAGGAACTTCTATCGAGAGACATTCGGGTAAATCCAGATAATCTTCCGCACTCATGCTGATGCAGATATCGTTAATTTTGTCTTGGATGGTGTCGTCGGCTCCATCCTTTGGTTTATAGCTAAAAACCTGCTGGGCACTGCGCTGGTCTGGGTCAAAATACCGCTGCCGGAACCCGCCTATTGTTTTGCCCAAGCGTTCACCACCATCCAGTAAGTACACCTGCGCCCACAAGTCAATCAGTCCGTTTGGGGCTGGGGTACCGGTTAGTTCTACCAGTCGGGAAATCCTCTTTCTTACCCAGCAAAGAGACTTGAATCTTTTGGCTTGGTGATTCTTAAAGCTGCTGCTTTCGTCTATCACCACCATGTCGAAGGGCCAGTCATTTCGGTAGTAGTCTACCAGCCATTGGACATTCTCGCGGTTTATGACATACACGTCTGCTGGGGTGTTGAGGGCTCGGATTCTCTGTTTTAGACTTCCCAGCACCGGAATAATTCGCAGTAGCTTTAGGTGTTCCCACTTGGCAGCCTCTTTGCTCCAAGTTGCTTCGGCCACTTTCTTTGGGGCGATTACCAATACCTTTCGGACGGCAAAGCGGCTGTATTTTAACTCATTTACTGCGGTCAGAGTAATTACCGTTTTGCCGAGACCCATGCCAAGATAAGCGCCTAGCCCGGGTCCGGGGAATACAGGCATGTCCACAATCCGGTTAATGCAATAGGCCTGGTAGTTATGGGGGAGAAATTTCATTTAGCCTCACCTGCCCATGTACTCAGCAATGAATTGATCAACACGTTCTTTTCGGTCGATTACCCACACTTCAAAGCCAAGAGATTCTAATTTCTTATGCTGACTTCTTTGCAAAGCCGTTGGTTGTTTTCCTGGCGCTTTCAGCTCTACGAATACGGCCCTGCCTCCGGGTAAACAAACCAATCTGTCTGGCACCCCTGTGTTTCCCGGCGAAACGAATTTGCACGCCTTGCCGCCCAGTTCTTTCACCCTGTCGCGAAGATATGCTTCTATCGCTGCTTCTCTCATATTTCCTCCTACTCTGGCAGATACCAGAACCAGTTTAATGTTTCACCATTAATCACGGAATCGTTCCAGCATTTTACCCCTAAAGCTTTGCGAGCCTGTTTTAATTCTTTTCTGGTAAATCCCTGTTCAAAAGCTTTCTTACGAACATAATCACAGCAAGTTAATCCTTGAGATTTTAAAAAGACAAATAACCATTTTTCACAAGTTATCATATTAATTCCTTTCGAGAATTTCCGTAAACCTTTTCCCTATATACGTTATATGAGGGAAATATATAGAGTTATAGAGGTATATATACTTTATATTCCTTTATTTTTTATTTATATAAATAAAATTGGTTTACATAGTTTACAAATAGAAATAATGGCTTTGTACTGCGGTTTTTTGTGTAAATCATCTTGTAAACTATGGAGTTAAATTTGGTTTACTTGGTTTACACCCATTTCTTGACCATGGTTTACAAGTTTACAAATTTCGGGTACTTGGTTTACATCTTGGTTTACAACTTTTCCGATATATTTAAAGCCTTTTTGCGTGCCGTAGTTAGAGCCAAATCGCATTGTACTAACTCTTTCCCAACCGGGTAAAGCCCCTAAAATCTCGTTGATTCTGTGGGCATCTGCCTTGGGCATTGTGCGGTTTTCGCCAAGGCATTCACGCCATATTTCCAATGCGCAAACGCGGTCTCTGGGCATTAGTTGCAGGTCACCACGAACACTAGAAGACCAGAACATATTTCGCCGAGCACTGTCCCACGAGAACCAATCTCCGGGTATCTGCTTTTCTAAGAAGGCTTCTATTTGCCCGCGCAAAGGATCTCTTTCCATGTGAATCTCACGCCGTGAATCTGCTTCGGCTTCGAGCTCTTTCGAAAGAATTAGAGGTTCACCAAGCTGCCAACGCACAACGGATTCAGCCCATATCTGATTGACTGTCTCGGGAGTTAAATCCTTAAATACGTTCTTGCTAGGGTTCTGTACTCCTGTATCAACAGGCCAGAAACGACGGTTGCCTGTCGGGTCACGCAGGTACTCTTGGTTATTAGTAGTGCCGAAGAAAACGCAGTGCCTGGGGTGCTTTTCTGTACGCCGGGCGTAGGCCGCCCGGTACTGGTCTTCTGTCTTACTCAGGAACTGCTTTACCAGTTTTACATCGGAGCGGCTAAGAGCTTCCAATTCTCCTATTTCTACTATCCATACACCGCGCAGTAGTTCAGCTGCTTCTTTGCCCTCAAAGGTACCAACGCTATTAGAAAACCATCCACGGCCAAGCCGGGAAAAGAAAGTCGTTTTACCGATGCCCTGAATACCCTGTACAACCGTCATAGTGTCAAATTTGGTACCCGGTTCTATCGCACGGGCGACAGCTCCGACAAGTGCCTTGCGGGTCACAGCGCGGGTGTAAGGGCAATCTTCTGCGCCGAAGTAGTCAATGTACAAGTTGTCTATGCGTGAAACTCCGTCCCACTGTAGGCTGTGTAAGTAATTTGAAACAGGATCAAAAGTATTTCTTTGTGCTACCAGTAAAACAGCATCAGAAACAACCTCAGAAGAACGGAATTTAAGTACCTCATGAGTGTAATCTCGAATGCCTGCGTCATCGGCCTCGCCCCACTCGAATTCACCTTCGGCATCGGTGCGAATGCCCCACGGCAGCGGAGCGATGCCCAGTAGCTGATTTGTGAAGGTGTTTAGCTTGATTCGGCCTTTTAATAGAGGGTCATGTTCTAGCATTATGCGAACGTTGCGGGTGGATTTTGCTGGTAAACCCGATTGCGGACTAACCTGCAGCAGGTCCATCCAGTTAACGTCTGTAGCACCATCTTCGGGCAAAGGCACTGTTCCTGAGAAGTCTCTTGTCGCGGCCTCATAACGCTCTCTGTTGAGTAGAGTAGAAACTTCTTTATCCTGTACAGCCAGCTCGCACATGGCGGTATAAGATGGCAGCCTGATAGTTGGTGTGCCGGGTTGGGCTTCGTCGTCCTTATCAGAAAATAGATGATAGCGAACAAGGTCAAAGGCATTACAGAGTTTGCCACCTGCCGGGTCAGTAGCATGGTGGCTGAATATAAAAGTACCGTTGTCGTATAAGATAGCGCCGCCGGTCGTGCTACCACCTGTAAAGGTGTAGCGGTCGCTTATATTGTCTACTGGCTCATAGATACCTGGCAGGAACTTATCCATAGCGGACAGCACGTTGTATGTTCGGCAGAAAGCGCCGACAACACCGTGCTTTTCAACCGGGTCGCCTTGCTTGGCTGCCAGGCGTTTGTGTGGGTCTTGCACACCGGGTACCTGTGGCCAAATAGTAACATTGTGCCAATCTTGCCCAGCCTGCGCATAGAGTCCCAGAACACCATCAGCGGAAAGAAAAGGCTTATCTCCGAAAGTGTATATGTACTGACTATCTGAACAACAAGATGGCCAGTACATTAACCGGGAAGCCTCGAACGTGGACGGGTCGCACATCTCTATACCGATAAGCTGTGCAGCTTTGCGAGAAATTGGTTCGTACTCGTCGGCCGTGCAGGTACGGTCTAAAGGTAGAATAATACGTAGTCGGGGAGCCTCTGGGGCGTGCTTGCGGGTGGAGTAAATGCAGTACCCGCAGCCAAGGCCATCTACCCGCCGCAGCACGTCGTCAGTGCCGCCGGCGGGGACGTGGTCAAGGTCAAGGGTTAGAATATCACGGCCATCGATGGCGTTTCCTTTGCGACGACCTCCGTCGTGGACGACACCGCCTACAAAGCCGCCAACATCTTTCAAATTATCCTGTTGGGGCTTTGTCATGCGTAGGTAAGCGGTTAGCGTTTCAGTGCTGCGTACTGGTACGGCTAATTTATCGTAAAGCTCAGATATGTAGAGCTTCTGCGTCGGCCACTTGGTAGCATTGCGGCTGCCGGCGGCGCTGATGGTTATTTGCCGGTCATTTTGAAGCATTTTGTTGAAGTCACTCCTTTACAAATGGAATAATATGGGGTAAGATATCAAATTAAATATAATAAGGGGAGGTGTAGCGCGATGAGCGAGGGAGTTTTTGCTATATTGGGGGCAATTACAGGCGCAGTTACGAGTGGCACTATAGGTTATTATCAACAAAAGTATATCGCAAAGCGCACGGTGTCTATGGATATCTGGAAACAGAAACAGGTTCTATTTAAAGAAATAACTAACTGTCTTATAGATATCACTAAAATGGATTCTGAGACACTAAACGAGAAAGATGCCGAGTATCTAACCCGTGCACTAATTGGTTTTTCAAAATTCTATACAGAGCATAGGGGAGAATTTTATCTGTTTTTTGATCCTATATATCGCACACAAATTAACACTTTACATTCCAACATAGAAGAAAAACTGGAATCGGAGTATTTTTCAAGTGATGCTTGTGCAGATATAGTCTTTGAGTCGAAAAAATTATTAGAGAATACTAGAAACGATTTTAATAGATTAATGGAATCAGTTTAATCCTTTGTGAAATAGTCCCCAATCCATCCTTCTGCTGACAACGGCAGACCAGGCGCCCATGAAATAGGTATACTCATTATTTGGCAGACCGATTTAAGGTCTGCCTTTTCTTTTGAATAGTCGATTACTACTTCATCATGAATGTGAAATACAATCGGGTACCCGGCGGCTTCCAGACGTTCAATATTTTCTGCCAAGCAATCGCGGGCGATTGCTTGTACGATGTTCTCTGTTAATTTGCCGCCATAGGATTCTATGGGTTCCCATCGTTTGGTTGTCTGGTTCATGCCCCAATATTGAATAGATGGCTTTCCCCATTGATTGGTACCGAGCGAGGGTCGGGCATAGTAGAGCTTGCGGCCAGAAGGCAGAGTGACGGTAAGGAAATATTGGTCAGTATCATGGTCACCCTCTAAAGCAAACAGTAACCCACGTACACCCGCGGGTCGTCCTGTACGAACCACACCAAGCGCGGCGTTTTCAACAGAGTACCAAAGGTCAACAATTCTCTTGTTGGCCTCTCGCCAACGGCGAACAATATCCGGTAAATCCTCTTCTGGTATTCCCATCTTGAGGGCACTCATTTTGATAAGTGCACCAGTAGAGCCTTGATAACCAAGTGCCAACGTCGCGACTTTACCCTTTTGACGCAGCTCGTATTCCGGATGCCCTTTGACGATTTTCTCTATTGGCACACCAAACATGTTGGCTGCGGTCGCTTCGTAAATCTTGCCGTGGCCGCGGAATACGTCCAGAACCCAGTCCTCGCCAGCAAGCCACGCAATCACACGCGCCTCAATGGCGCTGAAATCGGCATCAACAAATTGATGCCCGGGAGCTGGAATCAGAGCCGTGCGTATTAGCTGAGAAAGGGTATCTGGTATACTGCCATAAATCAGCTGCAGGTGGTCAATCTTCCGGCCTTTGACCAATTCACGAGCCAGATCTAGCATGTCACCGTGAAGGTATGTTCTCGGTAAGTTTTGAGGCTGAATGATTCTGCCTGCCCATCGACCGGTTCGATTGGCTCCGTAATACTGCAGCAAACCACGTACTCGACCATCTTCACACACCGCCTCAGTCATGGCGGTGTATTTTTTTACACTTGTTTTAGAAAGTTCCTGCCTGATTTCTAAAGCCCGTCGAACCGTATCATTTGGAATCTCACCTTCCAACATTGTTTTGACTGTTTCTTTTCGCAGGTCTGTAACTTGAGTACCAGTTTCTTTTGTGAGCCAACCAGAAAGCTGTGGAACACTGTTAGGATTATCAAGACCGGTCAGCTGAACGGCTTCTTGTGTCAGCGTGTCGGTAATTGCCTCATTGCACTCCAGTGCCCCATAAATTAGGTCGAGGTCTACGGCTACGCCGCGGGCATTAATACGCAAATCAGTTTCC
This sequence comes from Clostridium merdae, assembly GCF_900176635.1. Classification (GTDB taxonomy): domain Bacteria; phylum Bacillota; class Clostridia; order Oscillospirales; family Acutalibacteraceae; genus Faecalispora; species Faecalispora merdae. The sequence continues at coordinate 39,533 of NZ_FXLN01000004.1, forward strand.
CATTGCTTCTGAACAAAATCCGGTACTGGGAACGGTGACAAGCGGCGCTGTATCTCCTGTTCGGTAATTACATCCTGCCGGTTGTACTCTTTGAAAAGTTTCCACTTCTCCGGTTCATGGTGAGGCAGTGTTCTTGTTCTGCCACCGTTTCGCGCTGTGGGCGTTGTAGGAGTACAGAATAGCTTTATCAGTGCTTTGCCAGTTGCCAGTTTGCGTTTGTCCTCTGGCAGACCCAAAGCGGCACCTGTAGCACCAAGGCCAGCAGTATATCCACAGTAAAGGCCGTGGAGCATTGTGTCGCGCCACTGGGTAAGCCATTTACCAGGGTCAGGAATGTAGAAATGTTTTGATAAGCAGTACCACTCAAAAGCAGCATTATAAGCGTGTTTTATAACGTCAGGCCGGTAAAGGCTGCTGATAATAGAGCCAGGAATCTCTTCGTTTTTTGCTAAATCAATAACCTGAACTGGTGCGCCGTCAAATGAGTAGGCAAACAGTAAGATTTCAAAATCCAGAGATTGCACATATTTGTACATGCCAGCCTTTTTGATATCCACAGAAGAAAAGGTTTCAAGGTCTATATTCAAATGATGAGCCACAACTCGAACTCCTTTCTATAAAAATTAGTGGAAGGGCGCTTTATCCGTTAACGCCCTAGAAACGGTTTTACAGCGGGATACCAGTAATCGGGTCAACCGGCCCTTGGTACGGCGGGGCTGCCGGAGCCTGATATTGAGGCGGTGCGTATGCAGGGGCCTGTGGTTGCCAAGGTGGTACACTGGCGGGTGTGTATCCCTGCTGCGGGTACTGTTGTGCGGGAGGGACCTGCTGGTAAGCGGGAGTATAAGGTGCGGAAACTTGCGGTTCTGCTGCACCGAAATCATCCTCTGCACTTGCACGAGAACCACCCAGCGGGTCACCATCTGCAATCTTCATCACGTTATCTAACGCAACGCCAATACCCTTGTTCTGTGGAGCATTGTAGCCGAAGAAGGTTACACCGACATGGGCATACATACCAGAGTAAATCTGTGTCGCATCCAGAATTGGCTGGAGGTTGAGGTCAACCACAGTGACAGGGGATTTGTTGGAAGCCGTGAATACCCAGCAACCTTTGCACTCCTCCCCAAACGGCTGCCCGTCAGAAGGGCGAACACCGTCACCATCGTGTACACTGATTTTCGGTGTAGCAGGGAAAGCTTTGCCGTACTTCTCAATTGCTTTCTGTGTGGCATTAGCGACTGCTGCGTCAATCATAGTCCGGTTGGTTGCAGGATTCTTCGGTACCAACACCGTGCAGCTGTACTTGGGTTCTTGTCCGGGCTGTTGCGCATAAGGTTTGTCCAGATGTGTGTAAGAGAGACGGACGTTCCTCAAAACGATATGTGCGGGATTGTTGTTAGCCATAAATGTATTTCTCCTTTTATTTGAAATCCTCTTCTGCAGAGGGTTTATTGGTAATTGCATCGCGTTTGTCTGATACAGGAGCAAGTGCTGGTTTGCCAGAGGATACAGTAACATGTGCGCCAGCAACTTCTGTAAACCGTGCTTTGCCCAGCATTTTTTCAATGCCCGCCAGTGTCAGCGGTTTGCGTTCGTACAGCATTGCTTCCTCAATGCCTGCGGTGGTAATGTCGGCGAAAGCAGCGTCTGGATCGTCCCACACTCGGGTCTTGCGTCCTTCAACAGCTTTCCAACCGGGGATTTCTTTGCCCGCAAGGCATGATGTGATCGCATAATCTTTTAAGTCGGCAACCCACTTTTCCAGTGCGATTGCCTTTTCGAGCACACCGCCTACCTCTGCATCAGAGAGAAGTGGAGGCACTGGCAATTTGCCTGTTTTGGTCTTGCTGTTCGGCGCGCCAAAGTCTTCGAGAGCAGTGTACTGGTCAGCGCGTGCCCGGCAGGTGTTCTTTGCCCGGCAGAACCGGCACCAGTCACCACCACGGAACTCACCCTCACCAGCAAAGGCTTTCTCGGCTAGTGGCCGAACCGTGAATACTCCCCAGTCAACCAAATCATTTCGGGAGATACTCCACTCTTTGACTGTGTCGCCGTCTGCGCGGGGCTGAAAGATAGTAAGTACAATGTCGTGTATGTCATAAAGGGCGCCATACAATTCAAGGGCTCCTAAAGCATACAGCATCATCTGCGGATTGTTCTCAGCAGATACCGGTACTCCTTTGCCGAATTTAAAATCGATGATATGCAGTTCAGAGCCGCCCAGCACCAAGCAATCGCAGGTACCAAAGCCTCCTTTTGCATATCTATCAAAGTTCAATTCAACTTCTACAGAAACATGGGGTCTTTTAGGGTATGACATTACCACACCAGTAATATAGTCCAGATAATCATCTGTAGCGCTTAGCGTTTCCGGCCAGTATTCTTTTGGGTTACGCTCTTTACCGCTCTCATCGAACAGCTTAGTTTCGCCTAGTTTCTTTAATCGCCTCTTAAAAGTCTGTTCACCCATAGGGTCGGTAAACTTCTTTTTCACTTTCAGCTCTGCCACATTGTGGGCCAATGTACCCTCCGCCGCCCAAGGGCTGGTCGTATCAGGCATTTTCTCTGTCAGTCTAACCGACGGGGGGCAGCTCATCCAGCGTTTAGCGCTTGAAGGGCCAAGGATTGAATGTTTTTTAGGCATTTACAGTTTCGCCCCCATCTGGCGCAGGCATGTCGCAAATGCGCCAAACTGCTCTGGCTTGAGATCGCCTAAGCCCCGCACCTGAAACTGTGTGAGCAATGCGCGGCATTCCTGATGTTTGCCTGCGTCCATCAACTGCGCGGCACCTCGGGCGAGATCGTCAATCTGATAGGCAGGAGCTGCAGCTATCGGTGCGACAGGAGTCTGACTATCAGGCATTGCTGTAGGTGCCCCCGCTACCGGTATCGAGAGAGTCTGATTAGTTGAGAGGGCAATAGGGGCACTGTATACAGGTGCAGGTGTGACAACTGGGGCCGTATTTGCCACATCCATCATCGGGCTGCTTGGCATCGGTGCCGCCTGAGTAGGGCTTATAGGTACAGCGGGTTGGTACGGTTGCATTGGCGACGGTACTTCTGGTTGAACAGGAATAAGCTGCGTACTAGTTGCCTGCTCTGCAAGTGGCTGTGGAAGGGAGAGAATATCCGGTTGAATTTTTCGGGGTGCTAATACGGCGGCAAGCTGTTGAATAGCGGTTACGATTTCGGGGGCGGTAATCTCGATTACAATGTTTGACATAGGTAGTTCCTCCTAAATTGATATTGTGAAATAGGAATGTTATAATGTGGAAAAAGGGGGTAATGTTTTTGAATACAAATAACCCAACAAACGGAATTAAAAAAGTACAGTCTTTTCTCGGGGAACCATATGAGATAAAAGTGATTGACATGGAGAATGTTATTTACCGCAGATTAGGAGATGACTATGACCTCGAAGTTAGCGGCTTAGATAATAATCGTAAAACAATAGACGCAGATGTTTATGTTTGGAGAAAAATTCCCGGCGCTGAAATTATAGAAATTTATAACAGCATACACAGCTTAATCGACCTAAAGGATTTACTAGGCTCTATCTCGTTGAAGCATCGAAATCTTGACCCCGAAAAGCCACTGTTTGTAAAATCAAGATAACGTCTTCTCGAGTAAGACCTTTCGTTTGTATGAGCTCTTCCAAAGCCTCTCGTTGATTGGGATTACCAGAGATAACAAACCGTCTAAATTCTGAAAGCACAGATAAAGCCTCCTTTATTTGTTAGGCCTGTACACATTCAGACCGATTTTAATATCCTCAGTGCCTGGAACGGATTTGTTCCCTTCACTGGATGCGATGCAGATAGATTTACCGCTGCTTGAGGGGCCAAAGTTCTGCGACAGATCTACTTCAATTAGCAGCTTGCTGCCTTCTACAGACAGGGTTACGTTTTTCATGAGATTTACCTCCGATAAGTTTCTTGAATTTAGAATCGCTTAGTTTATGAAAACGGTCTGCAGACATCAGCATAGTACCTCCGGGGTGTTTTATTGCAACCATACTATCCGGCGGTTTTTGCTGTAGTACGACCGAAACAGATTCACTGCCGCAATGCTGACAATATCCAGCACTAATATCGATGCTACTGCACACAGGGCAGTAGTCAGGAGTTATGGAAGTCACTTGACAAATCCTCTCTTTCAGATTAGTATGTGGATAGAATATTTACTTGTGCACCGCTATCCGATTGCAGTCGGGTGGCGGTTTTTCCTTTGTTCAGAGCATTTTCAGTAATTTGAAACCCCGCTTTGACTTGCTTCTTAAGCTGGCAAATCTGAATCTGCTGTGCCAGCGCTACTAAAGCAAGTGCCGCAAAGGATGCAGCTAGAGCTGTTGTAATAGGCATGATGATTCACTCCTTTCCTATTGATTTGCTTTGAAAAAGGCCTGGGCAAAGCCGGGCGGGGTGATGGCGCGAATAGCAGCTCTACGGGCGGTAGCGCCACTTATGGAATGAATATACTCTTTGCACCACTCTGGTGTTTTGGGATGCTTATAGTGCATGTTTTCTGAATGCTTACTCCCCATGGTTTCAAACACTTCTGGCGCAAGATCCACTGTTGAAACTGGGTCCTTAAAGAAGCCCCAAATATTTGTTGCTTTTTTTGCCGTGCCTCCGAACTGCCACTGCTCAAAACAATAATGCGGGTGTCCTAAGAACTTGGATAACGGGCAGGGAGAGCTTGAGGCTTTCGGGTTTTCCAATGCCCAGAATTTCAGGTTTCCTTGCAGTTGACAAAACCAAATGATTTTTAAACATGCTTTCACAATCTGTATAGCGCCTGAAATATCTCGTGGGCCTCTGCCGTTTTTAGCAGAGCTGAACTCCGTACACGGCGGTGCGGCCAGTATGCCATAAACGTTTTCCGGCGGCTCGTATGTAAGCACATCGTAGTCGGGCAAGGTAATCAACCTGACATCGTACCCGGCATCACGGTATGGCTTACTCCACGAGCCTGTCCCTCCACAGAGGTCTAGTATAATTTTGTTTTCGTTGATGGTCGTTCACTCCTTTCTGCCAGTACTGGACTTGTCCTGATGCAGCCCGCAGCGGGTGCAGGCGGTGGTTATGATGTCTGTATCTCACGGCTTTCGTGTAGCCGGTACAAGTTCATAAGTATTGTAGCTAGAGACTCTTTGTCATTGTCATTCATAGGCTTAATAACAGTTTTCTTACCGGTATTAAGATTAATATCAACTACCATTCATAGAACTCCTTTCTGTATTTACTGTCCTTTAAATCGGACAGCGATTTTCCGCCCTCTTGAAATAGGGGAGAGGGATGGTATACTGGGGTTAAGAAACTCTCCCAAGCAGCCAATCGGTAGTAACTCCAAAATAATCAGCTACTTTTTCCAGCCGTTCTACGCTTGGTGATGCGACCTCCCATTTTCGAACAGTGCCGTTTCCAAATTCAAGCTTTCTCTCAAGATGTGCAAACGTAATATTGTTTTTCTTGCAAAGTTCTTTTACATTTTCGTACAACATCGAAAAATCACCTCCGCGATTAGATTATTTGCTATTGACACAGATTAGGAATTATGCTATTCTATAAGTGTGGAAATTCCCTAAAGTTCAGAAATAGATGATTTAGATAGCGTGGTAGCAGTCGTCATCTCTTTCTGTTTGCTTTTGTCTTTAGCTTGTAAGCTAATATTAGCACAGGAGCTAATCGAAGTCAATAGCAAATATGCGAATTTCTAAAATATTTTTAAGGCGGTTCGCTAAGATGCTAGTTGATAAAATAAAAAAACTTTGTGATGAGCGTGGAGAAACTTTAGCTTCATTAGAAAGAGAACTAGGTTTTGGAAATGGTACAATACGAAGATGGGATGTCACTGTTCCGTCAGGAGATAAGCTCACAAAAGTAGCTGATTTCTTTTCTGTTTCTATTGATTTTTTACTTAATAGAGAACAAAAAGAAATGCCCGTCCTTACAAAAGAGGACGAGCTTGATATCAAAAACAAAATAGATGAAATTATGGTAATGATGGAAAGGCAAAAAGGATTAATGTTTGATGGCGATCCTTTAACGCCGGAAGCTTTAGATAGTATTCGTAGTGCAATGGAACTTGGTATGGCTGCCGCAAAAGCAAAAAATAAGAAAAAATAGCAAAAGGAAATTTCGCATGAACGAAATGGAAATTGTGAACGACTTAATTAAAAAATTCTCAACAAACGACCCTTACGAATTATGTGGCTATCTGGATTATATTATTATGCAGGTTCCCCTTGTAGGAGTGCGGGGTTTTTATCAGTTCTATGATGGACAAGACATCGTTTATCTTGATAGCGGATTACAGGATCAGGTGAAAAAGTTTGTTTGTGCGCATGAGCTGGGACACTCACTGATGCATAAGGATATTAATGCCATATTTCTTGATACGCGTACATATCTCAAGGCAGGACGTTATGAGCGACAGGCGAACCAATTCGCAATTAGTTTATTGTATCCTCACGATTCTGATTTTGATGATTATAGAGATTTAACCATTCAACAGACGGCACGTTGCTTAAACGTGAGCGAAGATTTAGTAGAGTACCGGCTTAAAGAAATCAAGAGACTTACATTAGAGCAATAAAAAAGCCCCTCCCACTGCTGCGAACAGTGAAAGGGGCAAAGGTAGAAGTTCCCGAGAAAAGAAACTCTCCTGAAAATATTGTAACATATTGGAATAATATGTCAATCGGGAGGGGAAGTAAAGTGGCTGTATGCAATAACTGTGGTAAGAAAGGTTTTTTCTTGAATGTTAATGCCCGGGGTGTTTGTGCGGACTGCGAACGCAATGATATGTTAATCCAGCAAGCCGCAGAGCTACACAAAAGCCTTGAAGTGCTTAGCGAAGAAATATCGGATCAAAAGGGATTTAAAGAAAAACTAATTCAGGAAGCACAGGAAGAAGCTGAACGAGAGCTTTCAGCTAAAACAAAAGAAGTAGAAGAGCTAAGCAGAAAAATTGAAAACCTTTCCTCTGATATAGAAATCATGTCCAGCAAGCATGAAAAAGCGATTAAAGCTTTAGCTACGGCGCAGAAAAAAGTTCAAAAGACGCAAACCTTGTACAAAAGCATGGAATATTCCATGACTAAATATTTCAACCAGCATATATTTGATTCAGATATCATTATTCCTGCGATTGAAGATGAGATTGCAGAAGAATTAGGTCCTACGGTTAGCATTAAGCTTTACTGCATGGATGTGAAGCAATTACGCCAAAAATATAATCAGAATTATAAATTAATAAAGGAAGTTTTGGCGAAATACCAGGATCGATATACAACCAAAGCAAACATTACAATTTATAGATTGATGGTAATTGCTCTGGAAGCAGAGCTGCAAAATGTATTAAGTTCTATCAGCTATGGGAAGTTAGATAAAGCGGAGTCTGCAATTAAATTAATTTGTGAAAAATATCAAGCAATTGCCGCCGATGGAAATCAAAGCATCGCTCCAACGGTTTCAAAATTTATTGGAGAAGTTGAATATCTATTTCTTCAAGCCATTGCGATTGAATATGAGTACTTTATTCAGAAAGAAAGAATCAAAGAAGAGCAACGTGCTATTCGGGAACAAATGCGTCAGGAAGCAGAGGAACGCCGTCGTTTAGCTCAACAAAGGAAGCAAGTTGAAAAAGAAGAAAGCAAATATAAAGCGGAAATCGAAAATGTCGAGGCACAGCTTCGTGCTACCGAAGACGATAATAAAATTCAACAGCTGGAAACAAGAATTCTTCAGCTTCGTGAGCAGCTAAGTGGAGTCGAGCACAAAAAAGAAGAAATTACAAGATTGCAGAATGGTCAGGCTGGGTACGTGTATGTTATCAGCAACTTGGGGTCATTTGGCGGTGATATATTTAAAATTGGTATGACCCGTCGCTTAGAGCCACAGGAGCGCGTAGATGAACTCGGAAGCGCTAGTGTTCCGTTTCCGTTTGATGTCCACAGCTTTATCTTTTCTGAAAATGCCGTATCCCTTGAAAATAATATGCATAAACGCCTAAATGACAGAAGATTAAACAAAGTCAATATGCGAAAAGAATTCTTCAAAGCCAGTTTGGACGAGCTGGAAGAATTGGTTAATGAATTAGAACCCTCGGCAGAGTTTAATCGTACGATGCTGGCCCAGCAGTATAACCAGAGCCTTTCAATGGATTATACTCCCGAAGAGTCAGATGCTCTTAGTCCGACTGATGAGGATGACTCTTTGTTAGATTGCGAAGATGAAGATATAGAGGAGCAGAGCGCGTGATTAAGGAAGGGGGGAGAGTTTATGATTTGTTCTTATTGTGGAGCGGAAATTAAAGGAGGAAAATTTTGTTCTGAGTGTGGGGCACCAATTGTTGAAGCAGCGGCGCAACTGGAACCTGCGAGAATAGATTTCTCTGTTCGCTTGGGGCCAGATAAATATTACGAAAAAGACGAAAAGGTTATCAGTGCTGCACTTGCTCATCATGTCTTTTCTGATTCCGGAATGGTCATTCTGTATGTAGGAAATCTGTACTCTGTCTTTGACTCTTATTTCATGTTTGTAAACAAGAATGAAATTGTGTTCTGCAAAATTAACGAGAAAAAGCCGGATACAGATATTATTACACGTGTCAGCTATACAGATTCTAGGCTGGATGATTTTTATGATACAAAATGGTCGAAGTTAAAACTCAAAGAAGAGTTTATAGGATTTAAGCCTCAAAAAATTAGTGCATATCCTAATAATTGGATTGTTGCTTTTAATGAAGTGCAAAGGCTTCGAGGCAAGGCGTTTTCTGCGCCGCCAGATAAAAAAGCAGTTTCAATGAAGCATCAACCACCTGTATCTTTTGATGGGCTGAATATTTCAGAAATTGCAAGTATGTTCGGCAAAGACAAAATAAAGGCAATTAAATACGTTCGATACAAGACCGGGTGCGAATTGAAGGAAGCAAAAGCGTTCATAGATCATGGCTATGCAACAATGAATCACTCACCCGCTCAGGTGCCTGAAACCACTGTGGAGGCATCTAAATCTCTCTCCAAGAAAGATCGCATCAAAGAGAACAAAGCGAACGGCGTAGCCTGCTGCCCGAAGTGTGGTTCTACCTCACTGAGCGCCAACAAAAAGGGGTTTGGAGTAGGAAAAGCAGCAGTGGGTGTATTTACTGTTGGCGTTTTAGGCGCAGCTGCTGGCGGCATTGGTTCTGGCAAAGTGGTAGTTACCTGCCTGAACTGTGGTCACCGCTGGAAAGTATAAATAAAAAACCGCCCGCCACGGCTGAACCCCGGAACGAGCGGCAACCATCAACCAAGGGCTGACAGTACATAAATGCACTAATATTGTATCAGTTCAGCTCTCCGAAATCAAGAGGGGAGAGGCATATGAAAAGAGCAGTTATCTATGCTCGGTATTCGACAGACAACCAGAGCCACGAAACAATTGAAGTACAGGTTGAGCGATGTGTGGAATACGCGAAGCAAAAGGGTTTTAATATTATAGAAGTTTTAGCAGACGAGGCGGTTTCAGGAATGAAATCTAACCGGCCGGAGCTGCAGAAGCTGTTCAACATGGCTGAAATGGGATCATTTGAGGTTGTACTAATATATGATCAATCCAGATTCAGCCGAGATATTGTTGACTGGTTTTCTTTCCGACGCACCATGCAGAATCACGATATACAAATTATATCAGTTACGCAACCGTATGTTGGCGGTGACCTAAATGATACGGCGGTCTTTGCAACAGAAGGTATTAATGCGCTTGTAAATCAAATTCATGTGTTGCAAACCAGACAGAAGGTGGTGGACGCGATGAATCGAATCGCAAGGCAAGGTCTTGTATGTGGAGGATCTGTTTTACTAGGATACGATGTCAAGGATAAGCGATATGTAATTAATGAATATGAAGCTGAAGCCGTTCGACTAATATTTACGCTGTATGCTTCTGGGAAATCATATAAATATCTTATTCAGACGCTGAATGAAAAAGGTTATAAAACAAAAGCTGGTAGAACTTTCGGGTCCAACTCTATTAATGCTCTTCTTCAAAACGAAAGATATATTGGAATATATGTATATAATAAAATGCTGCCTGCAAAAAACGGAAAAAGGAATAGTCATAAAGCAAATCCGGCGGCAATAAAGATTCCAGGTGCAGTGCCCCAGATTATTTCAAATGATTTGTGGGACAAGGTTCAAGCCCGTTTACGTTCAAACAAAGTAAATGCTAGGAACAAAGCAAAGGTGGATTATCTGCTTAGTGGCAAATTGTTTTGTGGTGAATGTGGCATGGCGATGACAGGTACCAGAAGCAATGGCAAGTACTATTATTATGACTGCTCTGGTAAAAAGCGGCTAAAAAACTGTGATAAAGCGCCCATCCAAAAGGATAGGGTAGAGCAGATGGTAATAAATTATGTTAAAGAGACACTGGTGACAAACAAACAAAGGCACGAGATAGCTCAGAAATTATTTGAGGCGCAGGGGAAACTTTTAGGCTCTGCTGCGGGAGTAAGAATTGAGATTGAGAAAAGAATTAAAGAAATAGACCACCAATTAGAGAATATCAATAATGCTATTGCCCAAGGAATCTTTAGTGGTTCTACAATGGACAAATTAACCGAGTTAGAGACAGAGCAGAGAAAGCTTTACACCCAGCTTGCAGCCACTGATAAAACTGAGGTTTCGGCACACAAGTCCATAGATGATATTCTTCAAATTTTAGACTATATAGCAAATGTACCTGTAGATGATTTAGAGGGTAAACAAACCCTTCTTGCTTTTGTCTATCGGGTATACGTTTATGATGATAAGATTAGAATAATAACGAACCCGCTAGATGAAAATACTGATAATATAAAACAGGAGGATTTACCTTTTTCGGAGGGTGTTGCATCACCAGCACCAAAGGAAAATCCGCATGAATCTTAGGATTCAGCGGGTTTTTCTTGTTTTTGAATATAGAAATAATTTACCCATGATTCAAATTTTAAAGTGTATATAAAACAATCGTGAAAAATATAACAATAATTACTTAATAAAATAATATGAGGTGGAACCTTGAACTTTTCTTGCCCAAAATGCTTAACAAACCTTAATCAAAGTCAAAACACACTTCTATGCGTAAATGGTCATAGCTACGACATAGCGAAATCTGGTTATGTCAATCTTCTAATGGCACAAAAACGCTCTTCTCACACATTTGGTGATGACAAAGCTATGGTTGAAGCTCGTAAAGCTTTTTTAGACGGAGGACATTATGAGCCTTTAAAAAATATGCTTTGCGAAATCGTAAAAACCTATTTTCCCATGCAGAAATCAGCAGTTATTTTAGATTGTGGCTGTGGTGAGGGATATTATACACAAGGATTGCTTGATACCCAAAGAGCCGTAACCCTATTTGGTATTGATATTTCAAAAAACGCTGTCATTCATGCTGTGAAGCGTTGCCGCGACGAAAGTGCTCACTTTGCTGTTGCAAATGCTTTTAAAGTGCCACTTGCTGACGGCTCTTGCGATGGCATTGTGTCTATATTTGCGCCGTATTCTATTGATGAAGTTAAGAGATTGATGTCCCCTAGTGGTTTTTTTATAGAAATTTCTCCAACAGAAGACCATTTAATTGGATTAAAAGCTGCTGTTTATGACGAGACGTATCTAAATACACCACCTATCCATCCAGAGGGAATGACTTTAATCGAACGAAAATCAATTTGCTACACGTTGAAATTGCATAACAATTCAGAAATTCAAAACCTTTTTACAATGACACCATACACTCGGAAGACATCACAACAGGATAAAGCAAAGTTAGATAAACTTAACGAGCTTTCAACTCTTGTGGGATTTTATATTGCTGTTTATCGGTTATAAATTGTTTTCTATGATACTGGTATACTCTCATGACCAATTTTTTAAGTGTATTTAATTGGAGACTGTTATGAAAAGAATAATAACAATTCAACACACTCAATCCGTTCATCATACCAATGGTATGGTTGGTTCTTGGACAGACTGGGATTTATCACAGCTAGGAAAAGAACAAGCAGAAAATATCGGTAAAAATCTCTCTTCTGAATTAGGGGAAGAGAAGTTTATAATGTATTCTTCAGATTTACTTCGTGCAAGACGTACTGCCGAAATTGTAGCAACACATTTAAATGTTGAATTGGTGATTCGTGATGCTTTAAGGGAGCGTAACTTAGGTTCCGCAGTTGGAGAGTCGGTACAATGGTTGCGTGAAAATATGGAGTGCCAAGAGTCTACTGTTGACGATAAAATGTTTCATAATGCCGAGTCTCGTAGAGATGTGTGGAATAGGTTACAGCCTTTATTTTATGAAATTATGAATGGTGAAAATGAAAATGCTATTATCGTATCGCATGGAGATACATTGAGTGTGTTTAATGCTATTTGGCTTGGATTTGAACCTGAAAAGCTAAATAAATATGACTTGTTTGGTATGTCTGGTGGTGTTACTTTGCTACAAGAGAATGAAGAAGGCAAACATGTAATAAGAAAACTGAGCGATATGTCGTACATGAAACTTTGAAAGATAACAAAAAATCGCGGTGCAAAAACTCCGTGATTTTTATAGGCATTTGTAGTTTAAATTATTCATCAGAATTCAATAAACTGAGTATTTATAAATTGATGTTGAGGCTTAGCAAGTGACATAGCTATGGTGTAATACATTGAAATAGCTTTTAGAGTTTAAGCCGCGAACGTAAGCTGCAAGCGGTATAATTTGCGTTATAAATGTAATAGATAGAACTTTGGGATTGGAGGTATGATGAGTCTTGGAAAAAGTGGATATACTCAACCGACTCAGTTACCATTCGGGAAGAAATCCGGATATTGACAATGATAAGTGGAAAAATGGATATTTAGGTATGCTCCGCCCATATAGAGGAAAGCTTTTTATAGATAATTTTATTGAGATTATGGAATGCTTAAACGAATTAAAAGATGAGTTCCAGAAAAGTGAAATCGATAGAGAACTCTTTGCAAATATAAATGGCATTATACATTACTCCAACATGTGGACAGAAAATGATGGAATGCTCAAAGGAATTTTACCAGAAGACCAGGTAATTTTAGTAAGAAGGTGGACTGCCATCATATCGTATTGCGTTATTTGCTTAATGGAAGGAAATGATGAGGCTTTTTACGAATATGAAGATTATATTCAGGAGTTAGAGAGTCAATAAATTACCAATTATGCTTTCGCATAGCTCTTTTAATATAGCAATAGCAAATTTTTATTTAGCTACTGTATGTTAATAGGTAGATTTCATCTAGATTGAAAGTAGAATCATTAGCCTTATATGAGTATGAAGACTATATGAAAGAGCTTAATAAATAGAGTATAGAAAATAGGAGGATAAAGATGAATAGTGCGATATTGCTTATTCCACTTTTTCTGATTCGGTATGGCTTGCTCTCTCTTGTTAATAGAAAAGCATTGCCTAGAGCGGCACATTTCCCACCTATGCAAGGGATAGAAAAGAAAATGTATATACTGTATCAGGCATCTACACTGTATATCATTGTTGATATGTTTTTTCTGAATATCCGTGAGGGTAAACCATGGCTCTATATTGGATTTTCAATTTATATATTAGGGATATTACTGTTCATTTTTTCAGTAGTTGGCTTTGCTAGGCCCGATAAATATGGAATTTGTCGGAGCGGCTTATTTCGCATTTCGCGCAACCCAATGTATGTTGCCTATGGTGTTTACTTTTTAGGTTTTGTTGTACTTACGCAATCAATACTTCTATTTCTCGCAGTATTGGTCTTTCAAATTTCATCACATTGGGTGATTCTTGCTGAAGAAAGATGGTGTACAAATCAATTTGGTAAAGAATATAGTGAGTATTTGAAACAAGTAAGAAGATATTTTTAACTCACTTATTGCTAATGTATCAAAAAATTTATGTAAGTGGGTGGTTTTATAATCATCGTTTTTTATTTCATTTTTTTATCACATTTGCAAAGTAGAATTCCCCCACAATTGGAACTGAAATTCCAAGAGCGGGGGGAGTTATTTTATACTTTTCTTTAAATAGAAATATAGATAAAAATCAAAGAAGAAAACTCTACTTCTGCAATTAATAAATAGGCTTTGTTTTTAATCGCACGATATAGAGTACCTGTATTCATCCCCTATCTTGTTTTTTACAATATGCTCATCATCGACAAGATTATTTAAAATACTGTGAATGCTTTTCGAGATATCATATGGTAAATCGCTTGGAGTGGCACCTGCTTGCCTTACGGACTCAATAAATGCCTGGACTAAATCGTCTTCTGTCGCAGTTTCTAGTTTCCTCAAATTACGAAAGATAGATTTCTCGACTTGATCTATCATACCGCCTATTAAATCGGTAATATCGTCTAGCCAATCATATACTTCCTTGAATCGTTGCGTACTATCTATGGCGTTAATAATATCAATTTCTGTCGAGCCAAATTCTTTTATTGCAGATAATGATTCAAGAGCGTCTAAGGCATAAGAAAGGTTTTCCGCTAAGTTGCCATTTTGTTTTATAAATTCTACGTTATTTTGCCAGCGTTCAATGTGCGGAACAATCGTTACTTCATATTCTTTTTGGCATTGGTCACACAATTTCATCGTATTTAATTTTAGAAATAGACCTTGTTTTTTACAATGAGCACATTTTGCCATAGAAGTTCCTCCAAATGGAAAGTTTTTTTATTGAGTTATAAAAATTAAGTTAATTATAATAAGACAAGACGAAGCCTTACAAATGTATTACTTGCTAAGAAACGAAGGATGAATCATAACAAAAATACAAAAGATGTATTTAATAAATGCACCCTATGGTAAATACAATAATAATCTGTTTGCTAGGTGCTTATTTATTGAAACAATTCTATTTTATCTTCCAAATCGTACTGGTTCCATTTTGTTCTTTTGCAATAATGTATCCGTCATTTTGAAGGATACTAGAGTATTTTATGGGGAGCACTTCGTTTCCTTTTTTATCAATCATCCCGAATGTATCGGAGAGGTTATGACGTTTATCACTATAATTTCCGATGATTGAAAAACCATCCTTAAAATCCTCAAGTGTGTTGTTGGGGTATTGGAGTACTATTTTTCCACTTTTATCAATGACACTGTCACCATCAATCCCTTTCGTTGTTCTTACAATGGATAAACCATCTGAAAAAGGAGACGCATTATAATAATTGAGAGGAATCACGACTTTTCCAGTGGCATTAATAAACCCGAATTTTTTAACAGTCATTTCTTTATTTGATTGAAAAACAAAGGCTAATCCCTCTGAAAAGTCGTAAATCGAACTATAAGTGGGCTGAAGGATCACTTTTCCTTGCTTGTTAATCACTCCGTTTTTTTCTCCCTGCCGGATGATGGCCAAGCCTTCGTGAAAGCTCTGTGCAGAGTCGTATCTTAAGGGGATGACAACCTTTCCCTGTGTATTAACATAACCGGCCTTTCCGTTTTGATAAACAACCGCCAACCCTTCCGAAAACTTGTTTGCAAAATCATAAATAAGCGGAACAACTACTTTGCCGGATCTATCAACAAATCCGAATTTCATATCCTTCATAACGACTGCGAGCCCATCTGAAAAGCTGAAAGCTTCGTCATAAATGAGCGGAACAACTACCTTGCCATCCTTATTAATGAATCCGGTTTTATAGCCGACTTGCGTTGTGCTTGGCAAGCCTGCAATTGGTTTTTGTACGTATTCGTATTTCGTTCCCACCAAGGCAAGGCCCTGCTTAAAATCTTCGGCTCTATCGTATGTAATTGGAAGAACGGTTTCCCCCTTTGTATTGAGAAATCCCCATTTATCAACTCCACGCTCAGAGCCTTGTGTGCAGGTATTAAGGTTGTTGTCAATATCCATTCCAACCCGTATATAACCCTCTGAAACGTTTGACATCTCGTGGTATTTTAGGGGAATCACTTCGTTGCCTACTGTATCAATAAGCCCAAATACTTCACGGTTTTTGTTTTTGTCTGTATATTGACTTACCGTAGAAAATCCCTCAGAAAACCCCTGTATGGAATGGTATTGCAAATTGTCTTTTACAAGAGTTAACACACTGGGTGTTGATTGAGCGTGTACAGATGATGATAGCGAAATAGTGAAAGCAAAGAATAAAGCGAAAGCTTTCTTTTTCATACTAAAATCTCCCAATCTACATGAATTCATATAAATAAATGTATTATAACATAATTAACCAATAAATAAAAACAAGATTATCCAAAAGCTTTTTCGTATCGATTTTACTTACAAAATCAATTCGAATGTTGTACCGCACGGGAATAGACAGTATAATAGAAGTATAAAAAGAAAATAAAATGATCGTTTAACATAAAGGAGAAAAGAAAGGGAAGTTAAATCATGGAGAACCCAGAGCAGAAGCACCAACGGCGCCCGCGGTACAAAGGGACACACCCAAGGAATTTTAAAGAGAAATACAAAGAGCTAGAACCAGAAAAATATGCCGATACGGTTGAGAAGATTATCCAAAAGGGCAATACGCCTGCAGGAATGCACATTTCAATTTGCGTGAAAGAGATATTGGATTTTCTGCAAATAGAGCCCGGACAAACTGGCTTGGACGCTACCTTAGGGTATGGTGGCCATACCCTAGAAATGCTAAAATGCTTGCAGTCAAAAGGCCACATGGTAGCACTTGATGCGGACCCCATTGAAATAGTCAAAACCCGAGAGCGCTTGCAGAAGCTAGGCTATGGGCCAGAAATATTAACCATTCATCAGCTTAATTTTGCCAATATAGATCAGGTTGCCGCAGAGGCAGGCCCTTTTGATTTTGTGTTAGCCGATTTAGGGCTTTCTTCCATGCAAATTGATAATCCCGACAGAGGGTTTACATTTAAAAGGGAAGGCCCGTTAGATTTGCGCCTGAATCCTGAAAAAGGAATCTCGGGTGCCGAACGCTTAAAAGAGTTAACGCGCGATGAACTAGAGGGCATGCTGATTGAAAATGCAGATGAACCGTATGCGGCGCAAATAGCAAATACAATTGTAACTAAATTACGAAAAGGCGTTCCCATTGAAACAACCACTCAGCTTCGTCTTGTCGTTGAAGAAGCTCTAAAGTTTGTACCAAAGGATCAGCGCACAGAGGTCATTCGTAAATCGAGCCAAAGAACCTTTCAGGCTTTGCGGATTGATGTAAACAGCGAATTTGAAGTATTATATGAGTTTTTAGAAAAGCTGCCGAATGTATTAGCTAAGGGGGGACGAGTCGCCATTTTATCCTTCCATTCGGGTGAGGACAGGCTCGTTAAAAAGTCATTCAAAGCGTTGCACCGAGAAGGGGTGTACCGTGAAATATCAACAGAGATTATTCGTCCATCCTTAGAAGAGTGCAATCGCAATAGTCGTGCTCGCTCGGCAAAATTGCGGTGGGCAATCAAAGCCTAATTAATTTTCATAAAAAATAAGTAATTATTTTATAGATTGCACTCAAAAATAATATTCTATTTTAAAATAAAAGTTGACGAAAGAGACAATGTGTGTTACATTTAAAAGGTATTCTAAAAATGTTACATTGTCTCACATGTTTTTGTAAGTCATTGATTCGTTTCATGAGTTATAAAAATGTGTGTTTTTTTGTGCAGTGGTAGGTGCAAATAGAAAAATGGAGGTACCACTCATATGAATTCTGGTACAGTTAAATGGTTTAATTCCGAAAAGGGATTTGGTTTTATCTCGAATGATGACGGAGGAGAAGATGTATTCGTTCACTT
Source organism: Clostridium merdae (assembly GCF_900176635.1). Classification (GTDB taxonomy): domain Bacteria; phylum Bacillota; class Clostridia; order Oscillospirales; family Acutalibacteraceae; genus Faecalispora; species Faecalispora merdae. Next base: position 57,301 of record NZ_FXLN01000004.1, read on the forward strand.
TTCTGCCATTCAGTCTGAGGGATATAAGAACCTGAACGAAGGCGATAAGGTAACTTTCGACACAGAGCAGGACCCGAAAAACAGCAAAAAGCTGCGTGCTGCAAACGTGAAATTAGCTTAAGACCATCGCAAGCAGAGAGGTCACCATTTCCTAATTGGATATGGCGGCTTTTCTTTTGTTTACAAACAAGAAACATATAGAAGAAATGGAGATTATGATTATTACTAACTTTGATCAATTTGGTTTTACACCGGAACTATTGCAAGGCATCACAAAAATGGGATTTCAAGACCCTTCTCCTGTACAGGCAGCGGCAATCGCACCCATGCTCGAAAAACAGGATCTATTGGTTCAGGCACCAACCGGAACCGGAAAAACTGCGGCGTTTGGTCTGCCGATTATAGAAAACGCGGACCCCGAAAACCGCCAAATTCAAACGGTAATTCTCTGCCCTACACGCGAGCTGGCTCTGCAAACCTGCAGTGTATTAAAACAGATGTCTACTTTCAAGAAGGGCATCCGTATTTTGGCTTTGTATGGAGGAGAACCCATTCAAAGGCAGATTATGGCGCTCAAGCGCTGCCCGCAAATTGTGGTTGCGACCCCTGGCCGCTTAATGGACCACATGCGCAGAAGGACCACCCGATTAAACCGTGTAAACAGCATTGTGCTTGATGAAGCAGATCAAATGCTGGACATGGGCTTTCGTGAAGATATTCACTCCATCTTAGAGTGTGTACCGCAGGAGCGGCAAACCGTTCTGTTTTCTGCTACTTTGTCAGACGAAATTAAAAAAATTGCAGAGCAGTACCAAAAAGAAACACAGCATATTCGCATTGGGCAAAGTGTAAATAAAGTAGAAAAGGTAGAACAGTTTTATTGCGAGGTACGAGGAAATGCAAAATTCTCTAGCCTAATGCAGTTAATGGAGAAAAAGCAATACGAGCTTTCGCTCATCTTCGTTTCTACAAAGGTGATGGCAGACACGCTTGCGAACCAGCTCACTGAGGCTGGCCACCCAGCAGAAGCGATTCATGGTGACCTGCGCCAAAGACAGCGCGACCAGGTTATGCAGCGGTACCGCAATGGTAGGGTGAAAACACTTGTAGCGACCGATGTTGCCGCCCGTGGTATTGACGTTGGCGGAATCGACGTTGTTATCAATTACGATATTCCTGGTGACTCAGACAGCTACGTGCACCGTATTGGGCGCACCGGCCGTGCAAATCAAAGCGGCGTTGCATATACGCTTATTTACCCCAGAGAGCGTGGCAAGCTGCATATGATTATGAGAAATACCAAAGCCAACATCACGCCTTGTTCGTTAGACGGAAAAGTGCTTTTCCCAGATTTTCAAAATCCTCAAAAGCAACTCAAAGAAAGTAATTCTAGAAGAGAAAACAACAGGCATGAGAATTACAATAAGTCTAAATCTCCCAAAAAACCTTGGAGGAGCGGGTCAGCGCCCCGCAGAAGACGTACAGAGAAGGCCTAATCCATAGTAAGAGTAAAAAGCTTGCCATCAGTGAGATATACTGCTTGTGCGGGCTTTTTTTATTCATTATTTTTTGGTAGGAATGAAATAAATTAACATTTATCCCAAAATGGAATCAATAAATATTGCGAAAGCTTGTTGAAAACTGTTGACAAAAAGAAATAAAAGTTGTAGAATTAGCACAATTAAATATCTCTTTTCCGGTTGGGCAGTTTTCATGTATTTATGATAGCTGTTTTCAAGATTTGTAGCTTAGGGTGGAGGCTTCGTTTGAAGCATCCATCCTTTTTTTGTTACGAAAATAACTATCAACATTTATATGAAAGGAGGAAAGCGGCAACTCCATTATGAGAAAAGAGAAGAAACTGAACTGTTTCATCAATTGTTTAGGACTTGAGAAGAAAAAAGGAGGGAATCCCAATGCAAAATTTGTTTTGGGTTGGTTTTGTCGGGTTTATCCTGGCGATTTTTTTTGCATTTATGCAAGAAAAAAAAGTAATGAAATATTCAGAGGGTACCGCTGAAATGAAAAAGATAGCGGCGTCCATTCGTAAAGGTGCAAATGCGTATTTAAAGCAGCAATACTCTGCGGTAGCGAAAGTGTTTGTGGTTGTATTTCTTATTCTGTTAGGAATGGCATTTTTTACAGATGGTCAAATGCTCTCGAAATTTACACCGTTCGCTTTTCTATCGGGCGGTATTTGGTCGATGCTCGCAGGCCTTATCGGTATGAAAATAGCTACCAACGCCAATGCTCGTACAGCTCAGGCTGCCTCTGAAAGCTTAAATAAGGGCTTGCGTGTTGCGTTTTCTTCCGGCTCGGTTATGGGCTTTACTGTGGTAGGCTTGGGAATATTAGATATTTCCATCTGGTTCCATGTGCTGCATTATGGTTTTAATATTACCGATGCAACTCAGCTTGGTAATATTATGGTTATGAACGGCATGGGTGCTTCCTTTATGGCACTGTTTGCGCGTGTTGGCGGAGGAATCTACACCAAAGCGGCAGACGTTGGCGCTGACTTGGTGGGTAAGGTAGAAGCCGGTATTCCGGAGGATGACCCCCGTAACCCCGCTACCATTGCAGATAATGTTGGCGATAATGTAGGCGATGTAGCTGGAATGGGTGCAGACCTCTATGAGTCTTATGTTGGTTCTATCTTAGCCACCTTTGCTTTGGCTGCTGCTGCTGGTTATGGGTTTGCTGGAATGCTTTTGCCGATGCTGCTTGCAGTGTGTGGTATTGCTTGTTCCATTATTGGTTCTTTCTTTGTAAAAACAAAGGAAGATGCAACCCAAAAATCACTACTTACTTCCCTGCGCACTGGTACTTATTTGGCGGCGGTATTGTCTGCCGTAGCCGCAGCTCCCCTAACGTATTACACTGTTGGAAGTTGGGGCGTTTATGTAGCAATTCTGTGTGGCCTGATTGGTGGCTGCGCGATTGGCTATTTTACAGAATACTATACGTCTGATACTTATAAGCCCACTCAAGATCTTGCCGCTTCGTCTGAGACTGGCTCCGCAACCGTAATCATTGGCGGCTTGTCTTTGGGAATGCGCTCCACTGCGGCTTCTATCCTCATTGTTGTTGCAGCAGTTATCATCAGCTTCTTTGCTGCTGGTGGAGGAACCAGCTACAACTTGGGCCTGTACGGCATTGGTATTGCCGCTGTGGGAATGCTTTCCACATTGGGCATTACACTGGCGACGGATGCTTATGGCCCGGTTGCAGATAATGCTGGCGGTATTGCCGAGATGGCTGGCCTGCCCGAGCAGGTGCGCGAGCGTACCGATGCACTCGATTCCCTTGGTAATACAACGGCTGCAACAGGTAAGGGCTTTGCCATTGGTTCTGCCTCTTTAACTGCTTTGGCACTATTAGTCTCTTATGTAAATATTGTGAACGAAAAAGGATTTACAATGGATCTTTCCTTAACCAACCCCACTGTGTTGGTTGGTTTGTTTATTGGTGCTATGCTTGCCTTTGTGTTCTCTGCCTTTACCATGAGTGCAGTGCAGATTGCTGCAGAGTCTATTGTTATGGAAGTTCGCCGCCAGTTCAAAGAAATCGCTGGTATTATGGAAGGCAAAACAGAGCCTGACTATGAAGCCTGCGTTAGTCTTTGCACAAAAGGCGCATTGCGCCAAATGGTTGCCCCCGCTTTGTTGGCAATTATTGTACCAATACTAACCGGCCTTATTTTGGGCGCGGAAGGTGTTGTTGGTCTTTTGGGTGGTGTATCCGTTACCGGTTTTGCGATGGCAGTATTTATGTCCAACGCCGGTGGTGCCTGGGATAATGCTAAAAAATACATTGAGGCTGGTCACCATGGCGGAAAAGGCTCCGATTGCCATAAAGCGGCTGTGGTAGGCGATACGGTTGGCGATCCTTTTAAAGATACCTCTGGACCGTCCCTCAATATTTTGATTAAACTCTGCTCAACCGTTTCGATTGTATTCTCCGGTTTAATTCTTTCATTTAATTTGATGGGTTTACTGTAATCGAATATAGCAGCAAGCTAATTTATAAATGTGGAAAAGACGAACACTGTTTCAGTGTTCGTCTTTTCGTTTTTATAGTAGAGCCAAAGCTTGCCATCTATCATGATTCACGGCCCTCTCTATTGCTTATTAGAGTGGCTTTTGATATTCATTCTTGACATAAAACCGAATATCTCCTATTCTGTTAGGTAGCTTTTATACCCACAAAGAAGAGAGGAAACGGTTGTCATGAATGTGCGAGATTTTGAATATGTTCTGGAAATCGCGAAGCAAAATAGCATTACAAAGGCAGCTAACCGCCTTTACATCTCACAGCCTTCATTGAGCAAATTTCTTCAAAAAATGGAAGAAGAATTGGGCACACCATTATTTTACCGTATGGGAAAGCAATTTTCTTTAACCCCTGCGGGGAAATGTTACGTAGAAAAGGCTCAGAGCATTGTAAACTTAAAGGAACAAATTGCGGACGATATTCATAATCTGGTCAACCACAAACATGGTGAAATTCATTTAGGCGCACCCTACAGCCGGGGCGAATTCATTATCTCGATGGTTTTGCCCAAATTTCAAGAGCAATTTCCCCATATTAAGGTACTAATCGATTTTAATAGTACTGCTAGTTTGTTAAAAAAGCTGGAGCAAGGGGAACAAGATATTCTCTTTATCAATTACTCGGAGGAGAAGCCACATCTTCATTATGATTTGATTGGCGAAGAAGAAATGGTATTAGCAGTCCCAGCAGATTCTCCTATTATTACGATGGCAAAGCAACAGGAAAACCGAAATTTTCCGTTCATAGAGAACAGGTACTGGATGAACGAACCATTCGTTATCGCGGGTGAAAACTTAAAATCGGGACGATATGCTCGCGATTATTTTAAGCAATTCGATATTTCTCCTCCTATTACACTGGAGATTATGACGGTTAATTTAATCTTATTGGCTGTGAGAATGGGTCTGGGCATAGCCTTAGTTCCGTCCATCCCGTATAATACAGGTAATGTAGAGCAAACACATAGATACCTTTGTACAGAAGATGAGAATGCGATTATGAGAATTGCGGTTGTATCTCAGAAGGGAAGAGATCTGAGTTACCCTGAAAAGACCCTTGTACAAATAATAAAGGAATGCCATAACCGTAAAATTGAATGAGATTGGCTGCAAAGTAGTTTTTGCTTCTGTTGTCTTTTCGGAGTAGAAGTAAGAATAGAATGTTTCAAAAGTCACTGACTTTCTGGTCGGTGGCTTTTTTTATTAATTCAACAAATGAAATGCCGTTTCTTTATATATAGTACCATATTTATTCTTTTTAGCTATGAAATATAAAGATATATGAATTTGAGTTATGAAAGAAGTCGAATTATAATAAAACACAAGCAAATGGTTATTAATTTTTATTTAAATTATAAAGGTGGGCACTCAATTGGATTTAGAAAAGTACAAAGTAAATTATGCCGAAATCTCAAAAATACAGGCTACAAAATATGAAGATTATTATAGAAACCCCAGTAAGTACTATGTACATCCTTTTCGGATCATAGATAACCTGTACTATATTGGCGATCAAAAGGTTTGCTCTCATTTAATTGATACGGGTGATGGATTAATTGTTTTTGATTCCGGGTTTCAGCATACCGTTCATTTAATGGTGCAAGCTGTGTGGGAGCTCGGGTATTCCCCTAGTGATATTAAATACCTAATTCATTCTCATGAGCATTTCGACCACATTGGTGCGGCAAATGATTTTAAAACCCTGTATGGCTGCAAGCTTGTAATCAGCAGAGCGGGTGCAGAGGTATTCCGAAAATATCCGGAGCGCGTATTTATGCATGCCAGCCCCAATCCGTATGCGTATCCATTTACGCCGGATATTGAGTTAGCGGACGGCCAAATCATTCAGCTTGGCAATATTTCGATTCGTTGTGTTGAAACACCTGGTCATTCGGATGGTGTGATGTCCTTCTTCTTTGATATGGAGGACCATGAAAAAATGTACCACATTGGCTATTTTGGAGGAATGGGGTTTAACACACTCTACCAGCAAGCACTCACAGAGCTTGGCAGGCCCCTTACTGCTCGTCGGGACTTTTTGAACTCCCTGCAAAAGGTGCGAAATGAATTGGTTGATATTACGCTGGGAAATCACCCAGCACAGAACAAAACCTTGGAAAAATTGGAACTTCTAAAGAAGAATCCCGACAGCAACCCATTTATTGACCCCAATGAGTGGGCAGATACCATTGATACGCTTACCGATAAATTTAAGGAGTTTATTGAGAACGGGAACTAAAGGTTTCCGCTTTTTATAAATAGATGGTCGAGAAATTGAACGAAGGGGCTTTGATAAGTGCGGTAATTAAAAAGATTAAAAATTGAGGAGGGGGAACAGAAGATTATTTGTAAATATTCTTATCATGCTGTCCTGAAAAAGAATCTCGGTGTCTGTTATTCGAAATGAATTGAGGAGTTTTGTTTATGTTAGCATTAATTGGAGCCTTGTTAATTATAACGATTATGTTCCTGCTGATACAGGAAAAGGTATCTGCTCCGGTTGCTTTTATTGTTCTGCCAATTATCGCTGCACTATGTGCTGGGTTTGGCATACCAGAAATCAGTAAATTCATAGTTTCGGGCATGTCTTCAGTTATCAATAATACATTGATTCTATTGTTCTCTATTACATATTTCAGCATGATGGGTGATATTGGGTTGTTCGACCCGATGGTAAAATTCATGATGAAAAAGACGGGGAACAGTGTGGCTGCTGTGTGTATTGCAATTGCTGCTACTGCAGTGGTGGCCAGTATTGATGGTGGTGGAAGCACCACTGCTTTAATCGTAATCCCGGCATTTTTGCCGATTGTAAAGAAGCTCAATATGCGCAAAGAATCTATTATTGGTTTGATGGCGGCATCGATTTTTATGAATCTTACTCCTTGGGCGGGCCCGCCCCTGCTTTGCGCCACGGGTTTGAATGTGGAGCTGCCTGACTTATATGCACAGGCATTTCCTGGTATCATGATTTTGGTCTGTCTAATGCCCGTTCTGGTATTTGCACATATCTGGTATCAAAAGAAAACAGGTGCGGGCCTAACAGACAGTGGGAAACTGCATGTGGAAATAGAGCAGGAAGAAGAACAGAAAGAGGCTATTAGCAGAAAGAAGTATGTGTTCAATGTTATATTAACCTTAGCATTGATTAGCAGCTTGTTTACTGGTGTTTCTCCTAAATACATTCTGTTTATGGTGGCTCTTGCTATTGGCCTGATTGTAAACTATCCCATTGCTAAAACACAGCGCAAAAAAATCAAGCAGCTTGGCGGAGAAGCCGTTCCTATGACGGTTACATTGTTTTCGGTAGGTATTTTTCTTGGTATAGCAAAAGAGTCTGGAATGATTGGCTCAATGGCAACCGTTTTGGTTCAAGTATTGCCGAGTTTTCTTGCTCCCCATATGCACTGGATATTAGCATTTTTTGGTGTTCCTTTAATTATGGCGTTGGGCTCTAATTCGTTGTACCTTGGCTTAATGCCAGTCGTGGTCCAAATAGCAGCAGGTTTTGGTATTTCAGCGGTAGAGGTAGGTACGGCATTTATGCTGGGTGCTTCTTATGGAGCGGTAATTAGCCCCTGTCACCCAACGACCTATGTAACCATCGGTTTATCTGAAACATCAATTGGCTCACACATTAAGTACAATATTATGTTTTTATGGCCGGCAGGTATCACTGCGTTGGTAATCGCCACCTTATTGGGAATCGTACCTTTCTAACGTCAATTATTATGATGAAAATGAATTGGAACCTTGAGTGGCTTGCATGTTGTGATACTTAAAATCTTTTATTCATTTGTTCATAAGCCCTTATAGATATGTAAAACACAAAGGCGGATACTGTTGGCGGTGTCCGCCTTTGTGTTTTTAAGAGAGTGGAGCTATGGAGCTGCATAGCTTATGACACATCCAGTGAAGGTGTGCATCAAAGTTTGGAAAAAAAGTCGATTAGCGCAGAGAAACATTTTGGCTACCATGGTAAATAATTTTGCATAGGCAAAAAATAGAAAGCCAGCGCTGAGCGCTGGCTTTCCTGTAATTATATAAATGTGCCGCAAAGTTTTGCTGTTATATTATTCCCCTAAATAGGATTTTAACAGTACCTGTAACAGCTCGTCACGGTCAATGCGGCGAATGAGGCTACGGGCATTGTTATGCGCCGTAATATACGTAGGATCCTCGGAGAGAATGTACCCTACGATTTGGTTAATCGGGTTATATCCTTTCTCTTTTAAGGAATCGTAGACGGTTGTAAGAATGTTTTTAATATCCTCCTCACGGTCGCCGGGAAAGGAAAAAGTCATCGTTTTATCGAACATGGATACACCTCCAGTAACGTAATCATACAATATTTCACGGTGGAAAACAAGAGGAATTCATTACAAAATTGGGAATAAAGTATGACGAATCCCAAATTAAGACCGCAGGTTTACGCCGATTTTCTCTAGCTCTGCAAACACCTTTTTCATAACAGAACCGGTGGTTTCTTCATTCAGCGTGCCGTCGCCGGAGCGTAGTACCAAGCTGAACGCCACACTCTTTTTACCGGCTTCAATCTGCTCGCCTTTGTAAACATCGAACAGGCGAACGTTCTCAAGCAGTTTGCCTGCGCCACGAATGATGGCCTTTTGCAGGTCGTTGACCGGAATTTCATCATTGCAGATGAGTGCCAAGTCGCGGGTAACTGCCGGGAACTTAGGCAGAGGAGTGTACTGCTTCTCTAATCTGGCATGTGCGTACATCACGTCCATATCAAGCGTAAAGCTGTACACACGCTCACCAATGCCGTAATTCTCCTGTACCTGCGGGTGAATTTCACCCATAACACCCAATTTATCACCGTCGATGGTAAGAATGGCACAACGGCCGGGGTGGTAGCTAGGTTCGTTGGAGGTGGCGGCAATGTCCCACCCGGTAACGTCTAATTCCTTAAGCAAATCTTCCACGATGCCCTTCATCGTAAAGAAATCGGCATCGTTCCCATACAGGCCACCAACCAGTACGCGGCGCTCAATGGGGAGCTTATCCGGCTCGGTGGGCAGGTATTCTCTGGCGGGTTCAAAGAAAGCAGCCGCAGCGTTGCGGTTGTTGTAGTTCTTTGCGAGAATCTCCATCATGGAGGGCAGTGCCACCGTGCGCATAATGCTCGTGTCTTCCCCAAGCGGGTTTGAAATCACGACGGAGCGGCGCAGGGGCGAATCTGCAGGCATCCGAATTTTATCGTAATATTTGGGGCTGATAAACGAATACGTGGTAATCTCACTCAATCCCAAAGCCAGCATGGTGTTGTTCACCGCAGCATCAAACTGCTGGCGTGCGCTGTATTTACCTTGCGCACCGCCGGGAAGAGTTTGGCTTGGTATATTATTATACCCATAAAAACGGGCAACTTCCTCCGCGATGTCTGCTTTGTGCTGTAAATCGGGGCGGAAGGTGGGAACAACCACAGTTTCGCCTTCCACTTGGCAGCCAATGCGGTTTAAAATCTCTACCATTTGCTCCTTTTTCAGTTCACAGCCAAGGAAACGGTTAATCCAGTCTGCTTCGAGCGGAATGCGCAAGGGCTGAACATGAATCTTACCATCCATCAGCACATCGTCCGTTACATCACCTGCGTCGAGTAGTTCCACAAGCTCGCAAGCACGGTCTAATGCGGGCAGGCAGTTATTGTGGTCAAGTCCTTTTTCAAAGCGCGAAGAGGAATCGGTTCGCATTCCAAGCGCTTTTGCGGTTAAACGAACGGATACGGCATCAAAGCAGGCAGACTCAAACACTATAGTGGTTGTATCGTCCATAATTCCGCTGAATTCGCCGCCCATTACACCGGCAACGGCGATGGGCTTGACTGCGTCGGCAATCACCAAATTGCTTTGGTTCAGCTTGCGTTCCACACCATCCAGCGTAGTGATTTCCTCACCATCTTTTGCACGGCGAACGCAGATTTTGCCCTGCTCTACAAAGCGCAAATCAAAGGCGTGCATGGGCTGGCCGTACTCGAGCATGACATAGTTTGTAATGTCTACAATATTATTGATGGGTCTTACGCCCATCACACGCAGGCGCTCGCGCAGCCAGCGGGGAGAGGGCTTTACCCGAACATTTTTAACGATACGTGCACTGTAAACGGAGCAAAGGTCGTTCGCCTCTATCGCAACGCTCAACAGCTCTTTACCGCTTCCGTTGCCGCCCTTAACCACCGGAGTGTGCAGGTTAAGCGGCTTTTGGAAGGTTGCGGCGGCTTCACGAGCTAGGCCAATCACAGAGAAGCAATCGGGGCGGTTCGAGGTAATTTCAAACTCAACCTTTGTATCGTTAAAGCCGATGGCCTCCTGAATGGAGTCGCCGGGCTTGCAGTCTTCCTGCAAAACAAAGATGCCGTCTTCAATGGCATACGGAAAATCACCAGTCGTAAGGCCAAGCTCGCCTAGCGAGCACAGCATACCAAAGCTTTCTACACCGCGCAGCTTGCCCTTTTTAATCTTAATACCGTTTGGCAGAGTAGAGCCGTGCAGTGCTGCGGGTACTAGGTCGTTTTCCTTTAAGTTTTGCGCACCAGTTACAATTTGGAGCGGCTCTGCCTGACCGACATCTACCGAGCAAATGAGTAGATGATCCGAATCGGGGTGGGGGGTAATGGAAAGCACACGGCCTACCACGACTTTATCAATATCGGCACCCTCTGTATGGTATTCTTCCACTTTAGAGCCGGAGATTGTAACCGCTTCTGCGAAATCACGCATTGGCATGGGGTCCATTGGTACAAATTCATTTAACCATTTCATTGAAAGATTCATATTGGCTCACCTCCTAAAACTGCTTTAAGAATCGAATGTCGTTCTCATAGAACAAACGCAGGTCGTCTATGCTGTAACGGCGCATGACCACACGCTCAAGGCCCATACCCAGCGCAAAGCCGCTGTATACCTCAGGGTCTATTCCGCAGTTGGAAAGCACCTTGGGGTGTACCATGCCACAGCCCAAAATTTCAATCCAGCCCTCGCCCTTGCATAGGCGGCAGCCCTCACCGTGGCAGTTAAAGCACTGCACATCCACCTCAGCAGAGGGTTCTGTAAATGGGAAGTGGTGCGGGCGGAAGCGAACAACGGAGTCTTCCCCATACAAACGCTTCACGAAGGTTTCGAGCGTATCCTTTAGATTCGCAAAGGTGATGCCCTTGTCTACAACAAGCCCTTCAATTTGGTTAAATAATGGGGAGTGGGTTGCATCTACCGTGTCGGAACGATACACACGACCGGGAGAGATGATGCGAATGGGAGGCTCTTTCTTTTCCATGACGCGAACCTGTACCGGTGAGGTTTGCGTACGCAGAACAATATTGTCGTTAATATAGAACGTGTCCTGTGTATCACGGGAGGGGTGGTTCTTGGGAATGTTCAATGCCTCAAAGTTGTAGTAATCGTACTCAACCTCGGGGCCGTCAACAATTTCAAAACCCATTCCAACAAATATTTCTTCAATTTCTTCGCGTACAATGGAAAGAGGATGTTTTGCACCGGTCTCGTGGTGCTTACCGGGAAGAGTGACATCTAGCTTTTCTTGCTCCAAGCGTGCCTGTAAGACTTGTTCTTTTAAATCGGCGGCGCGCTTTGTAAGCTCCTCCTCAATCATTGCACGAACCTGGTTTGCCATTTGGCCTACAACCGGGCGTTCTTCTGCACTTAGGCCGCCCATTTGCTTTAAAATTGTGGTCAGCTCGCCCTTTTTGCCCAGGTATTTTACCCGAAGTGTTTCCAGAACCTGCTGTCCCTTTGCCTGAGCCAGTTCTTTTACCGCACTGTCGCGGATGGCATCTAGCTGCTGCTTCATGAATATTCTTCCTTTCGGTGTCATTTTAGAATGGGATTGATAACGGAAAAAATAAAAAAAGCCTTCGCCCCTTACGAAAAAGGGACGAAGGCAAAACTCCTCCGCGGTACCACCCTGATTTTTGAAATCATCAAACTCTTATATAGCCTTTAACGGTGCCTGCCGTCGCCGCCTACTTAATACGTTCAGCAGCGCCGCTCCAAAGGGAACTTCTCCAATACTCACCCGCAAGCATGCTTTCAGCCCATGGCATGCTCTCTCTGGTCGGAGAAAAACTGGGTACTTTCCTTTTTCATTGCGTTATCTTTTATTCAATATATCATGGTTAGAACATTTTTTCAAGTAGCAAAAGCCAGAGCTGTAAATTCCTTTGCCATACGGCTAGTCCGTGCGTTTTGAGTCATTCCACTTTCCTCAGTGATTTGTAAAATCCACAATATACAGAGGATTTACAGAGACTTGACAAAAGCGTATGGCAACCATATACTATGGATATGAATGACATGAAAAATGACAAACTTCAAATTGCGAACCAATCCCTTTTTTTAGCATTAGCCTTAGTTGATCTGGATAAAAAGACTCGATATTACGGAACGGATGTGCCGATTTTCCACTCTGAAATACATGTAATAATGGCAATCGCCGAGCATCCCGGTATTCATGTGGGGGGCTTGGCGGATATATTGGGAGTGACAAAAGGAGCGGTATCCGAAATCCTGAAAAAATTGGAGAGAAAGGCTCTGGTTACAAAAGAGATTGATGAGCTTAATTTATCGAGATATTCCTTGAATCTGACGGAAAAGGGGAGAACGGCACATAACAACCATTTGCAGTACCATGCCGTTTTGAATAGTATGGTAGAAGAAGAACTAAATCATGCTTCTGACCAAGAAATAAAATTTTTAAGCAGTTTTTTATCCTCTTTCATTCATCGAATCAAGTTTTTTGAAGAAAGTTTTGAGGAATAAAAGATTTGCAAAGTGTATGGTATCCATACACTTTTTAAATCACTTTTAGTTAGGAGGTACTAACATTAAAAAGAATAAATCACAAAAAATCGATTCTGTTACTCAAGATATGAGAAAGCAAAAGGAGATGGAAGAGGAGGAAAAAACAATCTGTGCCGTTTGCAATTCTTATCTCTCCTGTATTTCATTTCCGCTTTACCTTTATGGTTGTCCAATGCTGCCGTCATTCCAATCTTTTACCGATAGGGAAGAAAATAGGAATACGGATGAAACAAACAGAGAGAAAGACAAATGAGCATATTCAAGCGTATGGTATGTATACACTTTTGTTTGTAATTCATAAAAGGAGAAACAGTGATGGGTAAAAAAATCAGTCCCTCCAAGGAAGAGTACCTTAAAGCGATATATCGATTGTCGGAACAAACGAAGTTCGTGCGTTCCATTGACCTTGCTGATTATTTGGGTGTTACAAAGCCCAGTGTGCATCATGCCGTTACTGCGTTACAAGAAGAAGGGCTTGTTATAAAGCCTTTGCACGGTGAAATCTGCCTTACGCAGGAAGGTGAAAAGCAGGGGCAGATTCTTTCTGCAAAGTTTCAATTACTAAGACAATTGTTGATTGACTGTTGCAATGTTAATGAACAAACAGCTAGCGCAGACGCTTGTAAAATGGAGCATCTCATCAGCGAAGAAACCACCTTTGCTTTAAAAAATCTTTTAGATAGAATTGAAGGTGCTTCTGCACATTATAAGTTCGAAAAATAATCCTTCGTATTCCGTATTTACTTACTAGGAATTTAAATGAATAGTATTAAATAAATCATTTTTTGTTCCATAAAATTGTGCTGCTTTCTACTGATAAAGCCTTACAAAAGCCCGCCGTTTTGCACAAGTACAGGTATAAAAAACAATGCCCGTTCGTTGGCTGTAACGAAGATGGAAATAAAATTTTGAAATTGTGGTATTTTATGATAGAATAGAACGGTATTTGTATAGAATGGGCGGCATATGCGCGCCGGTATAGAATAACGGAGGAAACGAGAACATGATAACAGTATCCGAATTGGGATTGGGCTTTAACGGACAGAATTTATTTTCCGGCGTTAACCTGCTCTTTACCCCGGGCAATTGCTACGGTGTGATTGGCGCAAACGGCGCGGGAAAATCGACCTTTTTAAAAATCCTGTCTGGCGAGCTGGAACCGACGAAGGGCGAAGTTGTAATTGACAAGAAGCTGCGCATGTCGGTGCTCAAGCAGGATCACTACGCATTTGATGCCTTTACGGTGTTTGATACGGTTTTGCAAGGCAACCCGCGACTGTATGAGGTTTCAAAGCAAAAGGATGCCTTATACGCAAAAGAGGATTTCTCAGAAGAAGACGGTAATTTGGCAGCGGATTTGGAAGCTGAATTTGCTGAAATGAATGGCTGGGACGCGGAAACCGAGGCCGCTAAACTCTTGCAGGGCTTGGGGATTTCAGTAGATTTGCTGTATGCAGAGATGAGCTCTGTTTCAGAAACAGAAAAGGTGAAAATCTTACTGGCACAGGCACTATTCGGCCAGCCCGATATTATTCTGCTGGACGAGCCTACCAACGGTTTGGATGTCGATTCCATCCACTGGTTAGAAGACTTTTTGATGGATTACATGGGTACCGTTATTGTGGTATCACATGACCGTCACTTCCTCAATGATATTTGTACGCATATTGTTGATATTGATTTTACTAAAATCCGCATGTATGTGGGTAACTACGACTTCTGGTATGAGTCAAGCCAGCTCATTCAGCGTGTGATGCGTGACCAGAATCGTAAAAATGAAGATAAAATTAAAGAGCTGCAAGCGTTTATTCAGCGCTTCTCTGCAAATAAATCGAAATCCAAGCAGGCTACTTCTCGTAAAAAGCTGCTTGATAAAATCACCGTGGAAGAAATGCCGGCTTCCTCCCGTCGTTACCCTTACGTTGGCTTTACCATGGACCGTGAGCCTGGCAAAGAAATTTTGACGGTAGAAAACCTGAGTAAGACCATTGATGGTGTTAAGGTACTCGACAATGTATCGTTCCGTGTAAACAAGGGTGACAAGATTGCATTCTTAGCAGAAAATAAGATTGCTGTTACCACTCTGTTTAAAATCTTGATGGAAGAGCTTGAGCCGGACGAAGGTACCTTCAAATGGGGTGTTAGTACCTCTCAATCGTATTTCCCCCAAGATAACACAGAGTTCTTTAACGACTGTGATTTAAGCATTTTAAAATGGCTGGAGCAATATTCTAAGGATACAACCGAAACCTACCTTCGTGGTTTCTTGGGCAAGATGCTCTTCTCTGGTGAAGATGTGCTTAAGCAGGTAAATGTACTTTCCGGTGGTGAAAAGGTGCGCTGCATGCTTTCGCGCATGATGATGTTCGGCTCGAATGTGCTGTTGCTTGACCAACCCACCAATCACCTTGACTTGGAGTCCATCACCGCAGTGAATAATGGTATGATTGAGTTTAAGAGCGTTATTCTCTTCTCCTCTCACGACCATCAGTTTGTGCAGACTGTTGCAAACCGCATTATTGAAATTCTGCCCGAGAACGGTGTGGTTGACCGCATGACAACGTATGAAGAGTATTTGGAAATGAGGGCTCAGCGCTCTTAATGTGCTAAAACGGAGGCGTTACCAACCATGAGTACGGAAAAGGTTCGGAATTATTTACAGCAGTTTGGAAAAGACGATAAGGTTCAGGAGTTTGAGGTTTCCAGCGCTACGGTAGAGCTTGCCGCACAAGCGCTGGGGGTAGAGCCTGCCAGAATTGCCAAGAGCATCTCGTTAAAGGATGAAAACGGTTGTATCTTAATTGTCGCCGCAGGGGACGGGAAGATTGATAATTCTGCATTCAAGCGTCACTTTGGCTTAAAAGCCAAAATGCTTGTACCGGAAGAAACAGAGGAACTAACAGGCTACCGTGTTGGTGGAATTTGCCCATTCGATAATCCCGACGGTGCAAAGGTGTATCTGGATGAATCCTTACGTCGTTTTACCACGGTGTACCCGGCATGCGGAACCTCCAATTCTGCTATTGAGCTTACCTGTGAAGAATTGCTGGAGTGCTCTCGTGCTCTTGGCTGGGTGGATGTTTGCAAGGGCTGGAGGGAACAGCCCTCAGAAGGATAACCCTTTATGAAAAATCTGCCGAACGCGCTCACGATACTGCGAATCGTTCTTTGCGTTCCACTGTTATTTGTAGAGCCTTTATCTATACCGTTCTTTGTGCTGTACGGCATTTGCGGTGTTACCGATATGCTCGACGGCTACCTTGCAAGAAAGCTTAAATGCACCAGCCCTGCAGGAGCAAGGCTAGACAGTGTGGCAGATTTTCTATTAACTGCGGTGCTCCTCTTTCGACTTGTTCCAGCAATGAAACTGCCGATTTGGCTTTTTGGTTGGATTGCAGGAATAGCGATAATTAAACTTTGCTCCCTTGCGGTTAACTATGTTCGGTATAAGCAATTTGCTTTTTTGCATACCTATGCCAATAAAGCAGCGGGGCTGCTATTATTTTGCCTGCCGTTTGGCTATCCCTTTTTGGGGGTTAACGCCGGAACAACTCTTTGCGTGTTTGCTACGCTAGCCGCATTGGAAGAGCTGATTCTCTGCGTAACCTCACCGGTTCTGAATCAAGATGTGAAGGGTATTTTCTTCTCTAAAAATGAATAAATACACTTAATGAAGTGAAAAGTAAGAGCTTGCTGTCTGGAGGTATAGACAGCAAGCTTTTTATTTTATTTTAAATTAATTAATAAATATATTGACTAAATGGAGAATGCGGTCTATACTACGCTTAATAAAGACAATGTTATGGTTATTGTAGAGAATCCTCATTAATCTATTTGTTAAGGAGAGCAAGGATGAAAATTGCGATTGATAAGAAAGAAGCCTTTGTGGATGAAAAAGTACATATTAGCGTTTCGGAGCTACCAGCTAATACTCAGTTAAAGGCAAGCCTTACTATGGAGCTGCCTTGGTGTAGTGGCGAGGAATTTTCGTCTTACGCTATTTTCCAAGTGGATGAATCTGGCACAGTGGATTTTGATGAAGCGGTTCCGGTCGAGGGAAGCTATCATACGGCAGACAGTATGGGGCTGATTTATTCAGTAAAACAATCAAAATCTGCAGGGAATAATATTGTACAAGGAATTAGCATTGAAAAACCCATCCTGATGAATTTACGAGTGGAGTCTTCCACAGAAAAGCGTGAAGTTTTGCTTACCCGTCGTTTTAAAAGCGATAATCTTATTGTAAAGCCGATTCACGCGGAATTTAACGGTGTGCTATTTTACCCCCAAACACCTGCTAAGAAAACAATCTTAATGCTAGGTGGGTCGGATGGCCAATTGGATGCCCTTTCTTTAATGGCGGCTCCGATTGCCTCCAGGGGATTCAATGTGCTAACCGTACCGTATTTTGGGGCAGAGGGGCTGCCAGAAAAATTAGAAGAAGTCCCGCTCGAATACTTTGAAACCATTTTCCGGTGGTTAGAGAATAATGAAATCACAAAAGCGAAAGAAATCTATATACACGGTACCTCAAAGGGCGGTGAACTAGCACTTTTGCTGGCTTCCCGTTATCCTCAAATTAAAAAAGTTGCCGCAGTCGAACCGCATGTATATTGCTTTCAGGCACTTGATGGCCTCGCGAGCGGCAAGAATGCTTCCAGTTGGTCTTATCAGGGAAAATCGATTCCTTTTATTCCAGTAGATAATGCAATATTCTTTGAAGAGCAGAAAAAAGCGGTGCAGGAGGGGGGTCCCTTTGGCTTTGCCAGCACCTATCAAAAAAGCATTGAGAAAGCAGAAAATCGCGAAGAAGCCAGAATAAAAATCGAGAATTCGGAAGCGGATTTTCTATTAATTTACGGGGAAAAGGATAATATTTGGAACAGCTACGATGCCTGCAAAGAAATACTGCAAGTGCTCAAAGAAAACAAGTACTCGCATTCAGTACAGATTTTGCCTTATAAAGATATGGGCCACCCGATACCTGTTCCTTTTGTGGTTCCTATCAGCATTACCTTAGAAATGCCAATGAATGGCGGAGTATTTACCTCCGGCGGTACCATTGAGGGAAATGCCAAGGGACAATATGAATCCTTTCAAAAAACCATTGCATTTTTTCAGCAATGAAATAATAAAGCATTCTTATTTGAAGGGTTCGAGCAATGCGAATGTTTGAGCATTCAGCGTTATACTCCTTTTATAAGGATTGATAAACGTATAGTGTCGTTGTATAACGATACAATATCTTGCGCAACTAATTCTCTAACACCAATGCGGAAAATTGGTGCAGTAGTTGCGGCATAGATGTCCAATTTTCAAAAGGCAGGTCATAGCAGTGAATTATGAGAAAGAAATGCGACTGCTGCATTTAACGCAGCAAGTATACTCAAGCCTTATTTCTGTTTCAAACAAATTACAAACAGCCGGGGACAAATACTGTACCCCTTTTACGTCTCGGCAATATATGACGGTTCTGGCGATACTCCATTTACCGGAAGAGGAAACAACAATTGTAAACATCGCAAATAAGTTGGGCAGTACCAAGCAAAATATTACGCAATTGGTTTCTAGCCTTGAGAAAAAGGGATCTGTAGCAATTGGCCCTAGCAAAAAAGACAAGCGTGCAGTGAATGTGTGTGTAACCGAGCTAGGTATGCAAACAATGCTAAGCTGCGCAGGCAAAATCTCGGTAGACTTAATGGCAGACCTCTTTGCTGACTTCGATGAAAAAGAACTGGAGCTTTTATGGAGACTACAAAAGAAGTTGTATGCTTTTGACGGAGTGGCTATGGATGGATTAGAGGAAAATGTGAAAGTTCCATTTTCGCTCAGTGAGCAAGAGATTCAAACCGCCCTCGAGCGATTCTCACAGAGGCGAAACAACCCGATGCCATATCAAACGAGCCCAATAGAATAAGCTGTTTTATCCTAGAAAACCCCATCCCGCTTTTTTAACCGGATGGGGTTTTGTTAGCTTAAAGAAGAGCCGCCGCAAATGATTGCGGCGGCTCTTCTAACAGAAGGAATATGAAAAAGGTTAAACGTTGAATTCAAAGTAACGATTGGTGTTGTTGAATGAAATATCCTGTACCAGTTTGCCAAGGTACGGAATATCATCCGGGTACTCGCCGTTTTCTACCCATGTGCCAATCAGGTTGCATAGAATGCGGCGGAAGTATTCGTGGCGGGTGTAAGATAAAAAGCTTCTGGAGTCTGTGAGCATTCCAGCAAAGGTACCGAGAACACCCAGGTTCGCAAGGCTGGTCATCTGCTCAATCATGCCAGTTTTGGTGTCGTTAAACCACCAAGCGGAGCCCTGCTGCAACTTGCCTGCGGCTTCCGTTCCCTGGAAGCACCCGATTAGTGCGCCAACCATTGCATTATCTGTGGGGTTGAGAGGGTAAATAATAGTTTTGGGAAGCTCGCCGGTTTTGTCCAGCTCGTTGAGGAATTTTGCTGCCGTGTCTGCACAGCAGTAGGTAGCAATACAATCAAAGCCGCTGTCAACGCCAATGCGGTCAAGCATACGGTCGTTTACACTACGCAGTGCGCCGTAATGCAGCTCCATCACCCAGCCAAGCTTTGCATATTTGCGGCCAACGAACAGAAGAATGGCATACTTATATTGATCGATTTCTTCCTGCGTAAGTGCTCCGCCATTCAGGCCTTTTTTCAATATGGCATTTAGCTCATCATCCGTAGCCGGATTGTACATAATATAATCAACGCCATGGTCAGAGGCACGGCAGCCCATGCTGTCGAAAAACTCCATGCGTTTTTCCAGCGCAGCGCGAACGTCTTCAATGGTTTGAATAGAGACGCCGCTTACCTGCGAAAGCTGCTGCATATACTCCGCAAAACCAGGCTT
Source organism: Clostridium merdae (assembly GCF_900176635.1). Taxonomy (GTDB): domain Bacteria; phylum Bacillota; class Clostridia; order Oscillospirales; family Acutalibacteraceae; genus Faecalispora; species Faecalispora merdae. Next base: position 77,058 of record NZ_FXLN01000004.1, read on the forward strand.
ATTAATATTCATGGCTTTGTCCGGTCTCCATGCAGGCACAACCTTAACGTCAAAGGATGGATCATCCTTAATTTTTTGGTGCCATTCCAAGGAATCGATGGGGTCATCTGTTGTTGCAATGGCTCGCACGTTCGACTGCTTAATCAGGCCGCGAACACTCATGCCATCTTCCTGTAGCTTTTTGTTGCACAGGTTCCAAACCTCTTCGGCTGTGTCTGCATTCAGAACACCGTCATACCCAAAGTAGCGGCGGAGCTCTAAGTGAGTCCAGTGGTAGAGGGGATTGCCGATTGCTTTTGGCAGGCTTTCTGCAAATTGCTGGAACTTCTCACGGTCGCTGCTGCCTTTGCCGGTAATCAAGTCTTCATTTACACCGCAGGAGCGAATCAAACGCCACTTGTAATGGTCGCCTCCCAGCCAAACCTGCGTAATATTATCAAACTTGCGGTCTTCCGCAATTTCTTGCGGAATGATATGGCAATGATAATCGATAATCGGCATTTTGCTTGCGTAGTCATGGTACAACGTTTTTGCCGTTTCATTGCTCAACAGGAAATCTTCATCCATAAATTTTTTCATGATTTAAGCCTCCAGTTTTTTGTTTCATCAGCATGGTATATGAATCCTTGCAAAAGAGTGGGGCAGATTTACAAGGATGTTGACCGAACGTTCGGTGAATGCCCATTTTTATTGTGGGTTAGCCTGAAAGGTATCTCTCTGCACCAGCGTAGCAGAAATCACCATTTTCTGTGGAACGCTTTTACCGTCCAAAATCCCGGTGAGCATAGAAATGGCTGCGGGGCAGAGTGTGTCTAGCATATTATCTACACTCGTAAGGGAGGGAGAGCAGGTTTCCGATAAAATGGAATTATTAAAGCCGATGACTGGCATCGTTAGGTTCAGTTTTTGCAGTGCTTTCATAGCGCCAATCGCCAGTAGGTCCTCCGACGCCATCACAGCTCGAAAAGAAATACCCGAATCAAACAGAGTAAGAACACGGCGCCTTACTTGCTCAATGGATTTTGGTACCTGAACAATCAGGCTTTCATTTACAGGAATGCCGCACTGCTTTAGGCCATCCCGGTAGCCGTTGAGTTTAGAACAGCCACTGTAAGTTAAAATATCGTAAAGATAAAGAATATCACTGTACCCTTGGCGATTTAAAAGAGCTACGTTTTGTGCAACGGCCGCTTGCTCATCACACGTAACACAATAGGTTCCGGGCAACTCTACCAGCCCGTTAATAATAATAACGGGAACCTGCTTGGCAGCAATTTCAATATGGCTATTATCTACATTTTCTTTAAATGCAGAGCCAATGAGTATCACAGCGTCCACTCGTTTGGCCAAAAGCAGCTCAAGGTATTTCTTTTTGTCTTCTAAGTCGTTCCCAGTACAGCACAGCAATGCATCAAACCCATTTTGCCGCAGAAGGCTTTCTACTAAAGAAACTGCCTTTGCGTAGAATGTATCTGCAATATCGGTGCACAATATTCCAATGATTTTCATGGAGTTTAAATTAAGGCCGCGCGCAAAAGCGTTCGGTATATATTCTTCCTCCTGAATCACGGCCAATACTTTTTCACGTGTAGCGGCACTCACGTTGGGACTGCCGTTCATAACGCGCGAAACCGTCGCAATGGAAACACCACTGCGCTGAGCAATATCATAAATGTTCATAAGAGCAGGTATCACCTTCTTTTGTAAGGGCTTACAATTGAGTATATCCTTTTGTAGCTAAAAAATCAAGAAATATTTCGATTAAAATTGGTTTTTTTGGTGTATAACCAATTAATCCAAAAGCTTTTGAAAAACCTATTGACATTTGAGTCTCAAATGTTAAAATAAAAAATGTAAGCACTTACATTGTGAAAAGGAGTCATCTTTGTTATGAAACAGATTCAGGAGCTTCATTCGCGCACACCCTGCGAAATAAAGGTCGTACAATTCGGCGAAGGAAATTTTTTGAGAGCCTTTGTGGACTATTTTATTGATGTAGCCAACGAAAAAGGCGCATTTAACGGTGACGTTGCCGTGGTTAAGCCGATTTCTTTCGGTACTCTGGAGCGTTTTCACAAGCAGAATAATCTTTATACGGTTTCTCTGCGCGGCCGCAAAAACGGCGAGCCATCTGTTGAAAACCGTGTGGTCACCTGCATCAATCGGGTTGTAGATGCTTACGGTGAATATGAGGAATATGCCGCATTGGCAAAGCTCCCCAGTCTGCGTTTTGTCGTATCAAACACAACAGAGGCAGGCATTGTATATGATGAGACTGACCGTTTTGAGCTAACTCCTCCCAATACCTACCCCGGCAAGCTCACCAAATTTTTGCATGAGCGTTACACCGCGTTTAACGGTGCAAAAGATAAGGGCCTCATTATGCTGCCGGTAGAGTTGATTGAGAATAACGGCGGAAAGCTGCGCGACTGCGTAAACCGCCTGATTGATTTGTGGCAGCTTGGCGATGAATTTAAGAGCTGGGTAGCTGAAAGCTGTGTGTTCTGCAGCACCTTGGTTGACCGTATTGTAAGCGGTTACCCCAGAGGGGAAGCCGATGCAATCTGCGAAAAAGAGCTTGGCTACCAGGACGAGCTTCTCGATGCCGGCGAGCCGTTTGCACTTTGGGTTATTGAGAGCGACAAAGATATTTCTGGCGAGTTGCCGATTGACCACCTTGAAAAAGACGGAATGGAGGTTATCTTTACCGATAACCAGAAGCCATACCGTGAGAGAAAGGTGCGTATTCTCAATGGTGCGCATACCTCCTGCGTTTTGGCAGCTTACCTTACTGGCAAAAACATTGTTCGCGACGCCATGCAGGATCCCCTGTGCCGCGAGCTGATGGAGCGCACCGTATTCGATGAAATTGTGCCTACCGTAAAGCTGCCTCGCGAACAGGCAGAGGCATTTGCAAATTCTGTACTCGAGCGCTTTGACAACCCGTTTGTAGACCACGAGATTCTCTCCATCGCATTGAACTCCGTTTCCAAATGGAAGTCTCGTATTCTGCCTACCTTTAAAGACCAGTTTGCAGCGAATGGTAAAGCACCGAAATTCCTTACCTTCTCCTTTGCTGCTCTGCTCGCTTTCTATACCATTGAAAAGCTGGAAGACGGCGTAATGGTCTGCCTGCGTGACGGTGAGCCTTACCGCTTTAAGGATGATGAGCCGGTTATGGATTTCTTTGCGAAGCATTGCAAGCTACCGGTTGCAGAGTACGTGAAAGCGGTTGCTTCCCATGAGGAGTTCTGGGGCGAGGATTTGGCCAAGTTCGGCGATTTTGCAGAGCAGGTAACTGCAAACTTGGAAGACATTCGTGCGAACGGCATGACAGCCGCTGTGAAAAAGCTGCTGGGAAAATAAGCGGAGGAGCCTTTTATGAAGCAGTTTTATCAGATTAACCCCAAAGACACCGTTATTGTTGCATTGCAGCCGATCCCTGCGGGAACGGTGCTCGATGTAGATGGCAAAGAGCTGAAGGTGGCAAACGATGTGCCACCCGGCCATAAAATAGCACTCAAAGAAATGAACGAGGGAGAGCCGATTGTAAAATACGGCTTTCCCATCGGTACTGCGGCTCGCAACATTCAAAGCGGTGAGTGGGTACACACCCACAATGTAAAAACAACGCTCGGCGAGCTTTTGGATTACACTTATACTCCCGATTTTCATGAATTGGAAGCGATTGCGCCCAAAACTTTTGAGGGTTACCGCAGAAAAGACGGAAAAGTGGGTGTTCGCAACGAGGTTTGGATTATTCCAACGGTTGGTTGCGTGAATTCCATTGTAAAACAGATAGAATTGCAGTCTCAGCAATATTTAACCCCAGAGCTGGACGGCATCTTCTGTTATACACACCCCTATGGCTGTTCTCAGCTTTCCGATGACCATACCAATACGCAAAAAGCGTTGACGGGAATGATTCACCATCCCAATGCGGGTGCGGTGTTGGTTGTTGGCCTTGGTTGTGAAAACAACACCATGGAGCAAATGCAGAAAATGATTGGCGATTATGACTCTGAGCGTGTGAAGTTCATGGTTTGCCAGGAATTTGAAGATGAGGTTGAGGTTGGCGTACAGCTCATGGAAGAGTTGTGTCGTTATGCTTCACAATTCCGCAGGGAAGAATGCAGTGTGTCTGACCTTGTAATTGGTCTAAAATGCGGCGGTTCGGATGGATTCTCCGGCATCACCGCAAACCCGCTGGTCGGTGCTTTCTCCGATTTGCTGGTGGCACAGGGCGGAACCAGTATTTTAACTGAGGTTCCCGAAATGTTCGGTGCGGAAACTATTTTGATGAATCGCGGAAAAGACCGTGCAACATTCGATAAAACAGTTGATTTAATCAACGATTTTAAAAAGTACTTTATGCGTTATGGGGAGGAGATCGACTCCAACCCGTCCCCCGGCAATAAAGCCGGCGGTATTACCACATTGGAGGATAAATCCCTCGGGTGTATCCAAAAGGGTGGTACAGCTAAAGTAGTGGATGTTTTGGGTTATGCACAGCCGGTTGCCCATAAGGGATTAAACTTGCTGCAAGGCCCCGGAAATGATTTGGTCGCCTCCACAGCGCTGGCAATTTCGGGTGCGCATATCGTGCTGTTTACCACCGGGCGTGGCACTCCGTTTGCTTGTCCTGTTCCCACGATTAAAGTTTCAAGCAACACAGCACTCAGCCAGAAAAAATCTGGATGGATTGATTTTAATGCCGGCCAGCTTTTGGAAGGCAAAAGCATGACTGAAGTTGCCGGGGAATTCTTCGACTTTATTGTTGATGTTGCTTCCGGCAGAAAACATGCAAAGTCTGAACTGCTGGACAAGCGTGACTTGCCCATCTTTAAAGATGGTGTTACCCTTTAATTAGCTTTCATCGATTTCCCTTTTATATGGCACTCCTGTTTTCGCAGGGGTGCCACTTTTTTCTCTTCATCTCTGCTCACTGTCAAACAGGCTTAAAATTTGTCTTTCCGTAGTATATATGGTGATAGAAATAGCTTGAGGGGAAAGGGAGTTCTGCTTTATGTATCCGATTTATCCGTACTATGCAAGCAAACAAGTCTGCAAAGAAGAACCGGTCGCATTTCCATCCCAACAACAGACGGTACAACCCGGCATGGAATACTTGATGAAGCCGCTGCCGATTTTTGAGAACCCGGAGTACCGGGTAGGTGGTAAGCTAAAGGGAAAAACGGCACTCATTACCGGTGGGGATAGTGGAATTGGCAGGGCGGTTTCGGTTGCTTTTGCCAAAGAAGGCGCGAATATTGCCATTGCGTATCTCAATGAGCGCAAAGATGCGCAGGATACAAAGCGAATCATTGAAGAGCAATATGAAGGCCAGTGCCTGTTGTTGGAAGGCGATCTTCGCAGTGAAGATACCTGCAAACAGGTCGTGGAGCTAACTGTTCGGCAATACGGTGGGCTTCATGTATTGGTAAATAACTGCGCCGTTCAATTCGTGCAGAAAAACTTTACGGATATTACCACAGAGCAGCTGCACAATACCTTTGCTACCAATGTGTATTCTTACTTTTTTCTAACGAGATATGCTCTTCCATATTTACATGAAGGAGATAGCATTATCAATACGGCATCTGTCGTTGCATACCGCGGGGACGAAAATTTGATTGATTATTCCGCCACCAAGGGAGCGGTTGTGTCGTTCACGCGTTCGCTGGCACTGAATTTGGTGCAAAAGGGAATACGCGTGAATGCGGTTGCACCCGGCCCGTTTTGGACTCCGCTTCAGCCGGCTGCCGGTTCTCAGCCGCCGGAAGCCATTCAGTCCTTTGGTGTGAATACTCCTATGAAGCGAGCGGGTCAGCCCTTTGAGATTGCTCCGGCCTATGTGTACCTTGCTTGTGATGACTCCCGTTATATGACAGGCCAAACCCTGCACGTAAACGGCGGAGAGTGGATAGGCGGATAAATAAAAAAGACCTCTGGTTATATACAGGAGGTCTTTTTTTATGGTCTGGATTCAATTACCATTCTATGCTATACTTTGTGTTAATTATAATGAATATAAATTCCAGTTGAAAGAGGGGGCACAATGGCGCAGTTAAATCAGATAGCATCCATTTTTTCAGGCTGGGAAAAAGCGATGATTCGTTCTTGTTTGGATGGCTGTATGGGTTATTTTCTTACGGATGATGAGCAAAATCCGTCTGCGGCTCAAATAGTGGTAGGGGATTTTTGCTTCTTTGCGGGTGTTCCAAAGGCAGCTTTGGCAGCAAAAGCTGCATCGCCAATTATAGCTCTGCAAAATGCAGAATGGGAGCAAATACTCCAATCGGTGTGGGGAAATCGTGTAACCAAAGCAACACGATATGCCATTCGAAAAGAGCCGGATGTGTTTTCTCCAGAACGATTAAATGGCTATATTGATGTGTTAGATGAGGGCTATCAGCTGGAATTTATTGAAGAAGAGCAATACCACTCTTTACTAGAGGAGGATTGGTCCCGGGATTTGTGCTCCCAGTTCCCCAGTTATGAAGAATACCGCCAGAAAGGGTTAGGAGTTGTAGTAACATATAAAGGAAAAGCGGTGAGCGGTGCTTCCTCTTACTGTGTGTATTCAGGTGGCCTCGAAATTGAAATCGATACAAACCCGGAGTATCGAAGAAAAGGGCTTGCAACTGCCTGTGGAGCCGGTTTGATTTTAGAATGCCTAAAACGTGGTCTATACCCTAGCTGGGATGCGCACGATTTGCGTTCCGTTGCTTTAGCAGAAAAGCTGGGGTATCATATGGATTACCCTTACACCGTTTATATAAAAAATGATTTTTTTCTTTGAGATAGACTATTATATAAAAAATAAGACACTCTGAAAAAGCGGAAGCTAAATCAGAGTGCCTTTTTAATTGGTATATAGAAAAGAACTTTATTCTGAAATGAGTGGGAGCAAATGCCCGTATCCCTCTTTTTCCATCTCTTCTTTGGGGATAAACCGAAGTGCCGCGCTGTTAATACAGTAGCGCTGCCCACCTAGCTCTTTAGGGCCGTCCGGGAACACATGACCCAAGTGCGCATCACCAACACGGCTTTTTACTTCTGTGCGAATCATTCCATGCGTAAGGTCAGACTTCTCCTGCACCACATTGGGGTCTATGGGCTTGGCAAAGCTTGGCCAGCCGCACCCGGAATCGAATTTATCGCTGGAAGAGAAGAGAGGCTCTCCGGTTGTAATATCTACATAAATACCAGGTTGGAATACGTGGTCAAACTCATTTTGAAAGGGAGGCTCCGTCGCCTGCTGCTGTGTGACTTTGTATTGCAAGTCGGTTAGCTTGCTGCGAAGCGTATCTTCACTCGGCAGTTGGTATTGAGCGGGGTTTATAACAGCACGGCTGGCTTTCTCAAACTTTTCAGGAGCAATATGGCAGTAGCCGCCGGGGTTTTTATCAAGGTATTTTTGGTGGTACTCTTCTGCCGGAGAATAATTGGAAAGCGGCTTTACCTCAATTGCAATTTTTCTATCGTGTTTCTGTTGCAGCCGCTGAAGCGATTTTTCTATAACCGGTAAATCACTTGCCTGGGTATAATAAATACCTGTTCGGTATTGGCTGCCAACGTCACCGCCTTGCCGGTTCAGCGAAAAGGGATTAATAGAATCGTAGTATAGCTCCAATAAATACTCCAAAGAAAGCGTTTGCGGGTCGTAAATAACCTTTACCGTTTCGGCATGCCCCGTGTTTTGGTTGCAAACCTGTTCGTAGGTGGGAGACTGTGTTAAGCCGTTCGCATACCCAACTTGTGTTGAAAGCACCCCGGGTATGGAGGAAAGATATTTTTCGCTTCCCCAAAAGCAACCGCCAGCCAAGTAAATTTCAGACATCGTTTTTGCCTCCATTCTATACTGATGATACAAAAAGCCATTTCTTTTTCTTATAAGACTATTATAACAGAAAAAGGGAGGTGCAATACAGTTCTATATAAAATGAAAAAGCACCGCTTTTACGGCAAGAATGGCCTATTTTACCTGAAGATAAGTAGAAAACAAAAAAACAGATTAGAAACATTTGTTTCTAATCTGTTTGGTGCGAGGGAGGAGACTTGAACTCCTATGAGCTTGCGCTCACTAGAACCTGAATCTAGCGCGTCTGCCAATTCCGCCACTCTCGCATGTTTTTTTTGCAACCATTTGACTGCTTGAGTATTATAGCATGGGCTATTTTGTTTGTCAACAAGGTTACAAAAACTTTTTCGACATCTTTTCATTTGATTCGGAAGATTCGACAATTATGCAAAAAAACTCGAATTTTATACAGTCGAAATAAGGTCTTAAAAAGAATAGTAAAAATCAAAATTACTGATTTGTAGAGATATTTCGCTAGTGATTCGTGGCATATTTTGGCATATTAGGCATTGTTAACGAAAGAATTACAATTAATCGCCGAAATATTCATAAAACCTCCATTTTTAATGTATTCAGGAAATAAACGTATAATTTGACAAGATTCACCATATCGATAAGATATAATAAAAGACAGAAAATGAGTGATAAATAGAAAGGATGTATAACACCAATGAGAATACTGGTAACAAAAGAAGAGCTGGACAGAAAGCTGACACAGGTCAGTCATAACGATTTAATTGAGTTATGCATTGTACCGGCGCAAAAAGATGGAGCGGAATATAACCCCGGATTTTTGCACCTCGGTTTCATACATAATGGACAATATTATGATTTGGAATCAATTGATGCGTATTTTACTCAGGAAGGAATCAAAACAGCTTAATAATTGCATGATGTCCCCTCCCCCCAATAAATTGGCTTATGCCATCCCTGCGATGTGATAGTAAACAGTAAAATATCCTGAACCCCCAAAAGGGCCCATCTAATATAGACGGGCCCTTTTGGGGGTTCATTACTTAATATATATGGGAAAAGTGTGTCATAAGCAGTTTAAAAACAACATTTCAGATGTTGTACAGAAGGAAATATAACGACTAGGGTTAATTGTATAGTTAGTATACTTATATTGAAAACATGAAGCCCCCATAGATACAAGCATATAACTGAATAATTGAATTTTATCACGTTGTTATTTTTTAGTCAATCTATTTTAAGGAAATAAAATGATTTTTTTTGAATTTTCTTATCAGATTGCATTATTTAAACCTGTATTACTGTAATTTTGCAATAAAAAACTCCTTCTCTATACCTAATTTAGTGAAGGGAATAGGAAGGAGACTATACTCATACGTTTTGTTGTGGCAAAAGCGTTACAGCGTATGGTAAAATAAAATAATATCTTGGTAGGTGTGGTCTTTCATCCGAAAACCAAGTGGGACGGTACCGATTTCTACAAAGCCTAATTTGCGGTATAAGCGAATAGCGTGAATATTGCTTTTTACTACAGCATTAAATTGGAGAAGCTGAAAACCAAGAGCTTTGCTTTTCTCTAAGGAATGCTGAACTAGAAGTGTTCCTATTCCGTTCCCTCTGTATGACGGCAGTATCATATACCCAGCATTGGCTTGGTGATTACAGCGCCCCACGTTGTTTGGGTGTAGGATATATAATCCCATAATCACACCGTTTTCTTCTGCCACTGCGGTAAAGCTTTGTTCCGCAAAAAAATCTATCGCTTCCTCCAGTGAGAGAGAATCAGTTTGAGGAAAGGAATTCCCCTCCTCCACAATTGTATTCCAGATTTTTGTTAACATAGAAATATCTTTGTCTTGATATTCTCGAATCGATACCATTACGGAGCACTCCCTAACTGCATTGCATCTAAATTTTAAAAAAGTATAGCACAAACCAAGAGAGGGAACAAGCAAATTAAAAAGGCCTTTTTCATTAATTTAACATTTTTTTCAAAAAGGCTTGACTTTTTAGGTGTGCGATGTTATTATAGTTAAGCGCTCACGAAGGGTTGCAAAAATATCGCGGAGTGGAGCAGTCCGGTAGCTCGTCGGGCTCATAACCCGAAGGTCGTCAGTTCAAATCTGGCCTCCGCAACCAAACGTATTAAGCTTGAACAAGTTCAATTTTGTTCAAGCTTAATTTTTTATTTTAATTTAGGTAGGGCAATAGAGAAGGTTGTTCAAATTAAGAACTTTAACCTTGAGTTTTGAAATATCTGGCGATTTTAATCTGGAGATTTAATTAGAAAAGAAATTGTAAAAGATAAAAGGGCCTTGTCCGAAACTAAAAGGGTCGACACTTTGAAGTGTCGACCCTTTTAGTTTCAGAAAGAATTGGAAAGTGCTTTTTAAAGTAATCTGTTTTAACACTTTAAATGATTTGGTGGATTTCCTGCAAAATATGATAGAGTCTTTCGGTATCAATTTGCCCAGGTGCAGATGCTTTTTTTACTGTACCGAAAGTCAGTGCAGACCCGAATATCTCGCCAGTAACACGGCTGATAACCCCTGTTTTAGCCATAGACATTGTAACGAGAGGCTTCTCCGCATATTTCTGTCGCATAATGACCGTAGCTTCCAATAGCTTGATAACGTCTATCTCGTCTTGAGGCATAACCGCGATTTTGCAGATATCGGCTCCCAAATCCTGTGCGCTTCTCATCCGGTTGACCATTTCTTCCTTCGAAGGTGTGTTGTCAAACTGATGGCTTGATCCAATTACTTTCACACCTGCCGCGTGGGCACTTTCTATTATTTTTGGCGCAATTGCATCCCAAGTCAATACCTCTACATCAATCAGATCCACGTAGCCGGTTGCTACGACGGCCTGATTGATTTGCAGATAAGTTTCCGCATCCAGGCCAATTACACCGCCTTCTCTTGCGGTTCGCAACGTAAACAGCAGCGGAATTTGACCTAGAATAGAAGACAGTTCCTCAAGAACATCCTTCACTTTTTCAATATCTAGGGCACTTTCAAACCAGTCTACGCGCCACTCTACAATATCTACCCGATTGTTTGTGATGTCCAGCGCGTCCTCAAGAATTTCTTTTTTCGTTTTAGCTACAATGGGAACACAAATTTTGGGGATTCCTTCTCCAATTATTACGTTTTTTATAGTAACTGCACTCATTCATTTCACCTCTTACCATATTCTTATAAAGCTGCCCAACAAATGAACTTATAACACAGCGCTCTTCAAGATGTTGTTCAATTTATCACTTTAAATCGTTACTGTAAATTCTACTTACATTCTATTTAATTGTCAATACCATCTGCAAGCTAATTTGCGAATATATACTATCGCTTCAATGCCCAGACGAAAAGCAAATGCAATCTGCAAGTCAAAAGAGCCGGTTTTATTAACCGGCTCTTTTACCATCGTTGCTCGTATTAGGTGCAGACTAAATGTATGTGGTGCATACAATCAAATTTCATTCATGCTCCACTTGTATATTGGGTAGATTCTAATTTTTAAATCCAGTAATTCAATTAAGTTAGCGGGAATTTTTTTTAGACATTACATCTTTTACAGCAAAAACAATATCTGGTACCGACATTTTGTGCTCAGCGTAAAGTAACTCAGCATCTCCCGAGGAAGCAAATCGATCCTGCACACCAATACGCTTCATAGGAGTGGGGATTTTTTCGCTCAATACCTCTGCAACTGCAGAGCCTAATCCACCTATGATATTGTGATCCTCTACTGTGACCACGGCACCAGTCTCTTTGGCGGCCTTGATAATTGCTTCTTCATCCAAAGGCTTTATGGTATGAATTTCAATTACCTTAACACCAATGCCCTCCGCACGAAGGCGTTTGGCTGCCTCCATTGCTTTAGATAGTAGAATGCCAGAGGCGAAAACAACTGCATCATTGCCATTGTCCACAATGGTGTCTGCCTTGCCTAGCTTAAACTCATAGGAGGCCGGGTCATGAATGTCATCCGCCGGATTGCGGTGAAGTCGAATGTACAACGGTCCCTCAAAGTCAACGGCTGCTTTGGCGACTGCCCTAGCAGATACCTCGTCGGAGGGTTGCACAATTGTCATATTGGGCATGGCTCGAAAAATAGCCACATCCTCAATCGCGGCATGTGTGGCTCCGTCGCCCCCAACCTGAAGACCAACATGGGTACCAACTACGGTTACATTCAGTTTGGGGTAGCAAATAAATTGCCGCACCTGTTCGCAGGCACGCATACTGGTGAAAACAGCAAAGGTGGAAGCAAAGACCTTATTTCCACAGCTAGCAAAGCCTGCCGCTGTACCCATTAGGTTTTGCTCTGCAATGCCAATGGAAAATTCCCGCTCTGGGTAAAGCTTGCCAAAATTCTCCAAGGCGCAGGCCTTGGTATCTGCGTTACACACTACGAAGTCTTTTGTTGCCGCAAGCTCTGTCAGCTCTTTGCCAAAAGCAAATCTTGTTGCGATTCCCATTACTGCCCGCCTCCCATTTTCAATTCAGCAAGAGCTTGTTCTTCTTGCTTTGCGTTGGGGGCCTGACCATGCCATGCCGCCACATTCTCCATAAAAGAGACGCCCTTGCCCTTTACTGTCTTAGCCAGTATCACCACTGGGCCTTCCGTATTTTTCGCCTGATCAAGAGAAGCCAAAACTTGTTCCATATCGTTGCCGTCTGCCACGTGAATGACTTTCCATCCGAAAGCCCGCCATTTGTCGGGCAAGGGCTCTACACTCATAATCTCGTCAATGGTGCCGTTGATTTGCAGGTTATTACAGTCAACAATCGCAATGATGTTTTTTACTTTATGGTGGGCGGCGCACATTGCTGCCTCCCAAACCATGCCTTCCTGCAGTTCACCGTCACCCATCATGACATAGACTCTGTAGTTCAGCTTCTTCATTCTGGCGGATAAAGCCATCCCCACCCCAACCGCGAGTCCGTTGCCCAAGGAACCGGAGGAGATGTCAACGCCGGGTGTCTTATTCATGTCTGGGTGACCCTGTAAAATAGAACCATATTCTCGCAGTTTAGTCAGATTCGACACGTCAAAGTACCCTTTTCGTGCCAGCGCAGAATATAAAATGGGGCAGCAGTGTCCCTTAGAGAGAACAAAACGGTCACGGTCATATTTACGGGGATTTTTCGGGTCTATATTTTCTAATGAGTCAAAATAGAGAGCGGTTACGTATTCTGCCGCTGAAAGGGAGCCACCGGGATGCCCCGAACCCGCCTTGCTCACCATGGCAATTACATCTTGCCGAAGTTGGCTGCACATAGCCTCCAGAGCGGGGATATCTCTTGTCTTCATTTCCATAGTTACAACCCCTTTATCCGTTCCACTACCATGTTCAGCCCGGAATAAAAACTGCATAGCAGCGGAGTTTTTACATCCTTCAGGTCAGGCAGAAGAGCTCGCATGCTTACCTGTGCCATAACAATCGCATCGTAGCCCATGCTGTCTAGCTTGCAGATTTCTTCCAGCAAAATTTCGTTGTGACGCTTTGCGTCGCCGGAGGAGAGGGCTTCCCATGCTTCCTGCTGAACAACAGAGTGAATCTGCATTTCTTTGCCTTCTTCTTGGCCGAGTCTCTCAATCAGCCGGCGGCTAGGAGCCTGAGTAGTCATTAAAGTGGAGATAAGAGCGATTTTGCTGCCAAGAGAGACGGCCTCACGAGCCATCGGCTCATCAATTCTCACCACAGGGACAGAAGAAAATTTTTGACATAGCTCTGCCACATCTCCCATAGTGGAGCAGGAGAACAAGATTAGGTCTGCTCCAGCCTTTTCGGCTGCCATTGTATAAAGCATCGTGCGCTCGATGACAGCCTTGGTGGGCGTGCCAGCGTCACGAACATCAGCCAAAACGGTGTCATCGGTAATATACGTTACCCGAACACCCGGCAATTTTTCTTGCAGATATGCTACCGTATCCTCTCGTTTTGCAAAGCTAGTTTGCAAAATGGTAATTTGTTTTGTCTTTGATAGATTAGACATAGTAATATTACAAACTCCTTTCCCGAATGTTATTCACAAATCCGATTATTCCAAATCCACAGCTTAAGTATATCTCTCAATAATCTTCATGTAAAATACCGTTATTTTAGTGAAAACAAAAATATTTTTATAATCTACCATAAATCCCCCTTAGCATCGTAAAACGCGCGATGCTAAGGGGGATTTATCTGCCGTTTTTATAGCAGTTCCATATTTTACTTCATGATTTAGGGGAGCCACATATCGTGTTCTATTTGTTCTCTACGAATTCCTCAACAATAAAATCTCTCAGTCTACGAGCCGTGGGGGGTAAATACCGTTCCTTCACCCATTGCAGATAAATTTTCCGACCCAGCAGCTCGTTGTCTGGTTGGGCAAAGGGGATAATACAAACATTGTTGCTGTGGAAGGACGGAACCACAGGAGCGATTGCCACCGCCATTTCAGAGCTAATAAACGCCCCCATAGCAGAACATTCCGCTACACTAAGTACAAATTTAGGCTCCAGACCACGTTCTCGGAAGCAAGCAGAAATATGCCCGGTAATATTGCTGTTCGGCCCCAAAGAGATTAAGCCCTCGTCTTTTAAATCTTTGATTAAGACGCTCTCTCTTCCAGCCAACGGATGGTTTTGGGGTACAATCAATTTTAACTCCTGAGTGAAAATTTGCGTACTAATCAGGTCTTGTTCTCGGCTTTCTCCCGAGATAATCAGGTCAAGAGATCCTTCCATCAATTTGTCGATGAGCAGGCGATTTACACCCTGAACGCAGCTAACGGTAATGTTACCATTTTCTTTGTTGGTATAAAAGCGCTCTAAAAGCTGGGGGATAAAGTCAAAACTGATGCTGTATATGTTTCCTAAATTAATCGAGCCTGTGAAAGGATCGGCCAGTTCATAGGCTTTTATTTGAATTGCCTCCAGCTTATCGAGAGCCACCCTCACATAGGGTAAGATAGACTCTCCGAAATGGGTGAGATACGTCTTATTATCTCTGCGTTCAAACAGCGGAAAGCCCAATTCCTTTTCTAACTCCGAAATGGAGTAGCTTAAGCTAGGTTGAGAGACATAAAGCTGGTTGGCAGCCTTGGTGTAGTGAAGAACCTCCGCCATAACGGAAAAGCACTTTAGCTGTTGTATGGTCATAAAACACCCTCCCAAATTTGACTTATATTCAGAATACCACGCATGGCTCTAAAAGTCACCATTGGGACCTTATTAAAAATCTTTTGCTGGTCATTAAAATCATCAATTGGACTTTTTGCCTAACTTTGTTTAGAATAAAGCCACCGAATTAGCTCTCCTGTCCAAATTCACATGACATAAATCTGAATCGTTACTAAATGTTGGAAAGGATGTACTTACTATATGAAAAAGCTTTTATCTCACCAAATTGTCGATTATCTTGAGCGCAGAGATGTAAAATATGTGTTTGGCCTTTGCGGCCATACCGTGATTGCTATGCTTGACGCACTCAAAGATTCAAAATTGAAATTTATCTCTGTTCGCCATGAGCAGATTGCATCTACTGCAGCAGACGGCTACGCACGCATCACCAAAAAGGCAAGCGTAGTGATGTGCCACCTTGGCCCTGGGCTATCCAATGCTACTACCGGTGTGCTAAACGCCGCTCTGGATTCTATTCCAATGGTGGTCATCGCTGGAGACGTTCCCAGCTACTATTATGGCAAACACCCCCACCAAGAAGTAAACATGCACTGTGACGGCAGCCAATACGACATTTATAAGCCCTTTGTCAAGCGCGCTTGGCGAGTGGATACTCCCGAGATGATGCCTGAAATTCTGGATAAGGCATTTCGCTTGGCAGAAAGCGGCCGCCCCGGCCCTGTGCTGATTTCTGTACCTATGGATATATTTTCGCAGGAAATTGATACAGAGTATTTTGCCCGTACTTATCGTGATAGTCGAGTTACGGTTCGGCCCGCTCTGGATCCCGATGTTGCCAAAGAAATTGCTAGTAGATTGGTAGCTGCAAAACAGCCTGTTCTCCACGCAGGCGGTGGCATTCTTTCCTCCGGTGCTTCCGATGAGCTTGCCGCTTTGGCAGAGTATTTGGATATTCCGATTTCCCGCACGTTAATGGGGCAGGGCTGTGTTCCCGATACTCACCCCTTAATGTTGGGTCAGACTGGCTTCTGGGGTTTTGAACTAACCCATAAAATGACCACCGAGGCAGACGTCATTTTGGCTCTGGGCACTCGTTTGGCCGAGGCAGACAGTTCCAGCTGGTATGAGGGAGTTACTTTTGATTCTGAGAGAACTCGTTTCTTGCAAATTGACATAGACCCCAGTGAAATTGGCCGCAATTATCCTGTGGATATTGGAGCGATTGCAGATTTGAAGCCCGCCTTGAAGCAAATTTTGGCGGAAGTAAAGCTACTTTGCCCGGAGGGCCGTAGTAATCCAGAATTACGTGAAACGATTGCAAAAGAAAAAGCCCATTTTAAAGAGGAAAACCAACCCATTTGCGATGATGAGCGTTTCCCCATGACGCCTCAGCGCATCCTGCGGGACGTGAAATCACTTTTACCTAGCGATGCCATCATCGTAACGGATGTAGGTTGGAATAAAAACGGCATGGCACAGCAGTACGATATTGAGCTTCCCGGCTCGATTCACCACTGCTCCGGTCTAGCTACAATGGGCTTTGGTTCCGCTGCTTTGTTGGGTGTTAAGCTGGCTGCTCCCGACAAAAAGGTAATCACGCTAATTGGTGATGGCGGCTTTGGTACCAATCCATCCGTGCTGGCTGCAGCCAAAGAGTATGGTATCAATGTGGTTTGGGTAGTTATGAACAATGCCGCGTTTGGCACAATTGCCGGTCTTGAGGCCGCGAACTATAATACCCGTTTTGGTACCGTGTTTCATACTCCCGACGGAGAGCGTTATACTCCTGAGTGGTCTGTCATTGCGCAGGGATATGGCATAAAATCCAGAAAAGTAGTATCTGCCGACGATTTCTCTGTTGCACTCAAAGAGGCTTTGGAAGCCGACGAGCCATATTTGCTGGATGTTCCCATGGAAAATATTGTGGTTCCAACCCCTGGCTGCTGGAACATTAACGATATTTATTCTCCTAACGAGTTGGTTGACAACGGCCGATTGGTGAAAAAGGAAAACGGCAAATATGTTAGCCCTTCCCACGCAAAATCTCATAAGTAATGGATTAGGGGGGCTGTCGCAATTCATTTGTTGTGGCAGCCTATTTTAATTAGAATGAGGGAATTTAGAATGAGAACCTATTCATTGGCCTGCTTAACGATTCCAGGAATTCATCCTATAGAACAGATTAGAATCGCAAAAGAAGCAGGGTATGACTATGTCAGTCTGCGAACCATTCCCATGCATTTGCCCGGTGAACCAGAATTTTTATTACATAAAGACATCCAGCTTTTTCAGGCAGTAAAGGAAGCACTGGCAGAATACGATATCTCTCTTTTGGATATTGAGCTGGCTCGTATTCGGCCAGACATTGACATCAATGAGTATGAGCCTGCATTTGAAGCGGCTGCCAAGCTGGGAGCTACGGATGTGCTTGGTAGCGTTTGGGTTCGAGATCGTAAATTTTATATGGAGCAGGCAGGGCTAATTGCAGATATGGCGGCTCGCTATGGACTGAATTATAACATTGAATTCTTACCATGGGCTGGAGTTCGCAATTTGCAAGAGGGTATTACACTGGTTGATGAGTTACAACGTGATAACTTGTTCCTTCTAGTGGATATTCTTCACGCCGGGCGTGCAGGAGTGACAGCCGCAGAATTGGCTCGCACAAATCCAAAATATTTTCGGTTTATTCATTTGTGTGACGGTCCCAACTGTTTGGATGGAGATTGTGTTGCAGGTAATATTAATGATCCCTTCTTATTACACATCGCTCGGGAAGCTCGACTTTACCCAGGGGATGGAATTATGGATATTTGTGGAATGATACAGGCAATGCCAAACCTACCTATCTCCATTGAGTTGCCTAATTTAGAATATATTAAGCAATTCGGAGCGGCTGGTCATGCTAGAAACTGCATTAATAAGGCAAAAGCGTACTTTGCTACCAATAACATGGATTAAGAAATTCCAGTTTGTTTTTAGGTTATAAGTGCCTTTGCACATATTCTGCAATTCATAAACTTTCTTAAGATTAAGGTGTGTAATGGTTACGTAGCACTTATTTCTTCTTTACATGAAAAAGAGGTTACAGGATGATAATTGATGTTAATACAAAAATAATTACCCTCATCGGTACGCCACTTTCACAGTCCTTTGCAGCTCAAATGCAGAACGTAGGGTATCAAGCGGCAGGCCTCAATATGATTTATTTCTATACCGAAGCGGATAAAGAGCATTTAGGAGATATTGTCAATGGACTGCGGTATATGAATACTGCGGGCTTTGCTGTTACAAAACCCAACAAGGTTCGGGTACTGCGCTATCTCGATGAGTTGGATCCACTATGTCAAAAAATGGGGGCATGCAACACCGTAGTTAAAACCCCTGATGGTAAGTTAATTGGCTATAACACTGACGGAATCGGGTTTTATACTTCTTTAACGCAGGAGGCAGGTGTCAAGGTAGATCAAAGTGTGTTTTTCTGCTTTGGCGGCGGAGGAGCAGGGCGCGCCATGTGTTCGGTTTTGGCCTATTATGGTGCCCAAAAGATTTATATTACAGATGTTTTTGAGCCCTGTGCAAAAGCTCTGGTTGAAGACATTAATCAAAATTTTGCTCCGGTGGCTGAATTTGTGCACCATGAGGATTTTTCAAAGTTGGCCGTTTGCAATGTAGTAATCAATGCAAGCGGGGTGGGAATGGGGGACAGCATCGGCCGCAGTCCTCTGCAAAAAGAATACATACAAGCTGGGCAGTTCTACTTTGACGCATGCTACAATCCAGCAAAAACTCAGTTTTTGCTGGATGCGGAAGAAAAAGGCTGCTGTGTACAAAACGGATTAGGGATGTCTTTGTATCAGGGTGTTGCACAAATTGAACTTTGGAGCGGGAAAAAAGCACCAGTTGAAGCGATGCGTCAAGAGTTAATGCGGATTGTAGAGGAGAAAAAAGAATCTCCCAATTTACAAGAGTCCTGCTGCGCAGTTCATGCTCGCAGTAGGTAGTGTTCCCGTCCTGAAAGGCTCAATTGCTTTTTATTGTCGTGCAGTAATTGTTATATTCCTTTGGTTACTTGAAATACAACTTGCGGGATCCCGGCAAATATTTGCCATAGCGGTAGAAGCTTTGAACGTTGTTGCGCTGGTATAACCGAGTATACGTTCACCATGCAAGCTCATTTTTCAGAGGGGTATCTTATTAATTGGTAGAACGAATTTGCAGGCTAGCGATTTTTCAACTTTCATTTGCCTTTGTTACAGTACGAAAAAAATGAAAAGGAGTGCTTTTAATGACAGATACAAAAACGAAATCTGTTGCAATGACAATGCCTGAACCCGATCCCAAATTAAAAGCCGGCAAATTCAAAGATCTTTTACGTTACCTTGGCCCAGGAATTATTGTGGCATCTGCTTCAATTGGAAACGGAGAAATTTTCTTTGCCAGCCGTGAAGGCTCGCTATTCGGATTTTCTCTTCTCTGGACCTTTTTATTGTGTGCAATTATGAAAGGAAGCGTAGTTTTCGTTGGCTCCAAATTTGCAACATTAACCGGAGAACACCCCGCTACACGATGGGGACAGATTCTACCAGGCACTAAAAACTGGGTCGCTATTTTCTTGGGTATTGTGGCTGCCATAGCCATCCCATCCTCTATCTGCGGCTTTATTAAGGTGTTGGGGCAATGGACCTGCTGGACCTTTGGATTAAACACAAGCTATACCGTACTTTGCGGTACAATCTGGGCACTGGTTGGATTCTTATTCGTATTTTTTAGTTATGAAAAAATGGAGAAAGTATCCACTGGTATTGTTCTTATTCTGGTTATTTTCGCTTTGATAGCAATCTTTGTATCTAATCCAGACTGGCTCGCACTGTTACAGGGTTTCGTTCCAACCATCCCGGCTGGGTATCCTGAATGGGTGCAGACCAAAAGACCTGAAATTCTTTCCGGACCCATTCTGCTAGAGATTGTCAGCGCAGTTGGCATCCTTGGCGGTGGAATCCAAGATTATCTCGGTTATATGGGTACAATGAGCGAAAAGAACTGGGGCATGTATGGGAATGAACGTATTTCAGACATTCAGTCATCTCTGAAAAACTTATCTGGCAAAGAGATGATTCCGCTTCCGGAGGACGAGAATACGGTTTCAAATGCCAAAGGGTGGCTGAAAGCTGTTAAAATTGATAACGTTACTTCCTTTACCGCAGTTTGGCTCGTCGGTTCCATATTCATGATTCTTGGTAACGTTGTACTTGGAACCAATGGAATGCAGGTTGTTCCTTCCAATGACGAGATTATTCAAAATCAAGCTCACTTCTTCTCAGTCATTTCTCCTGGTCTGGTATTACTATATAAGGCTGCTATTTTCTGCGCATTCTTTGGTGGTCTTGTAGCACTCAGCACTCAGGTATATCCCGCAACATTTCGTGCATGCTTTTCTCCGGTATTCCCTGCCATTCAAAAGCAAGAAAACAAATTTAAAACTCGTTTATGGGTTGCAGTATTTTGCATTTTCGGCGGTATTTTATTGGCATGGACGAATATTACTTATACATTCGTTCTTCAGGTTGCAACTGTAATTGGCAGTGTTTTTGGAATCGGCCTTGTAGGACTCTTACTTCTTTGGACTGAGAAAAAAAGCTTGCCAAAGGAATATCAACTCAAACCCGCTTGGTTTTCATTAACACTTGTAAGCAGCATTATCATGACTTTACTGGGTGTTATCGCATTTTTACAGTTGTTCAAATTCATCTAAAACCTATTTATCACTCTAAAAAAACAAGCTCATTGAATTGGGCTTGTTTTTTGTTATCAATTTTTTATATGTTATGTAGCTGTATTACTAAATTGGCTTTGTGATTCAAATCCTATACTCTGTTCGCGATGCGATTTAGAGATGATTGCTTTTAGTCAAGTATTGTCTCTTCACACCACCGCTATCTTGAGCTGTGGTAAATGCAACCGACAAAAGTTGAGGTATTGTAGTTGTAGGTCAAGGCGTTTCTATCAACAAAAAAAGGGAAACTCTGTATGAAGCAGAGTTTCCCTTTTTAAATGCTTTAATTGAGTAGAGTGCCGCGGATTCGGGAGGAAAAACCGTCGAGTCTCTCTCCAATTCCCGGCAGGGATAACGCCTCACCGGGGTCATTGGCGGTCTCCAGCATGGAAAACTGGCTGGGGAGATAGAAAGACTTATTCATATTCATTCCGGCAATCAACTGCCGCGCTACAATATCCCCTCCAGAATAACCGGACACCACGATAGAGAAAAGCGCTTTGTCGTAAAAGCGTGTTTGGCGGAACAAGGCGGTAAGGCGGTTAATAAAGGCGGTCATATTTGCGGACATAGCGTCGTTATAATTGGGACACAGCATTACTACTCCCGAGCAACGGCGCACCGCGGGGTACACCTCATCCTGCATTACGCCACCGTAAAAGCAACCTCCTCGCTCACCAAAGTGAAGGCACATGGTATAGGGGCAGCCCGAACAATCAGACAAAGTACCGTTGCGCAACCCGATTTCGGTTACAATAAACGCATCGCCAAGGCGAGTCTTCACCTCACTCCAGAGTGCCATTGTGTTGGAGGTATGATGGTTCGAAGCGTGTAGTACCAATAATTCGGGCTTCTCCGGTTTGGGGAAGCTTTCTTTCTCTAATCGGTCGGCAAGCTCTCGGGCAGCTGCTCGGTAAGCTCCCAATAAATCGGTATTGAGCTGTTTTGCCTGCACCTTAAAGTTCACGAGGGAACCGGTGCCCTCCACCAGTGGGCGTCCCAAAAATGCACAGCCTGCCAAATTTGCTGCCAATGTTAGCTCAGTCGCCTCCGATTTGGTATACAAAGGTGAGGTTCCGTCTACGATTAATCCTGCTGTGCAGCCCTTTAGCAGCTCGGGTTCCCGGCGCAGGCGAGCCAACAGCTTTACATACTCTATGTTTGTGCCGGTATCTCCAAGCGGTAAGGCAAACAGGAGACGCTCTCCGGTCAGGTTGGTTAGCTCTTCTGCACGGCGTAAAGTGCGGGTCTGCCGCCCTTCCAGAGCGTGACGCAATATTTCGTCCAGACGTATGTCTGCTCCTTGAACGTCCGGATGGGGATAGATTACTATCAAGGACATTCCAATACCTTCTTTATTAAGCAGTTATAAAATTTCTTTTAAGTGCTGTGCCGCCTCCTGAATATGGCTAAACAGTTCATCTGGAATGTGGGGAAGCAACTCGGTTTCAATACCAGCCGGGGTAAATCGATTCTTCACACCCATATAAATGCCGTCCAGAAATACAGAGCCGCAGTGCCATTCTCCCCGCAAGGCGAGCAGCAGAGACAACGCACCGGAGGATAAGGCAGGAGCCACATAGGGCTTAAAGCCCAGCTCACGCATTTTTAAATTAGCTGTCACTGTAAGGTGTGTCAGTTCCTGAGAAAGTTCTTCATCATAGTGCTCGATGGAATTGGCAATGAAAAGTCCAGTGCCATGAGGGCCGAAGGAACGCCCTTCCGACAGAAAAGAGGAAAATCTCGTGTCTCGCTTTGCATAATAGGCAGCCCGGGCGTTCATCACGCCAAGGCCAAAGCCCTGAATCTGTTCAGGTCGCAGGCCCTTGCCATCCCAAACGCCAGATTCGTCACGGTTGCTTTCCAAATACGCTGTTTTGGCTAAGGGATCCACAGGGTCTGACACAGCGCACCACAAGCCTTGGAACTGAGCGTCACGAGCCATTTTAGCATAGTGCTTTACGATGGCGGCGTTCGCCTCAAATTGAGCCATACGCACATCCTTTACCTGAGAGCCGACCGGAGGAATGCCCTTGGAGGCAACAAAAACAAACACATCACAGTCAAAAATGCGGTCAGGGGAGACAATTTCAACTTCAGGCAGGGCGTCGTAATCCCACGGAATTGCGACCTGACCCATCTCAAACTCCCAGCGGGAGGTGATTTGATCCGATACATCACAGATGCCGATGGAGGAAATGACGTCTCCACCCATTAGTTTTAGTCCGGTGAGTAATGTAGAGCCAACATCCCCAATCGCCACGATATTGACTCGCCGCTTACCGGTTTTTGGAGCGGCATTGAGCAGTTCTTCCCAACCAATGCGGCCGGTGTTGATGGCGGTGAGGCGACCTTCAGCAATAGCGGCCACAGTGGGGGTATCCACTTCTACTTCAGTCATGCGGGAGGCATCCAACACCTCCAGCCCGTGGGGTGCAAATAGCTGCCCCGGGTGGTCTACACGAAAAGAGCCTCTGCCCAAAACTGCATCCCCAGAAACGGGAGCAAAGAGTCTGCCCTCTGTAACCGGAGCTATGGGCGAACCAAAGCCGTCTTGAGGGGTAAGAGATACGAGGTTAGCACCCTTATAACTGTAGTAATACATAGCATCACCTTCCAAAAAAGTATTGTATTTCATAAAAACGGGAAGAGGGGAAACCCCCAGCATGCCGTAATTATAAATATTCACGCAACAGCTGTTCTAAATCATTTTTGAGGTAAACCGATGCGGACAAATTGGGGTCATAGCTCAAGCAGGTGCCTTTGTCCGGGCACAAGGGTAAAATAACGGCCTCTGCCAATCGGGATAATGTCAAATTCCTGCCATAAAGAATACGATATTCCTGCTCAAGTGTAGAGATGACATCGTGTGCCGCCTCTAGGCAAGTACGAGATAAGCAAAACACCGCTTCACGACCGCACTCAGACAAGTGAGAAGGGGAGGCATAAGGTAAAATATGGTTGATGCCGGGTAAAAGGCCGGGAACCGGGAAGCTGGAACGACGCACGGTGTTCCCGCCAATAAAGGGATAAAAGGTGGATTCCACAAACCACTGACGTAGCCGGGGAAGAAAGTAAACACTGTCGATCGGCCTTTCCCACGAATGCATTAAATCTTTGCCATAACCCGACAGTACACCCACCAACACCATGCGGATAGGAACCTCCTCCTCACGCAGGATGGGGTCGAGTACTCCCATACGCAGGCCGGGGTGCATGAGGTCGTCTACCAAAATCACCGGTCGATTAAAGGATTTAATGGTGCGAATCTGGCAGGGAATCGAGGCGTAATAGGGGAAGGCTTCAATCGTTGTTTCGGTAAGGTCTGGGGAAAATACGCGGTCGGTATGAATGGTTTTGGTTACGGTGTTGGGAACGCTTTTCCCTCGAAGCAGCTTGCCAAATGGAACACACATATTTTCGCCCAGTTTGCGCGGTACAATCGGTATGGAGGGCACATTGTTATAAGCCGTAATTTTCTCCAGCAGGCGGTGGTGGATGATGTCGGCAGACAGTGTTAGAACCAAAGAACCCGGGTACAGGCCGGTTAGTGCGTACTGAAGCCGCTCGTGGTTGCGACGAATGGATGACAGTACCCGTGAATTGCGGCAAAGCGGCTCTTGAATCGTAGTCTCCAGATTTTGAATGAGCACAGTAGGGGCGTGCATATCCACCTCACGAATTGGTGCTTCTCCTTCTCGAGAGACAAAGCCCTGCCGAGCCAGTGTGTCTTCGAGTTGCGTTGGAATGCGGTTATCGTGGGGACGAAAAACAGCATAAACGTATTCTTGCTCCAGTGCATGAGCGAACAATTCACTGAGTAGAAGCTGAGCATAATCCTTGTGCTTTTCTGACGTATCGGCGCTTAGTGCGGTAATGAAAAGCACGTTACCGGCGGAACGAAGACGAATTCGATTTGCCAGTTCGTGATCCTCCAGCGCAGAGAAAAGCTGCGAGGTTGTCAATAGGCGATAGCTGATAAACCCGAGGTGGCGCTCATGACCGGTGCGGCGCAGCAGCAAGATGCGATCTTGTCGGCGCAGAATTGCCGCACACACCTCCTCCCCATTTGGATAATCGGCAGTTAGACTGCACAACAGTGCGGGGGATGGAGTGTCAATCCATTGGAATTCCAAATCCCCAGCATAGAGAAGGGGTTTGTCGGGAGTATCTCGAAGATAAAGACCATTTTGATAAATGAAATCTTGAATAACCGGGTCAGTAAAGGTGGAAATATCCCGATTCAAATCCACGTTTTCCCGGATACGGGTTGAACTGATGTCCTCCAGGTGGGGAGGCAGCTGCAACTGAATTACATTTCCGTTGATTGGTAGATCACGGGGCAGCTCCGCTTCTCCCGCGCGGCGGAAAATGATATGGTTCATCTGATGGATGGAATAGGGCACTGGCTGCGCCCGATAGGACGATGCGTTGAGCACCACGTCACTCCCCACAACTACATAAACCTGCTGTTTCGGGAACAGCTCCACCAGTTGCCGCAGATTATCGGGATTGGCGATGTTAACCGGAATATCATCTGGAAATAGGTGAACGTGAAAATCTCCGGCTACCGACAAGTTGACAATTTGCCGGCGGATTAAATGGGGCTGGGCTTTTTTCGACCAAGAGAACTCATCGACCGCTAAATACACTTCAAAGCCCATATCTCGAATGGCATGAACAATGCCCTTGTGAGAAAGGGTAAAGGGGTCGAAGGTGCCAGGAAAAAATGCAATTTTGCGGGGTTTGTCAAAAGTAAAGGGACCGTGATCCAATCTTCGCACTGCAATAAAGCGGTTAATATGAGCAAGTGCAGCGGCACGGTAGAAGAAGGTTAGACTGCTGTGACCCGGCACCTCTTGCATCAGGAAGAGCAGTTTGCGGTAACACAGTGAAAATAGACGTCCTTTTTCTTCCATGTTGAGCACGGTTGATTCAAACAGTAGCTTACCAACAACCAGTAGGGCTTCCTGATGAACCTCTTCCCGGTAATGAGCCAACCCTTGGAGCAACAGTCCAAGCAGCTCTTGCCGCCGGGCTTCATAGGCCGATTCCGACTCGGGGAATCGTTCCCGATATGCGGGGTAGTACTGAAGCAGCACACCAATAGTGTTGAGCGCTCCAGAAACAGCGGAATTACTGGAGGAACCGAGCAATCCCTTAAGCCATAGCACCTGCTCGTTTAGTTCGTTCGGGTGTAGGTACAGGGCAGTCTTGCCCAAATACTCAGGAATATATTTCGAAATTTCGTACTGCCCCATTTCCAAACCCTTCCCAAGCTCCACAACAACCTCATTGCGCTGGTCGCGTCGCAGAATAGGCAGAGTTCGTACCAGAGCCGAACCAGCGGTGTGCCGAACCACCACTCGCTCCGAAACTTTGATTAGATTGGAAAAATGAGTAGCAATATGCAGTACATGTGTTTTCAGGCCATGCTCCACCTGGTCTCGCAATAGCTCTACACCAGCCACTTTAACAACCCACGGAGTGGCGATTTTCAGGTTGTCCAGAAAGACCTCGCTGGTAATATCCGTGTGGTACAGCGTATGCTCAAGATTGGTAACATCTTCTCCTGCTCGGCGTAAGATTTTGCATTGAAGAAAGATGGTTGTCAAATCTTTAGAGTGCAAATTTCGTGTAACCTCAACGATGCGTGTCATCTGCGGGTGGCTGCGAGGAAGAGAACGCTGTACCTCCCGCAAAAACTCAAGGGAGACAATAACGAGCCGTAACTCTCCGCAAGAAGCAAAGCAAGCGGCAAAGTTAATCAATTTGCCCCGCGTTTCCTCACCGTAATAATGGGCAGGGAGATTCCGGATAGCATCCAGCAGAGTAAACGCAGTGTCGGAGGTGATTTCCTCCGAATACTCATAGTAGTTGAGCAAAGCACCCAAAAAGCGGGGAATATCTCCGGGGCGAGCATAATTCAGCATTGCCCCAACCAAAAGCTTCAATGCGTAGCTAATGTGAGAGCGCTCCTGCGGGGTGGTCTTATGGTCGGGGAAAATAATTTTATCCAAATAATGCGCCCATAAGGTAAATGGAACTTCCTCTGCCGGGTCGTTTTCCGCATCCCCGGGAATTTCTTTACGATAAACCAAATGAAAACGCGCGATGATTTGACCCATCAGGCTGCCCGCTTGGCGCCTTATATCGCCCTCACGGTGGATGAGTAGTTCATATAGAAAAGACAACGCTTGTGTCTTTTGCCTCACAGAAAGATAGGTGAAATACTCCTCAAACACATTGAGGTACGCGCGCAAATGTCGCCAGCTTTTAGCGGAGCGAGCCTCCTCGATAATATTGCCAAATTTTTGCTCATTAGAGAGCATGTGCATCAGTTGCAGGTTGTGCTCTACGGACAAAAGGATAAGGCTGTTTAATGTTTCTTCCGGATTCATCAGCGCAGGGTCCTTGTGGGGTGTAGGGCACTGCTGGTGCCCTGTTAAATCAACATCTACGCCAAGGCTGCGCATATAGTTCTCAAAGTCATGGAGCTTCTCATACACAAATTCATACCGTCTGCGCTTTTTGGGATCCACATTTTCAAGCTTTGATAATATGACTTGGTACGACTCATCGAGCGGGTAAAGAATCGTAACTTCATTCCCATTCGCATCCCGAATTTGCTTAGACCGAAAATCGGCGTAGATTAAAAGAAGTGACTCTACGGAAAGTGACTCAAGCTCCAAATCCCACGTGGAATGGTTGGAGGCGATATGACTAATTCCATCCATTTTTCGTGCAAGAAGCCATTGGTCGGTGTAGTAGTAGTGCAAATAGGGAACTCGCTCGCCGGGGCGGCAGCCAAATTTACCAAAATCGTGTGTAGCCGCTGCTCCAGAGATGAGGGTCAAATCTACCTCTACCCCAGCCTCCTTAAGGCCACGAGCGGCAATCATCGCAATGTAGTGTACACCAGCAATATGGCTTAGCGTTTGGTAGGGAGTTACCTCTACTCCAATGCGCATCAGCTCGTAAAGGAATTCCTCCTGCCACGCGTTCATTAGGCGGCGGTATTCTTTTGCGCTGTTGCACTGGCCGTACTCCTCTTCCGAAAGAAACTGAAAATCCACCATGGGGTCAAACAGAAGGGCGGCGCGCTCATAATTTAATAGAATATGGAGTATGGTAAGGTAAATTTGAGCCCCCTGTGCATATTGGTCTGCTTTTGGCGCAAACCCGTTTTTCGGAAACATGAGACTGCAAATATATTGGTAAGAAAAACGAAGCCAGCCTTCCTCTGGTGCATCCGGGCACAGCTGGTTCAGTACTGGAGCGCATAAATCCAGCACGTTTGTGCAGCGAAGTCGTTCCCGAATAGGGAATAGAGTGGCTAGTCCCTCAATCCAATTCGGATTCTTAAATCGATCCAGAGTAATCTTTCGGTTTGGAAGAACGGCCAACCGGAGGGAGGTTAGTGCCTCGGTAATCTCTCGGTTTACCTGAAAAATCAGCTTGTCGTGCATGGGTGACCCACCTTTCGCATGCCATACAAAAGAATGAAAAATACACGGGTGTACAGAGAACCAACATACCTCTTATGTCCAATGAAAACGTAAGTTAAATTTTTTTCATTGTAACATAATTCCCGAGGGTTGGAAAGAGAGGAAGCGTCGATGATTCTGCTGTTCTTAGTATGGTTTTCAAAAGATTTTATAATAAAGATTTTATTGTGAAATCGAAGTTCTATTATAAAAAATGAAATTATACTCGAGTGATGTACATATTGACATTTTTCGATTTGGTGCATATACTGTAACATATCGAACAAATTCGATTTGAGGTGTTGTTATGGATTACTATTCGGAAAATATAAAGGTTTTTAAGGCACTGGGAGACCCCAAACGAGCAATGATTGTAGATATGCTTTCTTGTGGAGAACTATGTGCCTGTGAAATTTTAAAGAAGTTTGAAATGTCTCAATCTACCTTGTCACATCACATGAAGCTTTTGTGCGAATGTGGAATCGTCAAAGGCAGAGGGGAAGGGAAATGGACGTACTACTCTCTGAATACAGATGTGATTCAGCAAACCAAGCAATTCTTTTGCCATATTACTTCAGATACCGAGAATTGCATTTGTAAGCAAAATAAAGAATGCTGTGATTATTGTGAATGACAATTGCAAGAGCAGCGTGCCAAATGATAGAAACAGGTTTTGTTATTGAGAATAGGAGATTGGATATGAAGAAAATGAAGATTTTTGAGCCTGCGATGTGCTGTTCTACCGGTTTGTGCGGTGTTGGAGTTGACCCGGAATTACTGCGAATCTCCACTGCGCTAAATACACTGAATAAGCATGGTATACAGGTCGAGCGCTATAATCTAAACAGCGCGCCCATGGAGTTTGTTACTGACGAAACCATTAACGCGTTTATTAATGCTAAGGGAGTGGAAGGCTTACCCGCTATTGTAGTTGACGGTGATATTGTTATTACCGGCCGTTACCCAACCAATGAAGAATTTACGAAGCTTTTGGAGCTACCGGAAAGCATCTTTAGGAAAACGAGCGAGACTACCAAAGTGAAAATAACAAAGAAGAAGTCTGGCTCCTGCCATTGTAAAGGAGGGTGCTGATGGAGCTTTTTCAGCCTTTGAAGACCATGCTGACCAAGTACCTGTTTTTTACTGGCAAGGGTGGTGTAGGAAAAACCAGTATTGCATGCGCCACGGCGGTGTCGCTTGCTGACAATGGAAAGCGAGTACTGCTGATTAGTACCGACCCGGCTTCCAACCTGCAAGATGTTTTTTCTTTGGAGCTTTCAAACAAGGGAACACCCATTGCTGAAGTACCTAATCTTGTTGTTGCGAATCTTGACCCCATACAGGCCGCCGCAGAATACCGCGAAAGTGTGATTGCACCCTATCGGGGGAAACTACCCGAAGCGGTCATTTCCAGTATGGAGGAGCAGCTTTCTGGCTCCTGTACAGTTGAGATCGCGGCGTTTAATGAATTTTCTGGTTTTATTACGGATAGAAAAGTACAGCAGGAATACGACTACATTATTTTCGACACAGCCCCTACCGGTCATACACTGCGGATGCTTCAGTTGCCATCTGCATGGAGTGATTTTATAAGCGAAAGCACGCACGGAGCCTCCTGTCTTGGCCAGCTTTCTGGGTTAGACAGCAAAAAAGCAATCTATAAGCAGGCGGTGGAAACGCTGGCGGACGTGAATTTAACGACCCTCATTCTTGTCTCACGGCCAGAAACAGCGCCAATGAAAGAAGCAGAACGCGCATCCGGTGAGCTATCTGCAATAGGTGTTCACAATCAAATCCTGGTTATTAACGGTGTTCTAACCGAATACGATGATGAAGTTTCTCTTCGCTTATTCCAGAAACAACAGGCCGCTCTTGCTGCAATGCCCCCCAAATTACGTTTGCTTTCAATTTACGGTGTGCCATTGCGCGCCTATCAGGTATCTGGCATTGCAAATGTGCGCGCCCTACTCCATACAGACCATATGACATGTTCCGAAGAAACGTTGCGCGCGGCTCATATTCCTTCTCTTCATACCGTAATTGACGAGCTGGCAGCACAAGACAGGCGAGTCATTTTTACAATGGGTAAGGGGGGCGTGGGCAAAACCACTGTTGCCGCAGCCATTGCGATGGGGCTTGCAAAGAGAGGGAAGAGTGTTCACCTAACCACAACAGACCCAGCCGCTCACCTTAAATTTGTTCTGGATGATTCAAGCGGCATTACAATGAGCCATATTGATGAATGTGCCGAGCTGGAAAAGTACCAGGCGGAGGTGCTTTCTAAGGCTAGATGCACAGGCATGAGTGAAGAGGACATAGCCTATGTAGAAGAGGATTTGCGTTCCCCCTGCACACAGGAAATCGCCGTGTTCCGTGCTTTTGCAGAAGTAGTGGAAAAGGCCAAAGAGCAGGTGGTGGTTGTTGATACCGCACCCACAGGTCATACGTTGTTATTGCTCGAATCCACGCAAAGCTATCATCACGAGATTCAACGCACGAAGGGGGAAATCCCTGAATCGGTAAAAAATTTGCTGCCACGCTTAAAATCGAAAGAAACTGAGGTAATTATTGTAACTTTACCGGAAGCCACTCCTTTTTTTGAGGCTTTGCGTTTGGAGGAGGATTTAAAGCGTGCCGGTATTGCTACGAAATGGTGGGTTGTCAATCAGTCTCTTTATGGTACCCATACAACCAATCCCATCCTAAAGGCAAAAGCCAGCAATGAGGTGGAATGGATTAACCGAATAAGCGAACATGCGGGAGGGAGTTTTGCGCAGATAAAATGGAGCGGAGACGAACTAAAAGGTGATTGTTTGCTCTTGCTTTAAAGTTTCGTATGTTATAATTCGCCGCGCAGATGTTTTAATTGAGCTCATTTTTAATTAAAGTGCAATTTGTCTTCTAAAACAGCAAAGGGATTCCCTGTCTACAACAGGGAGTCCCTTTTATCGTTAGAGCGGAGTTTTGGTGCTGCAAAAACTAGTAAAATAGAGCAATGGAAGATATAGACCAATTGCATTTCATTAATATGCAATTCATATCCCGTAATTATAATCAATGGGAAAAGATGTAATTGAGGTGAAAAGTAGATGGGAAATATATTAAACAAGAAAATTACACTGGTACCGATTGGTGAGAGTGACCGTGAAAAATTCATCAAAGATTTGCAGGATGCTTTCACCGTTGCCGTTGTCGAGGAATTCGGTGAGGCCACACAAGAGGTGATTCCCCAAACGGATATTGAGGAGTCGATGGATGCCAAGGGGGCAGAGACCTACCACATTTTATTGGACGGTTCTATTGTGGGTGGAACGGTACTTGTGATTGACCCGAAAACCCGCCGCAATTCTTTGGACCTATTGTTTATCAGAGCAAATGAGCATAGTCGTGACCATAGCAAGGGGATTGGTCTTTCCGCATGGAAAGCGATTGAACAACTGCACCCAGAAACAGAGGTTTGGGAAACACATACACCATACTTTGAAAAAAGGAACATACACTTTTATATCAATAAATGTGGTTTTCATATTGTTGAATTTTATAACCCACATCATCTTGACCTTCATATACCCGCCGCTAATTTTGAGAGCAGCGAGTATTTTTTCCGTTTTGAAAAGGTAATGAAGAGAACGTAAACTGAAATTCAATTCAAAAAGATTCTATTAAAATAAGCAATAAGCTATCATAAAAAGAGATTCTCAAATTAGAGAATCTCTTTTTTGTTATCTTAGAAGTTAGAAGATGGAGTAAAATGCGTTTGCCTTTTCACATAAAAATAAGAGAGCAAAAAGGTAAAGGTTAAAAAGGAATAGGCACTCACTCTTTGAATTAGCCCTAGTACATTCCAGTGCAGCGCAATTGCCGTTAAATGAAACAGATTCGATAGTAAAAAAATGATTGCAACTGTAAATGTCATTTTCCCAAGCGAAAGTATTCTTTCCTTTTTCCAATACCCAAACGCCAAAAGAAAAAGGGATAGATTTGTTAGGATAATAATTGATAAAATCAAAAGCAGGTGCAAAATATTCTGTGGATTAATCGAAGACTCCATCGTCATAGGAAATACGCCGAATGTAAAAATAGAGACGCAAGCGACGAGAAACAACAAAACAAACCCGATTTTTGTGTACAAACTGTATTCTTTAAAGGCTTTATAACAAAGAGTAGCAGAAAAAACGAGAAAACAGAATTGATATAGCTGAATTAGAGTGCGAAGAAAGCCAGAGTGAGGGGTTCCATCCGCAGTTAATACACTAATATAAGAGGTAATGGGGTTATACCCCTTTATTAAAATGCATCCCAGAAAATCATGTAAAACAAAAAACAGCACATCCAGCATGCCAAGAAAAATGAATTTGTTTTGTAGCTTCATAGAAAGGCTCCAATCTTTATTGTGATGAGTGAAAGCAAATGAAGAAACTCTGTGTTCGCCTTTAATTAAAAGGATATTCTTTTTAAATAAGAGGAACAATATTTATAAATAGAAAATAAGGAGTAAAAAATGATTGAAACCTTTTTGCTTATATGTACCGTTCTTTTTGTGTTAGCAGAGTTATTTACAATTTATGATGCTGCAAAAAACAAAAAGTATGCTCGAATAATACAAAATGTAATATTAATTGGAATAGCCATATTCCTTATTGTATTTAATCAAAAATTTCAGTATTCAATTTATCCTTTTATTCTTATATTTTTTATGATTACTTTAATTGGTCATACCGTATTTGGGCAAAGCCTGAATTTTTACCATAGGAGTAAAATTTTTGACCGCTATCTCCATTGCTTTGGTGCTTTTACATTTTCTCTGCTTTTTTACTCCATATTGCAAAATATATGGGGGCCTATTGAAGGCGGAAAAGGATACATGGCTTTGCTAATAGCTGCTATTGGCATTACACTTGGAACGTTATTTGAAATATTAGAGTTTATCATTGATACGGCTTCGAAAAGCCCTAAACCTTTAAAGCACCAGCATGGTTTAGCAGATACAGATATGGACTTAATTAGCAACACACTGGGGGCAATATTAGCAGGTATATTATCCATTTATCTTTTTATTTAACTCGAATATTATCTAGTCACAAAAGAAAGGGTCACGAAAATTTCGTAACCCTTACTTATTTTAGAATGTTTTTGCGGAATCACATTGACAATTTATGAATTTTATGTTAATAATAAAATAGTTTATACACATTAGTAGCGTAATGTGTATCGGGTAAGCACCGCTTTACTTAGGGAAGTTGTTCCAGTATGAAATTCATTATTGGAGCAACTTCTTCTTTTTTTCCTGCAATAATAGCAGCAACAATCAAAATAAGAAGTAATATCTCTAGAAATTTTAAAATAGATTTAAAATGGAATGAGGGTAAATAGTATTGTACTGTTTTTGTTTCACGAATTTTTTCTTTGTCCTTGGTAAAAACGGTATCATGAATTTTTTTACAGACTACGATTGGGTGTGTAGCTGACTTCATCATGATGAGTCTCCTTTCTATGAGGTAGATGTGATGGATGGTCGACTTAAATAGTCCATGTTTTTTCCCTCCCTTCGTCTATAATTATAAAAATGACCAGTTCCTTTGTAATTGGAGTAATCTGGTCATAATTAGCCCTCCATACAGAACCAACATTCGGCTGCCAATACGGAGAATTATTCTGTTTTCAGGCTAACGGCAATATCGAGATAGATGCCAAAAGTCTCAGGCTTGGCTGTTTCTAACAATTCAAAACTAGTAATTACGCCTTAAGAATAGAATTTTTTTAGTGTTATGTCAACATGTAATCTGTCGAGTTTTGTGGACATTGATAAAATATATTTTTAAAAACATGAATTGACATTTTATGACATAGGTGGTTTTGTTATTCTCAGAAAATAGATCCGTTATTATGAGGAGCTTACCATAATAATGTGGAATGAAGAAAGCAGGGTGTTTGTTTTTTAAACATCCTGCTTTCTTTCTTGTTATATATTTACACCTTACTTATTTTGGCATAGTTTCTCTAGGTACTCAAAATCATCTTTATTGTTTTCCGTTTCCCATTTGGGTCGTTCCTGCTCCAAAAGAGATTGTGCCTTTTTCAGATTCCCTTCCGCAAGCTCTTTGAATATTTGCAAAATCAATAAGAGTGCGCCCCAGTTCGAATGAGTACGAATTTTGTCAAACTCAGCTTGATGCTCTATCATTCGTTTTATTGCTTTATTGTTTTCTTTTAAATGAAAATGGACGTAAGCATAATCAGCCCAGTAAAGCGTGCGATTTGTTCCTCTTAATTTTTGGGGGTTAATCAAGGAGAGTAGCTCTTTTGCTTTCAGAAAATCTCTCTTTTCACAATAAGCGGCACTTAGACTTAATTGCAATACGCTGCGCATCTGCGGTGATATTTTATCCTCCATTAACTCGTTTATCTCTGCAATATAACGATCTGCATCATGCTCTTCTAAAAGAATTGAATGCAGCGAGGCAAGTTTTAAATTAAATGCACGGAACCACAAAAGGTTCAATATAGTAGCAGAAATTGCGACAAAGCACAAGAATACGATAATAGAGAACTTTTTTACTTCATCGCTCGGTTCGAACGCAGCTAAGCCAACACCAAAAAGAAAGGAAGTTACGATTAAAATAACCCAAAAGATAACTCGTATTTTATTTCTGTTTTTTAACATAATTGAACTCCCTTCGCTAAATTAGCTTTATCATACCATATCCGATTATAAAATCAAGGTGTGGCTTTGAAAGATGTTTTTGACCAAATGGAGCATCAGGCAACGTTTTAGAGTAGATTTGTCGGCTTGGAATTCGCTACAATAAAAGGCACGGAGAGCAATCGGTTGCCAATGCCGTGAAATCGCGCAGGCTGGTTAGCTGTATCTAACTTCAAGAAGAACTGTTTGGAGTCAAATCGTAAATTAGGCTTAGTAACAGCTTAAATCGTTTGAAAAACACAGCTTGTGTTTCATTGGGGTAATCGTTATAAGACTTATACACCAGTCCTATTTAAAAAGCTCTTGTGAACTGCTTATTTAAGGAGGAAAACAATTTGCAAAAACAATCCAATCTTTCAAGGCTACTTGGCTATGCTGGTAAATTCCGGTATTTAACCATCTCGTCTTGGCTTTTATCTGCACTTAGTGCACTGGTAGCATTGGTGCCATTTATCTACATTTGGCTGATTATTAAAGAAGTGCTGGAGGTTGCACCGGATTTTTCATCTGCTCAGAACCTTGCGCATTACGGGTGGATGGCAGTACTGTTCGCCACACTGTCACTTTTTGTTTATTTTGCGGCATTAATGAGCTCACACTTAGCAGCATTTCGAATTGCGGCCAATATACGCATACAGCTTATGAACCATATAGTAACGCTTCCGCTAGGGTTTATGGATGAGTTTGGAAGCGGCAAGATGAGAAAGATTATTAATGATTCAACTGCAGCTACGGAGACCTACCTTGCGCACCAGCTACCAGATAAAGCAGGCGCGCTGGCTACTCCAGTTGGGCTGCTTGGGCTTCTTTTCTTTTTTGACTGGCGCCTTGGGTTATTAAGCATTTTACCGGTACTCATTGCGTTTTTAATTATGATGCGTATGACTGGTGCAAAAATGCAGCACAGAATAAAGGAATATCAGGGTTCTCTAGAAGATATGTCGAACGAGGCAGTGGAATATGTGCGTGGAGTTCCAGTGGTAAAAACCTTTGGACAAACGGTATTTTCTTTTAAGCGCTTTAAAGATGCGATAGACAACTATAAAAAATGGGTTGTTACCTATACCAAAGAACTGCGCATGACCATGATGGCATATACCACCGCTATTAACGGTGTATTTGTGTTTTTAATTGGTGCAGGCCTATACTTCACACAAGGTGGAGTAACGAGTGCGTTTCTAATTAACCTCATTTTTTATATTATTATTACACCGGTTATTTCCATTACATTAACAAAGATTATGTTTCTAAGTGAGAACGGGATGATAGTTAACGATGCACTGGAGCGGATTGACAGCGTACTAAAGATAGAGCCGCTCAAAGAGGCAGAAAAACCAGTTCACCCAAAGGATTCCTCTGTAGAACTGAAAAATGTTCGTTTTAGCTACGATGGCAAAAATCAGGCGGTTAACGGTGTCTCTTTCAAAATAGAGAAAGGGAGAACCGTTGCGCTGGTTGGCCCCTCGGGCGGAGGAAAATCAACCCTTGCGGCACTCATTGCTCGCTATTTTGACGTGGACGCCGGCTGTATTCTAATTGGTGGTGTCGATATTCGCAGCATCTCAAAGGCAGAGCTGATGCAAACCGTGTCGTTTGTATTTCAGGATAGCCGGATTTTAAAGGCTTCTATTTTAGATAATGTACGCCTTGCAAAGCCCAACGCCAGCAAAGAAGAAGTTCTAAAAGCGCTCAAGGCGGCACAATGTATGGATATTATTGAGAAGATGCCAAACGGGCTGGATACCATTGTTGGTACAAAAGGCGTGTTTCTCTCTGGTGGTGAGCAGCAGCGCATTGCCATTGCGCGCGTGATGCTCAAAGATTCACCGATTGTTATTTTGGATGAAGCGACCGCATTTGCAGACCCGGATAATGAAAGCCGAGTACAGGCAGCATTCTCCGAGCTTTCCAAACAGAAAACAGTGGTAATGATTGCCCACCGCCTCACCACAGTTGTAGATGCAGATGAGATTTTTGTATTAAAGGATGGCAAGATTCTGCAAAGTGGTACACACCAGCAGCTTTTAGAAGAAGGCGGCTTATACACAGAAATGTGGAGCAACTACCAAACCTCCGTAAAATGGAAGGTCGCGAAGGAGGCTGTAACATGCTAAAGAAAATGCAAAGAGCGTTTGCTTTGTCTGAAAAAGGGGCAAAAGATTTGGTTTTGGGGAGCTTTGCCTGCTTCGTCCGCGACCTTGCGTTCATGTTCCCCGTTGGGTTGATGTATACATTGGTGCGCGATTTGCTTACCGGTGCAACTCCCAATACCAGCTATTATGTAATTGGTGTTGTATTCTGCTTAGCACTGATTTTTATTACCTCGTATTTTCAATATAACACCACTTATCTTGCCACCTATATTGAAAGTGGGGTTCGCCGTATTTCTCTTGCGGAAAAACTGCGTAAAATACCACTTTCTTTCTTTGGAAAAAAGGATTTAGCAGATTTAACGAGTACCATTATGGCAGACTGCGCTTATTTAGAAACGTCGTTCTCCCATTATATTCCGGTATTGTTTGGCTCAATAGCCTCAACTGTAGTGATTGCAATTAGCCTGTTTGCGTTTGATTGGCGTATGGCTTTGGCGTCTCTTTGGGTTATTCCGGTTTCGTTCTTGATTGTTGCGTTTTCTGTTCGGGTACAAGATGCACTCAATCAAAAGCAGATGAATGCCAAAATGGCGTGTGCAGATGGGATTCAGGAATGCTTAGAAACCGTACGCGACTTAAAATCCAATAATGCAGAGCAAGATTATTTAAAAGGGCTGGAGAAAAAAATTAAAGCGGTAGAGAAGAGAGCAATCATATCGGAGCTGGGAACCGCTCTCTTTGTTGTAACCGCTCAATTGATTCTAAAAATAGGAATTGCAACGGTTGCTCTTACGGGCTCCATTTTGTTGATGGATGGTTCGCTCGATGTACTAACCTTCTTTTTGTTCTTATTAGTGGCGTCTCGCCTGTATGACCCCTTCCAGGCAGCGTTGCAGAATTTTGCTGCGGTTCTTTCTACCCGTACTCATGTGGCGCGCATGAACGAAATTCTAGATCACCCCGTGCAAACAGGCTCAACGGATTTCCACCCCAATGGGTGCGATATTACCTTTGATAATGTCTCTTTTTCTTACAACGAGGAAGAGGATGTACTGAAGGGAGTCTCCTTTACAGCAAAGCAGGGAGAGGTCACCGCACTGGTCGGGCCATCCGGTGGCGGAAAAACGACGGTTTCACGCCTTGCTGCGCGTTTTTGGGATGTATCTCAAGGCACCATAACACTTGGTGGAAAAGATATTTCAAAGGTAGACCCCGAAACGCTCCTCTCCATGTATTCCATTGTTTTTCAGGATGTAACTCTCTTTAACAATACAGTGATGGAGAATATTCGAATTGGCAGGCGTAACGCAACGGACGAAGAAGTGATTGCCGCCGCAAAGGCTGCCTGCTGCGACGTTTTCGTTTCTCAAATGCCAAATGGTTACCATACAATGATTGGTGAGAACGGAGCGACTCTTTCCGGCGGGGAACGCCAAAGAATCTCCATCGCGCGAGCATTGCTGAAAAATGCACCCATTGTTCTGCTCGATGAAGCGACGGCTTCTTTAGACGTAGAAAACGAAACGCTGATTCAGTCTGCAATCTCCGAGCTTGTAAAGAATAAGACGGTGTTGGTAATTGCGCACCGAATGCGTACCGTTGCCGGTGCAGATAAAATCGTGGTTCTCTCCGAAGGCACAGTGGCCGAGCAGGGCAATCCACAAGAGCTATTAAGTCAACAAGGTATTTATAGCCACATGGTAAAGCTGCAAACGAAATCATAGTGCATGAGTGCCCCTATATTTATAATAACTTGAAAATTTGTAAAGCGACCGTGAGTACTTTGCCTTAAAAAATAGCACTATGTTTTACAATGGAGCAATTCAAAGCGGAATACTCATTTCTCTAGGTGATTTAAAGAAAAATGAAAGGGCTTGTTGCCTGCGATTCGCAGACAACAAGCCCTTTCGGCTACTTTAATCAATTATTTGTTTCACTGTTCGGAATCACTTTTCAATGACATAGCTTCTTAGGCCATTGAAAGGGTGATAAAACACTCACTTTGCTGCCGTTTTGTTTTGAAAAGCCCAACGGTTTGTGGGTGAGAGTGCAGTTCTTATGTTCAGGGAACCAGAGAGGAATGTACCTTAACGAATGAGCTTGGCGAGCTCGCCGGCCATTTCTTTAATATCCAGTCCATTGGTAAATTGCAGGCAGGTTCCGGTAGGGTACCGTGTTTTTTCCACCCAATGGGGCGGGATAGAAGAAGCCCCGTACTTTGCGCCGAGAATCGCTCCGGCAACCGCACCAATCGTATCCGCATCACGGGCAAAGTTGGCTGCTAACACTACGCCTTCGCGAAAAGTTTCGTTGCGCATCCGTAAGCATGCAAAGGCGGAGGGAAGCGCTTCTGCCGTAGTGGCCCAGCTACTGGTGTAAAGCTCGTCGTGCAGAGGCATCCATGCATCCATAATAGAGCCGTTGGCATCATCAACAATCTCGAAAGCGCGGTTCATAGCACGGAAGAACCAAGATTCCTCGGGAATGACCTTCATCACTGCGCTAAAAATTTCGTCCATGGTTGCGTCGACCATGGCAAGAGATACCGCTACTGCCACAGCCTGCGCTCCCCAGATTCCATCTCGGTAATGGCTGACCGAAGCGTCTATTTCTGCCATGGCGCTGGCTCGTTCCGGGTCACCGGCGCAAATGATGCCTACCGGGCCAATCCGCATAGCCGAACCATCGCTCATATGGAATGCATTGTATTTTCCAGAAAACGGTGGGCGGATTCCTTTGCGCAAATTGTTGGCTGCCTCAATCTCACTGGCGCCGCCGCGCTTAAACTCATCCTGTACAGCCACGTCCTCAAGCCAGGCATCAACCACGATTTCACTGGTTAAGTTTCCGCTGCAGCCGATGAGAGTTTTCGCGGTAAGAAGTGCAAACTCCGTATCGTCCGTGCTCCAGGAAGCACCCTTGTTAAAGTCGGTGGTAATGCCATAGTTCGCACGATTTTCTGGTTTGCGTGCAGCGTCTCCCAACGAATCGCCGATTGCAAGGCCCGAAAGAGCCCCATACGCTTTGTCAAACGCTTTAGCCGGGTTACCGGCGAGTTCAGATCTTGTTATCATAAATCCTCCATCACTTGTTAGTGTTTCTTTATCCCAATTTTGTTTTCAGGTATTCCGCAAATTTGTCTCCTCCAGCCTTATTCCATTTCGTTACAAATTCATCAAAAGCAGAAATCGGCTTGGTTCCGCGAATAATATCGGCAGAATACTCATCATACAAAGATTTCATAGCGTCCCACTGCGGTGCCAGCTCTTCTGGAATCAGTACATTAACATCCTCCACATAATACTGGTTTGCCAAATCGAGAGAGCTTTGTGCCGCGTCGGTATAAACGGGGCGTGCCAGGGGCGGGTTGGGCTCGAACTTGTTTGTTGTAACCCAAATGCGGGACCACCACTCAGGATATTTGTCGGTAAAGACAATCTTCTCATTTTCAACTTTATAGTGCTTCCCTTCGATGCCGCACTTGTCGATGATACGACCCTCGGGGCTAGCCATAAACTCCAGAAATGCCCATGCTGCATTCTTATTTTTGCTTTCCGCATTCAAAGCAAAGCCGCGCTCTTCCTTTGTAACATCAACAGCTTGGAAGCCCTGCGCCACACCCTTTGCAGGGGGGAGAACCACAAGGTCGCTGCCGGTAGTGGAAGACATTTTGTTGTTATAAATCTGAATAACATCGCCAACGGTGCCAGAGATAATGCCGGCTTTGCCTTCATAGAATTTCTGTTCCAGCACATCCCAGGTGTTCGTCAGGTATTCCGAATCGAGCAGGCCTTCCTTGTATAGGGAAGCATAGAATTCTAGTTTTTTCTTTTCAGATTCCGTGGCTCTGGAGAAAGCCCAGCGGCCATCCTCTTTCACAAGCGTGGATTTCACGCCAAACGCCTGGTTGAAGAAGGCGTTGAGGCGACGCATATTGCCTTCCCCTGCGTTGTTGGAGTCATCGGCGGTAATCGCATACTTTACAAGGCCTTTTGCCTTCATCTCTGTAAACAGAGCGTGATAATTATCGATAGTTGGGTCTTTCACGAGCGCATCATAGCTGCTAAGCTTTGTAGTCAACTCTTTTTTCATCACCGGAACATAGGTGCGCGCCGGTGCCAACCAAAGAAGATAAGGGTAATTTTTTAAGCGAGACTGGTTGACGGGCAGCATGAGGTCTTTTACGTAAGTAGAGCTTTGAATATACGGTGTTAAATCCTCCAGCAACCCCTCCTGTGCAATAGGCAGGTCGCCGCCGCCCTGAAAATACACAATGTCTGCGTCAACATCGCCGGTGCGCATAGCAAGCGGCAAAGCGGTGGCGTAAGAGCCAGCCGGGGGTTCAACGAACTGAAGATCAATGTATTGACCGTGGCCTGCCATTTTTTTCTCGACCACATCACACAAGGCAATAACGTCTTCCTCTGTTGGCAATACATCCTTCACCAATACCTTTACCGTAACAGGAGCATCTTTGCTGCCAATGGCCGGCCAAACGTCGTTGCTTACGGTGGTTGACTGCGGCTGGGAGGTGGTGCCCGATTGTGTATTAGTGGTATTGCCGCAACCCGTAAAGGCTGTAGCCGCCATCGTCATGGCCAATAAAAGCGCAATTCTCTTTTTCATGATTCTCCTCCTAATGATTGTTTCTAATTCCCGGCAGTAGTTATAGGGATAATCGAAATGATTAGCCTTTCACCCCCCCTGCCATCACATCTTTCGTATAGTACTTTAGAACCAGTGGGAATAGCACGAGAATCGGGATAATCGCGATCACGATAACCGCATAAGACAATGCCATATAATCAATCTTTGCCAGCTCATTGTAGTTGAGCAGATTCTGCGCGCCAATTAGCGTGGTGGTGTCTCCCTCCACCAGGAACTTTCGCAGAACTACCTGTAGTACACTGTCTTTAAGCTTGCTGATGTAGACGCCGGAGCGAAGATACTCGTTCCAGCGAAGTACGGCATAGAACATGGTCAGCGTTGCAATACCGGACCGACACAAGGGCGTTGCAATGGAAAACAAGGTTCGTATATGGCCCGCACCGTCAATTTTGGCGGCTTCATAAATAGAAAGCGGGATTTCTTCAAAGTAACGCATCATGATGATTAGGTAATAAACGTTGACGGCAAGGGAGAGAATGACAGACCAGCGGCTGCCGATTAGCCCTAAGTCCTTTACCACGAAGTATTCCGGTACCAAACCGGGGTCAAACAGCATCATAATAATAAAGAAGATCATAAAAATCCGTTTGCCCACCAGGTTCGGCCGGGTTAGCACATAGGCCGCCGAAATGGTAAGAAGCATGTTTAGCACCGTACCCACCACAGTGATGAATATAGAGGTCATAAGAGAGGGCACCAATACGGGGTTACTTAAAATAATTTGGTAGTTAATGAGGCTGAACCCTTGTGGAATAATGTCGAGCCCTTTCATCATGGGGGAAAGAGAAGGAGAGGAGAAAGATTTTGCAACAATATGCAGCAACGGAATTAAAATGGTCAGAATAAACGAACCCATAATGAGGATCAAAATCAGCTGACCCACATGAAATTTTTTACGTAGCTTTGCTTGTTTCAATACAAACACCTCCAACAGAATGTACGCCCCGGTGTTACCATACGCCCTGCCCGGTCAAGCGTTTCGATGTGACATGGGTGAGCAGTACCAGAATAATTCCTACGCCGCCTTTAATCAGGCTCACTGCACAAGCCAGCGAGTATTGGCCGTTATCAAGACCAAGGCGATAAATATAAGTATCTAAAATATCAACCACACTGTTGACTGCCGGGTTCGTAAAGTTAAACACCTGGTCAAAGCCTGCCGTCATAAAGAACCCCAGGTTTAAAATAAACACGGTGGTCATGGGGATGATTAAAGCTGGCAGAATAATCGCCCGAATGGTCTGTGCGCGGTTTGCGCCATCCATATTTGCTGCTTCAAATAGGTCGGGGCTTATATTGATAATTGCGGTAAAGAAGATGATTGAATCCCAACCGAGGCTGCGCCATGCCTCCGAGAAGAAGAGCACCCATCGAATTGCTCCTTTGCTGGTCATAAAATCGTAGGGGTCTGCACCAAACCACCCAAACACCTGATTGACCGCACCGGTTGAAGGATTGAGGAACGAAATCCAAATACCTGCAATCACAACCCATGACAAAAGGTGAGGAAGATAAGACACAGCCTGAATCATGTTGCGTGCCCGGCGGCTTCGAATTTCATTTAGCAGGATGGCAAACAGAACGAAGAATGGGAATAACAGTATGTATTTCATGAAGCTGATAATCAGTGTGTTTTTCAAAATGTCGGTAAATGCAGACGTACTAAAAACCATATGAAAGTATTTGAGTCCTGCCCATTCCCACGGACCCCTAGCTTTGTAATTGAAGAAAGCCATACGCATGTTCCAGATTGGCCACACTCGAAAAATAATAAAATAGAGGATGGTCGGCGCAATGAGCACATACAAAATTTTGTCGGCACGCATTTGTTTCCAGGTTGCTTTCCATTGGTCACGGCGAGCCAGCTGTTGGTTGTTCATAAGAGAGCCTCCTTTAACCATAAATCGCAGCTGTAATGCTAATCTTCAATACAAAACAGTAAAATATGATTGCAATCT
This sequence comes from Clostridium merdae, assembly GCF_900176635.1. Classification (GTDB taxonomy): domain Bacteria; phylum Bacillota; class Clostridia; order Oscillospirales; family Acutalibacteraceae; genus Faecalispora; species Faecalispora merdae. Next base: position 120,711 of record NZ_FXLN01000004.1, read on the forward strand.
CTCCGTGGTTCCTGTAATGGGAGAATAATGTGCTTCACTTTTTGTCGAAGAATAGTCTTTTTTGTTAGGCGCAAAAGTGAATAATGATATGCAAAAGCAGTTTGGGAAACCGGTTAATCTAATAGATTTCATTATACAAGGTTTATTTTACACAAGCAATCGTTTTATAGCACAAAAATAAAGCGAATATAATATACAATTTACACGATAACACAAAAACGTGGTTGTAAACTGATATTATATCCGCTTTAATAATTGGGATTATTAGGAACCGGTTACCTTTTGGTAGTTTCTCGAAGAACTAGGGTAGGCTGAATCGTCATGTGGCGCATGCTTCCGATGGTACCGTTAATAATCGAAACCAGCATGGTGGCTGCCTGTTCTGCTGCTTCTCTACGTGGCTTTATTACGGTAGAAAGGGCAGGGTCATAGGTTTCAGAGATTTCAATTCCATCAAAACCGATGACTTCCACCTCGCTGGGTACAAGTTTGCCGGCTTCCTTCAATGCCTTTAGTGCGCCGATGGCGATCATATCGCTGCCTGAGAAAATGGCGGTAAAATCAAGCCCATCCTTTATCAGCTGTGTTACCGTATCTCTACCGTATTGCGCCGAGAATTCGCCAAACTGGACTAACCGCTTATCGATCGGAATTCCGGCTTCTTTCAAAGCCTGTTCATAAGCCCGATGCCGTTGAACAGCACCGGAAACGCCTGCATTCCCGTCCATATATAAAATACGGCGATTTCCAGTGGATAACAGCTGGCGCATGGCCTGCGTGGCTCCGTATTCGCTGTCACTAGCGATGCTGGCATCACATACATGGTGATCGAAATTGCGCCCCATTAGTACAAGGGGAATATTATATTTTGAAAACTGTGCCAAAAATGTGTCGTTCGAAACACCAGAGCAAAGGATAATCCCATCCACCCGTCTATCCACCATCGATAACAGGTGGTGTTTTTCCTTTTCTGGGTCAAAATCCGAATTGCCAAGATACATGGAATATCCGTTTTTATCCAGTATATCGCTGATTCCGCGCACCTGGGCTGGAAAAAAATGATTTAATATGTCCGGTACCACAACCCCGATTACTCCGGAGCAGGATGTAGCTACGCTGCGAGCCAGGGTGTTGGGGCGGTAGTTCAGTTCTTTTATGGTAGTAAGAACCCGCTTTTTGGTTTCTTCACCCACGCCGGTGGCTTTATTATTGATGACACGGGAAACGGTCGCTTTTGAAACTCCACAAATCGCCGCAATATCTGCAATACTGTACTTTTGCATGCTTTTCCCTCCAAACGGCCAAATCAGGCAAGCAAAACAGTTGCCGCCTGATGTTATTTAGTCCTATTATAAACAAATTAAGAAACAAAAAGCAAGCGGTTTCTTTTTTATCCCCTGTAATCACCCGATTTTTAAGGAGATTAACCATAGAATCATTGTATTTTTAGGGATAACGCCCCTTGAAAAGCCAGAAAAGAATGGGTATAATACAGAGTAACCGGTTGCTTAAAAGCGCGTCCTGTTTTCAAGGAACGCAACGTGAAAACGGCGATTTCTTCCCCACTTAAAGACACGGAACGAAATTAGCAGCTTTTTAAAGTGGCATTTACTATCCTAAGGTAAAACGATTGGGAGGCTACAAAAATGATCAAGGATTATCTTCAAAAGGTTTATTCCGGTTTTTTAGGGATGAACATCGGTATTCGGCTCGGTGCCCCTGTGGAACCAACCATTTGGACTTACGAGCGCATCCGAAATACATACGGAGACATTACAGATTATGTAAAGGACTTCAAGAATTTTGCGGCCGATGATGATGTAAACGGCCCGGTCTATTTTTTGAGAGCACTGAATGATGATGCTGTTGACAGACCCCTTGAGCCGCAGGATGTAGCAAGGGCGTGGCTCAATTACGCGCGTGAGGGTGTGGGCATGTTCTGGTGGGGTGGCTATGGCCGCAGTACCGAACACACGGCGTACCTGAACCTGAAAGCGGGTATTCCTGCTCCGCGTTCCGGTTCGATTCAGCAGAACGGCAAAACAATTGCAGAGCAAATTGGCGGGCAAATATTCATTGATACATGGGGGCTAGTCAACCCCTGCGAGCCGCACCGCGCGGCGGAATATGGTGCGGCAGCCGCCAGCGTTTCTCATGACGGCGAGGGCGTTTATGGTGCGCGCTTCTTCTGCGCCGCAATTGCAAAGGCTTTTGAAACCAGCGACATCCATGAGATTATGAATGCGGGATTTGCGGAAATTCCGGAAGACTCCTTGTATCGAAAGGTATCCGATGCGGTGCTGCGTTTTTACGCAGAGCATCCGGAGGACTGGAGAGCCTGCCATCAAATGCTGGTGGATGACTGGGGCTACGATAAGTACGGCGGAGTGTGCCATATTATTCCAAACGCCGGCGTGTGCATCCTCGCAATGGCATATGGGGAGGGCGATTTTGCGCGTACGGTTGAAATTGCAACCATGTGCGGGTGGGATACCGACTGCAACGCAGGAAACGTCGGCACCGTTCTTGGTGTGGCCTGCGGTATTGAGGGTCTGCCGGAGCGTTACCGCGGACCGATGAACGACGGCCTTGTGCTTTCTGGTATTTCCGGTTACCTGAACATTTTAGATGCTCCTACCTATTGTAAGGAGGTTGCTGCTCTGGGTTACCGTATTGCAGGAGAAGAGGTTCCCGCTGAAATCTGTGATTCTCATTGCCAGGGAGAGGTGCATTTTGATTTTGAATTGCCCGGTTCCACGCATAACATGCGTGTATCGGACCCATTCTTTTGCCGCACTTGGCATTCTACCGAGCAGGCAGCCAGTGGCACCGGTTCTTTAAAGGTTTTAGTAGACCGTATGGAGCGGGGGCATCAGTGCAAGCTGTTTTATAAGCCGTTCTACCGCCGCGACGATTTTTCAGATGAACGATACAGCCCTGTTTTCACACCGACCGTATACCCCGGCCAGACCGTTACCATGAAGCTGTATCTTGACCAGTGGAACGGCTGGGAGACCATCGGGATTGCGCCCTATGTGCGCACCACCAGCGACAAAAAAGACCACCTGCAGGGCTACATTAAGCTAGAACAGGGGAAATGGCTCGATATTTCTTTCCGTATTCCAGATATCGACGGCGATATGGTGGACGAAGTAGGAATCGTAATTGAGGGCTACTCTCCCGCAAAGTCCAAAACACTCGGTATGCTGTATCTGGATGATTTCTCGATCACCGGGAAGAGCGAGTATCGCATTGCCCTTGCGAAGCAGAAAACAGAGTTTGGCTGCGTAACACCATTCTCGTTCGACCACGGCGCGTGGGATCTTGACGCGGGCCAACTGCTTTTAATGCGCTGCGAGCCTGCCTTTGCCTATGCGGGCAATTACTATGCAAAGGATTATACGGTTACGGCTCCGATTACACCGCTCAACGGAGACACCCACTTGCTTACCATCCGTGCGCAGGGCGCCATGCGCGGCTATGCCGGCGGGCTTGCACCGGATGGAACAGTAAAGCTCTATAAAAACGATTTCGGCTACCGTGAGCTCAGTAGCACCACGTTCGAGTGGGAGCAGAATCAAACCTATGTGCTTTCTCTGAAAGCCATGGGGGATACGGTTACCCTCTTGGTCAACGGGAAAGAAATGCTTTCCGCCAAAGATGAAGCTTACCAATACGGCATGTTTGGCTGCGGTTCGCTGAACATTGGCCGCACCGCCTATGGAGATTTCACCGTGAAGGAGGAATAAACATGAGAGAGCTAAAACTACTTTCCCCTTGCGGAATTCTCGGCTATGGATTCCCAGAAAGCTCGTTTCTAAATGGAATGGCGATGAATCCAGATGCGATTGTGGTAGATGCGGGCAGTACAGACGCTGGCCCCCACAAGCTCGGGGCGGGGGTGGCGATTGTGAGCCGCCGCGCCTGCAAAAAAGATTTGGAAATTATGATTACAAACGGTGCTAAGGCCAACATTCCGGTGGTAATTGGTTCAGCCGGGGGAGCGGGTGGGCGCGTCCATGTGGAATGGACGCTGTCAATCATTGAGGAGATTCTCAATGAACATCATCTTCAGCACCGGAAGCTCGCTGTTATTTGGGCCGATATTGATAAAGAGGTCGTCTCGCAGCGCCTGAGCGAGGGGAAAGTTGACCCGCTCGGCCTTACCGTGGGTGAGCTCACCCAGGAGCGCATTGAGCAAACAACAGGAATAGTGGCGCAGATGGGCCATGAACCTATCGTGCGGGCGTTGGAACAGGGTGCGGACATCATCGTCTGTGGTCGTGCCTATGATCCCTCGCCGTTTGCCGCCGTGGCTGTATTCCATGGGTTCGATTTGGCCTATGGCTACCACGCGGGCAAAATTCTGGAATGCGCGGCTCTGTGCGCGCAGCCCGGCACTACCAAGGACTGCATGCTCGGCATCATCCGTGAGGACGGCTTTATTGTCACTCCGCTTTCCAAAGACCGGGTCTGCACCAAGACGTCTGTTGCGGCGCACACCTTTTATGAAAAAGATCATCCCTTCCTTTTGCACGGCCCCGGAATCGTGTTGAATCTGGAGCATTGTACCTTTACTGAGCTGGAGGATGGACGAAGCGTTTTTGTTACCGGTAGCCAGATTGAAAGCACCTCACCTTATCGCATTAAGCTGGAGGGGGCTATGCCTGTGGCATTCCGCACCTTTGTTGTGGCCGGTGTCCGCGACCCACTCCTGATTGGCCAGTTGGGAGAAGTGGAAGATAAAGTAAAAGCGCAGGTACGCGACTATTACGGGGATTTGGACGAAACGGAATATCAAATCAACTTTATCAACTACGGCATCAATGGCGTGATGGGAGAAATGGAGCCCTGCCAAGATCTCCCCCACGAGGTGGGTGTCGTATTTGAGGTGATTGCCAAAACGCAGGAGCTGGCAGATACCGTTTGCTCCTCGGTGCGCTCTACTTTTCTGCATTACGGGTACGAGGGGCGCAAATCAACGGCGGGGAATCTGGCGTTTCCGTTTGCTCCCAGCGACATTCCCTTTGGCCGGGTGTACGAGTTTTCTCTGTACCATCTGATGGATGTGCGGGATGGGGAAGAGATGTTCCCCATGGAAGAATGGACAGGAGGCGGCGAACGATGAAGAAACGACTGTATGAATGCGCGAAGGTGCTGCGCTCCAAAAACAGCGGACCTTTCGAGATTACGTTAGACTGCCTGTTCGACGATGCGAAAATATATCGAAAAATTGAAGAAAGCGGAATTATTACTCGTGCGCTCGTTGCGCAGCTCTATCACATTCCTGAAAGTCTGATTACCAACATTGTGTTTTTTGACCCGGCGCTCGGGTTTAAAATAACATTTGCTCGCCGGATTTCGTCGGGTACTTGCTTTGATAGAGACGTTTATGGCGCACAGCAGCATGCACCACTCATGGAATTAATTGTGGATGTTTGAACCACTGTTTCAAATCCATCCAAAGGATGTCATTCATCCATCCAATATGAGCATATGTAAGCTGCGTTTGATACAAATTAGGAGGAGACCGAATGAAAATACTGAACTTCGGTTCGCTCAATATTGATTTTGTCTATTCAGTGGAGCACATTGTAAGTCCCGGTGAAACGATTTCTTCTTCTCAGTTGAACGTTTACCCCGGCGGGAAGGGCTTAAACCAGTCGGTTGCCCTTGCTCGCGGCGGTGCATCCGTTTTTCACGCCGGTATGCTGGGGGAAGACGGTGGAATGTTGCGGAAAACCTGTGAAGAGAATCATGTAGATATTTCACTTCTCCGCACCGTGGAGGAGCGAAGCGGGAACGCGATTATTCAGGTTAGCGCAAAAGGGCAGAATAGCATTGTTCTGTTTGGTGGAGCCAACCGAAAGAACGACAAAGAATATATCGATGAAGTACTTTCTCATTTTGAAGAGGGCGACTTGCTTTTACTGCAAAATGAAATAAATCTGCTCGATTACCTGATAGAACTCGCAGCGCAGCGGAAAATGAAAATTGCTTTGAATCCTTCGCCATATGATGAAGCAGTAGAATGCTGTGACCTTAGTAAGATTCATTGGCTGCTGTTAAATGAGGTAGAAGGTTACCAGATTACAGGGGAACAGAAGCCGGATGCCATACTAGGGCAGATTCAAAAGCGGTATCCGCAGCTTCACACGGTTTTGACTCTTGGAAAAAATGGCGTAATATATCAGGCTGATCTCCAGCGGTTCACCCACGGTATTTACAACGTACCCGTAGTGGATACTACCGCTGCCGGAGATACCTTTACCGGTTATTTCTTTGCCGGAATTGCAAGGGGAGATTCACCTCAGGAATGCCTGCGAGTTGCATCGATTGCGTCGTCTCTGACAGTTTCCCGCAAAGGTGCCATACCTTCCATCCCGTGGCGGGATGAGGTGCTAGGGGCGGATTTGCCTCTTGCAGCGCCTTAATTACCCGGCTTATGGCATGGGTTATCATAGCTTTATAAATTTTTACTTTAATATAAAAATAGGCTAGTAAAAAACCTTCTGCTAATTTGCAGAAGGTTTTTTATCTTTATTTTACCACCGTATGATTCAAGTGATAGCGAGAGATGCATTTATAATAGCGAGGAGGCTAGCTTCGCCTGTAGTGGCACTCGTTGTTAACGTTGCAACCAAAAAAAAGAGTGTTGATTCATTTATTAATATAGCAGGGTCCATAACCGTGGTCATTGTCATACTGTCGCCTAATACTAGTGTGCTTGCAAGTGGAAAAACGATACGAACACCCGTAGCTGTAAAAGTATTGCTGGGTGGACTGGATGCATACACCTCTAGCGTAATCGCGGCCCCATCTCCAACTGTAGTATCTTGAAAACAAGCAAAGAATGCAGACATTGAAAGAATAGAGCCATCACGTGGTGCTGATACCGATATAGCCAAAGTTGATACCTCGTCTGGGCTTAGTATCAGTGTTGTTGAGGTGAGATTTGAATTAGTAAAAGAATAGTCCGAAGTACCGATAATAGCTGGAATTCCTGCGTCTCCAGTTACATCCGATTTTAGTTCCAATGCTGCACGGCTTGTAAAAGCTAGTATGGCATTACCGGGAGCAATAGGTCCAGTTGGTCCGGTGGGACCAGTAGGCCCAGTGGCACCAATTGAGCCGTCCGCGCCAGTGGGGCCAGTAGGCCCAGTTGCACCAATTGAGCCGTCCGCGCCAGTGGGGCCAGTAGGCCCAGTTGCACCAATTGAGCCGTCCGCGCCAGTGGGGCCAGTAGGCCCAGTTGCACCAATCGCACCGTCAGCGCCGGTGGGGCCGGTAGGCCCAGTCGCACCAATCCCACCGTCCGCGCCAGTGGGACCGGTAGGCCCGGTGGCACCAATTGAGCCATCAGCGCCTGTGGGGCCAGTAGGCCCAGTTGCACCAATTGAGCCATCAGCGCCAGTGGGACCAGTAGGCCCGGTGGCACCAATTGAGCCGTCAGCGCCAGTGGGACCAGTAGGCCCGGTGGCACCAATTGAGCCGTCAGCGCCAGTGGGGCCAGTAAGCCCGGTTGCTCCAATCGCACCGTCCGCGCCAGTGGGACCGGTAGGCCCGGTTGCACCAATTGAGCCATCAGCGCCAGTGGGACCGGTTGATCCAGTCGCTCCAGTTACGCCGTCCGCGCCAGTGGGACCAGTAGGCCCGGTGGCACCAATTGAGCCGTCAGCGCCAGTGGGGCCGGTAGGTCCGGTTGCACCAATCGCACCGTCCGCGCCAGTGGGTCCGGTAGGCCCGGTTGCACCAATTGAGCCATCAGCGCCAGTGGGGCCGGTAGGCCCGGTTGCACCAATTGAGCCATCAGCGCCAGTGGGACCGGTAGGCCCGGTGGCACCAATTGAGCCATCAGCGCCAGTGGGACCGGTAGGCCCAGTTACTCCAATTGCGCCGTCTGCGCCAGTGGGGCCGGTCGGTCCAGTTGCTCCTGTCGTACCGTCAGCGCCAGTGGGACCGGTAGGCCCAGTCGCACCAATCGCACCGTCACCGCCGGAGAGACCAGTAGGCCCGGTTGCTCCAGTTACGCCGTCTGCACCGGTAGGTCCAGTCGCTCCAATCGCACCGTCAGCGCCAGTGGGACCGGTAGGCCCAGTCGCACCAATCGCACCGTCAGCGCCAGTGGGACCGGTAGGCCCGGTGGCACCAATTGAGCCATCAGCGCCTGTGGGACCGGTAGGTCCAGTCGCTCCAGTTACGCCGTCTGCACCGGTGGGACCGGTAGGTCCAGTCACTCCAGTTACGCCGTCAGCGCCAGTGGGGCCAGTAGGCCCAGTGGTTCCAATTGAGCCATCAGCGCCAGTGGGACCGGTAGGCCCGGTGGCACCAATCGCACCGTCAGTGCCAGTGGGACCGGTAGGCCCGGTTGCACCAATCGCGCCGTCTGCGCCAGTGGGACCGGTAGGCCCGGTGGCACCAATTGAGCCATCAGCGCCTGTGGGGCCAGTAGGCCCAGTTGCACCAATTGAGCCATCAGCGCCAGTGGGACCGGTAGGCCCGGTTGCACCAATCTCGCCATCAGCGCCAGTGGGACCGGTAGGCCCAGTCGCACCAATTGAGCCATCAGCGCCAGTGGGGCCGGTAGGCCCAGTGGCTCCAATCGCGCCGTCTGCGCCAGTGGGACCGGTAGGCCCGGTGGCACCAATTGAGCCATCAGCGCCTGTGGGGCCAGTAGGCCCAGTTGCACCAATTGAGCCATCAGCGCCAGTGGGACCGGTAGGCCCGGTTGCACCAATTGAGCCATCAGCGCCAGTGGGACCAGTAGGTCCAGTCACTCCAGTTACGCCGTCAGCGCCAGTGGCACCGGTAGGTCCGGTTGCACCAATCGCACCGTCAGCGCCAGTGGGGCCGGTAGGCCCAGTCGCACCAATTGCGCCGTCTGCGCCAGTGGGACCGGTAGGCCCGGTGGCTCCAATCGCGCCGTCTGCGCCAGTGGGACCGGTAGGCCCGGTTGCACCAATTGAGCCATCAGCGCCTGTGGGGCCAGTAAGCCCGGTTGCTCCAATCGCTCCGTCCGCGCCAGTGGGACCGGTAGGCCCAGTGGCGCCAATTGCGCCGTCCGCGCCGGTGGGACCGGTAGGTCCGGTGGCTCCAATCGCGCCGTCAGCGCCAGTGGGACCGGTAGGTCCGGTTGCACCTATCGCACCGTCCGCGCCAGTGGGTCCGGTAGGCCCAGAGGGGCCAGTATCTCCGGTTCTACCGGTGGGCCCGATTGAACTTGGGTTATCAGAGGTAATTACTAATGTACCTTGCAAAGAAGTTTGTGTTGGCAAATATATTTTATGATAGCTGGAATTAATCAAGGATATGGTGGTTGGCACAACGGGTACAAAAATAATACCTACCCCAGATACTTCTCCTGTTTTTAACGGAGAATTGCCTATTAATGGAGATCCTCCTCTTGAAGAGACGATAGAAAAAGAAGTACCTTCTGCTGAGGCAGAGGATTGTGTTGCAATCCACCAGTTTACAAGGTATCTTCCTGTTTCCAAAAAGGTGATTTCACCCGTTGAGCTATTATAATTTATATCTCCGTACGAATAAAGTAATCTATCAAATACCACTCTTGCCCCTACGTCGATAGGAGTAGCTGATGTTAGTTCTACATGTAACTCGGCATTTGCCATCCTGGCTTTCTCCTTTCATTAGAACATCATATTTATATTATGCTGTCCTAAATTCAGGCGTACCCAGTGCATCACTATTCTATGGGCTTTTCAAAATATGTTTGTACTTTTTAAACCTTACTTTGTAAAACCGTTTGCCCGCATTAAGTCAATTTGTTTCTAAACAGTGGGTCACACTGCAAATGAAAAGCCACCAGCTTATAGCCCGGTGGCTTTTTATTTAACTCAGTTTTGTTCTTCTTTATTAAGGTCGATACGAGATTTTTTTTGGTAGTCTATAAACTGCTTTTGTATCTCTGTGTGCTCCTGAAAAAATCGGTTGAGCAGGTCAATATCTAACACTGTAGATGGACTTAGGGTATGCTCAATCAGTTCGGTTTCTTCCAAAGCGTTTGAACTGCCTAATATGTTTAAAAAGGTTTCAATTGTGCGGTGCCGCTCCAAAAGGTATTCTCCCATTTTTTGCCCTTGCTCAGTGAGCAGTATTACTTCGTAACGGTCATATTTTAAATAACCGAGTGTAGCAAGTTTAGAAATCATTTTCGACGCGGAGGACGGCTTCACATTCAGCAGTTCCGAAAGCTGCCCCACACGCAGATAATGATTTTCAAGATAAAGGCGGTACGCCATCTCGAGGTAATCTTCCAGTGCAGGGGTCAGCAGTTGACCATCCTGCTGGCTGGCAAGCTGGTATCCTCTTACGGTTCTAAAATCAGAATTGCTGCTGTTGTTCATAGAATCAAACCCTTAATCGTATTTTCTTATTCATAAGAATGAGATAAATCTTTTTTAAAATAAATATAGGGGTACTCCCCTACCGTGGGCAGGGGAGTACAGCGCTGCTTTTTTCTTCGCAATAGTACAGTATATTCGTAACACAATTGATTTAGGCATCATATATTAGCGCAGGGAAACAATTTTGCCCCACACTGACTCGGCCGAAGAAGTGGCCTGACTCAAATATAAGTATGAAGAGCAGTTTTTAAGGCTGCTTTTATGCTAGAGCCTTAGCCTGTTTTAGGAGGAACTAAATTCATGAACTGCAACCAAATTACACTTGACCGGCTGCCAGTAGGCAGTAAGGCAAATGTTGCTATGCTCACTTCAGATGGAATTACAAGACGGCGTATGCTTGACCTAGGTGTAATTAACGGAACTGAAATAGAGCCGTTATATCGGAGTCCTTCCGGCAATCCGGTAGCCTACCTCATCCGCGGTGCTGTCATTGCACTACGCTCCGACGTTTCGGAGAAAATTGTCGTTTCTGTATCTTAAATGAAGCGGGATACGGGAAGCACGGTGCCAGCGGCTTAGTATCTGCGGCAACAACCTGCTTCCTGTACCGCCAAATTTTTTTGGGAGGATTTTTGAATGGGATTAACGAACGCATCTACGGGAGCGGGCGTACTGAGCCACTGCGGTCTACATATTGAAAAGGAGACCGAACAGGATAAGGTAATTGCGCTCGCGGGAAATCCGAATGTTGGGAAAAGCACCGTTTTCAACGGTTTAACCGGTATGAATCAGCATACCGGCAACTGGCCGGGGAAAACGGTTGCCAATGCACAAGGGAAATATCAACACCATGGAACCAATTACATTATGGTGGATATTCCCGGAACGTACTCGCTGATTGCCAATTCTGCGGAGGAAGAAGTCGCACGGGATTTCATCTGCTTTGGTGGTGCCGATGCGGTAGTAGTTGTAGCAGATGCTACCTGCTTAGAGCGCAACCTGAATTTGGTATTGCAAACGATGGAGATTACCGAACACGTTATACTTTGCGTGAATCTATTAGATGAAGCAAAAAAGAAGAAAATAAAAATCAATTTGAAAGAACTCTCCGAACAATTGGGGATTCCGGTTGTGGGTATGAGTGCAAGGTCAGGTAAAGGTTTTCAGGAATTGATGGATACCATAGAGGCACTTACGCAGACGAAGGAAATTCCATCCCCTTTACGCATTCGTTACAGTGATGAGATGGAGAATGCCATTTCACTTATCGAACCAGATGTAGATAAAGTCCTACAAGGTGCGGTAAACAGCCGTTGGGTGGCACTGCAACTGTTAGATAACGACGATAGTCTGCTTTCTTCCATGAAAAACTACCTTGGCTTTAACCTGCTAGAGCGGGAGGAAATAGTAGAGAAAGTAACACAGGCGAAAGAGGCGTTAGCGAATGTCGGAATACCGCAGGAGGAATTTCGCGATGAAGTGGTGATTCGAATCGTTCGAACCTGCGAGGAAATCAGCCGCGAGACGGTGCGATTTGAAGAAGAAAAATATGCCGAGCGCGACCGCCAGATTGACCGTATCTTAACCTCGAAAATAACCGGAATTCCCATTATGCTGGCAATGCTGTTCGGTATTTTTTGGATTACGATTAGCGGCGCAAACGTTCCGTCTGCATTTCTCTCTAAAGCGTTGTTCTCTTTGGAACAGCCATTGGTGAATCTTTTTGTTTGGCTATCGGCTCCTGACTGGCTTCGTGGGATTGTAGTAGATGGCGTTTTTCGAACATTGGCTTGGGTTATTTCTGTCATGCTGCCACCTATGGCCATCTTTTTTCCGCTGTTCACCTTATTGGAGGACTCTGGTTATCTACCACGCATTGCGTTTAACCTTGACCACTTTTTCTGCAAAGCGCAGGCACACGGCAAACAAGCGCTCACAATGTGCATGGGTTTTGGTTGCAATGCCTGCGGCGTGATTGGCTGCCGCATCATCGATTCTCCACGCGAACGCCTTATTGCGATTCTTACCAATAACTTTGTTCCGTGCAATGGGCGGTTCCCAACACTTATTGCAATTATAACAATGTTCTTTGCCGGTGCAATCGGCGGGGCATTTGAGTCTGTTGTATCTACCTTAATTCTCACCGCTGTGATTGTTCTGGGCGTATTTATGACACTCATGATTTCACGCCTGCTTTCCAAAACCATATTAAAGGGATTACCATCCTCCTTTAATCTAGAGCTTCCGCCTTACCGCCGCCCGCAAATTGGCAAGGTAATTGTGCGTTCTATTTTTGACCGTACTCTATTTGTTCTTGGGCGTGCCATTGTAGTCGCTGCGCCGGCAGGGCTGGTAATATGGGTTCTAGCCAATATTACCGTTGGAGAGATGAGCATTCTGGCCCATTGCGCCGCGTTCCTCGACCCGTTTGCCAGACTAATGGGTCTAGACGGCTACATTTTAATGGCGTTTATATTGGGCTTCCCGGCAAATGAGATTGTAGTGCCCATTCTCATCATGAGCTATATGGCTACCGGAACACTAACAGAGCTTGAAAACCTCTCGGAGCTGCGGAATCTGCTGGTGGCCAACGGCTGGACTTGGCTGACGGCGGTTTGCTCCATGCTATTCTGCCTAATGCATTGGCCTTGTGGCACAACGTGCCTAACGATAAGTAAAGAAACACAGAGCCTAAAATGGACCTTTGCGTCCTTTGCCATACCTACCGTTACGGGAATTGCATTGTGTATGTTTGTAGCGGGTACCGTTCGTCTCTTCGGTCTGGTGTAATAAAAAACAGCTCAGTCGCAATCGCGACTGAGCTGTTTTTTTATGCTTTAACATGTGCATGGTCAAGATTTATATTCTTATTGCTTTGGCTCCTGCTCGTTTTGCTGTTGTAGATGGAGCAGGAGTTCTTTTATTTCTTTGAGTTCCCCCTCCATATGGTGCAAATGCCGCTGCATGTCATCTATTTCTTTTTCGGCCTTGTAATTAATCGCAAAATCGATGATGGATTCATGCTTATCTCTCGCCGCTTGGCGGTTTTGGCTCATCATAATAAGAGGAGCCTGAAAAGCAGCAATAAATGATAAAATTAAATTGAGTAAAATAAAAGGTTTGGGGTCAAAGTGATACGGCAAAAATGGCAAAATATTAATGAGCATCCATAATACCAAAAAAACGCCAAACAGAATAATGAACGTCCAGCTTCCTCCAAAGGCAGCCACTTTGTCCGCAATACGGTCAGAGCGTTTTGTGTTTGTTTCGTATTCCTCATCCAGCCGGGAAGCAATCTTCTGCTCGTAATTGTCGACCAACCGGTCAATTCGCGATACCTTTTCTTTATTTAGCTTAATATCAAAGCCCTGAATGTCGGATGCGTTCTCAAATTGCTGCATGTTACCCTGTATTTTCTTTTGCATAGTATCACCCCATAGAATTCTTTTGTGTGAAACAGCTGGTATTTATTTTACTTATTATACCATTCCCGTACAAGAGATAAAATCGGAATCCATAAATAAGCTGAAAAAACAGTTGACTCTCACACTATGAGATGCTTTATACTATGTATGAGCTCAAAAAAACACATATATGTGAGGGAACCATCATGCTGAAAATAGGCGATTTCTCAAGGCTGTCCAGAATCAGTATCCGCATGCTGCGGCATTACGATGAAATTGGTTTGCTCATGCCGCAAAGCATCGACTCCTCCACAGGCTACCGGTATTACAATGAAGCACAGCTTGTAACAGCCAACCGAATTCAGGCTTTAAAAGAGATGGGCTTCGGGCTTTCGGTTATCGCTGAAATAATGAAAACGTATCAAGATTCGGCGGCGTTTGTGCAGTATCTTCTTTTAAAAAAGGCTGAAATTCTGGAAGAGGAGAAGAAGGTCAGCAGGCAGCTACTGCTGCTGGATTCAGCAATTAAGCGACTTGGAAAGGATGAAAATGCAATGGAATACACGGTAGTATGTAAAGAATTGCCCGAAAGATATGTTGCGAGCTTGCGGAAGGTGATCCCCGCTTATGACAAAGAGGGAATCTTATGGGAACTGTTAGGTAAAGAATTAGCAGCCCAAAAAGTACAGCAAACAAACGACAGAAACGCTCTTGCCATCTTCCATGACAAAGAGCATATGGATGCCAACCCGGATGTAGAGATTCAAATCTCAGTAAAGGGAACCTACCAGAGCACGGAACAGGTTGTGTTTAAAACCGTACCTGCTATGGAATTTGCCTCCGCAACATTTCAGGGAGGGTACGAACAAATTCGTGAGGTGAACCAAGAGGTAGCTAATTGGATTAGGGATAATGGATATGATTTTGCAGGCCCCATGTTTAGCATATACCATGTAAGTCCCTCTGAATCGCAAAATCCGGATGAATGGATAACGGAAATGTGCTTCCCGATTCACAAGAAATAATGCAAAAAGTACCGCCTGTTTTCAGGCGGTACTTTTTTAAAATATTAAATTTATACCAGATTTTGGAATAAAAAATAATTAGCCTTACCCGCAGGTATTTTCTTACCGGAAAAATCATGGTAATATAGGGCTATCACCTTTCAATTGTGGAATAACTGTACTTGGTGTCTTACAATTTTAAAAATGCGTGTGAAACCGTTGGTTTGCGCAAATGGTGTGACTGTAATATTCATCTAGCTTAGAAAAGGGGAAATAAGTTATGTTAAAAAGAGGGATGATTTTCATTGTGGCAGCTGCGGTTTTCCTTTTTGTACTCGCTGCCTGTGATTCTGCTAAGCCTCCTCAAAAAGCAGAATCTTATACGACGTATACAGACCCAATTATGGGCATTAGTATTAATTTGCCGCAGCAAGAGCTTACCAGCCGCACCATTTCGTACACCCAGTTAGACCTTAGTAAAAAAACGGGAGAGTATCTTCCCAAAGAGGGTACGTCTCTGGTCTTTCAGCCAGATAAAGCTGCGGTACCACTATTTGTGCTTCAGTATTACGATGAGAACTCTTGGGATGCTTGGGTGAAAAAGGGCTTAAATGCAGATAAAATTACTGGCATGGCCAATACAGAAGAGGTTGGGCGTAAGGGTGGCGTAATATATGTTTATGCAGCGCCCCAGCCGAACGCAACCGGTATGGATGATGACACGAAAAAAGAGTACGAACGTGTGTTAACGCTGCTGCCAACCATACGCCAGAGCATTGCCCTTATGTACCGGGAAGCCGCAGATACCGGTACGTTCCCAAGCTTTTCAACGACCGATTTAAACGGGAATGCAGTAAGCAGTGAATCGTTTGCAAAATACCGGCTCACGATGGTGAACTTTTGGGGAACCTTCTGTGGCCCCTGCATAGAGGAAATGCCAGACTTAGAAAAGTTAAATAAAAGCATGCCGGAGGGAACCCGGTTGGTAGGTATAGTAACCGATGTTTCTGGCGATGAAAATAAAGAAACGGCGAAACAGATAATTGCCAAAGCAGGCGCAACTTATGAAAACTGGCTGCCGGATGAGGCTTTGCTGGAATATATGGATAGCCATGTGTCCGGTGTTCCCACAACGCTGTTTATAGATAGCAACGGCCAAATTGTTGGGGAAGCCGTTGTTGGCAAGCGCAATGCAGAAAAATACCAGGAAGAGTTGGAGGCGCGCCTAAGCACCCTGTTGGCACCCGAAAGTTCTCGCTCTCAGTCTGAGCCGGAGAGTGCGGAAAGCAGTGAGCTTACCGCACCGTAAAGATGAATTATAGTTGAAAGGGGTGGCAACCCATGGAGCGTGTAAATCAGAATCCTCGTATTTTGCGTTGGGGAATTGCCGCCGCGGCAGTTGTGATGATGGCGGCCGGCTTATGGAATGGAGAGAATCGAACTGTTCTGACAAAAGCGGTACAAATATGTTTGGAGTGCATTGGAATTGGATAAGAGAACGTGGGTGCAGGCGCTTGTTACCTTTACAACCAACTCAAATGTACAAGGCTTTCTACAAGGTAGAATCTATAAAGGAAAGCTGAAGAATGCGTGCGTGCCGGGGCTGAATTGTTATTCCTGCCCGGGTGCCCTTGGCTCTTGCCCTATTGGTGCAATGCAGGCGGTAGAGGGGAGTACTCGCTACGGCATTTCAATGTATATTCTGGGCTTTCTGGTTTTTGTGGGCATTCTTTTGGGTCGCTTTGTGTGCGGCTGGCTGTGCCCGTTTGGCTGGTTTCAGGAATTGCTGCATCGCATTCCTACTCCTAAGAAAAAAGTAGCGAAAAAGGTGAATGCGGTACTAAAATGGCTAAAATATGTAATTTTACTTTTCTTTGTCATTCTTCTTCCCATTCTAACCGTGAATGCGTTTGGGATTTCGACTCCTTATTTTTGCAAATATATATGCCCGGCTGGAACACTGGAGGGCGGTATCCCATTGCTTTTGACCAATACTTCATTGCGCAGTGCAGTTGGTTTTCTGTTTGGGTGGAAGATGCTGATTCTAATTGCTGTCATACTGGCATCTATTCTTATTTTTCGCCCGTTCTGCCGTTATTTGTGCCCATTGGGTGCGTTTTACTCGCTATTTAATCCCATCAGTTTTTACCGATATTCCGTGGATGAAGAGAAGTGTACCCAGTGCGGAAAATGTGCAAAAGCCTGTAAAATGGACATAACCGCATTTCAAACGCCGAATTCGCTGGAATGTATTCGTTGTGGAGACTGCATAAAGGCTTGCCCGGAGCAAGCGATTCATTGTGGCTTTCAAAATAATTCGGTTGGCAAAAAGCAGGTGCTAAAGTAAGTTCTTGCATCGTTTGGTTGCTTTCATCTAGTTCTATGAATAGTGAAAGGGGTGTTTCGTTAGAATCGAAACACCCCTCTTTGCAGGTAGGTTAAAGTACTGACCGTCGATTAGAATAACGTCACAGCTTTTTACTTACATATTTGTTTATCTAAGCCACTTTATGATTAACGAAAGGACTCCTCATAAATGCGAATGCAGTCTTCTTTGCTTAGGCGGGCAGGGTCTACCAGAAATAAGCCGCCCATGGTTTCTCTGGCGTTGGCTGCGTATTTTTCTAAGTTATTCCCGTCAATTCCATAGTCGCTCATTTTCAGTTCTGCAACACCGCAGGCCGATTGCAGAGCACAAAGAGCGTCCACAAAGTCCATGGCGCTGGTGGCATCGGTTTTGCCGAGTGCTTTAGCCATGGCAATCATGCGATCGTCGCAGGCGTGAATATTCGCAAAGTGCGTGTAGTACGCCTTGCTAATCATAATTAAGCCCGCTCCGTGGGGAAGCTCATGGTGGAAGGCGCTCAAAGCATGCTCCAAACTATGCTCAGATGTACAGGAAGAAAGCGATTCTACCATACCGGAAAGGGTATTGGCCAGTGCAACGTCGGCACGGGCATCCTCATCTTTTCCGTTTGCCACCGCTTTTGCAAGGCTTTTCCCAATAAGCTCGATGGATTTGAGTGCGTAAAGGTCACTGATGGGGTCTGCTGTTTTGGCTATATAGCCCTCGGTGCTGTGGAATAGTGCATCAAACCCTTGGTATGCTGTAAGGTGGGGAGGAACGGTCAGCATAAGGTCTGGGTCTACAATCGAAAGCACGGGGAATGTTTTTTCGTAACCAAAGCCAATTTTTTCGTTGGTTTCTTCCTTGGTGGTAACCGTCCACGGGTCTGCCTCAGTTCCAGTTCCAGCCGTGGTGGTAATTGCCACAATGGGTAGAGGGTCATTCGGTACGGGCTTTCTCTGGCCGGAGCCCCCGGTCACATAATCCCAATAGTCCCCCTCATTGGTTGCCATAACCGCAATTGCTTTTGCAGCGTCAATGCTGCTTCCGCCGCCAAGGCCAATTACAAAGTTGCAGCCTTCCTTGCGTGCCAGTGCCGCACCCTCCATTACATGGGTTTTAATGGGGTTAGGAAGAATTTTGTCAAATACGATATGTAAGACTCCAGCAAGGTTTAATTCTTCTTCAACTCTCGCGAGGTAACCATTCTCTCTGGTCGATTTACCGGAGGAAATTACGATGAGTGCTTTTTGTCCCGGTAGTTTTTGGGAGTGCAGGTTTGCAAGCTGGCCCTTACCAAATAAAATCTTGGTGGGAACGTAATAATCAAATTGCATGTTTACAACCTCCGTTTTCATTTTCGTACTTCTACTATACCTCTTTGAGTGTAGTGGAAGTCAAGCCTTTTTCAAAAGAATTTTTCTTATTGACATCATTATTCCCATTAAGGTATAACAAGGGCAGAGAATATGGGCAGAATGGTAAGGAACAAGGTACCTTGTAGGGTCAGGGTATCAATTATGTGAAAATAATAAATGAGCAAGTAAAATCAAGCATTGTAAGTTTGCTTGCCTTATAATAACGGTAGAGCGGTTGAAATGGTGAGGTGTAAAAACGAATGTATGAGTGGCACAAGCAAATTCAAGTGATTGTAGATGAAATAGACCAGTGCATTCAAAATCGCAACAGTGAAGAAATCACACTGCGATTTCTCTCGCAAAAGCTAGGGTATTCCGAATTTCATACAACGAGAAAATTCAAAGAAATATCGGGTATGCAGTTTCGGGATTACCTGCGGAATCGCAAATTAGCTTTTGCGCTCAAAGAGGTTCGAGATAGTGATAAAAGCATTTTAGATATTGCGTTTGACTATGGTTTTTCATCTCATGAAGCGTTCACCAGAGCTTTTAAGCGAACCTATGGCATTGCACCCAGTGAATACCGTAAAAAACCGATGCCCGTCACTCTCCGCACGAAAATACAACCATTTGACCGCTACTTTTTTGGTTTAGGAGAAATCGGTATGATAAAATCTTCCGAAGAAATTAAAGTTTATTTTATTACCATTCCTGCGCATAAATTTTTGCACGTGAAAAACTATGAAAGCAATGGGTATTGGGATTTTTGGCAGAAGCAGAGCCAGATTCCGGGACAAGACTGCGACACCATTTGCGGCTTGCTGGATAGCATTAAGGGAAAACTGGACGAAGATGTCGGGAACAAATCAAATGGCAGCAGTGGTCAAATCATGGCCTATATGATTGATCCGAAAGGCCGACTCTGCGATTGGGGGATTCCTCGCACCGAATGCTACGGGGTACGTCTTCCCATCGATTATGATGGTGAAGTACCCTCACAAATGTTGATGATGGATGTTCCCGAAGCAGAATACGTTGTTTTTGAGCATGGCCCATTTGATTATGAGCAGGAGAATCGAAGTGTTGAAGAATTGATGGAAAAGACAATGGCAAACTTCGATTATGAAGGCACCGGTTACTGCATGGATACGACTCCCGATAGAATGATTTATTTGTACTATGATCCAGAGCATTTCTTTAAATATGTTCGTCCTGTAAAAAAAGCGTAATAATCAAAATCACCTGCCCTTTGCGGCAGGTGATTTTTTATTGACTGGTAAGCTTAAAAAACGGGATGCAACCATGCTTTCTCTTCTTATCAGCGAGTGGTATATGATTATTTTCCATATTTTTGCACAATCTATTGATAGAGGTGAAAATATGCAATCTTTATGGAGAGAGACTACGCAAATAAAGGAACGCCCCACCCTTTCAAAAGATCTAACTGTACCAGTAGCCATTATTGGCGGCGGTTTAGCTGGCATATTAATCGCCAGTTTGCTGAAAGAAAAAGGAATAGAATCCATTGTTTTGGAAGCAAACCGAATTGGGAGCGGGCAAACCCAGAATACCACAGCCAAAGTTACATCGCAGCACCATCTTATTTACACAAAGCTTATCCAAAACTTTAATGAAGAACAAGCGAAGCAATATGCCTCAGCAAATCAGCAGGCAATCGCAAGGTATAAAAAGTTAATTACAGAGCGTCAAATCGACTGCGAGTTTGAGGAACGCCCGGCTTTCCTGTATACAGTGGAAAAGGAAGATTGCTCCGTACTGGAGCTAGAGGCAGATTGTGCTTATAAGGCAGGAATTCATGCGCAAGTAACGCAGCAAACCACCTTGCCATTTGAGGTGGCAGCAGCCATGAAGTTTGAAGGGCAGGCTCAATTTCATCCGCTTAAGTTCTTACGGGCGATGGCGGAATCCGTTACCGTGTATGAAAATACCAAGGTTTTAACGGTAGAAGAAAATAAGGTAGTAACCAATCGGGGTACGGTAACGGCAGAAAAGATTGTGTTTGCGTCACACTTCCCGTTTATTAACGTGCCCGGCTATTACTTTATGCGTATGTACCAGGAGCGCAGCTATGTGTTGGCACTGGAAAACGCAGCAAAGCTCGACGGCATGTATCTTGGCATTAGCGAGCGGGGGTTATCCTTTCGCAATAGCGGAGAAGCCCTTTTACTTGGCGGCGGTGACCACCGAACCGGTGAGAATTCAGCAGGTGGGCAATATGCAATTCTGCGGGATGCTGCTGCAAGGTTTTACCCGCAAAGCAAAGAGATTACCCAGTGGTCTGCGCAGGACTGCATGACGCTCGACAGTGTGCCGTATATTGGTCAGTTTTCTTCCTCAACACCAAACTGGTTTGTGGCAACCGGCTTTGGAAAATGGGGAATGACAAGCAGCATGGTGTCTGCCATTCTATTGGCAGACCAAATTGCCGGGGAAGAGAATCCGTTTGCCCCGGTATTTTCACCACTTCGCTTTACACCTTCCGCATCTGCTAAAAACTTTTTAACCGGAATGGGACAAGCGGTAAAGGGAATCACCAAGCAAACATTTTCTTTGCCAGACCCAGAAACAGCGGAGGCACACATGCTGCCAAACGGACATGGTGGAGTTGTGATAGCGGACGGGAAAAAGGTAGGCGTTTACAAAAAAAGGGAAGAGGACGTAACCGCTGTTTCGGTGAAGTGTCCGCACCTTGGTTGCCAGTTAGAATGGAATCCAGATGAAAAAAGCTGGGATTGCCCTTGCCATGGCTCCCGGTTCGATGCAAAGGGAGGTTTGCTTGATGGCCCTGCGCAAACCGATTTGGAGGAGATACCCACATGCTAAACTTGCAAAACAGCCACTCCAATGGCTATTTTGAGGGCTGGTATTTTAAGCAGCAAAATGAAAAAGAAACGGTTGCACTTATCCCAGCTTTTCACACAGACCGGGATGGCAATCGCTCTGCTTCTCTACAAGTCATTACAAACGAAGATACGTTTAATATTGATTTTTCGGACCAGACCTGCGAGGGGAAAAGAATGCAGCTGCCCGTTCGATTAGGGAAATGTTTATTTTCAGAGCAGGGGATTGGGATTGATATTCAAACGCCGGAATGCACAATGTTCGGCGTGCTGTGGTTTAGCCCGATAACACCGCCTGCCTACGATATTATGGGGCCGTTTTGCTGCTTGCCGGGTATGGAATGCCGCCACAGTGTTTTTAGCTTATTTCACCAAGTAAATGGCACACTCACCATAAACAAGAAAGAATATACTTTTAAGAATGGCTCTGGCTATTTGGAAGGCGACCGTGGGCGCTCGTTCCCCAGCCGTTACTTGTGGACGCACTGTGCCTTTGAAACAAACAGCATCATGTTTTCTGTGGCAGACATTCCATGGGGTCCGCTAAGCTTTACCGGCTGTGTTGGATTTTTGTATTATGAGGGAAAAGAGTACCGAATCGCCACATACTGTGGAGCAAGACTGCTGTATGTGGGCGAAAATGATATTTTACTGCGGCAAGGGGATTTAATGCTGAAAATACAGCTTTTAAAGAGTAGTTCGCACTCGCTCCATGCTCCGCAGAATGGCAGTATGAGCCGCATGATTCACGAAAGTGCTTCCTGCACGGTTCGGTATACCTGCTCCATTGGCTCTAAAGTGTATCTGGATTTTATCAGTGAGCAGGCTAGCTTTGAAAGCAATTGGGAGAAAACAGATTAAGAATAGAGCCTGAAAAGCAATTTTGGGTTGAATGAAAGAAGAGAAGCACCGGCAACACCGGTGCTTCTCTATTTATTTAAACAGATTGTTTCTTCATGGTAAGAGAGATTCGCTTTTTTGCTTCCTCTACGCTAAGAACAGTTACAGTGACAATATCGCCAACCTTCACTACGTCTGAGGGGTGCTTGATGAAATGATCCGACATTTGTGAAATGTGTACCAGCCCATCCTGATGAACGCCAATGTCCACAAACGCGCCAAAATCAATGACGTTGCGCACAGTTCCGGTGAGCTCCATTCCTGCTTTTAGGTCTGAAAGGCTTAAAATATCAGTTCGTAGCAACGGTGGCGGCAGCTCGTCGCGAATATCGCGCCCCGGTTTTTGCAGCTCTGAAAGTATATCGGTCAGAGTGGGGATGCCGACCCCGCAGGCTTCGGCGGCTTGCTTCCAGCCAATTTTTTCAACCTGCTGTACTATGCTTTCTACGCCCTCCATGGTTAGGTCGGAGGGCTTTAAGCCAAGCAGTGCAAGCAGCTTTGAAACTGCATCATAGGATTCCGGATGAACGGAGGTATTGTCTAAAATGTTCTTCCCACGGGGAATTCTCAAAAATCCGGCGCACTGTTCATACGCTTTGGGCCCAAGGCGCGCCACTTTTTTGAGCTGGGTACGGTTTTGGAAAGGCCCATTTTCATCTCGAAAAGCAACCACATTCTTCGCTACGGTTTCATTCAGGCCTGAAATATGGGTCAAAAGAGAAACAGATGCCGTGTTCAAATCTACACCTACGCTGTTTACGCAGTTTTCTACCACACCCTCAAGGGCATTATCCAGCTCGGCAGGGGGCATATCGTGCTGGTATTGTCCAATTCCAATGGCCTTGGGGTCAATTTTCACCAGCTCTGCTAATGGGTCCTGCAATCTGCGGGCAATCGACACTGCACTCCGCAGAGAAACATCGTATTCCGGGAATTCTGCCGCAGCCAGCTTCGACGCCGAATAAACCGAGGCTCCCGCTTCACTAACCACCATATAGCTGACCGGCTCGTCTATTTCACGCAGCAGTTCAGCAACAAATATTTCCGATTCCTTTGAGGCAGTACCGTTCCCAATGGAAATAACGGTGATACCATGCTTTTGAATCAAACGTTTTAGCTCCCGTTTGGCTTCCTCTGTTTTTTTGTGAGGAGCGGTGGGGTAGACCACGGTTGTGTCAAGCACCTTGCCCGTTGCATCTACTACTGCAATTTTACAGCCGGTGCGGTAAGCAGGGTCAAAACCGAGTATTACTTTATCTTTTACTGGTGGTTGGAGTAGCAGGGGCTTTAAATTGAGTGCAAACATAGAAATTGCCTGCTTGGCGGCTCTTTGTGTAAGCTCATTGCGGATTTCACGTTCCAAGGAAGGGAAAATCAGGCGCTTCCAAGAGTCCTCCACGGCTTCTTTCACACATAGGGAGGTAGTGCCGCCGGGTTTCACAAAACGTTCGCATAAAGCGGCTAAAGCATTTGCGTCGTTGAGCTCCAGCTTTACCTTCAGGCATTCTTCTTTTTCACCGCGGTCTATTGCTAAAATACGGTGGCTTGGTATTTTGCTCACCGGCTCCGAATATTCGGCGTACATTTCGTATACCGGGTTTTCTTGAGCGGCGCGCGAAGCTAGAATACCCTCTCTGCGGATGATTTGCCGCAGCTTTTTTCGCATTTCAGCATCATCTGAGAAATCCTCTGCAAGAATATCCTGAGCACCCTGTACGGCCTCCTCCCAGCTTGTTACACCCTTTTCTTCATTGATAAAAGGAACAGCCAATTCTTCCGGCGTTTTTCCGCGTAGAGACTGCTCTATAAGGAGATCAGCTAATGGGCGCAAGCCCTTTTCCTGCGCGATGGTGGCGCGGGTGCGGCGCTTGGGACGGAAGGGGCGGTATAAATCCTCTGCTTCTGAAAGGGTTTTCGAATTTTGAACAGCGAGGGAGAGCGCGTCCGTCAGTTTTCCCTGCGCGGTAATACTCTCTAATATTTCTTCTTTGCGTTTTTCCAAGTTTCTAAGGTATAGCAAACGGTCAGACAGCTCACGCAAAACCTGATCATCGCAGGAACCAGTCATCTCTTTTCGGTACCGTGCGATGAACGGAATGGTATTGCCGTCATCAATGAGTGCTACAATATTGCCAACATGTGCCTGCGTAAGGTGAAATTCCCTTGCCAGCTCTGTAATCATATCCATATAAGTACCTCTTCCATCTTTTATGGTAGTAATTGTATTATACCACAGGTGCAAAGCGCGTCGCAGTATTTTTTTGATTACTAGTTGGTTTTAGTAAGAAAGATAAAATCACCATCACGCGACTTAGAGGTGCATGATGGTGATAACTAAAGATATAAGATTATTTTATATTCATTATTAAACGCAGCGCGAAATTCTAAGGGATAAGATGGTGCTTTTTTAGCTTCCTCCACAATGTGGTAGTGCTTATTTTTAATTCTGCCGCCGCTTGTGCACGGTTTCCGCCGCTTCTTTGCAATACCTCTTTTATTTTTTCTCGCTCGTACTGAACAATATCTATATCAGTTGAGGTAGGGGCGACGGCTGTCAGCTGAGTGTGGCCTGCTGTACGCCGGCGTATGATTCCCTCCAAATGTTCCGGTAAAATACAGGTGTTATCCGAGAGTGTAATCGTGCGCTCAAGGAGATTAAAAAACTGCCGAATATTCCCCGGATAATTGCTCTGCTGAAGTAGCGAGATTGCCTCTTTGCCGAAAGTAATCTCTGGGCAATTTTTACTCGTATAATGTTCAATCAGGCTTGGAATATCTTCTTTTCGGTCTCTCAGCGGCGGCAAGTTTAACTCCAGAACATTCAGGCGATAAAGCAAATCCTCACGAAATTTTCGTTCCCGAACCAGTTCCTCCAAATTCTTATTGGTTGCACTAATCACCCGTACATCAATCGGAATGATTTTATGGTCTCCCAACCGGCTTATCTCTTTTTCCTGTAGCACACGGAGAAGCTTTGCCTGAACATCAATGTTCATTTCGCCTATTTCGTCCAAAAAAACAGTGCCGCCATGAGCCAACTCAAACAATCCCATTTTCCCTTCTTTGTTGGCTCCCGTAAAAGCACCTTTTACATAACCGAACAGCTCACTTTCCAAAATGGATTCCGGCAGTGCGGCGCAGTTGATGGCAACAAAGGGCTCGGCGGCACGGTTGCTGGAGGTATGAATGCTTTGCGCAAAAACCTCCTTACCGGTTCCTGTTTCACCGGATATTAGGATGGCACTGTTACTTCGGGCATATTTCTTCCCAAGCCGAATCGTTTCTTGAATAGAAACGCTTTTGCCAATGATATCGTCAAATGTGTATCTGGCAGTGGGGTGCTTTTCATTGAGCTTCATGCGGATTTGTTTTTCTGCGGACTGGATTCTGTTACCGCTGCCCACAATGACGACAACGCTTTTTATCTGTGCATTTACAATAATCGGCTTACAGTTTACCAAAAATACCCGATCAAACAATTTGACAATGGATTTTTGTGAAGGTTTTTTCTGGCTTAAAACCTGCTCAATTTCCTGCTCCGGGAAGAGAAGCCGAAGAATTTCTTCTGGAGGCTGGTTGTGAAACAGAGCCTTAGCATTATCGTTTAAAAAGAGCAGATCCCCCGAACAGGAATAGTTCAGCACAGCGTCTGGAGTCCCATTTACGGTGGCCAGTATTGTTTGGAGATACTCATCCTTTGCTTCTAGAGACGTTAAAATATTCAGTGCGCGGTCGATGGCAATCTCCACGTTATTGGAATGCACCCGCAGCATAACATGTTGCAGTTGGTGGGCATCCGCCACCAGCTTTACGGAAAAACCACCAATCAATAGCCGGGTTCCGGGGTTAAGGGTTCCAATCACATCTTGTTCTATGGTGTCCGTAGATTCCGGGTTGAACACCTGCACGTTCATACCAGAAATTCGTTGAAAGCGCAGCATCGTATCATAAGCGTTATCAAAGCCAATCATGGCAATTTGTTCCGGTGCGAAGTTACCCATATGTACCGATTCGTAGATTTCTTCATAAAGGTAAGGAACATCCACCACCGGGCAGGACACGTTTTCTTCTAAAAGACGCACATTGCGCCCCCTGGCAATTAGCACCCTCGCGCCGGAGGATACGGCCTCTTTGGCATTGCGAATCGTATTCTTTCCAGTTCCCTCAATAATCCCCACCCTACCGGTTAGGCGGCGCCTTAGAATAATTTGCCGCGCGACAGAGGTAAAAACATCCGATGCGGAAAAAATCATGATATCCCTAATTTCCTTCATAAGCGAGTCCTCCGTTTCATATGAATTTCAATTTTGAAATTCATATGAAAACTATATCATGCTTTTATATAATAATCAATAAAAGCGCAAGCATCTTCTGCATGTTATAAAATAAATAAAAGTAGGATTTATCCGACTTTTGTCGAATTTTTTCGTTTTTATATTAAAATCCAATAACTTGGCACGGAAATTGCGTAGATATCTAGGTGAAAAAGAAAGGGGGCTTACATAATGGCCTATAAGGTACTATTGCCACAGCCTATTTTGAAAGAGGGATACGATTACTTACTTGAGCATGGTTACGAAATAATTGATGGGAAAGGACCCAGCGAAGAAGATATTCTCTCGGATATTGCAAGCTGTGACGCCATGATCGTTCGAACCGCAAAAATAACCGCCAGAATTTTAGATGCGGCACCCAATCTGCGTGTCATCGCCCGGCACGGAGCAGGGTACGACGGAGTTGATCTAGAGGCGGCACGCCGGAATAATATTCTGGTGATGAACGCACCTGGTGTGAACAGCATTTCGGTGGCGGAGCTGGCAATCTTCTACATGCTACACTGTTCTCGCAATTTCAAGCTGGTTCAAAAGCTCTATCAGGAGGATTATAGCTACGCAAAATTCAAGCTTCCCAAAACGGAACTGAACGGAAAAACGCTGGGTCTTGTTGGTCTGGGGAATATTGGGAAACTGGTAGCTCAAAAGGCGGCTATGGGGTTCGATATGAAGGTGATTGCCTTTGATCCGTTCCACCGTGGGGAACTGCCGGATTATATTAAGATGACACAGAACAGAGATGAAATTTTCAGTGTGAGCGACTATGTATCTGTTCATGTTCCCGCCACGAAGGAAACGATTCACAGCATTGGTCAGCGTGAGTTTTCGATGATGAAAGAAACTGCGTTCCTAATTAATACCGCCCGTGGCTCCATTGTTGACGAGACGGCACTGATTCAGGCGATGGAGGAAAAACAGATTGCCGGAGCTGCACTAGATGTTCTTTGGGATGAACCTTTCCAGCAAGACAACCCACTGCTACAAATGGACAATGTACTGACTGCTCCGCATATTGGAGCCGCCACAAAAGAAGCCTCCAGCCGTGCGTCTTTGGTCTGTGCGCAGAACATTGATGATTTCTTCTGCAAAAGGCCTCTAAAAGCAGTTGTTCCTGAACTAAAAGATTTGATTCCGACTGAAGTATAAATATTCATAATTTGAAAGGAGAAAAGAACATGAGTGTAGGTAACAGAGTTTTTCTGGAACGTGATTTACCGGATGCAGAAGTGATGGAGGGCTTTCGCACTCTGCCAGCGGCGAATGTAGCGGACACAATGGGGCGTTCTTGTGCGCTGAATTCCCAGATTCGCCTGATTAGTAGCCCAAGTAAGCCAATTATGGTTGGTGCAGCTTTAACTGTTAAGGCTCGCCCCGGCGACAACCTGATGCTGCATAAGGCTTTGGATATGGCCGGCCCTAATGACGTGATAATAGTATCGAACGAGGGGGATCGCACCCACTCCCTGATGGGGGAGATCATGGCGGTCTATGCTCAGTGCACCCGCAAGGTGCAGGGAATCGTGCTGGATGGCCCAATCCGTGATATCGAAGAGCTGTCTCAAATGGAGATGTTCCTGTATGCCACCGGTTCTACTCCTGGCGGCCCTTACAAAGAAGGCCCCGGTGAGGTAAACGTGCCGATCTCCATCGGCAATATTTCCGTTAATCCCGGCGATATTGTTTTGGGTGACCGTGACGGCGTTATCATTATTCCAAGAACTGATGCGGCTCAGATTTTGGAAGATGCGAAAAAATATGCGGAACTGGATGCCAGCAAGGTGACTGCCGCTAAAAACGGTACGGCAAAGCGCCAGTGGGTAGAAGATACTCTAGTGAAGAAGAATGTGGAAATCATTCAAGGAAAATGTATAGGATAAGGTTAAAAGGGAGGGTATGACCCATGTTTTTGGGAATTGGGGTCGGCATTTGGGCATTTATCATTTATATTGTAGCAATCATTTTTTGGATGCTTGTTCTGAAAAGGAATATCGCTGAGTGTATGGGCATCGGTTTCATTATTGTAGCGTTATTCAACGGATTTTCGGCTTTTCCAAGCACCTTAGGTAAGGCTTTGCTTTCAGCCTCTAAAGAAAGCTCATTCCTTGCAACCATGCTGTTCTTGCTGATGTCAGTTATTATGACAAAGACGGGAATGATTGCTCGCCTGGTTGAGCTGTTAAATTCCATGATAGGCCGTATTAAAGGCGGCGCGGCCTATGTTTCTGTATGCGCAAGCTTTTTATTTGGTTTGGTGTCCGGTAATGCAATTGCAAACTGTGCAACGGTCGGCGCGATTACCGTCCCGTGGATGAAAGAAAGCGGCTGGCCCAAAGAGGTGTCGGCTACTATGAACGCGGGCAACGCCGGTGTTGGGCAGTCCATGCCCTCATGTACTGCCATGTTCCTTTTATTGGGTCTTGCCCCAGTTGCAGCTGCAATGACAGTTGGGCAGGCTTATATTGCCGTGCTGTGCGGCGGAGCGTGGACCTTCGTGTATCGGTTAATCCGGGTATGGCTGTATGCCAAAAAATACAACGTTCAGGCAGTTCCAGAGGATCAGATTAAGCCGATCAGTCAATCCTTTCATGAAAACTGGTCTTCTTTACTGATGATTGCCGGTATCGCGATCCCCCTGCTGCTAACGATGGGTCCCATCGCAAAGTTTCTGACTGCTGCAAAATCCTTTGCCAAAGCGGGTGTTTCTTCCATCAACATTGTTCTGTGGGTTCCCGTCGTCGTCAGCATCATCTGCCTGATTGTCGGCAGGAAAAGTCTGCCCCAATCCGGCAGTGAATGGATAGGGCTGCTCAAGGGCTGCCAGTCTACTTTTGCAACCGTTGGCGGCGTGCTTTTGTTTGCTCTTGCAGCCAGTAATGTACTGACCATGGTTGGTTTCGATCAAAACCTTAAGGTGCTTTTGGAAGCTCTTACCCTGCCGAATCTGGTTATGATTATTCTAACCTGCATCATGATCGTACTGGTAGCTGGTCCGCTGAGTGCCGTTGCCACAACAGCTGCCGTGGGTTCCGTCGCATTCTCCGTTCTGGTAGGTGCAGGCGTAAACCCGATTGCCGCGATAGTCGTGTTTATGATCTGTATTTCTACGGAAGGTGCCTCTCCTCCTAGCTCGTCCCCAATCTTCATTTCTTGCGGGTTAGCCGAGGTAGAAGATCCCAAGGTTATTTTCGTACCACTCATCACCGACTATGTTCTTCCGTTGATTGGGGTAGCCACATTGGTAGCGGTTGGAATACTGCCTATCATTAAATAGTTGTGAAAGGAGGATTGCCATGAAAACGGCAGAAAGAGTTCTAGATGCGCTTTGTGTGATTACCACAGTCATTTTCTTTGTAGCAGTGATACTTATGGTTCTTGCGCAGGGATTTGCTGTTATTACATTAAATGGAGCACTGTCCGTGTCGCTGTCCAAAGCCATTGCGGTTCCGGCCAGTATGGTGTCCGCAGTGACTTCGATTATCGCTATTATTTTGGCTTATATGAGAGGTCAGATGAAAGCGGACTGAGTATTTGCTAAGTCTGCTGTGCGGGAATACAGAATCATTTTGTATTTCTGCACAGCAAAATTATATTGGAGGGAAAAGGAGGAACAAAATGCTGGATTTATTAATTATCAATGGGCACGTAATTGATCCTCTCAATCAGATTGACGGCATTCAGCCAGTTGCCATTTATAATGGTAAAATTACTAGATATGAAGAAGGTGAGCAGGCAAAACACACGATTGACGCTGTGGGACGCTATGTTTTCCCCGGGCTGATTGATGCGCATGCGCATATGTTTGCCGAGGGGTCTGATATTGGAATTTACCCAGATGTTGCTTACCTACCTACCGGAGTGACAAGTGCTGTGGATGCAACAGCGGGAGTTTCGAACTACCGGATGTTCCGCTCTTCTGTCATAGAGAGAAGCAAGGTGACCATTAAAAGCTTTCTGCAAATGTGTTCGGCCGGACTCGTTACCACCAGTTACCACGAGTGTATCGACCCCAAATACTTTAATGCGGAAAAAATTGCCCGAATCTACGAAGAAAACAAAGACAATATTCTTGGCCTGAAAATCAGACAGAGCGAAGAACTGGCTATGGGTCTGGGCATTGCACCTCTTAGGGCTACGGTTGCCATTGCAGAAAAAATAAACTGCCCGGTAGAAGTGCACTGCACCAATCTTCCGGTTTCTACCTGCGAAGTACTGGAAACACTGCGCCCCGGTGATATTTTCGAGCATGTGTATCAGGGTGCAAAAAACACCATTATCGATGAAAACGGAAAGCTGTATGAATGCGTTCGCAAAGCGCGAGAACGCGGCATCTGGTTCGATACTGCCGAAGGCCGTAAACATGGTGATTATGATGTGATGAAAGCCGCGATGGAACAGGGTTTTATCGCAGATATTTGCAGTACAGATTTGGTGCTTGGAAGTATGTACCGGCGTACTATTTTTTCATTGCCCAACCTGATGTCCCGCTATATTTGCATGGGGATTTCCATGCAGCAGGTAGTGCAAATGGCAACCAGTGCACCAGCTAAACTGATGAAGATGACTGGCGAAATTGGTTGTCTGTCCGAAGGCGCAAAAGCAGACGTTGCGATTTTCGACTGGAAAGAGCTCCACCAAGTCTACCGTGACTGGAAGGGCAGCGTATTTGAGGCCGACCGCATGCTTAAGCCCGAGCTAACTATTAAAGATGGCGACATTGTCTATTGTGCTCCGGATTTTATTTATGAGCCTGAGTATCGATAACAAAATCACTTGTATTTTTAGTAAGCGAAAGAAGACCCGGTTAATAAAACCTCATAAAATGCGACGCATTAATTTTCAAATGCTGATAGATATCAATCTACACAGAAAAGGAGAATTCATATGGGTCCTGGTCTTGCGGCTATGATTGTATTCATAGCAATCATTATTGTATGGAGCGTTAATTTAAAGAGAAATATCGGCGAGGCTATGTTTGTAGGCATGATAGCGGTCGCTTTGTTTGGAGGGGCAAATGCTCCTACTCTACTCTATAAAGGATTAAAATACGCATTAAACTATGAAGTGCTGTTTGCCTCTTTGGCATTCGTGTTTATGTCCTTTATACTGCGTAAGTCCACCGTGCTGGAAGGCATGCTACATATTTTAAATCGCATGTTTGGCAAACTAAAAGGTGGCCCTGCCTACGTTAACACTGCGCTGTCTACGGTGTTAGGGTGTTTGTCCGGTGGTAACACTCCCAATGCTGCCACATCCGGAGCTTTTACTGCACAATGGTTGATAAAATCCGGTTGGTCTAAGGAAAGTGCGGCAACCTTAATTGCCGCAAACGGCGGGTTGGGAGCTGGTTTCCCTCCCAGCTCCTCCATGTTTATTGTGCTGGCTTTCCCTACCGTGGCGAATTTGGTATCGGAAGGGCAAATCTACGTTGCGTTATTTGTGACAGGTATTTACCAGGTTATATGGAGAATTATTTATATTTATTATCAGATTCACAAGCAAAATCTTCTGCCACCTGTGCATGATGAAGAACTTAAGCCAATCTCTGTGGTATTTCATGAATACGGGAGAAATGCTTTCATTTTCTTAGGTGCCATCATTCCGGTACTGCTCACAATGGGGCCGTTTGCCGATTGGGTCACTGCAAAGTCTAAAATTTGGGATAAAGCTATTGACAGCATCAGCATTCTTGTTTGGATTCCCATTTTAATGACGCTTATCATCCTTTTATTGGATTGGAAAAACATTAAAATCAATTTAAAATCCAGAGAAAACTTTATTCAGGAATTGATTCCCGAATTTACCAGTATTGGTGGCCTTCTTCTATTTGTATTTGCCGCCAGCAATATTATCTCTAATTTGGGATTGTCCGATGATATCGCTCAAATCCTTGATGTTCTGAATCTTTCAAAGGTACTGACTGTTTTTGTCATATTTGTTTTGGTTGCAGTTGTTGCAGGCCCGCTTTCTTCCACTGCTACCCTGACCTCTGTTGGAGTAATCTCCCACGCTATTTTGGTGTACGCAGGGATTGATCCGCTCGCTGCTGCTATTGGCCTACTGATTGTTGCATCCACCGAAGGCGCTTCTCCACCGGCTTCAGGAGCATTATTTGTAGCTTGCAGCCTTACGGGAGCAAACCCGCCAAAGATATTTGTTCCGCTAATTGTCTGGTTTGTTGTACCAATTACAGTGCTCGCCTGCTTTGTTGCCCTTGGCGTACTGCCCATACCATACTAAATTAATTCGTGAAAACAAAGCGGTTCCAATATCATATTGTGATGGAAGGTGTTTTGAATGAAGAAATTATATGAAACAGTCATTTTTATTGGATTTTTAATATTCTTTATCGGTGGACTCCTGTGTGTCTTTGGTCAGGCGATTGGTATTATGATTGGATTTATCACTGGAAATCCCGATTTGGTTATATCCTTTGAGTTAATAACCAAGGTTATTTTTCCTGCGGCATCCATTAGTGGTCTTCTTTGCTTTTTGCATCCTTACCTATTTAAAAACAAGAAAAGCTTAGAGACCGCAAATAAAGAAAATTCAGATGACTAATAATCTCATATAGCTTTAAATACTTTGCAAAAAAGAGATAGATACTGCCTGTAAAGGTGATATCTATCTCTTTTTTGTATAATCAAGTGGAATACAATTGAGTAAATCAATGCGTAAATTTTTTAAATATTGACTTGTCTTTCAAGTCATCAAAATGTACTGCTGATTATCACTTATCAAAAAGAAAAAGAAAAAGGAAAAGCAGATTATGATATAGATTAATACAATAATAATGCTATAATAAATATAATTTTAAGAAGAAGGGAAAGGTTGCAATGATACAAAATCAAATCAATATGAAAACCCAAGAAGACAAAGAAAACTTGGATGAAATTGTTTCCTTTGCAAATCGCTTCATTATTCTTATTCTTACATGCTTTTTTTTGCTAGAATAATCATTGGTATATTACAAAAAGTTATTAATAACTCGATATTGGATAATATGACGAATATTTTATTACCATTTTTCTCACTGCTATTTGCTCTTACAATAGGTAGCCGTCTTTTCCGGAAGACCCCGAAACAGATTATTGTTGGAGAGCGAACGACTTCTAAGCTGCCAGTAATTGACAGCATCCTTTTAATGTTATCTCTTTTCTTCTTTGAATATGGGATCCTTTTATTGAGTATTCCTTATTTGAAGAGTTTTTCACCGGATGAATTTAAGCCAGAGCCTTTTTTATATTTAATTATATCAATCATTGGTCCCTGCATTCTAGGCCCTGTGAATGAAGAAATTCTATTCCGAAGAATTGGTTTACAATATATGCAAAAATACGGGGCGATGTTTACTGTAATTACTTCTTCCGTTATATTTGCTCTCATGCATGGTGCCAGGTTCCAAGTGCTTTATGCTCTCTTACTAGGATTCTGCGCCGGCATTCTCTGCGCCAAAACCGGCAGCATTTTGTGGCCCATTCTTCTGCATATGGCGCATAACGGCTTTATGGTGGTGATGACCTACCTGTTTCCCTTTTACGAAGGCATCCCATCCCCCCGTTTTTATCTCCTTTGGGCTTTATTTGCTGTGTTATGTATTATGTGCTTTCTTCTTTATGCTGCTCGACAGAAATTTAGCCTGCGTGACCTTTCCATAAAAGCAAATGTGAAAAAGCTTTGGATACAAATGAAATCCGATAAAAGTAAATATAAGGCCTATTTCACTTCTACAGGAGCTCTAGTAGTATATTTTGCTGCGTTTATGAATTTTTTAAGTTTTTTATTTTGAAGCAAATAGGAGAAACATAATGGAATCAAAACAGGAAGACGTGTTTGAATTACCATATATATCTTAATTTTTGAGCTGGATTGAACGAAGTTCTTCAATATATTTGGAGGTTATAGTTTGTCATTTATACAATCTAAGATAAAATTGCTACGAAATAATCATTTTTTAAAAGACGTTGCGGTGCTAAGCAGCGGCACGGCAGCGGCTCAATTGATTCCGTTTCTATTCCTGCCGCTTTTGAGCCGGCTCTACGGACCAGAACTGCAAGGAGTTTACGGCATCTATGTTTCGATTACAAGTATCACGCAGCAAATCGCCTGTTTTCGCTACGATTACGCTGTTGTGGTGGTAGACAGCGACGAGGAGGCGGGCGGCGCTTTTGTGCTTAGCGCGGCACTGGCGGTTTTGTTTTCAGCGCTGATAGGCCTTGCAATATGGCCCTTTATCCCATCTCTCGGTGCTGCGCTGCGTCTCACGGGCGGCGCGGAAAATACATTATGGATGGTTCCTCTTACGACTTTCATCTGCGGTCTTACCACCGCACTCAATTATTACAATGTTCGGTTTGAAAAATACAAGGTGATTTCAATCTCCAACATCATCCGTGTTTCGGTGATGGTCGTCTCTCAAATTGGACTAGCCCTGTTAGGTGCTGGCTATTGGGGGTTAATTATTGGGCAGTTCTTGTCATTTTTCTTTGGTAACTTACGCATGCTGATGACCTTGAAAGGTCGAATTCATCGCTCGATGTTCTGCCTCTCTTTTTTAAAGAAGGTGGCGCGTAAAAATATGGCGTACCCAAAATATATGCTACCGAGCGCTATCGCTAACAACCTTGCCATAAACATGATGGGTGTGTTTACTCAGATGAATTACGGAGTAGTGATGAACGGGTATTACAGCCTAATCAACCGTCTTCTCGCCCAACCATTAACACTGGTTTCCAGTGCGGTTTCACAGGTGTTCCTGCGGGGAGCTTCCGTAGACAAGCACGACGGCCAAAAGCTAAGTAAAACATTTTCTACTGTGACAAAATGGCTACTTATTGTTTCTATCTTCCCGTTCGGGATTTTACTGCTGTGGGGTGAACCAATCATTTCTCGATTTTTAGGAGAGGAATGGACACCCATGGCGGAATATCTCAGATATTTGATTCCATTGTTTATGGTGCGCTTTGTGGTGACGCCGCTTACAAACTCTGCTATTGCACTTGGGCGGCAAAAGGCAACGATGGTATGGCAATTCTTTTTGCTCGCCGTGGTTATAATCCCGTCGCTGCTAACCTTTGTTATTCCAATGTCTTATACGCAGTACCTTCTTGCAACGAGCTTGCCAATGGCGATGGCTTACCTAATCTTCTACCGCTTTTGCCAGAAGATTGTTAAGAACGCAGTGTGAAAATGTCTGTCATCACACATATTTCAACTCATTCATATTGAATGAAGAAGAATTAAAAAATTAAGAAGCAGGGGCTTTGATTATCAAAGTCCCTGCTTCTTTAGGAGTGTGTTGTTTGACGTAGGTTTTATACCGTTTTCCGGCAGAATTGCGATGTGTTAAATCAATAAGCAATTATAATTCGTTGATTGTTTCAATTACTGCCATTTCACGAATTCGTTTAGCCGGGGCATAAATCGCAACAATAGCAGCAACAACAACAAACAATAGGATAAGGCAGAGCATTGTTACCGGCAAATGCCATGCAGTTCCAAAGTATCGTGTTATCAGGCTGATATAAAGGAAACGACTGAATGGGAGACCAATTCCACAACCAACTGCAAGACCAGAAATGGCGTAGGTAAAGGCTTCTGCGGCAATCATACGGGTAAGCTGTCTGCCGTCCATTCCGACTGCACGCATGGCTCCGTACTGTTTTGCTCGTGCCGAAACACTCATTGAAATACTGTTAATGATATAGAACATGGTAATCATGCTAATGATACCTAAAAATCCATATACGACACACTGAAACGCTAAAAAGGTCGTATTGCTTTCCTTGTTGCTTTCCCGCTGATCCGCATAAATCACATCACTTGCAGTAAGGTTACTGATCTGCTGTAACGTTTTGTCGTTGGCCTTTTCGTTGAGTTGTATGCCAAGCATTGTATACTTCTGTTCTCCGGTCAGCCGTTCAAAGGTTTTCTGCGAACATATTACAAGCAGTTCACTGGGATACAGGGCATCCGAAATGGTACTTGTGATTTGAACCTCTTGTCCTGCAATTTGAATGGTATCTCCCATTTTTAGCGGATTATCTTTATTATACACGGTTATAACCTTGTCGCTGTCACCATAAATTGCAGACAAATCTCCTTGCACCACACTGTCTTTTGCGCTATTCAGCAGATAGTCATCGTAGGAGAGAAGATTGATATGGTCAATGCCCTGTCGGGAGGAAGAAGCAGGAATTTTAGTCTTATAAGAACTGCTAAAAACTTGTTTCACACCTGAAATATTGCTAACTTCATCGGTCAGATTTTTTTCAATTACAAGTGCATTGGAATAACCGTTAAGAGTAATATCTGGCTGCCATGACCGCAAGGTGGGCAATAACCCACGCGCTAAATCCAGCCCGATGGAAAAGCAAAGGAACAATACAATACTAAGTGCAAATGAAGCGGTCATTAATGCCCAGTTTTTTTTGGAAGCGGTTGCATGATGGATACCAAGCACCCACTCGATTTTACCAATACGTTGTTTCAATTTGTGCTGTACAGAGGGCGTAGTTTCAACATTGCCAGAAACTGCCGCTACCGGAGAAACTTTCGCTGCGCGTTTTGCAGGAGATTGCGCTGCCAGTAGTACCGTTATAAGCCCAACGAGAACACCACTAACGAGGCCAATCGGACTAAAAGCAAATACCGGGGTGGTGATGAACTCACCACCAATGCCGTAATGCATCCAAGCACAAATTCCCCAACTAACTGCTGTGCCTGCTATGATACCAATTGGTATAGAGATTTTACACCAGTTTAGTGCTTCCAAACGAACAAAACGAATGATTTGCCGGCGACTTGCGCCGATGCAACGCAACATACCAAAAAATTTAGTCCGTTGTGTTACATTGCTGTTCAGGCTACCAGAAATCATCAATACTCCGGCTAGCAATACCAGTACAAATAAAACTCCCGCAGTAGCATAAATAGTTCCCATTGCTTTGTTATTGCTCTGGCCTGAAATCCCCATAAGTGCAGTGTTTTCAGAAATACAGTCTTTTGGTAAGTTGTATAACTTTTTCAGTTCGGGTATTGCCTTTGCAGCTTTCGCTGCGTTCTCAAATTGCACGTAGTAAGAGGGGGAGACTGAAATATCATTTTTCGCCATAAGCAAATCAAAGGAATTTTTGGTCATATATACGGCAACCAAAAAGGTTTGTCCCTGATAATTTTTTTTATCGTCAGACCCAAAGCCGGAAATCTTAAAGTCAGTATCCCCGGCGGGAGTGTGCAAAGTCACACGGTCGCCGAGCTGCATATTCAAAGCAAGTTTTGCGTTTTCACTGAGCATAATCTCGTTATCTGCTTGTGGGAAAGTTCCTTCTTCCAGAGCGTTTGCAAGCTGGGTTATATAGGTTTTATCGGTTCCGTACAAGGTTGCTTTCCGCTTGCCAATAAAATATGGTTTGTCTGCATCCGAATTAAATACCGCTGTGCTGCCAATTGCCTTAACGTCGGACCGCTGGCTGATTTCATTTGCATTCTCCTGTGAGATGTTTTCTAGTTTAATATGCCAGCTTCCGTGCTTCTCCTGCATAAATGTGGTCTCTGTGCGAAGCAGCATGTCAGAAACACTGAAAATTGCCGTCACAAGAAGAACCGAAATAATAATACATAGAAGCGTCATTCGATTCTGCTTTCTATGTACTTTTGTAGATATTGGAATCAGGCTAAGGTAGCTTTTCATTCACTACACCTCCCTAAATCGACGAGAACACCATCCGATACCTGTAATACACGGTCGGCTGTCTGCGCGATACTTCGGTTATGTGTAATCATGATGATGGTTTGTTCGTATTTTTTTGATGCCTCCCGCAACAGCGCAATTACCTCACTGCTGTTCTGCGTATCCAAATTCCCCGTGGGTTCGTCTGCAAGGATGAGGGAAGGACGGGTGATAAGTGCACGGCCAATGGCAACTCTTTGCTGCTGACCACCAGATAGCTGACTGGGAAGATGATTGCGACGTTCCTTTAAATTGAGTACGGAGAGAAGCTCCTCCAAATACTTTTGATTCGGCTTTTGATAATCCAACAGCACAGGGAAAATGATATTCTGCTCAACGGTCAACTCTGGGATCAGGTTAAATGCCTGAAAGATAAAACCGATGTTCCGTCTGCGGAAAATGGTGAGCGCTCTTTCTTTCATAGAAAAAGTGTCTTTGCCGTCAATAAATACTTTGCCGGAAGTAGGCGTATCCAATGCGCCCAACATATTCAGAAGTGTGCTTTTGCCCGAGCCGGATTCGCCAACAATTGCGACAAATTCCCCTTTTGGAACCGAAAAACTCACGTTCTTTAAGGCATGTACGGCTGTTTCGCCACTGCCATATGTTTTTGAAATACCTACTACCTCTAATAAGTCCATACAATAAACACCTCTTCTGTTTGATGGTGACAGCATATCACATCAACCCTACGAACGGATGACACCAAGCCTACTATTTTGTAGGAATTAGAAAGTTTATGGTAAAGGTCGTGCCCACACCCAGCTCACTATTGACTTGTATTGTGCCGTTATGTGCTTCAATAATTGTTTTCGCAAGGGATAAGCCCAGCCCGACTCCTTGTGTATCTTTTGAAAAGCGGCTGCGGTAAAACCGTTTGAAGATATGGTATAGGTCCTCCGAATGAATTCCACTGCCGTTATCTGCAATGATGATTTGAACAACAGACGCAAACTGCTTCCACTCTATACGAATAGAGCTTCCTTTTTTTGTGTGGTCAAAAGCATTTTTTACAATGTTGCTGATTGCTTCCAGAAACCAGTTGCGGTCACAAAACAAGGTAACCGTATCGTTACCGAATAACAGCAACTGCTTTTCTTCCTGCTTTGCGCGGTAGAAAAAATGCTTTTCAATACTTCTCATCATATCCGGCACATTTTCAATGGCTTTTTCTAATGTGATTGCTCCAGCGTCCAGTTTTGTAATCTTCAAAAGGTTTTGTACCAGTACTTCAATCCGGTCAAGCTCTTGTTCAGAGAGGGAAGTGAATTCCTGAATCGTAGGCATCCCCTTTGCTTCTTCCTGAATAATAGCAGTATAGACATTGAGAGCCGCCAGTGGTGTTTTTAACTGGTGAGAAATATCGGATATAATACCTTTCATAAATGTTTTCGCTTTTTCTTCCTTTTCAGCATGGGCGTTTAAAATAGCAACCAGTGCGTTTACTTCATGGAAGAGCCTATATAGCTCACCCTCATCATTACACTCTAGGCGTGCATTCTTATTTCCTAAAATATATTCTCTGATTTGCAAAACGGCAGCTTCCATTATTCCATTTTGTTCTTTAAAATATCTGTAAATAACGGTCAATATCAGAACACTCATTAGGAAAGAGCATGCCAAAATATAAAGTGCTGCGTTTTCTATCTCAAATACTATAAAAGCCATTGAAAGCAGGGTGAATGCTACTATCAGCAGTAACATCCACCCAAAAAGAGATTTGATTTTTCGATTTACCAGTATTTTCATAGCCATCCTCAATCAATCGTATTCCATTTATACCCCATGCGCCGAACTGTCATTATCTTTTGGGGATCTCCCGGGTTGTCCTCAATTTTTGTGCGAAGTCTGCGAATATAAACCGTAAGCGTATTACTGTCTATATAGTTTTCGTCACAATCCCATAGCTTGCTTAAAATCCGTTCTGGAGAAAGCACAATGCCGGGATTTTCCATAAACAAGCACAACAGTTTATATTCACTTGCTGTCAGGTCGAGCAGTACTTTGTTTTTATAAACTTCCCCTTTTAATAACTGTACTTTTATCCCGTTCGAATTCAATTCGGTATCTGCCTGATTGAAATTTTCACTTCTGCGGAGCAGGGCGTTTATCCTTGACAAGAATACGGCTAGTTTAAAAGGCTTTGTGATGTAATCGTCACCGCCTATGTCTAGCCCCATGGTAATATCCGTTTCTTCATCGGCAGCAGTAAGAAACATAATCGGCACTTTAGAGGTTTCACGGATTTTTCTGCATATATCATAGCCCGAACCGTCAGGCAGCGACACATCAAGAATCACCAAGTCGTATGTCCCTTTTATCCACAGACCTTGCGCTTCATGAATCGTGCGGGCAAGCTCTATTTCGTAGCCCTGTTTTTTCATAGCGAAAGTAAGACCGCTTATTAAGCTCAAATCATCCTCTACAAAAAATATTCGTTTCATACTTCTAAACCGTCCTTATCAACCACATATGGTTTAATCTTGTTACAACAGGGATACGATATGTTTCACATTTTGGAGCCGGAATGTATTGTAACATAATCTGTTTTATCCTTTCATTTTTCCAACATGATTATATACGGTTAACGTAATAAATGCAAAAAAAGGTATGAATATGATGTGCTATTTTGATAAATACCCTATTAAAGAAATCAAATGTTAGGATACTGCCCGGAAAGGGTGGTATCTTTTCCTTTTTTAGGTATAATAAAGAGATAATATGGAACGAAGAGGTAATAATGTTGGAAACTAAAAATAAAAGCAACCACTTAATTCATGAAAAAAGTCCTTATCTTTTGCAGCATGCAAACAATCCAGTCGATTGGTATGCGTGGAGTAAAGAAGCGTTTGAAAAAGCAAAGCAGGAGGACAAGCCTATTTTTTTAAGCATTGGCTACTCTACCTGCCATTGGTGCCATGTGATGGCACATGAGTCATTCGAGGATGACGAGATTGCCGAGGTGCTGAACCAGAGCTTTGTTTGTATAAAGGTAGACCGAGAGGAGCGGCCGGATATTGATGCCGTATATATGGCAGTTTGCCAAGCAATCACTGGCTCCGGCGGTTGGCCTATGACAATTTTAATGACACCGGAGCAAAAGCCGTTTTGGGCGGGAACGTATCTGCCAAAGCATTCTTCTATGCGTGCTACCGGTCTTTTAGAACTGCTTACGTTTATTCACGAACAGTGGGACAAGAACCGGGAGCAGTTGCTGCACACCGGGGAAGAAATCACTAAGTATTTAAATGAGCAGGCAGCTGTTTCACCGGATGCCATAATGCCGGAACACAACCTTCTGCAAGATGCAATTGAACAATTCAAAAGCTCCTACGATTCGCGTTGGGGCGGTTTTGGCGGTGCACCTAAGTTTCCTACCCCGCATAATCTGCTGTTTTTACTCCGATATTCGGTTTTGGAAGAGAATCCGGATGCTCTTTCTATGGCAGAGCACACATTGACTCAAATGTTCCGTGGAGGACTGTTTGATCATATTGGAGGTGGGTTTTCACGCTATTCTACCGATGTACGATGGTTGGTTCCTCATTTTGAAAAGATGCTCTATGATAATGCCCTTTTGTCGTACACGTATTTAGAAGCGTTTGCTGTAACGAAAAGACCCCTTTACCGCAATGTTGCAAAGCGCACCCTTGATTATGTTCTTCGCGAGCTTCGTGATGAACAGGGTGGTTTTTACTGCGGGCAGGATGCCGACAGCGATAAGGTAGAGGGCAAATACTATGTGTTCACTCCGAAAGAAATTCGAGATGTTCT
Organism: Clostridium merdae; assembly: GCF_900176635.1. Classification (GTDB taxonomy): domain Bacteria; phylum Bacillota; class Clostridia; order Oscillospirales; family Acutalibacteraceae; genus Faecalispora; species Faecalispora merdae. The sequence continues at coordinate 162,785 of NZ_FXLN01000004.1, forward strand.
CGGCGAAAAAGATGCGGAACGTTTTTGCGACCGCTTTGGTATAACCGCCACCGGCAATTTTGAGGGGAAAAACATTCTGAATCTACTGGAGGAGGAAAAATTCGAGCAGGAGGAAGAGAGCATCGCACAGATGTACAGAAAGCTGTATGATTACCGATTACAACGAACGCAGCTTCACCGTGACGATAAGGTGCTCACCTCTTGGAACGCACTCATGATTGCCGCACTTGCCAAAGCAGGCGCACTGCTTAGTGAGCCGGAATACCTCAATGCGGCTCAAAAAGCACAGTGCTTTCTGGAAGAAAATCTGGTAGACGAGCGCGGCAGACTCCTTGTTCGTTGGAGGGATGGAGAAGCGGCACATGACGGTCAGCTCGATGACTATGCTTTCTATGCTTTCTCTTTGCTAGAGCTGTACCGCACGACCTTTGAGTTGGATTACCTAAAACGTGCCGAGCAAATCGCCGAGCAAATTTTAGAGCTGTTTGCTGATGAAGAGCAAGGCGGGCTGTTCTTGTATGCCAAAGATAGCGAGCAACTCATTAGTAGGCCGAAAGAGGTGTATGATGGCGCAATTCCATCCGGAAATTCGGTAGCCGCTGAAGTCTTTGTGCGCCTTGCTGCTCTCACTGGTGAGGAGCACTGGCGGCAGGCGAGTGAACGCCAGCTTCAATTTCTTTCTGGCTGGGTAAAGGAATACCCCGCCGGTTATGGGATGTCTCTCATTGCGCTGACTGGCGTGCTTTACCCCTCCCAAGAGCTTATTTGTACGGCGCAGTCGGAAGCGGATTTGAAAGAGATATGTAATTTTCTACACCAGCACTTTCTACCCAATCTAACAGTTCTATTAAAGCATAACAAAAATGGAGAGCAGCTTGCGTCTATTGCTCCATTTACGGCAGAATACCCGCTTCCACAGCAGGGAGTACAATATTATCTTTGCCAAAATGGAGCATGTTCCTCGCCAGTGCAAACGCTTTCAGAGCTGGAACAACAGCTTGATTCGTCGTACAAGTAAAAATAATAGACGTTCCAAATTAGAAGGCTGGCCTTATGGCCAGCTTTTGTTTTTAATTCTAACATGCTATGATATACAAAAGAATCGAAAGCTTTGGGAGAGGATGACGTTATGGATTTGCAGATTCAAAGAACGATTCAAAATCTGGAAAAGAATAATATGGCGGGCTATTTTGTAGAGAATACAGAGGAATTAGTATTGCTGCTAAAAACATTGATTCCGCAGGGAAGCAGTGTAGGCTGTGGTGATTCGCTTACGCTTGAACAGACCGGCGTGTTCGGTTTTTTGCGGGCAGGGAATTATGTTTTTTACGATAAGCATAAGTCAGGGCTTACATCCGAAGAGAAACGTAGCATCTACCTGCAAAACTTTGCAGCAGATACATTTATAACCGGTACCAATGCCATATCGGAAGATGGGAAGCTGTTTAATATTGATGGCAACGGCAGCCGAGTTGCTCCTATGCTGTATGGGCCGAATCAGGTAATTGTTGTTGTAGGGATAAACAAGCTTACAAAGACAGTGGAAGATGCCATTCAAAGAACACGGCAGATTGCGGCACCCCTGGATGCTTTACGGCTGAAAAAAAACACCCCCTGCACAAAGCTGCACCGTTGTGTGGATTGCAAGCATGAAGAAAGAATCTGCAATGATTTTGTTTTGATAACAAGACAGCGGGTAGCAGGGCGCATAAAAGTTATCATTGTAAATCATAATTTTGGCTACTGAGAATGTGAGTTATTCGTGCTTATAGTAGTGCTTTTTAGTGATGGAATAAAAGTGTATTCAACACAAAGTCACAATCTATCAAGTGGCGCGTAGTGGAGGACAGTTGTCCTCCACTACGCGCCGATTTTTGAGCTTGTTTGTGCTTATCCTACGAATTAAACTTTATAAAAACACCGGATTTAGTGGACAATATACAACGATTTTTACATTTAGTTCACAATTTATCTATTGATAATCTTTAAAAATATCGTATACTTAAGATGCATTCCAAATCTAATTTTAAGAAGGGAGGGGAAGCGGTGAAAAAAACGAAGGCGGCTGTTCTTGTGTGTGTTACCGGCCAACGCGATTGTGATCGGTTAATACGAGTGGGAAAAAAACTTGCCGAAGAACAGGCGCTTCCTATGCAGGTTTTATGTGTTCAACCGCAGTCCGCTGGGTATGGTGCGTGCAGCGAGGAACTGGAATACCTGTATCAAACGGCGCGGGAAGCAGGCGCCGAAATGACGATTATATTTCAAGATGACAGTCCCTTGGTTGCAGCAGGTTTTATTCGCCAAATTGGTGCGGTACATGTGGTAACCGGCATGGCAGGGTTTGCATCTACCGGGTTTATTGAAGTATTGCATAGTTTAGTGCCCAGGATTCCGATTTCCATGGTTTCAAAAGAGGAAGTCGTTTATAACATGTATCCTGTCGATTATAAAAGCTCGAAAAGTCAGGCAGTGCCTGCGGTTTGCACATAAAATCTGAAATGAAACATAAACGGTCTGCCGAAGCTCGGCAGACCGTTATTTTAATGCGATAATATCTAATTTGCCCTCAAAAAGCCTTGCTGTAAATTTCTTTAATCAAAGACATAAACTAATCATAAATTACAACATTGCTTTAAAGAAAAATCTGTAATAGTATTGACGATACGGTAACATACAAAAACTGGAGTGCGAAGAAACCCGTACCCCAGTTTTTTATGAGTAATTGATTAGCGTGCCGTCTGAAAAACTATTGTGCTATCGCTTAAGATATGATTGGTATATTTACTTGATACTGTGGTGGCTGGTGTAGAGTCACTGTTTGAAGAAGGAGTGGAAGTGACTTTTGCCCAACCGTATTTATCAATTACTGCCTTAACATGAGGTGTATCCTTATTTACGCTAAAGCCGGGGATGGAAAGCTGTACCTTGCCATTGTACGCACCAATCCTCTTTTGCAGTTCACTGCCGGGCTGCGGTAAAAAGGCGCGAGAACGAAAATCAATCCATAACTGTTCGTTATAATTTCCGGAGCCCCATTCAGGATTATTCCCAACATCGAGTTGAATTGCATCAATGAGCTCCTGTAGCTTAGCCTTATCAGGTACCAACACATGCTCGCCATCTTCTTTATCCATAATCTGTATGGATTCCACCATCTCAGGCGTCAAGTAGTAGAAGGCGTTACCACTTTGCTTATATTCTTTTAAGTCCGATACATTTTTCATTGCTTCATCAAACTGCTTATTGTGATTTGAAATCATATCGGTTGAAAAAGTACGTTTAAGCTCCGTACCATCTTTCATTTGGTAGGTGAACTCAACATCCGAAGATTTGTAATCCATTAAGCGATAGGGGTAACCACTATCTCGAGTTTGGTTAATGATAAGGCTATGAAGTGCCACTACCTTAGTTACATTATCAGGCTCCTTTATCGTTTGGGGAATCCAGGCAATTTGCTTGTGACCCTTTTCATCCATAACGCTGAAGCCATTTGAATCATAGCGGACGTTGCTACTGTATTGCAGTTTTACCTGCACATGGTCAATATTTTCTGCCTTCGGGAGCTTGGTGTCGTATCCAAATCCACCAGTGGCGCAAATTCCGTAAAAGGCTGCAAAACCAACTAAGAAGACTGCATAATAAGCAAAGCTCTTTTTCAGTCCTTTAAAGCCGCGCCCATACACTGCCTCGGCAATAATATGTGCAATAACAGAAGCAACAAGCAAACCAATAAAGAAGCTGGGGAAGGAGTTGAAGGTTGCATGGAAGATCAATGCTCCTGCCAAGCCGGCAGCGGTAGTTGCAACAAAGCGAATTAGGGTTTTGGGGATGGGGAATGCATAATTGCTTTCTGCACATTCACTTTTACGAATGCGGTACAGGTACAGTGAGGCAAGAATCATCACTACGGTGATAATGCTCCACCAAGCTAGGAATGCAACCGAGGAGAAGCCCTCTTCGCTAATACTGCCGTAAACCAGCGGCAAGTAAGAGGCTACAAAGGGAGAAAGCGCAGAATAAAATACCGACTGAAAATCAATATCGTTATTCAGGCCGGGAATAATCATAGAAGCAGTAAGGCGGCCAAGAATAATCATGAGAGGGTAGGTAACATTTACAACAACAATGGAGATAACCATGTCGAACGTGGTTCCACTGCAAACCGCCATAAAGGTGCAGAAGAGAAACGATGCACACGACATGAGGAATATCCAGCCTAGCGAGCTAACAAAAAAGCCGAGATATTCAGCAAGTGCAATTTTGTACACAGCACCAATTAAAAGTGTGAGTGCAAAGTTTACCACCAGGGGAATAAACAGTACTACAAGGCCGCACAATATACGACCACCCAGCATTGCCGTACGGTTAACAGGTAGAGAGTGGTATAAATCTACACTGCGCTTTTGGTGCATGTATTGAAAAGATAGAACGCTAATCAGCAGAGCAGCCAACAAAGAAAGAGACACGGTGCAAAGCGGGAGTACCACTTTGAGCACGTTCATAAAACGACTGCCCATGTCTATAATATAACCGCTGTCCATATTCGTACGCTGAGCGTTATTCATTGCAAGAATTTCGACCAGCGGCATCGTTACAAAATGTAGGCCGCAGAATAAAGCAATTAGACCAAAGCGATGGCGCAGCTCCCAAAGAAAGGTATGAGTTAATTCGCCGCGCAGGTTATTTGAGGATGTTTTCAATGTCATAACCGGCCACCTCCATTTCACTAATAAATACCTCTTCCAAGGTAAGGGGAAGCAGTTCAGTAAACACAGGGTTCAAAGCATTTAGCTTCTCAAGAATGTCTTCTCTTTTCCCACGGATTACAAAATTTACAAGCGAACCGCGTGTGTCCTGCTTAATAATATCAAGATCCTGCAATGCTTCTTGCAGGGGCATCGGCTTAAAGATTGCCTGCACACGGTGAATGCCCAGCTTGAGTGCGTCTAACTCTTGCTCAAACACGACGCCACCCTTGTGCATGAGGCCAACGTGGTCGCACAAATCCTCCAGCTCGCGAAGGTTATGGCTGGCGATAATCACACTCATCCCACGCTCAGAAACCTCGCTTGAGACAAGCTTTTTGAGTAGTTGGCGCATAACGGGGTCCAGGCCATCGAATATTTCGTCGAGCAGCAGGTAATCCGGACGCACGGAGAGTGCATTAATCAATGCTACTTGGCGCTGCATTCCTTTACTCATGTTAATAATACGGGCATTCTGGTCAAGCGGGAAGAGTGTGCACAGCTCTTCATACCGTTGAGCATCCCAAGTGGGGTACGTTTTGGAGTAGAAGTCTGCCATCTCTTTCATATTGGATTGCGCGAAAAAATAAGGGTAATCTGAAATAAAGAATAGCTTACTCTTTACCGTGCTGTTTTCAAAAGGCTTTAAGCCATCCACCAAAATTTCGCCGCTCTCCGGCTGGTAAATACCAGCAAGGCTGCGTAGTAAGGTAGATTTACCCGCGCCGTTGCTGCCAACAAGCCCGAACACAGAGCCCGCTTCTATGGTAAATGAAATTCCGTCTAGGGCAGCTTTGCTGCCAAATTTTTTTACCAGTGATTTCACTTCAATCATTGTTCAGAACCCCTCCCGTTAAACTGTATTTCAATCTGTTCTATCATTTCCGGTTTTGTTACTCCGTTATCGGCAGCTTCTTGTATCACTTCCGTTAGTTTTTCCATTGCTCTTGCCTTTTGCCGCGACAAGACGGAAAGATCTGGTGAGATATAAGAACCTTTCCCCGGAACCGAGTAAATAATTCCATTTTGCTCGAGCATTTGATACGCTTTTTGCACGGTGTTTGGATTAATCCCAAGGTCTTGGGCCAACGTGCGAACGGACGGCAGCTGTTCATTTGGCTCCAAAGCACCCAAAGCGGCCATTTTAGAAATGGATTTGTTTAGCTGCTCGTAAATGGGCAGCCTGCTTTTGTAATCCAGCGGAAACATCCGGTTCACCTCTCAGTGTATTAATGTGTATTAATTCGATTAGTACAGTTTGAATATAACACACGCACTTCCTACTGTCAAGAAGTGCGTGGCATAATTTGTATTACAATTCTGTAAGCAATTAGAAATCCGCCGGGGGCGGGGTGTTGGGGCTCTCTTTCGGAACCGGAGGGATGGGGATTTTCTCTTGCTTGTCCATATCCGCCTCCGAAACAAAAATCCGGGGCAATACACCGGTTTTGCAAAGAACCTGGTACAGTACGAAAAACAGCACCATGTAAATTAGAATGCTAATTCTGCCTGAAATCAAGGCAAAATAAATGGCAGAGAGCATGGCAAGCGGGTGAACATCAATAGAGGCAGAGACGATTTTCGGCTCGATAATTTGACGAATGGTAGAAATCAGGAGCCAACCCACTAGTAAGGCGATTGCCGTGAAATAATCGCCGTTAACTAGGCTAATGATTGCCAGCGGGATATATACAGTTCCCGGACCAAGCACAGGCAAAACGTCTGCAATGCCAACTACCAAGCTCAAAACGAGCGGGTAGGGGATGCCCAGTAAATAAAAAACCAAAAGAGTTTCTAAAAATGTAATGAAATAAATGAGCAAAAAGGAAGCGATGAGCCTGCCGCTCATGGTAAGGCTATGTTGTGAAGCAGAGCGGATGTGTACTACGGTATTCTGTGAGAGAATGGAAGCCACATGGCGCTTGATGACCGGCATATCTTTCGAGAAAAAATAGGTGGAAAAAATCATGACGATAAACATGGTGAGTATGCCGGGCAGCGAGGTTAAAATCATGAGTACGGTATTTAGTACGGAGGTAATGAAACCTGCACCACTTTGTAAAAACTTAATGAGCTGCTCTTGGTTTTGGCGAATAAATTCCGAATCGATTCGATCAACATAAATACCGAGAATGCCAGTTAAATCATTGAGTGGTTTAATTATTTTTGTGGTGTCTATGGAGGAAAGCTTTACTACCAGAGTCGTAATTTCTGTTACAAGCCAGTAGCCAGTGAGAGCCATTAAACCGAACAGGACGATAAAACAGAGCAGGGTTACGAGTATAGAGGCTAACCCTGGTCTTAGGTGCAGCTTCTCTTTTAAGAAGCGTACCAAAGGCTGTACCAAAAGTGCCAATAAAAAACCGGCTACAAAGGGAAAGGTATAACCCAATGTTAATGCGAAAAGATAAAAACAGATGGTATACCCAATGAAAAACATAATTAATGGCTTTAAACGAGTGAGCTGAAGCTTGTCAAACAGAATCGTTCCCTCCTTTGTGATAACCGGCTAAAAAAGCACACGTTTTGTAGAGGCTGCCGGTTTACTCTACAAAGAGGCATACCATTATGCTGCATTCATCTGAATAATCGTATGCTGGAAAGTGAGACAATTATACTCTAAATTAAAAGCGACGTCAAAACAGTTTTCTGCAAATTTCGTAAACATATCATGAATATTCTGTAACGATTTTTCATTTAATTCTCATCTTGCGCTAAATAAATGACTTTTATACATATTGTGTTTTCGGAATAAAAGATGGATGGTGTGGAGAGCGTCGTTTTGAATTGCCCTAAAAATATGACAGAAGTGGAAACAATAGAGGTAAAATAAGTACAGAATGTAAATACTGATGGATACTTCTTGACAAAGAAATACCCGGTGGATATTATTGTATCAGAGTACAACATATTGTATGACAGAAAAGGGGTGATCGAGCGTGTTGGAGAGAATTCGGAGAGCGATGTATGGGCGCTACGGCGGCGACCAATTGATGGTTGGAAGCCTCGTTTTGTATATGCTGCTCATTATGCTTTCTCGGTTAATTAATTTCTATCCGCTGACGCTGGTGGCCTATTTGATTTTTGGGTGGAGTATGTTCCGCATACTTTCTCGCAATCTTCCTCGCCGCTATGCCGAAAACCAGTTGTTTTTAAAATATTGGAGCAAGGTTACTGCATGGTTCCATTCCAAGCAAAAGTTTGTACAGGACCATAAAGTGTACCGCTACTTTAAATGCCCCAAATGCACAACCAGGCTTCGTGTTCCGAAAGGACGCGGTAAAATTGAAGTAACCTGCCCTGTTTGCAAGGCACAGTTCATCCGGAAATCCTAAAAGTTTTAGGGGTTTCCGGTTTTTTGTACCACATATTTTTGCACGATAGAAAAGACGGCAGAGGAGAATCCCTCTGCCGTCTTTTTAAATGAATAATATGGATTACATGCTTTTAGTCAATCATTTTGTGGTAATACTCATCCACCTTGCCCCAGTCTACCACTCGAAAGAGTGCGTCTACATAATCGGCACGCAGATTTTTATACGTTAAATAGTAAGCGTGCTCCCAAACATCAATGCCAAGAATCGGCCGCCATTCCCCGCGGGTCTCCATCATCGGGTTGTCTTGATTCGGGCTGGACGAAATCATAACATCACCTTCTGAATTTGCGGAGAGCCATGCCCAGCCGGAGCCAAATTGCCCCACAGCAGCAGCAGCCAGCTTTTCCTTCATAACCTCAAAGCTACCAAAGGTGCGGTCAATTGCCGCTGCCAGCTTACCACTGGGAGTGCGCGGCCCATTGGGAGAGAGGGTGTCAAAATACAAGTTGTGATTGTAATAACCACCACCGTTGTTACGAATGGCTGTACGTAAAGCAGGGTCTTTGATATTCTCTAAATGAGATAAAATCTGCTCAATGGTTTCTCCAGCAAGCTCGGGTAAGCGCTCCATCGTAGCGTTCAGGTTCTTCGTATACGTTGCATGGTGCTTTGTATAGTGGGTTACCATAGTTAATTCATCTATGGTAGGCTGCAAAGCACTGAAATCATAAGAAAGTTTTACTTGCTCAAACATGAAAACACTTCCTTTTTCTTATTTTGTTAGTCAAGTATAACACACTTTATACTTCCGTACAAGTCTAAAAGCTTGTTCTAGCTTTTACACCATACCGGCGGTTATACGGCAATTTCATATTTCTAACAAACTTTTGCCTTGCGTAAGAAAAGTGGGCATGCTACAATCGATTCATTATGGAAAGAAAGGCGTTGTCCGCTTTATGGAAAAGAAGAATATGCTGGTGTTATTTGGTTCTCCGCGACCTCACGGTGCAACAGCAAAGTTGTTGGATGCTTTTTTGCAAAAGGTAGATACCAATTCTGTTCATATCACTACTTTTGATGCCTATAAGGGGAACTATCACCCCTGTACCGCCTGTGGCTACTGTCAGACACGAGAAGCATGTATCTTTTCAGATTTAGACGAGTTTGACCGTGAGCTTCGTGCGGCAGATTACTTTGTAATTGCTGCGCCTGTGTACCATTTGAGCTTTCCCTCGCCATGTAAGGCGGTTATGGACCGCTGGCAGCGTTATTTTGAGGCTCGCTTTGCAATGGGGATTCGCCCGTCTATTCTCAAACCCAAAACAGCAGTGCTTCTTACGGCATATGGTTCCCAAAATGCAGAGGGTGCGCACATGATGGCTCGCCAGTTGGAACTTGCTTTCACCGTTATGAATACAAAGCTGGAGCAAGTTGTGGAATGGCCTCATACCGATTTCACCGGAATTGACGAAATACCCGCTGAAATTGCAGACAAAGCGCAGGCGGCGGCGCTTGCTATGACCAATAAAACGTGATATAATATCCACGGCGTATGCGCTCGAAACGCATTTAACGCCTAATGGAATATGGAATCATTCAGCTTATTGGTTCCGAGTATCTGAGTGGAATGTTAAGCTTGTTTGATATGATAAATAGATCAAAGCGATTATTAACAGGAGGCTTATTAGTATGTCAGGCCATTCAAAATGGAGTACCATTAAAAGAAAGAAAGAAAAAATAGATGGTGCCAAAGCCAAAATCTTTACTAAAATCGGGCGTGAGCTTGCGGTAGCGGTAAAAGAGGGTGGAGGGCCAGACCCCAAAGCCAATGCGAAGCTGAAGGACTGCATAGCAAAAGCGAAAGCTGCCAATGTGCCGAATGATAACATTGAGCGCATTATTAAAAAAGCGGCTGGCGATGGCGACGGCGACAAATATGAAAGCATTGTATATGAGGGCTACGGTCCCAACGGCGTAGCCGTAATTGTGGAAGCCTTAACGGATAACCGGAATCGTACCGCGGCAGATGTGCGCCACTATTTTGATAAATTTGGTGGCAACCTCGGCACAAGCGGATGTGTTTCTTTCATGTTCTCACAAAAAGGCGTTCTGATTATTGAGCGTGAGGGTTTGAACGAAGACACTGTTATGACCGATTGCTTAGAGGCTGGCGCGTCTGATTTTCAGGCGGATGAGGATGTATTTGAGATTTACACCGAACCGGCTGATTTTAGTGCCGTGCTTTCGGATTTAGAGGGCAAGGGCTACGAATTTGTTTCTGCTGAGGTAGAAATGGTTCCCACTACTTACACCGCACTCACAGACCCAGATTCTATTACCAAAATGCAGCGTTTGCTCGATAATCTAGAAGATAACGACGATGTGCAGAACGTATGGCACAACTGGGAAAACGCAGACGACGCAGAATAAAATTGCTAACAATATAGTATCTATTGGGTTTTAGGTGATTTTAAGAATAGAATTAATCTGAACTCTAAAATTAATAACATTATAATAAACAGCTTAACTGCAATATTACATACAGGCATATTTGTGTTTGAGGTAATGTAGTTAAGCTGTTATTATTTAAGTAAGATTTAAAAATGAAACCCCGATTCTTTTTTAATTGAATATGACACTCTGTTGTCATGTTTAACATGTTATATTAATTACATAGAAAATAGAAAAGGAGATTAAAAATGGCAAGAGCTACTACGAAATCAGATTTAATTGCAGATGCGACGACTCAATTCGAAAAGATGTGGAATTTAATTGATTCTATGACAATGGAAGAACAGACCGCAGCATTTCAATATAGTGATACTTTTAATAAGAAAGAAGCACATTGGGACAGAGATAAAAATCTAAGGGATGTGTTAATCCACTTGTACGAGTGGCACCAACTGCTTCTCCATTGGGTTGAAGCAAACCGTAAAGGGGAGACAAAGCCGTTTTTACTGGCACCGTATAACTGGAAGACCTACGGGCAAATGAATGTTAGTTTTTGGGAGAAGCACCAGTCAACGTCGTATGAGGATTCCAAAAAGATGCTATTGGAAAGCCATAACCAAGTGTTGGAAATGATTAAAGCATTTTCCAATGAAGAACTGTTTGAAAAAGGTCATTTTGATTGGGTAGGCTCTAACGCAGTTGGCGCTTACTGTGTTTCTACAACATCAAGCCATTACGATTGGGCAATTAAAAAAATAAAGCAGCATATAAAAACTTGCAAGGGAAAATGATGAGCCAAACCAATGATTTATGAAATATTTTCGTTTCTTAGCAAGTTAACGATAAAATGAAGAAGCTTGTGGTTAAAAGAAAGTTACTTAAAGCTTAGCTAACCCAAAGAGAACACCCCCGCCAAAAGGCAGGGGTGTTCTCTTTGGGTTAGAAGATTGTATCACTTGTGAGTTGCACTTGTAAGCATTGTAGTGAATAAATAGAAATTTTACTCCGTAAAACGAGACAAAAACGCACGAGTGCGTTCATTTTGAGTATGAGCAAAGATTTCATCTGGCGTGCCATTTTCCAGCACAATTCCACCATCCATAAAGATAACGTGGTCGGCTACGTCGTGTGCAAACTGCATTTCATGCGTAACCACAACCATTGTCATGTGCTCTGCGGCAAGCTGGCGCATGACACGAAGAATCTCACCCGTAAGCTCCGGGTCGAGTGCGGAGGTAGGCTCATCAAAAAATAGAATTTCTGGATTCATCGCCATTGCCCGGGCAATAGAGACGCGCTGTTGCTGCCCGCCAGAAAGCTGGTGTGGGTAGGCATTTGCTTTTTCAGAAAGCCCCATCTTTTGCAAAAGCTCCATTGCGGTTGCTTTTGCTTCCTCCTGACTTTTTTGCAGAACGCGCACGGGAGCATCCGTTATGTTGCGCAGTACACTGTAATGCGGGAATAGATTAAAATTTTGGAATACGAGACCAAGCTTTAGGCCAATGTTGCGACACTGCTCAGGAGATGCGTAAACGGCTTTTCCATCCTCTCCGTTTTGCACCAGAACGTCCCCACTAACGGAGATACTCCCGGAATCGATTGTTTCAAGCTGCGATATGCAGCGAAGCAGAGTGCTTTTTCCGGAGCCGGATGGCCCAATAATGGCAAGAACCTCACCCTGTTTTACTTCCAGGGAAATTCCTTTGAGGATTTCCTCTCCATTAAAGCTCTTACGAATGTTTTCTGCGGTTAAAATGGTTTGGCTCATGGGAATTCCTCCTTTACTGGTAATAGCTCAGCCGGTTTTCCAGCATGGTAAATGCTCGGGTAACAACACCGTTCATAACCAAATAGAATACGCCGGCAATCACCAGAGGAGTCATATCTACCGCGCTGGATACCCATTGCGAAGTGACTTTTAACAGCTCAACAACACCAATTACCTGCGCGAGGGATGTATCTTTTACGAGTGTGATAAATTCGTTACCCATTGGTGGAGTAATCCGCTTGATTACCTGCGGCAAAATGATGTGGATAAAAGCCTGCGGCTTGGTGTAGCCCAATACCTTTGCAGCCTCACTTTGCCCTTTTGGGATCGCCTCCAAACCTCCGCGGTAAATCTCAGCGAAGTAGGCAGCGTAATTCAGTGCAAAAGCTACCTCCGCTGCCAAAACACGGTCGAGCTGTATACCAAGTAGGGGCTTTAAAGCGTAGAACATAAACAGCAATTGAAGCATGAGTGGGGTTCCGCGCATAATCAATATGTAGATGCGCACAGGCAGATTGACGATTTTGAGTTTCGACATTCTGCCCAGCGCCACCAAAAGTCCCAAGGGAAGCGAGACGATTAAGGTGAAAGCGAAAATTTGCAACGACATCAGTGTTGCCTGAAACATTTCTGTTAACAGCACCTGATAATTCATAACGAAGACCTCCGGGAGCAAATTGCATTGACTTGGTTATTTTACATCTACAGTAGTAACATCTTCTCCGAACCATTTTTCAGAGATTTTCTTCATGGTTCCATCTTTAGCCATTGCTTTGAGTGTTTCATCCACTTTTTCTTTCAAAGCCGTGTCGTCTTTACGCATACCAATTACATAATCTTCTGCAGCGAGTGAAATGGGGGTTCCGCCATTGTCCAGAATACGGAATGCGTCCGGCTGATTGTTCAGGTAGAAGCGGGCAACAATTTCATCAATAGAAATTGCGTCAATGGTTCCGTTCTGAATTTCTAAAATGGCCTTGGTATAATCATCAATTTTAACAATGTCCTTTAATGAACCCTTAAATTCTTTATTTTCAACGGCGTTGAGTGCTGTTTCTGCCGAAGAGTCACTCTGTACGCCAACCACCTTGCCGCTTAAATCTTTTAAAGAGTGGTAAGTGGAACTCGTTTTAACCAGGATAATCTGGTTGTTGCTCATATAGGGAATGCTAAGAGCCATGGCCTTTGCACGCTCCGGGGTTTTGCTAAAACCGTTCCATAGGCAGTCTACGTTGCCGTTGTCCAGTTCTGCCTGCTTGTTGTTCCAATCAATCGGCTGAAGCTTGAGTGTTACGCCCAGGCGCTTGCTGGCCTCTTTGGCAAGGTCGATGTCAAAGCCAATAATCTCACCGGTTTTTGTATCTTTATAGCCCATAGGCGGGAACGCGTCATCCAAACCGAGCACCAGTGTCCCAGCTTTTTGGATTTTGCTCCAGGATTCGTCTTTGTTCTCCGCAGATGAAGCGGACTGATTTCCTTGGCCGCAGGCGGTAATGCCAACAGATACCGTAAGTGCGAGGAAAAGAGCCAATAATTTTTTCATAATAAACAGTCCTTCCTTTGATAAACCTCTCGCTTTAGCATGGTAGTATTAGAAAGCGGTTGAAATAATGTTTTTTATTCTACTCGGTTACACCCAAAAAGTAAAGTGATTTTGAAAAGTCTATGCAATGTATGCAAAAAGCTTCCGGATTTGCCGGAAGCTTTCAGAACATAATAGCAAATGGGGCGCAGCCCTCTACGGAAACTCCGCAGGTGCTGCGCCCCATATTCTGCATTTACAGAAAAATACTAGTTAAAGTAGCTGCGGTTACGGGCGGCTTGCCCATGCTGTACCACATTGTTTGCTACATCGAAACGAATGGAAACATGGTTCAGTACAGTTGTGCCGCTCATAACATCTACCACAACGTAGCAGGTGCCGGGAGTTTTTCCCGTTACGCGGTAATTGCCGTTCGCCAGCCTATGCACAGTGGCAATACCAGTGCGGCTGGAATAAACATTAATGGTTTTGGTGTAAGCGTTGCCTGCCAAGGACACGCCAATATCGTAAATGTTGCCGGGCGCCATTGTGTAAAAATTAGTATCAATCATTACGGAGCCAGCATAATTTACGCCGTTATACGTTAAGTCGGTATTTGTATTTGATCCCGGATTCGGATTGGGAGTTGGGTTTGGGGTTGCTCCAGCAGGAATATCGGAAGAATAGTCAGAAGTAAGCTTGAATTTGTAGCCCTTGCTGTTGGCATAAGCGCGCACGTAAGAGTCTGAGGAACCACGTAGTGTGGTATTATCCGAAAAAGCGTTACGGCCGATTTCCAGTACACTGTCTGGAACAACCAAAGTATACAGTCTGTTGCAGTCATAGAAAACGCCGTCACCAATTCCTTTTAATCCATCTTCAATGGTAACGGTGCTAAGCATTTGATCGTACGCAAATACATCGTCTTCAATTGTAACCAGCTCTTTGGGGATATTGACAGACTGCAAACGCGAGCAGTACGAGAAAGCACCATCCTCTAAGGTGGAGAGGTACTGGGGCAATTTCACGGTTTGCAAATTCACGCAATACGAGAAAGCCTCAGATTTAATCTCTTCCAGCATAGAGGGAAGAGAAATGTTTGTTAAAGCACGGCAGTTGTAAAATGCACGTTCTCCAATCGAATACAAGGAGCGAGGCATATTTACATTAGTTAATGCAGTACAGTTAAAGAAGGTTTTTTCGGGCAGGTTCTCCATGCCATCGGGCAAACTAACGCTAGTTAACGCAGTGCAGTAGGTGAATACAGAATCTTCCATTTCAGAGATGGAACGGGGAAGAGAAACAGAGGTTAAAGATTTGCAATAGCTGAACGCTTCTTTACCAATGCTAGTCAGGCCATTGCGAAAGCTTACACTGGTAAGCTTGGAACAATAGCTGAATGCGTTCTCTTCAATAGTCTTTACATCTGGCGGAATGGATATACTTGTAATGCCGGAATTGTAGAATGCAGCATCACTAATCGAGGTTACATTGGAAGGAATGGAAATGTCGTTGAGAGAAGTACAGCCGCTGAAAAGTCCGCTGCTGATTTCTGTTAGCTTTTTGGGTAGCGTAACATAGCGAAGCTTCGGGCTATCTGAAAAAGCACGTGTACCAATGGATTCTACACTGCTTGGGATATTGACTGTGGCTAGACGGCCGCAATCATAAAAAGCTTTATCGCCAATCGTATGTACAGAGTCTGGAATGGTAACATAAGTAACACGATTATTCCCCGAAAACGCGTTATCCCCAATTTCCTTTACTGTGTTGGGAATCTTTACGGTTGTATCGGTTCCAGAATATTTGGTGAGCACACCATTCGAGATTTTAAAATCACTGGATGCAGCAAATACACGAGGTGCGGAGAAAAACGTTGCAGCCAATACGAAACCGATGACCAAGGTCAGCAGTTTGTATTTCTTCATAAAAACACGCTCCCTTTAAAAATATATAATTTACACTTTATTTGACATAAATATAAGTATAATTTACCATGCGAGGGAAATTTTTGCAAGAAAAGTAACAACAATGAAAAGACTGTATTGGAATTATCATTTGCTTTGGTGTTGACCATGGCCTTAGAATCCCTTATACTGGAAATAGATAATATACCTTGGAATCAGGCAGGAGAGTGATACGATGAATAAGTTTGTGATTACAATTGCACGTGAGTATGGCAGCGGTGGCAGAACCATCGGCAAATTACTAGCGGAAGAATTGGGTGTTCCGTTTTACGACAGGGAGCTGCTTCGCTTAGCATCCGACGAAAGCGGAATTAACGAAACACTGTTTGCAGAAGCGGATGAAACCATAAAAGGTACTATGCTGTGGAAGGCATTTCGTAAATCGTATTCCGGTGAGCTGATTCCGCCAGACAGCGAAGATTTTGTGTCAAACAACAATTTGTTTCAATTGCAGTCTAAAGTGATTCGCGAGCTAGCGGCTCAGCAGTCTTGTGTGATCATAGGCCGCTGTGCAGATTACATTTTGCGTGATATGGACCATGTTTTAAAGCTTTATGTTCATGCGCCGATGGAGTCCTGCGTTGAGAGGGCAAGAGCGTTTCATCCCAATCTTTCAGATGCAGAGCTGCGCCGCTTGATTCAGAAGATTGATAAGCGCCGTGCAGAATACTATGAATATTTTACTCGCAAACATTGGAAAGACGCGGATAATTACGATTTAAGCTTTAACAGCAGTCAGCTTTCTTGGGATCAGTGCGTAAGGCTGGTGAAAGCGTATTTAGAAATAAAGCACGGATAAAATTTATATCTATATGACCATTGCAAATTAAAAGAAAAAAACAAATATAAAAAAGCACCGGAGCGCTCAATATGAGTTTGCTCCGGTGCTTTTTTGTTTTAAGGCAGCAAGCGTGTTTCACCTTGTTGATATTCGAGTTCAATACTATGAATGTGATTTCCCTCAAATAAAACCAGTATGGGGTCGTCGCACAGGGCACAAATAAGCGGCATGTATTCTTTGCTCGTGCCAAAAGCTACACTGCGTATTCTTTTTGCACCATTGGGGTGAACAAAATTTTGTGGCTTAGGGTCAATATTAAAATAAGTCATGAGAAATGGTATGTTTAGATTATCTGGAAAAAGACAAGTAAAACGAAGCTTTCGCCCTTTGGTATCGTTTCTGCGGGAGGGGATTTCCACATAATGCTCGTTTGCCTGGTTCAATAGCTTTTTTTCTCGGTCTAAATTTTTTTCATATGTTTCCAATGCAAGTCCGCAAGGCCCTTCAGCGTGAGAATCCCATATGTCCATACGCTCTGCCAGTTTAGCTTTACCGAACAAGCGCATCACGCGCTTTACAAATTCTGGCATACCGGTGGACGCCAAGAGCTCAAGGTAAGGGCCATCTGAAAAATAAAGTATGGCATTGTAAGGTTTATTTTTGGTACCGTATTCCACGGTAAATCCCCTTTTGCGGTATTCTTCCACCGCTTTTTCTAAATTGCTGACTTTCATAATGATGTGACTTACTTTCATATAATGAAACCTCCGTGTGTAAAGCTGTAAAGTATGCAGGTGCATTTTCTGGTTTATAGATTGCGGTGGTATCTTCCTTGTTAGTTATAACATACAAACTGGCAAATTACAATTGGGAAGAAGATTTATAGAGAGTATGAAAGAAAGAAACTGCTTTCTTCGCAGGTTGTTTTCATATTCTGTTTCACGGCCGCATATCTATAACCAATCAGATTAGTTTGGGAGGCAGAGCTGTGAAAGGCATAGTAGAAGAGCGAGCCGTAGAGCTGGGAGAATACATCATAGAGAACAACGCGACCGTTCGCAAAGCCGCGAAAAAATTCGGCGTTAGTAAGTCTACTGTACATAAAGATGTAGCGGAACGTCTGAAGTATGTTGATCCGCAGCTGTACAAAGAAGTAAAGAATGTACTGGAGATCAACAAAGCCCAGCGCCATATTCGTGGCGGAATGGCTACCAGAATGAAATACAAAAAAGACTGATGTGTTCTGTTGTTTATTCAGGCAACCGGTTTTCTTTGGCTGCCAGAAAAAAGGCGGTTCCCGCACCGTAAGGAGTGAGGAACCGCCTTTTTTTGTAGCTTGTTTCACATGCTTAATGCTCTACCATGCGGTACCCAGCGGACTGGAGGGCTTGGCGGATTTCGGCAATGTGTTGGTGATTTCGTGTTTCCATTACAATACGCAGGGTGCAGCCGTTAATGTCGCTTCCTTCACCGGAGTGGTCGTGGCGAACTGCCACCACATTGCCGCCCAAATCGGCAATAATGGCCGAGACCTCTTTCAGCTGGCCGGGTTTGTCAATTAACTCGAGAGTCATATCGCAGGAGCGACCGGCGTTTAATAAACCACGGTTAATAATGCGGGAGAGAATCGTAACATCAATATTTCCTCCAGAAACAAGACACACCACTTTTTTACCTTTTAAATCCAGCTTGTTAAACAGGGCAGCAGCCACGGAAACGGCACCGGCTCCCTCGGCAATCAGCTTTTGCTGCTCGATGAGGGTCAAAATGGCAGTTGAAATTTCATCATCGGTTACGGTTACAATTTCATCCACATACTGGTCGCAGATGGAATACGTTAAATCTCCCGGCTGTTTTACAGCAATTCCATCTGCAATGGTGCATACGCCATTCAGACATTCCACTTGGTGGTGCGCCAGAGCCTGCACCATAGAGGGAGCACCGCTGGACTGTACGCCATATACTTTGCAGTTTGGGTTGAGTGACTTAATGGCATACGCTACGCCGGAGATTAGCCCGCCGCCGCCAACCGGTACGATCACTGCGTCAACATCTGGTAATTGGCTTAAAATTTCAAGCCCGATGGTTCCTTGACCCGCCATTACATCCTCGTCGTCAAACGGGTGAATAAAGGTGCTGCCGCTTTCCTCTTGAATTTGAAGCGCGCGGCGGTACGCATCATCGTAAACGCCGTCTACTAGCTCCACCTTGGCACCGTATGAACGGGTTGCCTCCACTTTGGAAATGGGGGCGGAATTGGGGATGCAAATGCAGGAGGGGATACCGATTCGAGATGCAGCCAAAGCAACGCCCTGCGCATGGTTCCCAGCGGAGCAGGCAATTACTCCCTGTGCCTTTTCTTCCTCACTTAGGCGGGACATTTTATAGTAAGCACCGCGAACCTTAAAAGAGCCGGTTACCTGAAGATTCTCTGTTTTCAGGTAAACCTCGCAGTCGTCGCCGATTTTTGGAGCATAGATTAAATCGGTTTGGCGGATAACATCTTTTAGTACAAATGCGGCATGGTATATTTTATCTAAGGTTAGCATGGTTCTCCCCCTTGTGTGCTCATGGCCATTGCTCCGGTGCGCAGAATTTGCTCAATTTGGTACGGCTTGCACAGCTCAATTAAGCTGTTTAATGCTGTGGCGTCACCTACCAGTTCTAAAATCATTGTGGTGGGGGATACCTGCAGAATGGATGCGTGGAAGGCATTTGCAAGCGTAACAAGGAATTCACTGTTCTCCGGTGTGCGGCGAACACGCAGCAGCAGGTGTTCACGCACAACGGCGCTGTCTCGCTCCAGTACGGTGACCTGCTCAATTTCTTCCAGCTTACTAAGCTGTTTGTCTACCTGACGCACAATACGGTCGTCGCCTTGCACGACAATAATCATTTCAGAATACTGCTCATCCTCTGTTTGAGCAGCCACAATGCTGATAATGTTATAGCACCGGCGGCTGAACAGACCGGAGATACGCAGAAGAACGCCGGGGGTGTTTTTTGCACGTACCGACAAGATGTACTCGGTTGCTTTTGTTTCACTCATTGCTGCTGCTCCTTTTCGTCCATTTCTAAAATGAGTTCTTCCGCCGCAGAGCCTGCCGGTACCATGGGGAGAACGTTAAAATCACTGTTGATGAGGCAATTAATGAGGCACGGCCCTTTGTATTCCAACGCCTTTTTTAAAACAGGCACGACATCGTGGCAGGTGCGAATGGTAAAGGCCTTTAAACCGAAGGCCTCTGCCAACAGCTCATAATTGGTGGGTTTGTTGAGTGTGGTTTGAGAAAAGCGACCATCGTAAAACAGCTTCTGCCATTGGCGTACCATACCCAAAACATTGTTGTTCATGATAAGCTCAATGATGGGAATGTTGTACTTTGCGGCAGTTGACAGTTCGGCACAGTTCATGTGGAAGCTGCCGTCACCCGCTACGTTTACCACTCGCAGCTCAGGCTTTGCCACTTGCGCACCAAGTGCCGCTCCCAGGCCGAAGCCCATGGTTCCAAGCCCTCCAGAGGTAATCATACGGCGAGGCTTCTGGAACGGAAAGTATTGTGCCGTCCACATTTGGTGCTGTCCAACTTCGGTAGAAAGAATAAGGTCTTCGCCGCCCAGTTCTGCCAGGGTTTCAAGCAGGTATTGAGGCGTTACTCCGCCCTCGCAGTTGGATTTTTGAACCAGTGGGTACTCCTGCTTCCACGCCTTTACCTGCTCCATCCATTCGGGGTGGCTAGCGGGTTTAAGCTCGCGAACAAGCTTTTCTAAGATACTGCGGGCATCGCCTTTCAGGCGAAAGTCTGCGTTAATGTTTTTATTGAACTCTGCGGAGTCAATGTCAATGTGAACCACGCGGCAGCCGCGCGCGAATAAGTCCGCATTGCAAATCACACGGTCTGAAAAACGGGTGCCCACAGCAAAGAGTACATCACATTCCTTAAGGGCCATTGCAGAGGGAACTGTTCCGTGCATGCCGAGCATTCCAAGGTAACGCTCGTTGGTTTGGTCGAACCCGCCTTGGCACATTAAAGAGCAGGAGACAGGAGCATCCAGTAGTTCAACAAACTCATGCAGAGCGTTCGACGCCTCGGCTGAAATAATACCGCCGCCGGCATAAACGTAGGGGCGCTCGCACTGGGAAAGCAACTCCAATACTTGCTCAAATCGGCTTTCATCCAGTGTGGTGGCTTGATGGGTCTGGTTGAGCGGCAGAGGTGTAAATTCGTATTTGTGCGCTGTTACATCTTTGGGAATATCAACTAACACAGGGCCTTTGCGTCCGCTTTCTGCTATTCGGAATGCTTCACGTAGGGTAGAGGCCAAATCGCTTACATCTTTTACAATGAAGTTGTGTTTTGTAATCGGCATGGTAATACCGGTGATGTCAACCTCCTGAAAGCTATCTAACCCCAAAAGGTCAATGGTTACATTACCAGTAATGGCTACCATGGGAACGGAATCCATATAGGCGGTAGCTATGCCGGTTACAAGATTGGTTGCGCCGGGGCCAGAGGTTGCAAGGCAAACACCTGTTTTTCCGCTGGCGCGTGCGTATCCATCCGCAGCATGGGCAGCACCTTGTTCGTGAGAGGTTTCAATGTGATTGATTTTCTCCCGGTACTCATACAGGGCATCGTAAATGTTTAATACCGCCCCACCCGGGTACCCAAAAACGGTGGTGGCATTTTGTTCGAGCAAACATTCCATAATAATCTGCGCGCCAGTTAACAGCATGTTCTTTTCCTCCTGTAATCCATTTTGTATTGGCGGAAAGGCAAATAAAAAAGCCCCCGCCTCTGGTTATCCCAGAGGCGAGGGCGTTAAGCTCCCGCGGTACCACTCTGTATTACTGCCTTATTGGCAGCTTCTCACTGCATATCTAACAATATGCTTCCCATTAACGGAGGAAACCCGGACTCAGCTTACTACCCTTTATGGGTTCAGCCGTCTGCTCAAGGGTGATGTCCTGTGGGGCGCCCACTGCCTCGCACCAACCGGCAGCTCTCTGTAAGGGCGGTATTCCGCATTCGTGTCCCTATCAAAGCATTTTTTCTGTTGCTATCATATTATTCGAAAGCCTTTCGATTGTCAAGAGGACATTTCAAATTATTTTTTGCAATTCAAGATTTATCTCCCATTAACACGGAAACAACACCGCACAGAACTCCAGCAATGGGGAACACTACCCAGCCTGGGTGCCACATATCAAACAAGAAACCAATTAGCAGGAAAAAAGCAGTGGCAAGGAGCATAATTGCACCGCTAAGACGCTCGGCAAGCGACTCGCCTTTTTTCGCGGCAGATGGAGGTGTGAATTGGGAGGCCGGTAAGCTGCCCGACTGGTAATAGGCGATTTGTTCATCCCAATAGGATTTTTGCATCCCATAATACACGAAGAGCCCTACCCCAACAGCAACCAATAGCAAAAAGACTGCAATTGATATTGCTCCACTTCCAAAAATAGATTCAAATACTTGGAACATCACCACCGCAAGAATACAGAGAATAACACCGGTTGTGATGGCAATGGCAAACTGGCTGCGAAACGCTGCGTAGGCACGAATCAGGTCTTCGGGGATGGAGTGGGAGGAAGCTTCTTCGATGAAAGGTGAGTCAACTTGCTCTTCCTCAATCCCTAGCTCCTGCCGAATTTCATCAATGCTGCCAAATTCTGCAATAACGGCACCCAGTGCCTCGTTCTCATTCTTTCCTTCTGCTAAGAGCGTTTCATACCGTTCTTCCATGCTCTCAATAATGTTGATTTTTACTTCGGCGACCTCTTTGGTGCGGGGCAGGGATGCAAAGGAATTCTCTACATAATTGCGAATCTTATCCATGCTCATTGCTAATCTCCTCTTTCTCACTGGTAAAATAGTCCACAATTTGTCTGGTGAGCTTCCACTCGCTGCATTTTTCACGGTAATATGCTCGCCCGGCATTCGTAATGGTAAAGTAGGTGCGCGGCTTTCCAAAGGATTCAGAGCCGTGGTAGCTGGCAATAAAACCGCTTTTCTCAAGCCGATTAATCGCCGAATACAAGGTTGTTTCTTTCATGCTGTAAACGCCGTTGGTGCGTGTTTGAATCTCTTTCGAAATTTCGTACCCATAGGAGTCGTGTTCGAGCAAAAGAAACAAAATCATTATATCGTTGTAGCCGCGCATAATGTCGCTGCTAATCAAAATTTTGCCCTCCTCTTATTACTACGTCTGTTGAAGTAGTTTGAGTATAGCACAACTACTACGACAAGTAAAGTAATATTTTAGATTACTTGACAGAAGCTTCTATTTTCCGGTAAAATACTTTTATATTAAAAGTTTTATAAGGAGCACTATTTCGTGAATTCTGAGCAGCAGGAGGAGTTAAATTACTTCTTTGTAGAGACCTTTAACCGAATACTGCAATATGAGGAAGCGGCACTTTCTACCGGGGATACAACCGGCCTGAGCATGAAAGAGCTGCACATATTGGAGGCCGTAGCACAAATGCAGCCTATACAGCAGAATACGATGTCTAAAATTGCGGCAAGGCTTGGCATCAGCACGGGTGCGCTTACTACGGCGATTAGTGTGTTAGTTACAAAAGGGTGCCTAGAACGCCAGAGCAGCGAGCAAGATCGCCGCCTTGTTTGGATTATTATGACCCCCAAGGGGGAGCGTGCAGAGCTTCAGCACCGCTTGTTTCACAAAGAGATGGTTCAAATGATTGGTAATTCTTTAAACGAAGAAAGCCTTCGTTCTCTTCTGGCATCTCTAAAATATTAAGTCGTTTTTTTGAAGACAAAAAGGAAGGCGGATTGACAGTATGAGCGTTCAAATATTAATTGACAGCACAGCAGACCTATCGAGGGAGGAGGCCGAGCGCCTTGGAGTTCGAATTGTTCCGCTGACGGTGCATTTTGGCGATCGCCAGTTTATTGATAAATATAACATTACTGAAGAACAGTTTTACGATATGCTGAATACCGAGGCAGAAATGCCTACTACTACGCAGGTAAGCCCCCAAAGCTTTTTGGATGTATACGCAGAATACCCAAACGATGAAATTGTAGGGATTTACATTGCGCAAAAGCTCAGCGGAACGTACCAGTCTGCTGTTATTGCAAAGGAAGAGTGTGGGCGGGAAGATATTTACCCAATTGACTCCTTAACCGTTTCGGCAGGTGCGGCTCTGCTCGTGAATGAAGCCGTTCGTATGCGTGACGAGGGGAAGAGCGGAAAAGAAATTGCCGAGCATATTACCGAGTTAACAAAGCATGTTGAAATGCTCGCGGTGTTCAATACCATGAGGTATTTGGTAAAGGGTGGGCGGCTTTCCAGCACCAAAGGTACGCTGGGCAATCTGCTTGGCATTAAACCAATTATCATGGTAAAGGACGGCGTTCTTGAGGTAATTGGAAAAGAGCGTGGCATGAAAAAAGCACTTGATTTTGTCGTTCGTCATTTGCGTGAGCTGCCAGATTTCGACTCCTCTAAACCGATTGCATATTCTCACAGCTTTAATCCATCTGATTTGGAACTGCTCAAGCAGGAGCTGGGAGAGGGGCAAACCCTGATTATGGGAAGCGTGGTAGGTACCCATGCAGGCCCCGGTGCTCTCTTGGTAGGCTATTACCGTAAATAGAAATGAGATATTGAAAACCCCCGCCATATGGCGGGGGTTTTTGATGCGTCTAATATTAATTTTAAGATTATAATTGATTGCTAGATGTAGTAGAAGAGCGGAATTTACCGGGAGCAGCTCCTGTATGCTTTTTAAAGGCACGAATAAAGTTATTGGCATTTCCAAAACCACATTCTACCGCAATTTGAGCAATTGGTTTTTTGGTGTTCCAAAGCAGGTCTTTGGCGTAAGAGAGCCGATTCATTAGCAAAAACTGCTTGGGGCTGTACCCAGTCATGTTTTTAAAGCTGTGCGACAAATAATATACGCTAATATAAAATTGCTCCGCCAAATCCTTAATTTGAATGTCCTCCAGGCAATGTTCTTCTAAGTACTTTTTAACCTCGTAAATATGAGAAGAATGCCTGCCGTCATACGAAGAAAACTGCCCTTCTGAGCGGCGATATGCCATAATAAGGGACTGCTGTAAAAAAGACACCATATAATCACCGCGGTAAGGGCGAAAACGTGCGCTTTCACGAACCATATTTTCAAATAAATTTTCAGCTTCTTCTTGGCAATCTGTTAAATCAAAAGTGGGGAAGCCCTCGTCAGAATGGTGCTGAAAAACAGACATAAGGGGGCTATCGTACAGAATATGATGGATTTTCAGAGGCTGAATGGTTACAAGGTAACGTTGGTACGGTGCTTCCAGAACCTCCAAGGAGCATTCATCCAAATTGCTGAAAAAGAACATATGTCCCGCAGAAATTATATAATTTGCTCCGTTAACCGTTAGCTTTATTTTTCCGTGCTTAATGTAAATCTGACGATATACGTTAAAGTATAGCTGTTGAATCGGCATGTCGGAATCGGCGTAGGTACAGTCAATTGCCAGATCTAACTGCGGTTCCATAATAGGCCTCCTTTGTCATCATCATTGTTTCTATGTAAAAATCTGCGAACTTATACAGAGCGTTTCAAATTACGTACTAGACTCTTGCTGCCCAATGGTACACGGTTGGACTCGATTATCTTTTGTATTGCTTTGTTATGAGTAAAATCATCCCAAACCGGCTTCTTTAAATAAGGGAGCGTAGCCTGCGAGCTTTTTACAAAGCAAATAGAGATTGCCCATGCAACCGCCATTTTGGAATAATAACCGGTTGCTTTGGTTTGGCTTAATTGAATGAGTGTGCGCGGTATGTCTTTTTCGCTGGTGTAATAATCAAGCAGCATTACTACTCCAAAGCGGCACTCAAATTCAAGCTCGGACGAAATGTATGGTAAGAGGAAGTTCCAAACGACTTCCGGTTGTCTTTTTGCCAGCTTGTAACCAGCACAAAAGCTATCGCATACCGACCAATTGTCTATTTTAGGCACAAAATTCGCGGTTCGCTCAAGAAGCTCATTGGTGTCTGCGTTGGCACTGCCAAGCACAAGACCCTGCAACATAATTTCTTCAAATGTTTCATCCGTTGCATTCGAAAGGTAATCACGCCAATCTCCTTTCAAAATCTGCTTTGTCAAAGCTTGCAGAATAGGGAGGCGTACTCCTAAAATGTTTGAGGTACCAGGAAGGAGCCTTTGACTAAATTCTTGGTAAGAGTCTTCTGCCAGAGTCTCAAGCTGTTGGCGGTGAGGGGTCTGCCAATTCCATATTGGTTTTGCATTTTCCCTCAACTGAGCCACTCCTTTTGCAAATTGCATCAACAAATGCTGTCCTGTGGAAGATTCACGCTTCTTTGTTTTGAATACTGCTTTCAGGATAACAGCTTAAGAAGTAAAAATCAATAACTCTAAAAGCAATTTTTAATAAATCTTTTATAAAACTGGCTCTGTATCTCTCTTTTTGCAATCAGAAAATTCATTCATTCCATTTTTTAAGAATATTTTATATTTTTACTATGATAAGCGATTGAGAATGAAGATCGTCAATAATTGCTAATTTAGAATAAAAAGGAGCCCGGTATCATAACTACCGGGCTCTGCATTTAAAAAATATAAAATTAAAATAGAGATTGATGATACGAGAAAAAAGGTTAGATTTTCTCGTTTACCTGACAGCACGCTGCCGGGAGAGAATCAGTTGCTTCTTCACTTTTTTCTTTTTTAATGAGGTATAGAGTACAGGCAGCAGTAAGCGCGTAAAGCAATGTCATAACCAGCATAATCACATCAGTGCCCAAGGCCAAATCGCTTCTCATTACCTGATAGCTGCCGAGGAAGCCAAAGAAGATAAATACCGCAGCAGAGATTAGCTTAACGGTACGCTCGGGAATTCTCTTACACAATACAACGCCAATTACAATTCCAATACCATCTGCAATGAGCATTCCGATGGTGGTACCAGCCAAAATCCAAAGCGGATTGGTGGGGAATTTTGCGGCGAGAGCCACAGTAGTGAGCTGTGTTTTGTCACCCATTTCAGCAATAAAGAAAGCTATGGCAACAGTGGCAATAGCACCATATTTGCTGGTTCTGTTCTCTTCACCCTCCAGCTTGTCCCCACGAATGGTCCAAAGACCGAAGAAGATAAACGACAAAGCGGCGATTCCCTGAATCCAAACCTGAATCGTATCAAATTGTGTTAACATATGGCCTACGGCCACGGCCAGCGCATGGTTTAAAATAGTGGCAAGAAACACACCAATCATAACTTTTGAGGCTTTGTACTTTGCAGCAAAAGCCATTGCCAATAGCTGTGTCTTGTCTCCCATTTCCGCCAAGACAACTGCGCCCAGTGAAAAAACTAAGGCTGTAATACCCATTCTACTTCCTCCGTTAATAAAAATATTATTACAAACAAAAAACCCAAGTATAGCTGTACCGCTATACTTGGGTTTAAATACAAATTGAGAGAAACCATGTATAGCAATAAAGTTATACATGAGTCTCGTTAATTAAGGCAAGCCAGACTAAAATAGCCATTATGTTGACTTGCCGCATACAACCGTATGCAAACTACTCCCTCATGGGTTTTAAATTGTAGCCCCATTATACCGTGCGAAATTCGGAAAGTCAAGTAAAATCATGAACGGTAAGTTTTCATGTACTTTCAGTATAGGTTGTCCAAATTTTGATTCATCGCTTAGAGGGCTTATTTGCTTTTGAATTCAAAAGTTTTTATTCGGCCTCTTCATCCAGCCTTTTCGACAAACGCTCCACACAGTTAAAACATACATTATGGTCCTTATACTTTGAAATGCGATCCATACTCCCACAGAAAATACAGGAAGGTTGATACTTCTTTAAAATAATTGCAGAATCCTCCACAAAGATTTCTAATGAATCCTTTTCTGTAATACCTAAGGTGGATCTTAGTTCTTTTGGCAGTACGATACGCCCGAACATATCAACCGGCCGAACAATCCCCGTAGATTTCATGTTGATTCCTCCTAATCCTATCTTTTTTCACTCCACAAATACTTCACTTTAACTTCTCACACAAATGCTTACACTAACACCAAAACGTTCCCAGTCCCAATATAATGTAATATTGCGTGTTAATAATACCTTTTTTTGGCATTTAAGTCAATCAATAAACAGTGAATTATTCTTTAATTTTATTACAGTAATTTGTGTATTTACACTTAATATTTTACCTTTTTTCCCTCGCGAGCAGGGATGAGATATTTGGGGTATGGAATACAAATATGCTACATATGTATGTACGGGTGAAGAATTATGATGAATTACATATGGGCAGGAATGATTCTGTTTAGTTGTGTGTGCGCTTTACTAACTGGTAGGCTGCCAGAGCTTTCAGACGCAGTGCTTTCTGGTGCGGCAAGCGCGGTACAGCTTGTCATTGTTTTGTTGGGGATGATGTGTGTTTGGACGGGGCTGATGAAGATTGCAGATGAGGGGGGACTCACGAAAGTTCTAAGCCGGATGTTCTACCCGATATTACGTCCGTTGTTCCCCAAATACCAGAAAGACAGTGCGGCAATGAAGGCTATTTGCATGAATATAACCGCAAATTTGCTTGGTTTGGGTAATGCGGCAACACCCTTGGGCATTGCCGCAATGAAAGAAATGAACCGGGTAAACGGCAGAAAAACGGAAGCTGACAACAATATGGTTATGTTTGTAGTAATTAATACGGCATCCATTCAGCTGGTACCCACATTTATGGGAACTCTGCGGCAGCAGTATGGCTCTGCACAACCCTTCGACATTGTACCGGCGGTTTGGCTTGCCTCCATTATTGCTTTGGGGTTGGGTATTTTGACCGCAAAACTGCTGGAAAGGCGGGAAGACAGGCTTGGCTGATATTGGAAGCATGGTGGTACCGGCCACTATTTTCTTTATTCTTATTTTCGGGTTTGTCCGAAAGGTTCCGGTGTTTGATGTGTTTGTAAGCGGAGCCAAGGAAGGTGCCCTGTCGTGCTTTGATATACTGCCTTCTCTTGTGGGGCTTATTTTGGCGGTGAATATGCTCAGTGCTTCCGGCGCATTGGATTTGGTTTCATCTGCGTTGCGCCCTGCGGCATTGGCGCTCGGGTTGCCCCCAGAGGTTATGCCGCTGGCACTTATGCGCCCGGTTTCCGGCAGCGGTTCAAATGCGCTATTGTTACAGTTGTTCCGGGACTATGGGCCTGATAGCTTTGTTGGGCGAGTGGCCTCCGTCATGAACGGCTCAACCGAAACAACCTTTTATGCCATTGCTGTTTATTTTGGTGCGGTGGGGATTAAAAAGACCAGACATACCATTCCTGCGGCACTTACAGCGGACTTAGTCGGCTATATAGCATCCGTTTGGGCAGTTCGCATATTGTTCTTATAAAAATACATTTTACAATTTAAAAAAGGTGCTAAAAAGGTGCATAAATTGCACCTTTTTTTGCAAGTTAATTCTAATTTAGAATATAAAACAAATTGAATGATTTTTTGGTAAGAAAAACAGTGGGAATGCGGTAGGAGAACCGATTTGGGTATTGCGTATTTAGTCGTATTTGGGTATAATAACCTTCGTGAAAAACCAGGGGAGGTTTAAACTCATGCTCTTAACGCTGGACATCGGCAATACCAATATTACAATTGGTGGTTACGAAGGGAAAAAGCTTCGGTTTGTATCGCGAATGGCAACCGATCGCAGCCGAATGGAAGACCAATATGCGATTGAATTGCGCGATATTCTTGACATATACGATGTAAAGGTAACAGATATTACCGGTGCAATCATCGGTTCGGTGGTTCCGCCAGTTACCGTTTATATAACAAGAGCCATTCAAAAGCTAACAAAAATAAAACCCGTTGTGGTAGATGATAATACCATTACGGAGTTAGATGTTCGCCTGAACCCTCCCAGCATGGGGGCAGACCTCGTGGCTGGCTGTGTTGCTGCGATTGCGTTGTATGGCGGCCCTTGCATAATTTGGGATATGGGTACGGCAACCACGGTTTCTGTTATAGATTCGAACGGCAGTATGCTAGGTGGCTGTGTGATTCCCGGGGTGGGAATCAGCCTAGAAGCGCTCACGGCGCGCACGGCGCAGCTTCCTGCCATTAGCATGGAAGCACCGAGTAACGTAATCGGCAACAATACGGTTGATTGCATGCGCTCTGGTGTGATATACGGACAGGCCTCGATGATAGACGGGCTGTGTGACAGAATTGAAGACGAGCTTGGCGTGAAATGCAAAGTAATTGCTACCGGTGGGCTGTCTCGCGATATTATATCGTATTGCCGCCGCGACATTGTGTACTGTTGCAACTTGCTGTTGGAGGGTCTGCGGCTATTATATGAGAAAAATAGACCCAATGAGTAATTGACATACTCTATTCTTTTTGCTATACTAAAATAAAGTTTTATAGGGTTCCGCGGTGTTACCGGGCTGGACCAAGATAAAACGCACAGAAGATACTGTGTTCACGGAAGGATAAAAGCCTGGGAGATCTTTATGATTTCCTGGGCTTTTTTTAAACAATGAGAGGAGATGTAAGTATGCAGTGGGTATTTTTATTGGTAGCTGGTTTTTTTGAGGTAGTATGGGCAGTGGGGCTGAAAATGTCTGAGAATTTCAGCAAACTGGTTCCAAGTGCGGTCACAATAGTAGGGCTAATAGCGAGTATGTATTTTTTGTCGCTCTCGTTAAAAGAATTGCCAATTGGTACTGCTTACGCAATTTGGACGGGAATCGGGACAGCCGGAACACTCATTTTTAGTATTGTTTGGTTTCGCGAGGCCATTACTCTGCCACAGGTGCTGTGTGTCATGATGATTATCAGCGGAGTCGTTGGGCTAAAGTTTCTTTCTCCTACTTAATAAAAAATATTTATATTTCATTTTCTTTATTCGAATGATGAAATTATCACCGATGCTATACTGTTTTGTAAGCAGCACTCATGAAGCTGGGTTTTCTATACAGGAGAGGACGGATTTGCATGAGCGTAAAACAGATAGGCAGGGTTACCGGTTTTATACTGCTAGCGGCAGTTTTGTTCTTTTTTATCCAAATACGTTGGTTGGAATATAAAACACTAGCACTACTAGTAATTCTATTTTTTGCAGTTGATTTGCTAAAGCGTGTTTGGCACTGGATATTGCAAAAACGGGGCAGTGTGAAAGAGCAATCTTTAGCGCAAAGCCAAAAGCGTGACTTTCATTTTGAATTCATTGGTTATTTAACCATCGATGCTATGAACTGGTTTAAAAAAGTGGGGAAAGTTTTTTTAGTAAAACAGAATAAATAGAATTAGAATTTGACATGGAATAAAACAAGGCTCGGCAGATTTCTCTGCCGAGCCTTGTTTTTCAGCTTTTTATCAAAGGTTAGGTTGTAAACTAAGTAAGGCTGCTAACCCGGGTGTTTAACCAGTTCAGCAGTAAATGCTTCGCAAATGGTTCTGTTTCAAAACGCCTGCACAGTTCGTCTAGCTGAGCGTAAGAATAGCCGAATTCTTCCAAAAACAGCTCTTCGCACCAAATAAGCTCCTTTAAGTAAAGGGCAACTTCCTGTGCACAGCAAAAGATATTGAGGCTTAACTGCAAGCCCTTTTGCTGCCAATAGTGGTTAAAGCGACTGCAAAAATGCCGCAAAGCCAGTTCTTGCTGCTCTCCGCTGCGCTGCCATATAGAGCTTAGCTCAAATACAAAGCCGCTCATGGCTAGGCGGTGTGGAGATTCCGAGGAATAGACCATCTCTAAAAGCTCCGTTGTAGATTGAATTGGTACCATGAGGCGGTCGTTTTCTGGGTGAAGCACATAGTAAAACACAGTAGGAAGAAAAATATACTGCACAAAGCCCAAAATAGATTCCGTGTTTGGGTAGCAGGCCCAATTGTTGTCAAGCAGAACACGCTGCTCATCTGCAACGCAGGCATTCACAAATACAGGCTGCCGAAGCTGTTCCGGCGGCACAAATAAGTCGTTCCATACATCCTGCTTCCCAAGTGTCCACTCCCAGAAGTCGGGCTGCTGGTATTTACAGGCCGGGCTGCGCATAGCGATTACCTCGAATAATACTCAACGACCAACTGATCGTCGACTTCCACAGGGATTTCTTCGCGATTGGGCAGGCGGGTCAGCTTGCCGCCAAATGCGTTGAAATCACGTTCAATATACGGTACGGCAAAGCCTTTGCCTTCGAGGAAATTGGTGCGGAACAGCCCATTGCTTCTGGATTTTTCACGCAGTGTAATCACATCACCCACCTGAATGGAATAAGAGGGGATAGAGATTTTTTTGCCGTTTACCAGAATGTGACCATGCGTTACCTGCTGGCGAGCCAAACGAATGGAGTTGGCAAAACCAATTCGGTACACCATATTATCTAACCGGCGCTCAAGAGTTTGCAGCAAAGCATCACCTGTTTTACCAGCGGTTTTTTCCGCAGCGCGGTAATAACGAAGCATTTGCTTCTCTAAAATTCCGTAATAGGCTTTCACCTTTTGTTTTTCAGTAAGCTGAATGCTGTATTCTGAAACTTTCTTTCTTTTGTTAAATGCTGGTGCGCCTGCACGGTTCATGGCCTTGGGGTGTCCGCAAACATTTACTCCCAATCTGCGGCATTCTTTAAAACGAGGGCCTCTTCTTGTTGCCATTCCTGTATGTCTCCTTTGTTTTGTTTTTTGCAGTAAAGCAGTATTTTTGGGTTAGTGATAACTAACTTAAGATTGGCATCGCTTACCGCATGTAATCTATTTCGATAGTTTATCGATTTTGCAATTGTATCTCTTTGTATAAGAGGGTAGCCAGATAATAACTTTTTTAAATTGCGATACGGAAGAAAACAATTCTATCGTTTAGTTAGAAGTGACTAACAAAAGGATTATAGCAGATTTATATTTGAATGACAAGAGGAATTGAGGATTTTTTTTACTGAATCTGCAAAGCCCGAAATGCAATTGGAATTCGGGCTTTGCAAAACAAAATAGGTTTACTTAAAGAAAGCAATGAATTTAAGATATAATTACGTCCTGCAATCCTTCCAGTAAGGATGCCTCAAAGCTGTTTGCCGCCCCCCAGTCAAAACGGAAGATACCTTCTCCTCCTCCGCCGCCAACGTAGTGCATGCGGGTTCTGCTCGCAAAACTATCCAGCGTTACCGTGAGGGTCAGGCGGTTACTCGCGCGCCAGTAGTGCTTTTCATAAATCAGTACCACACATTGGCCAGCGCCTCCTGCATTTAAGGTATAGCTGTCAATCTGTTCACCAGTAAAGCTTCCACGTACAATAATATCGTCAATTCTTTGAATGGCATCAAACATGCTAATCGAAAGAAAAACAGTGTTTTCCATAAGAACTCCTCCTTTTGTGTGGATAGGGTCGCTGGATTACGACTCTGGGAGCAATATATCTGCCAGAGCCTTAATAACACTTAAATTATATCATAAGTTATTTTAAAAAGCGAAAGCTTTCATTCAGCTCTTCTCTAGCTCAATTACATCATGCAGGTTTTTATAAACGCGAGCCGTTATTATCTGGCTCTCCTTTGGTACGAAATCTCAGTTCGGTACAGGCCATGCTGGTTGCAATACACATAGAGCACCCCTGAGCCTGTAATTGCAAAGCGAGCATCCGGGTTTTGCTCGGGGTACAGCTTCTTTAACTGAATTTGGTCGGGAGAAATGAGTGCCAGAAACGAGATATAATGGTCTTTCTCCATGGGGTGGTTCAACGTAATATAATATTCGTTTTCAATTTGCTGTATTTGTAGTAAATGCGGTACGTCACTTTCTTCGGCTTCTTGAACTGGCAGGGTGATTCCACAGCAGGTAAAAGAACCTTCACCAAGTGAATGAATCACGTTGCCACATACCGGACAAATATAAAAACAGGTGCGCAGCATATTGCCGGCACGGTTGCTGTTTGTAATTTGCTCGCCGGAAAGAAGCTCGGCGACTGAAACGCCCAACGCTTTGGCTAACGGCTCAATCAGTGAAATATCTGGCAGGCCTCGTTGGTTTTCCCATTTCGAAACCGCCTTGTCGCTTACCGTGAGCAGCTCCGCTAATTGCTTTTGGGTGTAGCCTTTTTTCTCGCGCAAGTATTTTATGGTGGTTCCGGTTACATACTGTATCATATCGCCATTCTCCCTTAATAGTGGTATAGAGAACAAGTGTAGTATCCTAATTGGTTTTACTGTTCTATCTATATTATTTTAGAATACTGGAGCAGGTATTCTAAAGCAACCTACGCTTTGTAGAGTTTGGGGAGTACATACTTTTAGGAATAGTATGGTTTCTGGAGTGGTTTTTGTCAATAGAAACACCAAAAGAATTGAATTTATGGTGCAGTATAATTCTTAGCCTTTGCAGCCAATACTGTAAATAAAGCGGGGGAAAAGACTGCCGCCGAATTCTTGACAAATTACCTGTTTGGTGGTAGCCTTAGAGCAGTATCTGAATAACCAAAAGGCTGTGACAAAGACAGTAAGCTTTTTACCAAATGCAAAGCGAGCCGGGGAGGGTGTGAGCCCGGCCAGAGTAGTAAAAGACGAAAATCACTTTGGAGCTGCAGGCTGAATTTACAGTAGGCTGTGCCGGGATTCCCCCGTTATAGGGATAGCATATGGTAGTATGTAAAAGGGTGGTATAGCGAAGTGAGCCTTCGTCCTGATTTTGGACGAAGGCTTTTATTATGTTAATTCTTTTATGGTGTGTTTTGATTGTAATATTGTAGGAGGTACAACCATGTATCAAAAAGTATCCACAGACCTGCATTTTGTGGACCGCGAAAAAGAAGTAGAAAAGTATTGGCAAGAAAACCAAGTATTCGAAAAAAGTGTGGAGACCCGCCGCAAAGCGGAGCCTTATGTGTTTTATGATGGCCCGCCCACCGCAAACGGAAAACCGCACATTGGCCACGTGCTTACCCGTGTTATTAAAGATTTGCTGCCCCGCTACCAAACGATGAAAGGCAAGCAAGTACCGCGTAAGGCTGGATGGGATACCCACGGTCTGCCCGTTGAGCTGGAAGTGGAAAAGCTGCTTCATATTAACGGCAAAGACCAAATTGAAGCCTATGGCCTAGAGCCTTTTATTGACAAATGCAAAGAAAGCGTTTGGAAGTACAAGGGCATGTGGGAAGATTTCTCTCGTACGGTTGGCTTTTGGGTAGATATGGAGAACCCCTACGTTACCTACGACAATAATTTTATTGAGTCGGAGTGGTGGGCGTTAAAGGAAATTTGGGAAAAGGACCTTTTGTACAAAGGCTTTAAAATTGTCCCCTACTGCCCTCGTTGCGGAACCCCGCTTTCCAGCCATGAGGTGGCACAAGGCTATAAGGATGTAAAGGAACGCTCCGCCGTTGTAAAATTCAAGGTGAAGAATGAAGATGCTTACATTCTGGCATGGACAACAACTCCGTGGACCTTGCCTTCCAACGTTGCGCTTTGCGTGAATCCCGATGAGAAATATGTAAAAGTAAAGAAAGACGACACCATATATTACATGGCGGCGGAACTCGTTAACACCGTTCTGGGTGAAGAAGCTGAGGTTCTGGAAAGCTTTGTCGGCACCGATTTGGAATACAAGGAGTACGAACCGCTATTCCCCTTTGTACAGCCCAAAGAAAAGTGCTGGTTTGTGACCTGTGAGCGTTATGTTACGCTGTCGGACGGTACTGGCGTCGTTCATATTGCACCCGCATTTGGTGAAGACGATGCTCGCGTAGGCCGTGTATACGGCTTGCCTTTTGTTCAGCTTGTAGACGGCAAAGGCGAAATGACACAGGAAACTACTTGGCCTGGTGTATTCTGCAAAGATGCCGACCCCATGATTCTGGATGACCTCAAGGCGAGGGGCTTGCTGTTTTCTGCACCCAAGTTTGAGCATAGCTACCCGTTCTGCTGGCGCTGCGACACTCCGCTGATTTACTACGCCAGAGAATCTTGGTTTATTAAGATGACCGCGGTTCGCGAAAGCCTTATCCGCAATAACAATACTGTGAACTGGATTCCCCCGTCAATTGGCAAAGGTCGCTTTGGCGATTGGCTCGAGAACGTGCAGGATTGGGGCATCAGCCGCAACCGCTATTGGGGTACTCCGCTCAATATTTGGGAATGCGAATGTGGCTGCCGCCATGCAATTGGCAGCATCGAAGAGCTCAAAAAGATGTCGCCCAATTGCCCAGAGAATATTGAACTGCACCGCCCCTATATTGATGCGGTTACCATTACCTGCCCAGACTGCGGCAAGCAGATGAACCGTGTACCAGAGGTCATTGACTGCTGGTTTGATTCCGGCTCTATGCCGTTTGCACAGCATCATTATCCCTTTGAGAATAAAGAGCTGTTCCACGAGCAGTTCCCAGCGGACTTTATCTCTGAAGCAGTTGACCAGACACGCGGCTGGTTCTATTCACTCATGGCTATTTCTACGCTGCTGTTTGATAAGGCCCCGTTCCGCAATGTCATAGTGTTGGGTCACGTTCAGGATGAAAACGGACAAAAGATGTCAAAATCCAAGGGCAATGCAGTTGACCCATTTGAGGCACTCGAAACGTACGGTGCGGATGCGATTCGCTGGTATTTTTACAGTAACTCTGCACCTTGGCTGCCGAACCGTTTTTATAGCAAGGCTGTGGTGGAGGGTCAGCGCAAGTTCCTCTCTACCTTGTGGAACACGTATGCGTTCTTTGTTCTGTATGCCAATATTGATGAGTTCGACGCTACTGAGTATAAGCTCGAAACAGAGAAGTTAACGTTATTAGACAAATGGCTGTTCTCTCGCCTAAATACCATGGTGAGTGATGTTGACAGTCATTTGGAGAATTACCGCATTCCCGAAGCGGCTCGTGCGCTTCAGGAATTTGTAGACGATATGAGCAACTGGTATGTGCGCTGCAGCCGTGAGCGCTTCTGGGTGGAAGAAATGACTCAGGATAAAATCAGTGCCTATATGACGCTCTACACCGCTCTGGTTACCGTAGCAAAGGCGGCGGCTCCCATGATTCCCTTTATGACAGAGCAGATTTACCGCAACCTTGTGTGCAGCATTGACCCCAAGGCACCTGAAAGCGTACACCTGTGCAACTTCCCGGAGTGCAATAAAGCGATGGTAGACACGAAGATGGAAGAGGACATGAAGCAGGCAATGCAGATTGTCACGTTAGGCCGTGCCGCCAGAAACGAAGCCGGTATGAAAATCCGCCAGCCTTTAGCAACTCTCTTTATTCATGCGGAGCGTGATTTGGGCGAGGATTTCCGCGAGATTATCCGGGAAGAGCTGAACATTAAATCGGTTCATTTTGTGTCGGATGCGTCTGACTTCTCAGATTACCGCTTTAAGCCCCAGCTCAAGCTGCTCGGCAAAAAGTTTGGTAAGCAAATCAATGAGGTTCGCGAGGCATTGGCGGCACTCAATGGTTCTAAAGCAAAGAAGGAACTTGACCAAAACGGTTCTATTTCGCTCACCATTTCTACCGGAGAAACTTCTCTCACGGCGGAAGAAGTGCTGATTGAAACCGTGCAAAAAGAAGGCTTTGAATCGATGTCCGATAAGGGCGTGACAATTGTTCTCGATACAACCCTGTCTCCCGAGCTGGTGGAAGAGGGCTTTGTACGCGAAATGATTAGCAAGCTACAGTCAATGCGTAAGGATGCTGGCTTTGAGGTTACAGACCGAATTGTGGTATTCCAGAACGGGAACGATAAGCTTGCCGACCTTCTGTGGAAGAATCGTGAGGAGATCAGCCGTGAAGTGCTTGCCGATGAGATTCGCCTTGGCGAAGTAGATGGCTACACCGCGGAATGGGATGTTAACGGTGAAAATACAACATTTGGCGTTGTAAAAGTTTCTTAAATTTATAGCTTTAATTCAAAAGCCAATTTTAAAAGAGGGAGCGGAATCCATTGCGATTCCGCTCCCTCTTTTCTATATTTTTATCAATCCAAGAAGTGATGAAAGCAAGCATAACATCATTTTTAATATTTAAAAAAGCAAAGTAAAAAACACACCGGAAAACCGGTGCGTTTTTGCGTCCGTTCATTGCGGATTTATCTCGTTGTTTTGTAGAAGAAACCGAGCGGAAGCGGCGTTTTCTTCTGCAACAAAAATCCGGTAGGTATCCCCGCTCTCCGAATCGAAGCGCACTCTGGTCTGCATAGGGCTTCTTCCTCCCAGGTTGTTCATGGATTCTCGCAAAGTGCGGTTCTCTGTTTTTGTGCGCAACGGTATGCCGTGTTCTCGCAGTATGTTTTGTCCCCGAAAAAAGGATTCCATATTTGTGCTAAAATAGACCTCCTGCCAACGGGAAGAAAATAGACCCATGCGAAAAGCCTCCAGTATTTTTATATACTTGGTTTATTCTGCTCCGTAAGAGCAGCAGTAATCCACCGGCTCCTGCATCTCAATTTGGAATTTGCTATTAGCAGGTACCGAAAAGCTCTCTCCTGCCGAAATGCTTTGCCACTCTGTTTCCCCGGGCAGCAGCACCTTAACTGTACCGGCTAGGATTTCCATAAGCTCACTGGCACCTGTTCCAAACTCATATTGGCCGGGTAGCATAATGCCAAGTGTTTTACGTGTGCCATCCTCGAACAGCACGGTACGGCTGGTTACTTTACCGTCAAAATAAATATTGGCTTTCTTTATTACCGTAACATTCTGAAATTGCTCCATAGGTAAACCTCCCAATTTGTGGTTTGTTTTTTTACATAGTAGCATGGAGAAGTACTTTTCGCAATCTCGGTTTAAGAAAAAAGAACCGCAAAAGAACAGTAAATGAGAAGTGCCGCCATAGCTATGCGCACGATGTTACCATGCGAGAGAATCACCTTTTGAAAAGTAAAGCCAAACACAGTCCATAATCCGGTCGCAATGAAAGCTGAGAGTGAAAGAAAAAGGCAGAAGAAAAGCAAAATAATCTTCGATTGGTAATACGGCGTTATAAACATAGAAAAAGTGGAAACGCCGTATAAGAAGGTGTTCGGATTTATAAATTGCAATAGCATTCCATTGATGAAAAGATGCTCTTTCTTTTTTTCAGTTACACCTTGCTTGGGTTCACTTTTTAGTGTTTTCCATGACAGCCATAAAATGTATCCTGCTCCTAGCCATTTCATTGCAGGCACAATCGCTGGAGCAATCTCCAAAAGCGTTAGACTAAAGATGCTGCATAGGAGCATAACGAAGAATACCCCTACACCTATACCCAAGTTAAAAGTAACACTTTTTTTAAGCTTGTACTGACTTGCATTTGTCATAGAAAGAATTGTATTTGCACCTGGCGACAGATTTAATATGAATATGTACGATAAAAAAGCGGTGACGTTAGTCATCTTGGCTTTCTCCCTCCAATTATATGTGGTATACTGCACATAACGAATAGTATATTATATCGTGCGATATAATAATACATTAAGTGCAGTATAGTGTCAAGAAGGAGGGGAGCCATTTGGATAACTTAAATGCTGTTATCTCTGAAAACTTAAGAAGAGTTCGTGAACAGAAAAAATTGAGCCTAGACCATCTCGCAAAGCTGTCTGGTGTGAGTAAAAGTATGCTGGGGCAAATCGAGCGCGGTGAGGTGAATCCCACTGTTTCTACTTTATGGAAAATATCGAACGGACTTAAAATTTCATTTTCCCAGTTCATTCATTATCAAGAAGCGAATGTTGAGCTAGTGGATCGAGGCCAGTTAACCCCACTAATTGAAGACGATGGAAAGGTGAGGATTTACTCCATTTTTCCATTTCATAGCGCACGTCGCTTTGAAATTTATTCGGTTGAGTTAGATGTGAACGGTTATTTATCAACGGAGCCTCATTTGCAGGGGACACAAGAATTTTTAACTGTATACCAAGGTCAATTAACGGTAGAGTTACAGGGGAAAACGTTCCTTGTGACTGAGGGGAATTCCATTCGTTTTCAGGCGGACCAGCCGCATAGCTACCAAAATGCAGAGAATACCCTTTGTACTCTTCAAATGGTTATTTATTATCCGGAATAAAGTGTATAAAAGGCACAGACAACTTTAATCGACATTTCCACTTCAATCTAAAAAAGGGGAAGAGTTGCAGCTTAGCTTTGATACCATTTATGTTGATTGCTTTCTTACATAATTTCTCTGCATATTGAGAAACCAGGAGCAAAAGAATATAATGGGTCTAATTTCATACGGTTTAATCCGTGAATGTGAAGGAGGGGTATGGTTGTTTGATAAATTTACGGTTTGCTCCAGCAAAGAACCCGTCAATGTAAAAGACTTTAGCCCAGACGATACGGCCGGGCTTTCAAAGGAAGAGGTTGAAGAAAAGAGCAAAGAGCTTCACGAAGAATTTAAAGAGTTGCAAGAAAAATTCTATGCTTCAAAAAAGCATGCGTTATTAATTGTGCTTCAAGGTATGGATTGCAGTGGCAAAGATGGTACCGTGCGCAGAGCGCTTTCCGGAATTAACCCCAATGGTTTTTACGTAGAAAATTTTAAAGAGCCTACTCCTCTGGAGCTGAATCACGATTATTTATGGCGGGTTCACCAAAAAACGCCCAAGCGGGGAGACATTGTAGTTTTTAACCGCTCCTATTATGAGGATGTTCTAGTTACTCGCGTACACAGAAGCATCGATGATGAAACCGCAGATCGTCGGTTTGATGAAATTCGCGATTTTGAGCGCTACCTTGTCAATAACGACACAATTTTGCTCAAGTTTTTTCTGCATATCTCGAAGGATTTTCAGCAGAAAAAGCTGGAGGAGAGGCTCCAGAATCCAGAAAAGAATTGGAAGTTTTCCTCCGCCGATTTAAAAGAGAGAAAGTTTTGGGACGAATACCAGCATTGCTATTCCGATGTGCTCTCCCATTGCAGCACAGAGGAAGCCCCTTGGTATGTGGTGCCTGCCAACCGCCGCTGGTTTCGCGATTACTTTGTTTTAAGTACTATTGTAAAAACTTTAAAAGAGCTCAATTTGGAATTCCCCCTGCTTGATGGCGATGTAAAAGAGTTAATCAAAGAATTAAAAAACAATCTATAAAAAGCTGACTGATAAAACGAAAAGCAGGTGATTGCGTGAAAAGGTGCATTGTAACAGCTGGAATAGTTGATTAACAAAAATATGTTAGGAGAATTATTATGACTATTCCAGGTGAAAAAGTGTATCCACGTACCAATGATACGAATACAATCTATTTGAAAAGCGTGATTACAAACCCCAATATCCTGGTTGGCGACTATACCATTTATAACGATTTTGTATCTGACCCAAGGGGTTTTGAAACCAATAATGTGCTGTACCATTACCCCATTAATCATGACCGTTTGGTGATTGGTAAATTTTGTTCCATTGCTTGTGGAGCAAAATTCATTTTCACCAGTGCCAACCATACGTTGCAATCGTTATCCACCTATCCGTTTCCCCTGTTCTTTGAAGAATGGGGTTTAGAACAAAAGGATATTGCTTGTGCATGGGACAACAAGGGAGATATTGTGCTTGGCAATGATGTCTGGATTGGATATGAAGCCACGATACTTTCTGGTGTTCATATTGGAGATGGTGCAATCATAGGAGCACGGGCGGTGGTAACAAAGGATGTTCCCCCGTATACCATTGTGGGAGGTGTTCCCGCTAAGGAAATTCGAAAACGGTTTGATAAAGCGACCATAAATAAGCTGCTCCAAACAAGTTGGTGGGATTTGCCCTTTGATACAATCAAGCAGGTACGGCCGTTTATTCAGAATGGGGATGTCGAAGAATTGGTGAACAGACTATGTAGCACCCATACTTAACAAAAGGGTTAAAAAGAAATGTTAGGTTAAGCGACGGGATAATAAGATTATTTTAAGTTTTTAAGATTTGCCGTAGGATTTTAAGTCCTACGGCAAATTTCTTTCCCTAAACTCTGCCAACTATGTTGAATACTTATAAATTAGTTGGTAGCTGGGACGGTTTTTCTTGTACGGTTTAGAACCCTCAAGCTTCTTTTTAATAAGCAAAATAAAAAAATAGGAGTAACAAATTGAAACGATACCTATATTCGTATACAATTAGAATAGGCCTTTAATGATCCATGTGGAGGGGCAACGCTTGAGCAGTTTGCAGGGGTATCTCTCTGAATGGGAAGACACCTTACAAATGGGGTGTATCCGAACGGTGCGTACCTCAATACTGCCAAGGCGATTGGGTAGGTATCCCGTTTCGGGCGGCCTTGCGCGAATCCCACCGATACCTAAAAAGACTTCTACCTAAAGAATGATTAAACCGTTAGGACGTGACCGCTATGCTGCGTATTGCCATCTGTGACGACGAGCCAAGGGAGCTGGACATCCTTTGCGAATACATCAAAGAATATCTTAACATTCAACCATGGGATGCAGTGGTGAAAACATTTTCTCATCCAGATAATTTGCTCACTGCAATTGAAACTGAGAGCTTTCATGTTTACATACTGGATATTGTCATGCCTATGCACAGCGGTCTGGAGTTGGGCCAAAGCATCCGCCGTATCAGCCGGGAGGCGCAGATTGTCTACATTACCACCGAGCCGGGCTATGCGCTCGATGCCTATGCGGTCAATCCGTTGCATTATTTGATTAAACCTGTGGAAAAGCAAGCTCTGTTTTCCACACTAGAGTTGGCTTTTTCCAAGGTGGATTTCGGCAGGGAAATTACCGTTACTGTGAAAAATAAGAAGGGTCTGCGTACCTTATCCGCAGATCAAATTGCTTTCTGCGAATATAAGAATCACGCTGTGCGCTATACGCTTATTAATGGCGAACAGGTGGAAACGACCACGCTTGCCTGCGGCTTTGCCGAGCATATCGCACCCCTCCTGCGTGATGCGCGCTTTCTTTCTCCCCATGTCTCCTTTGCGCTCAATATGAGTCGCGTAGAGAAGCTAACGCGAGAGGGCTTTTATTTGCGTGATGGAGACTTTGTGCCTGTTTCCGCAAGGCAGTATTCCACCGTACGAAATGCCTACTTGAATTACCGCCTGAGCAGGGAGGAGTAATGAATCATGGAATTATTTCATGCAAACTTCTTGCGTGGCGTGGTTTCTGCTGCCATGAACGTGGTGCTGTTAATTTCTCTTTTGCAGCCCAAATACAGTCGTAAAGTTACAAACCTTGTTATGCTCGCAATACTTACATTAAATCTATCGACAGCGATTTTTTGCTATACCACCGGCAATCTTACCTTGCTTGCAAAGATTGATGTCGTCTTGTTCACGCTACTGTGTTTTGCAGCACGGCCTTTTTTTCGAGACAGCTTCATGCAGTGGCTGTTCTCATACATCACTGTAATAAACGTAAGCTTTATTGTGGTGATACTTAGCTTTATTTTTTCAAGGTACTTACCTTATCCTGCATATACAAATACCGTATTGCGGTTGTTCCTTTTTGCGGCTGTTATTCTGTTGTTTCGCAAGGTTCTGCGACCCCTTTACCGCCAAGTGGCAGAACATTGGGCAGTGTTTTTCTATGTGGCCGGCAGCGCCTTTTTGGCATTTTCGTGGTTTATGTTCAATAGCGATAATATTGTGCAGACACTTACGATACAAACCGTGCCGTTGCTTTGGCTCATCCTTGTAACGTTGGCTGCATATGGCTCAGTGTTTCACAGCCTTAAAAGCGTGGGCGCAGAATACCGCCTAAAGCAGGACAAGGCCTTGTTGGAGCTGTCCGGCGAGACAATGAAACAGCGCCTTTCTCTTATGGAAGAAGCGGTAGGGCAAATGCACGTTGTACAGCACGATCAGCGTCACCTGAACGCTACCCTTTTGGAGCTAATGCAAAAAGGCGATGTGGAAAATGCCGCCGCCTTGCTTCGCCGGCAGATTGCCGCTTTACCGCAAAAGCCAATGCGCTATTGTGATAATATTACGGTAAACGCTGCCGTAAGCTACTATGCGGCATTGGCGGAGGGGCGGAGAATCCGTTGTGATTTGAGGCTGGATATTCCCGAAAAGCTGCCGTTCTCTGAGTTGGCTCTCTGTATGGCGATTTCCAATCTGATGGAAAACGCCATACACGCCTGTGAAAAGCTTGATTCCCAAGAGGA
Source organism: Clostridium merdae (assembly GCF_900176635.1). Classification (GTDB taxonomy): domain Bacteria; phylum Bacillota; class Clostridia; order Oscillospirales; family Acutalibacteraceae; genus Faecalispora; species Faecalispora merdae. Next base: position 206,390 of record NZ_FXLN01000004.1, read on the forward strand.
ACGCATTCTCTGTGTCCGTGCTGTGTACACCGGTCAGCTTATTTTGGAGGTGGAGAATCCGTATTCCGGTGAGGTCTTGCTAAATGATGATGGCTATCCCACTGCCCGGGAGGAGGGGCATGGTTGGGGAGGCGAGAGTGTAAGAGCCTTTGCATCGGAAAATGGCGGTGAGCTTCTCTATCAGGTGGAAAATGGTATTTTTAATGTGCGGTTGCTAATCTGAGCACAATAAGTTCCTTTGTCAAGAGGAAATTTTTGTTCATCCTCAAACATTAAGTAGAAAAATATGACTTTTAGGTAAAATTTGGTTGCTCCCTTATGCTTTGTGCTATCCTGCATTCAGGAAATCACAAAGCAAAAGGGAGCAATTTTTATGACTGAAAATGACCGACGCAAAGATGATCAGGTTCTTTCCGCCCCCAACGCGGAGGGTAACGTATGGCCAAGGCAATCTTGCCCGGCCTTTATTCCCCGCGTCGGTGCGGTGGAGAAAACCTGCTGGTACTGCGGCTACGCAGATTTTCATCTGGACAAGCCCCGGGCTTTGGATGTGGGTGTGTGCTATTACCCCAAAAAGCAATTGAAACAGGAGGGAACAAGGGAATGAAAAAACGTTTATTGAGCTTCGCACTGGCACTGTGTATGATGCTGACGCAGCTGCCGATTTCAGCGATGGCAGAGAATGCGGGCGCATCCGGTGCGAGCGGAGAAATTATCGCATTTGCCCCGCTTGACGAAACAGAAAAGTCGGTACCAACCGGCACAGCAATTGAGGATTTGGAGCTGCCGGAAATGCTGACGGCAACTGTAAAAACAGCTGTGCCTAACGATGGGGATACGGTGGAGGAACTTGTAAAGGATTCAGGGCAGCCTGAAATACCGACTGCAACGGAGGAATCAGCTGTGCCCGCGTACAGCGGTACGGTGGAAGAACCTGTAAAGGATTCGTTGCAGTCTGAAATACCGACTGCAACGGAGGAACCTGTAAAGGGTTCGGGCGAGCCAGAGGCGACGGCTACGTCGGACAATCCGGCAACGGCAACCACCAGCTCTGCCCTACAGGCGGAAACGAGTGAGCCAAAGGAACCGCAACAAGAGGTAGCAACCGCTTCGAAATGGGAAGAAAAAACCGTGGAGATTCCGGTTACATGGACAGCCGATCCGGAATATGACGGAAACAAAAACGACGTTTATGTTTTTACGCCAGTGATGGAAGGCTATACCGTAAGTGCCGACCTGCCGGAAATCACCGTGACGGTGGGTAAAATGCCGCCCCTTGCAGTGGCGCTGGCGCAGGCAGAGATGAAAACCATATCTCTCAACGGCATTACGGTCAAATATGACAGCGACTTTGAGCCGGATCTTAGCTCCGACACCATCATCATCAGCAACGGAGGAAATTATATCATCAGCGGCGAGACCACTAGCATGAAAATCGAGGTGGGAGCCGATCAACTAGCGAACATCACTTTGGACAATATGAGTATTGATGTGAGGGGCATGGCCGGTGCTTGTGCCCTTGATATGTCGACCAGTGCGAGGGTGAATCTGACCCTCATTGGCGAAAACTCTCTGAAAAGCGGCTCCGGTTCGCCCGGCCTCAAGGCATCCGGTGAACTGACCATCACGGCAAAAAGCACGGCCAGCCTTAGGGCAGAGGGCATGGGCGAAGAGTCGGGCGTCGACGGCAATCTTACCGTCACAGGCAGTGCCAGGGTCACCTTAGCAGGCGCTGGCGCTAACGGAAAAGCGCTCACCGGCATACTGACCGCTGAAAATTTTAATATTAAAGGTGGCGATAGCGAAAACTCTATGATGTTTATTTCCGCATCCGACGCCTCCGCTTTTCCATATGTTACCGTTGAGCCGGATTCCCTTCCCTTTGCCCCCCAAGTCCAGTGGGGCGTGGCGGGAAGCGATGACGCCGTACCAACAACGTGGACACAAGGCACACTGGCCGATGCCATAAGTTATGCAAACTTAAACACTGGTACATACATTCAGCTTTTGGATAATATCAACAAGGACAACCACAATACATGGCCTCTGACATTTGATCAAAGTAAATCCACCATCCTTGATATGAATGGAAATGATATTGACAGAGGGCTAACGACGGCAACTGAAAACGGCAATGTAATCATTGTCAAAGGCTCTTTGACCATCAAGGACAGCAGCACGGCTGATGTTTCAAAGCAGGGCTGTATCACCGGGGGATATACCTCCGATGATACCGGTGGCGGTGTGTATGTGCTTGGCATATTCACCTTGCAGGGCGGCAACATCACCGGCAACAAGACCACAAGCAGCGGCGGTGGTGTAAGCATATCGGCTTACTGCACTTTTAATATGCAGGGCGGCAGTGTTGCCGACAATGAAGCGGCAGTTTGTGGTGGCGGCGTCTATACTTCAAATGGCACCTTCAACGTGAAGGGCGGCAGCATAACCGGCAATAAAAGTGCAAACGGCGGCGTTTATGTCAGCGGACATTTCAGGGCAGGTGGCAGCGTAGTTGTAAAAGGTAACACTCTGACAGCTTCCTCCGTTGAACGCAATGCGGTGATACCAACCGGCAAACAGATTTTTATAGACTTCCCACTCGTTAGCGGTGCTTCTATTGGGGTAACGGCAGAGTCTGTACCTACGGTCGGCAGTCCGATAGTAGTCGCAAATTCAGATTCAATATTTAATGACTGCAGCGGATATTTTTTCAGTGATAATAGCAGCTACTTGATACAAAAGGGTGCATCCAATAGCGTGCAGCTTGTGGCATCTTCCCCCACCATCGGCACGCTGTCTATTCCGGATTCCTTTACGGCGGGGCGTCACCTTGTGATGAGTGACCTTGAGTCCTATAAGCCTACTGTAACCCCTAACGGCTATACCATCACGGCACAAGGCTGGGAGAATTCTGTTAACTCCGGCGCTTGGGTACCTTGGACGGCAGGCTATATTCCGCTTGACACCGCAGCTACCCGTCAGATACGCTATTATGTAACCTACAACGACGGCGGCAGTGAAAAAACAATTACATCCAATGCGATAACGTTCAAAGTAGTCGGATATACAACTGTGCTTGCGCTAACGGTGTCTCCCGTAAGCCCGCAAGCTGCGGGGAACAACGTCACCTTGACAGCAGCCCTCACGGATTCTTATGCAGGAACGGCTGTAAACGGGCAGCCGATTACCTTCAAGAGCGGAGAGACGACCCTCGGCACGGCGAATTTGAACGATAAAGGTGTGGCTACCTATATTTGGAGGCCGTCCGCTGCGGACACGTACACACTAACCGCTGAGTACCCCGGAAATGCTCTCAACAAAGCCGCAACCTCAAACACGGTCAACTACACGGTGATTGTTGACCCAAATGTAGCGGCGGTTGCCGCGGCAAAAAACGCTCTGGCTGACGGAACCGTTAATGTGGCTTTCGGTGCAGGCCAAGCTGCAAAAACAGCTGCTGTAAAAGCTTACGTGAGCAGCCTGCTTACCGGCGATGCCGCAGGGGTAACCGCAACCGTTACCTACAACAGCACTACCGGGAAGTATGATGTTGCCCTCTCTAAGGGCAGCGTGAATGGCAGCAAGAGCCTTCTTATGACCGTGAATATTGCGCCTGACCCGGATATTGCAATCATCGCCGGGGCTAAATCCGCCGCGCAGGGTGCAAACTACGCTAGCATGACGCAGACTGCGGCAGCCGATGAGGACGCTATTGAAGCGGCTGTGAAAAACACTGCGGTAACGGCAGTCAATAACAGTGGTGTTACCATCATTATAAATAAAGTTAAATATACCGCACCGCTTGCGGAAACTGCCGAAAATCCCATCGGTACAAACGGCAGCTATACCTTTACCGTTACGGTATTAAAAGGCGGTCAAAGTGATAAAACCGAGGAGAGAACCATTACCATCACGGCAACGCCTTATACAGGTGTTACTAATGCACAGGCCGTTGCTGCGGCAAAAAACGCTCTGGCTGACGGAACCGTTAATGTGGCTTTCGGTGCAGACCAAGCTGCAAAAACAGCTGCTGTAAAAGCTTACGTGAGCAGCCTGCTTACCGGCGATGCCGCAGGGGTAACCGCAACCGTCACCTACAACAGCACTACCGGGAAGTATGATGTTGCCCTCTCTAAGGGCAGCGTGAATGGCAGCAAGAGCCTTTCTATCACCATGAATATTGCACCTGACCCGGATATTGCAATTATCGCTGGGGCGAAATCTGCCGCACAGGGCGCAAACTACGTTACCATAACGCAGACCGCGGCAGCCGAAGAGGACGCTATTATAGCGTCTGTGAAAAACACCGCGGTAACGGCAGTCAATAACAGCGATATTACCGTTATCATAAATAAAGTTAGCTACACCGCACCGCTTGCGGGAACTTCTGCAAATCCCACCGGTACAAACGGCAGCTATACCTTTACCGTTACAGTATTAAAAGGCGGTCAAAGTGATAAAACCGGGGAGAAAACCATTACCATCACGGCTACACCTTATACGGGTGGAACTGGTGGCAATGGGAACAGCAGCAGTAGCTCCACTCCGAGCAAGTCCGTCGACACGAAGCCCACCGAGGCAGTCACCGGCACCTCCGAAAATAAGGCCACGGTGGATAATAAAGGCAATGCTAGTGTCGGCCTGACCGACAAGAATATCACCGATGCCATTGCGAACGCAAAAGCAGAAGCCGTGAAAAGGGGTGTGAATACAGGTGACATCACAGCAATGATTCATGTCTCCACAGGCGGTAAGGATGCAAACACAGTTACAGTCAATTTGCCCAAGACCACGCTGGAGCAGGTGATTGGTAACAACATTGCGAGCGTAGAGCTGGTCATTGACCGACCCGACCTTACCATCGGCATGAATCATGCGGCGGTGACGGAGATTAATAGGCAGGCAAATGCCGATGTACAGCTTACCGCAACCCGTATGGACAATGCAAAGCTATCCGGTGATGCAAAGGCCGCCATCGGAAACCGCCCCACCTATGACCTCAAAGCACTCTATGGCGGAGGTAAATCCGTGACTAACTTTGGCAACGGCAGCGTCAGCGTGGAGATTCCCTATACCCTGCAAAAGGGTGAGATTGCGGGCAATGTTTACGCCGTCTATGTAGACACCAATGGGAAAGCAACTCTCCTTACTGGTTCCAGCTATGATGCAAAACGCGGAACGGTGGTGTTTTCCACCAACCACTTCTCTACGTACGGCATAGCCTACAAATCGAGCTTCAACTTTACCGACATAGGCGGTCATTGGGCAAAGGACGACATTCTCTTTGTTGCAAATCGTGGCCTTTTGACCGGTTCCAGTGCCACCACGTTCAGCCCCAATAGCTCCATGACACGGGGAATGTTTGTAACAGCGCTCGGACGTTTGTCGAATGTCGATATAAGTGCCTATAAGAAATCTAGCTTTACCGACGTAAATGCGGATGCCTATTACATGGGTTATATCGAATGGAGCGTGAAAAATAACATTCTGACCGGAATTGGGGACGGTAAATTCGCGCCGGACGGTCTTGTGACTCGTGAGCAGATGGCGGTTATTATGGACAGGTATGCTACGGCTATCGGATTCAAACTGCCAGAAGTTCACACACAAAACCTCTTTGCAGACAATGCTAAGATTAGTGTGTGGGCGGCTCCTTCCGTAAAGCGCATCCAGATGGCAGGCATCATTCACGGGAAAAACAACAATTTCTATGACCCGCAGGGAACGGCTACCCGTGCCGAGCTTTCAGCAGTGCTGAAGCGCTTTGTAGAGCTTACGGCTTTCAGTAGTACCGCGCAGGGTTGGGTGAAAAATGATTCCGGCCAGTGGATGTTCTTTCAAAATGGAAAAGCTCTCACTGGATGGCAGACGATTCATGGTAAGATCTACTGCTTTGACAGCATCGGCGGCGCCTTTGCAAGCGGTTGGAAGCAGAACGCAAAAGGTGAATGGCTGTTCTTGACTTCCGATGGCAGTTCTGCTACCGGATGGAAAGACATCCAATCAAAGAGAAAAATGGAACGCTATTATTTTGATACCTACGGCATTTTGGTTGCCGGTAAATGGCTCCAGATTGATGGCAAATGGTATTACTTCTACGCTGATGGCTCTCTTGCCAAGAGCACCAAGGTGGACGGCTATGAGGTTGATGAAAACGGCGTGAGGAAGACAAAGTAACTTAAATAATAATTAAAAAGGCAAACCCATGAATCATGGGGACGCAAAGGTAGGGGTCTAAGGCGTTTTAAAACGCTATGATGACTTGGCTGCCAATACGAAGCAGGGTTTACTGTCTCTAAGATAGAGGGTAGACCCTGCTTGCTTTTATGGGGTTTAAGAGTTAATAACATACCGGTTCTCGTCTTTTACTTGTGGTAGAAGTATTTTTAAGCATCTTTCGTTTTATTACGGGTGAAATAGAGACAGCGCAATCTGCCTACGTCACCCGTGCCGAACCCCTGCCAGAATGAAATCTGGCAACAGAATATCACCCATAAAAGTCGCACCATCTGTTTAAATGTAAGTTCATTTTTATATCGGGCTGGTTCTTTGCAATTGGCTCGTGGTATTTTTGTCAAATGATTGAATATTCTGGCGCAAAATGGTACAATTAATTTTCATGAGGCAGGTGAACACATTGAGGTTAAAAAAATGGCTGGTGTCTCCTCTAAACAAAGAGCGTGCGGCGCAAATTGCAGAGGAATACGGTCTCCCGTTTTTTTTAGCAATGCTGCTGGAAATACGGGGCGCACACCAGCGAGATCAGATAGAAGAATTATTGGGTGAAAGGTCGGAGCTTTCCGACCCGTTTTTAACAGCAGATATGGATGTTGCAGCAGAACGGATTCGCCGTGCGCTGGATGATTTTGAGAAAATCGCAATCTACGGAGATTACGATGCAGATGGAGTGACTGCCACAGCCATTTTATACTCGTATTTGGAGTCTTGTGGCGGCAATGTGATGTATTATATTCCTGAGCGGGAAGGAGAGGGCTATGGCCTGAACAAAACCGCTGTGGAATTTTTGCATAACCGGCAGGTAAATTTAATCATTACCGTAGACAACGGAATTGCATCTATAAAAGAAGCCGAATATGTAAAAGAACTTGGCATGGAGTTGATTGTTACCGACCATCACCGAGTGCAGGAGGCGCTGCCAGACGCAGTTGCAGTAGTAGACCCCCACCGACCAGACGACACCTCTCCCTATAAGCATTTTGCGGGTGTTGGTGTGGCTTTTAAGCTGATTATGGCGCTGGAGGGGAACGATTGCGATTTAGAAGGTCTGCTTGAAAACTATGCGGATTTAGTTGCGGTTGGCACCATTGGGGACGTTGTACCACTCACGGGTGAAAATCGAGTTTTAGTGCGAAAGGGTTTGCAGTTGTTATCTCGATCGGATCGTCTTGGTATTCGAGAGCTGCTGGAACACGCAGGAATGCTTGGGCGGGAACTGTCCGCCGGTAACGTTGCCTTTTCCATTGTGCCACGTATTAACGCAACGGGCCGTATTGGTTCACCGAGCAGAGCCGTTCGGCTTTTGGTGAGCGAAGACCCCGATGAAGCCCGTGAGTTGGCGGAAGAAATTTGTGATGATAACGATTGTCGTCGACAAATTGAATCCGAATTATTCCAAAGTGCTCTCGAAGATTTAAGAGAACACCCGGAGCGCTTATACGACCGAGTTTTGGTGGTTGCCGGGCGCGAGTGGCACCACGGTGTAATTGGTATTGTGGCGGCGCGTTTGGTCGACCATTTCGGTAAGCCTTGTATGGTTATTTCTCACTCTGAGGAACAAGCAAAAGGTTCTGGCCGCAGTGTAGACGGTTTCTCGCTGTTTGAGGCGCTCTGCTCCTGCTCCGAGCTTTTTACAAAGTTTGGCGGGCACCCCATGGCGGCGGGTATCAGCTTGCCTACCGAAAATATTGAAGCTTTCCGTGTGGCTGTGAACCGCTATGCGGCAACGGTTCCGGCGGCAATTCCTACCCTGCGCATTGATTGCAAGCTACGGCCTGCTACCCTTACCCCGCAATTGCCGGGGCTATTGCAGGCGCTTGAACCATTTGGAACCGATAACCCTCCGCCACTATTTGGGCTTTATTCGATGAAGCTTGAAAAAATCACCGCGGTAGGGGAAGGAAAACACCTGCGGCTTACATTTTCGAGGGATGGTACGGTGCAAAACTGCATGCTGTTCCATACTCCTGCAAAGCTGTTTCCCTATGAACCGGGAGATGAATTGGATTTAGCTGTAACGCTGGATGCAAAGGAATACCGCGGTGAAATGCAGCTTTCTGTCTTTATTCGAGACATGAAGCTGACCGCATTGGATACAGATGCCCTCATTCGGGGAAAGCTAACATTTGAAAAATATAAAAGAGGAGACGACCTTACGCTCGAAGACGCACAGGAGCTATTGCCAGATTACACAGATTTTGCAATGTTGTACCGTTTTCTGCGTGAGCGTGGCGGTTGGTCTGGTGGAGCAGCACTGCTGCTTTACCGGCTTGACGGCGGCAAAATGGGTTATGCACGGCTGCTAACCGCACTGGAGGTTTTTGCGGAGCGTGGCCTGCTAATGCTTGAGCAAAGCGGTGAGCAGCTGAAAATTGAGCTGTGCGAAACAGAAAATAAAGTCAATTTGCTCGAGTCTCCAATATTATGTGATATTAACCAAATCAAAGAAGATGGTGTTGCACATGACTGATACAACTTCAAAAACCTATGATGATCTATTGCAATTGATGGAAACGAGCGGTCACGATTTTGATCTGGATCTGATCGGACGGGCATACCGGCTTGCGGAAAACTCCCACACGGGGCAAAAGCGCCTTTCCGGTCAGCCTTACATCATTCATCCTGTATCGGTCGCGTGTATTCTGGTTGAGCTGGGTATGGATTCGGAATCCATAGCAGCAGGGCTTTTGCATGATGTTGTAGAAGACACCTCCATAGAGCTTGACCAAATTAAAAAGCAGTTTGGAGTCAATATTGCAAATCTAATCGACGGTGTTACCAAGCTTGGGCGCATTCCGTATTCCTCACGAGAGGAACAGCAGGCAGAGAACATTCGAAAAATGCTCATTGCCATGTCGGAAGACATTCGCGTCATCATCATAAAGCTGGCGGACCGCCTGCATAATATGCGTACACTGGAGTACATGACCCCGCAAAAGCAGCGAGACAAGGCACTGGAAAACATGGAGGTTTACGCACCCATTGCGCACCGCCTCGGTATTCGTGCCATTAAGGAAGAGCTTGAAGACCTCTCTTTGCGCTACCTTGACCCCATTGCGTGCCAAGAGATTGAAAATGCACTGGAGCTGCGTAAAAAAGATCGTGACCATTTTATTGAGAACACAAAAACCTTGGTGTATGACCGCATTTCTCGTATGATTCCCAATGTGTACCTGCAAGGGCGTGTGAAGAGCATTCACGGCATTTACCGCAAGGTATTTATGCAGGGACGCAACATGGATGAAATTTACGATATTTATGCAGTGCGCGTAATTGTAGATACCGTGAATGACTGCTATAACGTGCTTGGTATTATTCACGATATGTTCCGACCGCTCCCAAACCGTTTTAAAGATTATATTTCCACCCCTAAGCCCAACATGTATCAGTCTCTTCATACTACCGTAATCGGCACGGAGGGAATCCCGTTTGAAGTGCAGATTCGTACCTGGGAGATGCACCATACGGCAGAGTACGGTATCGCGGCACACTGGAAATATAAGCTTGGCCTTGCGGGCAAGGGCGATTCCCTTGAAAACCGCTTGGCGTGGATTCGCCAGATGCTCGAAAACCAAAAGGACAGCGATGCAACCGATATTGTTCGAAATATTAAGTCTGACCTTGTACCGGAAGAAGTGTTTGTCTTTACACCAAAAGGTGAGGTAATCAACCTGCCCTTGGGGGCAACGGTAATTGACTTTGCCTATGCGATTCACAGTGCGGTTGGTAACCGTATGATTGGCGCAAAGGTAGACAAACGCATTGTTCCCATTGATTATAAAGTGAAAAACGGCGAGATTATTGAAATCCTCACAACCAAAGAGGTTAACCATGGCCCCAGCCGTGATTGGCTCAAAATTGTAAAAACAAGTGAGGCGCGCAACAAAATTCGCCAATGGTTCAAGCGCGAACGCCGAGACGAAAACATCCAGGAGGGCAAAGCGGAGGTTGAGCGCGAGTTTAAGCGCAACGGCATCGCATTTACCGATGATGAGCTGAAAAACTACCTGCTTGGCATTGGCCGCAAGGTAAGCTGCAATACCATGGATGATGTGTATGCGGCGATTGGCTACGGCGGTATTCAGCTTTGGAAGAGCATGCCTCGCCTGCGTGAGGAGTACCTCAAAACCAAAAAACCAGTACAGTCGCTGGAGCGCAAGCAGCCCCAAAGCCCTGTAAAGCGGGCAGCGGGCGGTGTGCTGATTGATGGTATGGAAAACTGCCTAATTAAGTTTTCACGCTGTTGTAACCCGCTTCCGGGGGATGAAATCATCGGCTTTATCACTCGTGGCTTTGGTGTGTCGGTTCACAAGCGTTCTTGTCCCAACGTACCAAGGAATATTGCAGAATCGCCGGAACCGGAGCGCTGGGTTGCTGCCCATTGGGAGGGTGGCGAGGTTAAGGAAGAATTTAAATCCACTCTCGAAATTGTTGCAGAGGTTCGCCCAGGTTTACTGGCAGACCTCACCCAGCAAATGTTTACTCTACGCTTGTTTATTCACTCTCTGAACTCGCGTGAAACAAAGGATGGAAAGACCATTATCTCGGCTACCATTACCGTCAATGGAATTGATCACCTTGCCGGTGTTATTTCGAAGATTAGCAGCATTGAGGGCATTTTGTCTGTTCGCCGTTCGTAAAAGCAAAGCATTTATTATAGCTTTTTATGGTTTCTTCCCTTGCTTGTTGCAAGGGAAGAAACTGGCATATACGTCGTAATTTACTTTTTCAAGCGTATCGACTAACTGAAGGAGAATCGGCCAATGAAAATCAAAACAATAACCGGCGGTTTACTGGAAGAAAACTGCTATTTGCTCACCGATGAAGAAACCGGACTTTCAGCGGTGATTGACCCCGGCTTTATCTCTGCAAAGCTGGATGAAGCCATTCGTGCACTGCCCGCCGAGAAGGTAGCGCTTTGCTTATTAACACACGGCCATTTTGACCATATTGATGGTGTGCCGAGAGTCAAAGAGCTAACCGGTTGCAAGGTATGTATCTCTCGCCCAGATGCCCCCTGTACGAGCAACCCTGCCATTAGCCAGGGGAATATGCTACCCTCCATACAGCACGAGAATTTTGAATCCGACCAACTATTGGAAAACGGTGAAATTATCGAGCTGGGCAGCCTGAAAATTCGTGTGCTGTACACACCGGGTCATACCGTAGGTAGCTGCTGCTTTATTGTGAATAATGCGATTTTTAGCGGCGACACACTATTTAGCGGCTCCATGGGTAGAACCGATTTACCTACCGGTAACGGCCGCGATATGATGCAGTCTTTGAAAAAGCTCTCTGATTTAGATGGGGATTTCTATGTGTATCCTGGTCATGGTCCCGCCACTACCTTAGAGAGAGAAAGAAAATATAATCCGTTTATGAATGAAGAGGAATTTTATTAATGGTTCTATTGGTTGACGGACACCCATACCATTACGAAATGGAAAATCTGTGTCGGGTGTTTCTGCCTTATGATGAGATTAAAACAATATTTGAAGCTACGGAGGCTCTGCCGGAGAGCGAGACTACCGTATATACGGGCATACAGCAAAAAGACGGACAAATTGTAATTACCGTTCGTCTGTATATGGGTGGCCGTTTGCTGCAAGACAGTAAATCGTTCCCAGAATCTATTTTACAAATGGACAAAGAAGCGGAGCGCCTCATGGCAGTTATGCTGTTTGAGCTGTTTGCCGAGCACTGTGGTTACCGCCCGCAGTGGGGTATTTTAACCGGTGTAAGACCCATTAAGCTTCTGCGCCGTTTGTGCGAACAAATGGGTCGAGAAGAAGCAATACAGCATTTTGAGTCTGGCTTTTTAGTCACTCCAGATAAAACAAAACTTAGCGTAGTAACGATGGACAACGAGCAGAAAATCCTTTGCCGTTCGAAACCGGAATCTTACAGCCTGTACATTTCCATTCCGTTTTGCCCCACGCGGTGTGCATACTGTTCATTTGTGTCTCAATCGGTAGATAAGGCAATTCGCCTTATGCCCGAGTATGTTTCGCTGCTGTGTAAAGAGCTGGAGCATACGGCTAAAGTGGCGCATGAGCTTGGTCTGAAGCTGGAGTCCGTTTACATTGGCGGTGGTACGCCAACGACCCTGTCACCGGAGCAGCTTCGAGTGCTGCTTTCCACACTTTGCACGCATTTTCCGGTCTCATCCTGCCGTGAATTTACGGTAGAGGCCGGTCGGCCAGACACAGTAACACCAGAGAGAATGCAGGTGCTTAAAGAATTTGGTGTGACACGTATCAGCATCAATCCGCAGACCATGAACGATGAAATTTTGGAGAGAATCGGCCGCCGCCACAATACGGCAGAAACACTCTCCGCCTTTGAGCTGTCTCGCAAAATGGGTTTTGACAATATTAATATGGACTTAATTGTGGGTCTGCCGGGCGATACGGTGGAGGGCTACCGCAATACGCTTGAGCAGGTATTGCACCTGAACCCAGAGAGCGTTACCGTGCATACGCTTGCACTCAAGCGTTCCTCGCGGCTGAATCAGTCGGAGCGGGAAGGCTTTGACCCCGATGCCGCAGCCGCCGCTCAAATGCTTGATGATACGGCGAAAAATCTGTTTGCAACCGGATATGAACCATACTACTTATATCGGCAAAGCCGCATGGTAGGTAATTTGGAGAACACCGGCTGGGCAAAGCCCGGTTGTTACAGCGACTATAACGTGTATATTATGGATGAAACCCATACCATTCTCGCTTGCGGCGCAGGTGCAGTCAGCAAAGTAAAGGATCCATATTCCGATACATTAAAACGTATTTTTAATTTCAAATTTCCGTATGAATATGTAAGCAGACATGAGGAAATGATTGCAAGAAAGGAGCAGGTGAAAGAACTGTATGAACTATTTCGCAAATAGCTACGTTAAGTATGTCGATCACCTTGAACAGATTAACGAGGCGGCTAAAACCGATCCGGTTGGTATGATCGAACAAATTGAATCGGCCTACCGCCGTTACCTGGGCTCCATTGTAAATACCATTACAGAAAACCCGGAGCGCAACAAAATTATTTTGCTGGCGGGGCCCTCCAGCAGTGGAAAGACCACTACGATGGAAGTGATGAAAGAGATGCTCCAGAGTCGTGGGATTCGCTGTGCGACCATTTCGCTGGATGATTTTTACCGCGGAGAGAGCCAGGCTCCCCTGCTTGAAAATGGGGATCACGACTATGAGTCGGTAGATGCACTCGACGTACCCGTTTTGGAAAGCTGTATGATGGACCTCATTGAATCGGGACGCTGCGAAGTGCCTGTTTTTGATTTTTCGGTTCACCTGCCTACCGGTCAAACAAAGCCGGTAGAGCTGCCGGAAAACGGCGTCGCCATCTTTGAGGGAATTCATGCTCTAAATCCACGTATTAGCGCCCATTTGCCAAAGGAGCGTTTGCTCAAGCTGTATATCAGTGTAAAGCAAGATATTAAAGACAGCGCGGGCGTGGTGCTTACACATAACGATTTACGCTTTATCCGCCGAGTCGTGCGCGATTTTAGCTTTCGCGGTGCCGGCCCGGAGCGTACACTCTCTATGTGGCAGAATGTTCTGGATGGCGAGAACAATTACATTCGCCCGTTTAAGAGCGTGAGTAATATTACAATTAATTCCATTCACATGTATGAGCCCTGCATTCTGCGCCGTAAGGCAATACCGCTTCTTCGTGAAATTTCACCGGAGCACCCCAATTACCATTACATCAGTTACCTGCTTACGCAATTGGAGCGGTTTGTGCCAATGGATGAAAGCTTAGTGCCTGAAAATTCTATTTTGCGTGAATTCATTGGCGGGAGTATTTATCAAAGCACCGTGGAATAATGGAAATAAACGGTGTTTTCATCACAGTTTGTACTCGAATTATTTATAATTTGTTTACGGACAGATTCTTGCATTGTTAGCCAAATAGATGGTATAATCGAATCAAACAAAAAACAAAGGAGCGTGTCTACGATGGGCCTTTTTGAAGATGTTGTCATTAATGCAAAATCGGCAGCGAATGCGGTCGGGAAAAAAGCCGGGCAGCTTGTGGATGTATCCAAACTGAAAATCAGTGCGGCCGAGTTGAATAACGAAATCAACAAAAAGTATGAGGCTTTGGGTAAAGCAGTATACGATGCCAAAAAAGCAGACAGCGATCCTGCGGATTTGGTAGCGGAAGCAATGGTAGCCATTGATGAGCTTCAGGATCAAATGAAGGCGCTCGAAGAGCAAATTCAGGAAGCCTCCGCACAACTGTAATCCCCCGCTGTATTGATGAATGAATAAAAAGCAGACTTACTCCCGTTGTTCGGGTAGTGAAGTCTGCTTTTTTTTGTTCTATCGCGTATTGCAATAGGGCAAATGGGTTAATAGATGCTGATAATGATTCCCTTTCCGTTTTCAGCGGTTGTACGGTAAAATTTCTTTAGCCCTTCAAAGTTTTCGACCAATTCTTCCAGAAGGCTGTCGCAGTCTTCTTGTAGCCAAATATTGGGGTAAATACCCTTCTCGTGATATTCCTGAGGTGAAAAAGCCGCCTTACTTGACTCAAGCTCCACTGCGTCAAGCGCCTTTGCTGCTTTCTTTACATCCTCCGGCATTAGGTATGCCATGTAATCCGCTTCCTCATCTTCGAAAAAAGTCTCTTTGCCCAACACTGCTTCACTAAGCGAGTTGTTTTCTATCGGGGTACTGGCAGAGGCACCGGTTAAAAAGCAGTGGAGGCCATCCCACATTTTGTCGAGGTAGCAGCATTCCACTTCTTCTTCCAAAGACTCCAGCTCTTCCAACATTTTCTCGGGGTCATCAATCTCCCGAAGCGTGTTCAGCAGGGTAGGGGTTACCTGTGTGTAGCAAACGGTCATACCCATGGTTTTTCACCTTCCTGATAATATATATTTCTTTTTATATTATATCGGACATAATCTTTGAAAATGAATGGAATCGCTGGGCGTGTTCATGAATTGACCTACTGCATTCCATCCCAATACGTTTTCTGCGGCATAACTGTTCCCACGCATTAATATATTTTTCGAAAGGACAGATTTTAGGGAATGGATGTGCTGATATGGGGAAAGCTTCCCGCAGGAAGAGTCAAAGCTTTTTACATGGCGCTTTGATTTTAACCGCGAGCATTTTAATTGTAAAGCTAATCGGCGCCTTATTCAAGGTACCGCTCACATGGATTATAACGGAGGATGGTCTGGGGTATTTTAATACCGCCTATAATTTTTATGGCCCAATTTACAGCCTGGCCACGGCGGGGTTCCCAATTGCGATTTCTCGCCTGGTATCAGAAAGTAGCACCCGCGGTGCTTACCGCGATATACGGCGCATTCACCGTGCATCCGCGCCCATTTTTATTGGAACCGGTACGGTTGGCTTTTTGCTTATGGTTTTTGGTGCGGCTTCCTACGCGAGTATTATCGGCAATGAAAATGCTCTTCCTGCACTGTACACACTGGCTCCGGCAATTTTATTCAGTTGTTTAACAGCGATTTATCGGGGATACTATGAAGGTCTACGGAATATGTATCCCACTGCAATTTCTGAGATAATTGAGGCGCTGAGTAAGCTCACGGTTGGGCTTTCTGCTGCCTGCTGGGTACTGCACAGGGGAATGAAGGAGTATGAAGCGTTAGGCACCGTATTTGGTGTAACCGCGGCCTCTCGTGATTATGCCCGCAGTGCGGTGCTCCCTTATGCGGCTGCTGGAGCAATTCTTGGCGTTACTGTTGGTTCTCTGTTAAGCTTTCTCTTTTTGTTTTGCCGCCATAAGCTGTTGGGTGACGGCATTACCGAAGAAAATCTAAGGAACTCACCGCCGCCGCGCAGCATGCGTAAAACCGTTTCTCGCTTAGTACGAACCGCTATTCCCATCGGAGTCGGCGCAATGGCGGTTAATGTAGCTGCTATGGTAGACACCACGTTTTTGCAGACAAGAATTCATAACGTGATGGAAGAAAATCCGCAGGTATTACTTTCCATGTATCAGGGAATGATACCACAAATCAATATTGAATCAGATACCGTCCCCAACTTTTTATTTGGCTGCTTTTCAATGGCGCTTACCCTGTTTATGCTCGTTCCTGCCGTTACACAGGCGTTTGGAATCAGCGCACTGCCGAATGTAACCGCCGCATATACCCGCGGTGAAAAAAAGCACCTAAAGAAAAGTATGGAAGCGGTTCTGCGGGTCACGGCTTTATTTAGCATCCCTGCGGGCATGGGGCTTGCCGTTATGGCAGGGCCTGTGGCACGCTTGGTGTTTGGTGCGCGTCCGTCACTGCCCATTACGTCTCATGTATTGGTCATAATGGGAGTGGGCGCGATTTTTGCGTCGTTCAGCACACCGGTGAACAGTATGCTGCAAGCCGTGGGTCGTGTTGATTTACCCGTTAAACTACTTGCCGTTGGTCTTACCATCAAGGTAGCGCTCAATTACTACTTGGTGGGCATCCCGAAAATTAATGTGCTGGGTGCGGGAGCAGGTACACTGGCCTGCTATTTCTTCCTTACGGTTGCCGCGCTAATTTGCCTGTGCCGTGAGACACGAATTCTGCCGGATTTCTTATCTATTTTTGGCAAACCCTTCGTTGCTTCTGTCTTGTGTTGTGCCGCTGCGTGGTCAACACGAGGGCTGCTTTCACACGTGCTTTCTGAGAATGTTTCCACGCTCGGAGGAGTAGGTGCGGCAGTGCTGGTTTATTCACTTTCCCTGCTGTGTTTGCGAGCGATTTGCAGAGATGATATTTTGATGCTGCCAAACGGGCAAAAAATTGCAAAAATACTTGAAAAACATGGATGGATAAGGTAATATAGTACTAGTTTTCGCCGGCTATATTCCAGGAAAGGACCTGTGAGGTTGGATTTTCAAAGAAAAGAAACTTATACGATTGAAGACTTGCTGCAAATTGTCAGAATTCTCCGTTCGCCCGGGGGATGCCCCTGGGACCGGGAGCAGACACATCACAGCATCCGGGCTTGCCTGATAGAAGAAACGTACGAGGTGGTTGAGGCAATCGACACTGAGAATGCGGAGCTTTTACAGGAAGAACTGGGAGATGTGCTGCTTCAGGTTGTCTTCCATGCTGATTTGGAAGAAGAAGCAGGCAGGTTTCGTTTTGATCAGGTTGCCGACGGCATTTGTAAAAAGCTAATTATTCGCCATCCCCATGTTTTTGGGGATGTCCATGTCCAGGATACCGCAGAGGTTCTCACGAACTGGGATGCCATCAAAAAGCGCACGAAGCACCAAACCACTCAGGCGCAGGTGCTAGAGAGCGTTTCTCCTGCATTGCCGGCACTGATGCGCAGTGCCAAGGTGCAGCAAAAAGCGGCAAAATCGGGGTATGACTTTGCTGATGTTTGGCAGACGCTGCAAAAGGTCGAGGAAGAAACCGCGGAACTGAAGGAGGCGATCCGGAAGGGTAATGTGCAAGACTGCCAGCAGGAGGTCGGTGATCTCTTGTTTTCAGTAGTGAATGCGGCCCGGCACCTAAACACGGAACCGGAGCAGGCGCTTACCATTTCTTGTAACAAATTCATTGCTCGCTTTACCGCAGCAGAAGAATTGGCGCAGGAAAGAGGACAGCGACTGAACACTTTATCGCCAGAAGAGTTGGACGAGCTTTGGTGTGAAGTAAAACAGCGTACCATTCCCCAGCTGGAAAACCAGACTGTAAAATAAAATTTTGGAGGTAACAAATCTTATGAACAAAACAGAATTAATTTCTGCAGTGGCAGAAAAAGCCGCTATTTCCAAGAAGGATGCCGACAGCGCAGTAAACGCAATGATCGACGTGATTATTGAGACCGTAGCAAGCGAAGAGAAAGTACAGCTGGTTGGCTTTGGTACATTCGAAGTTCGCTCTCGCAATGAAAGACAAGGCCGCGACCCCAGAACCAATTCCCCCATCACAATCCCTGCGTCCAAAATTCCGGCTTTTAAAGCTGGTAAAGCATTTAAGGATGCTACCGATAAATAATTCTTTTCATGAATTACAAGGCTGCGGACAGGCGTTAAGCGTTTGCCGTGGCCTTTTGTATTATCTTCATAAGGTTTGTACTATAATAATCGGTTTATTTTTAGATAGAGTATAACTATAAAGCTTAGAAAGGATTTCTTTTATGAGATTGGATAAATACCTGAAAGTTTCTCGCTTAATAAAGCGTCGCACCATTGCAAATGAAGCGTGCGATGCAGGCAGAGTATTGGTGAATGACAAAGTGGCTCGTGCCTCTTACGAAGTAAAAGAGGGCGATTTAATCGAGCTGCAGCTTGGTGCGCGTACACTAAAGGTTCGAGTAGTACGTGTAAGTGAATTTGCCCCGAAGGGTGAAGCCGCCGAAATGTATGAGGCGCTTTCCTAAGCTTCGCCTAGAATATGTCCTTCCCTACGCGCATATATGTAGAATAGTCCATCCGCTGTTATAACCAGGTGCTTTGCCTGATGCATAGTGGGCAAAAACGCAAGGAATGCGGAACGGTGATAATCTATACTGTCGGGAGGGTACGATCATGGCGGAAGACAAAAAGCCAGCAGCCAAAACGGTGCATACGCCTCATAGCCTGATTGTGGATAACAGAAAATCACTCACTGCAACAGGAGTTTCGAATGTAGACAGCTTTGACGATCAAACAGTGGTAGCCTATACAGATTTAGGCGAAATTGTAATTCGGGGCCGCAATTTGCAAATAGGAAAGCTCAATACCGAAACGGGGGAGCTTACTATTACAGGGGAAATCTCTTCTGTAACCTATACAGACCAAAAGCAAAGTAGTGGGGGCGGCCTATTCTCAAAGATGTTCCGATAGTGGGGTGATACACGTTGGGTCTTACTCTGGAGGAGCAAGGCCAGGGCTTTCTCATTGCTCTGGCGGTTGGTTTTGCACTTGGTGCATTTTACGATGTATTTCGAATCTATCGGGTATTTGCGCGCAGTGAGAAGCACCAAGTGATTTGGCAAGATATTTTTGTGTGCTTTATTGCAGCGGTTGCCAGCTTCCTTTTGGCTCTTGCGGTCAATTGGGGAGAAATTCGCTTTTATTTGCTGGCAGGTGAAGCAATTGGTATGTGCGTTTATTTTCTAACGCTAGGCGAAATAACATTTCGTTTGGCAAAACTTTTGCTGCGAATTTTAAAGGCAATGAAAAACTTTTTCATGCGCTGGGTTTTTCAACCAATTGGCCGTTTGTTTCGTTGGGTATTCCACCGAGTTAAAAATCTGTGCGTAAAAATTTGGAAAGTGATAGCAAAACCTTTAAATTTCGGAAGATTTCGCAAGAAAAGAAAAAAACCGCTTGAAACCTCCCCGCCGAATAGTGTATAATCAGCTATATAGATTCTGAATTTACCCCATTATAGCGGACTGCAGAAGAGGGAGGCTGTTTGACTTTATGAGGGTGCTGAAAGCAAAAAAAGAAAAGAAAAGCCTTTTGCTTCGATTTGCGATTTTTGTTTTTGCAATTTACATAGCAGTTGCTCTTGTGAATCAGCAAATGCAGATTAGTGAACGAAAACGTCAGCTAGCCGAACTAAAGCAGCAGATTCAAATTCAAGAAATCAAAAACGAAGATATTAAGCACGGTTTATCTTCGGGAAGCGGAGTTAGCGACGAGTACATAGAGCGCGTAGTGCGGGAGGGGCTGGATTATGCCAAGCCCGGCGAACGTGTTTTTGTAAATATTGCGGGGAATTAAACGGCTCTGAATTTAAGAGGAGGATATTATTACTGTATGCAACTTGAGGTAGGAACAATTCTTGAAGGAAAGGTTACTGGGATTACAAAATTTGGCGCTTTTGTAGAGCTTCCCGAAGGCAAAACCGGGATGGTTCATATTTCTGAGGTAGCTCCAACCTTCGTGAAAGAAATCCGAGACTATGTAACGGAAAATCAGATGGTCAAGGTGAAGGTGCTGAGCATCAGCGATGATGGTAAAGTGAGTCTTTCTATGAAAAAGGCTGTTCCGCCGCCGCCTCGCGACAATGGACCGGCCGTTCGTCGTTATGCGCCGCGTCCTTCTGGGCCGCGTCCCGCCGGCAGGCCGGGCAGCTACGAGTGGCAGGCCAGTAAAAAACCAGAAGCATCCAGCTTTGAGGAAATGATGTCTCGGTTCAAGCAATCCAGCGATGAAAAGATGACCGACCTCAAAAGGTGCATGGATTCCAAGCGCGGCGGCTTTACAAAACATGGTGGACCTTCCCGATAAAAACCCCTTGTGAAGCCTCTGAAAATACATACCGCAAGTGACTCGATTTGGGCATACTTGCTTTATGTAACGAGCGCTTGTATGATACAGCCAGCGCAGGAACGCAAAGCCACGGTTTGGTTTTGCAATTGTGCGACTTTCTCGACGGTCTTAGGCGGAGTGGTTACACTCCGCTTTTTTGTGCGAAAATATGTGTATGGGTATTTGCCCATATATGGAGGTAATACATGCTAATTCAAAATGCAATGATTTATACTATGGCAGGTGAGCCGATTCCCAACGGCTATTTGCTGGTACGTGACGGTAAAATTGCCGCTGTGGGTGAGATGCCTGCGCCGGCGACCGAAGGAGAAGAGGTAATTGACGTCGAAGGTGCTTGCGTGTACCCCGGCTTTATTGATTCCCACACGCACCTTGGTATGTGGGAGGATGGTTTGGCATTTGAAGGGGATGACGGTAACGAGGATACCGATCCGGTAACGCCGCATTTGCGGGGTATTGATGCCGTAAATCCTCTGGACCGCTGCTTTGAAGAAGCCTGTGCGGCGGGTGTTACCACCGTTGTTACCGGCCCGGGCAGTGCGAACCCCATTGGTGGGCAGCTTGCTGCAATTAAAACGGCGGGACGGCGCATTGATAAGATGCTAGTACAAGCACCTGTTGCAATGAAAATGGCATTGGGTGAAAATCCCAAATCTATTTATCACAGTAAAAGTCAAAGCCCATCGACTCGAATGGCAACGGCTGCGTTGATACGTGAGGAGCTTTTTAAAACCCGCCGCTATTTAGAGGATTTGGAGCTTTCTCGTGAGGATGAAGAAATAGATCCTCCGGAATACGACATGAAATGTGAGGCCTTAATGCCAGTTTTGAAAGGCGAGCTTCCCGTTCATTTTCATGCACACCGTGCAGATGATATTTTCACGGCTATGCGACTGGGGCGCGAATTTGGCCTTGATTATGTGATTGTTCACGGAACAGACGGCCACCTTATCGCTGAGGATTTGGCGGAGGAAGATGTACCGGTGCTGTGCGGCCCTATTTTATGTGACCGTTCAAAGCCGGAGCTAAAAAATCTGACTCCTGCTTGCCCCGGTATTTTGGCAGAGACCAACGTGCGAATCACAATTGTAACAGACCACCCGGTAATTCCCATTCAATATCTACCGGTTTGTGCCGGTTTGGCGGTTCGTGAGGGGTTAAACCGAGAGGAAGCACTTCGTGCCATAACCATTAATCCGGCGCAAATTTGCCATATCGATGACCGTGTAGGCTCGTTGGAGCCGGGCAAGGATGCCGATTTCTCGATTTTCCGGGAAGACCCGCTGCAAATTAGTACAAAACCCGAAATGGTATTTGTATCCGGCAAGCGTGTACTTTAAAATAACGGTTTGTGCGTGCCTTTTCGGTGCGATAAAAGGAGTTTGAAAGATATGAGAGAGGTTTCCGTTTCCCTCATCCGCGACGAGTTGCGCAACATGTTTATCGAAGCGAACCGTGAGCTGTCCGGTGATTTGGAGAGCTGCATCCGCTGTTCGGTTCAAAAAGAAAGCAACCCGCTTGGTAAATCTATATTAGAGGATTTGTGCGAGAACTTAGATGCCGCAAGGCGTTTGAATCTACCGATTTGCCAAGATACCGGAATGGCGGTCGTATTTGCAGAGATAGGGCAGGAGGTTTGCCTGACCGGCGGTTCGTTTGAAGATGCTGTAAACGAGGGAGTTCGCCGCGGCTATGTCGAGGGCTTGCTTCGCTTGTCTGTCGTGGGTGACCCACTTCGTCGCATCAATACGGAGGATAATACCCCTGCCATATTGCACACCCGCATTGTGCCGGGTGACCGTGTAACCCTTACTGCTTGCCCCAAAGGCTTTGGCAGTGAAAATATGAGCCGCTTGAAAATGATGACACCAGCCGCTGGGCCACAGCAAATTATCGACTTTGTAACCGAAACCGTCCGCCTGGCAGGCGGAAACCCCTGTCCTCCTGTTGTGCTGGGGGTTGGTATCGGTGGTGATTTTGAACTGTGCGCACAGCTGGCTAAAAAAGCACTTTGCCGCCCGCTGGATGAACCGAATAATGACCCATTTTACCGCGAGCTGGAAGAAAATATGCTCAAAGCCGTAAACGAGCTGAACGTTGGCCCGCAAGGGTTTGGTGGGGACGTAACTGCACTGGGGGTAAATATTGAAACCTATGCAACCCATATTGCTGGTTTGCCGGTTGCAGTAAATGTAGGTTGCCATGTAACACGACATAAAAAAGTGATTATTTAAATATAAAAAACGATAGAGCAAAGGTAGCGTATACAGGTACTATTATTAATAGAATGATTATATTGAATGGAAAAAATGGGAGCATAAATAGGGCTGTGATTTATCATTCGATTCAGTAAAATAAGATTTGCTTTAAGCTGTGGTTTCTTTTAACAGGAATGGATAACTCATATTTTACACATAAAAAAATAATCATTTTCTGTCGAACTACTTCTATTTTTTCAGTAGTTATGTTATAATACATTCAGAGAGTTCGGGTGAATTTTCAGGAATTTGTTCCGAAAACTCAGCGATTTCCATTTGCAAAGGAGATGCGTACATGAATATCACAATTACTGGACGTAAGGTAACACTGAAAGATCATTTTAAGAACCTAGCAACAAAAAAGCTCTCTCGCTTTGACAAGATTTTTGATGAAGACGCAGATGCCAATGTGGTGGTAACGTTGGAGCGTAACCGCCAGACGGTTGAAATCACCATCCGGAGCAAAGGCATGATTTATCGTGCAGAAGCTACCGATTTTGAAATGAACGATGCGCTTGATCAGGTCGTTAGTGCATTAGGGCGTCAGATTCGTAAAAACAAGACCCGTTTGGACAAGCAGATTCATTCTGCGGCACTGGATCAGCTCGTGTTGGAAATCCCTGAGGAGGCTGAGCCTGCTTCAGCAGAAGATGATGAATATCGCGTCGTACGTACCAAGCATTTCCCCGTAAAACCTCTTACCTTGGAAGAGGCAATTCTACAGATGAACCTGTTGGGGCATCAGTTTTACATGTTCCGCAACGGTACTACGGGTGAGATTAACGTAGTGTACCAGCGCAAAAATGGCGATTACGGTTTATTAGAGCCAGACGTGGAATAATAGAGTGAGTCAGCGGGGGCCGTATTAGACTGCGGTCTCCGTTTTATTTCTTGGGTAAGATGAAAACCTTACCCTTATATTTATAAAATGACAGATAGCTTAGGGCATTTCACCACTTGTGGGAGAAAAGCGCACTGGTATCTTGTTTTAGAGTTTATTACTATACTTTTTCAGAATACGGAGAGAAACACAATGGATCAATTTCAACTGGTATGCCCATGCCTGCTTGGTGTAGAAGGCCTCGTGGCGGAAGAACTGCGAGACATGGGTGCACAGCAGGTAGAGCCGCAAAACGGGCGAGTAGTATTTGCGGGCAGCCCCGAAATACTGGCGCGGGCAAATATTTGCTCCCGTTACAGTGAGCGGGTGCTCGTGCTGCTCGGCACGTTCCGTGCCGTTACCTTTGAGCAGCTCTTTCAAGGGGTAAAGGCATTGCCTTGGGAACAGTGGATCGATAAAAAAGACCGCTTCCCAGTAAAGGGGCGTTCGCTTAGCTCGCAGCTTTCCAGCGTTCCGGACTGCCAGTCTATTATTAAAAAGGCCATTGTGGAACGCCTGAAGCTGAAACACCGTGTACCGTGGTTTGAAGAAACGGGCGATATGTATCAAGTACAATTCCTCATTTTAAAAGATACGGTCAGCGTCATGCTCGACACGAGCGGCGTGGGGCTGCATAAGCGCGGTTATCGCCCCAACGCGGCAGAAGCACCCATTAAAGAAACGCTGGCCGCAACCATGGCAAAGCTTGCTCGCCTATGGCCAGATTCGCACGTGTATGACCCGTTCTGTGGTTCGGGCACGATTTTAATTGAATCTGCCATGCTTGCCATGAACATTGCACCCGGCTTGCAGCGTACCTTTGCAGCGCAGAGCTGGAAAGGGATTGACCCAAGTGTATGGGTGCAGGAGAAAGCGCGCGCGCAGGATTTGGTAAAGCGCGACAGCACGTTCTTAGCAACTGGCTACGATATTGATGGCGCTGCGGTAGCCCTCACACTGGAAAACGCAAAAAAAGCTGGTGTCATTGCCCACGTTCGTGCAGAAAAGCGCGACATCCGTGATTTTGCGGAGGACAGAGAGCGTGGCTGTGTAATATGCAACCCGCCCTACGGGGAGCGTTTGCTCGATTTAAATGCTGCTGAAGAGCTGTACCGAGAAATGGGTAAGCACTTTATACCCAAGCGTGGCTGGAGCTACCATATTATCAGCCCGGATGAAACCTTTGAAGGTTGCTTTGGCCGCCCTGCGGACAAACGCCGTAAGCTGTATAACGGTATGATTAAGTGCCAGTTGTTTAGCTATTTTAAAGCATAATATAGGTTAATTCAAATCCAGAATCCCGCATGGAATTCTGGATTTTTATTGCACATCGAATGGCAACTCCAGTTTCATTTCTTTTAAAGTAAATTGCGTATACGCCAAAATTAAATACTTTACTCTAGTTGTAATCATTGAAGTTTATTGCCATTGGATGAATCGGGAAAAATTTGAGAGGAAAGCTAAGCTCATTAGAAGACAAGCAATTGTAAAAAAATTATGAAATTCCCGTTTTTAGGAAAAAACCTCTTGATTTTTATGGGAGCAGCGGCTAAAATAAATCTTAGCACTCGAGGATATTGAGTGCTAAACCAAATCAATCATTTAGATTTTTTATAAGGAGGAAATAGGAAATGACGATCAAACCACTTTCCGACAGAGTTCTGATTAAAATGGAAGAAGCAGAGGAAACCACCAAAAGCGGTATCCTGCTTGCTGGCTCCGCAAAAGAGAAGCCCCAAATTGCAGCTGTTATCGCAGTAGGCCCCGGCGGTATGGTAGATGGCAAAGAAGTTACCATGTACGTTAAGGTGGGCGATAAGGTGATTAGCAGCAAATATGCCGGAACAGAAGTGAAAATCGACGGTGAAGAGTACACCATTGTACGTCAGTCCGATATTCTTGCTGTTGTGGAATGATTTATCATTTTAATATTTAAATTTAGGAGGAATACAGTATGGCAAAGCAGATTATTTTCGATGTAGAAGCCAGAAAAGCTCTGATGAGCGGCGTAAACCAGCTGGCCGATACCGTTAAAATTACCTTGGGACCGAAAGGCCGCAACGTAGTGCTCGATAAAAAGTTTGGCGCACCCCTCATCACGAACGATGGTGTTACCATTGCAAAAGAGATTGAGCTAGAAGATCCCTTTGAGAATATGGGCGCACAGCTCGTGAAAGAAGTTGCAATCAAGACCAACGATGTAGCTGGTGACGGTACCACTACCGCAACCTTGCTTGCACAGGCTTTGGTTCGTGAGGGCATGAAGAATCTGGCTGCCGGTGCAAACCCCATGATTTTGCGCAAAGGCATTCAGAAGGCGGTTGATACTGCGGTTGAGGCTGTTATCAATAACTCCAAGAAGGTTTCTGGCTCTGAAGATATTGCCAGAGTTGCAACCGTTTCTTCTGCAGATGAATATATTGGTAAGCTGATTGCAGAGGCAATGGAAAAGGTAAGCTCTGACGGTGTTATTACCGTTGAAGAGTCTAAAACTGCTGAAACATACTCTGAGGTTGTAGAGGGCATGCAGTTTGACCGTGGCTACATCACTCCTTATATGGTTACCGATACCAATAAGATGGAAGCTGTTATCGATGATGCTTATATCCTCATTACCGATAAGAAGATTTCGAACATTCAGGAGATTTTGCCTCTGCTCGAGAGCATCGTACAGTCTGGCAAGAAGCTCGTTATGATTGCAGAGGACATTGAGGGTGAGGCTCTTACCACTTTGATTCTCAATAAGCTGCGTGGCACCTTTACCTGCGTTGGTGTAAAGGCTCCCGGCTTTGGCGACAGAAGAAAAGAGATGCTGCGCGACATCGCTGTTTTAACCGGCGGTCAGGTTATCTCCGAAGAGCTTGGTCTTGAGCTAAAGGATACCACCATTGCTCAGTTGGGCCGTGCTCGCCAGGTAAAGGTTGACAAAGAGAACACCATCATTGTTGATGGTGCAGGCAACTCCAATGAAATTAAAGACAGAGTTGCTCAAATTCGTTCTCAGCTGGAAACCACAACCTCCGACTTCGACCGTGAGAAGCTACAAGAGCGCCTTGCAAAGCTTGCTGGCGGTGTTGCAGTCATCAAAGTTGGTGCTGCCACCGAAGTTGAGATGAAAGATAAGAAGCTGCGCATTGAAGATGCTTTAGCAGCTACCAAGGCTGCTGTGGAAGAAGGCATTGTTGCCGGCGGCGGCGTTGCGCTCATCAATGCAATTGCTCCTGTACAGAAGCTGATGGATACTGTAACCGGTGACGAAAAGACGGGTGTGCAGATCGTTCTGAAGGCTCTGGAAGAGCCCCTGCGCCAGATTGCTGCAAATGCAGGTCTCGAGGGTTCTGTTATTGTTGAAAACCTGAAGAGAGAGAATAAGGTTGGCTACGGTTTTAACGCACTCACTCAGGAATATGGCGACATGATTACACAGGGCATCGTTGATCCTACTAAGGTATCTCGTTCCGCTCTGCAGAATGCCGCTTCTATCGCTGCAATGATTCTGACTACCGAATCCTTGGTGGCAGACAAGAAAGAGCCCGTAGCGGCTCCCGCAATGCCCGCTGATGGCGGCATGGGTGGTATGTACTAATAGCAAACACTTGCATGTAAAAAAGGTGATACCGAAAGGTATCGCCTTTTTGCTTATATTTATAAATGAGAAGTGGAGTGAAAAATACGATGGGTGAATCAAATATACAATTGCTCAATCGCCATAAAATAGGAATCATCGGTTGTGGGCATCTGGGGCAATCGATTGCCCAGTCACTTTTAAAACATGGGCTGGAAAAAGAAAACCTTTTGATTTCTAGCAGAGGAAGCCAAAAGACCCTTGAAAATTTAGAAGCATCGGGTTTGTTGCAAAACCTTACTTCTAATCAAACGATTTTTGAGCAAGCAGGCATTGTATTGATTACGATTCGTCCTCAAGATATTTTAGAGCTAAAGGGCATGGCGGTACCGGAAAAGACCCTCCTTGCCTCCTGTATGGCAGGCGTCCCTATTGATTTGCTTCAATCTGTATTAGGTAGTCATGCTTACCGAATGATGTTCAGCGGGCCCGACACCATTGCGCAGAACAATGGTGTTGCCTCTATGTATCCTGAACAGGATAATTTAAAGCAACTATTACGCTTTATGAGCCTGAAGTACGTGAAAAGTGCAGATGAAAAGGATTTGGATGTATTTACTGCAGGCGTGTGTATGCCCGCCGCACTATTAAAAACAGACCAAATTGATGCGCAGCAGCCTTTAAATACGCTTAAAGTGGAATACCCTCTGTTCTTGGAGCTATATCATTGGGCAAACAGCGTTCTTCCTAATTTTGAGTCCGATGTAGAAAAGAAGCAATATATAGATAAAATGATTACCAAAGGGGGCATTACGGAGGCAATTATCCGTAGCTTAGAGAAAGGCGATTCATTCAATGCTGCATTGCTTAGCGGAGTAAAGCGTACCCAAGAAATATCGAAAGAAATACAGAAGTCGATACTCTCGGCGCTTTCATAAAATATGTAAAAAGCTAGTAATCGGATCGTAACATACTCGGTAAATAAGTTATTTATCCCTTGGAAGAAACTTCAACTGGTTCTGACTCAGGAAGAGACTCTCTTTTTTCATTCCAGCAGTCAGTATCGTGAATTCCAATACTGGGAGCGTAAAAATAGATGTGTTCCTTGCCCTGTTTTTTCTGTGACTCGTAGTCCTTTAACACCTTAATGGCTGTGTTAGCCAGAATCATCAAAGCGGGGAAGTTAAATAAAACCATAATGGCCATTGTGAAATCTGCTACGTTCCAAGCTAGCTCTGCAGTCATCAAACAGCCAATGCAAACCGCAGCTACAATACTCAAACGGAACAGTGTGGAGGGGGCACGGTGCCAAATGTAATACACATTGGTCTCTACATAATACACATTGCCAATGATGGTGCCAAACGCAAAGAAGAAGACCGAAATAGAAACAAACCAAAGACCGAATGCACCAAACTGTGATTCAACCGCTGCCTGTACCAAAGGCATAGCGTAGCTGCCGTCTTTTCCGTCCCAAGAAACGCCGGGGCATAGAATGAGAAGTGCAGTTGCCGTGCAGAGAATAAGGGTATCAATATGTACTGCCAGCATTTGAACCAACCCTTGCTTTGCGGGGTGCGTGTCGTCTACGGTACCAGCAGCGTTGGGCGCACTACCCATACCGGCTTCATTTGAATACAAACCACGGCGCAGGCCAATAGAGATTGCTGTGCCGGAGAATCCTCCACTAACGGATTCAAAGTTAAAAGCCATAGAAAAAATTTGGCCGAATACATGGGGGAGTCTCTGTATGTTCAAGACAATAACCGCTAAGCTTACGAGCAAGAAGCCAACAGCCATAATTGGAACAATTACTTCAGAGACCTTGGCGATGATTTTTTGGCCGCCGAATACTGCGTAGGCAGTGAGAAGAGTCATAATAATGGCGGAGCCATAGGCTACCCACGGAGAGTTCCCAAAATTGCGCTGCAGAGAAGCAGTTACAGCATTCGCTTGCAGCATTTGGAAGCCATAGGAGAAGGTGATAATCAAAGAGATTGCAAAGACCACACCCACCCAGCGGCGTTTGAATATTTTTACTAGGTAGTACGAGGGGCCTCCTTGAAAGCCGCCCTCCGGTGTTCTTACTTTGTAAAGCTGTGCTAACGTGCTTTCTACAAAGGCAGAGGCGCCGCCCAAAGCCGCTGTCATCCACATCCAGAAGATGGCACCCGGGCCACCCAAAATTAGCGCTGAGGCTACACCGGTAATGTTACCAACGCCCAAACGCGAGGCGCAGGATACCATTAGTGCCTGAAAGCCGGATACTGATTCTTTGTTATCGTTATCCTGAAATAAAAGGCGAATTCCTTCTCCCGCCATACGAAATTGAACGATGCGAGTGCGTATGGAAAAGTAAATGCCCGTAAAGAGAAGTAAAACCAGCAGAACGCTGCCGTACAAAAAGCCATTGGTTGTGTTCAGTAGTTGATTCAGTTGTTCCGCAAAAAAACTCATATTATTACCCCTTTAATTTACACCGCAGTGTATGTTTTGCTTGCAAAAGAATGCAGATTTAATTTACTGGAGAGATACTCCAGCATGTGTGTTCCTCCTATACTGTTTCCCTTTTGGTTCAGAACCGGCCCATAGGTCGCGATTCCCATGCCTTGCTCGGTTGTCGCTACAATTCCACCTCCTACACCGCTTTTGGATGGGATTCCTGCCTTGACTGCGAATTCGCCAGATTCATCGTACATACCGCAGGTTAGCATTAATGTTTTTACAATGCGTACAATCCATTCCTCCAGCATTTGTGTTCCCGTAATGGGGTCTAGACCATCGTTTGCCAAAATTAACGCGTACCGGGCTAAATCCACTGTTGTAACCTCTACGGAGCACATGTGAAAATATTGGTCCAATACCTGTTCGGGCTCTCCCTCCAGTATTTGGTCACTTTGCAGTAGGTACGCAATGGAACGGTTTCTCATTCCGGTTCGTTTTTCAGAAAGGTAAACCGATTCGTTTAACGCAATGGTATTGTTAAAACAAAGCTGACGAACAAGCGCGAGGAATTCCTCAAATGGGTCTTGCGCCTTGATGCAGCTAACGGTTACAATTGCCCCGGCGTTAATCATGGGATTAAACGGAGGGAGCTGCTTGGTTTCAAGCTGAACAATGCTGTCAAAACAATCTCCGGTTGGCTCCATGCCCACCTTACTAAAGACCGTTTCGTAGCCTGCTGTTTTTAGAGCTAGTATGAGCGAAAAGGTTTTTGCAATGCTTTGCATGGTAAACGGAACCTGAAAATCACCTGCTTGGTAAGTGCTGCCATCCGGGAGCATCAGGCAGATTCCCAAATGCGAGGGGTCTGCTTTGGCAAGCTCCGGAATATAATTGGCAACTTTTCCGCTTGGGAGATATTTTTTGCCGTAAATCAATGCATCTTGTAAAATGGAATCCACTGATTGTATCATCAACATAAAATTACCCCTTGACTGAACTGTTTTTTATGGAATATTATTATAGTAGCACAACTGGGTAATTTTGGGTAATTGTTAATCATGATAGTGCCTATCGCGAATTCCTATAAGTAAGAATACATAAGTGCTATCTTTTTATGATATCTTTACAATAGAATGCGAATAAAGTGTATAATAAACACATGAATCGACATAATTGTTATTATTATTACATGATTTTCTATCAAATAATTAATTTTAAAGAATATTTGTTTTATTATAATAAGTAATGAGGTTTAAGAAGGAGGAGCTTTTGATGGAAATAAAGTATTTAAAATACTTTCAAGCTGTTGCGGCCTATGGCTCCATCAATCAGGCGGCTAAGGTGATGTATGTATCTCAGCCACACCTCAGCCACATTATAAAAGAGGTGGAGGAGGAGGCTGGCTTTGAGCTATTTCAGCGTACCAAACAAGGGTGTGTGCTTACAAAAAACGGGAAAGAATACTTAAAGCACTGCGAGGTAATCTTAAAAGAAATTGAAAACCTGAAAAAGCTAACGAATGAGATTCAGGCGGACAAGAGTATAATGAGCATTTCTATGACGAAGTTTTCGCATACGGCGGAGTGCTTTAATCGCGTTTGTTGCCGCTATTGGGATTTAGAGCATTATTCTTACCGATTAAATGAAGACTCCACCATGAATGTAATTGAAGATGTTATTAATGGTAGCTCGAATGTAGGTGTTATTCACTTTGCGTCTCATGATGAAAGCATGATGCAAAAGCTATTTGAAGACAAAGAGTTGGAGTACCGGCCGTTGGCAATGTTTTTGCCCTATGTTTGTATCTCAAGTGACCACAAGTTGCTTGACGGTAACCGAAGTATCAATATTACCGAGCTAAAGAATTACGGTTTTGTGCGCTACTTAGGGCAATTTGAGGATTTTATTTACCATATCACCACTGAAAATCTCCACCTGGATTTAAACGATTCTTCTCGCATTGTGTATGTAAATGACCGTGCCGAGCAGATGAATCTAATCTCTACCGGTGGCTTTTATACCATTGGTATTTCTGCCTTTTCTGACCAAAACTCCTTGTATGGAGTGGTGTCTGTTCCGCTTATGAACTGTTCCGAGCAAATACTGTTTGGTATTATTACAAAGCGCAATACAAAGCTTACCGAGGTTGAACAGGAGTTTATAAACGAAGTAACGGAGAGCTACCATAAGCTGCAAATGAGGGAGAACCAAACCATTGGCTCCTCTCTTGCGGCAGACTAAACAGCTTTTTTGTTTCTTAATAAAAGTATTAAAACGGTAAATAAGACGGAAATGACTAACATAATAGAAATAATTTGAGGGTATTCCCGAATGACACCAATACTGAAATTTGCTTTCAAAGAGCATTTATGGTAAACTAAAACCATAACAATGTAAGTAAGCATATGGAAAGTACCTTTGTGGAAAATGAGTGCTTTTCCAAGTGAGAAGCTGGCTTTCAGCTTCGTACTCTTCGGGAGGTGTTACAATGGAGGCATATTATCCCTTTATTTGGCTAGCAGTAATTGTAGGTGCAGCCATTTTAGAGGCTGTAACGGTTCAATTGGTTTCTATTTGGATGGTTGTAGGCGGTATTGCTGCGCTTATCGCAAACCTTTTGGGCGCGCCCATTTGGATTCAAACCGGTACGTTTGCAATTGTAACTACGCTTACACTTGCAATTACCCGCCCCTTAGTTAAAAAATTGCTCAACAGTAAACGGGTAGATACCAATGCTGGCCGCTATATTGGCAAATCTGGTATTGTAATCAGCGAAATAAATAATGAAAAAGGTGTAGGCCAGGTTACCGTAATGGGTAGTGTTTGGTCTGCTCGTTCCGAAAGAGGAGAGCTAATTCCAGAAGGAAGTAGTATTCAGGTGCTGCGTATTGAAGGCGTAAAGCTGATTGTAGTGCCCGAAGTATAAATGCTATATTTTAGAGGAGGTTACCCTATGGGATGGATTGTTTTTGCAACGCTCATTTTAATTGTTCTTATTGTTATTATTTCTAACATTAAGATTGTGCCGCAGGCACATTCCTATGTTTTGGAGCGTCTTGGTGCCTACCACGCAACGTGGGAAACCGGTTTGCATGTGAAGATTCCGTTTTTGGATCGTATCTCAAAGAAAGTATCTTTAAAAGAACAGGTAATTGATTTCCCCCCGCAACCCGTTATTACAAAAGATAACGTAACGATGCAGATAGATACCGTGGTCTATTTTCAGATTACAGACCCCAAGCTTTACACCTATGGCGTAGAGCGCCCAATTTCTGCAATTGAAAACCTGAGTGCCACCACTTTGCGTAATATTATTGGTGAGCTGGAGCTGGATACCACACTGACCTCTCGTGATGTCATCAATACGAAAATTCGTGTTGTTCTGGATGAAGCTACGGACGCTTGGGGTATTAAGGTAAACCGTGTGGAGCTTAAGAACATTTTGCCGCCGCCTGCCATTCAGGACTCCATGGAGAAGCAGATGAAGGCAGAGCGTGACCGCCGTGCCATTATCTTGGATGCAGAAGGCCAGAAGCGCAGCGCGATTTTGATTGCAGAAGGCCAGAAGGAAGCGGTTATTCTTGCGGCGGATGCGCAGAAGCAGGCTCATATTCTGGAGGCAGAAGGTGAGGCGAAGGCGATTCTTTCAGTTCAGGAAGCATTGGCAGACAGCCTGAAGCTGTTAAATGCCGCAGCTCCCAGTGACCGTGTTATTGCACTTAAGGGGCTGGAGGCGTTTGAAAAAGCGGCTGACGGTAAGGCAACTAAGATTATTATTCCTTCCGAAATTCAAGGTTTGGCCGGTCTTGCAACTTCTATGAAAGAACTTTTCACTAGCGATCCGCAGAGTGAAAAATAAGACCGCGCAAAATAGACAAAATAGCTGGTAATTCAAAAGAAAAGCTCATGATAACCTTACGAACTTATGATTTTTGAAGCTGCGTCTATTGCATTTTACTTCTTTTTAACCTAAACTGAAGGAGATGGATTACTCAGGAGAGACCGGAGGGAAAGGCATGAAATCGGTTCTGTTGATTTTCACCAGTCTGAAAAAATATGCCGGACAAAACCGGGCTTCTGATTAAACAGGGCAGACTGCACCCATTTGGGTGTGGTCTGCTTTTTGCTTTTTATTCTGGCAGTTGAGGCATCAAGTATTATGATTTGAAAAAAGGAGTGCTGTTTCATGTCAAGTGGAAAAAAAGTTGCAGTTATTATGGGCAGTGACAGTGATTTTGCGGTTGTTTCCGCCGCGATTAAGCGGCTCAAAGCATATGAGGTACCTACTGAGGTGCATGTTATGTCGGCGCACCGAACACCGCTGATGGCGGCGGAGTTCGCAACAAATGCGAGAGCAGAGGGCTTTGGCGTTATTATTGCTGCGGCAGGCAAGGCGGCGCATCTTGCAGGTGTGCTTGCGGCACACACTACACTCCCGGTAATTGGGATTCCGATTAAGTGTTCCACGCTCGATGGTCTTGACGCTCTGCTTGCTACCGTGCAAATGCCCAGTGGTGTGCCGGTTGCAACGGTTGCAATAGACGGAGCAGACAATGCGGCTTTGCTGGCAATTCAAATGCTTTCTCTTTCGGATGATGGATTGGCCGAAAAGCTCGAGCAGATGAAGCAAAAAATGGCGGAGGAAGTTTCTAAGAAAGACGATGCCATTCAAGCGGCTGTAAATGCTCTGTAAATCAATTTGTTAGGATATTTAAAGTAGGGGGAAGGGTATGAAAAGTTTTAGCGAAAGCTATAAAGCAGCGGGGGTAGACGTAACCGCTGGGTACCGTGCGGTAGAGTTGATGAAAAGCCATGTTGCCAGAACAACCACACCCGGTGTTTTGTCTGGTTTGGGTGGTTTTGGTGGGCTGTTTTGCCCCGATTTAACCGGGATGAAGGAGCCTGTGCTTGTATCAGGCACGGATGGTGTAGGAACAAAGCTGCGACTTGCTTTTTTAATGGATCGCCACGACACCATTGGCATTGACTGTGTTGCCATGTGTGTAAACGACGTTATCTGCGGAGGCGCGCAGCCACTGTTTTTTCTCGATTACCTCGCAGTGGGAAAAAATCAGCCGGAGAAAATTGAGAAAATTGTTGCCGGTGTGGCTGAGGGCTGTGTGCAGTCTGGTTGTGCATTGGTTGGCGGCGAAACAGCAGAAATGCCCGGTTTTTACCCCGAGGATGAATACGATTTGGCCGGCTTCTGCGTTGGAATGGTGGACCGTTCGAAGATTATTGACGGCTCGCAGATGCAGGCCGGAGATGTTATTTTGGGTCTTGCCTCCTCAGGTGTGCATTCCAATGGCTTCTCTCTAGTGCGTAAAGTTTTCCGTTTGGATTCCGGCAATGTAGAACGCCACGTAGAAGAGCTTGGCAGAACACTGGGAGAAGAGCTTCTCACTCCTACGAAGATTTATGTAAAATCTGTGCTGAATCTGCAAAAGAACTGTAACGTAAAAGCGGTTTCACACATCACAGGCGGCGGCTTCTATGAAAATATACCGCGTATGATGAAAGAGGGAATGACCGCCAAAATCGAGAAAGCCGCGTTGCCTTCTCTGCCGATTTTCCATTTGTTGCAATCCGTTGGCAATATTCCGGAGCACGATATGTATAATACCTTTAATATGGGTGTTGGCATGTGCATCGTTGTTTCTCGTGAAGAAGCGGATAAGGCTGCCGCCTTACTGCGTGAAGCGGGCGAAACAGTATATGTAATCGGTCAGGTGGAGCAGGGCACGGAGGGCGTTGTTCTATGCTGAATATTGTGGTGCTGGTTTCCGGCGGAGGAACCAACCTGCAGGCTTTAATAGATGCCGAACGCCGGGGAGAAATCCCCGGTGGGCGGCTTTCGTGCGTCATTTCCAGCAGAGCAGATGCATATGCCCTTACCCGCGCAGAGCAGGCAGGCATAGCCGGTGAGGTTCTGCGCCGGGGCGATTTTGAAAACCAGCCCGCTTATGACCACGCCCTTTTGGTGCTCTTAGAGCGCTATGAGGCAGATTTGGTAGTGCTCGCCGGCTTTATGACAATCATTGGGGATGAGGTAATTGGCCGTTACCGCAACCGGATAATGAATATTCACCCCTCCTTGATTCCATCATTTTGCGGGGAGGGCTACTTTGGTCAGCGTGTTCACCGCGCTGCTTTGGAGCGTGGCGTGCGTGTAACAGGAGCAACCGTTCACTTTGTAAATGAGGTGTGCGATGGCGGGCCGATTATTCTTCAGCAAGCAGTCGAGATTCAGGACGATGACACTCCAGAAACACTGCAAAAGCGGGTGATGGAGCAAGCAGAATGGAACATTCTGCCCCGCGCAGTGGCAATGTTCTGTGATGGCCGACTTTCCGTTGTCGGTAATCGTGTAATGCAAATAAATAAGGAACAACGGGAGGATGCCGAATGACAACCAAAACGATAGAACAGGCCCTTATGGGCAATGGATACCCCGGGCGCGGTATTATTCTTGGCAAATCACCACAGGGTACACATGCGCTGATTGCCTATTTTATTATGGGGCGCAGTGAAAACAGCCGCAACCGCGTGTTCGTGCGCGACGGCGACGGGCTGCGTACACAGGCCTTTGACCCATCGAAGCTGTCTGACCCGTCACTTATTATTTATTCCCCGGTGCGCGTGATTGGCTCTGAGGTGATTGTAACGAACGGCGATCAAACCGATACCGTGTATGAGTACCTGCGCCGTGGCGAAACCTTTGAGGATGCACTGAGAAGCCGCACCTTTGAACCGGATGAGCCAAATTTTACACCTCGTATTTCAGGTTGGATGAATGCTAGTACCGAGTTTGCCTATCGTTTGTCTATCCTAAAAAGTGCTGGCGGTAACCCATCTTCGGCTCAGCGCATGTTCTTTGAATATGAAACTCCGGCGAGCGGACAAGGGCACCTCATACATACCTACCGCTGCGACGGCAGCCCCATTCCGTCCTTTCAGGGTGAACCGGTTTGTGTTCATATACCGCAGGAGCTCGAGGAGTTTACCCAGCAGGTTTGGAACTCTCTCAATGTAGAAAATCGGGTTTCGTTATTTACCCGCCGCATTCGTCTTTCGAACGGCGAAACAGAATCCCGTATTATCAATAAGAATCAATAAGGGGAGGAGACAAAAATGGAATTGATGCTCAAATATGGCTGTAACCCCAACCAAACACCCTCTCGTATTTACCGTGAGGATGGCGGAGAGCTGCCGGTTACGGTTCTCAATGGCAGACCGGGTTATATTAATTTTTTGGATGCGCTCAATAGCTGGCAGCTCGTGAAAGAGTTGAAAGCGGCAACGGGTCTTCCTGCGGCAGCATCGTTTAAGCATGTTAGCCCCGCGGGTGCGGCGGTCGCTGTGCCAATGTCTCCCGAACTGAAAAAAAGCTGCTTTGTAGATGACTTAGAGCTTTCTCCGCTCGCATGTGCGTATGCCAGAGCGCGCGGCGCAGACCGGATGTCCTCTTATGGGGATTGGGTTGCTCTTTCCGATGAATGCGATGCGCAGACTGCCCAGCTCATCTCCCGTGAGGTTTCGGACGGTGTGATTGCTCCCAATTATTCGGCAGAAGCATTAGAGATTCTAAAGACAAAGCGCAAGGGCAATTACAGTGTGATACAGATAAATCCAGATTACGTTCCTGCTCCTGTTGAGCACAAGGATGTATTTGGAATCACCTTTGAGCAAGGGCGTAATAACGCAGTCATTGATGATGCTTTGCTCACAAACTTTGCTACCGATTGCAAGGAGTTTACACCGGAAGCAAAGCGTGACCTCTTGGTGGCTTTAATCACCCTAAAATATACGCAGTCAAACTCCGTGTGCTATGCCAAGGATGGACAGGCTATTGGCGTGGGAGCTGGGCAGCAGTCTCGTATTCACTGCACCCGCTTGGCTGGTAATAAGGCAGATTTGTGGCATTTGCGCCAGCACCCGCAGGTGCTTGGTTTGCCCTTCCGTGCAGATATTCGCCGACCCGACCGAGACAATACCATCGATGTTTACCTTTCGGACGACGCGGAGGATGTATTGGCAGACGGCATTTGGCAGCAATTCTTCACCGAATGCCCCGCGCCCCTAACCCGTGAGGAGAAGCGCCGCTACCTTTCCGGTATTACCGGTGTGTCGCTTGGCTCCGACGCATTCTTCCCGTTTGGAGATAATATTGAGCGCGCTCACCGCAGTGGCGTTTCGTTTATTGTGCAGCCCGGCGGGTCCATTCGAGACGACAATGTTATTGAAACCTGCAATAAGTATGGCATTGCCATGGTATTTACCGGCTTGCGGTTATTCCACCACTAATTGATCCCAAGACCCAAACAACATGGGTTCCCCCTCACCCGGTAGGGGAATACTCCAATGGCGAATTGCCATGAGTTTAAAACAGGAGCGTGTGAAACTATGAAGGTACTGGTAATTGGCGGCGGCGGTCGCGAGCATGCGTTGGTGCGCAAGCTAAAAGAGAGCCCCAAGCTTACAAAAATTTGGTGTGCACCCGGCAATGGCGGTATTGCGCATGATGCAGAGTGTGTGGATATAAAGGTAACGGATATTCCCGGAGTTGTCGAGTTCGCGAAAGCAAATCAGGTAGATTTGGTGGTTGTTGCACCGGATGACCCGCTTGCAGCCGGAATGGTAGACGCGCTTGAAGCAGTTGGAATTCGTGCGTTTGGCCCCCATCAGGCGGCAGCACAAATTGAGGCAAGCAAGGTGTTCTCCAAAAACCTGATGCAGAAATACAACATTCCTACGGCGGGGTACCAGGTGTTTACCGAGCCGGAAGCCGCACTTTCGGAGATTCGCCGTGAAAACAGCTACCCGGTTGTAATTAAAGCGGACGGGCTTGCTCTTGGCAAGGGTGTTGTCATTGCGCAGGATTATGCCGAAGCCGAACAGGCAGTTCGCTCTATGATGGAGGAAAAAATTTTTGGGGATTCCGGCAGTCGCATTGTGCTCGAAGAGTTCCTTACCGGGCCGGAGGTTTCGGTTCTGGCATTTACGGACGGCAAATGCGTACGGCCAATGGTGTCTTCCAAAGACCATAAGCGCGCCTTAGACAACGACAAGGGCGCTAATACCGGTGGCATGGGTACCATTAGCCCGAATCCGTTTTACGATGACGAAACTGCTCGCGTGTGCATGGAGACCATTTTCCTGCCGACCATCGAGGCGATGAACGCAGAGGGACATCCCTTTAAAGGCTGCTTGTATTTTGGCCTGATGCTCACTCCCAAGGGTCCGCGTGTGATTGAGTACAATGCACGCTTTGGTGATCCGGAAACGCAGGTTGTTTTACCTCGCCTGAAGAGCGATTTGCTTGATATTATGGAAGCGGTAATCGATGAGCGTTTGGAGCAGCAAGAGATTGAGTGGTCTGATCAGGCGGCTGCCTGTGTGGTAATGGCTTCTGGCGGTTACCCTGCACAGTACCAAAAAGGGATGGTAATCAGCGGGCTGAATAAAGAGGCTCAAGTAGAGGGTGCAACCGTATACCATGCCGGTACAGCGCTTCGTGGAAATGAGCTTGTAACAAACGGCGGCCGTGTACTGGGTGTGACCGCTACAGGTAGTACCTTGGAAGAGGCATTGGAGAAAGCATATAAAGCGGTTTCCAGAATTCATTTTGAAGGTGCCCATTACCGCCGTGATATTGGTAAAATTGAAAAGGCCTAAAGCCAGCGCGTGACAGAGCGTGCTAATTTAGACAAAAAAAGCCGCCGGGAGCATTCCCGGCGGTTTCAAACGTTTCATTGCATTTGAGTGTACGGATAGGTACAATTTAGGTTATTCTGAGAGAGCCCTTTGAAGCCAAGCATCGGCAATATCCATTGCCAGATAAAGCCCCTCTTTTTCACTGGATTTAACAATTTGCTTGCGGGCGCGAATGTCGGGGTTGGTATACATCAACTGAATGCCGACTTTATCGGCAACATCCATATCCAGCACGCGTTTTTTGCTCTTGATTTCTAATTTTACCACATACTTATCTTTCATGCTTCCATAATAAAGCACATCTCCGCAGCGAACCAGAGGCTTTCCGCGGTAGGTGGGGAAATTTGTGGTGTTCTCTTTTCCGTTTTCGTTACTCAAACTGACAACCTCCCATCATTCATATTGTGAACTAAAATTATAGCATAGACAGGTCTAGAAGTAAAGTGAATTCCCTGCTGACACTGCCAAAAAAAGGTAACTTGTAGTTTGGGAATGCCCTTATTTCTTTTAGCGAGTTTAAAAGTAAACGTCTGCCAGGAGTGTATACATGCAAACAATTGATAGCGATTTAAAAGAAAATAAAATGGGAACAGCATCGGTAGGAGGGCTTATTGCCGGTATGGCTGTGCCCGCCATGTTCTCTATGATGGTTCAGGCCCTTTACAATATTGTTGATAGCTACTTCGTTGCGAAAATCAGTGAGGAAGCCCTGAATGCAGTGTCGCTGGCATTTCCCATTCAGACCCTGCTTGTAGCCTTTGGTATTGGTACCGCTGTTGGTATTAACTCACTTGTTTCACGCCGCTTGGGGGAAGGCCGCAGGGAGGAAGCAAGCAGTGCAGCAACGCACGGTATTTTACTTGCTTTTGTAAACTGGATTATTTTTGCGTTATTTGGTCTCTTTTTTGCCCGGCAATTTATTTCAGGATTTTCAACAGACCCAACGGTAATTGAAGATGGAACAAGGTTTGTTCAAATCATTTGTATTTTTTCCTTCGGAGTGTTTATTGAATTCAATGTAGAAAAAACGTTGCAGGCTACCGGCAATATGATTTACCCCATGGTGTTCCAATTGATTGGGGCATTAACCAGCTTGATTTTAGACCCGATTTTCATCTTTGGCTGGTTTGGTGTTCCTGCAATGGGGGTACCCGGTGCGGCAATTGCAAACGTAATTGCGCAGTGCATTGCCATGACAGTATCCTTGACCGTTTTGTTGAAGAAAAAACACGAAGTAAAGGTTAGCTTCCGCAATTTTCACTTCAATTTTAAAATAGTACGAGATATTTACGCCGTAGGTATCCCCACAATTATTATGCAGTCTATTGCATCGGTCATGGTAATGGGGATGAACCTCATTCTTGTTCGGTTTACGGATACAGCAGTAACGCTGTTTGGCATTTATTTTAAGCTGCAATCGTTTGTGTTTATGCCAGTATTCGGTCTTATGCAGGGAATGATGCCAATTTTAGGCTATAACTATGGAGCGAAAAAGCAAGATAGAATGGTAAAAGCCATTCGCATTGGCCTGGTGGTAAGCTCGCTGATTATGGCTGCGGGTGTATTCCTTTTCTGGGTGTACCCAAAGCAGCTGCTCCTTATCTTTGAGGCATCCCCTGAAATGATACACATTGGTGTTCCTGCCCTACGCATTATTAGTCTTTGCTTCATTCCTGCCGCCATTGGCATTACATTTAGTACGGTATTCCAGGCTTTGGGAAAAGGAATATACAGCCTTGCGATTTCTTTGCTGCGCCAAATGATTGTGCTGCTACCCGCTGCTTATTTATTGGCACATCTTTCGTTGGAATCCGTTTGGTATTCGTTCCCAATCGCAGAGGTGTTTTCACTAGCGGCAAGCTTGCTGATGTTCCGCTATGTTTATGTAGGGCATATTCGTACTCTTATAGAACCAAAATCCGTTATGCCAGAATGGGCTTCGGATGGAAGAAATCTGTAAAACTGAATAAACTGAATAATATTTAAAAGAGCCTTGTTTCTATAAAAGAAACAAGGCTCTTTTGCAAGCAATTGGTAAGGCTGTAGTTTATTATTCGTTGGTAAAGAACAGACTTCGTTTTATATCAAATAAAATATTCTATGGTCTTCGTCGGAGTTTTCTGTGTTTCAGTATTGAAGAATAGTATCGCCTCTCTGGTATCGATGGGACCAAGTGCATAGGGGCCTTTTCCAGAATTGTTTAAAAGAGCATTGGCTACACGGCGATTTTGGCTAAAAGGCATGTCCGTAATTATCTCAATGCCATCTACTTGAAAGGGCTTTTTACGGTAGTAAGGGTCAAATAGAGAAATACTATCTTTATTATCGGCTGTTAAAAGTACATAATGCCAGTAGCCATATCGCAGCCGAACAACCACTGCACCGCCTTGCTGAAGAGCAGAAACAATTTTGCTATTCTGGTGAATACACACTTCGTGCCCAGTCAGGTAATCACAATGGATGGGAAATTTCTTTACCTTACCAAACTGGTTCAGCCAGTCGCTTAAAAACATCATAGCCATTCGTGATGTGCCGTTTTTGCCGAATTCTCCTTTACCATTGTAGGAGTCCAAGCAGTAAAGCATAATATGTTTTATGATATCCGGCGGGATTTCTTCCCGCCGGAATAAGTAGCTAAGGGCGTTGAGTAGTGTGGTAGGCCCGCAATCGTATTCCGTGGTTTGGTAATTCAGCGGATTTTTCATAAATAGGGTTCTCTCAATCTTCTAGAGTTACTAGCAGTTGCGTTAGCTCGGCCAGCTGAATCAATTCGTTTACAGGTGCGTATTCATTGAGCGAATGGCACTGGTACATTGCGCTGGACACGACTAACCCCGTGATTCCATTTTCGGCAAACACATTGTTGTCACTGCCCCCAAACGTTTTTTCCAAGACAGGAGTCACATTTAGTTTTAGGCAAGCATTCTCAAAAAGACTTACGATGGGATGATTACTAGCGACCTCATAGGCACGGCAAGCAAAGCTTTCTTCAAATTCTACCTTTGCGCCTATTTCAGCGGCGGAAGTCTCAAATTGTTTGTGTACCTCTTTTGCCAGAGAGAGTGCTCTTTCATGGGAGTAGCTTCGAATTTCACCGGTGACTGCGCAGAGATCGGGAATCACATTATTCCCACTTCCACCATGCACGGTGCCAATATTCAGGGTAGTTTCAGAATCAACTTGCCCAAGCTTAAGCTTGGCAATCGCTTTGGAGGCCGCTTGTATTGCATGTATCCCCATCTGGGGTGCAAAGCCAGCATGAGAAGCCAGCCCGTGAATCGCTACATTAAAGAAGAGAATTGTTGGTGCTTTCGAGGCAGCAACGCCAGTAGGGCCGGAATAATCGAGCACAAAGGCTTCTTTGGAGTGAAGCTTAGAAAAATCAAAATGCTTTGAGCCTTTGCAGTAAATTTCTTCTGCGATTGTAAATAGAATCTCTATGGGGCGGTGCTTCAGATTTTGTTCCTGAATCACGCGGAGCGTTTCTAAAATAGCGGCAATTCCGGAACAGTCGTCTGCACCAAGAATGGTACTTCCATCACTGTGAAAAACGCCGTCCTCTAAAATTGCTTTCTTCCCCATGGAGGGTTCAACGGTATCCATATGAGCACAAAGAAGAATCGGAGGCAAGCTGCTTTCGCCTTCTAAAAACGCATATAGATTTCCACAGTTACCGCCTAATTGTTTTCCTACGTCATCCTCTTGTACAGTAAGACCTAAAGTAGTTAACTCACGCGTC
Source organism: Clostridium merdae (assembly GCF_900176635.1). Classification (GTDB taxonomy): domain Bacteria; phylum Bacillota; class Clostridia; order Oscillospirales; family Acutalibacteraceae; genus Faecalispora; species Faecalispora merdae. The sequence goes on from NZ_FXLN01000004.1 coordinate 249,481, forward strand.
AGGTAATCGGCCATTTGCCGTTCCCCTAGAGAAGGACTGTTAATATGTATGAGCTGAGTAAATTGCTGAATTAAGCGTTCTTTGTTTGTTCGCATGGTCACACCTCGTTTTTATATTGGCTATTGCAGTATTTGAGTTTTATACTGAGTTCAATATTCTCGAAAATACTGAAGAAAACACAATATCATATAAATCATGTATGTTTTAAATCATAGTGGGTCACTCTGCTTTTGTCAACCTAAAATATTAAATCCTTTTATAAAATTAAAACTGAAAAAGCATTTTACAGCAGAAAAGTTTAAAATTTTTGTGCAAAAATTCTTAAAAACCATTATTATCGTTAACTTTTTATATCTTATTCACATAATTTTTGAAAATTCATTTGCAATATTTGTATAAAACTGTTATTATCATACTATAAAAAATACACGCCTTACTGTTTTTTATATGAGGTAAAAAACAAGACAAATTTGCCTGGAAGGGGTCGTCATTCCAGTGAATCTAATTATTCAATATCTTGTGCTGAATTGTTATGCTCTTATTATATTGCTTTTTGTATTTCGAAATGTGTATCGTCAAGACCGCCAGTATTACCCAGACCAACGGCTTTTTCTATCCATCATCTGTTCCGTAGGCGTTATGATTATATTGGATACGTTAATGTGGCTTTTTGATGGAAGGCCTGGGCTAACGTATCGCTTCTTGTCGATGGCGGTAATGGTAATATATAATTCACTTAACCCAATTATCTGTTTGCTTTGGTTTCTATATGTGGATTTTTATATATATGGCAGTTGGCCTCACATTCAAAAATTACTTCCATATTTGTTAATTCCGATTGCTTTAAATTTTATTTTATCCTTTATCAGTATTTTCGGTAATATCTACTTTGTTTTTGATGGTTACAATGCGTATCACCGGGGAAAGTACGTCATTATTCTATTAGTCATCTGTATTATTTATGTTTTGATTACCTGCTTGCTGTTATTTGTAAATCGCAAACGATTAAATGATAAGGAATATATCAGCTTATTTCTATTCGGTTTTTTCCCTGGGGTCGGTGCATTGATTCAGTTCGTATTGCCGAGCGGCGTTTTGATATGGGCCTGCACCACACTGTCAATATTGTTGCTGTATATTAACATTCAAAACGACCAACTAAGAACAGACTATTTAACCGGGCTATTCAATCGGCGTTATTTAGACCATTACCTTGCTGTAAAAGTAAAAAGCAGAGATAAACATTTTTTAGCGGGTTTAATGATTGATTTGGACTTCTTTAAAAATATTAATGATGTATATGGGCACGACAGCGGCGATCAAGCACTTCGTTATGTGGCAAAAATTCTACGGAAAACCTTCCGTCGTCGCGATTTTATATCGCGCTATGGCGGCGATGAATTTGTTATTGTACTAGAAATCTTAAACCGGGGAGAAATGAACGATTTACTCAAGCGGCTGTACCAAAATGTGGATTTATTTAATGAAAAGAAATTGGTACCTTATAAAATTAGCCTCACAATTGGCTCGGAGTGTTTTTCCAAGAATGACCAATTAACTGCATCAACTTTTTTAACAAAAATAGACCATCTTATGTATATGAACAAGCAAAAACGTTGTTAAAGCAAATACATTAAAAAGAAGAGACAAAGGCAGTGGATTATAGTATTCCACTGCCTATATCTCTTCTTTTTTTGCTAGAATCTATTTTATATTTAGCGTAGCAAGTGCTTCATCGCTTTTTGTAAAGCCAAAATGAGGGGAGTGCCAATCAGCATAATTCCTACACATTTAATTACAGTAGAGGTTGAAATAAGACCAAGAATTAAATGAAGCGCAGGGGTACCGGTCTTTTCAAGGATTTGCGCTGCATATAACAGGTACAGCATGGCATAAACACCAAAGGTGTTTGTTAGATTTCCAATTGCCAAGCTAACAGTAACGGAGAGTGTATCTTTTCCACGGAAAGCTGGCAACAGCTTTTGCAGCCCTTGATAGCAGTAATATGTAGTGACCGGAATAAGAACACGGGGAAGAATGGAAACCAACGGGTTTACAAAAAAGGGGTCTAAAATAGATACTGGTGAAGTTAAGGCGATGAATAGGGTGCATGCGCCAAACGCAAAGCCAACAATAAGTCCTTCGGTTAGGCCAAAGAGGATTGCGGTTATGAGAATTGGCATATGGGCGATTGTAATGCGAATCATGGGGAGTGTGATGACTCCCAGTGGTGTGTTGAGCAGAATGACGGTTAGGGCAATCATCATTCCCATCAACGTAAGCCGTAGTGCGCTAAAGGATGGTTGGGATAGGGCTTTGGTACTTGTTTGCATTTTTTTCTCCTTACTGCCGCTCCTTAGGGGATGCGGCGCAAAAATTTGCGCGAAATGCGCTTATCATATGGAAAGAGTGAGTTTTAAGCTGCCGTTCCGGTGGATACGGCGCCTAATTCAGCACAGCTTTCGGAGCCATTGTAACGCAGAGTATATGAGTGTAACATCCTTATAAGAATTAAAAGCAGATATTTTGTCTAAAATAGGACAAAATAACAAAAAAGCGCAAGAACCACTTGAAAGTCGTGGTAACTCGCGCTTTTAAACGTAAACATAATCTTATTCAGGCAAAGGCTTTTGATCAAAATAACTTTTCAGTACCACCGCAGTTTGCGACATACCAAAGGCTCGAATTTTTGCCAATTGGCTTTCCAGCTCTTCTGAATCGGTAACATGAATTTTTAGCAGTGCATTGTAAGGCCCTATGATATGGTGGTGTTCCGTAATGGCAGGGTTCTCCTGTGTAAAAGTGCAAAACTTTGCATATGTGTCCGGTGGAACGTTTATCATAATATAGGCAGAAAGCTTTTTGCCTGCCGCTGCAAAATCCAATTTGGCACGAAAGGCACGAATTGCACCGGAATCGCGCAGCTGTGCTATGCGTTCCGAAACAGCGGGCGCAGTTAAGCCAACTTGGCGCCCAATTTCACGCATAGGTGTTTTGCAGTCCACCTGCAAAATATTCATTATTTTTATATCCGTTTGGTCCATGGAACCCGGCTCCTTTTTCGCGCAAACATTTTGTTAAGTGCAAAACGCACTTTACCGAACAAATTTAAGCAAATGGATTATACCACAAAACGAGTTGGCTGTACAGATTCTCATTTTTAATGCTATAATTAATACAAGTTCAGAAGAGCTTACAAAAATAACAACTGAAATTTGGAACGATTAACAGGAGGAACACTAAAATGCAGCAACGTTTAAACCTTCCCATTACCGGAATATGCTCATTTGGCAAATACCCCATATGCACTGATCTTGAGCAGCTAGATGCAGACATTGCTGTTATGGGTGCACCTGTTGATTTCGCTGTAGGGTATATGAGCGGCGCCCGGTTAGGCCCGCGCCGTATTCGAGAGGCTTCTACTCAGTATAGCCGCGGCGAAGTAGGTTATTACGATTTTGAACACGATTGCCAGCGGTTGGCCGCCCCCTTAAAGATTGTGGATTGCGGCGACGCAGATATTCTGCAAGCAGACCCGCAGCATACTTTCGACGCTATTGTAGACGGTGTGCGTGGAATTGTCAAGCGCGGAGCAGTGCCGATTATACTTGGCGGCGACCATTCAATAAGTGCGCCGGTAGGTAAAGCACTCGAAGAGCTTGGCGAAGAAATTTGCGTAGTGCAGTTTGACGCGCACTTAGACTGGAACGACCATGTAGGCCCACTGCGTTTAGGTAACGGCAGCCCAATGCGCCGTTTGTCTGAAATGAAGCACATTGGCCCTATGATTCAGATTGGTCTGCGTGGAATTGGTAGCAGTAAAAAAACAGATTTCGAGGATGCTAAGGCTTATGGCAGTGTTTTGATTTCTTCTCGCGAAGCCAATAATATTGGTGTAGAAGGCATTCTTGCCAGAGTACCGAAAGCAAAAAATTATTATATAACCGTTGACATTGATGGTTTCGATATGTCGATTGCTCCAGGCGTGGCGTCGCCGTATCCCGGCGGCCTACTGTTTGACCAGGTGTGTGACATCATTTCCGGGGTGGCCAAAATGGGCCGTATCGTCGCGGCAGATTTGGTAGAAATCGCTCCTTCGTTTGACCCTTCCGGAATTACAGTTCGTCTCGGCGCACTTATGATGCTGCACACCATGGGTCAAATTGAAGAGCAGATTAAGAAAAGCCGCGAAAACGAATAATTTAATTTAGCGTACAAGAACTTTTTACCATAAACCATAAAATAACTCACAGAAAAAGGCAGCCAGCAGACCAGCGGGGCTGCCTTTTTCTGTCTAAAATTATATTGTTTTTTCTATGTAGTACTCAAAAGGTGAGTATTAAAACGGTTACTCTGCCTTAAAGCAGCTTTTTGCTCATAACAGAATGTGGTTACACACTAATAATATAAGCAATGAGATAAAAGTTTTTTTCACAAGATAGAGCTGCTTCCAAGACCTGAATGTAATACGAAAAGTACCTGGGCGTTGGCTCAAGTAGAAATAGCTTTACACTCTATATATAAAAAACCACCGGTTTTACCGGCAGTTTAAAAATGCAGCAGGGGAGGGTTACCTTACATTTTTCTGGAATTGATTTTGGATATAAAGGAGGAGCAACATCATTAGCATTCTTTGGCGGGTATTCCGGCCGCCAAAAAAACTAGGAAAATGTTGCTCCATGGCAGAAGTCAAGCACCAATTTGTGCATGAACGTATTAGCAAATTTAGAAAGTTTAAGTTAAAGAGATTTAGAGAAAAAGTTCGGCGGAGCTTCAGGCAGATTGTCACTCCGCCGAGTTTTTCACTTTATAGGAGAGGGTTACCGTTTATGGACGATCTCGCCGTTTTTCATAACGGTTTCGACCAGGTTAATAGCAGTGTGGTAGGGCATGAAATGAATAGAAGGGTATTTTAGAACAATAATATCAGCCTGTTTGCCGGGCTCAATGCTACCGATTCGGTCTGCTCTGTCTACTGCGGCTGCGCCGTTTATAGTAAGAGCGGTAATGACCTCTTCAATGGATAAGCCCATGTAAATGCAGGCAAGAGCAACCATTAGGGGAATCGAGTTTGTAAAGCAGCTACCAGGGTTCAGGTCGCTGCCCAAAGCAACTGCTGCGCCCTCATCAATCATTTTGCGAGCTTTTGCGTAAGGCTCTTTGAGGCAAAATGCAGTACAGGGTAAAACATTGCAAATTACGCCGGCCTTTGCCATATCGGCAATGCCTTTGTCGGAGCTTTGCAGAAGATGCTCAGCAGAAACTGCACCCATCTCGGCGGCAAGCTCTGCGCCACCAAGCTGAACAATTTCATCGGCATGAATCTTGAGCTTAAAGCCCATCTTCTTCGCCTCAGTCATATAGTAGCGGGAATCTTCCACAGAGAAAACATTCTGCTCTGTAAAAATATCCGCAAATTCAGCCAGGTTTTCTTCTTTCACCAAAGGCATTACTTCATGAAGCAGGAAGTCGATGAAGTCACGCTCACGGCCTTTGTATTCCGGCAGAACACTGTGAGGACCCATAAAAGTGGAGACTACGTCCACACAATGTGTGCGGTTCAGCTCTTTCATAGCACGAAGCTGTTTAATCTCCGTGTCTTTGTCAAGGCCGTATCCGCTTTTACCTTCTACGGTGGTTACACCAAACTCTAGCATACCGTTAAGCCGATCACGGCCAACTTCAACGAGTTCTTCCAGTGTAGCCGCGCGGGTTTTCGAAACAGACGCATTAATTCCGCCGCCGCGTTCCATAATGGACATGTAGCTGTCGCCCTTTAGGCGCCACGAAAATTCATCCGCGCGGTAACCGCCAAAAACAAAGTGCGTGTGAGAATCCACAAATCCGGGCAAAACCGTTTTGCCTGTTGCGTCGATGATTTCGTAGTCAACTCCGCTAAATTGTTGCTTAAGCTGCTCCGTAGTACCAACAGCAACAATCTTGTCGCCATCGATGAATACAGCGCCGTCATGAATGATTCCGACGTCGGACATATCTTTGCCGTATTTCGGTCCTTTTCCAGCGCAAGTGACCAGCTCTGCAGCATGGCAGATCAGTTTTTTGCTCATGATTGGTTCCTCCGGTTTCTTATTTCACAATTTTATCGTAAGCTTTGTTAATCAAATCATCGGAAGCGATGAAGGGCATGGTGATATAATCCTGACCCTCACGGATTTCGTTGTATTCTGCAACAGTCTCAATGGAGTGCTCACAACGAGCCCAGCTTCTTCTAGCAACACCAATCATGGTATCCCACGGAATGGAAGCTTCCAGAATTGCATCTACGCGCTCACTGCCGTCAAGCACCATACCAAATCCACCATTGATAGACTTGCTGATACCAACACCACCGCCGTTGTGCAGAGCAATCAGGCTCATGCCGCGTGCTGCGTTACCGGCGTAGCAATGAATCGCCATATCAGCGGTTACGTTACTACCATCGTAAATGTTGGATGTCTCACGGAAGGGAGAATCGGTTCCGCCGGTGTCGTGGTGGTCACGGCCAAGCATAACAGGGCCGATTTCGCCATTGCGAACCATCTCGTTGAACTTCAGAGCGATGTCGCGGCGGCCGAGAGCATCCTGGTACAGAATGCGGCACTGTGTACCAACAACCAGCTTGTTCTTTTCTGCGTCACGAATCCAAATATAGTTGTCACGGTCTGCGCCGCGGCGGTTCGGGTCAATAACAGACATAGCTGCCAAGTCGGTCTTATGCAGGTCCTCCGGTTTGCCGGAGAGGCAGCACCAGCGGAACGGGCCATAACCGTAGTCGAACAGCATCGGGCCCATAATGTCTTCCACGTAGGAGGGGAAGATAAAGCCTTCGCTTGTGTCTACACCATTTTTTGCAATATCTTTTGCGCCGGCATCGAAAACAGCTTTCATAAATGCGTTGCCGTAATCGAAGAAGTAAGAGCCGCGCTCAACCAGCGTTTTTACCAAGTGGTAGTGCTTAATCAAAGACTCGTCAACCTTCTTGCAGAAAGCATCCTTATCTTTATCAAGCATTTCGGTACGCTCTTCAAAGGTCATACCCTGCGGGCAGTAGCCGCCGTCATAAGGAACGTGGCAAGAGGTTTGGTCAGAGAGCAGTTCAATCTTAACGTTGTGGTTCACAGCGTATTCCAGCAAATCTACAATGTTGCCGTGGTATGCGATGGAAAGAACTTCTTTCTTATCCATTGCTTCCTGTGCCCATGCGAAAGCATCTTCAATGGTTTCGGCTACTTTGCCAACCCAGCCCTGGCTGTGGCGGGTTTCAATACGGGAAGCGTCTACTTCCGCTACGATGCCAACACCGCCTGCAATCTCAATAGCCTTGGGCTGGGCACCGCTCATGCCGCCGAGGCCGGAGGTAACAAACAGGTGGCCTCTCAAATCGCCGTCCTGTGCAATGCCCAGAACCTTACGGCCTGCGTTGAGCAGGGTGTTAAAGGTGCCGTGAACAATGCCTTGCGGTCCAATATACATCCAGCCGCCGGCAGTCATCTGGCCATAGCTGGAAACACCCATCGCTGTGGCTTTCGCCCAATCGTGCGGGTTGTCAAACATACCAATCATCAGACCGTTGGTGATGATTACGCGGGGGCTTGTCTTGTGAGACTTAAATAAGCCCATCGGGTGACCAGACATCATAACAAGCGTCTGCTCGTCAGTCAGCGCTTCCAGATATTTTTTCATCAACTGATACTGCATCCAGTTCTGGCAGACCTGGCCGGTCTCACCATAGGTGACCAATTCGTAGGGGTACAAAGAAACGGCATGGTCAAGGTTGTTGTCGATCATAACCTGGAACGCTTTACCTTCTACACAGTTGCCCTTATATTCGTCGATGGGCTTTCCGTAGATGCGCTCTTTCGGCATGAAGCGATAGCCGTAAATGCGGCCGTGTGTCATCAGTTCTTCCAGAAACTCAGGAGCAAGCTGCTCATGGAGCTCTTCGGGAACATAACGCAGTGCATTTTTCAGTGCGAGTTTGATCTCTCTTTCATTCAAGGTCAACTCACGCTTCGGTGCGCGGCGAACACCCTCTTTAAAGGTGGGATATTCCGGCAGAACCGGGTCAAGTTTGATTGTCATAGCATTACCGATCTCAAAATTGTTCATATGGTAGAACCTCCTTTGCAAATACATACTAACACAGCAATGTCTAAATAACGTCTATAATAGGCAGGTATCTTTAAAAAAAAATTGAATTCATAGATGCTTTTTTATGAAAGTTCGTGTATAATAAAATTCATAGTATAAAAATTATTCAATCTATTCCGTTTTTTTGTTGATAATGAGAAAGAGGGTTTTCCTTATGCCGACTATTTCTTTTCAGCTTTTACAGACCCCCAGAGTATTGTTAGACGGGCAACAGGTATTGCTGCCGTTCAAAAAAGCAGAGGCCTTGCTGTATTGCCTGGCTTTAAAGAAGACAATTTCGAGGGAACAGGCCGCAAACTTGCTGTGGGATTCCGATGACTCTCAGGTAGCAAAGAAGAATTTGCGCCACACGTTGTATACGATTAAAAAGACGTTTGATTTAGAGCTAATAGTTTCTCCCAAAAAACATCTTCTTACGCTTAACCCAGAGCTAAGCTATGATATTGATTACGATAATTTTATGAAAAGTCATGATTTTTCATTGTGCGACGGCGAACTGATGCAGGGCTTTAGCCTGAAAAACGCAGATGTATTTGAAAACTGGCTGGATATGGAGCGAACCGAGCTCAAGGAGTATTACCTCCGCCAGCTGTTCGACAGTATTGTTCAGGCTGCGAGCAAGGATGTTTCGGAAACGGAAACATTGTTTGCGAAATACGTAAAGAAAGACCCCCTAGATGAGCGTGTATATCAACTCATGATGGAGTGTTACCACCGTAATGGCCTTTATTATAAAGGAATTAAGGTGTACCAAAACATTAGTAAACTGCTCAATACCGAGCTACGCATTGCACCGTGCGCTGAGCTTTCTCAGCTGCACCGCGACCTTCTCAGCGGGTGGACACAATCGAGCACCGACGAGCCCGAGCAACCGATGGTGCATATCATTGGCCGCAAGGAAGAAATGCAGTACCTAATGAAGTCCTACCGCTCGTTTTTACTTGGTACTCCCACGGATATTTTTGTTCTGGGAGACAACGGAGTTGGAAAAACGTACCTAATCAACCATTTTTTTGACAGCATCGGTGAGGATTCCTGCATAGTACTGAAAACCATCTGCTTTCAGGAGGAAAGGGAATTCATTCTCCAGCCTTGGAATACGATTATGCTGCAACTAGACCAGCATATCCGCAGCCATAATATTACGGTTCCTGCAAACTACATGAACCATATTAATACACTTTTCCCGCTGTTTGGGAATCACCCTCTTTCGGTACAAGTGCCGGAAGATATTATGGTTTCTTACAACTACCGCACCACACGCAACAGTGTGCTCAAGCTATTTTCTTTGGTGGGAGAAGAGACTCCCATTATTCTATTCTTTGATAACATTCAATTTATGGACAACCTCAGTCTGGAATTGCTCTCGCTTATCATTCGGGAAAGAAACCCTAATATTATGTGCATTTGCACTTGCCTGGATGTACAAACGCCGCAGCTGCAAAAACAGCTCAATGCGCTACTGCGTGAAAAGTTCGCAACCCAGCTTTTGCTCGAGCCTTTCAGCGAGCAGGTAGTTAAAGATATTTTAGTTGACCGTTTGGGGCCGGATGCGCTCAATGACCAAATTATTCGCCATATCTATCAGGATTCCGAGGGCAACGGCTTTTTCCTCGATTTACTGATGAGCTACTTAACGCAAGATTCTGCCGCTGCCGGAAGCCATATGCCAACGAATCCACAGGATATTCTGCTTGCCCGTTTGGAGGAGCTTTCAACGGATTCCCGCCAGCTTCTGGATACGATTTCCGTTTGCCCCGAATCGATTACGCTGGACATCATCGAATATATCTTTAATCGTAATACGCTTGAAATTATTGAATTGACGGATGATTTAAAACAGAGAAGCCTCATTCGCGAAAGAGTATCGGACGGGCAGATTCGTTTTCAGTTCCGCCATGCGAAAATGCAGGATTTTGTTCATTCGCAGCTTTCTCCGTCGAAGCGCAGGCTTTTGCATGCTCGCGTTGCCAACTATTATGAGCAGGCGCAGGAGCTTGTTCGCAATAATAGCTGGTACCAGCGTGTCATTTACCATTATGCGCAGGCGGGCAACGATGCAAAGGTACTGCAATATAAGATTTTAAGCTTGTCGGATTATTCTCGATTTAATTATGAGTTATATCCCATTTTGCAATTACAGAAGGATACAGCTTTAAAAGCGCCGAAACAGCTCACAAAATATTTTGATGAGCTGACCGCTGAGCTGATTCGCCTTTACAATTACCAACCGAATGTATTGGATTTTGCAGAGATGGAAACTTGGCTCTACCTTGTGATTGGTAAATATTGCATCTCTCAGGGACTATACAAAAAGGGCTTGGATGCCATTCACCGTAGCCTTACACATACCGAGTATTTAGAAGATCATCCGCAAATTCATATTGCATGCCTGCGCCAGCTTACCTTCTATGGAATTCAGGTGGGGGACAACGAGCTGATGCGCGAAAATATTGTGAAAAGCATGGAGATTGCAAAGGCAAACCGCTATGGTATTGAATATGCTATCGAGTGCCGCCTGTATGGGCTGTATTTACTCATGTGTGGCCGTTATGATGAGAGCCGGGAACAGCTTAACCAAGCGATTAATCGCTTTGAATCGGCTTCATTGGATGCGCAGAACTATGTGCTTAATCTTGCCGCTTGTTACAATTATTTGGGTGAAGTTGAGCGTAAGCAGCAGAATTTTGAACGCTCATTAGAGTATTACGACCGTGCTCTGGATATTTGCAGCGACCGCAAATTCCCCAAAAACCCCACATTCTATTCGAATCAGGCGCGTGCGCTGCTTGCTATGGGAAAGAAAGAGCAAGCGGCAGACCGTTTCTTTACAGCGAACAAGCTGTATGATTCTTCCAGCATTTTAGTGGGGCGCGGCATTACAAAATCGTATTGCGCACTTTTGTATGCGGCAGAAGGGAACTTTAAAGATTCAAAAACGTTGCTTGCAGAGGCGGTAAGGCACGCACAAATGCTGGCTTCTCCTATGTCTTTGGGCATTTTGGAGCGTATCAAAGCAATACTTATTAAGAATTACCCCGAGGAATTTGCGGAGGAAATACCCGAGGGCTTTGAGGCTTGCTGCGAAAACGCGGAAAAACATATGGGTCACCTGCCGGGCGCCTATGAGTTACACTTGCCTTTGGAGATTGCCGACCCTATGATTTAAACGCAAATAAGACGTAGTCGTGATATGCTATACTGGATAAAACATACCAGTGAAATATTGGTATGCAGGAAAGGGGCTTTTGAATGAAACTTTCGATCAGAGTAGCCGATCCCGCAGGTAATATCACGATTTTTGTAATGAGTAAGGTGCCGCAAGAGCTGTACGCCGCTATTGCTGCTAAGCTTTTGTCTATGGAGCAATTCCACGCTGAGCAAGTAGCCTTTCAGGTGCCACCACGCATGGGTGGGCAGGGTCGAATTCAAATGATGGGCGGCGAGTTTTGCGGCAACGCAACACGCAGCTACGGGTACCTGCTCAGCATGCTTTTGCCGGGGAAACCAAAAACGGTAACGGTAGAAATTAGCGGCGCCCAGCACCCTTTGACGGTTGAGGTAGACCAAGAGAAAAGCCGGTGCGAAACAGAAATGCCGCTCCCGGCTTCCATCCGCTCGGTCTCATGTCTAGGTCAGGAATACCCGGTTGTTTGTTTTGACGGTATCGTTCATACCATTGTTCCTGGAGAAACCAAAGATGATGAATTTGTGCGCAGGCTGATAGAAAAGGTTCGTACTGCCGCAGAGGCCAGTGCATATGGAGTTATGTTCCTAAACGGAGAAAAAATGGTTCCGGTTGTGTATGTTTGTGATACCGATTCCCTTATTTGGGAAAGCAGCTGTGGGAGTGGTTCTATGGCAGTTGGTGTTTTTTTGGCACTTCAAATGGGGGAGGGCACACGCCGATTTACGTTGCAGCAGCCCGGTGGTGTAATTGAAGCCTCAGCCACTGTTTTAAATGGCAAAGTTACTGCTTGCCGTATGGGCGGCCCCGTTCAATTTTTTGATGAGTGCATTGTTGAGCTTCCCGATTTTGAATAAGTTTTACATTACCTGCCAAGTGCGTGTGAAAAACATTCCTTGGCAGGCTTTTTTATTGTACCTATGGTTCTTTTCGGTAGAATAAAAGAATAGGTATAGTTTTATTCTATATCTAGTCACAAATCATATGAATTATTCAGATGCCGGAATCTGTGTTATACTTGCAGCATTCCAAAAGAAATACTTTATTAATCAATCATCATTTTCACATAAGAAAGGGAGATAACCTTATGAGCCTTACAGAGAGAAAGCACGCACCCTATCGAGCAGATATTGTTGGCAGTTTTTTAAGACCAGAACGCCTAAAAAACGCGAGAAAACAGTATGAAGAGGGTAGCATAAACAGAGAAGCACTTACTGAGGTAGAAGACAACTGCATTCAGGAGCTTGTTCAAAAAGAACTAGAGGCTGGCCTTTTGGCGGTAACGGACGGAGAATACCGCCGCAGCTATTGGCACCTTGATTTTATGTGGGGATTTGAGGGCATTGACCATGTGACAATGGAGCGTGGGTACTTGTTCCAAGGGGAAGAAACCAGAGCAGATTCTGCAAGAGTGGTTGGTAAGATCCGTTTTGTAGACCATCCATTTTTAGCACATTATCGTTTTCTAAATGGCGTTGTTGGGGAGAGAGCAATTGCCCGCCAAACCATTCCTGCTCCGGCGCAGTTTTTAGCAGAATTGGTACGTGGTGAAAATGAACAGCACCTGAACACCATTTACCCAAACCGTGAAGATTTGTTCCGTGATTTAGCGCAAGCATACCACGACTTTATTTTGGCTCTTTACAAAGAGGGCTGCCGTAATCTTCAGCTTGACGATTGCACTTGGGGCATGCTCTGCGACGCAAAATATTGGGCTACCAGAACAAACGGAACGGCTAGCGCAGACGAGTTGAAGAAACTGTATATTCGCCTCAATAATGCAGCAATTGCAGAATTACCCGAAGATTTAATTCTTACCACTCATGTTTGCCGCGGCAATTATCACTCTACCTGGGCAGCCAGCGGCGGCTATGCGGCTGTTGCCGAAGAATTGTTTGCAAATGAGAATGTGCATGCCTATTATCTGGAGTTTGATGACGAACGCTCCGGTGGGTTTGAGCCGCTGCAATACTTGAGTGCCAATAAGCTGGTGGTATTAGGCCTAATTACAACCAAATCTCCCAAGCTGGAGGAGAAGGCTGCCATTATAAAGCGCATTCGAGAAGCGGAGCAATATGTACCGCTTGACCGCCTTTGCCTGAGCCCGCAGTGCGGGTTTGCATCTACCGAAGAAGGCAATAAGGTAACGGAAGAAGAACAGTGGGCGAAGCTGCAATTAGTACAAGAAATTGCAAAGGAAATTTGGGGTTAAACGCTCCGGCTTTAATTGCAAGATTCTTATTAGTATTGACATATGAGAAATTACATGCTAACGTTATAGCAATCGAATACTTGCGGGGGGACTCTTTGGAGTTGAGAAGGTTAAAACCTGACCCTTTGAACCTGTCAGTTAATACTGGCGCAGGGAAGCAAACGGAGTACGAATGAATCTGTGCTTTCCTCACAAGGGAAAGCACTTTTTTTATTTACAACTGAATCTGTTGCGGGGGGACTCTTCGGAGTTGAGAAGGTTAAAACCTGACCCTTTGAACCTGTTAGTTAACACTGGCGTAGGGAAGCGAAACATCGATTTTAAGGATGCTTGCCAGTCGGCGGCATCCTTTTTTATGTGACAGAAAGGGGAACAAAATGAAAAAACTATTAACCATAGCAGGGTCTGATTGTAGTGGCGGAGCAGGAATTCAAGCAGACCTGAAAACCTTCTCCGCCCATGGAACCTTTGGAATGAGTGTAATTGTGTCTGTTGTAGCAGAGAACACGAGCGAGGTAATCGACGTGCAAGACATTACGCCAGATATGATTGCAAAGCAAATTGACGCCGTGTTCCAGGATATTGGCACCGATGCCGTAAAGGTAGGGATGTTGTCTAAATCGGATTGTATGCTGGCTGTTGCGAAAAAATTAAAAGAATACAAGCCCAAAAATGTGGTGATTGACCCGGTGATGCTAGCGAAAAACGGTTGCCCACTGATGCAACCGGATTCCATGGATACACTGATTCGTGAGATTCTGCCACTCGCAGACTTACTTACGCCGAATATACCCGAAGCGGAGACGATTACCGGAATGTCTATTCATTCGCCGCAGGATATGGAGCGTGCAGCAAAACAGATTTATGCAATGGGCGCAAAAAATGTATTGGTTAAGGGAGGCCACGCAGAGGGGGATGCCCTCGATATTCTGTTTGACGGCGAAAATTTCTACCGGTTTTGTGAAGAACGTATCCACACCAATAACACGCATGGAACAGGCTGTACCTATTCCTCTGCAATCGCCAGCAATTTGGCTTTGGGCTATTCCATGGAAGAGGCTGTGAAACGGGCGAAAGCGTATGTTACAACCGCAATCCGTCATTCCTTGCAAATTGGGAAGGGTTGTGGTCCGACTCATCATTTTTATGATTTGTACCTGCATGGATTAACAGAAGAAAGAGGTTGAAATTATGAAACGTTTCACGCAAATGGAATCTGCCCGTCAAGGGATTGTCACCAAAGAGTTGCATCAGGTAGCGCAGGAAGAGTATAGAACGGAACAGGAGCTTTTAAAACTGGTAGCAGAAGGCAAGGTGGTTATTCCTGCGAATATTCGGCACACCTCTTTGCACCCGTATGGCATTGGGCAAGGGCTTCGCACAAAAATTAATGTAAACCTTGGTGTATCTGGCGATTGTGTGGATTACCAGGTGGAAATGGAAAAGGTGCGGCTTGCAGAACATTTTGGCGCAGAAGCCATTATGGATTTGAGTAACTATGGTAAGACACATACCTTTCGGCAGAAGCTGATTGAGACCTCTCCCGCCATGATTGGCACAGTGCCGATTTACGATGCGGTTGGTTACTTAGAAAAAGACTTGAAAGAAATTACCGCGCAGGATTTCTTAAAGGTGGTTCGTGCCCATGCGGAAGAGGGCGTGGATTTTATGACGATTCACGCGGGGCTCAATCGCCGAGCGGTAGATATTTTTATGCGGGAGCGGCGCCAGATGAATATTGTTTCTCGCGGCGGCTCCCTATTATTTGCGTGGATGAAGATGACGGGAAATGAAAACCCCTTTTACGAGCACTACGATGAGCTACTAGAGATTTTGCACGAATATGATGTAACCATTAGCCTCGGTGATGCACTGCGCCCAGGCAGCATTGCAGACGCAACAGACGCATCTCAAATTGCTGAGCTGACCGAACTGGGGCATTTAACCAAGCGTGCTTGGGAGCGCGGAGTACAGGTATTGGTTGAAGGCCCGGGGCACATGGCTATGGATGAGATAGCCGCTAACATGAAGCTCGAAAAACGCTTGTGTCATGGTGCGCCGTTCTATGTGCTTGGACCTCTTGTAACCGATATTGCGCCCGGGTATGATCACATCACCTCTGCGATTGGCGGGGCAATTGCGGCTGCTAACGGTGCGGATTTCCTTTGCTATGTAACACCGGCGGAGCATTTGCGTTTACCCGATTTGTCGGATGTAAAGGAGGGCATTATTGCCTCCAAAATTGCGGCTCATGCGGCAGATATTGCAAAAGGCGTTCCTCATGCCCGTGAAGCCGACTTCCAGATTAGTGAAACAAGAAGAAAGCTCGATTGGGAAGAGACGTTTAAACTGGCACTGGACGGTGAAAAAGCAAGAGCCTATTTTGAAAGTGTTCCGCCGGAAGACCAGCATAGCTGCTCCATGTGTGGTAAAATGTGTGCCGTTCGTACCATGAACCGTGCATTGGAAGGCTTGGACGTTGAGCTGATGGAAAAGAAGTAAATCATTTTACCCTTTTATAATTAATTTAATGATGACTTCAATCTTGAAGCTTCATAAGAGGAAATAAGAAAACCACCGGTATAACCGGTGGTTTTCTGCTTGCTATATCCAAGTGAATAATTGACTCCAAAGGGCTGAGCTTCTTTCATACAAGAAAGATTTATGTATTTTTAAAAGAGAATTTTAAGGCTGTTGATATTATTAGTAATAATCTAGACTTAAAAATAAATAAGTCTAAGCATCATAAAATGAAAAGAGCCATGGAAGAATTCTTCCATGGCTCTTTGGTTTGTAATATTCCGATTACATAATGAAAGGTGCAACGAGTGCAAGAGCGAAAATCGGAATATCGGATGCAATAAACGTTGGAACACACGTATCCCAAATATGATCGTGCTGTCCGTCTGCGTTGAGTCCAGCCGTCGGCCCGAGTGTAGTATCGGAAACGGGAGAGCCAGTGTCACCGATGGTAGCAGCAGAAGCGATCAACAGAGTGGTTGCGCCAATGCTGAAGCCCAGTGATGCGCAAAGCGGTACATACAGAACTGCCAAAACAGGAACAGTACCGAAAGAAGTACCAGTACCCATAACGATGAACAAGCCAACGAGCATCATGATGAGTGCGCCGAGGAACTTGTTGTCGCCAATGAAGACCAAGGAGCTCTTAATGAGCGCGTCTACACCGCCGCTGTCGCGAAGAACAGCACTGAAGCCGTTGGAAGCGAGCATAACGAATGCGATGAAGCCCATGAGCTGAACGCCTTCGTCCATGATTTTATCCATGTCTTTCCAAGCAACTGCTTTGGTAACAAACATAATTCCCAAACCAACCAGAGCGCCCAAAGGCAGAGAACCAAATACCAACTGAATAACCAAAGTAACAACAGCAGCAACAATTGCAGAGATGTGCTTAAAGGTCATTTTGGTGTCAACAGTATCTAGATCAACTGCAAAGCCTTCCACATTCTTGTACTCTCTGGGTTTACGATACAGGAACAATACAACCAGCACGAAGCCAATCAGCATGGCTACGCCAAGAGGCCATGTGTGACGCCACACATCCATTTTATCAATAGTCATGCCGTTCTTACTCATGTTGTTTGCAATAATACCGTGGTAAATAAGACCGAAACCAGCAGGGATTGCAACATAAGGAGCGCGTAGACCAAACGCAAGAGCGCAAGCAACTGCTCTTCTGTCAATCTTCATTTTGTTCATAACGATTAGCAGCGGGGGGATCAGAATCGGGATGAACGCAATGTGAACCGGAATCAGGTTCTGCGAGAAGCAGGAAATAAAGCCAAGGAAAAATACAAATACCAGTGACTTACCATTGACCAGCTTGGCGATTTTAACCGCCAGAATGTCGGAAACGCCTGTGTAGCTGATGGTCGCGGCTAATCCACCGAGCATCACATAAGACAGGGCTGTTTCCGGGTCTTCGCCAATACCAGTAATAAAAGTTGTCATTGTTGCGGGAACGCCCATACCTGCAACTACACCAGCGGTAACAGCAGAAGCAAACAGAGCAAGCAAAACGTTAACTCTTAAAAAGCACAGGACAAGCAGAACAACAACGGCAATAAGTACCGGGTTTGTTAATACCATAAAATAACCTCCTCTTGTTTTGGGTAAGGGAAACCCTGTATTACCATACAGTTATTAATCCCCTCTTTTATGCCAAGCCCAATTAGCGTGTATCACGACTCATAGAGCACAACCTGAGAAAGAAAAAATTGCTTTCTCAGTTCCGGTGTTGCTAAAGCTTACCGGAGAGCAAACACAGCGGAATATTGCGCTTCATTTCTCCTTTCGTTGCGTTTATTTGTGTATGCTATGAAATCGCATTGCTTAAAGGGCCATCCGCACGAATATGTGGGGGGGTTAAGAAAAACCGAACACAGCTCACTCCCTAGGTTGATTCCCAAGGCAAAGAGTGTAGGCAACGTAACGCATATTGTTCTTCCACGCTTCAAATGTGTACGCAGTCTCTGTTGTAAGAGGCTTTTTGCAGCGAATCGGAATGACAGCGGTGTTCGGTTCCATCTTTGAAAGAAATTAGAGCATTAATTACAGCTCGATTGCAGATGCGCCTTTTTCAACGTTAGCAATCAGGCTGCCATCAATAATGGTGCTTTCGCAGAGGTTAATATCCTCGTATAGCGGGCGGTCTTCTTCCAACTTAGAAACCAAAGCACGAACGGTCTCGTAAGCAGGCTTAGTGCCAGCGCCCATGCCCTTATCACCACGCATATCAATTGCCTGGCAAGCGCACATCAGCTCCATTGCCAATACACGGCGAGCGTTAGACAGAATATCGCGAGCTTTACGAGCTGCGATGGTACCCATGCTAACATGGTCTTCCTGGTTAGCGGAAGAAGGAATGCTGTCAACACTGGCGGGATGAGCCAGAACTTTATTTTCAGAAACCAGAGCAGCAGCGGAGTACTGAACAATCATAAAGCCGGAGTTTACGCCGCCATCTTTGGTAAGGAATGCGGGCAGGCCGCTCAGTGCGGGGTTCACGAGGCGCTCAATGCGGCGCTCAGAAACGTTAGCGAGCTCAGCAACTGCAATTCCCAAGAAGTCGAAGGGAAGAGCCATGGGCTGGCCGTGGAAGTTACCACCGGAAATGCCTTCCATGGTATCCTTCAAAATAATCGGGTTATCGGTAACGGAGTTAATCTCAATTTCAACCTTCTGCTTAATAAAGTTAATCGCATCTTTGCTGGCGCCATGAATCTGCGGTACGCAGCGCAAGGAGTAAGCATCCTGAACGCGAATTTCGCCCTGACGGGTGGTGTTCTTACTTCCGACAAGAAGCTGCTTGAGAATTCTTGCGGTATCCAACTGGCCTTTGTGGGGGCGAATAACGTGAATACGCTCATCAAGAGCATCAATTACACCGTTGTGAGCTTCAAAACTCAAAGCAGCAGCAACATCCGCAACCTTTAGCAGCTCGAGTGCATCGTATACAGTCAATGCGCCGGTAGAGGTCATAGCCTGTGTACCATTGATGAGTGCCAAGCCTTCTTTTGCGCTCAGTTCAATTACATTAATGCCTGCGCGATTCATTGCTTCTGCACCGTCGAGGATCTCACCCTTGTACTCCGCTTTGCCAAGACCAATCATTGGAAGAACCATGTGAGAAAGAGGAGCCAGATCGCCGGAAGCGCCTAAAGAGCCCTTCTCAGGAATTTGAGGGGTAACGCCCTTGTTGAGCATGTCAACCAGAACATCAACAACTTCCATACGGATGCCGGAAAAGCCCTTAGCCATATTATTGATACGCAGGAGCAGCATTCCGCGAGCCGCGGCACGGGGGAAGGGGTTGCCAGCGCCAACTGCATGGGTAATAATAAGGTTCTTTTGCAGCAGCTTGCATTCGTCGTTGCTGATAACAACATCGCTGAATTTACCAAAGCCGGTGGTTACGCCGTATACTACGCGGTTTTCATCAAGAATCTGGTCTACAACCTTGCGGGATTCAATGATGTTCTGTTTTGCTTGTTCGGATAATGCAACAGGCACGTCCTCGCGGCAAACCAGTGCAAATTCTTCCAGGGTCAAATCCTGGCCGGTCAAAATTACTGTTTTCATAATGTACAATCTCCTTTTACCATTTTGATTCACTTGCAACTCACACACAAATCACTTGCTGAACTTTGACCAGATTATACAACTTTGCATGTCAAAGAAACGTCTAACTAAGTTCTTTCGCCATTACGAAAAACAGCCTGCAAAAATTGCTATTTAAAACTGAAATCCAGAAAGAAGTAATCTCAGTTAAAAACTATGCCGATGGCAAAAAATGATGAAAAGCATTTTACCAGAGAAAGTTTCAGCGTGAAGATACCGAGAATACGGCATAAAGAAATGCCTCTAAAATACTTTCATTCCTATTTTACGGGGAAAAGATACAAAAGAGAAGAGGTTTGGTATAAAAAAATTGAAAATATTGATTAACAGAAAGAAGTTGTTATTTTACTTTCATGCTTTTTATACCGAAAAAACAAGGGAAACACCAGTTGGAATGCGGGTCTTGATGAATGATGTGGCGTCTGTTTACTTCTACTTAAGAATCAAAAAACGCACTTTTTAATAGATGAAAAATAGTAGAAATATTCCAAAATTGCTTTATTAATTCATTTGGTTATTGAGTTAACTAATTAAATCAATAAATTGATAAATTGAGTTCGGAATGCTAGAAAATGAATTGGAGAAGCAAATGGGTTGCATAAACACATTAAAAAAGCACGTATGCTATTTTATCAATGAGCAGATTTAGATATTTATATGAGCATAATCTTATATAGTTTGGCATGAATTAGCTATAATAATTCTTAAATTAACACTTGCAGCTAGTCTTTAATTGCCTATATTTATAAGACGGAAATAAGATGCTATTTTATCGTGCTAATAAGTTAACAAATAGCAAATATGGCTTTATTCCTAGGTTTTTGTTTTATTTTACTAAAATAGTATCTTTTACCAACATAGTTGAGCGTCTTATAATAATTACAAATTGCCATTTATTACCACTATAAAATTCAAAATACGTCAAAAAAATTGAGAATACAAGCGAATGTTGACGATTTTTAAAGTACATCTTCCAAAAGCAAGTTAAGGCTATGATGTGTTATTTGTAGGGTGAAGAGAACTATATTCTATCGCTTCTATTACTTTATTTCGATCTTATTTAAATCGATGAAAAAGCACATAGAATCTAGGCTTTTGCAAGTGTCGCTTGTAAAACTTCTAAATTAACATCTTTGTTTTCTGAGAGAATTATATGGGATTAATTAAAAAAGCACTATTTTAACAGCAAGTTTTAATGATTATATAGGGCAATCAGAGCGTCTTTTTTCCAATTATTGGGTGTTAAAAACACAACATGTTTTGATGAATCTATTTCCGAGCATAGCATAAATCTGGGGCTTCGGGTTGGTATGTGGCGTAATCTGGAGTTTTCTTTTGAGAAATAAAAGACTTTCAGCACATGCAGCTTACACAAAAACCAGATGTATTGTGGTAAGTTCTTACTGGCGAAACGAATAGTTTGAAAAAATAAACCCAAAAAAGAATGATAAGGATAAGAGCAATTTAACTCAATTATAAAACACATGAAATCAGTTTCTGATTTACATTCGAGCAGCAATTTCACTTTCGAGAAGGGATTGCGATTTCTGTTGGATTACGTTACACTAAACTCAACTTTATAAAATGGAACTAAGAGTAAAGCAAAACTGTTTTTAGGGGAGCATTTGAAAATTAAATATGAGAGAGTCTATTCTAGCATTCAATTTGTTTTTATATGCGAAGAAGCGACCGGAAAATTCCGGCCGCTTCTTCGTGTGATAAAAGTAAAGGATTGTGGTAGTAAACTTATTTCAAAGGCGATTCCGCTAAAACAGCGGCCTCGTCACGAATAATAGCAGTCTCAATCTCATGAATCTTTGTATTCATCTGAGCCACATAAGCTTCATCTTTAATGGAGCCCAAGTTAATCTTTACATTGAGCAGTGCGCCCAAAACTGCGGTACGGGTCATCATTGCAGCAACCAATCCATCGGTTACAGCATTGGAGTTACCCTTTTTCACCATGGTTGCAGCCATCGGCATAATCTTAGCAGCCGTAATAGCAACGTGCAACGGTACTTCGGCAGCTTTCTTCAAAGCTTCCTGCATTGCGTTTCTGCGTACTTCCTTCTGCTCGTCCGTATCCTTCGGCAGAGTCATTGCTTCCATATATGCGTTAAAGGAAGTGCTATCGCGGGTGATTTCATCCAAAAGCTCGGCGCGCAGAGCGGCAGCTTCCGGAACAATTGCTTTCATCTCGTCTGCTACTTCATCATAGCCCTTCTTACCAATTGTGAGCTGGGCAACCATCTCGGTTAATGATGCAGCAAGAGCAGCTGCCAAGGCAGAAACACTTCCGCCGCCGGGTGCAGGCTCGTTGGATGCAGTAGTGGCACAAAAGACCTCAAGGGTCATATCTTTCATTTCCATTAATGTGTAACCTCCCAGTTATTGCTTACAGGCGGGTTTCAAGAACCTGCTCCATGTTGAAGTTTTCAATCTGCAGATAATATTCAGCGCAGTCAACCAGAGCAGCCATGGGAACAAGGCCGATAACTTCACTGCCAACTACATTTACACCGTAACGGCGAGCCTCCATTTTAACGGTCTCGAATACGCGGTATACAGCAGATTTGGTGTAGTCGGTCAGATTCATAGATACCTGAGCGATGTTGCGGTCTTCGAGCATAACGCCCATTGCCTTAACATAACGGAAGCCGCCACCAATGAAGCGAACCTTACGAGCAATCTGGTTAGCAACTTCTAGGTTGGGGGTGTCGAGGTTAATGTTAAAAGCAACCAGAGGCATACGAGCGCCAACAGCAGTTACACCAGCAGTGGGGTGAATCTGTGCAGGGCCAAAGTCGGGAGTCCATTTGGGATCCTTCAATTTCTCAGCCATTCCTTCGAACTGGCCCTTGCGGATCTCAGAGAGGTTCTCACGGTGGGGAGCAGAAGCGGTCTTTTCATATAAGAAGTTCGGCACGCCGAATTTCTCAGCGATGGCAGCGCCAACCTGTTTGGCAATTTCGCTTGCTTCGTCAACTGTGCAGTTGCGAACGGGGATGAAGGGAACAACGTCTGTTGCGCCCATGCGGGGGTGCTGACCCTCGTGCTTGGTCATGTCGATTAGCTCGGTGGCAACTCCAATGGCCTCGATCACCGCATCACGCAGGGCTTCGGGTTCGCCTACTACAGTGACAACGCAGCGGTTGTGGTCTTTATCGGTGCTGTAATCAAGCAGCTTAACATTTTCTTTACCGCGGAATGAGGAGACGATTTTCTCAACCTTTTCAAGGTCGCGTCCTTCGCTGAAGTTTGGTACACATTCCAAAATTTTGTTCATCATAATGATCGGCTCCGTTTCTTATTTTGAATTTTTATGTTTGGATGTATCCGCGCTGAAAACGGGAATCCGGCAGCGGAAATCTGCTATAAGACAATCATAATAGAAGATGAAAGCAAGTGCAACCACCCAAATCGCTTTTTTAGAACAACAATACCCCTTTATGACGTTTATTAGACGAGTGAACGGATATAGTGTAAGAAAACCGTCTTTATTCCAAGCGTTTTTCAGAAGGAGAGGGAGTTTATATGACTAAACTAGAAAAAATCGAATCAAAAGACTATATTGTGAGTGAATGGTCAGGTGGAAAAACAACACAAATTATTATTGACCCGCCAGGTGCGTTGTATGCGAACCGTGATTTTCATTTTCGTCTAAGCTCTGCCACGGTGGAGCTGGAAGAATCCGAATTTACCTCCTTGCCAGATTATGAGCGTATTATTGCGCCCGTTGAGGGAGAACTTAAACTATATTATAATGAAAGCAAAAAGCCGGTAGTTTTGCATGCACTGGAATGTGATGCATTTGACGGTGCATGGTATACTCGCAGCCAAGGGAAAGTAGTAGACTATAACCTGATGACGCGAAAGGGTGTTTGCCGCGGGAATTCTTATGCACTAATTGTTGGTGCGGGTCAGTCTGCGGAACTATTTTGCGAAAGCATGGGTAAGCGCAGCGTATTGTTGTGCTGGTGTGTTCAGGGGAGTGCTGACTTAACAACAGGAGAACAAAGCGTCTCTCTCGCTTCTTATGATGCCGCCCGCGTAGAAATTGCAGGGGACAATGCCGCATTGCGAGTAAAAATTCTAGGTACTGGGAATACTTCTGTGCGCATAATGGTGGCGCAGGTGTCTTTTGGATCGTGATTTATTCATCGATTGGCTAAAATTTGGGTAGCTTTTTATTTACAGCAATTTGGAATGATTCATTTACCGTCCTTTTCGCACAGGAAATAAAAGCAGCACCCTTTTGTTTTCGACGCAAGGGTTCTGCACTTTTAGTTAGTGCCAAACATGCTGATTTGTCGCTTAAGCTGCATTGTCGCTGGGTTTTTGCTCAAACTAGCGTCTGTTATTGATGGTGTTTTACGTCTTATAATCGTCAAATTGGACGCTTTACGGTAATTTGCTTATTGTAACGCGGTAAACGGTGTGGTATTTTGGAATAAAGACTGGTTTCGAACACGGAGTGATCCGCGAGTGGCGGGCAGCAAAGAGTTCGGTGGCCGAATTAACTAAGAATCAGGAGGAATTATAACAATGGGCTTTTTATCTGATATTGAAATTGCACAGCAGTACGAAGCGAAAGACATTCGTGAAATTGCAAAGACCGCAGGCGTCGACGAGAAATACTTAGAGGTGTATGGTCGCGGTAAGGCAAAGGTAGATTATAAGCTTCTCAGTGATTTGGCTGACAAACCGGACGGTAAGCTGATTCTTGTAACCGCAATTAACCCCACCCCTGCAGGCGAGGGTAAAACCACAACTAGCGTTGGTCTTACCGATGGCCTTCGCAAAATTGGCAAAAAGGCAATTGTTGCTCTGCGTGAGCCTTCCCTCGGCCCGGTTTTCGGTGTTAAGGGCGGCGCGGCAGGCGGCGGATATGCTCAGGTTGTTCCCATGGAGGACATCAACCTGCACTTTACAGGCGATTTCCACGCAATTGGTGCTGCAAACAACCTGATGGCTGCTCTAATAGACAACCACATTTACCAGGGCAACGAGCTGCGCATTGACCCCAAGCGTATTACTTGGAAGCGCGTTGTAGATATGAACGACCGCCAGCTGCGTAGCATTATTAATGGCCTTGGCCCGCGTACCAACGGCTTTACTCGTGAAGACAGCTACGACATCACAGTTGCTTCTGAGATTATGGCTGTTCTGTGCCTCTCTTCTTCCATTACAGATATGAAAGATAGACTGGGCAAAATGATTATTGGTTATAACTATGACAATGAGCCTGTTACCGCTGGCCAGCTTAAGGCACAGGGTGCAATGTGCGCACTGCTGAAGGATGCTGTTAAGCCCAATTTGGTTCAGACTCTGGAAGGCACTCCTGCCTTTATTCACGGCGGCCCCTTTGCAAACATCGCTCATGGCTGCAACTCTCTCATGGCTACCCGTATGGCATTAAAGCTGAGCGAGTACGCAGTTACTGAGGCAGGCTTCGGCGCTGACTTGGGCGCTGAGAAGTTCCTCGATATTAAATGCCGTATGGCTGGTATTGCTCCTAGTGCGGTTGTTATTGTTGCAACTGCTCGTGCACTGAAGCATCACGGTGGCGTTGCTAAGGCAGACCTGAACAACGAGAACCTCGTAGCTCTCGAGAATGGTATGCCCAACCTGCTTCGCCATGTTGAAAATGTTACTAAGGTATATGGCTTGCCTTGCGTAGTAGCCATCAACCGTTTCCCCACTGATACCGAGGCTGAGCTCGAGCTGATTCGCACCAAGTGCAAAGAGCTGGGTGTTGAGGTTGCTCTCAGTGAAGTATGGGCAAAGGGCGGCGCTGGTGCCGTTGAGCTGGCAGAAGAAGTGGTTCGCCTTTGCGAGCAGCCCAACAACTTCAGCTATGTGTACGATGCTGATATTTCCATTAAAGATAAGCTCAATGCGATCGTTCAGAAGGTATACCATGGCAGCCGCGCCGTGCTGACTGGCCCTGCTGCAAAGCAGGCTGAGCAGCTCGAGCAGCTTGGCTTTGGCAACCTGCCGATTTGCATGGCAAAAACGCAGTACAGCTTTACTGACGATGCAAAGTCTCTGGGCGCTCCCGAAGGCTTTGAGATTATCGTTAGAAACCTGAAGGTTTCTGCTGGTGCAGGCTTTATCGTTGCTCTAACCGGCGATGTTATGACAATGCCTGGCTTGCCGAAGAAGCCCTCTTCTGAAAACATTGATGTGGATGAAAACGGCCGCATCTCTGGCTTGTTCTAATTTCAAATTGTAAAAATCACCGCCCCAGCACTTTTTGTGCCGGGGCGGTATTTTCATGTAGCAAAGCACCCGCCCGTAATACAAATAAGAGATTGAATGAAAAGGGTAAACCGTTAAACACCTCAGCTATCGCTAACTCTATCAAATACCGAGCGTTTTTCCTTTCAATAGAGGGGAAAGAATAACAAGCATGGCGCAGTTAGGAATAATATGGTAATATAATACTTGAATACAATAAAGGAGGTATAAATGAAAAATATGACTGATTCAAACAGCTCAAGAATGAGGGCAGGAATCGAAATAATAGCTTGCTATTTTATAGTTTTGCTTCTGAGTGTTTCTAATAATTGGGTGGGGCAATTACTAAAGATTGATGGATTATGGACTGGAGTTGTATTTTATCTTTTAGTCGCTTCCATCATTCTTTTTTACGTTATCAAAATAGAAAAGAGACCATTGAGCAGTATCGGACTCAAAGGGATCACTTTCAAAGAGATTGTATTTGGTATACTTATAGGAATATTAATGTTTATTGTTCAGCAAATTCCTCTGATTTTGATGGGTATGGATTACAAGATGTTTGCATCACCACCTGATTGGATACATATTGGCATAATGTCACTTTACTGTATTTTTTGCGTGGGATTTACAGAGGAGCTTATGGTGCGTGGATTTATTTTACACAAATCCTTAGAGATTACAAATAATAAGATAATCGTAATTCTTTTTAACTGTATCATTTTCTATATGATTCACTGGCCTCCAGTTCGCTTTGTGTTTGGAGAAGCCTTTAATATAACATTGAATACCATCATTCTATGTACCTATTTGTTCCTTTCCAAAAGAAAGAGTATCACTCCTCTCATTATTGCACATGGAGTTTACGATATTATATCTGCATATCTATTACCGGCCTTTGTATATGTGATGATTACCTAATGATGGCCTCGTTGTTTGCGTACCATACTGTGAGATATTAGATATGAGATTATTGTTTAATCACTTTAATATAACTAAATGAAAATAACAAAGAGAAGCCACTGGCTTCTCTTTGTTATTTTGAAAATTTATTTTATGTAGATAGCTAAAATGTTATCGATTTTCAACCCAAATATAAAAATTAAAATGTTATATATAAAGTGATTTTTAATATTCAACTAATAGATTTACTCCAGTTAAGCCAGCATAGGCTCCATTTTGCGCCAATTCACTTTCTGGGTGAGCGATAAGCCATTTTCCTTGCATCCATAGCAGCTTTTCTTCTCCGTCTGCTTTTGCGGGCAGTTGTTTAAGTGGCTGGTTGGTTCCTTTGGGCAATACCACAACACACTGAAATCCTTTGTCGCTTACCTTACACGGTGCAAAGTGAAGTGTGGTACCGTAAAGCTCACATGCTGTTCCAGCGGGCAAGTAATATCCCTTCACCAAAGAGGTATCAAGTGTGTTGTTTTCAACATCTCGCACATCTGCCAGTAAAAGCACAAGATCGGTTACAGCAAGATTTAGCTCGGGAGTTTTATGGTATTCCAGCGCATTTAATTGACTCCCATTGCCATTGCAATAACCAACCTGAATTGGCATAGAACCGTTTAATCGTTCTTTTACAGCGTCAGCCAAGGGCGATTTCGAAAGCCTTGGTTCATCAGCCACATACATATTGCCAGAATCGGGAACTGCGATTTCCGCCATTGTTTGCAGCCAGGAAGAAAAATCATATTCTGTAACAATTCGCCCATATTGACGGAAGGATTCATGCGTAACCGGATACAGGGAGAGAGTCGGGTTTTTCTTTAGCAGTTCAGAAAACATATTGAAACCTCCTATAATGAATCTTAAAATATGAGTTAAATAATAATTCTATCTTACCATGATTTGGCATAAAATCCAATCTTCCATATATAGAAAAAGAAAGCTTTGTGATGCGATTAAAATAGAGTGAATTCAAGTCACATGACAAATCAAGCTAAAATAAAACAGGTAAGGGGCATCCGGATAAACTCCGTTTGCCCCTTACCTGCTCTTTATTCAAAGTGTAAACTTGTGTGTTAACGGTTTTTGAACATTCTTAAAATCCACAATAGAATAACGGAACCAATCACAGAGACCAGTAGGCTCCATAGGTTAAACCCGGTGATTCCAACCCCGCCAAGCATGTTCATGATGAAGCCGCCAATCATGGCGCCAACAATACCTACTACAATGTTTGCAAATGCGCCCATTGAGGCATCTGTATCCATAAATTTACTTGCAATCCAGCCGGCTAGAGCACCAATAATAATCCAAGCAAGTATACCCATTCAAAAACCTCCTTTTTACCACTTAGATAGTATGTATAAAGTTTTGCCCCAAAATTTATAGGCTTATTCATTACTCAACAAATAGAGTGGCAAAAGTACAGTGAAAATTACCATAAAAACAGATTTGTTAATTCGAATGATAAGGGCAGAAGCTAAAATGGTGTGATATAATTAGTTTATGAAGCTTTTAGAATAAAAATTCAATTGTTCTACAGTTTTAAAAAATACACAATGACGAAATGTGCTATAATGACATAAAGAGTGTGGAAGATACGTTTATACATAATAAGGAGCGAGGAAAATGTGTGAGATTAAAAAAATAAAGGCAGTGTTTTTCAGTGCTACGGGTACCACAGAAAAAACGGTAAGGAAAATAGCAGAGTCAGTAGGGGAGAAGTTGGGTTTACCTGTAAGCTGTAAGGATTTTACCCTACCCAAAGGCCGAGAGTGTCCACTGGTGTTTGAAAGAGACGATTTGGTAATTTTCGGGACTCCAGTATATGCAGGACGAGTGCCAAATGTTCTACTAAAGTTTTTAGACACTCTGCAAGGCAACGAAGCTATGGCAGTTCCAGTAGTGCTTTATGGCAACCGGAATTATGACGATGCTTTGATAGAACTTCGTGATTTGCTACTTAAAACGGGTTTTCACCCAATAGCGGCTGCTGCTTTTATCGGTGAACACTCTTTTTCTCGTGTTTTGGCAGCCAAAAGACCTGATGCGGAAGATTTGTCTTTGGCTGTGGAATTTGGTCATCGCATTGCTGAAAAACTGCTGACTAAGGAAGAACTACCTCTCATCGCGGTAGAGGGAGTACCGTACCCATATCGTGGCTATTATCAGCCGAGAGACAGAAAAGGCACCCCGGTCGATATTCGAAAGGTTAAGCCCCAAACCAGCGAAGCTTGCAATGATTGCAAGTTGTGTGCGCAGGTGTGTCCCATGGGCTCAATTTCCTTTGAGGATGTTCGTGTATTTACCGGCATCTGTATTAAATGTGGAGCCTGCATTAAGAAATGCCCTCAAGGAGCTAAATACTATACGGATGAAGGGTACCTATATCATCAGCATGAATTGGAAGAAGGTTTTGCTCGTAGGGCAGAGCCGGAATTGTTTCTGTAATATTTAATAAAGCCTTTTATATGTGATTGGAAGAATACATAAAAAGACATTATTTTTAAAAAAGCCCTTGCTTTTTTAGGCGTATCATGGTATTATAGTCAGGCAGTTCAGCGAAAAACAGTGTTTTTTGCAGAGCAGCCTATGGGGGATTAGCTCAGCTGGGAGAGCGCCTGCATGGCATGCAGGAGGTCAGCGGTTCGATCCCGCTATTCTCCACCATTAGTAGAAGCCATAAGGGTAATACCTTGTGGCTTTATTTTATTTTAAATTTACCAGGACATTTTATAAAAAATGGTGAAATAGAGTTATAGTAAAATTTGTTTGCTCCATTTTCAAAGAGCCAAGGGTGATTTTTTAATACATCTTCCCATATTGAGTACCACTGTAAAAACAGCCGCTCGTACGAGCGGCTGTTTTTACAGTGGTTTTCTGCATTTAATTAGATGTTTTACCGACCACGAAAGTAACTTTGCAGTAACGATTGCCTTTTTCATCCAAATGTTTTGTAACCTCCGTCAGGAGATATTTAAAAGAATCATAAGGCTTTTCGTTTCGACTCAGGGAAATCGTGCTAAAAATCTCTCAAAACTGTACATGAACCGAAATTCATAATAAAAAAAGAACAAGGAGAGGGCTAATAATAATAATACATAAACCGACGAATCGAGTAATTATTAACGTCTTTTTAATGCCAAACATGGAAAATGTTTTTGGGGTGGCTAGAGGCATTATTAAAACAGTTAGACCCAATAATGCGAAGCCTGTACCCAAAAGTATGCTCCCAATCCACATTTTTGAAATAGTTAAAAAAATAGCGGATACTAAAATCAAAATGATTGAGATAATAATACCAACCGTAAAAAATGGCCTAGATCGGTTAAGGAATCGAAAAGAAGCTTGTGTTCGATTTACGCACTCGTTACTGCAATAATGTAGCAATTCTTTGTTTATACCTGCAGTGATTGAATAAGGCTGTTCTATTTGTTTATTACAATAAATGCATTTACACAATTTAGCCACCTACTTTATTAAATATATAAGAATAAAGCAATATGATGAGAATGGAAAGAAGTTCTAAAATAGTAACCGCATAGACACAAGCTAATTCTCTTAAAATTAAAATAATACTGTTCATGATTAAAAGCAAGCCGCCAAAGCGAAGATTTTTATGCCATACCCCTATCTATACTCTCATCCCACATTAAATCTTTGGTTTCAGCCCCGCAAATTGAAAGAAAAGCGAAAACCAGTGAGATAAATGTTAAAATAGAAGGAAATATGGCATTATTCGCCATAGTAAGGTCATCTTTGAACGCTATTAATCTCGTTTTTCTGTACCTATTACTATTTTTCCTCTAAGATTGTCGGTATAAGCTAGTTTTCCATCTCTAGTAATTACAATAGCTCCCATATCTTTCATTTTATTCACTTTATGAATGATAGAGGCCGCATCGAATCCAAATAGCTTTGTGGTGTTGATGTCACAGTCTAGGGAGGAGTCGGCAACGAAAGTGATAGAGGCAATATTACTTTCCATCGGGTAGCCTGTTTTGCTGTCAAAGATATGGTGGTATTTGCTACCTTCCTTTTCTAATACCCTTTCATATATGCCTGACGTTACTACGGATTGGTCTTTTATTTTCACGATTGCGACCACATTTCCTCTTGGCAAAAATGGGTTTTGTATTCCTACGTTCCACTCACCTCCATGGGATGGAGGCTCTCCAAAAACGAGAACATTGCCTCCCATATCTACCATTGCGGAGATGGCTCCTTCTTGCCGAAAGAGTGCCATGACTTTATCCGCAAAATAACCCTTTGCGATGGCTCCTAGGTCTATCTCCATGCCTTTTTTTAAAAAAAATACGGTTTTCTTTTTATCGTCCAGCTCTATATTCTCAGGATTCAGTAGTTCTAGCACGTTCTCAATCGCATCTTTCTCTGGTACATGTGCTTCGGCAAAGCCGATTCTCCATAACTTTATCAATGGTCCGATTGCGATATTCAAATAAGAGCCTTCACAAAGACTGTGCTTTTTTCCGATTTTTATCAGCTCATAAAGCTCATTATCTACCCTTTGGGGTGCAAATGCAGCTTTTCTTTTCAACATGGCAAGCTGTGAGTCATCCCTGTTGGCACTAAACACTTCATTATAATGATTCAGCAGGTCTTCCGCTTTTTTTACCAGAATTTCAGGATCTTTTGCCTTAACATAAAGGGAGATTTTTGTTCCCATAAGATATAAGATTTTCGTATGCTCAGTCATTTCAGTCTCCTATAAAGGATTGGCTCTGCCCATGTGTTAAAAAGGCATCGATTAAGTCATTTTCAATATCGGTTAGTTTTTTTTCCGTGTGATATGCCATAAAGTAATCTAAGCTCAGTTCATCAATGGGTATGGGATATATATTGTATTTAGATGGGACCTCCTTAACATGAACACTTTCTGGTACAATGGCAAGCCCTAAATTACTGGTAGCCAGCTTAAGTACAGTGTTAATATCTGTACTTTCCATTATAATGTTCGGCTCCACCTTATAAATATTTAATAATTGATCAATCTGTTTTCTTATGGCAGACCCCTTGGAGGTTAGTACCAATCTTTGGCATAAAATTTTACTTATGTCGATGGTTCCTTCTGGAATAACGGCGGTTTCGTTTTGATAAAGATCACAGCAGCGGGGAATTATGGCTCGGTACCTGTGTCTTCCCCAGCTAACGGAGTTTAGGTTCGGAGATATATTTCGTGAATTTTGTCCAATCCAAAAATCCAATTCATTGTTTTGAGTAAGCCTCTCACTTTTTTCCGGTAAAACCTCTGTAAGCTCAATTCTGCAGTTCGGGTGCTTTTCCAGAAATTCTGGGATAAAAAGAGGCAAAAGGTAGGTACCTAGACTGGGAAGCACCCCTATTTTTATGACTGTTCTGTCAATATTGGATGCATCGGAGATATCCTTAAGTAGCCGAGAGTATTTGTTTTCTAAGGAAGTTAAATACTGATAATATATTTTCCCCTGCTCGGTTAATCGGTAGGGCAGTTTGTTGCGCATAATCAGCTCACAGTTTAGCTCGCTTTCTGCCCTTTTAATTACCTGCGTCAAATAAGGCTGCGAAATGTAAAGTGATTTCGCGGCCTTACTATAATTGCTGTATTTTAAAATGGCATCAATATAATACAGAATGTCCTGAGAGGAATATTTAGACATTTCATTTCTTCCTTTAAAAAAAGTATACTTTTTTAATTTGTTTTGATTATAACAAATTAGTTATTAAACTTCAATAAATTACTATTAGATAATATGCATACAATATATTAAAATAATAACAAACATATATTTAATGTGAAAGCCGAATGTACAGGAAGGGGAATACTATGAAATATTTAGCTATCGTAGGCACGAATTCAGATATGTCTACCAATCGTATGCTGCTTCAATTTATGCAGAAGCATTTTTCTGCTGAAGCAGAGATTGAAGTCTATGAAATTAAGGATTTACCTGCTTTTATGGAACCGGATGAAGATTCTGAAGTTCCAGAAAAGGTAACAGAGCTATCTGCTAAAATTTTGAATGCGGATGGAGTCATTATAGCAACCCCAGAATATGATCACGCTATTCCAGCCGTTCTAAAAAGTGCACTTGAATGGATTAGTTACACAAGTCAGGCACTTACGGACAAGCCTGTATTAATTGTGGGAGCATCTCATGGTACTCTTGGTTCTTCAAGAGCACAGGCACATTTAAGACAGATACTAGATTCCCCCGAGCTTGCAGCCAGAATTATGCCAAGCAGCGAGTTTCTATTAGGAAAATCACAGGGCGCATTTGATATTTCAGGCAAACTCATTTATGCAGATAAGCTATTAGAGCTTGAAGAAATTTTCAGAGAGTTTGTTCTGTTTACGAAAATTACATCCAAGTTATTGGAAGAGAAAGCTTTAAATAAAAAAGCGAAAAAATATACTTGGCAAGAATAGGGGGAAAAGTACCAATGAAATTTATAGCTGTTGTTGGAACGAATTCAAAAAAATCTTACAATCGAAAACTGCTCCAATTTATGAAAAAGCACTTTGAAACGAAGGCTGACATAGAAATTTTAGAGATTACAGATGTTCCTATGTTTAACCAATCGGAGAATCAGTCTTATGGCCCAGTATTACAGATGTTCAACGATAAGATAACGGAATGTGATGGTGTTATTATTGCTACTCCGGAATATAATCATTCCATCCCATCCGGTCTTAAGAGCTTAATTGAGTGGTTGAGCTTTGATCTTCATCCACTTGCAGGCAAGCCGGTGATGATTGTTGGTGCTTCCCTTGGAACTCAGGGGTCCTCTCGTGCACAGCTCCATCTTCGTCAGATTCTTGACGCACCAGGTGTGGATGCCAATGTAATGCCAGGCTACGAGTTTTTACTCGGCAGTGCAAGTAAGGCATTTGATGACGCCGGTAATCTTAACAATGAAGGCACCATAGATTTTCTTGAGATTTGCTTCCTTCGCTTCATGCGCTTTGCAAAAATAGCCAACCAGCTCAATGAGGAAGAGGAGTTCTCCTTCCAACCTGGTGAATATGAGGTTAGTGCAATCGGCCACAGCGGAAATCTACCTATGAAAGTTTCCTTTAGTGAAAAACGAATTGAAAGCATTCACATAGATACTGAAGGTGAAACAGAAGGCATTGCTGATGTAGTTTTTATAAGAATTCCAGATAAAATTCTTGAGGGACAAACGTTAAATGTAAATGCTCTCTCTGGTGCATCAGAAACCAGCAATGCAGTTATTGATGGTGTAGCCAAAGCAGTGAAGCTTGCCGGAGTAAATCCCGATATTCTTAAGAGACGTCCTAAACCAGCCAGCAGCCGTAACAGAGAAGACGAAGAATACACTTGTGATGTTGTAGTTGTAGGTGGAGGCGGTGCGGGCCTAAGTGCAGCGGCTACCGCGTTGCAGAATGGTTCCAGTGTTATTGTTCTTGAAAAATATCCGTCGGTAGGCGGTAATACCATTCGTTCCGGTGGCCCTGTGAATGCGGCAGATCCAGAGTGGCAGAGCATGTTTGATGAGAATCCAGGAGAAAGACATACCATTGAGTCACTGCTAAATACCGATGAAAGCGAAATCCATGCAGAATATCTCGAAGACTTCCGCGCTTTAAAAGAAGAATTTGCTGCTTACCAAAACAAGTTTGGTACCGGTAAAGGTCATTTGTTTGATTCCCCTCTTCTTCACAGAATGCAGACCTATTTTGGCGGCAAACGAACAGATTTAAATGGCGATACCATATATGGTCAATACGACCTGGTGAAAATTCTGACAGACAGAGCTTTAGAGAGTGTAAAATGGCTCGAGGAAATCGGCGTTGAGTATGATAAGAGCATTGTATTTGCTCCCGTTGGTGCATTATGGCGCCGCGGTCATAAGCCTGTTAAAAGCTATGGTACTGCGTTCATCCTTGCACTTCATAAATATGTAGAAGAGCAGAACGGAAAGATTATAACAGACAGTCCAGTAAAGGAATTTATTATAGAGAACGGTGAAATTACAGGAGTTATAGCAACCGGTGTGAATGGACAGAAGATTACGGTTCATGCAAAAGCAGTCGTTCTTGCGAGCGGTGGCTTTGGTGCCAATACAAAGATGTTAAAGGAATATAACACCTACTGGAGTAATATTGATGATGACATAAGAACCACCAATTCCTACGCCATGACGGGTGATGGTATCATGCTTGGTAAATCCGTAGGAGCGGCGCTGACGGGAATGGGCTTTACTCAGATGATGCCAGTATCTGACCCGGATACGGGCGAGCTGTTCAGTGGGTTGCAGGTACCACCGGAAAACTTTGTAATCGTCAATCGCGAAGGGAAACGCTTTATCAATGAATTTTCCGGTAGAGATGTATTAACAAAAGCAGCCATTGACCAAGGTAGTTTGTTCTACCTCATTGCGGATGATGAGATAAAGAAAACCGCAGCCAATACAAGTCAGGAAAAGATAGACCGCCAGGTAGAAGCAGGGACCCTATTTCGAGCGGATACCATAGAAGAGCTGGCAGTTAAAGTTGGTATGGAGCCATCAGTCCTAAGGGATACGGTGGATAAATATAATTCCTATGTTGATGCAGGGTTTGACCCTGAGTTCCATAAGGACACCTTTAGCTTAAAGGTGGAGAAAGCTCCATTCTATGCAACACCAAGAAAGCCAGCGGTTCACCATACCATGGGCGGACTTAGAATTGATACAGAAGCCCGTGTATTAGATGAAAACGGCCAACCGATTAAACATCTTTATGCAGCGGGAGAAGTTGCTGGAGGTATTCATGCAGGCAACCGTCTTGGCGGTAATGCGTTAACTGATATTTTTACCTTTGGACGAATTGCTGGAAAAACGGCTGTGGACGAAATGAATTAATATTAAGTCATTGGAAACCATAAGCTATTTTATTTTGATTGTTATGGTCACAGAATACTACCAAAACAAAAAACCACCGGATAACTCCGGTGGCTTTTTGTTACTTATATCTATTTAAACTAAGATGCAGGCAACGATAATTGTAGCGGCGAGCCCAGAGAATACAGGAATAAGGTTTTTACGTACCAATTCTTCAGGACGAATCCCGCAAATGGCTGCAACAGGAATTACTGCCCACGGGATCAGTGTACCGCCATCTACCCAAATTGTAACAATTTGGCCAAGAGCTGCGAGCATTTCTTTATTCACAGGTATGGCCTGTGCGAAGGTAGCTGCTGTTGTACCCACAATAGGCAGCCCAGAGAAGCCGGAGCCATCCAGCCCGGTTACAAACCCAGCCATTGCTTCCGCCAATACAACGGGAATGCGAGACATGGGTGCGTTTTGCGCAAGGTAAAGGCCAATATCATTCATGATGCCGGTCTGTGAACCAAGAACGGCTTTCGCACAATCTTCACCGCCAAGGAAGAAGAAACCTGCTATAAAGATAACGGGAGTAAAAATATCGATACCAAAGCCAAAGCCTTCTTTTAAATGGTCTATGACTTTCTCCAAGGCGTTTATAATTCCACCATTCAGGCAGGTAGCTACAACAAGGATAATCAGTGCAGTACCACCTACTAGGGCGGTTGCATCGCCACCCTGCAATTTAAAAATGAGCATAAGAATAACATCTAATAAAAACAAAGCTGGGGTTGCAATGGCAATTGCTACGGCAGCAGGCTTTGCTTTTTCCGCCTGGATGGAAGAACGGTCTACAGTCACCGGCGGAAGATTTTTAACATCTCTCCGGAACATAATAAACGCTACCGTAGCAGTAACAACAGCCATCACGGCCCAGAGCACAAAGCTTTCTTGTATTAAAGCACCAACAGTTGTGCCTGCGGCTTTGGCAGTTATGGTGGGCGCTCCCTGTATGAAAAAGTCTCCCGAAAGAGCCATCCCGTGGCCAAATAGATTCATTGCTACAGCTGCCCATACTACGGGTATGCCCGTCTCGAGAGCGAGGGGGAGAATAACGGCTCCTACAAGTGCAACTGCTGGCGAGGGCCACAAACAAATGGAAACAGCAAACATGGCAAAACCAAGCAAAAGGAACGTGACACTACGGTTTTTCATGTAACGTACAAAAGGACGAACCATTAGCACATCTGCGCCGAGTGCAGAAAGGGATTTGGACATTGCCACTACAATGGATATTACAGCGATAATGCTCCAGAACTCTTTGCCAGTCCAGATTAATGCGTTGAATAATGATTGAATACTGCCAATTACACTTTGGGTAGCAAAACCGCCAACTATGAGTATGCCGATGATGCAGGGCAGTACTATACTTTTACGGAACGCCATAAGGCAGAGCATAACGAATAATAGCGTAATGTATAAAATATGGAGATAGCTCAAGGTTACCAAAAGATCGCCTCCTTAACACGGGTGATGGTCATGAAATAT
The DNA here is from genome assembly GCF_900176635.1 of Clostridium merdae. Taxonomy (GTDB): domain Bacteria; phylum Bacillota; class Clostridia; order Oscillospirales; family Acutalibacteraceae; genus Faecalispora; species Faecalispora merdae. Next base: position 286,740 of record NZ_FXLN01000004.1, read on the forward strand.
ACTATGTTCTTTTATACAAGCATGTGAAGAATAAAACGATCAGCTTTTATGCTGTATTCATTGTATAAACACATAAAAAAACAGGCTTGAAACTCTTACTTTGGAAAAGTTTCAAGCCTGCATTTATTAAAAATAGGAAAAAATGGGTTGTTTGCAGCTTAGTGATTTATTAAGCATGATTTTCAATCAAATCATTAGCGTGTTCTAAGAATGCTTGAATAGCTTCTAATTGAACTTGATTTAAGCAATCAATATACTCAAATAATGCTTTATCATGGGTATTGTGGTATTCGCGGTGAAGATGATAGGCGCGCATTCCCTTTTCGGTGAGAAACAGCCTGACTCGCTTTTTATCTAAACCATCCTTTGTTTTTACAATCAGCATACGTTTCTCTAGATTTAAAAGTGTTTTATGCACAACCGCTCTTGTGATACCAAATTGCCTTGCGATTTCAGAGCTGAATGTACCGGGGTGGTCGCCAATCATTTGTATTATGTGAATCTCGCCACGAAAGAACGTCATATCCTCACTGCCAAAATTTAAAATGTTGGTTTTGATATTTGCTATTTTTTCCGTTAATCTAATGAAAGAATCCACCACTTCCTTTGACAGCTCATTCATTGTCGTTATTCTCCTTTTGGTATAAAAGACCGCAGAATCTACCCGCATTCACTTCCCGCAATCTGAATACACCAGCTCCTTTCAGTGCGTTTTCTACATCATAACCAGAAGGCGCCAGTGGCAAACCATTTAAGCGGCCAGTCAGCCAGCTAACTAAGCGGTGTGGTGGCTGCTCTTGGTTGTTCGAGAGCTGCCCAATTAACAGTAAATAGGCTTTCGGAGAAAGTGTATTTGCAATTTTTTGAAGGAAGTCCGAAAGATGTTCCGCTGCAAAATCCAATATACCAGAAGCAACTAGTAAATCATAAGGCCCGCCAAAGGGGTCTTTGTTAAAATCCCCTTCTATAACAGACACGTTTTTTGGTGCGCCCTGCTCGTGTAGAATCATTCTACTGGTAGCAGCAACGCTTGGGTGCTCAAATACAACGGCGGAGCTATTGGGGTATTGCTTTGCAAATTCCATCGCCAAAATACCCGAGCCGCCACCTAAATCCAGCATTTTTACGGGAGCGTTATTTTGGGGGAATAATTCCTTCATTGCCTCTAAAAATGAACTAACCCGGCCGGTCGCATACATTTCTGGTACGGTAACCCGAGCCAGCATGGCGAAATCATAGGTTGGTGCGCGTTCTATTTCCCCGGAAATTTGTTGACCTAATTGTTGTAGTGAGGTCATTTTTTCACGGAATAATAGGGTCTCACCAATGTAAAGGGGAGAGTCCTTGCTCAAAAAAGCACTGGAATCAGGGGTGTTACGATACCGTTCGCCATCCCGTTCTAAAAAGCCTAATGCACTGAGCGACAATAGAAAATGCCCGAGAGCGAACTCTTGATAGCCTGTCTTATGTGCGGCTTGCTGCACACTCGTCCATTCGTTAAGGTAGGTAAATACATTTAGGTGAATCGCTGTAAATAGAATTTGTGCTTGTTGGTATTGCTCCAGCATGGTGTAGTAACGCAGGTAGCCCGGTGTGGATTTCTGATTCATAATTATCTCTCCGTTTCTGCTCTACTTTTCTATTGTAAAGTTATGTATAGTTAGCATAAACTAACTATACATAACTTTATGTTGTATGTCAAGCATACAAACAATTTTAAATAGATAGAAAAAGTACAATCCCCCCTCACATAGTAAGGGAGGATTGTACTATTGTTGTGATTGAAGCAAATCTTATAAGGATTTGTTGTAAGTAAGTATTAGGTATGGTTCCTTTTAATGAGACGCTAAAAGGTCGCTGGAACGCCCGGCACGTAGAATGTAGCTGTCCGTATCGTGGTTTAAAAGCTGTTGTATTGTACGGGATAGTTCCATCACCTTCACAATATCTACCCCGGTGGATATTCCCGATTCATCGCACATATGAATCACATCTTCGGTAGAAATATTACCAGCTGCCCCCGGTACAAAAGGACAACCTCCCAGCCCGCCAAACGAACTGTCAAATTGAGTCATACCACTTTCCATGGCAGCAAGTATATTTGCCATTGCCAAGCCACGAGTATTATGGAAGTGAAGCCACCAGTTAACTTGCGGATACTTTTCTCTTACAGAAGAACATATTCGATACACCTGATTCGGTACAGCCATGCCGGAAGTGTCTGACAAAGAAATCTCTGTTATTCCGACCTCGAGATATGCCTGAATAATAGCATCTACATCTTCCAGAGGAATACGGCCCTCCCAGGGGGATGCAAACGGCATAGAAATAGAACCAGAAATTTCGATTCCATTCTCTTGTGCTGCTTGTACACAAGGGGCGAATCCTGCCACACTCTCTTGCGGTAACATATTCAAATTTTTCAGATTGTGCTGTCGGCTTGCAGAAACGTTCAGCTTCACTTTTTTACATCCGCAGGATACAGCACGCTGAACCCCCTTTATATTGGGAATTAATGCCCGTAGCTCCACACCCGGAACGGAACCTATCTGCTTGTATAATTCATCGGTATCCGCCATTTGTGGTACTGCCTTTGGGTGCATGAATGAACCTATCTCAATAACGGTAAATCCGGCATCAATAAGCCCACGGAGCAGCTCCAGCTTTTGCTCGGTTGTAAGTATTGTTTTTTCATTTTGTAGACCATCACGTAGCCCAACCTCACACAAAGTAATAGAGGATGGTAAATTCATCATGTCCACTACCTCCAAATGTATTATAAAAATGTGGTTTTAATGTCGAGTCAACATCTCTTACACTATCTTAAACGAATTTAGCAGTAAGAATCCAATACATAATTTATATGAAATCATAGAAGAGATTAATGGTTCAGTTTCAATTATGAAAAACAAGTAAGTGTAAAATATTGGAATACAAAAAGATAATAGCAAATTATATCAAATATATATTTATATTTTACAATTTTTTCATAATCAGTTAGCTAATATTGGCAAAGTTTAAATAAAACAAGTGTTATGAACTATGAAATATATTTCTAATTCAATAGATATTAAGCATTAGACTTTATAAGTGATTTGCATATAAAATTTATATCAGGTAAGAGAAAACTTAGATATATTTCCATCCAATTGATGAAGGGGGTTCATAAATGGCTGTACAGTTTTCACTAGCTTATCTTACGATACCGGGCATTGAGCCTATTGAGCAGATAAAAGTTGCTAAGAAAGCCGGGTATGATTTCGTAAGTCTAAGAACAATACCAATGGGACTTAGTAGCGAACCTCAAGTTTGCTTAGAGAAGGATGCCGTGCTACATAAAGCAATTCAACAAGCTCTAAAAGAGTACGAAATAAGTCTTTTGGATATTGAATTGGTTCGAATTAGAGAAGATTTACCAACTGACTACCGTTGTGCGTTTGAAAAGGGAGCCGAACTCGGGGCAACTCAAATTTTGTCCAGTGTTTGGACGAATGATTACTCCTACGCGATAGATAGTTACGGGAAGATTTGTGAGCAGGCTGCACAATATGGGATGACGGTCAACTTGGAATTTCCAATCGTATCGTGCCTGACTACCTTACAAGATACCATAATGATTCAGGATAAAGTGAATGCTTCCAATTTGAAAATCTTGATGGATATGATTTATGTTCACTGGGCGGGAGTAACCCCAGAAGAGATTAAAAAAATTGATCCCAATCGATTTGGCCTGATTCACCTTTGCGACTGCCCCAAAAATCCAGATAAAACTCAAATTGTAGAAGTTGTTCGGGAGGGTCGTGCGTATTGCGGTGAGGGAGAGGCTAATTTAAAAGAATTGCTGAAAGCCTTACCGAATAACCCTTGTTCCATTGAACTGCCTAATACCAAGCGTATTTTAGAGCTTGGCGTGCAAGGCCACGCAAACCGCTGCCTTCAAACAGCAAAAGCACTATTTGTAGATGAATAACGGTGGAGATATATACAAGAAAAGAGGCTGAAAAGTGAACATTAATATAAACACAAAAATTGTGACGTTGATTGGTACTCCTTTATCCCAATCCTTTGCAGCTCAAATGCAAAATGTAGGGTATCAGGCCGCAGGTCTGAATATGGTTTATTTTTACACCGAAGCAGATAAAGAACATTTGGGAGATATTGTAAACGGTTTACGCTATATGAACGCTGCAGGGTTTGCAGTCACAAAACCGAATAAGGTTCGTGTGTTGCGCTATTTGGATGAATTAGACCCGCTGTGCCAGAAAATGGGAGCAAGCAACACCGTTGTAAAAACACCGGAGGGTAAGCTTATTGGTTATAACACAGACGGCATTGGCTTTTATACCTCTTTAACGCAGGAGGGAGGAATACAGGTAGACCAATGTGTATTCTTTTGTTTTGGTGGAGGCGGAGCCGGCCGTGCAATGTGCTCTGTATTAGCCTACCATGGTGCCAGAAAGATTTATATTACCGATTCCTTCGAGCCTTGCGCAAAAGCGTTAGTGGCAGACATCAACACGAATTTCGCGCCTGTAGCAGAATTTGTTCACCACGAAGATTTCTCCAAGCTCTCTGCTTGCGATGTTGTGATGAATGCCAGTGGAGTGGGAATGGGAGAAAGTATGGGCCAAAGCCCCATGCCAACCGAATACATACAGCCCAGTCAATTCTATTTTGATGCGTGCTATAACCCCGACAAAACGCAGTTTCTTTTGGATGCAGAAGAAAAGGGTTGCCGTATACTCAATGGCCTGGGTATGTCTTTGTATCAAGGAGTTGCTCAAATTGAGCTTTGGAGTGGAGTAAAAGCACCTGTTGAAGCGATGCGACAAGAACTTCTTCGCATCACGGCTCAAAAAAATATGCCTGTGGTTGCGGCTGTAAGCAAGTAAAAAATAATGTCAGTTAAAATTACTTATAATTTTAGCTAGCCTGAGTAGTGGGATAAAGTATTAGTTAATAAGCGAAAAATGTCGGAAGTGGTAGGGTACCATCTGCTAAGAGTTGTAATTTATTTATTATAAAAGGAGGAAGAACAATGGAAAAGTATGTTGAGTTTTTAAAAGATGGGTATACACTGCGAGGAATGCTTCACTTGCCGGACGGCACAGACGAAAAGCCTCCCGTTGTGGTTATTTTACACGGGTTTGGCGGTGATAGAAATGCAATGAATTTCTCTTTAACGAAGCTATCTAGAATGCTGGCAAAAAATAATATAGCAAGTGTTCGATTCGACTTTTTTGGTTGTGGCGAGAGTGATGGGGAATTTGTAGATGTTACGATTTCCAATCATATAGAAGATGGCTGTGCCATAGTCGATTTTGTAGCTGGTTTAAACGAAGTAGATTCGAGCCGTATTGGTCTATTTGGTATTAGCCTTGGCGGTGCAGTTGCAAGTGCAGTGGCTGCCAGAAAAAAAGACATTCTCAAAACCTTATGCCTTTGCTGCCCTGCAACCAATTCCCTTGATGATGCAAGAAATTTGCGCGTAAAGGGCATTGATATTTCGGATATTTTTGTAAAAGGGTATGCCGATATTGGCGGTATGAAGCTTGGCAGAGGATTTTATGAAGATGCCGTTAACCTCGATTTTTACAAGCTTGCCGAAGGATTTGACAAGAAGGTTTTGCTCATTCATGGAGACAAGGATGAGATATGCCCTGTTGAAAACTCGAAGAAATACCTCAATTTGTATGGTGATAAGGCTGAGCTGGTCATGATTGAAGAGGGAAATCATAGCTTTACCTCATTGCCGGCAAATGAAAAGAGGCTGCAAACAGCAGTGGATTATTTAGCTGCGGAGTTGCTAGAACCGGTAATGGTGTGATGTAACCCCAAAATAGAATAAGTGATTCTGTCTTGCTGCTTTCAGTGTTCTATTTGTATTAATAAAACAAAGCGAGTCCACAATGTTGAAGGAGGAAAGAGCAATGTCTCCAGGGATACTGGCACTCATTATGATTGTCTTGGTTCTAGCAGCAATTCTAACAAAAAAGGTTCCTATGAATTTTGCACTGTTTGTTATCCCGGTAGTGTGTGGCTTACTATTAGGCTTCTCTGTAATAGACTTGGGGGGGATTATTCTAAAACAGCTTGGCTCCATTATGCAATCAGCCGGATTTTTGCTGTTGTTTGGTAACATTTATTTTTTCATGGTTAACGAAAGCGGTATGTTTGATATTATCATCAACAAGCTGATTTCGCTCTTTGGTAAAAAAATGAACGTTGCCATTATTATGATAATGACAACAATCATTGGTATGATTGGTTACTTAACAGCCAATTTCAGTACGGTTTATCTTCTTTGTTTCCCCTTAATGCTTCCGTTGTATCGTAAATTTAAGTTTAACAAAGGTGCAGCATTTATCATATGCCAAACCGCGTGTGGTGCAGTTGGATTTTTACCGTGGGGAATCGGTGTTATTTACACAGCGGCGGCTTCCAATCTTGACCCAATGGAGTTAAGTAAAGCAGCTATTCCGTGGGGGCTCTGCTTTATTCCCGTGATTGTTTTGCAGTGGTTCTATTTTGCTTACATGCACAAAAAAGAGTATGGCTCGCTTGGCCTTACTGTAAGTGAATCTGGTGAAGCAGTTGCGCAGCACAATGATGAGAAGCCCCATGCAAGACCAAAATTGTTTTGGTTAAATCTGGTAATATTTTTGGCTGCTATGCTTGCTCTTACCGTTTTACAGTATCCGGGGTATCTGGTTTTCATCATGGCTTCCATTGTAATGGCGATGACTAATTACCCTAACAATTTTGGTGAGATTTGGAACAAAACGGCACTCATGTTTTTGAACGTAATCATCATGCTTTCCGCCATTTCAGTATATATCGCTGTTTTCAATGCTGCTCCAGAGGGCGGTATCAGCATGATTAATGATTTGGCTAAAATAATGGTCGGTGTTGTGCCTTCGTTCTTATTAAAGTATGTACATATTATTTTCTTATTGCTGTGTGTCATTATCATTCGCTTCGTACCATTTCAGGTGTTCAATGCAATGTATCCTCTCTTTATTAGCATCGGCGCCAGTTTTGGTATTCCGGCGCTGTATGTTATTGCCCCATTTCTCTGTAACCTTGCGCTTGCAACAAGTGTTACGCCATTTAACTCGGCCACTTATGTGGGTTGCAACCTGTTGCAAATCGATGATGTGGATGGGTTCATCAAAATGGGAATTCCCATAATGGTGGTGTCGAATCTTGTGGTAGTGTTCGTCGCTTGGGTAACGGGCGTGCTTATAATATAGCTTTTATTGAATCACTCTTCCAGTAGCACTTAATTCATTTGTGTTAAAAGTAACGGCTGGTAAGCATAGCCCTTAAATTTACTTTATGTTTACCAGCGTAGCTTTTCTGTTTATTAAGTATAACGATTACATGAAAAGGAGTGTTAGAATGACAGATTCTAAAGTCAAATCTGTTGCAATGGAAATGCCAGAAGCCGACCCGAAACTAAAGGCTGGTAAGTTTAAGGATTTAATTCGTTACCTTGGCCCTGGTATTGTGGTTGCCTCTGCATCCATTGGTAATGGAGAAATCTTTTTTGCAAGCCGAGAAGGCGCACTGTTTGGTTTTTCCCTTTTGTGGACCTTTGTGGTATGTGCATTTATGAAAGGGTGCGTAGTTTATACGGGTTCCAAATATGCAACCTTAACCGGAGTTCACCCTACGGTACGCTGGGGGCAAATCATTCCAGGCCCTAAAAACTGGACGGCAATCTTTCTTGGTATTGTTGCCGCTATTGCGATTCCGTCCTCCATCAGCGGTTTTATTAAGGTTCTTGGCCAGTGGTCCTGCTGGACGTTTGGAATTGATCCTACATACACCGTGCTGTGTGGCACGCTTTGGTCCATTGTTGCGTTCCTTTTCGTTTTTTTTGATTACGAAAAAATCGAGAAGGTATCTACTATCATTATTTTAGTTTTGGTTATATTCGCATTGCTTGCAGTTTTCGGCTCCAGACCAGACTGGATTGCAATGGCACAGGGCCTCATTCCATCTATTCCGTCTAAGTACCCAGATTGGGTGCAGGAAAAAGCACCGCAGGTGCTTTCTAGCCCAATTTTGCTTGAAATTGTTGGTGCAGTTGGAATCCTCGGCGGCGGCTGCCAAGATTACCTTGGTTATATGGGTACCGTCAGTGAGAAAAAATGGGGCATGTATGGTAATAAGAATATTACAGAAATTCAGACATCCCTGAAAAATCTGTCTGGTAAAGAAGAAGTTCCGCTACCCAACGACGAAGCTACGGTTTCGGATGCTAAGGGCTGGCTGAAGGCAGTTAAAATCGATAATATTTCCTCTTTCACAGCAGTTTGGCTGGTCGGAACCATCTTCATGGTTCTTGGCAGTGTGGTGCTGGGAACAAACGGAATGCAGATTGTTCCTTCGAACGACCAGATTATTCAAAATCAGGCGAATTTCTTTGCTGTTATTTCTCCCGCTTTGGTATACCTTTATAAGTTGGCCATTTTCTGCGCATTCTTCGGCGGAATTATTGCACTGAGCACACAGGTTTACCCTGCAACGTTCCGAGCTTGCTTCTCGTCCACTTTCCCGGCGATTCAGAAGGAAGAGAATAAGTTCAAAACCCGAATTGGCGTAGCTACATTCTGCGTGCTTGGCGGTATTATTCTGGCATGGAGCAACATTACGTATACCTTCCTGCTCCAAATTGCAACGGTCATTGGCAGCGTGTTTGGTATTGGTATTGTTGGCCTGTTAATGCTGTGGACAGAGAAAAAAAGCCTACCGAAAGAGTATCGCTTAAAGCCTCTTTGGTTTGTACTCACACTTATTAGCAGTGTAGTAATGGTCGCTCTTGGGGTTGTTGCATTCTTACAATTATTTGGAATTATCTAATTTCTAGGTCGTAGAAGAATTTATAGCGTATGAGTTTCCGGGCGGATTCATATCTGCCTGTATCCGCCCGGACTTTGATTTTACTACCTCTTCACATCTGCAATAAGAGATGAGAGTTTCTGCTAGCGGAGACTATCGTTTCAGAAATAAGTGGACATTTTTAATGCCATACCCGATAATAGTTTCTAAATCGACGCTGCGGTTCATTAAATTTGTGGAGGAGGTGCATCATGAACCTTAGGCAGCTATATTATTTCAGAACGATTGCAGAATTAGAACACTATACACGGGCGGCAGAAAAGCTATACGTTAGTCAATCCAATTTAAGTCATGCAATTCAGGAATTAGAGGAAGAACTCAATGTAAAGCTTTTTGTTCGCAAAGGTCGCAGTATAAAGCTAACAAAATATGGAGAATTGTTTCTTCCTTATGTTCAAAAAACAATTGAAACGTTAGAAAATGGGATTTCTACCCTAAAGGATTACATTAATCCGAATTCAGGGACCGTTACAATTGCCAGTTTTCCATCTTTGGCTCAATTTGTTCCCAATTTAATTGTACGTTATTTATCAGATACAAACCGTTTGAATGTTCGCTTTCAACTTGGGCAAGAAAGCTTTTTTAATCTTCAAGAACAACTTTTGTCAGGAAAAGTGGATTTGCTTTTAGCAACGAAAATTGATCATCCACAAGTGGAACATGTTCACTTGGGCACGCACCAGCTTGTTTTGCTAGTACCGTCGGGTCACCGTTTGGCACGGCAGAAAAGCGTGGATTTAAAAGAGTTGGATCAAGAAAATTTTATTGATTTTGATGAGCTATCTCAACTACACCATCATAACAAACAAGTTTTTCATGAGCTCAATATTCACCCGAATATCGTTATGGAAACACCGCAGGACGTTATTGTATACGGCTTAGTAGCGGCAAACCGAGGAGTAGCAATTGTACCGTACCCATTGGGCGGCACGCCAAACAATACGAGTATTGTTCCAATTGCGAATAAACTGTATCAAAGAGATATTTACTTAATGTGGAATAAAAATAGGTACATTCCCCCGGCCGCAGAATATTTTCGCGATTTTTTAGTGCGCAGTGGGAAAATGTTTGACCAATTTTTAGCACAGAATGGGCCAAGTATCATTTGATAGTTTTGCTGATACGAGCTTGTGCTTCCGTACGGAATGAGCTGATAAAAGTTTGAATAACGATTCTTTAAGGAGGCATATTTTATGAGTAAAAAGCTGGTATCTGACCTGATTGTGAATTATTTGGAACGCAGAGACGTGGAATATGTATTTGGTCTATGCGGTCATACCGTTATTGGAATGCTGGATGCACTCTCTCGCAGTAAAAAAATACAGTTTATCTCTAGCCGGCATGAGGCAATTGCATCCACAGCGGCAGACGGTTATGCTCGTATAACCCATAAGGCATCTGTTGTTATGTGCCACTTGGGGCCTGGCCTTACCAATGTGCTCACAGGTGTTGCTAACGCAGCGTTTGATTCTATCCCAATGGTAGTCATCGCGGGAGATGTTCCCAGCTATTACTTTGGAAGACACCCACATCAGGAAGTGAATATGCACGGCGACGCAACACAGTATCGTATTATGGAGCCAGTTGTGAAGCGGGCTTGGCGCGTAGATGATGTTGAGGCTCTCCCTTACATACTCGATAAAGCGTTTCGCCTTGCCGAAACAGGTCGTCCTGGCCCGGTTCTCATAGATGTTCCTATGGATATGTTCTCTAGAGAGATGGAAGAAGAGCTATGGGTAAGAACCTATAAGGACAACCATTACACCATGAACCCGGCACTCGACCCCAATGCGGCCAAAGCAATTGCAGAAAAGCTTGTGAAAGCAGAACGCCCAATACTCCATGCAGGCGGCGGTATTTTGCTAGCTCAGGCATCAGATGAACTGGCGGCCTTAGCAGAGCATCTAGATATTCCTGTATCTCGCACGCTGATGGGGCACGGTTGTTTGTCAGACCGTCACCCATTAATGGTTGGGCAAACCGGTTTCTGGGGCATGGAGGTTACGCACTCACTTACCGCTAATGCCGATGTTGTTTTGGGGTTAGGCACTCGTTTCGCAGAAGCGGATTGCTCTAGCTGGTACCAGGGTGTTACCTTTGACCCAGATAAGACAGAGTTCCTGCAAATTGATATTGACCCAAGCGAGATTGGTCGCAATTATCCGGTTGAAATCGGCGCCGTTGGCGATTTGAAATTGGGTCTTACCCAAATATTAGAAGAGGTCATAAAAATTTGCCCCGAGGGCAAAAAGCACCCGGAGCTTCATGAAAGAATTGCAGCCTCTAAAGCAGAGTTTAAGCAGCAAAACGAAGCAATCTCGAATGACAGTCGCTTCCCAATGACCCCACAGCGTATTTTAAAAGATGTGAAGGAAGCTCTGCCGGAAGATGCTCTTATCTTTACCGATGTTGGCTGGAATAAGAATGGTGTGGCGCAGCAGTTCGATATTACCGTGCCCGGTACCATTCACCATACCTCAGGGCTTGCCAACATGGGCTTTGGCGCTTCCGCTGTACTTGGCGGAAAACTGGCTGCGCCCGATAAAGTTTGCCTGACCCTTACCGGTGACGGCGGGTTTGGGGTGAATCCCTCCTGCCTAGCTACTGCGGTAGAAAAAGGGATTAATTGCGTATGGGTTGTTATGAATAACTCTGCCTTTGGTACAATCGCAGGCCTTGAGAAAGCAAATTATCAAACAAACTTTGGAACCGTATTTTATACTCCGCAAGGAGAATCGTACAGTCCCTCCTGGGCAGAGGTTGCAAAAGCTTATGGAGTGGAATCCATTTGCGTGAAATCGGCTGAGGAATTCAGGCCGGCCTTGGAAAAGGCAATCGCCGCGCAGAAACCATTTCTTGTAGAGGCTCCCATGGAGAATATCGTAGTACCCACTCCTGGTTGCTGGAATATTAATGATATTTACACACCGAATGAGTTGGTTCGTGAGGGTAAGCTAATTCGCAAGGAAAATGGGCAGTATGTGGCGCCTAGCCATTCCAAATCACATAAAGCGAAATAAGCCTTCATTAGGAACTAGTACTATAAAAAGATTAGGGAACCAGCCTGTTTCAGCGGTTCCCTAATCCAAATTATATTGAAGCTTCTAAGATTGCAATTGAGCGTAATGCTCTAAGATATAGTTTTTAGACCTTTGAGCAGCGGGGGAGAGTGGGCGGCTTTTTGCCCAAGAGAGATAAACCGTCCTCGCAAAGGCTTGTTTTTCATCTGCAATCGGTATAACAGAAACCTTTTCGTTTTCCATAGCGGGCACATGGGGAAGAACGGAAATGCCAAAGCGTAACGCAACATATTGCAAAGCGGCATTGCACTCACGAACCTCAAAAACGATGTTTGGTACAAGGTTGTGCTGGCTGTAAGCTTGATCCATTTGCGCTCTTAGACTGCTGGATTTTTCCAGCATTACAATTGGCTCCTGTGCAAAATCTTCAAATGTTACAAAGCTTCGTTCCGCTAGCGGGTGATTGCTTGGAACCGTTAAATAGAGGGGTTGCTTCAGAATAGGAACAGCCTCCACAGTTTCATCAAGGTGCATGCAGAAGGCTAGGTCAAGTTCCCCTTTTTTCAGTTTACTTAAAATATCAAAGGAGGTAGCCTCCAAAAACTGAAAACGCACTCCTCGGTTTTCTTCCTGACTGTAAATCCCAGACATAATGGATGGAATCAAGGAAGTGGAGATGGAATGAAAATACCCCAGATGAACTACCTGTAAGGCGGAGCCAGCCATTTGCTGCAGAACCTGAACTCCTTCATCTAACAGCATGAGAACGCGGTCTACGTAAGTAAGAAATTGCTCTCCGTAGGGTGTTAAACGTATTTTACGATTTTCTTTATCAAAAAGCTTAACATTAAGCTCTTTTTCCAGCTCGTTAATGGAATAGCTTAAACTGGGTTGGGCAATATGTAGCTCTTTGGCTGCTTTTGTATAATGGAGTATCTGCGCCAAAGCCTTAAAATACTGTAACTGCAACAGTGTCATTAGAAACAATCCTTTCTTATCCAAAGAAAATAGGATTTCTTTAAGAAGTAGGTTCTATGTAAACAAATGATTCTTGCCTTAGTCGGATGTTTTAATTTTATTTATTATACCATGATTCATTGAGAAAAAGCGAATGAAAATTCGCTCTATTTGTGCGTAATTTGTAATTTATTAGACTTATTTGCAGATTTAATAGATGCTTTCTATAAACTATAAAGAAACCTGGTATTGGACTTCAATGGGAAAGGGTTCTACAATAGAAACAGAAACAGCTTTTCCCACAATAAAAACTGTTGAGTGAGGAGATTGTAATTATGGCAAAAGAAGTATCTACAGAACAAATTCAGGTATTAGAGGAAATAGTAGCTCGTGCCAGAGCCGCTGCAGAAGTGATTGCCACTTATGACCAAGAACGGGTTGACCGCCTTTGCCAGGCAGTAGCCGCTGCTGTATGCGACATGAAGGTTTGGGGCCCTATCTGTGATGAGGCAGTTGATGAAACCGGACTTGGCGACAAGGTAAGTAAGAGAAATAAGCGCAATAAAATAAAACTGATTCTTCGTGACTGCCTGCGTAATAAGAGCGTTGGGATTATTGAAGAACTGCCGGAAAAAGGCTTAGTAAAGTATGCAAAGCCGGTGGGTGTTATTGCTACACTGGTTCCTACAACAAACCCATGCCTCACTCCCGCTGGTCAGATTGTTTATGCAATTAAAGCGAGAGACGTATTGATTTGCTCCCCCCACCCCCGTGCAAAGAAGGTTACCAATAAGTGCATCGATATTATTCGTGAGGCCTTGGTTCGTGAGGGCGCTCCCGCAGATATTATTCAGGGCATTCAGGAGCCCAGCATTGCCTTAACACAAGAGCTGATGAAGCGCTGTGATTTGGTTATTGCTACTGGCGGCCGGCCGATGGTAAAATCCGCTTATTCCTCCGGTGTTCCCGCGTTCGGCTCGGGTGCCGGTAACGCAACGGTAATTATTGATGATACCGCAAATACTCCAGAACGCCAAAGAGAAGCGGCAATGAACTCCCGCATTTCAAAGACCTCTGACTTTGGCTCAGGTTGCTCCTGTGACGGAAACTTAGTGATTCACGAGTCTGTTTATGATGGCTTTGTGAAAGCACTTGTGGAAGAGGGCGCATACATTGCCAATGAAGAAGAGGCCGAGAAGCTAAAGAATGTAATGTGGGATGAAGTAGGGCACCGCCTACCGAATACTGTTGCCATCAGCCCTCAGAAGCTGGCACAGGCGGCCGGATTTGAGATTCCCGATGATCGCAAGCTAATTGCAGTAATTGGTGGTGGCAAAGAAAACATTGGCAAAGAGCATTTCTTCTCCAGTGAAAAGCTTACCACTCTCCTTACGTTATTCAAATATGAGGGCGAGTTTGAAAATGCTTTGGATATGATGCGTGCAATCTTCGAGGTTGGCGGCAAAGGTCACTCCTGCGGCATTTATTCTTTCGACGACGAGCACATTCACCGTTTGGGTATGGCTGCACCGGTTTCCCGCATTATGGTTCGCCAGCCGAACAACAAGGGTAATTCCGGCTCCTCCACGAACGGCATGCCGCCAACGTCTTCCATGGGCTGCGGTACTTGGGGTGGCAACATTGTTTCAGAAAACATTGCTCTCAAGCATTACATGAATACTACTTGGGTTGCGCGTCCTCTCGCTGAGGATATGCCCACCAACAAAGAGCTGTTTGGCGAGTTCTTTAAAGAAGGAATGGACGAAGAATAATCCTTCTAACAAAGACTTACCGCACGATTTTTCTTCATCCTACTTATATCACTCATCCGGAAGATAAGTGTTATTTTCTTAGTGCCAGTATCGCTGCTTGGCAAAGTCCTTTTGAAAGAAGCTCATAGGGGGAATGCCACCATAGAAGGGATAAAACCTTCATGGTGGCATTTTCTCTTTTTCTTTATCCGTAATGTTTTTTGTTTCGAAAAATGGTATGATAGAGCGAAACCGCACAAGGAAAAGAGCAAAAAGCACTTTTACCGCAAATAATAGATTCTATGAAAGCGAATTGATTATTTAAGTGCAACTACTATAATCCACGAGAGAGGTACAAAATGAGAGAGTTTAAAGGAAGTATGAACTATGTTGCATCAGAAGAGTTGATGCAGGCAGTGAATATTGCCGTCGCGCTGGAAAAGCCCCTGCTGATTAAAGGTGAGCCGGGAACCGGTAAAACTATGCTGGCAAAGGCCGTATCTGACGCACTGAATCAAGAAATGATTATTTGGAACATCAAATCTACAACCAAGGCGCAGGATGGCTTATACGTTTACGATGTGGTTCAGCGCCTGTATGACAGCCAGTTCGGCAATGAGGGTGTCGATAATATTCAAAAATATGTAAAGCTCGGGAAAATGGGGGAGGCCTTCTCCTCAGAGAAGCAGGTAGTACTGCTGATTGATGAAATTGATAAAGCAGACCTAGAGTTCCCGAACGATTTATTGTGGGAGCTTGACCGTATGGAATTTTATATTCCAGAGACAGGAGAAACGATTCGGGCAAAGCACCGCCCTGTGGTGATTATCACTTCTAATGCTGAAAAAGAGCTGCCGGATGCATTCTTGCGTCGTTGTGTATTCCATTACATTGAATTCCCAGACCAAGAGCTGTTGGCTGAAATCGTTCGGGTTCATTTTCCCAAGCTAGATGACCACTTGCTCACACAGGTTTTAAAAGCGTTTTACCGGATACGCTCCCTACCTCAAATTAAAAAGAAGCCCTCTACCAGTGAGGTTATCGATTGGATTCGTGCACTGATTCATGGCGGCATGAACCCGGACCGCTTGGTAAAAGAATTGCCGTATTTGGGTGTTCTGCTGAAAAAGAATGAGGACATGGATACTCTGCGTATGAACTGGCGGTGATTGCATGTTTTCACATTTTTTATACCTACTGCGAAGCAACGGCTTAAAGGTATCTCTTACAGAATGGATGACATTGATGGAAGCGCTGAATCAGGGACTGCACGGTTCAGAATTTACAGGCTTTTATCACCTTTGCAGAGCATTGCTGGTGAAAACAGAAGCGGATTTTGACCGCTTTGACCAGCTCTTTCTGCTGTATTTTAAAGACGTTCCTTTTGAAGAAGAGGTCTCGCAGGAACTGCTCGATTGGCTAAGCAGCCGAGATATTCCCGAAGGATTGTTTGATGAGGAGCAGGAGCTGCTCAACCAGTCTTTGTCGGATGAAGAAATTGAAAAAATGTTTCGCGAACGCCTTAATGAGCAAACAAGTCCTCACAATCGGGGGCGATATTGGATTGGTACACGCGGAATGTCTGTTTTTGGCAACAACGGCTTGTCTCCAAGAGGAATTCGGGTAGGCGGCAGCAGTAAATACCGAACCGCAATTCGAGTAGCGGGGGAGCGGCGTTTTCGTGATTTTCGTGAGGACACCACTTTGGATTTACGTCAATTTCAAGTTGCACTTCGGCGCCTGCGGCAGTATACCGGTATTCTAAACTCTGCCGAAACAGAATTTGATGTAGACAATACCATTGAAGACACCGCACAGCATGCCGGTATGCTTACGGTACGCTACCGAAAGCCACGAAAAAATGCGGTAAAGGTTTTGCTGTTTATTGATTCCGGTGGTTCCATGGATTACTATTCGCAGTTAACGTCTGCCTTGTTTCAGTCTGTAAGCAAGACCAATTTTCACGATTTAAAGGTGTACTATTTTCACAATTGTATTTATTCAAGGCTATATACTACCCCGATAATTGACCCCAAACATTCGGTACCGACGGATTGGGTTTTAACAAACCTATCTAGCGATTACAAAGTGATTTACATTGGGGATGCTCAAATGGCACCTCATGAATTGGTGGGGAACTATTACATGGGAGGCAACGGAAAACCCTCCAGCGGTGTGGAGTGGCTGAAACTGCTTCGTGAGCGTTTTCGTTACTCTATTTGGCTGAACCCCAGTGATCGGCCGGAGTGGGGCGAGTACTGGAGCCACAGCTACGACGTAATTGAAAGTATTTTCCCTATGTTCCCACTAACGGTTGACGGAATGGAAGAGGGAATGAAAAAGCTGCTGCGTGCTTAGAGAAAGCACAGCATAATACAAAAGAATATAATAAAGAATATACAAGCAAAAAGAAAAAGCATCTCCCAGAACTAATGCAGTTCTGGGAGATGCTTTTTCTTTAACAGTGCTTTAGAATATGTAATAAAAGCTTGCCCTTAAAAGTCTGCTCTTATTGTAAAAGGGGGTAAAGCTTCACATCTTCTTTTTTCATTCTCTCTTCAATCTGGCGAAACATCTTCTTGCTCTCGGTAAGAAACACTATTTTATTCTCGACTATTTTAGAGGGGATGTTGTATTTCCGAGAAAAGATAAGAAATGCTTCCGCTAGGCTCCCCATTTCCTGCTGAAAGGCATTTGCAATGTTACGGATGTTTGGATTCGTGTTCTGCACAAGGGATGGATATAAAAACTTGTCCTCAGACATAAGGTGCATTTTCAGTTTGCCAGACAAAGCATTGATTTGCAATGCAATCTCTTTTGCGTTTTCTTCAGGGCCTCTTTCCGTAAGTTGATGAATCGTATGAATCAGAATGAAAACTTCTTCATGCTGCTTTTTCAGCAAATCCAAATTGTTCATTTTCATTTTCTCCTTCCATATTATTTGGGAAACTATGGTATTATTCTAACGAGTCGTTGCAGATATGTCGGTTGTTTTTGCAACGCGTATGAAGAAAACATTAGTCTTTAAACGCTAATGTAGATAATGCAAAAAGGGGTGGTCTATTGACCACCCCTTCTACTTATGCCTCAATAAAATGTTAACCTCTTGGGTAAGGAAACACAACAGTAAGCATCATTTTAAATGGATTCTCCGCGGCAACTGCATGAGGAATTCCCGCAGGCATTACAATGGTTTGCCCCTGCGAAAGAGAATGTAGCTTCCCCCCAATGGTGATTTGTGCGTCACCCTCCAGTACGGTAACAATAGCATCTCCGTCGGAAGAATGCGTGCTGATTTCTTCTCCTTTATCAAAGGAGAAGAGTGTAATGCTAACGGCGGGATTTTGTGCGAGTGTTCTGCTAACGACCTGACCCTCTTGGTATTGCACCAAAGAAGAGAGCTCCAGTGCTTTTTCAAATTCGATGTTCTTTAAATATGCGCTCATAATAAGCCGCCTTTCTATTCATGGTTAGCGGTGTCGTCCACCAGCCGCTTCTCCCCGGTGATTTCTTGTATGGGGCGAATGTTCTGTGTCACTTCAAGAACTCCCATAAATTCACCAGCTTCACTGCGAACCGCAAAGTAACGAATGAGGATATACTTTTCGCCCATCTTAATCCAAAAATCTTCTTGGTCCTTACGACCATCACGAAAATCCTTTACTAATTGCTCTACAATGTGAACGCTGGCAGGTGGGTGGCAATTTGAAACCTTTCGGCCAATAATGGATTTGGTACGTGGAAAAACACGTTCCGCGCCCTGCGAAAAGTATTTTACAGTATCGTCTTTATCCACAAAGGTAATATCAATTGGCAGCGTGTCAAGCATACGCACAAGCTCTTCGGTTTTTAAAACACCGGTAGGGAGGGTAATAACACCAGGCCCTGCTTCCTTTTTTAGTTCCTCTTGTGGTTTGTTTTCAGCGGCTGGCTTCCAAACGGGTACGTTATCAATTAGGCATAAGCCAATTTCAGGTACTTCACTCGCAATCACTTTCCACTCATCCTGCGTCAGGTTTTCTGTCAGCATGGGGAAGAGGATGTTCTCCTCTTTAAAAATCATCTCTTCTATTCGGTTGAAAAGGGCTTCTAAGCGAGGCTTTAACTGCTCCGCAGTGGCAGAATCAAGCTGCTTTCGAATATCCTTCAGTTCATCCCGTATCTCATCGTCCACACCCCACATAACCTTTGGCGGTGCAGTAATTCCGTATTGCTCTAGATATGGGAACAGCAGATTTTCCTTTTTGCTGTAATGCCGGTCAATTTCCATTAGCTTTGCAAGCGGGTCTTTTAGGTCGCTGGGACTGTTTCCAAACGAAAGTCTGGTTCGAATTTCTTTTACCAGCGCTTCAAGTGCCCGGTTTTCACGCCATAATAAATTCACTGGGTGCCCCGGTATTTTGGCGGGGTCGGAGGGTTGGTGAATCTCTTCAATAGAGCCTTTAAAAACAGCGGAGTGAACATCACAAAGACGTTGAATTTCACTGACAGGCAATCCGTTTAATATCAAAGCTTGCTCTGCTTGTGCAATTTCTTCCGCAGAAACATTACCGAACACTGCGGCAAATTGATCTTTTACCTCATCAACACTTTTGCCATCGTGCAGCTGAGTAATCAGTTCTTTTAACACTTGCTGGCGGTATTCTCTGTTGTTAATTTCAGCACTCATAAATATCCTCCTTCAGTGAATTTAAATGTAGTACTCTGCAATTACGAAAGGGAAGCCGCAAACTGCCTGCCGTATTCACGGCAATTTAACAGCTCGTCCTCACTGGGAACCCATAATGCTCTGTGACCGGGATTCACAATTTGAAAGCCGGATTTCTCAAGCTCTTCGGTAAGCTGCTTAACGGCTTCGCCGCTCCACCCATAGCTGCCAAAAGCGGCGGCACGTTTGTTTTTAAATTTTAGGCCTTTTATCATTTCCAGTATGCCGCCAATGGAGTATAAATAACCATTATTAATGGTAGAGGATCCAATTAAAATTGCTTTGGAACGGAATACCTCCGAAAGTATATCGTTTTTATCTTCTTTTGCAGAGTTCATGAGCTTTACGGTAATGCTTGAGTCGGTATCCCAAATACCTAACGCTATGGCCTCCGCCATTTTGCGGGTAGAATTCCACATGGTGTCGTAGACAAGTGTAACCTGATTTTCTTGGTAATTGTCTGCCCATTTCAGGTATTGCTTCACAATAGCGGTTGGGTTCTTCTTCCAAATCACTCCATGGCTTGGGCAGATTAAATTCACCGGGAGTTTTAAATCCAATACCTCATGAATCTTTTTCGTTACAAACTTGCTGAACGGAGTAAGAATATTGGCATAATACTTTAGCGCCTCCGTAAAAAGCTCCGCCTGATCAACTGTGTCGTTATACAAAGATTCGGTTGCGTAGTGCTGGCCAAATGCATCGTTGCTAAACAGAATGTTTTCACCGGTCATATAGGTGAACATGGTGTCTGGCCAATGGAGCATGGGGGCTTCTACAAAGACCAGCTTGCTATCCCCAAGGTCGAGTGTATCACCTGTTTTTACGGTCACGAAATTCCACTCTTGGTGGTAATGGCCTTTTATAATTTTTGCCCCATTTACTGTACAGTAAATAGGTGTATTGGGTATTTCACGCATTAGCTCTGGCAGCGCACCGCTGTGGTCAACTTCATTATGGTTCATGACAATGTAATCTATGCTTTTTAAGTCAATTTCCTGTTTTAAGCGAGAAACAAATTCTTTATCAAAGGGCTGCCAAACGGTATCTATCAACACTGTTTTTTGGTCACGCACCAAATAGGAGTTATAGGATGACCCTCTGTGTGTGGAATACTCATCACCATGAAATTTAGTTAACTCCCAGTCCACCTTACCGACCCAGCTTACTTTTTCTGTTAATTGCTTTCCCATAAAGGTTCCTCCGTTCTTTCTTTTCAATAGTCTACCGCACATGTTGCGTGTTATTATTTTTTTGGTGTAGCTTTATTATACGAAAGTTATTTTTTGGTAGATGTTGCACACGCAACATCTCATAAAAACATTTTCTGGTTCAATGAAATGACAAGAGAAGGAGGGAACAATCTATGAAATACTTAATCACAAATCAATGCCGCGCCATTGCAAAAACAATAATAAAGCCAGATAAAGAATTTTCTTTTTTATCTTACCTCATTACAGGCAGTGCGAATATATTAATTGATACTTTGCCTGAACGCTTTGCCCCTATGCTTTTGGAGGAAATAGAGTACGCAATCAGTAAAAAACGACTGGATGCAATTATTATGAATCATTCCGAAGAGGATCACAGCGGAGCATTGCCGGCGGTGCTAAAAGCGTACCCGCAAACGCCTATCTACTGTACTGAAAACTGCCAAAAACGGCTGCTTTCCATTTTACCGGATGCCGACTACCATATTTTGAAAACCGGAGATGCCATTGAAATTGGGGAACAGCGTTTTACCTTTGTGGAAACCCCCGGTCTGCATTGGGATGATAACATGGTCACGTTTTGGGAAAACGAAAAAATACTATTTTCAAACGATTTGTTTGGTCAGTATGCAGCGGCAGAACCGCCCATTGATCGCGACTATCCGTTAGAGAGACTACTGGATGCCGCAGAGGATTACTACAAGAAAGTATTCTCCGCAGCTTCGAACCACGAAAAAAGCGTGATAAATAAAGTAGGAAAGCTGCCTGTTCAAATAATTGCACCCGGGCATGGCCTCATATTAAAATATAGCGTATCCAATATCCTAAGGCTTTACCAGGAGAAAATAAAGCTTTAGACGATTGATTGAACTCTTTTTAGTGAAACGCTTTTGGCTCAAGAATTTGAAAAGAGTTTTTATAAAAGTCAATAAGCCCGTCCCGCTTCATGTTGTGTAGCTCACGGGTTAATGCACTGCGGTCGGCTCCAAGGTATTCCGCCATGGCAACCCGCCCAAAGGCTGTTTGAAATTGCAGGCTACCGTGGCTACGTGCTTCTTGCCCAAGGTAGGTGAGTATTTTGGCTCGCAGACTTTTTTTTGAAATAATTTCGATTTTCTCCATGAGTTGAAAGTTCTTTTCTGCAATGAGCGTTACCATATTTTCAATGAGCCTGTGATGATAAGCGCAGGAACGGCCGCAGGAGGTCAATACCTGGTGAAATGGCAGGAATAAAATTTGTGTAGCTTCCGCTGCCAAAAATGATACGGTAGAAACAGTATCTTTATTGCAGGCAAAGGTTTCACCGAAAATCTGCCCCGGTGTAATGAACGCCAGAATCACCCGGTCTCCCCATAAATCCTCTTTGAGCATTTGAACAGAACCATTCAGAGGAATCCCAACCCACTTTACTTGCTCACTAGTAAGAGAAATAAATTCCCCCTTATCATATGTTTTAATACTATGGCCAATACAGTGTAAAACCGATACGATTTCTTCGGGAATCATTCCTTCAAATAAAGAATATCCTTTAATTTTTTCTACTAATTTTTCCATTTCTTCACCCCTTTTCATCATATCTGATTTTACAGGAATCTGCAATGTACTCGTGCTTTCTACCAAGAACGACCACAAAGGGGAAGGGGACATGCTTTGCAGAATAGCAAATTTGTACTGTTATTATACATCATTATTGTAAAATTGATTTACAGGAAAGCTGTTTCTGTTATACTAAATTGTAATGCCATATACCATCTTTAAAAACGATAAGATAAAATTCATCTCATGAAGCAGGAGAAGATAATATATGATAGCAAAACTAAAAAATAGCCCGTTGTTTTTTGAGATGACGGAAAGCGATATTGAAAGCTGCCTGAAATGCAGCGGGTCTGAAATAATACAGTATGAAAAGGACGAGCTGATTTTCCGCCAGCACGATGTACCCCGAAAGCTATTGGTGCTTGTAGAGGGTACCGTGGTGGTAGGCAATGATTCCAGCTCTGGAAAGCGCAGCATTGTTGCAACGCTTGACCAACCCGGCGATTTGTTTGGCGAGGTGTTTTTGTTTTTAAACAAGCACGAATATGACCACTATGCTCAGGCAGTGGTTCCGGCAAAGGTTCTTCATATACCAAAGGAATTTATGTACCATAGCTGCGGTAAAGACTGCGATTACCACACAAAAATGATTTCGAATATGCTTTCCATTCTTGCTCAAAAAGCTTATTTTTTAAATCGCAAGCTGCAAATTGTTTCCTGCGCGACTCTACGGCAAAAAATAGCGCGAGTATTGCTGCAAAATGCATCGCCGGATGGCTGGGTGTCTTTACCTATGAATCGTGAAGAACTTGCCGATTTTATGAATACGGCACGACCGTCTTTATCGAGAGAACTAATGAAGATGCAGGATGAAGGTCTATTAATAATAGAAAAAAGAAAAATCAAAATCATAAATTTTGAAAAATTGCAAAATAATTTATAATTTTTAAAATTCGTAACCGAGGTTACGGATTTTTTTTATCTGGATTGGTATGATGAATACATCGAAAGGCCGAGAGGCTATGAGCGAGAATGAAGGAGGATTACTTTCATGGATAATAAAATGTTTTGCTATCAGTGTCAGGAGACCGCTGGCTGCACCGGGTGTACACAGGTAGGTGTATGCGGCAAGAACGCAGAAGTTTCTGGCATGCAGGATCTTTTGGTTTATGTAACAAAGGGCATATCTGCCGTTACCACACAGCTTCGTGCCGAGGGCAAAGAAGTTTCTTCTGATGTGAACCACTTAATTACACTCAATCTGTTCGCAACCATTACCAATGCGAACTTTGACGAAGATGCGATTGTTGAACGCATTTTTAATACATTGGCAAAAAAACAGGATCTGTTGGGTCAGGTTGCAAACCCGGAAGCTCTTCCGGCAGCAGCCAGCTGGAGTTCTTCAAACCGGGATGAGTTTGCTGCAAAAGCTGCCGAGGTTGGCGTTTTGTCTACCAAGGATGAAGACGTTCGCAGCCTGCGCGAGCTGATTACCTACGGCCTAAAGGGCCTTTCTGCTTACAGCAAGCACGCAAACGTTCTACTTAAGGACGACGGCGAGGTTGACGGATTCCTGCAAAAAGCTTTGGCAAAAACACTGGACGACTCTTTGTCCGTAAACGATTTGATTGCCTTGACTCTGGAGACCGGCGAATACGGCGTAAAGGGCATGGCTCTTCTCGATGAAGCCAACACCTCTGCTTATGGCAACCCTGAGATTACCAAGGTTAACATCGGCGTTGGATTGCGCCCGGGCATCTTGGTTTCTGGCCATGACCTGCGCGATTTGGAGATGCTTCTCAAGCAGACCGAGGGCACCGGTGTGGATGTTTACACTCACTCTGAGATGCTGCCGGCTCACTATTACCCTGCATTTAAGAAATACTCTCACTTTGTTGGTAACTACGGCAACGCATGGTGGAAGCAGAAGGAAGAGTTCGAGAGCTTTAACGGCCCGATTCTCATGACCACCAACTGCATTGTTCCCCCGAAGGATAGCTACAAAGATCGACTCTACACCACTGGCGCTGCCGGCTTCCCCGGCTGCAAGCACATTGGCGGCGAGATTGGCGAGGAGAAGGATTTCTCCGCCATTATTGAGCACGCTAAAAACTGTGCTTCCCCTGCTGAGATTGAGCGCGGCGAAATCATTGGCGGCTTTGCACACAACCAGGTGCTTGCTTTGGCAGACGCCGTAGTAGACGCAGTTAAATCAGGTGCCATTAAAAAGTTTGTGGTTATGGCAGGCTGTGACGGCCGTGCAAAATCCAGAAACTACTACACTGATTTTGCAAGAGCACTGCCGAAGGATGCGGTTATTCTGACCGCTGGCTGTGCAAAATACAAGTACAATAAACTAGCCCTTGGCGATATTGGCGGTATTCCTCGCGTACTTGATGCTGGCCAGTGCAATGACTCCTATTCGTTGGCCGTTATCGCACTCAAGCTGAAAGAAGTATTTGGTTTGGATGACATTAACGACCTGCCGATTGTATACAACATTGCTTGGTACGAGCAGAAGGCAGTTATCGTTCTGCTGGCTCTGCTGCACCTTGGCGTTAAGGATATTCACCTTGGGCCCACGCTTCCAGCTTTCCTTTCCCCGAATGTGGCGAAGGTTTTGGTTGAAAACTTTGGCATTGCCGGTATTGGCAGCGTAGAAGATGACCTAGAACTGTTCTTCGGTGAGGGTGCGGCGATTAGCCCGGCTGTTACAGAAGATATGCTCATCGGCGACATTCTCCGCCAGTATCCCGATGCAGCTCCTGTTCTTATGGAGTGCGGTATGCACTGCTTGGGCTGCCCGTCTTCCCAGATGGAGTCTCTTGCAGATGCTTGCATGGTGCATGGTATGGACCCCAAAATGGTTCTTGGCCAGCTCAATCAGAAGATTGCCAGATAAAAGAATATCAATAACGGGGGGCTGTGAAAGATCGCAAGTGCGTTTCGTTCGCGGCCCTCTTTTTCGGAAAGGATATTTGCATATGAGTGCTTTTTTAGGCCCGATTCATCATTGGCTATATGGTAAGATTCAATTTCAAGAGAAATGGATTCAGAGCATTTTAAGCTCTGCAAAAGAAAATGGTTGGGGAGATTTCGAGGAAAAGCTGGATTCAGCCTGTGGCGCCGCTGATTTGCGACCGCTCGAAGACAGCATTGACCAAGGGAATATTCATGGTTGGCTTCAGCAAAAAATCCATGTAGAAGAAGCAAGGCTTGCTGTGCTTGTTACCGAGCTGCTAAAGGCAGATGCCTCACGTATTGATGAGCTCACAGAGATTTCGTTCCGTTTTGGTAAGAGCAATGCACCGGAAGAAAAACTCGATGCTTCTGAAGCGTTCCAATTATTAAATAATACCCTGCTCGATGGTATGCCCTGCGACCATGTAAATCAATTATTGGAGAACGATAAGGATATTGTCGTTTGGCAGCAAACACAGTGTCTGCACCGTGAGTTCTGGGAGCAGGCAGGGGGAGACGTAGCCGTATACTATGCGCTTCGTATGCGCATGATACAAGGGCTGTTGGGGGAAAGTGGATTGATATTTGCCGGTGAAAACGGACGTTTTGAAATTAGAAAGGACTGACGATATGTACAGCGTTGAATTAATGGTAGAGGAGCACGACCATATTTTAGAGCTGCTCACAGTCATACGGAAAGCCTGCTGTGGTGTTCTGGAGGGGCAGGAGGTAAATGACGGTGATTTTCGCAGTATGATTTCGTTTGCTCGTAATTATGCCGATAAACACCATCACGGCAAGGAAGAACAGATTCTGTTTCAGGAGATGACACAGCATTTGGGTCAAATTGGCGTGAACCTCATTCAGCATGGAATGCTGGTGGAGCACGACCTTGGCAGGCTGCATATGTCAGAGTTGGAAAACGCTCTGAATCATTATAAAGAGAATCCCAATGCCATGGGTAAGGTTAATATTATTGCGGAAGCCATTGGCTACGCCAATCTTCTTCAGCGCCATATTGATAAAGAGAATCAGATTGTGTACACTTATGCCGAGAAGAATTTGACAGAAGAAATTTTAAAATCGGTGGATGAACGTGTTATCGCGTTTGAAAAAGAGGCGCAGCAGGCTCAAATTCAAGACACATATCTTAACTTACTGGAAGAACTAAAAAAGAAGTATTGCTAAAATAGTGAAAAAAGAAGGCATGAAACAGGTATCATTCCTGCTCCATGCTTTCTTTTGTGTCTGGTATAATAGAAATTAAGTTCCGCTCTAACTGAGAGGATAAGTGTAAATTTCTTCACACTCTTGTTGCTCTTAATGAGAATTTGTATGCCCTTTTCTGAGGCTAGTAGCATCTTAAAATACATATCTTTGTAATCAATCATTTTCACTCACCTAAAGTATACTTAAGAACAATTTGTTTAAAATCAATAGAACAGATTGTTTTTAACTATACTATTGCTGGCGATAAAGATGGCGAAATACCAACGAATTCGTGAACTCCGCGAAGATGCAGATTTAACGCAGGAGAAAATCGGCAAATCGATTCATGTACCCCAGCGCAGCTATGCCTACTATGAAAGCGGTCAGCGAATGGTACCGCCGCACGTTCTATGCGCGTTGGCAAATTTTTATGGTGTGAGTGTGGATTATATTCTAGGGCGCACCAACAAAAGAGAAACAAACCGATGACAGGAAAAGAGAGAGTTCGAGCAAAGAATGCTTGGTCTCTCTTTTATTCTGCTAAGTTAAGAGAAGCATTCTAATGTCAATTTTAGAATAATAGAAAAGATATTATACTATTTTTTAATCAAGGTAAAAAAATAAAAAATATATGTAATTATGGATTGACATTTTTGAAAAACCGCAGTATTATAGTAGCAGCAGTAAAACATATATAGCATATATGATTAAATAACATTAGGAGGTCGTCTTATGGCAAAGGTTTATAAGA
Source organism: Clostridium merdae (assembly GCF_900176635.1). Taxonomy (GTDB): domain Bacteria; phylum Bacillota; class Clostridia; order Oscillospirales; family Acutalibacteraceae; genus Faecalispora; species Faecalispora merdae. The sequence goes on from NZ_FXLN01000004.1 coordinate 313,751, forward strand.
ATCTGACTGATTTGATTGGGAAAACCCCTCTTTTAGAGCTTTCGAATTATGAAAAGAAGCATGAGTTAAAGGCAACTGTGATTGGTAAGCTGGAATATTTTAACCCGGCAGGAAGTGTAAAAGACCGTATTGCCAAGGCAATGATTGAGGATGCAGAGGCAAAAGGGCTTCTAAAGCCCGGCTCCGTTATTATTGAGCCTACCAGCGGTAATACCGGTATTGGTCTTGCATCTGTTGCGGCTGCGCATGGCTATCGTATTATCCTTACCATGCCGGAGACGATGAGCGTAGAACGCCGTAATCTATTGAAGGCGTACGGTGCAGAGCTGGTGCTTACAGAAGGCGCAAAGGGAATGAGCGGTGCCATTGCCAAAGCCGAAGAGCTTGCAGCAGAAATTTCGAATTCCTTTATTCCCGGGCAGTTTGTAAATCCTGCGAACCCGCAGGTTCACAGAGTCACCACGGGTCCTGAAATTTGGGAAGATACCGAAGGCAAGGTAGACATTTTTGTAGCGGGTGTTGGTACGGGTGGTACGCTTACCGGTGTGGGCGAGTACCTAAAATCACAGAACCCCAATGTATCAATTGTTGCCGTAGAGCCTGATGGCTCCCCCGTATTGTCGGAGGGTAAATCCGGTTCCCATAAAATTCAGGGAATTGGTGCCGGTTTTGTGCCAAAGGTGCTGAACACCTCGGTTTATGATGAAATCATCCGCGTTAAGAATGAGGATGCGTTTGCGGTAGGCAAAGAGCTTTCAAAAACAGAGGGTCTTTTAGTAGGTATTTCCTCCGGTGCTGCCATTTGGGCGGCTACTGAGCTTGCGAAACGCCCAGAAAACGCTGGCAAGGTAATTGTAGCCGTTCTGCCAGATACCGGTGAGCGTTATCTCTCCACTCCGCTTTTTTCTGAATAATAAGAGTAAAATATCTCATTATGTACTTCTAACCCCATTACAAAGCCCCCTCAACGGATACCGTTGAGGGGGCTTTGTTTTTGCTTAAGAATGTACGAATTCGTATAATAGAATGGACGTATTACTAAGAATGAAACCCTGGCAATCATACTTTTGCAACAGCAAAGCCGAGGAGATAAGCTGCAACACCTAAAACCAATGAACCAATGAGGTAAAAGGCGGCAAAAGAATTTTTTGCTTCTAATTGTTGGTACCCTTCGTATGCAAAAGTGGAAAAGGTAGTGTAAGCACCCAAAAATCCATCTCCAAGTAGAACATAGGTAGAGTGGGCTGGCTGTAATGCCGTAAGAATACCGAGCAAGAAAGCACCGGAAAGATTAATAATAAATGTATTTAGTGGAAAAATTGCTGCACTCTTCTTTAAAAGAAACAGCCCCAATCGGTACCGGCATAGCCCGCCGCATATTCCACCGATGGCAACAAGTGTCAAGCTCATTTGCAATCACTCTCCTGTTCTTTTTCTGTTACCATGTTCGGATTTTTCTGGAGCAAAAGACCCAATGCGCGGGCGGACTTCATACCCAAGTACACAGCCCCTAAGCCCAATAATAGGCTGGCCGAAAGGTAACAAAATGCAGTAAAGTATTTTGCGGCAAATAGCAGAGTGGATGCTTCCTTACACAAGGTAGAGAATGTGGTGTAAGCACCCATAAGTCCGGTGGTAAGGCCAAGCCGAAGATCCGTATCAAATGCTCGAACTTCAGACCAAACGGTGAAAATAAAAGAAATGAGAAATGCGCCAGAAAGATTAATAACAAGGGTGTTGAGCGGGAACAATCCATGGTATCCCCCAAGTGTAATATTTTCTAATTGGTACCTTACAACAGCACCGAGGGCACTGCCACAGGTTAAGAAAAGGATTTTTTTCATTTTGCAATCCTCCAAATAAAATGCTTTGATTTGTGATTGAAAAGTAGTTAAATCGGTGCTAGCGGAATGTAATCAAACAAAAAAGCTGATAACTCTGCAAATAGCAGAAGTCATCAGCTGAATAGCAGTTTCGGTATTACCGAGGGAGAACTTCATTCCCTAATTAGTTATGGTGTGACGAAAAGCAAGATTGAACAAATACAATAAAATCAAAATGTAGTTGGTACCGCATAATCCCGTCTTTTACTACGAAATAGAATAACATGATTTTATCTGAAATTCAACCTAGTCCAAAACTTTTATAAGAATGAGAATGTTTAAGACTCATTCGCAAGGTCATTCATAAAGGAATGCAGTGACTGTAGTAAGGGTGCCAGTTTTTCTGGGGAGAGGCCGGTGGAGCAGACCATATTCTCCGGTATCTTGGCCGCTTGTTTTTTTAAAGCGTGGCCGGTTTCTGTAAGGCGAATACGCACGCTGCGTTCATCATCATTACTGCGGATTCGTTCAATATAAGAAAGAGACTCCAGTTTTTTTAGCAGAGGTGTTAACGTACCGGAATCAAGCGTTAGTCGGCTGCCAAGCTCCTTTACAGAGATATTGTCTTTCTCCCATAGTGCCAACATGGTAATATAACCGGTGTAAGTTAGGTGCATGGGTTCCAAAAAGGGTTTGTATTTACGAATAATCTCTTTTGAGCTAACATAAAGCGCAAAGCAGAGCTGGTTTTCTAGTTTTAAAAGTTCATCTATATTTTTCATCGGTTTCACCTCAATACTTATTGTACAATTAAATAGTATCAAATTAATTTGCTTTGGTCAAGAAAAAGCACTTGACATTTTTGTTAAATTGTATAAAATTAAATTAAGAACAATTTAAATAAAAGGAGATTTTAAAATGAAAATCTACGATTATAATATTCTCGATATGAATAAGCAACCGGTATCACTTTCTCAGTATAAGGGCAAAGTTTTGCTTATTGTTAACACTGCAACCGGCTGTGGTTTTACCCCGCAATACGAAGGTCTTGAAAATCTCTACAAAAAATACCGTGACCGTGGGTTTGAAGTTCTCGATTTCCCATGCAATCAGTTTGGGAATCAAGCACCGGGTAGTGAAGAGGAAATTCACAGCTTCTGTCAGCTAAAATATGATGTAACTTTCCCACAGTTTGCAAAAATTGAGGTAAATGGTCCTAACGAAGCTCCTCTCTACACCTATTTAAAGAGCCAGCAAAAGGGTATGTTGGGCTCAAACATTAAATGGAACTTTACAAAGTTTTTAGTAGACAAAAACGGAAATGTTGTTGCCCGCTATGCGCCTACTGAAAAACCGGAAAATTTGGAAGCGGATATAGAAAAACTACTTTAAAATGTGATTTCTTTTTCGTCTGTAAAGTGCAAAGGGATGTTATGCAGGTAAAACTGCTGGCATCCCTTTATTTTAATATAACAATGCTTCCCAAAGCTTTACGAATAGCAAAACATCTTACTTTCTGGTAAAATAATGTATGTTTAATCTGCCAGAGCAAACAAAAAAGAGTCTCTCTATGGGGTCATAATCAAGGTAAGTACTAGTAGGGTTGACTCAGACAAAAACAAAGAACGGAGGAGGAACAATAATGAGTTTAGGTAATGAAAAGGGAAATATGGAAAGAATATGTTTTTGTCAAAAGATTGTAGATGAAATTCAGAAAGAGAGCAAACGACCTGTTTGCCGATTGCAATTAAGTCAAGAATCTTTTTCTATAAAAGACAGTTATTTGGGTGGCGTTCCTTATCTTCCGCATAATGAGAAGTATCCCATTGGCGATGACGGTCAAATTCTGTGGCTATGTGCTCAAATCAATTTTGCTCAGATGCCACCCATGGAAAACTTTCCGAATGAGGGAATTTTGCAGGTTTTCTTATCCGATTTTGACTATGATGGTGGGTTTGGTCTTTACAGCAAGGAAGACGGTACGGTTCAAGGTCAGTGGCAAACGACCTACCATCCGTTCGTAGATGAAACCGTCACAGAAGATGAATGCCGGGCGAAGATGCCCACTTCATGGGAAGATGACACAGAGTTGTGGCGCACTCCAGATAGGCCTCTTAAAATAACATTTTTGCCTACGGAACAGGAGGGAATCAACCACAATGACATTCGCTTTGACCACCTCTTTGCAGCTGCGCTGACTTCCCAACTGCCCAATGTGAATCCGGAAGATTACATGCCCTATGCACTGCAAGATAAAACCTCCGAGGAGCGGGAGACCCTCAATAAAATTCGAAAACAGATTGAGATTGGTGGCTGCAAGCTCGGAGGATATCCTCGCTTCGCTCAAGACGATCCCCGGCTATATAGTGTGGAGAGCGGTAAACCACTGGAGGAGTGGGATACCCTGCTCTTCCAACTAGATGACGACACTTTTACTTTTCCGGCGGGCGATATCGGAGACATGGATATCAATCTAAATGGTGGAATATTGAATTTCCTAATTCGCACAAAAGATTTGAAAAATCGAGACTTCTCTCATGTGCTAGCTCAGTGGGCTTGTACCTGACAAAAAGGATGAAACATTTACTTCCTTATGGGCAGAAAAGTAAATAAACAGTACTTAAATATATAACTGAACAAAGTAAAAGCCAGCGTCATTTAGGCGCTGGCTTTTTTGGGGGGAGTATAATTAAAATTTTTTGTATTACTATTCGAGTGTCAGCCCATAGCTGTCTATTACCGCACGAAGCTCTTCTACATAAGAGAGAGCCTGTTTACTTAGCTGAATTTGTCGGTTTGAAATCCAGCCAACTTGAATTTGATCATCAACAATTAGTGGTACGGAAGTGATGTTATCTCCATTTAAATCAGCACTTACAATTCCGGTGGAAATCGTGTACCCATCAAGACCTATCATCAGGTTAAAGATGGTTGCACGGTCACTCACATGAATGCTTTTTTTATGGAAGACGGTGCTTAATATTTCCTCTGAAAAATAAAAGGAATTAAAATCTCCCTGTTCGTAAGACAAATAGGGGTATTCTTCTAAATCCTCTAAGGTAACGGATTTTCTCTTTGCCAAAGGATTACTGGAACTAATAAAAATATGTGGTTTGGCTGTAAAAAGCGGGTGAAATTCCAAGTGATTCTCTTTTAATAATTTATCAATTACTTTTTGATTGAATGGATTGCGGTATAAAATACCAATCTCACTTCGTAGTGTTTTCACATCTTCAATAATCTCGTAGGTTCTAGTTTCTCGCAAAGTGAATTCGTATTCATCTGCACCACTTTTTTCAATCATATTTACAAATGCGTTGACTGCAAATGCATAATGCTGTGTAGAAATAGAGCATAATTGGCGTGAGGGCTTTTTATTTACATAGCGTTGCTCCAACAGGCTTGCCTGTTCGGTCACTTGGCGCGCATAGCCAAGGAACTCCGCACCGTCAGAGGTTAGCGTAATGCCCTTTGGGGTTCGCAGAAAAAGCTCAATCCCCATTTCAGATTCCAGCTCTTTTACTGCGTTAGAGAGGCTGGGCTGGGTAATATACAGCTTTTTTGCAGCTTCATTAATCGAACCGCAATTCACTATTTCAATAATATATTTCAGCTGCTGTAATGTCATGCCTATATCCTCCGCACAGCGTATTTTTTAAATCGCTTTGTAGAATTATTATACCCGATGCTGGTTCGTAGGGCAACGCTGAAATAAAATAAAACTCCCCTTCTACACTTTGTTACAGTAAAAGGGGAGAGACAATATCATTATTTTGATTCTTTCATGTTTTTGGCAATATTTCTTGCTACGACCACACCAGTTACGGAGGCTTGCATCAGCCCGCGAGTAATACCTGCTCCGTCACCAATGGCATAAAGGTTATCCACTGAAGTTTCAAATGTGTTTTTCACCTTTACTTTGGAGGAGTAAAATTTCACCTCTACACCATAAAGCAACGTGTTCTTGGAGTAGAGACCTGGTGCTATTTTGTCGAACGCACGAAGACCTTCCACTACACTGGTCAGGTGGCGGTGGGGAAGAACAAACGATAAATCTCCCGGCACTGCATTTTTTAGAGTTGGAACAGTAGTGGAGCGCTTCAAGCGTGAAAGGTCTGTTCGGCGTCCCATCAAAAGGTCGCCCAAACGCTGCACCATAATACCACCGCCAGTTAACATGTTACCAAGCTGGGCAATGTAGCGACCGTATTCAATTGGCTGGTTAAATGGCTCGGTAAAATTGGTGGATACAAGTAAGGCAAAGTTTGTGTTGTCAGTATGGCGGCCTTCATCCGCATAGCTGTGTCCATTCACTACGGCAATGCCTTTGCCGCCAACACCACCCTCGTAATGCTCTTCACTTACGATTCCACCAGGATTCATGCAGAAAGTTCGAACCTTGCTCTCAAAAGTATCAGAGTAATATACAAGCTTTGCTTCATACAGGTGCTTGGTGAGGGGGTCCATTACCGCGTTTGGCACCTCAACGCGAACGCCAATGTCTACGGCATTGTTGGTGGTGGAAATGCCATTTTCAGCTGCAATACGGTTGAGCCAGTCGGCACCGCCGCGGCCAGGGGCAAGTACAATGTAAGGTGCCGTTAGACATTTGCGTTCCCCTTGCTTATTTACTGCCCACACACCGGTGGCTTTGCCATCCTCATTTTGAATGGATTCTGCGGTAGTATATTCTAAAAAAGTAAAGTTTTCTTTTGCATTTAAGTGGTCGTACATGCCACGGAGAACATCGAAAGAATATTCGGTTCCCATATGGCGCACGGGACAGGGTACAAGCTGAATGTTGTGTTTTTTAGCATCGTAAGCAATTTTATCTGCAAATTTATCACTGAGGCCGTAAACTGTTTCAGGTGCGCCAAAGCCTAAGTAAATATCGTCGGCGTAGTGAATTAAGTTGGTTACTTCCTCACGCGGTAGGTAATCGGTCACATTTCCGCCTACTTCATAAGAAAGGGAAAGCTTGCCGTCTGAAAAAGCGCCGGCACCGGCCCAGCCATTCATAATATGGCATGGATTACAGTGTGCGCAGATTCCTTTTGTTCTGGCGGGACAGGTTCGGCGAGCAATGGTGCTGCCGCTGTCAATCATTAAAACTTTTGCCTGCGGAGCGGTTTTCTCCAGCTCTAAAGCAGCAAAAATTCCTGCAGGGCCAGCCCCTACAATAATTACGTCATACTCAAACATAGTTGAACCTCCCAAATTATAAAATAACACAACAAAATATACCTGCTGGAGAGCCTCCGGCAGGCAGAAACAAGGCAACTGACGCCCAACGTATTTTATTCTGGTTTACAGGTAAAATACAATGGAAAGAACAGAACCACCAATTAGCAGAGCACAAACGAGTGCAACAATTCGCACCCAAAGAGCATGGTTGCTTGCGTTCGTCTTTTTTTGTTTTATTTGCGGCATACGTTCTTCCTCCATTCTGAAACCTGTTCTATTATACCTAAAAATACAGGAAGATATGTTACCTAGCTGTAAACAAATGATAAGAAGATGCGGGATGGAGCAGCATTTCTGCCAACCTTGACAAGCGTATCCATTTGCAATAGAATGGTTTTTGTCACATGGAACGTGCAGAATAAGGAGAAAAATATGGCAAGAAGAGAAGATGACCGCCGTGGTCGCAGCGAAAACCGAAGACCAAGCGGAGAAATAGACCGTTATAATTACGTTGAACGCGACATTTACAGTAATAGCGGGCGTAATGCTTCCAGTTCTTCCGGCACGGCAAGGAAAACATCCTCCAAGCGTCGTTCACCGAGAAAGAAAAAAGGGAAGAAGATTGTTGGCATTCTTTTGGCAGTGGTCATATTGTTTTGTGCAACCATTTTTGCGTATGCTTCGTCTTTATTGTCTCAAATTAAAAGGGATCATACAGACACACAAAGTTATGTACAGCAGCCCTCGGCCGCGCCACAGTGGGGAGTAATCTCTGACAAAGGGGTCACCAACATTTTGCTGATTGGTACCGACCGAGTGGAAGATGGTTTGCAGCGGTCTGACACAATGATGCTCGTTTCTCTAGATAATAAAACCAAAAAAGTAAAGCTAACCTCATTTTTACGTGATTTGTACGTAGAAATTCCGACCGTTGGCAAAACAAAGCTGAATGCTTCCTTTAGTAACGGCGGCGCTGCACTAACTATGCAAACAATTGAGAATAATTTTCGTATTGATATTGATAAATTCGTTACGATTGATGTAGATAGCTTTGCTGAGATTATTGATAAAATGGGTGGAATAGAGGTCAATGTCAGTAAGGCAGAGGCCAAAGAAATGAATCGGGTAATGGATGCCCAGATGACCGCCGGTCGCAACCATATGCGTGGAACCTTGGCTTTGTATTATGCCCGAATTCGAAGAATCGATAGCGATTTTGGGCGCACTGGCCGCCAGCGGCAGGTGATTAGCTGTATGGTGGACAAGCTCAAAACAAAGAATCCCATTGAACTCTCCTCTTTACTGCACGATTATATGGGTTACGTTACCACCAACTTGTCTGATGGTGAAATGCTGAGCCTCGCAGCAAATGCAATGAGTATTATGAACTACCCAATAGAAACACTTCATATGCCAGATGCGGGATTGTATGAGGATGAGCGTATCTCTGGTGTTGGGGATGTACTAAACCCCGACTTAGAAGCGAACTGTAAGGTGCTTCGTGAATTTATTTATGGTACAGATTCTTCTGAAAAATAAGATTACCAGTGGTGATTGCTCGAAATAAGAAGAAGCCATTTCGAAAAGTATCGAAATGGCTTCTTCTTATTTTAATTGAATTAAATCCTTTACCACTTCACCAGCCAAAATGAGACCGGCAACAGATGGAACAAAGGAGATACTGCCTGGTACTTGGCGGCGAATGGTGCACTTGCGCTTGGTATCTGGCGGGCAAATGCAGTTATGCTTGCAGCTATTCGCATCGTCGTCAATAGGGGTAAGGGCTGGCTCCTTGGAATAAACCACTTTTAAGGAATCAATACCGCGTTTTCTCAGCTCGTTGCGCATCACTCGTGCCAGAGGGCAAACAGAGGTTTTATATATATCCGAAACCTCAAAGCGAGTGGGGTCAAGCTTATTGCCGGCACCCATGCAACTGATAATCGGTACATTTGCTGCTTTGGCACGCTCTATTAAAATCAGTTTGGAGGAGATGGTGTCGATGGCATCTACAAGATAATCGTAGCCGGTAAAATCAAACTGGTCGGCATTTTCCGCACCATAAAATACTTCATGAAGCTCAACCTGTGCTTTGGGGTTAATATCGAGTATCCGCTCTGCCATAGCCTCAACCTTTTTTTTGCCTACCGTTTTGCGAGTTGCAATGATTTGGCGGTTAATATTCGTTAGGCAAATACGGTCATCATCAAACAGAGCAAAGCTGCCAACACCAGAGCGTGCCAAGGCTTCCACGGTAAAGCCGCCGACTCCTCCTACTCCAAATATAGCAACCTTTGCGTTTTGCAGGCTCTGCATGGCATCTTTACCCAATAAGAGCTGTGTTCTTGAAAATTCGTTGAGCATTCCTGATTCCCTTTCCTGTTTACCGCTGTCAATGCGGCTGGTTTCTATCTTCTGTATAAAAGCTTCCCGTTTTGCAGCCGAGAATCCTGCCCTTTGAGCAGATGCCCACAATTTACCTTTGAGACTCAGCAGGGGAGTGTGGTAGCATAACAGGAGCCTTTGCGTTTTTGAATACCGCACTATTATACTGCATATTCCTTTTGTGGTAAATACCCTTAGTGGTATACCTGGTAGAGCAGAGTTACGATAATCAGTTGTGCAAGCAGCAAAAGCGGCAGCCCGAGCATGAAGCGCTTATGCTGAGTTTTATGCCGAATAATATGCATGGTAACCAGCATTGACGGTGTACCGCCAAGAATTGCTAAGGTAAATAAATTTTTTTCTGGCACCCGCCGCCCATGCGTGCGGGCCTGTTTTTTATCATACACAGTAACAACGGCGGCGATTAGGTTCATCACACCAAGGTATAGCACGATTCCCACTATGTTTGAAAAGATGATTTGAAACATAAACGAAGCTCTCTTTCTTGTCCAAATTTTGCTGAAATGAAAGCGGACAGGTCTTTTTTACATAACAACCGCATTATAAATAGAAAGAACAGCACGAGGACAGGTTCTATCTTTTCTATTTTTATTATACTCGTATATCAAAATTCACTTTCAGTGAACTGACTTTCAAAAAGGAGGATTGTAAAATGAAAAACGAGCGAATTTGGCAAAGCTATGTGCCAAGCGTTTTTGCAGTAGCTTTGTTGATTGTCTCTGTTCTTCTTACTATGGCGGTGCAGGGAGGGCCTCCGGCACAGCAGCATGTTGGCTTAGAATCTAAACCCGCTGCGTCATCACAGGCCTCCTCTACGGAGGGCTCGCAAGCAGGTGCCAGTTCTACTGCTGCTCCCGTTAACACAGCCCCTAAAGATGAAATGCGGGCGGTGTGGGTACCTTATATGAGCCTTGCTATGAGTTCGCAAGCCGACCAAAGTCAGGCAGCTTTTCAAAAGAAATTTGACGCCATTGTCGCAAATGCAAAAAGCAAAGGAATGAATACGCTAATTGTACATGTGCGCCCATTTGGGGACGCATTGTATCCGTCTGATTACTTCCCATGGTCGCATATTTTAACTGGAACACAAGGTGTAAACCCGGGTTACGACCCACTTGCCTATATGGTACAGGCTACACACAAATCGGGTATGAAAATCCACGCATGGGTGAATCCACTGCGTATTCGTACAAACAATACACCAACGGTGCTTGCGCAGAGCAATCCCTACAACAAATGGAATTTACAAAAGCTTTCGGGGCGAACAGTTACGCTCGACAATGGTTCTTATTATAATCCCGCATACCCTGAGGTACTAAAGCTAATCACCGATGGAGTAGGCGAAATTGTGAAGAAATACGATGTAGACGGCATTCAGTTCGACGACTACTTTTACCCCACGGAGAGCAGTGTGTTCGATACTGGCTCATATGGTGCATACTTAGCTGAGGCAAAGAAAAATGGCTCTGCCATGGAGCTCTTAGAGTGGCGGCGTGCGAATATTAATAAGATGGTATCGATGGTATACCGTGAGATTAAAAGTATTAAACCCAACGTGTTATTTGGTATTTCTCCCCAAGGAAATGTTCAAAACGATTTACGAATGGGGGCAGACGTAGTCTCGTGGGCTTCCACTGCCGGATACGTGGATTACATATGCCCGCAGCTCTATGTTAATTTTGAAAATCCCATTCTTCCGTTTGACCAAGGGGCAAAGCAGTGGAAGCAAATGGTTACTGCCAAAGGAGTTCAGCTCTATTTTGGTCTTGCAGTGTACAAAGCCGGCACGGATGTGGATGAGGGAACGTGGAAAAAATCCAGCGACATTTTGCAAAAGCAAATAGAGCTTGGCAGGCAGATTGGTTCTGGAGGCTTTATGTTCTACGCGTATGACCAGCTGGATGCAGAGCATAGCCGTGAAGAGGTGAAAAACGTAATCAAGCTGCTGAACTAAACAAAATAATCTTAATAAATAAATTTTAAATTACAAGAGCTCCGCGGTGCAGCCGTCTTTGCTGGCAGTCTCAATGCGAACAGGCAAAATACTGCCTTGCAGCGGCTGCTCCGAATTTACAGTTACAGGGGTATAATTTTCCGTATAACCCTCATATACTCCAGAGGCACATTCACGCTCGAATAAAACATTGGCGGTTAGCCCAATTTGACGTTCAAAAAACTCCAGCATAGTTTTCTGTGTAACCTCAATCATTGCCTTGCTGCGGCGGTCTTTGGTCTCTTTTGTGAGTTGATCTGGCGCAGAATAGGCAACGGTGCCCGGGCGTCGGGAGTAAGCAAATACATGTACCTTTGCAAAGCCGATTTCCTGCGCAAACGCAAGGGATTCGGCGAACTCCTGCTCGGTTTCACCCGCAAATCCCACCATAATGTCTGTTGTGATGGCGGGGTTTTCAAAAGCAAGGCGCAGGTTATGAACAATCTCACGGTACTCCGCCGTATTATAGTGTCGGTTCATTCGGCGCAGAGTAGCGTCGCAGCCGCTTTGCAGTGAAAGGTGAAACTGCGGGCAGAACTTGTTTTGAGCGGCCAACCGCTGTATTACCGGTTGGCTAAGCTGTTCCGGCTCAAGTGAGCCAAGGCGTACTCGTTCAATACCCGGTGTACGGCAGGCAGCCTCCACTGCGTCGCAAAGGTGCAGGTCAAGCTCCTGCCCGTAAGCAGAAAGGTTGATTCCAGTCAGTACAACCTCACGAAACCCTTTTTCAGCCAATAGGCGAAGCTCTTGCTCCAAATCTTCCAATGGTTTGGAGCGTACACGCCCTCTTGCATATGGGATAATGCAATAGGAGCAGAAGCGGTTGCATCCATCCTGAATTTTAATAAAAGCGCGGGTGCGCTCCTGAAAATCTTCAATTTGCATGGGCTCAAATTCTCCCTTGCGCTCATGGGGAACAATGTCGATAATCCTTTGACGCGTTGAGAGATATGTTAAAATGTTGGGCAGCAGTGAGCTGCGGTTTGAATTACCAAGAACAATGTCTGCTTCTGCTAAAGCGGTAGCTTCCTCCGGGAATGCCTGTGGCATACAGCCGGTTAGCACAATCACAGCGTCCGGATTCTGTCGACGTGCACGGTGCAGAGTTTGTCGAACTTTATGGTCACTGGTTGCGGTGACGGTGCAGGAGTTAATCAGCACTACATCTGCCGAATCCCCGATGGAAGGGGAAAACCCGGCGTGCTGAAGCTGTTGCAGCATTGCCTGCGATTCATACTGGTTCACCTTACAGCCAAGTGTAATCACATGTACTTTCATGGGGATTCCTTTCTTATTACCAAATAACTTTAAAAAATAAACGTGTAAAAATGACATTATTTTACAATATATTGAAGATAACTGAAGAATTGTGAAAAAAGCTCTAAAAAAGTCTAATAGAACAGAAATAACTGTTTTTTTGATATTGACCAACCGTCAACTGTACGCTATGATAGGAACTAGATAGTTCATTATTCAAAGCAATTCATAGAATCAAGAATAGGAGATGTCGACTATGTATACAACCGATATTCTGTTGTCCAGCATAGAAGCAGTGAAAAAGTTTGTCTCTTTGGCAAACCGATACGACTTCCCAATTAATCTTAGAACAGACAAGTATTCAATTGATGCGAAGTCTATTATGGGAGTATTTAGTTTAGACCTGTCCAAACCGGTTACGGTTGAACTCGAAGGTCCGCAGGCAGAGCACTTTATTTCGCAACTTACTGAATTTACACCGCAGAACGCATAACATAATAATAACTAAAGAAGCGGTATGGTTACCTAAAAAGCCCGGATTTTTCCGGGCTTTTTTACGTGGTTTCGCCGGCCTGCTCTAGTTCTTCCGACAGCTCACTCCAAGTGATAAATACCGATTCGGATTCTTCCTTACGCTTAGCAAGCTGCTCTGTCAGCTCCAATACCTTTTCGTAATCTGCGGCAATTTCAGGAGCATGCAAGCGGTTTTGCAGTTCTTCCATTTCCTGCTCAAGCCGTTCCATCTCCTGCTCAGCACGCTTAATGGCGGCACGCGCTTTGCGAAGTTTTGCTTCCTGCTCTTTTCGCTGCTTGTAAAGGTTTTTTTGTTCCGGTTCCGGCTGTTCTTTCACCTGTTCCTTTACAGCTTGCTTTGCCCGCTCTAAATATGCATCATAATTGCCAATGTATTCGGTGGTGCCATTTTTGTCTAAAAAATAGATTCGATCGGCCAGCTTATTTATAAGGTAACGGTCATGCGATACAATCAGCAGTGTTCCCTCATAATTTTGAAGCGCATTTTCCAATGCTTCACAAGAACCAATATCCAAATGGTTGGTCGGTTCATCCAGCAGTAAGAAATTGGCACGCGAGAGCATTAGCCGCAGTAGTAAAACACGGGCTCGCTCTCCGCCGCTGAGTGCGGAGATTGGTTTGAATACATCGTCGTTTTGAAAGAGGAAGATCGCAAGCGCATTGCGAACCTCGGTCTGTGTCATGGAGGGGTATGAATCCCATATTTCATCCATTACTGTTTTTTCAGGGTGCAAATCCTCTTGAATCTGGTCATAATAGCCTACGTCAATACCTGCGCCAAAGCGCACTTCGCCACTGTTTGGCAGGTAGCGAGACAGCAATGTTTTCAATAAAGAGGTTTTACCACAGCCGTTTGGCCCAATCACAAAAATGCGCTCGCCCCGGCGAATTTCCATATTTACATTGCGAAAGAGAGGAGAATCATCAAAACAAAGAGATAAATCTGTGGCGGCTAAAACATCGTTTCCACCGCGCTGAGATGGCTCAAAACGGAACCGGATGCTTTCTTCCGCTTCATCCGGCTTTACGAGGGTGCTTTCCAGCCGGTCAATCACCTTCATTTTGCTTTCTGCCATGCGAATGTTGCGCTCACGGTTCCATTGCCGTTGCTGCACAACCATTCCCTCTAAGCGAGAGATTTCTTTTTTGGTGTTCTCATATTTTCTTTGCGCAGTTAGGTCGTTCTCCTGCTTTTGCGCAAGGTAGGTGGTATAGTTGCCCTTATAGCAGGTCATGCGCCGATTCGAAAGCTCAAAGGTGCTGCCAGTTACACGGTCTAAAAAGTAACGATCATGCGAGATGACGAGAAAAGCACCGGAATACCCCTTAAGAAAATCCTCCAGCCATTCTACGGAGTCTATATCCAAGTGGTTGGTCGGTTCATCGAGCAATAATAGGTTAGCGCCGGAAAGCAAAAGCTTTGCAAGCTGCAGCTTTGCCTTTTGCCCACCACTCAACACACCAACTGGCATGGCGGCTTGTTCGTCGTCGAAGCCTAATCCAAGCAATGCAGAGCGAGCTCTTGAACGGCAGGTGAGACCGCCATCCTGCATAAAACGGTCGTTTAAGTGCATTTGGCGTTCAATTAGCTCGGTTTGATTATTCGGCTTGCCCTGCAAAGCCAAATTGATTTCTTCCAGCTCATGCTCCATTTTAAGCAAAGGGGCGAAAACGCTGAGCACTTCGGCATAGGCAGTTTGCTCTAAGTTACTGCATACGTGCTGCTCCATATAGCCGATTACGGCATCTCGTGAAAGGTGAATTTCACCACCATCGTTTGAGAGCTCACCCGTGAGCAGCTTGAAAAGGGTTGTTTTTCCCGAACCGTTAACGCCTACAAGGCCAATTCGGTCATTTGACTGTATTTCAAAGGATACGCCGCTGAACAAATCCTCAGCTCCGAATGCCTTTTTTAAATTACTTGTACTAAGCAAAGCCATGTTACTAAAAGCTCCTTTATAAAACGGCTGTACAATAGAAAAGGCGGTCATTCACCGCCTTGAAGCCGGTAATCGGCTACCGTTTCTTTTATCTATTATAGTGGAATTTACAAATGAAATCAAGAAAAACGCTTAACAAGCATACGTTCAATTGAAAATAAGGGGATTTGTAGACTTTTTTGCACTGAAAATGCTATAATAACTACATTCCTTTGCTAAAATAGACTGTAAAATAAAGGGATATAAAAGGTCATCGAAAGAGCATTATATACAAGATAGCAAAGTAAAGCTTTGGTGCTTTGAGAATGCACAGTATGATTTAACGGATCATTTTTCGTAGCAATTCTAGTGATTTCTGATATAATGGTTTTATGTACAAGTATTCCATTGAAAGGAGGCGAGTGTTCATTCGATACGGTATTTCAACGGCGTGCCTGTATCCGCAGGAGACCACTCAATCATTGGCCAAGCTGACCAACATGGGATTTCAACTATTCGAAATCTTTTTTAATACCTACAGTGAGCTTCGGCAAGATTATTTGAAAAATCTAAAGTTAATATTGGATTCTTCGGGCTCGTCCGTAAAATCGATTCACCCGTTTACCTCCGGTTTTGAGAGCATGATGTTCTTTTCGGATTACGACAACCGCTTTACAGACTCACTGGATTTTTACCGCAGGTATTTTGAAGCCGCCAACCATATTGGAGCTAAAATTCTGGTACTGCATGGCCAGCGTGATTACATGCTAAGCAAGCTTAGTGAACAGGAGTACTTTGAACGGTACGCACTGCTTTATGAGGCAGGTCGCCATTGTGGAATTCAGGTGGCGCAAGAAAATGTAAATCGTTTTCGCAGTGAAGACCCTGGTTTTATCAGGCGTATGCGAGATTATTTGGGAGACAGTTGCTGTTTTGTACTGGATATTAAGCAAGCCGTTCGTGCGGGAAAAGACCCGTATGAGATGTGCCATGCCATGGGAGATCGATTGGTTCATATCCATTTAAACGACAATAATGAGAAATCAGATTGCCTGCTGCCTGGTGAAGGCAGTATGGATTATGCCAGACTAATGAATCAGCTTACCGAATATGGGTACAGCGGCGATTTTATTATAGAAGTGTATCGCACCAGCATCCCTAAAATGGAGCATTTGGTAGAAAGTAGGCATTTTGTAGAACAATTCGTGAAATAAATCCTTCAAAATGTTGCAAATAACCGCACAATAATGCTATAATTTTAGAAGTTATTGGATTGGAATAGAACAGAGGAGGGTCATGATCTGTGAAATGCCCGTATTGCGGTTTTGAGGAAAGCAAGGTAATTGATTCCCGCCCAACGGACGAGGGCGAGAGAATTCGGCGCCGCAGGGAGTGCCTGAAATGCGCCAAACGCTTTACCACGTATGAGGTTATTGAAACGGTGCCGATTGTGGTAATTAAAAAGGACAAATCTCGCCAAACGTTTGACCGCAACAAGCTGCTGAACGGCCTTTTGCGGGCTTGCGAAAAACGCCCGGTTTCTATTGATACACTGGAACGAGTTGTAGATGAGATTGAAACCATGCTGCAAAATTCACTGGATCGCGAAGTACCCTCCAGCCTAATTGGAACGTACGCGATGGAAAAGCTAAAGAACATTGATGAAGTGGCA
Organism: Clostridium merdae; assembly: GCF_900176635.1. Classification (GTDB taxonomy): domain Bacteria; phylum Bacillota; class Clostridia; order Oscillospirales; family Acutalibacteraceae; genus Faecalispora; species Faecalispora merdae. The sequence goes on from NZ_FXLN01000004.1 coordinate 330,539, forward strand.
TATGTTCGTTTTGCTTCTGTTTATAGGCAGTTTAAAGACATAAATACATTTATGGATGAACTTAATAAATTGGTAAAAAGCCGATAATGAAAAAAGCCGGGTGCGAAAAAGCACCCGGCTTTTTTGTACTCTTAACTTTATTTAACAAGAGATAGAGAGCGGAATTAAATTAAGTATTATTATAAAAATATGTAAAAGAAAACTTGTAAGAAGTTACAGTTCCTTTTTAATAAAAAGAATTGTGTTTGAGGTGTATGGGAATACTATCAGAATCAATGGAAAGGAGAATTTATATGGCAAAAGCAGGAATGCGTAGACCAGACCCCAAAGAGCCGCATGGAACAGAAGGTAACCATAAAACGCACATTCCCAAAAATGATGTTCCACCTGTTCCGGAGCTGCAAGGGAAAGCAAAACACACAAAACAAAAGGCGCACCCAATTATAAAACCTTAATTTTATAATACTTTGTAATAAAAAGTAAAAGCGCTTTTCCGTAAAATAAGCGGGAAAGCGCTTTTTACAAATAAAAATCAGGGTGATTCCACATAGAAGAGGAATTCACCCTGATACTTAGCATGTGTTCTTTCGAGTTTGGAGGGTGCATGGGTTGTTTTGGCTTACTACCTTTGGCGGCAGCCTCTGTCTTCGCAGCCACAGTCTCCGGCCTTAGGCGGGAAAAACTCATCGGTGGGGAAATCAATCCGGCGGAACAGTTCGCACGGATCATCCGATGTAGCCTCACACTCTTTTTCTGGAATACAGAAATCGTAAGCGGGAATCAGCATTTGTACATTGCGTACGATTTGTACGATGGTAAAGATACCGATGGTTACATAAACCGTGCGGCGTACAGAGTCCATTACAAATTCACTGCCAAATCTTCTGCATATGCAATCGGGAATGCGGCAGCAAATGTCGCAGGGGTTTGCAGGGCAGTCGCATACTCTGGAAGAAAGACCAACGGGTTCTGCTACTTGCACAGTTGCTTTTGGCAATGCGCGGCAAGCCCATGATTGAACTTCCAAATCATCCAGCCCACAGTCAGAGCTGAACATCTTTACATTGCCCTCACTGCCGTACAAAATGACCTTTTTGTTAAATACAGAAATACCGTTTACCTGAACGGGGCCAGAGGTAGGCGAGCAGTAAACATCCAGAGCAACATCAAAGAAGAAGGTCATATCTACGGAATAGAATCCCTTGTTGAATGGTACCGGTTCCAAATCAAGGTAAACCGTAATCACTTCTACATTTCTTACTTTAACGGTTGCCGCTTCGTTAATCAACTGCTGTCTATCTGGCGTAAAGTATACACGCAAATCTTCTAAGCAGTCTTTGTCGCAAGAGTATGCACCTTACAGGTAAATTGGCTTTAAAAAAAGCTCAATTTCAAACTGAGCAGGCTTCGAGCCTCTTTTTTTATAATACACCGCTCGATCAATCAGGGACTTTAAAACTTGGTTTTTGCTTTGTGCATCCATAGCGTCGTAAAGTGACATGGCATGGTGAATACGAATACCCATCTCTGTCGTGTTCAGCTTTGGTGCAGGAAAACGCTGCTTAAATTCCTCTTGCGAGTGATATAGCTGTTCTAATTTTTCTTTAATTGAGGTCTCACGCTTTAAAAATAGTTCGGTGGTGTATGTACCACGTTCCAAAAGTTCACAGGCAGCATCCAATTGCTTATTGGCAGCAGTAATTTCTTGCTGGATGGAGCTTAGGGCTTCTTCATAAGGGTAATGTGCTTGCTGCGAAGGCATTTGCCGTAACAGCAAAGCCTTACATTGCTCCTTTAGTTCCTTTACGATTGCTTGCTCAACTAGCGATAGTTGACTAGATACAACGCAGCCCTTTTTCGGGCAAAGAAGATAGCTTTGTGTGCTGCGGTTCATTACCTGCCTCTGCATCAGGCTACCGCAATTTTTACAGTAGATGAGGCCGGCTAAGGGGTTTTCTACCCGGCCGGTGTATGAAGGGGGATGGTACCTTTTTTCAAATATCTCCTGTGCTTTATAGAATAAATCCTCTTCTATGATGGGAGGATGAATTCCCTCAGTAATCATCCATTTCTCCTTTGGGTTGGTAACTGTAACTTCTTTTCCATTGCTTTTTCGAATGCGTGATTTTTGATTCCAGATGATTTTCCCAATGTACACATTGTTTTTTAAAATTTTCATCACACTGGTTCTTCCAAAATGGTCGGATCTGCGGGGTTTTGCTCCCATGGCATTTACTGTTTCCGCTATGATTTGGCAGCCAATGCCTTCCTCTACATACATTTGGAACATCAGGCGGACAATTTTTGCTTCTTCTTCAATAATTTTTAGGGTTGGTTTTTTGTTGATTGTGGTTTTTTCATACCCGTAAGGTGCATTGGCAATATACCCACCGTCACGCAGTGTTCTCTGCGTTCCTGCTTTGAGTCGGCGTTTAATCATTTTCAGCTCCTGCCGGGAGAGAAAAGTTTTAAACTCGGTATAGTCTTCATCGGCATCATTGTCAAGGTCTACTATTTTTGCCGGTGTCATTATTTTGGTTCCACTGGTTTTGAAGGCTTCTAAAATTACACCTTGCTCTGCCATAGAGCCACGCCCAAGTCGGTCGATGTCGATACAAAGTACGGCATCGTATTTTTCTTCCTCAACGTCTTTCAGAAGGCGCAGCATTTCTGGCCTGGCATACAGTGCATCACCAGATACAACCTCCTTATACACGTTCTCTGGGGGTATTATAAGAGTGTTTTTCTCTGCATATTCCAGGAGGGTCTTGTGGTGGCGCTCCAACGTTTGTTCTACCGGTTCATCGGCATCGTCGGCACGAGATTTTCTTAAATAGATTGCTATATTTTTCATGGATGCCCTCCCTTCTCTAAAAGTCTACTCTGTTTGTTATGTATGAGACACTGTTTCTCTTTATTACATATTACAATAAAGAGTTGAGGCATAGGACAATCGATTAAAATCATATTTTGAGGAACGGGAGGTGAATCGCTTGAAAAAGAAAGATACGGGAACACCAACAGTTGCTACACACATTTTGTCTGCAACAGAGGAAGAGGTCGTAAACAATAGAGCGTCGTTCCAGGCAGCAATTGAAATGGGCTTGTCCCGTATGAATGGCTTTAAAACAGCGGTTGAACTCGATTGGGCAGGGAATGCAGAAAACTATAGAAAGTTCCGCAAGAAAATAATTCTATAAAGATAATTCTTAATAAATGAAAAAGAATAGTTGGACAAGCCCTTTGCAGACTTAAGGGTGAGATATCAATATAGGGATGGAAAGAAATTAGGAGTACAATTCTGGTTTAGGTGCTGCTTATGGTAAAATAATCTTTTCAGCTGGCAGCCGAATTTTCTGTTTCCCTCTTGGGTATCCAGTGTCGAATGCAGGCAGCAAAGGAAGAGGGAAGGATACAAAATAGCAGTAAAAAGGTAATCAAAAATAAAATACGGCCTGCCGCAAAAAATGTGAAATGAGGGATTGGAGAATGAAACATGTTACAGGTGTTGTTCGAAACATTGATTTGGCGGGCCGCATAGTAATACCCAAAGAGCTGCGTCGTACTCTGGGTTGGGAAGTCGGTGATCCAATCGAGATTATAGGGCAAGAGAATGGTCTGGTCATCAAGGCGTATCATCCAGACCCACTCATAATAACGAATGAAGAATTGCGCAGGCGTTTGAGTGAAATTAACCATTTAACACATATTTATGAGGCGCGGCAGCTTTTTAATGTACATGAGGCGTTTTCACGCATTCGTCAAATAACAAATCTCGATGAAAAAGAGGGGAAATGATTGCGCTTACGAAATTAATACAAAAAAATTTAGAAATAGCTAGTAATAGTTCTGCTGGTTGTCAAGCAAAGCTTGCTGGTTAATTACTACATTAATAGTGGCAACGACATTCGTAAAAAAGCTGCAAAGTACCCGAAGCGAATGAATATCCTGATCTTTTGCCATTGCCAGAGCAAAAGTAGTCGATAAATATGCGATTTCTTCGGGGGTAAATTCTCTCAGCATGTCATCACCTCTCTCCATAGTATTCTTTAGCAATGTTTTTGAATACCGTAAGAGAATTCTCGATGATACAAATTAAGGGATTCCATAGAGGAAAAGCCGCTTCGGGAGAACGTAACTCGCTTTTCATTGTTTTATGATAAGTTTGAGGGTGGCGACATGGCTGTATATAAAAAATCAGTACTAATCCAAAAGGATAAGCACTGATTTTTCATTTGTTAATATAACATTAACTTGCGATTAGCACCTGCGGGTACAAAGTAATCTGTCAATAACGTCTCTTAATAAACGCAAATCAGAATTGTTGAGATCATCCAGTTCAGAAAGAATGCTTTTCAAAGCTTTCGAGCTCTCGCGGTCACAGTCAGAATTGTTGCCACCACGGTTGTCTCTATCGCTGCTGCCGGAAACTCTCTCATTCCAAAAATCGGCAGAAGATTTTCCCATGTTGTTGCCTCCCTTTTAAAGATTAATATAGTATATGCTGTGATTTCTAACTCGTCCACGAATGACTCTTTACTAGAAACAAAAGGATGAAAAATAAAAATTTTCTATCTGTATTATTTATCATAATTCTATTTAGACAAAAAGCCTGACAGCTCTAGTGCCGATATTTCTTAAAACATAAACTTTTCTTTTGCGTAGCATATACTGAAGAAAAGGAGGATTCGTATTATGAATAATAAAGCGAATAGTGCGTCAAATTCTAATGCTAGCCAAGGGTGCAGAGGAATGGATATGGGCCCGCAGCCATATGTTCTTAATATTGTGGCAGCAGCAAAGCAAAACTGCAATTATAGAACAGCAATATGGACAGGAACCCACCTTCAGGCAACCCTAATGTGTATTCCGGTAGGCGGAGATATTGGGTTCGAGGTGCACCCGGATACCGACCAGTTTTTACGGATTGAACAAGGCTGTGGAATGGTAAAGATGGGGAACGGTAAAGATAAAGTAGTCTTACAACAAAATATTTCTCCCGGTTGCGCCATTTTTGTACCAGCGGGAACATGGCATAACCTGATAAATACCGGGGATGTTCCGTTAAAGCTTTATACAATTTACGCTCCGCCTCATCACCCGCATGGAACCATTCATAGAACAAAGTCAGATGCTATGGCGACAGAGAATCCCTCTAAAAAATAACTGCACATATAGAAACAGCCCGCTCCCCTTACCAATAGGGGAGCGGGCTGTTTCTACCATATGAACACTCTTATTCGCTGCACGAATCATAGATACGCATGGCGTCAATGCAAACAGCTTCTTTAAAGCATCCTGTTCCGCGCTCATCGGACGCAATATTAAAATCTTGAGCCATAAATTGTTCCTCCTAACAGGTTAAATTCCCATGTTCTCTATAACATTTTATGGCTCAGATTCAATTTTGTTACAGGGTAATTATTATAAAGAAAAGCGGCATGTACAATGAATACCCGTACTTTTTTCGGCTGCGACACATAGTGTAGGCAACCTAGCCTGTTCAAAAGGTGAAAAACGTCTATTTTACAGAGATTAAAGCTTGGTCAATCGCGCGAAATTAGACATTAATTTTTTTGTTCCGGCTGTTTGGAATTCTATTTCAAGTAGATTATCATTACCCATAGGAGTAACCGAAAGTATTTTTCCCTCACCAAAGGTTTTGTGCTCCACGCGATCTCCGGTTTGGTAGCTTTGAGTGGATTTACGCGGAGGAATATCCACTGGGCCAAACTGGCGGGCAGCCTGTATGGAGATTGTGCGCGCCTCGTAAGCGGAGGTTGGCAAATCGGTTCCGGGCTCCGGCTTTTTCCAAGACCGAGAACGGCTGCGTTCTACAAGCTCTTCCGGAATTTCAATTAAGAAGCGCGATGCTTTGTTGCGAGAGGTTGAACCAAATATCATGCGGCTTTCCGCATTGGTTAGGTGTAGCTCTTCACGGGCACGAGTGATTGCCACATAAGCTAATCGGCGCTCTTCCTCAATTTCGTTCGGGTTATAAATGGCCTGCATTCCGGGGAAGAGGCCGTCTTCCATCCCAGGGAGGAAAACCACAGGGAACTCAAGGCCCTTTGCAGAGTGCATAGTCATTAGAATGACTTGGTCTTTGTTGGTATCGAGCTGGTCAATGTCTGTAAAGAGGGAAACCTCTTCCAAGAAACCAGAGAGAGAGGAATCGGGGTTGTCTTCCTGATACTTGATTAAGCTGGAAGAAAGCTCGTTAATATTATCGACTCGATCTTGCGCGTCGTCTTCTTCCGCTCGCAGGGAAGCAATGTATTCGGTTTTCTCCAAAATAAGCTGGTATAAGTCGTTTAAAGAGATATCGGGGTTGGTGGAAGCCTCAATTAAATCGAGGATAAGGCGGGCAAATGCTTGCAGCTTTGCCGCAGAACGACGCAAAGGCTCAAAATCCTCCGCGTTGGTAATTACATCAAATAAAGACATCTCTGCTTCACGAGCCAGTTCTACTGCTTGCGTAATGGTCTTTTCACCAATAGAGCGTTTAGGCTGGTTGATGATACGGCGCAGACGAACTTCATCCGCAGGGTTGTTAATCACACTCAAATAGGCAAGCATATCGCGAATTTCTTTACGGTCATAGAAACGAACTCCGCCTACAATTCGGTAAGGAATACCCGACTTTACCATCATTTTTTCCAACGAGTTCGATTGAGAGTTCATTCGGTACAGTACCGCAAAGTCCGAATATTTACGCCCTTTTGCCACACCATCCAGAATATGCGTAGCAATATAATCTGCTTCATCCTGCTCGCTAAAGGATGTGTGCATGTATAAGGGGCAGCCTTGTGGGTTTTCCGTCCACAAAGATTTTCCTTTGCGCTGAGTGTTATTTTCAATCACAGCATTTGCTGCATCCAATATATTTTTAGTAGAGCGGTAATTTTGCTCTAAGCGGATGACTAAGGCTCCTGGGAAAGTTTTTTCGAAGCTTAAAATATTTTCAATTGTAGCTCCCCGGAACTTATAGATACTCTGGTCATCATCACCAACAACACATAAGTTTTTATTTCGTTTCGCTAAAAGAGATACAAACATGTACTGCGCGTGGTTTGTGTCCTGGTACTCATCTACCATAAAGTATTGGAAGCGATTCTGGTAATAATCCAGAACATCCGGGCAAACTTGGAAGAGGACTACTGTGTTAAAAATCAGGTCGTCAAAATCCATTGCATCGGAGGCCTTCAGGCGGCCTTGGTACATTAGGTATGCTTCTGCAATTTTCTTTAGCCGAAAATCATCTCCGGCGCGATCAGAGAACTCCTTAGCATTTACCAAAGAATCCTTTGCGCGGCTGATTTCACCTAAAACAGACTTCACGGGAAGCTCTTTTTCATCAATTTGAAGAGCCTTTAGGCAGTCCTTCATCACCCTGCGGGAATCGTCAGAATCATAAATGGTGAAGTGAGGGGTGTAACCCAGTCTGTCCGCGTCTCGCCGAAGCATACGCGCGCAGGTGGAATGAAAGGTAGAAGCCCAAACCTCACTGCCCTTGTCACCAAGCATGGTAACGAGGCGCTCTTTGAGCTCACCTGCGGCTTTATTTGTAAAGGTGATTGCCATAATCCGGTAAGGGTCGCACCCTTCGCGAATTAAGTTGGCAACACGATTCACCAGTACGGTGGTTTTTCCGCTTCCGGCTCCCGCCAAAATCAAAAGAGGCCCTTCTTTGTGCCGGATGGCATCCTGTTGTCTTGGATTCATCTTGGAAAAATTCTGCGATAGCAGCGTTTCATTCAGTACGGACATATTTAACGCAATCCTCCTATTTCTTCCCTGTACCGGCGGGCCGTTACGCAAGGCATTTTTAGCATATTTTTATTGACTAAAAGTATCTCACAAAACGAAGGGTACAGAAAAAAGGGCGCCGGCCCATAAGGTCGGGCCGGTTTCGCCATGATTTTCGGCGGCCCGCGGAAAATTTCACCTTGGGCTGCTGTAATTTTAGCACTCTAGACACTTATAAAATAATTATACTCTATTTTGCAGTGCTTGGCAAATGACTGTTCCCAATAAAAAAGCACCCGGGCAAAAGACCCGGGCGCTTTGATTAAAGAACGAAATTTAGAACGGGCGGGTGTTTTCCAGCAAACCGGCAGTTGCCCAAGTGGAACGGGTACGGGGTGCCGGAGCAGCAGTGGCTACAGCAAGCGGTGCAGGTTCTGCCAGTGTGACCGCCTGAATTGCGGAAGCTGGAATATCATACAACGTGTATGCCGCAGCTGCAATAACAGCCAAAATTTCACCGGAAATTGTTCCTTGTACAGCGGAAGCCGCCTGAGGTGCAGTAGCAGCAACAGCGGGTACTGCTACTGGAGCGACAGTTTGCTGGCTAAAAACAGGTGCCGGAGCAGGCGCTTGATTTACGGCCTGTGCCTCACGCAGTGCTTGTTCACGTTTCTCGTTCAATACATTCAGCTTTTGCAGGGTACCACGCAAAACAACCAGCACGGCCAATGCTGCAATAGCCGCAATTGCTGAAATAATGATCTGAAGCTGTGTAGCGTCCATCAAAAAACATCCCCATTTCTTATAAGTATTCTGTTCGGGAAGACAACCGTTTTTGAGAGCGATGCGCCCACATAAATGGTAAATGCTAAGGGATTGTCCTCCCTAAGCGTAATGCAAAATCCCAATTAAAGTTATTATACCCGATTCTTTCCATGATTTCAATTCTTTTTCGCCAGAAAGCAAGCAAAGCTTTCGTGAAGTTTATCGTTGCATACTGTGGCGGCAGGCCTTATAATAAATGTATTATTTTGCGTGATTTGTTGAGGAGGGAAATTTGTGGAAAACGATAAATTCAAACGCTCTTTCCGAACTCCCTTTCAAAATAGCTTAGGTTTAGCGGTTTACCGCTCCGGCTTGCAGCGCTGTGCGCCAGACCACTCTTGGGGGCCGGGCATCCGCGACCATTATTTAATTCATTATATTCTTTCCGGTAAAGGCCGGTTTGACAGCGGGAAAAAGAGGTATACTCTTACTGCTGGGGATGGTTTTCTTGTCGTGCCTGGTGTTATTTCTTCTTATCAGGCGGATTACAACGAGCCCTGGGAATACTGTTGGGTAGGGTTTAACGGTGCTGATGCTCGCCGTCTTGTAAATGAGACAGGTCTTTCGGAAGAGCAGCCGTTGTTTCACTACGATAAAGACAGTTTAATTGAGAATATGCTCAACGATATTTATACCGCAACGGGGCCAAGCCCCAGCAATGAAGCTCAAATGACAGCAGCACTTCTGCGCTTTCTTGCTGCAATGATGGTGCTGAACGGCGATCAAAATTGCCGCAAGGATACGGGCTACGCGTATGTGCAGCGCTCCATTCAATTTATTGATTTTAATTATTCTCGAGAAGATTTAAATATTACGCAAATTGCTGCGAATGCAGGAGTGAGCCGCAGTCACTTATACCGCTTGTTTTTACAGCATACGGATATGACGCCGAATGAATACCTGACGAAATACCGTATTAATAAAGCGGCGGATTTATTAAAAAATGAGAATCTTTCTGTTGGAGAGGCGGCTTATTCAACCGGTTTTTCAGACCAGCTTTACTTTTCAAGGGTGTTCCGCAAGTTAAAGGGAATGCCTCCGAGTAAATTTGCGGAGTCCGCACAAAAAGCGGAAAAGGAGAAATAACATGGAAAATGCAAGTGATAAAATACAGAACTGGGTAAAGCAGGTACAGGAACACCAAACAGCCGGGTGGGATTCTATGCCCGAAATCTATCTTTATATGGATCAGGTCATCACATATATGGAGCGACAGCTCAATTTGTTTGGGCGTGACGAACAAAGCGTGCTGCTTACCCCCAGTATGATTAATAATTACGTTAAGGACCGTGTACTACCACGGCCAGACAAGAAAAAATATGGACGTGAGCATTTGGCAATGCTTACAATCATCAGCCTGTTAAAGCAGGTTTTGTCGATACAAGATATTTCTTCCGTACTCAATTCGGGTAACGGTGAAGTGTTCCAAAAAGAGATTTATGAAACCTTTCGTGTGGCACAACAGGAGGAACTAGCAAGCGTTTGTGAACGTGTGAATACTGCGGTGGAGCAGGGGGAAGAAGAGCTTCTTTGGCTGGCGTGTGCTTTGGCAGTGGAAGCATCCGCACGGCGAATTGTTGCAGAACGCATTTTAAGTGAGCTTTCCCACTCAAAGACCGAATCGGAGGAAAAACAATCATGAAAGAACTTAGTTCCTTAAATCGTATTTCAACCGTACTAAACTTTATTGTAATTGTTCTTGCCCTTTTTTCGTGGCTCGCGAGCGGCTGGAATAACCCAACGGTGATGACAGCCGCTTTTACACTTATGAGTCTTTGCTTCTGGGGTTCCACTGTAGTGCTTGTTGCTGACAGTGTTCAAAGCGGAAGCTACCGCAATAAAAGAACAAGAGCGTCTTGTGTTGTGCGCGATTTATTTGCATTGGTTGCAGCAATTTTGCTTTCAATTTATACCTTTGTTACTTATTATATCGCGTAACAAATAGCGCACACAATTTAATTAATTTATTTGTTTTTAAATGATAGGCGGCGAAAGCAAGTGAGAAAAGAACGGTTTTTATTCTATTATTTATGGTTGTTTTTGTTGATGACAGTGGGTGCGTTTGTATGGCAAATGTTTTTACCTGGCATTGCAGAAAGCATGTCAGTATGGGGTATCAGCAAGGGCTGGCAGACTGAAATTGCATTATGGAATGTTGGGTTAGACATAGGAATACTACTTACCCTTGTAAAACGTAACGTTGAATACGCAAAAGTATTAACGATAATTTCACTATCTCTTTGCATTCTATTAGGCGGGCACCACCTGATTTATGCGCTTACGCAAACTACCAATGCAAATACCAGTCTGCATTGGGCTGGGGCAATTGAAGTATTACTCATTGGTGGTGGAGCTGGAATTTTTGCTATTGTAAAATCTGATTGCTTCCAAAGAAATTAATATTTTTCTATAATTTTTAAGAAGGTGGTATGGTGAAAATTCTTGACATGAAACACCCTAAGAATCGAGCTTCCTCTGCACGTTAAACAATAATTTTTGTGCAGAGGAGTAACGAAAAAAATGAACCGAATGAATCAACCCCTTATTACAAAAGAAACGATTGCATCAATGGAGGACATGTCTTCTTTTACGTATGCCCTCATCTTTGATGATTTACTAATTGTAGCTCAGAAAGAAACCAATTGCTTTGTTTTAAAATCTTCGGATGGACTGATTGTAATCGATGCAATTTGGCCGGATCAAAAAGCGTTTGATGCAATTATACATGCAATAAAAGAGGTAGGCTGGGAGCCGGAAAGCGTTCAAAAGCTGATTCTAACCCATGGGCATGTGGATCACACCGGCTGTGGAAAATGGTTTGTTGAAAAATACGGGGTAACTACCTACCTGTCGCAAATTGATGATATGTATTGGCGCGACCACCCGGTAAAGCCGGACAGACCCAATACGTGGAAAGATTATGAGATAGATGTGTATCTCAATCACGGAGATACCATTACACTTGGCGATAAAACTATTTATGTGTATAGCACTCCCGGTCATACACCGGGTGGGCTCAGCTTTATATTCCCAGTCATGGAAGAGGGAACACCCCACATGGCGGCATTATGGGGTGGCACTACTCCTCCCAGAACAATACCGGCAGTAAACCAGTACTTGGCTTCATTGGAATATTTTATGAGTGTTGCACAGTTCCATAATGTTGACGTTGCGTTGAGCAACCACACTGCGGTAGACAATGGGTTGGAACGCATTGCATACTCAATAAAGCGCATGAGTTATATGCCGAATATTTATATTATCGGGAAGAAAGGTTTTCAAAATTACTGCCAAGTGTTTCGAACCATGAGCAATCAAATTTTAGAGAAATAATGACAAATTGAAAGGACAACCTGCTGAAACGTAGGTTGTCCTTTTCTAAATAACGATAATGGAAATTAAATTTATGAAGAAACAATACAAAGATTATTTTAATGTTTCTTATCATTTGTTATATATTAAGAAGTTGCATGATGTAGGATAGACAGGATTTGCAAATTCTGGTAACATAGCTTTAGCTTATTGAAAGGAAATATTATAAGTGAATAATAAGTATAATATTCTTACAGCCATGTACCGTTATGGCCTGCTTTTTATGGAGGATCAACCTTCTATTCAGCAAATTGAGAACACATTAACTACTACAAATCCCCATACAATGATACCTGGCAGTAAGCTGATTGTAAAAAAGGCACTGTCAGATAACTTCGGTGTATCCAATAAGCAGGAGATGGAGCAGGTTGTTTCAGGCCTGTTGTATTCTGTTTTGGAAGATGGAATTTTCTATCATGCTTTGTTAGATTTATTTTATGCGAATCCCAAAGAGTTCTCGTCAGTAACGAAGGAACTAGCAGAAGACTATTTTTCAGACGATAAAATGAAAGTAATAAGTGCCCCGTACACCCCCCTGTGGGAAAAGTACCACATTATAGAGGGTTACAATTCGAATATTGATGATGAAATGAAAGAACTGATTATCGGTTTCTTTCAAGATGAGAATTCTTCCAACGTAAAATCCATTGCTGCTCTTTTTGAACAGAATCAGTCTTGGTTGTCCAAAACCAAGGGGCTATCGATGACAGGCTTTCATCTTTCTCGCATTATTTCTATCATTTCAGATTCCAATGTCAGCGGTTATATTACAGATGAAGAGACTGCCTCTTTGCTTAATTTTTATGGTTCCATTACGGAGTCATTGTTCCCCAATTGGGAAGCTTTTTTATTCAGTGCCATATTCGGCAAACAGCTTATGTCGGCAGCAAGCGGAACGTTTATTATTGATTCAGCAGATTATATTCAGAGTTGTTATAAGTTTGCTGCACACCCTGCGAAGCTTTACGAGGTTGCTGGGTTATGGCAAGGCAGCGATATGACGGAGTTCTGCTCGAAAATTTCTAGCACCTATAAGGTGAATTTAGATTCGAAAGAAACCGCCGTAGGGGAGTCGGAACCAAGGTATGCTTTCTTGCATTCCACTGTATTACCTGTGTTCCAAAAATATGGGGTAGCATATTTATTCGATATGAAGTTTTGTGAATTAGAGTATGCAGTGCCTATGGCAGATACAAATTCGCTAAGCTACGGAGAACTCGATCACTTTTGCAACAAAACTAAGCTGGAGCTTGAAGATGATGAAATTCCATTTTTGGCAACTGCAAAAACACTTATCACAAATAAACGTATTAGAATACTGGAAAAGAAGCTGTTTAAAAAGGAACTACATACGTTTAGTTGGAAAGAAAAGCTTACTTTTACACAGTCTTTCTCAAAATTGGATTTAATTATCCTTCAGGTGAATGGAAAGGCAATGTTCCATATGCCTCGTAATTACGAAAAGGCAGGTATTAGCAAGAGTGATGATGTGTATTTAGAGAAGGATAAAATAATACAATTTTATTCGGAAGATATTAAAAATGCGCTGCTTGCCCTTGCGGAACTGAATCAAGTTTTGGCTAGCCAATAACAGTAAGTGTTTTCGCATAACCAAAGCATAGAAAAAATTTTTAGAGGGCGCTTTGGCGTCCTCTATTTTTTTAACCAGAATTATGTTCCTTCATATTATAGCAAAAGACGAAAATCGATGCAGTGAAAGAAATGAGGGAATACTATGTGTGGAATTGCGGGATTTTGCGATTATCACGATACGCTATCAGAAGAAGCCCCGCTATGGGGTGCGCTGGCCAAACGGATGGGTAACCGGCTTCGCCACCGGGGTCCGGATGACGCTGGAGTACATGTTTCAAGTCATGCCGCTTTTGCGCATGCCCGGCTTGCAGTAGTGGATATTGAGGGCGGAAAGCAGCCTATGACCCGCCTGCAGGATGGCTACCGCTACACCATCACTTATAATGGTGAGCTGTATAATACGGAAGAGCTTCGGCAGGAGCTGCGCCTTTTGGGCTGCCAGTTCCAGTCGCACAGCGACACTGAGGTGCTGCTGTATTGCTATATTCATTTTGGGCCATTCTGTGCAGAAAAGCTGAATGGAATTTACGCATTTGCCATCGATGATGAGCGGAGAAACTGTACCTTTTTATGTCGAGATCGTTTTGGGGTAAAGCCACTGTTTTACACTGCGGTAAACGACCGTCTGGTGTTTGGGTCTGAAATGAAGGCACTGTTCGAGTACCCGGGGGTTAATCCAGTGCTCGACAAAACGAGCTTGTGCGAGCTGTTCGGCCTAGGGCCGGCAAGAACAGCGGGGTGCGGGGTGTTTCAGGGAATTCGCGAGCTAAAGCCGGGATATTCTGCGGTGTATAACCGTGAAGGTTTGCGTGCATACCCGTATTTTGAGCTGGAAAGCTACGAGCACCCTGACAGCTACGAAGACACCGTTTTGCGTGTAAGAGAGCTGTTGTCAGACACCGTTAGCCGCCAGCTTGTTTCGGATGTTCCTTTGAGTACCTTTCTTTCTGGCGGGCTAGATTCCAGCATTATTACAGCACTGGCGGCCGCTCAGTATAAAAAGGAAGGCCGAATACTCGACACCTATTCCTTTGATTATAAAAATAATGAGAAATACTTTAAACCAACCGCTTTTCAGCCAGATGAGGATAGGCCTTGGGTTGACCGGATGATTCAGGAATTTGGAACCAACCACCGCTTTTTAGAGTGCGATACGGAAACCTTGGCAGATCGACTTTACGATGCGGTTATCGCAAAGGATTTACCTGGAATGGCAGACGTTGATTCCTCTTTGCTGCATTTCTGTTCACAGGTAAAAACGGGGCACGTGGTTGCTTTATCGGGTGAATGCTCCGATGAGATTTTTGGCGGGTACCCTTGGTTTCATAAAAAAGAAGCATTTGAGGGAAATACGTTCCCATGGTCACCCGATTTAAGCATTCGTAAGGTACTGCTAAAACCCGAAATTCTCAATGAATTGGGCATGGATGAGTATGTGGATCGCCGTTACACGGAGTCGATAGAGGCAACCCCACGTTTGGCGGGGGAGAGTGACGAAGAACGGCGTCGCAGAGAGATAAGCTACCTCAATATTCACTGGTTTATGTCTACTCTGTTAGACCGTAAGGATCGTTGCAGTATGGCGTGCGGTCTCGAAGTTCGTGTGCCGTATGCAGACCATCGGTTGGTTCAATATGTGTTTAATACGCCATGGGAATACAAGAACCACGGGGGCATTACAAAGGCGCTTCTGCGCGATGCCGCAAAAGACTGGCTGCCGGAAGATATTCTCATGCGTAAGAAAAGCCCCTACCCCAAAACGCATAATCCGTCCTACGAAGCGTTGGTTCGCCACCGCTTAACAAGGATTTTGGAAGACCCTGTAGAGCCTATTCATCGCTTAATTAATGAAAGTGTAGCCAAAGAGCTGCTCCACGAAAAATCAGATTACGGTAAGCCTTGGTTTGGCCAATTGATGGCTGGTCCGCAGCTAATGGCTTATTTACTGCAAATCAACTTCTGGCTCAAGCGGTACGATATTACGTTACAGCTTTAATTGACGAGAAACATTGGCTGTATTAAGCAATAAAGACCTCCTGCTGTATGATTGACGGCAGGAGGTTTTTGTGCGTTTTTAAATTGGAGAAGTGCGTAGGATGGTATTGAGTATTTGCTCAATTTGAAAAGTATAAAAATTTTCCGGTCATGCGTTTAATACAGGTAACGCTATGCCAAACGAATCTTATTCTTCTGAATTTAGGCGAAGGTTATTCGATTCATTATTTAGAGAAAAGCGCCGATCCTCTTCTTCATAATTTAGGATGAAAAGCAGGATAATATAAGAAACAATCGGAATAAAAAAGGAACGGCTTTTCCGTAATATGGGGAAGCCGTTTTGCCGTATAAAACCTGCTTTCAAGGCCAGAATAGAGTCAGGTGATAAAATATGATTGTTTCTTTAATACGAACATTTCTGCTTTATTTCGTCATTATTTTAGCAGTAAGATTAATGGGGAAACGCCAGATTAGCGAATTGCAAACCTCTGAGCTGGTCGTTACCCTCCTCATTTCAGACATAGCATCCATTCCGATGCAAAATACAGGCCAGCCCTTGGTCAGTGGGCTGGTTCCTATTTTTACGCTTGTTGCAATCGAGATTATTTTGTCAATTTTAATGCTAAAAAGTGGTGGCTTTCGTAAAATCATTTGTGGCAGCCCTATCGTAGTAATTAGTGATGGGAAAATTCAACAAAATGAGCTTCGACGGCTACGTATGTCTATTGAAGATTTATTCGAAGATTTGCGCCAAAACAGTATTGTTTCACTTGCGGATGTAGCTTATGCCATTGTAGAAACAAATGGCAAATTGAGTGTGATTAAAAAGCCCGGAAAAGACTCTGTAACACCAGATATGCTCCAGCTGATTGTTCCGGATACAGGAATAGAAGCTGTAGTTGTAAGTGATGGTGTGGTTTCGGAGGTTTCCGCTCAGCTATGTAAAAAATCGGTTGCGTGGGTTGAAGGTGTAGTAAAATCGAAAAATCTTACTTTGGACCAGGTGTTTTTGATGACCGCCAATACAGCGGGAGATTTTCAAATTATTAAAAAGGATGGGAAGACACAATGAATCGTATTTGGGCAGCGCTTGCGATTCTGGTGATTCTTTTCAGTACTAGTATTTGGGCAGCCTATGAGGTAGATAGAATGACAGGCGAGGTTTCTGAAATGCTGGTACAAGTCCAGGATAGCATTGACAGTGGTGAGAAAGAGCGTTCAAAAGAAATAATTAAGAATGCGGTAGAAACTTGGCATGGGTACCATCATATAATGTCTTTTTTTATTCCGCATGAGCGATTAGAAACCGTAAGCCAATCGCTTTCAACAACAAAATCTTTTCTAGAAACCGGCACAGAGGATGAAGCTAGAGCGGAATGCAGCCGCGCTATGAACCAAATCCATACGTTAAAGGATACGGAAATGCCTTATCCCAATAACATTCTGTAAAGCTATAAGCTTTAAAAACGGGGAGCAAAATTGGCTTAGACCATTATGATAAAGCAAAATGAGAGAGAACAGGCATGCTGTAATTAGCTAGCTTGTTCTCTTTCTGCTGAGAAAACCCCGTAAAGGATTCTATGTTAGATGATTGTCCAACTTTGTAATCATTACATATAATAGGGTAACCTATAAAAAAGGAGGGTTCAATGTGTGGGTTTGGAATAATTGCAGATGGTGGTTCTGTTATAACGGTCGTTGTATTCCTTGGTGCAATTGCAGAAATAACAACAATTGTTGGTGGCGTTAAGTCATTTTCCGCAACATGATTTTGCATTGCACTGTATGAATGAAGGGATTTTCCATAGACTATCTATGAGGTGATTTTGTATGGATTATTCCGACTTCTCGTTTCCTCAGGCTCTATCGGAAGACCGCAAGCTAAAAGAGTTCTTTGATGCTCTACCGGAATTAGACCAGCTTCGCCTAATGCAAGGGTGCAGCTCCTATGGCGAGTTTTATGATAGGGTCGTACAGGCAGTTCCCAAGTGCTAATAAAAGGAGTTCGTCTCAATGGCGAGCTCCTTTTTGCATGAAATGGAATGAAAGCAGGAGCGGTTTATCTCTATGGAAAAGTGAACTGTGGGGGAAGGAAGCACAAACTCAAATTTGACCTGGTGCGGTTGTAAGTGTGAGAAATGTGTTATATAATTGTGCTTAACATAATGAGTAACCAAACTCTATTTGATTTAGAGAGTAAATAAAGGAGAAGACTGTGAAGAAATCTCAACAAATGTCTGAGTCCCTGCCTCTTGTAATTTTATTAACGCTATCCGGTGGGTTTATGGATGCGTATTCCTATATATGTCGAGATGAGGTTTTTGCAAATGCCCAAACCGGAAATCTTTTATTGTTCGGGGTAAATCTTTCAAAGGGTAATTTTCATTTGGCTTGGCAATATGCGTTACCGGTTTTATCTTTTGCTTTTGGGATAGCTGTTGCGGAAATTATTAGAATGTATTTTAAGAACGCGCGGCGATTTCATTGGCGTCAGGCTGTACTTATGGCTGAAGTTGTTATTTTGTTTATGGTTGCATTTATCCCCCAAAGTATGAATCTGTTTGCAAATAGCCTGATTTCTTTTGCCTGTGGTGCGCAGGTGGAGAGTTTTCGGAAAGTGAACGGAAATGGAATTGCCACTACAATGTGTATTGGTAATCTGAGGGTAGCTGTACAGAATATTTGCAATTATGGCTTTACCAAAAATGAAGAAGAAAAGAAAACCGGTCTCTTATATTTCGCTATAATTGGAATATTTGTAATGGGAGCAATTATAGGGAGTCTTTGCATTAATTTGTGGTATGAAAAAGCAATTATAGTTAGCTCCATATTGTTGTTCATTGGTTTTGCGATCATGTTTATTAAAAAAGAAACTTAACAGTACATTATCAATAGTAAAAACCAGCACTGGAATTCCGGTGCTGGTTTAAAAATATGCGCGTAAAAAAGTGCATGCCGAATACCTTTGTAGCTTCACGATTTTTGAGACCACCTAATTTATTTAAAAGAAATATAGAGCTTGTATTTGGGTGTTATAATAAAACATAATAAATAGATATGTATACTTGGGTGAACAGCGGTTTTGACTCGACTGTACTCTGGGCTTAAATTTAATATGGAGAGGAAGTTTGCGAAGATGGCACATTATGCGAATAGTATAACTGAATTAATTGGAAAAACGCCTTTGCTGCGACTTACGAATTATGAGAAAAAGCAGGAGTTAAATGCAACCATACTTGCCAAGTTAGAATATTTTAATCCCGCTGGAAGTGTAAAAGACCGTGTTGCAATTGCAATGATTGAAGCCGCTGAGCAAAGTGGAGTCTTAAAAGAGGGTTCTGTAATTATCGAACCTACCAGTGGCAACACCGGTATTGGCCTTGCAGCAGTTGCTGCGGCAAAGGGATACCAAATTATTTTAACTATGCCAGATACGATGAGTGTAGAAAGAAGAAATCTTTTAAAAGCCTATGGGGCACAGGTGGTGCTCACAGAGGGCTCCAAAGGGATGAGAGGTTCTATTCAAAAAGCCGAAGAGCTTGCAAAAGAAATACCGAACTCCTTTATCCCGGGGCAATTTGAGAACCCCGCGAATCCCGAGGTGCATAAAGAAACAACTGGACCGGAAATTTGGCAGGATACAGAGGGTAAAGTGGATTTTTTTGTAGCTGGAGTTGGTACCGGAGGAACTATTACTGGTGTGGGTGATTATTTAAAGAGCCAGAATCCGAATGTGAAGATTATCGCGGTAGAACCGTCAAATTCGCCGGTGTTATCAAAAGGAACTCCAGGGCCAAACCAGATTCAGGGATTAGGTGCAGGCTTTGTACCGGAGGTGTTGGATACCACTATTTATGATGAAATCATTTTGGTGGAAAATGAAGATGCTTTTTTAAAGAGCAAAGAGGTTGCAAAAACCGATGGGCTGCTGGTGGGCATTTCTTCCGGCGCTGCCCTTTGGGCAGGGGAGCAATTGGCAAAACGACCCGAAAATGCAGGTAAAGTGATTGTCGTTCTTATGCCTGACACTGGTGAGCGTTATCTTTCCACTCCGCTATTTACGGAATAATCATTACGGCATTACCCCGAGAATTGAGAAGATTTCATATTAAGAAGATTTAAAGACTCGAACTCTATTACCGTATTATGAAACGGTGAAGAGTTCGAGTTTTTATGTCTCTGTGTTTGCGGAGTAAATCAAACAATTACCCCGCCTTTCTATCGTGAGAATAAAGTGTATAAATGTAGAGTTATAAAACTATAACTAGAACTTTGTTATTCTAGATGCAATCCTTAAAAATAGTAGTTGTGTTCATGATGTTGTGGAGATGGTGTATAATGGAAACAAAATAAAGGTTACAATCCTGTTAAATTGCATTCTTTTTTGAACGGCTTGTGCTATAATAAGCAACACATTAGTAAATGATGAGAGTGTGCAAATGCCTCCATGAAAATTACTAAATATCATTCTTTATTTGTTGCAATATGTACTTTAAAATAACTGGTAAAGCATGATACATAAATACTATTAATCCTAAGAAAAGGGAAGTGCTGAAGGTGTCTTTCGGGAACAAAAAAGTTATTATAGCTGCCTCAATGCTTGTGGCAGCTATTAGCGTGGGGGTTATTATTGGTTCCGTTGCTGGTTATATTACAAAATCATCAAAGCCAAATTCGTCCTCTGTCGTTGTATCAAGTGAAGATGTGCCTGCACAGCTGGTAACATCCATACCAATTTCAGAGCAACCGGAATCATCTGTGGTTCAAAGCTCACAAGCACCGTCCTCTAAGCCGGTTTCTTCCACACCTTCTAAAGTACCGTCCTCCTCATCTGCATCTCAGGCGCCTGTGAATTCAGGGGCTATTTCGAAAGAGATGCAAACAATTCAGACGTTGTTCCCCAATTTTTATGTGGAGCATCCTGGAATCATCCCTCACCAGAAAGGGGATAAGGTTGCTTACCTTACCTTTGACGATGGTCCCTCCAATTTAACTCCAGAGGTATTAAAGATTTTGGCAGATAACAACGCCAAAGCAACCTTCTTTGTGATTGGTCGTACCGATGCACAGTCGAAACAATGGATGAAGGATATTGTGGATCAAGGTCACACCATTGGTATGCATACCTACTCACACAACTACAAGCAGATTTATGCTTCTCCCACCGCGTTTTTTACCGATATGTCGAGGCTCAGTGATTTGATTGTTGATGCAACTGGCGTAAAACCGCAGGTGATGCGTTTTGCAGGCGGCAGCGTAAACAGCTACAACAAAACCATTGCACGCCCCGTTGCGGATGAACTGACGCGCAGAGGCTACACTTACTACGATTGGAATGTAAGCGCCGGCGACGCGGAAAAGGGAGCAACGGCACAATCCATTTACCAGAATACCATTAATGGAGCGCTTGGGTATGAAAAAGCGATAGTGCTCTTCCACGATGCTTCTACGAAGCAGAATACGGTAAAAGAGCTGCCCAAGATTATTGAAACACTGAAGAAGAACGGCTACCGTTTTGAAAAGCTTGACCCCACAGTAAAGCCTGTTATCTTCCGGCTTCCTTCATAATTTAAATTATTTCGTTTACTCAATAGGCTATTATTGCTAGAAAGAAGAGGATAGAGCGATTTGCTCTATCCTCTTCTTTCTAAAATTCTTTCGTTTGTACTTCTATTATCAATAAACTTGTAATCCGTAAAGTGGATTCATGATGTCTATTGGAAAATGTTTTTTATTGTAATCCGTGGCGCAATCGGTAATCTGCCAGAAGAAGGTCTACCATACGACCATAGCTTTTTACTCCATCTTCCTGGCGATTTGCTTTTAAATATGTGTCATTGGCTTTGCTTGCTACCTCCGCTACGGGGCCTTCAAAGCGCTTCCAGTATGCTTGGTTGGCAGCCAGGTCTTTTCGGGCTCCATCATTTAAAAGTGCATAAGTCTCTTTCCCAGCAGATTCATCTACAGAATAAAGAGAATTGTTTGCGTATAGAAATGCAAGCATAGTACCGGAATAAGCGAATACTTGGCTATTACTGTTTTGGCATGCTAGGTAAGCAATAAAATTGGCTTCATCCTCACGCATATAGCCTCGCACATGGCTTAGCTCATGCAGCATGGTAACGGGAATGTTGTATGCGGGTGCATCTATATTCACATTGGATTCCACTGTAAAAGGAAAATAGATGCCTGTAATATTTAGGTATGACATCACACGCGATGCCATTACGAGTTTTGGTTTACCATAGCCGCTTTTTAAAGTAGGGTATGTTTTCTCCATAGAATTCATAGTGATGCGGGCAGTTTCTGCCGCTTTATTTCGATCGGAAAGAATGGTTACGCCTTGATTATCGGTTTCTATGCCTACCCGTTCTTGATTTGCTCGTTGAGCTAGCTCTGTACAAAGCGCTTTTAATTCATCCGTAGAGGATGGGCGTACCGCCAGTCCTGTAACTTGCGCAAATGGATATCGGGAGTAGTTTAATCCGCAATTTAAGGTGAAACAAAGAGAGACAATACCCAACGCACAAAATAGAGTTGCCATTGCGCGCCGCAGCCGCTCCTTGCGCTCCTGCTTATTGCGAATCAACTGTACAATTAGGCGTATCAATAAGACAGGAAGAAATACAATTAAAATTGCCAAAATGCATTCCATAAGTGAAAACGGGAAGATGGAGCTGATTCGGTTAATTGTTAGTGAGAATAGTGGGTAGAGAGTCACACTGTACCATTCAGACCAGTCTGGGTGTAATGAAAAGAGATATAATGCTACCAGAGAAATTGGTAGCATTAGGAAAAACCAGCTTCGTTTGTATGATATGAACTTTTTCAATTCGTTTCTTCTCCTTTGATCGTTGCCTATCAATCCCACTAATGCAGTGCTTGACTAATTATAAAAAGTGTAAATATCTAAAAATGGATAGCGGCATTTCTATTATACATTACAGATTGTTGCAAGTAAAAGAAAATAGTCTATTTTCCGTTTAGATTAATATTTTACTAAAAAAGTAAGTTCTCTTTTCTCGGTGAATCTGCTTACTATACGCTTGGCAAAAGCTGGTTAATTGTGATACAATAAAATTCGTAAATTAATCAAAATATTGTTACTGAGTTTGGTAGTGAAAAATAAAAAAAAATAGCGTTGCGTTCGCCTCCAAAAGGAAGAGAAATAGCTGCATGTTTCTAGACTAAGTATTAGAGGTAACGCTATAAACATCATTACGGGAGCAGGCCATGTTAAAATCTTTTACGCAGTCTCGTACAAAATTACTTCACAGTTTGCCTTATGTCGTCATCGTAGGGATGACGGTTTTATTTTTGGTCCGTTCCGTTTTTGGATTCGATTGGTCCGACGAAACCTACTATTTGGCGCTGCCTTATCGTTTTGCATTGGGTGACCGTCCGTTTTTGGATTCTTGGGATATTCACCAAACCGGGGCTTTGCTGATTGCACCCATTTTATGGTTGTATCGTCTGGTGGTAGGGGATATGACCGGGGTCATTTTATTCATGCGGATATTCTATATTTGTGTGGATGCCCTTGTTGCTCTATTAGTATACCGCGCTGTATTCCGCTTGTTTCGCCGCAGAATGCCGGCATTGCTTTGCGCCGGTTTGTTTTTTTCATTTACCCCATTTGGAATTAATAATTTTTCTTATAACAGCATGGGATATCTGTTTACAGTTTCCGCCGCCATGTTGGTATTTATTTTGTATGGCGATTCATTTTCTATTCATGGGGCTTTTGTGATTGGCTCTCTCTCTGGAATTCTAATGGCGCTTGCCTGCATTTCCTATCCGTTTTTTATCATGGCGGTGCCGATTTTTTTATTAGCACTTTATCGAATTCGCCCTCGCGTGCGAAAGAATGGACTCGAGCCGGAATCACTTGCTCCGCTGTTTGGCATGCTTTGTGGAGGCGCTTTTCTATTGTTCGTGGCAGGTGCGTATCTTTTGGTAGTAGGCGGCGGTATTTGGGGAATACATGATAATGTTAAATTCCTTTTTGAAGACCCGGAGCATACTTACCAGAACCTGTTTGTGAAAACCTCACTGTTTTTGCAGGATTACCAGATGCTGACCATCCTTTCTTTATTAGAAATTACATTGTTAATTCTTATTTTATTGTCCCGCCAATTAAAAACTGAGCTGGATTTGGCACCGGTGCTGGAAGTAATGATTTGGATTTGTATGCCCCTTAGCCTAATTGTAAATGTTGGTATGGTGCTCATACAAACGGATTTGGTTTTTACCTCAAAGGTAAATTACATTCAGGCCTGCGCAGGGCTTTGGCCGCTCATACTTACCGCGTACCGTCCACAGCGCCGCAGTCGGATTGTTATTTGGATTTTATATTTGCCGTCACTGGTTCTTAGCTGGGCTGTTTATACTGCCAGCAATAATGGTATGACAGGTGCATCGTATATTTTAAACCTTTCCTCTTTGGCTTTGATTCTAATTGCTTACGATTTCTATACAGCGGAGAGGGAAGCGCCCGCTGCACGCCGCCGAATGCTGAAAACCCTTTGGGCGGCATTTGCAAGTTCGCTCGTGCTTTTGGTGCTGTGTAATACGGTAATGCGTGCTCAGGCTGTGTACCGAGATGAACCCATTGTGTATCTGCGTACACAGCTCACCACAGGCCCAGCAAAAGGTCTATACACCACTCCGGCGGCAGCGGCTCGCTATACCGGCCTTGTGGAAGATATTCAAAATGCCGTGCCGTCAGGCGATGGGCGCGTTATGTTTAATGAGCTATTGCCTTTTGGTTATATGTGCAGCCAGCAACGACCCGCACCGCCATCGCTATGGCGCGTGGAGCTGCCGTCAAAACGAACAGAGGTATTCTTCCAGAAGAACCCGCAGAATCGCCCAGCACTTTTATATGTGGTAAAGGCGCCCTACGGTGTGAATAATGGAACACAGCCGGTAACGCAACGCATGGCTGAGCAAATGCTGGGTGGCTCAGTAGTTATGAAAGAAACGGAATATTCTTACCAATTTACCAGAAAATAAGGATAGGGGCAGTTTGGAATATTTTATATTCCATTTACAAGCCAACGGAAATCGAGGAACGATCGAAGGGGACAACCGATGGATTATTATCTGAACAGACATACCGAAGCAGGTGCCATTCTGTTTGATGTATATGACACAGCCGGTGCCTGTCTTTATGCGGTAGAAGGCGAATGGGGTTCGTTTGGGGGCAAAATGTTTCTAAAAGACACCTTTGGAGCCGAAATTGCCAAAATAAGCTGTGTAGGTATTCATGGCCTATGTAAATACAGTGTGCAAATTGGAGAGCAGGAGCAGCTCCGTGTTACGTATAATTTAGCGTCATCGAGCAGCAGCTTAAAGCTGAGTAAAACCGATTGGAGTCTTCGCGGTGATTTATTGACCCGCTGCTTTGATGCGGTTGACGGCAAAGGAGTTGTGCGTATGACCCATGCGCCATGCTGGACCCCCAACGGGGACGGCTACGGAATACAGGTGGAACAACAGGCGGATGTACCGCTTGCACTGTGCCTTGCCGTTATTGTCGACAATGCCGCTTTGTGCGGTCCGGGGTGTGCAGTGCCTGCCAATTAAGCATTGACAAAGCCCCAGTGCGATGGGATAATATGAGAAAGATGCGAACAGCCGCGAAATGTCTTATTTTAAATTGGATTTTGTGGAAAACAGGGCGTGGGAATCCCCGCGCTTTGTGTTTTTCAAGCGGTAATTGTATCATAATTTGCACCCATTATACCGGGCATTTTGCCCGTTTGGCGTTTTATGGTGCCGCCTTTATTTGGATCGATTTTAGGAGGAAACACAATGAGCAAGGAGCTTGCGAAAACGTACGAGCCGCAGGAGGTAGAGGACAGAATTTATCAATTCTGGCTTTCTGGCGGCTATTTTCACGCGGAGGTGGACCCGAAGAAAGACCCGTATACCATTGTCATTCCACCGCCGAATATTACCGGCCAGCTTCATATGGGGCATGCACTGGATGAAACCTTGCAGGATATTTTAATTCGTTGGCGTAGAATGCAGGGCTACTCTGCACTTTGGCTGCCGGGTACCGACCATGCTTCCATTGCAACGGAAGCAAAAATTGTAGAGGCTATGCGCAAAGAAGGAATCACGAAGGAAGAAATCGGTCGTGAAGAATTCTTAAAGCGTGCTTGGGAATGGAAAGATAAGTACGGCGGTACCATTATAGGTCAGCTTAAAAAATTGGGTTGCTCCTGCGATTGGGAGCGTGAGCGCTTTACATTAGATGATGGCTGCTCCGAAGCAGTAAGTGAAGTCTTTTTACACCTGTACGAAAAAGGCTTGATTTACCGCGGCGAGCGTATTATCAACTGGTGCCCACATTGCCGTACTTCTATTTCTGACGCAGAGGTAGAGTTCAGCGAGCATGAGGGTAACTTCTGGCACCTTCGCTACCCGCTTAGTGATGGCTCCGGCGACATTCATCTTGCCACGACACGCCCAGAGACAATGCTAGGTGATACTGCTATTGCCGTTCACCCGGATGACGAGCGTTACCAGCACATGATTGGTAAGACCGTGATTCTTCCGCTGGTTGGCAAAGAGATTCCGATTATTGCAGATACTTATGTTGAACCCGAATTTGGAACCGGTGTAGTAAAAATTACACCCGCGCATGACCCGAACGACTTTGAGGTTGGTCTGCGCCATAATCTGCCTGTAATCAACGTGATGGATGAAGCGGGTATCATCAATGAAAACGGCGGAAAATACCAAGGGTTAGACCGCCTGGAGGCCAGAAAGCAAATTGTCAAAGAGTTGGACGAGCAGGGCTTCCTGCTGAAAGTGGAGCCCATTAAGCATAATGTTGGTTCTTGCTACCGCTGCTCTACCGTAGTTGAGCCGCGTGTTTCAAAGCAGTGGTTTGTGAAAATGCAGCCTATGGCAAAGCCGGCAATTGACCGTGTACGGGATGGAGAAGTTAAATTCGTTCCCGAGCGTTTTGAAAAGATTTACTACCATTGGATGGAGAACATCCGTGATTGGTGTATTTCTCGCCAGCTTTGGTGGGGTCATCGTATTCCGGCTTGGTATTGTGCCGGTTGCGGAGAGATGATTGTTGCCAAGGAAGCACCTGGCACTTGCTCTAAGTGCGGCAGCCACCACCTGCACCAAGACCCCGATACGCTCGACACCTGGTTTTCTTCTGCTTTGTGGCCTTTCTCTACTCTTGGCTGGCCGAATAACACCGAAGACTTGAAATATTTCTACCCAACCAACACCTTGGTAACGGGTTACGATATTATCTTCTTCTGGGTAGCTCGCATGATTTTCTCTGCAATTGAGCAAACCGATCAAGTCCCGTTTAATACGGTTCTTATTCACGGTTTGGTGCGTGACGCACAGGGACGCAAAATGTCGAAATCCCTTGGTAACGGTATTGACCCTCTGGAGGTTATTGCAGACTTTGGCGCAGACGCCCTGCGCTTTACGCTCGCAACCGGCAACAGCCCGGGCAACGACATGCGTTTTTCAGATGATAAGGTTGGCGCAAGCCGCAACTTTGCCAATAAAATTTGGAATGCTGCTCGCTTTATCCGCATGAATATTGAAGATCATGAGGTGGAAAACCGCCTGCCGGAACACCTCACACAGGCAGACCGCTGGATTATCGGTACCTTCCATGAGGTTGCCAAAGAAATCACCGAGAATCTTGAGAAATTTGAGCTTGGCATCGCTGTGCAGAAGCTCTACGATTTCTTATGGGATGATTTCTGTGACTGGTATATTGAAATTGCTAAAATCCGTATGCAGGGTGAGGACGAGCAAACCGCTCAAAGTGCTCGCCAGGTTTTGGTATGGGTAATGTCGAATACACTCAAGCTCATGCACCCGTTCATGCCGTTTATTACGGAAGAAATCTGGCAGTCACTGCCCCATGAGGGCGACTCCATCATGGTTTCTAAGTGGCCGGAATATAAGCCGGAGCTGAGCTTTGAGCAGGATCGAATAGAGATGCAGCGCGTTATGGATGCCATTCGTGCTGTTCGTAACCGCCGTGCGGAAATGAACGTGCCGCCGTCACGCAAGGCGCACCTCTCCGTTGCGGTAACCGGTACTGCGGCAGATACGTTCCGTGCGAATGTTGATGTGATTTCACGCCTTGCATATGCGAGCCAGATTGAAATTGCAGATGCTTGGAATTTGCCGGATGCCGTTACCATTGTTACGGATGCCGCAACTCTTTATATCCCCACCGATGAGCTTGTAGATAAAAAGGCAGAACTTGCAAGGCTTGAAAAAGAATTGGAGTCTGTACAAAAACAGCTGGATTCCGCCGAAGCGAAGCTGAAAAATGACACTTTTATGTCTAAGGCACCAGACAATGTAGTGGATGGTGTTCGTAAAAATGCGGAAAAGCTGGCAGAGAAAGCCGCTGGTATCCGTTTGGCAATCCAAAATCTAAGCAAATAAAAACGAACCGATTCATTCGGGTGCAGCCGCCATTTTGGGTGGCTGCACCTTAATGGCGAATGGTCGAAAAGGGGACGCATCATGACATATCAAGAAGCGCTGGAACAAATATCCTCACAAGCTAAATTTGGCATTAAGCCGGGACTTGAGCGTATGGTCAAGTTGCTGGGTAAAATGGGCAATCCGCAGGATCGCCTTAAGTTTGTGCATGTAGCGGGCACCAATGGCAAGGGCTCCACCTGCGCGCTGCTTTCTTCTGTGTTGACTGCGGCGGGCTATAAAACAGGTTTGTATATTTCCCCCTATATTATTGAATTCCGCGAGCGTATGCAGATTTGCGGGCAGATGATTCCGGAGGAAGAGCTTGCTTCGCTAACGGAAGAGCTTCTCCCACTGATTCATGAGATGGAGCAAGAGGGCGATTCCCTGACGGAATTTGAGTTTATTACGGCAATGGCCATGGAATGGTTTGCCCGCAGTAATTGCGATATCGTTGTTCTGGAGGTTGGCCTTGGTGGTCTTTTTGACGCAACTAATTTGATTAAAACACCTCTTGTGTCGGTAATTATGTCTATTTCGCTTGATCATACCGGCGTTCTTGGCGATACGGTCGAAAAAATTGCATTTCAAAAGGCTGGGATCATCAAAGAAGATGGCGATACCGTTGTTTTTCCACGGCAGGAGTACGGTGCCATGGAGGTTATCCGTGAAGTGGCTCGCCAGCATAACAATGGTTTCTGCGTAGCAGAGCCGGAGGAAATGGAGAATATCGAAAGCGACCTGTTTGGTACGCGTTTTGTTTACCGTGGTGAATCCATGCAAATGCCGCTCATTGGCGAGCACCAAGTGCTCAACGCGGCAACCGTTTTGGCCGTTTTAGGTGTATTGCGCCGAAAAGGATTTCAGCTACCCTTGCCCATGGTGGCAAAGGGATTTGCGCAGGTTGCGTTCCCCGCACGTTTGGAGCTGCTCTCGAAAAATCCTATCTTTTTACTGGATGGTGCTCATAACCCCAATGGAGTGCAGGCGCTGGCAGCTGCCTTGCGGCAGTATCTCTCTGGCCACAGAATTACAGCGATTATGGGAATGCTGGCAGACAAAGACAGCCACGCTTCAATTGGCTATTTAAACGGCCTGCTTGACCAGGTGTATACGCTTACTCCCGACAATCCCCGTGCAATGCAGGCGGAGGAGTTTGCCTCACTCTGGCAGGACATGGGTGTTTCTGCCAAAGCAGCAGAATCCCCCAGGCGTGCTGTGGAGCTAGCTCTAGAGCATGCGGGCAATGACGGTGCGATTGTTGTGTGCGGTTCACTTTACCTTGCAGCAGAAATTCGGCCAATTGCAATTGAAATTTTAAAAGAGAAGTCTCCATCCGCATAATTCGAGTAAAATTTTACCAGTTAACCTCTATCCTTATGGGTAGAGGTTTTTTTATTTCCCGCAGTAGTTTTCCGGGAATGGGACATGCTGTTTCCCTATCAGTAATAATCCAGAATAAGCTCTAAATTTGTCGAGATTTATTTTATAAAGCATGAATATTTAGAATATTCTGGAAAGAATAAAGAAGAAAACAATGCGGGTAAATCCGGGAGGAAGAAACATGAATGATGTCAGGCTGATTTTAAAGGAAGGCACACTCACAGCCCTTCTCAGTGGTGAAATCGACCATCATAATGCCCGGGGTATTCGGGAAGCCATTGATGAAACGGCTGGAAAAACAAAACCGAAGGAGCTAATTTTGGATTTCTCCAGAGTCCAGTTTATGGACAGCTCAGGAGTAGGGCTCATTATGGGTCGTTACCGGCTTATGCAAGTGCTAGGGGGGGCCGTCACCATTGCAAACCTGCCGCAGAAAGTGGAAAAGGTGGTATCTATGGCGGGGTTGGACAAGCTGGTGAAATTTGAAAAAGGAGTGGTATACCGTGAAACCGATGAATGAAATGAACGTGTCCTTTTTAAGCTGTTCTGCAAATGAAAGCTTTGCGCGGGCGGTTGTTTCTGCCTTTGTGGCGCAAATGGACCCAACCATTGATGAGATTTCAGACATTAAAACGGCTGTTTCGGAAGCAGTAACCAATTGCATTGTACATGCGTACAAAGATACACTGGGCATGATTTACATATCTGCTAAGCTGTTTGAAGACGGTGCAGTGCAAATTCGTATTCGTGATAAGGGCTGTGGTATTGAAGACGTAACTAAGGCGAGAGAGCCGCTGTTTACTACGGGCGGTGAAGAGCGTGCCGGGCTGGGCTTTGCTGTGATGGAGAGCTTTATGGATGCCGTCGGCGTTACGTCGCGCGTGCAAAAGGGCACTACGGTTACGTTAAAGAAGAAGCTGGCCCGCAGGCGGGCTTTGAATGATTGACCGTGACCGCATGATCAGCGAAAACATTGGGCTGGTGCACGCGTGTGCCAAACGCTTTAAGGCGCGCGGTGTAGAGTATGAAGATTTATTTCAGGCGGGATGTATGGGGCTGGTCAAGGCGGTCGATCATTTTGAAGAAGAACGTGGGCTGCGTTTTTCTACCTATGCTGTGCCGGTTATTCTCGGCGAAATGCGCCGTCTGTTTCGAGACGGCGGCAGTATTAAGGTAGGGCGCTCGCTCAAAGAGCTATCCCTAAAAGCAACAAGAGCGACGGCAGAGTTTAATCGTATTCATGGTAGAACCCCAACCATTGGGGAATTGGCAGCGGTGCTTGGGGTGGAAATTACTGAAGCAGCGCAGGCGGTAAATGCTGGTCAACAACCGCTTTCGCTTACAGCGGGAGACGATGAAGGCGGCGGGCAAATCGATGTGCCGGTAGAAGCGCCGGATGAACGTATCTCAGAGCTGTTGTCTTTGCAGCAGGTAATTGGAGAACTGGAGCCCAAGGATCGAAGTATTATTGTCTACCGTTACTTTAAAAGCCAAACGCAGGCGCAAACAGCCGAAGCCTTGGGAATGACTCAGGTGCAGGTTTCTCGCAGAGAAAAGGTGATTTTACGAGGACTGCGAGAAAAATTGTTAGAATAACTAAAAAATTGTATAAATATTTAAATAGCAGGATATAAAATACATTGTTGTATTTTATATCCTGCTATTAAAATGAAGCGAAAGAAAGTAAACTAATAGTAAGATTTTTGTATCGTATTATCTACGGTTGGAGGTGGGTTTACTGGATCGAAAAGCTCTTGGGATACGATTGTCGGTTGCGCGCAAGGAAAATGGTTATACTTCTGAGCGATTAGCCATAGAATGTAATATCAGTGCTGTGTACGTCAGGCAAATTGAATCTGGAAAATATCAACCCAGCATTTCAACGTTAATCAAATTCAGTAATGTACTGCATCGATCGCTGGATTATTTTGTACAGGACAGTGTGGAGTGGAATGAACTTACCATTCTTTCGGGTATTGCCGAAAAATGCAAGAATCTTACTCCAGAGCAGCTTCAAATGGTGGAGCGTATTATAAAAGCAATTATAAATGAATAAGTAAAGCCCTACAAAAAAGAAGAGTCTTTGACAGATTCTTCTTTTTTTCGCACTTTTTCGCAGGGAATCTTGAAATAGTATAATAAATAGAATATAATATGTATACTATATCCTTACAAAATATGTTTTTAGGAGGAGAGTATATGGCGCGGGAAAAAGGGAGTGTACCAAGGCGCGGAATAGCTTTAAAACAAATTTTCGGTGGGAGATCCATTAAAAAGAAATTACAAGTTAGCATTGTGGTCTTGGTAGTAGCGGTTTCTTCTGTTTTGAGCATAGTAAGCTCTGTTCTGTTAATGCAGGATGCTAAAGAAAATATGACCGTAAGAATTGAAGAGGGTGCGGAGGCGTATAGCCAGTCCGTTGAGAATGCGATTAATATATATAAAACAAAGATTGAATCGGTTGCACAGGATGCTACCATTACAGACCCAACATTGAGTGTAGAGCAGAGGAATGCGGCACTGGCGGCAGCTGCGAAAAAATATGGCTTTGAGTCCATAATTATTGCAGATTCAAACGGCGATACTTCGGATGGTGTTAATGTAAAGGATCGCGAGTATTTTCAAAAATCACTTGCAGGGCAAACCTACCTTTCCTCTCCCTTATTAAGCAAGGCTACGGGTAAAATGGTTTTAATTATTTCTACGCAGCTCAATGGTGGAAATGAAGTGGTTTATGCGAGACTTTCTAGCGACTTATTCAGTCAAATGATTCATAATATCTCAATTGGTACGTCCGGTTATGGTTTTATTGTGGACAAAGCTGGAACCATTGTCGCTCATAAAAATCAGGATACGGTTTCTGAGCAGACCAATTATATAGAACTGGCGAAAAAAGATGATAGTTATACACAAGTTGCTTCAATCATCACCAATATGATTGCTGGGAACACCAATGTGCAGACGGTGCAATTCCAAGGAAGTGAGTTAACAGTAGGCTACACCAAGATTGCGGATACAGACGGTTGGTCGATTGGTGTATCTGCAAAAACCTCAGAGATGATGGGCAGTCTTTATACCTCCATTCGTATCATGATTATCTTGTTGGTTTTGTTTATTCTTGCATCCTTCTTTATGGCGGCAAGAATCGCAAACCCCATTGTAAACCCAATTATCAGTGTGGTACGGCGCTTAACACTCCTTGCGGATGAGGGTGACCTACATACGGAGGTACCGCAGTTCCGCACCAAAGATGAAATCGGTACACTGTCCGAGTCGCTCACTTATATGGTGGCGGCACTTAAGGCTGTTATTGAAGAAACTTCTTCTGTGCTAGGGAGTCTGGAAAAAGGCGACTGTACCGTAAGTGCCCAATTAGAACTAAAAGGCGATTTTATCCCTCTGAAAACAGCGCTTAACGGAGTAATTGCGAATTTGAATACCATCTTTGGGAATTTTAGAGACTCCATTAATCAGGTAGCTGCAGGAGCCGACCAGGTATCTTCTGGTGCTCAGCTATTGGCCTCCGGTGCTACGGAACAGGCAGCGAGCATTGAAGAGCTGAATGCTTCCGTTACTGGTGTGGCTCAGCAAGCGGAGGAGAATGCCGAAACAGTTCGTATTGCTGGAGAGTATATGGTAATTGCAAGTGAAGGGCTGAATAGAGGCAACCAGCACATGCAGAAGCTGGGCGAGGCAATGGGCGAAATAGCAGATGCATCTGAGAGAATCTCAAATATCACCAAGGTGATACAAGACATTGCTTTCCAGACCAACATTCTTGCGCTTAACGCCGCAATTGAAGCAGCGAGTGCCGGAGCTGCCGGAAAAGGCTTTGCTGTGGTTGCCGAAGAAGTACGAGAACTAGCGGGTAAAGTGGCAGATGCCGCCAAACAGACCACCGCGTTAATTGAGCATTCTACCGAAGTGGTTGCGGATGGCGAAAAAATGTCGGTAGAAACGGCTGCTGTTCTGGTTGAAGTAGCAGAAAAGGCAGCTGTTGTGGAAGAATCTATGCGTAAGATTGAGAAAGCCTCCACCGAACAGGTAGAAGCAATTGAGCAAATTAATACGGGCTTAGCACAGGTTTCTGCGGTTGTGCAGACAAATGCGGCGACAGCAGAAGAAAGCTCCGCTTCCAGCGAAGAATTGGCATCTCAATCTCAAACAATGAGAGATGAAATTAGCTGGATTAAGCTTCTAACAGATTAAATATTTTATTATATTTAAATATTCCATAAATCAACGTTAGCTTTTGCTGGCGTTGATTTTTTATTTCAGACTGTTTTCAGAGTTGGTTGATATAATCATATTGAATATAACGAATATTTTGTGAGGAGATATTATATGACACGCAATAGAAAATTCATCCCGGTTATATCTTTACTACTAATAATGGTCTTATTATTATCAGCGTGTACAGGGCAAACATCTTCATTAAAATCAAATGTGGCTTATGCTTCACAAATGAATAAAAATACTGTGATGACAGTCGCAATTACGGCCGATCCAGATGCCTGGCAGGCAATGCTAGACAATGCATCACAAAAAGAGTACATATCTGCGGATATTACCATTAATGGAACTATCATTAAGAATGTTGGAATTAAACCAAAGGGGAATTCCAGCCTAAAAGCGGTTACCGAAAATGACGACAGTGATCGTTACAGCTTCAAAATAAAGTTTGACGAATATGTGGAGGGGCAAACGTGGATGGGCTTAGATAAACTGGCCCTGAATAACAATTATTCAGATGCGACTTCTATGAAGGAATATTTAAGTTACGATATTATGAATTACATTGGGGTTGCTGCGCCATTGGTTTCTTATGCCAATATCAGTGTAAATGATAAATCCTGGGGCTTCTACCTTGCGGTTGAAGTGCTGGACGCTAGTTACCTAGAACGCACGAAGAACGGCGAGGGTGAACTATATAAACCGGATAGCGAAAAGATGGATGGAGCCAAAATGGGGAATGTGCAGGGCGAACGGCCCAGCGATCCTGTAAAAGCAGAAAGCAGCACATCCTCCTCCTCTTCTGAAAAACAGGCATCCAGCAATTCTTCCAGTGCAAACGAGCAGAAGAGTGAAAAAGACATGCAGGCACCACCCAATTTTGGAGGAAATCAAAAGCAAGGCGGTGGTGGCGGAATGCAGGCTGATGATGCCACGGCGCTGATTTATACAGATGAGAAAGAATCTAGTTATTCCTCCATATTTGATAATGCAGAAACAAAAACCGATGAATCGGATCACAAGCGCGTGCTTGAAGCAATTAAAAATTTAAATAGTGGAACCGATTTAGAAAAGTATGTGGATGTAGATGCGACACTGCGCTACCTGGCGGCACATACAGCAGTAGTGAATTTAGATAGCTATTCGAGTAATATGGGGCACAACTATTATCTGTATGAAAACAACGGGAAAATCAGTATGCTGCCGTGGGATTACAATATGGCGTTCGGGGGATTCCAATCAAGGGATGCAAGCTCGGTTGTCAATTTCCCAATTGATACCCCTGTTTCCGGAGTCACTATGGAAGAACGCCCCATGATTTCGAAGCTTTTAGAGGTACCGGAATACCTGAGCAAATACCATGAATATTTACAGCAAATTGCAGACAATTATTTTACAAACGAAAAGTTTGAAGAGAAAGTGAATGAAATCAATACGTTAATTTCTAGCTATGTGAAAGAGGACCCCTCCGCATTTTTCAGCTTCGAAGAATACGAGACTGCAGTTCGTGAGCTAAAGAAATTAGGTGCGTTACGTGGAGAAAGCATCGAAGGTCAGCTGAGCGGCACCATTCCATCTACTACGGATGGTCAAAAAGCGGATTCAAGTTCATTAATTGATTCCTCTTCCGTAAATTTGACCGTACTAGGCGATTCGAAAAAAGGTGGAATGGAAGGCGGCGCTCCCGATGGAATGGATTTTGAAACCATGAAAAAGGCAATGGAGATATTGGGATCTGCCTCAAATGGTGCGTTTACCGATGAGCAGAAAAGTCAGCTCAAAGAGCTTGGGTTGACGGAAGAACAAATAAATCAAATGCTGAAACGGCCAAAGAGGAATCAGACAAAGTAACTACTATCTTGATAAAAGCAGAGGAATCACAATAGAAGATACTGTTACCATTGAAGCCTGAACAAAGAGAAGCCGGTGTTTAAAAGACACCGGCTTCTCTTTCTAATTTTATGGACTTAAAAGGCATAGTATCTAGTTAACTGTTGCAGGAGAGATGTCATTGGCGATTTTGTCTTCACAATTTTTGGTTTTCTCTTTAAAGCAAACAGTATTCATGCAAAAAGCAACAGATTTAAAACTGTTTTAATTGCAGGACAGTAATGAAAAGGAAAAACATAAAGTAAGTTTTTAAGATTCTTGTCCTGTTTTCACTCCTTTTAGAGAGATTTAAACCTTTGGCTGAGACATTTCCAATTAGTTTGGGTTTGGATATATAATCTGGTTTTAGTGCTGTTTTAAGGGTTAAGTGGAGGATAAACAACAGAAATGATATAAGATTTTGCTTGTTAAGGGAAAGTCACCCAGATTATAAATAATAATAAGTAAAAATTTTTGAGGAAATACTTTCCAATAATCAGAACGAATACTGCTTTTAACCCCCGAATTTACTTGGTTTGTGTCGTATACAGGGCGAAAAAAAAGATTGCTTTTTTCCCCTCAATCCTTTATAATTTATACAAAAGTGGTGAAAGGTGGAGGGAAGTAGAGCAAAGTGGTTTGCATTTGCTGCCCGGACAAACTGTTATGTTGATTGGTGAATACCAACATAATATTGATCCAAAAGGCCGAGTGATTATTCCCGCCCGATTCCGCGAAGATTTGGGTGAGCGGTTTTACATCACAAAAGGCTTAGATGGGTGCCTTTTTGTGCTTTCTGGAATTGAGTGGGAGCGTTTGCAGGAGAAAATTCGGCAAATGCCAATCTCGAAAGCCAGAGGCCTTCAACGCTTTTTCTTTTCCGGTGCGGCTGAGGTTGAGCCGGACAAGCAGGGTCGTGTATTAATTCCACAGCAGCTACGGGATTACGCACAAATTCAAAAAGATGTAGCAGTAATTGGTGCTTCTAGCAGGGCTGAAATCTGGGATGCAGCACGCTGGGCAGAGTTTAACTCTGGCCTAACGGAAGACAGCATTGCAGAAGCGATGGATCTTCTGGAGCTGTAATAGGATTTTTAAGCAAAATGGCCTTAGAACTCGAAGCGGGAGAATGACCGCCGCTTGAGGATGAACCATTGGAATTCTCGCTGGTGAGCGGGTATCTAATTTTCGTTATAGAGCGGGGTGAATGACTGTGAGCTTTGAGCATGTACCGGTATTGTTTCAAGAAACAATTGAATCTTTAAATATAAAGCCGAATGGAATTTATATTGATGGAACCGCAGGCGGCGGTGGCCACTCTGAGGCAATTGCTAAGCGCCTTGGCTCAGAGGGAACCCTTTTGGCAATTGACCAAGACCCGGATGCGATTCAGGCGGTAAAAAAAAGATTGGGGAATTTCCCCAATGTGCTGGTTCGTCAGGGGAACTTTTCTCAAATGGCAACCCTTGCGGAGGAATGTGGCTTTCATGGGGTAGACGGTATATTGATGGATATTGGCGTTTCCTCCCACCAGTTAGACACAGCAGAACGCGGTTTTTCGTATCATCAGGATGCACCTCTTGATATGCGCATGAGCCAAAAGGGGACAAGCGCGGCAGACCTTGTAAATACGCTTACTTGGCAAGAGCTTGCCAGAATACTAAGCCAATACGGTGAAGAGAAAAGCGCCGTTCGTATTGCCAAGGGGATAGTTGCAGCCAGATTAGAAAGCCCCATTACCACCACTTTACAGCTAGCTGAGGTTGTTCGGCAGTCTGTTCCAGCGGCAGTGCGCAGAGAACCGGGGCACCCGGCACGCAAAACCTTTCAGGCGCTTCGAATTCAAGTGAACGGTGAGCTTGACCGTCTTTCTGAAGGGCTTAACGCTGCTTTTTCATTATTAAATACAGGTGGGCGTCTCGCGATAATCACCTTTCATTCATTAGAAGACCGCATTGTGAAAAAAAGAATGGCGCAGTGGTGCCAAGGGTGTGTTTGCCCGCCGGATTTCCCGGTATGCGTGTGCGGAAAAACCCCGCAGGCAGAGCTTCTTTATAAAAGAGGGCTTTCGCCTTCTGAAGAAGAACTAGTTGAAAATCCACGCAGTCGCAGCTCGCGGTTGAGAGTCTGCACAAAGCTGTAATTTAGAGTACGAACATTAGGAAGGAGTGTCACCAGTCAATGAGCAAGCAAAATACGGCATACGATTTTTCTCTGTTTGAGCCCCAGCAAAAAGAGCTTCCTAGAAAGCCGAGTAATGTCATTGAGCTGCCTTCCAGGCAGTTAGAGGAAAATCGACGCCCTAAGCGAAAATCATTCAGACTGGTCGCTACCTTCTTTTTTATGGCTATTATGGTTTCTATTCTGGGTACTTTGGTGTATGGTCAGGTTCAGCTTACTGAGCTTACTGAGCAGATAAATGTTGCCACCAAAAGAATGGATGAGCAAAAAAGCGTACATACACAGCTGAAAGTGAAATCTGATTCCCGCATGACCCTCCAGGCCGCCGAGGTGTACGCAAAGGATCAACTGGGCATGCGTAAGATTACATATAATCAAGTAGAGTGCATTAAATTATCTCCCGGCGACAAAGGGCATGTTCTTGACCCCAATGCGGCAGGTAACTGGTGGACCTCCGCATGGAATTCGCTTCAAAACCTGCTGTCATAATTATGGCGGCTTACAAATAAGTATGAATACCGGAGCTGTGTGAGCCGGGAATGGATAGCCGAGAGTTGAGAGATAATCTTAACTCTCGTTTTTGTAACAATGTTTTACCAATTTCGTAGATAAATCCAGAACTTCGAATAATGAAGTTTTTGACCGATACCAGTCAATTAAGAGCTGGAAGTTGAATACTCATTATACAAAAGCATGTATGCCGGAAAGTGCGGGGGATTGTGTTATGGCAAAAGGAACAACCATAAGAATGTGGCGCAGAACACTCTTTCTGTTGGCTGTATTTATGGTGATCGGGTTTGGAGCCATCATTTTCAGTTTAATTAAGCTGCAAATTGTGGAGGGGCAAAGTCTTCAGGAGCGCGCCGTCGAGCAGCAAATGAAAGATACAACGATTCCAGCAATGCGTGGAACAATATACGACCGCAATATGCGTCCGCTTGCACAGAGTGCAACCGTGTGGACGGTGGTGCTCGAGCCTGCCTACCTTACAACCGATGAACAGCGCGAGAATATCGCCACGGGCTTGTCCAGTATTCTTGGGATGGATAAAAATGAAGTAATGGAGCACGCCAAGAAAAAAAGCTATTATGATGTACTGAAACGTAAGGTAGATACCGAAGTAAAAGACCAAATCTTAAAATTTAAAGAAGAAAAAAAGATTGGCAACGGCATACGTTTAATTGAAGATTATAAACGCTATTATCCCTTTGGCAGCTTTGCCGCTTCTATATTAGGGTTTACAGGAACCGATAACCAAGGCCTTTCCGGTTTGGAAGCGTACTATGACAAGCAGCTTACCGGCACCGCCGGGCGACTTGTTACAGCCAAAAATGCAATTGGAACCGATATGCCCTTCCAATATGAACAAAAGGTGGAAGCCCAGGATGGTTACAGCATGGTGCTTACCATTGATGAAATTGTGCAGCATTTTCTGGAGAAGTATTTGGAAGAAGGCGTAGTAAACAACAAGGTGAAGAACCGCGCAACCGCCGTTGCTATGGATGTAAAGACCGGTGCGATTCTTGGCCTTGCAGTAAAGGGAGATTTTGACCCGAACTTCCCCCTGATTATATCAGACCCCACTGAAGCAGCTCGTGTTGCAAATATGCCGGATGGTGATAGTAACACGGAAGAAGGCAAAAAAATTAAGCAAGCGAAATCACAGGCTAAAATGGTTGCCCAGCAGGCGCAGTGGAGAAACAAAGCAGTTAGTGATACATACTACCCTGGTTCTGTATTTAAGATGGTCACCGGCTCCATGGGAATGGAGGAGGGTGTGGTTAATGAAAACACACAGTTCTCCTGCAATGGTGCTGCAGTTGTATCTGGCACGACGATTCGATGCTGGAAGCACGGCGGACACGGCGGCGAAACCTTTGTGCAGGGACTTATGAACTCCTGTAACCCGGTGTTCATCCGAGTAGGTGAGATGCTGGGTGCAGAACGCTTCTTTAAATACTTTGCCGCCTTTGGTCTCACCGAAAAAACAGGTGTTGACCTGCCCGGCGAAGCGGGGAGCCTTTATTATACTGCCAGCCAGCTAAACCCCGTAGAGCTGGCAACCGAGTCTTTTGGCCAGAATTTTAGTATTACTCCCATTCAAATGATAACCGCAGCCGCAGCAGTGGCAAACGGCGGCAATTTAGTTCAGCCTCATGTGGTGAGCCAGGTGCTTGACAGTGACGGCAATATTGTACAGTCTGTTGACGCAAAGGTAAAACGTCAGGTAATTTCAGAAGATGTTTCGCGCCGAATGAGCAAGATTTTACAGATGAATGCGACTACAGGTACCGCAAAGAACGGTTATATCCCCGGCTATCGCGTGGCAGGTAAAACTGGTACCTCTGAAAAAGTGGCAGAGTATATTGCCGGTGGTAAGAAAAAGATGGAGTACATTGCCTCTTATTGCGGCTTTGCACCCGCAGATGACCCACAGATTGCCTTGCTTGTATTCTTTGACGAACCGCAGGGAGACAGCTACTACGGTGGTGCGGTCGCAGGTCCGGTGTTTGCAAAGATGATGGAAGAAATTTTACCGTATTTGGGAGTTGAACGGAAATATACGGATGCCGAAATGGAAAAACTGGATGTAGCCACACCGGACGTAACAGGTAAGAAGCTGGATGTTGCAAAAGCTGCAATTCAAAAAGTAAGCCTAAAGCAAAAGGTGTATGGAAACGGCGATACGGTTGTAAAACAAATTCCGGAGCCCGGTAAGAGCGTACCGCAAAATGGTACGGTAGTGCTGATGACCGATGCAGACAGCGGCAACCGCCAGGTTACTGTTCCTAATTTGGTAGGCCTTAGCTTATCGCAGGCAAATAGTGCGGCGGCAGAGGCAGGCATTAATATTACGGTGTCTGGCGCAGCGTTAACCGGCGGTAAGGCACAGTCACATTCGCAGAGCATCACTGCGGGTACAAAGGTGTCTCCCGGTACAGTTGTAAATGTTGGTTTTATTGAGTTTGACCAAGTGCAATAATGTGTTGGAACAAACGCTTTTCTCAACCCCGTCACAGGGCGGGGTTGAGAAAACAATCGCTTTTAGAAAGCTTCTGTGTATAAAACCACAGAACTTTACGGAGGATGGAATATGAAACCGTGGTATTCGGAGCAAACCAAGCCCCAAGTAAAGCTATTGGCAATTGAAAATCCTGAAGCGGCAAGGCTACTATACTATTTACTGGAGAGCAGCGGTCACCGGGTAACTTGCGATCTATCACAAATGCCTGCAACCGATTTCCTGCTGGTTTCCCCAGACAGCACGCCGGTTCGGTTAGAAGGATTAGACTATACATTACTGGAAAGTTCAGAAATATTCTCGCAAAGTATCTCTTGCCCTTTCCGCTACCACGCGGTAGAATATGAAACGGCTCTCCCGGTTCTTCCAGGCGCGCAGCGGGTGAGCTATTCCGTGCATAGACCGGAAGCAGACGTTTTTGCCCGCAATATACGCCCCAATAGCTATGGGGTTGTGTTTGAGTTGGAGTGCGGAGGAATTGTAGGCCGTGTTGCAATGGCAGAGGAGCAGGAAATTCGCCCGGCTTTGGTGGCGGCGCTCGCTGCAACCCGTTGTGGTATTCCGTTTGCACGGGTTACGGATGCGCTCAATGAAATTCCGCGTTTAAGCCGGAATTTTGGCTGAAGTACAGGAGAAAATAACAGAACATAAAAGGTGGAACAGCAAATGACAGGGTTTGAAATAGGAGCAGCTGCAGTTACTGCATTTCTTATTACCGGAATATCAGGTAAATGGTTAATTCCATTTTTACGCAAGGTGCATTTTGGGCAAACGATTTTGGAAGACGGCCCTAAATGGCATAAGAAAAAGCAAGGTACTCCCACAATGGGAGGAATCATGTTTATTTTGGGGATTACAGCATCTATCGTGATTTTTATTCCCGTCTATTACTTTGGCAGTGCTTCTGGTAATACACTATTAGAACCCTTAAATATGAGAACACGTATCTTTGGCGGCCTTGGCATGGCTTTGGCATTTGGAGCAATTGGTTTTTTTGACGATTATATTAAGGTAGTTAAGAAGCGTAACCTTGGCCTTACCGCTCGCCAAAAGCTGGTGTTGCAGTTCTTGGCGGCAGGTGCCTACCTTGCAACCTTGTATCTTTCTGGAATGGGCTCCTCAACGTTAATTCCTTTTGTGGGCAGCGTTAACTTTGGTATGCTGTACTGGGTATTAGCAATGATTATTATTGTGGGTGTAGTAAATGCTGTTAATTTTACAGATGGAATTGACGGCCTAAATGGGTCAGTTACCTTTTTTGCCGCACTGTCTTTTCTAGTAATCTCTGGTGTGCTGGCAATGAACGGAATTGGAATTGTTGCAGGTGCACTCGCAGGTGCCTGCCTAGGCTTTCTAATTTGGAACTTTAATCCCGCAAAGGTTTTTATGGGGGACACCGGTTCACTATTTCTGGGTGGTATGGTATGCGCACTTGCTTTTGGGATGAACCTACCCATTCTTTTGCTTCCCATTGGCATTGTTTATCTATGTGAAATGTTGTCTGTGGTTCTGCAAGTGAGCTATTTCAAAGCAACCCACGGAAAACGCTTATTTAAAATGAGCCCGATTCACCATCATTTTGAAATGTGCGGTTGGAGTGAGATTAAAATCTGCCTGGTGTTTTCACTGGTGACCCTTGCCGGTGGTGCCTTGGCATTGTTCAGTATTATAAAAGGTTTATAAGCGCTGTGCTTGCCGCACCACGGAGTCGGCAAGCTTTGACAGATTGCGGCGTTAGAATGTGTTAAGATATATTTCGTGTAAAAGGAGGGGTGTCGATGTCCGGTGAAAGCAAAAGAAAGCCGATTCCGCCGCAGACACGCGGAGCGAGAAAGCCAATAGCGGAACGGAACTCATCGGAGCCGAAACAGGCTGCGGCAACAAGAACGATGCCCTTAACAAAACGGGTGAAAAAGAAGTTCCGGGTGTTTTCCGTGCGCTCGGGTCTTGATATGCCATTTCTATTTTTGGTTATGGTGCTGGTGGTAATTGGCCTTGTCATGTTGTTTTCTGCCAGCTATGCCTATGCGTATTATAATTATGGGAACAGCTATTACTTCATTGTTCGCCAGGTATCGTTCGCTGTACTGGGAATCATATTAATGCTGTTCATTTCTTATTTTGACTATCATCATCTACACCGGTTCGCGCTGCCGTTGCTTCTGGTAAGCTATGCGCTGCTGGTAATTGTGCTGTTTTTGCCAGCGGTTAAAGGCGTTCATCGCTGGATTAACCTCGGCTTATTTGGTTTTCAGCCGTCTGAAATTGCAAAGTTCGCGATGACTTTGTGCTTTGCGCATCTTATTTCGATCAATTTTAAGCGTATGGATACCGCTCGCTACGGTGTTCTTCCATATGTCATTTTATTGGCTATCACGGTCATACTGCTGATTCGTGAACCTCACGTTTCCGCTGCGGTTATTATCATTGCGTTGGCGGGCATGATGCTCTTTATTGGAGGCGTGCCGCTGCGCTGGTTTGGTGCTGCCTTCG
This sequence comes from Clostridium merdae, assembly GCF_900176635.1. Taxonomy (GTDB): domain Bacteria; phylum Bacillota; class Clostridia; order Oscillospirales; family Acutalibacteraceae; genus Faecalispora; species Faecalispora merdae. Next base: position 373,743 of record NZ_FXLN01000004.1, read on the forward strand.
GCATGGCTTTAGCAGGTCTTGCCTATTTGGTTTTGTTTACATCGGAGTTCAGCTATGCGAACGATCGTGTTGTTGCGTGGCTGGATCCCTTTACCACAGAGAAAAACCTGCTTGCAGATACATGGCAAACACGCCAGTCTCTGTATGCGATTGGTTCTGGCGGGCTTTTAGGCCTTGGTCTTGGTCAGTCACGTCAAAAATACCTGTATTTGCCTGAGCCGCAGAACGATTTCATCTTTGCAATCGTTTGTGAGGAGCTGGGGTTTATTGGTGCGTTGATTATTGTGATTCTCTTTGCGCTTCTGGTTTGGCGGGGAGTCACCATATCGCTCAAAGCAAAGGATAAATTCGGCATGTTGCTCGGCATTGGGCTTACCTTGCAGGTTGGTTTACAGGTGGTCTTAAATATTGCGGTTATCACCAACACGATTCCCAATACCGGCATTAGCTTGCCGTTCTTTAGTTATGGGGGTACGTCGCTGGTGCTGCTTTTGGCGCAGATGGGCGTGGTTCTTTCCATTTCACGAACATCCGCGATTGAAAAAACGTAGGGGGCTTTTCCAAAATGAAGGTTTTATTTGCCGGCGGTGGCACCGCCGGGCATATTAATCCCGCTCTCGCAATTGCGGGGTATCTGCGGGAGCAGCAGCTCGACGCCCAGATTTTATATGTGGGTGCCAAAGGCGGGATGGAGGAACGCTTGGTACCGGAAGCGGGCTTTTCGTTCCAAAGTATCACCATCTCAGGCTTTCAGCGCAGGTTAACACTAAAAGCTATGGCAAGAAACGTTAAAACACTGGTGCGCATTGTTACCTCCAGTGTGGAATCGAAACGAATATTACGAGAGTTTGCTCCAGACCTTTGCATTGGTACGGGAGGCTATGTAAGCGGCCCGGTCATTCGTGAGGCGGTTAAAATGGGGATTCCCACTTTAATCCATGAGCAAAATGCTTATCCAGGTGTAACAAATAAGGTGCTTTCCGGTAAAGTAAACCACGTAATGCTTGCGGTGGAGGATGCAAAAAAATATATGGCCTCCGGCGCAAGGTGTACGGTAACCGGTAACCCGGTACGGCAAGAGATTTTGCGGGCTGACCGTGAACGTGCTCGCCGCGCTCTTGGGCTGGACGAACGTCCGGTTATTTTATCCTTTGGCGGCAGTCTGGGAGCTAGAAGCATTAATGAAGCAATGGTAGAGCCTTTGCTCTCAAGCTCCAAAACTCAAAAATACCAGCATATTCATGGCTATGGTCAAAATGGCGGCTGGCTGCCTACACTATTGCGGGAAAAAGGTTTGGATGAAAAGAAAGCAAAAAATATACAGCTCAAAGAGTACATACGCAATATGCCGGATTGTATGGCAGCTGCAGATCTTGTCATATGCCGTGCAGGAGCCATCACACTCAGTGAGCTGCAGGCACAGGGGAAAGCGTCCATTTTAATACCCTCGCCAAACGTTGCAGAAAATCACCAGTACCACAATGCAATGGCTTTGGTTCGCCGCAAGGCCGCTATGCTTTTAGAAGAAAAAGACTTATCTGGCGAAGCACTTCTCAGTAAGGTTGAAACGGCTTTTTCATCCGCTGGCGGTGTAACAGAATTAGGTAAGAATGCAAAAAAAATGGCCTTTTTAGACGCTAGCGAAAGAATTTATAAAATTATGCTCGAAACGCTGCATACGACAGAATAGTTCACAGTCACACACCCGACTTGCTTTTGCATAATATAGCAAAGCACAATAGGCAAGAAAGGGTGTTTGAAGTGGCAAAATTTTTGATAGAAGGACACAAAACGTTACAGGGGGAAATCCTTGTCCATGGAGCAAAAAACAGCACTCTGCCCATATTGGCGGCGTCTATGCTCTGTAACACAGAGACAGTGTTACATAACTGCCCTGTTTTGTCAGATGTGGAAACCTGTGCGAAGATTCTCCGGTATTTAGGCTGCCGGGTCAACCGCAGCGGCGGTGACGTAACTATTGATTCTTCGGGAATCAGCCACAGCGATATTCCAGATTATCTGATGAGAGAGATGCGGTCCTCCATCGTATTTTTAGGGGCTATTGTAGCTCGAACCGGGCGCGCCAAGCTTTCTTTCCCCGGCGGCTGTGAGCTGGGGCCACGACCAATCGATTTGCATTTAGCTGCGCTTCGCCGTATGGGAGTGGAAATTGAGGAAGACCATGGGTGCCTGGATTGCAGTGCTCCTGATGGGTTAAAAGGAGCGAAAATTGGTTTCTCCTTCCCCAGTGTAGGTGCTACGGAAAACGTAATGATTGCAGCCGTATGCGCCAAAGGTACTACCGTAATCACGAATGCAGCACGTGAACCAGAGATTTGTGATTTGGCCAATTTTCTCAATGCCTGCGGGGGTAAAATACGCGGTGCAGGAGAAAGCACGATTGTAATTGAGGGTGTACCAAAGCTTTACGGCTGTGAGCACAGTGTAATTCCAGACCGTATTGCGGCAGCAACTTATATGGCAGCGGCAGCTGCTACGGGAAGCTCACTTTTAATACGCAGGATTGATTCTCGGCACTTAGAGCCGATGATACCGGTGTTTGAAGAAAGTGGCTGTAACCTCATGTTCTGTGACGATGAGCTCAAAATAACGGCTCCTCAGCGGCTCTTACCTGTAAAAAGTGTTCGTACCATGCCTTACCCGGGTTTTCCAACCGATGCGCAGGCGCCCGTTATGGCAATGACAGCACTGGCAAACGGAACAAGTGTGTTTGTTGAAAACATATTTGAAAGTCGTTTTAAGCATGTTGGCGAATTACTGCGTTTGGGTGCCAACATAAAGGTGGAGGGTCGTGTGGCTGTAGTGCAAGGTGTTCCAAGGCTTTCGGGTGCCTCTGTTGAGTCTCCGGATTTACGGGGTGGTGCCGCGCTTGTGATTGCAGGCCTCGCGGCAGAAGGTATTACGCAGGTGGAAGGTCTTCGCCACATTGATAGAGGCTACGAACAAATGGAGCTAAGCCTTGCCGCGGTAGGCGCCTCCATTCAAAGGATTGAATAAAGCGGGGTAACTAAAATCCCCGGTTTCCGGAGGTTTTAAAACAATGGATCAAAATAGACGTACAAAACCGGGTACCCGGCCCGAAACGGAACGGGCGCGCCATGCAGAGAGCAGTCGCGCCCCACGGGTACGGCATAAAAAGAGAAAGAGACGATTGCGGATATTTTATGCCCTTATGTTCCTAGTTGTACTGGGGGCGGCTGTCACTCTTTCGCTTACCGTGCTGTTTCAGATTCATTCCATACAGGTTACGGGAACCTCCCGCTACTCACAGGAACAAATTATTGCTGCATGTGGAATTCAAAAGGGAGAAAACCTTTTTTTAGCTAAAACAAAGCATGCGCAGGAACAAATAGAGCAAAAGCTGCCTTACATAGGAACCGTAAAGGTTTCTCGTAAGCTTCCGGCTGAAATATCCATTCAGGTGGAGTCGGCTCAAGTGGCAGGAGCAGTAGAAGCCGGTGGAAGCTACACACTTCTTACGTCCTCCGGCAAGGTGCTGGAGCAAACAAAAAAGCTGCCAGAAAAATGCACCTTAATTGTGGGACTAGCTCTTTCCTCCTCCGTACCGGGTAAGCTTGCAGTTTATAAAGATGCTAGCTCAAGAGTATTGTATGAGCAGCTTACTCAATCGATTAAAAACAATGCATTTACCTCTGTTACTAAGATAGATATTAGTGACCCTTACCGAATTCTCATGGTGTACGATGGGCGAATTACAATGAACCTTGGTTCTTCTGCAGATTTGGATTATAAAATTCGATTTGGAAAAACAATTCTAGACGGCAAAAATGCTCAGGGAGAGGATAATATAAGGAAAGAGGAAAAGGGGGTTCTAAACCTGAGCAGTGCAAAAGAGGATGACCGCGCTTATTTTGACCCCAACGGTGTAGTGCCTAGTTCTCCCGCAAAATCTGCACCGGCCACTTCATCCTCGTCCACTGTTATGTCATCTACCGCTTAGTTTTTAGTAATATATCCCATTTAAGGGAAAAACCCCTTAATTTTCTGTGAATACATGGACAAGTTATTGAATTTTTGCCAGAAAAGTGTTAAATTAAATAAGATAGCAAATGGAGAAACGAACAGAAATGTGAAAGCGATTATCACTTTATCTCATTTAGCTTTTTGCTTTTCAAATGATTACAATTTTTTTTATATAAAACGACAGGAGGATGCAGCAGATGCCTTTTGAAATCGATAATGAAGACAACATCGTGCAGATAAAAGTAATTGGTGTTGGCGGCGGTGGAAACAACGCAGTAGATCGCATGGTGGTCTCGGGAGTTCAGGGGGTTGAATTTATCACGGTCAATACGGACAAGCAGGCGCTGTTCCGTTCGAAAGCGATGCAGAAGATTCAGATCGGCGATAAAATCACCCACGGAAAAGGCGCCGGCTCCAAGCCTGAAATAGGGCAGAAGGCCGGAGAAGAAAGCCGCGAGGCAATTGCTGCCGTTCTGCGCGGAAGCGATATGGTATTTATAACCGCCGGTATGGGTGGTGGAACCGGTACGGGAGCAGCTCCTATTGTTGCAGAAATTGCACGCGATATGGGTATTCTCACAATTGGTATTGTTACAAAACCCTTTACTTTTGAAGGAAGGCGCCGCATGGAGCAAGCAGAAAGCGGTATATCTGCGTTGCGCGAGCATGTAGATTCTCTTGTTGTGATTCCCAATGAGCGCTTAAAGCTTGTTAGCGAGCAGCGTATCACCTTACTGAATGCGTTTACCATTGCGGATGATGTTCTGCGCCAGGGTGTGCAGAGTATTTCAGATTTGATTAAATTACCCGGCCTTGTTAATCTGGATTTTGCCGACATCTGTGCGGTTATGAAGGACGCAGGTTATGCGCATATGGGCGTTGGGCGTGCTTCTGGCAAAGAGAAAGCACAGCTTGCGGCCAGCATGGCTATTTCTAGCCCGCTTCTGGAAACTTCCATCAGCGGCGCTAAGGGTGTTATCATCAACATTACATCTTCCCCTGACATTGGGCTGGACGAAATTGAAACAGCTGCCAGCATGATTCAGGAGCAGGCTCATGAAGAAGCCAATATCATATGGGGTACTGCATTCGATGAATCCATGGAGGATGAAATGAGCGTTACAGTAATCGCAACCGGCTTTGCAACGCATGACGGTTCCCCTCAGCAGGTAAACCCGTCGGTTCGAAATAACAGCACTCCGGTTTCTTCTTCCGGCAGTGTGGTAAAACCACAGCAGGGTCAGGGAGACAAAGCGACCGGACTCGATGAAGACGATACCTTTACCGACATTATGTCAATTTTTAATCGCTAATTGACATAGTATAGCTTTGGGTTTACATATCGTTTATTCGAGTGTATAACCATTCGTCTAACAATAATATCACGAAAAATGGACAGGACAGGGTGCTTCTCTGTCCTGTTTTTATCAAGTTAATTATATTAAAACTCTTATTAACATTATTTTAGGAGAAAAATTATGATAAAAGTTGTGGTACGGCAGGCAAATCATGAAGATTTGCCCGTTATCCGGGAACTATATCATCAGCCGGATTTTCATACCGAAGAATCTGTTTCTCTGGAGGAATCGGAACGCATTCTGGAGGAGATGGCTCGTTACCCCTATTACAAGGTTTTTATAGCCTTGGATGATGAACGCGTTGTAGGAACTTTCTCGTTGGCAATCTTAAAAGGGCTGTGCGGGGATTTTGCTGGTGTAATTGAAGATGTAGTTGTATTAGAGGAGTGCCGCGGGCAAGGTGTAGGTGAGCAAATGATTCGTTTTGCACTAGAGGAGGGCAAAAAAGCAGGGTGCTATAAAGTAGCTCTTTCCAGCAATGTTAAGCGCGAACGGGCACACCATTTTTATGAATCCCTAAATTTTGAACGACATGGGTATAGTTTTACTACCAATTTATAATTCGGTGCAATTTACTTAAATTTAATCAAATTCGGGCAAAAAAGCTCTAAAAACGCCGAATAGACGGAATTTGAAGCAAGACGCTCCGAAAAGCCCCGATTTCTCTTGCAATCTCGGTTTTTTGTGCTATAATTACTTGTGGGTCAAATTAAAATTTCAATTATAAGGAGGCGGCATCGTGAAAGCGGACCCTTTGGGCGATTATCCCATACGAAAAAATGGTGTGCGGTGCGGCCTTTGCTTTTTTATGCAGGGGAGCATTTGCGCGCAGTAAGGAGTTGAGTGCTAATGCTAACCTATTATAAAACCATTGATGGCAAAATTCAGCTGATTCCGGAGTACGAGCCGGGTTGTTGGATTCATTGTATAGCCCCAAAAGAGGAAGAGATTAACGGGTTGATTCAGGATTTTTCAATTGAGCCAGATTTCTTTCGTGCTGCAACGGATGAAGAGGAATCTTCTCATATTGATTCTGAGGATGGCAACACCTTAATTATCATCGATATTCCGTGTGTGGAGAAAAACGAAGATGGCCTAGTGTACACCACGATGCCACTTGGTATTATCCTTACAGAGAAAACTGTGATTACTGTGATGACACGAGAGAACCCTCTTCTCAATGAATTTACCGAAGGTGTCGTTAAGGGAGTACAAACAAATCTGAAAACCCGCTTTATTTTGAACATTATGCTGCGGGTTGCGACGCGATATTTGCAGTACCTAAAGCAAATTGATAAAATCAGCATGCAGGTGGAAGCGGAGCTTCGTAAATCGATGAAGAATTCAGAGCTGTTTCATTTACTGAGCATTCAAAAATCGTTGGTTTACTTTTCCTCTTCGTTAAAGGCCAATGAGATTACTATTGAAAAAATTATGCGTGGTCGTGCCGTGCGTTTATATGAGGAAGACCAAGATTTGTTGGAAGATGTTCTCATCGAGGTCAAGCAGGCGATTGAAATGTCGAACATTCACCTGAATATTTTGTCTGGCACAATGGATGCGTTTGCGTCGATTATCTCAAATAATTTGAACATTGTGATGAAGGTGCTGGCTTCTATTACGCTGATTATTTCCATCCCTACCGTTATCTCCAGTATGTACGGTATGAACGTAAGCGGTTTGCCGATACCAGAGTTCTGGTTTCCGGTTGGAATGGCAACTGTATGCATGCTAGCCGCAGCATATTTTCTGCGGAAAAAGAATATGCTTTAGTTGCCGCACAAGCAAAAAACAAGGGAGCCGGAAACGGCTCCCATTTGCATAGTCTGATATAGGACGTATGTTGTGTTTTGTGGTGAGTTAAGAGAATAAAAGCTCCTGCGCTGCGGCGAAAATTTCGCCTGCGTTTTCAACTTTACGGTCTGCTGTTGCCATTTCTGCTGGGCGAAAGCCATACAGGCAGCCAATGAATGGTAGGTTGTTTTTGCGAGCAGCATCCAAATCGAAAATTGTATCGCCAACCATCAGTGCCTTCTTCGGCTGCAATCTGGCAAGTAGGCGGGCAAGGCTTTCGTCTTTGGAATGCAAATCGGCCTCCAAAGGCTGTATTTCATCAATGAGCTCATCTAGCCCTATGGCTTTGAGTACAGAACTGATATATCTTGTGGAAGAATTGGAGCATACTGCCGTAACCCAACCATCTGCACGAAGCCGCTCAAGCATTTCTGCACTGCCGGAATACGCCTCTGCCAAATATAAGTAGTCGTTTTCCAGCTCAACAACTCTTTGCACGTAGTTTCTTTGAATTTCTTCATTTGAGCCGGGCAAAAGGGCTGGCAGGTATTCTTGGGAGGGCATTCCAAATGTGCTCTGAATAAATTCTGACGATTGTACGGGGTATCCGAATTCTTCCTGTACCAATTGGTGAATCTTTACGGCAAAAACTTCGGTACGATGCAGAGTGCCATCTAAATCAAAAACAATCAGCTTTTCTGGTGTTGCCATGCTTGCAGTCCTTTCTGTTTACCCGTGCCACACGGGAAATTAATCCGCAATAGAGAGCCCGGTTGCACATGTCATATACACAGGCTTAATTGCATGACGGCTCAATTGCTATAATTTTAAAAAGTGCATCTTTGAACCGTACTGGAATTATTATAACGTATTTCATATTTAGAAGCAAACCACCAAAATCAACAAAGTTGCTGAAAAACGAAGCTGCCAAATCAGATACAGACAGTCTTTTTGTATCATAAAGCTTATAGGTAAATCAAAGGAGAGAGTTGTTTTGGAGAAGAGAAAGCTTACTACAAGTAAACTAAAAGAGCAAGCAAAAACATTACATGCAGGTGACCAAGTTCTGCTTTCCGGCACGGTTTATACCGCTAGGGACGCTGCTCACAAGCGCATTTTCGCACTGATGGATGAGGGAAAAGCATTGCCTTTTGAGTTAGAGGGTGCAGTTATTTATTATGCTGGCCCCACACCGACACCAGAAGGGATGGCGATTGGATCGTGTGGGCCTACTACCTCGGGAAGAATGGATCCCTTTGCACCACGCCTGCTCGACAACGGCCTCGCCGCAATGGTTGGTAAAGGCAACCGCTCGCAAGAGGTTGTGAATGCAATTCGCCGTAATGGGGCAGTGTATTTGTGTGCGATAGGCGGAGCCGGGGCACTTGCCGCACAATGTGTTCGCTCATTGGAGGTAATTGCATTTGAAGACTTAGGCTGTGAATCGGTTAAGCGGCTTGAGCTTTGTGATTTGCCGCTCGTTGTAGCGATTGATTCCCAAGGGAATAGCTTATTTTCGGAATAAGGGAATCGGAAAGGAGCATTTGGATGACACAATTGCTAATCCGTTTGTTTGTTCGTCCATCAGAAAATGAGAATCACCCCCATGATCGGGAACGATATGGCAAGCTGGCCGGTTGGGTTGGTGTGGCAACCAATTTGATTCTGTTTTTGATTAAGCTTTTTACAGGATTGTTTTTTCACAGCATCGCCATCATGGCAGATGCATTTAATAACTTATCGGATTCAGCTTCTTCACTGGTAACACTGTTCGGGTTTCACCTTTCTGCCAAACCGGCGGATGCAGAGCATCCCTATGGCCATGCCAGAATTGAATATATAGCGGGTATGGTTGTTTCTTTTTTGGTCGTTATGGTTGGCTTCCAGCTTGCACAAACGTCAATTGGGAAGATTATAGACCCGCAGCCTACCGAATTTGGCGTGGCAATGCTCATTGCGTTGATTGCATCCGTACTGCTAAAGCTGTGGCAATGCCTGTTTTACCGTAAAATCAGTGCAACCATAGAGTCCACTGCATTGCTTGCAAGCTCGCAAGACAGCCGAAACGATGCGCTTTCTACCAGTGCGGTTTTAATTGGCTTATTTATTGCTTACTATACTGGATGGCAGCTGGATGGCTGGCTGGGTCTTGGTGTTGCGGTGTTTATTTTAATCGCCGGGTTCCGCTTGGTGATGGAAACCGCGAATCCTCTTCTAGGTCTTGCGCCCAGTAAAGAGATGGTGGAGGAATTTTACCACAGAATTTTAGCTTACCCGGGTATCATTGGCCTGCACGATTTGAACATTCATAACTACGGGCCGGATCGCTGCTTTGCCTCGGTTCATTGTGAAATGGATGCAGAGCACAATATTGTGGAAAGCCATGAGATTATTGATAAAATTGAACGTGACTTTCTTACCGACGGCAATATTCACTTAGTAATACACCTTGACCCCGTAGTAACAGGAGATGAGAGAGCAAACCGATTGAAAATATATGTGGAAGAGACGCTAAGAACTATTTCAGACGAAATAACCATGCACGATTTTCAAGCGGTGTGGAAGCCCGAGGAATCTCGCGTGATTTTCGACATTGTTGTGCCTTACCGTTTTTCATGGAGTGATGAAAAGCTAAAAGTATTTTTATCAGAAAAAATCAATTCGCAGGAACCGCAGTGTGAGGCGATTATCACCGTAGACCATAACGATTTGCCGCCTATTCGAGATAAGTAAAATTTGTATTTTATACTTGCATTTTAATGGAATATGTATTACTATATTTTTAGCACTTTAAGTGTTAGAGTGCTAATTTAATTGAATGAACAGAATGATAGCAGTTATTTCCCTTTTCTTGAGGGGAATAACTGACTTTCCGTTATTGTGTTCACTCAGTTTACAATACTTATTTTCGTACGAAAGGATAATCGATATGAAGCAATTTAAAGCAGAATCGAAACGATTGCTGGAATTGATGATTCATTCCATTTATACCCACCACGAAATCTTTTTGCGTGAGCTTTTGTCAAACTCCAGTGATGCAATGGACAAGCTGTATTACAGAACTTTGCAGGATGGTGATACAGGGCTTAACAGGGATGATTTTAGCATTCGGATTACGCCAGATAAGGCTGCGCGTACCCTTACCATTGAGGATAATGGCTGCGGTATGACAAAGGAAGAGCTGGAAAATAACCTGGGCGTCATTGCGAAAAGCGGCTCTCTTAACTTTAAGCAAACAATGGAGCAAAAGGATGACGTAGAGATTATTGGCCAGTTCGGTGTGGGCTTTTATTCTGCGTTTATGGTAAGTGACTGCGTAACCGTATACAGCCGTGCCTATGGCAGTGAAGAGGCTTGGCGCTGGCAGTCGAAGGGCGTAGAGGGTTACACCGTAGAGCCTTGCGATAAAGAAGAGCATGGCACGAAAATAGTTTTAAATATAAAGCCATCTTCTGAGGAAGAAAGCTTTGACGAGTATTTGGAGCAGTACCGCATTCGTGCTATTGTAAAAAAATACTCCGATTATATTCGCTACCCCATTCACATGCAAGTTGAAAAGCACCGCCCAAAGGAAGGCTCTGAAAACGAGACGGAGACCTACCTTGAGGACGAAACATTAAATAGCATGGTTCCTCTTTGGCGTAAGAATAAAAATGAGATTACCAAAGAAGAATATGAGCAGTTTTACCGTGATAAGTTCTTCGATTATGAAGCTCCGCTTCACATTATTCACACCAGCGCAGAGGGAAGCGCAACGTACAATGCGCTTTTATATATTCCCGCCAAGGCTCCTTACGATTACTACACCAAAGAGTTTGAAAAGGGTCTTCAATTGTATTCCAATGGCGTTATGATTATGGAAAAGTGCGCAGACTTACTGCCGGATTATTTCAGTTTTGTACGTGGCCTTGTCGATTCACAGGATTTATCACTCAACATTTCCCGTGAAATGCTTCAGCATGACCGCCAGCTTAAGTTGATTGAGTCTCGCCTTGAAAAGAAGATTAAATCTGAACTGGAATTGATGCTTAATAATCGCCGTGAGGAATATGAAGCTTTCTTCGCAAGCTTTGGTTTGCAGTTAAAGTATGGTGTTTATTCCGATTATGGTCAGCATAAAGAGCTATTGCAGGATTTATTACTCTTCTACTCCTCGAGTGAGAAAAAGCTGGTAACGCTGAAAGAGTATGTTAGCCGGATGAAGGAAGACCAAAAGGATATTTATTTCGTCAGTGGCGAAAGCGTTGCTCGCATTGAACAGCTCCCGCAAACAGAACTGCTGCGTGAAAAAGGCCTTGAAATGCTGTATTTGACAGATCAAGTGGATGAGTTTGCGCTTCGTATTTTAAATGGATATGACGGCCATGAATTTAAAAATATTTCTTCTGATGATTTAGGTCTTGAATCGGAAGAAGAAAAAAAGGAAGCCGAGCAAAAGAAAGAAGAATATAAAGACTTGCTCGAATTTCTACAAAAAGCACTGGATGGCAAGGTAAAGTCGGTTGTTGTTTCGCAGCGGCTGAAGTCTCATCCGGTTTGCCTCTCCAGCGAGGGCGCTATTTCACTCGAAATGGAAAAGGTTCTCAACGCGATGCCAAATGCCGAAAAGGTACAGGCACAGCGTGTGCTAGAACTAAATGCAACGCACCCGGTGTTTACTGTGTTGCAAAAGCTATTTCGCAGCAATCAAGAAAAGCTCACCCAGTATGCCCAGCTTCTGTATACACAGGCATTGCTGATTGAAGGCATTGGCATAGAAGACCCCGTAGCGTTCTCCAACCAAATTTGTGAGCTCATGAGTGAATAACGGAAAGTCCTCGTGTGAAAAATCAGCTTGTCAAAGCTGTTTGTCTATGCTATCATGTGCTAAAGCGGTAGTATAATCTAAAAAGTGATATTATTATAAATTATAAATTCCTTCCCTTGCTGATGCAGGGGAAGGAATATTTTAAATGCGAGAGTCCAATCGGGCATAGCAAGGAGTATATGGAGGAGGCAGGCTGGTATGGAATGGAAGAAAGAGTGGATTTTTTATGCTTTAGGTGATGAATTGCCCGAGCTAGTACTCAAAAATGCAAATGTGGTGGATGTGTTTTCAAGGCGCATTCGAACCGCCGATATTGCAATTCAGGATGGTATCATTGTAGGAGTAGGGGAGTACCAAGGAAAGCGAGAAATAAATCTTACAGGGCGCTATGTTTGCCCAGGTTTTATTGATTCACATGTACATATCGAGTCTTCCATGACTTCTCCTGCGTTGTTCTCCCGGCAGGTATTGCCGCACGGCACAACCACTGTTTTTGCAGACCCGCACGAAATTGTAAATGTGGCGGGTGAGCGTGGCATGGAATATATGCTCCGTGCCAGTGAAAATGCACCAATTAATATTTACTTTATGTTGCCCTCCTGCGTTCCTATTAACAGCCTAGAGCATAACGGCGCTGTTTACGATGCCGCTCAAATGGAGCGCCTTAGCCGTCACCCTCGTGTGCTTGGGCTGGGTGAAGTCATGGACTGCCCCGGTGTTCTAAATGGAAAAGAAGACTTATTTGAGAAAATAAAGCTGATGCGGCACGGTGTAATTGATGGACATGCTCCTTTGGTTTCCGGCAAACGACTTCAGGCTTACCGGTTGGCTGGTGTTCAAACGGACCATGAGTGCGCAACGTACGAAGAAGCATTGGAGCGGGTGCAGGCAGGCTTTTTCGTTCAGGTACGAGAAGGCTCCGCCGCGCGGAATCTAGAAGCAATTGTGGGAGGCGCATTAAAGGATGGCCTTCCGTTTGACCGCTTTCTATTCTGCGCGGATGACCTTCATTTAGATGATGTGGAACGACAAGGACACATTGATAATAATATACGTAAGTCAATCGGCCTGGGGCTCGACTCTATTACCGCAATCTGCTGCGCAACCATACAGCCTGCCCGCCTTTATGGCTTGCATGATATAGGTGCAATTGGTGCAGGATACCGAGCAGATTTAATTGTGTTGGACAATTTAGAGGAATTCCGAATTGTTGAGGTGTATAAGGATGGTGTTCCCGCCGCTGAAAAGATTGCGGAAATCCCGCTGCCGATGGCAGAGCAGGAGCTTACACACAGTGTGCATGTTCCTGTAATCGCAAAAGAACAGCTTGCAATTCCGGTTCAAAATCATTATCCGGTGATTTCGCTCGTACCGGGTGAGATTTTAACGCGCCTTGAATACCTTGATATACCCGGCCAAAATGGATTATTTGAGCCGCAAGAGGATTTGCTTAAGGCAGTAGTGGTTCAGCGCCACAGTGGCTCGGGTCAGCTAGGACTAGGAGTTGTAAAAGGCTTTGGCCTTAAAAACGGGGCGATTGCATCCACCATTGCTCACGATTCACATAATCTAATTGTAATTGGCGACAATGATGAAGATATTCTTTGCGCAATTGCCGCTCTTCGTGATTGCCAAGGTGGTTATTCCGTTTGCTCTGGCGGCAACGTGCTGCAAACACTGCCGCTTACGGTGGCAGGTCTATTTACGGAGCAGGCCGAAGTAAATGTGGCGCAGGTGCAGGAAGAAATGGTTCAGCTTTGCCGGAATATGGGCGTTCCCGGGAATATTGACCCATTTCAAAATCTTTCGTTTTTATCCTTATGTGTGATACCTGAGATTCGCCTGACGGACACCGGCATTTTCAGTGTGCTTGAAAATCAATTTTTAACAGGAAGAGACTCGGTTTCTTAATAATACAAAATGGCTTTCTATTTTACTGTGGCGAATAACCTCTTTATTCCAGCAAATACTAGCAGCATCAATTTAAATGAGGTGTTGCGCTATGGCGAAATTGGAATGTCACGTTAATTCCTGTGCAAATTATTCAGCAAACTTTTGCTGCCTTCCCAATATTCAGGTATCGGGAGCGATGGCTTTTCACAGCGAGCAAACCTGCTGTTCTTCCTATGTTTCACAGCAGACGGCAGCGTTCTCGAATGCAGTTGGCAGCTCGATTCCGAATGAAACCCTGCCAATCGACTGTTCCGCTGAGAATTGTACGTATAATGCGGGCGGAAGCTGTGCGGCAAGCAATGTTTGTATCAGTGGTAGCGGTGCGGAAGAAAAGGGAGAAACGAGCTGTTTAACTTTTCATCAGTCCTAAATACAAGAAGCCCCGTTCGGTTAACCGAACGGGGCTGTTATTATTTTAAGTTATGTTGGTTCAGCAGCCAGTACAGCTGTGCTGTATCTGCGCAAGGGGTAGCATACCGCGGTAGCTGCTATGGCGCAAATGGCGGCTTCCAAAAGGCCGTTCGTGGCAATGGTAATACCGAGTGCTCCCAGCAATAGCTCGTAGCTCATCCCAAGAGTCGCAGCATACGCTTGTCCAAAGAAAACATAGATACCGCCTAACACTAAAATAGTAGCTGTCATGCTTCCTAATATACCGCTAATTGCATAGGGAATCACCTTGGCGCTTTTCTTACCTTTGAGCGCTTTGCTCAAAGACTGGAACACAACACCGGCAACTACACCAATTAAGATGCGAGGTACAAAGCAAATGACAAGGCTCCATAGGTTGCCTTTGGCTTCGCCAATGCTGTAAAAGGGTGTAAATACGAATGCAACAGGGGACGGCGGCGTAAATGTCATTACTAAAAAGCTGAACAGACCAGTGAAAAAGCCCATCAGCGCACCAGCCTTAGTGCCGAGCATGATGGCGGTAATAATAACCGGTACACCTGCTAAAGTGGCTACCATAGGGCCGATAGGAATGGAACCGAGAGGGGTAAAGCATACAATCATCTGGATTGCGAGAAGCATAGAGAATTGCGCTAAAAATAAAATTCGTTTGTTCGCTTTCATGTTTTCCTCCTTGCTGCTGCTCCAATACATGGATGCAGCGCAACACTAAGATTTATCAAGTACAGGGTTACCCCTGTTTTGACCGAGGTGGTTTGGGCGTTTTACGGTTCTTTTCATAAATGAGTCGAAGCCCTTCCAGCATAAGGTGCTCGTCCACTATAAAAGGGTGCACACAGTTTTGAGTAACCAGTTGCGCCATGCCGCCGGTAGCAATTAAGGTTGGTGGCTCATGCAGCTCCGTTGCAAAGCGGGAAGCAAGGCCGTCGAGCATCGCGGCTGTGCCATAAAGCATGCCGGATTGCATAGACTGCACTGTGTTTTTGCCAATAAAGTGCTCCGGATTTTCTAAGCTGATATGAGGAAGAAGTGCAGTTTGGGTTGTAAGTGCATGCAGCATAATATTCACACCCGCACAAATCATACCGCCTAAAAAGTTCCCCTTCTTATCTAAAAAGCTAACGGTAATAGCAGTGCCCATATCAAATATAACACAGGGCAGAGGGTGCTTTGAAACAGCCGCCACTGCATTGGCCACCATGTCGGAACCAAGCTGCGCCGGATTTTCAATTAAAATATTCAGCCCTGTTTTAACGCCCGGCCCCAATACCAAAGGTGGAACCTCACAAATATGCTGAAAGGCTCGCTGAATAGGGGCAGATACCTCCGGTACAACAGAGGAAATAATAATCCCGTTGATTTCTTTTGGCTCTGCATGGTACAAATTCATAATTTGCAGCAGCTCAACAGCATATTGGTCTTCCGTTCGGTAAGGGGAGGTTAATAAATTCGCTACAAAAACAAGAGATTCCTGCTCAAAACCACCAAGCGTAATGTGCGAATTGCCAATGTCAACCGTTAATAAAATAACCGTTTCCTCCCTTCCTCAAAACACAAATAGTATAGCACAATGATCTGTTTGCCGCAAGGGATGGTTAAATAATCCATAATGATTCAAAAATGACGGGTGTCCTATTTTTACAGCAATTTTGAATGATTCTATTGCTCGCAATTCCATTTTGCAGAATTCATTCTATTTTTAGTTAAAAGCAGCAACATTTATACTCTAACTATAATCTTTTAATGAAACGTCAATAATTTGCAGAATGTTTTGTCGAATTAGCTGTAAGCAAATCGTGTTTATAGAGCGAAAAAATAATAATTAAAAGAAATATAAACCATAAAATGTCTAATTTAGAAATTTTTGTTAGACAATAAATGTTAAAGTAAATACAAAAAATGACATAAATACCTATTCTTATTGCAGTTCATATGATATAATGTTTGAAAAATTGACTGAGAAGTGATTGACGTTGCGGATTAAAATGCCGGACATGAACCTCGCAAAATGGAGAAAACAAATCAACTGTGTTCTTTTATTTATGGCCATCGCTGTCACTTTATTAGAAGTTTCTTATTATTTTTATTTAATGAATTCGGGAGATTTAACTTCTAAAGAGAGTGGTGCCTATGTTCGCACACGCATTTTTTATCCATCCCTAATCAATTATAGTTGCCTTCTACTTAATTTTCTGTTTCAGACCAAAAGCACAGTGCCAGATACATATAAAAACGATTGCATGATTGCTACAACAATACTACTATGTACTGTAACCGTTTGGGTTCATTATACGTTAATTAGCGCATTGGCTGTTTTTGTTATGCCAATTGTATTATCTGCAATATTTGTAGACAGAAAAAAAATGTATGTAATTTGTGCAATTAGTATTGCCATTATGGGTGTTTGTGCGGTGCATACCTATTCCTTATTAAAGGGCAATTCTTTTATAATTCGGAATATTGTAGTAGTTTTTTTTATGGTTTTGGTTGCCTGTATGCTGTCAAGCATTATTATTACTTATATAGAAGAGAGAAAAGCGGACCTTATCTCCAGCTATCAGGCGCAATTGGTATTGAACCGAAAAGTAAAAATGGACCCGCTTACTAATTTATATAATCAGCATACGTTTTTTAATAAGCTCAAAGAAAGCGTTGAGTTTTCGGTACACCAAAATGAAGTGTTCTCAATGGCTATTTTAGATATTGATAATTTTAAAGCCATTAACGATACCTACGGCCATTCCGCTGGTAATCAGGTACTAGAAGGCCTTTCCGATTTAATGGGAATGGTCTTTTCCCCAAAAACAGAGTTTGTAGCACGCTATGGCGGTGAGGAATTCGGTATTATATTTAAAGGGATGACTTGTGAGCAAGCCTTTGAACGAATCGAGCAGCTTCGGCGCCATTTTTCGGATAGCCGACTTTCTTGCGTAGGGATGATTCATGTTACCTTTAGTGGTGGCATAGCGCAGTACAACCCTGGGGAAGAGAGCAGTACGCTTTTTAATCGTGCGGATGCAGCACTTTATGAAGCAAAGCGGAAAGGAAAGAACCAAACAGTAACGGCTCAATTGCAGGGTGAATCAGCGGTACCGTCTAGAGTATAATAAAAGAAAAGAAACCGGCGCTGTGTAGCGCCGGTTTTTCTATATGATGTACAAAAGAGCGGTCGAGGTAGATTGTAATAATAAGCACATCAAAATCAAAGGTGCTTATTTATGAGCAAGCAAAGCTTAAATGATAATTAGAAAGAAAAATGGGTAACGCCATAATAAAAAACTGGAACCAAAATGGAAGGAAGAAGGTTCGCTGTTTTGATTTTTGTAATTCCCCAAAAGTTTATGCCAATGCACATTACAATCGCGTAGCCGACCATACATATTTGGTTTAAAAGCTCGTCGGTCATAGCGGGTCCTATCCAGCCAGATAAGAGGGAGAGTGAACCTTGATATAACAAAACGGGAACTGCACTAAAAATGACGCCTACCCCTAGGGTGGAAGCCATGACAACGGCACTGACTCCATCTAGAATGCTTTTTACCAGCAAGGTGCTGCTGTCACCACGCAGACCGTCATTAATAGCACCAACAATTGCCATTGCACCAACACAATATAGGATGGAAGCGGCAACAAATCCGCTGGAAAAACCGGAAAGCTGCATTTTTTGCTCCACCTTCTGGCTTAATTTTTCCAGTCGGTTTTCAATACGCAGTAGCTCACCAACCACAGTTCCCACAACCAAACTGATGACAAGAAGCAGCTCACCGCCACTTGTAATACGGTCATTTTGCACCGTGAACATTGAGTGAATTACGCCATTGAGCCCTAAAATAAAAATAGCAACACCCAATACCTTGTAAAGGCTTTCCTCCAAGTTAGAATTGAGACGTTTTTGAAACAACAGACCAAGGGCCCCACCTACTAGGATTGCGACCGTGTTAACAATAGTACCGAGCATGTAAGGCACCCTTTCTGCAAATAGATATATAACGAAAATAGCTCTTTATTTAAGAGGTGAAGTCATTATAACATCTATTAGGTAAATTCTGCAAGAAAGAGTCATTTTAATTTGATGAAAGAACCATATGAAAGAAAGTATATGGAATATCAGAAAATTCATAAATTAGGACTTTACATAAATTGAATCTCTGTTAAAATATGGATATTAATCATGGAAGGGCGTGTTTTATCGAATGAATGCATTTTTTAAGGCAAACTGGAAAAAGAGAGTTTTTAGCCTGCTACTTTCTCTTTCTATGATGGGAAGTATGGCCGCTGTTGTTGCAGGGGCGCAGGAGGCTGCAGCTTTACATACCGAAACAGTGATGGTTTCCCAATATTTAGAGACTACAGCGCAGCAAAATCAGCCAGCTACTGCTACCATGTCGCTTTTAGCAATGGAGCCCAATGCGAAAGAGGCAGAGGCAGTCATTTCGAATGCACTTATGAATGGAACAAGTGTGCTCGATTTGAGAAAGTACCGAATTACCAAAGACCAATTATTAAGAATTTTGAATTACACTACTTTTACAAACTACCCCCAAATCTCAAGTGTTATTTCTTACGAATACACTGTGGATGAGCAAGATATAGTGTATGGCCTTTGGCCCAAATACAATGTTACTCAAAAAGAAGTAGCGGCGAAAACGGCTCAGATTGAACAAGCTGCCCAGGCCGTGATTTCTTCCACCATCACGCCTGAAATGACACAGTTACAGAAAATAGTCGCAATACACGATTATCTGGTGCTAAACTGCTCTTACGACACCCGTGTAGAAACAAATAACGCCCCGCATGATTCCTTTACGGCATACGGAGCGTTGATAAGTAAAAAGGCTGTTTGCCAGGGGTATTCCGCTGCTTTTCAGCTACTTATGCAAAAGCTGCAAATCCCCGGAATTGTAGTTCAAAGCACAGCCATGAACCATGCTTGGAACATGGTGCGGTACGAGGGAGAATGGTACCATATTGATGCTACCTGGGATGACCCTGTTCCTGACCAGCCGGGAGTTGTGCAAACCTACGCGCTGCTCAAGAGCGACACAGCCATTTCTGGGGGGGTGAACCAGCACCACTCGTGGGATTCTGCTGGATATGTGGCTGTAAACAGCCAGTTTGATTCCATGACTGATTGGTCAGAGTATCGTACGCTTAAAATTGCTGTTGCAAGGGGCGCTAAAATGGATGTTTCTGCCTTAACCGGTAAGGCAGGCACTTATTCAGAATTCATCGCTAGCCCATATCAGTCTGGCACACAAGTAACGCTTACTAGCTCAAACCCAGCGGTAGCTTCGGTACAGGTAATTAACGCAAAAGACCCGCGCGGTATAAAGTACCGCGTGGTCTATCACGGGGTGGGTAATGTAACCCTTTTACTAACTACGAGTGACGGCGGGATTCAAACCGTTCCCGTTACCGTACAGTCTGCGGCACTCGCTGCGTAGCTGTAAATATTTCATTAATCCGTTTTTGGGGCAGGTCGTGAATGGATTTTGTAGGAACGGGATGGCCCAGCTCAGGCTGCGTGCAGTATTCCAGTATCGCAATATCGTTCCACCTGCCCAATTTATATCCCGTATGGGGGTAGATGCCTACTTGCTCAAAGCCAAGGGAACGGTGAAAGCCAACACTGGGTTCGTTTGGAACAGATATGAGAGCATAAAGGTTGATATAGCCTTGCTCCTTGAGCAGAGCAATTAACGCTTTATACAAAATGGTACCTACTCCACTGCGGTGATTCTGCTCATTCATATAAATAGAAAGCTCAGCGTCCCATTGGTAGGCGGCTCGCGTCATGTGGGGTGCGGCATATGCGTACCCTAAAATAGTTCCGTCCTCCTGTTCGTAAACGAGGTACGGCATTTTTTTACTGATGTTACGAATCCGCTCCTCAAATTCTTCTAAGGTAGGAACGGTGTATTCATAGGTAATGCAGGTATTTAAAATGTAAGGTGCATAAATCGCAAGTATGCGTGGAGCATCTTCTGGTGTAGCAAATCTTAAAGCCATTTTCTTCTCTCCTTTGTTATGATACTATGTGTTTTGTTTCTTGTTTTTTATTTAAGTTCTGAAATGATTAATTTTTACAAGTATATATTTTCTTGTTGAAAAAAACAAGATAATTTTTGGTTATAAAGAACAATTTAAGAAATTCTTAAACGATTGCGCATAGAAATGGTGCTTTTGTTTTTATGATAAAATTAAAGATGGTTTGGAAAATATAGTGTCTTTTTTCTAGGATTTATTTCAAAATTGTATTTATTTTGTCATCTCAACTGTAAAGTTTTAATTCTTTTATAGAAAATAATATTTGGAGTATATTGGTATAATATCTCTAAAGAATACGGTTAAAGGAGGTTAACATGGGTCTGATTCGTGTGGAGGACCTGCGCAAGGTATACCGGGTTGACCAAGAGAAAATTGTTGCATTAAACCGCATCAATTTAGCGGTTGAATCTGGAGAAATATGCTGCATACTGGGAACCTCCGGTTCTGGAAAATCTACCTTGCTCAACATTATGGCGGGGCTTGAAAAACCATCCAAAGGCCGGGTTGTGATAGATGACGTAGAAGTAACAGCTCTAAATGAAAGAGATTTGGCACTGTTTCGGCAGAAAAATGTCGGTTTTGTTTTTCAGTCTTATAATTTGATGCCAACACTCAGCGCAATAGAAAATGTGGCAATGCCGCTTATGTTCCGTGGCCAAGGAAAAATACAGCGGAATAAAGAGGCAATAAAAATGCTGCATGCTGTTCATTTAGGGAACCGGCTCATGCACCGGCCTACACAGATGAGTGGTGGCCAGCAGCAGCGTGTGGGTATTGCACGCGCCTTTGTGGCTCACCCTAAAATTGTGTTTGCGGATGAACCAACGGGTAACCTGGATACCAAAACAACCAAGGAAGTAATGGAGATAATGGTGGGGATGGCAAGGGAATATGAAGAAACTCTTATTTTAGTAACCCATGATCAAGATATTGCCCGCTATGCAGATCGTATTATTACAATTGTGGACGGAAATGTGCTGTCGGATTGTATGAATGACTCTGTTTTTCCCGCCCACGATTCCAATAAAACACAGGAGCTTACAACCGTAACAGGAGGAAAAACGGAATGAGATTACATAAAATGCGCTCTTTGGCGGCGTTTGTACTTACAGCGATTTTGCTGTTACAGATGTTTCCTGTCATGGTATCTGCTGAAGAACCTACTGTGAAGGAACCTGAAATATCATCAGCTAGCATATTACCGATTACCGTACAAAAGGGGAATTCTTTTGAAACTAAAGTCGTTTTTCGGCAAGATGATTCTGATTTTCCAAAAACGATTAATAGCGTAAAAATTAAGGTAACCAGCCCAAACGGAGCCATTCGTGTAAAGAAAAATGAATACGTCATATCTGATTTTACTTTCAAAGATGATGAAGATGATAAAGGACGTTACTATTCACTTTATATCCCCGAAAACTACCTAACATATTCCGGTCCGGGTCCAGGTGTTCTTCAATTTTCGATTACATATTACACAAGCACCGATGCTTCTAAAGGAACTGAAATTTCTACCAAGAATAAAATCAGTATTCGTAAAACACTAATTGCAGGCGAAGGCTCTGCAGATAATACCGTGCGTGTAGACGAAAATAGCTCTACGCCGACCATCGTGTCCGGAAGCGGCGCAACCGTTGGAATTCCGCTGATAAGCGGTAATACGCTGGAAGATGCACAAATTGAGGTAGCAGTACCGACTGATGCAAAAATCATGCTTACATCCGCCGGTGCTGTTTACACGATGAATTTTGTATCAGGTGAAAAAAAGTACCTGAATCTTCCTTTAAAGGTAGACTCGTCTGTTGCAGCAGGTATTTACCCCATTACACTTAATATTAACGGCAATAAAGTAACTGCTTATATACAGGTGTTAGACAGTGCACAGGGCAAAGGCGGCGTGCGAATCGATTCTTATAAGGTAGACCGCTCCAAGGTGTACTCCGGCAGCTCCTTCCGTATGGACCTTGTCCTTAAGAATACCGGTAGCCAAACGTACCATAACATTAATGCGGCTCTTGACGGCCTTGCCACAGAGAGCTTTACAGTAGTTGGCTCGCTCGACAGAAAATCCGTTTCCAGTTTGGCACCCGGAGAAAGCGCAACCTTGTCTTTTCAAATGCAGGCTGCTTCTAAAATGGAAACCGGTAACTATGCGGTTGGTGTTAACCTAACCTCGGATGAAGTAAAGGATGCTGTAGCAACAAAAGTATTTGTATCTGTTACCGGCACCGGCGATTCAGATGGTGGAAAGCCAATTATCATTATTGAAAACTACAGTTTCGGCGGTACCTCCATTACAGGAGGAAAGACCTTTCCTCTTGCCCTGAGATTCCGAAATGCAAACACCAGCACTGCGATTCAAAATTTAAAAATAAGTGTTACTTCAACCGCAGATGAAGATACCGGGGGAATTTTTACCCCGGCAAATTCCTCTAATACGTTTTTTATTTCAAAGCTAGGTGCTGGCGCTGCCATTGATAAATCAATCGAACTGTACCCCAAAGCGGATGCAAAGCCGAAATCCTATGGTATCGATGTGAAATTTGAATATGAGTCTGCGAATGACTCCAAGCACGAAAAAATCACTTCGACGGAAACCATTTCCATTCCGCTTACCCAGCCGGACCGCTTTGAAATTACCAATACGGACATACAAGGGCCGATTGAATTGGGTGCAGAAGGGCAGCTTGCCATTAGCTATGTAAATAAAGGAAAAAGTACGGTTTATAATTTATCCGTCGTTTTGGAAGGTAACTTTACGGCACCGGAAAAAAATATTTACATTGGAAATGTGGAATCAGGCGCCTCTGATAATTATGATACCGCGTTAACCCCACTGGAAGAAGGCATGCTGGAGGGGAAGGCAAAAATAACGTATGAAGACCCCAATGGGCAAACCAGAGAAATTGTAAAAGAGTTTTCTTGCGAGGTAATTCAGGGGAAACCGGCTGGCCCCGGAGGAATGGAAGAAGAAAGCAGTATGCCTGAGGACGGAGAACACTCTGGCATGCCAATTTGGGGATGGCTGATTGTTGCAGCAGTGCTTGCCGGCGGAGCCGCGGCATTTATTCTCATTCGCCGCAAAAATGCTGCAAAGAAGCAGTCTTTATTGGATTTGGAAGATGATTATGACGAAGTACATCCGAACACCCCTGAGCTTTCGGATGAGAACGAAAATGAGGATCCATCATGAAATGGAAAGATATGATTTCAATGAGCATGAGCAGCCTGTTCAAGCGTAAGGTGCGGACACTGCTCACCGTTGCGGGTGTGGTAATTGGCACCTGCGCCATTGTGGTGATGCTTTCTTTTGGTATAGGGATTAAAAAGACAACCGATGATATGATGCAGAGCATGGGAGATTTAACGGTAATTCAGGTTGAAAATTATAACCCACAACCCGATGGAGAGCCTTTGGATGACGCAATGATGGATAAAATGCGTAAAATACCAGGAGTGCAAACACTAACACCAATCTATGATGTTGATTCCTCTGCCTTTCAAATTAAAAGCGGCAAATATATTTACGGTGGTTCTGTTCTTGGTGTTTATATGGATTATATTACGGAGAACAATTATGAATTGGAGGCAGGAAAACTACCGGAAGGCACAGTAGCGGAAGGTACCGTTTTATTTGGTAAAGACGCTCTGTATAATTTCTATAATAGTAAAAAAAGAAGCAATAATATGATTTACCCGGAACCCGATTCCAATGGTAAAATTCCAGACCCTTTTGTCAATCCCTTAGAGGATAAACTCGAACTGGTTTTACAGAAGAGTGATGAAAACAACAAGAAGACTGTAAAGCCAATAAAGCTCAAAGGCATAGGCATAATGGCACAGGATTGGAGCAAAGACCCTTCCCCGAGCTATAACGTGTTTATGGATGTAAAGTTTGCTCGCTCTTTGGTGGAGCAGTACAATAAGCTTAATAATATTAAAGTAGATAAAACGAAAAAATTTCAGTATAACTCTGCAATGGTAAAGGCTGTGGACATTAAATCGGTTGAAACAGTACAAAATGCCATTAAAGAGCTAGGGTTTGAGCCGCATAGTATGGACAGTATGCGTGAATCCATTGAAAAGCAAACCAGAACCATTCAAATGATTTTGGGTGGCTTGGGTGCAATTTCACTTTTAGTTGCGGCGTTGGGTATCACCAATACCATGATCATGTCTATCTACGAGCGTACACGCGAGATTGGAGTAATGAAGGTGCTTGGCTGCGTGATTGGGAACATTCGCACCATGTTCCTTATTGAAGCGGGTATGATTGGATTTATTGGAGGCGTTGCCGGAATAGGGATTAGCTACCTACTATCCTTTCTGCTCAATTCGTTTGCGTCAAACGGCGAAGGGATTTTAGGTATCGGTGGCGCAGGAGCGCAAATTTCTATTATACCGGTTTGGCTGGCGTTGGGGGCACTTGTGTTCTCTACAATGGTTGGTCTAATTTCAGGCTTTTCACCAGCGAATCGTGCGGTGAAAATTAGCGCTCTTACTGCAATTAGACAGGAATAATCTTTTCAAGGCTATATGCAAATCGCCCTACCAATTTGGCAGGGCGATTTTTATCTAAAAAGCACCTCTTAATTTATTTTGAACCAATTTATAGAGGTCTTTAAAAATGCCTTTGAAACTCCTGTTTTCGGAGTATTACTTGTTTTTGTGCCCTCGAATTTACCTTTTACTGTAATTAAGAAGAAATAACTAGAACGAAATGGGCTATGCTATAAAACAGATTAAATATTAAGAATCTTATAAAATGCTTTTCGTTGACTTTTACTTATAATTACGTTAGCATGGAAATAAAATTACTTTATTTTGGAAAGGTTGTGCGGCAGGGATGAATTGGGAAGAAATCCTGTCGGACCATAAACTGTGGAAGATGATCCGCGGCAAGCTGATCTTTTTTATTTCATTTACGGTTGGTCTGATTTTTGTTCTATTCCATATTGAAAATGTATCAAACGTCATTTCTTACATTCTATCATTATTTGGTCCATTACTGGTAGGTATAGGCGTTGCTTATGTGGTAAATGTTCTGGTTCGCTTTATAGAAAATAAACTATTCGCACCACTCAATAAAAAGGGATGGAAGCAGTGGCTTAAAATGCGCCGCGGCATAAGCATTTTACTTGCGTTTGCCTTTTTATCGTTGGTTGTTTGGCTATTCATCATTTATATTGTTCCAGAGTTTATTAGTTCTCTTAGCTTCTTTTCGGAGAATCTTCCCGCATATATCAACCAGTTTTCGCAATGGTTGACGGGATTGGCAAATGAATTCGATTGGAGTAAAGAGACCCAAAGCCTTTTAAAAGTGGATTGGACGAAACCGCTGGAGAAGGTAACCCAAACCGTAAGTGATTTAGCTACCTCATTGGTGTCAGCTACGATTAGTATTGCATCTGGAATCATTTCGTTTGTACTCAGTGTGATTTTCTCAATCTATATTTTATTTAGCAAAGAGCGCTTAATTCGAAATATTCGGAGAGTTTTGTACGCGTTTTTCCCCAAAGAGAAAGCACAGCGCTTGGTAGCGATAGGCGTGCTTACAAACCGTACTTTTTCTGGTTTTGTTACTGGGCAGATGACAGAGGCGGTTATAATTGGTTCTTTATGTTACCTTGGTATGACGGTAATGAGTTTACCCTACGCCATTATGATTAGTGTAATCATTTCTATGACAAGCCTGGTTCCCATTTTAGGCGCTTATTTAGGCGGTGCCATTGGCGCCTTTGTCCTGTTGATGATTAACCCAATTTATAGCTTGTGGTTCCTCATTTTCTTAGTGCTTCTCCAGCAATTTGAGGGTAACGTTATTTACCCACGCGTTGTTGGCAATTCCATTGGGTTACCCGGCCTTTGGGTAATGATTGCTATTTTACTCTGCGGTAACCTGTTTGGCATTATTGGCATTTTGCTTGGCGTACCGTTATTCTCCGTGTTTTACGCACTGCTTCGTCAAGAAACCGAGCTAAAGCTAAAAGAAAGAGAAATTACTGAGGAAGAGGTTATGGGGAAGCCTCCTGTCGTAGTGCCTGAAACCAAAGCAGACAAGCTGGTGGAATCCGACAAAGAATCCGCAGAAGAAACCAAAATTGACTAAAAATTTACAGTTTGGTCACGTCTGCCTCTTTTATTTCTGCTATCATCGGAGGCGTGTAAATAAAGAGCACGGGAAAGGGGCAAGTTTGTAAATGCAAGAGTGGATTATTCAAACGATGAATCAGTTTGGCTATATTGGGATTATGCTGCTGATTGCAATAGAAAACATTTTTCCTCCAATACCATCAGAGGTGATACTCACCTTCGGCGGGTTTTTAACCACGTATACAGAAATGAAGGTGTGGGGAGTTATCATTGCTGCCACCATCGGCGCTGTAATTGGCGCTTTGGTTTTGTATGGCGTTGGCCGATTTTTTCCGCCAGAGCGTATCGAAGGCTGGCTGGACGGTCGTTTGGGGCAAATTTTGCACTTTAAACGGGAAGATGTGGAGAGAGCTGCTCAGTGGTTTACAAATAAGGGGAAAATAACCGTTTTTGTATGCCGTTTTGTTCCTATCATTCGTAGTTTGATTTCCATCCCTGCTGGAATGACCAAAATGTCTATGGGTGTCTTTTTGCTGTATACTACAGCAGGAACATTTCTTTGGAATACTGTTTTGGTACATTTGGGAGTTTTCGCTGGCGAGTCTTGGGAGCGCATTGCAGATTATGTAGATGTATACGCACATGCAACCCTTATCGTATTAATTATCGTATTTGTAATTGGAGCAATTGTGTTTTATAAGACAAGAATTGCTAAAAAAAATAAAGAAGAAGTTTAAAATAAAAATTGCACCCCATTTGTTAGACAGTATGATACTGAAAACAAATGGGGTGTAGTTTATAGACCAGAGCCTTTTTTATTCTAACATAGCTTTTTCACGCATTCGTTCTGGGTTTAAAAATTTGCCCATACCCGTTTTTAGGCGAGCAAAGCCAAATCGCTCATAGAATGCTTCTTTTCCAGGTGAGGCATATAAAATTACATTGCTTTCTGGCAATTGCTTTGAAATCTCTTCCAGCAAAAGCTTGCCTAGGCCATTTCCTTGGTATTCCGGTAGCAGGGCAATGTCGTATAGGGCAGACTGAAAAGCGGCGTCAGAAAGTGCACGTCCGCAGCCAATCAAGCGTTGACCATCCCGCAGAAAAACAACGGCAAAGCTGTTTTTGAATGCAATTTGGAACTTTTCAGCTGGGTGAGGGGATAGGCCGGCGACCTCAATAACCTCTGCGAGCTCTTCCCAGTCGATATTCTGACAATCTTTTTCTATGATTAAATTCATTTCGCTACCAGCTCTCTTTCTGAAGGGCTTTTCATTTTAATAAAATTCCAGGAATCGCGGCACATATCAGCTAGTGTGAACTGAGCCTGCCAGCCCAATTCTTGCATAGCCTTGCTTGCATCCGCAAAGTACTCCGGTAAATCGCCAGCCCGGCGGGGGGCGAACTGGTAGGGAACCGGCACGCCAGATTCCTGTTCAAATGTTTTTACAACCTCTAATACTGAACTTCCCTGACCCGTGCCAAGATTATAAACACTCGCACCTTCTTGTGCGAATAATGCGTTTAGTGCTTTTACATGACCAACTGCAAGATCGCAAACATGAATGTAATCACGAACACCAGTACCATCTTTGGTAGGGTAGTCATTACCGAATATATTCAAATAAGGCAGTGTGCCTTGGGCTACACGCATAATATAAGGCATTAAATTATTGGGGATACCATTTGGGTCTTCGCCAATTAAGCCGCTTGGGTGAGCCCCGATCGGATTAAAATAACGCAGCAGCATGGTGCTCCAGCGAGAATCGCTTTGGCAAAGGTCTCTCAGAATCTGTTCAATCATCGCTTTGGTAGTTCCGTAGGGGTTGGTTGTTTGCCCAGTGGGCATGTCCTCTTTATAAGGAATGGGATTATTCTCTCCGTAAACCGTGGCTGAAGAGCTAAAGACTAGCCTGCGTACACCGTTTTGCTCCATTTGTTCTAATAGGTTTAAAGTACCGGTAACATTATTCCGGTAATATAAAGTGGGCTTTTGCACGCTTTCGCCAACGGCTTTCAGGCCGGCAAAATGAATAACCGCATCAATCTTCTCTTCCTGAAAAACCTGAGCCAGTGCTTTTTCGTCAATCAAATCACAGTTGTAAGAGGGAAAGTACTTGCCTGTGATTTCGTGTATTGCATCCAGTGTGGCAGGGGAAGAGTTACAGAAATTATCTACAACACAAATTCGATATCCGTTTTGCAGAAGCTCTACACAGGTGTGGCTGCCGATAAATCCGGCACCACCGGTTACCAAAATAGTTTTCATCGGAATATCCTCCGCTTTTATTCCGGGCTTTTTCCGGATTTTTCGTTGAGTCCTAGTAAGTATTGGGCATTGTTCCAGTAAATATCCTCAATAATTGATTGGGGAAGATTTAAGTGCTCCAAATAACGCAGTTGTTCCTGAGGGTTGCTCCAAGGGCAATCGCTGGCGAACAACACTCTTTCAGAACCATGACGTAATATCATTTTTTTGGCTTGTTCTGGTTTTACAATTAGATACGACATTGAGGTGTCAATATAAACATTTTCAAGGCCGATTAAGTATTCTTCCGCTTCTTCACTGCGCCTCATACCGCCCATGTGCGCTGCGATGATTTTCATGTGTGGAAAATCACGCGCTACCTTCGCCAATGCTTTTGGTGGTGTATGCACCAAATTGGGGGATACAGGGTCCCACCCAGCATGGAAGGTGACGGGTATGCCTAACTCCTGTATTGCATCGTAAATAGGGTAAGCCTTGGGGTCGTCCACAAAGTAGCGTTGGTATTCTGGGTGTAGCTTTACACCGTAAAGACCAAGGCCGTGAATACGCCAAACTTCTTCCACAGCATCTGGTGCGTCAGGGTGTACTGAACCAAAACTATAAAAAAAGCTGTCTTGAACCTGCGCAGCCCAGTTGTTCACATTTGTTTGCTGTTCGGGCTTTGTTGCAATGTTCATGACGGCAGCTCCAGAAATCCCCCAAGCTTGCAGCATCTCTCTAGTATGAGAAAGAGTCGCTTTTGTAACGGGAGAAACATGGCTTGTCTCACCGATACCAGAAAGAGCTTTTTTCGCAAGAAAATCTGGAAATATATGAACGTGCATATCGAAAATCATAATATGGATATGGAATCCTTTCCTGTAAGTACTGCCTTTATTTTACACGCTTTTCTCTTGAAAAACAAGGCATAGCAATCAGCGTGATTGCTATGCCTTGTTTTTTTGCTACTGGTAGGTAAACAGAGTATTTTGTTCACCCTGCTGTTTTAATTCAGCAAGCTGATTTTTTGTATTCTCACGCTGTGCCAACAAAAAATCCAGTGTAGAACGGTTTAAAGCCGCAGCCTGACGAAACATTACATTAATATCTTTCACCAAAGTTAATGCCTTTTGTTCTTCTGGAGAACAAGAATCCTCTTCTACCTGCGCAGCCATTAAACTGCGTAGTCGCACCTGTTCGTTTGGGGCACAAAGCTCTATTTTAGATTGAATCAATACGTTGCACTTATCCACTCTCTGCATGAGTAGGCCGCGCTGCTCGAGCAGACCATCCAACTCCAAGGATTCTTCTAATGACTGAACCTCCATCTGCTTGGTTACGTTTAAGATTTGTTCCATCAGGATTTTCTTTTGCTCCAGGCAGACCAAAAATTCCTGTGTAAGCATGATGTTCTCCATTCTTTGCCGCGAGTCTTATTTTTTAATATGAATCAGCTTTTCTGCCTGCACCCAAGTATCGCGCATATCATTTACAAGGGGGAGAATATCATTCAAAAGCTGAGGATCGCGGCGAATCTCAGCACGGATGATTTGCTGATTGCAAAAATAATATAAATCATATAAGTCTTTTGAAATAGGGTACTTAAAATCTAGAATAGAAGATAGGTACTGAAAAATACTTTTGCATTTCTGCGTGCATTTCTCTGAATTAATGAAATCATTTTCCTTCATAAGCATCGTAGCATGATGAAGGTTTTTTATCACTTCATCAAACAGTAGAACGAGCTGTTCACCACGAGACATAGTGGAAATAGATTGTTGCTTGTATTGTAAAATTGCATTGCTTTGCATGGCACACCTCTATTTTAACCATCAGGAGGAACTATTTTGTGAAAAGAAACTTGCCTGAGAATTCATTCTTGCAATATATGTTTCCAGCGCAGAAAACTTATTGTAATAATATTGCTGCTGTGAAGTAAGACGAACCTTTAAAGCCTTTACCTGTGTATCGTATTCTTTCATTTGCTTTGCCAAATCACTCTGGTCTACCTTACTTGTACTCGAGCCGGCTTTTGAGATTAGCTTACCGGTATCTACCAGACTATCATTCGTGTATTTTTTAATGATTGTTTGCAAACGGTTTGCGATGCCATCCGTAGTGGTAAAGAGTTCAGAGACTTTTTCGGGGTCCGAATTTAAAATGGATTTCAGCTTGTCTTCATCTACCGTTAGCTTTCCATTTTCTTTGTAATCCTTTGCTTCAATACCAATTTGATATAAGGCTCCGCTTACAGAGGAAACAAAATTCGTCATACCTGAGCGCCACTCCTGAGCAAATTCGCTTAACAGTGAGTCATTAAACATAAGGCCTTGCTTTGCCTTTTTCTCCCATGTGGTTATTTGGCTCTCGCTCATATCTGCTTTTTGATCGTCCGTTAAAGGTAAAAACTTTCCTTCGGTTGGTAGTGGTTTTTTTTCGGTATACATTGTGTTGACTGCATTTAAAATTGCATTGTAATCATCTACAAAAGTCTTGATTTTTGTTACAAGGTCATCATTCTTCGATTCCACTACGAAAGAAATGGGATCCATATCAGGTACTTCAACGGGATTCCCATCAGAACCGGTAACCGTTTTTGTTGGAGTTGTTTTTTGAAGCTCAAAGTTTACTCCGTCCATGGTAAAGCTATTATTGCTTCGCGTAATGGTTTCAAAGGATTGCCCTTTGTCAAAGCTAATTTGCATTATAGCATCTTGGCCAGCTTCACCATTTACTTCGCTTGCTCCAAATAGTGCCTTTGAGAGGTTTCCGGCTCCGGTTACATCCTTAATCTCAACCTTACTATTGGCGCCACCATTTTTTGCAACTACGCTAAAACGGTCTAATGTACTGGAGTAAGAAATTGTAACGTTAGCATCCGAATCGTTATTGATTTTCTTCATAATAGTATCAATACTATCGTTTGGCTTAAAAGAAAACTCTTTTCCATTAATAGAGATTTTGTACTCTGAAAGTAAAGCAGTATTGCCCTCTGAGTCTGTGTTTGTTTCAAGCGGTGAGGCAAAATTTGCATTTACATCACGAAGCGTTTTATTCATGTTGATGCGGTTTGATTCACCAGCATACACATTTAAAGCGCCACCCATACCAAGAACTCCACTTTTACTGGAGGAAGTAATCGTTAACACGTTTGTATCACTGGTTGAGCCACCTTTTGTTGCAAAGGCTAGCCCGCCATCCTTTTCAGTAACCTGTATTTTATTAGTTCCAAAAGCAGAGTCCAGCTTTCCTTGTAAATAGCTCTTTAAGCTTGCAGGGTCTTGGAAGTTTGCAATGTCACTTTCATTAAAGGAAATGGTTTTGGAAAGGCCATTTAAGTCAAAGGTTAGGTTAGCTCCCGATAGAGACTCCCCTAAATAGGATTTGTACAATGCACTTTTGTCTACCTTACCGGTAGTAGAATAGGCACCACCGCTATCCAGACCTAAGCCATTGAGCAAATTTTTGCTTCCACCGGTAACGGAAACAGAACTGCCGTCGGTCGAATTTAAAGATACATTTCCAGTTTCATCAACTGAAAACTTCACTTTCTTAGCTAAATCAGCATTAGTCTTTAAGGAATCATTGAGAGTGGTCTCCAATTCCTTATAATAAAGGCTGTCCTCTTTGCCAACGGAAAGAGATAGAGTGGAGGGAACAGTGAAAGTATATTCAGTTCCTCCAGCCGTCAGATTTAGTTTAGATCCGGCTGCAATGGAATGGTTGGTAAAATAGTCTGCATTTATTTCAGTTGAACCAGT
Organism: Clostridium merdae; assembly: GCF_900176635.1. Lineage (GTDB taxonomy): Bacteria > Bacillota > Clostridia > Oscillospirales > Acutalibacteraceae > Faecalispora > Faecalispora merdae. Next base: position 406,218 of record NZ_FXLN01000004.1, read on the forward strand.
TATTGAAGTTCCAGAATCATCTACTTTAAGGCCAAATCCATTCAGTAATGAGTCTGAAGCACTCTTTATCGTTGCCTTCGAGGTAGAAGCAGAATCTTTGTTTTGAAGAACAAACTTGTTGTCTACAATCGCAGCACTCAATTTGTCGCTTAATCCCTGATCTTGAAGCTGCTGATTAAGCTGATGGATGACTTGTGCTGCCTGTGTGGTTTTACCGTCACTTCCTACGGAAAGGGTATAGTCTTTATTTTCAAAGTTGATTTTGATAGAGGCACCGGTGACCGCGCTTTTCGTCCACTCAGACTGTATGTTACCGGTTTGTATTGCTTGTGTGGAGACTTTATTACTGGCAATAAAAGAAGCCTGCTTTGCAAGCTGCGAAATCGATTTAACCTGCATATTTTGCGCAACACTAGCCTGCCCGTTAATAGTTACATATGGAGAATTATTCACAATGGTATTACTGTTAAAAAAGCTAGCATTGAGAATACTGCTGCTGCTGGAAGAGGAAGAGAAATATTTACTCTTAAACTCTGCAATTGATTTGCTCACGCTCTGGTAAGCCTCTTGCTGCCAAAGAGCGATTTGCTTTTTTTGGTTTGCTGTATTAATCTTACTCTGAGTTCTCATAGTAAGCTGTTTTACCAATTCGTCTGTGTCAAGGCCAGACATAAGGCCGGTAACACGTTTGGAAGAGCTCGCAGTTGCATAAAGGGAAGAGGAAGATGTGGATTTAGTCGATAAAGAAGCCATTTTGGTAATCCCCCAGTCCAATTAAAATTCTTCTTACCTTATATATCGTATGTTTTTCATAAATCATTAGGGAAAAAAACTAAAGAATTAGTTGCGATTTTCTGAAATAACAATTGCATTTCCTGTACGAATATTGTACACTTAGTGCAATAAGTTTTGTTGTACCTTGCTCATTGATGCGAGCATGAAAGAAAGGAAGCACATGAATTTTGTTCCAATCGATCAGCTGAAAGAAGGCATGAGGCTGGATCGGGACGTGTATTTGTATGATTACAAGACTTGTAAAGTCGCCATGTTGCGTTCCGGGCAGGTTCTGACCAGTGCGTACATTCAAAAGCTTTGCGAATTACAAGTTTTAGGAGCATATATCCATTCCGATGATGATCAAGAGGAACAGCAGGCACGTATATTGCCGCGACCTCGTCCGCCGATTAAAAAGGCGCTCAAGCAGGAGGCTATCACTAATCTCGAACACGTTTTCGAGATGTTTGATAAGAATGCGCAGAGCATCAATATCAGCCACATCAATCAGACTTTGGATGTCTCGAAACAGCTTGTTACCGCCTTAAAAAATAATAAAAACATAGAGCTGAGCATTTTTAACCTAAAGCTGTATGATGATTATACCTATAATCACTCTCTTGGGGTAGCGATTTTGGCGATCGCCATCGGGATTTCGATGGGAATGAAGACAAGGGATTTATATGACCTTGGCCTTTGCGGTTTACTGCACGACATTGGTAAGATGTCGATACCAATTGAGATAATTGCAAAGCCAGCCAGATTAACACCGCAGGAATTTGATATTGTGAAGCTCCACCCCTATAAGGGTGCCGAGTTTTTTCTAAAGCATAATTTGGTGAATAATAAAATATGTTATGGGATTTTAACGCACCACGAAAAGTTTGATGGTTCCGGTTACCCCAGTGGGCTAAAGGGAAGCAGTATTCCTTTGTTTGGCCGTATTATTGCGGTAGCAGATGTATATGATGCGTTAACTTCCGTCAGGCCTTACCGCAAACCGTCGTCCCCCACAGAGGTATTGGAGTATATTATGGGTGGGAGTGGAACAGCGTTTGATGTGGAGGTAGTGGAGGCGTTTCTAAAAAAGGTATCTCCTTATCCGGTTGGTTCGTGTGTGCGACTGAGTAATGGTGAAATTGCGATTGTTGTCGCACAGAATATCCGGCATCCACTTCGCCCACAAATTCGGCTTTTGAGTGAGCCGGATAAAATTTTGGATTTGTATAACGACCGTGATTACTTATGCCTTGTTATTGAGAATGCCTGTAATATTGTTACGGAAGATTTAGAAGAAGAGCTTCTGGAAGCAGAAGAAGAGGAACAAAGGCAGAAAGAGAAACAAGAGAAAGTAATTTATTAATGTTACAAAACAGAAACAGCCTGCGGACAATGTCCGCAGGCTGTTTTTAGTAAATAAATAGCGTTATGATACGATAGCTTCATCCAGCGAATAGAACTGCACCAAACTTTGAAGCTGGATCGCATGGTCGGCCATCTCACGGCTTGAGGCGGCGCTTTCTTCTGCGGTAGCAGAATTGGTTTGTACAACGGAAGAAATCTGGTCAACACCCAAGCTGATTTCGCTAATAGAGGTTGACTGAGCCTCTGAAGCCGTTGCAATACGATTGACCAAATCGGTAGATTTATCCGTCGCGTCAAGAACCTCTTGCATGGTTCTTGCTGTTTGGTCTGCAATGCTTTTTCCTTTTTCCACAGCCTGAATCGAGTTTTCTATAAGGGCTGTAGAGTTTTGAGCGGCCTCGGCACTTTTACTGGCTAAGTTTCGTACTTCTTCCGCAACTACGGCAAAGCCTTTTCCGGCGGCACCTGCTCTGGCAGCCTCAACAGCGGCGTTCAGTGCAAGAATGTTCGTTTGCCGTGCAATTTCATTGATTGTCTTTATAATATTACCAATCTGGTTCGAGGAGCTTGTAATCTCTGCCATTGCTTGAAGCATGTGCTCGGTCTCTTTGGCAACGCTCTGAATTTTGTCTTGAACCAGGGAAGAAGCGTTGTTTGCCTCCAAGGCATCGGAAGCATTTTGCTTTACTTGCTCCGAAACATCGAGTATGGTAGCGGAAAGCTCCTGAATTGCACTTGCCTGTTCCGTTGCACCCTGTGCCAAGCATTGCGATGCACTGGAAACCTGCTCAGAACCATCGGTTACCTGCTGTGAAGTGCTAGAGATAAGAGAAACGTTTTGGAGCAGTATTTCGGATAGCCTCTGCATGGAGTTTTGAATACGAACAAAGTCGCCAGAATAGCTCCGCTTGTTCACGATATGGATTTTTCCGGACGTAATCAAATCCAGTGTAGTAGAAATTCCGGTAACATTTTGTTTCAGCTGTGCAGCGGAGTCGTTTACAGCTTCACAAAGGTCATTAATATCTCCCTGCATAGCAAATTCAATATCAATATCAAAATCGCCTCTACCTAAGCGGTTTACACTTTCTTTTATCATATCTAGTGCAAATTGCAGTCTATGTGCAACCTGCCAAGTGATAAAACCAACCAAAACAAAGGCAACGAAAAGAGCCAATATAGCTGGAATTAAAAGCTGCTTCGTAAATAAGGTGATAGCTATGCCGCCCATTACAACAGAAATTAGCATGACGGATAGTATCACGATCAGCAGCTCTGCCTTTAGGGATATGTGACGTTTATTACGTTGCATTCCGATATTCCTTTCCGGGTGCGGTTATGCAAAGGTTGCTAAATCTAATCAGAGCCGATCCAGCGCCTTTTCCACCTGTTTTATTTCGTCATTATTCAAAATACGCTTGGGGTCTACCAATAGCACCACCTTGCCATGCAATCGGCCAATTCCGGTAACATAAGCATTTGTGTTATTGCCAGACATAACGGTGGGAGTCGCTGAAATATTTTCTTCTTCAATAACCGAGACTTCATTTACGGAATCTACCAAAAAGCCGATGTAGGTTTCTTCTAGCTTCGTTACAATAATGCAAGTTCGCTCATTGTATTCCAGCTCCGGCTTACCAAAACGTAGCCGAATATCAATTAAAGGAATAATACTGCCGCGCAGGTTAATAACCCCTTTCGCATAAGCGGGGGAATCGGGTACCGGGGTAATCTCTTGCATGCCTATAATCTGTACAACGTCTGAAATTGGAACACCAAAAAGTTGGTTGTCCAAAAAGAATGTTAAATATTTGCCGTCAATCTCCTGATTGGCTGTGTCTAGAAAGTCGATGGTATCGATGGTATCTTCCATTGAAGTCACCCTTTCAAATTGATGTTTATTCCGCCTGCCGTTTACAAACAGCAGGCAGGGAAGAGCGCTTAGGCGCCCTGGTCTTCTGCAAGATCTGAACTTGCTTTGCCAGAACGGTCATCCTCATTTTCTGTAAGAATTCTCTTTAAGTTTAGTAGCAAAGCGGGGCCTTTTGAGAGTGTAACAATTCCAGTAACAAAGGGGTTGCTCTTCTCGCGGCCTAGGCTCGGTGTTTCGTTAACATCTTTGGTAGCAATATCGGTTACGTCGTCTACACTGTCTACAATTAAGCCGATAATAGCGTCTTCGGTTTGTGTGACGACAATGCTTGTTTGGTCGTTATACTCCAGCTCTGGTTTTGAAAGCTTCAGGCGCAAATCAATCAGCGGTACGATTTTACCGCGCAGGTTGATGACCCCTTTCACATAAGAGGGGAGTTTCGGCATGAGTGTGATTGCCTGAATTCGAACAATCTCTACCACCAAACTGCTGGGGATTGCGAAAATCTGACCGTCAATATAGAAGGTCAGGTATTTTTCAGATGTATTTTGTTTTGCTGCGGTTCCATCGGCTAAAGAAGAAACCGGATTGAGTTGATTATTCATATCTTTTCACCACTTCTTCCGCCGCATCAGCGGCAGTAATCTAAAAAAGAATAAAATATAAGATTCAATTTGTATATCGGTCATTTTCAAAGGAAAATGAAGTAACTTTCAAAAAAAGACTCATTTTAAATATTATTCTTCTGAAAAATCGGGCATTTCAGGCAAAGAGGAAGGCTTTGCCTCCGGAGAGGGGGCTGTTGCAGGAGCATCTGGTTCGCCGTGCTTTAGAAAATATAGGTATAAATCTGCGACTGCCTGGTACAGCTCCGGTGGTATTTCTGTACCGATATTCATTTGCGATAAAAGAGAGGCCAGCGCATCATCCTGGTAAACAGGTACGTTGTTTTCTTGAGCTACCTCGATTATTTTTGTAGCCGTATAGCCAGCACCGGCGGCTATAACAATGGGCGCCTGATTATTTTCTTCGGAATAGCGCAGGGCGGCTGCTCGTTGTTTGTTATTATATTGAGACATCTACGGTTCGCCTTCCCTCGTGTATTTTTTTTAGAATGGTTTTACCTGCCGTAGGGGGAATTCCCGCAGAAAGCTCAACGGATTCCGTTACAAGACCATTTTGTGTAAAAATAGCAGATACGGCTTCGCCGATTTCTTTGGTGTTCGAGGCAAACTCCGCAGGGCAGTTTAGCCGAATGTTAACGTTTTTTCCGGTCAATGTAAGAAACGCTTCAAAATACCCCTTCGACTTAATATCAAAGGTTAAAATGATAAGGCGACTTCGTTCCCGATCCTGCGCATAGTGGCTAGTTTCAGATTCCTCTTCTTTTTCAATCCATATTTCACCGAATAGGTATTTGCCCTCAAAGGTAAGGGGAAGAAAGAGGTGATGGAACGGCATGTATACGCTGTTATCCATTAAAAGAGAGGAGAGTGTGCTTTGGAACAGCTCTTGCCCTCGCTGTGACGGCCCATTCGCATTTTCAGTGAGAAGATTTAAAATAGAATCGAGCAATTTGTTTTGGATAGGTGTCTCCAATCGCCCCATGTGATCAAGAAAAACAGAGGTTAACTCGTTAAGCTTTTGGGGAGGGAAATCAAGGTCGTATTTGCAGTAATCAAGCAACGCGGTAAACTTTTCTGCAAGCTCTTCACGTGAGCCAATATTCAGGCGAGAGAGGTCATGTACCAAAAGCGTAATATTGTCTCTTACTCTGCCAAAATCGTTGGTAGCTGAAATATAGCGCCGAATAAACGGTATAACTTTTTCTTTTAAGGTGGAAAGGTTCTGGTTTAGGTTTTCAATTGGCTGCTCATCCGTGATCTCCTGCGCTAGTTGTGCCAATTGCCCACTGTACGGCTGCGGAATTTGCTCACTTATTTGTATGAGGCGGTTCGTGACCGAACGGGTGGTTTCACCCGCGCTGGTGTAAGCATTAAATACTTTCAGAAACTGCGCCATTTTTTGTTCCAGCGTTTTATTTGGGTATTGCTCTAACATTTGCCGCATCGTCTGAAAGAGTGGACCCGAAAACTGGGTGCGGTTATTTTCCTGAAACAGCAGGTTTTTTACAATATCTTCGCGCCCCATATTAATAACCTGTGTTAGCTGGCGGAGGGTTTCTGAAACAGGGGCTCCCTGCTCTGCACCAGCACGCCCCATAACCTCAAACACCAGCTTTCCCAAGCTCTGCGAAAGCTCCGGCGTTTTGCTCAACTGCTGAATAAAGCGGCTAAAGACGGAATTTCGGTTCAGAAGAAAGGAGAACTCAGTGTTATTTTGACCGGATTGCCGGTCAGCATTGGTAGGCGGAACAAGTGCTGGGTTCACGACTGCACGCTCAGAGGGCCTCGCAGGGTTGAGCCGGTTCACATTGTCTCCGCTCGGTACGGGAGTAGTGATTCTAAGGTTATCTGCCATAATGGGTACCCCTAAAATTTAAAATTTTTAGAAATCAAAATGAAAAAGTTAATTATTTTCGACTTAATCCGATATATCTAATGAGAAAGATAGAAATCTTTCGTTTTCCCTTACGGAATTTTTGAGATAGGCGGTGGCTATCATTCATGGATAACAATATGGAATCTTTGTTGGAAGTTTATTTGTTCGAAACCAACGGTCTGCTAACTCATTTGGATGAAATTCTTCTTCGTTGTGAGCAAGCGGGTGATTTTGACTCGGAAAGTATTGATGAAATCTTCCGCATCATGCACACCATCAAAGGGTCATCTGCAATGATGCAGTTCGACAGTATGGCTACGGTAACTCATAAAATGGAAGACCTGTTCTATTATGTAAGAGAACATGGTATTTCAAAGGAGTACAACGAGCCGTTAACGGATCTGATGTTCAAATCCAGCGATTTTCTGAAAACAGAGGTCGAAAAGATTGAAAACAATGAACCGCTTATTACAAATATCGGCAGTTTAGAGGAAGAAATTAATTCTTTCCTCAAAAAGATTTCTGGACAAGCACCGGAAGAAACGAAGGCCGAAGTAGAACCGCAGCCTAGTACTTCTACTGAGCAGCCGGTTGTAGAACCCGCAGCTGCAGATTTACCAGTGCCGGCGGCAGCTGCTGCAACTCCCGTACAAACGAAGCAGCCTGCTGTAGAAGAGGGGGGAGACTTCTCTTTCCCGGTACGTGTATTTTTTGAGGAAGAGACAGAGATGGTTCATTTAAGAGCCATGCTTTTGGTTCATGCTATCGCTGAAAATGGTATAGCGGTGCGTAATGTTCCTGAACGTTTGGAATCAGAGGCATCCGCTGCCGAAATCATTGGCAAAGAGGGGCTACTCCTTCTATTCCAAACAAAAGAAGACATGGAAGGTTCCCTCAAAACCATTGAGAACTTTGTTTATACAAAAAATTATACCGTTCTTTCTTCGCTTACGCAACAAAAAGAGCAGGCGAAAAGCATAAAGGAAGAGAAAACCGTAGCAAATGCAGAAGCTGCTGTAAGCAATGGCAATGGGAATCACCAGGCGGTAAAGCAAAACCTCATCAACGTAAACCTCTCAAAGCTCGATAATTTGATGGACCTTGTTGGCGAGATCGTCATTACGGAATCAATGGTAACTGCGTCTCACTCTGTGCAGCAAACGAGCGAAAGCGGAGTGGATAACAGCTATACAAAGGCCTCACGCCAGTTGCGCAAGCTGACAGATGAGCTGCAAGAAATCGTTATGTCCATCCGAATGGTTCCGATTTCAGGTGTATTTCAAAAGATGCGCCGTATTGTGCGCGATATGAGCAAGAGCCTCGATAAGGATGCGGAGTTGGTACTCGTTGGTGAGGAGACTGAGGTTGACAAATCCATTGTAGACAGCATCAATGATCCGATTATGCACGTGGTTCGCAACGCGATGGATCACGGTTTGGAGGATAAGCAAACCCGTTTGGCCAACGGTAAGCCGGCAAAGGGAACCATTACTCTTTCTGCGCAGAATACCGGCGGCGAGATTCTCATTACCATTGAGGATGACGGTCAGGGAATTGACCGTGAAGCGGTTTTGGCGAAAGCCAAGCGGCAGGGAATGCTGAAAAAGAGTGAGAAAGAATACTCCAACCGCGAGGTTTATAATTTCCTATTGATGCCCGGCTTTTCTACCAATGAGGTAGTAACAGAATTCTCCGGCCGCGGCGTGGGTATGGATGTTGTAAAGAAGAACGTGGAAAAGGTTGGCGGCGATGTAACAATCTCCAGTGAACCCGGCAAGGGAACAAAGGTATTGTTCAAAATACCGCTTACCTTGGCGATTGTAAACGGAATGAAGGTTTCTGTTGGTGATACCATGTTCATTATTCCCACCAATAACATTAAGCAGTTGGTGAAGGTAACCGCTGATCAGGTATTGTACGATACCAGCGGGAACGAGATTATCACCATGCGCAACCAATACTACCCGCTCATTCGCCTGCATTCTGTGTTCGGCTTGGAGCCCAAGGCAAAAACACTGGAAGACTCCATCGTGGTGCAGGTTGAAAATCACGAAAAGGTATACTGCGTATTGGCAGATGATTTGCTTGGGGAACAGCAGGTAGTTGTTAAGGGCTTGCCCGCGTACCTGAATCAATTTAATATTAAAGATACCGGTATTTCTGGCGGCGCAGTTTTGGGCGATGGAAGCATCAGCTTGATTCTCGATGTGGTAAACCTGTATAACAATAATTAAAACAATATTTTTCTAAAAATAAATTGTGGGGAGGCGTTGGCTGTGCAGATTCATAAAATCGCTGTTATTCCGGGTGACGGTATTGGCCCAGAGGTCATTGCAGAGGGTTGCAAGGTATTGGAATGTGTTGCCCGGTTGGATGGCGGGTTCCGATTTGAGTTCGACACCTTTCCCTGGGGCTGCGAATATTATTTGAAAACTGGGAGTATGATGGCGGAGGATGGTATTGAGCAGCTGAAGGCCTACGATTCTATTTTCCTCGGTGCAGTCGGTTTTCCCGGCGTACCAGACCATGTTTCCCTTTGGGGACTACTGCTCACCATACGAAAAAGCTTTGACCAGTACGTGAATCTGCGACCTGTAAAGCTGCTCAAAGGTGCCCCTTGTCCGCTAAAGGACGTTAAGCGGGAAGACATAGATATGGTTTTTGTGCGGGAGAACAGTGAGGGCGAATACGCAGGCAGCGGCAGTTGGTTGTACCGCGGTAAACCACATGAGGTGGTTATTCAAGATGGCGTTTTTTCTCGCCATGGGTGCGAACGTATTATGCGTTATGCGTTTGAATTAGCACGCCATGAAAAGAAAACTCTTACCAGCATTAGCAAGGGCAATGCAATGAATTATTCCATGGTTTTTTGGGATCAGATTTTCTCAGAAATGAGCCAGGAGTATCCGGATGTAAAAACCGCTTCCTATTTGGTGGATGCCGCCAGCATGATGATGGTAAAAAGCCCAGAGGCGTTTGAGGTAGTTGTTACCTCTAATCTGTTTGGTGATATTTTGACCGACCTCGGCGCAGCCATTGCCGGTGGAATGGGGCTTGCTGCCGGTGCCAACATGAATCCGGAGCGAAAGTACCCGTCTATGTTTGAGCCAATTCACGGTTCGGCACCCGATATTGCCGGCCGGCAGATTGCAAACCCGCTTGCTACAGTTTGGGCAGCTAGCCAAATGCTAGATTTCTTCCACCATGAAGAGTGGGGGAAGCGGCTTTTAGATGCAATAGAAGCCGTGATGTTAGAGGCTGTAGCTCTTACTCCCGACATGGGCGGAACTGCAACAACGGCACAGGTGGGAGATGCCATTGTATCTTACCTGATGAAGGGGAAAGACTCTTAAAGTTTGTTATTAACACAGCACCATATGTCCCATATTTTCCACAGAAGAAAGGATTAATATGATACGTTTGACAGATCAGGAATTTCTAACAATTGTAAACTACGTTAAAAATAATTACGGCATTAATCTGTCCAATAAGCGCCAACTGATTGAGGCGCGTATGTATTCTGTTCTAGCGGAAAAGGGCATGAAAAGCTTTTCGGAATATATGACCCTCATCCAGCAGAAAAACCCGGAAGAGATTATTGTGTTGTTAAACAAGCTAACAACAAACCACACGTACTTTATGCGTGAGCCGGCTCATTTCGATTTTATTAAAACAAAATTTTTACCGCTTCAGGAACGTGTGAATCACCGTAAGCTGGTTCGTATTTGGAGTGCAGGCTGTTCTTCGGGAGAAGAGGCGTACACTACCTGCATGGTGCTCATGGATTACTTTAGTCTTGGCCGCCCAGGCTGGGATTTTCGAATTCTTGCCACAGATATTTCAGAAAAGGCAATGTCTGCGGGCAAAGCAGCCATTTACAGTGCGGAATCTTTAAAAAATGTGCCGCAAAGCTGGCTGACTCGCTATTTTGTAAAGCAGGGAACAGACCAGTATCGTATTAATGACGATGTTCGTCGCCATGTTACCTTCCAGAGGCTGAATTTGATGCAGCCATTTCCTCCAATGCAACAGTTTGACCTGATTTTTTGCCGCAATGTCATGATTTATTTTGACCAGAACGACCGTAACAAACTGATCAATAAATATTACGACATGCTCATCCCAGGTGGATTTTTACTGATTGGGCATTCAGAAACAATACAAAGGGACAGCTCTAAGTTTATTTATCTGGAGCCGTCTGTGTACCAGAAAGGATAATTATCGGTATGCCGCTCAATCGTAGCATTAAGGTTTTAATTGTAGATGATTCCTTATTTTTTCGAACAGCACTGCAAAATGCATTACTGAAAGACCCTGGAATTACAGTAGTGGGCACTGCTGGTTCTGCAACGGAGGCTGCAAAGAAGATTCAGGAGCTTACACCAGACGTTATCACCATGGATGTTGAAATGCCCGATATGAAGGGCACGGATTTTATTAAAAAACTCATCCCCCGTCAGCCAATTCCTGTTGTATTGGTTAGTTCGCTGGCTCTCGGGATTTTTGATGCTCTTGATGCAGGTGCGGTCGATTTTATTCGCAAGCCTGCTGCAAGAACCGATTATAATGTGTTTTTTACGGAGCTAGCGGCAAAAATACGCATTGCATCAACGGCAAAGGTGAAAACAAAAGTACCCACTCCGGTGGAGTCTTTGCCAACACCCACCCTCACCGCAAATGTAAAAGGGGAGAAGATAATCGCCATCGGTGCTTCTACCGGCGGTACGGAGGCAACGCTCGAAATACTAAAAAAACTGCCTGCAAATATTCCGGGAATTCTGGTTGTGCAGCACATGCCTGCCGGGTTTACGAAAATGTATGCAGAGCGCTTAGACCGCCTATGCAGTTTTACCGTAGCGGAAGCACAGGGCGGTGAACGAGTGGTGCCGGGCGTTGCCTATATTGCGCCGGGGGATAAGCACATGACTCTCGCAAAGGATGCTCGAGGCTATTACGTGAAATGTGCGGCAGGGGAAAAGGTAAGCGGGCACTGTCCCTCTGTGGATGTATTGTTCCGTTCGGTTGCTGAAACAGCCGGCAGCGATGCCATGGGCATTATTTTAACCGGAATGGGTAGTGATGGAGCAAAGGGTCTGCTCGAAATGAGAAAGCAAGGTTCTTTTACCATCGGACAGGATAAAGCCTCCTGCGTAGTGTATGGAATGCCAATGGTTGCGTTTGATATTGGTGCAGTGGTTCGCCAAGCACCGTGTCCTTCCATCGCGGGGATTGTCATTCAGCATTTAAATCAGGCAAAATAAAAAAAGAGGAACAGCGAAACGATTTTTATTCGCTGTTCCTCTTTTTTTATTACGAATTACTAAAGTCTTTATAGTGAAATAGACAAGTTAAAATATAAAAATATAAAAAATATTATAAATACTATTGATATTACACAAAAGATGTACTATAATAAAACTCGAAAGGGACTGGTAACGTTTCCGGTAACGTTACTGACGCAGAATTCAATATTTGTTAGGAGGAGAAAAGAATGAAAAAGGTTCTGGCATTTTGCCTGGCAATGGCGACGATGACAGCTTCAATGACCGCTTGCAGCGGCACCACAGGAAGCTCCAGCAGCGCCTCCAGTGCAGCTCCAAAAGAGGCGCAAAGCATTTACTATTTGAATTTTAAACCCGAGGTTGCTTCTGCTTATGATGAAATTGCAAAAGCGTACAAGCAAGAAACCGGAAATACACTGAATGTGGTTACAGCGGCTTCCGGTACTTATGAGCAAACACTCAAAGCTGAGATTGCAAAGGCGGATGCGCCAACGATTTTCCAGATTAATGGGCCAAGAGGCTATGCAAGCTGGAAAGACTATTGTGCAGACATGAAGGACACTGAGCTATACAAACACCTAAGTGATAAAAGTCTAGCCATTAAAGATGGTGACGGAGTTTATGGTGTTCCCTATGTGGTAGAGGGTTATGGAATTATCTATAATCAGGCCATTATGGATAAGTATTTTAAAACCACCGGTGTGAAGGCGAGCTCCATGGCAGAAATCAACAGCTATGCAAAACTGAAAGCAGTTGTAGAAGATATGACGGCGAAGAAGGATGCACTCGGCATTAAAGGTGTATTTTCCTCTACTTCCTTAAAGCCCGGTGAGGATTGGCGCTGGCAGACTCACCTTGCCAATGTGCCGGTTTACTATGAATTTAAAGACAATAAAGTAGATTTAACCAGCGATGCAACAAAGGAAATTAAATTCCAGTATTCCGATAATTACAAGAATATCTTCGATTTGTACTTAAATAACTCGATCACTCCCAAAAATTTGCTCGGCACCAAACAGGTTGACGATTCTATGTCTGAATTTGCTCTTGGGCAAACAGCTATGGTGCAAAACGGCAATTGGGCGTGGGGGCAAATTGAAAAAGTGAAGGGCAATACCGTAAAAGCGGAAGATGTAAAGTTCCTGCCTATTTACACGGGTATGCCTGGTGAGGAAAACCAAGGCCTTTGCATCGGTACCGAGAATTTCTTCGCAATTAATAAGCAGGCTTCCCCTGAAAAGCAGAAAGCCGCAGAAGACTTCCTCTATTGGCTGTATTCCAGCAAAGCCGGTAAAGACTTTGTTACCAATAAGCTGAACTTCATTGCACCGTTTGATACCTTTACGGATGCAGAGAAGCCCACTGATCCGCTTGCTAAAGACCTGCTTAACTGGATGTCTAAAAAAGACATCAACACTGTACCTTGGAATTTTACCGTATTCCCCAGCCAAACCTTTAAAGATAACTTTGGCGGTGCATTATTGCAGTATGCCCAGGGAAATAAATCTTGGGATGATGTAAAAAAACTGGTGGTAACCGACTGGAAGAGTGAGAGTAACCAGTAAAAACATAGACTTTTACAGGAATAAATCTTTATGACGGGAGAGCCGCTCCGCGCCCTGCGGCGCAGGGCGGCTCGCTCTATTTTAAATTGAATGCCGGTGACGGTGCGCACAGGCTGGGGTTGTTTTGGAAGGGGAGAAGAAAGCATGCAGAAAACACTGAAGAAATATTTCGCTGTATTTGCGCTGCCGACCGTAATCGCATTTTTTATTGCTTTTTTAATACCGTTTTTAATGGGAATCTATTTGTCGTTCTCAAAGTTTACTACGGTAACCAATGCAAAATGGGTGGGGCTAGAAAACTACACGCGCGCTTTCTCCGATGCAAATTTTTTGGATGCACTTGGTTTTACGGCTAAATTTACCGTTGTTTCTGTTATTACGATTAATGTGCTGGCTTTTTTGCTGGCTCTGCTGCTTACCCGTGGTATTCGCGGCACAAATGTATTCCGTACCGCTTTCTTTATGCCTAATTTAATTGGCGGAATCGTTTTGGGTTATATTTGGCAGCTCCTCATAAACGGAGTTTTGCTGCGCTTTGGAGTAGACATTACATTTGATGCCAGTTATGGTTTTTGGGGCCTGGTTGTTTTAATGAACTGGCAGATGATTGGCTATATGATGATTATTTATATTGCAGGGATACAGAACATACCCATAGATGTGCTGGAAGCAGCACAAATTGACGGTGCTACCCCTCGTCAAACGCTGTTCTCAGTTACCATCCCCTTGGTGATGCCGTCCGTCACCATCTGTACTTTTTTAACACTCACAAACTCGTTTAAGCTGTTTGACCAAAACTATGCGCTAACCGGCGGTGCACCGGCAAGGCAGAGCGCAATGCTCGCACTTGATATTTTCAATTCGTTCTATGGCCGCATGGGTTATGAAGGGGTAGGGCAGGCAAAGGCAGTGGTGTTCTTCCTGCTGGTAGCAGCAATTGCACTGGTGCAGCTGCTTGTAACCCGTAGCAGGGAGGTGGAGAACTGATGGGAAACACGACAAAGAAAGCGAATTACATTTTGTTTGCCTGTTTAACGTTTCTATTAATTCTATTTTTGGTTCCCATACTCCTTGTATTAATGAATTCCTTTAAAGGGCAACTATTTATTTCGAATACTCCGTTTGAGTTCCCTAATGTGGAATCCTTTTATGGTATCGATAACTATGTAAATGGTGTACAGAAGATTGATTTTTTCCGTGCGTTTGGATATTCTTTATTTATCACTGTATTTTCGGTAGCCGCAATTGTTCTGTTTACCTCAATGACAGCTTGGTATATTACCCGGGTAAAGAGCAAAATTACTACCGCTCTCTATTATTTGTTTGTTTTTAGCATGGTGGTTCCGTTCCAAATGGTTATGTACACCATGGTAAAGGTTGCAAATACATTACAGCTTGACAATCCTATTGGGCTAATTGTTATCTACCTTGGGTTTGGTGCTGGCCTTTCAGTGTTTATGTTTAGTGGTTTTATTAAGAGCGTGCCGGTCGATATTGAAGAATCTGCTATTATTGATGGCTGCAATCCGCTACAAACATTCTTCTTAATTGTATTTCCCATCCTCCGCCCGACTGCAATCACGGTAGCAATTCTAAATACAATGTGGATTTGGAACGACTTTTTGCTACCGTACCTTGTCATTGGCACAAAGCTTCGAACAATACCGATAGCCATTCAGTATTTACAAGGCGGGTACGGCTCACGCGATATGGGCGCATTAATGGCAATGCTGGTGCTCTCTATTATTCCAATCATTATTTTTTACCTTACCTGCCAAAAGCATATCATCAAAGGGGTATTGTCCGGCGCAGTAAAGGGATAAAGCAGAACTAAAATTTGACACCCTGGGGGCGTTTCTATTGACGATTAAAGATATAGCGCGGGAATCTGGGTTTGCGGTCAGTACAGTATCGCGCGCTCTAAATAATCATCCCGACGTAAGTGAAGAAACAAAGCGAAAAATTCAGGCGGTAATTGAGGCACACCGCTTTGTTCCTAATCAGAACGCCCGCCAACTCAAACAAACGGCAACCAATTGCATAGCGATTTTAGTCAAAGGTATTTCGAATATGCTGTTTGCTCCAATATTGGAGCAAATGCAGGTGTTAATTGAAAAATCTGGGTACACCGCGCAAGTTTGCTACTTGGATGAAGAGGATGATGAGGTGACTCAGGCACAGCAGCTCATTCGAGAAAGCAAACCGCTTGGTCTGCTCTTTCTGGGAGGAAATCTGCA
This sequence comes from Clostridium merdae, assembly GCF_900176635.1. Lineage (GTDB taxonomy): Bacteria > Bacillota > Clostridia > Oscillospirales > Acutalibacteraceae > Faecalispora > Faecalispora merdae. Next base: position 421,816 of record NZ_FXLN01000004.1, read on the forward strand.
AAATTTTATAAAGGGCTTTGAACAAATCTATCTGCCAAGTGTTCTGGTAGCAACAGCCGCAGACCGCTTGGGCTTTGCTTGTCTTTCCAGTGTCAGTACAGACGATATTTCGGCCGCATCCAGGGCGGTAGAGTATCTTATTCAAAAGGGGCACCGTAGCATTGGGGTAATTGGTGGTAATCGGTTCGACACCAACAGCATTAGCTACCTTCGTTATTTGGGCTGTAAACAAACCTTTGAACGATATGGGGTTGCGTTCTCAGAGGGACGGCAATACCAAAAGGCACGTTTCTCTTATGATAGCGGCTACCATGCCATGGAGCAATTGCTTCAAAATTCTCCTAATATTACGGCGGTATTTGCGATGAGTGATGTGATGGCAATAGGAGCCTCTCGCTATTTGCTGGATCATAACATTTCCATTCCCAAAGATATTTCGGTAATGGGGTTTGATGGCATTGAACTAGCACAGTACTATAACCCAAAGCTCGCTACCATTGAACAGCACAAATCGAGCATGGCGGAGCGTGGGGTTCAAATACTCATTGATTGCATAGAAAATGAATCTCCAGCCGTTCACGAGTTGGTAGAATTCCGTTTGTTGGAAGGCGAAAGCGTTCGCTGTGTCGCAAATTCTGAGGGGGAGTAATATGAAAAAACAAAAGCCGATGGAACGCGGTGCTGGTGTGCTTTTACCCGTAACTAGCCTTCCATCACCCTATGGGATTGGCACGTTCGGGCAAGCTGCTTATAAATTTGTAGATTTTTTGGATGAGGCGGGCCAGCGTTGGTGGCAGGTACTACCGTTAGGGCCAACCAGCTATGGAGACAGCCCCTACCAAAGCTTTTCAGCGTTTGCGGGGAATCCGTACTTTATAGACCTCGATTGTTTGCGAGAGCAAGGGTTATTGAGCCAAGCAGAACTTGAAGTATACGATTGCGGGCGTAACCCCATGGATGTGGACTACGCGGCACTCTATGAAAAACGCTTCGCCGTATTGCGCCAGGCTTATGCCCGCAGTAACCACCAAAACAGCGACGAATATATAACCTTTTGCCAGGAAAACACAGAGTGGCTAGAAGAATATGCCCTGTATATGTCTCTCAAAAATGAGTTTGCTGGCAGGGAATGGCTGGCTTGGCCGGAAGAACTTCGACTAAGGGAACCACAGGCATTGCGTGACTTCCGTGAGAAAAATGCAGGAGAAATGGAATTCTGGAAGTTCTGTCAATTTGAGTTCTTCCGCCAATGGTACCGCTTAAAAGAATACGCAAATCAAAAAGGAATTGAAATTATTGGAGACATTCCAATTTATGTTGCGCTGGATAGTGCCGATGTTTGGTCGCAGGGGGAGCAGTTCCAGTTGGATGAACAGCGTAGACCCACTCTAGTTGCGGGGGTGCCGCCAGATTTGTTTTCGGAAACTGGCCAGCTTTGGGGGAATCCCTTGTACGATTGGGAGTTTATGGAGCGAGACGGCTACACGTGGTGGAAACGCCGTATGCGCTTTTCTGCGCGCCTATATGATGTGATTCGGATTGACCATTTTGTCGGTATTGCGCACTACTATTCCATTCCCGCAGAGGAGACTACCGCCATGAGCGGTTGGTGGAACCCCGGCCCGGGTCTCCCTCTGATTGAAGCCATTGCACAAGTAATGGGTAATAAGCGGGTGATTGCAGAGAATTTAGGCGTTGTAATCCCAGAAGTTGACCGCCTGTTAAAAATCAGCGGTTACCCGGGGATGAAGCTAATGCAGTTTGCATTCGACGGAGATGAAACCAATTCCAATTTGCCGTTTCATTTTGAGCGGAATATGGTGGTGTATGGCGGCACACATGATAATGAAACGCTAGCTGGCTTTTTTGCTCACCAAAAGCAAAAAACAATGCGCTTTGCAAGAGCATACTTAAATGTGAAGAACAATCGCGAGGTTCCCGGTGCGCTTCTTCGTGCAGGGTATTCGAGCGTTGCAAATACCGTTATATTTCAGATGCAGGATTTGCTTGGTCTAGGGAATAGCGCCCGTACCAATACGCCCTCTACCATAGGGCAGAACTGGCGCTGGCGGCTGACGCCGGGGCAAATACCGCCGAATCTAGCAGGGGATATGCACCAAATGATGAAGCTTTATGGCAGGCTGAGTGAAAAGAAGTAATTGTAATTCTCTTACCCTAAGAGAATTGAGATGGATTGTGTTACTTAAAGTGATTTTAATGGTGGGTTGCCTTTACACAGGAGGAGATGCGCATGAATCAGTTTGAACAGCAAATTGACCAGTACCTTGATTTGGATTATGGAATAACCGCACGGCAAGCAATCGTAGAGCAGCTATATAACGCGGTATCGAAAGCGGCAATGAAATCGCTAAGCTTTTCAGAACAGAGTGGAAAAAAGGGCTGCTATTTCTCTGCGGAGTTTTTGCTAGGGCGTTTGATATACAGTAACCTATTAAACCTTGGTTTGCTGGAGCGATGCCGCACTTATCTCAACCAAAATGGATTTGATGCAGGTGTTTTTGAGAGCATTGACGATGATGCCCTCGGTAACGGTGGCCTTGGCAGACTAGCCGCTTGCTTTTTGGATTCCGCGGCTACACACGGCATTCCGCTCAATGGGTTTGGCATCCGCTATAAATATGGATTGTTCCACCAGTATTTTCAGGATGGCTTCCAAAAAGAAACGGCAGACGACTGGCTGAAAGCCGGCGACCCTTGGGGAATCCGTGGGGAAAGCGAGGCGGTCACTGTAAAATTTGCTGACCAAACAGTACGTGCCATTCCTTACGATATGCCGGTAATTGGATATGGCGGGAATACGGTCAATCGGTTGCGCTTGTGGCAAGCCGAGCCGTTGTCTGCGTTCGATTTTGAGCAGTTTAATCTGCAAAAATATGATGAAGCGGTGGAAGAGAGGATCCGTGCAGAAGAAATAACGGCGGTGCTCTACCCGAATGACGATACTCCTGCCGGCAAGCAGCTTCGCCTAAAACAGCAGTATTTTTTCACCAGCGCATCTCTGCAAAGTCTTGTAAAAGAGTTTCTTCAAAAGCATGGTGAGAGTTTTTCGCATTTTCCGAAGGAGTTTGCGATTCAGCTCAATGATACCCACCCGGTTATTGCAATTCCGGAACTGCTTCGTATTCTCATGGAAGAGCACCAGCTTTCGTTTGATGAGGCGTTCCCAATTGTAAGAGATACCTTTGCTTACACGAATCATACCATTATGGCAGAAGCACTGGAAAAATGGGAGGTTTCCCTGTTCCTTACGGTCGCGCCGCAGGTGTACCCTTATGTGGTGCTTCTGCAAAACGCTTTAAACCGTGAAATAAAAGAAAGAAATATTGAGCAGCAGGACAAAGCTGCCTTGCAAATCATCAGCGGCGGGCAAATCCACATGGCAAGACTAGCAGTGTATGCTTCCCATGCTACAAACGGCGTGGCAAAAATTCACAGCGAGCTGCTCAAAAGCAACGTGCTGCCCGAGTGGTACCGCATGTACCCAGAGCGCTTTCAGAATAAGACGAACGGTATCACCCAGCGCCGCTGGTTGGCTTTGTGTAATCAGGAGCTGTCTGGATTTATTAATGAACGCATCGGCAATGGGTGGGTCACAGATTTAAACCAGCTCAAACGGCTGACAGCTTACCTCGATGACTCCGCATCGCTTGCACAGTTCCGAGAGATAAAGCGGCAGAAAAAAATACAGCTCTGCAATCATGTTCGCATTCATGAATATGGCTTTGAGCTGAACCCGGATTTCATCTTTGATGTGCAAATAAAGCGACTTCACGAATACAAGCGCCAGCTTCTCAATGCGTTTTCTATTTTAGATATTTATTTCGCCATTAAGGACGGCACGCTCACTGATTTTACCCCTACTGCGTTTTTGTTTGGAGCGAAAGCGGCACCCGGTTACCGCAGAGCAAAGGGTATTATTAAGTTTATTAACGAAATTGCCCGCTTAATCAGTGCCGATCCAGAGGTAAAAGATAAGTTACAGGTTTTATTTGTGCAGAACTACAATGTGTCTTATGCAGAAAAGCTGATTCCTGCGGCAGATGTTTCCGAGCAAATTTCCACGGCAGGCACAGAGGCTAGCGGCACAGGCAATATGAAGCTGATGCTCAACGGTGCCGTTACTCTTGGTACGCTCGACGGCGCAAATATAGAGATTGTAGAGCAGGCAGGGGAAGAGAACAATTATATTTTCGGTGCGACGGTAGATGAAATTGCACAGCTTTCGAATACCTATCACCCGAAAGCGTTGTATGAGTCGAACCCGCGCATCCGCCGGGTGGTAGATACCCTCATCGATGGAACGTTGGATGACGGTGATACCGGTTTATTCCGTGAGCTGTATGATTCACTGCTCAAGGGTGTGTCGTGGCATAAGCCAGACCAATATTATTTACTGCAAGATTTTGAGTCTTATTGCGAAGCAAAGCTGCGGGCAAACCGCGATTACCGCAATGCGGAGGAGTTCTCACACAAGTGCCTTGCAAACACGGCACGCGCCGGGTATTTCTCCAGTGACCGTACGGTGCGAGAGTACGCGCAGGAGATTTGGGGGATATAAGTTTAATTTTAGGGGTGGTGGGAACTAGTTTCCCACCACCCCTTTTATGTCCGATATTGAGCATAACACTATTAGACTCTTTTATGATATAGTGAAATAGAATAGTCAAATAATTGTTATAAATAAGGGGAAGTAAGAATGATAATTCGTAAAATGTATCCGGAGCAGTATGAACAGGCATGCCGTTATTTACAAGAGAATGGCAAGTCCAGCATATTAGATGCAAGCTATGAGGTAACAATGCGAGTGGATGACATTGAGTATCAGCTTCGGCTTCAGCCTTGCCCCAAAAGACAGCTTGCCGTATTACAGGCAGTGAAGATTTTTTACATGGAAGAAGAAATAAAATATGAGTTGATTTTAGATAATTTGCCTTTATCCATTCTGCTGGAATTATTTCTAATTCAACATACTTCTACTTCTAAAAACAAAGCGGTTTCATTGAAGTGAAGTAAATTAAAAAGAGGAAGGCACACACAATCATTGAGCGCGCCTTCCTCTTTTACAGAACGATATGTTATTTGGCACTCGCTCCTGCAAGATTCAGCATATTTCTTGTGGAATCAAAGGTTACCTGAATCTTTTGCTTTTGTTTTAGCTCCAGAATATAGGTGTTGTCATCCTGTTTTTGATTTACACTAATTACTTCGTCGTTTTCATTGTTTTGAACAATCATTGTGTCGTCTTTTACAATTACACGATAAAAATCTTTCCCAAGGGATAATCCGGTTGCGATTTCTGCATCGCTATCATGGTCAACAGACCCGAACATGACCCCTTGGTGAGCAATTCTACTATAAGTCATCACAGAATCAGCGGGTTTTGTCATGAGCATTGTACCACCAAAAGCGGCTGCGGTTGCAACAGAAATTGTTAGCACCCCAATTTTAATACGCTTTTTTGCTTTTTCCATACCACCTAAATTTCCTTTCTTAAATTCAATTAATCATAGTAATTATAAATAAATAGTATTTTATTTAATAATATCTGTTTCTTTACTATTAATCAAGTGAATGTAGAAATTTATATAAAAAACAGGAGTGGCAAATACCACTCCTGTTTTTAAGACAAGCGTTCTTTAAAATCTTCGTATCCAAAGGTTTTTTTTACTCGTAAATTTCCCTCTTGATCGAGAATTGCAATCGACGGTAATGCCATACCGTTAAAGGTATTGGTTTTTACCATGGAGTAATGCGCCATGTCGCCGAAAATCAAGCGGTCGCCGGGGGCGAGAGGATGATCAAAGGAGTAATCCCCAATAATATCTCCCGCAAGGCAGGTAGGGCCGCCCAAACGGTAGCAATACGGCTTTTCTTCCGGTAGGCCTGCGCCAAGCAGAGGCGGGCGATAGGGCATTTCGAGAACATCTGGCATATGGCAAGCGGCAGAGGTATCCAGTATCGCGTTGGAGATTCCGTTTTCTACAATCTCCAGCACCGTGCAAACGAGAAAGCCTGCGTTGAGTGCCACGGCTTCTCCCGGCTCTAAATACACCTGCACGCCGTAGCGCTCTTGTGTGCGGTTGATAAGAGAAATCAGCTTCTCCACGTCGTAATCTGGGCGGGTAATGTGGTGCCCTCCGCCAAAATTCAGCCACTTCATTTTGGGAAGATATGCGCCGAATTTTGCTTCTACGGCATCTAACGTTTGCTCCAGTGCATCGGCATTCTGCTCACAGAGTGTGTGAAAATGAAGGCCGGTTATACCATCCAGAAGCTCGGGCTGAAAGTTCGCCGCGGTTACTCCCATCCGAGAGCCAGGGGAGCAGGGGTCGTAGATGGCGTGATCTTGTGTGGAGCATTCCGGGTTGATGCGAATTCCGCATTCGCACCCGGCAGCAAGCGCACGGTCTTTAAATTTTTGCCACTGCGTAAAGGAGTTAAATAGAATATGTCCGCACAGGCGGGTAATTTCATCAAACTCATCTTCACGGTATGCAGGGCAGTAAACATGGTTTTCCTTACCCATTTCCTCATAGCCGAGCTTTGCTTCATAGAGTCCGCTGGCGGTTGCTCCGCTCAAATACTTGCCGATGAGCGGGTACAGCGAAAACATGGAAAATGCCTTTTGTGCCAGCAGAATCTTGCAGCCGGTGCGCCCCTGTACCGATGCGAGCCGCTCCAGATTTTGAATCAGCAAGACTTCGTCTACCACAAAGCAGGGGGAGGGGGCCTGTAAATAAGCTTTGGTTCTATCCATCATCAGTCAACCAGCTCAGGGGTAAAGCTCTCCTGCCAAGGCAAGCCCCATTTGTTGAGTGCATCCATGAATGGATCGGGATCAAACTCTTCAATATTGTGTACACCAGGTTTGTTCCACACACCGGTCATCAGCAGAGCCGCACCAATCATAGCAGGAACACCGGTGGTGTACGAAATGGCCTGTGAGCCTACCTCGCGGTAGCACTCCTGATGGTCGCAGACATTGTAAATGTAATACGTTTTCTCTTTGCCATCCTTTTTCCCTTGAAAGATGCAGCCGATGTTTGTTTTGCCCTTGGTGCGCGGGCCGAGAGTTGCAGGGTCCGGCAGAACTGCTTTCAGGAATTGAAGGGGAACAATCTGCTTGCCCTCAAACTCAATCGGCACAATGGAGGTCATGCCTACGTTTTCAAGGCATTTCAGGTGAGTGAGATAGCTCTGCCCAAAGGTCATAAAGAAGCGGATGCGGCGGATGCCCTTAATGTTAAGCGCAAGGGACTCGAGCTCTTCGTGGTGGAGGAGGTACATATCCTTTTCGCCGATTTCAGGGAAGTTGTACACGCGCTTAATCTCCATTGGCTCAGTTTCTACCCACTTACCGTTTTCCCAATAGCTGCCGTTTGCACTCACTTCGCGAATGTTAATTTCCGGGTTAAAGTTCGTTGCAAAGGGATAGCCGTGGTCGCCTGCGTTTGCGTCGAGAATATCGATGTAGTTGATTTCATCAAACTGGTGCTTTTGTGCGTAGGCGGAGAATACACCGGTAACGCCGGGGTCAAAGCCGCTGCCGAGCAAAGCGGTAATGCCGGCTTTTTCAAAGCGCTCTTTGTAATCCCATTGCCATTTGTATTCGAACTTTGCTGTGTCAATCGGCTCGTAGTTTGCAGTATCTACATAATTGGTTTTGGTGGCAAGGCATGCGTCCATGATGGTTAAGTCTTGGTAAGGCAAAGCCAGATTCAGTACCACATCGGGCTTAAAGTCTTCGATGAGTGAAATGAGCTCATCTACATTGTCGGCGTCAACCTTTGCAGTGTGAATGATGGTCTTGCCGCCGGAGAGCTTTTCTTTGAGTGCGTCGCACTTGCTTTTGGTTCGGCTTGCAATGCAGATTTCCTCAAAAACGTCGCTGTTTTGGCAGCATTTGTGAATGGCAACGCTCGCAACGCCGCCGCAACCGATGATTAATGCTTTTCCCATAATATGATACCTCCTGTATGGCCTTACATATATTTTGTATTTTTAATGAATGGATGGGGGAACAACGGTTAAAAGTAGTTCCCGCAGGATTTTGCAAGCAACCGCAGTGGAAACTCCGCTTTGGTCGTAAACGGGGGAGAGCTCGTTTACATCGCACCCAATAACATTTAGGTTATTGAGTACCATTACCGCATGCAGAAGCTGCATAAAGCTAACGCCGCCTGGCTCTGGAGTTCCTGTGCCGGGGAAAACAGACGGGTCGAGTACGTCCAAATCGATGGTAACGTAAACGGGCTTGCCCTTGAGCGCTTTTATCACGCTTTCCAGACCCTCAAAGTTAAATTTGTGGGTGGATACATGCTCCTTACCCCACAGAAACTCACTGCGGTCACCGGAGCGAATACCGAACTGAAAGATTCTGCCGTCTCCCACCAAATCCCAGCAGCGGTGTAGTACCGAAGCATGGGAGAGAGGTGTGCCAAGGTATTCGTCGCGCAGGTCAGCATGTGCATCAAAATGCAGGATGTGTAAATCGGGGTACTTTTTTACTGCGGCACGAACTGCACCGAGGGTTACCAGGTGCTCGCCGCCAATCATAACGGGCATCTTGCCATCCTGTAAAATACCTGCCGCAAAATCTTCAATTTGTGAAAGAGCTTTTTGAGTGTCGCCAAAGCAAAGTTCTAAATCGCCGCCGTCGAATACGCTAATATCGGTCAAGTCTTTATCCTGATACGGGCTGTATGTTTCCAGTCCGAACGAATCGGCTCGCATAGCACGGCTGGCAAAACGGGTGCCTGGGCGAAACGAGGTGGTTGAATCAAACGGTGCGCCAAACAGTACGGCTCTTGCTTCTTCGTACTCGCAGTCGCAGCCCAGAAAGGTTTCAATGTTTTTAGTCAATGTGTTCGACATTTTTCAGGAGCTCCTCCACATAGTTTGGTAAGGCGAATGCGCCCTTGTGCAGCTTGGTATTATAGTAACGGGTCGGAATAGCACGTTCCTTCCAGCGTTTTGTATCTAAATCTTTAAGTGGGTGATATTTCTTCGACGCAAATCCGAACAACCAGTGACCGGAGGGGTAGGTGGGAATATGCGCCTGATAAACTCGACTAATGGGAAAGGATTTTACAATTCGCTTGTGCGCCCGCTGCATGGCAAGTGCATCCACAGCATAAAACGGACTTTCATGCTGATTAACCATGATGCCATCCTCTTTAAGTGCCTTATAGCAGTTGCCGTAAAACTCGCGGGTAAATAGTCCCTCGCCGGGGCCAAATGGGTCGGTGGAGTCAACCAAAATTAAGTCGTATTCCTCACTCTGGCGGCGCACAAACTTTAGGCCGTCTTGAAAATAGAGCTTTACTCTCGGGTCATCGAAGCCGCATGCGGTAAGGGGAAGATGCTCTTGGCAGACCCGCACCACTTGCTCGTCTATTTCTACTAAATCAATCCGTTCTATTTCGGGGTAACGAATCAACTCGCGTACCGCGCCGCCGTCTCCTCCACCGATGACTAGCACGCGCCGCACCTTGGGGTGTACCGCCATGGGAACGTGTACAATCATTTCATGGTAAATAAATTCGTCGCGCTCGGTCAGCATCATGTAGCCGTCAAGCGTTAAAAAGCGACCAAAATCATCCGATTCAAACACATCAATGCGCTGAAATTCACTCTGTGCGCTGTATAGCTGCCGGTCTACCCGGATGGAAAGCTGAACGCCGGGCGCGTGTTTTTCTGTAAACCATAAATCCACCGTTCATTCCTCCTTGATTACATTGAGCCGTTCCAGCTCTAAATCCTCTGGGCCGGTTAAAAAACAACCCTTGTCTTTGGCATACGTAATATATTCCAGTATTTCACCGGTAATCAACTCGCCCGGTGCGAGAATGGGGATTCCCGGTGGGTAGCACATTACAAATTCACTGCAAATCCGCCCGGCACTTTGAGCAAGAGGCAGAGCTTCTTTTTCTGCGTAAAACGCTTTTTGTGGAGGCACGGCAACAATGGGGGAAATATACTCCATTCGGAGCATGCCCGTTTTGTCACGCTTATAATTGCGGCGAATTTCAGCGAGTGCGCCAACAAGCCGCTCCAAATCGCGGTGGCGGTCACCTACGGAGAGATAAGCCAGAATATTGCCGAGGTCGCCAAACTCTACCTGAATGTCGTATTCATCCCGCAGAATATCGTATACTTCAATTCCTGCAAGGCCAAGTTCAAGCGTATTGATGGAAAGCTTTGTCGTATCAAAATCATATACGGTATCGCCGTTAATTAGCACGCGGGAGTAGGCGTAGTAATCGCCAATCTGGTTGATTTCTCCGCGCGCATACTCCGCCATTTCATTCACACGGCGAAAGATTTCTTTTCCCTCCGTGGCAAGCTTTTTCCGGGAAATATCAAGACTCGAAAGCAGGAGGTAAGAGCCGCTGGTGGTTTGTGTTAAATTAATAATTTGTCGTACATAACCTTCACTCACGCCGCCGTTTACCAGCAGGAATGAGCTTTGGGTGAGTGAGCCGCCAGATTTGTGCATGCTAACTGATGCCATGTCCACTCCGGCTTTCATGCCGCTCATTGGGAGGTTTTCACCAAAATATAGGTGTGTGCCGTGTGCTTCATCTGCTAGTACCAACATACCGTGTTGGTGCGCCAGCTCCGTAATCGCTTTTAAATTGGAGCAGATGCCGTAATAGGTGGGGTTGTTAACAAGAACCGCCCTTGCCTTTGGGTGCTCTTGTATCGCCTGCTCCAGCGCAGAAAGGCGCATTCCAAGAGAAATACCCAGGCGGTGGTCGGTTTCGGGATTCACGTAAACAGGTGTTGCACCGCATAATATAAGTGCATTGATGACACTACGGTGTACGTTACGGGGGAGAATGATTTCATCCCCATGCTTGCAGGCGGAAAGCACCATAGCCTGTACCGCAGAGGTAGTACCGTTTACCATAAAAAAAGCGTGTGCCGCACCGAATGCATCTGCTGCCAGTTCTTCCGCTTCACGAATAACAGAGACCGGGTGGCACAAGTTATCTAGCGGTTTCATGGAGTTTACATCGAGCTGCATGCAGCGCTCGCCTAGAAATTGGGTTAGTTCGGGATTTCCCCGCCCGTGCTTATGTCCGGGTACGTCAAACGGAACGACCCGCTCGGCTTGAAAATCCAGTAGTGCCTGACGAATGGGCATACGGGTTTGGTCTAATTTGCTCAAGAAAGGGCCTCCTTTCTATTTCAATACAGGTTTTAGTACACGTTACTGCCAGAGAAAATCTCAATCATTTCACGCCGCAGGCTGTCGGTAATTTTTAACCTTGCCTGTGGCGGCAGCTCATAAACGTCTGTATTAAAGAGATAGTTCTGCAAGTTAATGTCTTTGATTAACATCTTCGTATGGAAGAGATTGGATTGATAAACGTTTAAATCAATGGCATCGTATTTGCGTAGCGTTTTGTCATCAATATAATCTTGAATGGATGTCATTTTGTGATCCATAAATAGCTTCTTTCCCGTTACGTCGCGCGTAAAGCCGCGCACACGGTAATCCATGGTGATAATATCGGAATCAAAGCTGCCAATTAAATAATCGAGCGTACTAAGAGGGGTGATTTCACCGCAAGTTGCAACGTCAATATCTACACGAAAGGTTGCGAGAAACGTGTCCGGGTGGTATTCCGGGTAGGTGTGTACGGTTACGTGGCTTTTATCGAGGTGTGCCACCATCGTTTCACCCGAAAGCTCTGCACGGGGGCCGAATCCACGCCCTGCCAGCATGGACTCCTCCGCAATTAAAAAGGTGACGCTTGCACCCTGCGGGTCATAGTCTTGCTTCGAAATATTTAGCACATGGGCACCAATCATTTCAGTTACACGCTCCAGAATCCCGGTGAGACGTTCGGAGTTGTACTGCTCGTCTATATAGGCGATGTAGTCGCGCTGCTCCCGTTCGCTTTTGGCGTAGCAGACGTCATAGATGTTAAAGCTGAGAGATTTTGTTAAATTGTTAAAGCCATATAATTTCAGTTTGTTTTCCATACCGTCACCTGATTCCCGGCGTATTTTTGTTTAGAGAAATTGTACTCGCTAAATAGAGGATGTATTTATGTTTCACGAATGAAGGTACTGTTAAGGAGTATTGCCTTAAAAATAAAAAAGACTCAAATGAAAGACGGCGCATGCCGCACTTACCACTTGAGTCAACAATTTCTGTTCGTTTTGTTTTATTTTGAGCGGGTCATGCGCAAGGGTATGCACATATCCGCTATTATTTATTCAAAAGCACAGAGAATCAGAGTCTATATAGCAATAACTTACTTTTACTACTCTTATTGATTGTTTCACAAGCGTAATGTGCGCATGGCACACGGTTTTAAGTAACCAACTTATAAAATTTGAGCAACGGCTCAATCAATAAGGCAACGAAAGTTGCCAACCGGCATTTTGACCCAGCTGTCCGTATGGCATTTGATTTCTTCTGCAAAACACAAAAGAAATGGTCAAAAAAAGTTGTTGCTGAGAAAGTTATTTTACTTTCTCTGAAAATAGGCTTTAATCCTACTTTTCTTTCGAATTGCATTGTACTATAAATTATCTCAAAATGCAAGAAAAATATTATCGAAATATGATTATTCAATAAAATATGGTATAATTTGGAGGGTGAAACATGCTCAATGAATTATATGTATGTTAAATGGAGTGATTAAGAACTCGTGAAACATAAAACAATAGGGCTCATATCGATATTCATATTTTTAATATCTTTAATGTCTTGTAATACAGATGCAACAGTTTTATTAGATAGCAGTTTACAAGCAATTCCAGCGAATAGTAAGAGCGTATTTAAAAGATTGTGCTATATTAATGATGCGTCCAATTTCAAAGAATTGAGTGATTTATCTAATTATATTATTGTTGGAACGCTGCAAGATGATGCAAAGCAGAAGCTGTATTATGCAGACTCAAAAATAGAATACCAAGCTTTATATGGAGTAACTGTATCATCCTTTAGAATTTATAAGGTTTTTAAAGGCAATTTAAAAGAAGGCGAAACAATAAAAATAGCTGAGACATACTTTACGCAAGAGAATAATGGGGATATGATTCAATATTTAATGGATTATGGACCTTCAGAGCCGAATCGTGAATATGTTTTTTTCTTAAACAAAGAAGATGATAAAAATGAGTTTTTAGAGGGTTATTTTTCGCCATCTATAAGAGAAAAGGGAAGATACCCCGTGCTTAATAAACCACTCTTTGAAGAAGTAACTTCACAGGATATTCAGGATTTAAAATTAGTGAGTGTTACAGAAAATGAATATTTGTCTTTATTGAAAGAGGTAAGAGCTTTTCTAAATGTTCATTAAATAAAGTATCAATAAATAGGATGTTTTGCTAGCTAGTTCTTTCATTTTTAGTTTAAATTATGAAAAGAAAGTTTAATTTCAATTGCACAAACTGTCCTCCATGTGAATACATATGTATTCCATTAATCAGTTCATTAAAAATAATATTTATTCATTTGTTACAAATTTTGCAAGATGAAAAGAAAAACAAAATCCTACTTATTGATACAATTTAATTCAAGTATATCACAGAAAAAAACACGGTTTTTTGTGCACTTTATTAATATGTTCCATTATGGTTTTTTTTCTGTTTTTTTGCATGAAGATTATATTTCTCTCTTGTTATTATACATTAGTAATGTTATAATAATCACAAACAATAACATGAAACAGTCCGCGCTATTTGGCAGAAAAGGGCGGATCGTTTCTTATGATTTTTACTGTACGCCATAAAAATACAATGATAAGAGTAGGGTGGATTTTAGCATGAAGTATGACAATGACGCAAAACAGCTTAAGTACCGAGTATTGTCTTCGGTGGCTCGTATGAGTTTTGACAATCAACTGTCAGAGCATTTGGGGGATATTCCGTATGAGATTATTCCCGGTCCTCAGCCTGCCTTCCGCTGCTGCATTTACCGTGAGCGCGAAATTATTCGTGAGCGTGTTAGCGCAGCTTGTGGAGAAGACCTTCCCCGCCAGCAAGAGAATGCAGTAATCGGCGTTGTGCCGGCTGCGTGCGAAGGGTGTCCGATTAACCGTTTTAATGTTACGGACAACTGTCAGAAGTGTTTGGCAAAAAAATGTGTTGCGGCATGTCCTTTCGGGGCAGTTAGCGTTACCGGCCGCGGTGCGTATATTGACCCCGCTAAGTGTAAGGAATGCGGCCGCTGTGCTGCTGCTTGCCCCTACAATGCCATTTCAGACACAATGCGCCCTTGCTTGCGTTCTTGCCCGGTGAATGCCATTACAATGGACGAATACAGTATGGCTGCCATTGATTACAGCCGTTGCATTAGCTGTGGTGCCTGTATGGCTGGTTGCCCATTCGGTGCAATTACTGACCGTTCCAGCCTTGTGAATGTGATTCAAGAAATTCAGTCTGGCAAAAAGGTATATGCCGTTTTTGCTCCTGCAATTGAGGGCCATTTTGGTACCGCAAATGTAGGCCAGCTAAAGGAAGGCTTGCGCCGCCTTGGTTTTGCAGAAGCAGTTGAGGTTTCTTTGGGTGCCGATGCAACCGCTTACCATGAGGCTCAGGAGCTAAAGGAAGCCGTTGAAGAAGGCAAGAAGATGACTACCTCTTGCTGCCCTGCATTTGTAGATATGATTGAGAAGCATTTCCCGAAATTAGAGCCCAATATTTCACATACAGCTTCTCCTATGACATTAACGGTGCGGTACTTAAAAGAAAAAGAGCCAGATATTTTAGTTGTTTTCTTTGGTCCTTGTGTTGCTAAAAAGCTTGAAATACAAAAAGCAGAAGATACTGCTGACTATGTAATGACCTTTGAAGAGCTTGCTGCGATGTTCGATGCAAAAGAGATTGAAGTTGAAACGCTGGAAGTAGAGAATGAACAGGACGGCAGTCTGAAGGGTAAAAACTTTGCCGTTAGCGGTGGTGTTACTGCGGCTGTGGAAGCTGCCCTTGCAGAGGACGGTTTTGACAAAGAGGTTTCCTGCGTAAAGTGCAGCGGCGCGAAGGAATGCAAAAAACAGCTTATGGTGATGAATGCCGGTCGCATGAAGGAAGACCTGATAGAGGGTATGGCGTGCGAGGGCGGCTGTGTTGCAGGCCCCGGTGGTGTGGAATCGGCACAGAAGCTGATGAAAAACCGCCAGAAGCTTTTGGCTACCGCAGACAAGCGCGGAATAAAAGAAAATGTGGAAGAGATTCATGATTTAACGAAGATTCATATGGAGCAAAGGACATAATAGAATAAAAAAGAGGTGGGCGGGTTTTATGAGTGCGATTGTTGCGCAATCCTTGGGAAAGTCGTATAATGGGAGTACACAGGCTCTTTCCGACTTAACTCTTCAAGTTCCACAGGGCGGTGTATGTGGTTTCCTTGGCCCAAACGGTGCAGGGAAAACGACTACGGTAAAGCTTTTAACCGGCTTGCTGCGCCCCACCTCTGGTGAATGCTCGGTAATGGGTCTTTCGCCACAAACAGAACCGGAGAAGGTTCATGCTTTATGCGGTGTTATGACCGAGACAGCCCGCATGTACGGAACTATGACGGGGCAGCAGAATCTGGAGTTTTTTGGTGAGACGGCCGGCTTGGTACGGGCGCAAGCAAAGGAGAGAGCGGAGCTAATGCTCCGCAGCCTTGACCTTTGGGAGGCTCGTGAGCAAAAAGCAAACCAGTATTCTACTGGTATGATGCAGCGTCTATCATTGGCTCGTGCGTTAATGCACGAGCCTCAGGTGCTTTTTTTGGACGAGCCTACCAGTGGGCTTGACCCCGAATCGGCACAAGCCGTAAATGAAATGATTACTTCGCTTGCCAAAAAGAGCGGTGTTACTGTTTTTTTATGTACTCACCAGCTCCGTTATGCGCAAGATTTGTGCAGTACCTATGGAATTCTGCATCGTGGAAAGATGGTTCTACAAGGGAGCTTTGCAACCTTATGTGAGGGTGCAGGCTGCCATATAAAAGCTGGTATTCTAACCGATACAGAACAGACTCTACCTGGTTTTGTAAAAAATGGAGAGTATTGGGAAACGGAAATTGCTTCGGAAGCAGAGATGCCCGCAATCTTGCGGGATTTAATTGCACAGGATATTCCAGTGTATGAGGCGCGCTTGATTCGCCCTACGCTAGAGGATGTTTATTTTTCCTTCTTGCAAAGTCAGGAGGTGGCAAAGTGAAGCTGCTGTCAAATTCTGAACTGGCTGTACTGAAGAAAGATTTTAATGAAGTGTGGCATTTGCGCAGTGTTCGTGGTACGTTAATTGCGCTACCGGTTGCCATGGTAGTGGTTTTGCCGGTGCTTTATTTATTACTAGTTTTGTATGCTCCGGCGGATCAGCTCAATGGGGTAGATAACATGATGAAGCTTATGCCACAGGAGCTTATCGCTTTTTTTGATTTAAAGCAATCCATGTTTTACTTAATGGTAAATGTGGTTTGCCCCATGTTTTTTTTAATGATTCCGCTCATGTCTTCCACAACAACAGCCGCTGCAAGCTTTGTGGGGGAAAAGGAACGGGGAACGATGGAAACGTTGCTTCTTACGCCGCTTTCAGCGCGCAGTCTCTTTAAGGCAAAGGTTGCTGGGTGTGCAGCGCTTTCCCTTGTTATTTCATCTGCTTCGTTCCTTGTTTTTTCGATTGTAGTTGGAGCTGGAAACCTGATTTTAAAAATGCCGTTTTTTTTGAATTGGAATTGGCTGGCGCTCGTCTTTGTACTTTCACCTTCTACAACGGTATTTGGTGTTATCTTCATGGTTCTTCTCTCAGGCCGTTCGAAAAGCTATTTAGAATCCATGCAGCTTTCTGGGTTCATTGTAATGCCGTTGGTGCTAATTATGATTGCACAGTTCACGGGGCTAATTTATGTTGAGGCTTTATGGACCTTAATTGCTGGAGTTGTGTTATTATTTGTAGATGTAATGCTCTTATTTATATCAGCTAAAAAATTCAATTCGGAACTTCTTCTTAGAAAATAAAATTTTCAATAGTTCAATTTATATTAAGAAAGAAGCTTTGTAACGAAGGCTTCTTTCTTTGGTCACTTAGAGAAACGTTTTATCTAAGCGAAATGACTTGTAAGAAACAGGGGCAAACTGGGCTCTAAGAGCGTAGGTTTGTTCCCTTTTTCGTGTGTCCTCATCCGAATAAATAAAGAAAATAACGACAAATAATCTTTCTAACATCGTAATACAAAACTGATTATTTACTTACTATACAGAAAATAAATTATAATTAAGGCATATGAGGGGGATAAAAATGGCAGCAGATTTACATTGTCATACAAGAATGTCGGACGGCGCACTTTCCATTGATGAACTGGTGTTGCTGGCCAAAGTAAAGGGGCTTTCTACCATAGCGGTAACAGACCACGATACCTTTGCGGGCGCAACGAGAGCAAAAATATTTGGGGATCGCCAAGGGGTAGAGGTTATTCCCGGGATCGAAATTTCTGCTTTTGATAATGCGCGAGGCAGAAAGGTACATATTTTGGGTTACGATTGTGAAAGCCCGGATCGCCTCGAGGGCCTTTGCAAACGAATTGGTGAATCGCGTAAAAAAGCGGCTAATATTATGATGCAAAAGGTGATGCGGCTGTACCCAATACCGGCAGATATGTTTTTGCGCCGTGCGCAGGGCTGCACGAACATTTATAAGCAGCATATTATGCACGCTCTGATTGATGCCGGCTATACCACCGAAATGTTTGGCTCTGTGTTCCACAAGCTGTTTAGCCCCCGCGGAGGGCTTGCTTACAGTGCGATTGAATACCCCGATGTTCACGATGTAATTCGGCAGATTCATGAGGCGGGAGGCGTAGCCATAATGGCGCACCCTGGTCAGTACGATGGCCACGACCTTATGCTGGAGCTCGCAGAACGCGGAGAGATTGACGGTATTGAGGTTTGGCACCCCACCCATAAGGAAGAGGATATTCCTCAATATATGGCTTTGGCGCGTCTGCGTGGCCTAATTATGACGGGTGGTTCTGATTTTCACGGTATGTATACGTCGCATTCTTGTGGGCTTGGGGCGTTTACCACTCCCGATGAGCAATTAGATGCTTTAAAAAAGAGAAGTAAAAAAATAAAATCTGGCGGTTAATTTAGAGTATTGTTAGCTGAATTTTCTTTCAAAGCAAAAAGGAATCTTCAATTTGAGGAATCCTTTTTCATTATGTATCGTAGGATGAAAGAGAGGAGAGAAGAAATGCAGTATGAATTTCGCCCCAGTGGGGTATGTTCTTCAAAAATTGTAATTGACGTGCAAAAAGATACCGTGCAAAGGGTTGAGTTTGTTGGCGGTTGCAGTGGGAACAGCCAAGGTATAGGTGCGCTTGTGCAGGGAATGAAAGTAGATGATGTTATTTTACGGCTACAAGGAATTCACTGCGGACGCAAAAACACCTCGTGTCCCGATCAATTAGCGCAGGCACTTCGTTTATACAAAACAAAGCACGAGTTGTAAAAAGATATGAGAAAAGGGAGCTGTGGGTTTTCCACAGCTCCCTTTTTGTGTGTGCGGGTTAGATCGTTTGCAGAGCGATGAATTAGCAGCCGCAGCCGCCGCATCCGCCACCGCAGTTGTTGTTGCAACCACAATCATTACCGCATCCGCCACCGCAGCCACCCCAGCCGCCACAGCAGAACAGAAGGACTAAAATGATGATCCACCAGCAACCGCCGCCACCAAAGTTATTGTTACACATTATTGTATTCCTCCTTTCGGTTTACACTATAGTATATTGCGTGCGGAGAAATGGTGTTACAATAATTTTGCTGCAATATTTTCTGCTGAAAAATCTCCGCTTCATCTCTTTTCAGCAATTGAATTACGCCCGTATGAATACATATGGAAAAGGGCGATGCAGCAATTATAAGAAACCAATAAGAATCCTTAGAAAATAATATGCTGGGGAAGATAAATTGCTACTATCTGCGAAAATCAGTCAAAATTGACTTTAACTGACTTTGACTATAGAAACAGACATTATATAATAGAATATACAAAGTCAAAGAAAGTCAAAATCAGAAAACGGATGGATGGGTATCATGAGAATGAGTGATCATGTTGCCAACTATATATTGGCATTATTAGAAGAAGAAAATGGAAAAGCAGAAATACAAAGAAATGAGTTGGCAGAAGCACTGGGGTGTGTTCCCAGCCAAATCAATTATGTAATCACCTCCCGCTTTACACCAGAGCAAGGCTATTTGGTAGAGAGCCGCCGCGGTGGAGGTGGATATATTCGTATTACACAAATACAAATGAATGCAAGCAGCGCCATTATGCACACAGTAAACGCTGTGGGGCATACGCTTGACAGTGCAACGGCTCGTATTATGTTAGCAAATTTGCTCGGACGTGATATTCTTTCGGAAAAAGCGGCAAACATTATGGCAGCAGCTTTAAATGACCGTTGTTATCAAAATGTTCCAAAAGAAGAGCGGGATGTGCTTCGCGCAGCAATTTTTAAGCATATGCTGATGACACAAATATAAAATTCTATAACAGCAAGCTTATTTTTGAGTAATGATATGACGTCTTCCTAACTGGCAATGAGCTCGCTCGGAAGACGATGTTTGACTATTGTATGTAGGAGGGATCGTTATGAAATGCCAGATGTGCGGGAAAAACCCGGCTACTACCTATGTGAAAATTATTGTGAATGGGGAGTTAACGGAATATGCTCTTTGCGGGGAATGCGCCCAAAAAGCAGGGTACGGGAATTTTATGTACCCATTTTCGTTGGATTTTAATAGCTTGCTAGGCAGCTTTTTTGGGAATCAGGCTCCTGAAATGACAGATACCGAGCGCTGCCCGGGCTGCGGTTCTTCCTTTGGGGAGATCGCACAGAGCGGTAAGGTTGGCTGCGCGGAATGCTACCATACCTTCCGTGAGCGGCTGATGCCATCCATACAAAGAATCCATGGCAATACAAATCACTCCGGCAAGCACCCCAGCAGCCGTGCGCTCCGAGTAACACCGGAGGCTAAGCTGAGTGTTGCTCCACAAGAGCAACAAACGGAGCTAAGCCGTAAAAAGAAAGAGCTTCGTGAGGCAATTGAAAGCCAAAACTTTGAACGTGCAGCCGTTCTGCGCGATGAAATTAAAACATTGGAAGGGGGCGGTAAAGAATGATGAAATGGTACGAGAAAAGTGGCAAGGAGGCCGACGTGGTTATTAGTACCCGTGTAAGGCTGGCTCGAAATCTGCAAGATTACCCGTTTCCGGTAAAAATGAGCGCCGAACAGCGCGCGAAGGTAGAGCAAGCGGTGCACGATGCCGTTATGCGCGGCAACAGCTCTATTTCAAACAGCTTTCGTTATATCAGCTTAGACGACATTGGCCAGAACGAGGCAGTCTCTTTGGTAGAACGCCATTTGGTAAGCCCAGAGTTTATCTCTGCGCCAAATGGTCGGGGTCTATTACTCACGCAGGATGAAACCATCTCAATTATGATTAATGAAGAAGATCATTTGCGCATTCAGGTTATGTGCGAGGGGCTTGATTTGGAGGGCGCCTATGAAATGGTAGACCGTGTGGATACCTTGCTCAACGAGAGTCTGCATTTTGCATTTGATGAGAACTTGGGTTATTTAACACAATGCCCTACAAATATTGGTACTGGTATGCGCGCCTCGTTAATGCTGCATTTACCGGCACTGCAAGAGAGCGGCGCAATGCGCCGGGTAGCCTCCAGTCTTTCAAAGCTCGGTCTTGTAATACGTGGTATTTACGGGGAAGGCAGTGAGCCGGTAGGGGCATTTTATCAGCTCTCCAATCAGGTAACACTCGGGCTTAGTGAGCAAGCGGCGATTGCAAACCTAAAAAGTATTGCAGAGCAGTTGATAACGCAAGAAAGAAACGCCCGAACCGAATTGGTTAAGACGGTGGAAGCGCAAGACCAGATTTTCCGCTCCATAGGCATATTAAAAAGTGCCCGTGTTTTAAGAAGCGACGAATTTATGCGACTCATTTCTTATGTGAGAATGGGAGTTGCAACCGGGCTTATCACCGGTATTGCATACGACACCATTAATAGCTTAATTGTTCAGGTGCAACCGGCTACGATGATGCTAACGAAGAAAATGACCGCCACTGAAAGGGATACACTGCGGGCGGGAGTTGTTTCTGAACGGCTTAAAGAGTCTTCCGTAAACTGATTCACAATTTAATAAAACTTAAAAATAAAATCAAATTTTTTATGATATTGAAAAAAGGGGGGACGATCTATGTATCGTTTTAACGGATTTACAGAAAAAGCAAACACTGCTCTCAATCAGGCCATTGAATCGGCGGAAAACTTAGGGCATACGTATATTGGCAGTGAGCATATTGTGCTCGGTCTTTTAAAAGAAGGCTCAGGTGTTGCTGCCACCGTACTCAATAAGCTGCAAGTAACCGCAACTAAAATGGAACAGCTTATGGCTGAGAAAATTGGTACCGGAACGAAAACCAACCTCTCTGCCGATGATTTTACACCCCGCAGCAAGCGCATTTTGCAAATTGCAGTGATGGAAGGGGCACGGCTTGGCCATAACTACGTTGGAACAGAGCATTTGCTCATTGCAATTTTATCGGAGGGTGACAGCTACGGCGTTCGGTTCCTTCAGTCACTTGGCGCAAAGACCAGTGACATTTTAAACGAAATCAGCTCTGCTTTGAGCAGTGGGGAAGATTCGGCTTCCGGCTCAGGTATGCCGTCTGTTTCGTCTGGTAAGGGCGGCAAAGGCGGTACCAAAACGCTGGATCAGTTTGGTCGGGACCTTACCGCACTTGCAGCAAAAGGTGGTATAGACCCCGTAATAGGCAGACAAACCGAAATTGAGAGAGTGATTCAGATTCTTTCTCGCCGCACAAAAAATAACCCTTGCCTCATTGGTGAGCCTGGCGTTGGCAAAACTGCCGTTGCAGAGGGCCTCGCTTTGAAAATAGCAGAGGGTCAGGTGCCAGAGCTGCTGAAAAACAAACGGGTTATCACACTCGATTTAACGGGTATGGTTGCCGGCACGAAGTATCGCGGTGATTTTGAAGAGCGAATCAAAACAGCAATGGATGAGGTTCGCAACGCAGGTAATATCATTTTGTTCATCGATGAGCTGCATACCATTATTGGTGCAGGCTCTGCCGAGGGCTCTACGGATGCGGCAAATATTTTAAAACCCGCACTCGCCCGCGGCGATTTTCAGGTGATTGGTGCTACAACCATCAATGAGTACCGCAAATATATCGAAAAGGATGCTGCTTTGGAGCGCCGCTTCCAGCCGGTAATGGTTGGTGAGCCGAGTGAAGAGGAAGCGATTGAGATTCTAAAAGGGCTTCGTGACCGTTATGAAGCACACCACAAGGTTCGAATTACAGACGAAGCGATTGAAGCGGCGGTTAAGCTTTCTTCCCGCTATATTGCAGACCGATTTTTGCCGGATAAGGCAATCGATTTGATGGATGAAGCATCTTCCCGTGTTCGCCTGCGTGCCTTTACCGCTCCTACAGATTTGCAGGAGCTGGAGAAGCGAATTAAGGAATTGGAGCAGGAGAAATCTGCCGCTATTAATGCGCAGGAATTTGAACGTGCCGCCAAGGTGAGAGACGAAGAGAAGAAGGCTAAGGATGAGCTCGAAAGCCAGAAGAACTCGTGGTCCGAAAAGCGTTCTCACGACGGCGGAGAGGTCTCTCCCGAAGATATTGCCAATGTGGTGTCTGTATGGACCGGAATTCCGGTTGTGCAGCTAACTGAAGAGGAAAGTGAACGACTGCTCCATTTGGAAGAGACTTTGCACCAGCGTTTGGTTGGGCAAGAGGAGGCAGTAAGTGCCGTTGCCAGAGCAATACGCCGCGGCCGTGTTGGACTGAAAGACCCCAAGCGCCCCGTTGGTTCCTTTATTTTTCTTGGGCCTACCGGTGTTGGTAAAACCGAACTCACAAAGGCGTTGGCAGAAGCAATGTTCGGGAATGAAAATGCGATGATTCGCCTTGACATGTCTGAATATATGGAGAAGCACACCGTTTCTCGTTTGGTTGGTTCGCCTCCCGGATATGTAGGCTATGATGAGGGTGGTCAGCTAACGGAAGCAGTTCGCCGCAAGCCTTATTCTGTCGTGCTGTTTGATGAAATTGAAAAGGCACATCCCGATGTATTTAATATTCTTTTACAAATCTTGGAGGATGGCAGACTCACTGATGCACAGGGAAGAAAAGTGGATTTCAAAAACACTGTCATTATTATGACCTCAAACGTTGGTGCACGTCTCATTACCGAGAAAAAGGGCAGCCTTGGCTTTGCGTCGGAAGATAATCAGAAAGTCGACAGCGAAAAGGTAAAAGAGCTGGTGCTTGGAGAGTTGAAGAGCACATTCCGCCCAGAGTTCTTAAACCGTGTGGATGACATTATTGTATTCCACAAGCTTTCGGATGAAAACATTCGCGAGATAGCAGGCCGCATGCTTCAAATTTTGCAGAAGCGTTTGCGTGAAATTGGTATTTCTGCCACATTTACAGAGAGTGCCATTGCTGAAATTGCAAAAGAAGGCTTTGACCCCATTTACGGGGCACGCCCACTGCGTCGTGCGATTCAAACTAAGCTGGAGGATCGCCTTTCAGAGCTGATGCTAGAAGGAAAGGTGCGTGCAGGTACACAGATTGTATGCAGTTATGAGAATGGAGAATTTTCTTTTGTAGAATCACCCATTGAGGAATAATTCGCCCAAAGTGCCCCTACATCGAAGACTTTTGGTGTAGGGGCACAGCCTCGAATAATCTGCTTTGTGATTATGCAAATACAATTGGGAATCTTATATACTCACTGAATGATTTATGCTATAATAGGGGCATTTAAAGATGTGAAAGTGGGTGTTGTCAATGGAATCCGCAGTAAATAGTCGCCCTAATTTAGCGGCAGCTCTATTTCGTTTCATTGGGGCCTCAATCCCTGCCGATTATACAGAAGAAGAAGAGGCACAGCGTTTGTATTCAAAGCTTTTGAATGATCATGAAAGATTGCGCAAAGTAATTTCTCTATGTGGGATACCCAAAACGCCGCAGCAGCTTTATATTGCCGCCATGGCCAGCAGTTGGCTCGGCGAAGATAATGCACTGACCGCGAAATATGCGCAACAGTACCTTGAAACCCCCGGATGGGATAGCTTGTCTTACGGAACGATTGTAGAGGATGGAATTACAATTAGCCGTTGGGCAAGAAGCCGAGCCGAAATGTATATGATTTTGGCGCAGGCCCAAGAGAACTTGGGGAAGCATGAAGCGGCTCTTACCAATTTGGCAGAAGCATACCGTTTAGAGCCTTACAATGCGATGTATGCAGTAAAGCTGGCTGGTGTTATTGAAAACGCACGCAGCCGCAAAGAGGCACTGCAATTTTTAAAGCAGCAAACGCTAACTCCGTATTATAAGCCCCTGCATTATAAGGATGAAAACGGAAAGAATGGCAACAACCATACCTTTCGCCAAATAATAGATTCTCACATCCTGCGCTTAGAATCGCTGGATCAATGAAAAAAGCCCACGAGCAGTGTTTTTCTGCTTCGCGGGCTTTTTCTGTGAGATTTTTCTTTTGATAAAAAAGAAAATAGCAAATTTCGATTATTTTAAGCTAAGGAGAATTCGGTTGTAATTTGCTTATCACTGCATTCCGGTGAGTAAACAAAACGATCCATGTGTTCTCCCTTAAAGAAGTATTTTGGTGGAATGGGTCGGTAAGAATAATCGAAGGTATCTATTATGACTAACTTAATTTTCATGCGAGAGGGCAAAATACTCTTAATATAAACGCTTGCCTGCTGCCCTGGTTGGATTCCCTCTTTAATTTCTGCAAGCCCAGCTAAGTTGGGTGCGAGCTCAACAAAAATTCCGTATGGTTCAATGGAGCGAATAATACCAGCAACGGTTTCACCGGTGTGGAATAAAGCAACATTTTCTTCCCAAGTACCCAAAAGCTCTTTTTGGGTAAGCGTAATTCGGTCACCCTCCATCGATTTAATGATGGTGCGAATATCCATCCCAACGGTAAAGCGCTCTCTGGGGTGGTCAATGCGCGAAACAGAAATTGCATCAATTGGCAATAGAGAGATAATCCCGCACCCAATGTCTGCAAAGGCACCAAAGGTTTCTAGGTGGGTAATACGTGCGTCGGTTACGTCGCCGGGCTGGAGTTTTTCTATGTATTCTCTCCGGCATTTTTCTTGAGCCGCTCTTCGGGAAAGCACCGCAATTGGGTTGCCTGCATCATCCTTTTGGAATCCGGTTATGATAAAGCAGACAGGGCGGTTCACTCTTGAGATGATGGCAATGTCCCGTGTGGTACCCTCACGAATGCCCAGAGCACCTTCTTCGCGTGGGATGAGTCCCTTCATGCAGCCCAGGTCTACCAGCAAATTGTGCATGCTGTCACAAACTAGCGCCCGTCCTTCCAGTATTTTTTCGTCCCGGCTTGCATCCATTAGGGCAGTCATGCTTGCCATAGCAGCCCGGTTTTCCGGCGTGTCAATCTTCCAGCCCTCGGGCTTATAAGTATTCAGGCCCATTCTTTTACCTCCTTTTTCCGGTCAAAACATCTATATGCAAAAAAACACGTGAGTAATACTGAAATCATTAGGTTGAACTGCTTTCCCATTTTTTTGAGCCGAAATAGTTGTAATGCAGAAAACTCACGGTCTTTTTTCTTCCATGGATTTTTAAAAATTATCATGTATTATCTTGTAATCATCATCAATGGAAAAGCTTGCATATTAAAACAAAATAGACTAAAATATGAAACAAAATAGATGTGAGAGGAAAGGTGGTTTCATGCAGAAAAGATTGCGTATCGCACTAGTGGGGTTATCTACACTTTTGTTGCTGACAGCCTGTGCGAGTCAGCCCAAAAACGAGGTTAATAATAAACAGCAAATTTCCAGCGCTGCGGAACAGCAAAACTCCAGTGCCGCAGAGCAGCTAAATTCAAGTTCAGCAAATCAACAAGAGAAGACCTTGGGGTATCAGCTGGACAAGCCTACGGCAGGTGAAGAAATCGCTGTAATGAAGACCAGTATGGGAGATATAAAGCTGCGCTTTTTCCCCGAGGCTGCACCAAAAACAGTAGATAATTTTAAGCAGTTGTCGAAAAAGGGTTATTATAATGGAATTACCTTTCACCGAGTTGTCAATAATTTTGTTATACAGGGCGGTGACCCAACAGCTACCGGTCTTGGTGGTGAAAGTGCATTTGGAAAAGCCTTTGAAGATGAATTTAGCAAATCGCTGTTGAATCTTCGCGGTGCGGTCGCTATGGCGAATTCTGGTCCCAATACCAACGGCAGCCAGTTTTTTATTAATCAGGCTCCGATATCTGCGTTCTATGGTTGGGAATATTATGAACAGGGTTATGAATTGTACAAGCAAAATCCCGAAGCAGTTACGGCTCGACATGGAACTTTGGTTGACATGAGTAAAATCTCGGATGCTTATAAAAAGCTGTATACGGAAAATGGTGGAAATCCCACATTGGATGGTGCATACAATACGACTGGAAGAGGCCATACCGTATTTGCTCAGGTTTTTGAAGGTTTGGATGTAGTAGACAAGATTGCGGCAGTTGAGGTTGGTGAGGGCAATAAGCCTTTAAAAGACGTTACAATAACTAATATTACATTGGAAAAATATAAGGGATAATTTCGATAAGAAAAGGAGTTAATATTATGGCTGTAATTCATGCTACAAAAGAAAATTTTGATCAGTTAATTAGCGAAAATCCATTGGTGCTTGTCGATTTTTGGGCAAGCTGGTGCGGCCCGTGCCGTATGGTGGCTCCCATTGTGGAGGAGCTTGCAAAGACCTTTGAAGAGAACCTTACGGTTCTGAAGGTGGATGTGGATGAAAACCAGGAGCTGGCTCGCCGCTATGGTATCATGAACATTCCAACCGTTATTTTGTTTAAGGATGGCGAAAAGAGCTGGTCTGAGATTGGAGTAAAGCCGCAAAAGTTTTATGAGGAGCAAATTCGTCAATCTCTGTAAATTCTAAATGATACGACATTGTATTCGTATTCCATGATTCATTTTGCATATTATAAAGAGAAAGCAGCGTGAGTTTTTCACTTACGCTGCTTTTTATAAAAGTGATATAAAATGAAATATGGAATGATTTGGATTGATTGTTCCGGGAAAAAAATGTCGATTTTTCTCGTATCTTTGGAACTCCCTACGAAACCGACAAAATATCGCTTATCCCAATTGACACCCGCTGGGATAGGCGATATAATAAAATGCGGTAATTTGTGTTCCCCAGCAGTTTGATGGGGAATTTATTTTTTAAAAGGGCAGTTGGTAGGAGGAAATTATGGCAGCAAAATATGTGTTCGTAACTGGTGGAGTCGTGTCTGGCCTAGGAAAAGGAATTACTGCAGCTTCTTTGGGGCGTTTGCTCAAGTCGCGCGGTCTGCGTGTGACCATGCAGAAGTTTGACCCGTATTTGAATGTAGACCCGGGTACAATGAATCCCTTTCAGCATGGTGAGGTTTTTGTAACGGATGACGGAGCGGAAACCGACCTTGATTTGGGTCATTATGAGCGTTTTATTGATGAGAACTTAACACAAAACAGCAACGTAACGTCTGGCCGCATTTACTGGAACGTTCTTCAAAAGGAGCGTAACGGCGACTATGATGGCGGAACGGTACAGGTAATACCGCACATTACAAATGAAATTAAAACCCGTATTACAGACGGGAAAGAGAACGTAGACATTGCAATTATAGAGGTTGGCGGCACCGTGGGTGACATTGAGAGCCAGCCATTTTTAGAGGCGATTCGCCAATTCGCAACTGAAATTGGGCGTAACAATTGCCTCTTTATTCATGTAACTTTGGTACCGTATTTAGCAGCTTCTCATGAGCAGAAGACAAAGCCGACCCAACATAGCGTGAAAGAGCTGCTTTCTATTGGAATTCAGCCCGACATTATTGTTCTTCGTTCGGAACTGCCTGTGGCAGAGGACCAAAAGAAGAAAATTGCTTTGTTCTGTAATGTAAGAGAAAACTGTGTGATTCAGAATTTGGATTTGCCGCTTCTTTATTCTGTGCCGCTGGCATTGAAAGAAGAGCGTTTGGATGATATTGTGTGTAAGCATTTTGCTCTGGATACCCATGGCGCGGACTTAACTGAGTGGATTAAAATGGTAAACACGGCTATGGCTTTGACAGAAACCGTTACCATTGCCATGGTAGGCAAATATGTTGACCTGCACGACGCATACCTGAGCGTTGCAGAAGCACTCACACATGGTGGAATTGGCAACCATGTAAAGGTAGATGTTCGTTGGGTGGATTCCGAGCTGATTACCCCTGAAAATGTAAATGAAATGCTTGACGGAGTGCATGGTGTATTGGTTCCCGGTGGCTTTGGCCAGCGTGGAATCGAGGGCAAAATTACAGCAATTCGTTATGCGCGTGAAAACAGCGTGCCGTTTTTGGGCATTTGCCTTGGCATGCAAATGGCAATTGTAGAATATAGCCGCCATGTGCTCGGTTTGGAAGACGCAAACTCTGCTGAATTTGATCCGCAGACAAGCAATCCGGTTATCGATTTAATGCCGGAGCAGAAGGACGTGGTTCAGCTTGGCGGAACCATGCGCCTTGGCAAGTACCCCTGCAAGCTGCTGCCCGACACAAAGGCATCTGCTTTGTATGATGAGCAGGCCTTGATTTCAGAGCGTCACCGCCACCGTTATGAAGTGAACAATGATTACCGTGACCAGCTTGAAGCTGCCGGTGTTGTGTTCTGCGGAAGATCTCCTGACAACCGTATTGTTGAAATGATGGAGCTGCCGAACCACCCGTGGTTTATGGGGGCACAGTTCCACCCGGAATTTAAGTCTCGCCCCAACCGCCCGCACCCCTTGTTCCAAGGCTTTGTTGGTGCAGCGAAAGAGTATCAAAAAGAAGCTTCCGCTGAATGATTAAACCAGTAAAATGCATTGAATTCTTCCCCCGCGTAAGTGGGGGAAGAATTGCTGTATTGGCAAAAAAACTTCGGAAGCAAAGTGACGATAACACGAAAGGGTTCAAATCACATGGAGCATAAAATCAAGGTATCTGCTCCGGTATATCAGCAAATAGCGGCAGATATTGCAGCTAAGATTGTTGAACGCAGGTACCAGGTAGGCGACAAGCTGTACGCCAGGTCGGCTTTGGCCAGTCAGTACAGTGTATCGCCAGAAACGGCTCGTCGCGCGATTGCAGTTTTGTCTGACCTTGAGATTGTATCCGTAGTTAAGGGTAGTGGCGTTGTAATTTTATCTTACGACAACGCGGTTCGCTTTGTTCAGCAATTCATGGATATTAAATCTTTGTATGACCTGAAGAAGAATATTACGGAAAGCATTGATCGCCAGCGTAAAGAAGCCGAGCATATGGCAGAAACCATTTCTGAAATATTGGACAGAACGGAACGCTTTCAAGCTTTTAATCCCTTTATTCCATTTGAGATTGAAATTACTACGAAAACACCGTATTTGAATTTATCGATTGCCGACATTAACTTTTGGCACTATACGACTGCAACTATTTTAGGAATTCGCAGGGGTGAAATGATGATGATTTCACCTGGGCCTTACGCTGTTCTCTGCGAAGGTGATGTTCTTTACTATTGCGGCGATACAGACTGCCAAATGCGCGTGCGCAACTTTTTGTATCCGGAGCACCCGCCTGAACAAGCTATTATTGATAAATTACACGCCTCTCACCAAAAGAGAGGGGAATAAGAAAAGCATCCTTGCTATTGCCTAAAAGGCAGAATAGAAGGATGCTTTTTTTGCTGTGCAAAATATAGCAGGCAGGGCGAATCTGTTAATCTGGAATATCGCTTAAATAAGAGAGTCCGTCGGCAACCTGTATTCCCAAAATAGGCAAAGGCACTAGAATGGCACTCTTTATTTCTTCCTTTGTTGCGCCGAGCTCCCTTGCCTGCTGAATGTGAAAGGGGAGGCCACTGGTGTTTTTTGAGGCGACTAAGGCCGAAATGTAAGCGAGTTCATGCGTCTTTTTATCTAGCGCACTCTTTTCAGAGAGTAGCAAAATGGTGTTCATGAGAGCGGGGCCAATTCCATTCGTTTCTTTGAGGAGCACTTCAAAACCGGGGGTTACCTTTTTCATAGGATACATCCTTTCTTTTTTGAGTAATTTTCTCTACATAGATAAAGACAAGATGAATTTAGAAAAGATACGGCCAAACTAAATTTTTTTATAAAAGGGAGTTTAAAACGCTTTGGTACCATTCTTTTGGCGGTTTTTGTTCAGGCATGTTTCCGTATAAAAATAGCAATTTCTTACGTACTTGCTCGTTATGAAAGTTGTTTTTTTCACCAGCATCCAATTGATGAATAAGTTTGTGTGCACTGCTTTGTAAATTGGAGCGAGTTTGTGAAAACGTTAACCATGCTTTGCAGGAACAGGGATTCTTCTCATTAATAATGCTGCAATGATCCGCAAAAAAGCAATCTAAGTTCATTCTTGCGCGGTGCAATAAGCCTTTCGCCGCTCCGTTTGAAATTCCCAGCATGTCAGCAACCGTGTTGATCGAAAGCCCGTACATATCAACTAACGAAAAAACGATACGCTGGTGAAGCGTCAATCTTCTGACCATTGCCAAAAAGCAGCCGTTTTGCAGGTCTTTTATTTCTTCTTCCACAATGATTTCGTCTTCCGGCTGTGGTGTTGTCTCCACCAAACGGTGACCATCGGACTCTAATGCTTCAATATCAAGTGGCACTTCCATGTATTTATTCGGATTCTTTTTTGTTCGGTTGATGAATTCGTGAAAGCAAATGGTTCTAAGCCAGCTTGCTAAAGCTTTTTCATTTTCTAATGTGCCTAATTGTTTCATTGCTTTTAAAAAGGTCTCCTGCGTTAGGTCGAGTGCGTCTTCGGGGTGGCAGGTTAGCTTTAACGCGTAATTATAAATATATTGATAATAGTCTTCGTAAGCATCTTGTATATTCATGTTATGATCCTCTTTTTAAAGCTTTCCCCAAAAGAGCATGGGAATTCTTTGTATGAAATAGAGCAAGTTTTAAGTATGTAAGCAAGATAGCAAAAGGGAACAGCGAAACTGCTGTTCCCTTTCTGTAAAGTCACGTTGAGTGCGATTTTAAACTTCGGTCTCATCGAGAGCTTCGGTTGCCCCTTGCTGGTCAGATATGCGGTAGCATAAAGTCATTAGGCTATCGTTCAAATGAACATTTTCTACAACGGTGTCTGGGTATTTCATCGAAATATCATAATGGCTGAAATTCCAGAAATTACGGATACCAAGATCGTAGAGCTGCTCTGAAAGTTTCTCGGCGTTTTCACGTGGAATGCAGAGAATTGCCATGGAAGGCCGTTCTGCTTCACAAAACTCTTTAAGTAGCTTTGTATCGTTTATGGTTAAGCCATTAATCTCACTGCCAATTTTAGATGGGGAATTGTCAAATATACCTACGAGCTGAAACCCCTGTGTTGTAAAAGCCATGTGAAGTGCCAGTGCTTGTCCCAAATTACCAGCACCAATTAAAATTGCCTTGTAAGAGTTGGAGAGACCAAGAATTCCTCCAATTTCCCGCTGCAATTGGTCAACGATATAACCATAACCCTGTTGACCAAAGCCACCAAAGCAGTTCAAATCCTGGCGGATTTGAGAAGCGGTTAGACCCATTTTTTCAGACAGCTCTTTGGAAGAGATACGGGTCATCCCCATTTTTTTTAAATGTGTTAAAAAGCGGTAGTAGCGCGGCAGCCTCCGAATTACGGACATGGAAACGTTTTCCCGTTTAGACATACAGTCCACCTCCAATAAATTTTAAATAATTTTAAGTTATGAGTTGATGAATTACCGTTAGTGCTATTAGGTGCAAGGGGTAAAAAAGATAGAAAAACCATTTGCCAGCAGAAGAAGTACCTCTTTGCCCGTTATAGCTTTGTAACAGGGGAGCTGCTAGCAATAAGCCAAACTGAAAGAAATCGCCCCAAAAAGGGGTGCCCTCTTGCGAATTACCGGTGAAAACAAAAATACTTGCGGTTACTAAGGCTGCTACTGAATACAACAGCATTTGTCTTTGTGGTTCACGCCTGTTTTCTGCAAATATTACGGTAAATAAAATCGCAAAAATAGACCAATCTGCAAATGAAGCCATTAGCGTAAGAATAAAGAGACAGAGCCAACCGGTAGGCCTACCTCGCAATTGGTCTAAAACAACCAGAGATAGTAGAGCAAACAAGAGCGTAAACATTACGTTTAAGTGGATGGGGGATGAGAAAACGCTCAGGTTACCGGTTAAGAAATAATGAAATGGTATTTGTGAAATCACCGCGAAGACAGCCAGTCTTACTGCGTATTTGGTACGGCTGCGAGTCTGGTAATATCCTTGCGCGATGAAAAAGCACATGATTGGTATAGTTGTTCTTCCAATAAAATGAAGCAATTGACCGGCAATACTGTATGTGCTTAAAAACAGCCAAGCAAAATGGTCTGCCAGCATTGCAGCTGCTGCAATCAGCTTCAGGGAATGGGAAGATAAACCCCGAGTAAGGTTTTTATTCAAAAGTCTTGTCGTTCCCTTCTTTTTTGGGAATGAAAAGCACTCTCTTCGTGCAGAGAGTCTAAAAACAAGTGAAACATATTATGAAGTAAAACGAAATGCTTGTCAATGCCTTTCAAAGAACGAAACGTATGTTAGATATTTTTTTATCTTACTTTTCGACGTTATTTAAACGTTGCGACAGAATAAATGAAAAATGAATGAGATTTATTTTCATATAAAGAATTTACTATGCAAAAAACCGATCTTTTAAATTACTATTTTAGATTATAGTATATTTTATAACAATTGGCTATATAAAATATAGACTATGGCAAAAAAATATCATATAAAATGATTGATTATTGCTATTTTACAAATGGTAGTTTTGTTTGCGTCGTTTTTGATATTGAAAATAGAGAAGGGTAGAAGAATCGAATTTCTAAAATGGAGAGCGGACAAAGAATTCCTGTAAAAAACTATAATTTTGTGGGGGATTACTTGCATAAACAAGAGCAAGTTTCCCCCTTTTTGCATCTTATAGTAGAGAAAGGAGAGTTGTTATGTCTACCAGAAAAGGAATTGATGTATATAATGGGACAGGTAACGTAGATTGGAAACTTGTTAAAGAAGCCGGGTACGATTTTACCATGATAAAAGCTAGTGAGGGCTATACTCTGGCCGATCAAAGAATGAGTGAAAACTTAACTAATGCCGCTGTTGCAGGTCTTCATACCGGTGTGTATCACTGGACACATGCCGTTACAACAGAAGAAGCTGCGCGAGAGGCCACTCATTTTCTCAATCTGGTTCGAGGATGCAAAATGGAGTACCCTGTTGCGTTGGATGTAGAACAGGATACGATACTGCGGCTGCCGCGCGACCGCCTGACCGATGTGGTTATGGCTTGGTGCCGGCAGGTAGCGAATGCCGGTTATTATGTTGCAATCTATGCGAATTTAAATGTTCTGCGTAATCATTTGGATTGGAGCCGGATAAAAGAGTTTGACTTGTGGCTAGCACAATACAGTACGCAAATGTCAAGCGAATTTCCAGCTTCTATTTGGCAATACACGGATAAAGGACGAGTTCCCGGAGTGAAAAACGGAACGGGAGATGTGGATTTAAATTTGTCCTTTAAAGATTACCCCGAAATCATTCGCAAGGGTGGCTTTAATAATTACCCGGCGACACCACCAATACAGGAAGTCACTCCTCTTTCTCTAGATACAAGAAGCAAGGATATGTCCCCGGGTGAAATCTACACCGTTTTAGCCAGGTGTGATGAAAAGCCAGAGGTTACGGTAACCGGGCGGGACGTTATTCGCGCTGCTGAACCGCGGTTGGATGCAAAGGGGCGCGGATGGCTCATTGATGTTACAGCGTTAAAGCCACCGGTACGCCATGCCCACATTCAGGTGCGGTCTAAGGATCAAACTGCTAACTGCAACTTTAACGTTTTTTAGCGGTGTCTGGGGGCGAAAAAATGGACAAATTGAAGGCCGGGATGGCAGCTATGTTTGCCGTAGTTTCCGCCCGGCTGGGTATTCTGGCGGTTCCTGTTTACCTTTTAATTTTATCGAGCTTAACGGATTATGTTACGGGGATTATGGCTTCCATTTACCGCAAAGAAGCGGTGAGTTCTTACCGTAGCATTCGTGGTATTATTAAAAAAATACTCACATGGTCGCTCGTGGGGGTAGGAGTCGCAATTGATTATTTGCTAATGTATGCGGGGAGTCAGGTGGGAATGGAAGAAATGCCGGTTCGCTATGCGGTTGCCTCTTTGGTTGCTGTATGGCTTACGGTAAATGAGTTATTAAGTATTATGGAGAATATTCAGGCCACTGGTGTTCGGCTTCCACCTTTTTTAATTCAAATTCTTCAGGGAATTCAAAAAAGCGTTGAAAAACAACAGGACGAAACACTTCCTAAAAAATGAATATAAACAAAACAGCGCCTTTCTCCTTTGTGCTCCGGAGGAAGGCGCTGTTTTGTTACAGTGAAAAATCGTCTAAGTCGTATTCTCGCAATGGCGGCAATGCACGGGGATTGCGCATTAACGGGTCGTAAGTAAAGCGGCGGCAGGAGCCGTCTTCTTTTATCTCGAGGCCTTTGGAACAGATGGGTTCTTCGTCGGTTCCGGTATTATAACTGCAATATTCGCAGTTCGTATCTATTTGACTTCCAAATAATTTTTTCTTGAATCCTAACAAAACCAATTCCTCCAATTTTTTGCGAGTCAATCCATAATTATAACTATTAGGACAGTAATAAAATACATGTTTAACTAACCCATCCATGCTAAAGAAAAGCTCTGTGCGAATGACTACTCCCGGTGAAAGCGAGTAGCCATTTACTATGTATGAAACAAGCGAGCAAATAGTTTAAACATAAAAGTGGAAGGGTGTGGTTCGTATCTTTTTTGTTTATGCTGTGGGGTTATTATAGCATGATTTTTTACGAAATTCTAGCCTTTCTGCACCAACAGAACACAGCAAAACGATGCAGAGCACAACGAGTGCCGCTGCTGCGGCAGGGCTGCCAGAAAGCTCTCCGTTCAGCGCGCGGGTTGTATTTTGAAAAGCAGGAGCGGCTTGTGGGAATAGTTGAAATAAAATGACAGCAAATATTGCAGAAAAAATACCTTTTATCATCTGGTGTGCAAAAAACATAGAGCGGGAGAATGGGATTTTTGTAAGTGATGATAGGACCTGAAAATGAACGCAAAATCCACCCCAACCCATTGCAAAAGCAAACAGCATACCGCTGCCGCCCAATGCAGCAATATCAAAGCAGCCGCTGGTTACTTCCATCATAACGGAGAGTGCAGAGCCACAAACGGCGGCCGGCATGCCAAGGCGTAGCAGAAATTGTGCTAAAAATGCGGCTGTTCCTATTTCACGCAGGAGAGCAATCAATACAGAGAACAAAATAACAAACGCACATAAATTCATGGTGCCCCTTGCTGCATCTACCGTTGAATCAATCAAAGGGGAGTCACTATGCTTTGCATTGTTTGCCGGTACCACAGAAACGGATTCCTTTGTCTCGGAGAATTTTAAGAGAAACCCAAGTAAAATAGAGCCACCCAGCTGAGCGCAAAGTAAAATTGCACCTGCGGTGGGGTTGCCAAGCAGGCCTACTCCTACCACACTGATGACAAACGCAGGCCCCGCGTTTACGCAGAAGGAAGCCATTCTGGCTGCCTGGTTATCTGTAATGCTTCCCTGCTGGTGCAGAGCAGCAATCCCTCTTGCGCCGACTGGGAATCCGCCGATCATACTCATTAGTATGGTGGCTGCCGTACAGCCGGGCAAGCGGAATAACAGCTTTGTTACAGGACCTAATACCTTTCCCAAGGAATCGGAAATCCCGGATTTAACAAGATAGGTTGAGAGAGCCATAAACGGAAATAGAGAAGGTACTAAAATAATCAGGCAATACTCTAAGCCGCGAATCGCACCGGAAGCCGAAGCCGCGGGTAAAAACAAAAGCCCCGCCCCGAAGGCGGCGGCGAACAGCGCAGAAAACACTTTACCGGAATACATATGCTTCACCTCAAATCATGTATATGAATCCGGGTGATTTTTATATCTCCAATTGCATAAGTTTATAATAATCTCCCATAAAAATCTGGAATTGGGTGAAGAACAGCTTTTAATCACGAATAAGATTCAGTCGGGTTTTGTATTGTACCGTTATAAAAATCACGGGATGGGGTGTTGCTGTGAAGAAAAAGCTTGAAAACTTGCCAAGTATGCCGCCGCCTTCACTGCTGAGCGGTTTTCGCATGGAGATAAGCGGGAACCGGGAAGCAGTGCTCGAGGGCTGTGGCGGCGTTGTGGAATACAGTGAAGATTCAATTCGAGTTCGAGCGGGGAAAATGAGTGTGCGTTTTACGGGTAGGAACCTGAAGATTAAATGCCTGACGGCAGACTCTTTAGTAGTGGAGGGGTACCTAACAGGCTTGGAATTTTTAACGTGAGGTGTAACAATGGGGTCAATTTCATTCGTCCGCTGGGTTCTGGGTTGGGTCAATTTTCAAATCCGACCGCGCAGAAAAGGCGCTTGTGAGCGCTTTTTGAATTTATGTGCCCGTCAGGGCGTAGCTCTTTGGCGCATTGGGCGCTCGGAAGAGTTTTTTACAGCGGCAATTGCAGTGGGGCGGTATGAGGAGCTTCGCCCAATTGCAAGAAAGGCCGGAGTTCGCCTGAAAGTGGGCAAACGACATGGACTGCCCTTCCTATGGAAGCGCGTGACTGCTCGAAAAGGCCTGATCGCGGGAATGATTATTTTTATGCTCACGCTGCAAGTTTTCTCCCTTTATGTTTGGAGCGTTCAAGTGACGGGAAATACGAGCATTCCAAGTGAAAAAATACTGGCAGAGGCAAAAAACCTAGGGCTTTCTCCCGGCGCACTAAAAAGCCGGCTGGAGTATCAGGAGCTTCAGCGCCGACTGATGATTGCGTTCCCGGAGGTTTCGTGGCTCTCTGTAAATACACAGGGCTGTAATATTGAAATTGCTTTAGAAGAGCAGATTCAGCACCCGGAAGCGGAAACGAAAGAAAAAGTGAGCAATCTAAAGGCCTCTGCCTCGGGGCAGGTGCGAAAGCTTGAAGTAACCGGGGGAGTATTGCAGGTAAAAGTTGGAGATGCTGTTATAAAGGGGCAATTGCTGGTCAGCGGCATTGCAGATGACGCTGTTGGGGGCACAAGGATGATGCGTTCCACTGGTAAGGTAATTGCGGAAACGGAGAAAAATCTTGTAGCCGAAATACCAATGAAGCAAACCTTGCTCCGCCCAACTGGCAAACAGATTGTTCGGCGAAGCGTAAGAATTTTTGGCTTAGAGCTGCCGCTTTCGCTTACGGGGCAGCCGCAAGGCGAATACCAGAAAGAATCGCAGCGTGTAACACTTAAGGGGAAAACGGGTGATTTGCCAATCTCAGTTTATACCGAAACATGGTCTGAGCAAACGCAAGAAGAAATTACACTTACCGAGGCACAGGCCGAAGAACAGGCCAAGGCGAAAATAGAAGAAATGAAGCGGCAGGAATGGCAGGATGTTAAGATTTTAACCTCGAATCTTTCAGGAAAAGTGGAAGGGGAAGTTTACCGTTTAACACTGCACTGCCAATGCGAGGAAAATATAGCCCTTGAATCAGAAATACTGTTTAAACCTTAGAAATTTTGTGAATAATTTTATAGGAATTCTATTGTAATTCTGATGACGGATGGTGCGAATCATGTTATAATATATCAAGATATGCAGAGATAGTGAAAGGTGAAAGAATGTTTGAACAACGCATTAATATAGACCGTATGGAGCAGGCCGTTGCACTTTTTGGCAGCTTCGATGAAAATATTAAACTGGTTGAAAAAGAGTACCAGGTTAGCGTCATAGGGCGGGGTGCAGAGATTAAGGTTTCTGGTGACCCTGAAAATGTAGGTAAGGCGGTTCGTGTCATTGAAAGCCTTCTTTCACTTATTAACAGAGGAGAAGCGCTCAGTGAGCAGAATGTGCGCTACTGCATTTCGCTAATTAACGACGGCAGTGAAGAGAAAATTGAGACCCTCGCGGGCGACTGCATCTGTATTACATCGAAAGGCAAGCCCGTAAAGCCCAAAACACTTGGGCAGAAAAATTATTGCAATCAAATTCGGCAGAACACCATTACAATTGGGGTGGGGCCTGCCGGTACTGGTAAAACATACCTCGCTGTGGCTATGGCGGTCACGGCGTTTCGCGCTCAGGAGGTCAACCGGATCATCCTGACTCGGCCCGCGGTAGAGGCTGGCGAAAAGCTGGGCTTTCTCCCCGGCGACTTACAGCAAAAAGTAGACCCTTATTTGCGCCCTTTGTATGACGCACTGTTTGATATGCTGGGAGCGGAAACGTACCAGAAGTATTTGGAGCGCGGCAATATTGAAGTAGCGCCGCTGGCGTACATGCGCGGCAGAACGCTTGACGACAGCTTCATCATTTTGGATGAGGCGCAAAACACCTCTCCCGAACAGATGAAAATGTTTCTGACCCGACTCGGCTTTAACTCAAAAATGGTCATTACCGGTGATGTAACCCAAATCGATTTGCCGGATGGCAAACACTCCGGACTAAAAGACGTAATGCGTATTTTGAGAAATATGGATGACATTGCACAGGTCAGATTCAGCGACAAGGATGTGGTGCGCCACCGTTTGGTGCAGGACATCATCAAAGCTTATGAAAAGAATGAAGAGAGCAGGAGATAGAGAATGGAAAAGATTAGAGTCATTATTGACAATACACAAAAGGAAGTGAAAATTCCTACCGGTTTGCGGATGCTCATCCGCCGCTGCTGTAATGCCGTTTTAAGGCTGGAGCAATTCCCGCACCCGGCAGAGATTAGCGTGACCTTTGTGAATAACGAACAGATTCGAGAGCTCAACCGCCAATACCGTGATAAGGACTCTTCCACAGATGTACTGAGCTTCCCTATGGGTGAAAACGGAGAGTACGATGAAAATCACGATACCGGCGCTAAAATATTGGGCGATATTGTTCTCTCCATGGAAAAAGCAGTGGAACAGGCTGACCGTTACGGCCATAGCTTAGAGCGCGAAGTGGGGTATCTTTGTGCTCATTCCATGCTGCACCTACTAGGGTACGACCATGAGCAGGGCGGAATGGACCGTGTTCGTATGCGCGAAAAAGAGGAGCAGGTAATGACGCAGCTGGGTCTTCCAAGTACCAGCAGCTATGTATTGGATGAGGATGAAGAGTAAACGAAGGCTACGCTTTCTGAAAAGCCTGAAATATGCTTTTCGGGGCGTGATATACTGCATCAATAATGAGCGTAACATGCGGATCCATACAGTGGCGGCGTTGTATGTGTTCGCTTTTTCGTTCTTTTATGATTTAACGCGCACACAGTACGCGCTTCTTTTTATTACTTTTGCAATGGTAATCGGCGCAGAGCTATTTAATACGGTGGCAGAAGAAATATCTGACATGCTGGCGTCAAGCTTTCACCCGGTTGTGCGTATTATTAAAGACTTGGCGGCAGGGGCTGTGCTGGTATTTGCCGGTTTTTCGGTTGGGGTTGGCATTTGCCTGTTCTGGCGGCCGAAAGTTCTGCTTTTTATCGCGCACTATTTTTTGTACCAGCCCTTGTATATGCTATTGTTGCTGCTTGCTTTGTTTGTAAGCTACCTCTATATTCAAATGGGGCCGGTGGGGATTCGAGACTGTCTGCACCGCAATAAAAATAAAAGATGATGAAAAGCAATGCACACAAACGCTTTTTCCTATTTTCTTGTGAAAGTGAGAAGGCGGATAACACGATAATACAAGTGCGGCATTGTATGAAATTGAAAAAGGAGCTTTCTAT
Organism: Clostridium merdae; assembly: GCF_900176635.1. Taxonomy (GTDB): domain Bacteria; phylum Bacillota; class Clostridia; order Oscillospirales; family Acutalibacteraceae; genus Faecalispora; species Faecalispora merdae. The sequence continues at coordinate 461,751 of NZ_FXLN01000004.1, forward strand.
TGACGGAATTATATCAAATGCAGGACACTGCTGGAAAAACCGCGTTTATCGCAATTGTGGGGCGCCCAAATGTGGGAAAATCCTCTATTTTGAATCGCCTGCTTGGCCAGAAGGTTGCCATTGTGAGCAGTAAACCGCAGACAACCCGTACCCGCATTATGGGAGTACTCACCAAAGAGGATACGCAGCTCGTGTTTTTGGACACGCCCGGCCTGCATAAGCCACGCACGCGCCTTGGTGATTATATGGTTAAATCCGTTACCGAATCGGTTGCGGGTGTTGACGCATGCCTTCTTGTTGCGGAAGCAGGAACCCGTATTAGCCCTGCGGATAACGATTTAATGGAAAAGTTTCGTTCGCTCGGTATTCCTGCGGTACTCGCAATCAATAAAATTGACACACTTGGCGATAAATCTCCGCTGATGGCGCAAATCGGCGCTTTCGCTCAAAAGTTTGAGTTTGAAGCGGTGGTTCCCGTATCTGCCAAAGATGGCAATGGAATGGAACTGTTAGGGCAAGAGCTAATGAAGCTGGCACAGCCCGGTGGGCATTTTTTTGCGGATGATACCCTTACCGACCAGCCGGAGCGCGTTCTTGCGGCAGAGATGGTGCGTGAAAAGATTTTGCGCCTTACCGACAAAGAAATACCGCATGGAATTGCCGTTGCGGTAGAAAGCATGAAGGAACGTGAGGATGGCAGTGGGATTACCGATATTCAGGCTATTATTTTCTGCGAGCGCGACACGCACAAGGGCATTCTCATTGGTAAAAATGGTTCCATGCTCAAAAAAATTGGCATGTACGCCAGAGAAGATATGGAGCGGTTTTTCGACTGCAAAATTAACCTACAGCTTTGGGTAAAGGTAAAGGAAGATTGGCGTAACCGCCAAAATCTTTTGCGCTCATTGGGTTACGATTCAAATTCATTCCAGTAACATATAAAACATAAAAAGCTTGTCAAATTATGGCGAACGTTCTTTTATTTTCCTCTCATACTGTTCACGGAATTGCAAATACTCTATTTGGGATTCTTTTTTGGGAGGCGTTTTTTGTGGACAGAGAACAGGCTTGGAATGTTTTTCAGCAAACCGGCAGCGTAGAGGCTTATTTGCATTATGCAAGGCTTACGCAGGCCATCAACCAGCAGGCCGCCGTAGTGCAACCCGAGGAGGAGAAGTATGCAAATCAATACCGAGGGTTTAGTCCTTATGGAGAAGAGCGTGGGTGAGAGTGACCGTCTCGTTACGGTATTAACTCGCGATGAAGGAGTCATCCGCGCATTTGCACAGCAGGCCAAACGCCTGCAAAACCGGAAATTATCTTCCACACAATTGCTTAGCTTTTCCCGCCTTTCGGTTTATAAAGGGCGGGATAAGTACATAATTAACGACGCCTGGCCAATTGAATCGTTCTTTGATTTGCGCCTGGATATGGAAAGGCTGTCCCTTGCCCAATATTTTTGCGAGTTGGCCGTCGTACTAGCTCCCGAAGAATCCGAGGCGGGGGACTTTTTGCGTTTGATGCTGAATTCTCTGCATTTTCTTGCAAAAGGATTGCGGCCAAGCCTACAGCTTAAGGCTGTGGTTGAAATGCGCATGCTTGCGCTGGCCGGGTACATGCCGGACCTTGTGTGTTGCCACGATTGCGGCTGTTATGAAGCAGACACCATGTATTTTCTGCCCCGTAGCGGTATTATCACATGTGCAGACTGCATTTCAAAAACAACACAGCAGGAGCCGGCAATACCATTGCCGCGTGGAGTTATGACGGCATTACGCCATACCATATATGCAGAATTTGATAAGCTGTTTTCGTTCCGCCTTTTAGACGATGGTATTCGTTTATTAGCGGATGCTGCGGAACAGTATTTGCTCAGCACGGTACAGCGTAGGTTTGCCACACTCGAATTTTATCATCAGATAACCCGGATGTAGAAAGCGTTGCCGGGAGGGGAGGTCAATTATGGAACAAAGCTGGAATGTTCGCAAAGCACAGATGGAAGATTTACCGAATCTTTTCAACTTGTATCTTGGTTCAATTGAGCTGATGCGCTTGAAAGGGATTGACCAATGGGATGATGTTTACCCGAATGAGCAGGTTTTAACACAAGATGTTATGAATCAGGAATTATATGTACTAGAAGATGAAGACGGCTTAGCGGCGGCAATTGTGTTAAACGAGGAACAAGAGCCCCAGTACCGATATGTGGATTGGAAATACCATGCCGGTAAGATTGGTGTCGTCCACCGCCTGTGTGTGGATGCCGGGCATCAGGGAAAGGGCTGTGGTAAAAAGATAGCCCGATTTGCGGAAAAGTATTTTCGGGGGCAGGATTATAACGCAATCCGGCTCGACGCCTTTCCCAAAAATGAGCCTGCAATTCAATTGTACTATACTTTGGGATATGAACACTGCGGCCGAATTCTACTTCGCAAAGGGGTGTTTCATTGCTTTGAAAAATCTCTTTCAGTGGAGCTGCAAGAGGAACAAATGCTTTGAGCACCAGCAAGAAAGGAATGTTCATGCAAGAATATCGCTTTCAGCGGCATAGTACCGCTGTGGAACTAAATAAAATATTAAAGCTGCTGGCGGAGCAAACCGCCAGTGAGGAAGCGGCAGAGCAAGCCAATACTCTAGAACCTGCCGTTACAACGGATGCCGTGCGTCGCCTACTGCAAGAAACAGACGATGCCTTTGTATTAATGGCCAAATTCGGTTCTCCCTCCTTTGGGGGATTGAAAAATGTAGCGAACCCCTTGCGCCGCGCACAGGCGGGAGGGGTGCTAAATCTGATTGATTTTCTGCGAATTTCAGGAGTACTGCGCACAATGCGTGCCATAACGGATTGGCGGCGAAAGAGTGAGGGGATGAAAACCACGCTCGATTGGCGCTTTGAGTCGGTTGTGCCCAATAAATATCTGGAAGAAAAAATCAATGCGGTTGTTATTTCGGAAGAAGAGGTTGCCGACAGTGCATCTCAAGAGCTTTCTTCTATTCGCCGCCGTATTCGCGCGGCATCTTCCCGTGTACGGGAGCAGCTCGATAAAATGATTCGTTCCGCGGCATACCAAAAATACTTACAAGACCCCATTGTTACCATGCGTGGTGGGCGCTATGTGGTGCCAGTGAAAGCAGAATGCCGCGGTGAAATCCCCGGCTTAGTGCACGATACCTCCTCTAGCGGAGCAACCGTGTTTGTAGAGCCGATGGGTGTAGTGGAAGCGAATAATGAAATCCGTGTGTTGCAGTCTCGGGAAAGTGCAGAAATCGAACGGATTTTAACCGAGCTTTCCGCCGAAACAGGCGGCTTTGCCGACTTGATTATTGAAAGCTACCAGGCGGCAGTAGGGCTTGACCTTATTTTTGCGAAAGGTCAACTTGCGTATAAGATGAAAGCCAGCATGCCTAAAGTGAATGATACTGGCAGAATTTTGCTAAATCAGGCACGACACCCACTTATAGACCCTAAAATAGTGGTGCCAATGAACATAGAGCTGGGTACTTCATTTGATACACTGGTCATCACAGGCCCGAATACCGGCGGTAAAACCGTTACGCTCAAGACACTGGGTCTTTTAACGCTAATGGCGATGTGCGGGCTAATGCTTCCTGTAGGCGATAACAGCGAGATTTCTGTGTTCCGCAAAGTTCTTGCGGACATTGGAGACGAGCAGAGTATTGAGCAATCCCTTAGTACATTTTCAGCGCATATGACCAATATCATACAAATCTTGGAGCATGCGGATGAACACAGCCTTATTTTACTCGATGAGCTGGGAGCGGGAACCGACCCGGTAGAGGGTGCAGCGCTCGCTATGGCAATTTTGGAGTCTCTTCGCAGTAAGCATGCAAGAGTAGCGGCTACAACGCACTATGCAGAACTCAAAGCCTACGCACTACAAACCACAGGTGTAGAAAACGGTAGCTGCGAGTTTGATGTTGCTACTCTCCGCCCAACGTACCGCCTTTTAATTGGTGTGCCGGGTCGTTCGAATGCGTTTGCCATCTCAAGCCGCCTTGGCCTGAATCAAGATGTGGTTGACCGTGCGCGCGAGTTAGTTTCGGGTGAAAACCGCCGCTTTGAAGATGTGGTTCAGAACTTAGAGCAAAGCCGCCAAGAGCTGGAAGCAGAGCGCAGAAAGGCGCAGGAGAAGCACACCGAGGCAGAGCGAATCAGCCAAGAGGCCAGAGAATTCCGTGAACGTTTGGAGCGGGAAGCCGCCAAAGAGATGGAGCAGGCTCGCGAAAGAGCGGCGCAGCTTGTGGCACGAACCCGCGCACAGGCAGATGCCATGCTCGAAGAGCTGGAAGAAATGAAGCGCCAAGGTGCAAAGAGCTTGTCGGCTGAGCAGCGTGCTAAAATGAAAGCGGGAATGCGTGAGCTGGAAAGCTCTTCTGACCCTGTAAGTAAAAAGCAGGAAGCGGATGCCTATGTATTGCCCCGCCCGCTTAAGGCTGGGGACGATGTGTTAATATTTGATATTGATAAAGAAGGCACTGTGATTGAAACTCCGGCACCAGACGACAAAAAAGTACTCGTGCAGGCTGGTATCATTAAGACAAGGGTTCCCGTAGAGAATCTTCGTCTGATTGAGCAGAAAACCCAGAACCGTAAGGCACGCCGCAGCGGCACTCGTAATGTGCCGAAACGCTCGGATGCCCCGGTGATGACTGAGGTAGATGTGCGCGGCGAAGATTCCATCGAAGCGATTATGAGTGTAGACCGCGCGATTGATTCTGCCCTGCTTTCTGGAATTCATCAGCTTACGATTATTCACGGTAAGGGTACCGGGGTGCTGCGCACAGCAGTGCAGCAGCATTTACGCCGACACTCCTGTGTGAGAACGTACCGTTTGGGCGTTTTTGGTGAAGGGGAATCCGGTGTAACTATTGTAGAGCTAAAGTAGGCTGTTTTTTGGCAGCTTTGGGTTAATGAGTCATTGCGCTTGACACAATTCCATCTAAGACTGCAATTTATCATTCGGTAATTGCAGTCTTTGCAGGGCTTGGTCTGTCTGCCGCAAAACACATTGACCCATTTTTCTGTTTTGAAAGGAGCTGTCTGATATGCGTATGCCGATTCCTCGCTGGGGGCTGGTAGCCATTGGTGCCGTGGTAGTTCTTGGGCTGGCAGTTGCAATTCCTTATAAGTTGATGCTTACGGATGACCTTGCCGGCAAGTACAACCCAGCACCATCGCAAGATATTTTGCGGACCGCCGCAAAAGCAATGCTTACCAGTGAGCCTGTAAAGTTTTCAGAATCCGAAATCAATGCTTTTGCAGCTTACCATTTACAGGATGTGCAAAGCTTTATGGGAAAGGCAGAATACCAGCCAAATCAAATTTACCTTACATTCCCCAAAGAGAATACCGTAACCGCCTACACACCCGTTACTTGGAACGGTAAGAATCTGGGAGTTACTTCACGGTCTAAAGTCGTGTATGACCCCGCAGAGGAACAACTGCGTGTGGAGGTTCAGCAGGTTCGCCTTGGTAAGATGAGTGTATCACCAAAGTTTGCTCTCAATCAATTATTTGGAAAAGAGCTGCCTACCGGAATAACTCGAAAAGATAATGTGATTTTAGTGGATATAAAACCATTTTTGCACTCTGAAAAAGCAGTAAAAACGGGGTTCACACTAGGAATGTTTCAAGTGCAGGAAAATGGAATTTTATTTCAGGCAACCACTACGCTGTCTGACGCAGGGAATAAAGTGAGAGATTATGTAAAAGACTGGCTCGGCAAAAATGTATCAGGAGATATTGATGTCAATGAACTTGAAGACAAGCTCTTGGATTATTTAAAAAAGAACGGAATCGGCTGAAAAACACTTGACTTTTCGACGTGATTCCTGTATAATTCACAACTGTAAAGGTTTTCACTTTACAGAAAGCAACCGAACTTTACAGCGAATGAGGGTGCGATATGGCAAAAAATCTAGAAATATCTCTTTTGCTGGATTTTTACGGCGATATGCTCACCGATAAGCAGCGCTGTGTAATCGAGTATTATTACAACGACGATTTGTCGCTTGCAGAAATAGCAGATAACGAAGGCATCACCCGGCAAGGGGTGCGCGACTCCATTAAACGTGCAGAAGCACAATTGTTGGAGATGGAGGAGCGCTTGGGTCTTGCGCGCCGTTTTCGCGAAATGCGGGAAGGGCTGGAGCAAATTCGGGAAGCGACCGAGCGAATTCGTATTTATAATTCACAATCTCTCTTTTCGCAGGACGTTCAGCAGGATGTAGCCTTAATTGAAGACATTGTTCGGCGACTATGTGAAGAGTAGACGAAAGGATTTGAACAGCATTGGCATTTGAAGGATTGGCGGAAAAGCTCGGCACCGCCTTTAAAAACTTAAAATCTAAGGGTAAGCTGACCGAAGCCGACGTCAAATTAGCCATGCGTGAGGTACGCCTCGCATTGCTGGAAGCCGACGTTAATTATAAGGTTGCAAAAGATTTTACCAATAAAGTAACCGAACGTGCCATTGGCACGCAGGTAATGGAAAGCCTTACCCCGGCACAGATGGTTGTTAAGATTGTAGACGAAGAATTAACTGAGCTGATGGGTGGGCAGCAGGCACGCCTGAACGAAGCTTCAAAGCCGCCTACGATTGTAATGCTGTGTGGCCTTCAGGGCGCCGGTAAAACAACCCACGCAGGTAAGCTTGCCGCTATGCTGAAAAAGCAGGGGCGCCGCCCTATGCTGGTAGCGTGCGACATTTACCGACCAGCTGCAATTAAGCAGCTTCAGGTGGTTGGTTCTCAGGCGGGTGTTCCTGTGTTTGAGCAGGGCAGCACAAAGCCGATTGAGGTTTGCCGTGCGGCAGTACGCCATGCCAGAGATTACGGTAACGACATTCTTATTTTGGATACCGCCGGTCGTTTGCAAATTGATGAAGAGCTGATGAATGAGCTCAAAGAGCTCAAAGGTGATTTGCAGCCGCAGGAAATCCTTTTGGTGGTCGATTCCATGACCGGTCAGGAAGCCGTTAACGTTGCAAAAACGTTTGACGATTTATTAGACATTTCCGGTGTGATTCTTACAAAGCTCGACGGTGATACCCGTGGCGGTGCGGCACTTTCAGTTCGTGCAGTGACCGGTAAGCCTATTAAATATGCGGGTATTGGTGAAAAGTTAACCGATTTGGAAGTGTTCCACCCCGACCGCATGGCATCCCGTATTTTGGGAATGGGCGACGTGCTTACTTTAATTGAAGATGTTCAGCAGAACATTGATAAAAAGACGGCAGAGCAAACCGCCCGCAAGATGATGCAGAACAAGATGGACCTGAACGATTTGCTTGACCAGTTCAATCAAATGAAGAAAATGGGTCCTCTAAAATCCGTTTTATCGAAGCTGCCGGGTATTGATAAGCAGATTAAAGATGTAGACATCGATGAAAGAATTATGGATCGTTCCGCGGCTATCATTCTTTCAATGACTCTAGCTGAGAGGGAGAACCCCTCGGTAATCAACCCTTCTCGCAAACGGCGTATTGCTGCTGGCTGTGGAATGAAGGTGGAGGATGTAAACCGCCTGCTCAAGCAGTTTGAACAAATGCAAAAAATGATGAAGCAGGTAAAGGGCTTTAAGAAAAAGAAGAAGTTCCCCGGAATGCCGGGGATGCCGGGAATGCCCGGGCCGGGCGGCATGCCGTTCTAGGCTTTTCAATTCGGGATTTCATTCAAAAAGGGCGTAGCTTATTCGCTTTAAATTGACGCGCATTGAAAATGGAGATTTCTCTTTATTCAAAATAATAGAAATCACCAGCTTTTTAAAGTGAGAGTCGCTATGTAATCCTTTCAAGTGAATCACATATATTAAATTTATGAATTATATTTTGGAGGTTGTTTTGTATGGCAGTTAAGATTAGATTGCGCAGAATGGGCGCTAAGAAAGCTCCCTTTTATCGTATTGTGGTAGCGGATTCCCGCTTCCCTCGTGATGGCCGCTTCATTGAGGAGATTGGCTACTACAATCCCATGGAAGAGCCCTCTGTTGTGAAGGTTGACGCAGAAAAGGCAAAGAAGTGGATTTCCAACGGCGCTCAGCCCACTGATACTGTGAAAGATCTGTTCAAGAAGCACGGAGTGATTTAAAAGATCGGAGGAGATCTACCGATGGAGAAATTACTGGTTACAATTGCTCAGGGGCTCGTTGAGCATCCCGAAGCGGTTACCGTTCAGGTGGACGAGCCGTCTGAAGATGGCACTGTAGTTTACCACCTGCATGTAGCTGAGGATGACATGGGTCGGGTAATTGGTAAGCAAGGGCGTATTGCCAAAGCGATTCGCGTGGTAATGCGTGCCGCAGCAACCCGCACAAATGGCAAAGTTTCTGTCGAGATCGACTAATGAACCAAGACTGTAACATAGCTTGTTCCGTAAGGAGTGCTGGCTTTGTTGCAGTCTTGTTTTAACCATGGAATAAATGAGCGGGTTATTCGCTCTTAAAATAGCGTTGCGGTGTATTTCTGCGCACTTGGCGGGCAATGCTGCAACATGAGAATGAAGATAGGCAATGAGGAGGAAGGGAATGCTGCAGCCATTTTTAGAAGCGGGAAGAATCGTTGGTACGCACGGGGTAAAGGGAGAACTACGCATAGAGCCTTGGTGTGATTCTGCCGATTTTTTATCGAAATTTCACACTTTGTACTGGGACTCAAACGGAGCTTCCTCAGTTCAGGTACTTTCCAGCCGTGTGCATAAGCGGCTGCTTCTGGCGTATTTGGAAGGTGTAACCTCTGCTACACAGGGTGACTCGATGCGCGGGCGAGTTTTATACTTGCGCCGTGCTGATGTTAAGTTGCCAGAGGGTACTTGGTTTGTGCAGGATATGATCGGGTTAACGGTTCTGGATTACGATTCGGGTAAGGAATACGGTAAGCTGACAGATATTCTGAAAACTGGGGCAAACGATGTATATGAAATAACTGCACTGGATGGGAAAACGTATCTTCTGCCTTCGATTCCGCAGGTGGTTCTGGAGCGTAACCCCGAAGCAGGGGTTATGAAAATCAGGCCAATCAAGGGGATATTTGACGATGAGGATTGATCTGTTTACGCTTTTTCCAGATATGTGCGAAACGGTAATGGCAGAAAGCATTGTAGGCAGAGCCCGAAAAAAAGGGGCTTTGCAGGTTTGCTGCCATCAAATTCGAGATTACGCTTACGACAAGCATTCCCGTGTGGACGATTGCCCGTTTGGCGGTGGAATGGGTATGCTGTTAATGGCAGAGCCCATTGCAGAGTGTATTGACGACTTGGTGCGTCACCTAGGTAAGAAGCCTCATATCGTCTATATGTCGCCGCAGGGGACTGTTTTGACACAGAAGAAGATGAATGAATTGGCGGAACATGAGAATCTCGCCATTTTGTGCGGCCACTATGAAGGAATAGACGAAAGAATTATTGACCGCTATGTGGATGAACAAATTTCTGCGGGGGATTATGTTCTTACTGGCGGTGAGCTGCCGGCTTTAATTTTAGCAGACGGTGTGAGTCGTTTGATTCCCGGTGTACTTTCAGATGATGTCTGTTTTGAAGAAGAAAGCCATTTTAGTGGTCTGTTGGAGTATCCGCATTATACCCGCCCTGCGAATTGGCGCGGAATGCAGGTGCCAGAGGTGCTGCTTTCCGGGCACCATGCTAATATCGACAAATGGCGAAGAGAGCAATCTTTGCTTCGAACTTGGAAAAATCGTCCCGATATGCTCGAAACGGCTGAATTGGATGAAAAGGACAAACGGTACCTTGCCTCGCTTTGTGAAAAAGAGAGGGAATCTTCCTCGAACGAATCAAAATAGAACGCATAATATAGATTATTCGGTGCAATGATGGTAGAGGGTACAAAAGTTTTCAACATTGGGGGCAAACTATACAAAGGGATTGCCTGTCCGAAACAACGTATAGGGCATCAATCCAAAATTAGCCTTCCTTTCTTGACGGCGCTTTCTATTGTGATATAATGACTATGACTTAAAGAATAATGTCAGTTTGTATATTATTGTGATGTGGGATGTTTTTTCGGGTTAGAAGCTACATTTTGATGCTAGGAGTGAATTTTGAATGTGCGTGAAAGAAGTATTAGTTCAGAATCAGGTAGGGCTGCATGCTCGTCCGGCTACTTTTTTTATTCAAAAAGCCAATGAGTTTAAGTCATCTATTTGGGTGGAAAAAGAAGAGCGCCGTGTGAATGCAAAGAGCCTTTTGGGAGTATTGTCCCTTGGTATTGTTGGCGGTACCGATATTCGCATTATTGCTGACGGTTCCGATGAGCAGGACGCTGTTGACAGCCTGGTTGCTTTGGTGAAATCCGGCTTTGCGGAGTAAGTACCTGTTTTTATTATGAACGGCTTGGTGTCGCGGCCAGTGTAAATAAGATTTGCATGAAAGGCTGATTCCGGCGATTTCTAGGCAATTCAAGGCACCGCTTTGGCGGTGCTTTTTTATTATTTGAAAGCTCTAAGCGTAAGGGGGGAGAAAGCATGGAAGACCATAAGAAAGAATTACGAAAGAAAGCAATGCGCCTGCCGCTCACACCGGGAGTATACCTTATGCGCGACAAGAGCGGAACCATCATTTATGTTGGGAAAGCAAAAGCGCTGAAAAACCGGGTTAGCCAATATTTTGGTTCTGAAAAAAACCATGACGACAAGGTTCGCCGTATGGTTTCTAACGTGCAGGATTTTGAATACATCCTTACCGACAGTGAGTTTGAAGCACTTGTGTTGGAGTGCAGCCTGATAAAGCAATACACACCGAAATATAATATTTTGCTTAAGGATGACAAAGGCTACCATTACATTCGTATCAGTAAGGGTGAGTGGCCAAAAATATCCGAAGCCAAACAGATTGCGGATGATGGTGCGGAGTACATTGGCCCATATGTGAGCTCGTGGTCTGTAAAACAGGCAGTGGACGAGGCTCTCAAAATCTTTCGCCTCCCCTCCTGTAACCGACGCTTTCCGCAGGATATAGGCAAGGGCAGGCCATGCCTGAATTACTATATTAAGCAGTGCAGCGCCCCTTGCCGCGGCCGGATGAAAGCAGAAGAATACCAGGAAGCTGTTTCAGAGGCGGTGGATTTTCTACGCGGTGGCAGTACGGAATCGATGAAACGACTGACGGAAAAAATGGAGCAAGCGGCAGAAAACTTAGAGTTTGAATACGCTGCTCGAATACGTGACCGTATGAATGCCATTCAAAAAATGCGGGAACGGCAAAAGGTGGTTTCCATTCGTGTTCCGGAGCAGGACGTAATTGCGCTGGCACAAGGTCCGGGTAGTGCATGTGTACAGGTATTTCGCTTTCGCGGTGGTAATTTAGTAGACCGCGAAACCTTCCTCTTGGGGGAGATTGGGAACCTGAAGCAGGCACGCGGTGAGTTTATAGAGCGGTATTATTCCATGCGTGAACAGATTCCACCTCGCCTTACGCTGGATGGCCCGGTAGAGGATGCTACATTATTAGAAGAATGGTTAACGAATAAGGCTTCTCGTAAAGTGAAAATTACAATTCCTCAAAAAGGGGAGCAGGCACAGCTTGTAGAGATGTGCCGTAGCAACGCAGCGGAACAACTGGCACAGCAAACCGGACGAACCGGCAGGGAAGCTTCTGCGCTCGATGAGCTAGCACGCCTTCTAGGGCTGGAAAACCCACCACAGTATATTGAGTCCTACGATATTTCAAACCTCGCAGGAGGCGATAACGTAGCCGGTATGGTGGTGTTTGAAAATGGAAGGCCGTTAAAGTCTGCCTACCGCCGTTTTCAAATTAAAAGCTTTGAAGGGCAAGACGATTATGGTGCGATGCGAGAAGTAATCAGCCGCCGTTTGGGGGAATACTACCAGCACAAGGAAAGTGGAGAAGGCTTCGGCCGCCTGCCGGATTTAATTTTGCTTGATGGCGGTAAAGGTCATGTATCTGCTGTTCGTCCTATTTTACAGCAATACGGATTAGAGATTCCTCTTTTTGGTATGGTAAAGGATGACAAGCACCGCACGCGTGCCATTGCAAAGGACGGCGGCGAAATTTCCATTCACTCCACGCGCAGTGCTTTTACACTGGTCTCTATCATTCAGGATGAGGTTCACCGCTTTGCCATTGGGTACCACCGCCAAATGCGTAAGAAGAATACCATCTCCAGTACGCTTACTACGATTCCCGGTGTTGGAGATGCCAGAGCAAGAGCGCTGCTGCGACATTTTCGTACCATCACAGCCATACGAGAGGCAGATTTAGAGCAGCTGTGCGGCGTAAAAGGGATGACACGCCCTGCTGCTCAAACCATATACGATTATTTTCACCCTAATTCGGGAGAAAAAGATAGCGGTTGACAGTATGCACAAATAATGGGATAATAAATTTAACAAGAGTTGGGAAAGGTCCGGTTTTTATATGCGAATTATTACAGGTTCTGCACGCGGCAAAAGGTTGCAATCTCTGGAAGGAGAACGCGTTCGCCCTACACCCGACCGGGTGAAGGAAGCCCTTTTTAATATTATTCAGTTTGATTTGGAGGGCCGCCGTGTACTCGATTTGTTTGCAGGCTCTGGCCAGCTTGGCTTGGAGGCACTCAGCCGAGGGGCACGAGAGGCTGTGTTTGTAGACAGTTCACGCGACTCCGTTGGCGTAATTGAGAAAAACATTGAAGCCACTGGGTTTTTAAAGCAGGCAAAGCTAGTGAACTCGGATTCCATTTCTTTTTTGTCTCGTAACCCGGAGCCGTTTGATATTGCTTTTTTAGACCCGCCTTACCGTACTGGGCTAATTGAGCAAGCGCTGCCTTATACAGCAGCCGTTATGAACCATGGCGGAACGATTATTTGTGAACACCCAAGTGATGAAGAACTCCCTCTTACCGCTGGTGAATTTATGAAGGTGCGTTCTTACCGCTACGGAAAAATTTTGCTGACCGTGTATCGGCATAAGGACGTGACATCGTTATGAAAATTGCAATTTGTCCGGGTAGCTTTGACCCGGTTACCTTTGGGCATTTGGATATTATTAATCGTGCTCGTAAAATATTTGACCATTTGATTGTTGCTGTATTGGTTAACCCCAATAAGCACACAAGCTTTACCGTAGAAGAGCGTATTGATATGCTCAAGCGTGCAACAGTAGGTATGACAGACATCGAGATTGTCGGTTTTGAAGGCCTTCTTGCTGATTATGCTAAAATTTGCAATGCTACCGCTATAGTAAAGGGTCTGCGAGCTTTGTCAGACTTTGAATATGAATTTCAAATGGCTCTGACCAACAAAAAGCTGAACCCAAATTTGGAGACGCTGTTTTTAACTACCCGAGCAGAAAATATGTACCTTAGCTCAAGTATTGTAAAACAGGTAGCCACTTTTGATGGGGATATTTCAAATTTTGTGCCAGAGTGTATTTTGGATGACATTACGCAACGTCTTTATACAGGAGGCAAAAAACGATGAATGTAGAGAATTTATTGGATGAGCTCTACGACATGGTAGATAAAGCGTGGAATTTTCCGCTTACCGGTGGCAAAGCTGTGCTGGATGGTGAGGCGGTAAAGGTGATACTCGATGAAATCCGCGATAATCTCCCACAAGAGCTTCGTCAGGCAAAATCAATAGTAGCTGACCGTAACCAAATTATCAGTGATGCTAAGCGCGAGGCAGAAAGCATTGTTCGCATTGCGGAAGAGCGCGCCAGAACTCTTGTAAATCAGGATGAAATCGTGCGGCAGGCACAACAAAAATCGAACGAGCTGATTAGCCAAAGCCAGGCGAAGTTTCGTGAGATGCGCCGCGCCTCAAATGACTACATTGACGATTTAATGAAAAGAACGGATGATGCGCTCGCTGCTAATTTAGCAGAGCTGCGTAAAACCAGAAATAACATAAAAGCATCTCAAAGAAACAACCAACAATAAATAGCAGCAAAAAAACGCGCTTTGACATGGCATGGGCGGCCAGTCAAAGCGCGTTTTTCACCAAATTTCTATTGTTAAGGAGAACTCGTAAGCTAGTTTATGAGAATTCATTTTCCCTGTATCGGCACTTTTTCTGTTTCGTTACCATTCACAAAAGTTTCTTGAATTCTTCTATATTGACAATACCAGAAAGAGATAATATAATCAAATACATATAATATAATAGAAATTATATGAATCTATTTATAATGCAGGGAGAATGCCATGTTCCAGACTTTGAAGTACGTTTATGAAATTTATAAAGAGGGAAGTTTTTCCCGTGCAGCAAAGAATTTGTACATATCGCAGCCTTCTTTGAGTGCAACGATTAAAAAACTGGAGCAGGATATTGGTATCACTATTTTTGACAGAAGCACCACTCCAGTTCAATTAACCGATGCAGGGAAGGTTTATATAGAAACGACTCGGCAGATACTGGAACTTCAAAAAAACTTGGAGTCTTATTTGCAGGATTATACAGATATGAAAACCGGAACGCTCATGTTGGCGGCTCCGCAGTTTTTCGCATCCTATTTTATGGCACCTCTCATATCAAGATTCGACAGCCTGTATCCAGGTATTCAGCTTCAGGTAAATGAGGCAAGCACACCGGAGCTTCAGCAAAAGCTATTGGATTCGGAAGTGGACCTGGTGATAGACAGTAGCTCATTTGACGACAAGCTTTTTCGAAGCTACCCGCTAAGAGAGGAGCAAATACTACTTGCCGTGCCAGAGCAATATGAAATTAATCGCCATTTAACAGAATACCGTATGACCGCGCGTGACGTATGCGAGGATGCCTATAAAAACCCGGATTGTAAGCCTGTAAATCCCATTATCTTTCGTGATTTCACGTTCTTACTGCTTCACAAAGGGCATAATATGAACACATTTGCCAATGGTTTATTCGAGCAATATCACTTTACACCCAAGCGTACCTTGTATTTGGATCAGCTCATGACCTCATATAATTTGGTCAAGCAGCAGATTGGTATGGCATTTGTGTCAGATACCGTAATCAAACGTACTTCTGGTGAGCCGGGAGCCTATTTATATAAGGTGCAAGCTCCAAATGTTTGCCGCCACATTTATATTGCGCATAAAAAGAATCGATATATTAGCAAGGCAATGCGAGAGTTTATTCGTTTGTCCCAGCAGATATATCAGGAGAATCCTTATACAGCGCAACGATTTATCTGATGATTTTCTATGTCTCATTTCATTTGCAAAAAGAGCCTTAGCAGCATAATTTGTGCGGCTAAGGCTTATTTTTTGTTCGTTCATTATTGAACGACTACTGCGGTACCAGAGGTGGTTACCATGAGCATGTTATTATCAGTTCCAAGTACTTCGTAATCGACATCTATTCCAATCACGGCGTTCGCACTCAAAGCAGCAGCACGGCTTTGTAGCTCCAGCATCGCTTTGTCGCGTGCTTCCATAAGCTCGCCCTCATAGGAAGAGGATCTTCCTCCAAAAAAGTTTGTAAGGCCTGCTGCAAAGTCTTTCATGAAATTAACGCCGGCAACAACTTCCCCAAAAACGATTTGCTTATACTCTACAATTCGTCTGCCTTCTATTGTATTGGTTGTAGTAAGAATCATTGGTATAACCAACCTTTCCATTTCCGTTTTTTTACAGGATAGCATAGATTATTTAAATAATTTATGCTCATTTTATTAATTTAATAATAATAAAGTTGGCAAGTTGTGTTCATATAGAAAAAAAGGAAGGGGAAGAACCCGAATGGTTCTTCCCCTATATTACGTTTGAATGGAGATTAATTTTACGTCCTGTCATAGGCGGACTTACCAAGAGGTGCCAAGCGGATAACAACAATTTATACATTGTGTTTCAACGATAATTCACATCCGCCAGCACCAAAAAACAGAGTGTTTTATGGCAAGGCTTCAGCAAAGTTTCGTTCTTCGCCTGAACTTCCTCGACAATAGCATGTGTCGTTAGCGGCTATTTATTTCTGGAAATTTCTGAATCCAAAAGATTTGAATACTCGCTATTTTTTTCAAACCACGCAACGGCATAAGGGCAAGTGGCAATCGTTTTCTTCCCTTGCGCACGAATCTCATCTATGGCTGCTAACATCAATTTACCCGCAATGCCTTGACCACGCAGAGAGTCATCTACAAACGTATGGTTAATATCTACCGTTGTTGTTGAAATGTTCGGGAATGTAATTTCAGCGATTAAATTGCCAGCTTTATCTTCTGCAAAAATGCGATTGGCCTCTTTTGTAAATTCCATAAAATATCCTCCTTTTATACTCAGCAATATTACTTTAGAAGAATAAAATTTTGGTTTCTCCCCGGCAAAGAAGCAAGGGAGAAACCGATAGAAAAAAATCAAAATAAAAATATTAGCCAAAGCTAGTGTAGTTTAGCCCTGCGAAATCAGCTCAATCAAGATTCGTTCTGCTTTGAGAGCATCTGCTCTGCCGCGGCTCGCCTTCATAACCATACCAAGTAACGCTTTAAGGGCTTTTTCCTTACCGGCACGGTAGTCTGCAACCGCATTGGGGTTCGCTGTAACGGCTTCTTCACAGAACTTTTTCAGGTCACCGGAATCTACTCCGCTCAAATCACTTTCACTGAGGAAATCGGTAGCGGGTTTGCCACTGTCCAGCATTTTATCCAAAGTGGATTTCAGCAAATTCATACGGATTTTGCCGCTGTCGAGCAAAAGAACCAAATCCTTCAGGTAAGAAGCGGGGATAGATACCTCGAATTTCTCTTTCGCATCGTCATTGTCCATACGGCGGAAAATTTGACCGATAATGCAGTTTGCTACGGTCTTCGGATTTGCCACACCTTCGCTTGCTGCTTCAAAGAATTCCGCAATTGCACGGGATTTTGTAAGCTGCAAGGCGTCGGCTTCCGGCAGACCAATTTGGTTGATATACCGGTCGCGCTTTACTTCCGGTAGCTCGGGCAGAGCATTGCGTATAGCGTCAACTTCTTCTTCTGTAACATGAATGGTAATCAAATCTGGCTCACGGAAGTAACGGTAATCATCTGCATCCTCTTTGCTTCTCATGCTGGAGGTGGTGCCGTCTGCTTCGTTGTAGCGCAGTGTCTCTTGTGTGATTCTTCCGCCACTCTCAATTACATCGATTTGACGAGTGTACTCATATTCAATCGCCTTTGTCATAAAGGTGATTGAGTTCATGTTTTTAATTTCTGTGCGCGTGCCATATTCTTCTTTACCGACCGGGCGAACAGAAATATTAACATCGCAACGCATGGAGCCTTCCTGCATCTTGCAGTCAGAAACTCCGATGAACTTCATAGCGAGCTGTAACTTTTCAACGTACTCACGAACTTCTTCGCTACTACGGAAGTCTGGCTCGGTAACAATTTCGATGAGTGGTACGCCGCCGCGGTTGTAGTCCACATAAGTGTTGCCACCTTGGTGAACCAACTTGCCGGCATCCTCTTCAATATGGATACGGTTAATGCGGATTCTGCGCCCATTGGAAAGGTCGATATGACCGTTTTTGCAAAGAGGCATATCAAACTGCGAAATCTGGTATGCCTTGGGCAAATCTGGGTAGCAATAATTTTTACGGTCCATTTTGGAGATAATGGAGATTTCGCAGTTTGTGGCTAGGCCAGCCATAATCGCGTACTCTACCACTCGCTTATTCAGCTTTGGCAGTGTTCCGGGAAACCCTACACAAACCGGGCAGCAGTGGGTGTTTGGGTCGCCGCCGAACTCCGTAGAGCAGCTGCAAAAGATTTTTGTATTTGTGGAAAGCTCCACGTGGGTTTCAAGACCCGATACTAATTCGTATTTCATAATTGCACCCCCATACTAGCTGCGCGGAATACATTCTCTCTGGTTGCCTGCTCAAACTGATAAGCGGCATTGAGAAGAGTAGACTCGCAGAAAGAATTACCAATAAGCTGTAAGCCAATGGGCAGTCCTTTTTGGTCAAACCCACAGGGGAGAGAGAGGGCAGGAATACCTGCAATGTTAATCGGCACAGTGCAGATGTCCGTCAAATACGTTTCAACTGCATTTTGCTCTGCCTTACCGCGCTCAAAGGCAGTCATTGGCACGGTAGGAGCTGCAATGACATCGCAGCGTTCAAAAGCGGACTGAAATGCTTTCACCAAAACTCCGCGAAGGCTCTGCGCCTTTTTATAATACGCATCATAGTAACCAGCACTCAAAACATAGGTACCAAGCAGAATGCGTCGTTTTACTTCTTTACCGAAGCCTTCACTCCGTGTTTTGGCAACCATTTCGTTTACATCATTGTAGTTGGAGGCTTTAAAACCGTAACGAATGCCGTCAAAGCGGCCTAGGTTTGAAGAAGCCTCTGCGCAGCTAAGAATGTAATATACCGGCAAAGCGTAAGTGAGCTGGGGAAGATCAATCTCTACCAATTCT
The DNA here is from genome assembly GCF_900176635.1 of Clostridium merdae. Taxonomy (GTDB): domain Bacteria; phylum Bacillota; class Clostridia; order Oscillospirales; family Acutalibacteraceae; genus Faecalispora; species Faecalispora merdae. Next base: position 480,112 of record NZ_FXLN01000004.1, read on the forward strand.
GCACCAAGCTCGCGGTAAACCTGCATCGAGCGCTCGATTGCCTGGCGCACATCATCGCGAACACCATCAAAGTACTGCTTTGCAAAGCCAATTCTCATGCCTTTAATGTCTTTTTTCAAAGAATCGCAAGCCAATTCCTTTGCACCAAGGGAGGTAGAATCCATTCGGTCTTGTTTTGCTAAAGCATCGTATACCAGAGCGGCGTCCTCCACGTTTGTGGCGATAGGGCCTACCTGGTCAAAGCTAGAGGCATAGGCAACCACACCATAACGCGAAACGGCGCCATAGGTAGGCTTAAGCCCAACAATACCGCAAAAGCTGGCAGGCTGGCGAATGGACCCGCCCGTGTCGGAGCCAAGGCCATAAACCGCTAGGTTGCCTGCAACTGCGCTCGCAACACCACCCGAGCTGCCGCCTGCTACACAATTGGTGTTATGGGGATTCCAAGCGCCGCCATAAATGGAGGTTTCGTTCGAGGAGCCCATTGCAAATTCATCCATGTTTGATTTGCCAAGCAAAACAGCACCCCTACTGCGGAGCAAATGCCAAACCGTAGCATCAAAAACCGGGCGGTAGCCCTCCAATATTTTGGAGCCACAGGTGGTTTCAATTCCGGTGGTAGAAATATTATCTTTGAGGGTCATCGGAATGCCTTCAAGAACATCAATCTCTTCACCCCGCGCAATTTTTGCGTCAACCTCCTGCGCTGCCGCAAGAGCGGTTTCTGGGGTGAAGTGAACGTAGGCGTTAAGGGCGGGGTTGTCCGCTTCAATCGCCTGTATATAGGTTTTGGTCAACTCTTGGCAAGAAATTTCCTTTGCCTGCAAAGAGTGATGAAGTTTTTTAATTTTACCGTAATCTTTCATGGATTACACCCGCCTTATCCTCTTTTTTTCACCAAGAAGTAACCGTCCTCCTGGCTTTCCGCATTGCGCAGAATATCCTCTGAAGGAAGAGACGGTTCCACGACATCCTCCCGAAATACGTTTTCCAATTGATTGATGTGATCAAAGTCGGAGGACTCCACCGTGGCCTGATTAATGGTATTGGCGAAATTTATAATTTCATCCATATCTTTCGTAAAAGCCTCCAGCTCATCCTCGCGGATTTGGAGCTTGGCAAGCCGTGCAATTTTTAGTACATCCTCATGTGTGACCAAGCGGAAACGCCTCCTTGTAATTTTTAACTCTCCTCTCACAAAAATGGGAGAGGAGAGAAATTTTTAGAATTATCTAATTTTAATATGAACTTCACGCAGCTGCTGCTCAGTAACCTCGGTAGGTGCGCCCAATAGCAAATCTTGTGCGTTGCTGTTCATGGGGAATGCAATAACCTCGCGAATGTTCTGCTGTTCAGTGAGCAGCATTACCATGCGGTCAACGCCAGGTGCCATGCCAGCATGTGGCGGTGCGCCATAGTGGAAGGCATTATAAAGCGAGCCGAATTTCTCGCGGATGTCTTCTTCCGTATAGCCTGCAATCTCAAATGCCTTTACCATAATTTCTGGGTCGTGGTTACGCACAGCACCAGAAGACAGCTCAACGCCATTGCAAACAATGTCGTACTGGTAAGCGAGAATCTCTTCGGGATTCTTACTTTGCAGTGCTTCAAGGCCTCCCTGCGGCATAGAGAAGGGGTTGTGTGTGAAAATATATTTGCCAGTATCCTCATCGATTTCATACATGGGGAAGTCGACGATAAAGCACATTTCAAAACGAGATTCATCAATCAAATTCAGGCGTCTGCCAAGCTCGGTACGAATTTGACCCGCCAGCTTTGCGGCTGCTGCTTTTTCGTCTCCAATAAAGAAAATGACGTCGCCCGGAATTAATCCGGCTCGCGAAATAAGCTCTTTCAGCTTGTCATCGGGTAAAAATTTGGTGATGGGACCCTTGTATTCACCCTCACCGATTACACTAATATAGCCAAGGCCCTTCATGCCAATTTCCGTAGCGAATTTCAGCATGTTCTCAAAAAAGCTCTTTGGTTGGGAGGTACAGCCCGGCACACGAATGGCACGGATGGTTTTGTTTTTGAAGGGCGCAAAGGTGGTATTATCGAAAATATCAGAAATATCGATAATTTCAAGAGGGTTTCTCAAATCGGGTTTATCGGTGCCGTATTTGAGCATGGATTCCTGAAAAGGAATGCGTACAAACGGTGCTTTGGAGACCTGCTTGTTCGAGAACTTCGCAAATACTTCGGAAAGAACCTCTTCAGCAATCGAGAATACATCTTCCTGTGTAGCAAAAGCAAGCTCAAAGTCGAGCTGGTAGAACTCGCCGGGTGAACGGTCTGCTCTTGCATCTTCATCACGGAAGCAGGGGGCGATTTGGAAGTAACGGTCAAAGCCAGATACCATCAAAAGCTGCTTGAAAATCTGCGGAGCCTGCGGCAGAGCATAGAATTTACCATGATGCTTGCGGCTGGGAATCAAGTAGTCTCTTGCGCCTTCTGGAGAAGAAGTAGAGAGAATAGGGGTTTGAATCTCTAAAAAGCCCATTTCGGTCATTTTCTGGCGCAGAAAGGAAATCACCTGCGAGCGAAGCACGATATTATTGTGAACCTCCGGATTACGTAAATCCAGAAAGCGGTATTTTAGGCGAACGTCTTCCTTGGTTTCTGTGGAATTGGTAATCTCAAAGGGGAGGGGGTTCGTTACCTTGCCAAGCAAGGTAAGAGAATCTACCTTAATTTCCACTGTACCAGTTGCCAGCTTGGAGTTTACGGTGTCTGCATCACGCAAAGTCACCTTACCCTCAACGCTGATGGTGCATTCACGCACTACGTTCTGCATCATGGCTTCGTCGTGTACCACAACCTGCACCACGCCGTAATGATCCCGCAAATCCAGAAACTGTACTCCGCCATGGTCGCGGATATTCTCAACCCAGCCCGCCACGCGAATCGTCTGGTCAATATCGGTTTCACTCACCCTGCCGCACAGGCGGGTGTGATATTTGTTAGCGCAAATCATATCTTAATTAATCCTTTCGTCTGCTCAGATTTCTGAAAACAATTACAAATAATTATACCATCAAATGCAGGGGGTTTCAACAAAAGCAGTGCATATTTTGCATAAAAAGCTTCCATATCTCGCAAATTTCACTGTATTTTGGTATTTATTATCATACAATATAATAGAATTTGTTCTTTGTACTCTTATTTGCCGTAAAAAACTGTTTGCACTGTTAAAAGATAACTTGTTTTCCCCTATGATGGCAATTCGTCTACTAGAAAAGTTTTTCCCGTATCTTACCAAAAATCCATAAGAGAAAACGGAAAAATGCGAGCCTCTTCCCAGGTGCCGGGAATCACTTCCCGGAAAAACCCAATTCCTGAGAAAGGTCTCGCTTGGTTTGGAGAACATATTCTGAAAGCTCCTGTATTCGTTCGTCGGACATACGAGATACCGGGGCAGAAATACTGAAGGCATTCGATGCACGTCCGTAAAAATCGGTTACACAGGCGGCAATACAGCGTACGCCTAGCTCGTTCTCTTCGTTATCAAGAGCGTAGCCTTGCTGCCGAATTTTCTCAATTTCGTGCATAAGGTGCTCAAAGGTTACAATCGTGTGTTCGGTATAGGGGAGAATTTCGCTTTGATTCCACACCTCTTGTATTTCGCTGTCCTTCATTTGAGCGAGTATCGCTTTGCCAACTCCAGTAGAGTACATTGGCTGGCGCAGCCCAATACGAGACACCATGCGGATGCTGTTCGCGTCTGATTCCACCTTATCCACATAAATAATATGGGAGTTTTCACGCTGTACAAAGTGAACCGTTTCATGCGTCTGCCTCATAAGGCGTTCTAAAAACGGGCGCGCAACAGCAAGAATGTCGAGCTTAGAGAGCAGCATTCCTGCCAGCCCCAAAATTTTGTAGGTGGGCAGGTATTTACCCGATTCCTCCTCCTGACGTGCATATCCCATTAAAACAAGGGATTTGAGAAGGCGATGTACGGTGCTTTTATGAAGAGAAAGCCGTGTGCTCAGTTCCGTTAGCGTGACCGGGCCGCTCTGTACCAGAGCTTCCAGCAGTTCAAAAATACGCTCTGCCGACTGAACGGGATTAGATTGGGGCATACACCAATTTCTTCCTTTCCAAATTGGATGAATCTTAAAACCATAAGACAGGTAAAACCTGCAATAAAACCCATAGAAAAAACGCTGAAAAACAAATCGACGGACTTAGTTCTTTAATAGTATCATAGTGAATCGGGAAAAACAATTGGAAAGCTGTAAGATTCTATTGACTTCACGTGGGGAAACAGTATAATAAAAGTACAAAGAAATGAAACTTAGTTCCACATTACGAAACAAATTAAGTAAGAGGTGCTGAACATGAATGAGATTCTAAAGAAAATTGGTGCTATTGGTATTGTTCCGGTGGTGAAAATTGATGACGCAAAGGACGCGGTTCCGCTAGCCAAAGCGCTTTGCGAAGGCGGCTTACCCTGTGCTGAGGTTACCTTCCGTACCGATGCGGCAGAAGAAGCCATTCGCGCAATGTCTCAGGCATTCCCTCAAATGCTCGTGGGTGCAGGAACCGTACTCACTACCGAACAGGTAGACAAGGCAGTTTCTGCTGGAGCTGCATTTATCGTTAGTCCTGGTTTAAACCCCAAAGTGGTAAAGTATTGTGTAGATAAGGGGATTCCGATTACCCCCGGTACCTCGAATGCGAGCGATATTGAGCAGGCCATTGAGCTCGGGCTCGACGTAGTAAAGTTCTTCCCAGCCGAGCAGGCAGGCGGCCTTGCCATGATTAAAGCATTGGCTGGTCCCTATGTGAAAATGAAATTTATGCCCACCGGAGGAATCAGCGCAAAGAACCTAAACGAGTACTTGTCTTACAATAAGATTTTGGCTTGCGGCGGTAGCTGGATGGTAAAGCCGGAGCTGATTAGTGCAGGTGAGTTTGATAAAATTCGCGATATGACCCGTGAAGCAGTGCAGACTATGCTTGGCTTTGAGATTGGCCATGTTGGCATTAATACCAAAGATGCAGCCGAAGCTGGCGAATTGACCAATGCATTCAGCGATATTTTTGGCTTTGCGAAAAAAGAGGGCAATAGCTCCTTCTTTGCCGGTACCGCAGTGGAAATTATGAAGTTTATGGGATATGGCGAGCACGGTCATTTCTCAATCAATACCAATTTCTTGCCCAGAGCCATTAGCTACTTTGAGAGCCGCGGCATTGAGTTTGATGCGGATTCTGCGAAGTACGATGATAAGGGCAACATGACCATTATTTATTTGAAGCGCGATTTCTGTGGCTTCCGAGTACATCTTGCCCAGAAAAAGTAAATATTACCCAATGAAAAAAGATGTTCTTTTGCATGAGAGAATAGAAAGTATATATCGTTTGGAGGATTAATTAAAATGAAAGTAGTTACCTTTGGTGAAATTATGCTGCGCCTTGCTCCGGAAGGCTATTATCGTTTTGTTCAGGCTGAGAACTTTGGTGCTACCTACGGCGGTGGCGAAGCCAACGTAGCCGTTTCTCTTGCCAACTATGGCATTGATGCAAGCTTTGTAACAAAGCTGCCGAAGCACGACATTGGCCAAAGTGCTGTAAATTCCCTGAGAAGATTTGGAGTGGATGTTTCTAAAATCACTCGTGGTGGTGACAGAGTAGGTATTTACTTTTTAGAGAAGGGTGCCAGCCAGCGTCCCTCCAAAGTGATTTATGACCGTGCCGGTTCTGCCATTGCAACTGCACAGCCTTCCGACTTTAATTGGGATGAGATTTTTGAGGGTGTGGATTGGTTCCATTTCACTGGTATCACTCCCGCTATCAGCGACAGTGCAGCAGCAATTTGCCTTGAAGCCTGCAAAGCTGCAAAGCGCCACAATGTAAAAGTGAGCTGTGACCTCAACTATCGCAAAAACCTGTGGTCTCGCGAAAAGGCTGGCCAGGTTATGGGCGGTTTGATGGAATATGTAAATGTTTGCATCTCTAACGAAGAAGATGCTAGCGATGTGTTCGGCATCAAGGCAGCAAACACAGACATTACCGGCGGTAAAATCAGCCATGAGGGCTACAAAGAGGTTGCAAAGAAACTGGCGGATACCTTCCATTTTGACAAGGTTGCCATTACACTGCGCGGCTCTATCTCTGCTAGTGATAACAACTGGGCGGCGATGCTTTACGATGGCAGCGACTACTACTTTAGCAAAAACTACCTTATTCGTATTGTAGACCGTGTAGGTGGTGGCGATAGCTTTGGTGGCGGTTTGATTTATTCCTTGCTAAACGATTATGCTCCGCAGGATGCCATTGAGTTTGCCGTTGCAGCAAGCTGCCTCAAACACACCATTGAGGGTGACTTTAACCAGGTTTCTGTGGATGAAGTAAATAAGCTTGCACTGGGCGACGGTTCCGGCCGTGTACAGAGATAAGATATTTTAAGTAGAAAAGCACCGTAATGTGCGGTGCTGCGGAAAGGGTACCGGAGAATAACAGCGATTCGGTGCCCTTTTCATACATAAGTGGTTATGGGAAAATTCAGCTGACACAGCGTTCTTGAATAAAATAATTGCTTATTATTGATTCTATCATAATAGACAAACTTTAGAATGCAGTGTTGCTTGTGTAAAAGGAGCAGATGACATGGAATCCAAACGACCTTTTGACGCCATCACCTTTGGGGAAATCATGCTGCGGCTATCGCCCACCATCAACGAGCGAATTGTTGACGGTGTGGTGTTCGAAAAGCGAGCCGGCGGCTCTGAGCTGAATGTTTCCTCCGGCCTATCTCTTTTGGGGCTTCGCACGGGTATTATTTCGAAAATTCCCCGTAGTGAAGTAGGCACCTTTATCAAAAACCGCATCCGTTTTGGCGGCGTGAGCGATGACTTTTTACTGTACGATGAAAATCGTGATGCTCGCTTAGGGGTGTATTACTACGAAAATGGAGCTCACCCCAGAAAACCTTGTGTGGTATACGATAGAAAGCATTCCTCCATTAATAGCATCACGCTCGATGAGATTCCGGAGTCCGCCTATACCAGCACGCGCATATTCCATACAAGTGGTATTTCTCTGGCATTGAGCCAGCAAACACGTGAAGTGGCTCTGGAATTGGTTCGCCGTTTTCGTGCAGGAGGAGCTAAAATATCGTTTGATGTAAACTACCGCGCAAATTTATGGGATGAGGATGAAGCACGGCGTACCATTGAAAGTATTTTGCCGTATATCAACATCCTGTTTATTTCAGCGGAAACCTCCCGTAGAATGTTCCAAAAAACCGGTGATCTCCACGATATTATGAAGAGCTATTGCAAGGATTACGGTGTGGAGGTTGTTGCAACAACCAACCGGCAGATTATTAGCCCCAAGCAGCATACCTTCGGCTCTATTCTGTATAGCGCCAAGGAAGACCGCTTCTATGAGGAGGAACCGTATGCCAACATTGAAGTGGTGGATCGCATTGGCAGCGGCGACGCATATGTGGCAGGCGTTTTGTTTGGGTTACTCCAATATGGTGACCACCAAAAGGCGCTCGAGTTTGGCAATGCGAGCAGTGCCGTGAAAAACACCATACCGGGCGATATGCCGGCTTCCGATTTCCGTGATGTTGAACGGCTGATTAAAGAACACCAAAATACCGGTGAGCAAAGCGAAATGAATCGCTAATATTTATTTTATAAAGATAGAAAAGCACAATGCAGTTCGTTTACTGCGTTGTGCTTTTTTGAGTCAATTTTGAGAGGGAAAAGAAGAAACCTTGACTTTGCAATATCGTTTTTGTAAGATAAAATCATAATATTAAATTACGCAGAACAATCAAAATATGAGAGGGGTTTTAGCATGTATAGAATATCGAATTTTGTAGATAACGATGACATAACCACACTGGCATCCATGGGGGCATTCACCGTTTTAGAATATCAGCGTGATCTGAGCGTCATGCCTCATGATGCGCAAACAGCCTATTTTGCAAGCAAAATGAATGTTCGTAAACGACAGGTTGTTTGCGATATGAGCAAAGCAAATGGTGGTATAACCTTGCAGGCCGGAGCAATGCAGTGGACGGTTGGTAATGTGAACGCTACCACTGGGATTAAAGGTGTTGGCGATTTTCTGAGCAAAGCAATGCGTGGCTCTGTTACAGGCGAGTCTGCGATAAAGCCCGAATACACCGGCAATGGTCTTTTGGTGTTGGAGCCGACCTATCGCCATATTATTTTGATTAATCTTCAGGACTGGAACGGTTCAATTGTTTTGGATGACGGATTATTTCTCGCCTGTGAATCCACACTGAAGCATAAAGCGGTGATGCGCTCGAACTTTTCATCTGCAGTGGCGGGCAATGAAGGCCTTTTTAACCTCGGCGTGAGTGGCAATGGCGTTCTTTGCTTGGAATCGTACTGCCCAAGGGAAGAACTCGTTGAGATTACCCTAGAGGATGATGTATTAAAAGTGGATGGCAACATGGCGATTGCATGGAGTGGCAGCCTGAACTTTACGGTGGAGCGCTCAGGAAAATCGCTCATGGGCTCTGCGGTCTCCGGTGAAGGTTTGGTTAACGTATACCGCGGTACCGGTAAGGTTCTTCTTGCGCCCGTTTCAGGGAATATTGTAGAATAAATATGGATGCAGAATTTTTGGAGTCGCTGTACCTGCGGCGAGTAGAGCTCAATCAGCTACCACAGCGAAAGAATTATTGGGAGACGCTCCCTGCAGTGCTAAGCCTGCAAAAAAAGCCATTGTTACTGGAGCAGCCAGTCACATTTTTGGTGGGGGAGAACGGAACGGGAAAATCTACTTTACTGGAGGCCATTGCGGTTGCTGCCGGGTTTAATGCAGAGGGTGGTACACGAAACTTTACCTTTTCTTCCAGAGAAACGCATTCTCAACTGTACGAGTACCTTCATTTAGTAAAAGGGGTTCGCCGCCCAAGAGATGGATTCTTCTTGCGGGCAGAAAGCTTTTATAATGTTGCCAGCAATATTGATGACCTCAATGCAATTCCGACGAGTCGACCTCCTTTGATTGATAGCTACGGGGGGAAATCACTGCATGAGCAATCTCATGGGGAAAGCTTTTTGTCTCTGGTCCTAAATCGTTTTGGGGGAGAGGGGCTTTATCTTTTGGATGAACCGGAGGCGGCGCTATCGCCGTCTCGCCAAATGTCGCTGTTAGCACATCTTCATCAATTGGTAGAGCGAAACTCACAGCTCGTGATTGCCACTCATTCTCCGATTTTGATGGCATACCCCGGAGCGTGCATCTATGTACTTTCGAAGGATGAGGGAATATGCCGTACCCCTTATGAGCAAACAGAGCACTACATTGTAACGCGTGAGTTTTTAAACCACCCAGAAAAAATGATGGAATATTTGCTTTGTGAAGAAGAGTACAAATAGCAGAAAAGCCGCGTCTGAATATCAGGCGCGGCTTTTCTTGAAAATTCTTTGTTTAGTTTTTATTCGGGACACTTTACTTCAGACTGAATGGCTTCTTCCAAGGTATGCCAAGCCAGAACCGCACATTTTACACGAGCGGGCATTTTTGAGATATTTTGGAACGCGGCAGCATCCTCTAGCTCATCAAGTGCTTCGTCATCCAGCTTACCTTCCTTAATCATCGAAAGAAAGGTGTTAGCGAGGTGCATCGCATCTTCTTTTGTCTTCCCTTTAATCAGGTCAATCATAATGGAAGCAGAAGCCTGTGAAATCGCACAGCCCATACCAGTAAAAGAAGCGTCTTCAATAATTCCATCTTTTTCACGAACCTGCAAAGAAATCTCATCTCCACAGCTTGGGTTTACACCTTTAATAACCGCAGTAGGGTTTTCCAGTTCACGCTTGTTGCGTTTGGAACGGCTATTCTCCGTTATAATCTCCGTATAAATCTGGTCAAGCTCCATAACCCATTACTCCTCTGACTTTTTTCAGGCTTTCCAGAAACGCATCAATATCTTCTTTGGTGTTGTACACCGCAAAGCTAAGACGGCTGGCGGCATACAGCTCTAAATGATGAAGCAGCGGCTGTGCACAATGGTGGCCGGCACGAACGCAAACACCGTCTGCATCCAATATGCTAGCAATGTCATGTGGGTGAACATCCTCAACCAAAAAAGAAATAGCGCCGTAGCGTTCATTTGCAGGAATATCGCCGCCCAAAACGGTTACATGGGGGATTTTCTTCATGCCCTCAATGGCATAAGCCATGAGCTCATGCTCAATGCGGGTGATTTCGTCCCAGCCGATTCCCTGCATAAATTTCACGGCTGCGGCAAGGCCCACTGCGCCGCCGGCGTCTTGCGTGCCGGCCTCGAACTTCTGGGGAATGGGGGCATAGGTAGTAACCTGTTCCTCTACGGAGTCAATCATATCGCCGCCCGAAAGGAAAGGAGGCATTTTCTCAAGCAGGCTTCTTTTTCCCCAAAGAGCTCCAATACCAAGCGGAGCATACATTTTGTGGCCGGAGAACACAGCAAAATCCACACCAAGCTGCTCTACATTTACCGGCATATGGGGAACGCTCTGCGCACAATCGAGCACTACAACAGCGCCAACCTCATGCGCGCGCTTTACAATCTTTTCAATGGGTAACTGAACGCCAAGTACATTTGAAATATGCACAACTGAGACTAGCTTGGTTTTCTCCGTAATTTTAGCGGCGATTTCCTCGTCGGTTACTCTGGCACCATCTGTTAGGTACAGGTAGTCGAGGGAGGCACCTACAATTCCGGCAACATGCTGCCACGGCACTAAATTGCTGTGGTGTTCTGCAATCGAGATGGTAATTCCATCGCCTTCGGAGAGGAAATTCATGCCATAGCTGTATGCAATCAGGTTGAGTGCCTCTGTTGCGTTACGGGTGAAAATCAGCTCCGCCGCATCCTTTGCGCCTATAAACTCAGCGACTACCTTGCGGGCATCCTCGAACGCATTGGTTGCACGAACCGCAAGCTCATACACACCACGGTGCGGGTTGGCGTTATCATTACGGTAGAAATCATCCACCGCCTTTAATACGCTGACCGGACGCTGTGCGGTGGCAGCGTTGTCTAAATAAACGATTGGCTTGCCGTTTACTTTCTGCTGCAATAAAGGGAATTGCTCTTGTATCCGGTTCATGCGTTTTTCATCCTTTCCTTGAGCCACTCGCGCACAGATTCCCGTAGAGCTTCTACCGGGATTCTCTCCAGTGCTGGAGTGAATTGCGCTTCAATCACAATTTGCTTTGCCTGTTGCTCCGAAATACCGCGCGACATTAAATAGAACAGCTTGCTTGCATCGATTTTACCAATGCTTGCAGCATGCTGACCCTCTACGTTTTCTTCCCCGCACAAAATCAAAGGTGCAGTACGGTTACGTACCTTGGGGCTGAACAGCAGAGTGTACTCACTTTCATGCCCAACGGAATAGGAAGCACCACGAAGAAAATCGATAGTTCCGCGGTAAATCTTTTTGCTTTCATCTAACAAAGCACCGTTTGCGTGAATTTCGCTTTCGGTTTCTTTGCCAATGTGCTGTACCAAATAGTTCATATCAATGCTTCTGGATTTGTCACCCAGATAGATGGTTTCATTTTCAAAGCGGCTGTGGCGTTCCTCAAGCCGAGCCTTACAGCCCGAAAGGAGTTTTTGTGCGCCCAGCTCAATGTGGATTACTTCTACCAAAGCGCCTTCTTTTTCTATGACACCAACATCATCAAAATGGAATGCACTATCACCCAGAAGCTGTACCTGCACAAGGCGTACATGTGCTCCGCGTTCCGCATAAATCTTGGTTAGGCTGGTGTGAAATACATTTTCACTTCCCTGTGAGCGGTAGCTTAGCACGAAGGTCACACGGCTGTCTTCTTTGGCGTAAATGGTGTTATAATCGGCAAGAACAGGGGAGGAGGCACCGAGAACATATTCTGCAACAATCGGTTCTTCCGTTTTGCCTTCTGCAACAAGGTGAATTTCTGTATTTCTATTTTGCAGAACAAACTGCTCTGCATCCTTACCCATTCCAGTTTCTATCGCGTCTGCGCCGTCAAAAGCGTTGGCTTGCTCGATTACTCCTTGCGGCAAGTTTAAGGTTTTCTTTTCCCAAGCGGCAAATTCGCCGGGAATCTCTTCTTCTACCGCAATACCGTTGACTCCAAGCCATTTCCAAGTTCTGACCGGCAGCAGGTTTACTTGATTCAAGGTCATGTTCATTGCAAAGCTCCTTTCCTCATCCAATACTGCCGCTCATTTCGAGCTTAATCAGGTTATTCATTTCAACGGCATATTCCATTGGCAGCTCTTTGGCGATTGGCTCTGCGAAGCCGCTAACAATAATGGAACGTGCGTCATCCTCTGTAAGGCCGCGGCTCATCAAGTAGAAAATTGCCGTGTCGCTGATACGGCCAATTTTTGCCTCATGCCCAACGTCGGATTCATCGTTTTGAATATCCATTACCGGAACCGTATCGGAACGAGATTCGCTATCGAGCATTAAGGATTCGCACGAAACGGAAGATTTGCTGTGTGCCGCTTCCGGAGTAATCACAACACTGCTGCGGTAGATACAGGCACCGCCATCTTTCGAAATAGACTTAGTACTAATACGCGAGCTGGTGTTTGGCGCAGCGTGAATGACCTTTGAGCCATTGTCAAGGGTTTGGCCTTTACCAGCAAAGGTGATTCCGGTAAACTCAGTACGAGCACCCTCTCCCTTAAGCACGCTCATGGGGTAGAGACAGGAGGTATTCGAACCAAAGGAGCCCGAAACCCACTCGATGGCACCGCCTTTTTCCACCAAGGCACGCTTGGTGTTTAGGTTATACATATTCTTAGACCAGTTTTCAATGGTAGAGTAACGTAAGCGTGCATTCTCACCAATGAATAGCTCTACGCAGCCGGCGTGCAGGTTGGCTACGTTATATTTGGGGGCGGAACAGCCCTCAATAAAATGCAGGTACGCATTCTTTTCGACAATGATTAGCGTGTGCTCAAACTGACCAGCACCTGGCGCGTTCAAGCGGAAGTAAGACTGGAGGGGGATGGTTAATTGAACTCCCTCGGGAACATAAACGAACGATCCGCCCGACCAAACTGCACCGTGCAGTGCCGCGAATTTGTGGTCGCTGGGGGGGACTAGCTTCATAAAGTGTTTGCGAATCATTTCGGAGTACGGGCCGTGCAGTGCACTCTCCAAATCGGTATAAACAACACCCTGTGCTTCAACCTCGGCACGCACATTATGGTACACAACCTCAGAATCGTACTGGGCGCCAACACCCGCAAGGGAAAGACGCTCTGCTTGGGGAATACCGAGGCGTTCAAAGGTATTTTTAATATCCTCCGGAACCTGTTCCCATTTGCTGCTCATGCCTGTTTTGGGGCGAACGTAAGTCACAATGTGGTCCATATCCAGCCCTTCGAGAGTAGGACCCCAGCTAGGCAAAGGCATTTCATTATACGTGCGGAGTGATTTTTGGCGGAACAAACGCATCCACTCCGGGTCTTTTTTCTCAACCGAAATTTGGTTCACGATTTCCGGAGTCAGACCGGAATCTACGGTAAAGGCAGCGTCAACCTTATCCTTTACGTCGTAGATGGTTCTGTCTATGTCGTCAACCCTTGTTTTTTCTTCTTCAAAGGCTCTCAATTGCGGACACCTCCCGCTTCAAAGAACTGGAAGCCCCTTTCATTGATTTCTTGAATCAGGCTGCTGTCACCGGTATGAACAATAGTGCCGTTCACCAGAATGTGAACGTAGTCTACTTTCAGGCCTTCCAGAATTTTTGCATTATGTGTAATAATCAGCAATGAATTTTTATCGTTGCGGAATTGGCGAATGCCCTTTGATACAATCTTTACTGCGTCTACGTCCAAGCCGGAGTCAGTTTCATCCAGAATAGCAAGCTTGGGGTTGAGCATTAGCATCTGCAAAATTTCCGCTTTCTTCTTCTCACCACCAGAAAAGCCCACATTCAAGTAGCGTGCGGCGTAATCCTGATTAATTTCTAAAGAATCCATCAAGCTTTTCATTTCTTTCTGAAACTTTAAAATGCGCGGAGCTTCACCGGTAACGGCTTCACGAGAAACGCGAAGAAAATTGCCCAGTGCAATTCCGGGAACCTCTTCCGGGTTCTGGAAAGAAAGGAAGATTCCTTTCTTGGCGCGTACGTCGGTTGTTTCGCTTGTAATGTCGTCATCGTTGAACACGATGCTTCCCTTACTAATATGATATTGCGGATGACCCATAATGGCATTACCCAGGGTGGATTTACCTGCGCCGTTAGGTCCCATCAGCACATGTGTTTCACCGCTGCGAATGGTAAGATTCAGCTCGTCCAGTATCACCTTATCTTCAACACCCACTTGCAGGTTCTCAATTTTCAGTAATTCATGGGACATGAATGTTCACCTCATTATTATATATAGAATAAAACGAAATTAAGATTAATGTATACTAAATTTGTATACTAAATTCGCATATTTCATTATACCCCTTTTTTTACAGGATGCAAGAGAAAAAACAAAATAAATTACATGTTTGCATAAGTTTTTTTACCTTAAACTGCTTTTCCCCTAAATTTACTTGGTTAATCGCTGTTTTAATAAGCTGGTAGCCATTCCTAACAGTTTTTCTTTCCTGAAAATATCATAGCGCATCTTTTTCATTTTATACAATAAGCGCCCTACTCTAAAAGATATTCATTTTTTTAATATGGGAATCTTTACGAATGAAGCTATCAGAATCTGGCAATAATGAACGTGTAAGAGCCAGACAAATGAGAGTGGAGGGCGGGGAGTTATGCAGTATAACAAGGTTGAAATCTGCGGAGTAAATACAGCAAAGCTAAAGGTGCTTACCGAGGCAGAAAAACAAGCTCTTTTGCAGATTATAAAGCATGGAACACCAGCTGAAAAGCAAAAAGCGCGCGAAGAAATGATTGGCGGCAATTTAAAGCTTGTGCTAAGCGTGATTCAGCGCTTTACTAACCGGGGCGAGAATCTGGATGATTTGTTCCAAGTGGGTTGTATTGGCTTAATGAAAGCTATCGACAATTTCAACCCGGACCTGGATGTTCGTTTCTCTACGTATGGTGTTCCCATGATTATTGGAGAGATTCGGCGCTATTTAAGAGATAACAACAGTGTGCGCGTTAGCCGATCAATGAGAGACACCGCTTACAAAGCAATGCAGATGAAAGAAAAGATGACGGCAGAGAACGGCAAGGAGCCATCCGTAAACGAAATTGCCAAAGCACTTGGCATACAGCGTGAAGAGGTGGTATTGGCTCTTGAAGCAATTGTGGAACCAGTCTCACTATATGAACCTGTTTTCTCGGATGGAAACGACACAATTTATGTGATGGATCAGGTAGGGGATAAGAACGATGACCGGAATTGGCTCGACGAAATTGCGCTCAAGGAAGCCATTAGCGATTTAAGTGACCGTGAAAAGCGAATTCTCTCGATGCGCTTCTTTCAGGGGAAGACCCAAATGGAGGTCGCTGGAGAAATAGGAATCAGCCAAGCGCAGGTTTCCCGTTTAGAAAAAGGAGCACTCGACAAGATAAAGAAAGACATTTAATTCACCTTAAGATGTATTTACTTGATTAGGATTTGTGTATAATCGGAGAACAGTTCATTTTACAGCAAAGATAAACAAACAAAAGCAAGCCTGAACTTTTCCAATTAATCAAATTTAAATCATTTAAAAATTATGGTTTGTATAAAAATAGAGCCGCAATCATGTTTCCTTTTCATTATAAAAGAAAAATTAATGGATTTGTAGATTCTTTGTTTGTCCCGAGGTTTTAAATGCCACTATTGGATGAATATAGATAGCATCAGGCGGGAGGTGTGCCTGATGACAAATTGCAGAATGGCCGATATGAGAAACAAAGAGGTTATCAGCGTGAAAGACGGCACCAGGTTGGGGGCCGTGAGCGATGTTGAGATTGAGCTAAAGACAGCAAGAATCAGCGCAATCATTATTTATGGCAGGCTGAAATGGTTGGGTCTTCTGGGCAGAGAGGATGACATTGTCATTCGCTGGGAAGATATTCAAATCATAGGGGAAGAAACGATTTTAGTGGATTTTGCGATGCCGTTCCGGCCCAAAAAACGGTTTGGGAGCGGTTGGTTCCACACCTAATAAAATTCGCGAAAAAGCAGGAAAAAACTTGCCAAATCCTCTTTGCCGTGCTATAATACTCCAGTAAATCACACGCCACACTATGACGCAATGGTGCCCTTTACCGGGTTTCACGTCAAAATAAAGGTGCGGCGGCGGAATAACCAAGGAGGATTTTAATTATGGCAGTCGTATCTATGAAACAACTTTTGGAGGCCGGTGTACACTTCGGTCACCAGACAAGAAGATGGAACCCCAAGATGGCAGAGTACATCTTCACCGAGCGTAACGGCATCTACATCATTGACCTGCAGAAGACCGTTAAGAAGCTCGAAGAAGCTTACAGCTTTGTTCGTCAGCTTTCTGAAGAAGGCAAGCCCGTGCTGTTTGTTGGCACAAAGAAGCAGGCTCAGGATTCTGTTCGTGAAGAAGCAGAGCGCGCTGGTGCTTACTATGTGAATGCCCGCTGGTTGGGCGGCATGCTCACAAACTTCCGCACCATTCGCCGCAGAATTGATCGCCTGAACCAGCTCAAGACTATGGAAGAAGACGGCACCTTTGAGCTGCTCCCTAAGAAGGAAGTTGTTAAGCTCCGTTTGGAAATTGAAAAGCTCGAGAAATTCCTTGGCGGAATTAAAGATATGCGTCAGATTCCCGGCGCACTGTTCATCGTTGACCCCCGCAAGGAGCGCATTGCTGTTGCAGAGGCTAAGAAGCTTGGTATCCCGATTGTTGCGATTGTTGATACCAACTGCGATCCCGATGAAATCGATTATGTTATCCCCGGTAACGACGACGCAATTCGTGCAGTTAAACTGATTTCTGCAACTATGGCAAATGCAATTGCAGAAGGCAATGAGGGCCGTATGGGCGCTGCTGCTGCACAGGAAAAAGAAGAGGCGCAGGCTGAATAAGCCGCTTTTCAGCAACTCTAATGTAGAGAGAAAGATACCCGCCTGATTTCAGACGGGTATTTTTTGAGAATGTTATACCACAATGCGCCATGCGCTGTTTGTGGTATTATAGATTTTAATATAGCACCAGCTTTTAGGTCGCTGTATGACTAACAATAGAATCGGAGGAATAGAAAATGGCTTTTACAGCAAAAGATGTGGCAACGCTTCGTGAAAAAACCGGCTGCGGAATGATGGATTGTAAAAAAGCTTTAACAGAATCCAACGGAGACATGGATGCCGCTGTTGATATTTTGAGAGAAAAAGGCCTTGCTGCCGCTACCAAGAAATCGGGTCGTATTGCAGCGGAAGGCGTAGCTTATGCTCAGGTGAATGCAATTGGTAATGTTGCTGTTGTAGTAGAAATCAATGCAGAAACCGACTTCGTTGCCAAGAATGCAGAATTCCAGGCATTTGTTAAGACTGTTGCCGACACAGTAGAAGAGCAGAACCCTGCTGATGTAGATGCTCTGCTCAACCTAACTGCTGCCGGTTTTGATAAGAAGATTGATGACCTTCTCAAAGAAAAGATTCAGACAATCGGCGAGAACATTAAAGTACGCCGTTTTGCCCGTTTTGAAGGCCCTGTTGTTAGCTATGTGCATGCAAACGGCAGAATCGGTGTTATCGTAAAGTTCAACACCTCTGCTGAAATCGCTGCTAAGCCTGAGTTCCAGGAGTACGCAAAGAATATTGCAATGCAGATTGCTGCGGTTAACCCCGCATACCTCAACGAGCAGGCTGTTCCGGCTGATGTTGTTGAGCATGAGAAGAAGATTCTTACCGAGCAGGTTATTAACGATGGTAAACCCGCTGCAATTGCAGAGAAAATCGTTGTTGGCCGTTTGTCTAAGTTCTTTAAGGACATTTGCCTCGTTGACCAGATTTTTGTTAAGGATAGCGACAAGACTGTTCAGCAGTACACAGAGTCTGTTGGCAAAGAGCTTGGTGGCGAAATCTCGATCGAAGCGTTTGCTCGCTTTGAAAAAGGTGAAGGCCTCGAGAAGAAAGAAGATAATTTTGCAGATGAAGTCGCCAGCATGGTGAAATAATCTGATTCATAATTTTTACAAGAGAAGGGCAGAGGATACGAGCCTCAGCCCTTCTCTATCTTTATGCCTTTATAACGGGATTACGTATTCAAATTGGGAATATATATATTAAAAGAGTTATTAGCCAGAATAGCCTTTTTACTTGCCTTTCGATAAATTCTCTTTGAGTTACACCAAAGCACTCTTTATACAATTAATAAAAGATGAGCTTCTGGCGTTAAAATAATAAATAATTATGAACGAACTGTATCGTAAGGAAGAATAATGGCAATCCTGATGTGAAAACAGGAGTGAAAGACTTTACTTTCTATTTCTCCTATTGTAAAATATAGTTAAAATCATAATGGGGTGTTATGAATTGCAACCTAAATATAAAAGAATTCTTTTAAAACTCAGTGGTGAATCACTCGCTGGGGGAAAAGAGCATGGTATTGATTTTGATACAGTGCTGAAAATTTGTGCGCCGATTAAAGAATGTGCAGACCTAGGCGTTCAGGTAGGCATTGTTGTAGGCGGTGGCAACTTTTGGCGTGGCCGCAGCAGTGGAAAAATGGACCGAACGAGGGCTGACCATATGGGAATGCTCGCAACGGTTATTAATGCGCTTGGTGTTGCAGATGCGCTTGAACAGCTGGGTGTACCAGTACGGGTGCAAACCGCGATCACCATGCAGCAGGTAGCAGAGCCATATATTCGCAACCGTGCCGTACGTCACTTAGAAAAAGGGCGTGTAGTCGTGTTTGGTTGTGGTACAGGAAACCCGTTTTTCTCTACCGATACGGCGGCATCTTTGCGTGCAGCAGAAATTGATGCTGACATTATCATGAAAGCAACTTTGGTAGATGGTGTTTACGACAGCGACCCCAAACTCAATGATGCAGCAGTGAAGTTTGACTCCCTTTCCTTTATGGATGTTCTAAATAAGGATTTGCATGTAATGGATAGCACGGCGGCAACTTTGTGCAAAGACAATGATATTCCAATTCTTGTGTTCAGCATTGAAGAACCCAGCAATATTGTTCGGGCGGTATGCGGTGAACCAATTGGAACACTAGTAAAATAATTGATTTTACAAATGCTAATTAAGAAAGGAAGATTGTAATGCAAGAGGTACTGACCCAAGCGGAAACTAAGATGAAGAAAACTCTTTCCGTCCTGACCAACGAGTATACCACAATCCGGGCAGGCAGGGCCAACCCCGCAGTTTTGGATAAAATAATGGTGGACTATTACGGTACACCTACGGCGGTGAACCAGTTGGCGGCCATTTCTGTTTCGGAGGCACGTCTTTTAACGATTCAGCCTTGGGATGCAACTTCGGTTCGTGCAATTGAAAAGGCAATTCTAAGCTCTGAGCTAGGCATTAACCCGCAAAGCGATGGCAAGGTGATTCGCCTCATGTTCCCGCAGTTGACAGAAGAACGCCGTCGCGACATCACAAAAGATATCGCAAAAATGTCGGAAGAGGCAAAGGTTGCGGTTCGCTCCATTCGTCGCGATGCAATTGAAAAACTCAAAACAATGAAAAAGAATGCCGAAATTTCAGAAGATGATCTGAAATTGGGTGAGAAGAAAACACAGGATTTGACAGATAAATACTGCAAAGAAGTAGACGGCTTGTTCGATAAGAAACAGAAAGAAATCATGGAGATATAAAAATCGGCTTATGAATCATCTTTCAGACCAGGCAAAGCCTATATTGCCGCGGCATTTGGGCATAATTATGGATGGTAACGGTCGCTGGGCGAAAAAGCGGGCACTCCCGCGTTCGGCCGGCCATACAGCAGGTGCGGCAAATTTCAAAAAGATAACACGCTACTGCGCTTCCATTGGAATTGAGTATCTTACGGTATATGCGTTTTCAACTGAGAACTGGAAGCGTCCGTCCGACGAAATTGAAGCACTGATGAAGATTTTTCAGCAGTATTTAGAAGAAGCCCTGCGGGATTTTTTGGGCGAAAATATTCGTGTTAAGTTTATTGGCGATGTTTCAGTTTTCCCTCAAACCTTAAAGGATTTATTTGCACGCACAGAAGCGGTTTCTGCGGATAAAACCGGTATGGTTCTGAATATTGCAATGAATTACGGCGGACGCGCGGAGTTGACCCACGCGGTTCGCTTTTTGGCGGAACGCGTGCAAGAGGGAGCACTGCGCCCCGAACAAATTACAGAAGAACTAATTTCACAAAATCTTTATACAGCAGGCCAACCAGACCCGGATTTGGTACTGCGCCCCAGCGGAGAATATCGTATTTCTAATTTTTTGTTATGGCAGTCGGCCTATACAGAGTATATTATTATGGATAAACTCTGGCCGGATTTTACGACCCGAGACCTTGACAGCGCTTTGCTGGAGTTTTCGAATCGGAACAGGCGCTTTGGGGGGGTATGATTTGAAAAACCGAGTGATGTCTGGTGTCGTTTTAATTCTATTTCTGGCTGCAATCGTTTTATTTAATGTTCGCTTTCCGCCTGCATTAAATTTAGCAATTGCGTTGATTTCTGTTTTGGCGGTGTATGAGTTGGTTCAGGCGCTTGGCATTGCAAAGCAGTATGCTTTGGTAGTACCCAGTGTTCTATTCGCGGTGGGGGTATTTATTGCTCCAGTAGGGTTGGCTACAGAAACGCTCTACTATGTGTATACGGTGGTCATGTTTATCATGCTCATCCGGTATAACGACACAATTTCGTTTCATCATTTGATTGTGTTGTACAGCATGACACTCATGATACCTACCATGCTCTCAACCATACTCAGCCTGCGGGAATTTGATGAAAGACATGGCATGTTCTATGTTATCATTACGATTTTTTCGGCGTGGATTTCTGATACCGGTGCGTTCGCAGCTGGTAGCCTTTGGGGGCAGCATAAGCTTTGCCCTAAAATCAGCCCTAAAAAAACGGTTGAGGGTGTTGTTGGGGGTCTCATTTTAAATGTAATGGCAATGTTAGTGTTTGGCTACATTTTTCAGGTGTTCTTCTATGGGTATCAGGTAAATGTATCTTATCTATCATTGTTGCTTATTGGTGTTGGTGGTTCTGTAATGTCTGTGTTAGGCGATTTAAGCTTTTCGCTTATTAAGCGAAGCTGCCACATTAAAGATTTTGGAGAACTAATTCCCGGGCACGGTGGAATACTGGATCGCTTTGACAGTGTAATTTTTGTCTCGCCTTTTGTCTACCTTCTAGTACAGGTATTTCCAGTTGTACTGCGTTAAATGCTGAACCGTGCAATAAAGAAACAGAATGGTGAATACAAATGATAAAGAATATTTCTTTGCTCGGCTCAACCGGTTCCATAGGTACCCAAACACTGGAAGTAGCTCGAATGCACGGTTTTTCGATTTGTGCGCTTGCAGCTCATAGCAACGTGAAGCTCCTTGAGGAGCAGATTCGTGAATTTAAACCGGCCTTGGCGGCGGTTTATGATGAAGACGCTGCACGGGATTTAAAGACTCGTGTTCACGATTTACCGGTACGTGTTGTTTCTGGGATGGATGGTCTTTGCGAAGCAGCTTCTATAAAGGAAGCAGATATTGTTTGTAATGCAGTGGTGGGCATGGTAGGGCTTCTCCCTACTATGGCCGCCGTTTCTGCCAAAAAGGATGTTGCACTTGCCAATAAAGAAACGTTAGTGGCTGGCGGTTCTCTGGTTATGCAAGCCGCACAAGAAAATGGTGTACGTATTCTTCCCGTAGACAGTGAGCATTCCGCAATTTTTCAATGCTTGCAGGGCTGCCCGCATCCATCTGCGGTAGCAAAGTTAATTCTTACTGCCTCTGGTGGGCCTTTTTTCGGTAAATCACGGGAAGAGCTGGAGAATGTTACTCCACAGCAGGCATTGCGCCATCCCAATTGGAGCATGGGCGCTAAGGTAACCATTGATTCCGCCACTATGATGAACAAGGGGCTTGAGATTATTGAAGCCTCGTGGCTTTTTTCGATGCCGGTGTCTCAAATAGACGTGGTGGTGCACCGTGAGAGCATTGTCCACTCGCTCATTGAGTACCAAGATTATTCTGTTCTGGCACAGCTCGGCGTACCGGATATGCGTATTCCCATACAATATGCTATTACATGGCCAGAACGATTGCCGTCTCCGGTAAAACGCCTAAGTCTTACCGAGCTGGGTACGCTATCGTTTTACCCGCCAGACGAACACGCGTTTCCCTGCCTTGGTCTTGCCAAGCAGGCAATTCAGCAGGGTGGATTGGTGCCGGCTGCAATGAACGGGGCAAACGAAGAGGCAGTAAAGCTCTTTTTATCTGAAAAAATCTCTTTTTTGCAGATTCCAGAGTTAGTGGAAGCTGCAATGAAAAGGCAAGCGCCTGAACGACCAACCACGCCACAGCAGGTGCTGGCGGCGGATCAAAATGCACGTAATTTTGTACTAGAAAATACGAGATTATAACTGAATATGTTACATGTAAATCTAGATAGTAATATTGTAAATAATAGACTGATGAGGTGAATATGGTTATCAATATCCTGCTTATTCTGTTCGCGGTGCTGTTATTTGGCCTAATCATTTTCATTCATGAATTTGGCCACTTCTTTACCGCAAAGCTTTCCGGAATTCGCGTGAATGAGTTCGCGATTGGCATGGGGCCAACATTATTTCAATTTCAAAAAGGGGAAACCCAATATTCGCTGCGCCTATTACCCATCGGTGGCTACTGCGCCATGGAGGGGGAAGATGAAAGCAGTGATGACGCAGGGGCTTTTGGAAATAAGCCGGTTTGGAAGAGAATTATTGTTGTGTGCGCCGGTGCAATCATGAACATTTTGTTTGGTATTTTACTGATGATGGTTTTGTTGGGGCAGCAGCCAATGTTTACCTCCACAACCATTTCTCAGTTTGCGGAAGGCTCTGCAATTCAAAAAGCAGGTATTCAGGCTGGAGACCAGTTCTATTCCATTGATGGCTACCGTGTTCGTACAGACCGCGATTTAAGCTTTTCACTCGCAACAGCGAACCCGCAGTCCATGAATGTAACTGTAGTGCGAAACGGAGAGAACCTTTCCTTCCACAATATAAAGATGAACACTCGCCAATACAATGGCAAGCAGGTAATGGTGCTCGATTTCTATGTATCTGGCATTGAAAGAAACCCGGGAACCTTAATTCAAAAATCGGCGGAAGATACCGTTTCGGTTGTTCGCATGGTTTGGTATAGCTTGGTTGGTTTGGCATCCGGTAGGTTTGGTCTGAACGATATGGCTGGCCCAATTGGTGCGGCAGACGCTATTTCTCAAGCCGCTTCTATGGGGTTGAAAGAAGGTATTTTGCCCGCTGTGAATAACATTGTCATGATGATGATGATGATAACCGTCAACCTTGGTGTAGTGAATCTTTTGCCTTTACCGGCACTGGATGGTGGCCGCTTGATTTTCTTATTGATTGAGCTGATACGCCGCCGCCCGGTTAACCCCAAATATGAAGGCTGGGTACATGCAGCAGGCTTTGCACTGCTGATGACCTTTATGCTGATTATCACTTACAGTGATATTTTAAGGCTCTTTACCGGAAAGGGATTGGGAGCATGAACCGTAAAATAACAAAAAAATTGAATGTGGGCGGCGTCGCAGTTGGCGGCGGTTCGCCCATTTCCATTCAATCGATGCTTAACGTACCCGCAGCAAATGTGGAGGGCAATGTACAGCAAGCCCGAGAGTTAGAAGCAAGTGGCTGCGAAATACTGCGTGTTGCGATTCCAAATGCCGAGGCAATACAACTCATACCTGCCATTAAGAAGGCGACTACAATTCCACTGGTGGCAGATATTCATTTTGATTATAAGCTGGCTCTTGAATCCGTTGAGGCTGGCATTGATAAAATTCGTATTAATCCAGGAAACATTGGGTCCGACGACCGGGTAAAAGCGGTGGCAGATGCCTGCCGTTTGCATGGTGTCCCTATTCGCATTGGGGTAAATTCTGGTTCGCTGGAGAAAGAAATATTGGCAAAGCACGGTGGCCCAACACCACAAGCACTTTGTGAAAGTGCATTGTACCATGCGTCTTTGCTTGAAAAGTATGATTTTGAAGAAATTGTCTTATCTATGAAGTCTTCTCGGGTAGATACTATGATTCAGGCGTATGAGCTTGCCACGCAGGCATGCGACTACCCGTTGCACCTTGGTGTTACGGAGGCTGGCACAGAACGGATGGGTCTTGTAAAATCGGCAATTGGAATTGGTTCTTTACTGCAACGGGGAATAGGTGATACCATTCGTGTTTCTCTCACGGCAGACCCCGTTAGAGAAATTGCTGCGGCAATGGATATATTCCGGGCGCTAAACCTTCGCAGTGGAGTACAAATGGTTTCGTGCCCTACTTGCGGAAGAACCAATATTGACTTAATTTCAATTGCAGGCGAGGTGGAACAGCGCCTGGCATCTTGTAAAAAGCCGATTACTGTGGCGGTTATGGGCTGTGCGGTGAATGGACCGGGAGAAGCAAGAGAAGCAGATATTGGCATTGCAGGTGGTAACGGAGTGGGGCTCATCTTCAAAAAGGGTGAAATTATCCGTCGGGTTCCGGAAGCAGAACTGGTGGATAGCCTTATGGAAGAGATAGAGTCGCTATAAAATGGCTGTATTCGAGTTCATTTTTAATGCTTAAATCGTATTTGCTGGTTAAAGAAGAGGATTCACCCCATCATAGGGGAAACGAATGCTAGGAATAAGAAAAGGATGTTGGAATGAAAACCTTTGCAGAACTATTTGGTACATACCTGAATATTCCCGGCACTGTATTGCCGGATGGAACCGTGCGCTCTTTGCGAATTGATGAGCAGAACCGGGAGCTGTTAATTGAAACAGCTTTTCCGGTTTTGGTGGAGCGTGGGGTTCTTTTTGCGCTGGAAGAACAGCTAAAAGGGGCGCTGAATGTTCGTAGAGCGGCAGTGTTGCCTCGCTTTGAGGGGAATTTATTTCAAGCCGAGTATGTTGTAGAGCTCATAAAGGAGCTAAAGCGCAGGGATGCAAGCCTCAATGGTAGCCTCAATGGTGCCACAGCGCGCTTGGAGCAAGACGCACTGGTTATCACTCTGGCACATGGTGGGCGCGACATGCTGCTTTTCCGTAAATTTGATAAAGCACTTTCCCACTTGATTCACGAAGAATTTGGATTAATGTTTCAGGTATCTTTTGATGGTATGGTCACTGCGGAGAGAAACGATGCTCGCTTTATTGAACGAGTAAAGCAGGAGAAAGAGACCCAGCGCAGGCAGGCACTCGAAGAGGATGCGGCTCACTATGAATCGATGATGAACGAACCCGGCGCAAAGCCAAAAAAGAACCCACACACCATTAACGTGCGGGGGGGAGACACTTTGTACCCAACCATTCTGCCTGAAACAGCAAAGCTGCTATATGGCCGCATGGGGCGCAGTACGAAGCCGGTCCCCATTGGTCGCGTAGGGCCGGATTCCGGCACAGTTTTAATCTGGGGCGAGATTTTTAGTATGGATGAGCGCCAGACCCGTGATAAATCCAAAAAAATCTTTAGCATCAATATTACAGACTACACCGGTTCCATGACCCTAAAGCTTATTGAAGAGAACAGCCAGTGTCGTGCAATTGACACCCTAAAAAAAGGGAGTGCCATTTTAGTCAGCGGTGAAATCAGCTACGATAAATACGACCACGAGATTGTTCTTCGCCCTCGCGGCATTAGTACCGTTGAAAAGCTAAAGGTGATTGATGATGCCCCGGAGAAACGAGTCGAGCTGCATTTACATACCTCAATGTCGAGTATGGATGGCATTACGCCGGTTGGCGAGCTTATTCAGCGCGCTGCTGAGTGGGGACATAAGGCCATTGCAATCACCGACCATGGTGTTGCGCAGGCGTACCCGGATGCAATGAACGCAGCAGCTGCCGTGCGTAAAAAGGGCGGCGAGTTCAAGGTTATTTATGGAGTGGAATCTTATTTTGTAAACGATATGGTTCCGGCTTTGATGGGCGAAACGGAGAATACGCTGGAAGATGATTTTATCTCGTTTGATATTGAAACAACCGGCCTGAGTGCAGAAAATGACCGAATGACCGAAATTGGTGCGGTGCGTATTCAAAATGGCGAGATTAAAGACAGCTTTAATATTTTTGTAAATCCCGGAATGCACATCCCCGCTAAAATTACCGAGCTTACCGGTATTACCGATGAGATGGTAAAGGACGCTGTGTCGGAAGAAGTTGCGTTGCAACAATTCTACGATTTTTGCGGAGAAAGCCCAGTTCTACTGGCTCATAATGCGGCGTTCGATACTTCGTTTATGCATGCTGCCGCGGCACGCCATGGGATGGATTTTCCGTATCCATATATTGATACACTGCCCATGTGTCGTTCCATGCTCAAGGACATAAAAAACTATAAGCTGGATACAGTTGCCAAATACTTAAAGCTTGACCCGTTTAATCACCACCGTGCCTGTGACGATGCGACCGTTTTGGCTAAGATTTTTCAAAACCTGTTACAACGCTTGAAAGAAGATACTGGTGCAACCTGTGTGAAAGATATTAATACCTGCTTAGCAGGTGGCAACCCAAAGAAAATTCGCCCAGTGCATCAGATTATTCTGGTTAAGAATCAAACTGGTCTTAAGAATTTATACAAGCTTATCTCCTACTCGCACCTCGATTATTTCTACCAAAGGCCGCGTATTCCAAAGAGTGTTTTGGTGAAATATCGCGAGGGTCTTATCTTGGGAAGTGCCTGTGAAGCAGGTGAGCTTTACAGAGCTGTGGCTGGCGGCCAGCCTTGGTCTACCCTGAAAGAAATCGCCAGTTTTTATGACTATTTAGAGATTCAGCCCATCGATAATAACCTATTTATGGTGAGAAACGGGCAGGTTCCGAATGAAGAAACCCTCCGGGAATACAACCGCACGATTATTCGTTTGGGTGATGAGCTGAATAAGCCTGTAGTTGCAACCTGCGATGTTCACTTCCTAGACCCAAAGGATGGCGATTACCGTAAGATATTAATGGCAGGGCAGGGCTTTGCAGATGCAGATGCGCAGGCACCTCTGTATTTAAGAACAACCCCAGAAATGCTCGAAGAATTTGCATACCTTGGCAAAGAAAAAGCGTATGAGGTAGTTGTAACCAATACAAATAAAATTGCGGACATGGTGGAGGAGCTTACACCTATCCCACCTGGAGTGTTTCCTCCGTTTATTGATGGAGCTGAGGAGCAGCTCAACACTATTTCGTGGGAACGCGCAAAAGAAATCTACGGCAACCCTTTACCGCAAATCGTGCATGATCGTCTCAAGCGTGAGCTTGATTCCATTAATAAGCATGGCTTTTCCGTGCTATATATGACGGCGCAGAAACTGGTTGCCGATTCAGAAGCACACGGTTATTTGGTTGGCTCCCGTGGTTCGGTTGGTTCCTCGTTTGTAGCAAATATCTCTGGCATATCGGAAGTAAACCCTCTGGAGCCGCACTATATTTGCCCGCACTGTAAAAACAGTGAGTTTATTACGGATGGCTCTTATGGCTCAGGGTTTGACCTGCCGCCAAAGGAATGCCCTGTTTGTGGTACGCAATACGAGCGTGATGGTCATACGATTCCGTTTGAAACCTTTTTGGGCTTCGATGGAGATAAAACGCCAGATATTGACTTGAACTTCTCCGGTGAATACCAAAGTGATGCGCACCGCTATACTGAAACACTGTTTGGAAAAGACAATGTTTTTAAAGCAGGCACTATTGCCACCGTCGCAGACAAAACGGCGATTGGCTTTGTTCGCAAGTATGCCGAAGAGCAAGGAACCGTACTGCACCGTGCGGAAGAGCTGCGCCTTGCTACCGGCTGTACCGGTGTAAAACGCACAACCGGTCAGCACCCAGGCGGAATGGTTGTTGTGCCGCGTGGTATGGAGATTTACGATTTTTGCCCGGTGCAACACCCGGCGAATGACCAAAAATCAGATAATATTACGACGCACTTCGACTTCCATGCCATTCACGATACCATTTGTAAACTTGATGAGCTGGGGCACGATGTTCCTACCATTTATCGTTATTTGGAAGACTACACGGGTATTCCGGTTATGAAGGTTTCGATGAGTGACCCAAAGGTGATGTCTTTGTTTCATTCTACAGAGGCGCTTGGTGTTACTCCTGATGATATTGATTCCCCAACCGGAACCTTCTCCTTACCAGAAGTTGGCACAAGCTTTGTTCGGCAGATGCTCATGGATGCACAGCCAAAAACCTTTTCAGACTTGCTCCAGGTTTCCGGTTTATCCCATGGTACCGACGTTTGGCTTGGTAATGCGCAGGATTTAATTAAAAATAAGACCTGTACCATCTCAGAGGTTATAGGTACACGAGACAGCATTATGACCTATTTGCTGCTCAAAGGGCTTGAACCGAAGATGGCGTTTAAAATCATGGAGATTACCCGTAAGGGTAAAGCGCCGCAGTTATTAACGCAGGAGCATATTCAGGCAATGAAAGATCACAATGTTCCGCAGTGGTATATCGACTCCTGTATGAAAATTAAGTACATGTTCCCCAAAGCCCATGCTGCTGCCTATATGATTTCAACATTGCGTTTGGGTTGGTATAAGGTGCATCGCCCTGTTGAGTACTACGCCGCTTATTTTACAGTGCGCGGAGAAGACTTTGACGGCGCCGTTGTATTGCAAGGGCGTGAGGCGGTACGCCGCAAAATGAACGAAATCACGATGAAGGGCAAAGAGGCAAGCAAAAAAGAAGAAGATGCGTTTGCAACCTTCCAAATTGTAAATGAAATGCTTGCCAGAGGAATTGAGGTATTGCCAATTGACCTTTATCAGTCTGATGCGAGAAAGTATATGGTAGAGGATGGAAAAATTCGACTGCCATTTGCTTCTCTTTCGGGGGTAGGGGAGTCAGCTGCAAATAGCTTAGCGGCGGCGAAAGAAAACGGCGGACCTTATATTTCGATTGATGATTTGCAAACCCGCGCAAAGGTATCTAAATCGGTAATTGAGGCACTTCAAGTAGCCGGTGCGCTCAAAGGCTTGCCGGAAAGCAGCCAGATGAGCTTGTTTTAATTTACTTAGAAATAATTTATATGGCGTTATAAGCAACCAATTAAAAGGCTTAAGCAACAATTTACCAGTGGCTTAAGCCTTTTTACTTTCTCTATAAAAGCGTAAAATGATTATTATATAAGATATGAATTAGATTATATCAAGAATAAAATTTATTAAATGAATGAAATTCAATCATTGACACAGCGGCAAAGTAGTGCTATAATCAGCTTCATAAGAAATAGATTACATGTTCCATAGGAGGTGAAGCATTGGCACGAATTACAAAAGACCCGGAGGTTCGAAAGCAAGAAATTTTAGATGCGGCAATCGTACTCTTTTATGAAAAGGGGTACGAAAGAACTTCTATGACAGATATTGCAAACAAGCTTGGAATAGCCCAAGGGTTATGCTATCGCTATTTCCCTTCCAAAGAAATTTTGTTTGATTCCTCCCTGCGTGGATATGCTCAAAAACTGGCAGATAAAATGATTCCCGTTCTTCAAGATGAGCGCTATTCACTTGCTCAAAAGCTTGATATTGCACCATCCTATCTGGATTTTGAAGAAGATAAAACGGTCACTTATAAGTTCTTTCACAATGAAAATAGTAAAAAACTCCACTCACAGCTATCGATTGTGGTATGCGAAATAATGGTGCCGGTTATTGTAAAGCTTATAGAAAAATCAAATCAAATGGGGGAGACCCAGCTAGAGGATCCCGAAACGGCGGCTTCCTTCGCTGTATATGGCCAGCTAGGAATTTTACTAGATGATTCCATTCAAGGCGAAGATAAAATAAAACGGATTAAGCAGTTTTTAAAGTACTTATTAAAAGTATAATGAGAGCCCTGCACAAGCAGGGCTTTTAAAAGCAATATAAATGAATGATTTTCATTCATT
Organism: Clostridium merdae; assembly: GCF_900176635.1. Taxonomy (GTDB): domain Bacteria; phylum Bacillota; class Clostridia; order Oscillospirales; family Acutalibacteraceae; genus Faecalispora; species Faecalispora merdae. The sequence goes on from NZ_FXLN01000004.1 coordinate 510,133, forward strand.
TAAAATATTAAGGAGGTATTACAATGAAAACAGAAATAGACTTTATTCATTCAGAAAACACAACCAAAACGTTCCTTAAAATGGCACTACCTATGATAGCGGCCATGTTTTTAAACCTTGCCTACAATATGATGGATAGTATTTGGGTTGGCAACTTACTGGGGGAAAGTGCTATGGCAGCACTGACTTCCTCTACACCTATTATCTTATTATTAACGGCAATCAGTATGGGAGCAACAAATGGCCTTTCCATTTTGCTGTCACAAAAGATAGGTTCCGGTGATAAAAGACAAGCAGAAAGTCTTATCACAACTTCATTTCTTACTGCGGTTATTTTTTCAGTTGCAATGACTGTGTTGCTCGAATGGAATTTGGCAACACTACTACATTGGCTAAATACTCCTGCTGAAATATTTGGTATGGCTTACGATTATTTAAAAATTTATTTGCTAGGTTATGTTTTTACCTTTTTGTACTTATATTTCGCCGCTTTATTGCGCAGCTATGGGAATACCTCCTTACAAGCAATTTCAATTCTCTTATGCACAATATTAGATTGCATCTTAGACCCAATTTTTATTTTATGGATTGGTTTTGACGGTGCGGCAATAACAACCATATTGTCTGAGAGCATCTCTGTACTTATCTTAGTTGTTTATCTCCATCACAATAAACTGTTTTCTCTATCACTATCTACTGTGAATTGGAAGTTAGTAATACCTATGGCAAAAAATGCGTTGCCAGCTGTATTTCAACAAAGTATCCCTGCCATTAGCACCAGCTTTTTAACAGCAATCGTAAGTGGTTTTTCTGTAACTGCTATTGCAGGTTATGGAATTACTGGTAAGCTAGAGACGATTCCCTTTTACCCCGCGATGGCAATTAATATGGTAATGACTACTATTGTAGGTCAATGTGTGGGTGCAAAGCGTATGGATAAAGCAGATGAGTATGTAAAATGTTCGATTCGTACCGGAGTTGGAATTGTAACAGTTCTATCATTATTGGTTGTGTTTTTTGCAAATCCTTTATCACGCTTATTTGTAAACAGCGATGGAGTTGCAGAGCTGGTATCAACCTACTTTTTGATTGTAGGGGTTGGGTACGTATGCAATACCATTACAAACTGCGTGTTAGGTGCTATAAATGGCTTGGGGAGCCCAACTGCGGGAATGCTGCTCATGGTGTTTTACTATTTAATGGTTCGTATGCCGCTTGCTTGGTATTGGTCAACGCACACCACATTCGCATTAAATGGGGTTTGGTATGCTGTTTTGGTCAGCCATATAGTAGCTTGTATTTCTTCTTGCTTATATTATTGCTATTATCGGAGGAAAAGAGTGAGTGGAATGCAAGAAATGCAAACGGAGGAAGAGAAAACAGAGAGCCTTTCTTTTTATAAGGAATGAATATTTAAAATTAAAATTGAGGTAAGTTTTCATCTTAAACTTGTGATTTTCTCTATTTTTCCTATACTTTGTTTGGTAATGGGTGGTAATTTCAGCATTTTGAAAGCATAATAATTCAAAATTAGTATTGCTAGCGGCAGTTTGTTGTGCTATCATATTAGCAAGTTAAAGCAAAGGCGGTGCGAAAGATGAAAAAATATCATAAAATTACTCCGGAAGGCATTCGCGATTATCTATTTGAAGAATGCTTGCTTCATCATCACGTAGAACACCGTCTGGGAGAGGTGTACCATAACAGAGGATTCCGTCAGGTTGTTACGCCTGGCTTGGAGTTTTACGATGTATTTGACCCGGAGCGCTCCGGTATACCGTCGGAAACCATGTATAAGCTGACTGACCGCAAAGGGAGGCTACTGGTACTAAGGCCAGACTCCACTTTGCCGATAGCGCGGCTTACGGCTACCCGGTTGCAGGGGCAAGAAAAGCCCCTGCGATTATTTTATAACCAACAAGTGTATCGAAATCATCCGGGATTAAGCGGACACGCGGATGAGATTATGCAGTCCGGAGCGGAATTGTTGGGAGCCGGTGGGCACCGGGCCGATTTGGAAATCCTTGTAACGGCAATTGAAGCGCTGAGCGCTTGTGTGCCGGATTTCCGAATCGAGCTTGGGCACGCCGGCTTTTTTCGTGCCATCGTAGCTTCTATGGGGCTTTCGGAAGACATCCTAGAAGATATTCGCGGATTTATCGAAACAAAAAATTACCCTGCGCTAGATGAAATTTTAGATACGCTCCCACAATGCAATGAGGTTTCTGCATTACGGCAGCTGCCCCGTTTGTTCGGTAGAGAAGAAATTTTTGAACAAGCGGAGAGCCTTGCTCTTCCAGAATGTGCAAAAGAGCCAATTCGATATTTAAAGAAGCTTTACGCTATGTTGTCTGAGCTTAAGCTTTCCAACCGTATTATGGTAGATTTAGGGCTGGTACAGCGAAATGATTATTACACCGGCATCGTATTTCGTGCTTATGTGCCTGAAGCAGGCGAAGCTGTTTTAGTCGGAGGCAGATACGACCGTTTGCTCGAGCTTTATGGCTCGCCAATGCCAGCGATAGGGTTTGCAGCCAATGTGGATATTTTAGCGGATGTAGTTGCCGCGCAAGGAGAACAAACCGCGGTTGTGCCCCAACAGGTTTTGGTGCATGGGGAAGAGGGATTCGAAATAAAGGCCTTTGAATATGCGGCACAACTGAAAGAGCGCGGGATTTCCTGTGAAATTTCCGTGTTTGAACATCGGGATCAGGCGATTCATTATGCGATGGCAACTGGTATACCTCGAATTGATTTTGTTGCCGATACTACCGATTCTATCATGCTTACTAAGGAGGAAAACGGATGACTCCGCTGAAAATAGCGTTAACAAAGGGTCGCTTAGAAGAAAAAACAGTGGCTCTATTTGAGAAGATGGGATACGACTGCTCGCAAATTCACAACAAAGGCAGGCGCTTGATATTACCGGTTGGGGATGGTGAAATTGAGGTAGTACTTGCCAAGGCTGCCGATGTAATCACCTATGTGCAGCACGGTGTTTGTGATTTAGGTGTTGTTGGAAAAGATACGATTATGGAAAGCACCGGCGGCTTTTTCGAGGTTCTTGACCTCGGCTTTGGCAAATGCCGCTTTGCAGTTGCCGGTCCGAAGGACTCTGGTATTTTCAAGGGCTATTCGGCAAAAACCGTTGCTACCAAATACCCCAAGGTAGCTCGCGCCTTTTTTGAGAATCGAGATATGGATGTTCGCATTATTAAAATAGAGGGTTCTGTGGAGCTTGCGCCACTTCTAGGCCTTGCTGAGGCAATTGTAGATTTGGTAGAAACTGGTTCAACGCTAAAAGAGAATGGGCTTGAAATCTTAGAAACAATATGCCCTATCTCTGCCCGATTGATTGTTAATTCTGCGGTTATGAAGCTGCGAAAAGAAGAAATAGAAGACGTAGTTTGCCGAATGGGAGAGGCGAGCCGAAAAAAGGGGGAACGGGTTTATGCTTAAACCAATTGAGTTAAGCGGAAAAGAAGGGCGGGAACTGTTAGAGCAAATTCGCCAGCGTGGTGAAGAAAAGGATCAACTTGTGGATGCACGTGTTGCTAAAATATTAGAACAGGTGAAAACTCGTGGTGATTCTGCTGTAGACGAATATACACGGCAGTTTGACGGCGTTCTTCCTGAAAAGCGAGAGTTAAATCGGGATGATATGCAGGAACTTGCAAAAAGCTGTGACCCCCAATTTATCTCCGCATTGGAACGAGCCGCAAGTAACATCCGCGATTTCCACCAGCGGCAGGCACAGCAAAGCTGGCTGACTACCCGCGTGGACGGCGTTTTAATGGGCCAGCGTGTGCGCGGCTTACAACGGGTTGGCATTTATGTTCCCGGCGGCACAGCGGCGTATCCCTCTTCTGTTCTGATGAATGCCATCCCGGCAAAAATCGCGCAAGTGGGCGAAATAATAATGGCAACCCCTCCTCAAAAGGATGGGAAACCAAATCCCAACATTATGGCGGCAGCACTCATCGCGGGGGTAGATCGCATTTTCTTGATGGGTGGTGCACAGGCGGCGGCGGCACTTGCCTATGGTACTCAAACCATCCCTCGGGTGGACAAGATTGTAGGCCCCGGCAATATTTATGTAGCTACGGCGAAAAAGCAGCTATATGGCCTAGTCGATATTGATATGATTGCAGGGCCAAGCGAGATTCTCGTTCTAGCGGATGAAACGGCGAACCCGGTGTACCTTGCAGCAGATTTGCTCTCACAAGCGGAGCATGATGTACTCGCATCCGCTATTCTTCTAACTACGAGTTTAGAGCTGGCACAAAAGGTCGCTAACGAGCTGGAGAAACAAACGGCACGACTGGAACGCAAAGAGATTATCGTACAGTCACTCCAAAATTATGGAGCACTGCTTGTTTGTGATACCATGCAGGAGGCAGTCTCTTTTGCAAACAGCCTTGCACCGGAGCACTTAGAGGTTTGCTGTGAAAATCCCATGGAATTCTTAGGGAAGCTAGATAATGCAGGCTCTGTATTTTTAGGGAACTATTCACCCGAGCCCCTTGGGGACTATTATGCGGGGGCAAATCACGTTCTTCCCACAGGAGGGACAGCACGCTTTTTCTCTCCTCTTTCGGTCGATAGCTTCCTGAAAAAATCTAGCTTTATTTACTATACCAAAGAGGCTTTATCGGCGGCTGGTGACGACGTAATTACGCTTGCCAATGCAGAGGGTCTGACTGCACACGCAAATTCCATTCAAGTTAGGATGTGAAGATTTTGTATCAACTGAACAGCAAAATTAAAGACCTAAAGCCCTATGAACCTTTAAAGGGAGATTTTCGCATCCGACTGGACGCCAATGAATCGTTTCTTTCTCTTCCCACCAACGTTATGACTGAGATTTTGGACACATTGGTACAAACAGATTTTAACCGTTACCCAGATTCTCTTGCGTTAAATTCTTGCCGTGCATTTGCGGCATATTACGGAGTTAATCCGGAATTGGTAACCGCGGGGAATGGCTCGGATGAGTTGATCTCTGTTCTAATTAGCACATTTCTTATGAAGGGCGATACGGTTGTGACGCTTTCACCCGATTTTACAATGTACCGCTTTTATTCCTCGCTGGTAGAGGTACGTTGTATTGAGGTAGTAAAAAAGAGCAATTTCACCGTAGATGTAGATGAATTAATTACGGTTGTAAACCAAACTAGTGCGAAAATGATTTTGTTTTCAAACCCCTGTAACCCAACCTCACTTGGTCTTACTCGGGAAGAGGTGCGAAAAATCATTAATTCCGTGAGTGCATTGGTTGTACTGGATGAAGCTTATATGGATTTTTGGGATCAATCTCTTTTACAAGAAGCCGACCAGTACGACAATCTGGTCATCCTGCGAACGTGCTCAAAGGCAATTGGCCTTGCGGCACTGCGAATCGGTTTTGCGGTTGCAAATGAAACAATCACTTCGGCAATTCGTGCTGTAAAGTCGCCTTATAATGTAAATACTCTCACGCAGAGTGCGGCTTCGGTTATATTATCGAATTCAGAGATACTTAAAGAAGCGAGCAATCAAATTGTGTGCTCTCGTATATTACTATCGCAGCAACTAGAGAATTTATTAAAAAGGAAACCGAATCGTTTTGTTTTATTTCCTAGCTGTACAAATTTTGTATTCTTACGTTTGAACGATGCAAAAAGTGTATATGAACAGCTTTTATTAAAAGGAATTGCAGTTCGTTTCATGGGAGATTGTCTTCGTATCACTGCCGGAGCACCACAAGAGAATACAGAGCTAATTACTGCACTGGAGCAAATTTTATAATCATAGCGCAACAGTAGCTTGCACAAAAGAGGAGAACAGGCTATGAGAACAGCAGAGCAATTTCGTAACACAAAAGAAACGGAAATTCGTGTTCAGTTGGCACTGGATGGCGGAGAGACAAAGATTACAACCGGTATCGGTTTTTTTGACCATATACTTCAGGCCTTTGCCACTCACGGTAATTTTGGCTTGCAGGTTCAGGCAAAAGGCGATTTATATGTAGATGGTCACCACACGGTAGAGGATACCGGTATTGTACTCGGGAGGGCATTTCGCGAGGCCTTGGGGAATCGCTCTGGAATTGCAAGGTTTGGCAGCTTTTATGTGCCCATGGATGAATCACTGGCATTTGCGGCGGTTGATGTAAGCGGCAGGCCTTTTTTGGTATTTCAGGCAGAGTTCCCGCAGCAAACGATAGGAGCATATGATGCTTGCCTTACGGAGGAGTTCTTCCGCGCCTTTGCCATGAATGCAGAGCTTACCCTACACACAAGGGTAGAATACGGAAAGAACTCGCACCATATGGTAGAGGCAATGTTTAAAGCTGTGGCACATGCTCTGCGTATTGCCATAGCGGAAACAACACCGGGGCAGGTGCTTTCTACCAAAGGCAGCTTGTAAGAAAGAGGGGATAGCATGATTCTTCTTCCGGCAATTGATATAAAAGATGGCGAATGTGTTCGTTTGCGGCAGGGCGATTACGATACCGCGCACAAGGTGGCGCAAGACCCACTAGTAACCGCATTATCCTTTGCAAAATCTGGGGCAAAGTGGATTCATATGGTCGATTTAGATGGCGCAAAAGCGAAGCAACCTGTTAATAGCGAAGTGTTCTTAAAAGCATTGGAATCTGGTCTTAAGGTTGAGGTTGGTGGGGGAATACGTACACTTGCAGATGTAGAGTATTACCTATCGCGTGGGATTTCCCGGGTAATACTTGGCTCGGTTGCTTTGTATGACCCATCGCTTGTTCAAGAAAGTGTGAAACGCTGGGGAGAAAAAATTGCAGTTGGTATTGATGCCAGAGAGGGAAAGGTTGCTGCCGAAGGGTGGACGAAAACCTCCAAAGTGGATTTTATTGAGCTTTCAAAGCAGATGGAGCAGGTTGGTGTAAAGTTTATAGTCTTTACAGATATAGCGAAAGATGGTATGCTGACCGGCCCAAATCTTGAGCAGCTTCATCAATTGAACCAAGCAGTATCATGCCATATTATTGCAAGTGGCGGTATTGCAAATTTGCAAAATATTCAGGATTTATGCGCATTAGAGCTATATGGTGCCATTTGCGGAAAATCACTTTACAGTGGCACGTTAAATTTAGAGGACGCAATTCGGGTAGCACAAGGAGAAAAACAGCATGTGTGAAAAGCTAAAAGCCTTTACAGATAAAGATTTAAAATGCTTTTTTCAAAAAGCAGAACTGATTCCTGTAATCGTGCAGGAGAACTCGACAAAGAAAGTGCTCATGCTTGCTTATATGAATCGGGAATCCTTGGCCAAAACGCTTGAAACAGGGTACACTTGGTTTTACAGCCGCTCCCGGCAAGAGCTTTGGAACAAAGGGGCTACCTCCGGGCATGTACAAAAAATAGTGGAGCTTTATACCGACTGCGACGACGACACATTACTTGCAGTGGTGGAGCAAACCGGTGCTGCCTGCCATACGGGGAATCATAGCTGTTTTTACCGAACCATTGAGGAGGGAATGCAATGAACGTGCTAGAAGAGCTATACCAAACTGTAGAAAGCCGAAAAACAGAGTATGCAGAGGGGTCTTATACTCGCTACTTATTTGAAAAAGGGCTTGATAAGATTCTAAAAAAATGTGGTGAAGAATGCAGTGAGGTCATCATCGCCGCTAAAAATGGAGATAAAAAAGAAACGGTGCTAGAGCTTTCAGACCTGTTGTATCACCTTACCGTCCTCATGGTAAATGAAGAAATATCATGGGAAGAGATTGAGGATGAGCTCAGCAGACGTGAGCTAAAAACAGGCAATCTAAAGCAGTTCCATCAGGTAGATAAAAACACATAAGATATAAAATTTGTCGCTGTGAATCCTTATAAAATGAATCAAACCAAAAGCTCACGGTATCTGTTTTACCGCGAGCTTTTATAATATATCATCTATTTTTAGAGGGTTATCATGAAAGCAGTATAAATTAACCAACCATCACCGCTCCTGCTGCGGTGCCGCCAATGGTTACCGTAGCGGTAACTGCCGCCGTATTTGTGTTAATAATCGATAGTGTGGAATCCCCCTCGTTGCATACTACTGCAAGAGGGTATGCCTTACTTGCAGCTACTGAACCGGGAAGAGAACCTACTGGAATGCGGCTAGTAACTTTTTTGCTGTATAAATCAACGACAGCTGCCTTGTTTTCGTTTTTCAGGGAAATAAGGCAATGTTGCTCCCCGTTAATAAAGGCGATTCCACTCGGGGCGGAGTCTAAGCGAACCTCTTCTTTTGCCACATTATTATACGTATCAATCAAAATTAGGCTGTCGCTCTCTTGCCCGGCTTCAAGCACAGTTGGCACTGTACGAGCCGAGACAATATGATTGGGTGAACTACCGGATTTCAGCAGATGAATAACAGCATGAGACTGCAAATCCACAGCTGCGGTTTGGTCAAGAGAGGGTAAGGTTAAATAAGCGGTTCTGCCGTTTGGTACAACAGTCACGCTAGATGCAGGAGCAGGGAGTGATATGGAGGAAACCTCCTCCAAGGTATGGGCATCCATTACCAGTAACACCGGATTTGTATCAAACACGACATAGAGAAAGCTGCCGCAGGGGGAAACAGCCAACGCTTTTGGGGAATGTGAGAGCTTTTTGGTATCCATCTTGTTTTCATGGGTTAAATCCAGCTTCTGAATGGTTTTAGAAATGTAATTAGCCACATAAGCACAACTGCTGTTCGGGCTCATGGCAATACCATATGGATCTGAATCTTCACCGCAAGAAATTTGCATGGTCTGTTTTTCGTCAGCAATATCTACTACTGCGATTCTTTTGTTACTTCTGTCGCAAATGTAGACCAAAGGGTGGCAGCAATATACAAGGCTGTCAGAATACAAAGACATTTCGCAAGTCTCCTTACTATTCATTTCAGTTTCATGGTTCAGTATATGTTCCAGTGTGAAGAGGTGTTTATATGCCAACCGGTAAACAGAGAGCACGAAATGCCTATTGGTAGCAATGATTCAAAGTAGAATTGTGTCATATGTCATTCGAAAAGCATGACCTTTGTGTATTAAGTTGAAGTTTTTGAAAGAGTTCACTCCCATTCATTTAACATCTCGTTTATTTTCGTACACGTCGTAGCCTTATTATCCGTGGAATCGTATACCCGAATATGCGAAGTTAACGGTTTTGTATTTTGCAGTGTTTCCCGTGTGCAAATTCAATTTTTGAGGTATAACTTGATTACTGCAAGTGATTATTTCTAAGATATAGCCCAAAAGACCTGTCATCCTTTTTCGTGATGACAGGTCTTTTGTTCTTTTTTAGCAGATTTTTGTTCGAATAATAGCAGCTCCAGCAGGCATGCAAGCTTAAGATTATCCGTAATAAGCTGAAAGTGCGGCTCGCCCGGTTGGGTTTGTATTCGAACGGCTTGTAAAACGGCGACTTTTCTTTTGCTGCCTGGCTGTAAACGAAGCCGGTATTCACAATCATCCACTGGAACGGTTACTTCATAGCTGGCATCCAAGGGGGTGGAATGAACCTTGTTGCTGCAAATAGTGCAGCATAAAATCATATTGGTCTTGATAAAGCTGACGAATAAACATCTTTTTTTATCCTTCCATACATAATTAGGCTACCAATAGCCTAATAGTAGCATGCGTAGCCTATTTTTTCAAGTGTTTTTTTATATTCTTAAGATAAGTAATAAATACAGGAGTGAACGCAATGACTACAACAGAAGCGATTCGTAACCGTATTCTGCAACTTAGTGAAGAAAAGAATATATCCATTAATAAACTGGCTAATATTTCTGCTCTTCCGCCATCTTCGCTTAAAAATATTTTGTATGGAAAAAGTCAGAACCCAAAAATTCTTACTATTAAAATGCTTTGTGACGGTTTGAACATTACTTTAGGGGAATTTTTCAGTGCAAAAGAGTTTGATAATCTTGAGCAGGAGCTAAAATAAAAGGCATTGCCGAATCTATCGGCAATGCCTTTTGGCTTTTTTATTCTCGAATAAGGGAATAGAGTTTCATATCTAGTACTTCTCCGTTTTTAATAGCATTTTTTCGAAGAATGCCCTCCAGAGTAAAACCGGCTTTTTGGAGTATACGACAGGAGGCAGTGTTATAGGCAAATGGTTCGGCAAAAATACGGAGAATATCACTATTCTCAAATACATAGTTGCAGGTTTGCTGCACGGCTTTTGTACCAATCCCCTGCCCCCAGTAAGGCTCTGCAATGTAATACCCTAGCTCCGCAGTGCGAAAATGAATGTTCGCCTGCCGGAACACGGCGATGCTACCAACTGCTTTGCCGTTTACATCAACGGTAAAGGCATATTGGCTGCCCGGTTCAGCGCCGAGCATGGCGCGAATGTAGTTTTCCGCATCGGCAAGTGTGTAAGGGTAGGGCAGACCATCCCGCAGGTTTTTTAATATATTCGGGTTGTTTAGTGCAGCGGCCAAATCGGCTGCGTCGCTTAACCTCCAAGTGCGAATAGTGCCTACCATCTCATACCCCTTCTTCCTAAAGTAAGTGATTTAAAATGAATAAAAGTCCTTTAAAAACCAGATTTCTTTTGCCTCAAATTCTCGTTGGTTCAAGTAATCTAAAATTCCTGCCGGGGTAGAAAACTCGAACTTTAGCTTGTAGGAGTAAAGTGCCTGATAGGGAAACCCAGTTTTTTTGTTCTCACGGTTTGTTCCGTATTTGCCGTCTCCCGCCAAGGGGTGCCCAATGGATGCCATATGCGCCCGGATTTGGTGAGTACGCCCGGTGAGCAGGTCAATCTCCAACAGGCTGTAAGAGGCTCGCTCCTCTAGTACGCGGTAGCGGGTACGAATACTCTTTGCGCCCGGCGCACCATGATTGGAAATGTACACTCGGTTTTGGCTTTCATTTTTCTCAAGGTAGCCTTCTAAAGTAGCCGATTTTTCTTTCATGCGCCCACACACAATGCATAAGTACAGCTTTTTCAGCTCACGGTTCTTTACCTTTTCATTTAAGATTCGTAAAGACTCTGCGTTTTTTGCCGCCATTACTATGCCGCCGGTATTGCGGTCAATTCGGTTTACAAGTGCTGGCGCAAAGCTGTTTTCTTCCTGCGGGCGGTATTCACCTTTGTTATAAAGATAATGCTGCACACGTGCGATTAAAGAATCAAAGTGGTAGTTTTCATCTGGGTGAACAATCAGTCCAGGCTTTTTATCCAGAATTAGAATGTTTTCATCTTCAAATAGAATATTCAGCTTCAGTGGTGCTTTTAAAAAATCGTAATCCTCCGGCTCTTGCTGAAAGAACTCATCCTTTAAATACATGGTCAAAACATCACCTGCATTTAAACGGGATGAAATATCGCATCGCTTTCCATTGAGCTTAATGTCCTTTTTGCGAATACTCTTGTAAAGCATTGCCTGCGGCAGGTTGCGGTAGGTTTTGGTCAAGAATTTATCAAGACGCTGGCCAGCGTCGTTATCACCAATGGTAACGGATTTCATATGGTATCCCCTTAAACTTATTTACTGTTTTAGTATAGCATAAAATCGGTTTGTGTTAAAAGAGAAATGTGCTTTAAATTCGCATTGTTTTGCACAGTAATCAAGAACTGCTCTTTGCCTTATTTGAACCAGTTGATAGGTATGTTTTTTTACGATTCTATGGTATAATCTTTTTTTAGAGATACTGCCTAAAATTCGTGCGAATGAAGATAAACTGACGATAATTAGTATTTAGAAAAAAGCAGTGTTATCAAAAGGCACAACGCAGTGGATATGAAAAAAAGGGGACAGCAAATCGATGATTACACAAGAAAGAGTTCTCGAAGTTTTAAAAGAAGCCAACGTTCTTTTGGAGGGGCATTTTCGCCTTACCTCTGGCCGCCACAGTAACCGTTACCTGCAATGTGCAAAGGTGTTCCGCAATACCAAATATAGTGAGGAGCTTTGCGGTGCGTTGGCAGAGCATTTTGCGAATGATGGTGTTGAGGTAGTCATCGGCCCTGCTATGGGTGCGGTGCAAATGGCTTACGAGGTTAGCCGTGCGCTGAAATGTGAAAACTTTTTTGCTGAAAGAGAAGACGGAGCAATGACACTTCGCCGTGGCTTTGCAATTACCCCCGGACAGAAGATTTTAATAGTAGAGGATGTAGTTACCACAGGTGGCTCCGTTCGTGAGGTTATTGAGCTGGTTCGCGCAGCGGGTGGCGATTTGGTTGGCGTTGGTTCTATTGTAGACAGAACCGGCGGAAAAATTGATTTTGGTGTACCGTTCCGCTCCGTTATCTCTCTTGAGGTTGAATCGTGGGAGCCGGAAGACTGCCCTATTTGCAAAGAGGGTAAGCTGGAGCTGGTCAAGCCCGGCAGCCGTAAGGTATAAGCCACAGGCACAATACCCCATTCCTTTTAGAAAGGCGGAGTGCGATTGAAAACGGAACGCATTCCTGAAAAATCCGAGGCGATTCATGAGGGACACCGAAAACGGGTACAGGAGCGGTTCTTAAAAGATGGAATTGATGGCTTTGCCTCTCACGAGATTTTAGAGATGCTCCTCTTTTTTGCCTTCCGTAGAGGAGACACAAACGAGCTGGCGCATCGCTTAATCGACCGTTTTGGCTCTTTATCCGGTGTGTTTCACGCGCCTTACGAAGAGCTGCTTCGTGTTGCGGGGGTGGGTAAGGTATCTGCTCATCTAATTAAGCTGATTCCTGAGTTATGCCGCGCGTATTATGAAGACTGCCACAAAGAAAAGGTTCGTGTATTCGAGGTAGAGCAGGCTGCGGAAATTTTGCGAAGAAAGTACATTGGCCGACAGAATGAGGTAGTGGTACTCCTTTTGCTTGACAGCCAGTGCCGTTTGCTTTCTTGTGAGGTGGTAAACGAAGGCACGGTGAGCACGGTGCCGGTTTATGTGCGGCGTATAGTTGAATTGGCAGTGCGCTACAATGCAAGTGCCGCGATAATGTCTCACAATCACCCCAGTGGGAACCCGGTTCCCTCACGGGGAGATATTGAATCTACCATCTCGGTGTTCCACGCATTACAGGCGGTGAATGTGCCTCTGCGTGACCATATTATTTTTGGTGACCAAGACTATGTTTCGCTTTCCCATTTGGGTATTCTAAAAGATATTATGGAGCCTTTCTAAGGTATTATGAACGAGTAAAGGGTTGTCGCTATTGCGATAACCCTTTTGCTATCCATGAAATCCAAAAATAAGGAGGATACCATGAACTGGAATCTAAAACAAATTTTCATGCCACATCCAAATAAAGAAGGGGATTACCCCAACTACGAAAATAAACTGCAGCCACGAATGCAATTTTCAACTCGTGAAATAGAATCCCTTTATGTTGAGCATGAAGAAGAAATCATGAGGATTGTAGCCCATGAAATTGCGCAATACTTATCGGATGAGAGCGTTTGCAATGATGATGAAGATATGTTCCCCCGCAGGTGCGAAATGACAGGAGAGTGGTATGTGGGAGAAGTGGAATTATTTGGTGAAGATAATCAAATTAGCGGTTATGTGCTGACTCGCTTTTTAGGGTACAACTCTCCCAACTCTGCAAGGATGCCCGTAGACGATTATTTGGGTCTGGAAGTTTGGGTTACATTTGACCAAGAACACGGCAAATTTGTATTTGAGGGTGGCCTTAATAGCTCATCTATTTAATTTATTATAGAAAAGTAGGACATTTAGAATGAGGTTGCGGCTGTTGACAAAAACGAACAAATGTACTATTATGATAAAAATAGATTTTCCATATATGGAAAGAAGTGAATCTTACGGTATTGACTTCTTCTGTGGTAAAATAGAGTGAAAAACTGCGATGGGGAGGGGAAGCATGGATTTTAAGCTGGTTTCAAAATATCAGCCCACTGGTGATCAGCCGCGTGCCATTGAGCAATTGGTGGAGGGGCTTAATAAAGGGGACAAGGAGCAAACACTCCTTGGTGTTACTGGTTCGGGTAAAACATTTACCATGGCGAATGTAATTGCAAAGGTAAATCGGCCAACACTGGTTTTAGCACACAATAAAACATTGGCGGCACAGCTCTGCTCGGAGTTTCGGGAGTTCTTCCCCGAAAACGCGGTAGAGTATTTTGTTAGCTATTATGACTATTATCAGCCGGAGGCCTATATTCCCACCACAGATACGTACATTGAAAAGGATTCTGCAATTAACGATGAAATTGATAAGCTTCGCCACTCGGCGACCTCTGCGTTGGCAGAGCGCCGCGACGTTATCATCGTGGCGAGTGTTTCTTGCATATATAGCCTCGGTAACCCAATTGATTACCACACGATGGTTATTTCACTTCGCCCGGGAATGCAGAAAAATCGGGATGAGCTTTTAAAAAAGCTGGTAGAGCTGCAATACGAACGAAACGACGTGAACTTTGTTCGTAATAAGTTTCGGGTACATGGGGATGTTGTTGAGATTTTTCCGGTTCAGTCCAATGAAAACGCAATTCGTGTGGAGTTCTTTGGTGACGAAATTGAACGTATTACAGAAATAAACGCACTAACCGGTGAGTTAAAGGCATTTCTAAAGCACGTTGCGATTTATCCCGCTTCGCACTATATTGTGCCCCGCGAGAAAATGATGGTTGCTGTGCAGCAGCTTGAAGAAGAAATGCAGGAGCGGGTAAAGCTCTTTGAGTCTGAGGGTAAGCTCATTGAGGCACAGCGAATTCGGGAGCGCACGCTGTATGATGTAGAAATGCTTCAGGAAATTGGCTTCTGTAAAGGCATTGAAAACTATTCTCGTGTCCTCTCAGGCCGTGAACCGGGCAGTGCTCCGTTTACGCTGTTCGATTATTTCCCGGAGGATTTCCTATTGTTTGTGGACGAGTCTCATGTTTCTTTGCCGCAGGTTCGCTCGATGTATGCCGGAGACCGAGCGAGAAAAGAGACACTGATTAATTTTGGTTTCCGTCTGCCGTCTTCATATGACAATCGTCCGCTTAATTTTGATGAGTTCTATGAGCGTGTGAACCAAGCAGTTTTTGTGAGTGCCACGCCAGGTGATTTGGAGCTGCAAAAATCGGCACAAATCGTTGAGCAGGTGATTCGCCCCACCGGCCTCGTTGACCCTGAGGTCATTGTAAAGCCGGTAGAAGGGCAAATTGACGACCTAATCTCTGAAATAAACCTGCGCACCGCCAAAAACCAGCGTGTTCTAGTGACTACGCTTACGAAGAAAATGGCGGAAGATTTAACCGCTTACTTTGAAAATATGGGTATTCGAGTGCGTTATATGCACCACGATATTGATACCGTGGAGCGTATGGAGATTATTCGTGACCTGCGTCTAGGCGAATTTGATGTTCTGGTAGGCATTAACCTTTTGCGAGAGGGAATCGATTTACCGGAGGTTTCACTTGTAGCTATATTGGACGCAGATAAGCAAGGCTTTTTGCGTTCCGAACGCTCCTTAATTCAGATTATTGGCCGCGCGGCTCGTAATGCTGAGGGTCAGGTTATTATGTATGCGGATTCTGTAACACCCGCTATGGAAAATGCAATACGTGAGACCCAACGCCGCCGTGAGTTGCAGAAAAAGTACAATGAAGAGCACCATATTACTCCGAAAACCATTATTAAGAGTGTTTCGGATATATTGGAAATCTCATCCCACAAGGAAGATGGGAAGGAGAAAAAAGGTAAGCGCATGAGTGCGGCAGAGCGCAAGCAAACCATTGAAAAGCTCACTCGTGAAATGAAAGCTGCCGCTAAGCTCTTAGAATTTGAGCATGCAGCGTACCTGCGTGACAAAATCAAACAACTTAGCAGCGGAAAATGATAGCTCTTTTTGGGAAGAAGTAGCCTTTTGCTTCGCTCAAGGAGTAGGTAGGGAATAACAAGATTACAGCACAGCCCGATAATAATTGATTTCATCAGGCTTCGGAGGATAAAATTGTATGACGGCAAAAAACATTCTGGTTAAAGGCGCAAGAGAACACAACTTGAAAAATATAGATATTGAGATTCCTCGCGATGAATTGGTCGTGCTTACGGGTCTTTCCGGCTCCGGTAAATCATCTCTCGCATTTGACACCATCTATGCAGAGGGTCAGCGCCGCTATGTGGAATCTCTTTCTTCGTATGCCCGCCAGTTTTTGGGGCAGCTAGATAAGCCAGATGTAGATTATATTGAAGGCTTGTCACCTGCAATCTCTATCGACCAAAAAACAACATCCAAAAACCCCCGCTCTACGGTTGGTACAGTAACTGAAATTTACGATTATCTCCGTTTGCTGTATGCACGTATTGGGATTCCACACTGTCCGGTTTGCGGGCGGGAAATTAAGCAGCAAACGATAGACCAAATAGTAGATAAGGTACTTTCTCTGCCAGAGGGTACTAAAATTCAAGTGATGGCACCGGTTATTCGTGCGCGCAAGGGCGAGCATGTTAAGGAGCTGGAGGCGGCTCGCCGCGGCGGCTTTGTTCGTGTGCGTGTGGATGGCATTTTATATGACCTTTCGGAGACAATCAAGCTCGAAAAGAATAAAAAACACACCATCGATATTGTGGTTGACCGTCTTGTGATTCGGCCGGACATTCGTTCTCGCTTAGCAGATTCAGCAGAAACCGCTGCAACCTTGGCGGACGGCTTGATGATTGTAAGCGTAGTGGACGGGGAGGACCTGCTTTTTTCACAGAACTACGCTTGCCCGGAGCATGGCGCTAGTATAGAGGAGCTTACTCCTCGTATGTTCTCCTTTAATAATCCGGCGGGAGCATGCCCTAAATGCACGGGTCTCGGCGTTTTTATGAAAATTGATCCGGCTCTAATTATTCCAGACAATCGACTCTCCATCAGTAAAGGCGGACTGAAGGGCAGCGGCTGGGCAATGGAAGGCAGCAGTATTGCCGCTATGTACATGAATGGTCTTTCAAAGCATTACAATTTTTCACTCGATACACCCTTGGGCGAGTTATCGCCTGAGATTATTGATATTCTTTTATACGGTACTAAGGGTGAGAAAATTGAGCTGGAGCGCACGAGTGAGTACGGTTATGGCAAATATAAGACTGAATTCGAAGGTGTAATCAATAATCTGGAACGCCGCTTTCGCGATACGCAAAGCAGCTGGATTAAAGAAGAAATTGAATCGTATATGAGTGCGATACCTTGCGATGAATGCAACGGAAAGCGATTGTCTGCCGTTAGCTTAGCCGTAACAGTTGGTGGCGTAAACATTAGCGATTACTGTGAAAAATCTGTTTCAGACGCACTTGCATTTATCGAGCAGCTCGAGCTAACTCCTCGTGAGAGCATGATTGCCAAGGCAATTCTCAAAGAAATCAAGAGCCGTTTGGGCTTTTTGCAGAGTGTTGGCTTGGAGTATTTAACGCTTGCCCGTTCAGCGGGTACGCTTTCTGGTGGGGAAAGCCAACGCATTCGTTTGGCAACGCAAATCGGGTCGTCTCTAATGGGTGTTCTCTATATTTTGGATGAACCGAGTATTGGATTGCATCAGCGAGATAACGACAAACTGCTCGGTACATTAAAACATCTTCGCGACATTGGTAATACTGTTCTAGTAGTGGAGCACGATGAAGAGACGATGCTTGCAGCTGACCATATTGTAGACATTGGCCCCGGTGCGGGCGTACATGGCGGCTACGTGATTTATAACGGCCCTGCAAAAGAGATTGTTCACTGTGAAAAATCCATTACGGGGCAGTACCTGAGCGGAGCAAAGCGAATCGCTTTGCCGGAGAACCGCCGTGAGGGCAACGGGAAGCAGCTCACTATCGTTGGGGCTACGCAAAACAACCTGAAAAATCTCACCGTGAAAATTCCCTTGGCGGAATTCGTGTGTGTTACCGGCGTTTCGGGTTCGGGTAAGTCTTCCCTTATCAATGAGATTTTGTATAAATCGTTAGCGGCACAGCTCAATGGCGCGAAAACAAGACCCGGCGCTCATAAAGAAATAACGGGTGTAGAAGAGCTGGATAAGGTAATTGAAATCAATCAGGCACCGATTGGCCGCACTCCGCGCTCTAACCCCGCAACGTATACCGGTGTATTTACCGATATTCGAGAGTTGTTTGCTTCTACACAAGACGCAAAACTGAGGGGCTTTAACTCTGGTCGTTTCTCCTTTAACGTAAAGGGTGGGCGCTGCGAAGCCTGCCAAGGAGATGGTATTCTAAAAATAGAAATGCACTTTCTGCCGGATGTGTATGTTCCGTGCGATATTTGCAAGGGCAGGCGCTATAACCGTGAAACGCTTGAGATTCGTTACAAGGGCAAAAATATATACGATGTGCTGGAAATGACGGTGGAGGAAGGGCTAGAATTCTTCTCCAGTATTCCAAAAATTCAAAGAAAGCTGCAAACTCTATATGATGTAGGGCTTGGCTATATTAAAATCGGCCAGCCTGCCACTACCCTTTCTGGCGGTGAAGCACAAAGAGTAAAGCTTGCCACAGAGCTTTCAAAACGGCCGACTGGGCGCACGATTTATATATTGGATGAACCAACGACTGGCCTGCACATTGCAGACGTTCACCGATTGATCGATGTGCTGCAAAAGCTGGTGGATACGGGAAACACCGTTTTAGTAATTGAGCATAATTTGGATTTGATTAAAACAGCAGACCATATTATCGATTTAGGCCCCGAAGGCGGCGACCGCGGCGGCACGTTGGTGGCGGAAGGCACACCGGAGCAGGTAGCAAAATCTAGGAAATCGTATACCGGTCAGTATTTAAAAATTGCATTGGAGCGAGACAAAGCAAGGCAAAAATAACCTTTGTCCCTGTTTTACGAATACTCCTCTCTTTTCATAGCATATATTTTAAGGCATCCTGCATTTTTAGCGGGATGCCTTTATCAATTTCTAAGTGAGCAAGTATAGTACGGAGAAAGAGGAGCGTTGACAATGACAATTCATGTAGTTAAGCCGGGAGAAACAGTATATTCCATCGCAGCTATGTACGGTGTTTCTGCGCGCGATGTCATTCAGTATAACGAATTGGACGAACCGAATCGTTTGGTGCCCGGCCAAACCATTGTCATTTTGTTTCCGCGCCGCGTACACGTGGTGGAAGCGGGGGATACGGTATATTCCGTTACCCAACAGTACGGAATTACCATCAATGAACTGTATCGCAATAATACGAAGTTGGGGGCGCTTCCTATTATAAGACCCGGGGAACGGCTCGTGATTTCTTACGAACAGCAGCGTCTGGGGGCGATGTCGGTAAACGGGTATGCGTATCCGTTTGTTGACCGCACTCTATTCCGGCAGACAATGCCGTTTATGACGTACATGACCCCGTTTACCTATGGCTTTACCTTTAGTGGTGATTTAGTTCCGCTCGAGGATGAGGATTTAATTAATATCGCCTTGCAATACGGCGTTGCGCCACTGATGCACCTCTCAACGCTAACGGAGGATGGTGGCTTTAGCAATGAGCTTGCACACCGTGCACTGAATGATATGGAGGTACAAAATCGTCTGTTAGATAATATTTTAATCAATCTCAGGCAGAAGAATTATAAGGGATTGGATGTTGATTTTGAATTTATCTTTGTTGAAGATCGGGATAAGTATACGGCTTTTATTCGCAATGCGACACAGAAGCTGAACCCAGAGGGGTATGAGGTAATTGTTGCCTTAGCTCCGAAAACCTCCAGTGACCAGCCCGGTCTATTGTACCAAGGCCACGATTACGGAGGGCTGGGTGCAGCCGCCAACGGCGTATTACTAATGACCTACGAGTGGGGCTATACCTACGGCCCGCCAATGGCAGTTGCACCCATACCCAATATACGCGCGGTGCTGGATTACGCAGTAACGCAGATAGCACGCAATAAAATTTATATGGGGATGCCGAATTACGGTTACGATTGGCCGCTGCCATATGTGCGTGGCACAACGAAGGCGCAGTCCATCTCTAATGTGGAAGCAGTGCGTTTGGCCAGGGAAAATAACGCAGAAATATTATACGATGAAACAGCACAAACGCCTCACTTCCAATATTCTAATACCAGTGGAGAGCTTCATGAGGTATGGTTTGAGGATGCCAGGAGCATTCAGGCGAAGCTCGCGTTGGTGAGAGAATATGGTTTTCTGGGAATTGGGTATTGGAATTTAATGCGGCCGTTCCCACAGAATTGGCTGGTGCTCAATGCCCTTTACAATATTCGCGCCTTTCAGGGATAATAAAAACCGCCTGCGAAGCGGGTAACAATATTTCAGGTTTATATTGGCTAAACTCTTCAAGAAGAAATAAGCCTACTTAGAATGAACTTGTATTTTGATTTTTTTATAGAAGAAAAGTATCTTCAAATTAAGAATCTTTAATAAAGAAGTGAATTTTGAGGATAGTACTATAAACGCAGAAATGCGCCAAAGCGACGGAAAACCGTGCTTGGCGCATTATTGCTAGAGATTGAAAAGTAACGATATGGAACCGGCAACCGATTAGGTTAAGCCGAAAACCTTTTGTTATCTTCTGTTTGCAAAGCAGTCACTGCAGAAAACAGGACGCTCGTCGCGGGGCTGGAACGGAACCTTGCAGGTTGTGCCGCAAGATGCACATACAGCTGTAAACATCTCTCTGGGGGCTCTCTCAGAAGATTCCCCTCTGGAATTTTTGCGGTTAGAGCGGCAAGCTTTGCAGCGCTGGGGCTCATTGGTGAATCCTTTTTCCGCGTAAAACTCCTGCTCGCCGGCGGTGAATTCGAATTCTGCGCCGCAGTCTTTGCAAATCAAAATTTTGTCTTCGTACATAAGATACCTCGTTTTGTTTAATTATACCCTCGTTATTGGCGGGCATTGTATTCATTATATGAGAATAGGCAGAGTTTGTCAATCAGTTTACGCCAAATTCTCGGATTGTTTTTGTAAAAAATTTCTAGAATATCAAGTATAGCGAGAAAAAAATCGACTCTTTTCGACAGAAGTGAAAAAATTTACAGATTATTAATTAACGATACGCTTAAAATATAGTAGAATAAAACGTACAAGCTGAATGTTAGGAGAATATTGTGTTCGGTTATATTAAGCCTCAAAAATCCGAACTGCTTGTCCGGGAATTTGATCAATATAAAGGAATTTATTGTTCGATGTGTAAAGAGTTGGGGAAAAGCTATGGATTTTTCTCTAAATTTACGCTAAGCTATGATGGTACGTTTTTGGCAATGCTAATGATGGCGCGTTCTGAGCAGCAATGCAAAATGAAACAGGGAAGGTGCTCGTTTAATCCCACGAAAAAGTGTCCCTTTTGCGAGGGTGAGTACCCAGAACTGAAATTCGCGTCTGCATTAACCGTAATCATGACCTACTATAAGCTGCGTGACGACCTGCATGACCCAGGGATTCAGTCACGCTTCAAGGCGTTTTTTCTTTACCCGTTATCTATTCGGGCACATAGAAGAGCAGCAAAGGATTACCCCAATTTAGAAAAGGTAGTTGCCGATGCCATGCAGCTTCAAGATGACATAGAAAAGCAGGAAGTTCCTCCCTTGGACGCATGTGCAGAGCCGACCGCTAAAATGCTTTCTGGTGTATTTTCTCAATTAGCAAAACCAGAGACCACCGAATACCGTATTCTAGAACAGTTTGGTTATTATTTAGGCAGATGGGTCTATTTAATGGATGCCGCTGACGATATGACTAGCGATTTAAAGCAAGGTGCGTTTAATCCGTTTATTCGCGACTATGGTCTTACGGTTAACAGCACACAAGAAGAATTAATGGAAGCGGCGGAACGCTGCAATCAAGCACTTAACATGACTGTTTCACAGGCGATTGCCGCATTTCATCTTTTGGAATTGGGAGAGCAGTTTGCACCCATTCTAAAAAATATCGTTTGTCTTGGACTGCCGCAAATGCAAAAAGAATTTATGCTGAAAATGGAAAAGGGGAAAAGCGATGTCAGATCCTTATAAAATACTAGGAGTTTCTCCTGCGGCGACAGACGAGCAAATTAAGGCCGCTTACCGTGAACTGGCAAAAAAATACCACCCGGATAATTACGCCGGAAGCCCTATTGCCGACTTAGCGGGCGAAAAAATGAAAGAAATTAATGAAGCGTATGATGCTGTAATGAGCCAGCGTCGAAACAAGAACAATGGTGCGCAATATTCCGGTGGGTATGGTTCTGCCGGCGCAGCAGGCTCCAGCAGTTACCAAAACTATGGTGCGCCGCAGAGCTCGAGCTACCGTGATGTTCGCAATTTAATCATGGCAGGCCGCATTGCGGATGCAGAGCAGATATTGAATGGCGTTCCGCTTGGCAGCAGAAATGCGGAATGGTATTTTTTGAAGGGTTCTATCTTATACCAGCGTGGTTGGCTTGAGGAAGCACATAACCACTTTACACGTGCCTGCCAGCTTGACCCCAATAATATGGAATACCGTGCGGCACTCAATCAATCTATGAACCAGCGCGGCGGAATGTACGGGGGTTATAATACAACGTATGGTGCCGGCGGGTGTAGCTCGTGCGATACCTGCATGGGCTTGCTTTGTGCAGATACGTGCTGTGAATGTATGGGCGGCGATTTAATCCCATGCTGTTAAACAGAAGTGCCCCAGTGGCGTTTTGCGGTATAGCAGCCGCTTTATCTGTTGTATGTATGTTTCTTACCGGGTTAATCCCTATTTCAACTTATGCTCTAACGGCAATGGCGAGTTTGCCTTGCATGGTGATTGTAATTGAGCTAGGCACAAAATGGGCATGGCCGGTTTATGTTGTGGTTGCTATGCTTTCTATGCTTTTTGCAGCAGACAAGGAAGCAGTTGTACTTTATATTTTGTTTTTAGGGTATTATCCTATATTAAAAGCACACCTTGAGCGGCTTTCTAAAATCGTGTCTTGGGCTTTAAAGCTACTTGTATTTAACCTCGCTGTGATAGCCGGTTATTATATAGCGATTTTCTTATTGGGAATACCCAGAGAAAGCTTTTACGCGTTTGGAAGCACAACGCCGTTCTTACTTTTGGCGGCTGGCAATGCCGTATTTGTTGTGTATGATACAGCCTTATCCGGTTTGGTGATGGAATATTACAAACGTTTTCATCGTCTTGCTCAGCGGTGGCTAAACCAAAAATGAGATAAAAGTTAGGGCGAACGGTTATGCTGTTTGCCTTTTCTATTTTTTAAATATCCTTTAATCAAAATCCTTTAATCAAATTTTTGAAGATAACGAATGCGTGAGGAGAATGAAAATGATACGTGACTTACAAAGCAACGATAAGAATGTTTTTATATCAATGGTTAATGAGTTTTATTCATCGAACGCGGTGGTGCATAGCGTAGACCCCAAAAACTTCGAAATCACCTTTCAACAAGCCGTAATTGATAAATCTCCGTTTTTGCGAGCGTTAATTATAGAAGATGATAATGAAAAACCTCTTGGTTATGCACTTTTATCGTTTACGTATTCCAATGAAGCTGGTGGCCTGGTGGTATTAATTGAAGAGCTTTATCTCAATGAAGCTTGCAGAGGCAAAGGGATTGGGCGTCAATTTTTTGAATACTTAGAGCAGGAATATCCATCCGCAAAGCGTTTTCGCTTAGAAGCAACGAAAGAAAATGAAGATGCAATTCGTTTGTACCAAAGGCTAGATTATAAGGTTTTGGATTATATTCAATTGATCAAAGATACCGATTAATAGGATAACGTTAGATTTCTACTTAATTGAAAAATAGAGCTTTGCATGTGAATTTTATTAGTCTTGCAAAAACAAACGGTTTTTTCCATTGCTTTTGCAAGTTTTCTCTTGATTTTTGCAGGCAGAGGCCTTAATATGAATAAAAGAGTTGCGCTGTGCTGCAAATGAATTACGGGTTTTGCACAGGCGAAGAGTGGAGGAGTACACGGTTATGAATAGTCAACTCACAGCCAGAATTCTCAACAATATGCCCGAATTTTCAAAAGGGCAAAAGTTGATCGCGAAATATATCTTAGAGCACTACGACAAGGTAGCTTACATGACGGCGTCTCGTTTGGGCGCTACGGTTGGTGTAAGTGAATCTACGGTTGTGCGCTTTGCAACAGAGATAGGTTACAGCGGCTACCCTGAATTGCAACAAGCAATGCAAGAAATGATTCGCAGCAGACTTACCTCAGTTCAGCGCATTGAAGTTACCGTAAACAATATGGGGAATTCTGATGTTCTTTCGTCTGTAATGAATCAGGATATTGACATGATTCGCCGTACACTGGAAGAAACCTCTCGAGAGGATTTTTATGCTGCGGTAGATGCAATTGCGAATTCCCGCAAAATCTATATTTTAGGTGCAAGAAGCTCACTGGCTCTTGCTACATTTTTGGCCTATTACTTTGGCCTGATTTTTGAAAATGTTCAATTGGTAGACATCAATAGTGAAGCCGAGATATTTGAGAGAATGATTCACGTAAATGAAACAGATGCGGTCATTGGCATCAGCTTTCCTCGGTACTCAAAGCGTGCTGTAAAGGCAATGCACTTTGCATCAAATCGTGGTGCTAAAGTGATTGCAATTACAGACAGCCCTCTTTCTCCGCTTGCAGAGCCGGCAGATTATCTTCTGCTTGCCCGCAGCAACATGGCATCATTTGTAGATGCGATTGCGGCACCGCTGAGCCTAATTAATGCGCTGATTGTAATGGTTACAATGAAGAAAAAAGAAGAAGTCACCGAAATTCTGCATAGCCTAGAGAATATCTGGGACGAATACGGTGTTTATGAAAAGGTGGATGAAAAAAACGTTGACGCAAACAAATAAGGCGGATCTTGTTGTTATTGGCGGTGGTGCAGCTGGTTTAATGGCTGCGGGCACTGCCGCAGAGCTGGGTCTAAATGTAATATTAATCGAAAAAAATGCTCGCCTTGGCAGAAAGCTGGGAATTACGGGCAAGGGCAGGTGTAACCTGACCAATAATTGCACGGTGCAGGATGTAATTGCCGCTGTGCCGACAAATCCACGCTTTTTATATGGTGCTGTGTCTCGCTTTACGTCGCAGGATACGATGGAATTCTTTGAAAACCTTGGCGTTCCTTTAAAAACAGAGCGTGGTCAGCGTGTGTTCCCACAATCTGACCGTGCGGCAGATGTTATTGAGGCATTCACGCACTATTTACAGCAAAACCATGTGAAAATAATACATGGGGAAGCTCGAAAGCTCCTCATAGAAGATGATGGAGTTCACGGTGTGCAGCTAAGGGATTCAACGGTAATTTCAGCCAGAAAGGTGATTGTTGCCTGTGGTGGTGCTTCTTATCCTGGCACTGGCTCTACGGGTGACGGCTACCATTTGGCACGACAGGCGGGGCATAGCGTTGTAACTTTGCGCCCTTCGTTGGTTCCGTTGGTCGAGCAAGGGGGAGACTGCGTGCAAATGCAGGGGCTTGCCCTAAAAAATGCCGCTGTGAGGGTTTATGAGAAGAATAAGCTCATTTATGAAGATTTTGGTGAGCTGTTATTTACGCACTTTGGCCTTTCCGGTCCTGTTGTGCTGAGTGCCAGCAGTCACATGCGCAAAATGGCAACGGGTGTATACCGTATTGAAATCGATTTAAAACCGGCTCTTTCACTTGAAAAGCTGGATGCCAGATTGCAGCGTGATTTGGAAGAGAACAGCAATAAAGACTTCATTAACTCGTTAGGGGCATTACTCCCGCGTAAAATGATACCCGTTTTGGTGGAGCGCTCCGGCATTAATCCCGAAACGAAGTGTAATGCCATTACCCGTGAGCAGCGTCGTTCTTTTGCCGCACTACTCAAGGCATTTACAATAAATATTAAAGGGTTTCGGCCAATTGATGAGGCAATCATTACGTCTGGCGGTGTGAATGTTAAAGAAATTAACCCCAAAACAATGGAATCCAAATTGCTTGCCGGCCTTTATTTTGCTGGCGAAGTGCTGGATGTTGACGCCTATACCGGCGGATTTAACTTGCAGATTGCCTTTGCTACCGGAAGATTGGCAGCTCAGGCAGTGAAGGAGGAAGTTGAATGATTTCGATTGCTATTGATGGCCCGGCCGGCGCAGGGAAAAGTACAATCGCCCGTCGCGTTGCCCAACGGCTGGGGTATTTATATGTAGATACTGGCGCGCTTTACCGCGCCATTGCACTTCATATGTTACGGGAGGGGACAAACCCAGCGGTTCCTGAAGAAGTGATTTCGAGGCTGGACTCCGTGCAGGTTTCTCTGCAATATGTGGAGGGTGAACAGCAGGTTCTTCTTGACACTGAAAATGTGTCGAATTCCATTCGTACTCCAGAGGTTGCGGCGGCTTCCTCCAAGGTTTCAGCTATTCCACAGGTTCGGGAGTTCTTACTCTCATTACAGAGAAACCTTGCAAAGCAGAATGACGTGGTTATGGATGGTCGTGACATTGGAACCGTGGTGTTACCAAATGCGCAGGTGAAGATTTTTCTTACTGCCTCATTGGAAGAAAGAGCCCGCCGGCGCTGGAAGGAACTGCTTGAAAAGGGCGATGCCGATTTTAATACGGTGCTAGCAGATGTAAAGCAGAGGGATGAGCAGGATACCACCCGTGCCATCGCTCCACTGGTGCAGGCACCGGATGCCATATTGGTTGATACAACCGGAATAACACTAGAGCAGTCAATCGACCGCATGCTAGCTGTCATACACGAGCGTCTCTCCCAATAGAACCGAACAGAGCGGTTAGGAAAGGAAGTAGTATCGTGAAACGATCTCCATTATATGTTTTTTGTAAATCTGTGGCACAAGCTTTTTTTCGTATTTTCATGCCATATCGCATTTATAACATAGAGAATATGCCGAAGACCGGCAGGGTGATTGTTTGCTGTAATCACCTTACATTTAAGGACCCCATTTTGTTGACTGCGGTTGTAGGGAAACGGCAAATTAATTTTATGGCAAAAGCGGAGCTGTTTAAAAACCCGTTGTTAGGTATGATTTTTCGTAATGTGGGTGCTTTTGCAGTACACCGCGGCAAAGGGGATTCTACTGCTCTGAACCGTGCACAGGAGCTGCTCCAGCAGGAGCAGGTGGTAGGCCTGTTTATTGAGGGTACGCGTTCCAAGGACGGTGCTTTCTTACAGCCAAAATCCGGTGCGGTTATGCTGGCTTTTCAAAATAACGCATCCATTCTTCCGGTTTGCATTACGGGGCACAAGGGGATTATTCCGCGCCTATTTCACCGTGTTGATGTTGTGTGCGGACCGCTGATTACACCCGAACAGCTCCAAATCGAAAAAGGCTCGGGCACAGAATACCGCCAGGCAAGTCGCTTGGTTATGAATAAAATTATGGAGCTAAGAGACCCCGCTCTTGTTCCCAAAGCCCTGAAAGGGGAGAGCTCGGAATGACAATCCAAATTGCTAAATCGGCTGGGTTTTGCTTTGGAGTAGACCGAGCGGTGCAAATGGTTTTCTCATTGTTGGATGCGGGGGAAAAAGTTTATACGCTTGGCCCAATTATTCACAACCCACAAATGGTGCAAGAGCTGGATTCACGTGGAGTGCAAATTGTAAGTTCACCGGAAGAGGTTCCTACGGGAGGAACGATTGTCATTCGTTCTCACGGAGTGGCTCAATCGATTCAGGATGATATTGTAAATCGGAAGCTGGCATGCGCGGATGCAACCTGCCCATTTGTTCGCAAGATTCACAAAATCGTTTCCCGTGCATGTGAAGCCGGGCAGACCGTGCTCATTGCCGGTGATGCTTCTCACCCTGAGATTGAGGGTGTAATAGGGTACTGCACTGTACCGCCCTATGTGTTCCGTAATGCAGGAGAACTAACAGAATTACTGGAAAAACACCCTGAATTTTCCAAGCAGAATGTTTGTGTGATTGCCCAAACCACTTTTAGCTTGGAGGAATGGGGAAATTGTTTGCAAATCCTAAAAAAGGTATGTACAAATGCAGACGTTTTTGCTACAATATGTAATGCAACTGTTCAAAGGCAGTCCGAAGCGTCAAATCTTGCTAAAAAATCGGATTTGATGCTGGTTATCGGGGGGCGGCACAGCTCTAATACGGCCAAGCTTAGGGATGTCTGTGCGCAGAGTTGCACTACTTACTTGATTGAAACCGCGGAGGAAATTCCTTCGCAGGCCGTGAAAAAGGCCTTTTCTATCGGTATTACTGCGGGTGCCTCTACACCCGCAAGCATAATAAAGGAGGTACTTGATACCATGACAGAAATTATTGAAGGCGCGGGTCTCACAGAGCAGGAGTCTGCTGAATATAACTTTGAGGAGATGCTCGAAGAGTCTTTAAAAAGTTTAAATACAGATGAGAAGGTACGTGGCGTTGTTGTCGGTATTGCTCCCAATGAGATCTATGTAGATGTTGGACGCAAGCAGGCTGGCTTTGTGCCGTTGTCTGAACTTTCGGCAGATCCGAACGCAAAAACAGAGGATTTGGTGAAAATGGGTGATGAGCTTGATTTGCTTATCATGCGTACCAACGACCAGGAAGGCACCATCATGCTCTCCAAAAAGCGCTTGGATGCTGTTAAGGGCTGGGAGACCATTTCCGAGGCGGAAGAAAACGAAACAGTTCTTACCGGTGTTGTCACTGAGGTTATCAAGGGTGGTGTTATCGCTGTAACCAATGGCGTGCGCGTATTTATCCCTGCGTCTCAGGCTACTGCCTCCCGCAATGATCCGTTGGAAGCATTGCTGAAGAAAGAAGTTAAGTTCCGCATTATCGAAGTAAACCGCCAGCGCCGCCGTGCAGTTGGCTCCATTCGTTCCGTTTTGAAGGACGCGAGAAAAGAGCTTGCAGACAAGTTCTGGGAGACTGCAGAAGAGGGCAAGGAGTTTACTGGTGTTGTAAAATCCCTTACCGCTTACGGTGCGTTTGTTGATTTGGGCGGCATCGACGGTATGGTTCATATTTCTGAGCTTTCTTGGAACCGCATTAAGCACCCCTCTGAGGTTGTAAATGTTGGCGATACCATCAACGTTTATATTAAGGGCCTTGATAAAGAGAAGGGCAAAATTTCTCTTGGCTACAAGAAGGAACAGGACAATCCGTGGGAGATTCTGAAAAACGATTATCCCGTGGGCACCACAGTTGAGGTTCAGGTTGTTGGCCTAACCACTTTCGGTGCGTTTGCTAGAATCATTCCTGGTATTGATGGTCTCATCCATATTTCTCAGATTGCTGACCACAGAATTGAGAAGCCGCAGGATGCGCTCAAGACTGGTGATAAGGTAAATGCGAAGATTACCGATATCGACTTTGACAAGCATCGTGTGAGCCTGTCGATTCGTGCTTACCTTGAGGAGCAAGCTTCCGAGACAGAAGAGAATTCTTCTAACGAGGAATAATTAAAAGTTCCTTATTATTAAATTAAAGAATTGGGGCACAAAGAGGCTATGCTTTCTTTGTGCCCTTTTTGCAGAAATAATTCACCATTCGAAAATCCCCTGTGTATTATATAGTCAACTGCTTTATAAAGGAACTCTTCAGAAATAAGCCAAGATTGGCTTTGTATCGGTAGGCAAGAGTTTCGATATGTAGGTTATATAACGAATGCACAATGGGGGAAAACAAGATGAAACGCTGGAATAGATATTGCCCCGCAAATACGCCTTACCGCGGTGAAAGAAAATGGAATGGTTTTGCCGGAGGCAAGCTTCTGTTTTTTTTAATAGGAGCATTGGCTTTGGGCGTTTACTTAGATATTCAGTTAGTACCTGCGGTTGAGTCCCTCACGGTTAACTCTGCCCGGCAAACTGCGGTATCGGCAATGAATGAAAGTGTATTGGAAGAACTGAATGCGGATAATATAACCTATGAGGACCTAATCTCTTTGCAGAGAGATTCTCAAGGCAAAGTGCAAACAATAACAACGAATATGGCAAAAACCAATGAGATTAAAGCCAAAATCACCAACACGGTACAGAAGAACCTGCATGCCAGTAAAATCAATACTTCGGTTCCGTTAGGTACCCTTCTGGGCAGCCGGTTATTACATGGGCGCGGCCCTGATATCCCCCTGGTTGTAACGCTAAAGGGAAATGTTGAATCAGATTTTAAAACAAAATTTGAATCCGCAGGGATTAACCAGACACGCCACCAAATTTATTTGGAGCTACATACCGAAATATATTCTTTTATTCCGGGTCTTCATACCGCTACCGATGTAACCACCAGCGTTCTAGTCGCAGAAACGGTTATTGTTGGCGAAGTACCGCAGTTGTATTTGGGAGGATAAAAAATGGATGTTATAAAAGCCAAGGAAGAAGCCGCCAAACTGCGGCAAGAAATTCAATACCATAATCAAAGATATTATGAGCAAGATGCTCCTGAAATAGAAGACTACGAATATGACCGCCTATACCGCCAGCTTGAGGATTTGGAGGCAGAGTTCCCTGAGCTGATTACAGCAGACTCCCCCACTCAGAAGGTAGGAGCAAAGGGAATGAACCTGTTTGCACCGGTAGTTCACACAGTTCCGCTAGAAAGCTTGCAGGATGCCTTCTCAGAGGAAGAAATGGCGGATTTCGACCGGCGTGTGCGTGCCGTAGTGCCAGACCCCGTTTACATTGTGGAACCAAAGTTTGACGGACTCTCCGTTGCAATTGAATACCGCAATGGCATATATGAGCGTGGCTCAACCCGCGGCGATGGTTTGGTAGGGGAAGATGTGACTGAAAATATTCGCACCATTCGCAGTGTGCCAAAACGCCTAAAGAACGCACCGGAATTCTTGGAAGTTCGCGGTGAGGTTTATATGGCTCACAGTGTTTTTGAGGAGCTTTGCGCCCAGCAGGAGCTAAACCAGGAGAAGCCGTTTAAAAATCCCCGCAATGCGGCAGCAGGCTCTCTGCGCCAGAAGGACCCGCGTATCGCTGCGAAAAGAAAGCTCGATATTTTTCTGTTTAATGTTCAGCAGGTGCAAGGCGCAGAGCTTTCTTATCACGATGAATCCTTAGAATATATGAAAAAGCTTGGTCTCCCCTCAACGCCATTTTACCGTATATGCGGTACTCTGCAAGAGGTTCTGAATGCCATCCGTGAAATTGGAGACATGCGCGGTACCCTCGAATACTCCATTGATGGCGCGGTAGTAAAGGTAAATTCTTTTGCACAACGGCAGCGGCTTGGCAGTACCTCTAAGTTCCCAAAATGGGCACAAGCGTTTAAATACCCGCCGGAGGAAAAGCCGACGAAGCTACTTGATATTGAAATTAATGTTGGTAGAACAGGTGTTCTAACCCCTACGGGTTTGTTTGAGCCGGTCACTCTCGCCGGAACTACGGTAAGCCGCGCCACCCTGCATAATCAAGATTTTATAGCCGAAAAGGATATTCGAATTGGCGATACGGTCATTCTCCGAAAAGCGGGCGACATCATTCCCGAGGTTGTATCGGTTGTTTCTCATGATGAAAACAGCGAGCCTTACTATATTCCGCAGGAGTGTCCCGCTTGCGGCAGCCCTGCCGTGCGGGATGATAACGAGGCGGCTACCCGCTGTACCAATCCGGAATGTCCCGCACAGCTATTAAGGCATTTAATTCACTTTACCAGTCGTGACGCAATGGATATGGATGGGCTTGGCCCGGCTGTATTGGAGCAGCTTGTTGCAAAGCAATTGATTTCATCCCCTGCGGATCTTTATTTTCTGCCGATGGAGCAGGTAAAGGAACTGGAGCGAATGGGTGAAAAATCCGCACAAAATCTTGTGGCAGCAGTAGAGCGCTCCCGGCAGAATGATTTGTATCGCTTGATTTATGCTTTAGGCATTCCTCACATTGGTCTCAAAGCGGCTAAGCTGCTTGCGGGTCACTTTCATACTATGGAAAAGCTAACTGCAGCTACGGAAGAAGAACTGGCGGCAATTGAAGGCTTTGGCGCGATTATGGCAAAAAGCGTGCGTGCTTATTTTGCTTTAGAGGGTACGGTGCACCTTCTCTCCCGCCTACAAGAGGCAGGAGTGAATATGACAGCGCAAAGTGTTGCGCAGGATTTGCGGCTGGCTGGTAAAACGTTTGTTTTAACCGGTACGCTTCCCACACTTTCTCGCCAAGAGGCTTCTGAGCTGGTAGAGCGTTATGGTGGCAAAACTTCATCCTCCGTTTCGAAAAAAACTGCTTACGTGATTACAGGGGAAGATGCGGGCAGTAAGCTTACGAAAGCACAACAACTAAATATCCCTATTTTAAGTGAAGAAGACTTTTTGAATATGATAAAAGAATCCGAAGAATGATATTTCTAAAAATAGAACAAAGAAAGACCTCCCTAATTAAACATAGGGAGGTCTTTCTTTGTTCTATTTTGATTACGGTTCTTTTGCCAGAGAAAGGAAAAAGTTTATTTTTTCTTTGGATACTTCCTCATAAAAAGTTAGGTATTGAGAAGGAATCGGAAAAGATTTTATCGCTTCACTGGCGACCTCTGTTCGTATTAAATTACTATTTTCAAATATAGTAATTGTGAAGATTTTCTCTGCTTTTTGATTCGTAATTTTCGCAACTGGTACTTTATATGCTACAAAATTGTATAAAGGAACGCCGTTTTCTGGTGTGGATTGCATTAATTTATCCGCATCATCCGCTACTTCGTTCTCTTCACTGAGTTTGGAGAGTAGCTCGCTATCATCAATGGTTTTAATTAATCGGTCATCTTTTGCGGAGTAAACTTCCACTTTGGCAAGCTGATACGAATCCTCTTCCTGTTTCGCCGGTTCTTCATAGCTTGAAGACTCTTGATGACTGGAAGTAGCCGTTGAAAATGCAGTAATAACAGAACAACCACAAAAAACAACAAGAATCAAGGTGCTTAAAGCAGTTATTGCAACTCTTTTTTTCAAAATAATAAATCTCTCCTCTGCTCAATTCTTAATACATATTATAGATGATTAAAGGCTGATATACAATATCACTTTTGTCTTTGTACACTTTAATCTGAATATATTCTCTGAAAGAGGCCTAAAACGCCTCTATAAAAATAGAGCAAACGATTCTATTATTGCAATGATTTTAGGTTCTAATCGAAACGCTTTGTCCATATTTATGTTACAAAGGGAGGACAAGTAACATGAATTTAAAAAATATCAATTCATTTGATACCGCAATACAGCCTGTCTGTCAGCGGCTTAGGCCAGTTTTAGCCGCTTTGCCGGCGCATCTGCAAGAATCGGTGCAAGAAATTCGCATGAGGGTGAATCTGCCGCTGTCTGTTTTTAACGGTGTTCAGAGCTTTTTTGTTACGGGGAATGGAATCAGCCGAAAGGCGGAAGATGGGATTCCTGTGTTCCGGGAAGATATGGAAGAAACATTTCGTTGCCTTTGCAACTATTCTGTTTATACGCACCAAAATGAAATTCGCAACGGGTTCCTCACGATTAAGGGAGGGCACAGGGTAGGAGTTTGTGGTACGGCTGTTCTGGAGGAAGGGCAAGTAACCGGCCTTAGAGATATTTCTTCATTTAATATTCGTATAGCCAGGCAAATCTCTGGCGCGGCAGATGAGATTCTGGCTTTGTTGGGGGAGGAGATTGTGCGGGGCGTTCTTCTGGCGGGGGCGCCCTCCACGGGGAAAACCACCATACTGCGTGATTTAGCACGCCAATTGGCTGGCGGCGGTGCATTGCCACCGCGAAAGATTACAGTGGTTGATGAGCGCGGCGAGTTGGCGGGCGTGTACCGGGGAGATGCACAAAACGACCTTGGTTGCTGCTGCGATATTTTGGATGGCTACCCCAAAAGCCAGGGAATTCTTCAGGCAATACGGGCGCTTTCCCCCGAAGTGATTCTTTGCGATGAGCTTGGGAGTGAAAAAGAGACTGCCGCCGTAGAAGAGGTAGTGAATGCAGGGGTTTCATTAATTGTAAGCGTACATGCAGCGGAGGCCGGTGAGCTGCTGCGCCGCCGTCAGATTCGCCGGCTAATGGAAACCGGGGCATTTCACACCGTTGTTCTGCTCGATTGTGCGGCTAGACCCGGAAAAATCAAAGGAATTTACAAGGTGGGTGAGCTTCTTGGTCAAATTAATCGGGATTCTATCGGTCATGGCAGCCTGTATTCTAGCGGGCTATATGGAATCGCGTAAGCTGGGTGCGAGGGTAAGGGAGCTGGAGGCATTCTACTCCTTTCTTTGCCTTACCAGAGAAGAGATTCGGTATTCCAGGCTGCCGGTGGAACGAATTATTGAGAAGCACGGCAAAAGCCAGAAGTTCCTTGCACTATGCACCGAGTACTGCCATAAGGGAGAAAGCTTCCCTCAGGCATGGAAGCACGGCATGGACGACGGCCTTTTAACCACCGGGCTGAACCGGCAAGACATAGAGTACATACGGGATTTTGGCCTGGGGTTCGGCGCAAGCGACACCGAAGGGCAGCTTGCACACTGCCAAATGTATATTGGCTTTATCAGCAATGCACTTACCCACGCAAGAGAAGAAAAAGACAAGAAAGCAAAGCTGTATTTTATGCTGGGGCTGTTTGGCGGTATCGCGGCGGCACTCCTGCTGAGTTAAAACGGAGGATGAAGAAATGGATGTGGATTTGATTTTCAAAATCGCGGCGATTGGGATTATAGTAGCCGTACTGAACCAGCTTTTAATTCGTTCCGGGCGTGAAGAGCAGGCAATGATGACTACCTTAGCGGGGCTGATTGTGGTTTTGATGATGGTGATCGAACAGATTGACATTCTGTTTAAAACAATCAAGTCCATCTTTGGGTTATAACTGCTATGAATGTGATAGGAATTGCCGGCCTCGCTTTGGTCTCCGCAGTCATTGCTGTGATGCTGCGCCGGTATAATCAAGAATATGCGGTGGTTGTCAGCATCACGGCGGGCGTCATTATTCTGGTTCAAATTTTAGCGAACATTGTTCCGGCTATACGCCAAATTAACAGCTTGCTCACTGCTACACAATTACCCTCGGAATATGGAATTATTTTATTCAAAACACTTGGTATTTGTTTTTTAGCTCAATTCGCGGCAGATTCTTGCCGGGATGCAGGAGAAAGTGCATTGGCCTCTAAGGTAGAACTGGCAGGTAAACTGTGCATAGTACTTTTGGCTCTGCCTTTGTTTGAAAAAATAGCTTCTACGGCGCTCGCGCTGATAGGAGGTTAGAGTGTGAAAAAAATTATCTATCGACTATTTTGCCTATTTCTACTTCTGTTCTTCTTTACTATCCCAGTTAATGCGCAGTCGGTCTCACAAGAAGAGCTGTACCGCCAGCAGTACGAAAACAGCGGTGCAGCTGATTTGCCCGATGAGCTTCCGCCCGAGACTCGGGAATGGATGGACAGCCTTGGCATTTCTTCGCCGGATTGGCAGAGTATTATAAACCTAACACCTGAGAAAATATTTGAACAGATTGGCGCAACGGCTCGCCAGCAAAGCAATGCCCCCATGCGAGCGCTATTATCGGTTTTAGCGGTGATTCTTCTTTGCGCGCTAATGAATGGTATGAAGCTCAGCTTTGGGGATCGGCCTTTGAGTGGAGTCATTGGTATGATTGGTACCCTTTGCATCTGCACCGTGGTGATACAGCCTATTGTAAGCTGTATACAAAACGTAGCGTTTGTCATAAAAGGGGCAGCCGGATTTTTACTCGCCAGCATTCCAATTCTTACCGGAATTATGATTGCAGGCGGGCAGCCCATCTCCGCAGGCTCATATAATTTGCTCATGCTCGGTGCGGGCAATGTTATCTCGGTAATTGCCTCTGCTTTTTTGGTCCCGTTACTTAATATTTTCTTGGCCTTTTCCGTTGTTTCGGCAGTGTCACCTGCCATGAACTTAGGGGGGCTTTGCGATTTATTTAGTAAAACGGTGAAGTGGATACTTACCTTTTGTATGACCATTTTTTCGGGTTTGTTGACAATGCAAACGGTGGTCTCCTCTGCAGCGGACGGAGCTGGTGCAAAAACCATCCGTTTTATGGTAAGTGCTTTTGTTCCGGTGGTTGGTGGCGCACTCGGCGATGCAATTGGAAGTGTGCAGAGCTGCGTGAAGCTTCTCAAATCGGGAGTGGGCGCATTTGGTTTATTGGCAACGGGGGCAATTTTTCTACCGGCGGCAATTGAGTGCCTTATATGGTTGCTCACCCTCACAGCCTGTGCGGCAGCGGGGGATATTTTTGAATTAAAAGAGATTACCACACTTCTTCGCTCCTCTATGAAGGTAATCCAAATTTTACTCTCCATTATCATTTGCTGCTTGGTCATACTCATGATTTCAACGGTTATGATGCTGGCGATGGGAGGTTCGGTAACATGAGTGGAATACGGGAATGGTCATCCGTTATTGTATTAGCCGCACTGGCTGCCGGAATCTTACAATACTTAATGCCGAGCGGCAGTATGGAGAAGGTAACGCGCTTAGTGATTGGTGCGTTTGTTATTTGCAGTATTTTAGTGCCAATCGGTAAGCTTGCAAAGCAGGCAGATGTGCAGGCCTTCGCGCAAGAAAACAGTGCTTTACCAAATGTTCAGTACCAGAATACGGTAAACAAACAAACGCTAGATGCCGCACAGGCAGCAGTTCGTACCGTTGTAATTGCCTCTCTTGCCGAGAAGGGAATTCCTTGTAAAAATGTTGCTCTGAGTATGGATACAAACGAGGACGGCCGCATATCAATTACTAAAGTGTTTGTCAGCCTTGACCAGAAGGATTTGAGTAGGATACAGGAAACGAAAAAGCTGCTTGAGCAGGAATTGGGATTAACAACGGAGGTGACAGCCGATGGCTCGTGAAAAAGAGGAAAGAGTAGAGAAGAGTTCCTGGATTCAAAAGCTCGCGGAAAACGATGTTTGGCGCAAGATTATTTTAATACTGGGCTTTGCAGGCATTGCTATGATTTTTCTTTCGGGTGTTTTTCAAAACCGAGATGCAAGGACGACCAATGCTCCTGCACAGGAAGAACCCACGAAAACCACCGCGCAAGCATATTCACAGCAGGTGGAGAAAAGTCTAACCGAGCTAATCGGCAGTATTAACGGAGCGGGTTCTGTTAAGGTGCTTGTTACTTTGGAGCGCAATACGCAGTATGTATACGCAACAGAAGAAAAAAAGACCTCGCAGAACACGCAGGATCAAGCGGCAAACGCTACGGTGAAAAACCAAGCAAATGACAGCCGTGAGACCAAGTACATTCTGGTGAAGGGTGCCGACGGCTCGCAACAGGCGCTGGCAGTAACAGAGGTCGAGCCGATCGTGAAGGGGGTAGTCGTTGTATGTGAGGGCGGAAATCAGCCGGCGGTGCAGAAAGATATTATAGACGCGGTGACTACGGCGCTCAATCTTTCTTCTGCGCGGGTGTGCGTGATAAAAGCAAAATAAACTTGAAACAGGAGGAATTTTCTTATGGGTATTGGTAAACGTCAGCTGGTGCTTGCATCCCTGGTGGTTGCGCTGGGAGCGGCTGTGTACTTAAATTGGGTGTTCCAGGGAGAGGGCCCCCTGATTGCTACGGATACATTAACCTCGCAAGCAGAACTCGGAGCGGCTCAGCTTGTAAATGGCAAGGGCAGTAGCAGTACGGCAGATAACACATCAAAGGCACCGGCTTCTTCTGCTTCTTCTACATCCTCCAAATCAGTGGAGACGGCTGCAAAGGTGGATGAGTACTTTACCGAGGCAAAGCTTTCTCGCCAAAAAGCCAGAGATGCAAGTGTAGAGATGCTGCAAAAGGTATTGCAGGATGCCTCTGCCAATGATTCTGTGAAAAAGGAATCGCTAGAAAAAGCTGCTGTAATCGCACAGAATATTGTGCAGGAGAGCAATATTGAAAGCCTGATTAAAGCAAAAGGCTTCTCAGACTGTGTTGTTTTCCTGCAAAACTCGGAATGCAGTGTAGTGGTTCGCTCCAATGGTTTATTGCCCAATGAAGCAATTGCCATTAAAGATATCATTGGCGGGCAGGCTGGTATTGCCTATGATAAAATTAAAATAGTTGAGGCAAAGTAAGCGATTAGAATATTCAACTCACAAGGACCGAATCTGACGAATAGATTCGGTCTTTGTTTTGTTTTTAGAGTAATTTCAGCTCATAAAACGGGCATAAAAGCGAGTTTTCCGGCAAAAACAGTTGCATGGGCTTAATTTCATGGTATAATACTACTCGTAAAGAGTGGCGCGGTTCATTTTCATAAAACGGGGCAAAGGGGAGAGACTCTCTTTTTGCCGTGTTTGCGGAAGCTTGACAATGGAATGAAAAACGAATTTGCTAACCCTCCACATACATTTTGGAGGGTTATTTTATTAATATCTCACCGCCGAAATGAAGAAAGCACAAATTCTATGAAAAAAGGCTTTTATAAAAGTGATAGAAATTATTTGGAGGACAAACGATGAGCAAAGGCAAAATGACTCGACGGGAAGAAAGAGAGCAAGCATTCATACTGGTATTTCAGCAGCTGATAAACCGCGTTACCATAAGCGATATTATTGACGCCGCAGTGGAATCGGCTGAGGTTCGTGTTGCAGAATTTGCGGAACAGCTTGCATTGGGTGTGCAAGAAAACAATGTGCTAATTGATGATAAAATTGAAAAGAACATTCGTGGCTGGTCAATGTCGCGTCTCTCCAAGGTTTCTTTTGCTTTACTTCGGGTAGCTATTTACGAAATTTTATTTGTAGATAGCATTCCGGTTAGTGTTTCTATCAATGAAGCGGTGGATCTAGCTAAAAAGTATGGTGGAGCGGACGATGCTCCGTTTATTAACGGAGTGCTTGGCTCTATCGCCAAGGAATTGGAACCTAAAGAAGAACAAAAAAATGAAGAACAGTAATTTTCTTGGAATTGATACAAGCAACTACACCACATCTGCTGCACTTTACAAGGCAGATGGCAGCATCGAGCACTCGAAACGGCTTTTGCCGGTAAAGGAGGGTCAGCTTGGTCTGCGCCAAAGTGATGCGGTGTTTCATCATGTACAGCAGCTTCCACAGATTTTGGAGCCTTTGCTTATGCAGCGCAACACACTGCATGCAATTGGTGTTTCCAGTCGACCTCGTACAGCGGAAGGCTCGTACATGCCCTGCTTTACCGTAGGGCTTGGAACAGCAAAAGTTCTTGCGGATTCTCTTGGCATCCCAATACACACTTGCTCACACCAAGAGAACCACATTGCGGCAGCTTTGTATTCAGCAAATCGATTTGAATGGTTCGAACAAACCTTTTTAGCATTTCATGTTTCCGGTGGTACCACCGAAGCGGTTTTGGTAGAGCCAGATAAAGAGAATATGGTAAAAACTCGCTTGCTCGCTTCTTCCTTGGATTTAAAAGGGGGACAGGCAGTTGACCGTGTAGGCGTAATGCTCGGCCTTTCTTTCCCCGCAGGGCCGGAACTGGAGCGGCTTGCTTTGCAGAGTGATGCGAAGTTTAACATACGCCCCTCTATGAAAGGGCATGATTGTTCCCTTTCGGGGATAGAGAACCAGTGCCGCTCCATGTTGGAGAAGAGTAAGCCAAAAGAAGAAATTGCCCGTTATTGTTTATTCTCTTTGCTTGCTGCGCTGGACGCCATGTGCGCTTCTTTACTGAAAGAACATGGCAATCTTCCCGTTTTGTTTGCAGGCGGAGTTATGTCGAACAGTATTATTCGCGAAGCACTTACCGAGTGCTATGGTGCAGCATTTGCAAGTCCTGCATTTTCGGCGGATAATGCGGCCGGTGCGGCAATTCTTGCCGCTATTAAGGAGGGAGCAAGATGAACACCCCTGTTGTTCTTACGGTTTCTCAGCTTAATCGGTATATAAAATCTTTGCTGGATGGGGATTCCATGATGAGCTCCGTGTTTTTATCCGGTGAGATTTCGAATTTTACAAATCATTATAAATCAGGACACATGTATTTCTCTCTCAAAGACAGTCAGTGTGTAGTGCGTGCCGTGATGTTTTCTACACAGGCCCGCCGTTTACGCTTTTTACCGCAGGACGGTATGAAAGTGATTGTGCGTGGCCGTGTTACGGTGTATGAACAAACGGGGCAGTACCAGGTGAATGTGGAAGACATGCAGCCGGATGGCCTTGGCGCACTGAATCTCGCTTATGAACAGCTCAAAACACGGCTTGCGGCTGAGGGATTATTTGATGCCTCCCGAAAAAAGGCGTTGCCCTTATACCCGAAGGCGATTGGAGTGGTAACCTCCCCAACCGGAGCCGCGGTTCAAGATATCATGCAGATTTTAGGGCGGCGTTTTCCAATGGCGGAGGTTGTTTTGTGCCCAGTGTTGGTGCAAGGCGCTGGTGCGGCAGAACAGATTGCTGCTGCTGTGGAGCGTTTTAACCGCCTACAATGCGCAGATGTTTTGATTGTTGGCCGTGGCGGTGGTTCCATTGAAGACCTATGGGCATTCAATGAAGAAATCGTAGCTAGAGCAGTGGTGAACTCTAAAATTCCCATTATTTCCGCAGTTGGCCATGAAACTGATTTTACTATTTGCGATTTTGTAGCAGATCTTCGTGCTCCTACACCATCTGCGGCGGCAGAGCTTGCAGTTCCAGATGTGCGCGAGCTGACGGCGTATGTTTCCGGTTCCACATGGCGAATGAAAAAATCCCTTGGTCTTGAAATGCACCGCATGCAAATTGACCGTATGGTTGACCGCATGAACGGGAAGATGAAGCAGTCGGTAAATACTGCACGCCTGCAATTGGCAGAGCAAACGGCGGCATTGCATGCGTTTAGTCCGCTACGGGTATTAGCACGCGGTTATACCGTTGCACTGGATGAAAAGGGAGAAAGTATTCGTACAGTAAAACAGGTACAGCCGGGTGAGCCTGTCAGCCTTATTGTGCAGGATGGGCGATTGACATGCACCATAAATGAAGTAATGGAAGAACCAATTGGGCAGGAGGGAATCACTCCATGAAAAAAGAGATAACATTTGAAAAAGCAATGCAAGAGCTTTCGCAGATTGTAGAGCGAATGGAAAGTGGCGAAGCAACCTTGGAGGAATCCTTAAAACTGTTTGAATCTGGCACGAAGCTGGCTTCATTCTGTTATGAGAAGTTGCAGAATGCCGAGCAGAAAATAAAGGACATTTCTGAGTTCGAGGAAAGGCGAGAGGAATGATTATGAAGCGTCAGGAGCAGTATGTTGAGATGTTGGAGGAAGCGTTATCACGCTATATACCGGGTGGAGATGAGTTGCAGCAAGAGCTGTTTTCTTCCATGGAGTACAGCTTGCTTTCCGGCGGAAAACGCATACGCCCCATTTTAACACTGGAATTTTGCCGCCTTTGCGGCGGGAATTTAACAGCGGCGCTTCCATTTGCCTGTGCGGTAGAAATGATTCACACCTATTCTTTGATTCATGATGACCTGCCTTGTATGGATGACGACGAGCTGCGCCGCGGCAGACCCACGAACCACCGTGTTTATGGGGAATCAACGGCTCTGCTTGCGGGAGATGCCCTTCTTACCTTAGCGTTTGAGACAATGCTTTCCCCACAATCTATTCGTACCGCAGGGGCGTTAAAAGCGGCTACCGCGGCGGGAGTGCTGGCTCGTGCGGCCGGCGCAGTTGGTATGGTAGGGGGGCAGGTAATCGACCTTGCATCCGAGGGAAAGAAAATACCTCTCTCCACATTGCGTATTATGGACGAACGCAAAACTGGTGCACTTATTTTGGCTGCTGCTGAAATGGGCTGTGTAATTGGTGGTGCAACAAATGAACAAATACGTGCAGCAAGAGAGTATGCAAAGGCGATTGGCCTAGCGTTTCAAATTGTAGACGATATTCTAGATGTTACCGGCGACAGCACCCTTTTGGGTAAGAATGTTGGTGTAGATGATTTAAACGACAAAAGCACCTATGTTTCTCTTATGGGTCTTGAAGGTGCTAAAAAAGCAGTGCGTGAGCTAACAGATGAAGCGTTAACCGCACTGGCTCGATTTGATGGTGAAACGGATTATTTAGCCGATTTTGCGCATCGTTTAGCCGTGCGAAAGAACTAGTGGTATTTTGTTGACAAAATTGACAAGATATGATAATATTGTTAGGCCGCATATTACGGGCATTTCAAGTGATCGTTTGATCCGCCTGAGATAGCGAGATTGAAAAAAAGGCAGGATACTCTATTTATGTATGCAGTTATTGAGACCGGCGGCAAGCAGTATAAGGTACAGTATGGCGATGTCATCTATATCGAAAAGCTTACAGCCGAGCAGGACGCCACCGTTGAATTTAAAGTTGTTGCTCTTGGCGGCGAAGAAGGCCTGAAAGTGGGCGCTCCCTTTGTGGATGGTGCTACTGTAACCGGCAAAGTTTTGAAAAACGGCAAGCAGAGAAAAATTACCGTTTTCACTTACAAGCCGAAGAAAAGCGTAAAGCGCAAGATGGGTCATCGTCAGCCCTACACCAAGGTGCAGATCGAAGCCATTAACGCTTAATGATGATTCAGGTTTTATTTTTGCAGCAGCCGGACGGCGAGCTTTTGGGATTTCAGATGACGGGGCATTCCGGCTTAGCGGAGGAAGGATCCGACATTCTGTGCGCAGCGGTTTCATCCGCAGCGTATTTAGTGGCAAATGCAATTACCGATGTAGTTAATGTTAGGGCTGACTTAACGGTTTCAGAAGGTAGCATGTCACTTC
This sequence comes from Clostridium merdae, assembly GCF_900176635.1. Classification (GTDB taxonomy): domain Bacteria; phylum Bacillota; class Clostridia; order Oscillospirales; family Acutalibacteraceae; genus Faecalispora; species Faecalispora merdae. Next base: position 552,644 of record NZ_FXLN01000004.1, read on the forward strand.
AGGTTCCTGAAAAGGCGGTTTTTTTGTGCCGGAACTTGCTGCAAGGACTCAAGCTCCATTTGGTGGGCTTGCAGGAGCAATACCCAGACAATATCAGTATAAATTATACGGAGGTGTAAAGCTATGTTAAAGATAAATATTCAGCTTTTCGCGCATAAGAAGGGCGGCGGTTCCACAAAGAACGGCCGTGATTCCGAGTCTAAACGCCTTGGTGCAAAACGTGCAGATGGTCAGTTTGTTTTGGCCGGCAATATTTTGGTCAAACAGCGTGGCACTCACATTCATCCCGGCAACAACGTGGGTAGAGGATCCGATGACTCTCTCTTCGCTTTGATTGACGGTACTGTGAGATTTGAGAGACTTGGCCGCGACCGTAAAAAGGTTAGCGTATACGCTGTGGAACAGTAATTCAGTTACAGCTGAAACCAAAATCCCGGGATTTTCCCGGGATTTTTTGATATGATCATGTCTATACTAAGCGAGAGCAGTTTACTATTTTACTGTTCTCCTCAAAGAGTAGATGTTTGTTCTGAAAGCTTGTTCTTGTTCTATCAGGCAAAAGAACAAAAATGAGATTGTTGTTTATGGGAGAATAGTAGAAGGAGCCGGAAACCATATGTTTGTAGATATAGCGAAAGTTAAAATAAAGGCTGGCGACGGCGGCGACGGTGCCGTAAGCTTTTACAGAGAAAAATATGTTGCGGCCGGCGGGCCGGACGGCGGCGATGGCGGCCGTGGCGGAAATGTAGTGTTTCAGGTAGATAAAAATCTTTCTACTTTGGCAGATTTCCGCTATAAACGCAAGTACATTGCTGAAAACGGGCAGAACGGAATGGGAAAGCGCTGCTTTGGCAGAGGTGCACCCGACCTAATTATTCGTGTACCCCAGGGTACTTTGGTACGCGATATTGAAACCGGGCGCTTGCTAGCCGATTTATCTTCGGACGAGCCGCAGGTAATTGCTCGTGGAGGAAAAGGCGGTTGGGGCAATACCCATTTTGCCACTCCTACTCGCCAAACCCCACGCTTTGCAAAGCCGGGTCAGCCGGGCGAAGCGTTTGATGTACAGCTTGAATTAAAGCTTTTGGCAGATGTTGGTCTGGTTGGTTTCCCAAATGTGGGCAAATCAACGCTCGTTTCTGTTGTGAGCGAGGCAAAACCGAACATTGCAAATTACCATTTTACTACCATAACCCCCGTTTTGGGTGTTGTGTTCCTTGGGGAAGGACAATCCTTTGTTATGGCAGACATACCCGGTCTAATTGAAGGCGCTGGAGAAGGTGCCGGGCTTGGGCATCAATTTTTGCGCCATGTTGACCGCTGCCGCCTGTTAGTACATGTGGTAGATATTGCCGGTAGTGAAGGCCGCGACCCCAAAGAAGATTTTGAGATTATTAACCGTGAACTCAAAAAGTTCAACGGTGAGCTTTCAGAGCGCCCCATGCTTGTGGCAGGGAACAAATGTGACCTTGCAACAGATGAGCAAGTGGAAGATTTTCGTCGTTTTGTGGAGGAGCAGGGCTATGAGTTCTTCCCAATCATGGCTGCAATCCGCCATGGTGTAGATCCTCTCTTAAAGAGCATTCAAGAAAAGCTCTCGAAGCTGCCTCCGGTTCTTCGTTATGAGCCTGACCCCGTGCCGTTGCCTGAGGTGAACCCAGAGCAAATGGATAAATTCACGGTTACGAATCAAGAGGGCGTATTTGTAGTGGAAGGTGAATGGCTGCTCCAGCTGTTGCGTTCTGTTAATTTTGATGACTACGAGTCCTTGCAGTATTTCCAGCGCGTGCTGATTACCTCTGGCGTTATCGATGCTTTGCGTGAGGCAGGTGCCGAAGAAGGCGATACAGTAAGCATGTACGACTTGGAATTTGACTTTGTTGAATAAGGGGGCGATTTTGTGGAACGCTTTTTAGAAGCAGAATGCAATCCTCGCCAGCTTAGTCCCTTAACTCTGGCATTTATAGGCGATGGCGTTTTTGAGTTGTTTGTGCGGGAACGATTGGTTTGCCGTGCAAACTGCCCGGTGAACACTCTGCATAAAAGTGCGGTTGCACAGGTGTGTTGCAGTTCACAGGCACAGGCGGCGCAAAAGCTGGCACCTCTTTTTACGGAAGAGGAGGAGGCTGTTTTTCGCCGGGGACGGAATGCAAAAGTATCACATGTTCCCAAAAATTCTAGCCCTGCCGATTACCATGCCGCAACTGCGCTTGAAACCTTGTTTGGTTATTTGTATCTGAAAGGGGAGCTGGCGCGCTTGCGCCAGTTTTTTGCCTTGATTTGTGAAGAATGAGGGTGCTTTCTAATGGGAGTAAAAAAGCGTAATCAAATTGTAATAGTGGATATCCTGTATTTTCTAATTGGGGCAGTTTTGTTTTCGGTCTCGGTAAACTGTTTTACCGCGCCAAATCACATTGCTCCGGGTGGAATTACCGGTCTTGCAACAGTGCTCAATTACCTGGTTGGTACGCCAATTGGTACTATGCTGTTTGTCATAAACCTTCCGGTTTTTTTGTGGGCAATTTGGGAGCTTGGCTACCGTATTGTCGGCAAGACGATCCTGGCTACACTGCTGTGTTCCATTACAATCGATGCGCTTTCTACCGTTCTCCCGGTATACGAAGGTGACCATATGCTAGCTGCTATTTTTGGCGGCGTGCTGGAGGGCATAGGTTTATCTCTTGTGCTGCTGCGTGGAGCTACCACGGGCGGCACAGACTTAATTGCCCGTTTGTTAGAGAAAAGACTACACAGTTTATCAATGGGTCAGCTGATGATGGGTGTAGATGCAATGGTGATTTTACTTTCTGGTTTTGTTTACCGCAGTTTGGAAAGTGCACTATATGCGTTTATAACGGTTTTTGTCTCTACCCGGCTGATTGATACTATTTTATACGGTGCGGATGCCGGTACCGGAAAAATGCTCTTCATCATGTCTGAAAAAAATAACGAGATCGCTGCTAAAATTCTTTCTGAAATGGGACGTGGTGTAACTGCGTTAAAATCCAGAGGTGTTTACAGCAACAACAACAGTGAAGTGCTTTTGTGTGCGGTTCGCCGTTATGAAGTGAGCAAAATAACGAACTTGATTCGTTCTATGGACAACCAAGCCTTTATTATAATTGGGGAAGCCGGGCAGATTACCGGGCAGGGCTTCCGTGAAATTAAAAAAGCGGATAAAACGCTGAAAGATCATCTTATCAATAAAAAAAAGGAAAATGAGTAGTTTTCCTTTTATAAAGCGTTTCAATCAAAATCTACTGGCATGGCCGGTGGTCTTTCGCTATCTTATAGCCTGCTCTATGGCACGAGTGGCAAAGTTCATTTTATTGTTTCGAAAAACAACAGCAGTACCTCTTTAATAGTACACAATAAGAAAGCCGATTCAAGTAGTGCTTACTTATAAAAAGAAGAGCAGACTGTTTTGCCATTCGTCAAAACAGTCTGCTCTAAAATGTTTACTGTATTTTAGCGGTAGTTATTGTTGTTCTCTACATTGCTGTAGCTATCGCTTTTATGAGAGTTACTGTAGGAAGAAGAGTCCTTCTTCTGCTGTGTGCTGTTGCTGGTCTTGTTCTGAGTAGAATTGCTTGTCTTATTGGTGCTGTTCTGAGAATTGCAGTTGCTGCTGGAATTCTGAACCTTATCCATCTTTTTCTCATAATTCTTATCCAATTGTTTCACCCCCTTCGCGATTATTGTTTTCCATTCCAATTAAAATATACAAACAATCTTTGGGAGCTGACCTGTTTTATGAACGAATACCCTTCCGCATTTTTAAACCGCATGCAGGCGATGCTCGGTGCAGAATACACAGATTTCTTAGAATGTATGGAACAACCATCCATACGTGGCATCCGGCTAAATCCTGTAAAATGTGATGAAAAAAAATTAAAAAATGGACTCGATTTTAATATTGAATTAAGTCCGTTTTCTCCCTATTCGTACCAAATACCAGAAGCAGCAGGAAAGCCCGGTGGTATTCCACTTCACCATGCGGGAGCGTTCTATTCCCAAGAGCCTTCAGCGGCTTCGGCTGTCACTATCCTAAATCCGCAACCCGGAGAAAAGATATTGGATTTGTGCGCCGCCCCTGGAGGGAAATCCACACAGATTGCGGCTTTGCTGAATGGAAAAGGGCTCCTTTGGTCAAACGAGGTCGTTCGTTCCCGCGCGACGGTGCTTCTTTCCAATATGGAACGCATGGGTGTTTCGAATGCTGTTATTTCCTCCTGCCACCCCGAAACACTGTGTGAAAAATTAGCAGGGTATTTTGACCGTATCTTGGTAGATGCTCCTTGTTCCGGTGAAGGCATGTTCCGTCGCGACGCGCAGGCCGTGCAGGACTGGAGCGAAGAGCATGTAAAAACCTGTGCGGTTCGCCAAGGTCTCATCTTAGACAGTGCCGCTCATGCCTTAAAAGAGAATGGTATCCTTGTATACTCTACTTGTACCTTTTCCTCGGAGGAAAATGAAGATACGGTCAAGGCTTTTTTGGAGCGTCATCCAAATTTTGTTCTCGAAGATTCCGGCGTTTCATTTGGCAGGCCCGGTATTGAAATGCCGCAGGCTAGGCGTATTTTCCCAATGGATGGGGGAGATGGGCATTTTGTTGCGAAAATGAGAAAAATATCTCCCACCGTATGCTATGTTACCGACTATCCTTTTACAAAATTTGCGGCGGAGCATGATGTAAAAGCTCTCTATGACCAAATCTTTCAGGTTCCGATTAAAGGCTTCTTCATTCAAAGTGGCAGCTCTATTTTAATTGCTCCACAGCTTACTCCAGCGTTGTCTGGTCTTGGTGTAATTCGTGCGGGCGTGATGCTGGGTGAAATATTAAAGGGCAGAATAGAGCCGGCACATGCTTTATTTTTAGCTTCTTTACCGCAGGAGCTTCGCCAAATCGTCGATTTTTCGTCCCATTCTGCTGAAATACGGGCATACCTACATGGGGAAGAGCTTGAGGTGGATTCTGCACGGAAAGGGTATACGGGGGTGGCGGTTGATGGCGTTGTAGCTGGCTTTGGAAAGTGCTCCTCCGGCAGGCTGAAAAATCGATATCCCAAAGGCTTGCGTAGTCATATCTGATATTTTGTGTATTTTTCTGTTTGCTTGTACCCGCTTATTGCCTTGAATTTACAAAAAAATGATGCTACAATGTGTTAAAGTGATAAAAATCAGGAGGGCTAATTATGCAAATCAGAGTGGAACAAACTCAAAACCCAAAGGCCAAGCCTGCGGATGAAACCAAATTGGGATTCGGCCGAATTTTTACGGACCATATGTTTATTATGGACTATACTCTTGGTCAGGGTTGGCACGATCCCAGAATTGTACCATATGCTCCCCTGAGTTTGGAGCCTTCTGCCATGTGCCTGCATTATGGGCAATCCGTTTTTGAGGGAATGAAGGCTTACCGCAGCGATGACGACCGCATTTTACTGTTTCGGCCAGACAAAAACATGGCGCGTTTGAATGTTTCGAATGACCGTCTGTGCATTCCGGCCATTGATGAAGAATTTGCGGTTGAAGCAATTAAAAAACTGGTTTCAGTAGATCGTGACTGGGTACCCACTGCACCCGGCACTTCTTTATACATTCGCCCGTTTATCATTGGTGTTGACCCGGTTGTTGGTGTTCACCCGGCACACCACCTCATGTTTATGGTAATTTGTTCGCCAGTTGGGGCGTATTATCCCGAAGGCTTAAATCCCGTAAAAATTTATGTGGAAGACGGTTATGTGCGCGCAGTAAAGGGCGGCATGGGCTTTGCCAAAACAGCCGGTAACTATGCGGCTTCTTTAAAAGCACAGGATGAAGCAGAAAAGCAAAACTACACACAGGTTCTGTGGCTTGACGGTGTAGAGCGTAAATACATAGAAGAGGTTGGTACGATGAACGTCTTCTTCCAGATTGGGGATGAAGTCGTTACCCCTGCTCTGCAAGGCTCTATTTTGTCTGGTGTTACCCGTATGTCTGCCATTGAGATTTTAAAATCATGGGGGATGAATGTTACGGAACGCCGCCTCTCGATTGAGGAAGTTGCAGAGGCTTCGAAGCAAGGTAAGCTGAAAGAAGCGTTTGGTACTGGTACGGCAGCAGTAATTTCTCCCATTGGTCACCTGAAATGGGGAGATATGATTATGCAGTTCAACGGCGGAGAAATTGGACCGCTGTCTCAGCGTTTGTACGATACCATGACCGGTATTCAGTGGGGCAAGCTGCCAGATACCTTTGATTGGACAGTAGAAGTGAAAGAATAACAGGACTAATTTTAGAGAGCGGCGGCTTCGGCTGCCGCTTTTTGTATAAGGGGAGAAAAAGAGTGCATACACTAACCTTTATCGTTCCAGCAGAATACGATGGTTGCCGACTAAAAGGCTTTTTGCGTGGGAAATGCTGTGTTTCCGCACGCCTTTTGGTAAAGCTAAAGCGCGTAGAGAATGGGCTTTGTGTCAACGAAGAACACGCTACGGCAATTACGATATTGCACTCTGGGGATAAAGTAACTCTGCATTTGCCGGAAGATGAAGAAACTCCAATTGCACAAGAAGTCCCTATCTCAATTCTATATGAAGACGATTATCTGTTGGCGGTAAATAAGCCTGCCGGAATGGCAATGTATCCAGTACCGGGGTCAGACTTCGGCACACTTTCCAATGCCGTTGCCTTTCATTGGAGTAAAAAAGGTGAGATTTTGCGATTTCGCCCTGTATATAGACTGGATAAAAATACATCTGGAGTAGTGATTATTGCAAAAAATTCCTATATTGCGGCAGCTTTGTCCCATAATATACAAAAAGAATACATCGCTGTGTGCGAGGGTGCTCTACAAGGGTGCGGTACGGTGAGCACACTAATTACACTTGCACCCGGCAGTAAAATAAAGCGGGCGGTTTCTTCAAATGGTGAAACTGCGGTAACGCATTGGGAGAGCATGGAAGGAAATAATGAGTTCACTTTTTTGAAAATTCGTATAGAAACCGGCCGAACTCATCAAATTCGGGTTCATTTGTCCAGTATTTTTCATCCTCTTGCGGGGGATGATTTATATGGAGGGCACTTAGATAAAATAAAGAGACAAGCACTCCATTGTCAGTCAGCTTTATTTATACACCCGGTCACCGGTAAAACAGTCCTACTGCAAGCCCCTGTTCCAGAGGATTTTGTTCTGCTGCTGAAAGAGCTGGATGTGTCTATTGCATAAAAAATGATTTATGAATTAAATTATACGTTATCTATAAATGACAAAAATATTGTTTATCCATTTCTACACTTGATTTATGTATAATTATGCGATATAATACATTCATAATAATTCATTGTAAACTTTATTAAATGAAATAAAAGAGGGATGGAACCATGAAAAAATCAGTTAAGTTTTTAGCGGTCTGTCTTGCAGCCGCATCAATGCTTTCAATGTCCGCATGCGGCGGCGGTGGCAACGGCGGTAACTCGAGCACAGCGAACGGCAGTGCAGATTCTTTAGACGCGATTAAGAAGAATGGCTTTATCACAATGTCTACCAATGCAGAGTTTGAGCCCTTCGAGTATAAGGATGGCGATAGCATTGTTGGTATTGATATTGAAATTTCTAAGAAGATTGCCGATAAGCTTGGCGTTAAACTCAATGTAAACGATGTTGCGTTTGATTCTTTGATTCCTGAAATCACCTCCGGCAAAGCAGATTTTGTTGCCGCCGGTATGACAGCAGATGATACCAGAAGAAAGAATGTTGATTTCTCTGATAACTATTTCGATGCGAGTCAGGCCGTCATCGTGAAAAAGGGTGGAGAGATTAAACAGCCCAAAGACCTCGATGGCAAAAAGGTTGGCGTTCAAACCGGCACCACTGGTGACAAATACTGCACCAATGAAGACGGTTCCAGTGAAATTAAGGTTGCTTCTGTTGAGCGTTACAACAAGGGAATGGATGCTGTTTCGGATTTGATTGCCGGCAGAATTGACGCAGTTGTTATCGACGATTTTCCAGCACAAAAATATGTTTCGAAAAATGCAGATAAAATTGCGAAGCTCGACGATATGCTCACACAGGAGCAGTATGCGATTGCCGTGAAAAAGGGAAATAAAGAGATGGTTGATTTAATTAACACCACTCTGAAAGAAATGAAAGACAGCGGCGAGCTGCAGAAGATTTTTGATAAATATCTGGCAAAAGAATAATACAGAGAAATATCTGTTTTATTAAGCTGGGTAGCGGGTTTCCCCGCTGCCCAACTTTGCCTTTTCCTACTTTTTAAGGAGGTAGCTATGGGAGATTTCATCCTAAATCCACCCTTTTTATCTGGACTAAATATTGTTCAGACACTCCAGAATTTGTACTTGTCTGTGGGTCAGCAATTTTACGATGCCTTTATTGAGAAAAACCGTTATAAATACATTGTAACCGGTTTGGGGAACACCCTCCTTATTACTCTTTTTGCAGTAATGATTGGTATTGTTTTGGGTACCTTGGTTGCACTCATACGTGTATCACATAACAATGATAAGAAAAAGTTTCGCATTTTAAATGCAATCTGCAGCGTTTACCTAACGGTGATTCGCGGAACACCAGTTGTGGTTCAGCTTTTAATTACCTATTATATTATTTATCAATCTGCGGATAAATTGGTGGCGGCTGTAATTGCATTCGGTATCAATTCCGGTGCGTATGTGGCAGAGGTTATACGCAGCGGTATACAATCGGTTGACAAGGGGCAAATTGAGGCCGGGCGTTCCCTCGGACTAAATCAACGAACCACCATGATTAAAATTGTCTTCCCGCAAGCATTAAAAAATGTGGCTCCTGCTATTTTTAATGAGTTTATTTCTTTGCTGAAAGAAACCTCCGTCGCCGGTTACATTGGTGTGCAGGATTTAACCAAAGGGGGCGACGTGATTCGTAGTATTACCTACGACGCGTACATGCCGTTATTAACTGTTGCAGGTGTTTACCTGGTGATAGTTATGATATTGACCAGATTCCTTACACTGTTGGAAAGGAGGCTGAGTGCAAGTGATATCCGTTAAAAACTTAGAAAAAACGTTTCACACCTCTCGCGGTGATTTGCCGGTTCTAAAGGGAATAACACAAACCATTGAAAAGGGTGAAAAGGTTGTTATCGTTGGCCCTTCCGGTTCGGGAAAAAGCACCTTTTTACGTTGCCTAAACCTATTAGAAAAGCCTACCTCCGGTGAAATTTGGTTTGAAGAGGAAGAAATTACGAACCCGAAGTGCAACATTAATCTTTTGCGCCAGAAGATGGGAATGGTGTTTCAGCACTTTAATTTATTCCCGCATCTAACCATATTGCAAAATATTACGCTTGCGCCGGTTTCGTTGAAGCTGAAATCGCAGGATGAGGCAAACGAGATTGCCATACAGCTTCTAGAAAGAGTTGGCCTTGCGGATAAAGCAAATGCGTACCCGGCTCAGCTATCCGGCGGACAAAAGCAGCGTATTGCGATTGTACGTTCGCTGGCAATGTCGCCGAAGGTGATGCTGTTTGATGAACCAACCTCAGCGCTAGACCCCGAAATGGTCGGTGAAGTTTTGCAGGTTATGAAGCAGCTTGCCGAAGAGGGGATGACGATGATTGTTGTCACACATGAAATGGGCTTTGCCAGAGAAGTGGCTACACGCATCTTGTTTATGGACCAAGGGCAAGTTTTGGAGGAAGCAACTCCACAGGAGTTCTTTGCGAACCCCAAGCACCCACGTTTGCAAGACTTTTTATCGAAGGTATTATAATTTAGAATATAGAAAGAACCCGGCAGATTTTTCTGCCGGGTTCTTTCTATATTCTTCTTTGAGACGCAGTATTAGGAATTTGTTTGGTCTGCTTTTGCTTGCAAATTGCATGCAATCTTTTTCAAATCCTCTAACGATTGAATCTCCACGCTGGACTGTGTGATGGCTTCCTGAATAAAATGAGGAAGTGAAGCAAAGTAGCTGTTAACCTCGGGGTTGTTTGACTGAAACATCTTTTGTCCTCCATGAATCATTCTGAAAGACCATATTTAGTAAGGTCTCTTCTTTTAGGTAGATTTCCGCATTTTTGCCAGGTTATTCATAATCCTCACCTTTCATATTGTGTTGCCGTACGGAATATATCTGCAATAGGAGGGATATGAATGAAGGGATGGGGAAAAGGGTTCTTGCTTTTTTTGGTTGGCGGACTAATCTATTTTTGGCTCGAGGTGTTCTGGAGAGGTTATTCGCATTGGAGTATGTTTTTACTTGGTGGCCTTTGCTTTGTATTGTGTGGACTAATCAATGAAGTTGTTCCTTGGGAGATGCCACTTCCGCTGCAAATGCTAATCTCAGCAATTATCATTACGGTTTTAGAGTTCTTCACTGGCTGTATCGTCAACCTGTGGTTGGGTTGGCAGGTTTGGGATTACTCAAAGCTTCATTTTCAGCTTTGGGGTCAAATTAGCCTAAAAAGCAGTATTGTATGGTTCCTGCTTTCTTCCGTGGGAATCATACTGGATGACTGGATTCGTTATTGGTTCTTTGGAGAAGACCGACCGCATTACCGCTTTAAATAAAGGATACTTGCAAAGGGTATGGGAAAACGGTAAAATAGTAAAATAAGTAAACCCCAACAGACAGCACTATTATAAAAAATCTTTTGATTCGAGGGATTTCATATGGATAAAATCGCAAGCTTTCAAATTAATCACGATATTTTAACACCCGGAATTTATCTTTCTAGGGTAGATGGAGATATTACCACGTACGATATTCGCTTTCGCAAACCAAATGTACCGCCGTTTTTATCAAACCCGGCCATGCACACAATCGAGCATTTGTTTGCTACCATGGTTCGTAATTCCTCCTTTCGCGACCAGATTATATATTTTGGACCCATGGGCTGCCGTACCGGCTTTTATTTCTTAGTAAGAGATATGAAGCAATCGGATGCCATTGCTCTTATACAGGAGATATTCCAAAAAATCGCTGATTTTACAGGCGATGTGCCCGGCTGCACCTCCATTGAGTGTGGTAATTATTTGGAGCATGACTTGAAGGAGGCAAAAGAGGAAGTTGCAGCCTTTTTGCCTGTGATTAAAAATTGGACGGAACAAAAGTTGGCTTATCCAGTTTAATGGGCTAAGATTCGTTCCAAGTAGTCAGAAAACTTTACCAAATTGTAAATTCCTTCCAAAAGGTTGCATATTTTCAAAATTTATATTATCATAGTATAAGTTCATTACAAAATTGTAACCAATTTCCTTGTGCGAAAGGAAGGACTGACGGAATGCAACAACTATCCCTTCATCGAGATTCGATACAGGGGTACGGCGCCGCTGGCTGCCGTATGTTATATATCACCGGGATTCAGTCTGTCCGGATTTTAAAAAGACTGCGCAGAAGGTTTGTCCGCTTTGTTACACCTGCCGTAGAATTAGCAGGGATTATTTATGCAAAAACAATCGGCAAACAACTGAATCGATTAAAAAAAGAAATACACCTGTTTCAGGATAATTTTCGAAAAGATGGAGAGCATTTAAAAGAGCTTTCGAAAGATTTAACGTTACAGGGTGCAATCGGGCGGCTACAGCACGCAGGTCTTCACTTTGTAATACGCAAAAAATTTGTGATGTCTGTACTGAATATTGCCGCACCGGTTTGCTCTGTTTTTTTACTTTTGGGTACCATTAACTATTATAACCATCAAGATTACGGTTTGGTGCTCAGCTACGAAGGCAAACAGATTGCAACAATTAAGGACGAGTCTGTATTTGAAAAAGCAACGGAAATGGTAAACCAGCGTATGGTATACAATGCCGTTTCTACTGCTAATTTAAAAATTACCCCCACATTTATTTTAACTGCGATGGACAGCGGCGGCTTTTACGCAGCCAGTACACTGTGCGATCGCTTAATTCAGCATTCCAATGGAATTATTGAAGAAGGCAGTGGCTTATATGTGGATGGCGAATTGATAGGGGCTGTAAAGAGCAGTGCAGATATGACGTATCTTCTGCAAAATATCCTTAACACTGCAAAATCGGGCGACCAAGCTGCAAAGGTCTCTTTTGCGGAAGACGTTGAGACGATTAATGGTCTTTTCCCAACCGCCAGTATTATCACGGCTGAAAATATGTCGCATAAACTTACCGGTTCCCAGCAAACAGCAGCTGTTTATACCGTAAAACAAGGGGATACTGCAACTTCTATTGCAAGGCAGTATAATTTAACCTTATCGGAACTCAATCGCTTAAACAATAACCAGGTTGGCGATAGTTTGAAAATCGGGATGAAGCTCAATGTTCAAACTCCGCAATCATTGCTGCATGTAAAAGTGATTAAAAAATTAAGCAGGACAACCTCTTTGCCGTATAAAACCGTTACAGAGAAGGACGATAGCCAATACACAGATTATTCTAAGATTGTAACGCAGGGGCAAGAAGGCGTGCAGGAAGTAACCGAAGAGGTTACCTATATTAACGGAATTGAAACCAGTCGCTCCACTCTCAGCAGGCGTGTGGTAACTGAGGCGATTGATAAGAAGATTGTTACAGGCACAAAGAAAAGGCCGCAGTATAGTGGTTCTGGTGAAAGCAGCGGGTCGCTTATGTGGCCGGTACCTTCTATTCGTAATATTACCAGCTACTTTGCTTACCGTTGGGGCAGAATGCACACTGGTATTGATATTTCTGGTGGTAATTCTTACGGTAAAACAATTGTAGCGGCAGATGGCGGCGTAGTCACCTATGTGAAGTTTAGTTCCAGTGGGTATGGGTATCACCTGCAAATTAACCACGGCAACGGAGTATCAACTCTATATGGCCATACCAGCAAAATTTTGGTATCTTCAGGGCAAAGAGTTTCTAAGGGTCAACCGATTGCTTTAATTGGCAGCACAGGAGATTCTACCGGAGCACATTTGCATTTTGAGGTTATCAAAAATGGACAAAAAGTGAATCCTATGCTGTATGTGAGCCGCTAATGTAAAAAAAAGGCATTTCGCATGTAAACGAAATGCCTTTTTTATTACATGCTTGTAATCGATTAATTTAGCGATTTTATTGACTTTTTTTCCTTGGTGTATTATCATCTTAGAAGTACAAAATAGCTATGCAAGAATCTTTTTAAGGCGAGTTTTTTTAATTTTCTCCGTTTTTTATTTGGCAATATAATCCATTTATTGATGACTTTTAAAAAACATTTTTTGTTATTACAATATTTTAATTATCCTTAAAGTTTCATGACAATACTATTTGTTATTATAATGATTGGAGCGTGCCGCGTTGGATAAATATGTAATTACCGGTGGCAATCGGCTGACTGGTGAAGTAACTATAAGTGGCGCTAAAAATGCTGCTATCGCAATTATTCCAGCTGCCATTATGGCGGATGATGTTTGTAGAATTGAAAATGTTCCAAATATAACAGATGTGACTGCAATCACCCGTATTTTATACGACATGGGTGCTAAAATACGAAAGATTAATTCCTCAACAATTGAGATTGACCCGAGGTCCATTCATTCCTGCGTTGCTTCCTATGAGCTTGCAAGGCATATTCGTGGTTCTTATTACCTGTTAGGCGCTTTGCTTGGCCGTTTTCGCCATGCCGTTGTTAGTATGCCTGGTGGGTGTGATTTTGGTGTTCGGCCTATTGATCAACATTTAAAAGGGTTTGCGGCTTTAGGTGCGACCTATACACTTGAGGGCGGAATGGTTGACGTAACTGCGAAAGAGCTTGTTGGCAACAACATTTACATGGACGTAGTTTCGGTCGGTGCGACGGTGAATATTATGCTGGCGGCCGTACGGGCCAAAGGTACGACTGTAATTGAAAACGCTGCCAAAGAGCCTCATATTGTTGATTTGGCTAACTTTTTAAACTCCATGGGCGCCGATGTGCGTGGTGCGGGCACAGATGTGATTAAAATTTATGGGGTAGAGCATCTTAGAGGGACAACCTACTCTATTATTCCTGATCAAATTGAGGCAGGCACCTATATGGCTGCCGCTGCTGCGACCGGCGGCGACGTGCTCATTAAAAACGTAATTCCCAAGCACTTAGAATCCATTTCCGCCAAACTGGAGGAAATGGGTGTATGTGTGGAGGAATTCGACGATTCCATTCGCATAAGCCGTGACCAACCGTTGAACCGCTGCAATATTAAAACAATGCCCCACCCGGGCTTCCCGACTGATATGCAGCCTCAAATCGCCGTTGTGCTTTCTATTGCGCACGGTACCAGTATTGTGAATGAAAGTGTTTGGGATAACCGCTTCCGCTATGTGGAAGAGCTAAAGCGAATGGGCGCCCAAATTTCTGTTGATGGTAAGCTGGCTGTGATTGAAGGTGTTGAGAACCTGAATGCGGCGCCAGTAAGAGCTACGGATTTGCGTGCCGGCGCAGCTATGCTAATTGCCGCCTTGTGTGCACATGGCGTAAGCCAAATTGAAGATATTCAGCATATTGAACGAGGGTATGAAGATGTGGAAGAGAAGCTTTTAGCCCTTGGTGCAGACATTAAGCGTGTTCATGTTCCGGATCCTTCCGTGGCGCAGGCCGTTTAATCAATGTAATAAACACGAAAGGTTCAGGCTCCGGTTTGTTTGGCCGGCCTGAACCATTTTACTGTTCATTAAAGGAGCATGCTATGGCAAGGTTTTGCCCGCTGTTCAGTGGTAGCAGCGGAAATAGTTTTTATGTAGGAAGCCGCGACGCTGGTGTGTTAATTGACATTGGCCGAAGTGCTCGGCAAATTACGAAAATGCTGGAAAGCTGTGAAATCTCCACTTCCGCAATTAAAGGCATTTTTATAACTCATGAGCATATTGACCATGTAAAAGGGCTTCGTGTGTTTACCGAAAAAAATCAAATACCGGTTTACGCATCCGCCGGAACACTTCAAGCTTTGGAGGATTCGGGAGAAATAACGGCAAAGATGACTTGCTGTGTTGTGGAAGAGAGGGGAATGGAATGCGCTGAAATGCTGATTCGCCCTTTCCCAATTTCACACGACTGTGCCGAAGGAACCGGGTACCGTATTCAAACCGCTGACGACAGAACGTTTACCCTTGCAACCGATTTAGGGTACATATCCGACGAAGTATGTCAGGAGTTAGAAACCAGTAATCTGGTAGTACTGGAATCAAACCACGATGTGAGAATGCTGCAAAACGGCCCCTATCCTTATTATTTAAAGCGCCGTATTCTCTCTGATGTAGGACATCTCTCAAATGAGGTTTGCTCTCAAATACTTCCTCATTTAGCAGGCATGGGAACCACGCGCTTTGTGCTGGCTCATTTGAGTGCAGAGAACAATACGCCAGACATTGCATACCAAAGCGCTTTGTGCGCGTTAAAAATGGCTGGCTTAGAGGAACAAGTCGATTTTGAATTGATGGTTGCATCTAGAGAAAATCATACCGGGAAAGTCATCTTGTTCTAGTCTTTTATTTTCAGGAGAATATATGGTAACCATTCAATTATTGTGTGTGGGCAAACTGAAAGAAAAATATTTACAGTCCGCATGTGAAGAATACGCAAAACGGTTGGGTGCGTTTTGCCATTTTACAATTACAGAAATTGCGGAGGAACGTTTGCCCGATTCTCCATCTGACGCGTTGATTCAGGCGGCATTAAAAAAAGAAGGGGAGCACTTACTTTCTCTGGCGCAGGGTGCAATTATCTCTTTGTGCATTGAGGGCAAGCTTCTTTCATCGCCACAGCTTGCAGCTGAACTGGAACGGCGTGCCGTAACAGGAACCAGTGCGTTTACGTTTATCATTGGTAGCTCGTGTGGGCTTTCGGATGAAGTGAAAGAAAAAAGTGCTCTTCGCCTCTCCATGTCCCCAATGACCTTTCCGCACCAATTGGCCAGAGTGATGCTTTGTGAACAAATTTACCGCGCTTTTCAAATCAATAATAACGGTAAATACCATAAGTAAACTTTCGTTTTATTTTGATTACGAAAGATGAAAAATAGGGAAGAATAGCTCCGTTTTAGGATGAATGAAAGTTACTTTCTTTTAATTTAGAATATTTAAAAATATTATTGCAGTTTTTAGTTGGATATGGTATGATATATGGGCATTTGGATACCGTTGGCCTTTCCGGCGGGGTTCAATGCCCGGGAAACCGTGACATTGAAGCGGACAGTCCTCTGCATAGCATGAATGTCTGATATATTAGGAGGAAAAAGAATGGATGCTTTAAAATTAATTTCTCAAGAATCTGCAAAAGCAGAACTGCCGAAGTTTGGTATCGGCGATACCGTTAAGGTCAGCGTTAATATTCGTGAAGGTGAAAGAGAGAGAATTCAGCTGTTTGAAGGTACTGTAATTGCCCGTAAAGGCAGCGGTATTGCTGAAACCTTTACTGTTAGACGCGTATCCTATGGTGTAGGTGTGGAGAGAGTTTTCCCGATCCATTCCCCCAACGTGAAGGATGTTACCATTGTTCGTAAGGGTCGTGTACGCCGTGCGAAGCTGTACTACCTACGCGATAGAGTTGGTAAGGCTGCAAAGGTTAAAGAGCAGATTCGCTAATAGCGAAAATGGCTCCCATTATATTTGGTCTTTGAAAAGCGTGCGAAGAAAACTTTGCATTGCTTTCCATGGTGAAAAAGGGACATTGATTGTCCCTTTTTTGCTATTCATCAAAAGGAGGCGTTCGTGCGTTGCAAGAAGAAGATAACAACGTCCTTGAGCAATCAGAGCTGCAACAAGGTAACCTGAACCCGAATGATCCGTCTCCTCACCCCAGTGCCTTTACGGTAAGTTGCTTTGAGTGGGTAGATTCTCTGGTGATGGCTCTGGTCGCTGTGGTGATTCTGTTCACTTTTCTGTTTCGAGTAGTTACGGTGGATGGAACCTCTATGCTGCCGAATCTTTTTAGCGGAGACCGAATTGTGGTTTCCAGCTATTTTTATCAGCCCAAACAAGGCGATGTGGTGGTGTTAAAACGAACCATCGGTTTAACAAAGCCAATTGTAAAGCGTGTGATTGCGTTACCGGGACAAACGGTTGATATTGACTATATTTCGGGCAATGTAATTGTTGACGGTAAAGAGATTGACGAGTCTTCGTATATTGAAAGCGGGATTACTCATGAGCCCATGACCTCGGAATCTTTGCTTCAATTTCCGCAAACTGTTCCGGCAGGCCATATTTTTGTTCTTGGTGATAACCGAGAGGTTTCAGAAGACAGCCGTTTTGAAGCAGTTGGCATGGTAGATGAACGTTATATTTTGGGGAAAGCGGAAATGATTCTGTTTCCGGTGCCCCGGTTTGGAAGGATTGGATCATGAGCGAGCCACAATCAGTTCATTGGTATCCGGGTCACATGACCCGAACAAAACGACAAATTGAAAAAAGCCTTAAGCTGGTAGATATTGCAGCGGAGATGATTGATGCCCGCGTTCCAGTTAGCAGCAGGAACCCTGTGTTGGACAGCTTGATTCAAAACAAGCCGCGGGTTATTTTAATGAATAAATCCGATTTAGCGGATCCCGCGCAGACCGAGCGCTGGATCCGCTTCTACCAGTCGAAGGGAATTTCAGCAGTTGCATTAGACAGCCGTTCCGGCAAAAACTTAAAAGCCTTTTTCCCGCTGGTGCGTGATGAGCTTTCGGAGCGCATTGCTTCTTGGCGAGCAAAGGGAATGGTTGGGCGACCCATTCGTGTTATGGTTGTTGGAGTGCCGAACGTAGGTAAATCTTCCTTTATCAATAAGCTTTCCCGCGGGGGAAAAGCCAATGTAGAGGATAGACCGGGTGTTACCCGAAATAACCAGTGGTTTACACTGGGCGGCGGCTTTGAGCTTTTAGATACTCCCGGTGTTCTCTGGCCTAAATTTGAAGACCCACTCGTAGGTGAACGTTTGGCCTTTACCGGCGCTGTAAAGGACGATGTAGTCGACACTGAAAATCTGGCTGCCCGTTTGTTAGAGGTGCTTACGGTATCTTACCCCGCACCACTCAAGGAACGCTATAAGCTGCAAGAAGTGGATTTTACTGGTATGAAGGGGTACGAAATCCTCAGCTTAATTGGTAAAAAGCGAGGAATGCTTATCTCTGGTGGAGAGGTCGACATGGAGCGTGCCGCTATTATGGTGCTCGATGAATTCCGTGGAGCAAAGCTAGGTCGAGTTACTTTGGAGCAGGTGCAGAAATGACGAACTGGTTTTCTTATGAGAATGAAGCACAGCAAAAAGGATTTACTGCTGTTTGTGGTATTGATGAAGCAGGCAGGGGGCCTTTAGCAGGGCCGGTGTTTGCTGCCGCAGTTATATTACCGAACCATTGTGAAATTGATGGGCTTAACGATTCTAAAAAGTTAAGCGAGAAAAAGAGGGAGTTGTTGTTTGACCAAATTCAGCAGCAAGCTCTCTCGTATTCCATCGCCTTTGCAACGGAACAGGAAATCGACGAAATTAATATATTGCAAGCAACCTTTCTAGCTATGAACCGTGCCTTTTCCGGTTTATCTCTTGCGTCAGACTGTGCACTGGTAGACGGTAACCGCGACCCTCGGCTTCCGGTGGAAACCTCGCTCATTATCAAAGGGGATTCCCTCAGCGCAAGCATTGCCGCAGCTTCTATCTTAGCAAAGGTTAGCCGAGACCGTGTGATGTTGGAGCTTGACCAAATTTACCCGGAATATCAATTTAAAAAACACAAAGGCTACGGAACTGCACTACATAGAGAGCTCTTGCTCAAACATGGTTATTGCGCAGTTCACCGCAAAAGCTTCTTGAAAAAGATACTGGGAGAGGGTTTGGTTGGATAATCACTCTGGTAAACTGGGTGAGCAATATGTTGCAGATGAGTTGGAAAAACGAGGCTGCCGAATTCTGTGCCGAAATTATCGTTCCCGCTTCGGCGAGATCGACATTATTGCGCAGAACGGTAGCTTTTTGATATTTGTTGAGGTAAAAACCCGCGGAAAGCGTTGCGTTGGTGTTCCGCAAGAAGCGGTATCTGCCTCTAAACAACGAAAAATCATTTCCACTGCCTTGCAATTTCTATCGCAGAACGAAACATATTTGCAACCTCGGTTTGACGTTGCTGTAGTGCGAACAGCAGGGGAAGGTGCTGCGTTTTCTTTGGAATATATTGAAAACGCATTTGAAGCGCAAGGGCGTTTTGCATAATTCTCCGAGAAATCACTTGATTTCTCCCTCGTTTTTGTATGGAAAAGAGAGACTTTGCGCTCAAAATAGCTTATGTGTTTTTTACACATCTCAATTTTTGAATATTCTTTGACACACCGAACGTTTTATTATAAAATAGGGCAAGGAACGAACAAAAAGGGGGAATCACCTTGCAGTATAAATGCACCAGAAACAAAGCAGAATCACTTTCCGCCGCACAGGCGATTGTTCAGGGAATTTCGGAAAATGGAGGACTGTTTGTTCCAGAGAGCCTTCCGTCCTATTCCGCTGACGATTTAAAGCAGCTTTGCAAAAAAAGCTACACAGAGCGTGCCGCACATATCGTTGCCGATTTCTTACCGGAATTTACAGTAGAAGAAATTAAGGAATGTGTAGAGAGTGCGTACTCTGAACAAAAATTCCCTGGTGGTGCAGCTCCGCTTCACCGTATTGCAGGCAGCAACCAGGCTTTTCTAGAGCTATGGCACGGGCCAACCTGTGCTTTTAAAGATATGGCTTTACAGCTATTGCCGCATTTGCTCACGCGTTCTTTAAAAAAGACAAAATGTGATAAAACAGCGGTTATTCTTGTTGCCACCTCTGGCGATACAGGGAAGGCGGCTTTGGAAGGCTTCCGTGATGTTCCCGACACCAAAATTCTGGTGTTTTATCCAGATAAGGGCGTTAGTGCAATGCAGCAGCGCCAAATGAATACACAGGAAGGTGAAAACGTTGCTGTCTGCGCAATCGAGGGTAATTTTGATGATGCACAAACTGGCGTAAAACGCATCTTTACCAATCCTGAAATTCGTAAAGAGCTGGAAGACAACGGTATGCTGTTCTCCAGTGCAAACTCCATTAACTGGGGCCGCCTGCTACCGCAGATAGTTTATTATTTTTCTGCGTACTGCGATGCCGCAGAGCAACGCATGTTAGAAATGGGTCAACCCTTGAATATTGTAGTGCCTACCGGCAATTTTGGTAATATTTTAGCTGCATATTATGCAAAAAAAATGGGTTTGCCGATTGGGAAGCTAATTTGTGCCTCAAACTCTAATAATGTACTGACTGAATTTTTAAGCACCGGTGTTTATGACCGCAACCGTAAATTCTATACAACAATCTCTCCATCTATGGATATTTTGGTGTCCAGCAACTTGGAGCGCCTGCTGTTTGACTTAACCGGCTGCAACTCTGACCAGGTCGCAAGTTGGATGACTGAACTGAACACCACAGGCCGCTATTCCGTTGGTTCTGAGTTGACTGCCGTACTGAAAGACCTGTTTTTCTCCGGTTGCTGTGATGATGCTCAGACACAGAAAACAATCTACGAAATGTTCCTGAGTAAGAATTATCTTTGTGACCCTCACACTGCTGTGGCGTCCGATGTATATGAGCAGTATGTAAAGGCCACTGGGGACAAGTCTACTCCCACAGTAATTGTTTCAACTGCAAGCCCTTATAAGTTTGCAGATAGTGTGCTCGAGGCAGTGGCACCAGCACAAAAGCAGGAAGAGGATGACTTTGCTAAGGTTCAGCAGCTTTCTTCTCTTACCAGCACGGTTGCGCCTGCGCCAATTGCTCAGCTTCAGGAAAAAACAATACGTTTCCAGAATTGCTGCGAGGTTGCGCAAATGCCCCAGGTTGTTCTACAAATGGCTGGGCTTGAGCCAAAAGCCTAAAGAATAGAAACGAGGTAGCACATGGCATTGTATGCGATTGCCGACCTGCACCTTTCTCTTGGCACCAATAAGCCGATGGATGTTTTTGAGGGCTGGCACAATTATGTTGAGAGGCTGGAGGAAAACTGGCGCAGCATTGTGAAACCGGAAGATACAGTAGTCATTGCCGGCGATATTTCATGGGCAATGAAGCTGGAAGAAACAGAAAAGGATTTTTCCTTTTTACATTCTCTGCCGGGCACAAAGCTGCTTTTAAAGGGCAATCATGATTACTGGTGGAGTACCAGAAATAAAATTGATACCTATCTAGCCGAAAAGGGCTTTCATTCGCTACACATCATCCATAATGATTCTTATGCAGTTGGCAAATATGGAATTTGTGGTACACGGGGTTGGCTTTATAATGCGGCGACCGATGAAGACATTAAAATTGTGAATCGGGAGGCAGGCAGGTTAATTACCTCAATTAACCACGCTGTCGCACAAGGGCTTACACCAATTGTTTTTTTGCATTACCCGCCCGTTTATGACGGAATGGTTTGTAAAGAGATATTGCAGATTTTATTAGACCGCGGAATTTCAAAATGCTATTTTGGCCACATTCACGGTACGCAGGCATCCCGCAGGGCGGTAACAGGGGAGTATCAGGGCATTGAGCTACACCTTATTTCCTGTGATTACCTGCATTTTGCGCCGCTTTTTGTATGTTAAATAAATTATGAACATTTCCGTGAAAATATGGAATATTTGCCCCTGATATGCTATAATAACCTCACGCCGTATGCCAAAGCAAAGCTTTGGACGGCTGAAAGAGCATTGAAGTGCCAGCTGTATGATTCCGTTTGTTTTAGATATTGATATTTTAGCATCTTGAATTTTGCACTATAATAACCTCACGCCGTATGCCAAAGCGAAGCTTTGGACGGCTGAAAGAGCATTGAAGTGCCAGCTGTATGATTCTGTTTGTTTTAGATATTGATATTTTAGCATCTCGAATTTTGCACTATAATAACTTCACGCCGTATGCTAAAGCAAAGCTTTGGACGGCTGAAAGAGCATTGAAGTGCCAGCTGTATGATTCTGTTTGTTTTAGATATTAATATTTTAGCATCTCGAATTTTGCACTATAATAACCTCACGCCGTATGCCAAAGCGAAGCTTTGGACGGCTGAAAGCGTAGTAATAATAGCTAGTCGGTAATGTCCTTACGTACTTATCTAACAAAAACAGTAAAATAGCTTCTAAATTTCTTTAATAATAAATTAAGATTAATTTGCAATTAGCAGGAGGAAAACAAAATGAGTTTAAAATCGTCCAATCAGGTAGAAACTAACCGTTATCAACTGGAGGTTGAGGTTGATGCGGATACTTTTGAAAAGGCGTTGAATCAGGCTTTTCATAAACAGGGCAAAAAAATTACGATTCCGGGCTTCCGTAAAGGAAAGGCTCCGCGCAAATTTATTGAAAAATTTTATGGAGAGCAGTTTTTCTACGAGGACGCTGTAAACGCTGTTTATCCTGCTGCTTTAGACGCTGCTGTTAATGCGGCTCAATTGAGACTGGTTGAAGACAAGATCGATTTTGATGTAGTTAGCATCGGCAAAGACGGTCTGGTATTTAAGGCAGTTGTTACTACATGGCCTGAAGTTACAATCAAAGATTATAAGGGACTCGAAGCATCCAAAACTGCGGTTGAAGTAACCGATGAGGACATTAATAATGAAATCAAAAAGGTTCAGGATCGCAACTCCAGAATGATTACTGTGGAAGACCGCCCGGCACAGCTCGGCGATGCCGTTGTAATTGATTTTGAAGGTTTTGTTGACGGTGTTGCATTTGAAGGCGGCAAGGCAGAGAACCATACTCTTGACTTGGGCTCCGGCCAGTTTATTCCTGGCTTTGAAGAGAAGGTAGTTGGCCACACCACTGGAGAAGAGTTCGACATTACTGTCACATTCCCGGAGGATTACCAGGCATCTACTCTTCAGAACAAAGAGGCAGTATTTAAAATTAAGCTGCATGAAATTAAGCAAAAAGAGCTTCCCGAAGTGGACGATGACTTTGCAAAGGACGTAAGCGAATTCGATACCCTCGAAGCTTATAAAGAGGATATTAAAAAGAATCTGCTTGATTCCCGCGAAAAGGCTGCGCAGGATGAGGTTGAGGCTCAACTGATTGATCAGCTCGTTGAAAAGCTGGAGGGTGAAATTCCCGAGGCGATGTTCCAGAATAAGATCAACGACGATCTTCGTGATTTTGCATATCGCCTACAGTCTCAGGGTCTGGACTTTAACACCTACCTGAAATATACCGGTATGGATCAGAACTCCATCCGCGATCACTTCAAGCCTCAGGCTGAGAAGCAGGTTAAGGTACGTTTGGCACTTGAAAAGATTGCAGAGCTTGAAAACATTAAGGCAACTGCAGAAGAGATTGAAGCTGAATTTGAGAAGCTTTCCAAAACCTACAGCATGGAAGTTGACAAAGTAAAGGGCTTTATTCCGGAAGCAGACTTGGCTCAGGATTTAGCTGTAGAGAAGGCTGTTAACGTTGTTCGTGACAATGCGAAAATCACAGAGAAGAAAGACTAATTGCTTTCCCTTTTAAAGCGTTAAAGATGCTAATTTTATTCCGCCGCCGATTACCGTGCGAATCGGCGGCGAAAACACAATAAAAACCCGCATGTGAAGAAAGGTGGTTATGATGAGTTTAGTCCCATATGTTATTGAGCAAACCAATCGCGGTGAGCGCTCGTACGACATTTTTTCCCGCTTGTTAAATGATAGAATTATTATGTTAAACGAAGAGGTTAACAACACTTCGGCAAGCCTTATTGTTGCACAGCTTCTGTATTTGGAAGGCCAAGACCCCTCAAAGGATATTAGCCTTTACATCAACAGTCCCGGCGGAGTTGTAACAGCTGGCCTGGCAATTTATGATACGATGCAGTATATTAAGTGCGATGTTTCTACCATCTGCATGGGCATGGCTGCTTCTATGGGCTCATTCTTGCTGGCTGCCGGCACCAAGGGTAAACGTTTCGCTTTGCCCAACAGTGAAATTATGATTCACCAGCCCAGCGGCGGTGCGCAGGGCCAAGCAACCGACATTATGATTCATGCGGATCATATTATTGCCACCAAAAAGAAGTTAAATGAAATTTTAGCCGAGAAAACGGGGCAACCTATAGAGACCATTATTAAAGATACCGAGCGTGATAATTTTATGACTGCGGAACAAGCCGCAGCGTACGGACTGATAGATAAAGTAATCTCTACGAGATAACTTCTATGTGAAGCAGGTGATAATAGAATGCCGAATAACGACGATACCAAGGAGAGAGAATTGTGCTGCTCCTTTTGTGGCAAACCACAAAGTCAGGCACGCCGCTTAATTGCTGGTCCGGGCGTTTATATTTGTGATGAATGCGTTCAGCTTTGTAATTCTATTTTGGAAGATGAATCTCATTTATCGAACCGAAAAAAGACCTACACGGGTGATACCGGCACAA
The DNA here is from genome assembly GCF_900176635.1 of Clostridium merdae. Lineage (GTDB taxonomy): Bacteria > Bacillota > Clostridia > Oscillospirales > Acutalibacteraceae > Faecalispora > Faecalispora merdae. Next base: position 576,966 of record NZ_FXLN01000004.1, read on the forward strand.
TCCTGCTCAAACCGCAGGAAATTAAGAAGAAGCTGGATGAATATGTAATTGGTCAGGATAGAGCAAAAATAGCTCTTTCCGTAGCCGTTTACAATCATTATAAGCGAGTATATTACGGCGGAGAAGATGTAGAGATAAGCAAGAGCAATGTGCTTTTGCTAGGGCCAACCGGTGTAGGTAAAACCCTGCTCGCACAAACGCTTGCAAAGCTCCTCGATGTACCGTTTGCAATTGCGGACGCTACAACCTTAACTGAGGCAGGCTATGTAGGTGAGGATGTGGAGAATATCCTGCTTCGCTTAATTCAAGCAGCTGATTTTGATATAGAACGCGCAGAAAACGGGATCATCTATATTGATGAAATCGATAAAATTGCTAGAAAATCAGAGAATCCTTCCATCACTCGTGATGTAAGCGGTGAAGGCGTTCAGCAAGCATTGCTGAAAATTCTGGAGGGCTCAGTTTGCAATGTGCCGCCACAGGGTGGTCGCAAGCACCCACAGCAGGAGTTTCTTCAAATTGATACTTCTAATATCCTGTTTATTTGCGGTGGCGCATTTGACGGATTGGAAAAAATCATTGAAAGAAGGACAGCCTCCTCTTCTATGGGCTTTGGTGCACAAATCCAAACCAAAAAAGAGCTGGACACCACTGCATGGATGTCTGAGGTGATTCCTCATGATTTGGTCAAATACGGTCTTATTCCAGAGCTTGTAGGGCGTTTACCGGTCATTACCGCATTAAACGGGCTAGATGAAGAGGCCTTGGTAAGAATTCTTACCGAGCCGAAAAACTCTCTGGTTAAGCAGTATAAACACCTCTTCCAGCTCGATAAGGTTGACCTTGAGTTTTTACCGGATGCGCTTCGTGAGATTGCCAAAAAGACAATTGAACGCCAAACGGGTGCTCGTGGACTTCGTTCCATTATGGAAGAGATCCTCACTCCGCTGATGTATGACGTACCAACGGAATATACGGTAGAGAAAGTGACAATTACACCTGAGGCCGTACAAAAAGGTACGGAGCCAGAGTTGGGTTATAATGAAAACCGGAAGCCGGTTAAAATTAAAATTTCAAATCCACAAAAACGCGGGCGCAAGGATACCGCGTCTTAATTCACAGCATAGCTGTTGCTGACAAGGAACAGAATTCATCCTTGTTCGCAACAGCTTTTTTCTTCACTGAATGAATACAGGAGTGAAATATGAGCAAAAAAATCGAGCGACAAACAGAACTACAAACCTTGCCGGTTTTGGCATTGCGCGGGCTGGTTTTGTTTCCCGGTATGATTCTGCAATTTGACGCAGGAAGAAAAAAATCGATTTTAGCCCTACATGAGGCTATGGAGCAAAACCAAACGATTTTTCTGGTGGCTCAAAAAGACTTGGAGGATAACGACCCCAATTCGGAACAAATGTACCAGGTTGGCGTTATTGCGAAAATAAAGCAAATTCTTCATCACACAGAAGACGGAGTTCGCTTATTGGCGGAGGGAGTTAGCCGTGCGCGTATGGAAGAGGTGGTAAGCGAAACCCCTTTTTTAACTGTAAAGGTTGCGCCGCTTCATACCACGCCTACCCGAGTTACAAATAAAACAGAGGCTCTCGTTCGTTACACACAAACTCTGTTTGAAAAATACCTGCAGAATTACAAGCGTATTTCACCAGACATTGTAATCGGTGTTGTCAAAAATAAAAGCTGTGGGCCTTTGGCTGATTACATTGCCTCCAACCTGATGCTCGACTATGAGCAGAAACAGGTGATTTTGGAAGAACTGCATCCGGTACGACGACTTGAAAAATTGGTGGATATTCTTGAGCATGAAGTGCAGGTGCTTGAAATTGAGAATGAAATCACAGAAAAAGCACGGGAGCAGATGAACCAAAACCAACGCGACTATTTTCTTCGGGAGCAGATGAAAGCAATCAATTTTGAACTGGGGGAGGACGATAATCCTCAGGAAGAATCCGAAGAACTGCGGGAGCGTATTTTACAGCTTGAAATGCCAGAAAAACAGCGTGAAAAGCTGCTAAAAGAATGCGACCGTTTTGGGAAGATGCCGTTCGGCTCGCACGAGGCAAATGTGATTCGTAATTATTTAGATGTTTGCATTGAATTGCCCTGGAACAATTTTTCGAAAGAAACCATAGACTTGAACAAAGCCCAACGCGTTTTAGATAAGGATCACTATGGTCTTAAGAAAGTAAAAGAACGTATTATTGAAACACTGGCTGTCAGAAAACTGGCTCCAGATATTAACGGGCAAATTGTTTGCCTAGTTGGCCCGCCCGGTGTTGGTAAAACATCGATTGCACGCTCGATTGCAAAGGCAATTGGCCGCAAATATGTTCGGGTATCCTTAGGCGGCGTCCACGATGAATCCGATATTATGGGGCATCGCCGCACTTATATTGGTTCTATGCCGGGGCGTATTATGAATGCAGTCAAGCAAGCTGGAGTAAGTAATCCTCTTATTTTGCTTGATGAAATCGACAAGCTGAGCAGTAGCTTTCGGGGTGACCCAGCAGCCGCATTACTCGAGGTTTTGGATTCTGAGCAGAATTCTGCATTTTATGACCACTATATCGACATGCCCTTTGACTTAAGTAAGGTGCTGTTTTTAACTACAGCAAATGATGCGAGCTCCATTCCGGGTCCTCTTTTTGACCGTATGGATGTTATCTTTCTTTCAAGCTATACGCATGAAGAAAAATATCAGATTGCCAAAAAATATCTGGTTCCAAAGCAGCTAAAAAAACACGGCATTAGCGCGCAAACCTTGCAGATTACTCCTGCTGCCATTCGTGATTTAATTGACAGCTATACTCGAGAAGCGGGTGTGCGTAACCTGGAGCGTTCCATTGCAGCCATTTGCAGGAAAAGTGCAAAGCGTATTGTGGCGGAAGAAAATCTAAAGCTTTCAATCAAACCGGCAGATTTAGAGAGCTTGCTCGGGCCTAGACGTTTCAAACCGGAAGGCCGCAATAAAACAGATGAAGTTGGCCTTGTAAACGGGTTGGCTTGGACCAGTGTGGGCGGCCAAACCATGCCGATTGAAGTAGCAGTTATGGAAGGAAATGGTAAGCTTCAGCTTACTGGCTCCCTCGGTAATGTGATGAAAGAATCTGCTCAAACAGCAATTAGCTGTATACGCTCAAAAGCAGCACAGCTTGGCATTGATGGGCAGTTCTATAATAAAACAGACATTCACATTCATGTGCCGGAGGGAGCAATCCCAAAAGACGGCCCATCCGCTGGTATCGCAATGGCAACTGCCATTACGTCGGCACTTTCACAAATATCGATACGTCACGACGTTGCGATGACCGGTGAAATAACCCTGCGAGGTAGGGTGCTGCCCATTGGTGGCCTGAAAGAAAAATCAATGGCAGCTTATCGCAATGGTATTCGTACAGTAATTATTCCGGAGGATAATTTCTCCGATATTTCGGAATTTGATGATGTGGTAAAAGAGAACATTCATTTTGTTCCAGTAAAGAAAATTGATGAGGTGCTCGGCTTAGCTCTTACGCGTAAGCCCCGCCCGCTTCCACAAACAAAAGCAACGGCTCCGGCTGTGGAATCCACTCAAAATGTGGATCCCGCCGCGCAGAATCAGCCGCCAGTTATGCGGGAGCAGCCTCAATGCTAGAGGTGTAAAATTGAGATTTGATAATGCCGCATTTGAATTTGCTGCCGGCCGGGTAGATCAACTCCCGCCCGACGACTTGCCGGAGATTGTGTTTTCCGGGCGTTCTAACGTTGGAAAATCATCTTTAATTAACAAACTGGTCAACCGTAAGGCGTTAGCACGAGTGAGTGCTACCCCCGGTAAAACGGGAACCATCAATTTTTATCGGCTTTCAAACTGCCGGCTAGTCGATTTACCGGGTTACGGTTACGCGAAGGTTTCACAGTCTGAAAAGCTACGGTGGGCGAATTTGGTAGAGGGTTATTTTTCAGCTGGACGCCAAATTGGTCTTGTGGTACAAATTGTGGATATGCGCCACAAACCAACCGCAGATGATATGCATATGATTGATTTTTTGAGTGCCGGTGATTTCCCTTTTATTGTTGTTATGACAAAGTGCGACAAGCTCAATAAAGGGGAAAGAGCGGCTCAAATACAGCTTTATAACGATTTGTTCCAAAATCAGAAGCAGGTTCGGCGTTTGCCTTTCTCTTCTTCCAACGGGGAAGGCCTTGATACGCTAAAAGAATGGATAGCGGCGGCTTGCGCCGTTGAAGAGTAAGATATTCCGAAGGGGGAAATTCGACCAATGTACGATACTGAACACTTACAAATCAATTCACAAGGGCACCTCACCATTGGTGGCTGCGATACCGTTCAGCTTGCAGAGCAGTTCGGTACGCCTCTGTATGTGATGGATGAAAACCAAATTCGCCGCAATTGCCGCAGCTACCAAAGCTCTTTTGAAAAGCATTATAAAGGCAAGGGTATGACTGTTTATGCCAGTAAGGCATTTAACTGCAAAGCAATTTGTCGTATCATTGAGGAAGAGGGTCTTGGGTTAGACGTTGCCTCCGGCGGCGAGCTGTACACAGCAATTCAGGCAGGCTTCCCGGCTGCGCGCATTCATTTTCACGGCAATAACAAAACCGAACAAGAGATACGTTTGGCATTGGAATATGAAATCGGCCATTTTATTGCGGATAATCTGACCGAGCTGCAAACTATTGACCGCCTTGCCTGTGAAGCTGGAAAGGTAGCACATGTATCCCTGCGAATTAAGCCGGGTATTGACGCGCATACCCACAGCTTTATTCAAACAGGACAAATCGATTCGAAATTCGGTTTTGCTCTTGAGACTGGTGAAGCAATGGAAGCCGTTAAATTTGCCTTGAAGTACAAAAACATTGATCTAAAGGGTGTTCATTGCCATATTGGTTCGCAAATATTTGAAAGCTCTCCCTTTGTGCTTGCAGCAGAAGTTATGCTGCAATTTATTGCAGACATTAAGAAAGATACAGGTATTGAGATAGAAGAACTGAATCTTGGCGGCGGCTTCGGGATCCATTATGCAGAAGAAGATGCTCCTCTGCCGTATGACCAGTACATGGAGCTGGTTTCTACTGCTGTATTCCATAAATGCGACGAGCTTGGCCTAAAGGTACCCTTTATTTTTATTGAGCCAGGCCGGTCTATGGTAGGAGAAACAGGGATTACCCTGTACCAAGTTGGCGGTATCAAACAAATACCGGCGGTTCGTACTTATGTATCGATAAACGGTGGCATGACGGACAACCCTCGTTATATTCTGTACCAGGCAAAGTACACTGCTTTAATTGCCAATAAGGCAAACCAACCAGCAAAAACCAAAGTTACCATTGCAGGCAAATGCTGCGAAAGCGGCGATTTAATTCAGGAAAACACTATGATTCAAGAACCAGAGGTAGGCGATATTTTAGCCGTGCTTTCTACTGGCGCATACAACTATTCTATGGCATCAAACTATAACCGCAATCCTCGCCCAGCCGTTGTTATGGTGAAAGATGGCGAACCGCGTGTTGTAGTTCGGCGCGAGTCATATGAAGATTTGATTCGAAACGATCTGTAAATCATCGCCTTGCCTATTCCGGCACAGGGGTTGTTGTTATGCCGTTATCGCTTTCACACTTTAACGCTTTCAACTATCTGTGCCGGTTTGGCGGATGGCGTTTGAGGGCTTTTAGAGTGCGCATACCCGGCTTTAGTATGAAAAAGAAGGATGGAGTATTATGAATTCTAAAATCAAAGACAAAAGCGTAGACCTGCTCTTTCAAGCCGTGTTATCTCTTGAAAACATTGAAGAATGCTACGATTTTTTTGAAGACCTATGCACAGTTCCCGAAATCAAAGCAATGTCACAGCGCCTTACCGTTGCACACATGCTGCGTAGCAAGTGTGTTTACAGTGATATTGTTGCAAAAACTGGTGCATCCACTGCTACCATCAGCCGTGTGAATCGCTCGTTAAATTATGGGTGCGATGGATATGAGACTGTATTTAAGCGTTTGGAAGAGGACGGGAACACAGAACTATGAGCTCTTATACCACCTTTGCACAGTATTACGATGAGCTAACACAAAATGTAAAGTATAGTGAGCGGGCAGAGTATTTCTGCGGGCTTTTAAAAAGTCTGAGCCATTCTCCCGGTCTTGTGTTAGATTTAGCTTGCGGCACTGGAAGTTTAACCCTGCAGCTCAAACAGCGCGGGTTAGATGTATACGGTGCGGATGCTTCCTTTGAGATGCTGTCCATTGCGCAGCAGAAAGCTGCCGATGCCGAGCAACAAATCCTTTTTCTATGCCAATCAATGCAGAAGCTGGATTTATACGGTACGGTAGATACTGTAATTTGTGCATTGGACAGCATTAATCATTTAACCACAGAAAAAGATGTTCTGGCGGCATTTCGCAGAGTATCTCTTTTCCTGAACCCCGGCGGGTATTTTCTGTTTGACATGAACACACAATATAAGCACAGGGAAGTTCTAGCGGACCATGTTTTTGTATATGATACAAAGCATGTATTTTGTGTGTGGCAAAATCAATTCGAAGAAAAAACGGATCGTGTGAGCATTGATCTTGATTTCTTTGAAAAAGAGGGAGCCGTATATCACAGAAGCTCCGAACATTTTTATGAAAAAGCATATTCAAACGATATAATAAAAGAACTATTACATACCGCAGGCTTATCATTTGTGGCTTGTTATGACGATTGCAGCTTTTTGCCGCCGCAGCCGAATAGTGAGCGAGTGGTAATTGTTGCAAGAAAAGAACCTACAACAGAAACAGAAAAGGAACGATAAAAAATGGATCGAATTATTCGCTGTATAACCACAGACGGCAGCATTATGGCCTCTGCGGTTGAAACAACCGATATTGTATACACTGCCCAGCAAATACACCACACTAGCTCTGTTACAACAGCAGCTCTGGGGCGCCTTTTGTCGGCTTCCTCTTTGATGGGGAACATGCTCAAGAAGAAGGATGCTGTTATTACGCTTAAAATCAAAGGCAACGGCCCTGCTGGGGCAATCGTAGCAATTGCAGACAGTAGCGGGAACTGCCGAGGCTATGTAGAGCACCCGGAGGTAATGGTGCCCAATAAACCAAACGGCAAACTGGATGTAGGCATGGCAATTGGCTCAGAAGGCCTTTTAAGCGTTATGCGCGATTTAGGTGAGGGGGAGCCCTACATTGGCCAGGTTGAGCTTGTAAGCGGTGAGATAGGCGATGATATTAGCCAGTATTTTGCAATTAGCGAACAAATCCCAACAGTTTGTGCCTTAGGTGTATTGGTTGACCGAGAAAGCAGCCAGTCTTTGCTCTCTGGTGGAATGCTGATTCAGGTATTACCCGGAGCCGATAGTGCCGCTATAGAGAAGCTGGAGCGCAATGTTGCTGTTCTTGAGCCTGTCACTACTATGCTTGCAAAAGGCATGAGTATGGAAGACATGTGCCGCCAGGCACTGGAAGGCTTTGAAATGGAGATTCTTGATGAATCCCCCGTAAAGTATGTTTGCAATTGCAGTGAGGATCGAGTTACCCGTGCGATCTCCACATTGCCCCCAGACGATATTCGTACCCTAGCAGACGAGAGTGGGAAGATGGAAGCTAAATGCCAATACTGCGGCAAATCATACGAGTTTGACCAACAACACCTAGAGGCTTTAGCGACCTCTTTAGAGAGGAAAAACGAGGAAAAATAACCCTTTAAAAATATCCAAAAGTTTTTTTAAAAATTTTGAAAATACCTGTTGACATCTGGCAGAATATATAGTATTATATAACACGTCGCTGATGCACGGCGCACAGCGACAGCCGATATGGGAGTATAGCTCAGCTGGTTAGAGCACCTGCCTTACAAGCAGGGGGTCATAGGTTCGAGTCCTATTACTCCCACCATACGGCTCGGTAGTTCAGTTGGTTAGAACGCTAGCCTGTCACGCTAGAGGTCGACGGTTCGAACCCGTTCCGAGTCGCCAATATTTGCCTCTGTAGCTCAGTTGGTAGAGCAGGGGACTGAAAATCCCCGTGTCGATGGTTCGATTCCGTCCGGAGGCACCAATAAATGCGGATGTAGCTCATCTGGTAGAGCGCCACCTTGCCAAGGTGGAGGTAGCGAGTTCGAGCCTCGTCATCCGCTCCATTGGTATGATGGGGATAACGCTTAATATTCTTAAGCGTTATCTTTGTCACTAAAAACGAAATATGGCGTCATAGCCAAGTGGTAAGGCAAGGGTCTGCAAAACCCTGATTCCCCAGTTCAAATCTGGGTGACGCCTCCAAGAACCGTAAGCTGTTTAACAGCCTACGGTTTTTTTCTTTTCTACTTTATATCATAAATAAGTAGGCAGTTAAAAATGTCGTATTAAAAACTTGCAATTATTTTTATTATTGATTATATTTGTAATTTTATTTTTTTAAAAATTTATTAATATAAAAAGAGAGAGAATACATTTTCTCTCTTTTTATATTGAAAAATAATTTCTGGCTGTACTGATTAATTTTTATTTCGTTTGATTTAAAGAATAAGCTTCTTCGTACTGAAATGAATCTAAAATACCGTTGTTTTTTCGTTGAAGCTTGCATATACTTGCTCAGAGGTGATGACTTTGAAGAAGCTTCGACTACCCCTTTTATTACTCATATTTTGCTGTATGATGTTTATCCGCTTAACGTATATTTCATTTGAAAAAATTGATCAAATGGTGTCAGCATTAGCGGGTGACTATATGCCTACCATCGTATTAGATGCCGGGCATGGTGGGGAAGATGGCGGTGCGGTCAGTAAATCTGGTATTGTAGAAAAAGATATCAATCTTGCAATTGCCTTAAATCTTAAACCCATGCTAGAGATGTCTGGCTTCCGCGTTGTAATGATTCGTGATTCCGATGTATCGATTGGCGACAACTCTCTCGATACGGTTAAAGCAAGAAAAACTTCAGACATGCACAATCGTTTAAAAGTAATTGAACAGAATGGCGATTGTGTATTTCTGAGCATTCATCAAAATCATTTTACAAATGGAAAGTATAGCGGTGCTCAAATATTTTATGGCCCTAAAAATCCAAATAGCCTATTACTAGCAGACTCTACACAAAAAACAATTACTTCATTATTGCAGCCAGAAAATCAAAGAGAAACAAAGCCTGCAACCGATTCTATTTATCTATTACGAAATGCTACGGTTCCCTCTGTTATTGTAGAATGTGGATTTCTCTCAAATGCGGGGGAAGCCAAAAAACTGAATCAACAGGAATACCAAAAGCAAATGGCATTTGCAATATACCAAGGCTTTTTAAATTATTGGGGTTCGGTCTCACAAATAGTGTCTTAATACTTTATTTACATAGAGGAAGAATTTCCATCTTCCTACCATTGTGCTATAATAGAGTAAAATAAAGGAACAATAAAATGGAGAAAACGTATGGCACCGAAAAGTAAATCTGTCTTTGTATGTTCTGGTTGCGGATTCGAATCCCCCAAATGGTATGGCAAATGCCCTGGTTGCGGGGAGTGGAATACCATGAGTGAAGAAATACGCGAGCCTGCCCGTTCGGCACCTAAATCAGCAGGGCACCATTCTATGGCGCGCCCTCTGTCCATAAACGAAATTAATACGGAAGATGAACAGCGCTACCAAACCGGCCTAACGGAGTTGGATCGAGTTCTGGGAGGCGGCATTGTACGCGGCTCGTTGATTTTGATAAGCGGTGACCCGGGAATTGGTAAATCTACAATCTTACTTCAAATTTGTGAGTTTTTAGGGCAAAAGCTGCGGATTTTATATGTATCCGGTGAGGAATCGAGCCGCCAAATAAAGCTTCGTGCCAGTCGATTAGGAGTAAGCAGCGAAAATCTTCTTATTCTAACGGAAACGGACATTCAGCACGTAGTAGAGCAGGTTCAAGAGCTCAAGCCAGATTTAGTGATGATTGACTCCATTCAAACCATGAATCACCCGGAGCTTAGTTCCTCCCCTGGCAGCGTAACACAGGTAAGAGAATGCACGAACTATGTGATGCGAACTGCAAAATCTTTGGATATCCCGATTATTGTAGTTGGCCATGTAAATAAAGATGGGGCAATTGCCGGCCCAAAGGTATTGGAGCATATTGTAGATGCGGTGTTATACTTTGAAGGAGACCGGCAAATGTCTTACCGTATTTTGCGTGCCGTAAAAAACAGGTACGGCTCTACCAATGAAATTGGTGTTTTCGACATGGGCGAAAAAGGGCTGTCCCAAGTGGACAACCCCTCAATGGCGCTATTATCTGGCCGACCTAAAAATGTATCTGGAACTTGCGTAACTTGCGTTATGGAAGGTACTCGGCCAATTCTTGCAGAGGTGCAGGGTCTTGCAACCACAACAGGCTTTGGTAACCCACGGCGAACGGCTACCGGCTTCGACTATAACCGAATGTCTTTGCTATTAGCGGTGCTGGAGAAGAAAGCAGGTTACTATTTTTCAAATTTAGATGCCTACGTAAACATTGTAGGCGGCCTGCGCTTAGATGAACCTGCGGCAGATTTAGCGGTTGCGATGGCGCTTATCTCTAGTCTGAAGGATGCCCAAATAGGCGATAATGTTCTGGTCTTTGGTGAAATCGGCTTAACTGGCGAGCTGCGTTCCGTTTCTCATGTAAATGCCCGTATTGCGGAAGCAGCACATTTGGGATTTGAAACGTGTATTCTGCCTCACACATGCTTAAAACAAATCAATACGGAACACAAGGGAATTCAGCTTTTAGGTGTACGCAATATTAGAGAAGCGTTTGATGCGGCTGTTCTCTAACATTTTTTTGTGCGGTTCGTGGGTTTCGTTCTCCCTTTCGCGTTGAGGCTTGAATGCGGTGCACACAACCTTGCCCCGTGTGATTGGTTACCATTGTGGGAATTTCAAGGGAACAGTAGCCTTCTCGCTGGTACATGCAGTCTTCGTCGCATTGAATGATATTCATGCATTTTCACCTCAACGCTATTCTTTGAATTCTGGGTTTAATTATTCATGAAAAATCTGTACTTTTACATTCATAAAATCACTTTCCTATCACAAAATAAGAGTGTATGGGGGGATGAATATGAAGAAGTACGGATTGCTTTTTAGCATTACACTGGTTTTAAGTTTGCTCATTATTCATGCAGGGAATGTTTATAAAGGGAATTATGTTCCTGTTTCAATTGTAAAGGTAAGTCCCATTACAGCTGAAAGCTCCATTTATTCCAACAATGGAATTGTTGAGCGGGTGGATTCTAGGAGTGTTTTTGTTCAGACAGGTGCAGTCGTTGAAAAAATTCATGTTAAAAATGGTGATACTGTTAAGGCTGGTCAAGTATTAATGACTCTTTCGGTCTCATCTGCCCAGCTGGCCCAAAGCACAGGTTCCATACCTTCCAACACCTTGGATGAACAAACATATCAAGGCCTTCTCCAAGCGTATTATAATCAAATATCGGGTGGTAGCAATTCCGCAGCGGCTTCACCGGAAACGCCCGCCGATTCTGCTCGAAGCAGCTCTGCGGCAGTAAGCTCAGCTCCAGCCGATGCTGAAATTAATTCTTCTGAAACAAAGGAAGTAGAGGTTACAGCACCCATTGCGGGAGTGGTAACGTCGATTCCCGTTTCAGAGCAGGCAACGGTAGACCGCAGCAAACCGGTTATAACGATTTCTGCATCCACCGATTTGCAGGTGCGTTTATCTATTAATGAATCGCAAATATCGGAGATTAAAGTTGGGCAGAGGGCGATAATTACCGGTGCAGGATTTCACACGGTATATGAGGGAAAAGTAACCTCCATATCATCGGAAGCTAAGCAGGAAATTCATACAACCGGAACAGAAACGATTGTAGAAGTTATTGTGCGCATTCAAAATCCCAAAAAAGATATAAAACCAGGTTTTTCAGCGAAAGCGAAAATTATCACGGAAGAAAGCAAAAATGTTTTAGTAGCCCCTTATGAAGCTGTTCGAGCCGACGATGACGGGAAAGAATTTGTATATCTTCTACAAGGGCGCAAGGCAGTAAAAGTACCAGTAACAACCCGCAAGGAATTTGAAACTGGTTTTGAGGTATTGAAAGGCCTGAAAGATCAAGATTCGCTGATTACAAACCCTGACTCCATAAAAGACGGCGCCGCGGTTTTGCCAAAGGAGGAGAGGGCCTCCCATGGCTGATATTTTTCGTTCTGCTTTTCAAAACCTAGGCCGTAAACGGCTTCGCACGGCTTTAACCATGATGGGTGTAGCCATTGGTGTTGCTTCAGTTATTATGATAGGCAACATTAGTCAATGCGGTACCGACGCACTTACGCAGGAGTTCGACAGCCTTGGCCTAAGCGGTTTGTCGATTAGTGCTTTAGAAAATAATAGTCAGGTAACTTTAACCGATACCGACCTGAAGGTGGTACGGGAAGCTGAGAATGTTGAAAAAGCAATGCCGGTGATGATGCAGGCTACCAGTGTACAAACTACAAGAATCACTGGCAAAGCTCTTTTGTGGGGAATTGATGCCGATGCAAACCAAATTATTTCTTTAAACATCCTTTATGGGCGGGCTATTAGTGTAAGTGATGTAAAATCAGGAGCAAAGGTTTGTATGGTAGATGAAAATTTCTCGAAGGCTTCTTATAAAAGAAACAATATTATTGGTAAAAAGGTTTTAGTTTCCTGCAGTAGCGGTACTGAAGAGTTCGAGGTAGTTGGTATTGTAAAAACGGGAAGTGGGCTGCTGCAAAACTTTATCGGTAACTATATACCGAACTTTGTTTACGTACCCTATTCCACAATGCAGCAGCTATTGGGAAAGAACTCATTTGACCAAATCGCTGTAAAGTTGAAAACCGGTACAGATGTGGACAAAACAGGGGACATGCTGGTGCAATCTTTAAATCGGACCAATGGCAGCAGCAACGCGTTTGTATCGAATAATCTAATGAAACAGAAAGATAGCCTCGCCAACATACTTGGCGTAATTACGTTAATATTGTCCTCCGTAGGAGCAATATCTTTGCTTGTAGCAAGTTTGAGTATTATGACGGTCATGCTGGTGTCTGTGAATGAGCGCACAAGGGAGATAGGAATCAAAAAATCCATTGGTGCGCGAAAAAAGGATATTTTGCTGGAATTTATGTTTGAGGCTGTTTTAATCACTCTGTTTGGATCGTTTTTTGGAATCATAGCGGGTTACGGAATTTCATTTCTGGGAGCATCTTATTTTGGATTCACCCTCGGCATTCGACTCGACATTATGGGGCTTGCGGTTGGATTTTCTGTTTTAACTGGCCTGATTTTTGGGGTATACCCAGCCATGAAGGCCGCAAAAATGAGTCCCGTAGATGCGTTACGTATGGAATAAATGTGATTAGTTTTGTAGGGAAGGGGATTCGAAAATATGAGAGTCGAACGTTTTGTAGAGAATCCCCACTTACCCTCCTCGCAGGTAAGTGCAGTTATTATGGCTAACCTAGTTCCGCAAGCGACAAAAGTGTTGCAGGCGAGAGGGATTCGAATTATAACGGCACCAGTAAATAAAGCATTGCCGATTGCAATTAATCAGCATGCTGATTTACAGTGCTTACATATTGAAGGGAAACAATGGCTAGTCGCAAAATCGGATACCGAGCTGGATAGAATTTTACACAATGAGGGCGCAGAGGTTCTTCTTACAGAACAAAAGCTAGGAAACGCTTATCCAGAAGATATTCGGTTAAACGCTCTGTTAATAAATAAACAATTGTATGGAAAAATAAGTGAGTTAGATCCGGCATTACAAAAAGCTTGTGATAGTGCTGGAATACATAAAATAATGATTCAGCAGGGATACGCAAAATGTTCCACCGCAATTGTAGCTGAAAAATCCATTATAACCGCGGATGCAGGAATTGCACAGGCCGCAAATGAACAAGGACTGGAGTTACTCAAAATACAGCCGGGAAATATTGAGTTACCAGGTTACAATTATGGTTTTATTGGAGGCTGCTGCGGGTTTATTTCAGAATCGATTTTTGCCTTTACAGGTAAGCTCAACACACATCCAGATGGATTTGCAATTCGGCAATTTATAGAAGCGCATAATAAGAAGGTACTGGAATTAACGGATGATGCACTCATAGATATAGGGGGAATACTGCCGTTAAAAGAAGTGGATGAATCAACGGAACAGTAAAGATTGACTCATTGATTTTTTTATGTTACAATTAGTCATAATAGTTATTTTGACTAATTTAGGGGATGAAAAATATTAGTTCAATTTTTATGAAGTCCGTTTCTTATAAATACTTGTATCATGACGCTTGGAGTGATTTTAATTGGATCCTAAATTAATGCATGAATGTCCACTGATCATCCGAGAATTTCTCGGATACATTGGAACGGTTAAAGGAAAATCTGACCATACAATGGAAGAATATTTTCGTGACTTAAGAACGTTTTTTCGCTACATAAAACAACATAGACAATTAGTCCCAGAAAATACCCCAATTGATGAAATCAGCATTTCTGATGTCGATTTAGAGCTAATAAAGTCGATTTCATTAACCGATGTATTTGAATACATGAATTATTTATCGAGTATACGCGGTAATAAAGCATCCACCAGAGCACGAAAATCCTCCAGTTTACGGGCGTTTTACGGGTATTTGACCAATAAAGCGCATAAGCTCTCTGTGAATCCGATGTTAGAGCTGGAAACTCCAAATATTAAAAAAGCATTGCCGAAATATTTAACTCTGGAGCAAAGCATTGAATTACTTAATGCTGTGGATGGCCCCGATCGGCAGCGGGATTACTGCATTCTTACTTTGTTCTTAAACTGTGGAATGCGTCTTTCAGAACTTGTGGCAATCAATTTAAATGACGTTCGTCAAAACGCATCTACATTACGCATTGTAGGAAAAGGAAATAAAGAGCGAATCGTTTATTTAAACGATTCCTGCCTGGATGCCATTGAGCAATATTTACAGGTTCGCCCAAACAACAACCTAATCGACCGGGATGCTCTTTTCATTAGTAGGCAACGAAAACGACTTAGCGCAAAGACGGTACAGCATTTGGTGAAAAAATATCTGGCGAAAATAGATTTTAAAGGACCCGGTTATTCCGTTCATAAATTAAGGCATACGGCTGCAACGTTAATGTATCAGCACGGGCATGTAGATATTCGAGTTTTAAAAGATGTACTCGGCCATGAAAATTTAGGAACCACACAAATCTATACCCATTTATCAAGCCAGCAAATGCGGCAGGCCGCCGATTCAAATCCACTTTCAAAGGTAATGTCACGAGGCAATCAGAGCATATCAAAAAGTCAAGTAAAAGAAGTGATTGGTAGTGGATTGGAAGAAACTACACAAGAAGATTTGAAAAAGGAAATGAAAGAGTAATTATAAAAAAAGGAGCCTTTACGGCTCCTTTTCTGATTCAAGTCATGAAATTCTATATTCGAGGGCATTCTTTTGACTCTGCAAAAAAAGTGACCCCTCCCCTTTTCTCAAAAAAATGTTACTGTACTGCGCTATCAGGCGCAGCTTCGATTTCTTTGATAAGTTCTGCTGAAAGTATGATATTTGCACCAAAAGGATTGATAACGGCGCCATCAGATTCCTTAATAAAATTCTTAATATCATCAAGATCTACCAGCATACCATTGTACTTTTTATCGGGGTCATATTTTCTAAATTCATTCCAATCGGTGAATACAGGATTAAAATGCTTATCTTCGCTATTGCGAATCAAAGGCAGAGTCAGTTCACTATCCTTTTTCACAACAGCTTTTCCGTTTGAATCTGCATTTCCCAGCTCCATGTTACTGCCATCCATAGGCATTAGGAACTGCGCTTTCTTAATCTCCTGGAAAAAACGATTCTGCTGATCAATCGTAGCTGTTTTCATACCAGCTGCTTCAAATAACTCGTTTGTAGCACGAATCAAAGAAGGATTCATAACGGGGCGCTGAATCTCTGGAAGTTTCGAAAAATCCGGCTTCTCCATTAAAGCAAATAAGCTAAGGTGAACCGCTTTCTGACCTTTATCTAAAATCAGACCCTCAAACCCACTGCGATATAAATCGCCGAGTAATACCATTCGATCTTTCGCTTCATTTTCGACACAATTTACCTCAATATTCTGTTCCTTGCATTCCTTCTGATACTCCTCAAAAAAGCTTTTTTGAGAGAAGATGCTGGCACAGGGTACTGATTTTACATATTCTAAGCTATAATTCTTAGAATATGGGCAAGTCGCAACCCAAATGGTCTCTTCTTCTTTTAATTTTTGAATAAGCGTATTGCGAGCCTCTTTATCTTCACCATCAATTACTTTGCTAATTAAATCTTGAATGCTATTCGACATAATATAATCTCCCTTTTTCATTCACTATCCCGAAAGATAGAATCGTTATTTTCTAATGTACTTCTTTTTACCAATTTGCCTTGGTAAAAAACATACTCCGATTCAGTATTATTCTCTTCAATCCCTGCAGTTTGGGCATTTTCTATTGTTTCCGTATGAGTTGGTTCTAATGCAGGGTGAATCATTAACTTCTCAACAAGAGGATATACTGTAAAGTTAATGATAAAGGATGAAAATGAAAAAGTAAAGAACAAAAGCAATATTCCATTTAAAAGTAGTATTAAAACGGGATACATATAATAAGCAAAATAATTGAGGAATGCAATTGCACCAAAGAGTGCGGTTAATAAAATATTGCGCCATAATCCAACAATCGCAAAGATAAAAGCATTCTTATAGATTTGCTTTAGGTTGAGATGAAAGGTAATCATCATTAGTGGAATATAGTACTGCATGAAAATAAAAATTAGAAATACTGCAATGCTAATCCCAAACAATACCATAAAAATGGTACCCTGTGAAGCAGCAAGAGTGTAGTAAAAACGAATGCAATAAAGAATTAGACTCAAAAGAATGTAACTAATGACGCCGTGAATGGAAAACTGCTTCCAATTGAGCAAAACAGCATCTTTAAAGTCCGATAAAATGAACGCATGCTCTTCTCGAACATAATTACGGGTAACAAGCGTTAGGCCTGCTAAAAAAGGGCTGAGTAAAATAAAGGGAAGGCTCCACAAAAACGATTGACCCACAAGCAGACCCAATAAATACGAGATAAAACCTAGCACTGCAAATGGAACAACGAACAATAAATTAAGCTTTATTAGTTCAAAGAACTTACCTAGAAGTATATCGAAAAATCGTTGTAGCGGTGGCTTTTGCGGTGCATTTTTACTGATTCCTGGCCCTGGCTTTTGGTAGCCGCCGAATAGAGAAAATCCTGACAAAACAGAGTCACTCCTTTTGTGTTACCTACCGATGGGTTTGTTAACCTACACCAAGCTTTGCTTTGGGATGACAATGGTTATAAACCTCTTTAAAATGGTCATTCATTAGCTGTACATAAACCTGTGTGGAAGAAATATCTGCATGGCCAAGCATAAGTTGAATATCCTTTAGGCTCGCGCCGTTCTCCAGCAAGTGTAAAGCAAAGGAATGCCGCAAAGTGTGAGGGGTAATCTCTTTGGTGATTTTTGCCTGCTCTGCATACCCCTTAATAATTTTCCAAAAACCCTGCCGAGTTAATCGCCGCCCGTTTAAATTGGTGAACAACGCCTGTCCCCCATCCGCGCGAATCATTACGCTTCTAACGCGGAACAAATAATCCGAAACAGCGGCAATCGCTTTTGAATAAATCGGTATCATGCGTTCGTTTTTGCCGTGGCCACCACAGCAGAGCATTGCCGAGTGCAAATTAATATCTGTTACATTTAAATCCACCAGCTCAGACACACGAATACCAGTGGCATATAAAAGCTCAAGCATTGCCTTATCGCGGCAGCCTTTGGGTTCAGAAATATCTGGCTGAGCAAATAAGAGTTCAATTTCTTCGCTGCTTAATATTTGGGGCAGCTTTTTTTGAACCTTTTCAAGCCGTATGTTCTTTGCCGGGTTTGCAGAAGCTTTTCCTGTTAAGATTAAAAACTGGTAAAACCCTCGTATTGACGCCATATTACGTGTTACGGTAGATACGGAGCACTGCCGGCCATTGAGTGCCTCAACATACTTTTCCATATCTGATTCGGTGACCTGTTCCGGTCCCGGAAGGTTCCGTTGGTCAACGTATTCCAAAAAATGCTCTACATCTCTGGTATAAGAATCCAAAGTGTTTTGAGAAACCAGTTTTTGAAAACGCAGGTAGTCCCGGTAATCGGAACAACATTCTTTCATCTCAATTGTACCCCCTATTGGCTATTGGCTTTAAAAGGTAAATGCGCCGGTAAAACAAACGGTTGTAACCAGGTCGATTGCAGCCGCAGCCGCAGAAAGAATTAAAATAGAGCCAAACTGTACTGCATACGCCTTTAAAGAAAGCGATTTGCTTTGCTCATGTCTTAACGCTTGTATTAGGGTCGATTTTGAAAACAGCATACCTTCCTTCGCCGCAAGAAGAATGGCAACCATCGATAAAAAGGCACCCGGCAAAACCACCACCGCATTGAACAAAACTCCTTGAAACCCGTATGCCGCATATAGGTAACCGGAAGCCAGACCAAAGCCGAATCCTCGAAATAATGGAATGAATGGAAGAATAAACACTCCCCATAAAGACATTCCGAATAAAAAAGAAATCATGACAAAGAAAAATGAAGAGCTGAGCGATGCGACAAATGCAGAGCCCGAGGATTGTACAGCTCTTGCTTTTACATCGCTAACAAACAGTAAATCCAGTTTCTGCAAAATTGTGTCGTCTGCTCCCCTCGCAAACAGTGCACCAAAAATAGTTCCTACCAGCAGTAAGAACGCAAGCACCGTTAGCAAAGGATTTTCTAGAATAACTTCGAGCATACTATGCAAATCGAACACACGAAATCGCGGTTCCACAACGGATCGCGATTTCTTTTGCAGGCGATAGTGTACCGGTATGATTCTTGTCCCTTTTATGTTCATACGTATCCTCCCGAGGGCAGTTGCCTACTGAATTGTATGAGCGAAGGGTTCTTAATATGAATCAACCGGAAAACTCTACCTACATTATGGAGTAAAAAAAGTGGTTTCAATCAATTGGGGTTGGAAAAGCTTACTTACCCAGCTCTTCCGCACGGTGCGTGCAAGCAAGCATGGCTTCATCAACAATCGCTTCAAAGCCTCTGCTGTAAAATACATCTAAAGCTTTGAGGGTCGTTCCACCCGGCGAAGATACCATTTTAATGAGTTCTTCCGGGGTGTGACCAGAATGCAAAAGCATTTCTGCGCTGCCAATTAACGTTTGGCTGAACAAACGCAAGGCCGCATCCGCTGGTATGCCCTGGCGGTCTGCACTCTCAGCCGCTGCCTTTGCAAACAGATATACATAAGCCGGGCCGCTGCCGTTTACAGAGGTTGCCACATTAATCTGGTCTTCTCTCAGTATTTCTACGGTACCGCACGCTTCAAAAATGGAACGGACAAACGAAAAATCTTCGTCTTTCACCAGCTCAGAACGGCATAAAGCAGTCGCTCCCTTACCAACGAGAAGAGGGGTATTGGGCATTGCCCGAATCACGGGGCAATTGCAGCCCAAGGTAGAGGTAATATAATGAATTGAAATACCGGCCGCAATCGTAACAAAAAGTGTTTTTTCAGTAACGGTTGATTTGGCATCTTCCAATACTTCCGCAAAGTTTTGAGGCTTTACCGCAAGAAATACAATATCTGCATTTTTCACTACTTCAGCGGCGGATACAGCGGAGCTAAGCCCCTTTTGTTCATATTCTGAACGTTTTTCTTCACTAATATCAAACACAATCATATCTTGTGCAGGGTGAATCCCAGCGCGAAGAATCCCATTTATAATTGCTCCAGCCATATTACCGGCACCAATAAAACCTACTACCATTTCTTCTCATTCCTTTGCATACTTTAAATTGAAGAGTTAACACCAATTTTCTACTCAGATTGCGCCTTTTTTACACTTTTGCCTCCACTTTATGGTATTAAATATATTATACTATAATACTTTTCCCACACCAAAGCAAGCAGAAACCTAGCAAAATAGAAAATTTATACAGTATGCAGAAAAAGAAGGCTCAGAATTATGTAACCCTCTAAATAATTATGTTAACTTAGAAGCGGGAGAGCAAACGAATAATTATGCACACGCCTGTTTTTTGCCAGCAAGCGTGTGCATAAAAAAGACCTTTATCACGTTTTACAATAAGCGACACATAGAAAATCTATACTCTAAAAGCAGTACTTATTCAGAGTCTGCCAGAGCGGCCTTCATCATAATAGCGCACTCCAAACGCTTTTTCTCAAGCTGACAGGAGATTGTGTGGGGCTTTAGAATATCGCCCTCATACTGCCAGCTATTGGCGTTACACCCGCCACTGCAATAGAACTTTGCCCAGCAGTTTTTGCAGTCTTTTTTACTATATATATTGTATTGTGCAAATTTCTCTTTCATGGTACGGTCAAAGGTACCTTGCAGAATATTGCCCATCTTCCAATCGTCATCCCCAACAAACTGGTGGCAGGGGAAAATATCGCCCTCCGGTGTTACCGCAACATACTCATTGCCGCAGCCGCACCCACGCAGCCGCTTAATGGCGCAAGGGCCTTGGTCAAGGTCCAGCATAAAGTGGAAGAAGTTAAAGCCCTTCCCCTCTTTTCTGCGCTCAATTAAAAGCTTTGCCAAACGCTCATATTCATCAAACACAGCAGGCAGGTCTTTTTCTTTGAGGGAGTACTCCAGCTTTTCGTCTGACACAACCGGTTCAATGGAAAGCTGGTCAAAGCCCAAATCTGCCATGTGCATCACATCCTCTGAAAAATCGAGGTTATGTGTGGTAAAGGTACCACGCACATAATAGTCCTTGTCGCCGCGGGTAGAAACGAGCTTTTGGTAGTTCGGTACAATGCGGTCGTAGCTGCCGAGACCGTCTGTACGAACACGAAGCAAATCGTTAATCTCTTTACGACCATCCAGCGAAAGAACCACATTAGACATTTCACGATTAATATATTCTATCTTATCATCGGTTAGCAGCATGCCGTTTGTGGTGATCGTAAAGCGGAAGTTTTTGTTGTGCTGTTTTTCTATGCTTCTGGCGTAATCCACCACCTGCTTCACAACGTCAAAGTTCATGAGAGGCTCGCCACCGAAAAAGTCGAGCTCTAAATTGTGCCGTCCCTCTGACTGCTCAATTAAAAAGTCGATTGCCCGTTTGCCAACCTCGAAGGGCATGAGCATACGGCCACGGCCAAAGTCCCCTTTGGCTGCAAAGCAATATTCACAGCGAAGGTTGCAGTCGTGCGCAACGTTCAGGCACATGGATTTAACAGGGGCATCGCGCAGCATGTCGCAGAACTGCTCGTACTCATCCTCTGAGTAGAGTTGCCCGGAACGGTACAGCTCAAGCAGTTCCTCGTACGCTTCATTAATTTCGGATTCTGAAAAGCGCCCGAGCAAGCTTTTCTTTAAATCCTCCGGCTGTTGCTCTGGCACACTGTCCTTAAAAAATTCCAGCATCAGGTAAGGCAGCTCATCAAATAGATGAACTGCTCCGCTATTGGTGTCAAGAACAATGTAATATCCGTTCAGGTAATATTTGTGTATCATTTCACTTTCTCCATCCGCACAAAATTGAAGGGACAGAATTCTGTCCCTTCAATCATTTGATCTTATCCGGCACGCCGCAGGTTCAACAATCATTATGCTCTCTGCGCGTTCTCACACTTCTGGTTTGCTACTGTACAGGAGGTTTTGCAAGCAGACTGGCAGGAAGCCTGGCACTCGCCGCAGCCGCCCTTTACAGCGCTCTCCTTCAGGTTTGCTTTATTCAAAGTTTTGATCTGTTTCATTTCAAAATCCCCATTTCACAAGTTTTAATTGCCAATATTATAGCACAAGAATGGAAACTTGAAAAGCCTATTTTCTCCTTGATTTTTTGTTTACTGACAAAATACCGCCAATTGCACCGGTAATAACCATAATCAGACCCTTGGTAAGCATAAATGCAGAAACGCTTTCGCCTGTAATGGTAAGCCCTGCTATAAATAGCAGACCAAACAATAAGAACGCGGAACCCGCACCGTTCATCATACCGCGTTCACCAGACATACGCGCTGCTATGTACCCGGCAGCAAAAGCGCCTAAGGCCGCAATGAGCACCGTTAAAGGCTGCAATAAGCTTTGCGGCAACTGTTTTGCAGCCACCAAAATCAAAGATAGTACCAAAAGAAGAACAGTGCAAACCGCCGCACCAGCTAACGTGCCGAACACGATTGGGCGAAGTATTTTCCATACCGGATTTTGCATACGTTCTCTATTGGATTTGACTCTTTTTGGTCTTTTCATATAAAATACCCCTCCTGCATGTTCTCTACGTTTCATAGATATTCGCAGGAGGGGTAAAATATACTAGTTTTTCTGGCAAATGGAGGATTGTTTATTTATCATCCTCATGAACGGTGTTGATTTTGCCCAAAGCCCAACGCTTTACAATAATCTTTGTGCGGTCGATTCCAGACTCAAGAACAAAGGTATCGCTCTCTTCCTTAATTGCAACAATACGACCAACAATGCCGCCAATTGTTGTAATTTCATCGCCTACCTGTACATTCTTTTTGAGTGCTTCCTCCGCCTTTTTCTTCTTTTGCTGCGGACGGATCATAAAGAAATACAACGCACCAAACAATAGCGCGTAGATAATTATGATTTGCCACATGGAACCGCCAGAAGCTGCAGCGGTTGCCGCCAAGGGTAATAATTGATTCATAAAAAAACAGCACCTCCATATTAGTGATTTAAATTATAGCAATAAAAAAAGAATCATGCAAGCCAATTTAGATTCTTTGTCCTAATTTTTCAACATTTTCATTATAAAATGTGTCGAAGCTACCCTGTTCTAATGAGTAGCGAATTTTCTCCATTAGCGTATTGTAAAAATAGATGTTGTGCATTACAGAAAGGCGCATTGCAAGCATTTCCCCCGCCTTAAAGAGGTGGTGCAAATAGGCACGGCTGAAATTGCGGCACACCGGGCAATCGCACTCTGCATCTAAAGGTGTATCATCCAGCGCATATTTGGCGTTGAACAAATTTCTTCTCCCCTGCCAGGTAAATAAGTGCCCATGGCGCGCATTACGGGTTGGCATCACACAGTCAAAAAAGTCGACTCCACGGTAAACTGCCTCTAAAATATTGTCGGGAGTTCCCACTCCCATCAAGTAGCGGGGTTTATCTTCCGGCATCTCGGGTTCTACGGCTTCAATAATGCGGTACATTTCCTGCGCGCTTTCCCCCACCGCTAAGCCGCCTATGGCATAGCCGGGCAAATCCAGCTCACGAATTTGCTTCATGTGGTCAATACGAAGGTCTTCATAGGTGCTACCCTGATTAATGCCCCAAAGCATTTGGTGCGGATTAATGGTATCTGGCAGTGTATTAAGCAAATCCATTTCTGCCTTACAGCGGTTAAGCCAGCGCGTGGTGCGTGCGCAAGATTGCTTTGCATAAGCGTACTCGGCTGGATTTTCTACGCATTCATCGAATGCCATTGCAATAGTAGAAGCCAAACGCGATTGGATACGCATGCTTTCTTCCGGACCCATAAAGATTTTGTGCCCGTCAATATGGGAAGAGAACGTGACCCCCTCCTCCTTTATATTGCGCAGTTTTGCAAGGGAGAATACCTGAAACCCACCGCTGTCTGTCAAAATAGGGCCATCCCAGCGGGTAAAGCGGTGCAGGCCACCCAATTGTTTTACTTTATCATCACCCGGGCGCAAATGAAGGTGGTACGTGTTGCAAAGCTGAACCTGACACTTCAGCTCTTTTAAATCCAGTGCAGACACAGCGCCTTTGATTGCTCCCGCAGTGGCAACATTCATAAAGGCTGGGGTTTGAACGGTACCGTGTACGGTTTCAAAAGAACCACGGCGGGCACGTCCCTGTTTGGTTTGTATTTTCAGCATTATTTCTTTTCCTTTACTATCTTAATTATTGTAAGAATCTAATCTCTAAAACACTACATGTTTAATAGATAAGCATCGCATCTCCAAAGCTGAAGAACCGGTATTTGTCTTGCACGGCAACCCGGTATGCGTTTAGAACATGCTCTCTGCCTGCCAATGCAGACACAAGCATAATCAACGTGCTTTCGGGGAGATGAAAATTCGTAATCAGGCCATCGAGCACCTGAAACTCATAGCCCGGATAAATAAATATATCCGTAAAGCCGCCGCTTTCTTTCAAGCAGCCTTCTTTCTTAGCTACGGATTCAATGGTGCGACAACTGGTTGTCCCAACAGAAATCACGCGGCCTCCGTTTTTCTTTGTCTCATTGATTAAGTCAGCCGTCTCCTGCGGCATCCAATAATGCTCGGAGTGCATTTTGTGGTCTGTAATTTTATCAACGCTCACAGGCCGGAAAGTACCCAGCCCCACATGCAGCGTAACGTAACCTACCCGAATGCCCTTTTCTTTTATTTTCGCTAACAATTCATTGGTAAAGTGCAGCCCGGCGGTAGGCGCAGCAGCGGAACCAACCTCACGGGAATATACGGTTTGGTAGCGCTCCTTATCCTGTAATTTTTCTTTAATATAGGGCGGCAAGGGCATTTGACCAATTTGATCCAAAACGGCATAGAAATTACCTTGGTAGTCAAATTTTACTAATCGGTTACCACCCTCCATAATTTCAAGCACTTCAGCGGTCATGAGCCCGTCACCGAACGAAAAGCGATTGCCAGGTTTGGCGCGTTTGCCAGGGCCAGCAAGAACCTCCCAAACATCGTCCCCTTTCGCGGCAAGCAATAAAAACTCTACCCTTGCGCCGGTACCTTCCTTAATCCCATAAATTCTGGCAGGCAGTACACGAGAATCATTTAAAATAAGGCAATCACCCGGCTTAAGGTACTCAATAATATTATAAAAATGCTTGTGCTCTAATTCTCCGGTTTTTTTATCTAAAATTAATAGCCGGGAAGTATCTCGAGGTTCTACTGGAGTTTGTGCGATTAGCTCCTCCGGCAAATCAAAATCAAAATCTTTTGTATTTAAAGTTTGTTCCATTCTTTATCTCCTAAAATTGGTTCAAATTAATTACTATTTTCTATTATAAATAAATTGACAACTGATAGCAACCCGTGCTATGATAAAACAAGATAAAAATAACGAAGATAGAGGCGCGTCTTTCAAAAGTAGCGGGATGTAGGTTGCCAAAACCGACGAGAGCCTGTGAAAGGGAAAGTCGCCGAAGGAAATGTGCGGCAAGCATTTACCTGGTTATGACCGTGAACAACGGCATGACTGTCATCATGAGAGTATGGTGGAGAGCTATCACAGTTTGCAGCTGTTTTTCTGCAACTGGAATGCTTCTTAATTATATTTGATTGATGACCGGTTTTCAACCGGTTTTTTTTATTTTCTATCCCATTTTCTTACATTAGGAGGAACAACCCATGAAACAGTATAAGGTAGGCATAATTGGAGCAACCGGTATGGTAGGGCAACGATTTGCCACATTATTAGAAAACCACCCGTGGTTCCAGGTGACCGCGCTGGCCGCAAGTGCCCGTTCTGCGGGGAAAACATACCGCGAAGCCGTGGGAAAACGCTGGCTCATGCCTTCTCCCATGCCTGAGAAGATGGCGGATATGATTGTACTCAATGCAGAACAAGATGTAGAAAAAGTTGCATCGATGGTCGATTTTGTATTCTGCGCAGTCGATATGAAAAAAGAAGAAATCAAAGCTTTGGAAGAAGCTTACGCCAAAGCAGAGTGCCCCGTTGTTTCGAACAACAGCGCACACCGCGGCACAGCCGATGTTCCCATGGTAGTACCGGAGCTCAACCCTGAGCATACTCAAATTATTGAAGCCCAGAGAAAGCGCCTTGGAACAAAACGTGGTTTTATCGCAGTAAAATCAAACTGCTCCTTGCAAAGCTATGTACCTGCACTGCACCCCCTAAAGGATTTTGGCATTACAAAGGTTCTGGCATGCACCTATCAGGCAATTTCCGGTGCTGGTAAAAACTTTGAGACATGGCCTGAAATGGTAGACAATGTAATCCCTTATATTGGCGGTGAGGAAGAGAAATCCGAACAGGAGCCTATGAAGATTTGGGGACACATTGAAGGTGACCAAATTGTAAATGCAACTTCTCCGGCGATTACTGCACAGTGCCTGCGTGTACCCGTTAGTGACGGCCACATTGCCGCCGTATTTGCTTCCTTTGAAAAAAAGCCGACTTTAGATGAAATTTTAAACCGTTGGAACAATTTTGCCGGTGTACCCCAGCAGCTTGAGCTGCCCAGCGCACCCAAGCAGTTCCTGCATTATTTTGAAGAAAACGACCGTCCACAAACAAAGCTGGACAGAAACATTGAAGGCGGTATGGCGGTATCCGTTGGTCGCCTTCGTGAAGACAGCCAGTATGACATTAAGTTTGTATGCCTCTCTCACAATACTCTGCGTGGTGCGGCCGGTGGTGCTGTACTGTTAGGCGAGCTACTTTGTGCACAAGGTTATATGGACTAAGCCTATTTTTTCTTGATGAAACCTCTTCCCCGCTGCTTGCGGGGAAGAGACTTTAACCTTATGGTATATACTATAATAATAGGAGGTTGCTATTATGAAGAAGGCTCCTTTTCTTGGCTCCGGCGTTGCAATTGTAACACCCATGAACCAAGATGGCTCGGTTAATTACGATATGCTGGGTCGTTTAATCGATTTTCAAATTGATAATGGAACCGATGCAATTATTTCTTGCGGCACTACGGGCGAATCCGCAACACTTTCACACGAAGAGCATTGCGGTGTTTTGGAGTATTCCATTAAAAAGGTTGCTCACCGTGTACCGGTGATTGCAGGTACTGGAAGCAACGATACCGCATATGCAATTGAATTAGCTGTGGAGGCAAAGCGCTTTGGTGCAGATGCACAGCTCAGCGTTACACCTTACTACAACAAAACTTCTCAGGCAGGTTTAATTCAGCATTTTACCAAAATTGCAGATGCAACCGATTTGCCTATGATTTTGTATAACGTACCCTCTCGTACCGGCTGTGCCATTCAGCCTGCAACTTACTTCGAACTTTCCAAGCACCCGAATATTGTTGCTACAAAGGAAGCCAACGGAGATATTTCTTCGGTTGCACAAACGGCTGCACTGTGCGGCGAAAACCTGCACATTTATTCTGGTAACGATGACCAAACTCTGCCGATTCTGTCTTTGGGCGGTAAGGGTATTATTTCTGTTTTGGCTAATATCTGCCCCGCTGTTATGCACAATATTTGCCAGAGTTTCTTTGACGGAGACTTGGCAAAGAGCCGTGCTCTTAGCCTTCAATACCTCGATTTAATGAATGCCATGTTTGTAGATGTGAATCCCATTCCGATTAAGGAAGCGGTAAATCTCATTGGCTTTGAGAGCGGCGAATGCCGTCTCCCCCTTGTTGCAATGAATGATGCCACCCGTGAAAAGATGGTTTCTGTAATGAAAAAGCATGGCCTGATTTAAAAAGGCCATTTGTGA
The DNA here is from genome assembly GCF_900176635.1 of Clostridium merdae. GTDB lineage: Bacteria > Bacillota > Clostridia > Oscillospirales > Acutalibacteraceae > Faecalispora > Faecalispora merdae. The sequence goes on from NZ_FXLN01000004.1 coordinate 604,507, forward strand.
TTAATTTAAGGATGGAATGATAAAATGACTAGATTTATCATAAGCGGATGCAATGGAAAAATGGGTAATTACATTGCCGCAGGAATAAAAAACCGCCCCGATTGCATTACGGTTGCGGGTGTTGATGCTTTTGCAGGCGCAGAAAAAGAGTTCCCGGTATTCTCTTCTGCGGCCGACATTAGCTGTGAAGCGGATGTTTTGATCGATTTCTCCAATCCTGCTCTTCTCTCTTCTTTGCTGGAGCTGGGGGTTTCTCGCAAAATGCCTATGGTAATTTGCACCACTGGTTTTTCAAAAGACCAAGTGGCTCAAATTAAAAAAGCCTCTGAAAGCATTCCGATATTTTACTCCGGTAATATGTCCCTTGGGGTTAATTTAATGATTGAATTAGCGAAAAAGGCTGCGTCTGTTCTTTGGGGTCAGTTCGATGTAGAAATCATTGAAAAACACCACAACCAGAAAGTAGACGCCCCCAGTGGCACTGCGCTTATGATTGCGGATGCCATCTCTTCCACAGTAGAAGATGAGCCCCATTATGAATATGACCGGCATTCTCAGCGTAAAAAGAGAAGTAAAACAGAAATTGGTCTTCATTCTGTTCGTGGCGGTACGATTGTTGGGGAACACGAGGTTGTGTTTGCAGGCCCAGATGAGATTTTAAGCATTACTCACTCGGCGCAATCCAAAGAGATTTTTTCAACAGGTTCCATCAATGCCGCTTTGTTCTTAATCGGTAAGTCTGCCGGTATGTACAATATGAGTGACCTGCTGGCCGATCATAAGGAGGAATCTTGATGCCCGGAGCGACGGTTTCTTCGTCAAGTGAAATCACTTTAATCACATTGCAAAACTGCTCGGCAAACATTTCTTTTATTTGCGAATTGTTTGAGAAAATTGCGGCGTTAGAAGTAAATATAGATATGATTTCCCTCTCCCCTACGCAAGGTGCTTTTACCTCTCTTTCATTCACCATTGCGGATGAAGATTTGGGCAAAATGCTTCAATTTACTTCTGAGTTGCAATCCAGACATGAAATAAAAATGATTGTAAGCAGTGGTAACAGCAAAATTACTGTTTGCGACCAACGAATGAAAAACACCCCCGGTATTGCAGCAGCTGTATTTGCCGCCGCCGCCCGTGTCTCTACTGATGTTCGTATCATTACAACATCAGATGATGAGGTGTCTTTGCTGGTTACCTTTGCAGATTACCCCGAAACGCTCACTGCAATTGAGCAGGCGATGAGAGAACCGCAAGAATAATTAATGCGTAATAAATTCAGCACTCAGTTTATCTTTAATCGGATATTCTGGGTGCTTTTTTCTATTTTAAGATTAAAATTCAATGCTTATAGTTCCTTTCTCTTTTGGGAAAACTGAAGTAAGAGGAGGAATGAACTTTGAATACAGGCTTTGACGCGGTTTACTATGAGCCCGACTCACTTTTTTACGAACTGGGCCAAATTCTCAAACAAAAATACAACGATTTACCATGGATTGAAATCGAGAGCCATAACCGAATCCCCGAAATGACAGAAGCGGAAAATAAGGATTTTCCAAAACTAAAACAGCATTTAATTATTGGTATACGAAAAACACACAAATATACGCCCAACCATAAAGTGTCTGATTGGCTGGTTCCCTACACCTCATCCGGTTGCAGAGCAATGTGCCTTTACTGCTACTTGGTATGCAATTACAATAAATGTTCCTATCTTCGTTTGTTTGTTAACCGAGAACAAATGCTGGATAGGCTTATAAAAAAAGCAGCGGAAGCAATTGAACCGGAAACCTTTGAAATAGGTAGTAATAGCGATTTGGTGTTAGAAAACACCATTACAGATAATTTGATTTACACCATTGAACGATTTGCCCGTGAGGGCCGCGGGAAGATTACATTCCCAACTAAGTTTAATATGGTAGAACCTTTGTTAGGGCTGAATCATCAAGAAAAAGTTATCTTTCGCATGAGCATCAATCCAGATGAAATTATTCGGCATGTTGAAATTGGAACCTCTCCCCTACAAGACAGAATTCACGCTCTGAATAACATGGCTGAAGCAGGCTACCCAGTGGGTATTCTAATCGCCCCCGTCATTTTAGTTCCTGAGTGGAAACACCTATATGGAGACTTAATTGAACAGCTCGCAACAGAGCTTAGCCCCAAAGTAACTCAGCACGGATTTTTAGAGATTATTTTAATGACTTATAGCTTTGTTCAAAATGCAATTAACACAGAGGCATTCCCCAACGGGTACCCATTGTTTGACAAAGAGATTATGACGGGGCGTGGCCGCGGCAAATATTGTTATCGCAATGAAATACGTGCAGAGGCAGAGGCCTTTTTACGCGAGAGGCTAGCAAAAGCTTTGCCAGATATGCCAATCCTTTATATCTCATGAGCTTACTTCAAAACAATTATTATGGATATAAGAAAAGAGCATCGTAAAATACGATGCCCTTTTCGATTCAAATACTGATACAATCAGGCTCTTAACCAATTGCATATACAATAAGCGGGAACAAGTAAATACCAGCTAACACAATAAAGAATAAAATACGGAAAATCCATATTGCAGGTAATTCAAGTGGTTTCAGGTACCGATACCCGCCTTTTCTTAAGAACAGCCAGAAGCCCAATAAAGCCAAAGCACCTGCAATGGAAAGGATGATACCCGGCTTTAAACCCTGCGGAACAAACGTAAGCTCTACCTTATTTTCTCCTTGCTGAAGAGGAACGGCAAGCATATCGCCAAAAATTTGATATACCTTTGCGGGTTTCCCATTTACCTTCGCCGTGTACCCTTCATGATAAGAGAGTGGTAACAGCAAGCTGGGTGCTTTCCCCTCTGCCTGTATTGTGCCCGAAATCTGATTCCCAATTTGCTTTAACTGCAATTTCGGAGCCGATTGGGCAAAGGAATCTAGTGTATCTAAATTCATGCTGAAGATTCCAAAAGACTTTGCATGAAAATCTCGTAGAACAGTAACGCGAATATCAACCGCCTCATCAGTAAAGGTACCAAGGTTTAAAAGTCCGTTTTCCTGCTGCGTTGGGTACTGATATGCAACAATTTCATCATTGACGGTAACACGTAGGCTTTTATAGGCCGGTTCCATTAAATGATTGGTGACCTGATCAAAGCAATCGAGATATAAGGTTTGCGTTCCATCTACCAAGACGTGGTATTCTAAGTCGCCGTCCATTTCTGGATTTTCACGTACTAGCTCCATTTGTGAGCCAGTATCGTAAACAAATACATTCGAAGTGGAGGATGGTTCGTATTCCTCGGTAAGCGATTCATCCGTTCCAAATACACTCGAAAATAAATATTGCTGAATCGAGCGGCGTGTACCATTTGGCAGTTCTTTCAGATTTGAAAGATTATCAGCCTGAATAACAGTGCCAAACGACATGAGGTCTTTATTTTTCACCAAGGAGTAACGGTCGTTTTGGTAAAGTATTTGGTCATTGGGAGTGGTCTCATATTCTCGCTGAATGGTATACCGATTTCCCCACAAAGCATCCGTTAGTTCAGTTCCACCGTGGGAGCTTACCTCCATCCAATAAGAGGAATACCCCATTCTCTTTAGCGTAAACATAAAATCTTCATCTGTAAGTGAAGTATAGTGATTGAGTGTAGGGTAGTTAATTCCACCTAATAAATTTACATCAAAATACTTATGGCCATTTTTCACTCGGTACATTGAGTTGTCTTGAATCTTATCTTTTAAATCAAAAACAGAATCATAAAATGCGACCGGGTTTGCGGCAGAACCAATAAATACACTGCCAGAAAAAATGGACTCGCAACAAATAAAAAGAAGCAAAAACAAAGAAAAATACCGTTTCGTTAAATACCGGTGTTGGTATAGATATAGAAGCAGGTAATAGCAAAGTACCGTTAAGATGGAAAAAAGAAGATAATATAAAACAGCGTTCTGATCAAGCCAGAGTGTTCTTGTATATATACTAAGCTCCCGGTAACGGTAATACAGTAGCAAATATGCCACCAAGGACATGCAAGTAATTAAAAAGATGCCAATGCTAATTCCCGGCCAGTCTTGCCGCTGAAAATGCCGTTCTTCTTTGTTCAGAACAGAAATTGCCTTCGCTAAAAAGAGTAGCCCTAAAAATGCGGTCATATAACCATAGCGAGCGGGAAAGGCTTGATAACTGCCGGTATGCCACATTTTATTAATCGGCTCAATAAATAGAGAAATTACCAACAGCACCCACAAAATGAAAAGGCTCCGCATTTTCCTCTGCTGCCAAAAGCTTACTGGGTTTAAAATTACCACTGCCGCAAATACGCCGGTACTGCAAAGCAGGATCGGCAGAGTTGTATAAAAGCTTGTAAAGAAAGAACCCGAAGAAATACTTTCTATAATGCCTACCGTTCTAGCAGATGATAAATACTGAAATAAAGACGGTAGCCACACAACACTAGTGGTGAGCAGCGCCAAAAAGGTAGAAATCCCTAATAAAACAGTGGGCTGCTTTCTCTCTTCCCTGTTATAAGTAAAATACAGGTATATGGCAAAGGCCAAGATAACAAATATAACCACCATATAGGTTAAATAGAAATTTAAAATTATGATGGCGGCTAAGCTTAGCGCATAACAAAGCGGCTTTTTCTGCTCAATTAGCCGGTCAAGACCAATCATTAAAACGGGAAAGACGCCCATTACATCCAGCCACACCATGTTTTGAAAATATAGCATGCTGTACCCGCCAAAGGCATACATAATCGATAAAGAAAGAATCTGAATGGTACTCAAATTATGAAACCGGTGCCTTAAGAACAGCGCGGCGGTATAAGAGCAGAACGCCATCTTTAGTAAAACTAAAATGTTGGCGAATAAATACATCTGTTCGGCTGGAACAAGCAAAACTAAGAACGTAAATGGGCTTGATACAAAAAAGAAGAAAACGCCCAAAAAGCTCATTGCACCGGCATTCTGTGTGTTTAACAGAAAATCTGCATTGCCTTTTAAAATGTTTTGAAAATCAAGCAAAAAGGGAATGACCTGCTGCTTCATGTCGCACCAGGCCAACGTTTGATTCTCAAATGGGTACAAATGAAAAAGGAAGAACACCAACAATGTAAGCAAGGCTGTTGCTAATGGAGCAGGCCAGCAGCGCTGTTTCATAGATTCTTCCCTCTCTTTATAAAAATAAATGCTCATTTTTACCACCTGGTATCTTCCCCTGTGCTTTACAGAGGAAGATACGGTAAACCGTTGAAATAAAGAGAGAATGTCTCTTTTATTTCAGAATGATTTTATGAAATACCTTCTTACCCTTTTTAATAATAACATAACCCTTTTCAAAATGTGCCGTGGTGAGCATATGGTCTAACGCAGCAATTTTCTCATCGTCCACAGAGACACCACCTTGCTGAATCAGCCTGCGTCCCTCGCCCTTTGAGGGAATGAGGCCAGCCTTTAGCATCACATCTAAAATCGCAATGGAACCGTCCGTCAGGTCAGATGAAAGGATTTCAGAGCTTGGCATATTATCAGAGTTTCTGCCGCCGCCAAATAGAGCGCGGGCAGCCTCCTGCGCTTTATTCGCCTCTTCTTCCCCGTGGATGAGTTTGGTAACCTCATATGCAAGTACTTCTTTTGCCTGATTCAGTTCGCTGCCCTCCATTGCCTCATATTCCGCTATTTTAGTTAGCGGCAGGAAAGTCAACAGCTTCATGCAGCGGATGACGTCGGCGTCGTCCACATTGCGCCAATACTGGTAAAAATCGAAAGGAGAGGTCTTTTCTGGGTCAAGCCAAACCGCGCCGTTTTCTGTTTTTCCCATCTTTTTGCCTTCACTCGTGGTGAGCAGAGTAAAGGTCATGCCGAATACCTCTTTGCTCTTCATACGGCGCAGCAACTCAACACCACCGATGATATTGCTCCACTGGTCGTCTCCACCCAACTCCAGAACGCAATTATGGCGCTCGTTAAGCTCTAGAAAGTCGTAGCTTTGCATAATCATATAATTCAGCTCAAAGAAAGACAGGCCTTTCTCCAAACGCTGTTTATAGCATTCCGCGGCAAGCATACGGTTAACAGAAAAGTGTACGCCAACCTTGCGTAAAAAATCAATATAGTTCAGGTTCAGAAGCCAGTCACCGTTGTTGGCCATAATGGCTTTTCCGTCTGAAAAGTCAATGAGGCGCGACATCTGCTTTTGAAAGCAAGATATATTGTGGCTAATATCTTCCATAGTCAGCATTTTGCGCATGTCGGTTTTTCCGGAGGGGTCACCAACCATTCCGGTTCCGCCACCAAACAAAGCAATTGGGGTATGGCCTGCTTTTTGCATATGTGCCATTACCATAATCTGCACAAAGTGCCCTACATGGAGACTATCCGCAGTTGGGTCAAAACCAATATAGAATGTTACCTTGTCTTCATTGAGCAGCTTCTTTACCTTTTCTTCATTTGTAATTTGGGCAATCATGCCCCTCGCTTCGAGCTCATCGTAAACTCCCATTTTATCATTTCCTCCAATTCAGTATGCAGAGGGAAAAGAAAAAGCCCCCTGCGATTTTCTTCTGCAGAGGGCGGAAATTCCGCGGTACCACCTCAGTTTACCACAGCCTCACGGCAGCGGCCTCACAGGTAAAATCAAATTTACCCAAACGCTGTAACGGGCGCACCCGGGCGAGCCTAACTCCGGCATTGTGCCGCTTTTTCAGCCCGACGGCTCTGGAATGTATTTCTGGGAATCTTCCGCCCCTGCTTGCACCATCCGCAGGTTCTCTTTGCCGGCCGTTTTCCCGTACTTTTTTCCTTCTTCGCCATTGATTTGCATTATAACGAATGTTTTTTCCCTTGTCAAGCCCTGCTCAATTACTCATACCTGCTCTGCATTACGCAGCATTTCATGGGCATTCTCCAGCATAAGCTCCGTAACAGGGAAGCCTCCCATAATACGAGCCAGCTCGTTCGCCCGCCCCTCTGTATTCAGAGGGGTAATTTCGGTAAAGGTACGATTTTCTTGCTGCTGTTTTTGGATCAATAAATGATTTTGAGCCAATGCGGCAATTTGCGCAAGGTGCGTTACACAAATTACTTGGTGCCCTGCTGCCGCCTCTCGAAGCTTTAGCCCAACCTTTTGGGCAGCACTTCCGCTAATACCGGTATCCACTTCATCGAAAATTAAGGTATCTACTTCATCTTTCCCCGCTAGTACCGATTTAATCGCCAGCATAATGCGGGAAAGCTCACCGCCAGAAGCTATTTTGGCAACCGGCTTTGGCGGTTCACCGGGGTTTGTCGACAAAAGAAACTGAATTTTATCACAGCCGTTGGAATTGAGTGGGCAGCGTTCCTGCTCTACCTGAAAAGATACACTAGGCATATTTAAAAATTGCAGCTCGTTCTTCACGCTTTCTATAAACCCTGTGGAAGCCTTTTTACGTTGAGCAGAAAGAAGCTTAGCCAGACGTATGGCTTCTTCTTTGGCACTCTCATATTCCTCATTCAGCTTTGCCAGGCGTTCTTCCGAGAACTCAATATTCTTCAGCTCTGTGCGGCAATTTTCAAGGTAGCTTAACATTTCCTCTTCGGTTTCACCGTATTTCAGGCTAAGCCGATAGAGAAAATCCAAGCGGTCTTCCATTTGCTCGAGCTCTGCAGGGTCGTAATCCAACAGATCTGTGGCACGGCTAAGCTCCGCACTGCAGTCTTGCAGCTCGTATTCCAGGTTTTGAAAACGCTCCCCTAATGACTCTAGAGATGACATATATCGTTTGGCATCTAGCAACGCTGTGTTTATCTGAGCCATGGCAGACAGCACTCCGCCCTCTTCGTCACCGTCCAACAATGTTTTCACAAGCTGAAATTGCTGCACCATTCGCTCACTATTTCGGTACAGTGTACGCTTTTCCGTTAGTTCTTCCTGTTCACCAGGGCGCAATTCGGCTTCTTCCAGCTCTTGAATTTGGTATTTGAGCAAATCCATTCGGCGTTCTTTTTGAGATTCATCCAAATCAAACGCCTGCAGTTCATCCCGAACCTTGCACATAGTACGGTAAGCAAGCTGATACTCACTTAATAACGGCAACAGCTCGCCCACTCGATCTATGTATCTTATATGCAAATCCGGAGATAAAAGCTGGTAGCTTTCATGCTGCCCATGTATGTTCACCAAAAAGGGAGCTAACTCTTTTAATACTGACACGGTGGCAGGTCTGCTGTTTAAGCGACAGGTGTTTTTGCCGGAGAGAGTAATTTCTCTTTGTATCAAAATCGTACTGTCATCATCAGTAGAATAGCCAAGCTCCTCCAGCTTTTTTAGTACAAGATGATTCGGCGAAGAAAAAACCGCACTCACAAACGCAGAAGAAGCACCGGTACGAATGAGCTCGCGAGAGGTTCTCTCCCCCAGAATCGCACCGATAGAATCAATGAGAATCGATTTACCGGCACCCGTTTCACCGGTAAGAACATTAAAACCCGCATCAAAGTCCAGTGAGCATTTTTCAATAACAGCCACATTTTCAATATAAAGCTGCGAGAGCATCGGTATTCACCTGCCAGAAATCAGTTTTTTAAGATCCTCTTTTAGTTCCAGAGCCGTTTCGGGTGTTTTGGTAATTACCAGAAGAGTATCATCACCAGCTACCGTACCCACAACCTTCTCCCAGCGAAGGCCATCCAGTGCGGCACAAACGGCATTTGCCATGCCGGTTAAACACTTAATAACAACTAGGTTCATAGCATTATCAACTTCAATGGCAGAATCTTCAAATAGCGAATAAAAGATACCGGAGATATCTCGCGACGGCTCTTGGTTGTTGGCATAACGGTATTTACCGTCCGCAGACAGAATTTTCACCAACCGAAGTTCCTTAATATCTCGGGATACCGTTGCCTGCGTTACATCAAAACCGGCATCCTTTAAGCGTCGCAGAAGCTCTTCCTGGGTATCAACCTGGTATTCGCTGATGAGTTCCAGAATTTTCGTATGTCGTCTTGTTTTCATGTCACGCTCTCCGTTCTGAAAGTTTTTCATTCACTATCTCATAAAAGGTTTGGTATTTTAAATCGATTAAGCTAACCGACCGGCTGGATTTTTGAAAGCGAACGCAATCTTCTTCCGTTACCGGAATGGTTGGCTCACCATCAAGGGTTAAGAACATTTCGCTTTGGCCATTGGGAACTGCTTTTATATGCAACGTGGTATCTTCATCAAATACCACGGAGCGCGTGAGTAAAGAGTGCGGGCAAATCGGTGTTAAGAGTAAGCAGCGCATAGACGGCTCGATCACCGGTCCTCCCGCAGAAAGAGAATATGCCGTAGACCCGGTAGGGGTTGCAACGATTAGACCGTCCGCACGGTAATGGCAAAGATTATTCCCATTGTAAGAGACTTGAAAATCCAGAATTCTTGACTGAGAGCCGCGAGAAATAACCCCTTCATTGAGTGCATAATACACCTTTTGGTATTGCTCACTTTTTAAAGAAGCTTCCAGCATAAGGCGGCGCTCCACCTTGTAGGTGCCATCTAAAAGCTGGCGCAATCGGTGAAGCTGGTTCGGCTCCAGCCCTGCCACAAACCCAATTCTGCCTGCATTTACACCCAGAACAGGCTTGTTGGCTAACGCAGCATGTTTGGCTGCGTGAATAATGGTACCGTCGCCCCCAACGGCAATTACAACATCGCATGCAGATATCATGCCAAAAAAATCCTCAAAAAATTCAATATCGCGGTATGGAAAGGTACTGTATAGGCTTGCTTCCATACAAACACGTATTTCCAAACGACGAAGCTCGCAAAGGAGGCTTTGCGTTACTTGTTCGGCATTCTTTTTTGTAAGATTCGGTATGATTGCTGCAATCAATGTGTATCACCACCGCTTAACTCATTATGAGATTGCTCTACTAAAGCCGAAATGGACTGACCACTTAAGTCTTCGGTTTCTTCAGCCTTTTGAAGATAGATTAAATATTCTATGTTCCCCTCTGGCCCTTTGACCGGTGAAAAGGTAAGCCCTAATACCGAAAAACCATGAGAAAGAACAAAATCGCGAATTTTTTCTATCACCTGTTCATGAACTGCTTTATCGCGCACGACACCTTTTTTGCCAACATTTTCACGCCCTGCTTCAAACTGTGGCTTAATGAGGCAAAGTGCCCGCGCGTTTTCAGATAAAAAGGTTCTTGCTACGGGTAATACTAAGGTTAATGAGATAAAGGAAACATCCACGCTAAAAAAGTCAATGGAGTCGGTTATTTGCTCGGTTGTTAGGTAACGAACGTTGGTGCGTTCCATATTTACAACGCGGGGGTCTGTGCGGAGCTTCCAGGCAAGCTGGCCGTAGCCAACATCCACTGCGTATACCTTTTCGGCACTATTTTGCAGCATACAGTCGGTAAAACCACCCGTAGAAGCGCCAATATCCATACAGATTTGGCCGGTAAGGTTAAGTCCATACTGCTCGATGGCCTTTTCAAGCTTTAAGCCGCCGCGGCTTACATAACGCAAGCCTTGCCCCCGTACCTCTATGGCAGTATCTGTGGGCAGCATCGTGCCCGGTTTGTCTGATTTTTGGTTATCTACATAAACGTTCCCCAGCATAACAAGGGTTTTGGCCTTTTCTCGGCTATCTGCAAATCCCTTTTCAAACACTAAGGTGTCGAGTCTTTTTTTTTCTATCACTTCACGTACTCCGTTTGAATCAAGTTTTTCATTCCCTCACTGTCCAGCCCCAGTTCAGCCAAAGACTGGCGCATCGTCGCTTGCTTTACAAAACGGTTTTCCACCGCCTGCAAGGTCGTTTTGCCTTGATAGCCCTGCTGGTACATTTGGTAGAAGAAATGCTCGCCTATTCCGCCTTGCCGTATTCCTTCTTCAAAAAAGAAAGTATGGCTGGCATCCAAACAAGCATTCACTGCCTGAGGGTCTACCGGGTGGATTCGGTTGAGTTTTATAATCCGCATAGAAATGCCTTCTTTTTTTAGCTTCTTTGCCGCAAGGCAAGCCATTGAAAACATTCTTCCATAGGTAACAAGTGCAATAGGTGCTTGCGGGTTACCGTAAACGTCGTAAGAGTTCCCGGTTACCACAAAATCGTCGGGCTGGTAGAGCTGCCCTCCGCGGGGATAACGCACTGCCGTTACTCCGGGGCAATCGTAAATAGCTTGGTGAAGAAGTAGCTCCAGCTCGTCATGGTAAGCAGGCGAGAAAATGGTCATGTTTGGTATCGCGCTAAGCAGAGAGACATCAAACAGGCCTTGGTGGGTTTCCCCATCCTCTCCTACCACTCCGGCGCGGTCGATTGCAAGGGTAACTTTGAGGTTTTGCAGAGCCGCATCATGAATTACCTGATCGATACTGCGCTGCAAAAAGCTGGAATATACCGCAAACACCGGTAGCATTCCTCCGGCAGCAAGGCCGCCTGCAAAGGTAACTGCGTGTTCTTCCGCAATACCTACATCAAAAAATCGACTGGGGTACGCTTTGTGGAAGCCCGCTAGCCCGGTTCCACTCTCCATTGCGGCAGTAATAGCACAAATTCGCTCATCTTTCTCAGCGAACGCCATAAGACTTTTCCCAAATACTTTCGAAAAGTTCTCGCCGGAAGCCTGCGATTCCCCGGTTTTAATATCAAAACAAGAAACGCCATGGAATGCGTCCGGGTTCTTCTCTGCAAAGGTGTAGCCCTTTCCCTTAGCTGTTATCACATGCAATAAAACAGGGCGGTTAATCTCTTTTGCACTTTGTAGTATGGTTATGAGCTGCTCCACATCATGCCCATCATAAGGGCCGTAATATGCAAAGCCCATATCTTCAAATAAGGTTCCCTTATAAAGTGCCTGCTTAAGCAAGGTTTTGGAGGTTTGCAACACATTACTAATAGGGCTTCCAAGCACAGGCAGATGGTCAAGAATCCCTTCCACCGTTCCTTTGGCTTTCAAGTACCCAGGCTGGGTACGAATATGCGCCAAATATCTTGCAATAGAACCTACATTTTTAGAGATAGACATTTTATTATCATTTAAAATAACGATTAAATTTTTCGGGAAACGACCAGCGTTATTCAGACCCTCGTAAGCAAGGCCACCAGTTAGAGCACCATCGCCAATCACAGCTACAACATGACTTGGGTCTTCATGCAGCTTTTTTGCACTGGCAAGCCCTAAGGCAACGGAAATTGATGTGCTGCTATGCCCCGAATGGAATGGGTCGCAGTCGCTTTCTTTGGGATTTGGGTAGCCGGAAAGCCCTCCCTGTGTACGAATAGAAGAAAGCTGCTTTTTGCGCCCAGTTAGTATTTTATGGGTGTAAGACTGGTGTCCTACATCCCACACGATATTGTCGAAAGGAACATCAAAAACATAGTGCAGCGCAACCGTAAGCTCAATCACACCCAAATTCGATGCCAAATGGCCGCCATTTTTTGCAACCGTGCGGATAATTTCCTGCCGGATTTCTTTGCATAATATGTTCAGTTCATCCATTGTTAAGGATCTAAGATCCCTTGGAGACTCGATGCCATTTAAATATTTACCCATCCAAGAAACCTCGGTTCATTGTAATGAAGCAATCATACGGTAATACCGCCATGCCTTTTTGCTGCAACCAGCGTGTTTTGCAGCAGCATTGCAACCGTCATGGGGCCAACGCCGCCCGGAACAGGAGTGATATATGAAGCAATCGGCTCAACCGATTCAAAATCCACATCTCCACATAATTTCCCTTCCGCGTTGCGGTTCATACCAACATCGATTACGACTGCCCCGGGGCAGACCATATCACTGGTAATAAAGCCGGCTTTGCCTACGGCACTGACTAAAATATCTGCCTCACGGCAAATTTGCGCTAAGTTTTCTGTTTTACTGTGGCAAATGGTAACGGTAGCATCTGCGTGCAAGAGCAGCATCGCCATTGGTTTGCCGACAATATCGCTACGGCCTACCATAACACAGCGTTTACCCGTGGGGTTGATTCCAGATTCGCGGAGCATTTGCATAATCCCCGCAGGGGTGCAGGGCAAAAAGAAGAAATCGCCCCGCATGATATGCCCAATATTCTCCGGGTGGAAGGCATCCACATCTTTGTCTGGGCGAATGAGAGAGACCACTCGGTCAGAATCCAGTTTACCTGGCAGCGGGAGCTGGAGCAAGATTCCGTCTATATCTTCTCTTTCATTTAATGAGCAAATGGTTTCTTCTAGTTCTTGTTGTGTAATTGAAGCAGACAGACGAAACAATTCAAAAGAAATACCCACCTCTTCGCAGGCCTTTTCTTTATTTTTTACATACACTTCGGATGCAGAATCCTCCCCAACCAAAACCACGGCCAAGCCGGGGGTAATCCCTTGCTCTTCTTGCAAAGCTTCTATTTCTTGTCTAATCCGTTTGCGAACCGCTTCAGAGATCGCTTTTCCATCCATCAATTGAGCCATAAATAGCCTCCCATAAATTTCCCTTATTCCCGTATTCCTTGCAAGCCAAGGCTCGGTTTATTCTTTTTGTGCAGCTTCGTCTGACGCAGATTCTTCCACAACATTTTCTGTATGAGTTGTTACTGTGGTTTCTTCGCTTTGAGCCGTATCTTCCACTGGATTATCCCTTATCACAGGAGAACCAACCTCAGCGGTTTCCTCTATATCAGAGTCATTGACGGTATCGTTTCTTACCAATTTGGGAGTAATATCACTGAAAATGGTGCTCTTGCCATCTCCTATTTCACTCTCCGCGACCGCAAATGTGATTCCATTGAGAGCCATCACCTTAGAGGAACCGATGCCCGAAAGGCTCGTTTTATTGCGGAAAATAATTAATAAAGCTAAAGCAACCAGTACCGTTGCTGCTGCCAAAAGCTGAGATATTCTTAGATTAATGACCGGAGCAATCAGGCTGTCGGTACGCAAGCCTTCAATCCAAAAGCGGCCAAGACCATACCACAGCAGGTAGAGCAAGAAAACCTGCCCGTCATACCGGCGCACTTTGGTCGCAACCAAATGCAGAAGGCCAAAGCCAATAAGGCACCAAATCGATTCATATAAAAAACAAGGGTGAACGGGGCCGTCAACCATCAAGCGTGTTCGGTCACTCATCATACCCCAAGGCAAATCGGTGGCTGTGCCAAAGGCTTCTTGGTTTACATAGTTGCCCCAACGCCCCACGGTTTGTCCAATTAAAAAGCCGAGCGCAGCTAAATCGAGCACAGCGGCTATTTTAAGCCGGCGCAGCTTTGCCATAAACGCACCGCAAAGAAGACCGCCAATAATGCCGCCATAAATGGCAAGACCACCGTTCCAAATATATAAAATACTAATAGGGTCTTTGACATATTGGTCACCGGGGTAAAATATGACATAATACAGTCTTGCACCGATAATACCGCCAATCATACCTACAATTACGGCATCGATTAGCCGATCTTGGTCTACATTGAACTTTCTGCAGCTGAACATCAGGTACAAAAAGGCCAGAAGAAATCCCATTGCAATAATTACGCCATACCACTGAATTGTAAAGTTACCAATGGAAAAGGCAGTCGGGTTTATGTTGAAGTCGAGTCCCAATTTTGGGAACTCGACGGTATGAACTTGGTACATGAAAGGTTGCCTCCAATTATTTGATAGGGGTAATCACCGAGAGCGCAGAGTTTTTGGTAAGAAGCTGTTTTTCCAGCATATCTTGAACATCTTGTAGCTCAACGGTGGCCAGCGCATCAATATAAGAGAAAAGTTCGCGCTCGTCAAACGTTAAAGTAATCATAGCGTTTGCAATGGCTTCCGCACTATTGAGCGCAGCAACATTTCTGCCGTACAACGCTTTTCTTGCTCTGGCAAACGCATCTTGCGGGATGCCCTCTTTGCGCAAGCGTTCTACCTCGTTGCAAATTTCTTTGGCAACGGCATCTGGATCCTTTGATTCCCCAGAGAAAATAACGGCGGCATAGCCAGGCCCTTCAAAATACTCACTGCCAAAGGATGCCGTATTAATCAGGTTTGCATCCAACAGGCGGCGATAGAGCGGAGATGCATCCGACGCTAAAAGCTCGAGCAACACTTCCATTTGTGCCAACTCTTTTACATTCCGGTGTCCAGCGGCTTCTTTAAAACCAAATTGGAACAAGGGTAGCGTAACCGAAAGCTTTTGCTCCACACGTTTTTCTACCACACCCGCAGGTTCTTCTTCAAAAATTCGCTCTACTTCAACAGGCTTCGAAGATTTGAGCATTTTATCACATAGCTCCAGCACGCGCTCGGGGTCAATATTGCCCGCAACGCAGAGAGCCATATTATTTAGGTTATAAAAGGTGTTATAGCAGCGGTAGAGATAATCCGGGGTAATTTCAGCGATGCTTTCTACGGTTCCGGCAATATCAATTTTCACCGGATGGTGATGATACAGCGCCTTGAGCAGGTTAAACATGACCCTCCACTGCGGGTCATCGTCATACATCCGAATTTCCTGCCCAATAATACCTTGCTCTTTTTGAACGGTTTGCTCCGTAAAATACGGGGACTGCACAAAATCAAGCAAAATTTCAAGGGATTCATATACATTCTCTGTGCTAGAGAACAAGTAGCAGGTTTTATCAAAAGAGGTATACGCATTCGCAGAAGCACCCGTTTTTGCAAACCGGGTAAAAGCGTCTCCGTCTTCACTTTCAAAAAGCTTATGCTCTAAAAAGTGTGCGATTCCTTCCGGAACCGTGCAAACTTCTTTTTCGTCTGAGCGGCGGAAGCTGGTATCTACCGAACCATAGCGTGTGCCAAAAATAGCATAGGTGGAGTTGCTCCCCTCTTTGGGATATACAAAAATGCGCAGGCCACTCGGGTGCTTTACGCTGTAATAGCTGTCGTGTACACGCTCATTTGTAATTTTGTCCATTTTCATTCTTCCGTCTCCCCCTTTCCTACCATACGGTAGACCGTATCTAAAACCACACGATTTGCGGCCTGAACTACCTGTTCCATTGTAACGGAGTTAATTTCTTCCGCTGCTTCATCGGGAGATTGAATTTTTTCGCAGAAAGCCTGAGACACATACCAGTTTTCAAGTCCACCAAGGTAATCGCCTACCGTACGGTAGCCATTGCTGATACTGAGCTTTGCAGCAAGCAGCTCTTCATCCGTAACCTTACCGGTACGAATTTCATCAAGCTGAGCCAGTATCTCTGTTTTGGCACGGTCAATGTTTTCGGTTTCTACGCCACTTTCCACCATGAGAATACCCTTATTCCAGTCGTAGCGTGCAGCGCAGTAGTAGCAAAGGCTAAGCTTTTCACGAACGTTTAAGAAAAGCTTAGAACTAGGCGAGCCGCCAAACACCGCGGTCATCAGCTTTGTGGATGCCACTGCGTCTTGCGGAACAGCGGCGCCTGCACGAAAGCCCATAACCAGCTTCGACTGAGCAACGTCCATGGTATCGGTAAATTCACGTGGCTTCGTTACCTCTTTGATTACTTCCGTTTTCAGTTCGCCAACAGGCTCACGGTCTAACTTTTGAAACGCTTGTAAGAAGCTTTCATAAATCGGTACAGGATCACAATCACCAAGAGCCATTATCTCAATGCGAGCTGTGTGCAACACATGGTTCCAAACCTCGGTCATTTCTTCACGCTGCAATGCCGTTACATCTTCACGGCTGCCATAGCGGCTAACACCAAACGCTTCACGGTCACACATCAGCTGTTCGCAGCGCAAACGAGAGTAAACACGTTTGTCGTTAAAATCAGATTCAATCATTTCGATTGTTTGTCTTTTTTCCTGCTCAAAGCCATCCTCTGGGAAGAGCCCGTCCACGAATGGCGGGTCAAACAAGATGCTGCACAGAAGGTGTGAAAGCTCGGCAGAAATATTCTCGTCATCCAACGCGTAGCGGTCTGCCAGACCAGCTATTGCAATGGAAAGCAGTTGAGCTTCTCCCAGTTTACGTACATCAGCATGAATCGCTGCGCCATATAATTCTGCAAGGCGCTCATTGAGGCGAGTAAAATCGGGGTATTCGCGGCTAGCACGGCTCAATAAAAAAGGAAGCAGTGCATTTGCAGCCACCGTTTCTTTCTCCAAAGGCAGCATAAAATTCACCGCAATACGCAGAGTCTTAAATCTGGTATCCCGAATACTTCGGAATTGTATCCCCTCTGATATAGGATACTGCTCTATTTTTATCATGTGACTCATCTCCCTATTCGGCAAACAACAAGCCATAAAAGATTACCCTCACTTGTTATTTACCGCCATTTTTTCTTTATTATTCCCGAAATTTAATCATTTACGTAAAGACACAAAATGAATCGTATTAATTGGATATCTTTTGTAAAAGTATGCTTTTAAGGATAGACCTGTATTGTAAATATGAATGGTAAACGTAAATTGTATAAATACTTGCCATTCTTTCCTCTATTATAGCATAAAATCCCAATGGTAAGTTAATAAAAATACAAGTTTGATTGAATGATTCGTTACTCAAAACGGAATGGAATAGCATATAAACATGGCTGTACGAGAAGATCTAATGATTCTTTTCCAAAGCCACGCTATCGTTTACGCCGTGAGGTTATTATATCATCAATAACAAGGAAAATTTACGATAACCCTGCCCTGTTTGTACAATCGCATAGCTGATGATTCAATGCCCTCTTAGGCGTCAAAAGCTCCGCTTTTGCTTACGCCGTGAGGTTATTATATCATCAACAACCAGGCAAGTTTACGATAACTCTGCCCTGTTTGCGCAATCGCATAGCTGATGATTCAATGCCCTCTTAGTCGCCGAAAGCCACGCTTTCGCTTACGCCGTGAGGTTATTATATCATCAATAACCAGGCAAGTTTACGATAACCCTGCCCTGTTTGTACAATCGCATAGCTGATGATTCAATGCCCTCTTAGGCGTCAAAAGCTCCGCTTTTGCTTACGCCGTGAGGTTATTATATCATCAACAACCAGGCAAGTTTACGATAACTCTGCCCTGTTTGCGCAATCGCATAGCTGATGATTCAATGCCCTCTTAGTCGCCGAAAGCCACGCTTTCGCTTACGCCGTGAGGTTATTATATCATCAATAACCAGGCAAGTTTACGATAACTCTGCCCTGTTTGTACAATCGCATTGCTGATGATTCAATGCTCTCTCAGGCGTCAAAAGCTCCGCTTTTGCTTACGCCGTGAGGTTATTATATCACAATGCCCGCTTAGATAAAAGCAACAATATTCTAAATATTTTGTGAATCAATGCAAGATAGCGCTCAAAAGCAGATTAAAAATACCTGCCTTTTTTAAGTAAGAGCATGAGCATAAGGTAGCCACTTACAACAAGCAACGAAAAGTTATATCGAGATTGGAGCAACACAAAAAAGCCTGCAATTGATATAGGAAGAATAATAAAAAAAGAAACGATCTCCACTATTTTTTCGCAGGTCTCCGCCGGGTATTTTTTACATAGCAAGGCATACAGTGCTTGCCCACCATCCAAGGGTCCAACCGGTAATCCATTTAAAAGCGCAAGCATTAGGTTTGCCACTCCCAAATTAGCAAGGTACAACGAATGAGTGAAAATATACGCCAGCCAGCAAAGCGCAAAAAAGAGCAGGTTTGCCAAAGGACCAGCCACGGCGATCCAGGCATCCTGACGGTAAGTGCGGCAGCTGCCGACTTTCTGGCAAATCTCGAGCCCAAACAGGTTCATAGACAGGCGCTCCGGAGGAGTGCCTACCCAATACATCATCATCAGGTGTCCACTTTCGTGAAGAATTACCGCAATTAGCCCTATTCCGGCCATTCCGCTTCGGTCTAGCAACAGCCCCAGTGTGATAAAAGCCATAAACCAAAACTGCACCGTAACCTGACAGCCCCACACGCGGAACCGCATTAGACCGTCCTGTTTTTCAGCAGCGGCTGCGGGTCGTAGCAGACGCCGGAAAGGATAAGCTCAAAGTGTACATGTGGGCCGGTAGAGTCACCTGTACTGCCAACCAGGGCTATCGGCTGGGAGTAGGAAACCAAGTCCCCTTTTTTGACCAATAATTTTTCGCAATGGGCGTAGCGTGTTTCTATATTAGAGCCATGGTTAATTACCACGTATTTTCCATAAGATGAATTTTCACCGCTAAACTCTACCTTCCCCGGCATGGCGGGCACGATTTTACTGCCGGCATCTGCTGCTAGGTCAAGCCCTAGATGTGTGCCGCCGTCTCTGGGGCCAAAGCCTGAGGTAATTACCCCGTTTTTTACCGGCGTATCTAAGAACACAGAAACAAACACCGGTGTTTTTGAAGAAACACTGGTGGTATAAGCAACCCCTGATACAGCAGAGGAGATGTCTGGCATAGAGGATGACGGCTGCGAAGAGGATGGCGCAGAAGCAGGCGGTGTGGATTGATTTGGAGTTTGAGCAGATGAAACCGTTCCTTTACCATTTTCAGCAGGTGAAGCTGAAAAAAACTGTACCCATGTACGTGTAAACTGATTAAATGACTCCTGTGCTATGATGGAATCGCTCGAATAACTGATATACCAAGCGCGTATGGTTTGGTACGCGTTCCCTCCTGTTACTTTCAGCAGCATAGCCGTAACCAAAACCGTAATGCAAACCAACATCTGAATAAAAATGAGCATTTTCTTCGGCCTTTTTTTGGGTTTTGGCAGGTAGTCCTCTTCGTCATCTTCATAACCTTGCGGTTTTATGTAGTGGTAGTCATAATTATACTCATAGCCATCCGCGTCTACTTTATCCATAGCGCTATATTGGCTGTCTGAATTTTCAGAATCACTGTAAATATCATTTGCTCGGCTATAATCCTCTTCCATATAATCTTTTCTGTGATACTTGCCCATCATTTTTGTATCCCTCCCGTCAACTCTATTTATATGACAGCAAGTACCAAAAGAGAACGTCAAATCCCCTTCATCTAAAAATGGATGCAAGTACCAAGTAAACTTAATACAAAAGAATTTTTTTGACTAATATCTCGTCTATAAAAAGAACCGCCGTTCTATCTGAACAGCGGTTCTTTGAAAAATTATTGATTCTTAGACTGAATGTATTCGTGAATTGATTTAGCGGCGTGCTTTCCTTCGCCCATTGCCATAATAACCGTTGCGGCACCTGTTACGGCGTCTCCACCTGCGAAGACTCCCTCACGCGTAGTCTGCAAGGTTTCTTCATTTACAACTAAGCATCCGTGGCGGTTTGCTTCCAGACCTTCCGTTGTTTGTCGGAGGAGCGGGTTCGGTGAATTGCCAATTGCCATAATAACACAATCAACCGGAATACGGAAGTTTGAATCCTCCACCTCTACCGGTTTACGTCTGCCGCTGGCGTCCGGCTCACCAAGCTCCATTTTTATGCACTCAATTTCGGTTACTCTGCCGTTTTCATCACCGTGGATGGCAACGGGATTGGTAAGTAGACGAAAATCAATTTCTTCTTCCTTTGCGTGGTGAATTTCTTCCACACGCGCGGGCATCTGCTCTTCCGCACGGCGGTAGATAATGTAAACATTCTCCGCACCAAGGCGTTTTGCACTGCGGGCAGCATCCATTGCGACGTTACCACCACCGCAGACTGCCACATTCTTCGGTCGAATAATGGGAGTGTCGTAGCCTTCTTTATATGCTTTCATCAAGTTAATTCTCGTTAAAAACTCATTGGCAGAATACACCCCAACAAGGCCTTCTCCGGGAATCTTCATAAAGCTTGGCAAACCAGCACCAGAACCGATGAATACAGCCTCAAAACCCATTTCAAAAAGCTCGTCCACAGAAAGAACCTTGCCGATTACCATATCTGTCTCAATGGTAACCCCGTTGGTCTTAAGCAAGTCAATTTCTTTCTGCACAATTTCTTTGGGGAGACGGAACTGGGGAATGCCGTACATAAGCACGCCACCAGCCGTGTGCAGGGCTTCAAAAATAGTGACGGAATAACCAAGCGCGTTTAGGTCACCCGCGCAGGTTAAGCCAGCGGGGCCTGCTCCAATTACCGCAACCTTATGTCCATTACGGGTCGTTTCTACCGGTTTTCTCTCACGGTTACTCATGTACCAATCAGCTACATAGCGCTCTAAGCGGCCAATTCCGACCGGCTCATTCTTAATACCACGCACACACCTTGCCTCACACTGTGATTCTTGCGGGCAAACACGGCCGCAAACCGCCGGCAGTGAGCTTGTGGAAGTAATTACGTGGTAAGCCTCTTCAATATCTCCCTCTGTAATACAGCGAATAAACTCAGGGATTCGAATATTTACAGGACACCCATTCACACAGGGCTTGTGCTTACACTGCAGGCAGCGCTGTGCTTCTTCCAACGCCATTTCGTCTGTATAGCCTAAAGTAACTTCTTCAAAATTCTGGTTGCGCACCAGAGGATCTTGCTCTGGCATTGCTGTTTTATTGGGTTTCATATTAGCCATTCTTTGCGCCCTCCATTAGATGACAGTTGTATTCACGTGTTGCTCTTTCTTCATCCTCACGGTACGTTCTGGTACGAAGAATTGCTTCATCAAAATCGACAAGATGTCCATCAAAATCGGGGCCGTCAACACAGGCAAACTTAGTTTCTCCGCCAACTGTAACACGGCAGCCGCCACACATACCGGTACCATCAATCATAATGGGATTCATACTAATAATGGTCTTAATCCCATAGGGCTTTGTAAGGTTACAGACTGCGCGCATCATCGGCAAGGGACCAATTGCAACCACCAAATCGTACTCTGCTCCTGCTTCAATTTGAGCCTTTAACGCATCGGTTACAAAGCCTTTATTGCCATTGGAGCCATCGTCTGTCATCAGGAACAGGTTTTGGCTGACTGCACTCATCTCGTCTTCTAAAATAATAATATCTTTATTGCGGAAACCAGCAATCATATCTACATGCGCACCCATCTCATGCAAAGCTTTTGCCTGCGGGTAAGCAATGGCACAGCCTGCACCGCCGCCAATAACTGCCGCTTTTTTATAGCCCTCCAAATGAGAGGCAGTGCCGAGAGGCCCGATAAAATCGAGAATGCCCTCTCCCTCTTCTAGCTGGTCGAGCAGCAGAGTGGTTTTCCCTACCTTCTGGTAAATGATTGTTACGGAGCCTTTCTCACGGTCATAATCGGCAATGGTTAACGGGATTCTTTCACCGAACTCATTCACACGCAGGATAATGAATTGCCCTGCCTTTGCCTTTTTCGCAATAAAAGGAGCCTCAACCTCCATTAACGTCATGGTATCATTGAGTCTTCGCTTTTTTATAATTGGGAACATTCTGCCACTTCCTTTATCAATTATTAACCCATGCAACCTAAGCGGAATGCGGTTATACCAAGTTGCACAAGACGTTTTTTACAACTCTATTATATCCTCCTTGCACTTTAAATGCAAGAAAAGTCATATGGCAGAAGCACCAAAAAGATACTGGATTCTTGTTTTTTCCCAACATCTGGTTACGGAACTTATACTCTTACTTTCTAACGATTCTCCTGAAATATGTTAGGCAAAATTAACTTTTGAATAGAAAACCAGTCCTACTCATGCTATAATAGCACTACAAGAGCATGGCTTAAGGGTTATTATTGAATCTTTCATAATAATCTGAATAATCTGATGTAAGTTTTTACTAGAATTAAGGATGACTAAAAATGGAGGCTGTATGATGAGTTTTATAGAGCTAGCAAAAGATCGGTATTCCGTTCGTAAATTCAGCGATAAGCCTGTGGAGCAAGAAAAGCTGAATTTGATTTTAGAAGCAGGGCAAATTGCCCCCACCGCCCACAATAATCAACCGCAAAGAATTTTGGTGCTAAACACCCCAGAAGAAATGGAAAAGCTGGCAAAGTGCTGCCCGTTCCGCTTTCAGCAAACGTTAGCGCTTCTAGTATGCTACGATAGAGAAGCAAGCTGGAAACGCGCCGATTTTGACAATGCCGACAGCGGTGATATTGATATGGGGATTGTAGGCACGCACATGATACTGCAAGCACACGAGCTGGGAATCGGCTCTACTTGGGTGATGCACTTTGATGCAGAGATTGCTCGCAAGGAGTTTCAAATTCCGCAGGCATTTGTTCCAGCAGCTATTTTAATGATGGGTTATCCCCGTGAGGACTCAAAGCCTAGTAGACTTCATAACGACCGTTTTGAGATTACAAAAACGGTATTTTACCACAATTATTGATTTTGTCTCCTGTTAAAAAGCTTCACGGAAGAGAGTGGGAAATTCACCTTTTATTATATAGGGAAAACCACTCTCTTTTTCTCTTTTAATACTAAAAAGGATAGAACCTCTTATGTTTGCTAGGCAAAGAACGGAAAAGGAGAGTACATAATGGAAAGGAATCTTCCTCCTGCCATACAAAAAATATGTAATGAACATAAAATGTTTGATTACGATTTTTTTGCTATGCTCAACGCTTTGGATTGGTCAAAAAAAGGAAATGATGAGCTTGTAGTGGAACCATTAATAGATTATTTGGCACAGTGGCCAGATGAGGTTATTTTCACTTTTGAAAATAAGATGTCAGAGCTGCTCTATGCAATCGATAACCCCATCATCGCCAAAGAATTGTATCAATCCGATCGTTTCTCACCCGATGATTTTCTTTATTCCCGATGCACTGCGTTAATCAAAGGCAAAGCGCATTATAATGCAATTTTAATGCAGAAAAAGAAGCTTCGTAAAAATATGGAGTTTGAGGCACTGTTATATGTTCCTGCAAAGGCATGGGCAAAAAAGCACCAACAAGACCCGAGTCAATATCCCCATTCCCCACAGCCAAGCTATGAAACCGGAAGCAATCAAGAGCTTTGGGTTACTATATGAAATAAAAATTCCCAAGCACTTTTTAAAGTGCTTGGGAATTTTGGAATAGTATACTCTCACCGGTTTCACTAATTGCTATGGATTTTTCATTTAGAGATTTTCTTACAAAATGATGCAAATTAGGCCGTTGCAGCCGTCGTTAATAATACGCTCGATTGTTTCTTTCATCTTATCGCGAGCGTCTCCCGGCATGCGGTACAATTTATTGTGCATCCCCTCATTTACCAGTTCGTGCAGTGATTTACCAAAGATATTCGATTCCCAAATTTTTTGCGGGTTTTCTTCGAATTCTTTCATCATCGACATAACCAGCTCTTCCGATTGCTGCTCGGAACCAACAATGGGAGTCAGCTCGGTTGTAATTCGCGTGCGAATAAGGTGAACCGACGGAGCGGCCGCCTTGAGGCGCACACCGTATTTGCCTCCCTGCTTGATGATTTCAGGCTCTTCGAGACTCATCTCATCAATTGTCGGCATCATAATTCCATAGCCGGTATCCAAAACATCTTGGTAAGCATCGCGAATTTTATCGTACTCCATCTTAACTTTTGCAAGCTCCAGAACAGAAGAGAGTAATTCTCCCTCATTGTGCAGCTCCAGCCCTGTCTGCTCTCCTAGAATACGGTAGAAAAGGTCTGTTTTTAGCTGAACACCTACTCTGGCACAGCCGGTACCCAAATCCACTGAAAGTGTTTGAGCCGAGCTTACATTTTCGCACTTCGACATATCTTCCACCAAACCGCCAACCTCGCGGATACGCGAGATTTTCATAGCAGACTGCTGAATGATTTGGAAGATGGAGGAACGCAGCCAGTGCTTTTTGTCGAGAGTAGAAAGCCAATGCGGCATTTCCACTTTTATTTCCTTTACAGGGAACTCGAACAAAATCTTTGCTAATATTTCGCGGATTTGGTTCTCTTCTAGCTCCAGGCAGTTTACCGGCTGAACCGGAACCTTATAGCGCTTTTGCATGTCTTCTGCCAACGCAAGTGTTTGCGGTGCATTGGGAGTGGTGCTGTTTAAAAGCATGATAAAGGGTTTCTTAATTTCTTTAAGCTCTGAAACAACACGCTCTTCCGCTTCTTCGTATTCTTCTCTTGGTATTTCGCTGATGCTGCCATCCGTTGTAATGAGCAAACCGATGGTAGAATGCTCAGTGATTACCTTTTGTGTGCCGATTTCCGCAGCCATATTAAAGGGAATGGGTTCGTCGTACCAAGGGGTACGAATCATACGCGGTAAATCGTTTTCAATATACCCCAAGGCACTGGGCACAATATAGCCCACGCAGTCGATCATACGCACACGGAAGGTAGCACTGTCGTCAATATGTACGGTTACTGCCTGCTCCGGAATAAACTTGGGTTCCGTAGTCATAATGGTGCGGCCCGCGGCGGATTGAGGCATTTCGTCTATCGCGCGGTCACGCCGGCTGTTTTCGTCCATATTGGGAATAACGACGGTATCCATAAATTTCTTAATAAAGGTAGATTTACCCGTGCGAACCGGGCCGACCACACCAATATAAATATCACCGTTGGTGCGTTCCGAAATATCTTGATAAATGTTGCGCTCTTCCATTTTACCTCCCCCTCAGGCAGAGAATTTTATTTTTTTAGGATTGCTCACATAGGAATTAAAAGCATCCCCCTATTCTCAGCAAAATCTTCCTCCAGCTCATTCTCTTTTTTAATTGCAGAGACCGATGTGCAGTAGCGCCGTGCAATATCCCACAGGTTTTCTCCCGCATCTGCAAAGTAAATCGTGAGTGCGGCAGAATCATCTTTTTGGCGCAGTTTATTTTCATCTGCATTTGCACCTGCAATCATTTTATGGCTGTTAGACTGGAACACCGCGGCATTTAACATGAGTTCTGTTTTCACTTCAACACCAGTACCGCCGGTGATTCGGAAGCTAATGTTACTGATTTCTACCCGGGGAGCGCAGAATACACCTGCATCTTTTTTGCGCCACTCATGGCCACCCGTAAAGTCGATAACCCTTTCAAAGTAGAAAGGCTTCTCCTGCGCGTTTAGTGCTAGAATACATAGATTCAGCTTGCCAGTAAAACGAATTTGGTTCTCTTCTTCTTCTGCAGAAACACTGCTTATTTCATTCCAAACATCGATTACCTTTGAGATTCCGCCCTCGCCAATGTCGAAACTGTTCTTTTGAGTTACATTATCACTAATCATCTCAACGAGACGGAAAACCGGTTTTGATTGTGTTTGTGTTTCCAGTTCATATTTTGTTGAGTAGGCGTCGGTTACAATGGAAACTTCGGTGTCCTCATATGCCATTAGGTTAGCGGCAAGTCGTACCTCTGCTTCAAATAGCGTATTTTCACCAGAAGAGTCGCTCTTAATTTGCAAATCTGTACTCAGCACATTAACGCTTACATCGCACAGGTTGCCTTCCTCCAGGCCGTCGCCATCCACCATTTGGCTATATGGAATCACATATTCCATTGCTTCCGGAAGCATATCGTCTGATTCGGGAGCATACAAAAGCTTAACACTTACCTCTCCCTTTACAATCAGCTTGCCAGACACTACTTTGTAGTCTGAAATATTCGCGGTGGCACCGGAACGTATAATGGCATTGGCCGGCGGCTTGCTGTCGCTGATTTCTAGCACTTCCGCAACAGAAAACTGCTGCTGAGCGATGGAGGTTACTTGGCTGGCGGGAATTTGCTCTTGCTTTTGCTGAATATCTTCGCCTTGAATATTGCTTACAAATTCATTGTTGACTTTTTCAGCAACCTTAGCACAAATGGAGAATGCGCCGTGAATATCCAAACGGCGTGGGCTGGTTGCCCTGCAGTTAATGTATTCTACCCGAGAGCTGGTGAATATAACTGCATTATCGGCCTGCTTTTTGAGCGGAATGGATGCAGAAAATGGTTTTACATTTTCGCAGCACCGAATACAGCCGCCGCCGGAATCCAGATATATTACCTTTATCGCTGCAGAGCCTTCAATCTCCAAGTGGTCCCCAACAATACTTCGGTTGGTTATGCGGGGGCATACCTGGCATTTCAGGATGCGTTGAATATCCGGGCAATAATCAGGAAGGCTGAAATCCAGGTCGATCGGCTGTTCCTGGCAACCGTCAAATATGATCTCACTTGCGCAGATGGACTGCCGGTTGAGTGTATACTCCATAGAGTTTCTCTCCTTTTCCTGTTTCTACATAATTTCTATTCGCATCCTGTCCCGGATATGCTTAAACATAAAGAAAAAGAAAACGGTTATGTCTTTTATACATATGTTTTTTGTGGCAAAAAGAATACCCCTTTTTCGCAAACAGCAAAAAAGGGGATATTTCATAAAATACAATTCAAAATTGAGTAAAAAAGGCTTTATTTTACTTCTAAAATTAATTGATCAATATCAACATTGTTTTCAATCATCTTATTGTCTTTCATGAATTTCTCAGTCTTTTTCATGGAAGCAATGTCAGCATCGGTAATCTCTGTTTTAAAATCATACATGGGGTACATTTCTTTCACTGCATCCATGCTTAGTTCTGTTTCTTTGGCGGTTATCTTCAGAACATCTTCTGTGTTTTCTTTCATGTAAGACTGAATTTGTTCCTCTGCCTGCAAGAAACGCTTTACTAAGAGCGGGTTTTTATCGTAGAAAGATTGGCTGGTAGCTACAACAATCGTTGCATCTACAAGACCCTTGCCCGTTGTTACAATTTTAAAGCCATCCTTCGCTACATTGTATGCGGTGGGGCCTGCCAGCAAAGCGCAGTCAACGGTACCGCCCGCCAAAGCAGCCTGTGCATCCGGAATACCCATAGAGACAAACTCTACATCCTTTTCTGTAAGACCTGCGGTGGCAAGGTAAGCAACCATCAGCTCATGCAGAATGGTACCTTTGGGGCCTGCAATTTTCTTGCCCTTTAAATCTGCGGCAGTGTTGATTTTGCTGTCCTTCCCTGCAAACATACGGAACGCTTCCGGGGAACGGCTGTAAGTATTCAAGATTTTAATATCTGCTCCATTGGAAGCCGACAAAATAACCGATGTTGCACCAACCGCATATAGGAACTGAATGTCACCAGAGGCCAAAGCCTGCGTTTGCTCCGGACCGGAGGTTAAATTGGAATATTCGACAGGCAGATTGTATTCTTCAAACGCCTTTGCAAAAATTCCTTTCTCTTTTTCTACTATAGAGGGAACGTTAAGTGGAGATTTCACATAAGTAACCCCGATTTTATTTACAGTAAACTCCGGAGAAGATGTTGATGTAACTTGAGAGGTTTCTGTTTTACCAAAGGTTGTAGCGACCCCACAGCCTGACAGAGAGGCTGCCGCAATTGTTGCCGCCATTAAGATAGATAGAATTCGTTTCATTGCATTTGCTCCTTTTTTGTTTGGATTGCCTCGAGAATTTCTTTTTTCTTTACAATACTGTTTTGAGAAAGAAGATCTCTCGGATAAGTATATTGGGACAAATCAAATTCTTGCGCTACTCCACTCGGGTTCAGCACCAAAATCTTTTGTCCAATTAAAAGAGCTTCGTCTACACTGTGTGTGACAAATAGGATGCTCTTTTTTTGCTTTAAAAATATATTTATTAACTCCTTTTGCATCGATTCTCTTGTGAAGTGATCTAGAGCGGCAAAAGGCTCATCCATCAAAATAAGCTCTGGGTCATAGGCGAGCGCACGGGCAAGGGCTGCCCTTTGCTGCATTCCTCCCGAAAGCTGTGACGGGTAGGCACTTTCGAAGCCATTTAGGCCTGTTAATTCTATAAGACGCTCCACGTCCGCTATATTAAGTCGCCCTTTTGGCACGCCGAAGGTGATGTTTTTCCATACCGTGAGCCATGGCATTAGCCTGGGCTCCTGAAAAACCATCCCTATTTTTTCTTTTGCAGGGGTTATCACTTCTCCGCTGGTGCATTCTTCAAACCCAGCCAAAATTCGGAGTAGTGTTGTTTTTCCGCATCCACTCTTGCCCAATATAATGGTAATACTTTGTTCGGGGAACTCAATCGACAAATTTTGCAAGACGGCAACTTCTTTACCAGCTACATGAAAGCTTTTAAAAAGATTATTTACTTTAGCTCCAGCTATTGTCAACACCCCCATGCAGTACTTTTTTTATGGCTAGTGAAAACAACCGGTCACAAAGATAACCAACGATTCCTATCACAAAAATACCGACGATTACTTTGTCTGAGCGTGACATCTGTTGTGCATCCAGAATCATATACCCTAAGCCGCTTGCCGCCGCGATCATTTCCGCACCGATAATCGCCCTCCAGCTATACCCCATCCCCACACGCATACCAATGAGAATATCCGGCAGGGCATTGGGGAGTAAAATTCGCCGGAAAATTTGCCCCTGCGTAAAATTTAAGGAACGCCCCACCTCAATGAGCTTCGGGTCGCAGGAGGCCAATCCCTTTTTAATATTTAGGAACATGGGGAAAAACGATGCCAATACAATAATAATAATTTTCGAGGTTTCGCCAATCCCAAACCACAATATCAATAATGCAATCAGGCTTAAAGGCGGTACATTTCGAAAGAACTCTACAATATGATTGTAATAAACGGAGGAGTTCGGGCGAAGCCCTGCAAAAAGACCCAATAAAAACGCGAGTGCAAAGGCAATGGAAAAGCCCGTTAGTACACGACAGAAGCTAACCCAAATGTTTTCGAATAGAACTCCGCTTTGTGCCATCGTACTCAGTGACTGAAGTACCCTGCCGGGACTAGGAAGTACATATTCGCTCCAAATATTAGCCGAAGCCGCCGCCTGCCAAAGTGCCAATAGAATTGCCAGCGGCAATATAGCCTTTAGCGTGTTTTTCATTCTGCCCCCTCCAATACCCCATCACCATGATGGCAGCCTTCCTCACAATAAAGCATTTCCAGAAGAAGGTGGGCGTTCTGGGGAACTGGTGCCGAAAAATAGTCATCTATTTTTTCACGACTGTCTAGTATTATTACCCGGTCTCCCAATTCTGCAAAGAAGCCAGGAGGAATTGGGCTTGCCTGCAATTCCTTTTTTTGCAGGGTGATATGATAGCGCTGTGCAAGCTCTAAAAAAGTTAAGAACTCCACATTAGGCAAATGTAAATTTGTTCCTAAGTCTTTTATCGAGCGGCACGGAGTGGTTACAATTAACTGCCCCTGCCCTTCTAGCCGCTGCTGCAGCTCCCTGGCACAATGCAGTAGAATAGGCTCAATGGTCGGGTACTCCAAAAAATTAGGTGCATATTGTTTCTTCACATAATCCACTGCAAGGGGACATCGCATATCTGCCACACAGCGGCTGGTTCGATTTACAATCTGATTGTATTTTTTACGTACCGCGCTTATATGGTCTTGCCTGCATTCCACTGGCTCTAACCCACATTCCTTTAATTGCGCTGTGAGGTAATCTCCTCCATACATTGCGATTGATACTGGGTTTAACCAAACAAAAATCTTCATTTTACCATACCTTTGCGTTAGTTAGATTAAGCTAACTAGAATTATAGCAAGGTCATCCTGCTTTGTCAACCAAATATCAAATTGCAAATAACAAATTGAATATGCTTACCAAAAAATTCCTAATTTTTTTACAGAAACAAGGATTTTTTCTCATATCACGCCTTGCTTATTCTTTTAATAAGTACGGCAGACTGTAGTTTTCAAAAATTTGCTTGACCATTTGCAGCTCATCCTTTGATGGTGTAGGGGTATTCCCTAACTCATACTCCATATTGAGTTCTTCCCATTTGAATTCTCCCATTTTATGAAACGGTAGGAGCTCGGTAAGCTCGATACAGGTATAGGCTTGCAGGTAATCCGCCATTTCTTCCAGCAACGCTTTATTTAAAGTAAGCCCCGGCACTAATACATGGCGAAGCCACACCCTTTTCTTCGTTTTTTCGCAATAATCTAAAGTTGCCAATGTGTTTTCGGGTCCTTGCCCAGTTAATCGTTTGCATAGCTTTTCGTCTAAGCTTTTAATATCCAAAAGAAGCATATCGGCAGCATCAATCACGGTTTTTGAAATGGATAATGGAACGCTGCCAGCAGTATCTACCGCTGTATGGATTCCATTCTTCTTACATCGCTCCAGAAGGTCGGTTACAAACTCCGGTTGTAGTAGTGGTTCGCCACCAGAAATGGTAACGCCACCAGTACGAATAAAGTTGCGATAGCTGAGTATATCGGCTGCGGCCTGTTTCGAATCCATCAGTTTCCCACAGGAGGGTCTCCATGTATCTGGGTTATGACAGTACAGACAGCGCAGACCGCAGCCCTGTAAAAATAGAACATAGCGGACGCCAGGGCCGTCTACCGTACCAAAGCTTTCAATTGAGTGAACATAGCCTGTCTTTCCCATATAATCTCCTCCGGTGCTTTTATTCAATAGTCCTATTGAAATTATGATAAGTCGATGAAATACAATTGTAAATAGAAAAGGCGGCAAATAAGCCGCCCTTTCCTCCAATAAATTACCTATTAAAATCTTTCGTGGAAGGTGCGGCTCAATACTTCCTTCTGCTGCTCGCGAGTCAGCTTAATGAAATTAACGGCGTAACCGCTGACGCGAATGGTCAACTGCGGATATTTCTCCGGGTGATCCATTGCGTCCAGCAAGGTTTCACGATTGAGTACGTTTACATTGATATGATGGCCAGTCTCAAGGAAGTAGCCATCCAGCAGGGTAACCAGGTTTTGTTTTTTCTGGTCGCCGGTTTTACCCAGCGCATCCGGTACAATGCTGAAGGTATAAGAAATTCCATCCTCGGAGTCATCATAAGGCAGCTTCGCTACACTCTTCATGCTGGCAACCGAACCGTTGGTATCGCGTCCGTGCATGGGGTTTGCTCCGGGAGCAAATGCCTCGCCAGCCTTGCGGCCGTCCGGTGTTGAACCTGTCTTTTTGCCATATACCACGTTTGAAGTAATGGTAAGCACAGACAGCGTCTGCAAGGAATTGCGATAGGTCTTCTGGCGGCGCAATTTCTTCATAAAGCTGCTGACGACCTCTGTGGCTATATCGTCCACAATAGCTTCATTGTTGCCATATTTGGGGTAATCCCCTTCAATTTCAAAATCTACTGCCAAACCGGCCTCATTGCGAATCGGCTTTACCTTTGCGTGCTTAATAGCAGAAAGGCTATCTGCCACTACGCTCAAACCGGCAATGCCGCCTGCCATCGTGCGCAGAACCTCTTCGTCATGAAGCGCCATCTCAATGCGCTCGTAGCTATACTTATCGTGCATGTAGTGAATGATATTTAGCGTGTTGATATATAAATTTGCAAGCCAATCCGTCATTGCATCAAATTTGCGGGCAACTTCATCATACTCCAAATACTCCGATGTGATAGGAGCAAGCTCTGGGCCTACCTGCATGCCATAGCGCTCATCCTTACCGCCATTAATCGCATACAGCAACGCTTTTGCGAGGTTTGCACGAGCCCCAAAGAACTGCATTTGCTTGCCAATTCTCATTGCGGAAACGCAGCAGGCAATTCCATAATCATCACCGTATTTTGGGCGCATAATATCATCGTTTTCATACTGAATGGAAGAGGTCTCAATCGAAACCTTAGCGCAATACGCTTTAAATGCTTCGGGCAAGCGGTCGCTCCACAGAACGGTTAGGTTCGGCTCGGGTGCGGGGCCAAGGTTTGTGAGTGTATGAAGGAAGCGATAGCTCATCTTCGTTACCATGTGTCTTCCATCCTGTGCGATACCGCCAATGGATTCTGTCACCCATGTGGGGTCGCCGCTGAACAGTTCATCGTAATCGGGAGTACGCAGGAAGCGTACAATGCGCAGCTTCATCACGAAATGGTCAACCATCTCCTGAATCTGTGCCTCGGTAAAGACTCCGTTTTTCATATCCTGCTCGGCGTATACATCAAGGAACGTGGATACACGACCCAAACTCATTGCCGCACCGTTTTGCTCTTTGACCGCTGCCAAATAAGCAAAATACAGCCACTGGATGGCTTCTTTGGTATTTTCAGCAGGTCTTGAAATATCGAAGCCGTAAGAAGCAGCCATTTCAGTTAGCTCACCCAAAGCACGAACCTGCTCACTGAGCTCTTCTCTGAGCTGAATCAGGTCGCTATCCATTGCGTTGGCAATTGCTTCACTCTTTGCTTTCTTCTTCTGCTCAATTAAAAAGGCTGTGCCATAAAGGGCTACACGGCGGTAATCACCAATAATACGGCCACGGCCGTACGCATCCGGCAGACCGGTAATAATTCCGCAGTGACGAGCTTTTTTAATTTCATCGGTATAAACATCAAATACACCATCGTTATGTGTTTTGCGGTACTTAAATACTTCGTCAATTTCTTTTGGCAATTCACGGTTGTACGTTTCAAGCTCCGTATGCACCAAACGGATACCACCAAAGGGCATAATAGCGCGCTTTAACGGCTCGTCCGTTTGAACACCTACAATGACCTCCAGCTCTTTATTTATATAACCAGGTTTGTGCGAGGTAATGGTAGATATCGTATGCTCATCAATGTCATACACACCACCGCGGTCACGTTCCTCTTTCATTTTGTCGGAAAGCTGTTTCCACAGCTTTTGTGTATCTTCTGTTGGTGAAGCCAAAAAGCTTTCATCACCTTCATAAGGGGTGTAATTAGCGATAATAAAATCGCGCACGTCAATTTCTTTGTTCCATTTACCATTTGTAAAATTCATAATTAAGCTCCCTTCTTTCCGACAGTACCAACTGCAAATCGATTTTGATTTGCAACCATATTATACTAAAAAGGTATACTTTAAACTGTGACCCAAATCACAATATTGGGAATAAAAATGTTTTTATTATGTTTTTTTGACATTTTGTTAACAGTCCGATATAATCAAAGTTAGTTCACACTAATTAAAGGGGGATTTTTCTTGAACTGCAATTTAAAATGTATGAATTGCCTCAAAGAATTGTGTGTACATAAGGTTCCCTTATTCTCAGCCCTTGAGCATGAGGATTTTGAAGAGATTGCAGAGCGTATGATTTGCCGAAAATATGAAAAGGGTGAAATTATACTAACGCAGGACTCAAAGCCGCACGGTATTACGATTATTCGAAAAGGCAGTGCAAAGGCGTTTCGTATCGCCCCAGATGGGCAAGAAAAAATAATGTACTTATTTTCGAAGAATGATTTCTTCGGGGAGCAGTTTTTATTTGGAGATGTGCGTGTAAACTACCATGTACAAGCTCTTCAAAAGGTTGAAACCTGTTCTTTTTCAAGGGAACATTTTCAACAAATGATACTCACTCATCCCCTATTAGCACAGCACTGTATTGAGGAGCTAGGCCGCCGCGTCATTGCATTGGAGCAAATGGTACAAGAATCCGGCAACTTAAAGATAGAGTACCGTATTGCTCTTTTGCTATTGGAATTTAACCGAAAATATGGAGTAATGGAAGAACAAGGCCCTTTGGTAACGCTGCCACTTAGCCGTGAGGGGATTGCCAATTATTTGGGAATTGCGAGAGAGACTCTAAGCCGAAAACTAAACCAACTGGAAGAGGATGAAATCATACGCTCTGTGGGAAATAAAAAAATTCTACTATTGCAGCCACAGATTTTGGCTGCTATGGCAAACAATAATACCGCGTCGCCCATCGATTCCAATAAGAAATAGTAGTTCTTTGGCAAATTCCAGAGGCTTTTTTAAGCTTATAAGGCAAGTTCTTACAGCAGTTTATGTAAAAGAGAGCAGGCAGCCTGTTGGCTGCCTGCTCTCTTTTACATGTAATGATTCACTATGAATGAAAATCTGAAGTCTACGATTGCTATTTTTTGAAGAGCTTACTCTTCACGGCACTTGGGGATTCCAAACATCTTCCTTAAAATAAAGCCAAAGAAACCCGAGCTTTTTACTACTACTACTTTCATCGTACAGACCTCCTAATTATGTTCAGCAGCGCCGCAACAGAGCGATACCTAGCGCTACCAGCAGAACAGCCATGATGAACATGGTTAGCCCGATCGGAAGAAAACAGGAAAGTACCAAACCCAATCCAAAGGCAACGGAATAGGCTCCAAGACCCCCAGTGCATTTGCAACCCTTTCGCATACATTCCACCGCCTATCCAGAGTAAGGTCTTTTTTGCTTTCGCCTTACTACAGTATATACGCAATTAGAATTTTGGTTCCTGCGGTGCTGGAAACAAAACGGTTTAAAAATAGAAAAATGCGCCCTCGCTCTCACAAAGACGCACAGCATTATTCCTGAATGATGATTAAAGCAATCCCGGCATGAAGTATGATTTCGGCAACTGGCTCTGTAATGCGATTGCTTACTCCAAGCGGGTCTTGCGAATACAAGGTATGGCGGTTGAGTGGGTATTCTAACCCCTGGTAGCTTACCATACAGCTAGGGGTACCAAACGGGAAAACCGAGATAGTTTGCCCCAGCATATCTCGTAGGCGAAGCCGGCCGCTGGAAAGCACGAAGATTTGCGTTCCGTCACCAACCAGTACCCCCCTACAATTTTGCATAGCAATAAATTGAAGCGCACAGAGAGACGCATAAGAGTGGTCGAAGCGCTCACCACCCAATACACCCAACAGGACAAACTCTTGGTAACCACGGCGGATTGCCTCACGAATGGCAAACATCGTGTCAGTATCATCCTTATGCACTGGAAGTTGAATCGACTCCACCCCTTGCGGCAAAGAGGATTGTACAGAATCAAAATCTCCCACAATCAAGTTCGGTACAATCCCATTTTCAGTAGCAACATCCAGCCCGCCATCCGCACAGATTACAAAAGCATCTGCACAGTATTCTTTCATCTGCTCCCGGTTACTGACTGGTACAGCACCTATAATCACGCAAGTTTTCATTTGAGTTCCCATTCCTTAATGTTTTTAATTTCATCATACATTGCTACATAGCTTTGGTGGCGGGAGGGAGATATTTTCCCTTCTTGAAGTGCCGCTAAAACAGCACACCCCTTCTCCTTGGTGTGGGAACACGATGGGAACCGGCATTGACCCAAATAAGGTGCGAATTCTCGAAAATCGTGTGCCAAATTTTCCTTACGGATTAACTCCGTTTGAACCATATCTACGGACGAAAAGCCCGGAGTATCTGCAACATAAGTATCTGACCCCAGCTTTAACAGCTCCACCTGGCGGGTGGTATGGCGGCCACGCCCTAGCTTTTGGCTAATTTCTGCCGTAGGCAGGCTTAAGCGTTCATCGATTCGATTTAATAAGGAAGACTTGCCTACACCGGAATTACCCGAGAAAGCAGAAAGCTTCCCTTTGAGCATATCGCGAACTTGGTCCACTCCATCCCCAGTAACGGAAGACACGGTAACCACCGGTATCCCGGTTTTTTGGTAGATTTCTAAATACTCGCTGCAATCCTCTAAATCTGTTTTGGAAAACAAAATAACCGGTGAGATTCCCTTTTGCTCTGCCCCGGCAAGCATCTTATCGAGCACCAGCAAATTGGGAGACGGGTGCAACACAGACACAACGAGGAAGAGCTGATCCAAATTAGCAACAGGGGGGCGAACCAATGCGTTCTTTCTCTCCCCTATTTCCTCAATGGTACAGGTACCATCCTCTTCAATGCTGATGTCTACCATATCTCCTGCAAGTGGTGTAATCCCCCGCTTGCGGAAAATCCCACGTGCTTTGGCTTCATAGATTGTATCGGCGGCTTCTACATAATAGAAGCCGCCGATTCCTTTTCGCAATAGTCCACGTTCCATCTTCATCAGGGTGCCCTCGTAATTCCGCTTGCGGAGCTTTCTCCTGGTTCTTGGTAGGTATAGCTATCTGTTTGCCTTGGAATACCGGTATCAAAGTCCAGAAGGAAGGTATTATATTTTTGGCCATCCAACTGAATGATTAATGTTTTTTGCCCAGAAGTGCCCTTAAAGCTCATTTGGTACACACTGTTGTAAGAGGGGTTTACCGTTTTTTCGGAGTACAAAGTGCCATCCACATATGCCTTTAGCGCAATATCGTGCGTAACCTGTGAAGGCAGCTGCACATAAATATCAATGGACTTCTCACTTTTTTTACCGGAGCTAACGCTAATCTTCACCGGTGTACCTTTCGCTACCTTTACTCCCGGAAGCGGAGAGGTTTCAATAACAACGCCTTCGGCTTTATCGCTGTCATCCACATAGTTGATTTCCGTATCCACGGTCAGACCAACCGCCAAAATATCTGTTTTCGCTGCATCCAAGTTCTTACCTATCACAGAAGGAACACCTACCTCAGTGGAGGACGGGCCCTTGCTCACATACAGCTTAATTACAGAACCGCTTAGTACCACCTCTGTGCCTTCAGCGGGAACAACATCCTTTACATAGCCGGCTGCTGTTTGATCATCCTCAACTTGATAAACCTCATATTTCAGGTTAATCTTCTTCAGCTTATCTTCCGCTTCTGCCTGAGTTAAACCTTTTACAGTAGGAATGGTAACCGTTTGGCTTTCCCCATTTACCGTAAGTGTTATTTCCGCGTTCGCTTTTACTTTTTTATTACCCTTCGGGTTTTGGTCTAAAACGATTCCAGAATCTTTACTGGAATCTTCCGAATATTCAATCTTAAATTGGAAGTCCTTATACTTTTCATTCGACTGAATGTCGGAGAGCTTTTGGCCAATAAATTGAGGTAGGTCTACATCGGCTACCTCCTGCGTGCTACAGCTGCGAGTAAGTGCCATGATACCAAAGACTACCGCTGTGAGTAAAAAAGCCGTTAAAACACCGCTGACGATAAGTGCCGCAGTCGATTTTTTCTTCTTTTTCCCACGGGAGTATTCTTCCTCATACGCATAATTATCATTATAATTCGCTACTTCTGTTCCGCGAACCGTATTGATTGCATCTACATACTTGGTGGGTTTTTCATCGATAAAATATTTATATTGAAAGCTAATGCTGGGGTTACGGCGGAACTGCTCAATATCGCGCAGCATTTCCGCAGCGGATTGGTACCGTTGGGAGGGGTCTTTCTGCATTGCCTTTAAGGTAATCTCTTCTAGTCCATCCGGAATAGCGGGATTAATATCTTTCGGAAGACGGGGGTCTGCCTGTAGCTGCATAATCGCAACTGAAACAGCATTATCAGCTTCGAATGGAAGCTGACCCGTTATCATCTCGTACAGCATAACGCCAACCGAGTAGATGTCCGCCTTTTCGTCCGTGAGGTCACCCCTAGCCTGCTCCGGTGCAATATAATGAACGGAACCAATGGCCTTATCTGTCATTGTTCTCGTTTCATTTCTGGAGAAACGCGCAATGCCAAAATCGGTTACCTTTATGGTTCCATCTTGCAGCAGCATAATATTTTGCGGCTTAATATCGCGGTGAATGATTCCTTTTTCGTGTGCATGCTGTAAGGCTCGCAGAATTTGAACCGTGAAATGAATGGCTTCCTTCCACTTGATTTCTTTCTGCTGATCCAAATACTCGCGCAATGTAATACCATCAATATATTCCATCACAATGTACTGTATTTGATCACCAAAGCTTACATCATATACTTTTACAATATTGGGGTGCGACAAAACCGCAATAGCCTTTGATTCATTTTTAAAACGGCGAATGAAATCCTCGTTCCCTAAAAACTCATCCTTTAAAATTTTAATCGCAACGGTGCGGTCATCAATTTGATCATAAGCACGATAAACCAATGCCATTCCGCCAACACCGATCAATTCATGGATTTCATAACGGCCGTCAAGCCTTTTTCCGGTATACTTATCCAACAAGTATCACTCCAATCACATGGTCAGTTTTCGATTACGACAACCGTTATATTGTCGCCGCCGCCTGCACGGTTCGCATATTCGATTAACTGTTCACTAAAACCTTTTGCATCCAGCTCTTGCGACAGTTCAGAAATCTGCTGGGTTCCAACGTAATTAGACAAGCCGTCTGTACATATTAAAAGCCTTGCCCCCTCGGGAAATGACTCTTCCATATAATCAACATCCACCACGGGTAAAACGCCAAGCGCCCTTGTAATAATATTTTTTTGTGGATGTGTTTGCGCCTGCTGCTCGGTAAGGTCCCCTTTATCCACCAGCTCCTGCACAATGGAATGGTCTACGGTAATTTGGCGGATGGAACCATCGCTTAAAATGAGGTATGCACGGCTGTCTCCCGCGTGAACAATATAAAGCTTATTATCCCTAATAACGGTAAGCACGATTGTCGTGCCCATGCCACGCAGCTCTTCCTGCTCTTTAGCAAGGTGATAAACGGCTGTATTGGCCTCTCCCACCGCCTGTGCCAGCAGCTCCTTTAAATAAACCTCATTTGTTTGGTTCAAAGCCTCTGCTGTTAAGGTTTCTGTAATTTTCTGTACTGCCAGGCCACTGGCTATATTACCACCGGCAGCACCGCCCATACCGTCACACACAACAGCCCATGCCCGGTCCTGCGCATAGAGCTCCCCGGCACAGGCATCTTCATTGGATTGCCGCACTAGGCCAACGTCGGTTTTACTAAAAAGTTTCAAAGACCGGTCACCTCCTCTTGCTGTCTGCGTCTCAGCTGTCCGCAGGAAGCGTTAATATCTGAGCCTAGCGTTCGCCGTACCGTAGCCGTAAGGCCACTCTTCTCTAAAATGCGGATAAACGCTCGCTGTCTTTCAACAGATGCACTGTGGTACCCTGTTCCTGTCACTTGATTCACCGGTATTAAATTGATATGCGAAAGCGTTCCCTTCAATTTCGCCGCCAGCTCTCTAGCACAAGCGTCACTATCGTTTACGCCGCTGATCATCGCATATTCAAATGAGATTCGCCGATGCGTTTGTTCTGAATAGTATCGGCAAGCTTTCAGCAGTTCATCCACTCCCCACTTTCGGTTTACCGGCATGGTCTGCGAACGAATGGTATCGTTCGGCGCATGCAAAGAGACCGAGAGAGTAATTTGCAGCTTGCGTTCTGCCAAATCGTATATTTTATCTACCACACCGCAAGTCGAGAGAGAAATGTGCCGCATACCAATATTCAGGCCGTGATCCGATGAAACCAGCTCTAAAAAGCGAAGTACGTTCTCATAGTTATCGAGTGGTTCACCCATCCCCATAAGCACAATGTTTGAAATACGCTTGCCGGTATCCTTCTGAGCAGCTTGAATCTGTGCCAGCATTTCTGCCGCAGTAAGATTGCGTGAAAAACCGCTTTTACCAGTAGCACAAAAGGTACAGCCCATTTTACACCCTACCTGAGTAGAGATGCAAATGGTATACCCATGGTGGTATTGCATAAATACGCTTTCCACCATTTCTCCGTCTGCAAAGCGAAAAAGGTACTTAATAGTATTATCATATTGAGAAACGAGTTTCTTTTCAATAGTTGCTACAGAGATGTAATATTTTTCTGCTAATAACTGGCGGGTTTGTTTGGATTGATCTGTCATTTGGTCAAAATCCTCTACCCCACGGTGCAACCACTGGTACACCTGCCGTGCCCGAAAGGCCGGCCAGCCATTTGCTGTAAATTCCTTCTTAATTTCGTCTTCTGTTAATGAATTGATTTCTTCCCGTGCCATAATCCTACTCCCGTCGGCGGCGGAAAGCCGCTATAAAAAAACCATCTGTGCCATGTACGGGTGGCAGCAGAGTAACTTGATTTTCTGGCTCTTCAAAAGCCCTGCGGAATGACCCTGGCAAACAAAGAGGCTCGGGCTCAAATTCCGTATGATTTTGTAAAAAGCGCGCTGCTACCGCACCATTTTCTGCGGGATTCAGCGTGCAGGTTGAATAAAATAATAGCCCGTTTGGCTCAACAAGCCTGGAAGATCTACAAAGAATAAGGTACTGCAAATCAGGCAGGCTGTCAAGAGACGCCTGCGGCTTATAGCGAATCTCGGGCTTTCTGCGAATGATACCGAGGCCAGAGCAGGGTGCATCGCACAAAACGCGGGCTGCACAAGGGATTTCTTCGCGAGGCTCTGCGGCATCCCGAATGGCTGCATTTACTATTGTAAGTCCAAGTCGTTCGGAGCCTTGGCGAATGAGGCCTACTTTACCCTTATATTTATCAAAGGCCAGCAGTTCTCCGCGATTCTCCATCCGCTGCGCCATAGTAAACGTTTTCCCCCCGGGTGCGGCGCAAACATCTAGAACACGTTCACCCGGTTGTGGGTTTACAAGAGCGCAGCAAAGCTGCGAAGATAAATCCTGCACATGGAATAGGCCATCTTGAAAGCTCTTTAATGAGGCAACGGAACCGGTATTCTCTAAGATAAGAGTATCGGGCAGCTCTGTAACGGCAGTTGCCTTTACACCTTCTTCTTCCAAAAGAAGAATTAGCTCATTTGCTGTTGTTTTTACAGTATTTACGCGGGCATAAATTGGTGCTTTCTGAAAAAGACTGTCTAAAATAGAGCGGCAAATTGGCTCCCCGTATGCCTTTGTCCATAACTCAATCAGCCATTCCGGGCAGGAGTACGAAATAGAGAGCGCCTTTAGTGGCTGCCTCTTTTCATTTGGCAAGCGAAACGGGTTCTCTTCGCGAAGTATGGAACGCAGCAACCCGTTTATAAAGCCCGATGCCTTTACAGCCCCATTTTCCTTTGCACAAATCACGGCTTCGTTCACCGCAGCCGATGATGGTATTTTTTCCATATAAAGGATTTGGTATACCCCAATCCGTAAAATCTCACGTACAGTAGCAGAGAGAACCTGTTCCGGATTGCGGGAAAAACTCTCGATAACATAATCGAGTGTAATACGGCGTTCCAATACACCGTAGAAAAGAGCAGTCGCAAGTGCAGCATCTCGCGGTTCCAGCGAAAAGCGCCGCAACGTTTTATCAATTACAATATTGGAATAGCCTTCGTTTTCATCAACATGAAGCAGGGCTTGCAGTGCCGCTGTTCTGGCATTTGGTGTCATTTATTATCTCCTTCGGTTCCTTGCAATCGCCAGCAGGCGCAGCAAAGATAGGATTGAGGCAAAGGCCGCAGCAACATATGTCATAGCGGCGGCTTGAAGAACCTTAGACGCACCGTACAGTTCTTCTTCAGAAAGAATACCAGAGCGCTCCAATGCACTAATTGCCCGAGCGCTGGCATTGAATTCAACTGGTAATGTAAGCAGAGAAAATACGACGGCCAAGCTGTACAGTGCAATCCCTGCATATATTACATATTCGTATTGAAGCGGCAAAAACATACCAATTAAAATCAGCGGAATTGCCAGCTTAGAAGAAAAGTTTACGGCAGGAACAAGAACCGCGCGCAATTTAATAGGAAAATAACCGTGCGCATATTGAACGGCATGCCCGGCCTCGTGCGCAGCCACGCCAACCGCAGAAATGGTATTGCTCCCGTAAACTGGCTGGCTCAAGCTAATACTATTATTTCTTGGGTCGTAGTGATCCGTAAGCTGGCCGCCAATCGGCTGAATTGGCACATTACTAATGTCATGAAAGCGCAAAACCTGGCGGGCTGCCTCTGCTCCCGTCAGGTTTCGACGATTTGGAATCTGAGAATATTTGCGAAAGGCAGATTGAACCTGAAACTGAGCTATCATCGATAGAATCAGCGCAGGTAAAATGAAGATAAAATACGTTCGATCATAGAAGAAATAATCCATCGTATCCCTCCGTTAACAACCCATTTTTGTTTCTGGCTGTGCTGGGTGACCTCGCAGAAAATCGGTGCCTCCCATGCGTTTACCGCCTTCGTATTGAACTGTAACAAGCTTTAGTACAGTATTTAGCCCACAGCTGACAAGAAAGTCTTTTCCCGGGAGCACTTGCCCCGGCTCACCAGCCTCATTTTTACAGACACGTGTTTCATAAATTTTAATCCGTTTCCCCTGGTAAACAGAGGATGCAACCGGCCAAGGAGATAGCCCGCGCACAAGATTGTGAATCTCTCTTGCAGGGCGGCTCCAATCTATGACCGAAATATCACGGCTCAGCATAGAAGCGTAGCAAGTACCCTGCTCTCCCTGCGGCGTGCATTTTAAAGTGCCTGCCTCAAGCTCACGAAGCGTTTGTATCAATACCTTTGAGCCTAGCACCTGTAAGCGGTCAAACAGCTCACCAGATGTTTCATTTTCAAGAATCTTAGTTTCTTCCACAAGTAGTATATCTCCGGTATCCAGACCCACATCCATCTGCATGGTAGCAACACCGGTTTTTTCGTCACCGTTTATCACTGCCCACTGAATGGGCGCTGCGCCACGGTACTTTGGTAAAAGAGACGCATGAACGTTAATACACCCATGTGGTGCAATTTGCAATATTTCTTTCGGCAGCAACTTACCGTACGCAACAACGATGATAACCTCAGGCTTAAGTGAAGCAACCAGCTCAGCGGCTTCCGGTGTACGAAGCGTAGTGGGCTGATACACAGGAATTTCATACCGAAGTGCAAGCTCTTTTACCGGTGGCGGTGCAAGTGTGTAGCCTCTGCCCTTTGGCTTATCCGGCTGGGTAAACACTGCACAAACCTCATGCCCTTCATCCAGCAAAGCCTGCAAGCAGGGAACCGCAAAATCTGGAGTTCCCATAAAAACAATCCGCATGGATTCTTCCTCCTGTTTGGTTATTCCATGTCATCCTCAGAAAGGATTCTGCTGGCACGCTGCTTGAATACAATTCCATTCAGATGGTCTGTTTCGTGGCAGAAGGTTCTGGCTAAGAACTCGGTTCCCTCAATCTCAAAGAAGTTTCCTTTTCTGTCTTGTGCGCGCACCTTTACATGATTAGGGCGCTTAACCATACCGTATTGACCCGGGAACGACAAGCAACCTTCTGCGCCATCCTGTTCCCCATCACTTTCAAGAATTTCCGGGTTAACCAGCTCAATAATGCTGTCATCTTCAATATTCACTACGATGATAGCACGGCGTAAAATCCCCACCTGATTGGCAGCCAAGCCAGCGCCATTGGCAGCAAGCACGGTTTCAATCATATCATCCAAAAGGATTGCCAGCTTCTCATCAAATTTTTCAACAGGACGGCAAGTTTTATTCAAAATAGGGTCGCCATCCTGCACAATATTACGAATTGCCATTGTACATTCCTCCATTACACGATGAATTAAAGATCAACAAAGCCATATAGGTACCAATTGTAAAATCGGCACTGTAAGTAAAG
Source organism: Clostridium merdae (assembly GCF_900176635.1). Taxonomy (GTDB): domain Bacteria; phylum Bacillota; class Clostridia; order Oscillospirales; family Acutalibacteraceae; genus Faecalispora; species Faecalispora merdae. Next base: position 648,381 of record NZ_FXLN01000004.1, read on the forward strand.
AAAGGCCTTATTCTTTATTTTGTTTAATTATAAAGCAGACATTGGGTTCGTATCTGCAAAAGCAGTAACCTGAGAAAATTGCCGGTCAGCCGAAAATTGAATGATAAGCCGCGATAGCATTTCGCGTAACTTCTTATCATTTCTGCATTTAATGAGTAGCTGATACCGGTATTTGTTGCTTAGCTTTGTTACCACAGCCGGGGATGGGTCGAGCACACGCATGGGCAAATTCGAATACTCTGCACCTGCCAGATTACGTAGTAAATCCATAAAATACAGGCTGGCATTACAAACTTGTTCTTCCCGCAGCCCTACAAAACCAATTAATACAAAATCTGCAAAAGGTGGATACAGCATAGCCCTGCGAAACTGAATCTCTTCCCGATAGAACGTGGCATAATCCTGTTCCGCCGCAAGACGGATGACTCGATTTTCAGGCGTAAACGTTTGAATAATCGCACGACCACAACGCTCCCCTCGCCCAGACCTGCCGACAACCTGCGTCAGCAAATCGAACGAGCGCTCCGAACAGCGAAAGTCGTCTCCATATAGAGATTGATCCGCAGAAAGAACGCCAACCAGCGTTACGTTTGCAAAATCGAGCCCTTTGGCTACCATTTGCGTTCCTACAATTATATCGTAATCTCCGTTTTCAAAACAGCGAAGCTTTTTTTCATACGAAAAGCGCCCCATCGTACTGTCTGTATCAAGCCGCAAAACACGAGCCTGCGGGAATAATTGCGATAATTGTTCCTCTGCCCTTTGCGTTCCTGCTCCAGTAAAGCGAACCTCATCCTGCTCACAGGTTGGGCAGCGGCGGGTTGCCGGGACTGAATAACCGCAATAATGGCACATCAAACGATGGTTCGCCGCATGGTATGTTAAAGAAATACTGCAATTGGGGCAGCTAACCACTTCACCACACGATTTGCAGGTGGCAAAGGTATGATAGCCACGCCGGTTTAACAGCAAAATGGATTGTTCCCCTTTTGCAAGATTTTCCGTTAATGCCTCTTTTAAGGCTGTGCTGAAAACACTTGTATTGCCAGACAAAGCCTCTTGGTTCATGTCTGCAATGGTTACCAACGGAAGCTGCGCCGTGCCATACCTACTGGGAAGCGGGTGCATGGAATACCTGCCAGTTTGTGCGAAATAAGTAGTTTCTACACTTGGGGTGGCAGAGCAAAGAAGTAAGAGTGCTTTGTGGTGTGCACAGCGAAATTTAGCAACATCTCTTGCATGGTAGCGCGGTGTGGATTCCGACTTATAAGTCGACTCCTGCTCCTCATCCATAACAATGAGTCCCAGATTTTCAAATGGCGCAAACACAGCCGAACGGGTACCCACAACTATATTTGCCTGTCCGTTTTTTACACGCTTCCATTCATCGAGTCGTTCTCCCAATGAAAGTCCGCTGTGAAATACCGCAACTTGCTTCCCATACCGTTGGTGAAATAAAGCAACAGTTTGCGGTGTGAGCGAGATTTCTGGTACCATTACAATAACACACCGACCGTCTGCAATTACATCTTCAATCAAGCGCATATACACTTGCGTTTTACCGCTGCCAGTAACACCGTATAGTAAAGAAGCCGCCGCACCGGAACGATACCGGCCTAGTAGCCCCTCATATGCCTCTTGTTGTTCGCAAGAGAGCGAAACCTCACATTGCTGTTCTGGCTCCTGTGCTTTTTCGTACGGGTTGCGATATTGTTCCTCCTCATAATAGGAGGCGAAACCCTTTTTGACCAAGGCATCTGGCACAGACACCGTAACCCCTGCAAAATAGCACAATTCTTTTACCGACACACTGCCTATCGATTGCAGAATATCAAATATTTCTTTCTGTTTTTGGGAAAGGGAATCCGAATTATCTTTTTCACAAAGACGAATCATTTTGCGGGTAGCATCGCCAACTCGGCGGTTTGCGGCATTCTCTCTCCGAATAATTCCGTTAGAGCACAACCGCTCTAAAATCGAAATAGCGTTTTTGCAATCCAGCATCTGCAAAAGCGCATCTTCATCAGCAGGCTTTTGCGATAGCCTTTCTACAAGCAGACGCTCAGAATCTGTTAATCCCAAATCAAAAGCTTCCGATTTGGATACGGCAAGCACATATTGAGTCGAAATTTTAAAATTGATTCCTGCGGGCAAAAGAAGTTTCACGGCATCAAAAAAACTGCAAAAATACCGTTCCTTCAGCCAGCGCACCAATAATATTTGCTCTGCAGTAAGCAAAGGTGTTTTGTCCAGCACCGCAGTAATGGGCTTTAATAGCTCTGGCTGCTCACAGGGTTGCAAAGAAAGTATCATACCCTGTCTTTTACGGTTGCCACTGCCAAAAGGCACCATTACTCTAGAGCCCACTTCTGCCTGCATACCCGGCGGCAGAAGATAGGTAAACTCTTTATCAAAGTGATATGCCGTATTTTCAACAGCTACGCCTACCGCAGTATTCTGTTCCATGAAGCTATTTCACCTTCCGGAATTACTCAGTCATAAAAGAATCTGAAGAAGCATCTTCTTTGGGAGCAATGATTTTATATTTATGTTGTATAAAATCGCGCACAGCCAAATCGACTGGCTTTTCAATAAGGATGTCTCCGGCTTTCTCGGCTTCCTCCGCAATTTCACGGGCACGTTTGGCAACGGCAACAACAATAGAGTATTGGCTCAAATTCGGGGTAGAAAAAGCTTCATTTGATGGTCTTAGCATAATTCAGCATCCTTTCAATGTTAGCATCGGCACGGCTAAAGCGAAGCTTCTCTGCACATAAAATGGAACAGATTTGCCCTACTGCATGGTCTACCGTGTCGTTTACAATTAAATAGTCATAGTGCTTTGCTTCTAATATTTCACCGCAGGCAGATTCCATTCGTTTTTGAATCACTTCTTCGCTGTCAGAAGCGCGGTGCCTTAAGCGAGATTCCAAAACCTCCAGCGATGGCGGTAGCAGAAAAACACTCACGCAATCGGGATTCTTCTCTTGAATTTGGGCGCCGCCTTGCACCTCAATTTCTAAAATTACGTCATACCCTTTCTTCTGCCAATCTCGCACTGGCCCAGCGGGCGTACCGTAATAGTTACCGCAGTACTCGGCATATTCGAGCATTTCTCCTTGCGCCATCATTTCTTGAAAGCGCTCGCGGGTTACAAAGTAATAGTCTTTCCCATCTACCTCACCGGGTCTTGGCGCTCGGGTGGTAGCAGAAACCGACAAACGTACGGATTCGTTTTGGTGTAGCAGCTCGTGCAGCACCGTATCCTTCCCTACGCCAGATGGTCCCGAAAATACCAGCAATAAGCCGTTAGTCATCCTCTTCCAGCTCCTCATCCGCAATATCTTCATCCCTGTCATTTAGCCGGTTGGCTACTGTCTCGGGCTGAACTGCAGACAGAATCACATGATCGCTGTCTGTAACGATCACAGCGCGGGTACGCCTGCCATAAGTAGCGTCAATTAAAGTGCCACGCTCCTTGGCGTCTTGTATTATGCGCTTGATCGGTGCGGATTCAGGGCTGACAATTGCCACCAGACGATTGGCGGACACCATATTGCCAAAACCAATGTTAATTAGCCTCATGCCGTATTTTCCTCCTAAGAATAACTATTCAATATTCTGAATCTGTTCTCGAATCTTTTCAATTTCAGCTTTCATATTTACCACCATGTAGGCAATTTGAGAATCGGATGCCTTTGAACCGATGGTATTTGTTTCGCGGTTCATCTCCTGTACCAGAAAATCCAATTTTCTGCCGATTGCTTCGGAGGACTCCAGCATTGACTGTAACTGGTCAAAATGGCTGCGAAGGCGAACCGTTTCTTCTGCAACTGCAATTTTATCAGCAAAAATTGCAGCCTCTGTTAGAATACGCTGTTCTTCAATGTTTTTATCATGCAAAACATCCTGTAATCGATTCAGCAGCTTTTGCTGGTACTCCTGCACAGTAATGGGAGAACGCTCCTCCACCGCCTGTACCAAAGTTAAAATGGCGTGAGCACGGGCCTGAATATCTTCTTTGAGGCGCGTACCCTCCCGCTCTCTCATTTCGAGAAGCTGATTCAGTGCCTGCTGTGCTATTTGAGAAACGCATTCCCAAATTCGATCTTCGTCTTCCGGCGTGCGGTGTACGGTAAAAATATCGCTGTACCGAGCCAACCCCATCACAGTAATATCGTCTCTCAAATCGTATTTATCCCGAATTTCTTTGAGTGCATTCAAATATCCGGCAGCCATTGAATGGTTCACAAGAACCTGAGCGTCGGCATCCTCCAAAGTTTCAACTGAAACAAAAACGTCTACTTTACCACGAGAAATTCTCTGTTGCAGCAATGTTTTCAGCTTTTCATCCAGAAAAGAATAGCCCCTGGTTGTTTTTGAATTGAATTCAAAATACCGATGATTGACTGATTTGATTTCAACTATGATATATCGCCCGTCCAGGGTTCCTTCTGCGCGGCCATACCCCGTCATACTTTTTATCATGGCGTATCATCCCAACGTTAGTAAGTTTTATGAAAGCATTCGCTTTTAAAGTATTATCACTTCATTTTACCAGTTTTATTACACAATTGCAACCATCGTCATTCTGCAGGATTCACCAAAAAGGTAAATTCGCTGGAATCCCACAAAAGGTGATTGTACGGAAGAACAGCCCCAGCGCCTTTACGGGCCCTGGGACTGTTAATTCATAACGTGCTATTCAATCAAACCGGGTGAACCTGCTTCTCTTCGTTCGCAAGCTTACTGTTGATGCCATATTTGGCGTCACGACGCTTTTTGAAGAAGTCTTCCGCTACCTTCGGGAACTGAGCGTAGGAGAGAACATCCTCTTCCTGCTCTGTCCACTGTGCGGCTTCTTTCCGGAGTGTTTCCAGCTCAGGAGAGAGAAGATCCGCAGGGCGGCAAGTAATGGGGGTTTCATCACCGATAATCTTCTTCTGGAAAGCAGGATCAATTTCTACCGGAGTCTTACCGTACTTACCGGCAACCATATCCTTAAATTCCTTGGTGCACATTTTGTAGCGCTCGCCTGTGATTACATTGAACACAGCCTGCGTGCCAACAATCTGCGAAGTGGGTGTTACCAGAGGCGGATAACCGGAGTCCTGACGAACACGCGGTACCTCTTTGAGCACTTCTTCCAACTGGTCTGCCTTGCCAGCTTGCTTGAGCTGAGAAAGCAGGTTGGAAAGCATGCCGCCGGGAACCTGATAATGCAGAGCCTTTGTGTTGGTAGCCAACATAGAAGGGTCTAGCAAACCGTTCGCAATATACTTATCGCGCAGAACCATGAAGTACTCACGGATTTCGTTAAGCAGTACCAAATCCAAACCAGTGTCGTACTCGGTACCCTCAAACGCAGCAACAATGGATTCTGTTGGAGCATGGGAAGTACCCAGTGCCAACGGGGACATTGCGGTATCAATCAAATCAACACCGGCTTCCACACCCTTCATCATGCACATGGAGGCAAGACCGGAGGTGTAGTGCGTATGAAGCTGAATCGGCAAGTCCACTGCGGATTTCAGTGCCTTTACAAGCTCTTCCGTACGGTAGGGAGTAAGCAGAGCAGCCATATCTTTAATGCAGATCGAATCGGCTCCTGCGTCCTGAATCCGTTTTGCATAGTCAATATAATACTCGTTTGTGAACACAGGCCCAGTTGTGTAAGAAATACCAACCTGTGCGTGCGCGCCCTCTTTTTTCGCAGCCTTAATGGCACGCTCCAAGTTACGCAAGTCGTTGAGTGCATCAAAAATACGAATAACATCGATTCCGTTTGCTACACTGCGCTGCACAAAATAGTCAACCACATCATCTGCATAATGGCGGTAACCCAGCATATTTTGGCCGCGGAACAGCATTTGCAGCTTGGTTTTGGGGCAAAGGCGGCGAATGGTACGCAGTCTGTCCCAGGGATCTTCGTTCATAAAGCGCAGGCAAGAGTCAAACGTAGCCCCACCCCAGCACTCCAATGAATGAAAGCCCACTTCATCCAGCTTTGGCAGTATCGGAATCATCTCATCGGTAGACATTCTAGTTGCAATCAAGGACTGATGCGCATCGCGCAGAACCGTCTCTGTAATTCCAATCTTTTTAACCATAATTCAGCCTCCCCTTACTGGAAGGAAACAAGAGCTTCGCCGGGATTAACGACGTCACCCTTTGATACATGAATTCCTGCCACAACACCATCTTCAGCAGCCATAATTTCATTTTCCATCTTCATGGCTTCCAAAATCATAAGAGGCTGACCCTTTTTAACAGAATCGCCAGCAGCAACAAGAATATTTAAAATAGTTCCAGGCATGGGAGCGCTTACTGTGTTTGCGCCTGCGGCCGGTTTTTCTGCCTTAGGGGCAGGAGCCGGTGCGGGAGCAGCAACAGGTGCCGGAGTTGCTACCACTGGAGCAGGAGCAGGAGCAGGCGCTGCAACGGGAGCGGGAGCTGCCACTACAGGTGCAGGTGCTGCTGCGCCAGTTTCTTCAACCTGAACGTTATAAGCTACACCGTTAACGGTGACTACAAGATTTCTCATTTTTAAATCTCCTTTTTATTCATCAATATAAAACGATTCTAAATTACATTGGAATGTTGCTGTGCTTTTTCGGCAAGGTAGAAACACGCTTACCAGCCAGCATTTCCAAATGAGAAACCAGCTTTTGTCTGGTTTCTTCCGGAAGAATAATATCTTCCACATAACCGTCAGCTGCGGCAGCAAACGGCGAAGCCTGAGTCGTTTTATAATCTTCAATCAGTTCTTTGCGCTGCTCAATTGGATTCTCAGAACCAACAAGCTCGTTGCCAGACTGGAACAAAGCCGCAGCGGCAGGAGAAATGGGAGATACTACGGCACTCGTCCATGCCATTGTAATATCTGCATTAGCACCTCTACCAGCAGTAGCAATATAGAAAGCGCCTACTGCCTGACCAGAAATAACGGTAATCTTAATTGTGGTAGCCTCAGAATACGCAGCAGAAAGCTTAGCAGCCTCACGCAGAGAAGCAAACTTATCTGCATCCACAATTGTGATAAGAGGAAGCGAAAACGCATCGCAGAAGCGCACAAAACGTGCTGCCTTTGAGCAGCAGTAAGAGCCAACGATGCCGCGATAGGCAATTACACCAACAGAGGCACCATTCACAAGAGCCAAGCCGGTAATTGCGGAAGTACCATACTCGGGGCTGAACTCCATAAAGCTATCGTCATCCACTACCGCAGTGATAATATCGGTAACTTTTGCGCCTTCCTGCAACTCAGAGCCACTGCAAACACCTAGAATATCTGCTTCGGGGGCAAGAGACAGGTTATTGGAAGGGAGGCGGCTAACTAGCTTGCGGGCACGCTCAATTGCCTCTTCCTCTGTCTTTTCTACCCAGTGGGCAAGACCTAGTTTCGCAGCAGCTTTTGCGGAACCATCTTCATCTGCTGTTTCAACGGTAAAGGTTGCCTTTTCCGCCATAACCACAAAATCAGCACCTGCTGCAATGAGTGCGGAAGTTCCTACGCAGGGACCTACCACAACAGAAATTTGAGGAACCACGCCAGAAAGATTGTTGCTCTTCAGCAAAATCTCACCATATGCTGCGAGCAGCTCTGCTCCTTCGTTTAAATGCCCACCAACAGAATCGTAGATTCCCACAACTGGTGTACCGGTTTTCAGTGCAAGATCATACAGTTTGCGAATCTTGTATGCTTGCGTTTTGGACATTGCTCCTCCGTCCACTTCGCTGTCTTGAGCAAAAACATAGACGGGCATTCCGCTAACGCAACCAAAGCCTGTTACGACCTCCGCTGCATGATCTGCAGACTTTGCATAAGCATCCAATTCCTGAAAGGAGCCTTCGTCTACCAAGAGAGATATACGCTGATATACTTTCTTACTCCCAGCAGCATCGCGAGCGCTTTGTAGCAATTCTTTATTGCCGACAACACTCATGTTTTCGTTCCTCCATTCCTTTGCAATATACTATATTTTTCACGTTACTGATCATACAGATGACTTTGAACTTCGCTCAAAATCGTTCTTCCCTCTCCGAAAAAGCGAATTTGAATTCACAATCCTGCAATCAATACTTGGTAATTATTATACTGTATTCCCAGGGGAATAACAAGACAAAACACACAAAAAATTCAATTACAATAAGGAAAAAACGGAATGTTCATAGGAAGAATCATTCCGTTTTTATGATTATTTATGAGAAGAATATTTCGGTTTATGCTTTACAGCGGCCTTTACCGGAGTTTTAGAATACTCCAGCTCCATTTCAGGAGATTTTTCTTCTTTTGCCGCCGCCAACAACCGTTTCACCTCGTCTCCAGTCAAGTTTCTCCACTGTCCCGGCTGAAGCATTCCAAGCTTTACCGGGCCAATCGCAATACGCTTAAGCCGAGCAACATCCAGCCCCAAGGCTTCGCACATTTTGCGAATTTCACGATTTCGACCTTCATACAAAACGATTTCAAGTACAACACGGCCAGGCTCTTGTGACACAATACGAACATTTGCGGGCGCGGTTTTCTGTCCGTCAATCACAATGCCGATGGCAATCTGTGTTAACTGGTCTTCTGTTACGCTCGGACGAACCGTAACACGATATGTTTTTGGTACATGCTTAGAGGGGTGGGTAATTGCGTTTGCAAACGCACCGTCGTTTGTCATGAGAAGCAAGCCTTCCGACTCTCTATCAAGCCGGCCTACCGGGTAAACACGCTCTGGTATTTCACTTACCAGCTCTGCTACACATTTACGCTCCATCTCGTCGCTCATTGTTGTAATAAAACCTCGAGGCTTATGGAGCATCACATACAAGTTTTTCGAACGCTTGACGACATTGCGCCCATGTACTGAGACTTTATCTTTGTTTACATCTACCTTGTCGCCAATCTTTGCTACCATTCCATTTACGCGCACAGCTCCAGCGGCAATCATTTCCTCCGCTTTTCTTCGTGAAGCGATACCGCTATCTGCTAGCATTTTTTGTAGTCTTACGTCTTTTGCCATAAATTACTTCCTTCTGAGTTTCCTATTTATTAGAAAATCGATTTGATTCTATCCCATATTTTTTCCATCTTCGTTTTTTCTGGTTGGTGTAATTCTACTGCCTGCTCTGTTAAGAGCGGAGCCTCGGCAATCACTTTTCCATCCAGTAAATACTTTACGGAACCTACCATTTCTTCTTTACGAATTGGCGCATACACAAAGTGTGGCAGCTCCACACGCTGCTCAATTCGTTTTATATCATCTTCCATAACCGAAACATCGTCTACTAAGCCTGCAACCACGGGTACACTATCCGACTTTCCACCCACCACTGGCAATGTATACCGCAAATCTGCCGTGTTAGGTGTAAATGGGCGTAGTTTTGCAAAACCATAGTCATACAGCTTTATATGGTCATCCCAGTCATTCGGCGCATTGAGTGTCACTGCTACAAGGCGCACACTACCGCGCTGTGCCGCACTGACTAAGCAACGACCGGCTTTTTTTGTAAAACCAGTTTTAATTCCAATACTGTCTGGGTAGAGGCTGAGCAAACGGTTATGATTTCCATAGCGAATGGTTTGCTCCGGATTCACAAATTTAACGGTCATTTGCTTTTGAGAAACAATACCAGCGAAACGGCTGTTATTTAATGCTTCTGCACCCAAAAGTGCCATGTCGTACGCTGTGGAGTAATGCAGTTCGGAATCCAAACCAGATGGAGTCACAAAATTGGTGTTTTTCATCCCAATTTCTTTGGCACGTGCATTCATAAGTTTTGCAAATTCAGCAGAGGTTCCCGCCATTGCAATTGCCGCAGTGTTCGCCGCATCGTTGCCGGAGACCATCATCATGCCAACTGCAAGATCACTCAAATGAATTCGATTACCAGGCATTAGCCCCATTGAGGAGCCTTCCACTCGAACCATTTCTTCTGTAACGGTTACAATAGAATCTTTTACCTCTGATCGCTCCAAAGCTAGCAAAGCGGTCATAATTTTTGTAGTACTGGCCATAGGCAGCCGAAGGGAATCTTGCTTTGCATACAATACCTTACCGCTGTCCGCATCAATGAGCACCGCCGCTTTGGCAGAAACCACTGGCATGCCAGTTTTTTGTTCTTGCGTTTCTGCGGATACTAAAGGGAAAACCGAAAGCATGAATACAGACGCGGTCAACACCGCAATTACCTTTTTTACCAATCATATCACCCACCTGCTAATCTATAAAAGAAAGCCACCAGAAAGAACAAATAAAGAAAACCTGTCTGTGGCAATCATATGCAAGTGAGCGCCGGTTTAGTAGTTAGATTTGTGGGTCGTCCATCTTATTCGACGAAGTAGAAGACGCAGCCTTTTTCGCTTTTTTCTGGCCGATCATATCGTTCACTTTGTCAAATACCTCAGGCACCATACCAATTACACGGTCAATCGAGCCATGGTAAGGGTCAACCTGCATCATGCGTACAACGCCACCGCTGATGGTAAGAAAAGCAACTGGCTGAATGGTGATACCCGCAGCTGCACCGCCGCCAAACATATTCTTCTCCCCAACGGTTTTCACCGGAAGGTCGGAACCGCCGGAACCAAAGCCATACGAAATTTTAGAGACCGGAATAATGATGGTTCCATCCGGTGCGGTAATCGGGTCGCCAATAATCGAATTTACGTCTACCATTTGCTTGATTTTTTCTAAAGTAGTATCCATCATACCTTGAATGGGATGTTCGCTCATTTTATTACACCGCTCTTTCTTTTATCGTTTTATTGTTATGACTTCTCTGCCGCCTTACCGGCAATCTTATTCTGATTATCTTCTTTCTTTTGGCGGAGAACCATTTTAACATATCGCAACAGTGCATACAACCCTGCGGCAACGATAAATACCAATCGAACGCTGCCGTTCATGTGCATTTGTGCCGATAATTCTTCCTCATTAAAATTGGGGGTCATTCGCACATCATAGTGCTTACAGTGAAAAGCGGTAACCAAGGTTCCTGCAGCAGGGTAAACAAGCCCGCTTACCGTGCCGTAGAGCACCGCTGTTTCCGCAGCATCCTCCGCCCCAAGTCTTACGTGAATTTTGAACTCTTTTAAATAGAAGTGAGAAAAGATTCGCTTCGCCGCACCAGTGGCAATGGAAGCCAGTTCAGAAAGAAAATGTAGGAAGCCAGCAAAGCCTCGTTCTTTTATTATATCCCGCAGAGACTGCTTTTTCTCTGGTTCGTCTTTCTTTTTCTTTTCTTTTTTCTTTTTGTCTGCCTCTTGTACCGGCACTTCTTCCATTGGGAAGCGATATTGAAAAAATAAATACTTTATTTCTCCGGAAAACCCGTTTTCCATTTCAAACAGCAAACTGATTTTCACCCGAACCGCAAGCAAGAGCGCCAATACACCAAGAAGGCCTAGAATTACCCAAACCCAAGCCACTGGCGCACCTCCTTTTATGCTTTCATCGTATTTTCAACAGCTTCCAATTCTTCTTCTGTCTCCTCCTCATTGTTTTGCGGCAATGGAGGAAGATCTCGTAAAGAAGAAAGATTCATACAGCGCAAAAAGTTGGAAGTCGTACCATACAGCAGCGGGCGCCCGGGTAAATCCAGCCTGCCACGCTCTTCTACCAGCCCTTTTTCACACAGGTTCGAAATAACACCGGAGCTGTCCACTCCGCGTACCTGCTCCACAAACGCCTTAGTAACTGGCTGCTGGTATGCAATTACCGCCAGAACCTCCATAGCCGCTTGGGAAAGAGGAGCATTTCGTCTTAAATCCAGTGTGCGCCGTACGGTTTCCCCATATTCATCCACACTGCACATTTGGTATTGATTTTCTAGTTGTATTATTTGAATGCCCTTTGCAGACTGATTAAAGGCGTCCATCACACTTTTCATTAATTTTGCAGCCGTGTTGCGGTCTAGCTCCAACGCTTCTGCAATTCGATCCAGCGGTACAGCATCGCCGCTGGAAAACAGGATTGCCTCAATGGCACCCTGTAATTTTTTTATTTCCATCGTTCTGCACCACCCGTCAAGGTAATCGTCGTTCCGTTTTCTTCCCCTTCCACCCGAACACGGTGGTTTTTCACCAGCTCGAGCACCGCCAAAAAGGTCGCGACTAAGTCAGATTTCTGCCGACTTTCACTCAGAAGGTCATAAAACGGCATTTTTCGCTTTTTCCACAAGTGGCGCAGCACAAAGATAATCCGTGAAGCAACGGATACCGGCTTGCGGGTAACGATCCCCTCAAAGGATTTTGCCGGAGGAGGTAAAAAGCGCTTCCCCCTCCCCGCCGCGCTCAGGTACGCCGCAAGAAGCTCGTCCGGATGGTGGGAGCGGCTGTACGCACGCTCCGGCGGCAAAGGTGCCGGCTCGCGAACAAACGCATCTCTGGTAAAAAGCTCCGTCAATTTTGACGCTGTGCGCTTCCATTCCTGATATTCCATTAATTGCCCGGCAAGTTCTCGCCGTAGCTCTTCTGCCTCTTCATTTTTAGGGAGAAGCGAAACAGTTTTTAAATAGACCAATCTCGCTGCCATTTCTAAAAACTCACTGGAGACTTCCATCTGCTGCTCCTGCATTTGCTCCATCTGCTCCATATACTGGCTCAGCAACTCTGAAATGGATATATCGCAGATTTCAACCTTGTTTTTAGAAATGAGCGCCAAAAGAAGGTCGAGAGGACCATCGAACACGTCCAAATGATAGGACAGCTTTTCCATTTTTAAAAGATACCAAACAAGTGGAACGGCAAAGCCGCCAGCCACTGAATTGCCGATTGCACAACAGACTGCATGATACCCAGCGGCAAATCAAGCACGCCAAGGAACAAAAGTGCAAACAAAGCAATCATAATAATCTGCTGGTTCTGGTAATAGCGATACGTCGCACGGTCAGACATAAATGCAGTTACGATTCTAGAACCATCCAACGGAGGCAGCGGAATCAAATTAAACACCGCCAGCATGACATTAATGGAAATGTAATACTGAAAGAACACCGCAATACCAATCATAAGGGCTTGCGGGATGCTGCCCATAAACAGATAACAAATGTTCAGCAGAATGGCACCCACCAATGCGGCAAGCACATTGGAAACAGGCCCCGCTAAAGCGGTGATCGCCATATCTCTTTTGGGATTTTTAAAATTGCGAGTATCTACCGGTACCGGCTTTGCCCAGCCAAAGCCAAATAGCAGTATAGCAAGCGCACCAAGAGGGTCAATACTAGCTAGGGGGTTAATTGTAAGGCGGCCTTGGTAAGTCGCTGTATTATCTCCTAGCTTTTTTGCCATCCACGCATGGGCATATTCGTGTATTGGCAGCACGCAAAAGATGATGACTAGAACGGCTAAAATCTGCATCACCAGATTAATCATATTAATTGGTACGCCTCTGGAAATAGATTGAAATACTTGATAAAGCATTGTTACCGCCTTTCGCAGTATGGCAGCTAATTTCACTATTATTTTACAGATTGAAATCGAAAGCGCAACATTTTTAAATAAAGCAGAAAAATCGCTTTGATTTTAGAACGCAAAATATGAGCTACTGCCTATACGTAAAAGTGTATGATTTGTTAGCATTATAATACGTTTTCCAATAAAAGACAAGAGAATGTTCCCTTCCACCATGTGGTGTAAACGCCTAAACAGCCCGTATTTTGGTTGTTTTTTGCAATTCCTGTGGAAATGAGTGAAAAAAAGCTTGCAATTCCCCTTAGGATTTGCTAGAATATTCTTCGTAGTTTAAAGCCCTTTAAAGGAGGTGCAGACACATGGCAAAGTGTGAGGTTTGTGGCAAGGATATTGCTTTCGGTATAAAAGTTTCTCATTCTCACAGACGTGCGAACAGAACTTGGAAGCCCAATGTAAAACGCGTAAAGGCAGTTGTTAACGGCAGTCCGAAGCGTATTTACGCCTGCACCCGTTGTTTACGTTCTAACAAAGTGACTCGTGCAGTTTGATAACGTAAAACCGGAGAAGTTTAGAGGAGCCTAATTGCAGGTTCCTTTTTTCTTTTTTACTTAACGATGAATTTAAATTATAACACTCTTCTTTGCACAATGGCAAGAAGAGTGTTTTTTATTCCATCAATCGCTTTTTGAATCCAAATATACAATCATTTTAGTAAAAAGTCTTGATTACGCTAAATCATTATGAAAAAAATAGCTTTTACCACTCATGTCTCGTTATACCAAAGAGAACCCCACCGGCAAGCCGGTGGGGTTCTCTTTGTGGTTTTATTCTGGTGGTAAGGCTTTGCGGGAACGCAGGCTTACCTTCTTTTCCGTACCATCTAGAATACGCTTAATATTAGCCCTGTGTTTTATGATGATAATGCAACCAATGATAAAGGAAGAGATGGTTGCTACTACTACATAAGATAGCGGAACCGTGGCACTGGAATGGTAATCGTAGAAATAAGTAAGAAAGAAGGTTGCAAAGGGATAAATTCCTGCACCGCACACCGAACCGAGAGACACCATTTTCGAGCAGAATACCGCAATGAAAAACGCCGCCCAAACAATTAAGGATACGCGCCAGTCGATAATCATAATCATTGCAATGGAGGTAACTACACCCTTACCACCGCGAAAACCAAAGTACAGAGGGTAAATATGACCCAGAATACAGACTATTCCCGCAATGTAAGCACCTGTTTGCTCAATTACCATTGGGTCAATGGCGGGTATTTGAAAAAAGTAGCTAAAAATGGCTCTACCTGCTACAACAGCCAAAACACATTTTAGAAAATCACAAAGAAACGTTAATGCTGCCGCAAACCTGCCCACAGAGCGAAGTACATTTGTTGCACCGGCATTTCCGCTGCCCATTTGCCGAATATCCGTCTTTTGACCAAACAAACGGGTAATTAGAATGGATGAGTTCACACTGCCCAGAAGATAAGCTACAAGCGCAGTTAAAAAGATTGCCAAAAAAATGTTTTGTAGATTCTCCAAAGAAAACCCTCCCCCTTATTTGTCTCCGCGCTCCCGAACGATCATACGAATCGGGGTGCCCTCGAGCCCAAAGGTTTCACGAATTCGATTCTCTAAATAGCGCTGATATGAAAAATGGAATAAGTCAGCAGAATTAACAAAACAAATAAACGTCGGTGGCTTAACAGAAGCCTGAGTAATGTAATAAATCTTCAGGCGTTTGCCCTTATCCGTCGGAGGCTGTACACGAGCCGTAGCTTGAGCCAGAATATCGTTCAGCACACCTGTGCTAATACGAAGAGCATTCATGCTGGCAACGTGCTGAATCGTCTCAAAGAGTTTATCAACCCTCTGCCCTGTATGAGCCGAAATAAAAATAATTGGCGCATAGGACATAAAGGAAAAATCGTTTTCCAATTGCTTGCGGTATTCTGCCATGGTGTGGCCATCTTTTTCTACCGCATCCCACTTATTGACTGCAATTACACAGCCCTTGCCTGCTTCATGTGCACGGCCCGCTACCTTAGAATCCTGCTCAGTAAAGCCTACGGTAGCGTCAATCATAATCACGCACACATCGGAACGCTCAATCGCCATTTCAGCTCGTAAAATACTGTAACGCTCAATGGAGTCCTCTACCTTATTCTGGCGTCGAATTCCCGCAGTATCAATTAAAATGAACGTTCCCGATTCATTTTCAATTCGAGTATCGATTGCATCGCGTGTAGTACCGGCAATATCCGATACAATGCTGCGGTTTTCACCCGACACATAGTTAATTAAAGAGGATTTACCCACGTTCGGCTTACCAATTACCGCAACACGAATCACCTCTTCCTCGTCCTCTTCGCCATTATCCTGCGGGAAAAATTCCACAACACGGTCAAGTAGGTCACCCGTACCATGGCCGTGAACAGACGAAACACCAACCGGCTCGCCAAGCCCTAGGTTGTAGAATTCATAAAACTCTGGCGGAGGCTCACCAATTCTGTCGCATTTATTCACACACAGAATAACCGGTCTTCCGCTTTTTTGCAGCATGGCCGCAACCTCCATATCCGTTGCAACCACACCGGACTGAAGATCGGTAACCATTATAATCACATCGGCTGAATCAATTGCAAGTTGTGCCTGTGCACGCATTTGCGATAAAATAATATCCTTGGATTCAGGCTCAATACCGCCCGTATCAACTAAGCTGAATTTATGATTGATCCATTCGCAATCACCAAAGATACGGTCTCTGGTAACGCCGGGAGTATCCTCTACTATAGAAAGGCGCTGGCCAATCAGCTTATTAAACAAAGTGGATTTTCCCACATTCGGTCGGCCAACAACCGCCACAATCGGTTTGATCAAATTGTACTTCCTCCTAATGCCACATAGAGCGGCTCTTATCACATAATTCCTAAAATACGATTGTTTTATTACGTTTGATTATGGCATTTAATTGGCGATTCGTCAAGTAATTCTGCCATAAAAACGCAAAAACACGTTCCTTGTTTTGTGTTGTATTTCATACCCATTGCAAACAGTTTTATCACTGTATTTTTGTGTTAATAAGTAGAAATAAATTGATTTAAATTAATTGTATAATACTATTATAAATACTACTATTCTCAATAAATCATGCACAATACAGGGACTTTCGGCCAGAAAAAAACAGAGAAGGATCTCTCCTTCTCTGTTTTCCGCGAAAATGTAAAAGAAATCAAGCTTCTTTTTTCAAAACTTCTCTGCCGTTATAGGAACCGCAGCTACCGCATACTCTGTGAGACAGTTTGTACTCACCGCACTTGGGACATCTTGCCAGAGCGGGGGCGCTCAGCTTCCAAACATTGGAACGTCTCTTATTCTGTCTTGCGCTAGATAATTTTTTCTTTGGTACCGCCATTATCAGCACCTCCTTATATGTTTAAATTAATCTATCAGTTGTTTCAGAACCGCCAAACGAGGGTCTGTCTGCCGGGAAACACATTGGCACATCCCCTGATTCCAGTTTTGTCCACATTGCGGGCAAAGGCCCTTGCAATCGGAAGAACACAAGAATCTAGTGGGTAGCTCCAACAAAACATCCTCCCTCAGCAGCGCATCCAAATCCAAACGATAATCTTCTACTACAACATACACGTCGTTATCATCATTGGTTAGTGATGACACGATAATATGTGAGAAAGAAAAATCATAGTGGCTGCGGAACTCTGTTGTACAGCGGTCGCACGGAATTTCAAAATCAAAGGTTACTCGAGCATCCAGCTTAGCGGAGCCCGCATGACTTTGAACCGTTCCTGTCACCGCAACGGGGGAAGTAAACGGATGATACCCGTTTACAGTGGTAGAGGAGAAAGACATTTCATAAGAAAACGGGAGAATTTCACCGTCACTCAGCATGATCTTTTTCAGCTCAAGAATCATATCAATTACCTCGACACTACAATATGCTATTATATCGACTTGCTTCTCTTTTGTCAACAAGAAATCAGGATAAATCTGCTTTTTTTATCAAAATCAGCGGGGTCAACTCATCCGATTGTCCTGCGGGGTTGTCCTTAATCATTGCGATTAAATCTTCATCCGGCACAGTTGCCAGTGTATCTGATTTACCAAAGATGACAACGCTTAAATCATTGGCATCCACCAGTAAGCAGTCTATCCCCAGCTCCTGCTGAATATCGTTACAAACCTTAACGGGCTCTTTGGGGTTCAGCAAAGCCAAATCGTGGTACAGCTCAAAGGAAGAACCCATATAGAACCCATCGATTCCATCAATACCATGCCCTGCAATTTTATAGAACACACCGCGAACTCCAAACAGCTTTGTTACTGCGGAACAAAAAGATGCCAGCAGAATACGGGGTAAGCCCGCCAGATTAATTGCAAGCTGAAGCTTATACGGCTCGTCCATTGCAATACCGTGGTTGTTAGAAGATGCAAAGCGGGATAACAACCGAGCCCAAAAGCCGATTTTTACATCCTTCTTTTCTACCACGTTGTTCTGGCACATCGAAATAATCTTTTCGCTCAAAGACAATATATCTCCGGGCTGATATAAGGGCAGAACATACTTTCTCACCAGCTCTACATAAGACTCACCGCGCTGTACAAAGTGAGTTTGAATTGCAAAACGCTGGTATTCCTGACCGTTCACCGGCACGGAGTCACGTACGAAATAAGTAATTCCGTTTTCCTCTCGCTTGGCTTCCGGCAGATTTCTAAACGACATACAGATGATCTCCTCGCTGTCTTTTTGCACAAAAGCGCTGCCGGCAGCAAACACTGCCAGCAGCCCTACTTTTACAATACTGACATTTTAAAAAGTAACGAATTCGAACAGATTAAATTTCAGCAATTTCTGCATGAATACCTTCGGGAAGTTCGTTCTGATTTAAAGATACGGAAAGAAGGATTTTGGTATTGGCCAGTTCAGACAATGCGTTTGCCTTCTCAACCAGAGAAGCCAAAGCCGCGGTATCGGAACCGATAATTTTCAATGTGGAATCAATATAAAGGTCGGTCACATCATAATTCCCTGCACAAATACCGCTGATGAAGCCGTACAGACCGTCCATGCCCTGTACTCCATAAGCATCAATGTCAACCAGTCTGGCTCTGTGGGAGATGTCGTAAGTGAGCTTGAGCCCCTTTTCAATGACTACCACGTTACCGTCGGATTTTTTAACAGCGGCATTTGCCATTTCAATGAGTTTTTTTGTCTTTCCGGAACCTTTTTTACCAATGATGAGAGTGACCATATCAAAACTCCTCCTGCTATTTTTTAGTATTTCCGCAAAGAGCGGATTTCAATCCTGAAAGAAAAGATTCTTTCAATGTTTTAGACGAGCCTCCAACGTAGCCTGTTCAGCCTCATACCCCGGTTTACCCAAAAGAGCAAACATATTTTTCTTATAGCTTTCCACGCCAGGCTGGTCAAACGGATTAACCCCTAGCAGGTAACCTGAAATTGCACACGCTTTTTCAAAGAAGTAAATGAGTGCACCAAGTGATTTTTCTGAAAAATCCGGTACACGGAGCACAACGTTGGGAACACCGCCGTCAACATGAGCCAAAACCGTTCCTTCAAAGGCCTTTTCGTTCACAAAAGACATTGTTTTCCCTTGAAGAAAATTCAGACCATCTACATTTTCCGGGTCGTTGCCAAGTGTAATTTCTTGCTTTGCGTGCTCAAACAGCACCACCGTTTCTAAAAGAAGGCGGCGACCATCCTGCACGTACTGGCCCATCGAATGCAAATCGGTTGAAAATATAACGGAAGCTGGGAACAAACCTTTTTGATCTTTTCCTTCGCTTTCGCCATAAAGCTGCTTCCACCATTCACACATCATGGCAAAGCAAGGCTCGTAGCTTGCAAGTAGTTCCACTGTTTTTCCCTTTCGGTAAAACAGGTTACGAATGGCTGCGTATTGATAACACGAATTTTGTTTTAAATCAGGATTCAAATACTCGTCTCTTGCCTGTAAAGCACCCTGCATCAACTCCGTTAGGTTCGCCCCGCAAACTGCAATCGGTAGTAAACCAACAGCGGTAAGCACAGAATACCGGCCACCTACATCGTCAGGCACTACAAAGGTTTCGTACCCTTCCTGATCAGCCAGCTTTTTCAGGGTTCCACGAGAACGGTCTGTTGTACAGTAAATTCTTTCGCGGGCGCCTTGCTTGCCATACTTTTTCTCCAGCAATTCACGGAATACACGAAATGCGATTGCCGGCTCGGTAGTCGTACCGGATTTCGAAATCATATTGATGGAAACGTCTTTCCCTTCGCAAATGGAAAGAAGCTCTGTAAGGGCGCTAGAGCTGATGCTGTTGCCGGCAAAATAAATATCCGGCGTATCTTTCGAAATGGAATTATAGTACGGAGATTTTAAAAATTCGATCGCAGCACGCGCGCCTAGATACGAACCACCAATACCAATCACAATAAAAACATCGGTATTTGAACGAATTTTCGCTGCCGCTGACTGAATACGTAAAAATTCTTCCTTATCATACTCACTGGGCAAATCTAACCAACCAAGAAAATCACTGCCAGGGCCGCTTTTGGAATGAAGCTGCTCGTGCGCAAGCTTAACCTGGGGCTCAATTGCTTCCAGTTCGCCTGAATTCATAAAACCGGACAGATGCTGTGCGTCAAGCTTTACAGACATGAATGCTACCTCCTGTCATTTTCTGAATCCTTTTGTTTATTTTACAATATCTTGGCAGTATTTGCAAGGCGGCGACCACAAGAATTTACGAATAATTTACGTTAGGAACCTGAATTAAAAGGAGATCATTCCCATACAAAGCAGGCGGAATACGGAAAAGAACGTCATCTTTTCTACTGCGTTTTTTGCTCGTATATCGTTCTCTAAAAGGGTTTCGTCCCCCAGTTTATATGTAATTTTACCGATGACCTGGCCGGGCTCTACGGGAGCTTCCAAAGAATCTGCCAATATAATTTGACTTGCCACCTCAGATTCTTTTCCCTTTGGAACCAGCAAAGCAGGGTTATCTGCTGTTTCAGGCTCTACAAAGGACTGCATGCCGTTTGATACAGGCACCTTTTGCAGCTCTGGTTTTTCCGGTGTTGCCATCGCCCAGTTTGCGAACCCGTAATCGAGCAGCTTCGCCGCAGATGAGAAACGGTCGTCGGTAGAAGAGCTGCCCAAAATAACCGCAATCAGGCTTACCTGACCTCTGGTAGCAGAAGCGCTAATACAGCTGCCGGCCTTCCCCGTAGTGCCTGTCTTTAGGCCGGTAATTCCCTTGTAGCTTTTAATGAGCTTATTGGTATTTACAAGCTGTGTTTTTCCGTCACGTACATGGTCAATCCACGTAAGTGTGTATTCTTTGATTTTTTCATGCTTTAACAGTGCGGCAGACATAAGGGCAACATCATTTGCTGAGGTAATGTGCCCTTCCTCATCTAATCCATTGCAGTTTTTAAATGTCGTGTCTTCCATTCCCAGAGCCTTTGCTTTCTCATTCATCATGCGCAAGAAATCGTCCTCTGTACCAGCAACATGCTCTGCCAATGCAACGGCAGCATCGTTTGCACTCATAATGACAGTTGCTTTAATCAAATCGTTAACAGACATGGTTTCTCCCTGTTGCAGCCAAATATCGGACCCACCCATAGAGGCTGCATGCGCACTGGCAGACACCATATCGGTCAATTTGATTTTACCCGAGTCGATTGCCTCCATTACAAGCAGTAAGGTCATAACTTTTGTAATAGAAGCCGCCGGGCGTTTTTCGTGGGAGTTCTTTTCGTACAAGACCTTGCCGCTATTTGCTTCCACAAGAACTGCCGCAGGGGCCTTTACCTCTGCGTCTGAAATCGCCATTGCAGGAGCCGCGGCGGAAATCAGGACGCAGGCAGACAAAAACACTGAGATCGTTTGTTTTTTCCAATTCACCTTTCCTACACCTCCAGCATAGAAAACCGGTATTCCCGGTTTTTTTAGAATAAATGATTTCACTGTTCCCTACTTTTCAGCTTGGGCAGAGAAACAGAACTTGGTAATTCTTATGCCGTGTCCGTCAAATCTATCCATAAAGCAGTAAATAATCAAAAAAAGAGAAAGGATTCCGAAAAAGCGGAATCCTTTCTCTCTATTTTTAGAGCCGCACCAAACTACTTTTATAACCGAACCGGTATCCCCTTTTCACTCAGATACTCTTTTAGCTCCGGAATGGTGATTTCCCCAAAATGGAATAACGACGCCGCCAGAACAGCATCCGCTTTTCCATCGGTAAAGGCATCATAAAAATCCTTTAGGCTGCCTGCCCCGCCAGATGCAATCACCGGTACACCAACCTGGCTGGAGATTGAGGCAGTTAACTCTAGGTCGTACCCATACTTAGTTCCGTCACAGTCCATACTTGTTAAAAGGATTTCACCTGCCCCCAGTGAAACGGCCTGTTTTGCCCATTCAATTGCATTTATCCCTGTATCGATTCTGCCTCCGTTGAGGTAAACTGTCCAGCCGCCGGTATTAGACTTTTTCGCATCAATGGCACAAACCACACATTGGCTGCCAAACTTTTGCGCAGCCTCACAAATTAACGAGGGGTTGCGTACCGCGGCAGAATTAACGGAAACTTTATCGGCACCGGCACGCAGCATATGGGTAAAATCCTCAACAGACCGAATACCGCCCCCAACTGTGAACGGAATAAAAATGCGTTCGGCTACCCGCTGTACCAAATCTACCATAGCACCGCGTTCCTGTACGGTTGCCGTAATATCCAAAAAAACCAGTTCATCTGCACCCTGTTTATCGTACAGCACCGCCGCTTCCACAGGGTCACCTGCATCTCGTAAATTAACAAAGTTTGTTCCTTTCACGACACGACCGTTATTGACATCCAGACAAGGAATGATTCGCTTTGCGTACATTAATAACCCACCTTCCTTCTCTGACCGATTTGAGTAATTTTTGCAAAATTTTTGAGCATTTGCAAACCGGCTTGGCCGCTTTTTTCCGGGTGAAATTGCGTGGCATAAATATTTTCATGCTGCACAGACGAATCAATGGTTACACCATATTGCGTATGCGAAGATACAATTTCACGTTTGGGAGACTGAAGATAAAAGGAATGGACAAAATAGACGTAAGATTGCTCCGTTACACCGGCAAAAAGACCGTTTGGTTGCTCTATGGTCAATGAATTCCAACCAATGTGAGGAATTTTCAGGCCATTCCCCTCAGGTATACGCCTAATTTTCCCGGGAAATACAGAAAGTCCCTTTACTCCCGGGGATTCTTCGCTTTCGTCAAACAAAAGCTGCATCCCAAGGCATACTCCTAAAAACGGCCTGCCACTCGCAATAAAATCCAACAAAGGCTGGCGTAGCCCCGATTGCTCCAAAGAGGCGGCAGCATCCCCAAAAGAACCTACCCCGGGCAAAACCACCGCCTGCGACTGAATCAGCCTTGCCGCATTGTGGGTAACCTCTACTTCTGCACCAATAAAACGAAACGCATTCACTACACTTTTTAAATTTCCTGCTCCGTAATCTAAAATACAGATCATAACCTTCATCCCTCTTTATCTTCCCATTTCGCAACTTATTTTATAAAAATAAATAAGATTAGCTCAACCTATTTTAACATGTTTTTAGCGTAGTAGCAAACAAAAGCGGGTATTTTTTTGATGGGATGTCGCACAATAAAACCGGAGGTGTACCGTATGCTATTTCACAAAAAAGACAAAGAGGAACTTGGAAGGCACAATTCGTTAAATTCTGCTGCAAAGGTAACGGGCCCCGGGCTGGAACGGGATGACACCGATAAAATAACAATCCCTATTACCTACCCGGATAAACGTTACCGCAAAACAAAAGCTGCAATGCCATCAGACGAAAACGTAGAAATTGCTAAGGAATGGGTCGACTTTAATACGAAATAAAAAACAGCGGAGAGACAGGCCATCTGTTTTCTCCGCTGTTTTATAAATAATTTTTTGCTATGATTACCTTTTTATTTGAATAACAATACTTTTTTAATACAACTAAAAATCAAGTAAAAACGAAAATGATTACATAAAAATGCTAACCAATCAATATATTCTTTAAAGAAACCTACTAATTTCAATTGAAGGGAAGCTGCATATGGATTATTTTTCCCTCGTGGGAATTGCCGTTGGTCTTTCAATGGATGCTCTGGCAGCCTCAGTAGCAAACGGAACAGCTGTAAAAAAAGTGACACCTGCATTCGCCTTAAAAGTAGGGTTAACCTTTGGTATCTTTCAGGCATTTATGCCCTGCCTTGGCTGGGCTTTGGGAACGGCAGGTGCAGGCTTACTAATACATATTGAGCACTGGCTTGCCCTTCTGCTGCTAACCTATTTAGGCACACAGATGATATGGGAATCTTGCTTTGGGGAACGAGCGGAGGAGGCAAGATTCCACACCGTTGGCAAACGCGCTTTGCTTCTTCAGGCAATTGCAACGAGTATAGACGCCTTGGCAACTGGGATAATACTGCCTTCCTCTGTGGGCATTCAAAGCATACCGCAAATGGTATTCTCTGTATCCCTCATCGGAGTCATAACACTTGTTCTTTGCTTTGCAGGTGTGTACCTAGGCAGAAGATTTGGCAGTTTACTCTCCGGCCGAGCCGAAATTGCCGGCGGAATCATACTCATACTGATTGGTATCAAAATTTTTGCAGAGCACTGGTTTTTCTCTATAGGTGTATAACTTAGCGGCTGGTTAAAACCACCTTACTCCCGGTAACACTTTTTTGGAGGGTAATTTTTTTATCGATTTTCTCTTTTAATTCCGGTACGTGAGAGATAATACCGACCAGGCGATTACCGGTAGTGAGTGCCGCAAGTGCCGTGATCGCCTGATCCAAAGATTCAGAATCAAGCGTACCAAAGCCCTCGTCGATAAACATGGTGTCGATTTGTACCCCTCCGGCGTAGCTCTGAATCACATCGGACAACCCCAACGCAAGAGACAGAGACGCTTTAAAGGATTCTCCGCCTGAAAGGGAACGAACGGAGCGAAGCTTACCGGTATAGTAATCCATTACATCAAGCTCTAAACCAGATTGACTGCGGTTATCCTCTGGTATTTCTTTGCGCAGCAGCTCAAAGCGCCCATTGGTCATCCGGCTCATGCGTTGATTCGCCTGCGTAATCACCTTTTGAAAGTAAGCGGCCTGTACGTATTGCTCAAATGCTAGCTTTTGGCGCTCCGGAAGCTCTCCATTAGCCGTTTTTGAGAGGGATGAAAGCATTAAATAACGCTGCTCCAGCTTTTCTTTTTCCTCAATAGAGTCTTGAATATTATTTAGAGTTCTACTATTTGCATAGTACCGCTGCGATGTTTGCGATACGATTTCTTCGTAGATTGCTTTCTCCTGTTTTAAAGCTTCCTGCCGCAAAGATAGCTTTTCGGTATCTACCGGTTCTTTTCCCTTTGTTTCCTCCATAAGCCGCCGAATGGTCTCTTGATTAAACCGTTGATTTTCTAAAAATACTTGCACCTCTTTGCGCCAGTTTTCAATAAAGTTTTGATTCGCCAGAGCTTCTTGGTATTCTTCTTCGCTAAACTGATTTTCGTTTAGAATACCAAAGTACTCTCGCTCGGTTTCTCCGAGCTTCTTTTTTTGTTCACTGAGTTGATTTATCTTCTCTTTTAAAACCGCGCGCACATTTTCAAGTTCATTACGACACGTTGTAAAAGCAGCCTCACTTTGTTGTAGTCTTTGCTTGAGCTCACGCAATTGCTGGTTGGCAGTTTCTATTTTTTGTTGCAGTTCTTCTTCCGTTTTACAAGGCAGCTTTTGCAACAACATTGCAGTTTCGGCTTGCTTTGCGCTTACCTGTGAAGAGAGACGAGATTGTTCTTCCGTTTCTTTTTGTGCCAGCTGCTCGTTTTCCTTTGCTTGTATTTGCACTTCTTCAAGCTGTTTCGACCAGTTATCCCGATTGGTACAAAGGTTTTTTAGCTCGTGGTACGTTGTCTCAAGGCTCTTTTTTCGCTCCGTGTTTTCCTTGCCCAGAATAATAATTTGGCTTTTCAGTGTAGTTAGTTCTTCCGGTACCGCCACACTCGGCAGAATTTGCTGCCACTGTTGGCGCAGGGATTGCCAAAGCGACTGCAACTGAACATCTTTCCCGTGAGCCTTTGTGCTTGCGTCTCGCAGGCGTGTAGCGGACTGTTCCTGCTGTGCCCGAATACGTTGTAGCTCTTGTTCGTTCGGCGCTCCTGAGACAATCTCAGCCTTTTGCGGGTGTTCTTTCGAGCCACAAACCGGGCAAGGTTCTCCCAGTTTTAAACTTTCGGCTAATACACCAGCCTGTTGACGAAAATACATCAGCTCTTTTTCTTCGCACAAGCGGTGTAATGACCGATACTCCTCTTCTACTACACTATACTCCTTTTGTGCCAGCTCTTTTTCACCTTGCAAAGAAGTAGATTCTTTTGCTAATTCATGCAGTTGCAGCAAGCTGGTGCGTAGTGCTTCTGCCGCTTCTTTTTCCTTTTCGCACTTTACAATTTCAACCGGTGCTTGAGCAGATTGACTGAGCAGTGTTTGCAGCTCATTTTGTGTTTGAAGAAGATTTTCTTTTTCTTTTAAAGTATGCTCTAAACGTATTCTATTTTGATTTAAAGAGCTCTCCAGGCTAGTTTGTTGCTGCATAAGAATTTTGTAGTTTTGATAATCTGGCAATGCAGAGCGTAGACCTACAAGCTGCTCCGCTAGCTTTATTCTCTTTGGTTCCGTCTCTTGCTCTTTTAAAAAGCTTTGCTCAAGTGAAACCAGTTGATTTCCCAAAAGTGACCCGCGTTCCTCAAACGCCAGAATTCCCTTTTCTAACTGCTGTACATTTTCTTTCGCCGAGAGGTATATTTTCTCAATTGGCCTTATACGCTCCACAGAGGTACTCGCTCTTTTTGCCTTCACTTCCGTTCGCTGAATCAAGGGCTCCTGTGCTTTCAAAGCTTCGCTGTTTTTTTGTGCCTGCTCCAATTCACGGAACATTCGATTCAGCTGCTCTGCACGGGTCATTTCTGCAATAAGCAAAGCTTCCGATTTGGAAAGAACCTCTTGTTGCAGCTTTTGCGCGGAAAGCAAGGCTTCATCGTCCTTTTGCATCTTATTCCAGAAGATAAGCATTTCGTCCAGACGATGAAGATTCTTCTCGATCTTCCATTCTTGCAGCAATGGGTCTTCTACATGTTCTCGGCTGTAAAGTACATTGCCTGTGTACTGTACAATTACTTTACAGCAATCCTCCCATGCTAGTCTTGCCGCTTTTTCACGTTTTTTTAGCTCGATTTGCACCGCTTCAAATGGAGCCGTGCCGAACACACGCCGAAAAATCTCCGCGCGCTCCCGATGGTCTGCCAAAAGAAGCTTTAAAAATTCCCCTTGTGCAATCATGGCTATTTGTTTAAATTGCTTATAATCAATTCCTAGTAATTCTACAATGGCGGAGGTTACCCGCACATTCCCTGTAATGACTTTTTCATCCGGCAAAGTAAGCGAGGCATCCCCGGGTTCATCAGTAAAACCCTCCCCGCTCTTTTTCGGGCGGCGATATTTGGGGTTTCTGCGAACCAGATATTCTTGCCCACGGTGCAGAAAAAGAAGCTCCACAAACGTTTTTTCTTCCGGACGGGCAAAATCACTGCGCAGGCTTTCTACCGGACGCACCGTACCGCTGGATTCCCCATACAGCGCAAACGAAATTGCATCAAACAGGGTGGTTTTACCGGCACCCGTATCTCCCGTAATTAAAAAGAGACCCATGGAACCAAACTTTTCAAAAGGGACTTCGACTCTGCCTGCAAAGGGGCCAAATGCACTCACAATTAAATGCTTTGGTTTCATCGTGTTCCCTCCCCTATGCTCTGGAACAGTGACCGCATGAGTTCCGCCTGTTCTTGCGTCATTTCTTTTTGATTCTGTATTTGGAAAAAATCTTTAAACAATTCGAATGTTGTTTTATTCGAGAGATCCTCTCCTGAGGCGGCATTTTTTTGCCCTCTTTCACTGCTAAGGCGATTTTCAAATTCCAGCCGCATAATATTAGGGTAAAAGCGCCGTAATTTCCCAATGGGATCCATGAGTTCCTCGGTGTTTGTTAAGGTAGCGTGAATGTAATCCTCGGCATTGGCAGAAGCAACTACCTGTGGGTCGGTAAGCTGTTCGATTGGCCCACGAATCTCTCGCATATCACGTATGGGAACCAGCGGTATTTGGTGAATCTGCGTGTTCCCTTTCTCCAGCAGCTCTACAATCGTAACAGATTTTTTCTGGCGGCATTCGGAAAAGGAATATTTTAAGGGGGAGCCCGCATATCGAATGGTATCGCGCATCATTTTTTGTGGGCCATGCAGGTGCCCGAGCGCAACATAATCAAAAGCATGAAAAACTTCTGCATCCACTGCGTCAGAGCCACCAACATAAGCGGTTTCTGAATCAGACTGCTGCGGCAGTTCTCCCCTATTTGTAATGAACTGGTGTGCCACCAGCACTCTCCGGCAATCTGCCCCAGGGGGAACCGACTCTAGCACCTTGCGAACGGCATCTTCTGTGCTTAAAAGCTCTTCTTCCGGGAAAAAAGGAGCAACCAACGCAGGCTTTATAAAAGGCAGTAAATACAGCTCTACGGTTCCGTATGTATCCTCCAGCAAAAACGGCTCCAGCTTACCATTATACGCCGCTGAGATGGTAATTCCCTGCTTGCAAAGGATACGACTCCCAAAGCTTAATCGCTCTGCGGAATCGTGATTCCCGCAAATCATATACACCGGTAAATTGAGAAAAGCCAACCCTGTTAAAAAATCATCTAAAACCGAAACCGCCTCTCCCGGTGGGATCGTTTTATCGTAAACATCTCCCGCAATTAGAACCGCATCGGGTTTTTCCTCTTTTGCAATCGTAATAATCTGCTTTAATATGGCGCTCTGGTCTTCCAACATACTAAATTCGTTGACCCGCTTTCCAATGTGCAAATCCGCCAAATGCAGCAGTTTCATAGAAACCTCCATTTCTGTAAAGAAAACCGGCGTCGGGGCCATTTTCAGCCTGCCGCGCCGGTATTAACTCTCTTTTCCGCTCATTAGCGGCCCTTTTTCAGGCTAACAATTTGGAGTACGGTAATCGTAACACTAACCAATGTAGAAACGATACCCAAAACCAAGCTGGCGATGGTTAAGCTCTTCTGCATTTATTTCACCCCATTCATTTTTATATTAAAATTTGTTCGTTCATTTAGAGCAAAACATATAGAATACTTCCATTTATTCTTTACTGAGAGCTCGTACTTTTAAAATAAAAAAGGCCCACAATTTCTTTTGTATATTATACCATTTTCAAGTTCAATGGGAAAGCCTTGTATGAAAAAATCAATAAATGAGTTTCATTACACGGTCGAAACTATATGCTACTGCATAATATATGGATACCAGCATCTGTACGGAGGTGGAAACATGGAAATTCGCACAAAGATATATGACTGCAAGAATCCCGAACAAAATCCAATACCCCGTTGGATGGGGTACTACGGAAAAACGGAAAAGGGCAGTATAGAATTAGATCTTGTGCAGCAATTTAAGCAAAATCCAGAAAGCTTTTTCCCAGACTTTATTCAGAAAAAGTGAGGGCGCTGCGCCTGGTAATACACCGGCGCACGCCGATTTTGCCGCCAGCGGAATCTGCGGCGTTAGAAATGCCCCGGCTTTGCGTGATGCAGGCCGGGGCAAGCTGTTTTATTTTTTATTAAAGCTGTCTTTCAGAGAGACCGAGCGATTGAAAACGGGGTGCTCCGGTGTACTGTCTAAATCCGGGCAGAAATAGCCCTGCCGCATGAACTGGAAGGATGCCGGTGCAGATGCTTTTGCAACATCCGGTTCTACCTTGCAATCCTTTAGAATCTTAAGCGAATCTGGGTTCAGGAGCTCTAAGAACTCTCCCGATTCCGGGTCAGGCACGGTAAACAGATTGTCGTATACACGAACCTCAGCCGTAACCGCAGATTTTGCATCTACCCAATGAATGGTACCCTTTACTTTTCTGCCATCCGGCGTATTACCGCCACGGGTTGCAGGGTCGTACTCGGCGTACACTTCAATTACATTTCCGTCATCGTCCTTTTTACAGCCGGTGCAACGAACGATATACGTTGTTTTTAAGCGCACTTCATTCCCGGGAAATAACCGGAAGTAGCCCTTGGGTGGAGCTTCTGTAAAATCGTCGCGTTCAATAAAGACTTCACGTGAAAAATCCACCTTACGGGTTCCGTCTTCCGGCCTGTTTGGGTTGTTTTCCACTTCGAATTCTTCTACCTGATTCTCAGGGTAGTTGGTAATAATCAGCTTAATGGGGTCAAGCACGCTCATTACGCGCTGAGCGTTTAGATTGAGGTCTTCTCTCAGGCAATGCTCTAAGAACGAATACTCTACCGTGCTGTTTACCTTGGAAACACCAAGTCGCTCAATAAAGTTACGAATAGAGGCCGGAGTATAGCCACGGCGGCGTAATCCGCACAGTGTAGGCATTCGGGGGTCATCCCAGCCAGACACAAACTCTTTTTCTACCAACAAACGCAGGCGACGTTTGCTCATTACGGTATTATTAATGCCCAGACGAGCAAACTCAATCTGGCGCGGTTTTGAAGGCAAATCTACATTTTGAATCACCCAATCGTAAAGCGGGCGGTGGTCTTCAAATTCCAGTGAGCACAAAGAGTGCGTAATGTCTTCCATCGCATCCTCTATGGGGTGCGCGTAGTCATACATGGGATAAATACACCATGTATCACCAGTTCTGTGGTGGTTGGTATGGCTAATACGGTATAACACCGGGTCTCTCATATTAAAGTTACCAGAAGCTAGGTCAATTTTGGCACGCAGAGTCATGGTTCCATCCGGGAATTCCCCTGCACGCATCCGACCAAATAAATCGAGGCTCTCTTCCACCGGGCGGTCACGAAACGGGCTAACAGCCGGACTCTTTAAATCGCCGCGATTTTCTCTCATCTGTTCGGGAGTGAGCTGGCATACATATGCAAGTCCTTTTATAATCAGCTTTTCTGCAAGCTGGTACATGGTCTCAAAATAATCGGAAGCATAGTAAAACCGGTCTTCCCAATCGTAGCCAAGCCACTGAATGTCTTCCTTAATGGCATCTACATATTCGGTGTCTTCTTTACTGGGGTTGGTATCATCCATTCGCAGGTTGCATATGCCGCCGAATTTTTCCGCGGTACCAAAATCAATGCAAATTGCCTTGGCGTGGCCAATATGCAGGTAGCCGTTCGGCTCTGGTGGAAAACGAGTGTGAACACGTTTGCCCTCAAAACGCCCGCCCGGTGCAATATCTTCTGCAACAAATTCTTGAATAAAATGCCCGGTAATTTCCGGATTCAACGGTTCTTTCTTTTCTTCGCTCATTATATTCTCCTCATTACCCTTCACATTTTTTCAAACCAAGCTCCAGTCGGCGCAACGACTCTTCTTGACCTAATATGGCCAGAATCTCCATGGCACCACCCGGTGTAACGGTTTGTCCGGCTGCCGCAATGCGAACCGGCCAGAGTAGTGTTCCGTTCTTTACCTCAAGGCGCTCTGCCAGTTGCAAAAGAACGTCATGAAGGCTAGTTACAGACCACTCCGGTAACTCTTTGAGTACCGAAATTGCTTCTTTCAGCAAAGGAACACAATTCTCAAGAGTTGTTTTGCTCTTTTTATTGACAAAGAAATCTGCGGGATACTCCGGCAATTCTTTTAAGAAAGCTACCATTTCCGGTATTTGAGTCAGCTTTGTAACTCGGGGCTGCAAAATCAGCGTAAGAACCGACCAATCTGCCTGTGTGTCACCAAAGCCCTCACGGTAGTAGGGCATGGCCAACTCAGTAAACTGTTCCGGTGTCATTGCACGCAGGTATTCCCCATTGAGCCAAGTAAGCTTATCATAATCAAAAATTGCGGGAGATTTGCTGATGCCCTCAATTGTGAAGCGCTCGGTTAGCCCCTGCATGTCCATTTTTTCTTCGTTATCTTTCGGGCACCAGCCCAGAAGAGCAATATAATTGATGATGGCCTCGGGAAGGTAACCCTCCTTTACCAAATCGGCAAAACCAGTTGAGCCATGGCGCTTTGAAAGCTTTGAAGCCGTACCATCCGCATTTCTGCCCTTAATTAGCGGCAAATGCACATAAGTGGGAATCTGCCAGCCAAAGGCATCATAGAGCAAATTGTATTTTGGAGTAGACGATAAATACTCGCTGCCGCGTACTACATGGGTGATTTCCATAAAGTGATCATCAATAACATTTGCAAAGTTATAGGTTGGAAATCCATCCGACTTTAAGAGAACCTGATCCTCAAGCTCTTTATTCTCAACTGAAATATCGCCATAGACAGCATCGTGGAACGTAGTAGAGCCCTCTGTCGGCATTTTTTGGCGGATAACATAAGGCGTACCGGAGGCCAGCAGGCGGTCGATTTCCTCCTGTGGGAGTGTACGGCAATGGCGGTCGTATCCGCCAAACGAATTCTCTTCATGCAAAGAAGCAAGGCGCTCCTTGGTGCAGAAGCAATAGTATGCTTTACCCTGCTCAACGAGCTGCTCGGCAAACTTTTTATAGGTACCCATGCGCTCGCTCTGAATATATGGCCCAAACGCACCGCCAATATCGGGGCCTTCGTCGTGCTGTAAGCCAACCGTTTTCAGGGTGTCGTAAATCACCTCAACAGCGCCCTCCACTTGGCGTTCCTGATCCGTATCTTCAATTCTAAGGATGAAATCTCCACCCTCATGTTTTGCAATCAGGTATTCATACAACGCGGTACGCAAATTGCCCACGTGCATAAATCCGGTGGGACTAGGCGCAAATCTGGTTCTAATTTTTTTCTCTTGCATATCAACACCCCTTCAGGATTCAGTCATTTCTTGCTTTGTATCATTTCCCTGAAAAAGAATGACGGTTGAAGATTTCCCCCGCCGAGGGCGGGGGAAATCTTTGCCTTCCTCTTTCGAAAGTAAAGCCTCTTCTAGCTATTATATCAAAATTTGGGATTTATTCAATTATTTTCTTCTTTTAACGCCAAGTATTTCACGTATTCTTCTAAGCACATACCGAGTTCTTTCATTTTTAGAGCATTTTCTTTGCCTACATATCGGTAATGCCATGGTTCAAACATAATTCTGGTTTTGCTCTCTTCCTCTTTGGGATAGCGTAGTATAAAACCGTACTCCGCAGCATGCTGTTGAAGCCATGCATAGCCTTTTTCATGTTCAAAATCCGCACGAACTCCATTTAAGTCAATCGCCAGGCCAGTGTTATGCTCACTGTGGCCAGGCTTTGCAACAGCCGCGGAGGCCTTCTCTCGTGCTTCTTCGGAGGACATGCCCTTTTTCTCGTTTTCTTTGATTTCTCGTTCCAACAATTCCTTTTGCAGCTCCGGGGCACGGTACGCGGAGGAAATCCAGAATGTGATTCCTTCTTTAGACGCCGCCTCAATCATTTGGCGGTAAGGTTCCACAAGTCGTTCGTCCATCTCCATATCGAATGCTTTTTGCAATTTTGGCTCATAATGTTCTGGCAGTGCATATTCCCAATTAACCAGAACCAAGTTGCTGTCTTTTTCCCAAACCTTTGAAATCTTCTCTATGGAGAGTGAAGATTCCGTTGCGGACTCGGGCAAGGATTCTGGTTGTGATACCTGTGAATTAGCCGACGAAACACTTGGCATAAATGTTTTAACCCAGTGAATCATTGGTTCGTTTTGTGCTATAAATAAAAACAGTATGGATGATACCAATATTAAAAGACAAAGCAACAGCAATTTTGCTGTGGATTTTATTTTTTTATGTCTGCTCATTGTTTTGCTCCTTATTTTCCATTCTTTCCCTTATGATTCCTCATTTTATATAAATTATCATAAATAATAATTCGGTTTCTCTACTTCGTTTTGCATTTATTTTACATAATACTTATCTATAGTACCACTCAAATCAATTTGAGGCAATCTCAAAAATTACACTTCATAAATTGTTCTTTTTTTTACATACTAAAAGAAGCCTTTGAATGAAAGGAGGCGTACTATATGACAAATTCGAATGACCGCCCCAATCCGTCCATTGGTTGCAGTGTAGAGCAGTGTCGTTTTCACTGCCAGTCTCAGGATTTCTGTTCTTTGCAAAAAATCCAGGTAGGTACTCATGAACAGAACCCTTCTATGGACCAATGCACTGACTGCCAATCTTTCCAAGTAAAGTAATTTCATTTTTATCTGCAAAGTCAGGCGTTTTCACCGCTGAGCACTGCTCTGCGGTGAAAGCGTACATAAAAACCTTTGTTGCATAGGATATATTAAATTCTTGACCACAAATTTTAAATTTGTGTGTAGAATCTGCTTTTCATTACTAAACAAATGATAATTGTATTCTATAAAATAAACGGAGGTCACGTTTATGCGTATTGTAGCCTATAATAGAGCGGCTGCTGTAGAGTATGCCCGCAAATGGGCTTTTCAAAGAAACCCTGCTTATTATAATTTTGAGAATCTAGGTGGAGACTGCACCAATTTTGCCTCCCAGTGCCTTTATACAGGAAGCGGAGTAATGAATTACACACCTACGTTTGGGTGGTATTACAGGAGCAGCAATGATAGAAGTCCCTCATGGGCGGGTGTGGTTTATTTGCATCAGTTTCTTGTTAACAACAAGGGTCCCGGACCATTTGCAACCGAAACGATTGCCTCAGAAATGATGCCTGGAGACATTATTCAATTTGGCGACCAAACAGGCAGGTTTTATCACTCCCCTGTTGTGGTGGCAGTTGAGCCAGATGAAATATATGTTACAGCACATACATTTGACGCTTTCATGAGACCCTTGAGCTCTTATATGTATGACCAAATACGTTATTTGCATATAGATGGAGTTCGAAAATACTGAAATAAGTATATTTTTCTAAATTTTCCTCTCGTTTCCTGAAATTTCTATGAAATTCAGTGCAAAATATATGAGAGGTGAATCATATGGAGAAAAAATATCCTGATTTATACGCTCTAATGAAAGACGACCCTAAAGCGAAAGAATACTTTGAATCTCTACCGGAGCATATTCGCTCGGCGATTAGCCAGCGTCCCAGCGGTGTAAATTCGTTCGAAAGCCTGTGGAGTTACGCTGACAACTTAACGCAGGGGGATCGATAACAATGATTCTACCGCAAGACATCCCCTGGAGTCAGCCCTTTTTAGAGGAAGAAATTTGCGACGACCCCTTAAAACCGGTTTCTCAAATAGCGGAGGATACTTCATGTTCTCCGTTTCCTTTTAAAGATGATTTTTATCGCCCGGAACAAACATGGTAAAAAAAGCACTGTACCAAATTAGGTACAGTGCTTTTTTTATCGATAATTAAAGCCATTATTTGACTACGCTATTACCAGCATCCTTGAGAACAACGTCGTGCGCACCGCCCTCAACAATAGAGGTTGAGGATACCAGTGTGATTTTCGCCTTCTTCTGAAGCTCAGAAATAGTAAGCGAACCGCAGTTACACATGGTAGAACGAATCTTATTCAAAGTCAGATTCACGTTATCTTTCAGTGCACCAGCATAAGGAACATACGAATCAACGCCCTCTTCAAAAGAAAGCTTACTTGCGCCGCCCAAATCATAACGCTGCCAGTTTCTAGCACGATTGGAGCCTTCACCCCAATACTCTTTCATATAGCTACCGCCGATTGCAACTTTACCTGTGGGGCTCTCATCAAAACGTGCAAAATAACGACCCATCATTAAGAAATCGGCACCCATAGCAAGAGCAAGGGTCATATGGTAGTCATAAACCAAACCGCCATCAGAGCAAATCGGCACATAAACGCCAGTTCTCTCAAAATACTCATCGCGAGCCTTCGCTACATCAATAAGAGCAGTTGCTTGGCCACGGCCAATACCCTTTTGCTCACGGGTAATGCAAATAGAACCACCGCCAATACCAACCTTTACAAAGTCGGCTCCGCTTTCCACCAAATACATAAAGCCTTCTCT
This sequence comes from Clostridium merdae, assembly GCF_900176635.1. GTDB lineage: Bacteria > Bacillota > Clostridia > Oscillospirales > Acutalibacteraceae > Faecalispora > Faecalispora merdae. Next base: position 683,839 of record NZ_FXLN01000004.1, read on the forward strand.
ATCAACTACGTTACCGGCACCAACCTTTACAGTTTCACCATAGTTTTCACGAATCCAGCCGATGGTCTTTTTCTGCCACTCAGAAAAGCCTTCGGAAGAGTCGATGCAGAGAACATCGGCACCTGCTTCAACCAAAGCAGGAACACGCTCTGCGAAATCGCGGGTATTAATACCGGCGCCCACCACATAGCGCTTGTGAGAATCCAACAGCTCAAGCTTATTCTCTTTATGAGAAGCGTAGTCTTTACGGAATACCAAATAAACCAACTGCTGGTTTTCATCTACAATCGGGAGAGCATTGAGCTTATGATCCCAAATAATGTTGTTTGTTTCTTTAAGAGTAACACCCTTTTCTGCATAAACAAGCTTTGAGAATGGAGTCATAAATTCCGAAACCTTCGTGTCTGTCTCCATACGGCTAATACGATAGTCGCGGCTTGTTACAATACCTAGCAGCTTGCCAGTTGCAGTGCCATCTTCCGTTACCGCAACGGTAGAGTGGCCGGTTCTCTCTTTCAAGTCTAAAATATCCTGCAAGGTTTGGTCCGGCTTTATGTTGGAGTCACTTACCACAAATCCGGCTTTATAGTTTTTTACTCTTTGAATCATAGCGGCTTCTTCTTCAATGGACTGAGAGCCATAAATAAAAGAAATACCGCCCTCTTTCGCCAGGGCGATTGCCATTTTATCATCGGAAACAGACTGCATAATTGCCGAAACCATCGGAATGTTCATCGAAAGTGCAGGCTCTTCATCTTTGTTAAATTTGACTACCGGTGTTTTCAGGCTGACGTTCGCCGGAACACAATCGGCGGAGGAATACCCCGGAATCAGCAAATATTCGTTAAACGTGCGGGAAGGCTCCTCAAAATAATAAGCCATGGATAAATCGACTCCTTTTTCATTAAGACTTCTATTTGTTCATTTTATATAATTAGATAATATTATAGTCACATTTCACACCGATGTAAACAGGCTTGTCCTACAAATTCCCTAGCATCCTCGCAAAAAACATGGTTATTATGTCAATGGGCAGAAGAAGTTCCCTTTTCTCGCAAATAAGTCGATTCCAAATCTGCCAAATGCAGCTTTACAGCGATGGGGTATTTTTGATAAGCGTGGCTAATTGCAAAGTTACCGGAACGCGCCGTATCATCAAACCCACCCATATGCCAGCGAATTGCAACCGCCTCAGAGGGCTTTAACCGCAAAAACCGTTCAATTAAAAAGACCGATTTTTCACCATGACCATAGGGGAAGCTGTCTTCCACCATATAAAACGGCTTCTTTTCCCATGCGCCGGTTTCTTCGTTCTTTACATTTTTGGTTGAGGTTTTATAATACTGTGCTTTGCAAACGTCATGCAGAAGCCCACAGATGGCAAAGCTTTCTTCACTGTCTTTCCCCTCTTCAAAATGTTTTTCACGCATTAAGCGGTAAACATTCACACTATGCTGTACCAGGCCGCTTAAGCATGCGCAATGAAACTTCGTGCTTGCGGGTGCAGTAAAAAAATCGGTGGTTGAAAGCCAGTCGAGCAGTTCTCTGCTGCCAGTGCGATTAATATGTGTCGTAAAAATTTGTTCAAATTCTTCTTTTGCGTTCATATCTTTAGCTCCTTTATCTTGCTCTCTATCCTTTTCACTTTTGGAATTTTTGTTTCATACTTCTTCCATACGTTGAATTTGATAATTCAACTTTTCTTTATGTAATAAAGTTTCTTTTGCCTGTTAGAACATTATAACATAAAGCATATTCACTAGCAATTTCGCTTTTAAACCGGCCCACAAAAATCCCCCTCTGCGGTTCTGCAGAGGGGGGCTAAATGCTTTATTCTTTACAAACGGGTGGGCATTCCAGTTGGTCAAATGAAATGGGAAAGCTAACAATTCCAGATACATAGGGAGCGATTTCATACAACTGAAAATAATATGTAACGCTATTTTCAGTCACATAGAATCGATTAGGATTAAAATAGCGGGTAATCAGCTTCTGGTAATTTTCAAAATAAATGCCGGGGGAATTTCTCATATTCTCATCTGCCTGAAATAAGATTTCTTGCAGGATTGCTTTTCGATACATCGTTTTCGGAAGAAAAAAATCACAAGCCTGCACGGCCCTGCATGCGTTGAGCGACCATGTGTCGGACCGACGAACGGTATTGCCGTGCGCGCCACCGGTAAACTCGTAAACATCTCGGTATAAGCTGACATAGCAGGAGTTGCAGGTAGTGACCTGGTACTTCATAACTGCATCATACGGGTTAAACGGATAATCCTTTTGATTATTTGAATTATGCAGTGCACAAGATGCTTGACGGTACAATATGGTAGCGGCATCATGAAAGAAGCATTCCACTTGCCCCCATATGCTGCGGTTTATGACGCTCTCCATTCTTCCACAATTGGGAAGCTCAAATTTCGGGTATTCAATTTTTACGGTTAATACTTCCGTTCCACCACTGCTGAAACTCTTTTCCAAGCAGCACATGGTATAGCAGCACGTTTCTGACACGCCCATTTTCATCCCTCCCACTCTTTAATGATATGCCGCCTTTTTCACTTTAGAACAAGATTAAAACAGAGCTATATTACAAAAAGAAAAACCTCTGTAAGTTACAGAGGTTTTTCATAAATAAATTAGTTATTCTTATACACCGGTGCATTTTCTTGCTTGGAATGCTCCATAAACTCGGTTGCTGCAGCCAAACGCTGGCGAACACGAAGTATTCCGCTTGCGCTTACCGCATTAATTCCGGTAGAAGAGAAAATCAAAAGGAAGAGCATCGCTGTCTGTCCCCAAAAAATAGTTACATCGGTAAAGCCATGAACCATAATCGCACAGGAACATGCAGCCAATAGTATATTCATGTTTCCGCATATTCTGCTGCGAAAACGAATTAATACGATTTTAGCTTGGCTGTACAAATATCCGGTCATCACCACTGCACCGACTAGACCAAAATTCAATAATGTATCCAGATACAAGTTGTGCGCGTGATATGTTTTATACCCAAAATATTCTTCACAGGCCAAACGGTAAGCTGCCGCACCCTGGCCAAAAAACGGATGATGCGTAATACCCTTAATCGATGTTGTCCAAATATTTACACGCTGGTCAAAGGTCTGGTCTATCACCTCAACACGAGGGAATAATTCCGGCAAGATAAGGCCTGCCGCAACCAAAACCAGCCCGCCTAGGCCGATCATCATAGCTACTTTACGTTTCCCCTTCAGGAATAAGAATACCAGTACAGCAAGCCCAAGAGAAAAAATCGCAGACATACTGGCGGAAAGATAAAGCCCCAAAAGGTTACTTGCAATCACAATAAAATAAAAACGGCGATTCTGTGCGTTGGTTATCATGCGATACAAAGCAATTAAAACAACAAACTCTATTATCGTTGCATAGTAATTCGCATTTGTAAAAGTGGATATTGGGCGGAACGTAGGGTCTGTGGCGTAAGTGGTTATTTTTTGAAAAACCGCTACTACTGCACAAGCCACACTGCTCAAACAGGCCGTATCCATTGCTTGGTCAAAAAGCTGCTTTGTCATAAAGCTTCGAATATAAAACCCACATACTAAAAGAGCTGCGGCAAAAAGTGAATAAGCAGTTCCAATATGGTTATTGTATACTTGCCCGACAAAGCCGGTAAACAGAAAGAATAAAACAATTCCTACCGAATACAAATCGCCAAAAGCCTCTGCTCGTCTCTCGTAATTGATTACCGTCATAAATGCAATAATAGAAACGGCTGCCATACTAACATAAAATGGTAAAAATATAGAAATGGTCAAAAAAAGCACCAGCATACCGTTTAAATCTTTGCCCGATCTTAAAGAAATAAAATCGAAAGCGTCTTGCTTAAAAATGGTATCAATCTCCTTTCCTTCTGCAGCAGATTTATGCACTGCACAGAATTGTGAAATTACAACGCATTTTCTGTTCACCTTCACTAGTCATCCATTATACCACAAATAGATTTTGCAACAAGACGCATAATTGTTAAATGAAATACTGCCTCGCCATTGTTTTTTGGGTAACTATACGAAAATTATGACTTCAATTTTAATTTTTATCATAATCACCCATTCCTTTTTTCTCTTTAGGGTATACTGTTTAAAAAACATAAGGTAGATGAAGTGCAATGACTGAACCGTCACAATCTTATTTTGAACGCTTTCATCCCGACTATTCAACCGGATTGACGCAGGAACAAATTGACCAACGGCGTCAGCAAGGTCTTTGTAATGGTGAATCGGACATAAAAACAAAGTCGGTTAAAGAGATCGTATTACAAAATATAATTACACCATTTAATATATTAAATGCAATTCTTGCGTCTTTGATTTTACTGGTTGGCTCCTATAAAAATTTACTATTTATGGGAGTCATTCTCAGCAATTTAGTGATTGGCATTTTTCAAGAGATTCGAGCGAAACGGACTATTGACCGTTTGGCGTTAATTGCAGAACCCAAAGCTAAGGTGATACGAAACGGTGAGAAGCAAACCATTGAAATTCACGATGTTGTTCTCGACGATATTTTATATTTGGAAGCCGGAAATCAAATTTGCACCGATTGCATTGTATGCGACGGTGAGTGTGAAGTAAACGAGTCCCTTTTAACGGGAGAGTCGGACCCAATTTGCAAAAAACAAGGTGACACCTTGCTGTCCGGTAGCTTTGTTGTAAGCGGTGCATGCCATGCACAAGTAGAGCATGTTGGAAAAGACAATTATGCCGAAAAAATTTCGCAAGACGCGAAATACTTGAAAAAGCCCAATTCAGAAATTATGACCTGGATTAATCGTATCATTAAAGTAATTGGTGTTGCGATTGTTCCCATTGGCCTAATTTTATTTTATAAACAGCATTTTGTTATGCAGGCGTCTTTTACCAGATCTATTGTTAGTACAGTTGCCGCTCTGGTTGGAATGATACCAGAGGGCTTGGTGCTATTAACCAGTGTTGTTTTAGCAGTTAGTGTTATTCGGCTCGCTTCCCATAAAACACTGGTTCAAGAGCTTTATTGCATTGAAACTTTAGCACGTGTGGATGTGCTATGTCTAGATAAAACTGGTACTATTACGGAAGGAACGCTCCAGCTCGACGACCTTATTCTTCTTGGAGCTACAAATCAAGAAGAGGCCGAACGAGCACTCAGTGCATTGGCGAGCACTCTTCCAGATACCAACCCCACAATGGATGCGGTACGGAAAAGCTTTTGCGGTTCTACTGACTGGAAATGCGAAGAAATGATACCATTTTCGTCAGCGAACAAATGGAGCGGAGCTTTTTTTGAAAAGGAAGGCTGTTACGTTTTGGGAGCACCGGAAATTATGTTGACGGACAAGTCCTCTGAAATTCGCCAAAAGGCAGATACTTTCGCCGAAAGTGGTCAACGAGTGCTTGTTCTTATGAAATCCACCGGTCGTTTTCGGGAAAAAGGACTGCCAAGCGACCTACAACCTGTTGCACTGCTTTTGTTTAGCGATAAAATAAGAGCAGAAGCCCCGCAAACACTTCTCTATTTTGCAGAACAGGGTGTTGACCTGAAAGTAATCTCTGGCGATAACCCCATTACCGTATCGAACATTGCAAAGAAAGCGGGCATGCAAAACGCAGACAACTACGTGGATGCAACCACTTTGCAAACGGACGAGGCACTTGCCGAAGCCGCAGAGCGTTACTCTGTTTTTGGGCGTGTTACTCCCCAGCAAAAGCTGGAGCTGGTAAAAATACTCAAGAAGAAGAACCACACCGTAGCGATGACGGGAGATGGCGTTAACGATGTGCTCGCCCTAAAAGAAGCCGATTGCAGTATTGCAATGGCATCTGGAAGTGATGCAGCCAGAACGGTTTCGCAGCTAGTATTGCTTGATTCAAACTTTGCCTCTTTGCCCAAGGTAGTGCATGAGGGCCGGCGCTCCATTAACAATTTACAGCGTTCTGCCTGCCTCTTTTTGGTGAAAGCATTTTTCTCAGCAATTATAGCTGTCTTCTTTATTTTCGCTCCGTACGACTACCCTTTACAGCCGATACAGTTTTCATTAATTAATTTATTTGCCATTGGGGTACCCTCGTTTATCCTTGCTATGGAGCCCAATAAAGACCGAATTCGCGGCAAATTCATCGTGAATATTCTTACTAAGTCTCTTCCCGGCATGTTAGCAATGGCACTAACCATTATCATTCTAATGCCAGTAAGCAGTCATTTTGGTCTTTCTGGCGATGAAATTTCTACCGTAAGCGTCATTTTAATCGGTTTTACAGGCTTATTAAACCTTTTAAGCATTTGCTTGCCTTTTAACACTTTAAGGAAAGTGCTGTTTTATACAATGTCTGGAGGATTTTTTGCCGCAATGCTGTTGTACCATGAATTCTTCTCTCTTGTTAGTCTCTCCCCATCTATGCTCCTCGTAACTGCTGTTATGATGATATTTTCTGCTTGTGTAATAACAATTGTATATCATACCGTGAAAAGAATTTATCATGTACAGCAACTCTCTAACATCCATCTTAGAGCAAAATAAGATTACTTATAATTATTGTCGGAATTTGAAATAAAATGCAGTATAATGATTTTATGGAAATAAACGGGAATTCTCTTATACTATAATTATAACCTCCAATAAAAAATATTATATTGAAGGAGTGTTCCCGGATGTTTAGCACCAATGGCGGCAGTACTACGGAAAACGAAGAAAATTTAACTGAGCAGTCCCCTGTCGATGACCAATCCCCATCATTTGTGGAGAACGAAATTGCTCCACAGGAGCCCAAAAAGAAATTGAATCCCGCTATTATTGCAGTAATCTCTATACTTGTTGTAGTAGTTGGTATTTTTGCAGTTGGCAAGCTCTTCTTTAATCGAGATTTTTCTCAGTTACTGGAAGGCAAAACCAAGTATGCACAAAAAATTGAGCTGACAACGGCAAAACAGAGCGCTAATTTTATTGTAACTGGTTTGGATAAGGGACACACTTTATTGCAAACATACACAAAGCCGAAAACAATGGAATCAAATATGCAACTCAACTTAAAATTCGAAGATGAGTTCTTAAAGGATTCTGGTCTTTCAAAAGAAGATTCTGAGACAATGCAGAAATTAGTAAGTTATATAAACAGCTTAAAGGTTGATTCGAAGTTATTAATAAATAAAGAAGGAATGCAGTCAAGTTTTGTATTAAAAGATCCTTCCGCATTAAAGCTTTCCATCAACACATTGTCTTATGAAGATGGCAAAATGTACGTTCAATTCCCAGAGCTTTTGGATAAGTACTTAGATACCGGTAATTCTACCCTCTCCCCTTATTCATTAGCAAAAACAAAATATGACTCTGCAAAACTGAAAGCAAGTCTAAATAAGCTTGCAGACATCTATGCAGGCGCACTCGCTAATGCAGAAGTAACCGCACAAAATGATGCAAGCGTTACGGTAGATGGCGAAACTGTGCAAGGGCAAAAGCTAACTGCATCTTTAACCGAGCAGCAAACTGCAGAATTGGTAAACGCACTTGCCAAAGCGGTAAAAGAAGATGAGTACCTATTTACGATGATTTCAGATAACTATAATCTGTACTCCAACTTATTCGGCGATACCAAGTCGAAAACACTTACGAAAGAGCAGTTTGACTCTGAGATAGACAAAATGTTCTTTATTAAAGATTTAGACATAAACAAGCCTGCTTTCTCTGCAACCTCTTACATTGCTCAAAACGGAGCACTTTTGGCACATTCTTACACAATCAAAGAAACCAGTGACACTACAAACCTCACTTACTTGATTGCTGAGAAAAAACAAGCGGTTGAACTTATGGTAAATGAGAAGTCTGCCCTCCGTTTTTCAAACACAATGACAGAGAAAGATGCTGGTAGATTACAGCTGAATGCGATAGCCGAGAAAGGCACTAAAACAGCAGGATTAAATGTAGATTACAGTGCTGCCAAAATCGTGCCCTACCTCGATTATGAAATTCTAACTGGTAAATATACTATCACCTTGAATGATCCCGACAAAGAGATTGAAAATACATTTAAGGGTACGGATATACCTGCATCCTTTAGGGATTTCCACAAAATGAGCTTAACAGTAGACACTGCACTCAATGGAGATGAATTACAAAGCGCAATCTCATTTGCAGTGCCCAAACTCATGACAGTAAGCGCTACGGAGAAATCTCGTGGAACCATAGGCGAAACCACAATTCCAACTAAGCCAGAGGCAAGTAAGGTGGTTGACCTTACAACGATTGAATCAAATGAGGCTGCAAATGAGCTTTCCATTAATACAATTAAGTACCTAGCTGAGACCATGAAAAAAGACCCGGAGCTTACCGCTCTGTTAGCGAACTTCGGTATTACACAAGAGCAAATGGAAGCATTGGCTTCGTATTATTCTCAAAATTAGTTTTTATAGAATGTCTTGAATGGCATAATAAAGTCAGGGAGGAGCCTATTTGGCTGCCTCCCCGATTTTATTTACTAACACTTTTATCTAGATTAAAAGAAATAACTCAACGAATGAATTGGCTGCTAGCATAGCCGATGGTTCCATTATAATTTACAACATACCAACCCTGCCACTCGCCTAACACCGTAATAACGGCACCATTTGGTGCCTGACCAATTACCGCAGCATCTAGGCTAGGTTTACTGCGAATGTTTAAATTACCGCCTTGGGTAACTACTTTTGCGGAACGAGCTGGCTGTGGATTGTCGATAAACGGGATTCCAAAAATCTCTGTAAGCGATTTCACCAGGTTTTTCGCGATGAGTGGCATGTTATTTACCAACCACTCGGCATCTTCGGGGTTATCGTGGTATGCCGTTTCAATTAGCACAGATGGGGCGTTTGTTTTTGTAATCTCAGCCAGTGTAGTAGTTGGCATGATTCTTACCTTATCTGGCGTAGGGGAAATTTCTTTAAAGTTATTTGCTATAATTTCTGCTGCCCGTTTGCCGGCAGCACTGTATGGATAATAATAAACGTCGGTACCGCGGAGCTGCCCGGCAAGTGCCGGAGGAGCAGCGTTTGAGTGCAGAGCCAGGTGCAAGTCGTGGTACCCCTCGTTTGATTCCCGAATGGCCTGACCCAGAGTCATTCCTACCGTATTTCGAGTAAAACGAATTCCATTTGCTCTTAGGTAAGGCTCCATGTCGTCCGCGAGAATATTCATATGGTATTGCTCACTTCCGCCGTTTACGTACTGGTTATACGGCTGCAGGGATGGGCTAAGATAAATATTGGGCATATACAGCTTCCTCCTTTTGTTTTATGATATGCAAGAAGAATCAAACAGGTAATAGAAAAAGAATTATTTTAGACACCCTGCAAAGAACTGATTGCTTGATTTTCCAGGACCTCGCAAAAATCGTCCTAATTGGTACAGTCCCTCGGGGTCACGCGTAATATCATTAATTCGCTCTTCACAGCTTAATGAAGCACGGAACCCCATGCTGCGTATTACTGGGATGGATTCTTTGCTAATGATGCCAAAGGGATAAGTAAACGCGGTTGGTGTCCAGCCAGTATTGGTACGCATAAGCTCCTGCATCTCCGTTAAGTCGTTGACCAACAGCTTTTCATAGGCGTCTGCACTTTCTTGCTTCTTTTTTTGTGTTCCAAGTCGGCCGGTATCTTTTGTTCCGTGCAGGTGGTAGCTATGGTTTTGTATTTCTACCATTCCGGAATCAATCATCTCTTTCATTTCTTTCCATGTAATGTGCGAGTACAGTTCATTTTCTTCCCCATTTTCACTGTACTTTTCCGTAAAATATCCTATCGGAGAGATCACAATTTTCATATTATATTTAAGGGACAAGGGATAGGCATATAAATAATTGTTGTAGTATCCATCATCAAACGTGAGCATTACCGGTTTTTCTGGTAATGGTTTTCCCTCGTCAACATAATCAATCAGGTCTTGTATTACAATTGCGTTATAGCCGTTATCCTTTAAATACTTCATGTCACTTTCCAAAAGCTGTGGTGAAATCATATAGGTTCCTTGGTGTTTGCTATCTTTAATTACACCATGGTACATGATGATTGTTAGCGGTATTCCTTCAAATTTCTGCTTGCTGTTTATTGCTCCTACGGTTGCGCTGGTTACACTAGTAATAAGGAGAATCATAACCATTGCAAGTGCAATCAAGCTTTTTTTGCTTCGCATGCTCACAGTAAAAAACATGAAAATTAGGCCCCTTTTCTTTGATTTACTCGATTTTCCAATGGGTACTCCTGTATTAATTCTTGGTATTTAATAATAATTCAAGCCTACAATTAGAAATGCATTCACTCGATTATTTTCTTGTATTTTTTTATGACCCATGATATACTAAAAATAACAATAATACTTCCTGAAATAGCCAATAAAACCTATATATAATTCTGAAACACGAGCTATGAAGGGAAGTTTTTTGATTTGATTGACGATTTGGATTATATAAACTTTTTGCTTTTATTTCGAGAGGGATATTTATGAAAGTATTCAGCTTTTCTCATAGAAAAATCAAAGTTTGCTTCTCTTTCATTTTGGCAAGCTCCTGTATATTAAGTTCCTGCGCCAGTGTTTCTTCCGCAGGGAAGACGGCTTCTGCTGTAATGGCAGTAGCCAATGCTTTGCCTGCTCAACATGCAAGTAACCAAACCATTGAAAACAAAACCATTGCTTTAAAACAACTCTCTTATGAGACAACACCGTTGCAAACGCTGGCTTCGTCCGTGTCTGTTTTCTCTCAAAATGGTGTTGTAATCGATGCAAGTGCAGCTGGGAACGGTTATGTTCAAATAAAATATACCGGACCCGAAAAAAAGCTAAAAGTGCAGGTGAAAAAAGACACCTCCACCTATAACTACGACCTAAATGGGAAAGGAATAACCGAAACATATTCCTTACAAATGGGCAATGGCCAATATTCAATAAGGGTTTTAGAAAATGTGTCTGGCAGCTATTATAAAGAAGTATGCAATGCGCCGCTGGCCGTCACACTTTCTAGCGAAACAGCTCCTTTTCTATACCCTAATCAATATGTAAGCTTCACTACTTCTTCTTTAGCGACAAAAAAGGCAACTGAATTAACTGCCGGTGCCAATACAGATGTTGAAAAATTAAAGCTCATTTACAACTATATGATTAAAAATATTAAATATGATTTCGAAAAAGCGGCAAAGGTAACCTCCGGTTATGTACCAAATGTGGATACCATACTCACTACACAAAAAGGTATTTGTTTTGATTACTCTTCCCTTATGGCGGCGATGCTCCGTTCACAGGGGATTCCTTCGAAAGTAGTCGTTGGCTCTGTGGATACGCTTGCCGTAACACATGCCTGGAACGAAGTGTATTTAAAAGGTACGGGATGGATTACCATTAAAATTGAGGTCTCCAATACCGGTTGGAAGCTCATAGACCCCACCTTAGGTGCCTCGAATACTGTTGGTAAGGGATATACTACTGCTCGTATCTATTAAAAGACAACACGGAGGGTATTTCTATGCAACTAAAAAAGAGAACCGCATTTACGGCCGCTGAGTTGTCTTACATGTGCTCTCAAATTTCGTGGATGTTAGAATCGGCAATTCCTTTGGAAGAAGGAATTGCCGTAATTTGTGAGAATACAGAAAATCTAGAACAAAAACAGATGCTGCAACACGTGTGTGATTTAATTGCACAAAACGGGTCTTTCAGCCAATCTGTGAATGAATCTGGTTATTTCCCTTCTTATATGATACATATGGTTGAAATCGGGAAAAAAACCGGCAGATTAGATGAAGTTATGGCGAAGCTGGCTATTTATTACGAACGTGAAGATCAATTACTGTACCAGGTAAAAGGTGCGCTCACTTACCCACTCGTGCTAATCTTTATGATTGCTGCGATTCTAGGTGTGCTTAGCAATAAAATACTACCTGTGTTTTTGCAGGTCTTTGATGGCCTAAATGATGATTACCCGGCCGTTTCTCTTCATGCTGTAAACCTCGGCATCGCCGCCGGGCATTTTGCTGTGGTTGCTATGCTGTTAATCGGGTCACTTATTTTATTTATCCTGTTTTTATCCGGAACTCCAAAGGGGCGCGTTTACTCCCTTTCCCTGGCCAATCGTCTCCCCTTTCTTACAAGAATTATCAATCGAGCAGATTCAGCACAATTTGCTTCGGCTTTATCCATTTTGCTCAGCAGCGGGTACGATGTATCCGAAGCGTTGCATCTTATGCCAAACATACTGCAAAACCCACGTAATCTGGCAAATGCTCAGAAAGCTGCACTGGCCGTTGAAGGAGGTACCTCTTTAACCACAGCATTGCAGCAAACGGGTCTTTTTACCGGAGTACGTTTTAGCATGCTTCGAGTTGGTGAAAGCACAGGGAATCTTGAAAAAGTGCTCACAAAAATTGCAGATAAAGATAACGATGAGGCATTGGAGCTTATCAGCAGAAAAATAGCCTTTATAGAGCCGTTATTAGTCGGCTTGGTCTCTGTTATTATTGGTACTTTGTTGCTTTCCGTAATGCTCCCGCTAATCGGGATTATGAGCAGTATTGCATAGAGAGGGTGAGCTACTATATGCGTCGTTTTTTCTCATTAGGCTTGTTCGCGGTACTGCTTTTTATTATTGTGGCTGGCTTTACCCGTATTGAGCAGGTAAATCACCGGAATTCGAGCAAGCTGCTTCTTCAAAAAATTGACCGTGCTGTTGTAAATTGCTACGCGATTGAGGGCGCTTATCCTCCCAGCTTTGAGTACTTGGAAAGTAATTATGACATTCATGTAGATACTCAAAAATATTATGTTGATTATCAGATTTTCGCCGCAAATATAAAACCAGAGATTCGCTTCGTGGAACGGTGGCGTTCCGAGGAGGTTAAACCGTGAACCTGAGAATGCACCAATCTACACAAACGCTTTTTGTCTTACTTATCGCCTGTATTTTCACTGCAATATCACTATTTTTAGTGCTGCTCGGAGCCGACGCGTACCGGAATAGTTTGCAATCGATCACCGTTAACCACCAAATTCGTGCTACACTCTCTTACACTGCGAATCAAATTCGTTCCGCAGACCATGCAGAAAATATTGTGGTAAACACGGTGGATGGTCAGCAGGTGCTTCGTATCCATTCGCAGGAGGCATCTAAAACCGGCAACACTTATCTCTATTTTCATAACGGATTTTTGATGGAGCTATTCACAAGCGATGAAGAACCATTTGTACCGGAGCAGGGTGAAAAAATTACGGAAATCAAACAATTCTCTATCAATAAAAACGGAAGATTGTTTGCTATTTCAGCAACTGCATTCAATGGGAATCAAATATCCGTCTCTGTATGCCCGAGAGCCTCTTAAAAACCGAGGGGGAAACCAATGAAACACACCACGAAAATTCACCCTTATTATATTGAAATGCTGTTCGTTATCTTGTTTTTAGCAATTTCTTCTATTGCTGTTTTGCAAATTCACCTGGCTACAAAAGCAATTTCTAATAAAAATATAGACACACAATATGCAATGGCAACCGCGCAAACGGCAGCGGAACTGTTATATTCTGTGAATACACCAGAAGATGCGACCCGTGCTTTTGCTGAAGGAAGTGCAGTCCGGCAGGGAAATGTTTTTCAAACCCAGTACAATAATGAATGGGTACCCGTTTCAACTGGAGGGATTTTTGCTGCCGAAAAAAGGCTCAACTTTTCTCCCACAGAAGCTGGAACAATGGCAACATTAAGCATTACCATTCAAAAAGGCAAAAGTGAGCTTTACACCTTGACGGCAAAACGCTATTTCCCCTCTTCTACCAACAATGGGAGGGTAAGCGAATGAAGCAAAAAAAACTTCCGTTTTTTTCAGGTGCAGGCCTTACCTCCCTCTTTATGGTGTTTGTTATTTTATGCCTCACTGCTTTTGCAGTGCTTTCTTTTTCCGCTGTGAAATCAGACTGGAAGCTTACCAACAAACACATGCAAAGCATTCAAAGCTATTATGCCGCTGATGCAAAAGCGCAATCAATCCTCAGTAAGTTCGATGCCAAAATCCTCCGTATACATAATGAAACCCCTTCCATTGCGGAAGAAGCGCTGGCAAAGAAACTAAATGGCACTGTTATTGACGGTATTACTCTTTCGATTGCCGAGGGCGCTGATAAAAGTTACATTACCTTTTCAGTCCCAACCGGTTCCATTCAAGAAATACAGGTTACTCTCCTACCCCAAATAGGAGAAAAGAGGTACCAAATTATTAAGTACAAACTAGCTGCATCACAGGAATGGGATGGAGACAACCAACCCCTAACCGTGTGGCAGGGCCCTCATTCTTAATCGACCGGAAAGGAAATACCCTCCTTATGGAAATTCTTGAAATGCTGCAAACAGCCGTATCAAAAGGCGCCTCTGATATTTTTATTATTTCTGGCTGCCCTGTCTCTTATAAAATACACGATATAATTCAGCCGATGAATGAAGAAAAGCTAATGCCGGACACAACCAAGCATATTATTTCTACCATCTTTGCGCTTGCTGGGCAGAGAGATTTTTCAGCCTTTTTAATAAAGGGGGACGATGATTTTTCCTTTTCGATTCCAAAACTGGGGCGCTTTCGCTGTAATGCGTATTTACAGCGAAACTCTTGTGCAGCTGTACTCCGCATATTGGGATTCGAGCTCCCAAAACCCCATGCACTTCATATTCCTCAAGCGGTAATGGATATTGCTACGAAAGAGCGGGGACTAGTACTCATTACAGGCCCCGCGGGGAGCGGTAAAACCACTACCTTAGCGTGTTTAATTGAGCAAATTAATCAAACACGTAACAGCCATATCATTACGATTGAAGACCCCATTGAGTTTCTGCATCCTCATAATAAAAGTATTGTGAGCCAGCGAGAAATAGAAAACGATACGAAAGGCTACCTACAAGCACTCCGTGCCGCTCTTCGTCAAGCTCCAAATGTGATTTTAATTGGAGAAATGCGTGATTACGAAACCATTTCAACCGCAGTAACAGCGGCGGAAACCGGGCAGCTTATTTTATCTACCCTGCATACCTTGGGCGCTTCGAACGCCATAGACCGTATTATTGATGTATTCCCTGAGAACCAGCAATACCAAATTCGTGTTCAGCTTTCTATGGTATTGCAGGCTATTGTTTCGCAGCAGCTTATCCCCTCTCTGGATGGAACTCTTGTACCGGCATTTGAAATTCTACTTATTAATAATGCCATCCGCAATATGATTCGCGAAGCAAAAACACACCAAATTGATAATGCAATCAGTGCAAACGCTGCCATTGGTATGCTCTCAATGGATAACGATTTACTGCGCTTGCATCGTGAGGGAATCATCTCAAAAGATAGTGCATTGACCTATTGCAGCAATGTAGAATTAATGAGTAAAAAGCTTTCTACATTAAATTAAATCGGAATGTAATAATAAAGAAAGAAGCCGCCGACGAGGGATAAACCCATCATCGGCGGCTTCTATTCTATTTTGAACCACCCACACAATGCCTGTGGTTATTTAAGAAACGGTAAATCAAAGCTTATCTACCACATGGTATATCATAACATATTGCAAAACGCTGCCAGCCAGAACAAATAAGTGCCACACAGCGTGCAGGTAAGGAATCTTCTTCCCTTTTTGGTAGATAATTGCACCTACTGTGTAGGCAACGCCACCTGCAATTAGTAAAATCAAATCCTGTAAATCCAGTGCTTGAATCAGAGGGCCAAAGGCAAATACAACAATCCAGCCCATTGCAATATAGCATACCATCGATACTTTACGAAAGCGCTCCATATCAATAATATTCAAAAGGATTCCTGCAATTGCAGCAGCCCATACAATCGAAAAAAGAACAAAACCTGTTTGCCCTGCCAAAGCAAGCAGAGTAATTGGAGTATACGAACCTGCTATTAATATAAATATGGTGCAATGATCCAGCACCTGAAACACTCGTTTCGCCTTGCAAACGCCTAACGCATGGTACATAGTTGAAACAAAATATAACAGGAACAGCGTCACTGCATATATGGTTACAACCGCCTGCGGGAATATCTCGTTTGGCGCTGCCGCCTGCAAAGAAAATAACGCTACAATTGCTAAAATTGCCCCTAGCCCATGCGTAACCGCATTTGCAATTTCTTCACCCACACTGTAGGTTGGCAACCCCAATTCATTTCTTCTTCCTTTGCGCCACTCATTTTTATCTTGTCTTTCCTTTTCTCTCACTGCATATGAGTTCATATGCAAAGCTCGTTCTGATTGTTCCGCCAATTCAAGGCACCTCCATTCTACGTTATGTAGTTTTAAAAACTAGATGTTGTAATTATATTATACCCAATCATTGTATTTGTCAATTCCTTCATATTAAATATTTTTAAATTCATAATAAAAGCTTGAGCCTTTTGCTTTAAAATATTCATATTTCAGGTTAAAAAAGAGGGATAGATTAAAAATTTAATCCTCCCTCCCGAGCTGTTCTAACTCTCAATGCTCCCATAAGGAGTTTTGTTTTTGACGAATGAGATTACGGCGCGCTGCTGTTTTCTCTTCGCTAACAATTAAAGTACCATCATCACTGATTTCAAGTACATCACCCTCGCGAACATTCTTCGGCAGTTCCGACAAATCAATGGCGAAAAACTTCTTATCTTCCCCCTCACAAATAGCGTACACGCCTTCAAAACGATCAATAATCAGATTTTTCATATTATCACCTTTCTGTTTGATAGGTAATCGCTGTTCCATCACTACAATAAAGCAACGTTCCACTTACATCGGTACGCCCTACGGTAGAAGAAAAACGATTGAGGCGATCCATTACCTCACGGTTTGGCAATTCATATTGGCTGTCTGCAACAGACACTGCCGCATATTTTGGTTCTACGGCCGCCAAAAAAGCCGCTGTGCTAGATGTTTTACTGCCGTGGTGGCCTACCTTTAGTACATCTGCATGTAAGTCTTTTCGAGTGGCCAAAAGTGCAGACTCTTCCCCGACTTCTGCATCACCCATCAGTAAAAATCGGGTTTTTCCATATGTGAGCATTAGAACAATTGAATTTTCATTGGTAGTATTTAAAACGGATAAGGGCGCCAGAACCTCTATGCTTAAATCGCCCATAGTTAAGGTGTTGCCCCCTTGCAGATACTCTGGAGAAAGCCCTTGCCGGCTCAAAGATTGCATGGTATTTGTAAATGCAGAATCAGAGGGTAACAGGCTTTGTGGTAATTGCGGCATAAAGTAATGGTCTACCTTAAATTCCTCAATGACACCGCTTAGCCCTCCAACATGGTCACTGTCTGGGTGGGTGTTAATCATATAGTCGAGTGTGGTTACCCCTCTTCGGGCTAAGTATCGATTTACCGTTTCGGCTTGATCCGGTGTTCCGCCATCCACCAAAAGATACTTTCCACTACATTCGACTAAAATAGAATCCGCTTTCCCAACGTTTAGTACATGTAACGACATTGGGTAATCTTTTGCAATGGATGAAAAATCAGATAGACCAACCGAATTATAGACTGCCCGCCACCAAGCGGAATACCCCGAGGGAAAGAAAACCGGCAAAAGACCCAGTGCAAGCAGTAGCACTGCCAGTACGGTGTATACCGCCCTTTTATGGCGAAAGCTTTTCCCGGCATTCGCTTGCTCCATATTGAAAACTTCTCCTTTAAGCAAAGGCAGTGCTTAAGACTGCTCCCCGCCGTCTTGCTGCATGGTCATTTCAAGGTACTGCTGGCGTGAAAGCAACACCTGACGAGGCTTTGAGCCTTCATGAGGGCCAATTACCCCGAGCTGCTCCATTTCATCAATTAAGCGGCCTGCGCGGGCATAGCCAAGACGAAGTCGCCTTTGCAGTAAGGAAGTAGACGCTTGTCCTGCCTCTATAACACATTTTATGGCTTCATTCATCATAGGGTCTGTCAGCTCAGAATCCTTCGCATCTCCGTCGGATGAACTTTTTTCTGCGATCGCATTCCGCTCAATTTCTTCAATTACAGATTGGTCATAGCCGGATTCCTGCACCTTTTTTGCGTAAGTAACAACCGACTCAATTTCGCTGTCGCTTACAAAGCAACCCTGTATACGAATCGGCTTTTGCGAACCGACCGGGGAAAAAAGCATGTCGCCGCGGCCGAGCAGCTTTTCCGCACCGCCCATATCTAAAATCGTACGGGAATCAATTTGCGATGAAACTGCAAATGCAATTCGGCTTGGGATATTTGCCTTAATAATACCGGTAATAACATCTACCGAAGGGCGCTGCGTTGCAATTACGAGGTGCATACCTGCCGCACGAGCCATTTGTGCCAAACGGCAAATGGAGTCCTCCACCTCATTCGGGGCAGCCATCATTAAATCCGCCAACTCATCAATAATAATCACAATTTGTGGTAGATGTGGCATTGGATTGCCATCATCATCCTGATTACCCTTGCTTTTTGCCAGTTTATTATAAGAGGCTAAATCTCTTACATTATTTTCTGCAAAGATTTTATAACGTTTCAGCATTTCTGTAACAGCCCATCCCAACGCACCAGCTGCCTTACGGGGGTCTGTTACCACGGGTACCAGCAAATGCGGTATTCCGTTATAAATTCCTAGCTCTACTACCTTAGGATCAATCATTAAGAATCGTACTTCATCGGGTGTTGATTTATAGAGCAAGCTCACAATAAGAGAGTTAATGCAAACCGATTTACCCGAACCCGTGGAGCCCGCAATGAGCAGGTGGGGCATCTTCGCCAAATCGGTTACTGCAACAGACCCAGCAATATCCCTCCCAAGAGCAACCGTCAGCTTACTTTTTGCAGATACAAAGGGATTGGATTCCACCAAATCGCGCATGCGAACCACATTTACATTTTTATTGGGAACCTCAATACCAACAGCGGCCTTTCCGGGAATCGGCGCTTCAATACGCACACCAGCCGCTGCGAGGTTCATTGCAATGTCATCGCTAAGGTTGGTAATCTTGCTAATCTTAACACCGGGGGCTGGCTGCAGCTCATAGCGTGTAACCGCCGGGCCGCGGCTGATGTCTACTATTTTGGTTTGTACACCAAAGCTTTTTAATGTACCAACCAGCATGTTCCCATTGCTTTGCAGCTCGGCAGTAATATCTTCCTGGTTTGCACCTGCGGAATACTCCAGCATAGAAAGCGGTGGGAACAGGTAGCCTTCTGCCTGAGGGGCAGGGTCTGCCGCCCTTACGGCTGTTTCTCGCACAGAATTTTGCAGCATAGCGGTTTTCTGAAGAAAAGCGGCAGCCGCTGCCGCAGAGCCTGAGGCATCCTGCGAAGCTGGTGCAACCGGCACAGCAGCTGGCGGAACAACGGAAGCTGTTCCCACACTCGTAGAAGCAGGTGCCGCAACGGGTAGAGGAATTGTAACCACCGGCTCTTCTGCCTGCGGTGTGCTCTCTGCTTTCTCCTGAGTTGCACTTGCCCCAGTAAACTGAAATAGCTTTTCTAACTGCTCGAGCTTTTCGCTCTTCTCGGGCGTATCTGCCGGAGTTCGTTCTGAGCGAACCGGGTGTGCCGGAAGCTCGTCTGCATCCAGAGCAATATCAATATTGGGGTCGCGCTTTCTTTCTTTATCAAGTAAGCGGCGCTCGCGTACTGCGTCCAGGTTTTCGGCAACTAAGTCCACAGGCTTTGTAACGGTTTTAAATAGCTGAATTAGGCTGGTGCCTGTGAGTAGCATAATCATAACAAACAGAAGAAGAATGATTACAATCTTTGAACCCACTGAGCCAAGTGTAGATACAAATAGAACGCCAATGAGGCCACTCACCAAACCAGCGCCACGTTGAGCAACACCCTGCACATAAAGCTCTTTTAGGTGATTCATATACCCACCGGGTTGAATGGCGCCTATTTCGGGCCCGTAAATATAAACGGTGGCACAAACCATTATGATAATGCCTGAGATCATTCCAATCCTCAGCTTCATATTATCATTCACGCGCTCTATGGCGGTGATAACTGATATGTAAAGGAATAGGATGGGCCATAAAATTGCACAATTACCGAACAAGCCAAGAAGAACATTATGCGCCCAGTTCCATACATGGTCTCCCTTTACAAGGACTAAAAACGCCATTAACACCGCCACAGCGAAAATAACCACAGCCGTCATTTGATTGCGATGACGCAAAGCCTCCAATTCGCGTTCGGTTCGGGGCTTCTGTTTTGCTGATGTGGAAGCAGAAGAGCCTTGACGCCGATTCGCAGTTGGAGGTCGCTTCGTTTGTTTTTTTGTTTGAGTTGGTTGCTTTTGAACTGTTTTTTGTTTTGCCACTGCACTCTCACCTTGTTTTTCAATTCATTCGTGTTATCAACCTGATTTTTATGCTCTGCCGCAAACACAGTACAAATACTTTACAATTAATAGTTCCATTCTTTAAGAAGCAAAGAAAGTAATAATCTGCCCGGTTTGGTGTTCGTAAACACCAATTGCAATGGTAATAATACCTAAAATAAAAGTATACCACACAAATACTGCCAGCTTATCGGAGGCAACCATCCAACGCAGGAGCTTAATGGCTAAAAAGCCTACAATCGCTGCTGTAATTACACCGGCTAGAATGGGGCCAATGCCTACGGTAATTGGCTGGCTCATCGCGTCTTTTAGTTCAAGCAGTGCTGCTGCTACAATCGCCGGAATACCAATAACAAAGGAATAATCCAAAGCAGTTTGGCGGCTGATTCCTCTCATTAAACCCACGGAAAGAGTCGATCCCGAACGAGATAATCCTGGGAAAACAGCGGCAACACATTGTGCTAAACCAACTGCGAGCGCGTCTGGCACATCAAAATTGCGTCTTCCTGAAATAGCTCTAGCTCCCCCACGCCCTTGCTGTCTTTTTGTCGCAAGAATACCGAGGGTTAAAAGGACAGAAGTGAAAATCAAAGCACAGCCTTCTACCACAATATCGGAATCAGTTGCCCAAAGGTCTGCAAAATCTTTGATTTTATGCCCCGTGCCAGGAACGGGGAGAAACAGTAAGAACAATGGTAATAAACCAATCATCAGCATCATAAGTAAACGACGGTCAGCGCTCATGCGCGACCACTGGAATTTGCCTGTAAATACATCTTTTACCAAACGGATGAACGCCACAATGAGGCGCATAATCAAATCGCGGTAAACAATTAAAACGGCTAGTAAGGTACCAAGGTGCAGCATAACATCGAACAATAGGCTCTCTACCTTTACTCCCATAAAATGCTGCGCCAAAGAAAGGTGACCACTGCTGGAGACCGGTAAGAACTCTGTGGCACCCTGAATAATCCCCTGAATAATTGCTTGTAGTATACTCAATGTGAACCTCCATACTATGTAATTCGGCGGCAACCGCATTGCGGAGCCAGCCGTAGTAGTGCAAGAGTTATTAAGTTATTTTATTTTGTTTCTCTTGCAGCTTTTGTCGATTTTTTAGAAGAACGTGGTTTTGTCTTTTTCTCTTTCACTCGATTCTCGTCTATCATACCTCGGAGGCAATCAATTGCATCCGACAATGTGCCGACAGAATCAATTAATCCTTCCTCCACAGCGTCAGACCCAGTGAGTACCGTTCCTACATCCATCACCAGCTCTTGTGTGTTCATGGAGAGCTCATAAAAACGCTCGGGAGACATTTTCGAATTCTGCGTAACAAAACGAGTAATGCGTTCTTGCATCCGCTGAAAATATTCCAGCGTTTGCGGAACACCAAGCACTAACCCACTCATGCGAACAGGGTGAACGGTCATGGATGCCGACTGCGCGATAAAAGAATGCTTTGCGGCAACCGCCAGTGGCACACCAATGGAGTGCCCTCCTCCTAAAACGAGTGAAACGGTTGGTTTTTTCATACCTGCTACCAGTTCGGCAATTGCCAAACCGGCCTCAACATCGCCGCCAACGGTATTCAAGATAATCAGAAGACCGTGAATTTTCGGTTCTTCCTCAATCGCAACCAATTGTGGAATAACGTGCTCATATTTTGTTGTTTTATTTTGTGATGGCAAAATATAATGACCCTCTACCTGACCAATAATCGTCAGGCAGTGAATCATGTGATCTGGGTCACCTGCCAAAACAGAACCATTTTCAGTAATTTGATCGGTTTGCTTTTCACTGCCAACCGGTGCTGGCTCCAATTCTTCGTTTTCATTCTCACGCGTGGACGGGTTTTCTATCTGCTGATAGCGTTGTTTACCCATTTTTTCAGCCACCTCCTGCACAATAGTGTTCCGTAAGGAGTGGCTTCTCATACACGATTCATTTTGAAATTACCGTATCAAAAGTAAAAACAATTTTAAATAGAAATACGAAATTTTATATGTTTTACAAAAAGATGGTAATTACTCTTTGCCTGCCTTCGCGAGGTTAATCATTATTATAGCATTTTGACAGCTGTTCTTCAACGTGCTTGCAAAGAAAAAGGAACAGAAAATCGTTCGACAAGTACTGCGTTTCTATTATCTAATATTTAAATGAAAAAAGGCTATGAACACCTTGCTGTTCCATAGCCCTTTTTATAATTTTCTAATTTCAATCGTTTCGTACTTTCTCATGCGTTTTTTCTAAAATAGACTCTGTTTGTTCTGCTAAAGCTGCTTTTTGCCTTTTCCAACTGGGAATAAACGTAATCATAGAACCGATTAAAATTAGAACAATACCAGCTACCTTTGTGGAAGTAAGCGGCTCATGCAGAATGATAAAAGCGAGTATGGGAGCAAGAGCTGGTTTGATGAAAAACACCAGCGAGGCGGTAATTGCCGAGGTTGCTTCCATCGCCATAAAATAAAACGCAAAACCTAAACCGGTAACACCAACGCCAATGTACAACAGACTTGGCAATAGCTCAGGTGTAATGCCTTTGAATATGGGGGTATTTGCAAACACACCAAGACCCACATCGGTTAAAATCTGACTAAACCATGTGGTTTTTGTGAGCAATACCAAAGCAAATAGCTCTGCCGCACCAAAAATAAAGCTAAAGCAGGTGGTTACCACACTGCCATAACGTGCGCCGTGCTTTTTCCCCAACACACTGTATAGTGCAAAGGTAATCGCCGCCAAAATGGTTAAAATGGTTCCGGTAGCTGAACCCTTCGCGTGAAAGGGGTCTATTATAACTACCATACCCAAAATACTTACAATGATAGAAACAATGGAATAGTTATATACTTTTTCTTTTAAGAGCAACGCCGCCAGAATCATGACAAACACGGGGTTACAGCTAAATAAAATTGCAACAATAGACGCATCGGAATAAATGACCGCCATTTGGTACAAAACCATGCTGATAACTACACAGCAAAAGCCGGTATACGATAGGTAAATCAAATCTTTTGCGTTTAAGCGGCAGTTCTTTTTCTTTAAATGCCGCAGCGCAAAGGGTAATAAAACCAGAGCCCCAATGGAAAACCGTAGTACAGTAATTTGCAGCGGGTGAAATGCACCTGCCGTAATCTTGAGCATAATCTCCATCGTACTAAAAAATATGGCAGTAATTAAAATGAACAAATAACCTTTTTTCATATGTATTCTCTTCAACCCCTATTTCTTTTCATGCTCTGCTTTTTCGCAGTCTTACAAACTGTTTTAAAGCAGACGTACTAACTCTCTGCCTAAAACAGTGTAATGCAGAGCACTGGTTTTGTCTATAACATTTGCAGTTTTTATTGGATTTCGTATTAATTCAATTGGCTTTGTTCTTCTTTGCAAATTGTAATCATCTCTGTCATTGCATCGGTAAGGTATTTCCCTTTGTGGTACACCGCTTTAAAAAGTCTTCGAAATTGCATACCTTTTACCTCAATCGCATAGAGCTTCCCCGTTTTGCATTCTTCTTTTACGGCTAAGCGAGAAATCACAGAAACCCCAAGGCCCTCCTGCACGGCAAGCTTAATGGTATCGGCATTATTGCAAATCCACCCCTCTCGCCAAGTTAACGATTTTGCCGCCATTTCATCTTCGAACGTTTTACGGGTTCCACTCCCTTTTTCTCTTATAATAAACGTCTGTTGCTCCAGTTCTTGTGGCTCAATTTTCATTCTGCCGGCAAATG
The DNA here is from genome assembly GCF_900176635.1 of Clostridium merdae. GTDB lineage: Bacteria > Bacillota > Clostridia > Oscillospirales > Acutalibacteraceae > Faecalispora > Faecalispora merdae. Next base: position 707,902 of record NZ_FXLN01000004.1, read on the forward strand.
GATGCCCTTGCCCGCAGATCAACACCAGCTCATCACTGAGAAACGGTAAACTAATGAGGTCAGACGATACTGTATCGCCCTCCACTAAGGCAAGATCGAGCTGGCCGCCCAACAGCATTGTCTCAATGTTTGCCGTGTTATCTTCAACCACAAATACATCTGTTCCTGGTCGATTTTGCTGAAAGTGCGACACTAATTTCGGTAGAATATAAGCGCCTATGGTCACGCTTGCCCCCACTCGTATGGAACCATCCTTTTGAAGCGCTTTCATATTATCTTCCGCTTCCATATCCATTCGAACAATTTGGTTTGCATAACGCATTAGCTTTTTCCCTGCGGTAGTTAAAAATAATTTGCGGGACATTCGTTCAAACAAACGAACTCCGTAGTGCTTTTCCATCTCCGCAATTGCTTGGCTTACCGCAGACTGAGATAGAAATAGATTTTCTGCCGCAACTGTCATATTCATATGTTCGCAAACTACAAGGAATATTTTATAATGCCGCAGTGTCATATTATTCACTCCCCAACTCCTTGAAATAATAAGTAAAATAGTAGCATTCTAGAATTATAATACTGTTTTACTTATGGAAAATCAACGCCATCACTTTTATGAAAGAAAAGATTGGAAAGTTCCTATGATTTCGCTATAATAAATTACAATTGATTTATGTGGGGGATTTTATTGTGGCAGAACGAATTACGCTTTCTTTCTTTTTATTTGGGCTGATTGCTTGTATTGTGAGTGGACTTCCCATCCTATTGGCTCTTACCTTTGGGCTGATTTGCTTTTTAGTGTACGGATTAATAAAGAAAAACACACTCTTACAAATGGGAGCCATGATGCTGGACGGAATACGCGGAGCAAAAAATATTCTAATTATATTTGTATTGATAGGTATGATTACCTCTGTTTGGCGAATCTCCGGCACAATACCATACTTAATTTATCACGCCATTCAAATTCTAGACCCTACTTTATTTGTCTTGTACACCTTTCTATTATGTTGTATGATGTCTTTTCTGATGGGAACCTCTTTTGGAACAGCCGCAACCATGGGAGTTGTGTGCATGATGATTTCACGTTCCCTTCAGGTTGACCCTGTTCTTTGCGGTGGTGCTATTTTAGCGGGCTCTTATTTTGGCGACCGCTGCTCCCCTATGTCCTCGAGTGCTTTATTGGTCAGCGAGCTAACTGGAACGGATATTTACGACAATATTCGCCGGATGTTTCAAACCTCTGTTGTTCCATTTGTGCTTTCCTGCCTATTCTATTTTTTTGCAAAGGGAACTACTTCTCAAACGGGTAATGTTGCTTCACTGAATTTGTTCCGCGAGAATTTTAATCTTTCTTTTATTGTAGTTTTACCTGCTCTTTTGATTATTCTATTATCCTTGTTTCGCGTACCAGTTAAAACAACAATGGTAATCAGCATTTTATTGGCGTGTTTGATTTGCCTTACCGTACAAAAAACACCCATAACAGAGCTGTTACCCAGTCTCTTACTGGGGTACCATTCTTCAAATACAGAGCTTGGGTCATTGTTAAACGGTGGCGGAATCCTTTCAATGGCAAAGGTAGCAGGAATCATTCTAATTTCCACCTCCTACTTTGGTATATTCAAAAAAACAGAGCTGCTTACAGAAATTCGCAAACTTGTAGAGGCATCTTCTTATAAAATCACACCGGTTGGCTCAGTCTTATTTACATCCGTGTTAATGAGTGCCATTAGCTGTAACCAAACGCTGGCAACCATGCTCACTTTTCAAATGTGTGATTCCATTGTACCCGACCGTAAAAAGCTTGCTCTTATTTTAGAAGATACGGTTATTGTCATTGCCCCCCTCATCCCTTGGAGCATAGCAGGCGGTATGCCACTCATGACCGTTGGAGCACCTACTACCAGTATTTTATTTGCATTTTATCTTTTTCTACTACCCATATTTCATTTTGGGCTAGAATGGATAAAGAGCCGAAAAAAGATGGCATTTTTAACAGAAGAAGATTCGCAAAATTAGATTACATACGGAAAGAGGAGATGGCGTAAGCCATCTCCTCTTTCCGTATGTTGTGAGAGAACTCTTATTATTTCGATAAAATGGTCATGCTCGAATCTGGCACTTTAGCTGAAAGCCCGCCTTAGCAAACATTTCAAAATCCTGCTTTACGGTATTGCCGGAGGTTGTTAGCATATTGCCAGTAATGGAGGCATTTGCTCCGGCATGTAACGCCAGTCTGCCGCAGTCCGTCATTGAGTTACGACCGCCGGCCAAACGAATATTTGCCGTAGGGTTAATAAAGCGGAACAATGCAATGGTACGCAGAATTTCGTCTTCCGGCAGCAAGGGTTGGTCTTGTAGCGGCGTGCCGGGAATCGCCATTAACACATTTACAGGGATGGACTCAACACCTAAGTCGCGCAGCTCAAAGGCCATATCTAAGCGGTCGCTCATCTCTTCCCCCATACCAATAATTCCACCGCTGCATATTTCAAGACCCGCTTTTTGTGCGTCACGAATGGTCTTGATTTTATCATCGTATGTATGGGTGGTACAAACATGCGGAAAATAGCGACGAGAAGTTTCTAAGTTATTATGGATACGGGTAATACCTGCTTCTTTTAATCGTAAAAATTGTTCGTGATTGATTAACCCATGAGAGGCACAGAGCTGAATGTCGGATTCCTCTCGGATTTTAGAATAAGCACGACATAAAACATCAATTTCCGCATCCGATACCCGCACGCCAGAGGTTACGACCGAAAAACGGTCAACACCCTGCTCCGCTGTTTGCAGGCCCTCTTCCACAATACGATCTACCGTCAGGAGCGAATATTCCTCCACTCCGGTTTTATGCCCACGAGCTTGGGAACAGTACCTACAGTTTTCGGTACACAAGCCACTTTTCCCATTTAAAATCAAGCAGGTATCCAGCACATTTCCATTTAAGGTTTCTCGAATTTGATTTGCCGCCTCACACAGCTCCTCTAAAGGCATTATGAGCAATTCCTCAACACCGGAGCGATTAATTTTTTCCCCAGCAAGGATTTTTTCTTTCCAATCATGAACGATACTCATTAAAAGACTTCCTCCTAATACTTGCGTATCTTTTTTCTTTGCCCATCCCAAAAAGAGAATGCTACATTTCCACTCTCTCTTTTTTGAGGGCTTTCGTAAGGCCGGCCAACCACGTTTGTTTTATTGTATCAGGGAGGATTTATATTGTCAACCAATTTATTTTAAAATAGTTTACAATGGATAGGTGAAAAAAGCCCCCGATTAAATCGGAGGCATTTCTCTTTTATAAGAAAACCGTTCGTTTTTCACTAAGAATTAATTTATCCCTCAATCACTTTTTTAAGAATTTGATCAAAGGTTTGAGAACCAAAGGTAGCCTGCTCATTATTATTTACAATCAGTGCCGGAACACTCATTATGCGGTATTTTTCTCGAATGTCTGGGAATAAAGCAACATCCAGCATTTCTGCCGTTACATTACCACCGCTGGCAATCGCAATGGAATGTGCTGCCGCAACAACATCTGGGCAATAGGGGCACGCCAAAGTTACACCAACCTTTAAAACTGTGTTGGGTGGTAACTGACGGATTTTTTCAACCTGCTCCGGAGTTAGCTTATCCTCGGCCGCCAAATGCAGAATCCCAAGTACAAACGAGTTTATCTCGTGTCCACCGGGAACTGCACTGAATTTAACTCCGCTGAATTGACCTACATCATTTAGAAAAGCGGCTACGGGAAAACGTTCAATTCCCAGCTTTTGCTCAATTTCTGGATTTTCACCTTTTTGGTATACTTGCAGGTGAATATGGTCACTCAACGATTCAATTTCACGCAGAAAAACCTCCAACTCCAAAGACTTCTTGTTTGAGGAATCCACTACCGTAACTATGGTCATGTCTTTTTTGAGCCGTTGGAATACTTGTGAAAGCTGACCCTTAAGTTCACCACTTAAATAATCACCATTCGGCGCCACAGGCTTTGCCGAGCCTTCTTTTTGCTCGGATGCCGGTGCTTCCTCAATGGTTACAGCATCCTCTTCAAACATGGGAATGCCAAGGCGTTCTTTTTCTTTGGTGACGTATTTTTCAGCGGAGGTTGCCGCTACTGCACCGTCTGCTACCGCGGTTACTATTTGTCGAAGCAGCTTGGGGCGCAAATCACCTGCGGCAAAAACGCCTGGAATATTGGTGTGCATGGCTTCGTCTGTAAGAATATAGCCATCCTTATCCATCTCTACATGACCTTGAAAGAGTTCGGTAGCTGGGTCGTATCCTACAAAAACAAAAACACCAAATGTTCCGTTTTCCCCAGCTTCGTATACTTCTGTTTCACCTGTTAGCTTGTTTTTAAAGTAGGCTCTACGAAGAAGCGAATCACCCTCTACCTTGTCGAGCAGTGTATTAAACTTTACGGTGATTTTGGGGTGTGCCAATGCCTTGTCTGCAACCGTTCTTGCACAACTAAAATCACTCCCGCGAATCACAATAGTAACCGACTTTGCAAAACGGGTTAGGTAAATAGCTTCTTCTGCCGCAGCAAAGCCACCGCCAATTACAAAAATATCGAGCCCACTAAAGAACTCACCGTCACAGGTTGCACAATACGCAACTCCGTGGCCGCTGTACTGCTCTTCCCCATCAAACCCGCCTTTGCGGGGAGATGCACCGGTGGCAATAATGACCGAGCGGCTTTGGTACGTTCTAGAGGAAGCGTAGAGCGTTTTAATCTCTCCGGAAAAATCCACACGCTCAATTTCCGCTGTTTCAATCTTCACGCCAAAATCACGAACATGGTTCTTCATTTCTTCTACAAGCTCGGGGCCTCCCGTTTTGCGGATGCCGGGGTAGTTTACAACCTCGGCAGTGTTCCCTACCTGACCGCCCGGGTTACTTTTTTCTAAAATAAGTGTTTTGAGCTTTGCGCGGCCTGCATAGACTCCCGCCGCTAATCCGGCGCTGCCAGCGCCGATAATTATTAAATCATAAATCGGATTCATGTTGTAATACTCCCCTTTTAAAAAAGGCCGCCGCCAATACGGCAGCGGCCCAAATTGTTCAAAATTACAGCTTACCTACCAAGTTTAAGCTGGGAGAAAGAGTCTCTTCACCGGGCTTCCATTTGGCCGGGCAAACCTGATCGCCATGCTTGTCTACAAACTGAGCTGCATGCACCTTGCGCAAAAGCTCTTCTGCATTACGGCCGATTCCCAAATCATTTACCTCATAAGCAACAATTTTACCCTGCGGGTTTACAATAAAGGTACCACGCAGTGCCAAGCCAGCAGACTCTACATAAATACCCAGCTCCTTTGAGAGCACGCCGGCACGGTCTGCCAGCATGGGGTATTTAATCTTTTGGATGGTCTCAGACGCATCTGCCCAAGCTTTATGAACAAACTGGCTGTCGGTTGAAACGGAATAAATCTCTGCGCCAATTTTCTGGAATTCACTATAATAATCTGCAAGGTCGCCTAATTCAGTGGGGCAAACGAAAGAAAAATCAGCGGGATAGAAAAACAGAATGTTCCACTTGCCTTCCAAATCCTCACGAGTTACCTCTTTTAGCTCACCCTGATGATACGCCTGCAGTTTAAAATCCGGTAGTTCACGTCCAATTAAGTTTGTCATATTAAATTACCTCCTAATACGTATCATAAATTTTTGTAACCGTATTAAACCGTTACTCTTTACTAACACCTATTATACAGGAAGCTTTTTTGAATTTCAATAGATTTTTAAGAATAATTATCAATTTTAAAATATTTTACAAATTAATTCCTATTTTCTTCACAAACTTTAGTTTTACTAACTTTTTATAAATCTGTTATCCCCTACTGAACTTACCATATACATTTAACGTTTATTCTAGCTAGGTTAATTTAAGATTACGTTTGCTAAGTGCTCGCCAAGCTTTGCTGCCTCAGCAATTGGTGCATTCATTTGCTTTTTTACGCTTTGTTTGCCATCGTTGTAAAAACCAGTTAATACAATCTCATTCTCTTCTATTTTTGCAAATGCAGCAATAGGATCCGCACCTGGATTTTTAAACTGTTTTAAAAATGCCAGTTCCGCCTTTGCACAGCAGCGGCTTTCAAAATCATCCACTCCCGAAAGACAATAGTGTGGTTCACCAATTCTTGTTACTATGGCAAAGATCCCTTGCCCCGCCGCAGGAACAATCTCTTGCTCTGTAAAAATTCGCCCGCTACGGTTACGTAAGCCTAACAGAAACAGCTCATCACACGGTAAAATCAGAGCAGAATAATCCCCTCTGTCTAATCGTTTCAGCCGGCTATGTACATCTCCGCGAATCGGTGCAATGTCGTAACGTGGGTAGAACGAGCCTACCTGAACTCTCCTATGGACTCCTGACACACCAATTGGTCTGTCTAACTCCGGCTGTTGTGCTCCAATGGGAAGAACTAGAGTGTGTTTAACGTTTAGGCGTGTACAATACGCCGCAATCTTTAACCCCGGTGCGAGATTATGCTGTAACTCTGCTAAATCATATACTACTTGGTCAATTCTTTTTTCTAAAAGAGCACGCTGTAATACGCAAATTGGCTTTTCTTCCACGGGGGGTTGCCCCGTCTGCTCCTGCACTGGTTCCTCCGCCGCTGAGATAGGCATCAAATCGAGCTGGCATGCTGAATCCGCTCTTTTTATATCCTGCATAATGCGTCTTGTATGAATGATTGCAAGTTTATCTTCGTGGCAACCAATCCTTATTCTTTCCATCTGCAACCTCCCATCTTTGCAGTTTGTTTTCTAGCCATCTCTTTTCATACTTGGCTAATTTCCCTCACCTCAAAGCAGTGTGGACAGTATTTCTAACGATAGTAAAGAGATAAAAAAACACCCGCAAGGTACTTTGCCCGCGAGTCGCATTTTTCCTATGAGGTCTCTCTCAATCTTGTTTTAATCCACCCTCATTATTTGCTCGTTTTCTTGATAAAAACGAGACAAACAGAACCGTTTTAGGCGAGGATCACCTTGATTTTGATTGTACTGGAAGAGATTGGAAAAGTCAAGCACAGCATACTCTGGCCATTCGAAAACCCATTTATTTACATAAATTTTTCTTGACTTTTTCGTTGAATTGGAATAGGATGAGATTAAAATTTTTTAATTAAATATTTTTAAGTATTTTTCACCAAAGCGCTCAGAGAAGAGGTTCAAAATCGTGATTTTCGAAGAAATCAGAGATTTAATTGCCAATAGAACAACCCTTAGTGTAATTGTAATTACCATGCAGGCCTCATTAAAAGATGACCTTAATCTCGATTCTTTTGACCTTGCAGAACTGGCTATGGAATTAGAAGACACATTTGAAGTAACAATATTAGACGAACAACTTGTCCGCTTTCAAACAGTAAGCGATATTGTTGCATTTATAGAACAACAGAGCAACCAAAAATGAACAGATGGACATTGTTTTACGTAAAAGAAAGGAATATGCCATGAATAACCCTTCCTCACACCCAAAGATGACGTTATTTTCAATGCTTCGCCTTCCAACGCAAAAGACCCGTAAGGAGTCTAGCGACAAAGAGGTGCTGGGCTATACGGCTTGCCCAAGCTGCAAAAAAGATATTTCACGGGCACAATTAGCAGAAAAGCAAATGGTTTGCCCCTTGTGCGGGCATCACCTACCTATTTCCGCCCAAGAACGCCTAAACTTGATTGCTGACCCCGGTACGCTGAATATGCTTGATCTTCCCGCATGCCCAGAAAACCCCTTGAACTTTCCCGGTTACCCGGAAAAGCTCGAAGAAAACCGGCAAAAAACAGGGTTAGCGGATGCCGCTTTATTTGCCTCATTAGAGATTCATTCGCAGCCTGCTGTTGTGGCAGTGCTCGACAGTCGCTTTTTTATGGGAAGCATGGGAGTACAAGTTGGGGAAATTATTACAAGTGCCGTTGAGTACGCGCTTGCAAATCACCTTCCCTTAGTCATTTTCAGTGCGAGCGGCGGCGCCAGAATGCAGGAGGGAATCCTTTCTTTAATGCAAATGGCCAAAACCAGTGCTGCGTTGGCACGGTTTGCAAAAGAAGGCGGTTTATATATCTCTTACCTAACACACCCCACAACCGGCGGTGTTAGCGCAAGCTTTGCCGGCCTTGGCGATATTACTCTTGCAGAGCCTGGTGCTCTCATTGGTTTTGCCGGCCCACGCGTAATTGAGCAGACCATCCGCCAAAAGCTGCCCGAGGGCTTTCAGCGCGCTGAATTTCAGGAGGAGCACGGCTTTGTAGACCGTATTGTTCCCCGAGGAGAAATGAAGTCTACCTTAGGCTTTCTTCTTCAGATTCACCAAAAAGGAGGAATGCCTGCATGATTAAAGAGACGGAACTTAAGCTGGACCAGCTTGACCAAGAGCTTACCGCCCTGCGAGAGAAATCTAAAATACCCCAGCTTCGAATTTGGCAGTTGGAGGGAGAACGCAAAAAGCTATTGGAAGCATACGCTGAGCTTACCCCTGCCGATAAGGTTTACCTTGCTAGACGGCCAAAGCGCCCGGGTATCCGCGACTATACAGCGGCGTTGTTTCAAGATTTCTTTGAGCTAAGAGGCGATCGCCTGAATAAAGACGACAAAAGCATTCTTGGTGGAGTGGCTTTTTACCATGGTATCCCCGTTACCGTAATAGGTCACTGCAAGGGTAAAAATCTGGAAGAAAACATGTATTATAATTTTGGCATGCCCGGCCCGGAAGGGTACCGTAAATCCTTACGACTGATGAAGCAAGCTGAAAAATTTGGGCGCCCCATTATTACTTTTATTGATACTCCCGGCGCATTCCCCGGGCTGGAAGCGGAAACAAACGGTCAGAGCGAAGCCATTGCACGTAATTTGGCGGCAATGAGCCAGCTTACGGTTCCTGTAATTGCAATTGTTACCGGTGAGGGCGGAAGCGGAGGTGCTTTGGCGCTTGGTGTTGCCAATCGCCTGCTCATGCTGGAACACGCCGTCTACTCGGTTCTTTCGCCGGAGGGGTTTGCATCGATTTTGTGGAAGGATTCCACCCGAAGCGGCGAAGCAAGCGGAATGATGAAGCTAACCGCTCAAGATTTACTGCAATTTGGGGTAGCAGATGAGATTATTGCCGAACCCCGCGGAGGTGCACACCGCGACCACAATGCAATTTATTCTGCACTGGATGAAGCTATACTTCGCAACCTAAAAGAGCTTTTACCACTCAGTGAAGAGAATTTGGCCAATCAAAGGTACGATAAGTTTAGAAGGATTGGGACGACAAAGGAGGCCATATGACTGGAATTCATATATTAGGAACCGGGCGCTGCATCCCGGAAAAAATAGTGACAAATGACGACATCAGCAAGCTGACCGACACAAACGACGAGTGGATTTCCACTCGAACCGGAATTCGCCAAAGGCATTTTGTGCAGGGCGAAAGCAATGCGGATTTAGCAACCGCTGCTGCAAAAAAGGCGATGGAAAAGGCCGGTGCACGCCCGGAAGAAATTGGCGCATGTGTGGTGGCTACCTTTACACCGGACCATATGTCCCCTGCCGTTGCAACGCAGGTTCAGCGTCGGCTTGCTTTGCCGGAGGACTGCCCTTCTTTTGATATTAGCGTGGGCTGCACTGGCTTTTTATATGGCCTTACCGTTGTTCGCGGACTTTTGATGCAAAGCGGATATACCCGCGCTTTATTAATTGGAAGCGAAGTTATCTCCCGCGTGCTGGATTTTGAGGACCGAAGCACCTGCGTATTGTTTGGTGACGGTGCGGGTGCCGCAGTTATTGAGCTTTCTGACAAGCATTCGTTTACCAGCGTACTTGGCTGCCGCGGAGATGATACTCTTCTAGGCTGTACCAATGCTCACGGAGCAGAACCACATCGAATTTTTATGAATGGAAGCGATGTATTCCGCTTTGCCGTTGAAACAGTACCGCGCTCCATTGAAGATACGCTTCAAAAAGCGCAGCTTTCCGCTGACCAAATAGATTATTTTGTTTGCCATCAGGCAAATCAGCGCATTATATCCAGTGTGATTCGCAAAACACATTTACCAGAAGAAAAGTTTTACTTAAATGTGCACAACTACGGCAATACCTCCGCTGCTAGCATTCCAATTGCTTTGGACGAAATGGCAGAGCAGGGTCTGCTAACCCCCGGAACCCGTACGCTATGTGTTGGTTTTGGTGCTGGTCTTACCTGGGGCGGCGCTATTCTGGAATGGTAAAAAGGAGGAATCAACATGAGACTGAACAACTGGCTCGGAATTGAGTTTCCGTTTATTCAAGGCGGTATGGCCAATATTGCCACGGGCGAATTTGCCGCGGCGGTTTCTAATGCAGGCGGCCTTGGCTTAATCGGTGCAGGTGGGATGAATCTGGATTCCTTTGCAGAGAACATCCGGATTTGCAAAGAAAAAACAGATAAGCCTTTCGGCGTTAATATTATGCTCATGCACCCGCAGGCCAAAGAAATGGCTGAACTGGCTGCACAGGAAAAAATACCTGTTATTACAACCGGCGCGGGCAACCCCAGCTCTTATATCTCTATGTGGAAGGATGCCGGAGCTAAGGTGATTCCGGTTGTACCAGGCGTAGCCCTTGCGAAACGTGTCGCTGATTACGGTGCAGATGCTGTAATTGCGGAGGGTACCGAAAGCGGTGGCCACGTAGGTGAGCTTACCACTATGGCACTTGTGCCTCAGGTCGCAGACGCAGTAAATATACCCGTGATTGCTGCGGGTGGTATTGCCAGCGGCAGGCAGCTATTAGCAGCCTTTGCCTTAGGTGCAATTGGTGCACAGCTTGGTACCTGCCTACTCGTGAGTGAAGAATGCCCTGTTCATGCCAATTATAAAGCTGCAATTCTGAAGGCAAAAGACAATGGCACTACCGTTACCGGCCGTTCGGCGGGTGTTCCGGTTCGCCTCCTAAAAAATAAGATGGTACGTGAATACCTGAAAAAAGAAACTGCAGGAGCAGATAAAATGGAGCTCGAGCACTACACACTTGGCTCACTGCGCCGTGCAGTTTTGGAGGGTGACGTTGACAACGGTTCACTTATGGCGGGGCAGGTTGCAGGTCAACTTCACGAGATAAAGCCACTGCGTTATATATTTGAAGAGCTTTATAATGGGTATATTGATGCCCTTGCAAAGCTGGAACAGGAGCGCTAACTATGGTTCTGGTCAAAGAAAGACCCTTGCTGCTGCCTATTATTCAAGGTGGAATGGGAATTGGTGTTTCCCTTGGTAATTTGGCAGGGCATGTAGCAAAGCACGGCGCAATGGGTGTTATCAGTGCGGCAAACCCAGGCTTTGCCGAGCCGGATTTTTGGAAAAACGCGCTCCGGTGTAATATTAATGCCCTAAAAGACCAAATACAGAAAGCAAAGCAGATTGCGCAGGGAAATGGCTGGGTTGCCATCAATGCGATGGTTGCCACTACGCACTATGCTGAAACAATTCAGGCTGCCGTAGAAGCAGGCGCAGATGCTGTCATTTCAGGGGCTGGTCTCCCCTCAGATCTTCCTGCTTATGTAAAAGGCAGCAATACGGCTATTGCCCCCATTGTTTCAAGCGGAAGAGCGGCGCATACCATTTGCCGTATGTGGGATAAACGCCACAAGGTTTGCCCGGACTTTATTGTAATTGAGGGGCCAATGGCTGGCGGGCATCTCGGCTTTCACGCAGACGAGCTGGAAAATGGTACGGCTCAAACTCCGGAACAAATTCTACCGGAGGTTCTTAAAGAAATAAAACCGTATGAAGAGAAATATCAAAAGCAAATCCCGGTGTTCGTTGCCGGTGGTGTTTACACCGCTGAAGATGTTGCTCGCTTTTTAAAGCTGGGTGCGGCAGGGGTTCAAGTGGGAACCCGTTTTATCGCTACGGAGGAGTGCGATGCCTCCCAACGTTATAAAGAAATATTAGTAAATGCCAAAAAAGAGGATATTTGTATTATTAAAAGCCCGGTTGGAATGCCGGGGCGCGCACTCAACTCTCCCCTGATTGAGCGTTTACGCAATGAGCTGAGAATTCCCGTACAAAAATGCGTGGATTGTTTGCACCCCTGTAATCCAGCTACAACACCGTACTGCATTACCAAAGCTTTGTCAGAAGCCGTGCGCGGCAACTGGGACGAAGGCCTATTCTTCTGTGGCAGCAATGCTTGGAAGCTTGATCGCATTCTGCCTGTACAAAAGCTGCTGGAAGAACTGAAACAAGGATGGAGGGATTCCTAATGAGATTGGCTTTTATCTATGTTGGCCAAGGGAGTCAACACGTTGGAATGGGTATGGATTTATATGAACAATACCCCGAGTTCCGTCGTTTTTACGATACCGATGCCGCAGGCTTTAATATCAAAGAAATGATAGAAAATGGCCCTGAAGAGGAACTTAATCAAACCAGAAAAACACAGCCCTGCATGGTCGCTTTTTGTTCTGGAATTACTGCTCTTTTAGAGCAAGAGGGAATTCACCCGGAAATGGTAGCAGGCTTAAGCCTAGGAGAGTATTCCGCGCTTACTGCCGCAGGAGTTTTTGATGCCGATACGGCAATCGCTCTGACCGCCTTTCGTGGCAAGGTAATGGAAACTGCCGTAGGAGATCTCCCTTGTGCAATGGCAGCCATTATGAATCTGGATAGGGACGCTCTAAAACAGGTTTGCAATGAAGCTTCTTCCCTTGGAATCGTTGAGATTGCAAACTACAATTGCCCCGGACAAATGGTAATTGCAGGCGAAAAGGCTGCCGTTGAAAAAGCCAGTGAGCTGGCGCTCGCAGCTGGAGCCCGCCGCTGTATTCCGCTGCATTTGCCCGGCCCATTCCACAGCTCGCTTATGCACCCTGCGGGTGATGCACTCGCTGAGTACTTCAAGAAAATTACGTTCGGTGAGATGAAAGTACCTGTTATCTTTAATGTATCTGCTAAACCACTTCAACCGAACGAGAGCATTCCGGCTTTAATGGAACGCCAGGTGCAGAGCAGTACCTATTTTGAAGATTCCATTCGTTACATGGAGCAGGCGGGCATTGATACTTTAGTGGAAATTGGCCCCGGTAAGGTTTTAGCCGGTTTCGTACGCAAAACCACAAAGAACTTGAAAACGTATTCCGTGGAAGACGTGGAAAGCCTGCGCGCTACAATTGAAGCACTGAAAGGAGCCGCACAATGAGCCAGACTGTAAGAACCGCCATCGTTACCGGTGGAAGCCGTGGCATTGGCCGCGCCGTATGCAAAAAGTTCGCTTCCGAGGGCAAGAACATTGTCATCAACTACGCCGGTAATCTTCAGGCCGCGGAAGAAACCGCCGCCGAATGCCGTGAGCTTGGTGCAGAAGTTATTCTGGTACAAGCCGATGTTTCTTCCGCAGCAGGCTGCGAAGAAATCTTTGCGAAGGCGCAGGAATCCTTTCAAAGCATTGACATACTTGTAAACAATGCTGGAATAACTCGAGACAGCCTCATTCTCCGCATGAGCGAAGAGAACTTTGATGATGTTATCAATACCAATTTAAAGGGTGCGTTTCTTTGCATGAAACTGGCTTCCCGTATTATGATGAAACAGCGCTGGGGCAGAATGATTAATCTGAGCAGTGTTGCCGGTGTACGCGGTAATGCAGGGCAAATCAATTATTCCGCCAGTAAAGCCGGATTAATCGGTATGACCAAATCATTAGCCAAAGAGCTTGCCGGGCGCAATGTTACGGTGAATGCAGTAGCCCCCGGCTTAATTGAAACAGATATGACCGGCGTTCTGCCGGATGCAGTAAAAGAGCAGCTTCTTCAGGGTATTCCCATGTCACGTGCCGGTAAACCGGAAGAAATTGCAGCCGCAATTGCCTTTTTTGCCAGTGAAGAGGCTGGCTACATCACCGGCCAGGTGCTTTGTGTAGACGGCGGAATGGCCGTTTAACCAATCTTTTATTTTTAGACTACCGCCAGTTGGCGGGCAGTTTCAGGAGGTTACTATGACGGAACGACGTGTTGTTATCACCGGACTTGGTGCATTAACTCCCATTGGAATTACCGCAGACGAAACTTGGCGCTCCGCAAAAGACGGAGTCTGCGGAATTGGAGAAATCACGCTGTATGATACAGCGAATCAGAAGGTTAAAATTGCCGGAGAGGTAAAAAACTTTCAACCGGAAAACTATATTGATAAACGCGAAGCCAGAAAGCTTGACCGTTTTACACAGCTAGCAATTGCGGCTGCCGACCAAGCGTTTCAGGATAGCGGTTTAGTTATGGAAAAAGAAAACACTTATCGCTGTGCTGTAATCGTCTCCAGTGGTATTGGCGGCCTTGGCACCATTGAGTCCGAGCATGCCCGTGGTGAACAAAAGGGCTTTGACCGTGTATCCCCTTACTTCATTCCCATGTGCATTGCGAACATGGGTGCGGCGCACATTGCCATTCGCACTGGTTTTCGCGGAATGGTAACCTGCCCGGTTACCGCATGTGCCGGCGGTACAAATGCAGTTGGCGACGCGATGCGTCTGATTCGCGCCGGCTATGCGGATGTTGCCATCTGCGGCGGTGCAGAGTCTTCCATTACCCCATTGGGCATGGGCGGCTTTACCTCAATGAAAGCACTTTCTGAATCCACAGACCCCAACCGAGCATCTATCCCCTTTGATAAAGAGCGAGACGGCTTTGTAATGGGTGAGGGTGCCGCTATGCTGATCTTAGAAAGCTTAGAGCACGCAAAAGAGCGCGGTGCAAAAATATATGGAGAAGTAGTAGGCTATGGCTCTACCTGCGACGCTTACCACATTACTGCACCTGACCCGGAAGGAACTGCCGCACGGGAATGTATGCGCCAAGCCATAGAAGATGCCAAAATTAATCCGGAAGAGGTTGCATATATCAATGCACACGGAACCTCTACCCCACTGAACGATAAAAGTGAGACCGCCGCTGTAAAAGCGGTGTTTGGGGAGCATTCCAAAAAGCTAATGATTAGCTCTACAAAGTCAATGACCGGTCATCTTCTCGGCGCAAGCGGCGCAGTAGAAGCACTCTTAACCACACTTGCGCTGAAAGAAGGCTTTGTCCCCCCCACCGTTAACTACCGTGAACCGGATGAAGATTGCGATTTGGATGTAGTACCGAACACCGGCCGAAAAGCAGATTTGCGCTATGCACTCTCCAATTCCCTCGGTTTTGGTGGGCACAACGCAAGCCTTATTCTGAAACGCTGGGAGGAATAATCATGCAGCTTGACTCAAATCAAATACAGGAAATCCTCCCCCACCGCTACCCGTTCCTGCTCGTTGATAAAATAGTTGATGGCGAACCCGGCAAGTGGGCAAAAGGAATCAAATGTGTTACCGTAAATGAACCGTTTTTTTGCGGTCATTTCCCGCAGAAACATGTAATGCCCGGTGTTCTCATTATTGAGGCACTTGCTCAGGTTGGTGCAGTTGCAATTTTATCCCTTGAAGAAAATCGAGGAAAAATAGGTTTTATGGGTGGCATAAAGAATGCCCGCTTTCGGCAGCAGGTGCTGCCCGGAGACGTATTAGAGCTCACCTGTGAGCTCACCCGCCAGCGCGGCCCGATTGGCTTTGGCACTGCAACCGCTACGGTAAATGGTAATGTAGCAGCTACCGCCGAGCTGACTTTCGCAATAGGCGATTGACCCATTGAAAGAATAAAAGAGAAAGCGGGCTGCTCTATGCAGCTCGCATACCCGCAAAGGAGAGCACGAATGCTGGAACAATCCTTGTCTGACGTATATACGAAATTTAAACTTCATTTTTATCGAAAGGTGTTTTCCCGTATCGATAACCGCGAAGCGAGCCTGACTACTGTGGAAACCTACTGCATAGAAATCATTCATGCACTAGGGAACCCTACGGTCAATGAATTTGCCTCCTTTGCTCAAATTTCGCCTCCAAATGCCGCTTATAAAGTGACTAATTTAATCCAAAAGGGTTATTTAAAGAAGAACCGTTCCAAAACCGATAAACGGGAGTATTATTTAGAGGTAACTCCAAAGTACTTTGAGTATTACAACCTGAACCACGGCTATATTTTAACCGTGATTGACCGAATTAAAGAGCGCTTTACCGCGGAGGAGGTCACTCAGCTCGATTATATTTTAAATGTAATGTACGATGAGCTGATGCCGGAGGTTCCTCTGCCCAGCAGAAACGACGTAAAACCTTTCTAGAAAAACAACTAATTACAATATTTATTTAAGAGAAGCAGCAATAGCTGCTTCTCTTTTGTTTGCGATTGCCCCTAACGGAATATCATGCTATAATATTCAAATATGTAAACAGAAATCAAGACTTTCAAAAGCTAAGGTAAATACCTATTAAACCTCATTCTAAAGTCAAGAAGCTTTAGAGAGAAATCTAATTATTAAAGGCAGAAGAACATGGAAGAGATCCAAAAATTAGAGCAAAGCATCCTAAAGAAGTACAAAAAAGAAATCTGGAACCGCATGATAGGCGGCATAAAAGACTATCAGCTTATTCTCCCCGGCGACCGCATTGCGGTTTGTATTTCTGGCGGGAAAGACTCGATGCTTTTGGCTAAGTGTTTGCAAATGCTGAAACGCCATACCGAAATCCCGTTTGAGGTGGAGTTTTTATCGATGGACCCCGGTTACGACGGGTACAATCGAGAGCTCATTGCGCAAAACGCTGAAAAACTCGGAATCCCCCTAACGGTTTTTACTTCCCGTATCTTTGAGATTGTGAGCAATTCGGGTGGAAACCCCTGCTACCTGTGCGCTCGAATGCGCCGCGGCCACCTTTATGCCAAAGCAAAAGAGCTTGGCTGCAATAAAATAGCGTTGGGGCATCATTTTGATGATGTAATTGAAACCACGATGATGAGCATGCTTTATGGTGCTGAAATTCGTACGATGATGCCAAAGCTCCCGAGCACCAATTTTCCCGGGATGGAAATTATCCGCCCGCTTTACTTGGTGCGTGAGCGCGACATATTGGCTTGGAGGCGCTATAACTCCCTTGAGTTTGTACGCTGTGGGTGTCCCCTCTCTGAGCAAGTGCCTGTATGTACCGAAAAAGAAAATAACGGCTCAAAGCGAGCAATGGTAAAAGAGCTGATTGCAAAACTTCGGAAAGATAACCCTCAGGTAGACATTAATCTATTCCGCAGTATGCACAACGTGAATTTAGATACCGTTCTTGGTTACCGGCAGGGCGGCCAAACCCATAGCTTCTTAGATTCTTATGGGCAAAATCAAACAAAAGGCTCGCTGGAAGATTAAAATACTTGGAATCCCAAATGAAAGAAGGATTTTCTCTTGAAGTACATAAAGTATTACTTAATCCATATCATGATGATTTTTACAATGCTAATGTTCGCTTACGCTTTTGCTGAATTCTCTATGGGGCGTGACACCTCTATTGGAATGATCATGTTCTACATTGTATTATCTATTTTTTATGTGTTTTCTTATTTTTTCTTACGTCACCAAATCCGCAAGGACGGTCAATATGCAAAAGACATTTTTCACCTTTTGCAAACGGAAGAAATCTATAATATGCTTCATATATTTAATGAAAAGGTTGGTCTCGCATTTACAATTGTAATGGGGATTAGTAGTATTCTGGTTTATTTTTTAAAACATTGAGTCATTCGTATTTTATTGGGAAAGGGAGGATTTGAAATGAAAAAGCGAGTATTGTTATCCGTTGGTGTACTGTGCCTACTTCTCATTGCCATTTTGGCGGCGTTCCCCTCTCCAGTTATTGGATTAACCAAAGGCAGTTTAGAAGCAAATGCCAGAAAAACACAAAATGTTAATGAAAGCTGGCATGCAGCCTCTTCTGTGAGCGAAAATGTAGCTGCTGTGCTTTTGTACAATTCCGATTTATCGGAATATCGGTACTCTATTTACGCTACAAAGCCGGGTTTATCGTTTGGCTATTTTCCTAAAGAATCCGGAGCGGAAAAGCTAAACGAAGGGATTATTAGCTTTGACTTAGAAAATGGAGAAGCTATTCTTTCGCTAAACCGAGAAAATGTGGCTAAAGTACAGATTACCTACGAGAACAAGGAGCTTGCCACAGAGGTTTACGAGGTCAACTCCAGCGAACCATTTGTTGTTACGCTATCCAAATCTAAAGACAACTGCGATGGAACAATCGAAATCTCCGATAAGCAAGGCAATGAATTACCATTTGATCTAACCAATATTATTTGATCTACTGAAAAGGAACCGAGGGTTAACCCTTGGTTCCTTTTTCCTCTTATCTCCTCTTATTTCATCGGTGTAATATGGACAGGCACTGCTTTCTGCGTTATACTTACGTCAATACACCAAAAAGGAGTGACCAACTATGGGATTTGTTCCTACACTGGAGCAAGCACAGGCTTTGTTAGAAGAATACAATCAAGATGAGTTTCATCTTCGCCATGCAAAAATTGTATCTGGCGTTATGGGGTATTTTGCAAATGAATATGACCCCGAAAATGTAGAGTTTTGGAAAGTGGTGGGTCTGCTTCATGATTTGGATTTTGAACAATACCCTGAACAGCACTGCATCAAATGCCAAGAGATTATGAGAGAGCGGAGTTTGGATGAACGACTGGTTCGAGCCGTAGCAAGCCACGGTTACCTTTTGCGGGTTGATATTGCACCCGAGCATATGATGGAGAAGATTTTATATGCTACAGACGAACTTACCGGTTTGATAGGTGCAGTAGCACTGATGAGACCCTCTAAGAGTGTAGCCGATTTAGAGTTAAAATCAGTTAAGAAGAAATTTAAATCTACCAGTTTTGCCGCAGGGTGCTCACGAGATGTTATCTCAAGAGGCGCTGACATGTTGGGCTGGTCTTTGGACGAGTTGATTGAGCGTACCATTCTTGCAATGCGCAGCCTGATGAATACAATGGATATTTAGCACCATACAGGACTCATACTTATACTTCAAAGCCTTCTGCCGCAGTTTTGCCTGCGCTAGAAGGCTTTTATATTTTACGATTAATATCTAAACATATATTAATTTTTTTTAAGCAAAGAGCATTCTTATTTTACAAGTTTAGCAGGATATATAGCAAATAGAGGTAATTCAGCTATTATTCTTTGTTGCTATTTTAGCATTTTAATGTTGCCAATTGATTGAATATAAATGGAAATCATCGTATAATAAATCTATATATTCCCAAAATAATATGGAATGGGCGCTTTTTAGAAATAGATACTGCGCCCGGGCAGAAGGAGCATGATTATGACAACTTTTGAAGAGCTTTATCGCAGATTGGTCAAAGCATCCGTCGAAAACCATTTGGAGGATGAGCTGGAGCAGGCTCGTCAAGATGGATTTGATCCTCACCATTTAGATTGCTTATTGAACCCTTCTAAATTTGCGCCAGTAATCCGGATTGGCGATTGTGAGTGTACCGACAAATCAGATGCCTCTTGTGCCGGAAAGTGCCTGTTCGATGCACTGTACCGTGATGAGAAAGGTAATATGTCCATAAACAAAGATTTATGTGTGGGCTGTACCGAATGCGTTACCAATTGCCACGCTAAGAAGCTAACAGAAAGCCGCGATATTCTACCTGCGTTGGCTGCTATTCAGGAGGCGAAAACTCCGGTATACGCAATGGTAGCACCTGCATTCATTAACCAATTTAGCAGCGACGTGACTCCCGGTAAGTTGCGCAGTGCGTTTAAGAAAATAGGGTTTGACGGAATGCTGGAGGTTGCACTATTTGCAGATATTCTTACATTGAAAGAAGCGTTAGAATTTGATAAGAATATTCAAAATGAAGCAGATTATCAACTAACCAGCTGCTGCTGTCCCATGTGGATCGCCATGATTCGCAAGGTGTACAAGCAGTTAATCCCTCATGTTCCGGGTGCTGTATCCCCCATGGTAGCTTGCGGACGCTCCATTAAAACCCTATACCCCGGGGCTATTACCGTTTTTATTGGGCCTTGCCTTGCAAAAAAAGCCGAAGCAAAGGAGCCGGATGTCTCTGATTCCACAGATTTTGTTCTCACTTTTCAGGAAATTAAAGATGTATTTGATTTTGCCGGAATTGACCTTGCTTCCATGCCGGAAGATGAGCGCGACCATTCCTCCCGCGCAGGCAGAATTTATGCAGGAACCGGCGGCGTGAGTGAAGCCGTTCAAAGCACGGTTGCACGCCTAAACCCCGACCGTAAAATTTCTGTTCGTGCTGCCCACGCCGATGGCGTACGTGCTTGCAAAGATATGCTCAGCGAGGCACTCGAAGGTAAGCTTACCGCAAACTTTATTGAAGGAATGGGTTGTGTTGGTGGCTGCGTAGGCGGACCAAAGGCTCTCATCCCCAAAGAGGAAGGCCGCAAGAATGTGTTTGAATATGGCGACACAGCAACCTACCCCACCCCTATAGATAATCCTTATGTAATTGAGCTGTTACATCGTTTGGGCTTTGATACGGTAGAAGATCTTCTTGAGCATAGCGATATTTTTACACGCCAGTTCTAATTTTAAAAAGGCCACCGGTTTTATCGGTGGTCTTTTAACAAAAATAATCCCCTCCACAAATTCAGAGCCGGATTTGTGGAGGGGGTTTTTCCGCCATCCGGCGGAATCGTTAGCATGTTTCAAAAGGAGTTCTGTATGGTAAGCCTTTTATAGGCACTTATAATTTGTCTGCCAGCCTGCGGCCCGGTATTCCGACCAACCGCAGGCGGTTAATGCAGTGTTTTGTTGATGTTTTTAGTATAGAGCGAAGATATGTGAAAACTATGAACCGAAATAAAACAAATCAAAAACAAAAAACAGCCTTTGAATTTTACCATTCAAAGGCTGTTTAAAATTCTTTATTTGTTGCACTTACCCATATACTGGAGCAACAGATTCAGTAAATCTTTGCAATTCATAATCATTCTCCTTTTGGTATATCGAATGCTTCCAAAATCTTTAAATTACTTATTGCACTTATTCATATACTGAAGAAGCAGGCTCAATAAATCTTTGCAATTCATAGTCAAACTCTCCTTTACTCCGAAATAATCCTATCAATTAAATACATTCCATTATTTGCTGCACTTGTTCATATACTGGAGCAGCAGGTTCAATAAATCTTTGCAATTCATAGTCCACATCCTCCTTTTAACCGAGTTCATTCAAGTCGGTTTTTGAATGTGGCTAAAGTGTAACACTTTTGTAACCTGTTTTCAAATGCAATTATTTACATGGAAATAAAGAAGTAAAATTCTGTTTTATTTGATTTTGAACTCATCTCCGGTTAAGCCTTCACGAGCCAGCATAACCTCAAGAACAGAGATGTCAGAAGAAATGTCCATTGTTGCATCGCCGAATAAACTATCGAGCAAATTTTCAAATGCGGTATTGATGGTATCTAAACTTTCACGAATCTGCGTTTTGGCTGATGTAATGTTTTCACCTTGCACCGGTTGGCTATCGAAGTGGCAATAAGAATGAATCAACTTTAACGTAGTAGGCAAATAGTATTCATTAAATTTTCGTATTTGCGACTGCTTCTCCGGGTGAGCTTCCACATAACTCAGTATTTTCTCTGTAACATTTTCAATTCGTGATATTTTAAATAGAATACCGTCATCAGTAATAAAATTCTTTGCCTGACTAATTTGATTGAGTAAATCGCGGCCTTTTGAGGGCTCACTTTTTTCTTCGGCTTTCTCTTCTTTATCGGCGTTGCCACTCTCACGATCTTGCATAGATTGCTGCGCTTGTAGATACTGTTGGTATGTCTTTTCCCCAATCATAAGGCAGGTTCTCTGGTCATCCAAATAGCCGTCCGGTAGCATGTTGGTTCGAATCATCTTCTCCAAATCTTTTACGACAAAGCTGGGTGATTTATTAACTAGCCTTGCTAACTGCTCAACGGAACAGAAATTCGCATTGCCTACTCCATTTAAATAACGTACAATTCGGTTTAGTCTGCCACGTAGTTTAATTCCTAGCGTTAACATCCAAGTGGAAAGACCACTAGTTGGCAGTAAAACGACTATACCCGCTAAAATCGTATTCATCGCAGTCATGCTTATCGATGCTACAATTAAACCCATCAGCAAGACTACAGAAAATACACCTAAAATCCCACCAAATATAAGCAGCAGTATGCTTGACACCTGCTTCCAAGGAAAGCGAGAATCTGAATACCGCAGGGGGCGCGCCTCTGCCGGGTAAGACGAATCTGGGTAGGGGGCCTTCGGCCGCTTTGGAGCGCGAGCACGGTGGTGCCGCTTACGAGAGCCGCCATCGCCTACTGCATCATATATTGTATCTTTAACTTCCTGTTTTAAGTCGCGGAACTCCTCTGAATGAACCACACCTCGAACGCTATTGCCGATTTCTCTGCCTAGCATTGAAAAAAATCTCTCAAACATTTTAGAATCCTCACTATGTAGTTCTTAATAATTGTATTGCCTTTATTATACCTGAAATATGCTTAATTGACAACTAAACGGGTTCGACGTATTTTTCCATTTTTCATTATAGTAATTATAAAACTGCCATTTTTCCCCTTCCAATCTTTTTCAAAAAAACTAAAATTAATTTAAAAAAACGTATTGACATATGAAAGAAAACCAGATATAATTACTATCGTTGTCCCGGCAAATTGTTCCGTGTGATTACACGGCTCGGTAGTTCAGTTGGTTAGAACGCTAGCCTGTCACGCTAGAGGTCGACGGTTCGAACCCGTTCCGAGTCGCCAATTTGCTGCTATGGCTCAGTTGGCAGAGCACGTCCTTGGTAAGGACGAGGTCACGCGTTCGAATCGCGTTAGCAGCTCCAATCGAACCGCTTGGCTCTAAGGCTAAGCGGTTTTTTTGTTATTCATTCTTATTTTATAAATGATGAATTTGGGGTGTTTTGAGAGGTCATAAAGGGTCAAAAAAGGGTCAAAAATATATTATTATATTAAATTTTTTGAACTCCCCCCCCATTCCTGGCAATATAATGATTTTTCTTTTATGCCAACCGCTTTACCAACTTCGGCCTGTCGGTTTGCAATATATCCAAAGCGCCTTGATAGCTTTCAAGCCACTGATCTATTTCAATATGAGTCAATACAACCGGCATTCGATTGTGTATATCTGCTATGGATTGATTGGCGGCTGTCGTTAGTATAGTAAACCGGCGCTCTCCGTTAAAATCATTATAAAGACCAGCCATATATAGAGCCTCTTTTTCTGGTAGGTTAAACTGGTATTTAGTTTTCGTACCAGAATGCGACCATTCAAAAAAACCACAGGAGGGTATAATACAGCGTTTCGTTTCTAAGCTACGCCGAAACATTGGCTTTTCAGGTGCAGTTTCTGCTCGGGCGTTAATTACAGTACCTTTATTGTGAATATTAGGAAAGCCCCACTTTACAGCTTCAGGCGTTATTTTTCCATCTTCTTGTATCAAAACTGGTACTTTGTTGGTAGGGAAAATTTCGCCTGTTTTTATTTCTTGATGTTTTCTCTGAACTTCTTCAATAATTTCTCTAATTTCGGCCATCTCGGGATCACTGAACAAAACGTATCTTCCACACATATAACTCACCTCTTACTTATCTTTTACAAAGGTCCTCGAATTAAACTTACCGGATGAATCGTATGGTCACGCTTGGGGTCAAAACCTGAAAGCTCTGCGTCTTTTAATAATATCGCGGGGCGAACTGCCTTCGATCCGAAACGCTTCTTCAAACCGTCCAGAGTTATATCAAGTTGCTCCATCTTCAACTGTTCCATTCCCTGTCCAAATAAATCCAGCTGCAAGGGAGCAACATCACTGACCAATTCGGAGATACTCACACCTAAACTGCGAATAGGATGCTGCCAATCATAATGTTTCAAAAATAATTCCATACCAGCCTGCACTATTTCAGTGGTAATGTTAGTGTAATTGGCTAAGGCGTGTTGCCGTGTAAAACCGGATAGCTGATTATTTCGGACACTAATACTGATTATCCGCCCTTTACAGCCATGTTCTCGGAGTCGCCGGGCAACGCTGTCTGCCAATATGTACAGGATGATTTTCACATCCTCGTTGTCAACTAAGTCACGCGGTGTAGTGGTGCTATTGCCGATACTTTTCACTATTTCTCTATCAACATAACGTGAAACAGGAGAAATATCAAACCCATTTGCAAAGGCATACAGCACGCTGCCCCATTTGCCAAACCAACCTCTCAAAGTTTTTTCTGGTGTTGCGGCTAAGTCTCCTATTGTATGCTTACAATAAGACTCCAATTTACGCCGGGTAGCGCTGCCTACATACAACAAGTCACCCACCGGCAGAGGCCAAGCTATCTCTCGGTAATTTGCCCGACTGATTTCCGTTACAGCGTCAGGCTTTTTGTAATCGCTCCCCAGCTTAGCAAAAATTTTGTTGTAAGATACTCCGATACTCACGGTAATTCCTAACTCAAATTTAATTCTTTCACGAATTTTGTGAGCAATATTCACACCGTTCGCGCCGGCGGCCGTGACATCGAGCCAACACTCATCTAGCCCGAAAGGTTCCACCTGATCTGTATAGTCGAGATAAATCTCATGACACAGGTGTGAGAAGCGCTGATATAACTCAAAGCGAGGTGGCACAATCACCAGTTCGGGACACTTCTGCCGAGCTTGCCAAAGCGCCTCGCCAGTTTTAATATTATATTTCTTCGCCAGCTCATTTTTTGCCAAAATAATACCGTGACGCTGCTCTACATCGCCGCCCACGGCAACAGGTTTATTTCTTATCTCTGGTCTGTGTAGACATTCCACCGAAGCGTAAAAACTGTTGCAATCACTGTGTAATATTAACCGTTCCACTTCATCACCACCAAACACTTGTACTATATTCTATGTGATGAAAGTATAGAACATGTGTTCTGGTTTATCAATGGAAATTAAATACAACTAGCGTTTGAAATATCCCTTCCAATTTATTCAAGGTAAAACGGTTAACGATGTATTGCCTGATATTCATTTATCCTTTTTAAATCAGCTATGTAGTTGACACTAATCTTGTACATCGGTGAATTAGGATCGTGATTATTCGGTGCAAACAAAAAAATCCCCCGCTTCAGGATACCTCCAGAAGCGGGATAATGTATTTAAAGAAATTGAATTTCAGCAACACTTTGTTCTTGATGCCAATTTTTCCATATCTCTCTTTCTTCATTAAATAACTTGGCATTGATTAATCTTCCCCTGCACGACTCTATGTCTTGTAGAGGACTCGCTGAATATACAAATCGATGAGCGTGATCAATTATTAATTTTTGAACATAATAAGAAAAAATTGGATTTTGCTGTAGACTAGGATGGTCGTTATAATCCCCTACTTGAGTGTATAAAATGTGGTATGGAGATAAAGGGAAAATAATCTCGCTTCCTTTTCGTTTCCATCCCCCCTTAAAATCATATGTATTATCTTCATAAAAATTTGAACATATAACAGGATCATCACTAGTGCACCAGTGCATCCCTTTAGAGGCCCTTATTACTTCCCAGTGATGATTAAGGAGAACCTTACTCGTGTTCAATACAACATGTTTAATCTCAAATAACCAAATACCTCTTCCAATTAAAACATTGTAGTTTAGAAGAGATTTGCCATTTTCTTGTTCAGATATTTTGATTTGGGCAGGTACTAGATTATAGATTTCTTCATATTGTTTTTGTAAAATCGGCTTCCCACTCCTTAAATTTTCTTCCAGTTCAGATAATGTATTACGTATGTTACTTTCAAATAAATCTGGTAATACATTATTATAAAAACGCAATTGCCTATTCAGACGTGCAGGTGTTCTCACATATTGTGATGCTAAAAATCTTGTAATAGTCTGAATATCTCCAGAATTAAGTTTTATATTATTTATCACCTTAAACAATACATCCTGGACAGGTATTTCAACTTCTTGATTAAACCACTTTTCAAATTGGTCTGTTTCTTTTCCAGATCTAAAATATGTATATAAATCATTCTGGCTGGCAGTAGATACAACCGGTTTTAATTTCCACACATCGAAATTTTTGTGAGGAACTAATAATCTATATTGCCAAACTTTATTTTGAAAGTCGCCCCAATTTTTCAGATATAATTGAGGAACGTAATGATTATTGTGAGTTATTTGTTCCATAATTCTGACTCCATCAAAATTCAATTTTACAGATAAAACTATATTATAAAATCAATCACAAAGAACTATCCTTAGTAACCCCCACAACTAGAACTTTACTTTTAGATGTGGGAAATAAACTTAAGTTTTTATTTAAATAAAGGGAAAAATAAATATATAAATAGTAGGATGATTAAAGTGAGGGAAATTAGAAATGGGATAATTACTATAAAGATAAAAAACATAATACTTCTTAGGCTTATGTGATTCTTCAAGCTACAGAGTTTGGAGTCAGTTTGTAACTTTGTAATTATTATTTTATTTTCAATATCAAAAGAAAAATCTCCCACATACATAATCGTATTATCATGGGTGCGAATTTTGAATTTCTGAATTTGCTTGTCTGTTATATTTTGTATATGTATTCTTGAATAATTCTTATTTTTTCTTATCTTAAAGTTAAAAACTATATCTTTAGCGTTTAGACATTCGGATATAAAGAAATAAGATGCTCGTGTAAATTGGCAGGAATATGATTTTTTCCGTGAACTACTTTTGATTAAGCTATCACTCACAATCGATTTAACTTTTCTATTCTCTGTAATATGAACAATTCCACTTCTTTTAATTTTCTCAATATCAGACGCATTCAAGTCTTTTGCTCTGTGATTAGGAAAAAAACCAATAATAAACACTGGAAGATAATTATAAACTATCATTATCAAAATGGATCCGACAATATAAATAAGACCGGATATAAGGAATATTTGAATTGACATAGTGAACTTCACACCTAATAAAATTTTCTATTATACTAACACATTTATAAGTATTAGAAATTCTTTTCTACCACTTTATATAAAAGGAATTTTGCGATTACAGCTACATAAAAGCCTGATGCCTATGTGGTTGACAAAACAAGCATAAATTATCAAAACAATTGACACTGTCTTTTGTCAACCGACAAGCCAGACTTGTGATTACTTCATACCTATAAACCAAAAAATTCCCGTCCTGCATCAACACAGGACGGGAATTTTTGTTTATTCAGCTTTTTCCGTTTGCTGTTTAATTGCTGCAAAAGCATTTTTCACTACATCCGGCATCGGCACACCCATGATGCCAAAATTTTCAATAATTGAGAAGCCCTCATTTGCGATAAAGAACAGAATCACTGCTGTGCGCAGATACCCACCGGTATTGGCTACGGTATCAAGCTGCACCGCGACATAAACAATCAGCAGTACACTCAACTTGCGAAGCAGCCCCTTTAATGAAGCGTTGCTTTCGAAGGTTCCATCAGCAGTCTTTGGAGATTTGTGCCACACCATAGCAATGAGGATGCCCAGGCCATAATCCACAGCCATGATACCGATTAAAAATTGCAGGCTATCATCCCAGCCGCCCAGAGCAGAAAGAATAGCGGCGCCGGCCGCAGAAAATGCGGTCAGCGCCGAAAAGTACATAGATTTTGCAGATAGAAGCATTATGTTATCCCCCTCAAACTACATTAAAATTGCACTGCTGCGTCACACCGTCAGCAGTTACTTTGATATGTGCATGCCTGGCAACCGGTTTCGGCGGCAAGCCCTGTACATCAATCAACCAGCCTCGGCCTTTAGAGTCTTTGTACGGCTCAGATACCGCTATTACATCTCGCCCGGTTGTGTCCATGTTAGGCTTGTCCTTGCACTTTGCAAGCAGTGTGTATTTCTCCCCGGAAGCCATGTCCTTGCTGCTGGTGTCAAGTGTAAGGCCAGTAACGGCAGGAGGTTGGGTATTATGAGAGGTAAAATCTTTTAAACAGTAATTGAGGTCAACCCGCGTACTAAGTCCCGGGAGGCTCCCGTCGCTCGAATACTGCCACATATCGTACTTGCCTGCATAAGTTACTTTACTATTATATTGTGCCAGCCAAAACGTCCACTTGGAGAGCTGCGCCATGTCGAGCCGATTGACCGCCCAATCTTTATTTGCATACACTCCGGCGGTATACCCGGCAGCGGAGATATGCTCGCAGAAGATACGGCAAATATCTGTTGCCACCTGTTTGCTAATTCCGCCACGTTTTGCTTTGTAGGCGTCGGCATCTTCCATATCAATGTACACGGGATATGTGGGCTTTAAACCCTTAAGTAATCGTAAGGCATGTGCCGCCTCGCTCTCTGCATCCGCAGTTGACATAGCATAGCTGTACAGGTACACACCCCACGGAATGCCCAACCGATTGCACTCAGCTACATTTCGTAACCACTGTTTGTCGTCTTGACTAACCATATCACTGCCATACCCGCAGCGTAGGATGGCATAATTGATGTTACTCTTGAGCTTGTCCCAATCAACACGCCCGTTGGCGTTGCTAACGTCGATACCTTTAAACATTTATATCCAGCTCCTTTCTCAATTGGACTACATCATCCGTAGCCATGCGGGGGTAGTCCTTAATTATATCCTCAAAAGCTTCCCCGTTTGCCCTTCTACGTGCAATTACTTGACAAGTAATTTTAAGTAAAATACTCATTATGCCTCACCTCCGAACGCCAAAGCAGCAATAGCGGCTTGCATATCGGCAATCTCAGCCGCCTGCGTTGCTTGCTGCACCTCTGTGTAAGTAAGCTGCGCCAATGTAATACAAATCCTGTCCTCCGTAACCGCAGCTGCATCTGCCGTGTCAGGTGTAATTGTTATCGGCTTGAGTGTCAGCGCTGTGCGCAGCACATAATGGTCGTAGACCTCCTGCATCTGCTTATCACCATCCTGCGTGACAATGGTCAGGCGGTCGGTTTTGCTAGCTTCTGAGGTTAAGGCATCTAAAGCATCAAAAGAAATTGTATCTTTAGCAATCTGGATTTCAAGGCTGTCCCGCTGCGCTCCTTGATGGTAAATACCATTTGCGTTAATATTTGCGACGTTAATGGTTGTTCCGTCTGCGAAAAAAATTTGCTGTGTCATTTTATCTCCTCCTTAGATTAATCTTGGTATATAGGCAAACTACCTGTTGTGCCGTTAATTATTTCTCCCATAAAATAAAACATGGGGCATTTAAAGTAAAAACTGGAGCCGTGTGAACTTGTCGATGTAAGAGTGGCACTAATGTAAAAGGAAATATTTTCTATTCCATAAATATTATAATTTACACTGGTTAAAGTAAATGAGCGGGATAAGATCGCACGACTTACGACTCGTCCATTCTCCCACAAAGGCGGGCTTGTGGGAGGAAAATCTGGAAAAGATAAACCTATGGCTACTTCAGCATAATCTTTTTCCACTGTGCAACTATAAAAATTAAAAACTTCTTGTAGTTTAGTTATGCTAATTGCAGCATCAAGTTTAAAATCCACAGCACACTGAAAAGCAATTATACTGTTTTTATTGGATTGAGATACACTCATTACTAAATTTCCATAATCATCTACATATAGATTCCAATCGTTCTGCACCGTACGCCAACTAATTGTATAACCTACTCCGCTAGTGAAAATCTTTCTATTCACACTCCCACTTGCTACCCACAGCTCTTTCTGTTTTCGGTTCACACTACCTTGGGGTAGCCACAACTCCTTTTGCTTACGGTTCACGCCACCGCTTGGTAGCCATAACTCCGGCATCAGTACACACCCCAAATCTTACCCGCGCCGATGTAATAGGACGGTGCTGAGGTAGACAACGTGAGGGCGCTCTGTATCGATTCGGCATCATACGCTATCGGAGGTGTACCCGGGAATGTCAATTTTTTTCCATCGTCTGATAGCCTTACCCCCGTAACCCAGCTTCCCGGTGCAAATAACGTAGCAGGGAGTGGAGTGCGACCAGTTCGAAGCATAGCTGTTACGGGTTGACCATTTACTGTCCACTTTTCATTATCGCCAACACCTGCGGTCGCTAAAAATGTGAGGTTTTTTGCGCCGGTGGGGATGGCCAGATTGTTAACCGTGCCGGTGCGGGTGTGGAGGGCGGTGGCAGTTAGGCCGTCATTCCACTTTTCACGTTCCTGCTCAGACACATGAACAACGGAGTTTTCGGTATGCTCTAGCAAATCCTCCGACTGTACATAATGTTCCATGGTCTGGGCAGCAAACGGAGTACCTTGCTTAGTGATATTGGCTGCGCGTGCCAAATCGGCAGTAAACGGTGTACCTCCATCCGTTGGTGTAATCAGATAGCGGTTTAGGTTCTGCCCTTCTTCATTTACAATTGTAATCTTCGCCATTTAAACCACTCCTATCGGGATATAAATTTCTTGTCCTGCGCAAAACGTACCAGAGCGACGAACGCTGAGCTGCAGCTGCACGACCTTTTCGTGCAGTGCTAAAAGACAACCTTCAATATCATTAAGCAGCTGCCAATCGAATTTACTTTGGAAGCCGTGAGTTTGCTCCAGTAGGGCATTAATATTGCTTTCAATTCTTGTGACTTCCAGCCATGTAGGCCAACTGGTATATTGCCAGGTTTTATACTGGAGTGTCACTCCATAAAACTCCGCTATCCATTGAGTGTTATTTTCAATGCGCTGCCAGTCAGAAATATTAATTGTGTCCGTCTTCTCCCACTGCCTAGGTGGCTCCCATTTCATCCAATCACCTCGCTATCACCCGTTAAAGCACCATTGTAAATAAAGTGCATTTTTTTGATTTGAGCTTCACGATACTCGCCGAAGGTCGTTTCTACTTTACAGTAGTCAGAGGGTTCAACCGATGGAATAATGCACCAAGAAAAACTTTGTGTGATTCGATTCTGAAGCCGCTCTAGCAGCCAAACCGCTACATATTGCGCCGTATCCTCCTGGGCAATTAGCGTAACGTCCTTGACATCCAGTGCATTCTGCATAACTCCCGCAGCCGCATGTGAAAGTTGCGCTGATACAATTTTTTTAAGAGGTTCATAAACCCGCCCGGTAATCGTGATGAAGCCGACTGCGCCAGTGATTTTACAAGCACAGGCGTATACCTCCACACTTTCACAGGTTCCTTCCACGCTCACTTCTGACGCAGGAAAGGCAGAAAACTGAATAATTGCATCACCAGCAACGGATCCCTCGTATAACGTTTCTGGCTCTTCCTTCTGCTTCCAACCATATTGCTCCACATTGACGCGATTATAATACTTACTCAGCGTCGTTTTAGGTTCTTTATACAGAGACCGGTCTATTACAACGGGGTTTGGTAAAGGCACTGTGGTACGTGGCAGTATGATTCCTTGGCCGGCGACAAGAGTTCCGGCCGTAAGGGTTCCTTGATAAATCGTGTACTTGTCAATTATAATGGCATTGCGCGTTTCTTCGGTGGCACGGTAGATTAGTAGTTTTCCTGACCGGTCACTTTTGACTACGGCTCCCAGAGTAAATGCAATCCGTTGCAGTGCATCACGATAGCTCATTGGCGCTAGATAGCCGCTAATTGTCACATTACGAATATTGGGATGGATATAAAATAGTGCGTTACCCTGCACATCATATAGATTCAAATCCCGGAACAGCTCAAGCAGCACAACTTCCGCACGTTCTCCTTGGTACAGACGGGATTTGTAATAAGTCCCATCCATTAGCGAGAGAAGGTCATAGGCGGTGAACTTCGTTGTGTTCTGCGTGGGGCTCTCCCATTTGCTGAGATAAAACTTTCCGAGCGGAACGTTTTCAAAGCTATCACCGACCAAAAGGGATGCCGACAGCATCAATTGTTGACGCTCCTGAAGAAAACGTACCTCATTCTTTGGATTGAACATGTTAAACCGCTGATCCAAATTATTCAGAGTGATGGTAGCCGTGTTGACACTAAGAGTGTTGCTTGTGAGGTCGATATCTTCCAAAACGTCAAATCCAGTCAAAACAGTATCATCGTATACATATTCCACACCGAAACTAATCTCCAGCAGCTTAGCGTAATGATATGACTGTACCCGCAAAACTTGAATTGCGATTTTATCATAGTTTTCAACCGGAAAGTCCAGAACAGCCAGTGCGGAATTAATGCCTGTAAAGGTTTTTGCAGCAAGAACTGTGTCACCCCGGTATGCAGTTGCCGTGATGTCCTGCACTAGTTCCTGAAATTGGAGCGTAAGTCCCACAGAACTATGAGGCTGTGTAAACGTGTAGCTAATAATTGGTGGCACTGCGAAGCTACCATCAGCTTTTGATATTGTTGAAGACCACCATCCAAAATTTATACCCGCTGGTGGAGCGTCAGGAAAAAGGCTCATGCTTCCATCCACCTTAAATTGCTCCATCTCACACGTTCCAACAGCCGGTGCAGTGGTAACAGTATCCAAAGTCTGTACGATATCTGTAAACGGCTGCCCTTTCGCTGCAGCCGTTGCGTCACCGCGCGCTGCGACGTCAAACACACCAAAGGATACTTTTCCGCGCCAGGTACGCGCCGGCGCTCGGGCGGCATCATAATACAAATCAGAAACCCGTATCAACCACTCCGCCCCCTATCGCTCTATGAAATTTGTCTTTAGATTTCTCCACTCTGCCATCTTTCGCTTTTGCTGGTCCCAGTAAAAGGTTTTCATTGAGGTAGACAACGGCCCCCGGTAGGCAGTGATTTCAAAGGACAGGTTACCACCGGGATGCGGAAATACCAGCGGGAAGAATTCAGGTAAATTGTTTAGAGCGTTAAAGGTTTCCTTAAAATCGTCACTATCCTCTATAACTTGCCAAGCACAATTAAGCTTTATCTTCTCCCCGATGCGCTGTCGATGCAGCAGGCCATCTGTGGAACGAAAGGCCTCCAAATCCAAATCCTCTACTGAAAAATCCAGTGTAGTTACAGAAGGCACCCAAACACCATTTACTTTTATTTCACCTTTATATTTCATACGAGTGCCCCCCACTTAGAAAATACTTCCACCAACACGTTTATTTTCCTCATCCAAATACGGCTTAATGAGGCGCGAAAGTGTAGTGCCATCCAACGTTATGCTGGGGTCTTTTGAGATAATTTCCCGGAGCAACTGCAGGACATCCTCGCGGAAAGCTACCAGTTCATTCAATAGAGGTACCATCGTTTCGAGGAATGTTTCCTGCATCAATGATTGCGGTGTCGCAATTTCCGGGTTACTCTTCGCTCCTGGATATTCTCCCATCATAGCCAGCGTTGGCTGCTCTAAAATACCACCTTTGGCTAGATACGGGATGTCCTGTATCGGGTCTATGTTTATCCCAAAAGACTTTCCCGCCATTTTCCCAGGTACCCAATCAGGGATTTCAAAATGAATCTTATTTAATCCACTAATAAGCACATTTAAACCTGAAATAACAGCATTAATAAGGCCGACAATTCCATTTAGAGGAGCTTTTGCAATATCAAATAAGGCTTCAAAAACCCCTTTAAATATCGCCTTAACGCCATTCCATGCCTTTTCCCAGTTACCTGTGAAAACGCCGATAACAAAATCCAATACGCCACCGAGAGCTTTCAGGATATTCTTCGCGGCATCGGCTATGTTACCTACAACATTACCAACCAGCTTAATAATTTCACTTATGACTGCAGCAATTATTGGCCCTAATGTTTTTGCAAACCAGTTGACAATTGGAGAGATAAACTTGTTGTAGATATCCAAAGCAGCATTTATAAACTTCATCACGAACTCGCCTATCTGACCCATCAGCGGCAGCAGGTGTTCTGTCCAAAGCTGATTCAGTGTCAGGAATATCTGGTCAAAAATCGGCTTCAGAACGTTGTTCCACACATTTAGGAACAGGTCCTTTATGCTGCTGATTGCGGCGCGGATCTTTTCAAAGGTTGATGCTCCATACTGCTCCCAAAGGCTGGAGAACAGATTCAGTACATCGGTAACGGCTTTGCTAACAAACTGCGTGAATGGTGCAATTACACCCTGCCAGAGGGTATCAAACACTGTCTTCAGGACATTAAAAACAATTACGGCCGTTTTACTAATCTCTTTAAAGATATCTGTGAGCATCGGCAGTCCTTTAATAACAATCCAGTTAATTGCTGGCTGCAGCGTCTTCCAGATTGTTTCTGCCACCATGGCCAGGCTATCCATAAATCCGGACAGAATTGTAGAAGTGTCGCCAATGCCCTGCGCTATAGCACCTTTTAGGTCTGTCTGGAACCAATTGGATAATGGAATCATCCATTCCCGGCACTGCTGCCCAATCCCAGCAAATAATGCTTTGAATCGTTCTATTGGCGAATCGAATTTATAAAGGTTGTCCTGAATTGGCTGAATAACATAATCATTGAAACCTGCTGCGATATTCTGCCATGCCGCTTTGAATTTTTCTGCTACGCGCATGGCAGCGGTAGAACCTTTAGCGTTAATCGCATCATAGTCGATTCCGCCCGCAGCTGAAGAGCCGCTTTTTTGCCCAATTACAGTAAGCTCATCAAACCCTGCCAACGAACCCTTCTCTTTGGATCCACCGCTAGACTTCTTCTTTCCAGCGTCTGCAGCATTTTTCTGCATTTGCTTGGTGGCAGCTAATGATTGCGCATAGGTTTTTCCAAAGATTGCAGAAATGAAGGTTGCAATATATTGAGTTATCGATGCCAAACCTGCCATAAGAGCATTTAAGGCTGGCAGGATTGCCTGATAAATGGGTGTAAAAGCAACCTGTAGGTTCGCCTTTATCTCATTCAGTGACCGCTTAAACTGATCATTGTTAATTGTGGCTAATGATAT
Organism: Clostridium merdae; assembly: GCF_900176635.1. Classification (GTDB taxonomy): domain Bacteria; phylum Bacillota; class Clostridia; order Oscillospirales; family Acutalibacteraceae; genus Faecalispora; species Faecalispora merdae. The sequence goes on from NZ_FXLN01000004.1 coordinate 742,632, forward strand.
TGACTTACGAAGCACTGCAAATGCTCCTGCAGCCAAAGCAAGAGGCCCCGCTATTGCGAGTGAGCCAACCAATCCCGCAGAAAAAGCACGACCGAGAACACCCACCCGAGCAATACCCTTTGAAGTGCTGGTAAGCGCAGAAAGAGTGGCGTTCGTCTGAGTGCGCAAGTCTGACATTCTGCGCCTAGATGCAGTCGCCGCAGCGGCTGCATCTCTTTTTTGTGCTGCTTCCTGTTTTGCTGCAACTCGTTCTTGAGCGGCCGCTGCCTTTTGGGCTGCCTTTTCTACCGCTGCCGCGGCTTTCTCCTGCGCTCTTTGGGTTGCAGCGGATGCTTTCTCCGCAGCAGTAGCTGCTTTCTTCGCTGGTTCGTCAATCTTTGCTTGTGTTGCATTCAATGTTGACTGAAAAGAAATGAGGCGGCTCTCCGAGGCTGTGATTCTTTCACTTAACTTTTCCCAGGCGTTTGTTCCAACTTCAAGTTTGCTAAACTCTGCATTCAGAGCTGCCAGCTTTTCGCGCTCAGCATCAAACTGCATCTGAATATTGGCCATCTTCTGCTTTAGAAGCTCCGCGGAATCAACTGCCGGCTTAAACGCATCAGATAAATCCGGAATGTCCTTTGCATCTGAAGCTGGCACCTCTGCTCCGACTCCACGCCGCTTATAGATTTCGGTTGCTGTTGCACTATTTGTTCGAGGCGCGGCCGTGGGCAAAGGGGATGGTCCTGCATTCGGGGATACGCTATCTGCCACACGCTTGGCGGCTCGTTCCGCTATCTCTTGGATTTCCTCCGCAGATTGCTCAAACTGGTCCGTCATTTGCCGCAACGGAGCTTTTGCAGCCTGCGTGGCTTTTTCCATAGGAGCAGAGATTGCCTGCTCCATTGCCTTTCCCGCACGCTCTACTGGCTTTGATATAGACTGTTCAACTGTTTTTCCAAGTCCCTCAAAGCTGCGTTGTGCCGATTGATTGGCACCGGCCGCTATCGCCTGCATCTGCTCATTAAGCTTTGATGCGATACGCAAATCCAGCGTTATAACACCAACAGAAGTGCCAGAATTTTCACCTGCCATGTACTCACTTCCCATTCGGCGCAAACATCGACGCCATTGCTTGCTCAATCCGAGCAAACTGCTGCCGCAAATCCTGTTCCGGTAAGCACAGTATTCGCTCTGCTCTTACGCTCTCCCATTCCGCTTTTACAGAGCGTTGCTCTGGTGTAAACCGGTGAATGATTTCTTGGTCGGTTTCTGAGCGAATTCCAACAACTCGGCCGAGCGGAGTGTCATCCATTAATCCGCTGACCATCTTAGACCAATCGGAATATTTTAAATTCTCTTGTTCTGATGGCAGCACTCCATACTGCTTGGCAACACTCTGCTCAATCAGCACCCGATCATGATCCACGTCATACCACTGGTTACTGCTCGGAAACTGATGATTTTTCTGCCTGAAATCGGGCGGCCACTTCCTCTGGTTCTTCCCCTGTCATTGCAGACATAACTAATTCAAATAGCTTCTGGTATGCAGGGAAAGGCAGATCCTTTTCGTCAATCTCTTTGGCTGCTTTTTCTCCCAGTGCAAGTCGCAGTACATCGTCCATGTTTTTTTCTACGCTGTCCTTGTCATTTGTCATCTTCATCAGCTTTTTAACTGTTTTCTGTCGGTCATCAACCGGGTAAACTTTATCTCCAATACGGATTTCCGGAGTGCCTACTAACAATTTTTCATCGAGTGTGTATAACTTTCCCATTTAAAATTCCTCCTAAAAATCTAGCCCCCTGCAGATGCAGAGGGCCGTTTCTTATTTTCGACATTAGTGTCATTCGCCCGAAGAAGAGCCGGGGGGAGTGTAAACGGGTTTCCCGTGGCTCATAACATCAAACTCAAGCTTATCAACATTCGTACTGTCTCCACCACCCGGGGCAGTAACGTTAATAACGCAATTAAACTCTAGCTTTCCACCACTGGGAAACTCCCAAATAAACTTACTGCTGCAATCGCGGCCAGATTTCCACGCCAGCCCCGCGACATAATCGTTGCCTGGGTCGCCGTTGTAACGCTTACCCGACATTGTGATAGAGAAACCTTTACCGGTCATCAGACGCTTGGGCCAGCCGGCAGCATCCATCGGAGTCCACTCTTCCACCTTACCGTCCATTTTCACAGAAAAGGTTTCCATTTCCATTACGGTCATCATGTCGGCAGAAGTGCTCGCTTCGCCCTTCGTGCCAACTTTGAACTTATTTTCAAATACTGGAAAAACACCATCCATTTAATCAAATCCTTTCGTAAGTAATTTTTATTTGTACGACAAACTCACTAACCCCATTCTTATCTTTTCCAACCGGAATGGGACCAGCGCCCGGGTCAATCTTAATAGCGAGGTTATCCCCCATAACGACGCGCGACGAGCCATAAAACAGGCGATACAGTTCCATTGCCTGTTGCTCCGCCTCATCCACATTTTTCGTCCAGTGGAGAAGAATTGAAGCACCGCGCTCCTGGTATCCGGTTTGTTCTTCGCCCCCCAGGCAGATGCGCTGCATGCTGCTGGGGAGTTTCAGGGGGTACACACCCACAAACTTATCTTTGTTACCATCAATGGAGCCTACAGCGATACAATCCCGGAGCTCAGGCATCTGCATTTTAATCCAGTCACGGAGTTGCCCTAACGTCAGCATTACAGCCCAGCCTCCTTTTTATAAAGTTCTACAAAAGTGTCTTGCACAAAGTCTTTCCGGTCGCCATCTACCCAGGGCTCTAGCCACTCGCCGCCGGCGTTTGGATTGTTCACCGTCTGGAAGTTGTATTCTGGGTGATAATAGAGCCGGCGCGCCTGAGGTGAACCGGTTACAAGGCGAGCTTCTGTTCCGTCAGTGGATTGCACAACAAAGGTCTGAACATTCTGCATATCGCCTCCATCGAATGGCATTACCTGCGCTGCTATCACATCAGTTTTCAGTGCTTCCATCGTCATTCCTGCGGTTACTATCACCGCGCGTTCCAACTTGGCGATTGCTGCGGCATCCAGCTGAATCTTGATTCCTATACTCATCACATCAACTCCAGCTGTGTAAAATTCACGGTACCATCCGGATTCCGTGCTCGGCTGCCACGGTAGATGATGCGGGTAATACTGCCGCCGTCGATTAGTGCTTCTCCCTCAAGCTTTTCACTCCCAGGGAAAATGTCACCTGAGAATAACGCGGTTGCCTCCAGCGTAATCAGTCGGCGTTCAGCATCAAGAGTCTGCTTCTGCTTTTCAGAATAGTTGCATTTCCCAGCCCAAACCGCAACCACCTTTGGAATTCCATTCTCGTCAATTCCGTCAGTGATTTGTACCTCCACCGGTGTATGGCATACAGATTCTGGTACCAACTGCGGCCATTTCATGAATACCGCCGCCTTTCAAGTCCCCTGTAGGTCAGCCCTGTCTGTCGCAAGAGAGAAAGCACCGCCTTTGTGGTAAACACCCCGCTCTGCTGCACCAGTACAGATTTGTCCCATGACATGGATACTCCGTTGATTCCATAGCTGCTGAGAGGATTGTTCAGCAAGTCTGCATACTCATGCCGAAATTCTGCCTGCAGAGCAACTGCGCGCTTTATCAGCTCCTGCTGCAGCTCGGTAAGCTTCCTGATTCCACCGGCGCCGCGGATCCGGTTGAACGTCAGGGAATCCACATCAAATTCCGCTTGTAGCAAGTCGCTTTCAGCTGCGGACCCGGTTGAATTCATTTCTTTGTATTCCTCCACTGATAGGTACCGCAGCGCACTAAGGGACATTATTTTTTAGGCGGAGCTGCTTCTTTACCCGCCTCTTCATCCAGCGCGGCCTGTAGTGCTTTAATCTGCTCTTTCAAGCTGGCGTTTTCCTCCAGTACGGCCTGATGCTGGGCGAAAGGAACTGACTTTCCTGCGCCTGTTTGCAACACCTTACCGGTATCGTCTACAATGTCAAACCCATCACGGACATACTGTTCTTTCTGGGTTTCGGCGATGGTATATTCCTTGTTTCCTTTTACTGCTTTCATGAAGTAACCTCCTTTATGCCTGCACGTTCATTGCAACGCCGGCGGCCTTGCGCTCAATGAGGAACAAATCCCCATAGTTGCGATTCTGATACAGATAACCGTCTGCGGTACGGGAATCGGTGCCGGGAGTAAATAGTTTGATGTAGCTATACTTATCGCGGCAAATCACAGCAGAAGGATGGGTCAGAATAAAGTTAATCTGCTTTGCACCTGCAGCTGCGACACAGCCGTTAGTGAAGTCGTACTTGGTCTTCATCCGCGCGGAAGGCACCGGTTTAATGCTTACATCATCTAGACCATGAACCTTTCGGTTAATAGTGCTTGCGGTAGTCACTGTCATAATGCGCTGGATTCCCTCGGCTTCTTTCAGAAGCTTCCGAACGGTAGGAGTAGCGTATAGAATACGACCTTCCTCCGGCACACCGGCTTCGTCCATTCCTTCCATCTGAGCATCAAAGAGTTCCAGCAGATTCTTAACATCCAGCACAGTGCTATCGATATTGCCTGAATAAGTAGTTAGCTCTGCATGAAGCTTAGAAAAGCGATAGGAATCCTTTTCGGGGATGGCTTGCTCCTCCTCAAATGTGTTCTGGATATTGGCAACAGCCATAACCAAGTTTGTTTCGTCGATGTCCATGGGGTCGATAAAGAATTCTATATCACGGTCATGAGATAGTTTCTTGGGCTCCCAATCGTTAGACATCATACCGGCATTAAAACCAGGCGAACGGGTATGGTCCTTGTATCCACTAAGTGTCATGCGAGGTAACTTGATGGTCTGGGCATTGATAAACTGCACGCCGGAATTACTTTTGGTCAGTGCATCGGAGCACAACTCCCTTTCATATTTCTGGGCGAGCTGTCGAGCAAACATTTCTGCATAATCATAAACTGCCATGTAAAATCAATCCTTTCATTTTTTAAAGTTGCCGAAAGCAAAAGAGAGTTGGTCATCCTCCGCAATTGGCGTTTCTTTACTGCCAGCGCCTACACGAAAACCGGCGTTGCTGGTTCTCCTTGGGTCCTCTTCTTTCTTCCATTCCGGGTGCCGCTTTAAGACCTCTTTTAGGGCATCCGCAATACTGTCCTCATCCACGTCTTCCCCACTTTTTTCGGCGCTGTGAATAGCCAGCAACACGGCGTCTTCCACAGCTTCCGGCTTTACACCAGACTTATAAGCAGAAAGCTCTGCGCGGGTCTGAAGCAGATTACGCTGGGCTTCCAAAAGTTCGGTGTTGTCTGCTGGGGTTGTCGCTGTTTGCTGTGCCGGGGCTGTAGCCTGTTTTCCTGCCGGTAAGTCCGCAGGCTTAGTAGCGGGCGCCGGTGTTACCTGCTGCTTTGTCCACTTCTTCTGTTCACGCTTTAGGCGGTTGGCGATAAGCGCGTCAAGTTCCTCCTGCGTTTTGGGCAGTTCCTCAGAGACGGACTCAGCGGCTTGGTCTTTCGGTTTTGAATCAGGTTCATCGCCGGCGGGTGGTTCTGCAAATAACTGAATGTTGGGTCTAAGGTATTTACTCATAATAAACAACTCCTTTTAGAGGCTGTCGGCTGTAATTTCCTTGCTGCTTTTTGTGCCATCAGCATGTTTTTGGCATAAAAATAAAGCCTATTACGCTAGGCTTTAGAGCGAGATATTCGGATCACCTCTTGAAAATGGGTATAAAAATACCACCTTACCATTTCGGCAGGTGGTATTTATTCGACTGTAATGGATTCGATTTCCGGGAGCATAATCTCCGTAAGACCACTCTCACGTTCAATCACAATACTCGCCACTTCTGGGTCATTGTCCAATGCCTGGGTTACAATGCAGCAAAAGCCGCTGAGAACTTGACCGTCGGTACAGTTCACGTGGATATTTTTGCCGCGATATTCATAGAGTTCTTTTTCCGTCACGGGGTTTCACCTCTCTCATTGTTGGGACTATATGTGTCCCTGTCTTGCTATAATGAATAATAAATCTGGAAGTAGAGACTTCCGTTCCATCCTGGTCGACCGCCATTCCGATTGCCCTTCCAGTCTCCACAAGTTCCGTTTGCTTCCAACGATTCTTACTATCCCGCAGCAGCTCACCGGTTCCCGCATACTGTTCCACCAACTCCTGGGCTTCCTGCGTTGATATTGTCAAATAACTGCGCCCGGGGATGTAGTTATTATGTCCTAGAATATGCTTACCCTGTTTTCCAGGAGATATTGTTAGAATAGATTCCGTACGGATATCTGCTTTCAGTATAGCATCTTCCCTAGAGATTTCAATAGGAACACCATATGTTTTTTCACGCCAATAATCTCGTCGGAGAACGTCGTCGTGTTCGGCGATGAAGTCCCGGAGCTCTTTTTGTAAAGCAGAAACCTTTTGCTTATATTCCTTTTCCAGGGAAGGTTGTTGAACACCCTCTGCCATACGCTTGTATTCCCGAACTTTCTTTTCTAGTACTCGCTGTTGTTGCTCCAGTTCCGAGTTCTCTTTAACTTTGGCAGTATCCATTGGATTCGGCAAACGGCTGATTCCCTCGAACCATGTTGATACTGTGTGCCGACAGTTAGGATGAAACAAACCAGCCTCTACTGCAATTGATAGAAGCGGATACCAGTTGTCGTTTGTACTCAACCCCCTACCTCTTTTGCTCTGTCCGGCGAACTCCCCCCGTACATCATCAATATAAACTCGCCCTTGCCACGGCAGGCAAGTCTCAGAGCAAGCTCCGTATTGGCTGACCAGCACCGTATCAATACCGAGCTCTGCCCGGCGCTTTGCTTCCCCCTGCAGAAAAGAGCGCGTTGCCGCCGTTCGTAGCGCCATTTGAACATAATCAGCAATGTTCACCCGTGAGCCGTTTCTGTACTCAATGCAGTTAATTCCAGCTTTTAGGAAATCCTGCACCGCCATGTCAATTGCCTGCGGCAGCGTTGTCGCGCCGGCCGCCATTGCCGTAGCTGCCTGTGATATGGTTCGGCGGTATACATCGTCCATCATGCGCAGGGCGGCCGTCTGTGCCTTACTCTCGGCTTGGTGCATATCCCGCATTAGGTTTTCAAGACGGCGGTCATTCACGCGGAAGAAATGGTTGTCCGGAATACTGGAAACCCCAAGAGCCTCTTTTGCTTCTTGGTTTACCTTATCGATACCCTCGGCAAACTGTTCCGCCAGCATCGTTTGAGTTTCAGCATCAATCACATCTGTATATTCCGACATAATGGTCTTATTCTCCTGCCGGAATCGCTCGATGTTCTGCAGCTTTTCAGCCTGCCACGCAGGCCAGTTAAAGCCCTCATCACGTTCCCAAGCTTTATGCCTCGCTAGGTTGCGCTTTAAGGAGGCAACCAGGCGCTGCTCCATCTCAACAAACAGATCGGCAATGTCTTTCCATGAGAGCATTACGCCTCACCGCCAACCTGCAGTTCGTCACCAACCTTCGGCGGTTCATCCACAAATTCTATTCCGCGAAGCTGCTTGATTCTAGTTACCTCGGCAGCCTTCCATTTATCGTCTTTGCTATTTCCCCACATTTCATTTACCTGGGTTTCCACACTCATGGTGTTCGCTGTGGCGGCTTTATTCACGATTTCCACCCGGGAGTCAAAGCTAGGCGCCCCATACTCGCCAAACTCAACTGAGGGCTCATAATTTTCCAGTGTGCGTCCCTGCATCACATCATAGGTCATCAGAATCGCACAAATCAGTTGAGGCAGGGCCTTCTCCAGAACTCCGGTGATGGTGTTGCGAGTGTAGCCGGTAACGTCCTTCTTTTCACGCTGGGCATCTGCAGAAGACATTTTCCCAACATCGATTCCCAGTGTGGCCGGAGAAACAATCCCTTGTAGACACATATCGAGAGCGGCCGTATACGATGCTAGGAAAGCTTCGTAACGTATTTCTGGCTGAATCGTCTCAATTTTACTGATTGCATCCTCATGAGAGTCGGTGCCGGTCTTAATATACTCACTGCCAAAATCGTTAAGTTGCTGCTTCTCCCCGGTTGTGATGTCGGAGGGTACTAAATCTTCTGGGATATATTTTTTCACACGGCCGGCACGGATCGCATCCCACCATTGGCTGATTACTTCATCCAACGCATCAAAGCTGTCCAGCTTGCCCTCATAAATCGCTTTCCCCCGGCCAGTATACTTTGCGCTCTCAAAGACCTTAAATGGTACTGCCATCATAAAGTTCCCAGCAAACTGCACTGGCTTTAGGTCTGCCAGTTCTGGAACTCGGCCTAGATTAACCTCACTGTCGCCATCATAAAGACGATAGGATACGGAGCTTATACTGTACGTTTCGCACAGGCGATATGTTTTATGTTTCTCTGCATAATCAGTCCAAAAGCGTATCCCCACAATATGTCCATGCTTTTTGATATACTCCACACGGTCTGCTTCGTAGAACTCCACAATAGGAATATCCGAAGCCTGCGGGTCAACGGAAATCTTCCACGCTCCATCACCGGATTTTAAAGCACCTACAATACCTTTACCTACAATCTCTTGAAAGTTCAGTTTGTCCTGTAATTCCTCCCAGGCATCTTTCCCTTTGTCAGTTTTGAATGTTACATTATCCATATCCGACTTTACCAGATAAGCCAGAGTATCGACCAAAATGGCAGGAAGCCCGCTGTGAATCTTTCGCAGCTTCAGATTATTGCCTGGCACCGCCGCCCACCAGCGTGCTGCATTGGTTGGGTCCTGCGCACCGAGCTGTTTGTAAAGCTGCTCCAGTTCGCTGGCGTCACCCCGGTACCAAATTTGATTCCGGATAACCGACGCCTGAAAGCTAAGCGGTTCCTGAATCACAATGCTGTTGACCGTTGCCGGCTGAATCTGCAGCCAATTTCTGACCATACTTTTCACCTTCTCCCCGATTTTACCCATCTAATTTCACGCTCCCTATTAAATGCTTATACGGCAACCAACTATATTGGTCTGCGTTGATGGTGTGATCGTTGCCATCTTCCGGCACATTATCCTTTTCTTCATTCCAGCTGTAGGAATTGAGTTCATCAATCTCAGGCTGGCAATAATCTTCCACCAGAAGAAAATCACAATGTGCCATCCAGCCCGCCTGCAGGTTGATACGGTCAATAATCTGGGTCTTTTTCCAGGCCGGTACGAAGTCGTAGATGCAGCCGTTCTGTCGCTTATACTTCTGACATTCAATAATCGTCGCCTGGTCTGCGGAATCAATGTAAACAGTACGTGCAAACAAACCCCACAATGCCCTGTTGCGCTCTAGAAAGTCAATTAGTAAAGGTGGAATATCCGACGGTGCCAAAGGTGTATTACGCCCTCGGTTGCTGAGCTCCTGCGCTGCGAGCGTTATCTTCTTGCGGTCAGTTGTGATACCGGTGAATACAAAAGCAAAGGTGTCGGCCGTTTTCTGTGAATAGGAAGTATCCACGCCGGCAGATACCTGTTGGAATTTTACGGTACCGTCCTTTATCTGTTCCATGAGATCCGAAGCCTTAATAAGATTCTTTTTCTGCAGGTCGAAAACCAGACCAGTGGAGCGGCCGCGCAAACCTTTGATTTTATTCTTCCACAACTTTGTTCCTGGTGCTACACCTGCAAGCAGCTGTTCACGTTTCTCTGGAGTTAAGGAGAGGTTGTCGTCAAATGTAAAGTACCAATGTACCCACCTCGGCATTGTAGGCTGGTCCAGTTGTTTCAGCAGTTCTTTCGGTGTTCCGTTTTCCCATTCTGGGAGCGGTCTGCAGCGATTGATGTACTCCCTGTAAATCGGTAGGTTCGGATCATCGGGGTTTAAGGTCATCATCATGTAATCGTAGCGGATGGAAACCTCACGCACAAAGTCCATGTCGGCGATGTTGGCCTCATCGATGTACACGCAACCATACTGACCGCCCAGGGCTTTCTTCCACCGTGCTTTATTATCGTAACCCAGCACATAAACAATCTTATCTCCAGCCGGTGTACAGTACCGCAGGTGGGGCATTGTAATACCCTTACCACCGGAAGGATGATAAGAAATAAGGCCGCTGAAAACATCCAGCAGCCCGAAGTCTTTTGTTATGACGTTTTTCTCAAGAGTACCCAAGTCATTGCCAGCCATGATATGCGCCCGCTGGTGGGATTCTGCTACTCGGAACATGAATTTCACTATGCCAACTGTAGTCTTACCGGCATAGGTGGTTCCCTCCAGAACTTCCAGCTTCGCCCGGTGCTTCATGAAGGCAATATACTTCTGTGACAGCTTCATCCAGTATCACCGGAAGTTAGCTCCTGCTCCTTACTCGTGTTATCGTCCTGCAGCTGTTCCAGAATAGAAGTCAGAGCCGCACCGCCCGTATCAATACTGCCAGAGTGCTCCACCTTGTCCGTAAACATGCCAAGGTGCTTGCCCAGAAGCTCCAGCGCCTTGAGCTTGTCGGCCAGCTTGATTTCGCGCTCTACCCCCTCACCGTCGGCTGTGGGAATCGTCTTGACCTTTACCGAAGCGATGGCTGCTGTATCATCTTCACAGGCATCCACTTTCAAAGTGGCACTGTCTATGTCTATAACATCATTGGCGTTGATAAAGGCGACTCGGGCTAACTCGCGAATAACGCGGTCCGCGTTGGCTCCTGTGCGCTTTGAGCGTTCAGCTATGGCTTTGTCTATACGTGCGCGAATCTCAGGTTTCTGCATGTTCTCACTGCCAATAGAAGCAGCGCTTTCAGGGCTGTATCCTGCTCGTATGGCTGCCTGTGTAGCGTTCAGGTCAATGAGATATTCCTCACAGAACTGCTTTTGTTTATTAGTCATGAGTGGTCACCTCCTAAAAACAGGTATAAAATAGGACGCTGTGAAAAGCGTCCTCAGCTGAGTACTAAAATTATATATAGAATAGCTTATTAAGAAGGAATGTTCACAAGGAAAGTTTGCATTTCATCTAGTACTTGAGAATATTTTTTTCGATCACTGGCATTTAATTTGATTGTATTCATCTCATTTTTTATAACTTCTATTGCCATAAGGCATTGCATTATTTGATTTTTTGTCAAAACCTGATTCTTAATTGTATAATCTAATTCAGATATTTGCTTTTGTAATTTTTCATCCTCTGATAATTTATTGATCCTAAGAACATTTTTAACATCATTGTACAGTTCTGAATCAAATTTAATAACCGCTCCGGTATTCTGTATTTGAGACTTAATACTTCCAATATCGTTCATTATTCCTTGTAGAACTACCGCTATTGTATCATCAGGAGATAGACTTCCAGTTTTTAACTCTGCACTGTTTAATCCAAGTAATTTAATTATTGAACCAAAATTTTTCCCACTCGCTGTAGCTTCAATGGCCTTTATAATCTTTTTCCTATCTTCAATAATCTCATCATATATTCTTCCTGAACGGTAATCTGTTGTAGCAATCCCATTAATATCAAATATACGTTGAGTCCCGATTTCTTGTACTAAAACAACAGGTTTGTCGAATGCCTGTCTTATTCCAAGTTCATATAAAACATTGGGATTTCTAGTACTTAAATCACACAAAACCATAGGTGCATCAATTAGCTCGTGTAAGATTTTCAATTGAATACTGTCGCTTGATTTATCCTCATCTACTCTATGAGGTTTAAAACCAGCCTCTTCTATAGCTGGAGCAAAAAGTTGAGTATAAATTTTATGGAAATGCCCGGAAGCATAGCCTTCAGGATCGCTTATTGGCATAATAACAAAACAAGTATTCTTTTGCTCAGAATCAGATTCTATTTTTTTAGTGTCTGTAGGCATTAAATTTTCCTCCCCAAATTTGTTAATTCAATTATAATAGATTAATTGAATTATTGGAAGAAAATTGGAAGTAAATAGTTTAATTTTTAAAGAACAGATAAACGCCCAGCTATTAGTTGAACGCTTTCCTGAAATGCCCAATCATATAATACCACACTTTGACCTGCATTAAATCAACTGTTTCCGAATGTCTCAGGCGGAAAGCGGCGGCTTTTTATTGCGTCATATCTTGGAAAGTAATTTGATCTGCTATAATCATTAGTTGGAGTAGGGCAACGCGCACACGTTCCCGGACCCGGCCCTCGCTCAATTCGCTTTTGCCTGCGATTTCTTTCCATGTTGGCTGGCGGCAATATTTTCGATTCTGTGGATCTCCCATGTATCTTAGCTCCAATATGTACCGGTCGGTTTTGTCCAGGTGTCCCAGTGCCAGGCCGAGCCAGTTTCTTTTCTCGCGTAGCGCTGCAATCCGGCAGTAGCAGTTCAAGATCTCATCTTCATAATATCGTGACGGGTCCGCCAGCGCCATGTTGGCAGTGCGGTCCCCAGGCAGGCCTTTGCCGCCCGGTAGCCCTGAGAGGTTAACGGACGGCAAATTTATTGTGTTTTTCATCTCTTCGCAGTGCCGGATGGTGGCGAATTCCTCATCAATCATCTGGGGAATATCGTAGTAAATTTTAAGCAGCTCTTTTACTTCGTTAATTGTCAAGCGCCATCATCCTTTCGTATTGGTAGTTAAAGTAATATTTTAGAATTATATCTAGTCTAGTGTCTAATTCTCTGACTGTTAGTATATTTTGCATGTTACTTCTTTACGTTTAAACTAATATGGAATATAATGGATAAAAAATAGAAAAAGGGGGATACAATGGCCATAGTAGAGACAATTATTGATGGCATAGTTAGTCAAATCAAAAGCGTACATGATTTGAAAAATGAGCAAATAATTTATCAAAACAGAGTGAAGGCACAGCTTTACATTAAATTAATTAAAATATTAATTCCTTTTCCTGAAGATATACCAAATGCAGTTTTAAGTATACTGGATTTCCCACCAAATTTTAGAGGGGATTTTTATACCGTAAAGCGAATTTTAAATATACAAATTCAGCACAATGAAAAACTAATTCAAGAAAATAGGAATCTCAATCTGGCTGAAAAAAACGAACTGGAGGCGGACATTGCTAATAGAATTTTTACTAAAAGAGAATTAGCGAAGTTAAAAATTCAATATAACAAATCAAAAAACGAACTTATCGAATTCAAAGAAAATCACATGGCTGAAATGAACTTATATGCTAGTCAGGATGTACTAAACTTGATGGTGATCTTCGATGTTACCATAAAAAACGCCTTTAAATATGGTGCCTATATTGACAAAGATTCTATAACAGTTAATAAACGCCGATTAATAGATTGTATGAGAGCGGAAATACATGTTGATTAACCTTATTGAGGAGACGAAATAACAATGGCTATTGATCAGCTAAAAGTCGCATTCAGCATTCTTCATGAGTTATCAGAAGAAAGTATTCCAAAAGAAAAAGACTACGGTCTGTCAGACCGGCAATTTGTCCATATAGTACTGGATTTGCAGGATAAAGGATATATTAGAAACGCTGTAATTTCTCTCGGAGACGATGAACTAGATTTATATATTGATGAGGCGTATGTTACTTTAGATGGATTGCAATTTTTGCACGATAATTCTACGCTAATGAAAACGTATAAAGGCTTAAAAGCTGGGGTCTAAGAAATAAAAGAATGGATCCAGTTTTTTACACCTTAATGCGCAGTGCAATAATTTCCGCCCCATCCTCCACTTTCAATGACAAAGCACAAGATAAAAAATAAGACTGCATATTGTTAGGCAGACCTCAAAGGGGTCTGCCTAACTTTACTTTACCTCCATAATCTTAACTAGCGTCCGTGGTATCTCTCCATAATACTTAGACATTTGTGTGACGACAATCTGAGCATCATCCTTGTAGGCGAGCTCGTTGAGGGCGTCGCAAATAATCTTTATCACGTTATCGCAGTCTGGCTTTTTTGTTGGGCGGAGCACACCAGCCATCATATCAGCCTGAATCCGTTTGCTTTTACTCTTTGGTATGGGATAGAATGCCGTGATTTGCATAGCCAACTGGGCATCATCCGAAAAGCGGAATCCCTGCGTGGCGGCCTTAAAGCGGAGACGCACCAGTTCTTCATAGACCACGGTCTTGTCCGGTGTGTAGGTCATACTCATGCCGTTCTTGGCTCGTACAACTCGTGGCCGGGCTTTACCCTGCGGAGGGCCAGGGACAACGAATTGAATTCTTTGTGGTCCCTGGGGCATTGCTGCTGCAGGTGGAACAAATCCAGGGATAATTATAGTTTCCATTGTTCAAATCCTCCTCTTTAATTCGTAGTTCTCGGCCGGAGCATCTAGCTTGGCTTTCAAGGCGTATCCCTCATTTCTCCTGAAATTTTCTCATATTCCTCAAGGTCGTATGTAGGCTGACTTGATTCCTGCTTGCTTGATTCTCTCACCCCAGTACGCTTCCATTCTTCCAGGATGGTCTTGACGTAGTTTGCGCTTCGTCCTTTGCCTTTAGCTTCTCCAATAGCCGCCAGGATGGTTTGTACTGGGTAGGATTCACATAGTAGCCTGAATACTTCGGCTTCTCCAGCCTTCGGAGGATGGATAAACTCTTCAAAACAATCCAAAACGCAACGCAACGCATCCGAAGCAGTCGGCAGAGTAATACCAACACAAGATTCCTCCCTTGAAAGAGCCGGGGGTAAGGGGGTTGTGTTATTGGTTAGGTATTGGTTAGGTAAGGTACTGGTTAGGTATATACCGTTACTTGGCGTTACTGTAACGTTACATTCGCCGTTACTAGGTGTTACACTGTCATCACTCGGTAACGTTTCTTTTGGTGTTACTTTCTCTTTCTTTTTGTCTCTGTAACGCTGTACTCTTTGCCGTGTTTTTTCTTTATTGCGCTCCACATAATCAATCAGCAGTTCTGCGCGCTGTTCCCAATTCCGGATAAATATCTCGTCATTGCGTCGTTCAAGAAAATGTATTTCATCTGAAAGAATGGCGTTGTAAAATGTTTCAGGTTTCTTTTCCCATCCTGCGGCCTTGGCAATTGCACGCGGCGGGAAGTTGGTCACGTTACCATCCGGGGCAGAATTAACAGCCCAAGTCCAAAAGCAAACCATCAATCCTACTGCATACGCATTACTTATTTTCAGGGCATCTGCCAAATTATAAATCTTATCATGTTCCTTAATACCATCATCGACTTGTATCCATGCCACTGTGTATCACCTGCCCTCTAGAATACCGTTACCGGCTTACCGGCAACACGTTGAATCTCTTGTTTAAATAACCGGGCGTCACTGTTGTTCCCCGAAAGGTGCAACAGGTATATATGTCGCACCGTACTCATGTTGTTTACTAGTATAAAATTCTTTACGTACTCGAGCCCAAAGTGAGAACGAAGCAGTCGGGGCTTCATACTCTCCGGGATCCGGCCGGATGCGATGCTTTCATTCAACAGTGGTAGGCTGTAATTGCACTCCACCATGACGATGTTCAGACCATTGAATGAGTTTGGAATGTAATAGGTATCCGTCGCAAAGAGCAGCTTCTCGCGAGCGGTGTAGGAATAAATCAGATATCCGCAGGGCTCCGCTGCGTCGTGCTTTGTTTCAAAAGGTAACACCATCCAACTTCCAAGTCGGAACTGCTCTCCGGCGCGTACCACATGCTTTCGGTAAGGGCGGTCTATGCCTGAGATTCCAGCAAACGTGCCGACAGTTGCGTACAAATCAATTCCTCGGGAAGCCAGCCCTGCGGCACCATCGGAGTGGTCACCGTGCTCATGGGTAATCAGGCAGCCGGCTACACGTGGCAGCAGCGGCAGAAATCCGGAAAGAATCTTTTTGGCGGGAATGCCCGCCTCCAAAAGCAGGACACTTTCGCCGTCATCGATGGCATAAGCGTTCCCGGTGCTCCCGGAAGCAAGGCATTTAACTTCTATCATGTTTTAAAACCCTGGCATGTAGCCGCCGTTGGGCTTTGCCTGGCGGGGCGCGGAAGTTTGCCGGGGCTTCTCTTTCGGCGGCTCCTCCGGCGCAGGCGGGGTCGGTTCGGATTCATCAGGCTCTTCTTCCTCTAGCGGCTCTGCGGGCGGCGCCGAGTCCATCACCTCACCTGTTTCCTCATCAATCTGAAGATCAATCGGGGCGGCATTCGCCTTTTCTTTAATTTCCTCCTGAACTTTAATAGCAGGATTGACCTCACGGTAGGCATCCGGGCCAATTTCGACAACCTCATCGGTGGAATAGATTCCCATAATCATATCGGGGCAATTCAGACGGCCGAAGAATGAGGCGGCACGGTACCGAATCATAACTTCGGGCATGGTTTTCCACTTGGAACCGTTCTTATCAATCCACCCCTCTGCTTTTGCCATAGCCATGGTAATAACAGGGCCTTTTACGATATGACCGTTATGGTCTTCAGCAAAAGCGTAGCAGGCCATCTCTGTTCCAGTGCCGGTCAACTCGTACTGCAATTCAGTTTTGTATTTTCGACTTGCATTTATCATGGCTACAATGTACTGGCTGCTCCAAGCTGGGCGCCCATTTACAACATATAAGTTCTGCATAACCATCATAGGGCTGGTATTGAGCCGGTTGGCCATTTCCAAAGCAATGATGCAGTTACCGATGTTGCCCTGATAATCCTTTGGTACAATGGTAGAACTGGCCAGTGCCTGCGCCATTCGCTGTGCAACTTGGAACTCCTGAAATCCGCTGAAAATATTGGTTCCAAGTGTAATATCTCTGCCAACCGATGTAGTCATTTCCTTGTTATCACTCATCTGTTTTTACCTCCTGATTTTCCGAATCATCCTTAATTCTGGATTTACCTAAAATAGTCTTGGCAACGTCCTTGAAAGGAGCAATCTCCTCTTCCGGTACATTGATAGCGGTGACGACGCCCTGGGATAACCCAGAGCGTCCATCAATATCCACCATATCACCAACAGCAACCTCTGTATTTGTAAAATAAGTGTACTCTCTACCGGAAGGCTCGCCATTGCGGACAAAACGCAACTTAATCACATTGGTCTTCATGATACTTCCTCCTCATCATTTTCGGGGTCATTCTGATGGTAAGAGTGCAGCACTTCCGGCCGCACACATCCGTTCATATGAACCGCTTCCCATATATCGCCGGGGTAACTGTCGCTCTCCGAATCCTCAGATTCAAAGTAGCAGCCCTCTTCGCCGTCATCACCCACAGTAAAAAACGGGCAATTGGCGCAACCACAAGGGTAAAGAGCTTTCTGTAGCTCCTCTGACTCCATCTCATCCCCCAAAATATCATTTGTTAAGTCATCAGAAGTTGGCGGCTCCCATTCATCAGCTGTCTCTACCGATTCAACCAAACCGGTGCTGCCATCTACAGTTGTAGTGACTGGCGGCGAATCGGGCACCTCATCAAAAGTCATTTGGTGCTCTCGGTCATAGGGGATAATCGGGTTACCGGCATCGTCCAATGTGATCTGAATTTCTTCGTAAAGCTCGCCTTTGTCTTTTACCTTAATAGGCTCGAACTGATATCCGGTTTCATACTTGACGGCAAACGCATTCCCTCTAGGTTCAAAGGTAACCTTTGCGGTAAAGGTAAATCCTTGTCGTGCTGTTACAGCTGTACGTAGCGCCCAGTTAATCTTATCATCGCAGGCAGCGATTAACGGGAAAAAGAAATCATCATCTCTTAAGCTGACTTTTTCACCTACAGGAACGGTCTTCTGTTCATCTTCTTGTGAAGCGTCTTCACCGCCAGAAGCATTCTGCCAGGAGCAACCCTCCGAAGGATTCTCACCATCGTCGTTCTCAGAATCAACTAATAATTCCTGCTCTGTGTGAACATCGTTCACGGATTCAGAAATATCACCTTCCTGTTCCGTTTCAGGGAATTTATCGGCAAGTGGAACAGAATCATCTTTTCCTTCCAGAGATTCGTCGAAATTCTGCTGTTCCACTTCTGGATTTTTCTCACCGTCGGAATCCGGCTCATAAAACTCAAATTCACGCTGCTTGGCATAATCGTCCAGCATCTCCTGAGCAACCTCCTGGGTATCGCAAATAGGCATATCTCCTACTGGAATATGTACAGAAGGGTTCTCTAGATAGTAAAAGTGAGCTCGGAACTTCCCGTTATCATTTTCTTTGACAAAATAGACCTTGTTGGTGTGTTGGTACTGCATCATAATGTGCTGTGCCTCCCATTTTCCGTCCTGAATCTGGTTCAAGACGATTTCTTTTTCTTCTTCCGGTGAAACATCTTTTCGGCTGCAGTCCGGATTAAAAAACTCATCAAAGAGCTGCTGCTTTGCGGAAATTCCCTTGTTGTTTGCTGCTGGGTAAATGGTCAAGCGGTACCGCCCATCAGTTCCGTAATCAGCACCACGACTAGAAAAAGCGTATTGGTCAGGCTCGATACCATCCAAGCTGTCGGCATATTCCCGGATGAGGTGCAGAAAATCAAAATCAAGGCTATCAATCCTGCCGACACATTTATCCCCGAGGGATAGTGCTGCCGTGCTATCGTATCGGATTCCTTTACTAGCTCGGCATTCATGATTCTGTACTGCTTCCTTTTGCGTAGTCGGGTCCCATGTCATAACCGGGCAAACGAACGGGCAGCCATAGCATACATGCTGCGGCCCATAATCGGGCATACGGAAGCCGGTTGTCCCGGCCACCGTGTTTTTCTCAAAGGTTTTCCCACATTTGCATGTGTAGATGGTCACTGCGGTTCACCTCGGTTCATAGCCATCATGATATATTGTACAGGCAGCTTATCAATCAAATCCTGGGCTGCTTTTTCCGAACCCGGAACTTTGGAAGCAATCTGGCGCTTATACATTTCCAGTGCTGCGATGATAAATGGTGCTGATACTCGATTGATAGGATTAATTGCATTGCAGATTTTCCCAGAATATTCTTGAAATATTTCTCCGAAAACAGGTTCCGGATTCTTGCCGGAGAAAATCACACTTAGCAATTTCTGTTCCAAATCTTTTCTCACGACCGCACCTCCGCTCTCAGCTGCTTGTCCCGAGCAGAAACGTGCAAGCGGATTACCTGGGCATCGATCGGCAGCATACTGGTGACACTCTCGGCATTGTCCACCCAAACCGGCACAGAGATTCTAGCGGCAAGTCCCAGCGTATTGATGATATCAAGACCAGCATTCATGCGGGCGGCACTGTTCAGGTTAGTACCATACTCAATGCCCTTTACAGTGGCCTCGCAGCATGGCTTGATTCCACCGTTGATCTGGACATCAAACAACTTCCAGCGCACCAAGCGAAAAGCAAAGTTGACTTTTTCTTCTATGTCCTGTGCTTTGAGTTGAGTGAAAAGTTCTGCCAGACGGATTCCATCTTCATGTGCAATCAGCTCCTGTCCCAGCTGTCTTTCCTGCTGCTTGAGCTCCTCAATCCGTTTATCCTGCTGGGCAATGATTTCAGTATTGAGTGCCCGGCGCTTGACTGTTTCCAGCTCGCCAGTGACGGTCTGAAGCTGCTGATTCAGTTCTGCGACGCGCTGGTCACCAATAGAATCGAGCTTCACCAACTGATTTTCCAACTGCTCTTCTTCCTGTATTAATTCACAGTAATGGGTAGTATGTTCAAACGGTTCCGGCTTTACATATTGCGTGGAGAGTCTTTCGAGACGAGTCTTCGCCGCAGCAAGAGTTTTTTCTGCTGTAGCCTGCTGCTGCAAATGTTGCTGTAAGGATTTCTCCAGATCCTGTTTGGTGGTTGCCAGCTCCTTGCCCTTGGTTTCCAACTTTTCCAAGTACTCTGCATTGTGCTGCTTAAAATCCCCACGAATTTTCTCTTGCTGCTCCGGTGGGTAATCTTGTCCACAGGTTGGGCAAACGGTTTGATGCTCATCAAAGGTCTGGTTCGCCGTATCCATGCACTTCTGCCGTAACTCGTCCAGTTCGACAGCCAACCCATCAATAACACCTTGGGTACTCTGTGCAGAATATTTGGCTTTGGTAATCTCTCCTTGAAATTGGCTGATTTCCGAACGCACCAGCGCCATTTCTGTTTCCAGTGCGGTGTTTCCGGTGGAGGATTTACGGCTGTAATCTGCCGATGACTGTGCAATTCTGGACTTGATTTCCAGAATCTGATTGCGAAGAATACCTGCTGTCTCGCCATTGCGAATGGCCGAAATATCGTTTTCCAGCTTCATTTTCTGCTTCTGGAGCCGCAGCATTGCGGGGCCATCATCGGACTGTGGCAAATCAAAAGGTTTTGCTTTCTCTGCTTCATCAATCCGGCCAGGTATTTCACCCATCTGCTTATTGATTTTCTGACGCTGCACTTTGGTTATCTCAGAATAATCATCTACCGACTTGGTACCGATATAGTGAATGAGAGGCTTTAGTTCATCATGTGCATTAATGATTTCCAGATCATCCACCGTCGGTGCGAAGTGCTTGAGCAGTATGTCTCTCCTTGCATCCCACTTGAGTTTTCCCGCGAACATATCCGGGTCAGTCAATAGCATGAATGTCTGTTCGTCGCAGATGGAGGAAATAAAAGAGGTATAATCCTTTTTGGGCTTTGGTACGTCGTTAATATAAAAGTCTGTTTCATGCCCTTGAAATTCACGTTCTGCTTCACCATTTTTGCGGCGAAATTTCTCACGGTAGACACGCTGCAATGTGAAGGCTTGGCCATCATTGCCAAGAAAAGCACCTTTTACAGAATAATCAAGCCCGGAGGTACCCCGGGTCTTGACTTCAAAATTACTATCACTGCGGCCGGCACTGTCTTTGCCAAACAATAACCAAAAATACGCATCGGCCAGTGTGGTTTTTCCAGTAGCATTGTCCCCAAAAACATCTACATTCGCACCCTGGGCGCCAAGCTCAAAATGCTTGATTCCCTTATAATTATCAAGAATTAAACTCAGCAACTTCATGACTTTGCTCCTCTCTGCGCAGGCTGATAATATAATCTTCACCGGCGGCTTTAAAATGGCAGGTTGCCCACCCCGCGGTTTGATTCGCTTCAAGATACCCCATCTCTACAGGAGGGTAAGAATACTCCAAGCTTCTCATCAACCCTGTTAACTCAACCGCAAATAGAAAAGGACGCTTCACAATGGTGGTCGTAGAAAGAGGGAATGAGTCTGGATTATCCTTTGATATAACTGATGTATCTTCCTTCTTGCTTGGTGATTTTAGTTCACATGCTACAGATTCAAGTTCCGGGGGCGATTCTGGAGGAGAAACCGCAGAATCGTTGACAACCGGTACTGACTCAGCTTCCATGGGAGTGGAAGGCATTACAGATGAGCGTGACTTTTTATCACTATGAAGTCTGCTTTGAACTTGATGAACTTTTAACCCCATGATACGGGCAATTTCAGACGGACCTTTGCCATCGGCTCGTAACTGATGCAACTGTTCAAGCTGTTTGGTGGTCCACCAAGTTCTACCGGAGCGTTCCTTATTAGATTCCTGCAAAGTCGGAACATCACATTGAATTTGTGGCATTAGTGCCAGAACTTGCAGTATCTCACTTTCTTTCACCTGCATCCCCTTTGCAAGGCGCTTAACCTCAATATCCTTATCCACAGCTACAGCCATAGCCCGGCGTACAACCGTTATCTGATAATCGTTAAGCATTCGTCTTCCCCTCCTTTGCCATAAAGCTTTCAAGGTAAGCCTTCTGAATTTCACTTTCAGGGACTCCGTTTTTCCTCAGATCCAACGTATAGCAAGCTAAGATAGCAAGCAATTTTTGTATTTCACCGTACATTTCCATATGCAGATTTGTTCCAGAGTAAATGTCGGCATGTACAAAGGCATCTGGCCGCGACTTGACATCGCTGAGATTTTGCTCTAAACTGAAATTAATAGATTTTTCTTTATCGCTCTCGGTGCTACCAACGCCGGGGGCGACTTTTTTTGCATTCATTGTCGAGCCAAGCAATGAAATCATTGCAGCGTACTGAGCATCATTAAGTACACCCAAACGATTTAGGCCAGTAATGTATCCTATGTTCTGATGGTATGCCTGCCGGGTGCCGTCAGGGGAAGTAATCTTAGTCAGCTCCTCAAGTGAGTTTTTGAATAACTCCACCGCCTGGGGCCTTATTTCTGTAAAATCTAGCATGCTGATTTCTCCTTCTCAAATATATTCTTCCAGCGCTCGTCATTGCGCTGTTTAATGATGACATCGCTGAGCATTATAGATAGCTGATACACGTTATACTGCGCGAACTGCAGTCCTCCTGACCGGGTACCCAGATGATAATCATCGAGAATCTGCTGAACGGCCGCTTGAAATTCTGCTTCGGTGAGTTCGCCGCCAACTCTGTCCCGAGTCAACTCAAAAGTACGTATTGCCGCGTGGGTTTCTTTGCTATAACGTCGCTGATGCTCCTTTTTCTGCTGACGCTGTTCAACCCTGCCATCTAAGTACACGGCAGTGCCTGAAACAAAGATGATAAGCAAAATCATAGCCAGAAACAGCAAAGCTGGATAAAACTCTGATTTCATGTTTTCCCCCTCCTAGCAAGCCGCCGGCGCTTGTCCATCACATCAGCAAGAGACGAAATGTACTGCGGTTTGATACCTGCCAGCCAGCAGACAGCGCAACCGGCTTCTCGCGGAGAGAGATTATGTTTGTTCCTGAGTTGACCCGCACAGCGGGCGAACTTGTCCAGGTGTTTCTGGGGAATCTTCATAGTGCAACTCCTTTCATTTTTGCAGGTATACCATTGGGTCTTTTCCAGTTTCTTTGCAAACCATAATTAACGCTTCCCTCAACTCTTCTGGCGTGTAGGCATCGCGTTGGTACTTCTGCAATACGATTCGATTATTGTCAACGAAGATTTCTAATTGGGTACCAATTTCAATACTTAAGTTTTTACGGATTTCTTTTGGGATTACGACGCGGCCAAACTGGTCAATCGGCCTTACCATTCCTGTTGATTTCATTATGTTGTCTCCTTTCTTTTATTGGGTACGGGCAGATTTATGAGGACATCACGTCCTCTAAGGTCAATTTTCGAAGCGGCTCAAATTTAACCTTGCTTCTTTTTTTACTGCCGGAAAAATTACGACGGTATCCCTCTGCGGGGCCAGTATGTTTTTTTATGTAAGCTTGTAGTCCAGATTCGCTTACCATATGTGCTTTACCATCATTTAGGGTATCTCCAAATTCTCCAGCACGTATTTTGCGCCGTATAGTGTCGCTAGATTTATTAAACATCTTAGCGAGCTGCTCGACGGTGTAAAATTGCATGAATGCACCTCCTTTCTCTATATTTATGGTTGTCCCTCTTTCCCGCCTGCGGTAAAATGGTTATGAGAAAGGGGTGAAACAATGAAATTAAACCCGGATTGTATTCGTGATATCTTGCTAATGGTTGAAGAAGAGTCAAGCTTTAGAAATGTAATTTTCTTTAAAAACAATTACGAATATGTTCACTTACAGAAATACTCAATGGATGAGGTTTGCTACCACATAAATCAGTGTAAATTAACTGGATTTCTAACTCGTGTAGATTGGACTATGGAATCACACTGTTATATTTACGACTTATCACCTTACGGGCATGAATTTCTAGCAAATATTAGAACGGACACTAACTGGAATAAGGTAAAGCAAAACGCTAAAAAAGTCGGTTCCGAATCCTTAAGCATTCTCGCCCAAATTGCAGCTCAAGTCATCAGCAACATGCTTACTAATTGACATTGAAGCAATATCAACAATTAGTTTTAGCAAAAGCTCTGCCGTGCCGTCAGTAGAGCTTTTTAACTCAAAGCCTATTACACCGTCAATTTCTTTTGCATCTAAAAACATGCAACCATTTTTAATAGTAAGCTGGTGCACACTCACCCCTCCTATCCGCCCCGCTTGCGCGGGGCTTTTTTATGCCGACTTTTGCGGCTGGTCATCAAAACCAAACAGCTCGTTTGGCGTTACGCCAAGGGCGGCAAGGATCTTGTATATGTCCTCGCTAGCAATAATTTTTCGCCCGTTTAACATATTACTAAAAGTTTTTTCGTTGATGCCTGCGCGCTCAGCAATTGCACTTTGCTTATATCCCTGCTGACGAATAATACGCCTTATGCTTACTGCGAGATTAGAATCCATTCTAAATCGCTCCTTTCTTTGTACTTGCCCTCCTCCCAAGCCTGCGGTAGAATAGTGTTGAAAGGGGGTGAAATAATGGAAATTCCTAGCTTCCAAGACTTCTGGAACTCACTTTCAGAAGATCAAATAGCTAAATGGGTTAGTAGCTCAAATGAAGCGCAACTAAAAATGAAGTTATTGCCATTGAGTGAAGATTCTCTGAATGCAAACCTTACCTCTATAGCGACTGTTAATTTGCTCATTTCGCGGAACATGCTTGCTGCGTATCACGAGTGGCTTTCCCGACAGCTTTCTGATCAATCGTAATTTTGCTCTCCTTATTCACAGATAACCTATCTAATGATTTATACCGTAAACTTTCGCGGTACGACGCGGTGGATGCAGTCAGACTAGCAAGAGCTAATACCTCTTCTGGGCTGGCTGCACTTTTTGTTAAATTAATAATCAGCTTTTGTAATGCAACTATGCTTTCAATAAATGAATCTTTTGTTTCACTCACTTTTTCCACCTCCAATCTCAAGAATCTTGTCCACAGCTTTATAATAACTCAAGAAACTTTATGAGTCAATATATTTTTCTAAAGTTTCTTGATGTTTTTTCTTGACGTTTGAATAATGGCGTTGTAATATGAATTCATCAAGGAGTGATACGATGGGAATTGGAAAGCGTATAAAAGAAGCGCGTGAAAAGCTTGGGCTTACGCAAAAAGAATTAGGGGATTTGCTAGGTGTGACAGGTTCTGCCGTAACTAACTATGAAAATGAAGTTAGTCATCCTAAGGAGCCGATTATGTATAAAATGTTTGAAGCTCTTCAAGTAGATGCTAATTATTTGTTTCAAGACACTATGCCAGAAAATGAAAATTCCCCCGCCCCGGCAAATGCCGAAACAGGGGAATTAGATAAACAAGAACAAACACTAATACAGAATTACCGTGCCTTAAATGATGAAGGCAAGGAAAAACTGTTAGATTACTCAGATGACTTAGTCTCGTCGAGTAAGTACACAAAAAATAATCAGTCTCAAGTTTCTCAGGAAGCATAAATAACCCCACACACTACTGCAAATAGCGTGTGGGGCAAAATGGAAAGTTATTCACATCCGACTCTCCTTTATTAATTATACAGTATTGGTTAATATTGTAAATTTAGGAGGAGAACTATGAAAAAATTATTAGCTTTATTCATTTGCGTCTTGCTGGGTGCTCAAATAACGGCTTGTTCCAGTAATTCAACGGGCACCCCATCAAAGGATTCTACCAGTTCTTTATCTTCCTCAGGGGAGAAAAGTATTGACGTCAACAAAGGTGTATTCGATGTTTCTATCACATTTCCAGCTTCTATGTTTGCAGGATTAGATCTTGATGCTATAAAAAAGCAGGCTGGTGAACAGGGTATAAAAAACGTAACACAGAATTCAGATGGTTCTATCACCTACAAAATGTCTAAATCTGAACATAACAAGCTTATGAAAGAAACCAAAGATACAACTGTCAAAACTCTAAATGAATACAAAGATAGCAGCGAGTATGAATCTATAACTGACGTGAAATACAATGACGATTTCAGTCAAATTCAATTCACAGCAGATAAAGAGAAATATGAAAATAGTATGGACGCTTTTGTAGCTTTAGGTGCGGGTTTACAAGGGATGTTTTATCAGATTCTTGACGGTAAGAAGTCAGATGAAATTTCTGTAAAAGTAGATTTTATTGACTCTAAAACCGGGGATGTACTAAACAGCGCCACATATCCTGATGCTTTCGATACTTCATCTAGTTCTAAATAAATAAAAACCGCCCCACCCTGTTAGCGCAGGATAGAGCGGCCACTATCAACCAAGGGCTGACAGTATGATAAAATCACAGTTAAATTATACCTGTTTAGCCCTCAAAAATCAACAGGAGGGCTATTTTTATGCCAAAAAAAAGAGCAGATGGGCGGTATCGAAAAAGTGTAACTTTGCCCGATGGCTCAGTAAAATATGTATATGCTGCTAGCGTGCCAGCTCTGAACGAAAAGGTGCGTGCTTTATTAAAAGAAGCAGATTCTGGAGTTTTAGTGGGTGATAATACGCTTGTTGGCGAATGGGCCGCAATATGGTTAAAAACCTATAAAATGAATCTGCGAGCGAACACAATAAAAAACTATTTGAACGCTTACAATAATCACATTGCTCCTGAAATTGCAGCTCTACCTTTAAAAGCAATTAGGCCTGTTCACATTCAGAGCGTTATGAATCAAGTTTCAGGCTTTTCCGAAGATTTGCAACGTAAAGTTCTAAATACGATGAATCAGATATTTGAAACAGCTATTATGAACCGGCTAATTTCAACCAATCCCTGCAAAGGAATAAAGATTACAGCTCACAACATTGCCAAGAAAGTTAAAGCACTGTCTCCGGAGCAGCAGGAACATCTTCTTGACTCTGTGACAGATCCGCGGGCGAAAGTGTTCATTGCGTTGGGTTTGTTTTGTGGCCTGCGCAGAGAAGAATCTCTGGGGCTTATGTGGACAGATATACAAGACGGAAAGCTCACGGTAAATCGAGCGGTTACTTTCCTCAAAAATCAACAAGACCCGAATCATGAATTAAAAAGCAAAGCTGCGCACCGTACTATCCCTGTTCCCCCTCCCCTTGAGGACATATTAAACGCGGCTTCAAAAGAAGGGTTATATGTAATCGTTCCTCCGATGGGTGGCGAAATGACTTTAATGTCCTATCGCAGAATGTGGGCGCATGTAACAAAGGCAGTTGACTTTGACATTCATAGCCATATGCTCCGCCACACATATGCAACTTCCCTATATCGTGCAGGAATTGATTTGAAAACTGCGCAGTACCTTTTAGGGCATTCCAGTATTAAAATGACAGCCGAAATTTACACCCACATACAAAAGGATAAGCTGGATGATGCGGCTTTAAAATTGAACGAAATATTTAGTGGAGGGTCAAAAAAGGGTCAATCTTCTAAAAAAGCTTGATTCTATCAGCGTTAATGCGGGTTCAGTTCTTCCTTGGTAAGGACGAGGTCACGCGTTCGAATCGCGTTAGCAGCTCCAATCGAACCGCTTAGTTTATAACTAAGCGGTTTTTTTGTTATTTATATTCTTAATTTTGCATAGAATAAGAATCCCTCGCTAAGAATTAAATTCTTTTAGCGGGGGATCTTTTTCATACACTTTTTTAATAAGATTGATTACTCCAAAATATATCATCGCCCACTTCCATGCCAATTTTACCTTTTGTGCCACATAACCATTGCAGATAACTTCTATTTAAAGATCAAGTCATTAAGTTTTGTTATATAGATTGACAAATAAAACCAAAATGGTAAAATATTGGCAAGAGGCGATAAATATGGAACTAAAATATAGCTACGATGAGCGTGATTACCTTGAATTTTGCTTGCTTGTGGCTAAGCAAGAGAATAAAAAGACGCTACTTATAGCAGCTTCACTTCTTGCTGCGCTTTTTATCATGATTTTAGTCTCCACTCATTCGCCTATAAAGATTGCTGTAATTTATGGATTTATTTTTATTATTGTAATATTTATCAATTCCAAATTAGAAAATTACATTATTACAAAGCAAGCGGAAGCAAAAATTAATAGGCTCGGACATAATTTTTTCATAACTGATAAAACTCTATGTTTGTCCGACTCAGAGATTATTTCAACATCCAGCATTTCAGTTTCTAAAATCAGTTTCAAAAATATTGCTTACATCCATAAAGATGCTAAATTTGCACACATTGAGATAACAGGCGGCAGTGAAATATTCATTCCTTTAAGCACCCCCGAATTAACCGAATTCTTAAATGTGCTAAATGATAAATGCCATAAGGATACGCAAAAAGCAGGAGAGGAGTAACATCTCTCCTGCTTTTATTATTGTTACGTTGATACAATAGAGTTCCCTGCAAGGTCAAGCAAAAGATTAACTATAATTGCAGATTCTGCAACCGCACAACTATTTGCAACGAGGACTTTTTTATCCTCTGATTGAATATTCTAATATTTTATTTGATTAAAAAAATCCCACCGGGTGAATCGTGTGGTCACGCTTTGGGTCAAACCCCGATAATTGTGGGTCTTGCAGCAATACAGCGGGATGTACTGCATTTGTGCCAAAGCGTTTTTTTAGGTCATCCATGGCAATATCTAATTGTTCCATTCGCAGTTGCTCTTTTCCTGCTCCAAATAAATCCAATTGCAAAGGTGCAGAGTCACTAACTAAATCTGAAATGCTAATCCCAAGGCTGCGAATGGGCTGTTGCCAATGGTAATGCTTTAAAAACAGCTCCATCCCCTCTTGAGCGATTTCTGCCGTGCTGTTGGTATAGTGGTTCATTGTGTGCTGGCGTACAAAGCTTTCCAGCTGATTGTCTCGCACACTTATGCTGATGGTTCTTCCTTTATAGCCATGCTCACGCAAACGGCGAGCTACGCTGTCCGCTAAAACATACATAATAATCTTTACGTCCTCATTATCTACAAGGTCGCGAGGGGTTGTGGTACTGTTGCCAATACTTTTTACCTCTTCATGGTCAACATAGCGGGCTACGGGTGTGTTGTCAAAACCATTTGCAAAGGCATACAGTACACTTCCCCATTTGCCAAACCAACCTTTGAGCGTTTTTTCCGGTGTTATGGCTAGGTCGCCTATAGTATGCTTGCAGTAAGATTGCAGCTTTCTCTGCGTGGCTCTGCCAACATACAATAAATCCCCTACCGGAAGCGGCCAGACAATCTCTTTAAAATTCTCACGGTTAATTTCTGTAACGGCATTTGGCTTTTTATAATCTGACCCCAGCTTTGCAAAGATTTTATTATAAGAAACGCCAATGCTTACGGTGATTCCAAGCTCCTTTTGAATTCGCCCACGAATTCCTTCTGCAAGCTGCACCCCATTTACTCCCTGAGCGGTTACATCAAGCCAGCACTCATCCAAGCCGAATGGCTCAACCTGATTGCTGTAATCCAAATAAATCTGGTGGCAAAGCCTTGAATAGCGCTTATACAGTTCAAACCGCGGTGGAACAATTACTAAATCGGGACACTTCTGTTGTGCCTGCCATAAAGCTTCTCCGGTTTTAATGCCATATTTTTTCGCCTGTTCGTTTTTGGCTAGAATAATTCCGTGGCGCTGTTCCACATCGCCGCCAACCGCCACCGGTTTTTCCCGAATTTCTGGCCGATGTAAGCACTCAACACTGGCATAAAAGCTATTACAATCGGAATGTAATATCATTCGTTCCAAAAGCCCACCACCAAACACATGTTCTTTCCAATTATTATAGAACATATGTTTTAAAATTTCAAGAGGAAATAATAACTTGATTTATCCATTACTTAGAAATCAAAGCATCTACAACCCTACATTAAAACACCAGACTTTTATTTATGGTACAATAGCGATGGGGTGAGCAAATGAAAATTTATAAAACGTCTGAAATCGCACGGAGTATTGGAATCCACCCGAATACAGTACGCCTGTATGAGGAGCTGAATTTAATTACCAAACCTGAACGGAGAGCAAATGGATACCGCGTGTATACCGAGCTGCACTTAGAGCAATTCCGCTTTGCGAGAATGGCATTAAAAGTGGAGGTATTGCAAAACGGGATTCGAAAACAAGCGGTTCAGCTAATAAAAATAGTTGCGACACAAAATTATGACCAAGCGATCTCCCTCACAAAACAATTGATTCAACTACTGAAAAGCGAGCAAAAAAATGCAGAGGAAGCCATTGCAATAACCCAAGCAATACTAAAAGCAGATTTGCCAGATAACGCTCCCCTGCTATTAACAAGGAAGAAAACTGCCGAACTCCTTCAAATATCAATCGACACATTAAGAAACTGGGAAATGAACGGCCTGCTGACCGTAAAACGCAGGCAAAATGGCTACCGTGTTTACACCGAAACTGATATTCAGCGCTTAAAAATGATACGCTCCTTGCGCTGTGCAAACTATTCTCTTGCCTCTATTTTGCGTATGCTCAACGCCTTATCGAGTGATTCCAAAGTAGATATAAGAGATATTATTAACACCCCAAAAGAAAATGAAGACATTGTTTCGGCCTGCGATAAGCTGTTAACCTCGTTACAACACGCTGAAAATAATGCAGAAGAAATGCTGGCTCATATTTACCGTATGAAAAAACAGTTTCCATCAAGCCCTACACTTTAACACCAGAGTTTTCTCTGGTGTTATTCTTATTTTAATAAGAATACAGGAGGGTATTAACACATGGAAACTGTTATTGAGGTTCAAAACCTAAACAAATCCTTTGAACACATTCATGCCGTTAAAAATGTGAATATTTCCATTAGGCAAGGTGAAGTGTTTGGCTTGCTTGGTGCTAACGGTTCCGGCAAAAGCACAACCATAGAATGTATATTGGGAACTAAAAAATCAGATACGGGAAGTATCTCGATTTTAGGCATGAGCCCACAACAAGACCGTAAAAAGCTTTTTGAAAAAGTGGGAGTACAATTTCAAGAAGCCAATTACCCAGAAAAAATTCGGGTTGCGGAGTTATGCGAGGTTACGGCAACGCTCTACAAAAAGGCGCTGGATTATAAACCACTGCTAAAAGAATTTGGTCTATGGGAGAAACAAAAAAGCTATGTAAGTGAGCTTTCCGGTGGACTAAAGCAGCGTTTATTCATAACCCTTGCGTTAATA
The DNA here is from genome assembly GCF_900176635.1 of Clostridium merdae. Taxonomy (GTDB): domain Bacteria; phylum Bacillota; class Clostridia; order Oscillospirales; family Acutalibacteraceae; genus Faecalispora; species Faecalispora merdae. Next base: position 773,303 of record NZ_FXLN01000004.1, read on the forward strand.
CCGGATCCGGAGGTCGTATTTTTAGACGAATTAACCACCGGGCTAGATGCAAGAGCCAGACGCGATGTATGGAAAAGCTTATCACAGCTAAAAGAAAGAGGAATGACTATCTTATTAACCTCTCATTTTATGGATGAGATAGAAGCCCTTTGCGATAGAATTATGATTTTAAAGCACGGTGAAACCATCTTTTACGGTACGGTACAGCAGGCGATGCAAGAAAGCGCCTGCGAAAAATTGGAAGATGCGTATTTATGGTATACAGACGAGGAGGAAATAAGAATTGAAAGCATTTAAAACTATTTTTATAACAGAGTGCAAGCTTTCTCTGCGAGGAATCGACATGTTTATATTCGCTATTTGTATGCCGGTAGTTGTTATTCTTCTTTTAGGAGCACTATTCGGCAGCAAGCCGGCGTTCGATGGTGCCCCATATAGTTTTTTAGAGCAATCCTTTGGCGCGGTAGCTACCATTGCTATTTGCGCAGGGGGCGTGATGGGGCTGCCCCTTGTCATCTCTGACTACCGCAGTAAGAAAATACTAAAAAGGTACCAAACAACCCCAACGAGCCCGGCACTATTATTGGCCGTGCAGGTCGTTATTTACGCTCTTTATTCCTTTGCCTCTCTCGTACTCATCTATATTGCCGGTGCACTGTTTTTCGGTTATCAACTTCGAGGCTCTTGGCTGCAATTCTTTGGTGCTTATCTGCTTGTGATGCTATCTATTTTCAGCATTGGTCTTCTCGTAGGAGGGCTCGCACCCAATACAAAGGTTGCCGGTGTTGCGGCTAGTCTTCTCTATTTTCCCATGCTACTATTTTCAGGTGCAACCTTACCCTACGAGGTTATGCCGCCAGCCCTGCAAAAAGCGGCAGATTTATTGCCCCTCACACAGGGAATTAAGCTTTTAAAATCTTCTTCACTTGGGTTGGCGACCGAATCGATTCTCTTTCACACCATTATAATGCTTTGTTTGGCAGTGATTTGTACGGGCATCTCCATTCGATTCTTCCGGTGGGAATAGATAATTACTCACAATTACAAAAAGACAAGGGTGCTTATTTAGGCACCCTTGTCTTTTACTTAAAATGAATTTATAGCAAGGTTTGAAGTATCTTTTCGGAGGGTCTGGCAATCACCGTAGTGGAGAGAAGTAGCTCCGTTTCTGCAATTGCCGCTGCAACCGCAGTTTTTACAGCCTCTACATCTCCCGTAAAAAGCACGACCCCCTTTCCACCAATGGCATACCCGATTTTCACTTCGATTAGAGTAATATTGGCAGCTTTCGCGGCAATATCTGCCGCACAAATACCAGAAGTTACAGAGTAAAACTCCATTACCCCAATCGCTTTTAACGAATTTACTGGGTTTGTCAAGCCGATTGCCGGAATTAATTGGGAGTGTATATTGGGAATCAGCAGGCTATCCACATAATACTCCCCCGCAGCCTGCTTGCCCCTTTTCATAGAGGTCTCAACGTCGCTTGTACTGCCGCCAATAATCACAATATATTTGCCGGGGCAAACGGTGGAGGCCTTCACTAACTGCGCGTTACTCACTTTGAGCATTTGATCGCTAACATCGATTCCGCGTGCAATACTGGAAAGCTCAATTACACCAACTGCTTCTCTCATTGTTCTTAAGCCTCCCTACTGCGGCGAATCACTGCGCCGTCTGCATTTATCTCTGTCACGATGCCATCCAAACTGGAGTGAATGTTGGCAGAAAGCCCTTCAGCAACCGCTGCCAGCAAATCGCCTTTTTGCACGGTATCACCTGCCTTTACCACAGGCAAAGCAGGCTTACCAATGTGCTGCCGGAATGAAATATACACCTGCTGTGGGAACAACTCGGTACAGTCATCCCCAGCGTGCTGATGATAATAGTCGGAAAGCCCAAGACGAGCCACCAAACGCTCAGTCGGTACCTTCCCATACAAAGAGGCTTCTCTCACTGTTGGGGAAAGATTGCGCGGAACCTGTATTCCCTGCTCACGCAGCCTGCCCTTTAGGTAAGAATTCACCTTTCGGGGTGATAACCCCATGGGGCATGAGAACATTTCGCACAAACCGCAGTCACAGCAATTAGCAGCCATACCGAACACCTTTTGGTACTCGTTAGCATCAGAGATAAGTTCCTCCCGAAACAAATTACGCATTAAAAGGTGTGGCTGAATTTGATGCCCGATTAAATAGCGTGGACACAAGCTGGTACACATTTGGCACTGCACACAGGCGCTTTTGGCCTGCAGCTTAATCCGTGTGAGTGGTAACACTGCTCTTCTTACGAGATAATGATTCTTAGGCAAAACGATAAGGTTGCCGGTGGTCTTTGTGATGGAAAGTCGATCTATTTCTGAGGAGTCTAGTACCACCTTACCCATCATAGGGCCGCCAACAACGACACCATATTCGGAAAGCTTCGGCTTAGCGCTAGCTATGCATTCCCGTACCGGCGTCCCGATTGGAACCTTACGCATCACAGGGCGCTCAACCTCGCCAACAATGGACAGGTACTTCTCTGTTACGGGAATCCCTTGCATAGCATCATAAACACTGAGCAAAGTGCCTACATTGTCTACCACCACTCCAACATCAAGCGGAATTCCACGCTCCGGCACTGAACAACCGCACACCTGCTGAACTAACACCTGTTCATCCCCTGCGGGATAAAAGGATGGCATTTCAAACAGTTCAATTTGTTCGCCTGATTCAGCAATTGCCTTTTTTAGAGCAGCAATCTCCCTGCTATATTTCTTCTTTAGTGCAATAACAGCCCTTTTGGCACCAATATGTGAAGCTACCGCATTGATTGCCTCAACGATTTGAATTGGGAAAGTACGCATAAAATACTTGTCGGTTTCAATGAGCGGCTCGCATTCCGCTCCATTTACAATAAAGCACTCTGCTTTTGCCGCCAACTTTACATGGGTGGGGAATCCGGCTCCCCCTGCCCCAACAACACCTGCGGCTTTCACCGCTTCTATGAAATCCATACCGTCACCATCCTAAACGGCCATTACTACCGGTCGCTATTTGAATTCGCATGAACATGCTTTTACTTGGAAAAAGTAGAAATAATATATTCGCTAGAGCACATTCGTATTAATTTCTTTATCGTCGATAATGCCAACCACTGTTGCATCTACCGGAATATCAGAACGCCCCAGTGCAGTGCGTGCGGAGCTGCCACTAACGATTAATACCGTTTCACCAATTCCCGCTCCAATACTATCAACCGCTACGATGGGGGTACCAGGCTTCTCTCCCTCCAGTAAATTGAGTGGGCAAACAACTAAGAATTTAAGTCCTCGCAGGCTTTCTTCCTTACGTGTTGACCATATGTTTCCGATCACTTTCCCTACCAGCATAAAAAGCTCCTCCCACTCCCATAGAGGGGGTTATTTTTGTATACAATTCATCGCGATTCCCGTTGGCGTAACCAAAAATGGATTTGCCGGCTTATAAGTAGGAATACCGGTCTCTTTTTCAAATATGGATTCAATACCCGCCAAACAGCAGGTTCCTCCACAGAGATAAATAGCACTCACGGAGTCTTTACTAACGTATTTCTTTACAATAGTCGCCATTTTCTCAATAACCGCTTTCACAACCGGAAAGATTTCTGTGTGCCGGGAGGAATCGAGCTTAATCGCCTCTGCCTCTGCAATGGGGATTTGATAACTCCCCGCCAATACGAGCGTTACGTGGGTGCCGCCGGTTGGTTCATCTTCAATTTGAACCACCTTACCGTCTTTTAGAATGGCAAGACCCGTAGTTCCTCCGCCAATGTCTACCACCACACCCTCTGATACACAGTAAATGGTATTGGCGGCGGTGGGTTCGTCAAGAACATGGATGACCTGCATCCCCGCACTCTCGGCTACATAAATATGTGTTTTCAGGCTGCTGTCGGTTCCAGCTGGCATAGCAATTGCACATTCCTCTAGCTGCCTGCCAAGCCGCTCCTCTAATTTTTCTTTGAGCTCCCGTACAATACGGCAAGCACCAACGTAATCTACAACAACACCGTCACGCAGTACACTAGCCGCCTGTTTTTCACAGGCAACCGGGTGATTTTCGGCATCCAGCACAACCAGTACAATATACGCCGTACCAAGATCCAGCCCAACCTTCAGCTTACCGGAGCATGGCTCAAAGGTTTCTTTTTCTGAGCGTTCTACCTGTGAAATATATTCATTGATTCGTTCTAATTCCAACAACTCTGCCGCCTCCGTTTCTGAAATGCTCCTTAGCGGATGTGCAGTGCGTCCGACATAACACAACGGCGCTTTCTGCAGAAGGAGCGGGCAGTGGTTAACCCCTCTCCTGTTGGCCCGGCTATGGTAAAGGTCGTACAGCCTTCTCCGCCAACTCCTATTCCTGCATAGGACGGTGCATTTTTTACAAAGATAGTGGTTTGCAGCAGCTTTGCCATCTTAGTAAGCTTATCTACATTCTTGGAATGCATGATCGCTGTATGGCGATTGCCTCTCTCCGCTACCAATGCAATTTCGATTGCCTCATCCACATCTGCCGCCCGAACAATGGGGAGAATCGGCATCATTAATTCTTCCATGACAAAGGGATGATCTTTCTTTGTTTCCATAATAATTACGCGTACATTCTCACAACCGTTAATACCAAGCTTATTTAAAATGTATGGGGCACTCTTTCCTACAAACTCTACCTTAGGGCCACCCTTATCATTCGTAACCATTTGCAGCAAACGGTTAATGGTGCTTTCTTCCTTAATTTCGCAAGCACCGGCATTTTTCATGTGCCAAATCAGGCTGTCTGCAATACTATCAACTACGATGACCTCTTTTTCAGCAATGCAAGGGAGGTTATTATCAAAGCTACAACCATTCATGATGTCTTTTGCGGCTTTATCTGCATCCGCAGTTTCATCTACAACCACAGGGGGGTTGCCCGCGCCCGCACCAATTGCCTTCTTACCGGTAGACATTACCATCTTCACGATACCAGGGCCTCCCGTCGCAACTAAAACCCGAACCTTAGGATGCTGTATCATTTGATTGGTATTCTCAACAGAGGGTTCGCGTACTGTTACAATTAGATTTGCAGGAGCGCCTACCTCTTGCAGTGCCTGATTTAAAGCGGTTACCAGCACATGGGTCACATTTTTCGCCCTTGGGTGAGGGCTGAATACGACGGTATTCCCTCCGGCAAGCATTGCAATCGAATTGCAAATAATGGTTTCTGTCGGGTTCGTTGCAGGTGTAACCGCACCAATCACGCCAAAGGGGCAGTATTCTACGAGAGTTAGTCCCTTATCTCCGGTAAGCGCCTCGGTGATTAGATCCTCCGTACCGGGAGATTTTTCTGCCGCTACACGATTTTTAATGAGCTTATGTTCATAGTTACCCATTCCGGTTTCTTCCACCGCCATGCGAGAAAGCTTCTCGAGCATCTCTGGAGCCAGTACCGTTTTCCGGATGGTGTCAACATATTTCTGGCGATCCTCCATGGAAGAAAACAAATACTTTCTTTGCGCTTCTTCACTGGCCTTTACCGCGTCATCCATGGAATCAAAAATTCCACAGTTACCGCAGGTGCTATTCGATTCGCTTTCCTCAGCGGTGCTGCTCTTCATTTCTTCCATTACCAAACGGGTAACCTGTTCAATCAATTTATCATCTAATGTCATAGCTTTCAGCTCCTTAAATAACAGAAATTGAATTTATTGAAAACCCTTACGTTTCTAATAAACCAACATTATTTTCTAATTAGCGGCATTTGCGAACGAGTACATAATCGTTATTCTTAAGTCCACATGCATTTGCTTCGTCGGTATCCAGATGTATTTCCAGAGCGTATTGATTTGAAACACGAACCAACACATTTCCCAATATACAGCGCCTTTCGCCGCAGGTTTCTACCTCTACAATTTCTTTATCACAAATTCCCATGCGCTCTGCAATTTCTGGCGTAGCATGAATATGGCGTAGTGCTACAATAGCGCCACAGGGCAACTCAAGCGTTCCAGCGGGGCCGCAAATTTGTAAGCCGGGCGTATTTTCCAGCTGACCAGATTCTCGAATAGGCGCTTTTACTCCTAAACGAAAACTGTCTGAAAGAGAAATTTCCACCTGACTGTTATTGCGAACCGGACCCAGAATGCGAACATTTTCAAAGCTACCTTTTGGCCCGCGAATAGTAACCGTCTCTTTGGCGGCAAATTGGCCGGGCTGACCAAGGTCTTTGATGGGGGTTAGCCGATAACCGGAGCCATATAATATTTCTAAATCTGCCTGGCTAACATGAATGTGGCGGTTCGATACTCCAACCGGAACCATATAGGCTTGCATTTCATGCAGCCGCTCCACAACCAGCTTTGCAATGGTTTCTACCGTTTGATCTGTGTGCTTCAACCCTTGCACACCTCCCTGCTTTCGATTTCGGCCCGCCGCTAAGGTGCGGTCGGGCCGTTTCATCCTTGCCGTAGGTTACGGCAATATCTTCTCTGTGTCGGAATGTGGCCTCGGAATCACATGGCGAGAAACTACCTCGCCCACAGCGGTTGCCGCCGCTACACCAGCATCTACGGATGCCTTTACCGCGCCGACATCTCCGCGTACCATAACGGTTACTAACCCAGAGCCAATTTTCTCATAACCAATTAACACAACATTCGCTGCTTTTACCATGGCATCGGCAGCTTCAATCGCTCCAACAAGTCCTTTTGTTTCAATCATACCCAATGCTTCGCTTGACATATTGCATTCCTCCTAAAAATAAGGTTTTATTCCAAAACGGATTGATTATGCAAAGAACCCGTTGACAAGAAACATGCTGACAAAAATGGTAAATGCGGGTGGGTCGATATGGGTATCGCAGTGGCTATTGAAGGTTTTTGCCAGTGTATCTCCCAATACGGTGCAGAAAATTGCCACGATAACACCAACCCACACATTACCGGTCATTACCGCTGCGGATGCCGCCGGCAATGTAATGTGATGAGTTGCGGGAGCGGCAAAACCCGTTTGCACAAAAATAAGGCTAACCGCACTCAAGCCAAAGCAGGCAATTGGGAACATTGCCATCGCCTCTTTGGGGGCACCCGAAGACAAGAGCGATACTGCTACGCCGCTCACAGCTACACCAACCCCTAACCCGAGCAGAATGTTATATACCAGCGGGTTGCCCGTGGGTACCCATGCTCTTTTTTCTTCCCCTTCATATTTGCCAAATAACCCGGTGCTACCAAACACCAAGCGTGTAATAATGGCAAGTGTAATCACCGTAATAGCAGGTAAATCTGTTTTCAGGTGAAGAATATCCCCATAGAGGAACTTCATAAGATACCCCATTACACCAAACATTCCGCCTACACATATTACTGCGGAGCTGCCGGTGCCATTCAGAGAATATAAAATATCTGCTCCATTGGGAATAAGCTTCTTTTTACCCGCAAAGGCCGCAGCAGCAACACCACCGGCAAACGCAATATGCGGCCCCAGCATAGAACCGAATGTGATACTGCCAACGGATAACTCGGCGATTCCCGCCATACCCATCAAGCCGCCTACTACTGCAAACACACCTGTTAAAATGAATACCGGTAGTGCTCCCAAAATCGCACCCAAAACTCCCCCGCCAAAAGCCGCCGCCAATGCAAATAAATCCATTCCTCTCAACCCTTCCTTTTTGACTAACGAAACATACTGCGAATACAATTCACCGCTTTACTTTGCAAGGCTTCCTTTTTATCGGTTTCTTCCCACCGGAAGCCTTGATTTTCCCGACCAAAATGTCCATACACCGCTGTCTTTAAAAATTGAGGCTTACAAAGCTCTAGTTGTTCTAAAATGCTGGAGACGGAAAACGAAAATACCTCATTTACAATTTGGTTCAGGTCATCCAGGGAAATACGCTGTGTACCAAAGGGATTCACCGTTACCGCCTCCGGCTCAGGCAAGCCAATGGCATAAGCCAAAGAGACCTCGCAGCGCTCCGCTAAGCCCGCCGCCACAATGTTCTTAGCCACATAACGAGCCATGTACGCCGCAGAACGGTCTACCTTTGTTGGGTCTTTGCCTGAGAAAGCACCGCCGCCGTGTCGCCCTGTACCGCCGTAGGTATCTACCATAATTTTTCTGCCGGTAAGGCCCACATCGGCCGCCGGGCCACCCGTAACAAAACGCCCCGTAGGGTTAATATGTATTTTCGTATGATAACTAAGGAGGTTGGAATCAATCACGCCGTGTATCACTTCATTTAAAATGGCGTCTTGCAGGTACTCGTACCCAATTGCCTCATCGTGCTGTGCAGAAACAACAATGCTGGTAATTTCAAGCGGCTTTCCACTCTGAGAATACCGTATGGTGACTTGAGATTTTCCATCTGGATACAGCCACGGTAAAAGCTCCTGGTGTCGTACCTCTGCCAGCCGTTTGGTCAGTTTATGTGCCAGCTCTGCGGTGAGGGGCATGTAGGAAGGCGTTTCGTTACACGCGTAGCCATACATAATACCCTGATCACCTGCTCCAAGGCAGCTGCCAGAGCCAACCGGCTGGTTTTCGCCGTCTACCCCTCTCGCAATATCCGTAGACTGAGTATTTAAATTGGTAAGCACCATACAGGTACGGTAATCCATCCCTTTTTTCACTTCCGTATAGCCTACGTTTTGTAAAACTCTGCGGGCTACATCTTCCGCATTGACTTTTTCACAAGAGGTAACTTCTCCGGCAATCATCACTACGCCGGGAGATACCATTGTTTCTACCGCGACTCTGGCATGCGGATCTTTGGTTAGGTAAGCATCCAAAATCGCGTCCGATATTTGATCGCACACCTTATCGGGGTGCCCCTCGGTAACGGATTCAGAAGTCACCAGATAATCACTCATCGTTTTCACCTGCCCTTGAGAGCTACCGCTCGGAGGTTACTCCAGCGGCTTTCTTGTATTGATACACCGTTTTATTCTCGTATTTTTTAAATACCTTGCTAAAATAGCCGCTTTCGTTATAACCTAACCGAAATGCAACGTCTGCAATGCTCAAGTCTGTGTATTGAAAGAGCTCTTTTGCGAGCATCAATTTCCTTAAATGCAAGTATTCCATCACACTTACATTCAGGCAATTTTTGAAGATGCGGCTAAGGTACCCTTGGCTGACTGCACAGTTTTCAATAATCTGTGTTAGGCCAATTTCCTCCTGAATGTGTGCATTCATATACGCAAATACATTTTGCAGCAGCTCATACTTGCGAATGCTTTCTTGCTGCAAAACATAATCCATAACTCGGAAGAGCCAAATTTCCATTCCTGCGGGAGATGCAAGAAACGCTTCGCTGAGCGGAAATAGCTCTGCACAATCAACCGACCGAGTAGAAATGTGCCCCAAATGATTCAGTATATTTTGGCCAAGCTGTTCGGCGGCGGTAGTTACCTGCTCGCGGTTTACGCCGCAGGTGCGAAACAGCTCCTGAACGATTTCGGGAACCTGATAATACATTTGCTTAAAGTCTTTTTCTTTTAGGACCTTCAAGGTCATATTCCAGCAGATTAGCTCAGGTTGTGCATGATGACTGAATTTTTCGAGTAAAGTACGAATTGTCCCGCAGGATACCGGTTTCGATATGTACTCTTTCACTTTTGCACGCAATGCTTCTATTGCAAAATCAAAATGGTTATACGAAGACAATATGTATATTGTGATTTCAGGGTTATTGGCATAGATTCGTTTGCTAGCCTCAATACCAGACATACCGGGCATCATGATATCCATAAAAACTATGTCCGGCCTTTCCTTACGGCACAGCTCTACGGCGTCTTCCCCATTGCCTACGGAAAACGCGACCTCAAATCCGGGCACCTTTTCAATCATTATCTGTAAAGCATCCCGCATGAGCTGTTCATCATCTGCTATCAATATCTTATACATATCAATTAGCCTTTTCATCAAAGTTTTTCGGATAACGAACTATACTGGTAGTGCCAACTCCGTCTATGCTCTTTATCACTGCGTCATATTCACTGCCAAAGGAACTTATCAGCCGCTGGCGGGAAAAAGCGATACTTGCTTCAATGGAAGATCCTTCATAGGAACCTTTATACTGCTTAAACAGCTGAGCGATTTTTCTGTCGCTAAAGCCCGGACCGTCATCCTCCATTTTGAATACAACATCATCCCCTTGGTACTGTGCAGTAATGCGTAGTATACCAGGTTCCCTCTTTTGGCCTATACCATAAAATACAGCTCGCTCCACAAAAGGCAACAATATGCGGCTCGGGATTTTCTGCATGTTTAAATCTTCCGCAATGTCAAGAACATATTGCAGCTGGTCACCCATACGCTCTTTTTGAATGTTTAAATAGCGCTCCAGATTTTCTATTTCTTCACTTACGAAAACGTTATCCCTAGTCTCAGAAAAATTAAACTTCATAAATTCTGCGAACAAATTAATCGCTCGGTTGGTACGGGGAGCATCCTCTATCACAGATAGATTCGAAATTGCATTCAGGCTCTTGAACAGAAAATACGGATTCATCTGCGTTTTAAGGGCAGCGAGCTCGGCTTCTTTCTCTTTTTTCTGCTCGTTAAGTGCCTCCAGTTCTTTATCGAGATCTTCCTTTAGGACCAATCGAGATAGTTCCTTTTCCGCAAGCTGATTTACAATCAAAGAAACTAAGTTTGCAATGTGAAAAAACTTTTCGTATGGATAAATTGCAATAGAATCAAACAACGCATCCATTTTGGGGTCTTCTCTGTGGTTGCGGTCGTGGTGGAGTACATTTTCTAACCGGCAAATGTCCTTTGGGGCATCCTCACAGCGAATTTGCCCGCCAATAAAACCACCGAGATAATGTCCTCGTACAATAATAGGAATAGCAATTTCAATAAGTCCGCAAGGGCAAAAATAGACATAGGTTTTCTGCGTAACTGCTGCCTGTATCGCCCCGAACGCATCTGAAGACATACAGATTCTCTTGGCACTTTCCTCTTTGCGAACCTGCCGACAAAAAGGTGTAAACGAAGTCATTTCTGTAATGGGCTCACCCCGATAATCTACCGTTACAAACGCAAGACCTGTTGCTTTTGCTATTTTATCTTGAATATTTTCTAAAACCTTGATGCCAAAGAGACGTGCGATACTGAAATTGCTCATGGAGCCATCTTCTTCAGCAATCGTTTGGAAGCCGGGTTGAAATTTTGGTTTCTCTGTCATTTCCATAGGTAACATCCCTTCCTTCAAGAATATAGTAATTGAAGTCACAGCTTCATTATATATACCCTTGTTTAATAAGGAAAGACTAATATATCGAATTTAATAATTTTGCTATATCTTCCGGCTCGATTCTTGTCGGATTTGACGTCATACACCAATCTTTTAATGCGTTGATTGCCAGAGTAGGCATTGCCTCGTTATAATCTCTTCGAGAAATACCACAATCTCGAACAGTTCCCGGCATTTTCATTTGGAATTTGAAGTGTTCGATACAACGAACCAAGTCCCAAACTGCCTCTTCTTCATTTTTATTTGCGGATGAAATACCAGTGTGACAAGCAAGCTTTGCATATTTGCTGCGAACCTTCAGATCTTTGCTGTTGTGCAGCACCACATCCTTTAAAACTATCGCATTGGCTAAACCGTGAGGAATATGAAAAATGCCGCCCAATTGATGTGCAATGCTATGCGAAAGACCCAAACCCGCTTTATCGAATGCAATACCGGCAAAAGTTGAAGCTTCGTGCATTTGCCCTCTTGCCTGCAAATCATCCCCTTTGCTGTAACAAGTAAAGAGAGAAGAGCGTACAAATTCTACGGCTTTTTCAGCCATTGCATCCGAAAAAGGATTGGAACCTGTTGCCACATAGGCCTCCAGTGCATGAGTGAATACATCCATGCCGGTGTTAGCAGTAATTTGGGGCGGCACGGAGAGCACCAAGCGAGCATCTAAAATTGCCTCATCCGGCATTATGCTTTCCTCTACTACCATGTGCTTTATTTTCGAATGCGTATCGGTAAGCACTGTAACAGAGGTAACCTCAGACCCTGTTCCGCTTGTAGTAGGTACTGCAATGAGCTTTACGTGAGAACTGCCGGACATTTGTCTAGAAAAATACAGAACGCCCTTAGCGGTATCAATGGCAGAGCCACCACCTAAGGCAATCATCACCTGCGGAGCAAAGTGCTGGAATTGTGCCAACGCTTTTGCCACTGTGTCTAAAGGTGGGTCTGGTACAACCTGATGAAATATTTTCACATCGCAGGTAGAATCTATTACCTCTAAAAGTTGACGGACGCCCCCATTTTTGAGCAAGAAATTATCGCAAACTAAAAATATCTTCTGGTCTTTATACTTCGATAGAACCTGTAAAGAACCGATTCCGCTATGTATCTTCGTTTTTAAGTAGATGCTGTGCAAAGGTGTTCCTCCTGTTCTATCAGCGAATCGTAAATGCGTTGGCTAGTGTACATCTTCTTCTTCGGCAGAAATGCCGGGCCGTAGTTGTACCTTCTCCGGTTGCAGTTGCAATGGTAAAACTAGTATCGCCTTCGCCATCAAACCCAATGCCAGCAAGCGCAGAGCTGTTTTTCACAAACACCGCTGTTTGCAGTTTTTGAGCAGCGTAATTTAGTCGTTCTATCATCTGAGAATGAATGGTTGCCGTATGGCGCATCCCTTGTTCAATTTCGCAGGCGAACTCAACGGCCTGCTCAAAATCCTTAGCACGCACCAGTGGAACGAGTGGCATGCGCAGCTCTTCTGTTACAAACGGATGCTGACGAGCCGTATCTACCACAATCAGCTTCACGGTTTTATCACATTGCATCCCCGCGGCAGAAAGAATCTCAGCTGCACTTTTGCCCTCCAAGGCTTTATTCGGTGCCATCTCTGGTGTTATAGCAGCCAGCGTTAGCTGTAGCATTTTTTGCTCATCTTGAACACAGCAGGCATGCTGCTTTTGCAATTCACACAGAAACTCATCCGCGACTGAATCTACAATCACAATGCTTTTTTCTGTGATACACGTTAGGTTGTTATCAAATGAGCAGCTAAAAACAAGATCTCGCGCTGTATTTTTTAAATTTGCTGTTTCATCAATAATGGCTACTGGGTTAGCAGGGCCAGCTCCAATCACCTTTTTCCCACAGGCCATTGCCTGCCGTAGCATTCCTGCTCCTCCCGTAGCAATTACCAAGGGAATATCCGGGTGATTCATTAGTTCACGAGTGACCGCCATCGAGGTTTCTGTGAGGGTTGAAACCAAATTATCAATTCCACAGGTTCGGCTGATTGTTTGGCTAATCCGCTCCGTTACATATTGAGATACAAGCAACGACCTTGGGTGCGGAACATGAATGACTGCATTACCAGCTGCGAGAAGACCAATGGTGTTGCAAATTAGCGTTTCGCAGGGATTGGTACAGGGCTGTACCGCACATGCCACACCATAAGAAGATAGCTCATACAGCGTCATACCGCAGTCTCCGGTTTTTACCTCTGTAATCAAATCTTCCGTTCCCGGGGTTTTTTCAAGGACAAGAAGGAGCTTCTTTTTCTTATCCTCTGCGATTCCCATTCCGGTTTCTTCAACTGTCATTTGAGCCAGCCTCTCAACAAGTGGAAATAAATCCACTTTGATTGCATCAATAACTTGCTGGCGCTGATTCAATGTGAGCAGAGAATACTGCTGATATGCACTATAAGCAACAGCAACTGCATCATCCACCGAGCAAAAGACACCGCTTTTCAGCGTTTGCTCACTTAGGTGCTCCTGATATATTTGGCTGACTAAGGCTTCAATCTGCTGTGTATTCATCTACTCCCCTCCTCTGGACGTGCAATTTCGGAATCCCCTTGTTTTTTCTTGTTTTTGGGAGGACGCCCCGGTGACTTTGCCGGTCTACCCTTTTTAGCGGGCTTTGCGGCTTCTTGTTCCGTAGCAGATTCTTTTTGCTCCTCTGCCTGTATCTGCAATTCCTCTTTCGCTTCGCTTTCGGAATGCAGAGCATCGACCTCCATAACAGGCTCTATTACCTGATTATCTACTGGGATTTGGTTCTGCTCTCGTTCTATTAATGCAGCCTCTAATGTAGCTTCGTTTTGTATGACAAGCTTTTGCTGCAAGTAAGCCTTTTCCTCTACTGCTGATTCTGGTATTTCCTGCATAGCAATACTCTCCGGCTCATCCGTGTTTACCATGGGTTCTGATTGTGAATCTGGTTCTGGCAACTCTGGTAACGACGAAGCCGGTTCCGGGTCTTCAGGAGGCGGCTCCTGCGTAGTTTTACAGAATACCTCTCCAATGCTCTTCGCTGGTCTAGGAATTACTTTAAAAGACACGAGCTGGCCGTTTTGCTCTGCCACAGCCCTGCCTGTTTGCACGGAGGCAGTAACGGCACCTACATCACCGGTTATTTTAATTGTTATCCAACCAAAGCCCTTTGCTTTTTCTATGCCGATGAGACCCACATTTGCGGTTTTTACCATTGCATCAGCTACGGCAATTGCCGCGGCAAGACCTTTGATTTCAACCAGACCCAATGCGTCGTTCATTTGGCCACCTCGTTTCCTGTTCTTTATGGCTTACACCCGGTGAATCTGAATCCCCAATTCATTGGCTTTTTCCTTAGCCAATAGGGTAATAATGTCGCCCTCCTGCAAGGTTAGCCTACCTTCCTTTTGGCAGGTGATGAGGTCGGCTTCTGTAATAACTCTTTTTTTCTGCTGTTTTGTAATTGCCTGTTCTGGCGTTGCTTTTGGTTGCTCGTTTAAGATAAATGATTGATTGAGTTCTATTCCAAATTCCGATAATGTTCGGATATAATGTTCTATTTTCATTCGGTAAGCTTTGGGTTCTTTTCCGCTAAGCGGCTCCATACCGCTTTGTAGCATTACTACCTTTTTCCCTTGCGAAAAACATTGGCCTACCCACCTCGTTTCAAAGGAATCCTCAATGCAAAGTGCGGTTTTGGCCATTAATTCCCTGCTGGGGAAAGGGTATATCGTGAACGATTCTTCCCTTTGCTCTTTTAGTGCATGCTCCTGCTCTATTACCAAGCAAGCGGGGAAAAGTTCTTTTAGCTTTTGTAGGTAGTAATCGTTAAAAAGTGCTTTGGGCAATACAAATACTGCCTGATAATCATGGGGAACCGAAAGGGCGCCCAGCCTTACGAAATAATCGTCTTGCCAGCGTTCCGGTAAAATAAGGTAACAGGCTTTCTGTCGCAAAGGCGGAAGAAGGTTTTCTTCTCCCAACTGCTGGATTACCTTTAATACCATTTGCTTGAGCAGCTCATGATCCAGCAAAGATTACAACCCCTTTCCGCAATCAAATGTTACATGAATTTAACGCCCGGCAATGGGTGCGGGTAAAATGAAGTAGGGGTAAATTCTACCCGCACCTGCCGTGGCTTTTAACTCGCTATTACTTGGAAGCTGCTGTGGGAATAATCTTTTCTGTGTCGGAGTGTGGGCGGGGAATGACATGGATAGAAACAACCTCGCCAACCTGTCTGGCGGCGGCGGCTCCGGCATCTGTTGCTGCTTTTACTGCACCAACATCGCCACGAACCATTACGGTTACCAAACCGGAACCGATTTTTTCGTACCCAACCAAAGAAACGTTTGCTGCCTTTACCATAGCATCGGCGGCTTCAATCGCTCCTACTAGGCCTTTGGTTTCAATCATGCCCAATGCATCTGAATTCATATGGATCCTCCTTTGTTATCATCCGGCTTTTTTGCCGGCGCTTACTTTAAATGTACGGCTGTGTGCTCGATTTTGCTTCACTGCCCAACGCGCCCAACAGCTTTTTTCCCACCTCAATTGCCGAACGAACTGCCTGACGCACAGCGCCGGAATCGCCGGTGAAGGTGAGAATTACTTCGTTTGAATAGCTGGTGCCATGAGAGGGTGAGCTGTAGCTTACGATCTCTACATTAGCGGCTTTTACGGCAACATCGGCTAGAACTGTGGCAATTGCCGCAGGGCCGGCGCACACCATACCAAACGCTCTGCCAAGAGGAGTGCCGAATGCTTTTTCGAGGCAGTAGCTTGCTCTTGCTGTGTACTGGAACTCTAAGTGGCCGGCTTCATTGCCATACACATCGCCAAAGTACTTATCGAGGCTGGCAAGTGCAATTTCTACCGCTCTTCTTGCGTCTGAAACATCATCTGCACCAATGTAAATTAAACTGCCGTGGCCTGCCCCACCTTTGGTATCTCTGGCAAGCTCAATGGAGATAACCTCCGTATTGGTTGCCTTTACGGCATCATCAACGGCCATAATCTGCGGGCCTGCGCCCACTCTTCCGCCAATAATTCCGATAGAACGGTATTTGCCCAAGTTCAGTTTTTCAACCAGCATTGGGTCTACACTTGCAATTACAAGACCAATCGTATCGCCGATTGCAGTACCAACAAACTCCGTCACCCCCAAAGCCTCACAGCAGGCAGGAGTGGAGGCTTTCGAAGCTTCCTCTGGCTTTTGCTTAAGCTCCTCAGCGACCTGATTAATCACTTTCTCAATTAATTGCTGATCCATTGTCTATCCTCCGTTTCTCTTAAATTTGCTATCCACCGATAACACAGTTTAAACCGTAGCTCTCTACAATCTTTTTCAAATGCGCAACCTCTTCTTCTGACAGCGACAATTTCTCCTCCATTTGGTACTCTCTGCCCAGTAGCTCATATTTATTTTCTCCATACGTATGGTAGGGCAGCAAATGGATGGTTTTTACCTGATGCAGTGTGAGTACAAATTCGCATATAGCCTTAATCCCTTCTGGGCTTGCATTTACTCCTGGTATGGTAGGCACCCTCACCACGGTCTCCGTCAGCTCTGAAATCCGCTTTGCATTCTTTAAAATAATTTCATTTGAGACTCCGGTAACCTTTTTATGTATCTCATTATTTAGCGATTTAATATCAAGCAGAGCTAAATCGATAAAAGGAAATACGGTTTCAATTGCTTCGGCAGAAGCATATGCAGTAGTTTCAATAGCTGTATTCCACCCTTTTGCGTGGCAAGCCTTCAGCAGTTCAACTGCAAAACCGCTCTGCAGCAAGGGTTCCCCGCCAGACAGTGTAATTCCGCCGCCAGACCTGCGATAATTGGTTTCATCGCGCTTTAGCTCCTGTATTACCTGCTCCACGGTCAGGCGCTGGCCTTTCATGGTCAGCGCACCGGTCGGGCACACATTTACGCATTCCCCGCAGGCAACGCATTTTGTGTGGTTTACTAGCCCTGTATTTTCGGGGTCTATTGCTCCAAACTTACAAGCCTTAATACATTTACCGCAGTGAATACAAAGTGAGGCCTGGTACATTACCTCCGGCTTTGGGTTCTGTGATTCAGGATTGCAGCACCAAAGGCAAGACAGCGGGCAGCCTTTTAAGAATACGATTGTACGAATCCCCGGTCCGTCATGGATGGAGTATCGCTGCATATTGAACACGGTACCGGTGGCGCTATAATCGATTGGTGAAGGCATTCTCACAACTCCCTTGGTTTTCATTTCATTTGAGTGATGCTTTCCCGCGCAGCGCTTCATGGGTTTCACCCGACTGCCTGCCGATTAGAATGTATGCGCCGTGCGGTTGATGATGTCGTCCTGCACTTCTTTTGCCAGAACAACAAAATGTGCGCTGTACCCTGCCACACGAACAACAAGGTCCCTGTAAGAATCGGGGTCTTTTTGGGCGGCAAGCAGTGTTTCTTTATCAATAACGTTGAACTGAACGTGCATTCCCTTATGGTCAAAATAGCTTCTGACTACGGCTGCAAAGTTCTTCAGACCGTTATCTCCCGCAACAGCGGAGGGCAGGAACTTTTGGTTATACAGTGTACCGTTCGAAGCCACAAAGTGGTCGAGCTTGGCAACGGAATTCGCAGCGGCTGTTGGCCCCTTGTTGTCTTTGCCCGAGCGGGGAGATACACCGTCTGCCAAAGGCTGTTTTGCCAATCTGCCATCGGGCAGGGCAGCAACATCCTTACCGAAGAGCACGTTGGCAGATACGGGGTAAACACCAGCCTGGAACTGACCACCGCGGGGGTTGCGGTACTTCTCTACTTCAAAGCAGTAAATCTGTGCGCACTTGCGGGCAATCATATCCACGTTATCATCGTCATTACCAAAGCTGGGGGTAGCATCCAGCATACGACGAAGATGGTCGTATTTGCCGGGGTCACCGGTGGTTTCGGAGAAATCCATGGCAGAGATCTTCTTTTGAATATCTGCCAGATTAATCGTGCTGGCATTCCCCAAAATCTTTTTCACTGCTTCGTATACCTTAAGCTCTGTATCCTGACTGGCGTTGCCAGAGGGAGCGGCTGCGCGGGAAGCATTCACTGGGTAGCCAAAGTTCGCATCAAGAGCTTCTTTGAGCTGTTCCATTGTAACGCTTTTTTCTTCGAACACATGCTTCTGGATGGCATATACAGAGTCGCCGGTGTCCGCCACACCGAATGCCTGAGGGCCGGTAAAGTTGTAAATCGCTCCGCCCTCCTGCAAGGATTTGCCGCGGCCGATGCAATCATCTACCAATGCGGAAAGGAACGGCAGAGGGGCTCTCTCACGGTGAGCAATATCAACGCAGTTATCGGCTTCCGCCAAGTAATGGACGAAATATTCCATCTGCTTTTTGAACGCTGCAAAGAAGTCGGCTATGCTCTTCCAACCGGTCATTTCGCCGGTAACCGGACCAAGCTGCTTACCGCCGGCCTTGCCGTTATTGAGTGTAATCTCGAGCACCTTCGCAACGTTAAAGAATGCGGCGTCATGCCAGCCTTCCGTCTTATGCGGGCACTGCGGCTCAACACAGCCAATAATGCAGTAATTTCTGGCGTCGCGCAGGGTAACACCACGGTTTACCAGAGCAGGGATAATGACTTCATCGTTGTACATTGCGGGAACACCCATGCCAAGGCGAGCCAGCTCGCAAGCTCTGTACAAGAACTCATCCGGTGCGCCCTGCCATACACGAATGGAGAAGGAAGGAGCAGGCAAACGAACGTGTGCACAGGCTTCCATTGCCATATAAGAGAGTTCATTCGTGGCGTCGAGTCCCTCTTCGTTCTGGCCGCCAACGCACAGGTTCTGGAAAACCGCGTAGCCGGCAAAAGCCTGAGCCGAAATCTCATCGCGTGTTTTATTCACATCATTGAGTTTAATCCAGATGCAATCGATTAATTCTTGTGCGTGCTCCGGAGTTATGTCTTTATCTGCCTGATAGAAAGGATACATGTATTGGTCAAAACGGCCAGGAGAAATGGAGTGACCACTGGACTCGATTTGTAGCATCATCTGCACAAACCAGAACGATTGGCAGGCCTCATAGAAATTAGTGGCTCCGTATTCCGGCACACGTTCACAGTTCTTTGCAATTTGCAGAAGCTCTGCCTTTCTATTGGCATTTGCTTCGGTAGCCGCAAGCTCTCTGGCCTTTTCTGCGTAACGATGGGCAAAACGGATCGCCGCGTTGTACGAGATAATAACGGCCTTATAGAACTGCTCTTTGCGGACGTACTCCGGGTCAGTGCGGTCAATTTTCTCCATGGCCTCTACTACTTGTGTAATAATGCCGCGGAAACCGATTTGCATAACCTTGCCGTAGTCAACGCAAACGTGACCCACACCACCATAAAAATAGTTACCAACCGTAAACACACCGGCTGCAATAGCGGATTTTGCCTCCTGAGACATGTACGAATCTGCCAATGCACTTGTAGTTTTGCCCTCCCAATACTGGAATGCTTCGTGAAGCTCAGCGGCAGTCTCTTTCGGAATTTGGAATGGGTCGGCGATACGGCTGCCCATGGTTTCAAATTCCTTCTCCACCCAATCGAAAGAGAATTCGGGGCAAATTTCAGTAGAGCGGGGATTTTTTGTGATGGCACCTACAATCAGCTCATCATCCCGAATGGTAATTGGCAGCTGATTAAAAATCTTTTCAACCGCCTTCGCTCTTCTGAGAATAACCGGAAGACCTTCTGTCTCTTTGAAAGACTCGGTGACAAGCATCGCTCTTTCCGACTCCACATAGGGTGTCGCGTCCAGAATCATTCTTTTCAGCTTCTCTACCCTTTGTGTGGGCTGTGAAAAACCTTTCGCTAACATTTTACAACCTCCCTTATAATCGTTGAATCACGCAGAACGTGGATATTGATGCTGTTTTGTTTCGCTCTCATTATAAGGGATATTTCCTTTCGCACACTAACACAATCCAGACATAAAATTGTAAAATACAAACTAAAAACAGAACGCAAACAGAACCATTTTGGTTTTTTTATTGAAGAATGCAAAAACAGCAGGCTTCATTTTTGCCTGCTGTTTTTGCATTCTTACTATTTACTTTCGCTTGCCTGCCTTCATTTAGAAGCCCGTAACTCCCAATGCTTTTAAAAAAGTGCGTAAAATAGCCGGGTGAGCCGGCCACGCCGGAGCGGTAATTAAATTGCCATCTCGGTAAGCCTGGTTTGCATCCATAGGAAGATAAACGCCTCCTGCGGCCTCGATCTCCGGCTCGATTGCAGGGTATGCCGTTAATTGAAGCCCTTTTACTACCTTTGCAGCCGTTAATATCTGTATTCCATGGCAGATGGCGGCAACGGGCTTTCTCTGCTGAAAAAACGCTTGAACCAGCGAGATGACTTTGGGATTTAACCTAAGGTATTCCGGGCACCTACCACCGGTAAGATACAGACCATCGTATTGAGCCACACTGCAAGAATCAAAGCTTGCGTTGAGTAAAAAGCGATGCCCGGGCTTCTCCGTATAGCTTTGGTCGCCCTCAAAATCGTGAATCGCTGTCTTTATGTACTCTCCTGCTCTTTTTCCGGGAGTTACTGCATCTGCAATCACTCCAAAGGTCTGTAATGTCTGAAAAGGAACCATAATTTCGTAATCCTCAGTAAAATCCCCTGTTAGTAATAACACTTTGGTGTTTTTTCCCAAGTAAAGCCGCTCCTTTCCGTAAATAACTCCGGTGAATTTCAAACATCCACAGGTAAAATTCAGACATTTTCATCGGCGGCCGAGCTTGCATCCAAATAGGTGAGCAGCTCCTCAATACCATCTCCTGTAAATGCACTTACATGAAATACCATTTTACAGCCAGCCAAGCGCAGCCAAGCCTCTGCACGATCCGGCCTTGCATTTTCCTGGTCAATTTGGGTTACGATTCCAATTACCGGGCGCGTCGCGCCAGCCGCTATATTGGGGCTAAAAAGAGAATAGTCCTCCGTAGCGCTGAGCATTAATGCAATTACATCCGCTTCGTAAGAGTACAAAATAAGAGCTCTTGCAAGCTCCCGATTTTCTGCATATTCACCGGGCGTATCAATCACAACATCGTGCCGGTTCACTGCTTGTGTTTTATGGTATTGCAATTTATGGCCTCGCAGTGCTTGTGTCAAAGTTGTTTTGCCGCATTCTGCTCTGCCAATTAAAATAATTCTTTTCAATGTTAACACCTATGCCTTTGTCAAATTACACACGGTAAAGCCCATTACCGTTTCGGTATACTCCAGTACCGATTCCAACGCGACAATAACATCTGCCATTCTACCGGTAACAATCAGCGTTCCGCTAAAACGGTCTATAAAGCCAATTTCGATTGCTGATTTTTTCATGCAGATATCTGCTGCAATAATTGCTGTTTCGCTCGGGGAAAGGGTAATAATCCCTACCGCCGCATGCACATAATCCACCCTTGGGTCAAGCCCGAGCTTTTGGTAAATAACGGGGTCAGGGCTGCAAATAACGTGCGCCATCGTGATTTGTTTGCCAGGAACAATCTCCTGCACAATGCGCGTAAGGCGTTCACCGCCCGGTGTTTTTAGTTCTTCCAGCTTCACGCCAGCTCCCCCTTGTATGTAAATAAGCAAAAGAAAGGGCTGCACATTATATAGAAAGATGCAGCCTTTTCTGCTTCTCAGCGATTTTTTCCGTCCGATTCCGGTTCGTCGTCTGTCTGATAAAAACACTGCGCACATTCTTTGCTCAGCTTTTTCTTCTCGTCATCTTCTGCCTGCGGGTAATAGCAGCCGGGGCAATCCTCCGCCTGCTCCTTTTTTACCTCTTCGTCTGCCTGCTTATAGAAATTCTTGAGTTCCAAGTGCTGTAATTCTGCCATTTTCTGTGGGGACGCAGCTTCGTTTTTCTTTTTATCTTCCATGAGAACGTCTCCTCCCTCATTGCGGACTTACCGTTACCCTATCATAGCATTATTCTGTTGATTTCCGGTAACGAAATTCAGACTAAATTCATGTAAAATCAAGATATTATACACCCTCAAAAGTTGCTTTATTTTATCTTGCCTTATTTTTGAAGAATAATTATCTGAAAGCATTGGTTTTATTATTTCATGTACGTTACATTGAATAAAAAAGGCTGTAAAGAGATTTTATACTCTTTCCAGCCTTTTTGAATTTACGCCTTATTTGTCGCCTTTGAATAGGGAAAGCAAACTGCCCCAAAAGCCTTTTTTGCTCTCTAAGCGTTTCAGTGCCTTTTCGGCATCTTGATCATTGCCGAGTTCGATTGCTTTACGATAATATTCCTTCGCTTTTTCCATATCCTTTTGAACACCCAGACCCTTTTCATAGAAAAGGCCGAGCTGGCAGCAGGATTGATGTTCGCCTAACTCCACAGCTTTACGATACCACTCTGCGGCCTTCACATAATCCTGCTTTACACCGTGTCCATTTTCATATATTTGACCAATGCTGTACATTGCAGTCTCATCGTTTCGCTCCGCGCCAAGCCCAAACAGGCGCAACGCTTCTGCATAATCCTGTTCTACGCCTTCTCCGCTTTCATAGCAGTCTGCCAAATTACCATAAGAAACATCATTTCCTTTTTCTACTGCCCGCTGAAAATAAGAAACTGCCTTTTTGAAGTCAATTTCAACGCCATCACCATAGCGATACATACGGCCAAGGCTCACCAAGGCACCCACATGCCCTGCCTGAATGGCTCTTTCAAAAAACTCTTTTGCTTTTTGACTGTCCTTCTGAACATCTCTTCCATCTCGATAGCGGAACCCAAGGGTATTTAAAGCTAAACTGTCATTGAGCTCCGCAGCTTTATTGTACCATTCTAAGGCTTTTTCGGTATTCTTTTCGGTGCCGTAGCCATTTGCGTAGCATACACCCATCCAATACACAGCACGAGGATGATTTTGTTCGGCAGATTTGGAGAACCAGTAAAAAGCTTGGTCATTGTCTTCCTCTACTCCATTGCCGTAGTAGTAGCAAATCCCTAAATTAGACTGAGCACGAGCATAACCCTGTTCTGCTGAAAGGTGATACAGCTCTATCGCCTTAACTCTATCCTTTTCTACACCCACACTGTTTTCATAGCACCAGCCAAGGTCACACTGTGCGATAGCATGTTTTTTATCTGCTGCAATTTGATAAAGCTCTACTGCCCGCTCCGGATTGCGCTCTACGCCCCAACCATGTTCATAGCAAACACCCAAGAGATGCTGAGCCCGGGTAAAGCCCTGTTCCGCCGATTTAGCAAACCAGTAAACAGCTTTTTCATTATCCTCGTCTACAAAAATACCGTGGTAGTAGAAAAAGCCTATATTGCATTGCGCACGAGCATTTCCCTGTTCGGCAGAAAGGTGGTACAGCTCCATCGCTTTTTCCTTATTTTCCTCAACGCCATCTCCCATCTCATAGCAGAGGCCAAGGTCACACTGCGCATCGGCGTCATTTTTGTCGGCTGCAATGCGGTAGTATTCCACTGCCTTTGTCAGATCACTCTCTACACCGTAGCCATATTCATAGCACACACCCAGCATACGCTGAGAGCGGGAATGGTCAAACTCGGCAGCTTTGCTATATAGCTCAAATGCCTTTGCAGGATCTTTTTCCACCGAATGCCCGTAATAATACAGGTTCGCTAAAGAATAGAGTGCAGGCGGGTAATTTTGTTCGGCAGACTGTTCATATAGCTCTTTAGCAGTCTCAATATTTCGCTCTACACCGTAACCATTTTCATAGCATTCACCCAACAAATTCTGAGCGCGGGGGTAACCTTTTTCTGCCGCAAGGGAGAACAGGCGGTATGCTTCTGCGTTGTCTTCTTCAACGCCAATACCAAGGTAGTAGCACAAACCTAAATTGCATTGTGCCGGAATATAGCCTTGATTTGCCGAGAGCGTATAATATTCTACCGCCTTCGCTTTATCAACTTCTACATCGTAGCCATTTTCGTAGAACTCGCCAAGCAGGCACAGGGCACGGGGGAAGTTTTGCTCTGCCGCTTTATTAAACCAGATAAGTGACTGTTCTTTATCTTCCTCTACACCAATTCCGTTTAAATAGCAGAACGCCAAATTGCACTGCGCTGGAGCATACCCCTTATCGGCGGATTTGCGATACAATTCAACCGCTTTTGCTTTATCCTCTTCTACACCATTGCCATACTCGTATAAAACACCAAGTGCGCATTGAGCCTCCATGTACTCGCTTTCAGAGGCAGAAAGATACATCTCTGCCGCGCGAGCTGGGTCTTTTTCAATGCCATAGCCATTTTCATAGCAGATACCAAGAAAATACTGCGCACGAGGGTAATTACGCTCTGCCGCTTTGGTAAACCAAAGAACCGCTTCTTCGTTATTCTCTTCCACCCCGGAGCCAATGTAATATAAGTAACCTAAGTTGCACTGTGCGGGGACATACCCCGCATCCGCAGATGCACGGTACAACTCAGCGGCCTTTTCTTTGTCCTGTTCAATTCCAAAGCCATTCTCATAGCACAAGCCAAGAAGGCACTGCGCACGAATATTACCATTTTCTACTGCAATTTTAAACCAGCGTACGGCTTCAACATTATCTTCCTCTACACCGGTTCCGGTATAATATAAGTAGCCCAAATTGCATTGTGCGGGAGAATAGTCTTGCGCTGCGGAAAGCCGATACAGCTCAATTGCTTTTTCCATATTCTCTTCGGTGCCCCAGCCATTTTCATAGCATTCACCCAAAAGGCACTGTGCCTGCCCATACTCATTATCTGACGCTCTTGTTAACCACTCAAATGCTTTGTCTTCGTCAACATCTACATTAATTCCGTTTAAGTAAATCATACCCAAACGTGTTTGCGCAGGAAGATATTCGTCCTCAGCTGCGACCGCATACAATTCGAGTGCCTTCTCAATATCCTTATCAACGCCATAACCGTTTTCATAGCATTCCGCCAGCAAAAACTGTGCACGAGGGTACCCTTGCTCTGCGGACTTTTCAAATAATTCCATAGCCTGGTAATTATCCTCTTCCACAGCAATACCATGGTAATAGAAAAAGCCTAGATTGCATTGTGCCGGAGCATACTCTAAATCTGCGGAGATTTGGTAAAGCTCCAGTGCTTTTTCTTTATCAATTTCCACCCCAATGCCTACTTCATAGCAAAGCGCTAAAGCACATTTTGCAGACGGTAAGCCTTCCTCCGAGGCTTCCGTGTAGAGCTCGAACGCTCTTTTTTCGTCCTTTTCTACGCCAATACCATTCTCATAGCAAGCACCCATATAGTAAATGGCAGAAATATCACCTTGCTCAGCAGCCTTCTGGAACCAGTAAAAGGCCTTGTCGCCGTCTTTTTCAGCTCCGCTTACCCCTCTATAATAGCATTGTGCAAGCTGCATTTTTGCTTCAATGTCATCCTCTTCTTCCGCTCTTACAATCAGCTCCTGCAACTCTTCCTGCTGTTGCTTCACGGTTGCAGCCGCACTACGAATTAAATTCGGATCGATAAATACGAATTCATATGGGTCCTTCGGCTCAGTTTCGCTATTATGCTGCTGATTTTTCTCATCTTGCATAAAATAACTCCTTTTCTTTCTGGCTTTATTTTATTTTGAGCGGCAATTCCTCTTGACGAAAAGAGCGACGTTAACCACTCAATATACTTTTCTTAATAATTAGTATAGCATAATTGTCGTAATTTGTCATCAATGGAGTCATAAATTCACGGCTCAACGAAGCTTTTTACCTTGTTATGAGACTTATTTTTATTTCTTTCTTCTAAAATATAAAGCATTGGAATTACGAAAACAATAGAAGGCACACGTAATTACAACGTGTGCCTTTCTTCTTTGAAGATTAAATACGAAAAGAATCTTAGGGCTGTACAGCTGGCTCTGCCAGGCAACGACCCTGATAATACACAAATAACACCATTTCAATACAAGAGCGAATCGCAAAAAACAGCTCTGTTTCGAAATCTTGCCTGAGGCTGTATTTTTGCTGAACGCGCTCGTGCATATGTTCATAAATTTCATTTGCGGTCATAGGAACTTCTATTTCAGGCACAAAGTCTATGCCCTTAAAATACTCCATGTGGTCGCCCATGTAAAATAACAAATTCTGTTCGTACTGAATATGCTCAGCTAACGTTCCAGTGTAGTTAGAGCTGTGAGCCAAACAGAAAAAGTCCGAATAGTAATGGCACAGCACCCCAAGTTTTTTGGAAAGTCGGCGGTTTTCATCCTCCCACTCCAAGCGGCAGGTACGGCCTAATTTACGTTTGACCATATCTTTGCAATAACGCATGCGGTGTGGCCTGAGGAAAGAGAGAGAATGATCCGGGCAGGTATTTCCTTTTAAGAAACTCGCTTTGTTGAGCGGAACACCATATTTTGCAGACACATATTCATATACAATCATCCCAATTAGTACATGATTCGGGCTATTCATCCCGGGGAATCCACTCCTTTTTTAATATATCAGGAACACTGTCACCCACTATAACATATTTTTTATAAAAGTAAAATATTTTTTTTGATATTCCAAAACTTACTTTACATAATATTGATAAAATAGTTATTTTTTAGTCATACATTTCTTCCCTTGACTTCTTTTATGTTGCCGATATAATGGAATTAGATATAAAATCAGGGGGATCATTCATGCAAAAATCGCACATATTGCGCAAAGAACACCTACAAATGCTTCCGAACTTCTTTTTCTCCATATTGGGAGGAATCATCTGCGCTGCTAACCTGAACACCATTATCGTTCCTCTTAAATTGTACAATGGTGGTTTTGTTGGTATTTCTCAAGTACTCTCTGACCTTGCTATTAATGTACTACACCTGAATATTCCGCAAACCTTTAATTTAGCCGGCGTAATGATGTTAATCTTAAATATTCCACTGATGCTTGTTGCTTACCGTGAAATTAGCCGTACATTCTTTTTAAAAACAGTGCTCACGGTAGCATCCCAGTCAATGGCGATGACCATTATTCCGGTACCAACAACTCCGCTGATTGAAGATTACTTAACAGCATGTATCATAGGTGGTCTGATTGCCGGCTCCGGCATTGGCCTCACACTTCGCTCCGGAGGTTCTGGTGGCGGAACCGATATTATTGGAGTTTATTTATCGAAAAAATACCCCAATATGAGTGTTGGCAAGCTTGGTATTTCCGTTAGCAGTATTGTCTTCTTATACTGCCTATTTCGTTTTGAAGCAGCAGTTGTGGTATACTCTATTATCTTCTCTGCGGCAACCTCTTTGGTGGTGGACAGAACCCATTACCAGAATATCAAATCGAGTGCTATGATTTTTACCAAACACCCTGAGGTTGCAGATACAATTGTTCAGCTTTTGCACCGCGGTGTTACCTGCTGGCAGGGCTATGGCGCTTACACTCACGAGCAGTCGTATATTTTTATGACGGTGGTTTCTAAATTTGAGATTAATCGTATGAAACGAATCGTACGGGACATTGACCCCCAGGCCTTCATTATTATAAATGATAGGCTAGATATTAGCGGTAACTTTATTAAACGGTTATAGACGTTCTGACTAATTATAGTACGATGAAATAAAACCGGCGGCATCCCCTTTTAAAGGAAGAGGAACCGCCGGTTTTCTATTCTATTTTAAGTAAGGTTTGGAAAGGGCTGGCTGGTTTTATGTATCGAGCTTAGAAATCAATTGGCTTAATGCTTCGTAAAAACGCCCGATATGCAAACCATCTACAAAACGATGGTTTAGCTCTATGGATAGGTTCAGGCGCTTGCGGCCATTTTCTTCTTTATATTTTCCCCATGCTATGCGCGGTACGGCATCATCGGGATTCATGTCGCGCTCGTTGGACAAAGCGGTAAGCTCTACCCAAGGCAAGCAGGTATAATAAATATAATTATTGGTATCGTTATCTGTATTGATAAAACAGGTTTGTGCCTTACTCGTTTGTGCCGCTGTACGGCAAAACTCTTCCATACTGCCGGTACAGGGAATGGTTACAATGTGGAACTGCTCGCTCCCCTTTTTTAAATCGGTAAAGCTTGGAATCCGCTCCTCGAGTAAATGTAATTCCCCATTTAGTAGCGTATACCGAAATGCTTCTATTGAATTAATCGCTCTGCTACACAGATAAATAAAAGAATAATAGAATGATAGATTGTGCTTTTTCACATGATCATAAAGCTGCGTTACGTCCACAGTAAAAGTAACCATATAAAACGGATTTGACATCTCGGAAAAGAAATCGAATATCTCTTTTCGTTCCCAATCCTTTTTCTCAATCTTCAATTTGTAATCCTCCTCATTCAAAACTTTCCCTGTTACATATTTGTTTCTATTATAACGCCCTTCCATTGCCAATATCAAACATTATTTTGTGCTGCATTTGGTTCGAACGGATTGCATGGTATCAAAAAGACCCTTCCGAAAGCTGGCAGATAACTGCCATGCCTTCGGGAGGGCCTCTTACCTTTTATATTATGGCAAAGGAATCACTGGGTACCAAAAATACGATCTCCCGCATCGCCAAGGCCGGGAATGATATAACCGGCTTCATTGAGATGGTCATCAATATGAGCACAGTAAATCGGTACATCAGGGTGTGCCTTACTGAGTGTCTCCACACCCTCGGGAGCCGCTATTACACACATAAACTTGATGCTTTTGGGGTGGCTGCGTTTGATAATGGTGATAGCATCCACAGCAGAGCCGCCGGTTGCCAGCATAGGGTCAAGCACAATTACATCGCGCTCGTTGGTATCAAGCGGAAGCTTGCTGTAATATTCTACCGGCTGTAAGGTCTCGTGGTCGCGGTACAAACCAATATGGCCAACCTTTGCCGCAGGAACGAGCTCCAGAACAGCATCCACCATGCCAAGACCAGCGCGCAGAATCGGCACAAATGCCAGCTTGCGGCCAGAAAGAACCTTTGTGGTAGCCGTAGCAACCGGAGTTTCAACCGTTGTATCTTCCAAAGGAAGGTCGCGGGTTGCCTCATAGCACATAAGCATGGCAATTTCGCCTACCAAACTACGGAACTCCTTCGAGCCAGTGTTCTTATCCCTCAAAAAAGTCAGCTTATGCTGGATGAGGGGGTGTGTCATTTCAAATACCTGATGTTCCATCCAATTACTCCTTTATAGCTTTTCTCCGTCTTCAATTTCCTTTATCTGTGCAATTCTTCTAGCGTGGCGCCCGCCTTCAAACGGAGTCTCCAGAAAAATCTTTGCTAGCTTTACGGCCATTTCTTCATCGATTACGCGCCCACCCATGCACAAAATATTGGCATCATTATGCCGGCGGGTTGCATCGGCACAGAATTCATTGGTACAAACCGCCGCACGAATCCCCTTAACCTTATTCGCCGCAATTGAAATACCGATTCCGGTTCCACAACACAAAATGCCTTTATCTGCTTTACCGTCAACCACATCGCAGGCTACTTTTGAAGCAAACGGTGCATAATCAACCGATTCCTCGCTGTAACAGCCATAATCGTGATAGGGGATAGAATTTTTCTCTAAATAATCCTTAACCGCTTCTTTCAGGCGGAACCCGCCATGATCAGCTCCCAGTACTACCATACTCAGCCCTCCTTTTGATTTTCCAGCTTCTTTTTCAGTTCCCGCTCTGCCTGAGGCAAGCGCAGGTATATGGGAAGCAGCTCGGAAGCCGTAATCGCTTCGCCCCGCTGCCAAGCACCAAAAGCAGCTTTCCCCACACCGAACGCACGCTGGTATTGCGATGGCTCTGGTGGCAGAACAGCAGCAAGCTCTTGAAACCCGTTCGTATTATAGCACAATTTTGCCCCATCTCCAACAAGAAATAATGGCTTGCTATAATTTTTACATTCTACGATTAATTCTTGTATCGAAATTGCTCGGTCTGGCATTATGCGTTTTATTCCCTCTTCTTCTAACTGGAATACCGCATTATACACCTGGTCACGGCGGGCATCCATTACTGCACACACAGTTGCCCCCGGCAATGCAATGTTATAAGCCATTGCCTCTAATGCAGAAACGCCAACGCAGGGCTTTCCACTGGCCATAGCCATACCCTTTATACTGGCAACCCCAATGCGCACACCGGTAAAGGAGCCAGGCCCAGCCGCTGCTGCAAATAAATCGATTTCATTTACGGAAACGCCTACACAATCCAACACATTTTGCACCATTGGCATGAGTGTTTGGCTATGCGTAAAGCTGGTGTGAATAAAAAACTCTCCCAGTAATTGGTCATCCTCCAGCACTGCGGCCGACGCCGCGGTAGCGGTGGAATCTATTGCAAGTATCTTCATAGCTCTAATCCCTCAATTCGGAAAATACGCTCCTGCTCCGATTTTCCTGCGGCCAATTCAATCGTGACTGCATCGGGAGGGAGAGCGCCTTCGATATTTTCACTCCACTCAATGACTAAAACTGCTTTTGTATCCAAATAATCAAAGAAACCGGTGGATTCCAAATCCTCCCAGCTTTCTACCCGGAACATATCAAAATGGTAGACCGTTAGGCGACCATGGTATTCATTCACAATAGAAAACGTAGGGCTGCTAATGCCCGATGTAATTCCAAGGCCAGCCGCTAATCCTCTTGTAAACGCTGTTTTTCCCATGCCCATTCCACCAAACAGCGCCAGTACTTCCCCACCCTTTAACTGTTGGGCTACCCGGCGGCCAAGCTCCTCGGTTTCTTTAGGTGAGTCTGTAACAATCTGCAAAATAGAATCCTCCCTTAACGAATCCAAAGAGCCGTACCAATACAGTATGTCCGCAAAACGAAAAAACAACTGCGCCGCTAACAGAACTCTTTGCTAAAAAACATTTACAAAGAATTATACCACAGATAGAACAGGGATAAAAGTATTTGCTTGAACTTTCGACGCGTTCATTCTATAATAGATTCGAGGTGAATTTATGTCCAGAGCTTTTGAATCGTTCAAAATGTATTTTCGAAAAACGAACAAGCCTTTGTGGCTGTTAATGATAACCATATCTGTTTATGGTCTTCTTTTAGTAGCGAGCGTAACCCGTGCTTTTAGTGTAAACTACTTTAAAACACAATTAGTTGCTGTAATACTGGGTTATATTGCCGCCATTATTCTAACCCGTCTGAACTACCGGGAAATTTCGAATTACTGGTACCTTGTGGCGGGCTTTTGTATTTTTCTAATTGTTTACACTTTATTATTTGGTCACTCTGCTTCTGGCGCATCCGGTGTTGATGCAAGAGCATGGATTAAACTGCCGGGGGGAACCACGTTCCAGCCATCTGAATTAGCGAAGATTGGTTTTATGATTACCTTTCCAAAGCACCTTTCTGTTTTAGAAGAACGCGGGTTGCTACGTAACCCATTGTATGTGTTTTCTTTGGGTGTACATGCTCTCATTCCCATGATGCTCACTCATATGCAAGGAGATGACGGTGCAGCGGTTATCTTTTTCTGCATGTTCCTTGCCATGTCCTTTGCTGCAGGCATTCAGCTTCGTTACTTCGCCTTAGTTTTTGGCGCCATGCTAATTGGGGCTCCGTTGGCATGGAAGTATGTTTTAGCAGATTACCAAAAAACCAGATTAATTAATATGATGAATCCGGAAGCTGACCCCCTTGGCGCTGGATTACAGCAGATTCAGGGAAAAATCTCGATTGGCTCCGGGCAGTTTTGGGGACGAGGTCTTTTTGAAGGTCCCCGTGTTGCTCGCAACAGTGTTCCAATTCAGCAAAGTGACTTTATCTTTTCCGTTGCTGGTGAGGAATTAGGATTTATTGGAACAACCCTTATTCTACTACTCATTCTTTCACTGCTTATCACCGTGCTTTACTGTGCCAGAAAATCCAGTGATTCGTTAGGCACTTATGTATGTTTCGGATTTTTTGGAATGATTGCATCCCAAACTGTTTTTAACGTTGGTATGTGCCTGAGTTTGCTCCCGGTAATGGGTGTAACACTTCCGTTTTTTAGTGCAGGTGGCTCTTCCACGGCATGCTTATACCTTGGCTTTGGCCTCGTGCAAAGTGTGTATATGTTCCAGCATGACACCGATAAAGTACGATTACGGCTTTAAACCGTAGAATAGAAGAGCCTTCTCCGAACGAAAAATCATTCAGAGAAGGCTCTTTTTAAATCGAAATAACAAAAGAAAAAGATCAGATCAATCCAATCAAACGAAGCAATTCAACTACAAAACCCGTCGTTAAGAGGAGAGCAGAAAAAATCAGGAATGCAAATTTCCCCCTTGCTCTTTTGGGCGGCTCGACAGAATCGCCCGATTCGATGTTGATTCTTAGTTTTTTCAGATCGAAATAAACACTGAAAAGCCCGGCTACCATAAGAAACAAAAATACGATAGAGGTAATGACAGACAGCGTTCCGTGCATCTCTGCGTTCCAGTATACGTTATCCCGCCATTGTATAATCAATACATAAATAACTAAAAGAAATAGAAAGACATAATATCGAAATTGATCCATTACCCTTTTCATATATTATTAAGCCCTTTGGTCATAGTTTCCAACCCGACCTGTGTAATTTGCATTCTTGTAAAATATATAATTAGTTGCAGTTTTAGGTCTATTACCAATGATGGGGTCTTGATAGTAAATAGCTTCTTCAATATAGACAATTCCAACTCCTGTCAAAGCCAATGTATTCGATATTGCTATAATTGTTTTATTAACAGCAACACCGATAAATGCACCTATTATACCAGCCCATATTGTAGCTTTGCCGATTTCTGAAGCTAAACTAGTAAAATCGCTGTAAGAATAAACCCAAGTATATTTTGCGGCTTGAAGAGAATTCCCATTACTTAATATATTAAGGTTTGGTTGATTGGGTTTTTCTTTCAATAAAAGTTTAGAGTTCAGTCGCAATTCTCCACTATCCAAATCATAAGTAACAATATAATCTTCGCTACCGTCTTTAAATTCTACATATCTCGTATTTCCTTTTTGATACTGCACATATTCAACCTTTTGTCCATCAAAAACAGCAGATGTGTGTTGGGCAGGTGATCCCGCAAAAGCTGGAATACACATCATGCTAAAAATAGAGAGTACCAACACAAAACTTTACAGTCTTTTTCGAATTCCAGAAATCATATCCATACCTCCATAAAATTATTTAAGAAAATTGATTCATACTTCACAATTGATTTTAAATCATATTTCTTATTAACATAATAATACCATTAATGTAAATATATGTCAACCAGACAATCTTTAAACCGAATAACGAAAGAGTGCAGGTCATTTCAGAAGCCTGCACTCTTTCGTTATTCGGTTCCAGCCTGCTCCAGCCCTTGCAGCTGAAATGCTGGTATATACGCTTTTGTTGCAGAGGAACGCTCTTGCACAAAGCCATCTAGTCCCAACTCCATTAAATAGTCTTCCACCTTGTGGAATTCTCGAGCAGTAATGGAGCGGTTAATCTCTGGGTACTGGTCTGCCTTTCCACAAGGGATGTACTGTGCCATCAGGCTAACCGGTACTCCGTCCGGCAAATGCTCTTGCAGCCAGCTAAGTACCGCAATCGACTCCCGGGTATTACTGGGCAGAATTAGGTGTCGGACGACGGTACCGCGAATAAGCATACCGTTTTCATCAAACTGTGCTTTGCCAGTTTGACGTACCATCTCGAGTATTGCCTGTTTGGCATACTCGGGGTAGTTTGCCGCTCCCGAATAGCGAAGGGCAGTTTCAGCACTTACATATTTTAAATCGGGCAAATAAACGTCTACCAAGCCCTCCAACAGCTTCAGTGTTTCTACGGTCTCATAGCCACTGCTGTTGTACACTACTGGAACGGGAAGCTTTTTCAGCTTGAGAGCCTCTGCAATTGGCAAGGCAAATTGTGTCGGGCTTACCAAATTAATGTTATGCGCACCTTGTTCTACAAGGCTTTGAAAAACCTCGGCAAGCTGGGTGACGGTAAGTTCTTTCCCAACCTTTCGCAGGCTGCTAATCTCGTAATTCTGGCAAAAGACACAGCCAAGCGTACAACCGGTAAAAAAAACCGTACCAGAGCCTTTGGTTCCGCTGATGCAGGGTTCTTCCCAAAAGTGCAGTGCTGCGCGCGCTACCACGGGGAGATTGCCCATGCGGCAGAAGCCATTGCCATTGGAAGGCTCCCTGCGAACGTTACAGCGGCGGGGGCACAGGTTACACTCCTCAAAAATCAAGGGACTGCGCCTCCTTTAGGCTCATCATCGCCACCATTCCGCCGCGGTTTTCTCCCAGAAGCCGGTGCGAAAAGAACAGCTCTGGGTGGCACTTGGTGCAAACCTCACCAACAGATATATTCTCATCTGGAATTCCTGCCAAAACAAGAATTCTGCGGTTGCATTCCCATAAATCAAGTAGATACTTACCCTCGCCCTGCTCTTCCAGCACTTCTTCGGGAACAATATCGTCGAGTCTCATCACCTGCTCGCGAACCGTTTCGTCTACTTCATAGCAGCAAGGACCGATAGAGGGGCCAATCGCCGCTATAATATCCTGTGAAGAACAGCCAAACTGCCTGCACAGGGTTTCGGTCATTTTCTCACCGATGCGCTGTACCGTACCACGCCAGCCGGCATGTGCTAACGCAATGACATTCCTTGTGGGGTCAAAAAAATACAGCGGCACGCAATCGGCATAGCTGGTAACGAGTGTAATTCCGGGAACATCGGTATACAAACCATCCACGCTATCCATGTCGCGCGGCTTTGTAATGCCAACGCCTCTCTCCAGCTCCGTTACATAGCGCAAAGTGGTGTGATGATCCTGCGCGGAAGCCACCAAACCATCAAATTCGTACCCAACTGCACGGCATATGCGCTGGTAATTCTCAAGAATATTATCTGGCGCATCTCCATTGCGAAAGTTCAGGCTTTCATAATACCCTTCACTTACCCCACCCACCCGGGTAGAGAAAGAATGCAGCAGCTGCGGGTATTCATCCAAAGCTGGGAAGGTCATATAGTGTACCCCGTCTGTTTCGTGCAGCTCCATTTGATTTAGCATACCATGCTCCTCCTGTTGTATCACCACAAAAATGTAGGTAATTTCCCCCCCGCCACAGGCGGGGGGGAAATTAATGCATATTGTTCTTGTAAGCGCTTTGCCTATTGATTCAGGATTCCTCCCGTACCTCTTGCAGCTCCGGTACCTCTTCCCCGTTTTCGTCTGCTTCTTCCTGCGGCTCCTCCTGATAAGGAAGATTTCGTTTCTTTACAACAAGGCCATCATACTTGAGCTTAAACTGTATGCGGCCGGTAAAGCGATAATCGCAATTTTTGCAGTAAAAATCAGCACGAAAGCTTTTATTGCGAACAAGCCAGTCGTCGAGCTGCTCCGCCTCAAGCCCGCAGCGGTCACAAAAAATATTCATGTCCGCATCCCGTACCAAGGGGTTCTCCCAGTCGGATAGAATAACGGTTTTAAAGGTAAGCCGGGGGTAAAAATCAGGATCATCCGCATCCTGCACCATCGCTTCAAAAGCTTCCTTTTGGTACAAAATACGAAAACAATCCAATGAAAGAATACTGTCGTTGAGGGCACGGTGATGCTCCGATTCTTCCTCATCAATCCCTAAAAGCTGAGCGCAGGTAGAAAGCCCCATCTGCATATTCCCAACGGTTGGCAGACGTGATTCGCAGTAGCGCTGCAAATCGACATATTTTTTTAAAAATGGAATGTTGCCGTCACCGCAGAAGTAACGGCAGTTCTCAATTAAAGCCAGCAAATCGGAGGTTCCCCACGTCATCAGCACTGCGTCGCCCGCCCACCTTTTAAACCGGCTAACCGCCTGCATGTACAGCATACCATCTACCAAATCTTCATTGCTCAAACGGGTAAGGCTGCGAATTTTTCCGCTGATTTTTTTGCCCACCTGGGGGCGAACAAATGCGTGAAAGGTATCCACCACCGTTAAGGTTTCATCTACCTTAACGGCTCCAAATTCAATGATTTCATTGATATAGCCCTTCAGGCGGCGGCTATACGTTCCGTTCCATTCCAAATCCAGTATAATCAGCTTCATTGCTTCTCTGCGGGCGGATGTTAATCCATCAATTCCCTGGCGCTTTCTTTATTTTTTTCGATTTGTCTGCTTCATGCGCATTTCTTTGTTGAGAATCATCTTACGCATACGAACAGACTTCGGAGTAACTTCAACCAGCTCGTCCTCCGCAATAAACTCCAAGGACTGCTCAAGGCTGAGAACAGTGTGAGGAGTTAGCTTAAGCGCATCATCCGAACCGGATGCACGTGTATTGGTGGCATGCTTTTTCTTGCAGATATTGACGGTAATATCTTCCTGCTTCGGGCTAGCGCCAACAATCATACCCTCGTAAACTTCAACACCGGCTCCAATAAACATTCTGCCACGGTCCTGTGCGGCAAACAAACCGTACGCCGTGGAAGGGCCAGTTTCGTGAGCAACAAGTGAACCCTGGGAACGCTGAACAATGTCGCCACGGTAAGGCTCGTATGAATCAAACACGTGGTTCATAATGCCGTTGCCGTTGGTGTCAGTTAAAAACTCCGAACGGTAGCCCATAAGGCCACGAGCAGGAATTTTAAATTCCATATGCGTAACACCGCTCTCGCGAGTACCCATATTCACAATTTCTGCTTTGCGGGAACCAAGCTTTTCCATTACCGCACCCACGTACTGGTCCGGCACCTCAATCATGAGAAGCTCAATTGGCTCATGCATCTTACCCTGAATGGTTTTGTAAATTACATTCGGGCGGGAAACCTGGAACTCAAAGTTCTGGCGGCGCATGGTTTCAATTAAAATGGATAAATGCAGCTCACCACGACCAGATACCTTAAAGGTATCCGCAGAGTCTGTTTCCTCTACTCGAAGTGCCACGTTCGTTTCCACTTCTTTAAATAGGCGGTCACGCAAATTACGGGAAGTAACAAATTTGCCTTCCTTACCTGCAAACGGGCTATTGTTTACCATAAACATCATAGAAACCGTAGGCTCATCAATTTTAACGAACGGCAGCGGCTCTACGCACTCCGGCGAACACGCTGTTTCGCCAATGTTCAGGTCTGTAATGCCTGAAACCGCAACAATGTCGCCCAATGCGGCTTCGGTTACTTCTACACGCTTGAGTCCTTCAAACTGGTAGAGCTTCACAATGCGAGCATTGCGGTTGCCATCCTCATGGCCGCAAAGCACAATACTCTGGCCATCGCGAATTCTTCCGCGCTCTACTCGACCAATACCAATACGGCCAAGGTACTCATCGTAGTCAATGTTTGAGAACAATACCTGTGCGGGGCCTTCCAAATCTCCCTGCGGAGCAGGAACAAATTTGAGAATAGACTCAAACAGAGGCTGCATGTTCACGCCGGGTACTTCGGGGTCCAGCGTAGCGTAGCCATCTCTACCAGAGGCGTATACCACTGGGAATTCGAGCTGGCTTTCATCGGCACCTAGCTCAATAAACAGATCGAGCACCTCATCCACAACCTCTATTGGGCGTGCACCGGGGCGGTCAATTTTATTTACAACGACCACTGGCTTTTTGCCAAGGCCGAGCGCCTTCTTCAAAACAAAACGGGTTTGGGGCATGCAACCCTCAAACGCATCCACTAAAAGGAGAACACCGTCCACCATCATAAGGATACGTTCCACCTCGCCGCCAAAATCCGCATGGCCGGGGGTGTCTACAATATTGATTTTTGTTCCATTAAACATGACCGCAGTATTCTTAGAAAGAATCGTGATACCACGCTCACGCTCCAGATCGTTTGAGTCCATCACACGTTCGGCAACAGCCTCGTTTACGCGGAAGATTCCGCTTTGGCGCAGGAGCTGGTCAACCAGTGTTGTTTTACCATGGTCAACGTGCGCAATAATCGCGATATTTCTTAAATCGTTTCTAGTGTCCATCCAATTACCTCTTTTGAAAATTTACAAACATGAAATAGTATAGCATACTTTTTTTCTTTTTCATAGAAAGCGACGTGTGAAAATCCTACAAAATTTGAGTAAAAAATCACCCTATATCCCTAACGATTTGTATAATTGCCTCCAATATTTAGAAATATTTTTATCTCAGAGAACTATTCTATCCTTTTTCACTTCAGTTCATAAAAATACTTTTTTACATTAACGATTGGGTTACTTGTCTTACCAAATGAATAATGATACAATAATTCACGATATACATGGAAAAGGACTGAATAAGAATGCACTTACTCAAGCAATATAAAGGGCCATTTATGCTGGCTTTATGTGCAATTATCTGGGGTACCGCATTGGTTCCTCAAAAGCTTGGTATGCAATACCTTGGGCCATTCTCTTTTGGAGCCGCCCGATTTTTAACGGGTGCAATTATTTTTTTACCACTGAGCCTGATTGTAAAGTGCCTCATAAAAGACAAACGTGAAGCTTATTTACGAAAGGATTTGCTCATAGGTGGAGGGCTTTGCGGCACAGTTATGTTCCTTGGCGCTTATTTTCAGCAGTTAGGGCTTACTGATACCACCGTAGGGAAAACCGCTTTTATAACCGCCATGTATATTGTAATGATTCCCCTAATCGGTCTGCTTTTTCACCGAAAAACAGAAATGATGACTTGGATTAGCATTGGGCTGGCAATGGTAGGTTTATACTTTTTGTGTATTACTGAAAACTTTAGTATTTCCAACGGCGATTTTTATGTTTTCATCGGGTCTGTATTCTGGGCAGTTCAAATCACCTTAGTTGATTATTATTCCAAGAAGACAAACAGCTTGGAATTAGTTTTCGTAGAGTTTACAGTAGCCGGCATATTATCGCTACTTTGTGCATTTCAATTGGAAACACCTACCATTCAGGCAATAACAAGCAGTATTGGCCCTATTTTATATACTGGCATAATGGTGGTTGGGGTTGCTTATACCCTACAAGCACTTGGGCAAAAAACAGTTTC
Organism: Clostridium merdae; assembly: GCF_900176635.1. GTDB lineage: Bacteria > Bacillota > Clostridia > Oscillospirales > Acutalibacteraceae > Faecalispora > Faecalispora merdae. The sequence continues at coordinate 812,458 of NZ_FXLN01000004.1, forward strand.
TCCCGCAATTGCAGGGCTCATTTTCAGCACAGAATCACTGTTTGGAGTACTTGCTGGTGCACTTATATTCCAAGAGGTTATGAGCACTCGTGAAATCATTGGCTGTATCCTCTTGTTTATTGCATTGTTACTTACACAAATGAAATTTTCTCCAATACAAAAAGGCAAAAAGCAAACGATTATAAATCCAGATGCAGAAGTACTTGAACAACAAGTCACACCGCTTGAAACACCAACCTTCAAGGTATAGTATTAAAACAATCCCTAAGAATCCCTCAAAGCAATTACAGCTTTGAGGGATTCTTTCAAGCTAAGACGATTATGCGCGACCGCCACCCGCATATTTCCCCGGGCAAATATCTAAAACCATACGCTTAGGGCGAACCATAGAATCCTCACGCTGGCAATGCCATTTGCCGCCGTCGATGCCCTCGACCGTATTGCCATCCTGAATTACATTGCCTTGGCGGTATAAATATGCCGCCAAATTTCTTAAAAATAGAACCACATCACCCGGTTCTAAATCTTTGCAGTGGCATTGCAAATCGGGTAAATCAATGGCGGTAAACCCAAGAGTATCAAACAGCATTTCACCATCGGTATCTGCTAAATTGAAAAAACGCACATTGAATCCGCCATCCAAAAAATGCAAATCCGGCGAGTTCCACCCGGAATGCTCAAAAGCCTCACGCGGTACCAGCCGCTGACTGTGCGGCCAGTAGATGCCAATGCACTCTGGGAACAACTCCAATAGTAAATCGGCATAATCAGCCATGATTTGGTATTGCTCCATTCGTGGCAGATTCGCCGCCATCATATTGCTTGCCATCAAGGAATACCGGCAACGGGCAGCGAATCCCTGCCAATCGGGCTGGCAGTCCCAAAACTGTGCTATAATTTGTTCATCCCACAGGTCCTGATCAAACTTATCCGGCCCATACAACAACAATTGACTCGGAAGAGAACGATCCTCCTTTTGGTAATAGGAGGGATGATCCCATAAAGCAACGCCCAGCAAATCAGAAGATTCTTGGGGCATTTGAGGCTGTTCTGCCAAAAAGTTTATTTCGCCGAACTTTTTGGTTAGCCCCTGCTCAAATTCTTTAAAATACGGCAACTTAATTGGTTGTTCAAACACAGGCATAAAAAAATAAACAGAATGCCATTTCTCCACAAAGGAGTCTCCTTTTTTCTCCATCCGCTTTCCTCCAATTTAAAGTAATGTATTCCTTTTCAAGAAAGTATGAAAAGGTTCGCTCTCAAAAAGAATCTTGATTCATTCGAATTCATATAGAAGAAAGAAAAAAATAAATAAAAAAGACCGATTCCGTAAAACAGAACCGATCTTCTATGCTTGGAGCGGATGACGAGGCTCGAACTCGCTACCTCCACCTTGGCAAGGTGGCGCTCTACCAGATGAGCTACATCCGCGACTGCGAGAGTTATTATATGACAGATTTCGCCTTAAGTCAATACTTTTTTCCAATTTTTTTCAAATTATTTTTAAAATTACCCTTTCGCCATTGTATTCCTTCTGTTGCCGAAATATGTTATAATATTAAAACGCAGCTGAATGGCGGATGAACGGCCTGTTCAAACGCATATTCTATTTGCGGTCCGCTTTATCTTCATATAGTCGAATGACATGATTCCTTTTTGTATCAGCCTAAAAGTATATCGTGTCTTTTTTTATTGACCCTGCCGCCGGTATAACCCAACTGGCTTGTAAGGTCAATCTTTATAAAGGAGCCTAACAATGTCTTTTTCTATTCTTCCGGGAGCTTGGAGATCGGTCTTCGCCGTTCCCAGTGCACTTGTTGATTCACATATTAAATTGGCAAGCCCAAATCAACTAAAGGTTCTTTTGTGGGCACTTCGCCACGCAGAGGAAACCTTTTCGCATGAAGCAATTGCCACAGCACTTGGCATTTCCGTTTCAGAAGTACAGGATGCCATGCTGTATTGGATTCAGGTAGGGCTTGTCGCAGAGGATGCTACAAAGGCCGTGGAGCCGCACGCCGCTCCGGCACAGCCTATTCCGGCGGAGCTCCCTTTGGCAACCGCTCCCGTTGCAGAAAATACCGCACCCATACCGGCTCGCCGTATTCCCAAACCGGATGGTCTGTTTATTGCAGAGCGGATTAATCAGTCAGCTGAAATTCGCTTTTTAATGCAGGAGGCACAGCAGCTGTTGGGAAGACCGCTTTCCCCCGGCTTATCTTCTACCCTGCTTGCCATTCACGACGATTACGGGCTTCCGGTGGATGTAACCATTATGCTTTTGCAATTTGTAAAAAGCAAGGGAAAAGACAACACCAGCTACATAGAAGCAGTAGCCCGTGACTGGGCCGAGGAGGGCATTTCCTCCCACCTTCAAGCGGAAGAAAAGCTGCGCCGGTTGGATGAAATTAATAAGGCTTGGCGTAAAATTGAACAAGCACTGCGTCTTTCTCCCCGTGCGCCCAGCTCTAGAGAAGAGCGTTACTCAGACCGTTGGCTTTTGGAATGGAAGTTTTCACCCCAAATGGTACGGGAGGCCTACGACCGCAGTGTAGATGCCATCGGCAAGCTAAGCCTGAGCTATATGAATAAGATTTTGGAGCGATGGCACAAAGAGGGCATTACCTCACCGCAGCAGGCGGCAATGGAACAAAAAGAAAAAACTGCGGTGCAAAAGCAATCGAAGCCGCAGCATACCACATACGACATTGAAGAATATGAGCGCATGAGCGCTGAAGTACCAGATTTATTTGGAAAGGAATGATGCAGCGATGGCCTATGGAAAGGATATTTACCAAATAGCTCTTGGCATGCTCAATGACCGTCGTATGCGTGAAATAGAAGCCGCCGAGGAACGCCGCCGTGCTTTCTACTCCATGTATCCCCGTGCGCAAGAGATTGAACGGCAGCTTGCATCAACGGCAATTGCAGCGGCAAAGGCCGTTCTTAACGGCAGCGATACCGTAACCGAGTTAACCAGCCTCAAAGAAAAGAATCTTACTTTGCAGCAGGAGCTTAACGAATTGCTGGCTAGGGCAGGCTTGGAGCGAAACTACTTAAAGCCACAATACCAGTGTCAAAAATGTGAGGATACCGGTTATGTAGACGGAAGAATGTGCAGCTGCCTACGTAATCTTTTACGCAAAATCGCGTATCAGCGTTTAAATGAAATGACCCCTCTCGCCCTTTGTACCTTTGAAGATTTTGATTTGGGTCATTACCCAGAAGAACCTCAAAACGAGGGTGAAATAGCCCCCAAAAAGCAGATGGAGAATATTTTTCTTTATTGCCGCAACTATGCAAGGGATTTTTCTCTAAAATCGAGCAGTCTTATTCTACAAGGCGGAACCGGCCTTGGAAAAACTCATTTATCGCTTGCCATTGCCAATGAAGCGGTAAGCAAAGGATACGGCGTAATTTATCTTTCTGCGCAGAACATGGCAACCAGCCTAGAGCGTGAACGGTTTGGCCGAGCAGAAGATAATGAAGATACCAATGCACTTTTATTAAGCTGTGATTTATTGATTTTAGATGACCTTGGTACGGAATTCTCCACTTCATTTATTGATGCAGCCGTATATAACATTGTCAATACGCGTTTAATGGCTGCAAAGCCTACCATAATAAGTACAAACCTCTCTTTATATGAGCTGCAAAAAAGATACTCCGAGCGTTTTGTCTCTCGTATTATAGGCAGCTATGTTCGCCTTACCTTTTTGGGTAAGGATGTACGTCAGCAAAAAAGGATGAAGCGCGGCTGAACGTAACTTCCGTGCGTAACTGACAGGAGGAAAAAATGAAATCAACCAAAAAACGGTCAGTTCTACTTTCTCTGTTCCTTGTCGTACTGTTTGTATTTACTGCTGCCCCAGTTTTTGCTAAAGAAGACTCAATCCCCTCCATACAAATTGATGCTGCTTTGCGGGAAGATGGCTCCGCCGTAATTACGGAGGTCTGGAATGTAAGTGGTGTACGCAGTGGCACGGAATACTTTAAAGCAATAAAAAATTTAAGCGAAGGCATGAGCGTTCATTCCTTTACTGTAAAGGATGAAACTGGAAAAACCTACCAAACTTTGAGTGATTGGGATACAAACCGTTCACGGGAAGAAAAAGCCGGCACCTGCGGCATCTTAAAAAAGTCTGATGGTTATGAGCTTTGCTGGGGAATTGGCAATTATGGCGACCACCAATACACCATCGAATATGTTTTAGATGGTCTGGTGAAAAATTATGGAGACTACGCAGGCTTCTATCACCTATTTGTTTCAGACTTAAGCAGCTCCCCAAAATCCGTAGCGGTTACGGTTCGTATGCCAAACACCAGCTTTAATGAAGGTAATTCGAGGATTTGGGGCTATGGCTTTGAGGGCGAGGTATATGTAAATAATAATGGTACCCTTTTTGCAGTTACCGAAGGAAGCCTAAATAAAAGCCATAAATTTAATTTACTATGTCGCTTCGACAACGACATGTTCCCACAGGCCTTAAAAGCAGATATTACGTTTGAGGAATTACAGAACAAAGCAAATAACGAAGAAAAAAGCGAATCTACGGCGCTTTTCATTGTATTGGGAATATTGGGTGTTCTTCTCATTGGAGGAGCAGTCGCATTTGCTTTCTTCTATTCCCGCTATAAATTAGCGGATGGCTCTACGGTACGCCTTGAGTCACGAGAGAAAATTGAACCTTCTTGGTTGATTCCCTTTGGTGGGAATATTCCTGCAGCGTGTGCGGCAATGGCAATGCTGCGTAGAGATATTTCTTGCGATAAGCTGTTGGGCGCATACTTTATACGCTGGCAAAGAGCCGGCTATATCCAAATAGAAAAACGCATCAACGAGGATAAACGTAAAAAGAAAGAACCGGAAGAAATCATTGTTTTTCACCCGGAAAACACCCCCACCTTAAAGGTAGAGCAATCGCTATATGCTATATTAAGTAGCTTTGCCGATGCAGACGGAATTCTTTGGAGCTCACAAATCGAAAAGAAAGCAGATAAGATTTTTGATAAGCTAACCTTATGGTCGGAAGAAGTAAAAAAAGATGGTGAAAAAGAATTAATCCGATTAGGAGTAGCCGCTAGGGATGACCGTGAGGTTGTTCGTTTTACCTCTACTGGATTTGACCAGGCCGTTCGTTTGATCGGTTTGGAAAAATACCTAATTGGAATGAAAAAACAACAGGAAGAGGGGCTTGCTCCGCAAGAGCTGTGGGGAGATTTCCTTGTTTTCGCCGCTTTATTCGACATTGGTGAGCAGGTGCTCAACAGTATGAAAGTGCTTAATCCCTCTTATTATGAAGAATTCTCAGGCATGTACGGCTATCACCCTGCCCACATGGTTCTTTTTATGTCGATGACCAATCATATTTCTAGCAGCGTTTCTCCCAATAGTAACGGTACGGGCGGTGCGGCAAGTACCATGGCCGGTGGAGGCTTTTCCGGCGGTGGCGGTGGCGGCAGCCGTTAAATAATAAATTTCGAATTGCTTTATTCATTTATTTGGCTAATTACGAGGTGTTGATTATGGCAAGTATACGAAATTCTGGAATAGGCGCCACCCCATTTCAGCAGCTACTGGGGCACCAGCCTCAATTGCTGGAAAAATGGAATGAATTAGAAGTGTTTTTTACTTCTAGCAGAACTTTTAGCACAAGATTGAAAGAAGAAGTGCGGCGCACCTTGGCAGTCGAAAATGGGTGCCAATACTGCATGGCAAAAGGAAAACCATCTAACCATATCGAAGACTTAAAAATCCAATTAGCCGTTAAAACCGCACTTCTATCTGTAAAAGAGATTCATTTAAGCGATGAAAACATGGCGCAATTAAGGCATCTTTTTACGGATGCAGAAATATCGGAACTGCTTGCATTTATTTGTTTTATCTCTGCATCACAACGATATGGAGCGTTGCTTCACTTAGAGCCGAATTGTTCTATAACCGCTTACGATAATCATAATCTACCCTCAAAAGAGAATCAAAGTAATTCCTATTGTAAAATAGAAGTATTTATACCGGAATCACACCTTGCTACACTACAAAAGTCTTTGCAAAATGTGGATGCTGGGCACATAGGGAATTACGATAGCTGCCTTTCTTACAGCGAGGTTACTGGCTGCTGGAGGCCGCTTTCCGGGAGCGCTCCCTATATCGGCAATGAAAACATCATCAGCTCTGAGCGTGAGTTAAAAGTCGAGTTTATTTGTTTACACGAGAATGTGGATGTAACCATTGAAGCCATAAAAAGAGTTCACCCATACGAGGTTCCAGTTATTAATGTGCTACCTCTTTACCGAACCAGTTATTAAATGGAGAAGAACTCACAAAGGAGCATCACTATGGAGACTCTGCAACTTTACAGCAGTGCGTTTGAAGATGGCGGTTGGATTCCGGCTCGTTATACCGCCCGGCAGGAAGACCTCTCTCCACCCTTTGAGCTAATCGGTCTCCACCCAGATGCAAAAACGCTTGCCATAACGCTTGACGATGCCTCTCACCCCATCTTCCCCAATTACAACCATTGGGTGATTTGGAATTTACCAGTACAGGCAAGCATTTCAGAGGGCATTCCGCATGGCAAATCCCTTAGTTCCTTTGGTGGTGCCGTTCAAGGGATTGCTTACGGTAGGAATCGTTATAAAGGCCCTAAACCTCCATTGCGTTCCATTCATACTTATGTTTTTACAATCTACGTTTTAAATTGCACGATTCATTTATCTTCTAGCAGCAAAAAGCAAGCCTTACTTGACCAAATGGATGGGCATATTTTACAGCAAGCCTCCATTTTGGGGAAATTTCAGAGCCATAGAGCAGAAGTATAAATGAAATCATTCTAAATAGAGTAAAGCCGGTGTCTCCCTCTCGCAAGATTGGGAAGATACCGGCTTTTTATGTTAATCGAAAGAATCAAAATGCTTTATGTTCATCTATGGCAACTCTGTATACCTGCTCCATTTGCTCCACATTCTTTTTGAAGTCAAACAGACGTAGAACTCGTTCTCTTCCAGAGGTACCCATGTTACGGCGCAGCTCTGCATCTTGGCGCAGGGTAAGCAAATGCTCTGCAAGAGCCTCTACATCCCCCACGGGTGCCAAATAGCCTGTAACGCCATCCTCTACCGTCTCAATAAATCCGTCTACATTACTGGCGATGACGGGTACACAACAGGCCATCGCTTCAACTGCTGAAACACCAAAGCTTTCGGAACGACTTGGCAAACAGACAACATCCATTTCGCTAAGTGCCAGCGGCACTTTGGTATTGGGGATTACCCCACACAAATTGGCACACTGTGCAATACCAAGGGAATCAATCAGGCGCTGAAGCTCACTCTCACGGCTACCTTTGCCATAAATATTGAGCGTATAAGAACCCTCCGGTGCCTTTTGAACGAACAGTGCAAATGCACGAATTAAATCATCCATACCGTATACGTCTTCCAGCGCTTTTACAGCACCAACACAAAAGCCGTCATGCTCCTGCGGCTGCGGCGAAAATAAGGAACAATCCACTCCAAAAGGAGTAATCCAAATTTTCCGTTTCTCTCCAAATACGCGGCGTACCTGCTCTGCCATCACTTCGCTAGTAGAAGCCACAATATCCGCCGCTTTCAGATTTCCTGCAACCAATAGCTTATGCAGAGGGCTTTTCAGTGGGAACTCATACACATCACTCCCCCAAACAGAGAGCACCAAGGGGTGCACCTTGGCCATACGGGCAAGCGTACCATAGCCACTGGCATAATGTGCATTAATAATATCAGGAGCAAAATCCGCTAAATCACGGCGAAGCTCACTGCCATTTAGAAAATACCCCGCAAAACCGCTCTTACCTAAATACACAACCTCAACCTCAGGGTTCAAGTTTTTCTGGCGATTCTCATGCTCCGGCAGTGAATAAAGGCGCACCTTATGCCCCTTTTTGCAAAGGGCATTTACCCACTTTACGGTGTGACTAGAGCTTGCTGCTGAAACAAATGCTATTTTCATGCCTGCTTCTCCCCCTGACCGCCGCCCAAATCTGCTATCACCGTTTTGGCACGGTCTACCCATAGGTTCCCATGCACGGCTTGCGCGGCATTTTGAGCACAACGAGCATACAACTCGGTATTGTTTAGTATTTCAGATACTTTCACCGCAAAATCCGAAGGGTCATTCTCACAAACGAGACCCAAATCGTATTTTTGAACAAATTTTTCTGTTTCGGTACAGTTTACCGCAACCATGGGCAAACCATATTCCAAATACTCCATTAGTTTTACAGAAAACGCAAAATCATTGTAAGCATTCTTTTCAATGGGATACAGCGCCAAATCTGCCTGTTCATACAATGGTGCCAATTCCTTTGCACCGGAGGCATGTACCATATTAAGCCAAGGCTTATCGAGATACGCTCCCAGATAAGCAGCTCCCTGTGGACGGCAAACTAAGGTTAACGGGAAGGTTTCCCCCTCCCCATTGAGTATATCAAATGCCTTAAGCAGTGTATCGGTTCCATAACGTTTCGAAACTCCACCCACATAAATACTGCGCATTCCCTGCGGCTTTTCCAGCTTATTGCTACGGCTACCCATGCAGGCGGGTGGCAAAAATGCTACTCGGGGAAAATCAAAATATACTGCCATACTTTCGGTGGGTAAATAAATGAGATTAGTATTCTTTTTTAAGAAGCGAACATCCCATTCCGATATCCATGCAATTACATGCTGCTTTAGGCTCTTTTTACCGGAAATGAACACTTCATCAAAACGAAATGCAGCATCGCGGTAAAAATAACCTACCGGTATTCCCATTTGGTGCACACGCCGAATCAGCTTTCGGTCAAAACCGTGAAATATAGGGCCGGAAGGGCTTTCAACGTAACAGAAATCCGGGCGGTTGTGATCGAGCCACTGGTTGATTTCTTCTACCGCATGGCGACGATGCTCGCGCTGGTTTTGCTGCGCCTGTAACAGCTTTACTTCGCAGCCAAGTGAAAGAAATGCCTCATACATCATTTGCGGGCGAACGGATGAACCGGATTGAAAATCCCCAAAATCAATATAAGTTAGGTATAAAATCTTCATGATTTTACCGCCGCTTTCTTTTCATTCCCATCCAATTTATCAATGAGCTTAACCACACCTGCGGGCATACGGGGCAATAAGCGTTCCCACACATAAGGAGCAAAATGACCCCCTATAAGCAAAAACAGCAGTACATAAACCTGAAAGTTATAAATGAAATCGACAAAGCCACCCTGAGTGGTAAGTGCCAAACGGCTGGTGAGCATAGCAGTTAATGCTAATTGATACGGTGATTTACGAAGGCGGGTGAACACATAAAATAGAACGCCCAGTAATACACCCATATAAACAATGGAGAGAACCATGCCCCAAAAACCAAAGTTAGCATAGGCTTCCCCAATGTAAAACGCATTCATTACACCGCCCGTACCATCGTAGACCTTTTCGGAGCCATAAAAATCCATAACCAGCTTGGCAGAGCGTACATGACCACCCTCAATACCCAATAGCTGCATTGCTGTTGGTGAAAAACTTCTGCCGCCCAAAAAGGGAAAAATAGTCGGGAACAGGTCAAAGTGCATGGTTAACGTACCAACCTGTGTAAAGATTGTACGTCCAATTGGACCATTATAAAAGTTGCTGTCTCCAGAAGTAAAGCTGTAACCCATGCGCCCATAAATGAACACAATAAACAGTGCCATCACAGCGCCAAAACCAAATACCGTTTTGCGGGAGATTCCGCCACGCTCGTACATAAGAATCAAAAGCAGTACAAACAGATAGAACAGCACCGGCGATTTTTCAAAGTTGATGGTCGCAGAAACGATAGAAGAACCAACCAAAACAGCGGTAAGAGCCCACCACCAAAACTTCTTGAGAACCACTGCATAGGCAAACGCAATGTAAGAAAGCAGTGGTAAAAACAGCCCTAATAAAAGATTTTTCACATAGCTGTTAATGATGACAATTTGTGAAATACGCTGGCGTTCCACACCGAACTCAAAACCGGCGGGCGCACGCACCAAGCGCAATAATGGGAAATACCCAATTTTAATAATGTAAAGCAAAAGCAGTGCACAGCAGATAAAACCGATGACGGATAAGGCGTAGAATGCCAACCGTTCGTGCTTTACTTCCACCGTTTTCTTTAAATAGCTTTTGTAACGTTGCTGAATATCAATATGAAAACAGCGGTACAGCAAAATGATGGTGAGCGGAAATAAAATTGCTGACAGCAAAACGCTGTAAAACATCAGGTCGTAGCTATCGCTCACTGTAATATACTTCATTGTATAATGGTTGCGGTCCCCTAAATAGACCATAGCTGCACCAATATACGTTTGCAGTAAAAACAGGTACATGATATAAGAAATGAGATTTATTTTTCCAACATTCAGCGTTGCCGATGCCTTATGAAATAGAATCACTGAAATAACAAGGCCAAGGACAACGATCAGTTCTTTCCAGATCATTCGTTGGTCTCCTTAAAGCCATATTTTTTGTTGAGTAGATATTGCTTCGTAATTAAATCGCCATTGCGGAAGCGCCCTTCCAAAAAACGAACCTTAGAGCGGTCGAATTCAGGCTCCAAAAAGATGGAGTTAAAATTCGGCAGCTTTTCGAGTATCGAAACATCCTTAACATCGGTATACTGCATCCTCAAAACCTGAAGCTCGGTATTGTTTTTCAGCGGCTCCAAAGAAGAGATGTTATTGAGGCTGATAGACAGGTCCAAAAGCCAGGGGTATTTCGAAGCAAAGTTAATTTCTGTTAAACAGTTGGAGGCGACACTGAGCTTCTCTAACACAGGCAAATCACCCAAATCTCCAATTGCAGCCAGTGAGTTGCCCTCCAGAGAATACTCATACAACTCGCTCATTCCGGTAATGGGTTTCGCTACTGAAATTCGATTGGACGTTAAATTTAGAATATTCAGCTGTGACATCCCGGAGAAAACACTGTTGTCTGCAATTCGATTGCGTGATAAATTCAGGCTTTTTAAATTCGTAAGCTTTGTGATGTCTGTCGTAACACCGATAATGGAGTTACCGGAAAGGTTTAGCTCCGTTAAGTTTTTTAATGTATAAAGAGGAGACATGTTACGAATATAGTTACCAGACAGCGACAGCCGTTGCAGTGTTTGAAGCTTCCCGATTGGGGTGATGTCTGCAATTTGATTGTTAGAGAGATCAAGCTCCTTTAAATTCTGGAGGTCTTGCAGCGCGCTTACATCTGTAATTTTTGCAGATGTGATTGAAAGCTTTGATAATCCCTTAAAATATTGTAAATCCTCAATATCCTTAACGGGAACATTTTGAATGGTAAGAATGCTGATTTTCTCAACATCCACATCATACACATCGTCCTTGGGACGCTCGAGCAAATTGCGAACCTCGCGCTCCAAGTTCTTATCATGGAATTCGATTTTAATGGCGTCCTCATTAATAACATCATCGTTCATGAGTACGTTATATACATTTTGATACGTGTTGATTCCCAGAAAAAATAAGGAAACCAGCAACAAAGCCAGCGTATATGAGAAAGGCTTGTTGCTTTTCATATACTCAGACATGTGTTTCATGCGCTCTCTTAAGCGCAGCTTACTCTGTTTTTGTTGCATTTCAGTTACCTCTCGATATCACTATTTTGCGTTTTTAACGATTGTTCGGCAGAAACGATAAAAAATATAATAAGCTCCCGCCATGGGCAGAGATGCCGCCATCAAATACTGCTCAAACGACATGGGGATTACAAAGGTAAGCAGTGACGGTACTGCAACGGTAAAGAGCAGGAAGAACTGCCATACCATTACCGCCTTCTGGCGCCCTAAAGCGATGGCGCTATTGGTTACCGGATTGACGATAAAGCGTACCATAAACAGCGGAATTAAATATTTCAGGTAATCTGGCACCGGCCCCCACTTCGGCCCCAAGAACCACGGAATAACCGGGTCGCCAAACAAGAGTAAGAATCCAAATGGAAATATTGATAAAATCGCCAGCCACTTCGTGACTGTAGTAAACGTTTTGCTGAGTTTTTTCCCATCGTGCCTATCCGTAGAAGCACCGCGCAGAAATACTTGTGATACTGCATTCGAAACCAGTATCAGTGGCTGACCCAACAATGTATTAATCTGGCTGTAATAGCCATTCATTGTTTGTCCATACTGCATGGGGATAAAAATTCCCATCATGCTTTGCGACAAGCTGTTTACAACGGCACTTGGTAGCATGTATTTGGGGAATGACGCATTTTTACGCGCGATACGCTTTAAAAAGCTCAAACTGAACATGGAGCGATGAATTCTACCCTTAAGAGTCATCATCATACGGAAGTTACCAAAGAAGTAAGATAAAAATTGACCAACAATCATGCCCCAATAGCTTGCACCCAAGTACCCTAGCACAATCTGAGTAGCCAGCATAACGGATACACGAATAATATTGGAGGCAGAAATTACTTTATACTTTTCATACCGAACATTAAAGTAATTTAATGCGGTCGTTAAACCGCAAATTAAAGTAGTGAGCGGAATCATCCATAGTGTTTTTGCCGCATCCCCTGTTAAGTTAAAACAACGGGCAAGCGGTGGAAGAAACGGCCACATGAACAAACTCAGTGCAAGAGAAAACATTACTGCAAATGAAGCACTGAGAACAAAGGCACCGCCTGCTTCTTTGTCATTATCAGCCACAACAATGGCATAATCATAACGAAAGCAGGCGATCTGCTGTGTAATATTTGTAATTACAACATAAACTCCATAAACTCCCCGTACATCTGGCCCATAAATTCGGCCTAAAATCGGCATAAAAAGGAACGGCAGCAGTACCTGCGCCACTGCCGTGCCGCCGGTAAGAACCGCTACGTTCTTTAAAAACCGATTCTTTCTTAGGGAATTCATCTTAGATTTCACAAAAGACAAGACATAGCCCCCTGTTTACTCGATGTTTTCTCCCAATGTGCCCAAATTCTGCGCCTTGAGATATGCGTTGATAAAACCATCCAAATCGCCGTCCATAACAGCTGAAATATTACCCATTTCAAAGCCTGTACGGTGATCTTTTGCCAAGGTATAGGGCATAAATACATAAGAACGAATTTGGCTGCCCCAGGCTATTTCTTTTTGGTCACCCTTAATGTCTTCAATCTTCTCCAAATGCTCGCGCTCTTTGATTTCTACCAATTTAGAAACCAGCATTTTCATAGCAACATCTCGGTTTTGGAACTGGCTGCGCTCTACCTGGCAGGAAACTACAATGCCGGTAGGCTTATGTGTTAAGCGAACCGCCGAAGAGGTTTTGTTAACCTTCTGGCCGCCTGCGCCGCTGGCACGGTAAACCTGCATTTCAATATCATCTGGGCTAATCTCAACAGAGGTGTCGCTGTCTATTTCGGGCATAACCTCGAGCGAAGCAAACGAAGTGTGGCGGCGACCAGAGGAATCGAACGGAGAAACACGAACCAAACGGTGTACACCTGCTTCACTCTTCAAAAAGCCATACGCATTAATACCTTCAATTAAAATAGAGGCGCTTTTCAGTCCGGCCTCTTCTCCGTCCAGATAATCCAGTGTTTTCACCTGAAAGCCGTGGCGCTCAGACCAACGGCAGTACATGCGGTACAGCATAGAAGCCCAATCCTGCGCTTCTGTTCCGCCCGCGCCCGCATGGAACGTTAAAATTGCATTTTTGGCGTCGTATTCTCCCTTTAAGAGCGTGGTAAGGCGAATTGCTTCTAAATTCGTTTGAATTTTGTCGTATTCCTCTTGTGCTTCGGGCAGCAAAGAAAGATCCTCTTCCTCATTTGCCAGCTCCACCAAAGCCAGAGCATCTTCCAAAGAAGAACAAAGCTTTTCATAAGTGTTTATTTTATTTTTGAGCATACTGGAACGCTGAAGAATTTTCTGCGAACGCTCCATATCATCCCAAAAGCCGGGCATTGCGGCTCGTTCATCCAGCTGCGATATTTCTTCTTTCATGCTCTGCAGCCCAAGCGCATCTGCCAGATCAATTATCTCCGGCCTGAACTTTTCCAGAGCCAGCTTTAGTTCTTCAAATTGCAGCATCCGTACCATCCTTTTAATTCTATAATTCATAGTTATAAACAAATTTCAAACAAATACTTCGTTTTGTAGTAAAGCGAATTAAGATAAATTTTAGATTTTTATTGGAATACTTTTTTCATCTCAACTCTTGTCAAATCAAAGTTTTTGTTTTTGCACAATAATAAAATATTATAAGATATTATTAGAGAAATGTAAAGAAAAACCATGTTTGTCTCCCTACTCAGTGTGTGAACGTAATGAAAACTTATGCAAGAAATGATTGCAGTTTTCAGTAGAATTAGGTACAATAATTGTATTAAGGATTTTTAAAAGTCCACTCGCTGTGGCTAGGCTAGCGGCGTTTTATTACAGGAGGCTTTTCAGCATGAAGTATACTGGCATCAAATGCCCGAGTTGCGGCATCCCATTTCAGCAGGATGACGATATTGTTGTCTGCCCGGATTGCGGAGCGCCTTACCATAGGCACTGTTATGAAAAAGAGGGCAAATGCCTGTTTTCAGATACACACAACAACGGAACATATTGGGCTCCTCCTTCGGAGAGCACCCACGCGCACGATGAAGCAGATATCGTTTGCTCTGCCTGCGGTAGAAACAACCCACCGGATTCCCTGTTTTGCAGCCGCTGTGGGTCTTCTTTAAAGCCAGGCAACGAAGCACAGCCGGTACAAAAACCGCAGCATAACAATATACCCGGCTACCAGAACCCGTACCAAAGCACAGGTTACCAAAACCCCGGGAGCCCGGCATCCCCAACCTCACCATTTGAGCAGCCGCAAGGCGATTCACCATACCAGAGTGCACCCAATCCCTTTTCTCCCGTTACCATTCGAGCCGATGAACCCATGGAAGAAGATATTACGGCAGGAGAAATTGCGAAGTTTGTACAGAACAACTCTTCTTACTTTTTAACAGTATTCTTCCATAAAAAAAGGACAAACCGTAATCATTTTAGTTTTTCTGCATTTTTGTTTTCCGGTGGCTGGCTGTTATACCGTAAAATGTACCATTTGGGTTCCATTATTACGGCATGGATGGCTGCCCTATATGTGACCAGCACCTTTATTTCACTCAACTACTCCTCTCCCCTATTAACCCGTTTGTACGAGCAGGCAGGAGTAAGTACCAGTGTATACCCATCTTATGAAGAACTTATGAAGGTAACACAGCTTGTTTACCAACTTGACCCCGGCAGTATCTTTTTGCTATTCACGCCTTTACTCACATTAGCAATTCAGGGCATAATTATGATATACTGCGGTTTTGCTGGCAACCGTTTGTATTACCAGCATAGTGTAGAGAGTATACGTCGTTTAAAAGTGGAGTATCCTACTACTGAAGAATACGACAAAGCACTGCAAGAAAAAGGCGGTGTAAATGTTTCGCTGGCTTTATGCCTATTGATTTGCTATTCCATTATTATTTATCTTCCCAGTTTCTTTTTATAAATATAACCTCTAGGAGGGAATTCTGTGAAAATTACGAAAGCTGTTATCCCCGCTGCGGGGCTCGGCACACGTGTTCTTCCAGTCTCTAAGTCCATGCCAAAGGAAATGCTCCCTATTGTAGACAAACCGGCCATCCAATATATTGTGGAAGAAGCCGTTCGTTCTGGCATTACCGACATTTTAATTATCACAAACCGTGGCAAAGGCTTAATTGAAGACCATTTCGACCGTGCGCCGGAGTTAGAAGCACACTTGATGAAAGGTGGTTCCGAAAAAGAGCCTACCTTAAAGAGTATTATTGACATTTCTCGTTTAGCCAACATTTATTTTGTGCGCCAAAAAGAAACCCGCGGACTTGGGCACGCCGTAAACTGCGCCCGTTCTTTTATTGGGAATGAACCGTTTGCCGTTTTGTACGGTGACGATGTTATTATTGGCGAAGACCCGGCGTGTGGTCAGCTGATTCGTGCTTATGAAGATTTTGGCAAAGGTGTGTTGGGAGTGAACGAAGTTTCTCCCGAGGTAATTGGTCGTTATAGCTCTTTAAAGGTAGAACCGTTGCGCGACCGCCTCTTCCAATGTACCGACATGATTGAAAAGCCATCCCCCGACAAAGTGTTTTCGAACTATTCCATTTTGGGTAGGTGTGTTCTCCCTCCCGAAATATTTGATATTCTCGATCAGACTCCTCCCGGCAGCGGCGGCGAAATTCAGCTTACCGATGCTATGAAGGTTCTAGCACAAACGCAAGGCATGACCGCAGTGGAATTTACCGGCAAGCGGTACGATATGGGTAATAAGCTCGGCATTCTTCAGGCCACGGTTGAGGTAGCATTAAAACACCCAGAGCTGGCAGAAAGCTTCCGCGATTATTTAAAAGAGATTGCGAGCACGCTGTAATGACCATCTTTGGGATGATTGAGCATAGAGTTAGCTAAATTTAACCAGTATTTTCTTATCGAATGGAAAAAACAGCTTGACTCGCCTGAATCAAGCTGATATAATCAGTCTGTTAGGCCTACCCTATGGGTAGTGCTTTTCATATTCCTTGCTCCAGTTCTACTGGGGCCAAAGTCCAGAAGGAGGTGCAATTAAAATGCCAGATGTAAAAAATGCTTACGAAACCGTATTCATTCTGTCTACCGCACAGGGTGAAGAGGCAGTTCAGACAAACGTTCAGAAGTTTAAGACTCTGATCGAGAAGAATGCAGTGATTGATGCTGTAGACGAGTGGGGCAAACGCCGTTTTGCGTATCCCATCGAAAAGCAGACTGAGGGTTACTACACCCTGGTTAGCTTCACCAGCGCTCCCGATTTCATCGCAGAGCTGGATCGTATCTACAAGATTACTGACGGAGTTCTTCGTTCTCTCATTGTCAAAAAAGAAGTAAAGAAAGAGAAGCCGAAAAAGGCTGTTGAAGTCCAGAAAACTGAAACTGCTGAAAGAGAGTGATCGATATGCTCAATGTGACTGTATTAATGGGCAGGCTGGTTGCTGACCCTGAGCTTCGTCACACTACTAGTGACATTGCCGTCACCAGCTTTACGATTGCGGTGGATCGGTCTTATGTTAAGTCCGGCGCTGAGCGTCAGGCGGATTTTATCGATATCGTCGCATGGCGTTCCACTGCGGAGTTTGTATGCAAGTACTTCCGCAAAGGACAGTTAATTGCAGTTCAGGGCTCGATTCAAACTCGCAGCTATCAGGACAAGGACGGAAACAAGCGTAAGGCTTTTGAAATCGTGGCGGATAACGTACATTTTGCGGAATCCAAACGCGAAGGCGGACCAACCGGTGGTACCGGGTACAGCTCTTTTAGCCGTACCGATGCACCGATGCCCTCTGCTCCCGCTTACACCAGCGGTAACACAGGTGATTTTGAGGAAATACCGACAGACGATGATCTGCCGTTCTAATTTTCTCGCATTTACTTTATTTTTTGAATTGAGAAAAGGAGGCTTTTGGCATGGCTGATAGAAACGATCGCCCCGAGCGCGATAATCGCCGCGGCGGACGCAAAGGACGCAAAAAGGTTTGCAGCTTTTGTGTAGAGAGAATCGATAATATCGATTATAAGGATGTTGCGAAGCTGCGCCGCTTTATTTCTGAGCGTGCGAAGATTCTGCCCCGCAGAGTTACAGGCACTTGCGCACATCATCAGCGTGAGCTGACGGTTGCTATTAAACGCTCCCGTCATATCGCTTTGCTGCCTTTCAGCAGCGACTGATTCGACAAGACATAAAAAGAGGAAACGGTATTTTACCGTTTCCTCTTTTTTCTTATTCTCTCGCATGAATAAAAATTTGAACACTTTATCACCATACAAATGGAATCAATCTTTTCGTTGATTTTTCATAATCTTGATACGCTTGCCCAAAGTTTTTTTCCATCAATTTTTCTTCAATCCCAATCCGGTAACCATATATTAAAACCACAATAATTACAGTTGCAATCAGCCCCCAAAGACTGCGAAAGCAGAATGCTACACCGAGCAAAGTAAGAATGCTGCCGGTATAAGCTGGGTGACGTACATATTGATAAGGCCCATTCCTAATAATTTTTTGACTTGAACCAACCTGAACATTAAAAGAAAAGTATTTTCTCAATGTCCATACGGAGCTTACTCTAATGAATACACCCAGTAAGATGAGTCCTGCCCCAACCCAAAACCAGGTAAGAGGCAACGTTTGATGAA
This sequence comes from Clostridium merdae, assembly GCF_900176635.1. Lineage (GTDB taxonomy): Bacteria > Bacillota > Clostridia > Oscillospirales > Acutalibacteraceae > Faecalispora > Faecalispora merdae. The sequence continues at coordinate 830,675 of NZ_FXLN01000004.1, forward strand.
AAAATTGAACGCACATCGGATTCAAAGCGATTGCTAACCAATATCCAATCATAATTACAGCCAGGGAACCCTTGTCTTGCTTTTCCTTTTTCTCTGCCGACTTAGAGCCGTTCCACACCGTACCAATCAAAATGATAAATTCAGTAAGCCCAATCATGCAAAACAATATTTGAAACACATTTTGAATTAAGTGTTCCGGAAAAAACGTACTGCCAAAAAAGTTCAACTCAAACTACCTCCCCTTTTTCTTTCTTCTTTCTAGGTTTTGATTAATATCGTTTGCTTCCATTTGACTACGAAAGTACTCATATAGATGTAATATTAGAAATATAATAAAAAATTCACCAGAAAATAAAATGATATTAGACCTTTCAAATACAAACCATTTCCCGAAGTAGGAAAACATAAGAAAACATAAGTACATCAGCATAAATTCCATAGAGAGATATACAATTCTATACCGAAATTCTACTCCGCTGATTAAATAATCTACTCCTTCTATGCTTAAAACGAAGAATAGTAATTGCAATAAAAAAGTGCATTGAATAGAATCTATTTTTATAAATAATAAAGTGATAGACAGTAAAACCACCGACAAGGTATATGAGAGAACCGCTCTAAAAAAAAATATGCTCCATTTATTTTTCATTTATAGCCTCGTTTCTAGCCGTTGATTTTTTCCCGAATATTTTTGACGTAGTGACGAGAAATAATCAATTTTTCTTCATTCATGAGAAATGCCTCAAGTCTGCTATTCCATAGAGGCTGTACTGATTTTAAAAAGGCAGTATTTAAAATGCAGCTTTTGCTAATTCTTACAAAGGTAGAATCTATTAGCTTGTTTTCCAATTCGGACAGTGTCTCTTGACTGCTATATACCTCTTTTTCTGTATATATAAAAGTATTACTGTCAACGGAATCAATATAATATACATCTTCCGCAGAGAGCAATGATTGGCCGCATTCTGTTCTAACTGGAAAAAGATAGGTGTATTGTTTTATTTGCCTTACTAATTTTTGAAGACGTTCGTCAATTTCTTTGCAATCAATTGTAATCTCCGTTTCTGTAATATCTGAATTTTCATGAATAATTAATTTCACACATTTTCTCCCCCTCTCCCCCTTCTCAGTGAATTATAATATTATACATTTAGAAATGCAATCACTTGAGTCTAAGGTACATTTTGTGATAGCTAAGATGCACAAAACTCTAATAAATCTTTATATTAAAAAAAGCTTTCTTTAAAACCCGGATTACAGGATTTTATAGAAAGCTTTTTTCTTCATATTAATAGACCTTTACACCATTCGCAAAGGATTTAATTGTCATTACACCGTCATCCGTCGTAAAGTAGAGAGTTCTGCCGTAATTAAGGCCGGTATCTTGCGCTTTAATCGGTATTTTCTCATAAGCCAGCATGGCGCGTACTGCCATTACATTGCGTTGGCCTATATTACCAAAGGCGGAATCCCCCGAAACCTCAAACATTTTCGCTCCACCAGCAATTTTGGCGGTAAGCTGGGCGCGGTGTGCGCCCAGCTTCTCCATCTCTCGTAGCATTTCCATAATACAGGTATCTGCAAAACGGAATTTGTTTTCTTTCGGGTTTGCCGCAGGGTACTTCGGTAGCATAATATGACCCAAACCGCCAACCTTACGAATCGGATCATACAGGCAAATTCCAACACAGGAACCTAACGCGTAGGTAACAAGCTGCTCACCGCCCTTTACAACTTTCATGTCAGATATGCCGATGGTTATCATATTGCTCATAATTGGATCCCTAATTTCTGCATTAATCTATCCAGTGAGTCCATACTTGGAATCAGCATCATATTTGAAGTAATGTCATTCGCAGAGCTAAGAAAATCCTCTTGAATGAAAATAATCTTATCTGAAACCGTACGCATTTCAATTGCAGGAACACTTAATAGGGCACCTGCCATATCGACTGCAATTGCGGGAACAGATGACTTAATGACCATTTGAGACAACGTGCTGATCGAACCGAGGTAAGCTGAAATCATAATATTGCCAATTTCAGAAATAGCAGAAAGCTGCATCTCAGTTAAAGCAGCATAGCTCACTTGCTTTTCCCCCAGCAGGGCTTCTAGCACAGCGCCCGCAAAGGATTGTCCCACGATAAACATCATTAGGCCTTCTATATCGCCTGAAATCTTTGCCAAGATTCCAATTACCGGATTTTCTGGACCGCCAAGTGCGGTGGCAGCATCGCTAATATCCAGAATGCGAACCTTAGGCACAGACATATTCACTTCTGCATTCAGCATTTGAGAAAGGGAGGTCGCCGCATTTCCTGCACCAATGTTTCCGATTTCTCTTAATACGTCTAGGTGTATATCATTTAATTCATCAATACTCAACATAACTTCAACTCCTTATTCCGCTTTGGAATGCTACTGTTCCAAATATAGAACCCAAATCATTCATTAACGCTTTACCGAGTCTGGCGTGTCGGTTGGTGTAGCAGGCCGCCACTCAACCTTGCCATAAGATAAGTGAAACTTGGCGCAGCTAGTTTCTTTAATTACATTGTAGGTATAGCCGCCTATCTCCATTTTCACCCCGGGGTAAACCATTCCTTTTGCAATGACACAATAACTCAAAAAGGATTTTAAAGATTCTTGCGATTGCTCATACTGTACCTGAAGCTCCTCAATCTTTTTGGAAAAGATGACTCTCTTTTTTTCTGCTGCTAAACGAACCTGTTCAAATCCAGTGCCATCATCTGCGGGGTGCTGCTGAACAAACTGCTGGTGCAGGCGTACATAATTATCCTCAAAGGCTTGCAGCTCTTGCCGGGCTTTTTCCAGCTCTTCCAGCAGTACTTCCGGGTTTTTTAGTTTCTTAGATGTCTCAGTTAATAGAGAAGTTAACTCGCGGGACTCAATGCGTAAACGTGTAACGCTGCCAGAGGTATTACCGATATTTTTCGCATAAATGCCATACCCAACATTGCATTCGCCGCCCGCCAGCGTAGCTAAGTCTTTGTTTAATATTAAAGAATCACCCGCATGGACTAAACTGCTCATAATAATACTGGCATAAATATCGTGCTTTGCATCAAGAATCGCGTTTTCAAAGAACTTACCAGAAATATTACCGCCAGCTTTGAGGCTACCTCTTCCCCCACCATTCATTCCTTGGGAAATAACGATATTACCACCGGCTTCTAGGTGTGCATGCTCTACAATTCCACGCACTGTGATGTCTCCACCTGCGCTAACCGAATAGCCACTGCGAACGTCACCCTGAATTAACACAGAACACTTGGCGCTCACATTCCCAGATTCTCGCCCTACATCCCCTTTTACAATGAAGATTTCATTGACATTAATGGCGTTGGGTAAAATCTCAATACTGCCATCCACCGTAGAAGATAAGATAAGCCCATCTTCCGAAATGACGGTATTGACACCTACGGGCAAATTCGGTACGACACCCTTTCGGCATGGCACTACCTTACCGAAAATATCCATACCGTCACTACCTGGTCTGGGAGGCAACAAAGTACAAAGAGTATCCCCTTTGGAGGTACTCTTTACAAGGCCAAGCTCACGGTAGTCGAGAGAGCCATCTTTCCGCTGAATGGGGCGAAGTGCCTTATCTGTATCAAAGTGGTACTCAATACGACCATCATTTTCGTCTATGGCTTGTTTGCCCACCGCACAAACCAACTGTTGTGAAAAATCTGCCTGTGCACAAAAGTCGCGAATTTCATCCTCAAGAATCCCATATGTAATCTTGTTTGCTTTTATGAGGTTCAAAATCTCATCCGGTGTAACGCTTTGGCCGGGTGCATTTAAAGTAATTTCCATCACTGCCCGCATATTGTTGGAAGAAACCTTAAAGTCAAGGATTGGTGGAACAGGCGGGAGTAAGTCCTCCAGCGATTCCGTTTGCGAAGTCTCTTGTTGCTGTTTTTCCAAAGTCAGCACTTGCCTCTCTGGTTCAACAGCTTGCTCTAAACCAGCCATTTGCTGTGGTTCGATAACTTGTTCCATTTCGAAGGACAACTCCGTATTGCCCTGCTCGACTATTGGTTTTGCTTCTTCAGGCGGATTCGATTCCTGCTCGATTACTCCGTCTAAAGATGAATTCGTGTCTTGGTTTCGTTCTTTCTTGTTCCAAAACTTTGCCAAACCCTTGGGAAACATAATCATCACCCTTTTCAGACAATATAAATTACCTCAGACCATTTACAGTCTGCATAATTTCGTCAGAGATTTGCACTATTTTAGAGTTAAATTGGAAAGCACGCTGTGTTTCTAATATGGATGCCATTTCATCCGGCAGGCTAACAGAAGAGTTTTCCAAATAGCCCTGCTGCACTTCCGGATTTTGTACCGTGCTTGCTCTGCCGGAAAGCGGTGTTTCTACAAAATAAGTTCCCGCTTCTCTTAACAGGCCGTCACAGTTTGCAAAGGTAAATACACCTACTTCGGCGGGGTCTTTTTCATTTTTCACCTGAATTGGCTGTCCATTTGCGCCTAATACATAGCCACCATCCGATGCAACGAGATAATCGGTCTCCCCTTGCACGGAGAGATGAAAATTGCCGTTGCGGGTATACCGAACCGTATCACCATTGCGAATAGCGAAAAATTGGTTGGCCTGCGGGAGGGCATAATCCAGTGGGCGAGCGGTGTTGTTCAGAGCACTGGAAGAAAATAGCGTATCCGTTTTCGCCAGCTTTGTGCCATGGCCAGTAACAAGCTCTGCGTCTGTTCCCTCTGCCGAATGTATTCCTGTGTATACTAAGTCTGCAAAGGCTCCTCGTTGAGCCTGAAAGCCAGTGGTAGAAATGTTTGCAATGTTGTTCGACGTTACATCCATCCCCTTCTGCACCTGAATGGTACCAGTGGCTGCTGTGTAAAATGAATGAATCATGGTAACCCTCCCCTTTATAGTTGTAACACGAAAGCACCAATTTTAGTTTATAAACAACTGTATGCCGCTTTCTTATTGTGCTTTCTATGAAAGAATGCGTTATATTTTCCCAATCTCTGTTACAGAGCGAGATAATACTTGATCGTACATTTTCAGCGCTTGTGAGCAGGTTTGAAGACCCCTTTGAATGGCAATGGCATCCGTCATCTCTTGAGCCGCATCAATATTAGAGCCCTCAATGTTCTTCCATTTCATCTGCGGATTCTGAATCTGCTGGGCACCGCCTGCCGCAGTATAAGCATTTCTTCCCGCCGGCTTCAGCGTATTATAATCAGCAAAGCCAAACACAGCCAGCTTGCCAACTGCGGTGTTGTCAACGGTGATATTCCCTTGAGCATCTGCCTGAAATTGGTCGGTCCCCACACGAATGGGGCCGCCGTTTGCTCCTAGAACACGGCCACCAAGGTCACTACTGACTAAATAGCCCTGCTCATCCAGATTAAAGCTGCCGTTGCGCGTATATACCAGGCCATTTTGTCCTTGTACCGCAAAGAAGCCCTCGCCCTCAATGGCAAAATCCATGGTTCGGCCAGTCTCTTTTAAGTTGCCCTGTGAATGAATCACGCTTGTTTTGTCAGCAAGAGTGATCATGCTCATTTCACCAATTGGTGCATTCGTCTGATTATTCAGGCGGTGTACCATGATGTTGCCAAAGTTCGTCGCTGTAACAACATTTCTTTTATATCCGGCCGTTTCTACGTTTGCCAAGTTATTACTGGTTGCCGTTAGCTTTCTGGTTTGTGTCAGCATTCCGGAACCGAGCATGTAAAACCCTCTAACCATGGGAATCTCTCCTTTACGAATTATATTCCTTTAAGAATCGTTTGAGCTTCTTTAACCCATTGGAATGGATTTGTGATACACGTGAATCACTAATACCCATTACCGCAGATATTTCTTTGATTTTCATTTGCTCTTTGTAATAAAGAGAAATAACCATTTTTTCTTTCTCATTTAATTTCTCAATATAATCTGCGAGAACAACCTGCAATTCTTTTTCTGCCACTACCTGTTCGGGACCCTGGATGGTATCTGCCGAACCGCTAAAGCGAATATCTTCTACGCCCTTCTCGTAAATCATTTCTTCAAAGGAGAGCATGGTAAGTGCACAGGTTTCGGCTTGCATCTTTTGGAATTCTTCTACTGAAACGCTAAGATATTCCGCCATTTCCTGTTCCAAGGGGTAACGGCCTAACTCGTAGCTCAGCGTATTTTCCGCATCGCTAATGTTCTTTGCAATCCGTTTTAAACGGCGGGGGAAACAGTCTTGCTTTCGTATGTAGTCAATCATAGCACCGCGAACCTTAATGGATGCGTAGGTTTCGAATTTGACCCTTTTTTCCGGGTCAAATTTTTCGACCGCGTCAAGCAGGGCAATTAACCCTTCATTGACCAAATCATCCATATAAGTGAAATGCTGGTAGGCTCCAACTGTTTTAAGAGCAATACACTTTACAATATAAGCATAATGAATGACGAGCGAATTGCGTACATCTTCCTCTTTGTATTCAAGGTATTCCTCCCAAAGGGATTCGATGGTTCTTTCTTTACTAACAACACGTTCCATCCAGCGTTTTCACCTCCCTGTGCAGTTTGTTCGAATAAAAAACCCATTTACGGTTCCAGAGTAATGTTTGCCACAGCTTGAATTTGAACATCCGAATTTAGTTCACTAAAGGATAGCACGATTGCACCGGGGTAAAATTGCTCCAGCAATTTACTAAAGTAAATACGTACCACCGGTGAAGTAAGTATAATAGGCACATTAATAACAGCCTTTACTTTCTTTATGCTGTCAAGAAGCTTTGTAATAATCGTTTGGGTGGTTTGCGGATCCATCGACAAAAATGATCCTTGGTCGTTGCGATTGATGGAGTTTGCAATAATACGCTCCACCTCGCTGTCCAGCGTGATAACGCGGATTTGACCGCCGTCTGACCATTTTCGAGTAATGGTACGCTTTAAAGCCTGGCGAACATATTCCGTAAGAATCTCTGTCTCGCGTACCGTAGCGGCATAATCGGAAAGCGTGCTGAGTATCGTCTCCATATCGCGAATCGGAACGCCCTCTTTGAGCAGGGCACACAGCACCTTTTGCAATCGGCTGAAAGAGACCAGATTTGGAACCACATCGTCCACCAAAGCCGGGTCGGCCTTTTTGGCAGACTCCAAAAGCTGAATCACATCCTGACGAGTAAGCACCTCGTACGCATGCTTTCGAATTGTTTCAGACAAATGGGTAACTACAACAGACAATGGGTCGATAACCGTATAGCCGTAAATCTCTGCCAATTCCTTTTTTTCTGGTGTAATCCACTTACTGGGGATTCCGTATGCCGGCTCAATTGTTTCAATACCATCAATAGTGCCGGTCAAATTGCCGGGGTCTAGCGCAAGGTAATAGTCAATTAAGACCTCTCCCTCACTCACTACCTCGCCCTTGATTTTAATAACATATTGGTTGGGATTGAGTATTCCATTATCTCTCAGGCGCACCGCGGGAATTACCATACCCATATCAACGGCAAACTGCTTACGGAAAGTAACCAGGCGGTCAATAAAGCTGCTACCACTACCTTCATCTACAAGTGGGATAATGCTATAACCAAACTCCATCTCAATTAAATCAATTTGCAACAAGCCATAGATATTATCTATATTTTTGTAGTACGCTGTTTCGTCTTCTACTTCTGCACCGCCCATAGCAGCGGCACCAACACCCTCTACTGCAAGCTGTTGCTCTTGCTCAGTTTCCATTGCATGTTTGCGTAATACAAGTCCAAGGCCAATCATGGTACCTGCAATGAATAAAATTTGAAATAGCGGCATACCAGGAACCAAGCATAAGCAAGAAATTGCTACACCTGCAATTAAAAGTACGGTGGGCTGTGCGGAAAGCTGGCGGGTAACATCCATACTCAGGCTCGAATCGGATGCCGCACGTGTGACAATCATACCAGTTGCAGTTGAAATTAAGAGGGCTGGTAATTGAGAAACAAGACCCTCACCAACGGTTGCAATGGTATAGGTGGTAAGAACAGTGCTAAAATCCTGCCCGCCCTGTACCATACCAATCACAGTACCACCTAAAAAGTTAATGAGTGTTATAACGATAGATGCAATCGCATCTCCCTTAACAAACTTAGTGGCACCGTCCATAGCGCCATAGAACTCAGCTTCTCGCTGAATGTCACTTCGACGAGTGAGTGCTACTTCCTCCGAGATGAGACCGGAGCTTAAATCGGCATCAATTGCCATTTGCTTACCGGGCATTGCATCCAATTTGAAACGAGCGGATACTTCAGAAACGCGCTCCGCACCCTTAGTAATAACAAGAAAGTTCACCAAAACGATAATTAGGAAGATAATAAAGCCAACAACGATATTACCTGCCAAAACAAAGGTGCCAAACGTTGAAATAACCTGGCCGGCATGACCGGCATGTGTAAGGATTAACCGCGTGGAGGAAATGTTCAGTGATAACCGAAACAAGGTAGTAATTAAAAGCATGGACGGAAAAATCGAAAATTGCAGTGAATTTTTCACGTACATGGTCATCAATAAAATGATAATAGATAAGGTGATGTTTAGAACGAACATCATGTCCAAAAGGAACGTAGGAAGAGGTATGATGATAAAAGCGATAATAATGATAACAAAGATTGTCATCGCGTTATTTAGAACCTTCAATATCTGCTGAACCTCTTTTCATGGAATATACCCAAGCCATAATTTCTGCCAGAACAACATAATATTCCGCTGGGATGGGCCGGTTCACCTCTACCTCGCGGTACAGCGCCTGCGCCAAGGGTTTATTCTCTGTCATAGGAATGTTGTGCTTTTCAGCAATTGCAATGATTCGCAGCGCTGAATAATCTTGCCCCTTTGCCACTACGATTGGGGCGGCATCATTTTCTATATCATAACGAAGGGCAACGGCAAAATGCGTAGGGTTCCTTACAATCACATCTGCTGTGGGTACCTGCTGCATCATGCGCTGCATTGACATTTTCCTGCGGCGCTCTCGCTGCTGACCCTTTACGTGCGGGTCGCCCTCCATTTGCTTATATTCTTCTTTCAGGTCTTGCTTCGACATACGAATGTTCCGCTCGTACTCCCACCACTGGTACAGGTAATCCAGTGCAGAAATTACGATAAAAGCGGCACAAAGCTTTAAAACAATACTCATGATATTTTCAAGAATGAACAGTACGCCTTGGTATACGTCCGCATACATCATTTTGGTAAAATCATGTGAGATGCTCAGTAGTGAAGTATACAATAAATAAATCATAATGGATATTTTCACGACTGATTTAATTAACTCCACAATGGAGCGGATCGAAAAAATACGCTTCATTCCCTGAAGCGGGCTTATGTTAGAAAATTTAAATTTGATTTTTTCTTTTGAAAATTTTAATTTTGTTTGAAGAGCCGTACCAATGATTGCCGCTGTAATGGAGGTAAGCATTACTGGACCTGCGAGAGTTAAAATGGCTCCTATACAGTCTTTGGCAATATCGATTACACTAGCCTGCGATAATGAATCCATAGAAGAGGTATACGAAAAATAGCGAGTTATAAATTGCTGCATAAACTCATACGCGTTTGGCAAGCTCATACGCAATATGAGAAAAATAGACAGCAAACTAATCGCACTGACAATGTCGGTACTTTGAAAAATGTTACCCTTTTTTCGTTCATCCTGCCGTTTTTTCGGGGTAGCTTTTTCGGTTTTACTGCTATCCGGCATTGTCATCCCCCCTTACACACCGATTACTGACATCAGAGGGCAACCAGCCTAGCTAGGTTAGCATACGGTAAAGCCCATCAATCTGATCAAACATCAGGTTAATCAGTCTTTCGAGGAAGGACGCCAAAGGCCCTGCCATTAACAAAAGAATTCCTAAACCCAAAATAACCTTAATCTGAATATTGATCATAAAAATATTCAGTTTTGGTACGGCCTTCATCACCAAACCAACCGCAAATTCCGTAATAAGCTGTGATGCCATAACCGGCAGCGATAATTTTACCGCGTATATTAAGATTAAGCGAAACAGCATCACGAGATGAGAGAAAACCTGCGATTGAATGGCAAGCTCCCCATAAGGAACAATAACGCAGAGCTGCACAAAAACCTGGATTAAAGTACGGTGAGCTCCAGTGGTAAAAAAGAGAAGAAAAAACATTGCGTTAATGAACGAACCGGTAATTGGCATAGACACATTGCTCTGTGGGTCGTATATTTTTGACATGGAGATACCGATCTGCATGTCCATATTCTCACCGCTGATTAAAATAACAGCCACAAAGAGCTGTATGATAAATCCGATTAGAAAGCCTAAAAACAGCTCTCGTATCATGGTGACAAAAAAGATAAGTATGTTAGGAAGAACCACGGTTCGTACCGGCACAAGCTGATACGAAAATAGAGAAAGCATTAGTGTTAGGCCAACACGTATGATAATAGGAATATTGGTTCGCCCAAAAATGGGGCTGAACACGATACAACCCGTCATACGCATAAAAATAAGGAGCAAAAGAGTTACGTTATAATTGAGTGTAAGCAGATCTAACATTCCAAACCCTCATGCTCCTTTTAACTAAGATTCGCAATTAAGCTGAAAATGTAAGAAACAAAATCTCTCATGACCTCCATCATCCACGGCCCCAGCAGAATCAACACGACTGCGATGATGAAAAGCTTTGGAACAAACGAGAGTGTTTGCTCATGAATCTGTGTTGCTGCCTGTAACACCGCTATAACAAGGCCAATTAGCACACTCGAAATCAGAATTGGCATTGCAAGCTTCATGGTGGCAAGTATCGCCGCTTGAAATACCCCGATAATCTCAGATGTTGACATGAAATAAATACCTTTCCGAATCTGTGATGCGTACGCTACATGTTAAAGCTGGTAACCAAAGTCTTAAAGAGGAGACCCCAGCCATCTACCAGTACAAACAACAGCAGTTTGAACGGCATTGAAATAATAGCCGGCGGCAGCATAATCATACCCATAGACATTAACGTGCTTGAGACAACAATGTCTATAATTAAAAACGGGATAAAAATTAGAAAACCAATTAAAAAGGCACGGCGAAGCTCACTGGTCATAAAAGCTGGGATTACTACCGTAAGCGGAGCCTCTTGTGAGTTCTTAATCTCAGTTTTAGATAAATCCAAAAACAGATTTAAGTCATCCTTTTTCGTCTGCTTAAGCATAAATTCCTTCATAGGAACCGACGCTTTTTGCACGAACTGCTCTTGCGTAATTTTTTCCTGCTTGTACGGCTGGTAGGCTTCCTTATCAATTTGTGTAAGTACCGGCGTCATAATAAACAAAGACAAAAACAACGCCATCCCTATCAGCACTTGGTTCGGCGGCGTTTGCTGCAGCCCCAGTGCGTTTCGTAAAAAAGAAAATACGATGATAAGGCGTGTAAAGCATGTAGTCATAATAAGAATAGACGGCGCGAGAGCTAGAATTAAGAACATCTGCAGCAATTCGAGCGTATCTACACCATTGCCGTTCACTTGGATGCCGGTGGAGGCCGCGGACGCCTGAACCGGGAGAATAGCCATAAGCACCAGTGAAAACAGCGCCGTTACCAAAACTCTTTTTCGGCCTTTAGTCTTCCCTGTCTTTGCCTTTGCCTTTGCCTTTTCTATCGGCATCGGTAATTCCCCTGAATTCCTCAAACGATTTCACGCTCCATCCGTTTTTCCTAGCTTGCTGAAATAACTGTACAAAGCTAGCTGCTGAGCTGCCCGGTTCTTCCAACTGCAGCTCACTGTCCGAAAGTTCCTGCAAAATTTCAATACTTTGGTTGGAAAAACCAATTAAGTAATACTTGCCACAAATTTGTGCCAATGCCAGCCCTTTGTCTTGAGACAAAGGGACTTTCTCAAGTATTTTTATATTTTGCGAGTTTGAAAATGTATTGATTTTCTTTGCGGCATACTTGCTGAAAGCATAGCAGCCAAACAAAATAAGTGCTATGCCAAACAGAGAGAACAGCAAAGAGAAAAAGTCGTCACCCATGCGCTCTCCCCCTTTGGTTTTATCAGCCTAAAATACTGTTTACTGTCTTCATAATTCGGTCTGGCTTAAAAGGTTTTACAATAAAATCCTTTGCGCCGAGCTTAAGAGCATCCACTACCATGGTCTCCTGGCCCATAGCCGAGCACATTACTACTTTCGCGCCACTATCCATTTCACGAATCTGGCGAAGCGCCTCTAAGCCATCCATTACCGGCATGGTAATATCCATCAGTACCAAATCTGGCTTTTCAGCGGTATATGTAGCAATCGCCTGCTCGCCGTTACCAGCCTCAACAATTTCGGTATAGCCGTTCTTTTGCAGGGTGTCTTTAATCATCATCCTCATAAAAGCAGCGTCATCTACCAGCATAATTTTCTTACCCATGATAGTTCCTCCTATAAGTAAAATCCTTTATTTCTATTTTAAAGCATTGATAATATCAACATTACTTGATATTTCGGTAATACGAACACCGTAGTAATCGTCAACAACAACAACATCGCCCTTAGCAATTCTTTGGCCGTTTACAAAAATATCTACCTGAGAACCGGCTTGTTTGTCCAGCTCCAAAATTGTTCCGGTAGTAAAATCAAGAATCTCTTTGATTTTTCTTTTTGTGCTGCCTATTTCAACTGTAACCTCAAGCGGAACAGAAAGAATCATGTTTAGGTTGTTCGACTGATCATTAGTCAGTACGGTTTCTTGTTCATCAAAATTTTGGTAAGATGCGCTTCGTACCTCATACACCGGGTTTTCAACCTGGCGGGTATTACCACCCCGTATCACTGCAGACTGCTGCATTGGCGGTGCACCATAGGCAGGCTGTGCATAGGCCGGTTGCTCAGGGTAATAGGCAGGCGGAGGTGTAAAAGCCTGCTGTGGAGGTGCCTGAACAGGTGCCGGTGGCGGAACAAGTGGTGCAGGTGCGGGCTCAGCCGCTGCCGGCTGTGGCTCCTCAGCAGGTTGAGAAGAAGCATCTTGCAGCGAAGAGCTGCCAAACCCGAAGCTGGAAATTAAATCCTTCGCAAGGTCAAGGCTCATAATACTAATGAATTCACTACTTGTCAATTCCCCAATCATTAAATTGAAATGAATGGTAACAATTGGCTCATCATCATTAAAATACTTTTTCTTAAACTGCTCTGCATTGTCTATTTTAAAAGAATCTGGCGGAGATATGTTAATTGGGCGATTCAAAAGCTGCGAGAGTGCAGTGGACGAAGCACCCATCATTTGATTCATTACTTCGCAGATTGCACCGAGGCTCATTTCATCTAAAACGAAATCTTCCTCAGAGTATTCTGTTTGCAGCAGCAGGCCAACAATAATTCGAACGTCCGATTCTTTCAGAACCATTACGTTCTTGCCGTCCAGACCGCTAACGTAATTAATTTCGACCGCTACAGCAGGCTCTAAGCCTTTAAACTCGAACTCCTGTGCTGTAACAATGTTTACCCGGGGAGTCGTAATGTTTACTCGCTGATCAAGCAGAGTAGAAACTGTGGTTGCAGACGATCCCAGGCTGATATTCATGATTTCGCCAATGCTGTCGACTTCCATTGGCGACATCAGTTCCTCGTGGTTTGACCCGTTAGGCTCCATAGAAATCACCTTTCCGTTTAGAAATTATAAAATTTGATCGATTTTAACCGCATATTTTTTCTTTTTGGTACCAACAACCCCAGTAAACCAGGGGAGGTCTTCTACACAGACCGTGATTTGGTTTTCCTCCAGCGGTGTATTTAGGGTGATCACATCCCCAACCTGAAGGCCTAAAAAGTCCTTCAGAGTTATTTGCGTTTTTCCAAGCACTGCCGAAACATATAGCGGCGATGCTTTCAGGCCTTTCATGATGATCTCTTTGCGTTCCTGCTCCACCTCAGGGTCGTCTTTCCGCGGAATTTTCACATATTTGGAATTGAAGACTTTAAAAATCTCTTCCAGCGAAGCGGCGGGCAAGCATATATTCATATTTCCCTTTAAATTATCATCCAGCGTCATCTCGATTACCACAATGGCCACAGATTCATCTGGCTGAATGGACTGGATGAGACGGGAGTTCGTTTCAATCATATCCAGTGTGTGCTCAATTTCAATATAATTGGACCAAGAGTTTTTTAGGAGTGAAAGCATCTGTTTAAACAGGTATTCTACCAATGCAAGCTCTATATCGGTATAGTCCCGTTCAATGTTGTAGCCAGTGCCGCTCCCTCCCAGCATTCGGTCTATTACCGAAAAGGAGATAGGGCGAGCCATTTCTAATAAAATTTGCTTTCCGTCTATGCGATGGTCGGTGTTATGCATACCAATCATCGCAACCAATACGGAGTCATTCAATGCGTTATTAAATTCTTTATAGTCCTCTTCTTCTACCTGCAGAACTTCCATTTGGCACGAAATGCGAAGCATACTGGCAAGCTGCAAACTGAGCATTCTCGCAAAGTTATCGAAAATATTATCCAATAACTTTAACTGCTCACGAGAGAACTTTTTGGGCGACATAAAGTCATATTCTTTTACTTTAGGGCCGCTTGATTGGGTTTCCACATCTTTAAAATCGACATTTCCACTTTGCAAACTGCCCAGCAACTCGTCGATTTGCTGCTGCGACAATATTTCCGCCATAGTACCACCAATCCCTCGTTAAGTTAAAATCTTGAGAAATGAGTCCTGACCCTCAAAACACCCGAGGACAGTTCCAGAGAATCCGGACGACTTGCACCGGGAAAGCTCGGGATATGCCGCACTATACTGTGCGAATCACATTCTGAAATATTTTCCGATTGTATTCTATCACTTTTTCAACCACTTCGTCCGGCTTTTCTCGCACTAAAAAATATTTACCGGTCGTAGTCATTACCTTGGTTTCCGGAATTAACTCAATGGTTTCAATCAGATTGCTGTTGAGCACAAATGTGATTCCGTTTAAATTTGTTAGCTCTACCATAATGCACATCCCTCTTTTGAATCAAACACCTGTTCCCGAACCAGCTCTCCGGTTCAGGAACAGGAGCCGATATTTATTAACGTTTCAGGTTTACCAATGTTTCTAGCATTTCATCACTTACGGTAATCATTTTAGAGCTTGCCTGGAAGCCTCTCTGCGTCATAATCATGTCAGAGAATTCATTCGCCAGGTCAACGTTAGACGATTCCAATCCGCCGCTTCTCAAAGCACCTGTATTGCTCTCACCGGGTGCGGTATAGGTGATTGCACCAGTGTTATTCACTGCTTTGTAGTAAGAGTTCCCCTCGCGTTGCAAAGCGTCTGGGTTCGGTACATTCGCAAGAGCAATTTTGCCGATAATTTGAATCGTACCATCAATATCTTCACCGGTAATTGTACCGTCAGTACCAACTGAGATATTCTTCATTTCACCTTTGGTATTGATAATTTTTTTGACATTTTCTGCTCCTGCACTATTACCTTCAAAGTTGGCTTCTTCCGCAATTTTACCAGTGGTTGCCGTTACTTTGTTTCCAGCTGTTTTTGCATTACCAACTTTAATATTGCTAACTGCAAGAACATCACTCCATAAGAGAGGATCCTGTTCTGGATCCGTTTTTCCCGGTTGTGCTAATTTTTTTCCGTTTGAATCTTTAATATTAGTAGCGGAAAAACTCTTCGTAGGATCTGCAGCTGTTTTCCAATCTCCCTGTAATGCTTCTTCTAAATCTTTTTCCGTTGTTTTGTCCTTTGCCAATGTTACCGTGATTGTTTTCTTATCAGCATCTGCAGTAACAAGGTGTGTATCTCCCGTTCCATACTTGACTTCTAGCGTAAAACCATCTAGATAACTCTTTGGATTATCCGCATCATAGGTACCATTTTTCACACCGGTTAGCGTCCCATCTTTTGTTCCAAAATCAATTTTAGCAGTACCAACATTAACCGAACTTTTAGTCGACGTAACGGAATAGCCACATACAAAGTTGCCTGCACCGTCCGTTAGATTACCAGCACCATCGAAACCAAAGGTACCCACCTGCGTGAGGTGTTCATTTCCTGCACCGTCTCTAACTACAAAATAGCCCTCGCCATCAATGTACAAATCCATGGAGTTTCCGGTAGAAGCAAAGCCGGTACGAGTGTTTAAAACATCAACCGATGCAACCGATGAACCATAACCCACCTGAGAGGCGTTGCTGCCGCTGCGGGTACCACTGGCCGAGGAAGAAGCAGAAATGGTCTGATAGTACATATCACGAAAAGTGGTTCGTGAGGATTTGTATCCGTAAGTATTCACGTTGGCAATGTTATTACCAATAACGTCCATTCTAGTCTGGTGCGCTTTCAAGCCTGCTACGCCAGAAAAAAGTGATCTTAACATAGAAGTTTTCTCTCCATTCTTTCTATTTCGTGAGCCATTGGGCTTCTCTGTCATTCAAAGCCCGGTAACTTCCTTTTAAGGTCCGGTTACATGATAACGGCTCCGTCAATATTTGTAAAAACATTTTCTTTCATTTCTCCGCCATTCATCATGGTAATGACGGTACTGCTTGGAATGTTAACAATAAATGCGGTTGCTGTTGTCCCATCCATAATCAGTGCTTCGCGCACGCCCTTCTCCCTTGCCTTTTCTACGGCTCCGCTTAACTGTGTAAGGCGTTCTGGAGACAGCTCTATGGAGCGTGACTCCAACCTTTGCACGGCATGCTTTGAGAAATTGAGTTGGCTGCCTTTTTGAATGGATTGGCGAACCAGTGCTGCAAACTCACTGTTTTGTTGATTTCCCTGCGGTTTTTGTGTGCCGGAAGGCGGGGTGTTTTTTACACCATAGCTTGGCGGCAGTAACGCAGAATAATTTTTCTTAAACTCTAAATCGTTCATGAGATATCCCTCTTAAAAAGACTCAAGCTTCTATTATTCCGAAGCGGGCGTTTTATCGCCATCTGTATTGGAATCTGAAGATGAATCGGTACCCGGTTCGCTTGTATTCGTATCTGTACCTGCAGTCTCTGAAATTACTTGGCGCACAGCAGAAAGAGTATATTTTTTACCGTCTACAACAACCATTGCATCACCGGAAGCAAAGCTGCAAGAAGTTACCAGACCGGTACTTTGCACGACTTTACCCTCATTATCGTAACCACTTACCTCCACTTTTTTACCTACAAGGGATGCAGCGTATTGGTACGATTGGTAACTGGCGTCGTTTACCACTTCCATAATGTTCGTAAGAGCATAAGACCTACCATTCACTGTGACGGTTGTATCTCCAGAAGAATAATCCGCTTGGCTGACGATTCCTATGTCAGAGATATACTTACCTGTTGAATCGTATTTCGCAACACTCACTCTTTTACCAATCAGTGAGCTGCCATATTGGTAGCTTGCATACTGGTTTAAGTTTTCGAGTGCCTGCAAAGAAGTAAACTGAGCCATTTGAGCAACAAATTCAGTATCCTGCGTTGGGTTAAGTACATCTTGGTTCGAAAGCTGAGCGGCGAGAAGGTTTAAAAATTGGTCGATGCTGAGAGATGCCGCAGACTTTGCACTGCTTTTTTTTGCAGTATTACTATAAGCGTTAATTTGTCCGACGTCCAATCAGACACCTCCTTTATAAAGCTCTGCTTTGTTCTTTCATTTGCTCAAGAACGGTGAGAAAATCTTCGGTTGTCTCCTGTTTGCTTTCTTGCTGATTCTGCCGACTTTCCTGCTGTTGGTTGGAAGATTCTTGTTCCTGCTGGTAGTAAGCGGGAGCATCCTGCTGCGGCTGTGTTACCTGAACAGGCTGACCCATTGCAGACTCCAATAAAGAACGTATCTCTCCCGAACCGGACGCTAAAATGCTCTGCGTTTTAGGGTTATCCGCCAGAATATCAACAACTAGCATTCCTTGCTCCATTTTCATAGAGACCGATACTTTCCCAAGGTTATGCGGGAAAAGCTCCATGCGGAAGTTATTGTTCTTTGCTTGAACATTCTTCAGAATTTGATCTGTTAAATGTGAAGCCGTACCGGCAAACATTTTAGTGGGAGCAGAAGGAACCGTAGCAGAAGAATGAACTGACTCATTTTGATTTGCAAACAATGCTGCAAATTCACCCTGCGACTCAGTCGCTTCCTTTGAAGAATCCATGCCAGTTTGCTGTTGCTGACCAGACAAAGCTGTACCGAAATCATTCTGCTGGTTCTGCAGCAATTGAAGCACTGGGGTTTCAACATTAGAACCGGAAATCTGCAACGGAGGAGCAGATACCTCAGAAGTCACTTGGTTTTGTTTTGGCTCCACTGGAGCAGTAGACTTCAACGGTATTTGCACGGCATATTGCGGGGCAACCGTTTCTTGAACAACAGGCTGAAGAGGCATGCCTTCCAGAGGAAGAGCCGCCTTTTGCACCTGCACAGAGTTATTTATAACCGGCAGGGCGGTTTCAGGGTCATTTTCTACCAAAGCTGCTGTTTGCGGCATAACCTGCTGCTGTGTAAGCATTTGCGGGGCAAATTCCGTTTGCATTTGCACATTGCCACCTTGGGCTGTAGCCGCAGGCTGTGTTTCAGAAAAACCGGTAACGGCATCAACTGGAGCACTTTGAGAAAGAAGCTCCGTATTTTGCACCACCTGCTGAGAAGAAAGCATATCTTCCGTAAAAAGCCAAGGCATCAATGCCGATAAAATTGTGTTTTGCTGGTGAACATCTGCTTTGGTTTCATCCTCAACAAGCACTGCTGGCTTTTCAGCCTGTTCTGCACTTGCCTTTACATCAGATTCATTGGATGCACCCGCCTCGCTGTAGCTTTCTGCTTTTTCTAAAGCAGCTTTAAACGAGGTGCTTTCCGCTTTGCATTTCTCTTTTGCTTCTACCTTGGGAGGATTCACTGCTGAAATATTTATTTGCTGTACCATCTTTTTCACCTCCTTTCATAATTGTTTTTCTAAAAAACTTCAAACACTCAAGAAACCATGATGCTCTGTGAAATAAACTCTTCAATTTCCAACTCCTGCTGTTTACGGGTGCTGGCATTGTATTGGTCGAGCTGTTTATCTTTCAACTTTTCTAGCCCAGAAATCTCTTGGTTGGTTTGAACGACGCTTTCTTGTTTTTCGTCCGCCTTAATTTGCAGATCCGCTCGCTGTTCTTCCAACTGGCGAATTTCATGCTCCGCCGTTCGAAAATACATTTTATACACTGCTAAATCTCTGGCGTTGAGGCCCACCGTAATTGCACGAGACATTTCTTGATTTAACTGAACCAATTCAAGCTTTTTTTGCTGGATTTTTAAATCCAGCTGGTGCAGGCTGGCTTTGATTGCGGCAAGCTCTTGCTTTTTCACATCCAGCTCTTGCTCATGAAAACGAAGCACCTTTTCCAAAGAAAAAACAAATTTTTTCATGTTACATCTCTTTCATTATCTGAAGGGTGTCTTCAAATAAATAGCTTTCATTTACTTGCTGGCACAAAAACTGATTGATGTCTTCCATCTTTTTTACTGACTCATCCAAGCGAAAATTGAGCCCCGGCTTGTATGCGCCAATCGAAATAAGGTCTTCGTTTTGCCGATAAACAGACAACCAGTTGCGAATTTTTGCCGCCGCTTGTTTGTGCTCCTCAGATGCAATGTCGTTCATCAAACGGGAAACACTGCCGTTTACATCGATTGCAGGGTAATGATTTTTATGCGCCATCGCTCTGCTCAACACAATGTGTCCATCTATAATACCACGTACGGTATCGGAGATAGGCTCATTGGTATCGTCACCCTCTACCAAAACAGTATAGATACCGGTAATGGAGCCCTGCTTAAAGTTGCCGCTTCGCTCCAAGAGCTTTGGAAGCTCTGCATAAATGCCCGGTGTATACCCGCGGGCAATCGGTGGTTCCCCGGCAGCTAGTCCTATTTCGCGGTGAGCCATCGCAAAGCGAGTTAGGGAGTCCATCATCAGTAGAACATCCTTACCTTGATCCTTAAAATACTCTGCAACGGCAGTCGCTACCATTGCGCATTTCAGGCGGTACATTGCGGGTTGGTCTGAAGTAGCAACCACTAAAACAGAACGCGCAAGGCCTTCTGGGCCAAGGTCTTTTTCCATAAACTCAGCAACCTCACGCCCGCGCTCCCCAACAAGAGCAATTACATTCACATCTGCGGTTACATTGCGGGCAATCATACCCATAAGAGTACTTTTGCCAACACCACTTCCCGCAAATATTCCCATTCTCTGGCCTTTTCCAATGGTTAACATACCATCAATGGTCTTAATGCCAAAATTCAGACGCTCACTAATACGTGGCCGTTCTAAGGGGTTAATGTAGCTTGAGTCTACGCCGTATTGTTGTCCCTCAGGGAATTCTCCCTTACCATCGATTGGGCAGCCAGTTGCATCAATAATTCTTCCAATGAGAAAATCTCCAACAGGTATTTGCAATTTATGCCCAGTGGAACGAACCAAACTGCCGAGCCCTACTCCTTTTACATCTCCATATGCAACTAACAATACATTGCCGTTTTTAAAGCCAACCGCTTCAGACAAAACTGGAGGAGAGCCTTGTAATCCGTCAATGGTGCAAATATCGCCAACATTGGCAGATATTCCGCTGGCCTCAATCATTGAGCCAACAATATTTGTCACTTTTCCCTTGCAAACCACGGAATCAATTTCTGAAAGGCGTTGCAACCGTTCTTCCCGCGTCAATTTGCTCTCCTCCTTTCTTAAACCTCTTAATTTTTAGAAATGCAACTCGTAAGATATTTCTGATAGCTGTGATTCTACGCCGGCATCCAACTGCCGATCCGGTAAATCGATTTGACAATCAGTATCACTCATCGTGTCACACGGTATAATGCGAAGATTTTTAGACACGGTCTGAAGTCGCTCCATAAGCTCCGCATCCGATTGCAGTAGCTCCGCGGTTGCGGGAGATACATTTATGCAAGCCCACTCTTGATCACGGTATTCTTCCAGCACAGCAGAAACAACTGCGGGGAAAACCTCTGGGCTGCGAATCTCTTGGTGCAGTACCTTGCGGGCAATGTGCATAGACAGCTCTTCAATACCAGTACGAAACTCTTCGATTATCTTTTCTTTGGCCTGTTCCAAATCTTCTAATAAACGGGTAATTTCATCTCTGTTTTGCAGAATCTGTTCTTGCAGATTTTGCAGCCCCGCTTCATGGCCGTCTTGCAAACCCTGTGCGTATCCGGCCTCATACCCTTGCGCGCGGCCTTGTTCAAGCCCCTCTGTATTGCCCTTGGAAAACCCCTCTTGATACCCAGCCGTCTTCATACGGGCAGCCTCTTCATTCATCTGCGCAGCAGATTCACGAAGCTGACTCATAGTAAAGCTGCGGGCGTTCTCCATAATGTTCTTTGCCTGCTCCAAAGCCTGTTGCAAAATGGCTTCTTGGCTATGCCCAGACTCCTCAAGAACTGCAGAAAGCTGCGTTTCTTCACTATGCCTTTGGCTGGAAACAAGTTCGGAAAGACTGGCATTACGCACACGAGAATCGGAATATTGCGAAGCCTTGATAACGTTAGGCAATGAACTCATCCTTTCCGCCCTTCGTAATCACTAACTCGCCTTCGCTCTCCAACCGGCGGATGATACCAACAATTCGCTGCTGAGCTTCTTCCACATCACGCAGCCTGACATTGTGGGTGTACTCCAGGTCGGAGCGAACACTTTCGCTGGAACGGGTAGACATATTCTTGAAAATGGTTTCGGCAACCTCTTTGTTGGCACCCTTGAGCGCAAAAACAAGGTCTTTGGAATCCACTTCGCGAAGGAAACGCTGAATCGACATATCGTCCAAAGCAGTAATATCTTCGAACACAAACATTCTCTTGCGAATTTCTTCGCACAATGCCGCATCCTTGCGGGTGAGCTCGTCGAAAATATACTTTTCGTTCGCTCTGTCCATATTGTTCATAATATCTGCAATGTAATTGACACCGCCAATTTCGGTGAAATCCAAAGACATAAGAGACGAGAACTTTTTCTCGAGATTTTGCTCTACAATCTTTACAACCTCTGGCGAAGTTCGGTCCATCATTGCAATTCGCTCTACAACCTCAAGCCGAATATCCTTTGGCAATTCCCCGATGACGCTCGCCGCTTGGTCGGCACTGGTATAAGAAAGAATCAACGCAATTGTTTGTGGGTGCTCATTTTGAATAATTGCAATAATATTTTTATAGTCCGCCTTACGAATGAACTCGAACACCTTGGTTCTTAAATTGCGAGTTACTCTCTCCAGCAAAGAAGCAGCCATTTGTGAGCCATACGCTTTTTCAAGTACATTACGGGCGTATTCTACGCCGCCTTCCGTAATGACCTTTTGCGTTAAACACACCTGGTAAAAATTATCCAGTGTATTCTCAACATCATCTGCAGAAAGCTGGTCGAGCCTTGCTATTTCAAAGGTTAACTGCTCAACCTCATCCTCTTTTAGGTATTTATAAAGTTTCGAGGCATTTTCTACGCCGATCGCAACAATTACGGATGCGGCTTTCTGAGGTCCTGCTAATTTTGTATCACTCATTAAAGTCATCACCCCTCAGCCATGTTCTAATTAACTGGGCCGCAATTTCCGGATTTTGTGAGGCAAAATCTTTCAGCTTGCCACGCAAAACTTCCTCTTTGCCCGACCGAACTTCGCGGGATTTCTCAAGAGCCTCCAAAGCCTCTCGTTTGCTGCGGAGAGCATCTTCGGCTTCCTTTCTTGCCTTTTCTCTGGCCAAGGCTTCCGGATCCTCCTCTGCTTCTTCCTCCGGATTCTGACTGCTGACCGGCGTCAACTCGTAGAATTCCTCAGGCACGGAGATTTCTTCACCCTCTGCCTCCACCATTTTTCTCTTTCTGGACTTTGTTACAGCCAGCAGAATGATAATCAGCAGAAGCAACGCCGCCGCACCGATACCGACAAAAATCAGAATTCGGGTCATTTCGGGTGTAATGAGACCATTTGCATTCGCTGGTGTAGCTGGTTTTTCAGCAAATGGAGCATTATACACGACCACCTTAGAAGCATCAATGGCGGCAGCATGTGCAACCAAATCGGCGATCTGTGTTTTTTGGGTATCGTTCATCATCTCTTGATTGATTACGACAGAAATCGTTAAATCTTTGATGCTTGCCGCGTCCCCTTGAACTTGCTCCTTTACCTGACTAACCAAATATTTATACGATTTTTCATCTTTTGCGTAAATGGTGTTTCCATCCACCTTTACACCAGGATACGTAGTAACATCGGAGTTGGTTTCCGCCCCGGCCGCTCCGCCGGTACCACCGTTTGCGCGTTCCTGCTGTGTTGTTTGAGAGGATTCACTCACAATCCCTGTGTTTGAACCATCCGCGGACGGTTTGTAAGTGATAATTTCTTGAACCTTTTTATCAACATCCATCACACTTTTCGCAGTGACTCCCACATTATTGGCACCAAAAACAGGGCCAAGTACCTTCATTACGCTACTTTCCACATCGTTTTCGTATGCTTTTTCAATGGTCCTTTTAAACTGCGATATGTCTACTTGACTGCTGCTGCCGTCACTTGTAGAGCCGAGCTCTTCACCACTGGCAGTATCAATAATCGCTACATTCTCTGTGGTAAGGTTCGGTACACTTTTTGATACCAATTGCTTAATACCGTTTACCTGCTTGGTATTCAATGCATTTTCCCCGTACATCGTAATCGATACCGAAGCAGTCGCCTTTGCGGAATCTTGGCTCCAAGCGTATGTGTTTTCTTCCGGAATACTAATGGTAACATTGGCACTTTTCACACCGTCAAGCGTTTGAATTACATCTTCCAGCCTTTGGTTCAGCTGAAATTTTTCAATTGTTTTTTTCTCATAATCTGTTGTCATGACATCGGTATTCTTCGTAAAGAAGTCGTAATTGGGGCCAGATTTTGGGTAACCCATATTCGCCAAATCCATACGCAGAGAATTTTCTTGGTTTTTCGGTACTGAAATGGTACCGTTCTTCTCTTCATAGGCCACGCCACGATTGCCAAGTTCTGTCATTACCGCTACGGCTTCCTGGTGTTCCAAGCCCGGGTATAGCACAACAAAAGGCTGGCGGTTCAATAAATATGCGGCAATTACAGCAATCAATACAACTCCTGCCATGCCGCCAACAAATATAATTTTTCTTTTCTTAGTTAAATTACCCCAGAACGTTTTAATGGGATCTATATACTTTTTCACTTGCTCATTCATGGTTCACCCTGACAGACGCCTTTCCAAAACAAATGTAGTTATGAATGCAACGAAGCCTGAGAACTAAACACTCATTCTCATCACTTCATTATAAGCGTCCAACGCCTTATTTCTTAATTGAACCAAAAGCTGAACGGACATAGTGGCTTTTTGTGATGCAATTACAATATTGTGTAAATCATCAGATTGACCGGTAGCCAGCTTGTAAATCTCATCTTGAACAGCATAGTCCGTTTCTTTTACATTGTTCACCGCATCTTGAAAAAAAGACTGAAAAGGTAGCTGCGCTTTATCGGCCAAAGCAGTTTTTTCAACTGCATCTAATGAACCTATCGGCTGAATCGGTGTAATCATCATCCTGATTTATCTCCCCATCTCCAAAGCTTTCGTAGCCATATTTTTCACAGCATTAAACGCTGTAAGATTCGCCTCATAGGCACGGGTTGCCGCCATCATGTCTAATGTTTCTTTTACCGGGTCTACATTTGGCATCATCACATACCCTTCGGCATTTGCATCCGGATGAGTTGGGTCATATACCGGAGTAAAAGCGCTGGTATCTTCTGCTACTTGCGTTACCTGTACCCCTTGTGCAGCCTGAAGCTGGTCGCTAAAAATGCGGCGAAAACGAGTTCGGTCTTCACCTTGTGCTTGTAACACGACCATCTTCCTGCGGTAGGTACCGCCATTTTCAGTACGTGTATTGGTTGCGTTTGCAATATTTTCAGAAATTACATCCATACGAAAGCTCTCCGCCGTCAAAGCAGAAGCGCTAATATTTAAAGAACTTAAAAACGCCATAATTATTTAGTCCTTTCTGTTTTTTAGCTTCTGCCCTCTGTAATTACATAACGAAGCCTTGAAAAATAGTCGGAAAGTTCTCGCATTGAATACATGTAGTTAAACTGTGTTCGGGTTAATTCCGTGTTTTGCTGAATAACATCGACATTATTGCCGTCCATTCTTTGAGACAATGCTTGTGAAACTGTAATTTGAGGCTGCGTGTTTTCGATTGCTCGTGCCCGTTCTGATCGCTTCTGCTGAGAAGATAAGCTCTTTTGCAGTTCTTCTTCAAAGCTTACCTCCTTGCTTTTATACCCAGGAGTCTCCCAGTTTGTTAAATTACTGGAAATAGCCTGCTGCCGCGTCCAAAGCCCATCCAAATCTTTCGTTAAGAGGGTAATGGGAACACTATTCAGCCAATCCATCTTTCATCTCTCACTTTCCAAATCATTTTTTATCAATATTCAATAAAAAATTTTAATTTGCAGGAAAACAAATTGAGTCTTATCTGACTTTGTTTTTTGTATAAACTGTTAAGTTTTTGTGACTGGATTTAAACTAATTATATACATCGAATCGACAATAGTCAACTTATTTCTGCAAACTTTAACCTAATATTTCTACATTATTTTCCTTTCAAATTGACTGTTAAAACAATATCTATTAATGTATGGGAAAAGGAAAAAATAACCACTATTATTGCTGCGTTTAATCATACATCATTTTACTAATAAAAATACGCTGAAAACAAATTAAAAATAATATTTTGAGTTCTAGAAAAAGCCACTAAACTGTTATGTGTTTGTGCCGATATTATTTGTATGAGGTGAGTAACATGAGAATTGAGAATCCAGGATACGTGTCTAACACAGCGAATAGCGGCTATGTAAATAAAGCGGCACAAAGCAGTGAGCTGAACCGACAGCAATCAAACGGAGCAAAGTTAGATAAAATTTCTGCTCCGGCCAGACGCGACACCATCGAGATTTCTCAGCGCTCGCAGGCAGAGCGCCCCACCCTTGTGCAGGCAAAGGAACAAATTGTGAAAAGCTTGCACCAGGAAAAAAGCGAAGAGTTTTTAGTAGAACTCAAAGCTAAAATCGAAGCCGGTGAATACAATATAGATTCTTTAGAGCTGGCTGGTCTTTTGCTTGACCATAGCATTTGACCAGTCTGCTTTCCCTGCCCAATAGCGGCTTCTGCGGCTATCCCCAAATAGAAGGAGCGATCGGATGAATCGGGAATTATCGGTGGAGTTTGTTGACTTCCTAAATCGTTATCTGGCACTGTTTCAAGAATTCTTCGTATTAGAAACACAGAAATACCAAGACATTGCCCAAGGGCAGATTAATAAAATAAATGAACACGTAAAAGCAGAAGAAGTATTCATGCTTCGCTCAAAAGGAATGGAAGCAGAACGCGAACGTTTGTTAAAACGTGTGGATGTTCCAGCGGCAACCTTTCGCGAGCTCCTTCCGCACTTTGACCCTGAAGTAAAAGCGCAAGCTGAAAAGCTATTCGAAGAATTATCGAATATAACCATGGAACTGAAAGAAATGAATTCGCGCTGTAACTATTTAACGGAGCTGCGTCTTCGCAGGGTGGACGCAGCGTTGAAAAAGATGAACAAGCAGCCCGAGCTGCAAAAGCAATATGACGCAAAGGCCAAGGAAGAGACGAAATCCAGCGGCTTTATCTCAAAAAAAGTATAAGGAGCGCATTAATATGGCATCTAGTTTTTCTTCTTATTATGTGGCACGTAGCGGAATTCAAAATGCACAATACAATCTAAGGATTACCGGTCAGAATATGGCTAACGCTTCTAACAGCACTACGGGCGCCTATACCCGGCAACGTTTAGACTCTTATGCGGTTGGCTCCTCCGGCAGCGGCAAGCGGTATGCAAACGCTTCGGACTTAGCAATTGGAGGAGGAGTAGAATCCAAAGGGGTTTCGCAGATGCGAGACCCGTACCTCGATGTTCGCTATCGCCTAGAAAGCGGTAAAGTAACACAATCGGCAACCGAGGCAAATACACTGAGTAATGTAGAAGATTTATTCGATGAAATCAATAAAAACGGCATCAACAGCCAAATTACCGATTTCATCAAGCAATTAAATACATTGGCAGGCTCCCCTGCTGACACAAACTTAGAAACCGTTGTAAAAAACTCTGCGCTTCTTCTTACGCAAGCTTTTCACAATGCTTCTACGCAGCTTTCGCAGGTTCGCAAGCAAGAAACAGATTCTTTTCTAAGTTCTGGAGTTGATTCTGCAAATAGCCTGCTAAAAAACATTGCACAGCTGAACCGTGAAATAAAAAGCTGCGACATTTCGCAGGTTCCTGCTTTGGAGCTACGCGATCAGCGCAACATGCTTTTGGACGAGCTTAGCCAGCAGTTTAACATTCGAATTTCGAGCAACTCGGTTTCTATTGGCGCCGGACGAACAGTAGAAGAAATGCAGGTCCATCTTGTAAGTGGAAACGACACTATTCAATTAATTGATAATGATGAATACGTGCAATTTGAGGCTGCTCAAGATAAAGATAAAATAGAGTACGTAGGCGATGACAAAGATGGAAATTCTCACGTATACAAAACAAAGGAATTGAACGTTTCTGTGTACATGCGTGGGTTTAATGGAGAGCTTGTTAAAAATACAGACGGCTCTTCTCATGTATTTAATGACAAATTAACGAGTGGCGTGTTTGGCGGTTATTTATCGATGCTAAATGACAACGGTGAATACGACGCACATGCAGGCGGAAAAGTTTCTGTTGGAGACCCAGCGACTGAAGTGACTGCCAGTTCGCTGGCTACCACCACCCGGGGCATTGGTTACTACGAGAAAATACTTGACCAGTTTGCTCAGGACTTAGCAAAAACCTTAAACGATGTAAATTCAGTAACGACTACCATTACAGACCCGGATGACCCAACAAAAACGAAAACAATTAAATCGGAGAAACCACTATTCTCATCCAGTGACGGCGCGGGGAAACCGATTACAGCTGCAAACATTGTCATTTCAGATGAATGGAGCAAGGCAACTGGCAATTACATTACTGCATCAAAAGAAGAAACGCTGGAAGGCGTGAATAACGAAAGCAGCGGCAAAAACATTCTTTACATGGTGCTCCAATTCCAAAAAGAAAGAACCTTTTCAACGGATGACGGAATTTCTCTATTTACTTCTTCCATGAACTCATTTGTTTCAAAAGTATCTACCACACTTGGTCTCGATATTAAAACTGCGTTGAATGCAAACGACACGTATGTTTCGAACCTAAATACTATTAGCACCCAGAGGGCAGCCATTTCTTCTGTTGACTTAAACGAAGAAGGAATTAATCTGGTTATGTACAACCAGGCACTTACGGCCTCCTCCCGCTTTATGACTACAATGGATGAAGCTCTTGACACCATTATCAATCGAATGGGCATTGTTGGCCGCTAAATATGAATCGAACGGAGGGTAACGCAACATGAGAATTACCATGGGCATGATTGCCGGTCAATATACCAAAAACCTCAATACGTCGCTAAGCAATTTTAATCTTGCAGCCAGAAGGGCAACGAATTTTCGCAGCTTTGAAAAAACCTCTGAAAATCCGTTCGATGCGACAAAGCTCTATCGACTTCGCAGAGAATCAGCCGAAAATGAAACCTACCAAGATACTTTGGGAGATGTAGAAAGCCAATTGATGACCGCCCAGAGTGCAATGCAATCTATTTACAGTATTGTAAGTAGTGCAGAGAGCGGCGATGTTATACAGGCCATTACGGGCACCATGTCGGAAAGTGACCGTAAAATTATTGCAGATAAAATGCAGCAAATGCAGCAGGCTTTTCTTTCTCCTTTGAATACGAAGTTCGCTGAAAAGTACCTATTCGGTGGAACGGAAATGACCGATGCACCCTTTTCCGTAAGTGAGAGCGGGGAATTGCTATACCGTGGAATTAATGTAAATACCGGTAAGCTGGAAAATGGCCCAGCTGCAAATTTTAATGGGACACTCATTGAGTTTGGTGGAGACGGATTAAAGAAATCAGATGGTAGCGTTGTAATGTCTAACGACACACCCCCACAGGCCGTTACAACTGTGGATGGTTTTGTGCTAAAGGTAAAGGGAACCACTAATTCAGGTGACCCTACGAAGGTTTCTGTTTCCGTAGATAGTAAAATGATAACCATTGAGGCTGATTTATCAAAATATAAAACAAACCAGGATTTATTAAATCTAATCAAAGGGTACGATGATATTGATTTTTCAAACATTCGTATCACCGGAGATATGAACCGTTCTATTGCTATTCCAAATGGTAGCGGCTATGAAGAACTCGTTGCAACCCCATTGGTCAGCTCCATTGGCGAGGACGGCCTAAAGTCTCTCGCAAATGAAGAGGTTCTGGTCAATTTGGGAATGGGTCTAAAAACGACATCAGAAGCAGGCAGTACTACAATCAACTCACAAAGTGCCTTTAATTCTGCGATTCCCGGCCTTTCCTTTATGGGCTATGGTCAATCGGAATCCGGAGTATCCAATAACTTGTATACTCTTATGGGGCAGATTGCAGACCAACTTAAAAGTGACAGCTTTTCAATGGAAAGCATAAAGCCTTATTTGGATCAATTCGGGAAACAAGCAGATGCGCTGCTTGGTAAAATTACAGAATCTGGTTCAAAATCCAACTTTTTAGGTACCATGAAAACAAACTTGGTTGCTATGGGAGATGCGTTGCTCGAGCGTGCCGAAGACATTGAATACCTTGACCCCGGCAACGCGATGATGGACTATTACATGCAGCAATACGCCTACAATGCGGCACTTTCCATGGGCACAAAAATTCTCAGCAAATCTTTTATTGATTATATGAGCTGATAGGAGTAAACGGATATGGAAACGAATCAGGAATCCCGTAATATGATTACATTTCCGGAGGGCTTATTGGGCTTTGAGGAAATTCATAAATACCGTTTGTTCCATGAAGATGAAGAAAATGTACTCTGGAGCCTGACGGCTGCCAACGAAGACCAGATTCCTTCCTTTATTGTAATGGATCCTTTTACAATTTGCGAGGAATATAATCCTCAAATATCGCCAAAAGACTTAGAGCAATTGGGTAACCCACAACCAGAAAATTTATGTTTTTTGGTGATTGCAGTGATTCGCACCCCTCTCTCGGACTCCGTGGCGAATTTAAAAGCCCCGATTGTGATTAACATTGCTACGCAGCTTGCAAAGCAGGTTATTTTGGAGGATGCAGCATATCCTTTGCGCTATCGACTTTTTGACAGCCGCTAATGAAAGGGAGGGAATTCATTTGCTGGTAATTAGCAGAAAAGAAGCAGAATCCATTCTCATTGGCGACGAAATTGAAATTCGAATTTCTGAAATTAGCGGCGATCGCGTAAAGCTGGCGATTAGCGCGCCGAAAGAGATTCGTATTACCCGCAAAGAGCTGCTAGAGACAGCCTCCATCAACCGCGAAGCGGGAGAACGACTGCAGGAACAAACCTTGAACGAGCTAAAAGGCTTATTAAAGAAAAAATAAAATTTTCTTGCGAAAAGATACTAAACTTTTCTCGTATCACACCGAAATATAGATTAGAACCAAAATAAAAACGGTTCGCAGTCCTTACGGTATCTTCTCCCAACGGCAGGGCCCGCCTTGTGGGAGTGGTGCATAAATAAACAGGCTAGGGCATGGACGCCCTTTCCCTATACCGCAGGGCTTCACCTGTGGAATAAAACAAAATTCAGGAGGAAAAAATTATGCGTATTCAACACAACATTTCTGCGATTAATGCGAACAGACAGCTCGGCATCAACAACAACAGTGTTGCCAAGAACTTGGAGAAACTCTCTTCCGGTTATAAAATCAACCGTGCAGGCGACGACGCTGCTGGTCTTGCTATTTCTGAGAAGATGCGTTCCCAGATTCGTGGCCTCGATCAGGCTTCCAACAATGCGAACGATGGTATCTCTTTGATTCAGACTGCTGAAGGCGCTCTGAATGAGACTCATAGCATTCTGCAAAGAATGAAGGAACTGGCTACTCAGTCCTCTAACGGTACATATCAGGATACCGTTGACCGTGAGAACATTACTAAAGAAGTTGAAGCTCTGAAGGCCGAAATCAACAGAATTTCTGCATCGACAAACTTTAACAAAATTAATCTTCTGGATGGTACACTGACACAAGGCGCTAAATCATCCGGAGTAACCATTGGTACTACTGCAGTTACCTATCAGTCCGATAATGCTGCTGCTGGAGTAAAGATCAATATGGCAGGTGATGCAACTGTCGAAGATGATGGTATTGATGTTACATTTGATGCTACAAATGGTGTAAGCATTAAATTAGGCACTAAAACCGCCGGTGGTTCTTATACTGCAGAACAAATTACCCAAGCTGTCCGTGACAAAGCGGCATCTGCAGTAAATGTTAATGATGCAAATTCTGCAACAGCTGCTAAATTCACAAACTTTTCAGTTCATTTTGATGGTGCAATTACTCTTGGTGCAACTGCAACGACTGCTGCCACTACAGATGCGACAACCACTGCTAACGCTTCAAATAATGCATTAAAATTGCAAATTGGCCCGGATAACGCTGCAGCACAATCAGTTTCACTGAATATTGGCAATATGAGTGCTGCTGGCTTATCTGTTGATACTGTCCTTGTAGATTCACAGGAACATGCTTTGGATGCTATTACTGCAATTGATAATGCAATTAACACCGTTTCCGGTACTCGTGCTGACCTTGGTGCTTTGCAGAACCGTCTCGAGCACACCGTGAACAACTTGGGTGTGACCAGCGAAAACCTGACCAGTGCCGAGAGCCGCGTACGCGACGTCGACATGGCGAAGGAAATGATGGAGATGACCAAGAACAACGTTCTTACTCAGGCTGCACAGTCCATGCTGGCTCAGGCCAACCAGCAGCCCCAGAATGTTCTCAAGCTCCTCCAGTAATTTACCACTTTCTTATTGAACTTGATTTAGCTACCCAGCAATGGGATTGGATAAGGCAGACAGCGAAAGCTGTTTGCCTTATCTTTTTTAATTTATGCACTCGTCCAACACACAGCATATACTATTTTAATAGGTTTAAAAGCTAGTTACTTTAATTACGATAAATTGATAGAAAAAAAGAAGCGCATAAGAGATTCTACTCTCATACGCTTCTACTTATTCGCACTGCGCTTGGTTTCTTCCATTTTGCTTTGCTAAATATAGCTTTTTATCTGCACGCTCTATTAGCATTGCAGGTAACTGATTGGCTTGCGGCTGCATGGTCGCGGTTCCCAGACTAATCGTATGCGCACACAGATTTTGCTCGCCGACAGCCGAAAACAGCATATCCCCTACACTGGCAACTAGTTTTTTCCCAATCTCTCTTGCTCTCGGAGCATCCAGACCCGGAAGAAGCACAGCAAACTCATCGCCGCCATAGCGGTAAATAAAATCGGTTACTTGCTGCAAATCCTGCTTGAGCGTTTGAGCAACCGTTTGCAGCATAAAATCCCCATGGCGATGCCCATAAGTATCGTTATATTCCTTAAACTTATCTACATCCAGCATCATCATGCTCAACCAGCTTTGTTCTCGCACTGCTCGGTTCCATTCGTATTGAAGCTGAATATCAAATGCACGCCTATTTGCAATTTTCGTTAAGCCATCCATTAAGCTAAGCTGTTCAATCATTCGTATTTGTTCAATAATATGAATTTGAGTGTTTACTCTTGCCAGAACAATCGCATTTTTAAACGGTCGCTTAATATAATCTACGGCTCCTAATAAAAAGCCCTTTTCTTCATCCTCATCACGTTCAAGGCCGGTAATAATAATGACAGGAATATTCCGTGTATGTTCCAATTGCTTCAAGTTTTTTAAAACATCGAAGCCATTTGCCTCCGGCAGTATAATATCTAGTAAAATCAGGTGCGGTTCGAATGTACCTATTTTTTCCATGGCCTTTTGTACGGTAGATGCAGTTTCTATCATATACTTATCTTGAAGAATTTTTCTTAATAGCGTCTGATTAAATAAACTATCTTCAATAATTAAGATTTTGTATTTTTCAAAACGCTCATCAACCACTCTATTTCACCGCACTTTCTCTTTTCCAATACTAATTTATTGGAACGAAACCTCATCTTACCATATTGTAGCAGAAAAGATAGGGCATCACAAGGAATCCTTCTTATTTTCTTATGAAAATTATCTTACTATTATTCTGAAAATAATTCGCTATTTTCTTTACTTAACTTCCAAAGGTTGTACAGTATATGTGTCCACCATACAAAAAATCACATATGATGGTATGTACCTTTTATTTAGAAGGTAACTTTATAGTAAATGAGGGTAGAGTGAATGGCATGTTATGAACCCGAAATGAGAATATATAAAGGCTACGACCCTTGCTGCTCATGCGAGCCTGTATGCTGTTGTAACCCAATTGGCCCCACAGGTCCAACGGGTCCCACAGGCCCTTCTGGTGGCCCAACAGGTCCCACAGGCCCAACAGGTCCTACTGGCCCGACCGGAGCAATTGGCTTTACTGGCGCAACAGGCCCGACTGGTCCTACTGGCCCCACAGGCCCAACTGGAGCTATTGGTCTAACTGGTGCAACTGGTCCCACAGGTCCTACTGGTGCAACCGGTGCAACTGGCGCGATTGGTCCTACTGGCCCGACCGGAGCAATTGGTCTAACCGGTGCAACAGGCCCCACAGGTCCAACCGGTGCGATTGGTGCTACTGGCGCAATCGGCCCAACGGGTCCTACCGGCCCCACTGGAGCAATTGGTGCAACCGGTGCAATCGGCCCAACAGGTCCAACTGGTGCAATTGGACTAACTGGTGCAACAGGCCCAACAGGACCCACAGGTCCAACGGGTGCAATTGGTGCTACTGGCGCGATTGGCCCCACAGGCCCAACCGGTGCGGATGGCGTAATAGGCCCAACAGGTCCCACAGGCCCCACAGGCCCCACAGGCCCCACAGGCCCTACTGGTCCAGTTGCCGCTCTTGCTGGCTTGCTGGTTCAGCTTCAGGGGAGCAGTGGAGACACAGTAGCAGATAATGCCAACGTGGTATTTGATACGACAATCAATGCTCCATCAGCGGGTATCACCTATGCTGGCGGAATATTCACCATCCAGCAGCCGGGCAATTACCTTATCAATTGGTGGGTAAATACGGATGGCGCAGGTGCAGCCTCTTTTGTAAACTTTGGTATTCGTGTATTAAGCGGCAGTATTTTCCCGTCCGTGTTCTCCAGCTCACCATCTCCACTCATCACATTACAGCTGAGTGGTAGTGTTCTATTAACCGTTACGGGATCTCCCACTACGTTCTCGCTATTCAACAACTCTGGAGCGACAGTAAACTATGGCACATCTCCAGTGCAGGCAAACCTTACCATTACAGGCCTTAACACGTAATACAATCTCGTTTTAAAAAAAGCCTCCGAATTCTTTCGGAGGCTTCTCTTTTATTCTTCCTGAGGCGTTACATACATGGTGTGGTAATTATCGTATATAACCATGCCGGGTTTTGCTCCAGCTGGCTTGTGTACATGGCGTACCTGTGTGTAATCCACTGGAACCTGAGAAGAAGACTTCCCTTTACTGTGAAAGGCAGCCAAGCGGGCAGCATCCCGTAAAGCAGCTTCTGTGGGGATCCTTCCATCTGTTATTAATATCGTGTGCGAGCCGGGAATGTTTTTGGTATGAAACCAAATATCATTATTATTCGCCAGCTTCAGCGTTAAGCGGTCGTTCTGTTTGTTGTTCCGGCCAACCAAAACCTGAAACCCATCTGAAACGGTAAATTCCAGTGGCGCAGCTGCAGCAGCAGGCTTTTGTTTACTACCTTTCGGTGCTTTTAGGTATCCCTGCTCCTGTAGCTCTTGGCGAACCTCCATTAAATCCCGCTCCGTTACCGCACGGCTTAGTTCCTCCAGTACCGAATCTAAATAAAGCAGCTCATGCTGTGCGTGGGCAATCTGCTCTGTAAGCTTCTCTTCTGCTGTACGCGCTTTGCGGTAATCTTTATAGTATTTCTGCGCATTTTGAGCTGGAGTTAATCGAGGGTCTAATCGAATGCGGATTTTAGGTAGAGATTCTTCGTAGTAGTTTTCCAATTCAACGCTAGACAGGCCTGCTTCGATTTGATATAAGTTGGCATTGAGCAAATCGCCACAAATTCGCAGATGCTCGCGTTCCGCACATTGCGCCAGTTCCGCCCGCTGCGCATTGATTTTTCTGCTGAGACGGTCTGAAATCGTAGTTAAATGACGTAACAGATCCTGTTCTCGTACTCGCATTCGGTCAATGTGATCTCGTTCCTCATAGAAAGCGTCCAGCAATTCAGAAGTGCTGCTATATTCGCGAACCACCGCACTGGTACCATATTGCTCCGGGCGTAAGAAGGTAAAATCCATCGGTTTTTTATCTGACCCAAGAACAAGGTGTGGTGTTCCAGAGCACTGTTCAATCTCTTGCTTTAAGCGACCCAAAAAGAACTCTAACCGCTCTCTGTGTGAATCTGTCAATTGCTGAAGCATTAGCTGCTCTCCCCTGCCGACCCGGTGCTGTATTTCACGGCACACAATGGGTGAGACTCCCTGCAAAACGGAGAGTAGCGCCTTTGAAAGCTCCATTTCTTTTAACTGCATTTGTAAAGCGGTAATTACCTGCTTTGGCTCAACTTCTAACAAACACAGCTTGCCCTGAGCCGGAGGAAGCTCATAGCGAAGCCCCGGAAGCACAAGGCGTTCAGAGGTCATTTCGGGGTCTACTCTTTTGAGCGCATCTACAATGCGGCCGTCTTCATCTACTAAAATAATGTTGCTGTAACGCCCCATGATTTCTGTTACTACCGTAAGGCGTACGAAATCACCGAGTTCATTTACTGCATCAAAATCTAAAAACAAAAGTCTCTCGAGCTGCGGCTGACGAATTTGTACAAGTTTAGCTCCTGAGAGCCGTTTGCGCATGAGCATACAAAGCATGGGCGGCTGTTTTGGGTTTTCTGGTACAAACTTTGTAAAATGGATTCGTGCACTATTGGCACGAGCTGAAATTAATAGCTTAAACTGCTCTGCACGGGTACGAAGAACAAAAACCATCTCTTCCCGATTGGGCTGGTATATTTTCTCTACCCTTGCACCCTGTGCCGATTGCTCTAATTCCTGCGATATATGTCTTAAAAAAGCCCCGTCTAAAGCCATTGGGGCACCCCCTTATAGGTATTGTGCAGGATCGCACAGCACCTTAGATTTTTCAAAATGTACGGTTGGGAATTGCTCCTGCAAACTATTTTTTAAAGGCAGAATCACAATATCCTCCGTATTAAAATGACCGGCATCAACGAGTGTGATGCCAAGCTCTTGTGCTAACAGCAATTGATGGTGCTTGGTATCTGCTGTAACAAAGGCATCGACTCCGGCATGGAATGCATCTTCGAGCAAATCTGCACCGGCACCGCCACATAAGGCAACCTTTTTAATTGCTTTGCCGCCATCTACATATTTTAATCCGGCACAAAACAAACTCTGCTTTACATACTGTGCAAATGCAACGGGAGTTAAATCCTGAGTAAGATTCCCAACAAGGCCTTCCCAAAGTCCGTCACCTCCATAGGGCTTGAGCCCTTCTATATTGGTAAGACCCAGCGCTTCGGCAAGGCAGGTATTCACTCCGCCCGGGGCAAAATCCAAATTGGTGTGAGCACAAATAGCGCCTATTCCAAACTGAGCCAGCAGATACGGAACATCTTGAGGGCTCATACGGCGAAACGGCTGAAAAATAACCGGATGATGGCTTATAATCAGCTCTGCACCGAGTTGCGCT
Organism: Clostridium merdae; assembly: GCF_900176635.1. Lineage (GTDB taxonomy): Bacteria > Bacillota > Clostridia > Oscillospirales > Acutalibacteraceae > Faecalispora > Faecalispora merdae. Next base: position 867,511 of record NZ_FXLN01000004.1, read on the forward strand.
GCCTCTTGCACTACTTTCGAAGTGATGTCTAGCGCGAGTAACACGGTAGACAGCGGCGTTTGCCGTTCCCCAACAAGCATCCCCACGTTATCAAAACCCATTGCAGTATGAAATGGAGCAGAAACATTGATAAAATCATAAATATCGCCAGAGGTAACCATTTTCATTTTACATCCTCCTTTGGTATAAGTTGTTCCAATTGATCTGCTATTTGTAACAGTTGAGCCGATTCTTTTGGCTCTTTCTCCTTTAGGCCTTGTCCGCGAGCGCGTAACGACGAAACTTGTTTTTGAATGTATCGGTAAGCAGCAGGAGTATTGGGCTGAAGAATTCCGATATACGGGTACCATTCCCCGGTAACGACCGGCTCTTTTTGCCATTGCACCAGCATAACACTGTATACATGGCTCCGCGACTCTACCGCTTCTTCCTGTAACACAACAAAGCCATTGTTTCGTAGGTACTCCCGGAGCTCAGGGGCACAGGTCATCGGCTGTAAAATCAGGCGGCGTTCCTCTTGTCTTACCCACGGTACTTGCGCGAGGATTTGAGCAATTAATTCGCCGCCCATTCCCGCAATTACAATGTCTTCTGCTTCTTCCGGCAGTATCGCTTCCAATCCATTCGACATACGAACCGTAATATGTTCTGTTTCATACCGTCTTAAGTTTTCTTCTGCATTCGCCAGCGGGCCACTGCGAATATCTGCCGCCACTGCCGAGCGTATAAGGCCCTGCTTTTCCAGCCAAACGGGCAAATAGGCATGGTCGGTACCAATGTCTACCAGTTTTGCGCCCGGCCTTACAAAATTTGCACATAGCTGAAGCCTTGCATCTAGTTGAAATAAAGGTCTGCTCACACAATTCCTCCCCGTTATTCGGTGACAAGGATGCTCCCTCTCACCCTACAAAAGAACCGCCCGGGCAAAGAAACTGCCGGGCGGCGATAATAGCGGATTCTTTTTGCTTATTTCGCACCAAGGTGTGCGTTCAGCTTTTCTAAAAGAATAGCGGGGTCTACACCGTGTACCATGCAGGCCTGCTCAATGGATTCACCACGAGAAGCCGGGCAGCCCAGGCAGTGCATACCCATCTCCAAAAAGAAAGGTGCGGTAGTTTCATCTAAATCAAGAATATCGCCAATCACGGTATCCTTTGTAATTTTTACGTCTGCCATATATATTGTCCTCCGTTTTTTAAACTCTTTTCATTATAATACCCGAAAGTAAAAAAATCAATCCCCGTGCATACTACAAAAAACACCCCTGCGTTTCACGCAGGGGTGTTAATCGCTCGCATTTTATTAGTCTTCTTCTCTCATTTTTGCAAAGCATTCGCTGCAATAAACCGGGCGATCTTCACGGGGCTTAAACGGAACCTTTGCTTCTTTACCACAAGATGCGCAAGTTGCCACAAACATTTCACGTTCTGGTTTCGCTGCATTTTTACGGTTGTCGCGGCAGCTCTTGCAACGCTGGGGCTCATTTACGAAACCCTTAGCTGCATAAAACTCCTGCTCACCGGCTGTAAAAACAAATTCCGCGCCGCACTCTTTGCATATGAGAGTCTTGTCCTCGTACATTTGATGATACCTCGCTTTGAATAAAGATATTTGCCCTTAGACGGATTCGCACCGACTCCTTTGATTACCAACGCTCTACGTAAGCTACCCGGGCATAGTCTAGACTAAAATGGATTTTTCAGTTTTTTACGCACCCTTTGAATCGCATTATCCACTGCTTTTACAGTTACCGCTTGTTTTTGTGCGATCTCTTGGTACGTGCAACCATTTAAATATAAAAATAGCACTTCCTGCTCCATTTTAGACAAGCTTTGATTGATACGGGCTCGTAGTCCTTCCAAGTTTTCCCTGTCAATCAACAATGTTTCCGGATTGGCAATTTGATCGGACATAAGCGAAGTTGTCCAGCAGTCATTCTGCTCCGCATCATGAAAAGAAACAAAATTATGTAAAGGTAAATTTTTTCGGCTAAGTGCTGATCGGCACGCCGTTACCATTTGATGATAAATACAAACACCTGCATACGTTTTAAAACTGGCAGAACCACTGGAACGGTAGCTGTGTGCCGCATGCAACAAGCCTAACAGCCCCTCCTGGTACAAATCTTCAGCGTCAATCGGCACCCCTCGGAACGCAGAGGCTTTCCCTCGTATCAACCCCATGTAGCGCGCCGTTAATTCAACGAAAGCATCCATATTTCCTTCGTTTACTAGCTCTGCTACTTGCTGGTCAGAAAGTTCCGGCAATTGATTAAACAAAATAAGCACCTCAGGTATCAGCGATTCTTTATGGTTTTATTTTACACTCTTTTCTCATTAAAGTCAATAAAAATTACAAAATTATTTGTATTTAATTGTAAAAATAGTAATACACGCACAAAATTTTTCTTTATTTGCTAAAATACGAGCTTTTTGATGTGCAAATTTTTCCCAATTTATGGAAATAGCTTAAAATGTTCGTTATAATGAAATGATTATTTAGGGGGGATTTTTTTGGTATCCTTTTTATACAGCCTAGGGCTGCACGGTATGAATGCTTTTTTAGTAAAAGTCGAGGCCGATCTTTCAAATGGTCTTCCTTCGTTTGAATTGGTAGGACTTCCAGACGCCGCCGTAAAAGAATCTCGTGACCGAGTGCGTTCTGCACTGAAAAATTGTGGGTTTACATACCCGGTTACTAAAATCACTGTTAATTTGGCACCCGCCGACAAACGAAAAGAAGGGCCTATTTATGATTTGCCGGTTTTGGCAGCTCTTCTTTATGCCTCCGGACAATTGGAGGGGAATGTTGGGCACTGTGCTATGGTAGGGGAGCTATCGCTCTCCGGTGAAGTTCGCCCCGTAAAGGGAGTTTTACCCATGGCTCTCGCTGCAAAGGAGGCCGGAATTACAGAGCTGTTTGTTCCCGCTGAAAATGCACCGGAGGGCGCCGTTGTGGAGGGGCTGCGTGTGTACCCGGTAAAGGATGTATCATCTTTGGTGATGCACCTAACCGGGCAAAGACTCATTTTGCCCTGCACTGCCGATCCCTTTACCGGCAGAAATACCCCCTCCCTACTCCCTGATTTTGCGGAGGTACGCGGGCAGGAAGCAGCAAAGCGAGCCTTAGAAATAGCAGCCAGCGGAAGCCATAACGTTCTATTAATCGGCCCTCCCGGTTCTGGTAAAAGCATGCTTGCAAAACGTGTGCCATCCATTTTACCAGATATGACCCTCGACGAAGCCATTACAACCACACAGATTTATTCAGTTGCCGGAACACTCCCAAAGGAGAGCACCTTAATATGGGAGCGTCCCTTCCGCTCGCCACACCACACCATTTCCCCTGCCGGTCTTTCGGGAGGGGGAACCATCGTGCGCCCCGGAGAAATCTCACTGGCGCATAACGGCGTGCTGTTTTTGGATGAACTGCCGGAATTCCACCGAGATACAATGGAGGTGCTACGCCAGCCGCTTGAGGATGGAATCGTAACCATTTCACGAGTGAGTGGCAGTGTTACCTACCCCAGCTCCGTAATGCTTGTAGCGGCAATGAACCCCTGCCCTTGCGGTTACTTTGGCCACCCAACAAGGTCTTGCGTTTGTTCCTCTAAGGTCGTAGATCGTTACCTTGGTAAAATCTCTGGCCCACTTTTAGACCGACTCGATTTACACGTAGAGGTTCCCCCTGTTGAGTTCGACGTGCTTTCTTCCTGTGACAAAGCAGAAACCTCCGCAAGAATTCGCGAACGGGTAAACGCCGCTAGAGAAAGGCAAAACCAGCGTTTTCGTGGAACTGGAATCACCTGCAACGCACGCATTACTCCAGATTTATTGCACCAGGCGTGCCGATTGAGCCCGAGTGCCCAAACATTGCTGAAAACCGCATTTGAGCGCATGAGTCTTTCGGCAAGAGCGTTTGACCGTGTACTAAAAATCTCTCGTACTATAGCGGATTTGGATAATAGCGATACCATAGAACCACGCCACGCCGCTGAAGCGGTTCAATACCGTTCACTAGACCGCAAATATTGGCATAACTCCTAAACTGTGTAAACACCAAAGGTTACTCTGCTGGAAATTAGATTGAATCAAACCATAAGCCAGTGTATAATAGAATAAATTGAGCCGCTAAAGAAAGCTCGCTCTCTTATTTTATTAAAAAGGTGACGTTTATGAAAACACTGCTGCATACCTGCTGTGCTCCCTGTTCCATTATGTGTATTGAAACACTGCGCAGCGAAGACATTGAGCCGGTAGCCTTTTGGTTTAACCCGAACATACACCCCTTTACGGAATATCGAAGCCGCAAAGAGGCTTTGGTTCAATATGCAAAGAGCATTGAAATGGAACTAATCTTAGAAGGAGAATATGGTCTGCGCGAATTTTTGCATAACGTTTCTCCCGATTTTGACCACCGCTGCGGGTATTGCTATTCTGTTCGTGCGGATGCCGCAGCCTCCTATGCCGCGGAACACGGCTTTGAAAGCTTTACCTCTTCTCTACTGATTAGCCCTTACCAGAACCATGAGCTACTGCGGGAGACAATGGAACGAAGCGCACAAAAATATGGAGTACAGTTTTTGTACCGTGATTTTCGCCCCTATTTTCGGGAAGGCCAGCAAAAAGCCAGAGAATTGGAATTGTATATGCAAAAATACTGCGGGTGTATTTTCAGTGAAGAAGACCGCTATCGCAAAAAGCCGAAGAAAAAGAAAGAAACTGCTACGGCAGACGGAAAGGGTTCATAGCTATGTACCAGAACGACAAGTTTCTTGAGGCACTTTATTCGGATAAAATGGAATCAATTCTCAGCCAAAAAGATGTGAAAACATGGATTACCACGCAATCACTAGGAGAACTGTTTTTACCGACCGGTAAAATCGTTGCCAACGACCCCTTGTGCCTCTATGAAACCGCACCCTTTGAGAAAGCAGTCGCTCCCGGAAAATACCCCGTAACTTTATACCTGCTGCATTATGGGGATGATACACGGGTAGCTTATTCTGAGATTCGATTCAGCAACGCCACACCAGTGTCGTTTGAAACAGCAACGCGCGTAGGAGACGATATTGCCACTTTAGCCGAAGATGAATTTTTCGGCTACGGAGTCGATAGCGGAACAGGCGGGTTTACGGATTACGAAACCTGCATGGAATATGATAAGATGCTGAGAGAGAGCGAAAAATATACTTGGGCAGAAATGGACGCTTTGCTGGCAGAAAGCTATGTGGATACCTATTCTACTGCTAACATTTGCTTACCGGAAAGCGAAAAGAACGTAATTGCGTTTTCCAGCGGATACGGAGATGGTGTTTACCCATCCTTCTGGGGGCTGGATCAAAATAACCAACCCTGCCGCCTCATCACCGATTTTTGTATTATAGATGATGGTGAAGACGATGACGATAATGAATCGGAATTGAACGGAAAATAATTTCCTTACTTAAAAAGACCCGTAAGCGCTTGTACTGCTGCCTTTACGGGTCTTTTTCTATTATCCAATTATAAAAAATCCACCCCCTCTAAGCGAATAGATGGGGCGGATTTATTACATTAATTATTGTTCATAGGGCTGTGCAGAAACAGGGTATTTAAATCCATAGGTGTTCTTTTTGTAGTTGTAGCTGGCACTGTCCGCCTCGTCGTAATTGCCAAAGGTAAATACCTTTGCTTCGCCCAAACGGCGGTACACAAGACCCGCATACACCTTGCCACCCGCTTGGTTCCAACGCAGCCACTCGGTTGCAATGGCGTGAGCATCCGTATAGGCCAAATCTCGCTGCATGCTTGCGGCATTATCAAAGCGGATGTAACCGGAACGTGCCCAGCCCACCGTTCCATCCGGAACCTGAATCTGGTACCAAACGGACTTTGTAGAAGCTTCTGTCATCGTTTGCAGCACTTGCAATGAGGTTGAAGCCGCAACCTCCGTCAATCTTCCACCCGCTGAACTGGGGGATGGATACAAATCAAAGTTTAGTGTTGCCATTGCGGAAAGCGAACCGTATACCGATGGCGGCGCAACGGAATTAAGCATGATTTCACGAATATCAAACGCACTGTTGCCGTTCCAATAGCCCGCTCCTACGTTATAAGAGAAGCTCACCATAGCGTCAAAATTCTGCTGATTTGCCTTTATGTTATTATTGGCAAGGAAGGTGTTGACCTGCTGCGTATAAGAGCCGTTTACCGTGTTCAAAAGCTGTGACCATGCTTCTGTTTTGGTTTGGTTGTTGTAGAACAGCGTACCCGCAGGGAAGGTTTGCCCATAGCCGATGGTTGGAATATTATTAGCGAGAGTATCGGGATAAACCGCTGCGCTGTAACCCTCCCACTTTCCTATTAACGTTAGCATCTCATTGCTAACGCGTCTATTTTCGCGCGACGACGTCGTTTTCTCCTGTGTGCTCACAACATAGCTGCTGGTGGTAACTCCCGTGCTGCTATAATTAGAGCCACCAGTTGCAGAATAAACCGCCACCTGGTAGGTACCGGGTGTAGAGAATGAAACAGCGGTCTTCCAAACACGAGTATTGTTTGGTGCCAAGTTTCCATTCGTAGAGCTCTCAGCGGTAAAGCTGCTTACATCATATGTTTTCTTTGAACCATCATTCATGGTTACGACAAATCGAACCGCAGAGCGGGTATTATCCGTTACTGCTACCAACTCTACCTGCTGACCAATACTTGCTAAGTTCGGTGTGGTATACGCGGTTTTTACCGGCTCTGCCGCCGATACGGTTACATTGCAGGTAGCCGTGCTTGAGCCTGCTCGGGCTGTAATAACCGCACTGCCAGGCTGGTTGCCATATATAAAGCCGTTGCTCACGGTCGCTACGTTCGTATTGCTCGAGGTCCAAGTGACGGGAGTACCGGAGGGATTTACCGAAGCCGTCACATAATAGCTTTTGCCCATAGGTATCGTACCGGATGAATGCGAAATCCGCAGGCCGGATACCGTACTCTCTCCCCCATACAAATACTCTATGTAGTCATTCGATAAGTACCCGACTACACCGCTGCTCGTTTTCACCTGCGTCCATCCCGGGTAAGCAGTCGTATTTAGAACATCAACAACCACACCTGAGCTCAGTAGCGCCAAAATAGAGCAGTTTGTATTGGGTTCTTTGCGTAAATTTACACTAGTGGTCGTTCTTGCACCAGTAATGGTGGAGGAGTCATTCCCGCCGGTTCCGTTGTTTCCATTATTTGAATTATTACCATTGCTCCCACCGGAGCCCGGTACGGTAGCCGATAAAAATGCCGTGTACCCTCCATTGGTTACAGTAATCACCGCCGAGCCGGCTGAAACCGCTTTAATCTCATACAGATATCCTCGGGAATCATTTGCATTTTTTAGCGATACACTCACCACTGAGGAATCGGAGGAAGTTGCAGTAGGATTATTGCCTTTTACAATCCCCTTTGCTAAAAACTGATAGACCTGACCAACCGATGTAAACGAATAGCTAGAGGTGTCTAGCGTTAATGGGCCAGTGTTCCCTCCCGAATTACCCGAGTTATTAGAACCCGGCACAGTAGCGGTCATTTGAGCAGACGCATTACCGTTGCTTACGGTAATGACTGCTGTGCCAGCCGAAACCGCCTTAATCTCATATAGATATCCGCGGGAATCGTTGGCGTTTTTCAGCGATACACTGACCACAGAAGAATTGGAAGAAGATACGGTTGGGCTGCTCCCCTTTGCAATTCCTTTTGCCAAGAACTGATACACCTTACCAACCGAGGCAAACTGGTAGCTTTTCGTATCTAATGTGATAGCTGTGGTCTGACCGCCAGAAGAGGAATTGCCACCGGAGGAAGAATTGCCATCCGTAGGCCTGTTTGGATGATTCCCCAATAAAGATATGGAACGGGTGGATTCTCCAAAAGCCTTTACGCCTTTCTTCACGGTTATCTTAATCGAGGCGTGCACTCCGGCAACCTCTGCCATTACATAGCAAACGCCTTCCCCTTTTGCCGTTACACGGTACTTGTCCGTACCGGCAACACGGGAAATAGACGCAATTCCAGTTCGGGAGGAATACACTTTTACATCTGCCTGCGTAAGTCCCATTCCTTCAACCTTTGCCCGAAAATCATAGATATTGCCCGGAGCCATGGTGTAGCTACGTGTATCAAGCGTTAACGTGCCATAGGTAGAGAATGACCCACTCGAGGTTGAACCACTGCTGCCGGAGCTGCTGGAGCCACCGGAAGACAGCGTAGAGATATATTGCGAGCTGCAATAGCCCTGTGTTCCATCCTGCAATTTGATTTTGTACCAGCCAGAAGCACCGGAATCCAAGGTTTCTACCGTTGTACCCTTGCTAATGGTTTTTACGATTTGGTAGTTTGTGCCCGGGCCAGAGCGAACGTTTAAGCTATCTAACGTTGTGGCCTGTGCCGCCATTGCCGCCGGCACCATATGAATAAACGCTGCGGAGGTAACCGCAACTGAAAGTAACACTGAAAAAATGCGTTTGGTTAGCGTTGTATTCATTCGTTTCATTCCTTATTTCCCTCTCTGGTTTCTAATTAATCTTCTTCCTTATTCATTCGTTCTACGCTGTATGCACGTACTTTTCTCCCAATAAACTACAAATAAATAATACAGATTCCGGCAAAAAGCCGCTTTCTTTTCGATTATACCCCATGCATTCTTCTTACGCAACCAAAATGAGAAAACTTAAGAATTCTACCAGTCTTAACCAGAAAGATTCATTCAATAAAAAAACACCGACATCATCAAATGGCTTTTCATAAGAGAGTATAACACTCCATTACCGGCGGTCATTGCAATGGCTAGTGCAGTTTTTGTCCTTTTCCATGCTAAATTTTTTCCGTTCCACCGGCTGTGTACCGATGGTTAATCTACAATAAATAATCCCTCCCGGTAGCGGGAGGGATTTTATTTGCGCTGATTATTCCAGATTCAATTTGTTTTTCAAAATATATCTCGTTCCGTAATAGAAGATAGCACCCAGAATGAGTACTCCAACAATCATCGCCCAGAGCACCCACTGAATTTGACCTGCTGGGCTCATTCCGTTGAGAAATTTGAACCATCCGCTTTTAGAGGAAATTTCAATAAACAGAGTCATAATAATCTGCTCAGCTAGCCCAATCAAAAAGAATGCTCCCAGGGAACCAGCAACTCGATGCTTTTGCACCAAATGTCCGATTGCCATTGCAACATACATATTTAAAACAGCAACTAGTATTGAGAGTAAAATGAGTACAATCGACTGGAATATGATTACAGAAACCGAAGAATTCATTTGAGAAATGAATTCGAGTATTTCCCTCCACATTTCAGCAAACTCACCAATTGATTCTTGATCAAGTGCCAATACCAATACCGAAAATACAGAAACGACTGCACTGGTAATATTCCAAAGAGTTGCAACCAGCAGCTTACTGAGGATATTGGCATCCACACTTACGGGCAGTGTAAACATCAGGTAGCCTTCATCCGTTAATAGGTTCTTATAAAAGCGCTGAATGGTTACTACCAGAGTAATTACGGAGATTGCAACGATAATTGAGACATACGCCATCATAGAAATAACCAAGGGAGTCTCAAGAGTTTCAGAGTTAATCGAAATAAACACTCGATTAATCACTGCCATTAAAAACAGCAGCAGGTACAAAGGAAGGTAAATGCGCGCCGTAGATTTAATTTCGTATTTCAGCAACCGTCCTAGCATCGAAACACCTCCCGGAACAACTCATCTACCGATTTATTGTTTTGCTCACGAATCTCTTCAACGGAGGAGGCAAGCGCAATTGAGCCCTGATTAATAAAAATGATATCATCCAGAACCTTCTCTACATCACTAATTAAATGAGTTGAAATAATTACGGTTGCATTCTCACTGTAATTTGAGATAATGGTATTTAAAATATAATCTCGTGCAGCTGGGTCTACACCGCCAATGGGTTCATCCAGCAAATAAAGAGAAGCATTACGACTCATAACCAATATTAACTGAACCTTTTCTTTTGTTCCTTTCGACATGGTCTTAAGCCTTGCATCACTCTTAATATCTAACCGCTGAAACATGTCGTATGCTTTTGCTTTATCAAAATCAACGTAAAAATCATCAAAGAAATCTACCAAGTTGCGAACGGTCATCCAATCATTTAGATAGGTGCGCTCCGGTAAATACGAAACAATCCGCTTTGTTTCAATTCCCGGTGCATTTCCATCGATTAACAAATCCCCATTGGTTGGGGTTAACAGGCCGTTGCACAGCTTAATCAATGTGCTTTTACCACTGCCGTTCGGGCCAAGTAGACCAACAATTCTGCCGCGCCCAATCTCTAAGTTCACACCAGACAGCGCAACTTTACCGGGAAAAACCTTGGTTAGGTTTTTACACTGTAAAATCGGTTCCATTACAACCTCTCCTCCTTCATCTGCTCAAGCAATGTAATCGTTTGCTGGAAGTCGTACCCCAGAGAGCTCATTTTTTCCATGAACTCCTTAATAATGTTCTGTGCTAAAGAATATTTCATGGTTTTAATAGCCTCCTCATCTTCCGTAACAAACCTGCCGCTTGTTCTTTGTGAATATAACAACCCCTGTGTTTCGAGCTCCGCAAGTGCTCTTTGCATGGTATTCGGGTTTACAGACGCTTCCGTTGCCATATCTCTTACTGACGGTAGCCGAGAACCTGGTGGGTATATACCAGAAACAATTCTCAGTTCAATCTGTTCTATCAACTGAAAATAAATTGGTCTGTCAGACTTCAGGTCCCAATTCATTCCTATTTCACCTCCGTCTGTATTATTGTACTAGTGGATTAATACAATAATACAACTATCTCTTTCGTTTGTCAAGCGCTTCTTTCGGCTTTGTTTAAAATTTGCAAATATTGGCAGTACATGCTATAATAATAACACATTGCAAAAGTGGGCTTTGGTTTACTTTGAGCAGAAAAGCATCGGCTTAGTGAAACCACAAGCAGGGTGTTTTTTTTAAGCTTTTTTAGACTGCACACGCAACGAAAGACCAATTAGTACTATCAATTTATCATAACTTAAAACAATGCAGTTTATTGTTTTTATGGAAGAAAAGAATTGGAAATGAGGTATTTTTTCCATGAATGATTTTGTAATTTTAACAGATTCCTGCTGTGATTTACCCGCTGAGCTCGCCCAAAAATGGGAGCTTGAGGTGTTGCCCCTCTCCGTACATTTAGGGGAGCAGGAGTTTTTAAATGATTTGGATGGCCGTAGCATTAGCTTTCATGAGTTTTACGAGCAATTAAGGAACGAGGCTTTATGCACGACCGCAGCAGTGAATATGGGAACCTTCCAGCAGAAGATGGAGACGCTGCTGAAACAGGGAAAGGATGTATTGTGCATTCTTTTCTCTTCCGGGCTTAGCAATACGTATAATGCCGGGCAGCTCGCAGCAAAGGAGCTTGTGGACAAATACCCCGAGCGCAAGCTGTACACGGTAGACAGCCTTTGCGCTTCTTTAGGGCAAGGCCTCCTAATTGCCCATGCCGTAGAGCTGAGAAAAAGCGGAAAAAGCATTGAACAGGTACGAGATTGGCTGGAAGAAAACAAACTCAAGCTGTGCCATTGGTTTACAGTGGATGACCTCAATCATTTAAAAAGAGGCGGTCGTGTATCTTCCGCAACCGCTTTAATTGGCACGGTTTTGGGAATTAAACCAGTTTTACACGTGGATGATGAGGGTCACCTCATTAACGTAGGCAAAGCACGCGGGCGCAAGGCTTCGCTGAGCGCACTGGTTGACCAAATGGAAGAGACCATGATTGACCCCGAGAAGCAAATGATTTACATAAGCCACGGCGACTGCCTAGAAGACGCCGAATGGGTACGCGATGAAGTTTTACGACGCTTTCATGTAAAAGAGGTTCTCATCAATTATGTTGGCCCCGTTATTGGAGCGCATTCCGGCCCCGGGACCGTCGCGTTGTTCTTCCTTGGTATTCACCGTTAAGTATTCGTCGAAAATAAAAATCCACCGGTTACACCGGTGGATTTTTCTATTCATTTATTTGTTTTGATTTTTCAAAATTTGAAATTATAAAAAAGATAATCGAAGCTTCACTTTTATTATAAATTATATTTGCTAATTTGAATGACAAAAGAAACAGGCATTAAAACAATTTTTTTCCATCTAAAATATTGATACAAAGTTCTTTTGCCAAACCAGTTTGCTTAAATGGATTTATTTTTTCCACCACGCCGTCTCGCTTAAAAAAGGAGCCTGTATTTTTAAACCAAAATGTCACGTTTGCCTTTACACACTGTTCACGGATATGAAGCACCCAATCGTAATCACATTCACGAGCATCTCGTCCCGTTTCACCGCCAACGGTAACATGGTCTACTCCATGCAGATACGGCGATAAATCAATCTGCTCCAAAAGGGGTGCGCATGCGATAAAACGCCGCTTAATCGGATAGGATAAAAATAACGGAAGCCTTTCATCTGCTAATTTTTGATTCTCAACGGTACAACCGACATTCACATTATCATATCCTGCGCCCCAATCGGGTGGAAGGGATACAAGAAAACGGTCAATACGTTTCGTTAGAATTAAAAAGTCAATATCCGTTCTTTCCTTAATCATTGCCCAAGCTTCTTTACGCCATTCATCCGCTTCCGAAAGGAAAAAGTCTGTTGCAAAGCAGGTCGCAAGAATCTTGTTCCCCTTAATATTGTAGTCACCTTTTGCGTTTTTTCGAATGGGCCAATCGAATTTATCCGTTTTCTGTATCGTATTTTGTCCATAATGTTTTGCATGTGGTCCATAAAAATAACAATTCGTGCAGCCATCACTTATTTGGTAACAACCGGTCCACGGCTCCCAGTTCATAGACATCCTCCCACTTATCGAATATTCATGACGTAAACGAGGCTCCGTTCTCATTTTGCTGTGAGATTATTATAGCATACAATTCTTCCTTACCCTACCCCTTTTCAGATCGAACATCGAGAGGCATCGCTCGAAATTAGTCTTTGCTTCGGTTTCGGCAAAGCAGTACAAGAGTGCTCACATACCAGTAAAAAACAAGCGTATCGCCTTAAAAACGATACGCTTGTTTCAAAATTGCACTGAGACGAAAACCAGTTTTCTTATATTGTCTAAAAAAGAATCGGTTTTCACCGGTTCCTTTTTATGATTAGGCTCTTTGCCCCATGTTCTTTTGCTTCGTCGCAAAGTATACGATAAAACCGACCACTAGGCCAACCGCAAGCGGTATCACCCAACCCATGCCGAGCGAGAAGAAAGGAAGCGACTCGCGATAAACACCCAAAATCGCTTTCACCGTAGGCTGTTCGGTCAGCTGCTTAGGCAATGCGGCAAGAAAATCCCCCACGCCGGCAAACAGCGTGAATATGGTCGGAATAAGATACACACAACGTCGGTTATGGAACAGAGGGCTTAATATTCCAAGCAGTATCAGCGAAATAGCAAGCGGATACAGGAACATTAGCACAGGGATGGACAAAGAAATAATCTGCGTAAGACCAATATTTGCAATGAGTAAGGAAACCAGAGTAAACAATATGGTGTATGTGCGGTAGCTTAGGCGGTTCGGGAACAGCTCACAGAAAGTTTGTGAGCAAGCCGTAATAAGACCAATGGCAGTTTTTAGGCAGGCAACGGTTACGATGATTGCCAGAAGCACACTGCCTGCGGTACCAAGGTAATAGTTTGCAATTTGTGCCAACGCAATTCCACCGTTTTCAGAGACAGCAAACTTACCCGCACTGGTTGCGCCCATGTAAGCCAGAAAGGCATAGATTAAGCCCATTAATATCACACTGACCGCACCCGAACGAATGGTATCGAGCGCAATGCCGCGGGGGCTTTTTACGCCCAGCTCTTTTAGGCTATTTACAACAATAATACCAAAAGCCAAGGAGGCAAGTGCATCCATGGTATTGTAGCCCTCTAAAAACCCTTTAAAGAAAGGAGAAGCCACATATGGCTCTGCAACGGCGATTTGACTGACGGAGCCCATCGGAGAAACCACACTCAAAACAATCAAAATTGCCAGAACCGCTAAAAACAATGGGTTTAACACCTTGCCAACCCACATTAAAAGCTTGTTAGGGCGCATAGAAAATGCCAAAGCCACAGCAAAAAACACGAGGGTAAACACAGCGAGTCCCAGCTGGTGCATTTCCTTTGGCAAAAAGGGTACGACACCAATTTCATAAGACACCGTAGCAGTACGGGGCAGCGCAAAGAACGGTCCAATGGTTAAGTACAGCAGAATTGTCATTACATAGCCGTAAACCGGGTGAACCCGACCGGCAAGGTCGAACAAACCAGAGCTGCCGGAAATGCCAATTGCAATTACCCCAAGAAAGGGCAAACCGATTGCCGTAGCCAAAAAGCCTATGGTAGCCAGCGGGGTGGATGCCCCCGCAAGCTGCCCCATATGAACTGGAAATATTAGATTACCGGCTCCAAAAAACAAGCCAAACAGCATAGAGCCTACCAACAGATAGGATGAAAAAGACAACTTTTTATCCATATTATTACTCTTCCCCTCAATTCTAAATCTCTAACCCGTGCAAATCCGCAAGCCTGCACCCGCTAAGTTATCTCGGCCTATTACAGCTTTACTTTATACTCGGAAAGCCACTCGGGCCGAATTTCTTCCAGAATCGCCTGGGGTACATGGTACGCCCAAGGGCTACGCTGATGCTTTAATGATTCGATAGTTCGGTGCAGCTTTTCTTTGGTGATATTATCTACCTCACCCGCTATTAAATCGTGGTAATCTTTGGGAGAGGTAAATTGGAGCATATACATAAAATCTGCCCACTCGGAATACTCTGTGAGCCATACATTTTCTTTAGGAACCTTTAAGATTAATTTTACACTGTTTGAGGTACTTCCACCCGTGTTTTTACGGTGGAATCTTAAATTCCCGAAAATGGGGCTCTCGCAGTTCAGGTTTAGCATATCGACTAAGCAATCGTACGCATGCGCGTACTTTTGGCTGCGGTGGGCGCGGTATACTTCACCGGATTTTAATATTCGAAGCACTCTTACAGACTGGTAAGTGTATATTATCACTCACGATCCTCCTTACAATATGGTTCAGTAGCCCAACGGTATAACAGCTGTTCCCCCTCAGAAACAGCCGGGTCATACAAAAATTTATGAAGCAGCTGGCTGTTTTCAAAGCCAGTATCTTTATAATATGCCTCTGCAATAGCGCCGGTAATGCACGCCACCGTATCGGTATCGCAGGTAACGCTAAGCACATTGCGTATGCTGCTCTCCCACGAATCACTCTCTAAAAAGCAACGGATGGCAAGCGGTACCGAGCCTTCGCAGCTCATATCAAATTTTGAAAAGGGTCTGTACAAAAGCAACCGGCGATTTAGTGGATACCCATAGCGGGATGAAATCTGCTTTTTTATCTCTCTTTTGGAAAAGCCATTTCTCGCTAGAAAGACACTTACTGCCACTGCCTGCGCTCCGGCAATTCCCCGCGGGTGGTTGTGGCTGCACTCAGCGCTCTTTTTCGCCTCAAGCTCCACTTCTTCCACCGTATTAAAATACTCTCCCACAAAGCTTACCCGCATAGCAGAACCATTGCCATGGCTTTGATAAGGGGAATGCAGGTGGTCACACAACCATTCCTTAAACATAGGTCCATACCCTGCCAAAGGATAACGCTTGCCAAACAATACGTATGCGTCGCGATATGAAATCTTATTTAGAATGGCGTACTTGGTTGCCACCGTCATTACGGTATCATCTGTATAAAAACAGCCATTTTCAAACAGAGAGATTTTCTTGTGATTAAAGCCTTTCGGTTTGCTGAACTCATAGCGAGAGCCGGCTATATCGCCCAGAAGAGCTCCATCCAAAGACACTCCCCCCTTTTTTCCTCTATTGATAGGAATAAATCACATTCATTCTATTTTCTCTTTTTTCTTTTTCATCCATTGGTAAACGGGCAAACCCAACAGAGTAATGCCTAACCCGATGATGGAACGTAGCGGGGCATCCATCAGTGTGCTAATTAAAATGTAAATGCCGCCTACCGCACCAATAATGGGGGTGATAGGGTACAGCGGAACTCTATAATTCCCCTCTTTGGGCTTTTGCTTTTTTCGTAAAATAAATACGCCCAAAACGCCCATGGTAAAGAAAATCCATAACACGAACACCAATAAATCGGTGAGGGTATTAAATGTTCCGGTAAGTATATATACCAGTGCAAGAATGCTTTGGAAAATGAGAGCATTTGCCGGGGTACGCAGTTTAGGGTGAACTTCTCCCAGGATTCTGGAGAACGGAAGCTGCCCTCTTTCGCCCATTGCCTGAGGTACTCGAGCCGCCGTCATCAAATATCCGTTGAGCGCACCAAACACAGAAATCATTATGCCTGCGGTAATAAAGGTTGCTCCGCCTTCACCGAACAGAACATCTGCCGCATCAGCTCCCGGTGTGGGAGAAGATACAATCTGCTCGAGCGGAAGTGCACGAAAAATCGCCACATTAAAGAGAGCGTATACCGCAATTACAAACAGCACCCCAATGGAGATAACCTTTGGCAGTGTTTTCGATGGATTTTTCAGCTCACCTGCCATATTGGTAACACCGATCCAGCCATCATAAGCCCATAAGGTACCCAAAATGGCAGCACCAAAGCCTGCTCCTTGCAACGCTTGCTGAGTCGAGCCTGCAAATCCCGGAATACTGGGAGAAAGCAGCCCTACCCCGATAATGGCAACAATGGGAATCAACTTGCCGACCGTTGCAAGAGTTTGAATGATACCACCGCATTTAGTAGATAAAATATTCATAACCAAAATAAATGCCAAAACACCTGCCGCCAACAGCTTTTGCTGAATGCCGCTAATCGGAATAAAATAAGCAGCATAAATAGAAAATGCAATCGCCTGTGCCGCAACAGATGCCGGGTATGAAATAACAGTTTGAACCCAGCCAAGCATAAACCCAGCTCTCTCATCGTAGAGCTCTTCCAAATAGGTGTAAAGTCCGCCTGACTTTGGTATAGCCGATGCAATTTCAGCAACTGACAGTGCCGAAGCCAGCGTGATGATGCCACCTACTACCCAAGCGGCGATACTCATTGCTGGGCTGCCTGCATTGTTTAGAACAATACCGGGTTTTAAGAAAATGCCGGACCCAATGATCATTCCCACAACGATTGCCATTGCTTCTACAATCGTTATTGATTTTTTTAATGTGTTTTTTTCCATAACTGTTCCACAATCCTTACTAATCTCCAATTTTGCGAACCTAGAGCAACAGAACATCATTCGGCTGCCTTCTGCACACAACCTCACCATCCTGCGATTTCTGTACTATTATACACGCTGCAGAAAGAATAGAAAAGCATTTTTTCTCTCATATACTATGGTGTTCATACAAAGAAACAGCAGCACTTCGGCCAAAAAGAGGCTGTTGTGCTGCTGAAAGAAAATTCTATAAAGCAAAAATCTACATTTTTTATCGGCAACATCAATGAACCACCGAATTACCTATAAATTTTAGATACTTTTATTTCTTTAAAACAAGCGGTGTTTTTATATTCTTTGCAAATAGTAATTATTTTGCTACAATATTTACCAGCTTACCCGGTACATAAATTTCTTTTACTATCTGCTTACCAGCAAGCTCTGCCGCAATTTTTTCTTGCTCTTTTGCCGCTGCTACTGCCTGCTCTTTTGTAAAATCTACGGGAATTTCAACGCGGGCACGAACCTTGCCACTCACCTGCAAAGCAATTTCAACTGTACTTTCCTGGCATTTTTCTTCCTCATACTTCGGCCAGCTTTGCTCCGAAGCAAAACCAGAACCAAGCTTTGCCTGCTCCCACACCTCTTCGGTGATATGCGGTGCAAAGGGATTCAAAAGCAAGGTAAACACACGCAGTTCTTCGCGGTTAATGGAACCAACATCAGAAATATCGTTGATGAGAGCCATCAAAGCAGCGATTGCCGTATTAAACTTCAGGCCTTCAACATCCTCGCCGACCTTTTTGATTGTTTTATGGAACGCATGCTCCAGCGCGGGGGTAATTGTATCACCCGGAACCATACGTTCAACTAAGGCATAATAACGCTCTAAGAATCGGCGGCTGCCTTTGATGCTAGCGGTGTTCCATGGCGCGGCTTTTTCAAAGTCACCAATGAACATTTCGTATAGGCGCATGGTATCTGCACCATACTCGTCCACAATCACATCTGGGTTCACAACATTGCCGCGCGATTTACTCATCTTCTCGCCGTTTTCGCCCAAAATCATACCGTGGCTGGTGCGCTTGGCATAGGGCTCAGCAGTGGGAACCACGCCTATGTCATATAAGAATTTATGCCAGAAACGGCTATACAGCAAATGAAGCGTTGTGTGCTCCATGCCACCGTTATACCAATCAACCGGTGACCAATACTCGAGTGCCTCTTTGCTGGCCAGAGCCTCTGTATTATGGGGATCCATATAGCGCAGGAAATACCACGAAGAACCTGCCCATTGGGGCATGGTATCCGTTTCGCGTTTAGCTGGACCGCCGCAATGCGGGCAAGTGGTATTTACCCAGTCTGTCATGTGAGCCAGAGGTGATTCGCCATTGTCGGTTGGCTCATAGGATTTTACCTCCGGAAGAGTCAAGGGCAGCTCGCTTTCCGGCAAACCAACATAACCGCATTTATCACAGTGCACAATCGGGATGGGCTCGCCCCAATACCGCTGGCGGGAGAACACCCAGTCGCGTAGCTTAAAGTTTACCTTTTGCTCACCAATGCCCTTTTCGGCAAGGTATTCGATAATCTTCTTTTTGGCTTCTTCCACGGTCAAGCCGTCTAATATGCCGGAATTGACCATGATGCCGGTATCACAATCGGTAAATGCTTCTTCTTCCACATTGCCGCCCTTAACCACTTCAACAATGGGAAGATTGAATTTCTTTGCAAATTCCCAATCGCGGGTATCGTGCCCGGGAACGGCCATAATGGCACCGGTACCGTAAGAAACCAGAACATAATCGGAAATGAAGATGGGAATCTCTTTCCCCGTTAGCGGGTTTGTTGCGGTTACACCTTGCAAACGAACACCGGTTTTCTCTTTTGCTACCTCAGTTCGCTCAAAGTCGGATTTTTTCGCCGCTGCCTGCTGGTAAGCATGAATTTCATCCAGATTTTGAAGGCTCTGTGCCCAAGTTTCCAAATAAGGATGCTCGGGAGAAAGCACCATATAAGTTGCACCGTAGAGTGTGTCGGGTCTTGTAGTATAAATAGTCAGCTCTTCCCCGTGACTGGTACCAAAACGAACCTCCGCACCGGTGGAACGACCAATCCAGTTTCTTTGCTGTGCCTTTACACGGTCAGGGTAATCCACCAAATCCAAATCGTCTACAAGGCGCTGTGCATACTCGGTAATCTTGAGCATCCACTGCGATTTCACCTTATGAACAACCTCACTGCTGCAACGCTCACATACACCGTTTACCACTTCTTCATTAGCGAGAACACATTTGCACGAGGTGCACCAGTTTACAGACATCTCTTTTTTATAGGCGAGACCACGGTGGAACATCTGCAAGAAAATCCACTGCGTCCATTTATAGTAGGAGGGGTCCGTCGTGTTAATCTCTCTGGACCAATCGAACGAAATGCCCAACGCTTGAAGCTGCTGCTTAAAGCGGGCAATATTTTTCTCGGTAACAATTGCCGGGTGAACATGGTTTTTAATTGCAAAGTTTTCCGTCGGCAGGCCAAAGGCGTCCCAGCCAATGGGGTACAGTACATTATAGCCCATCATTCTGCGACGACGCGACACAATATCGAGCGCTGTGTAAGAGCGCGGGTGCCCAACATGAAGCCCTTGTCCCGACGGATACGGAAACTCAATCAACGCATAAAACTTCGGCTTCTCTGTAGATGTGGAAGCATGAAAAACCCCTGCTTCTTCCCACTTTTTCTGCCACCGTGCCTCAATCGGCTTATGTTCGTATTTCACTTGGTGCTCCCCCTCATTCCGCTTGGCTCAAAAAATCAAGACTAATTGTTTCTGCGTCTTTCCACAGGCGGTCTAAATCATAAAATTGGCGTGCTTCGCCGGTAAATACATGAATGACCACATGACCGTAATCCAGAAGAATCCAAGCATTGGAGCGGTAGCCCTCAACGTGGTCTGCCATAATACCGTTTTCTTTCAGCTGAAACTCCACTTCGTCAGCCAAAGCCTTTACATGCGTGCTGCTCGTACCGGTAGCCAGCACAAAATAATCTGCCAGAACAGAAAGCTCTTGAATCCCAAGCACCTTCAGTTCATCGGCCTTTTTGTTGTCTAAAATAACTGCGGCCTTTTGGGCCAGCTCTAATGCCGTCATCTGGTAACCACCATTTCTATAATCAAATTTGTATTACTTGCCGCGTGCAACAATCTCTGCGTTATATGCGGCTAAACTATCAGGATGAATCGGTTTTTGATTCTGCGATAAATCTTGTATCGTAAATATAAGCCCTGCCATGACAGCATCCTGCAAACCATGGTGCGCTGCTTCACGAAGCTCCTGTACACCATCGTAATCGCGCTCATCTGAAATGAAATCTGCTACAAACACAATTTTTTCAAGCGCAGACATATTGGCTCGCCCGGTGGTGTGGTAGCGCACCGCGTTCACCACCTCGGCATCCTCAATACCCAGCACCTTTTGAAGGTACGCGGCACCGGCCATGGCATGCCAAAGCTTGGGTGCAGAACGCTCTACATCTGTGAGCATTATACCAGAGCTTTCCATGATTTTCAACTGCTCCTCGGGTGGGGCTTCCTTCATAATATCGTGAAGAACACCGGCTAGTCTGGCCTTTTGCGGGTCAGCTCCGTTTTGTACTGCAAGCTCCTCTGCTGCCTTTGCAACATTCATGCTGTGTATAAAACGCTTCTCCGACAGGCGGCTGCGAACGATTTCTTCATACTGTTTTTCATCCATTGGAATTCCCCCCGTATAAATGATGCTGAAAAATATAATCCTCCACAGCCTTTGGAACCAAATCCGCTATGGGAAGACTTTGCTTGACTCGCTCCCGCACCAATGTAGATGAAATTGGTAAAAGTGGCAGTTCCTCCACATGTGTTTTTGCACCCAGAGCATTTAGCTTTTCAGCATACCACAAAAGCTCATCTTTCCCATTTTCGTCTCGTGGGACTGCACACATTCGCGCCAGCCGGAACAATGTTTTGTATTCTCGCCACTGCTCCAAGGTTAAGAACATATCGGCTCCCATCAAGAGGTAAAGCTCGGTATCTGGGTAAGCATGGTGTAGCTGGCGCAAAGTGTCTACCGTGTAGCTTGGTCCCTTGCGGTGCAGTTCGATGTCCGACACCTCAAGCCCATGCGGCTGCGCCGCCAAACGGCACATTGTGAGGCGATCGTTGGCGTTTGCCAAATCCTCTGCAGCCTTGTGCGGCGGCACAAGAGACGGTATCAGCATCACACGGTCAATCCCCAAACGCTCCTGAAAGCCCTGAACCAAATGCAAATGCCCGTTATGAATGGGATTAAAGGTTCCGCCAAATACAGCCAGCTTTTTCATGGGCACTTCTGTTTTGAAACACAACTCGATTCCGCTCCTTTACTTTTCCCTGTAATGGATGGGAAAAATTCAGTTCTAAAGATAAAATCAAGTATTCTGTGACCCATTATTTTTTAGGAGCTCTTGGTAGAACAATTTTGGGCTCCTTGTGGTTTTTACGGTAGAGAATAAACTTGCTGCCAATCACCTGCACCACTTCCGCAGAGAGAGGAGTCGCAAGCTCATCTGCTGCCTGACGGGCAGTCATACCAGCGCTTTCCAGCACCTTGCCCTTAATCAGTTCACGAGCGGTGAGCGCATCGTCTGCCTGCTTTTCAATATCGCTGCTCATTCCGTCCTTGCCAATCATTAAAATCGTGTCAATCGAGTTTGCCAAAGAACGAAGATACGCCCGCTGCTTACTAGTAATCATTCCATATACTCCTTTATTTTAACCGTTTTTCTTCCAATTTTCCAGTTCCTGCGCTAATTTAGAAAGCGCAAGACCACGATGGCTGATGCTGTCTTTTTCTTCTGCTGTCATTTCTGCATAGGATTGCTCCCCTACAAGGAAAACGGGGTCATAACCAAAACCGCCCTCTCCCTTTGGTGCATACGCGATTTTACCCTCACAAGCACCCTCTGCGGTAAGCACCTTACCATCCGGAAACACACAGCAAACCGCACTTACGAAACGTGCGGTTCTTTTTTCTGTAGGAACTGCCTCAAGCTCGTTTAACAGCTTTTCATAACGCTGCTTGTCGGTTGCACCCTCGCCTGCATAGCGTGCCGAATACACGCCGGGTGCGCCGTCAAGCGCGTCTACCACAAGGCCGGAATCATCTGCAATGGCAGGCATTCCGGTTTCTTTGCAAGCAGATTCCGCTTTGAGCAAAGCATTCTCTTCAAACGTAGTTCCGGTTTCTTCCACCTCGGGCAAATCCTCGCGAATGATTGCATCAAAACCCAAGGGCACTAAAATACGCCTTAGCTCTTTAAGTTTTTTTGCATTGTGTGTTGCGATTACAAATGTCATTCTTCTTCCCTCTCAAACAATGCCGCCGCGAAATCGTCCGCTTCAAACGGCTGCAAATCATCTATTTTTTCACCAAGACCAATGAGCTTTACAGGCAAGCCAAGCTCCTGCCGGATGGGCAGAACCACACCACCACGTGCAGTACCGTCTAGCTTTGTGAGCACAATACCTGTAAGGCCTGCTGCAAGCTGAAACTCTCTTGCCTGATTCACGGCATTTTGCCCAGTTGTTGCGTCGAGCACCAAAAGAACCTCTTTGTCACACTCCGGCAATTCACGGTCAATGATACGGCTGATTTTCGCAAGCTCATCCATCAAATGCTTCTTATTATGCAGGCGCCCGGCAGTATCACAAATCACCACATCCATACCGCGTGCTTTGGCAGCCGCAATGGTATCGAACACCACTGCCGCGGGGTCAGAGCCCTCCGCATGCTTTACCATCGGAACATCGGCACGGTCTGCCCACACCTGAAGCTGGTCGATTGCCGCCGCGCGGAACGTATCTGCCGCACCGAGGATGACCTTCTTCCCCTCACGCGAAAGCTTAGCGGCAAGCTTGCCGATGGTGGTTGTTTTGCCTACGCCGTTCACACCGATGATGAGAATGACAGACGGCTTTGTGTTAAGCTGTAGTTCTTCCCCACCGCTGAGCATTTCAGAAACAATTTCTCGCAGGAGACCGCGAACGTCCGCCGGGTTTGTAACACCGTTCTTTTTCACGCGAACGCGTAGCTCCTCACAAATTTTAGCAGACGTAGCAGCGCCAACATCTCCCATTATCAGCAGCTCTTCCAGCTCTTCAAACAGCTCTTCATCAATTTTAGTAAAGCTGTTGAGCATGGTGTCAATTTGCCCGGTTATGCTGTCGCGTGTTTTTTTCAGTCCCTCTTTGATTTTATCAAAAAATCCCATCGCAAACTCCTTTTACATGTACTCCGGTATTGGTCTTGTATTCCTTATCGTAGTGCATACACGGCTATATCTCCGTTTCTATTGATAGCTTCTTCGTGCCGCTATCCAATCCCAAGTTTTTGCTCCATTTCAGAAGCGTGAAGCTCCAGCAATTTTGAAACACCTTCGTCCTGCATGGTAACCCCGTACAGTACGTCTGCCTCTTCCATGGTGCCACGGCGGTGTGTAATTACAATAAACTGTGTGTTTTGGTTCATCCCGCGCAGGTAGCCCGCGAAACGGTCAACGTTTACGTCATCAAGTGCCGCTTCAATTTCATCGAGTACACAAAACGGAGGTGGATTAACTTTCATGATTGCAAAATAGAGCGCTATGGCAACCAGTGCTTTTTCACCGCCGGAGAGAGACTCTAAATGCGCAACAATTTTGCCCGGTGGTTGAACCGCGATTTCAATTCCAGAGGTGAGTACATCCTCCGGCTGGCTGAGCGTCAGCTCGGCGGAGCCTCCCCCAAACAGCGAACGGAACGTCTCTGAAAAATGCTGACGAATTTTTTCAAAACGCTGCAAGAAAAGCTCCTGCATTTTTTGAGTCAGCTCACTGATGAGCTTTCGCAGTTCATCTCGCGATTTCTCTACGTCGCCAATTTGCTCCTTCATAAACTCGTAGCGCTCGGCAACCTCTTTGTATTCTTCCACGGCTGCCACATTCACGGTGCCTAACGCCTTTATTTTGCCTTTTAGCTCATTGAGGCGTCGCTTAGCGGTAGCAACATCTTCTAAGCGAGGGCAAATTTCTTCTGCTTCACGCCGAGTTAATTCGTATTCTTCCCATAAACGAGAGATAATTTCATCGTATTCCTTTTGCACATTGGCACGCCGTTCCTCCAAACGAGCCATTTCTTGCCCGATGGTATCGCGTGAGGAGGATTGCTCCCGCTCCTGAGACCGAAGCTGGGATGCCTTTGTTTCATATTCTGCCCGTTGTTTTGCGATTCCTTCCACGCTTTCACGAGAAGCTACTGCGGCATCCCGCAGTTCCTTGGCGTGCAGGCGTAGCTGCTCTGCCTGCTTTTTCAGCTCACAATCTTTATTCGTTAGCTGTACTAGCTCCTCGTTTAGTCGCTGTACCACACCGGCAAAGTTTTGGCGGCGGTTTTCTAGCTCTATTGCGGCGGCAGCGAGTGCCTCTTTTTCTTTTTGAGCAGAAAGTACCGTCATGCGCGCTTCCTGCAACGCATCCGTCAATGCTTGGTAACGTTTTTCCAGCTCTTCGCGGTTGCCGGTGATTTGGCTTACGCTCTCTTTTAAAGAAAGTATTTGTTCTTCCAACGCTTTGGCTTCACGCAAGGCCAGCTCTTTTTGCTCATGAAGCTGCATAAGTCTTTGTTCGGCCTGCTCTTGCTCTTTTACAAGCTCATTTGCGCCATTCTCCAAAGTTTGCCGCTCCGCTTTGATACGGCCATGCTCGGCCTGTATATGCACACGGTCTTCTTTAGCGGTGCTCAGCTCTGCTTGCGCAGTAACGAGTGAGGCCTGTGCAGAAGAATATTCTGTCTGTGCAGCTTTGAGTGCACCTTCTGCCTCCTCTGCCTTTTGTGAAAGCAACACAGCTTGTTTTTTCGCCTGCTCCATCTGTGCGGCACGGCTTAAAAGCCCTGCATTTTTTGCCAGCGAACCGCCGGTAAGTGAGCCGCCTGCGTTTACCAGCTGTCCATCCAGCGTCACCACACGGAAACGGTAGGAATAGCGCTTTGCAATCGCAACGGCACTGTCAAGGTCCTCCGCTATCACAATTCGCCCTAGCAAAGAACGCATGATTCCAGCGTATTTTGCATCGCAGCCACAAACGGAAAATGCAACACCCACAAACCCAAGGCAATCGGCAAGACCTTGCTCCTGCAACAGATTCCCGTGAATTGTGGAGATTGGCAAAAAGGTTGCCCGACCAGAATCCTTCTTTTTAAGCAGCTCAATCGCCCGTTTCGCGTCCTGCTCTGTTTCCACCAGAATGTTTTGCATGGAAGCACCCAGCGCTGTTTCAACCGCAACAGCGTATTCGGCAGGTACCTGCAATAGTCGGGAAACCGGGCCATGAATTCCGTTTAGGTTACCATGCCCTACTTCCTTCATTACTGTTTTTACACTGTGTGCAAAGCCCTCAAGGTTTCGCTCCATCTCTTCGAGCAGCTTAACTCGCCTCGCCTGCTCACCGGCATCCAGCCGAAGCTGTTCACTGTTGCGTTTGGCTTCCTCCAAGCGTTTCTGCCGGGAATCAAGCCGCATTTCAAACCCTCGAGCCGTATTCGATAAGGATGCAATGGAATCCTCTACATTTTGCAAAAGTGTACTGCACTCCTGCTCCTTCGTTTTGAGCTCTTGCTTGAGCTTTTCCCTATTTTCCAGCGCCTGCCGTACCGTGGCACGGCGCAGTTCAATTTCCGCAACTGCGGTGACCGCCGTCATTTCACGTATTTTTGCCTGTGAAACTTCAGCAGTAAGCTGAGCAAGCAAGCGGGTTTGCTCTTCCATTTGGCCGGAATACTGCTCCATGGAGCCTCTTAGTTCTTCCAGCCGTTTTGAAACAACCTCTACCTCTTCTTGCTGCATGAGTACAAAGCGGTCTTTATCCTGCATCTCGCTTTGTTTATCATCCATTTCTTTACGCAAATCTTCATCAGATAGAGAGGATTGCTCCAGCTCCTTTAAAATACGCTCTTGATTCTGCCGATTATGTTCCCGGTCGTTTTCTAAAACGGCCGCCTCGCCGTCCTTTCGGGCGGCTTCTTCCTCCTTGGTGGAAGCGAGGGCTCTCGCCTCATCCATTCTGGAGGTACAGGCATTTACTGCTTGATAATTTTCTTCAATCAGCCGTTCCACTTCGGCGGCCTTTTTATCTAGTTCTTCCTGTTGGCTGCGCGCTAGTAAGAGTTTATCCTCGTAGTCACGTAAAATCTTACCGGAACGCCCCAATGTGTTAAGCCATAAGCCAATTTCAAGCGTGCGCTTTTCTTCGGCATACTCTAAAAACTGCTTTGCTTTTTCCGCCTGCTCACGCAAAGGGCCAACTCGGGCTTCCAGCTCCGAGAAAATATCGTGCAAACGCACCAGGTTCTCTTGAGCCTGCTGTAAACGCCTTTCGGACTCTCCCTTACGGTAACGAAAGCGGGAGATTCCCGCGGCTTCTTCAAATATTTCGCGCCGGTCTTCACTGCGTGCAGCAACAATACTATCGATTTTACCCTGCCCAATCATCGAATAGCCGTCACGCCCCATGCCAGTATCCATAAAAAGCTCATGAATGTCGCGCAGGCGAACTGTATTTTTATTGAGCATATATTCACTTTCACCAGAGCGGTAATACCGGCGGGTAACGGCAACCTGGTCACTGTCGAACGCAAGCTGGCGGTCGGTATTGTCAAAGGTGAGCGTTACTTCAGCGTAGCCTTGCGCCTTGCGCGCATGGGTACCACCAAAGATTACATCCTCCATTTTGGAGCAGCGGAGCACGCGGGCTGACTGTTCCCCCAGTACCCAGCGGATGGAATCGCTAACATTGCTTTTTCCGCTGCCGTTTGGCCCCACAACCGCGGTGATACCTCGGTCAAACTGCAATACGGTTTTATCGGGAAAGGTTTTAAAGCCTTGCAGCTCCAAAGACTTTAACAGCACTCGTGTTCACCTGCTTTCGTTATATAAGTGAGGGATGAACGATAAACTTGGAGGGTTGTACGGATATATCCGAAATGATTTTCGCCGAATAGCCTAATTTGACAAGCTCTTGTAGATTACATCGGCTTTGCCCTACCGCTTTCGAAACCCACTGCGGTGCTACATGTATTTCGACATCACCCGGCAAAATTCGCTCCTGCTGGAAAAAAAGCAGAAGACGACGCAAAAACAACCTGCTCTCGCAAAGCTCGCGAAACGCCGGGTGCCACGGCCCTGCAATCTGGTTTTGCTGCATTTCAGGTGAGCTATGCAGCCCCAGGCGGATGACCGGAATAGAATTCGCCTCGAAAAACTCGAGCAGCTCACAGCATAGCTCCACCGTATCCTCCAAATTCATGGGAAGGTACTCACCGGTGCGGTAGCGTTGTGCAAGCTCTGTACCTTTCATTACAATCGTTGGATAAATGCGTACACAATCTGGTTTCAGCTTAGCAAATTCTTGCGCTGTTTGCAGCGCACCGGCGGCAGTATCTCCCCATAAGCCGGTCATCATTTGTAGACCAAGGGAAAAGCCCGCATTGTGTATCAGATGCGATGCCTCGCATACTTGCTCCGCTATATGTCCTCTGCGGTTCATTCGCAGCACGGTGTCGTTCATGCTCTGTGCGCCAAGCTCAATCGTTCTTACGCCATAATGCTTGAGCAGTGTGAGCACCTCTTCATCAATTGCGTCCGGCCGGGTGGAAATGCGAATGCCTGAAAAATCGCCATCCCATACACAAGGAGCGGCGGCTTCCAGCAGTGCGAGCATATCGCCACGATTAATTGCTGTAAAGCTGCCGCCGAAAAAAGCAATTTCGGCGAAACAACTTTTTTCTTTTAGATTTTCTTTGGCTATTTTGAGTGTCGCTCGAACCTCATCCGGTGTTGGTAATCGATCTTTACCAGTAATGCTGTTCTGGCTGCAAAAGGAACAATGCTGCGGGCAACCTGCGTGGGGCACGAATATAGCTATATTTACGTGCTTCAATAGCCCATCAGCTCCAGTGCTTCTCTTGCCGCTTGCTGTTCGGCTTCCTTTTTACTGCGCCCGCCGCCTTTACCAATCACATTGCTGTTGAGGCAAACCTCCACGGTAAAGTGCTTATCGTGGTCGGGGCCGCTTTCTCCAATGAGCACATATTCCAGCTGCTCTTCCGGGTTTTGCTGAATGATTTCTTGCAAAGCGGTTTTATAATCTTTAAACGCCTTTGGCCTCGAGGTTTGCAGTACAGGTAAAACAAAACGCAGAATAAACTCTCTTGCCTTTTCCATCCCAGCATCCAGATAAATGGCGGCTATGAGGGCCTCAAACGCATCTGCAAGGATGGACGCCCGCTGCCGCCCACCGGAGTTCTGTTCCCCTCGGCTAAGCAAAAGGTAATCCCCTAGACCTAGCTGACGAGAAAAACCGCAGAGTGCCTTCTCACAGACCAGCGCGGCACGATTTTTTGTTAAATCTCCCTCTGGTAAATTGGGGCAGTGTTTAAAAAGATAATCTGCCACTACAATGCTGAGTACAGAATCGCCCAAAAACTCCAAACGCTCGTTGCTGTGTCCTGCCGACTTCACCTCATTCGCATAAGAGGAATGGGTCATAGCGGTAATTAAATACTGCTGATTTTTAAATTGATACTGCAATTTTTCTTCTAAATCTTTTAAATTTGCTTTAAGCATATACACACTCCTTCCCTTATTCCATGAGGTGCCGGGTCACTCCTGCTGGGTGATGGCACGGCTGATTTCTTCGGTAACGTTCTTCTCTACATAGGCTTTGGTAAGGCGCAAAGCACTTTCAAGCGTGCGAGCCTTTGCACTGCCATGCACTTTAAATACCGGCTTGGAGGCACCCATGACCGGTGCACCGCCATACTCGTTGTAATCCATGGTTTTTTTAAGCTCTGTCATATCCTTAAGCAAAATTGCAGTTGCCATTTTGTTTTTTGTATTCTTAGTAAATACTTCTTTAAACTTGCCCATTACCATAGTGACAACGCCTTCAAACATTTTTAGAATAATGTTTCCAGTAAAACCGTCTGTTACTACAACATCTGCCCCATCGTTTGAAATATCGCGTGCTTCAATATTGCCAATAAAGTTTAAATTGGATTCTTTGAGCATGGCAAACGCTTGGCGCTGCAGTTCACCGCCCTTGTGGTCTTCAGTACCCACATTCGCAAGCCCTATTCGGGGTTTTTCTACCCCAATTACCTTCTCCAAATAAATAGAGCCCATAATACCAAACTGCAAAAGCATTTCAGGGCGGCAATCTACATTGGCACCGCCGTCAATCAACATAAAGAAGCCGTTGCTGTTCGGCACCATTGGCGCAAACGAAACGCGCTTAATTCCTTTAATGCGCTTTACTATCATGGTTGCACCAACCACTAAAGCGCCGCTATTGCCAGCAGAAACAAAGGCATCGCCCTTTCCCTCAGCTACAAGGCGCAGACCCTCCGCCATGGAGGAATCCTGCTTTTCTTTCATGATCGCGCCGGCGTGGTCTTCCATTGTGAGCACCTCGGGTGCATCCACAATTTCCATTCGCTCCAAAGAGATTTGATTTTCTTCCGCGACCTTCCGAATTTCATCTTCACGGCCCGTAAGAATAATATCAATATCCAAACTTTTTACGGCGGCCTCACAGCCCTTTAGAATTTCAAGCGGCGCATTGTCGCCACCAAACGCATCAACAATGATTTTCATCAGATAAGCCTCCCATTCCATCTACATCTTTTTGAGTATATGGTAGAAGCATGTCCAAAGAACGCTGCGCCAATGCCTCATACCGTTCTCTTTTATCTCGAATGTGTTCCTCAAGGGGCGGAAGTATTCCAAAATTTGCCCCCATTGGCTGAAAATGAGCCGAATCACATTCCACCAAATAACGGCTCAACGCACCAATCATCGTCTCACGCGGGAGAATTACGGTTTTTTGCTCGTTTAATAGCCTTGCCGCATTCCAGCCCGCCATTAAACCAGAGGCGGCGGATTCCATGTAGCCCTCCACACCGGTAAGCTGACCGGCAAAAAAGAGCGTTGGGTCTGCTTTAAGGCTAAAATCAGAAAGTAGAACCTTGGGTGAATTGATAAATGTATTGCGGTGCATTACGCCGTAGCGTACAAAATCGGCATTTTTTAGTGCCGGAATCATCCCAAACACTCTTTTTTGTTCTGGAAATTTAAGGTTTGTTTGAAAGCCTACCAAATTATAGAGTGTAGCTGCGGTATTTTCTTGCCGAAGCTGAACCACCGCCCATGGGCGATGCCCGGTTTTGGGGTCTCGCAGGCCAACCGGCTTCAGCGGACCAAAGCGTAGGGTATCGTGCCCACGGCCTGCCATTACTTCAACCGGCATACAGCCTTCATATACCTTTGGGTCGGCTACATCAAAGCCGTGCACTGGTGCACGCTCTGCGGTAACCAAAGCATCGTAAAAACGCTCGTATTCCTCTTTGTTCATCGGACAATTGATATATGCGTTATCGCCGCCCTTATCATAACGAGAAGCGGTAAAGCAGGCGTCCATATCCAGGCTTTCAGCCGTAACAATGGGCGCGGCGGCATCATAAAAGCTGAGGCAACCCGCACAGATAATAGCGATATCATCTGCTAACTCCTGCGCCGTTAAAGGGCCGGAGGCAATAATGCGAATGCCATCATCTGGAATGCACTTTACCTGCTCTGCGTGAACGGTAATAAGTGGGTGATTGCGAATTTGCTCTGTAACAAGCGATGAAAATACATCGCGGTCAACGGCAAGCGCACCGCCTGCCGGAACACGTGCTTTGTCTGCACACTGCATGAGAAGTGAGCCCAAACGCCGCATTTCCTCTTTTAGAAGACCAGCCGCACTTGCTACTCGTTCTGCCTTGAGTGAATTGGAACAAACCAATTCTGCAAATCCGGCGTTTTTATGAGCAGGAGTATAATGATTAGGCTTCATCTCGAATAAATCGACACAAATTCCCCGAGATGCAATCTGCCAAGCTGCTTCACAGCCAGCTAGGCCGGCCCCTATGACAGAAATTCTCATTGTTCCTCCACTTTCTCATAACCGCAATCGGGTGTTACGCAGTACAGCTTCGGGTTTTTGCCTTTTTTACGAAGCAAGGTTTTGCCGCACCGGGGGCATTTTTCCATGGTAGGCTCATCCCAAGAGACAAAATCACAATTGGGGTATTCGTTACAACCATAGAACACACGGCCTTTTTTGGTCTTCTTTACAACAACCTTGCCGCCGCATTTGGGGCATTCTGCTCCATTTTCAATAACAAGCTTCTTTACATTTTTACAGTCTGGGTAACCGGGGCAAGCTAAAAACTTGCCATAACGCCCAACCTTAACTACCATGTTGCGTCCGCATTTTTCGCAGATAACATCGGTTTCGTCTTCCTTGAGTTGGATTTTAATTCCCTCCATGTCTTCCTTGGCTTTTTTCAGGGTCTTTTCGAAATCGCCATAGAAGTTATGAAGGGTTTGTACCCAATCGGTTTCACCGCTTTGAACGGTATCCAAATCCTTTTCAACCTGTGCGGTAAACTTCACATTCACAATTTTCGGGAAACGCTCGCGAATTAATTGTGTGGTGACCTCGCCTAGCTCGGTCGGGTGTAAAGCTTTTCCATCACGAACTACATATTCACGGCTGGTGATGGTAGAAATGGTTGCCGCATAGGTGGAAGGACGACCAATACCGTTTTCTTCCAAAGCCTTAATAAGCGAGGCTTCTGTAAAGCGTGGCGGCGGCTGGGTAAAGTGCTGGTTACCCGCCAGTTCTTTCTTTTTCAGGGGCATATCCTGCGTTAAAACCGGTAGAGCACCGCCCTGCTCGGTCTCTTCATCCTTGCCCTCTTCGTACAATACGGTAAAGCCATCAAACGTGACGGTATAGCCGGAAGCCTTAAACAGGTATTCTCCGGCGGTAATATCTGCTTGTGTGGTACTTTGCATGCAGTTTGCCATCTGGCAAGCGATAAAGCGCTCCCAGATTAACTTATACAACCGAAATTGATCATTAGTAAGACTACTTTTTACCTGCTCTGGTGTAATGCTGGGTGTAGAGGGGCGAATCGCCTCATGGCCATCCTGTGCATTTGCCTTTGTTTTAAAGTGACGAGGAGCATCTGGCAGGTACTTTTTACCCCAGCGCTCTTCAATATATGTGGTTGCATCATGAAGCGCGTCTTCTGAAATACGCAGAGAGTCGGTTCTCATATAGGTAATCAAACCGATTGCGCCCATACCCTCAATCTCAACACCTTCATACAGCTCTTGTGCCGCTTTCATGGTGCGGCGAGCCTGAAAGCCCAGCTTACGGGAAGCCTCCTGCTGTAAGGTAGAGGTAATAAATGGTGGAGCGGGGGACTTTTTACGAGAACCCTTTTTCACCTTAGAAACGTAAAACTCAGCTTCTTCCAAGCTTTTTAGGATTCCATCCGCCTGCTCTTGATTTGTTATTTTGATTTTACCGTTCGCATCACCGTAAAAAGAAGCCGCAAATGCCTTTCTCTCTCCCTTGGGAATGAGCTTTGCATCAATGCTCCAGTATTCTTCCGGTACAAAAGCGCGAATTTCTTCCTCACGGTCTACCACAAGGCGAACCGCAACAGACTGCACACGCCCGGCAGAAAGACCTCGGCGAATTTTTTGTGATAAAAACGGGCTAAGCTTATAGCCCACCAAACGATCTAAAATTCGGCGCGCCTGTTGCGCATTTACCAAATCAATATCGATGGAGCGGGGGTGCTCCATACCGTTCGTGATTCCGGTTTTGGTAATTTCATTAAAGGTAATACGATTTTGCTTGGTTATATCAAGGTCAAGAATATAGGCAAGGTGCCAAGAGATTGCCTCTCCCTCACGATCAGGGTCAGTTGCGAGCAAAACTTCTTCACTTTTTTCTGCTGCACTTTTCAGCTCCTGAACCAGCTTTTCCTTCCCTTTAATAATTTCATACTTGGGTTTAAAATCGTGCTTTATATCCACGCTCAAACGGTTTTCTTGCAGGTCGCGAACATGTCCCATGGACGCTACTACCTCGTAACCGGAGCCTAAATACTTTTTGATTGTTTTTGCCTTGGCAGGTGACTCAACAATCACCAGTTTTGACATATACAAACCACCTCTTTCTCTTAAGATTGTATCCACTCAACGTGTAGAACGCAAGGGGTAGCGAAAAATAATTGGGAAAAACTGCCACCCTATGCAAATCATTAGCTATAATAATAGAATAAATGAATGGAATGCGCTGTATTTTTCTTCGCCAATTACGGATGATACAACACTTATCATTCCAGACAAAGCCTCGTTTTACCATACAAGAATCTTTTTTCACAAAAGCTTGGAAACCAAAAGTATAATCAATAACATAAAAAGTGAAACTTGTAAAAAACAAAACCAAATCTAAGCGCTGTGAAAACCGGCTGAATTCAGGCGATTTTCACAAAGCTTACCATAAAAATATTAATTTGTCACGAACAGCGGTATCTTCCACCGCCAAGAGGGTGTACTCGGTCAAGTAATTCCAACTCGGTTAACGCCGCCAATACCCTTTGCGGCGCAAAACCACTTTTCTGCGCTAAAACAGACACATGTATGGCTTCTTTTGTAATGAGAGAATCTACCAAAATAGCATCCTGCGAAGCTTGCTCTACTGTAAGAGTCGCTTTTGGCTGAGGTTCAGGCAGTGAAACCTGTGTGTCTGCAAGAAAACTTGGAAGTGTTTCGGATTCCAGCTCTTTAAAAACAACCGCCTTTTTCTGTGGCACTCTTTTTTTCGTAGGATTACCAGTGCTCGGTACAGAACGACGCTCGGGAATTACGGCAAACGGTACATTGGGATTGTCCTGATTTATGATTCGAATTTTATCTGGAAAACGGTCAATGTACTGCTCCAACAGTTCTTCGGCACAACTAATTGGAATAGCACCATTACGAATGAGGGTATTGACTCCGCGTGAAACCGGGTTATCAATCCCACAGGGGACAGCAAATACATCTCTTCCCTGCTCTAAAGCCAAATCTGCCGTGATGAGCGAACCGCTTTTTGCCGCGGCCTCCACAACCAGAACTCCACAGGAAAGGCCAGAAATAATGCGATTGCGAATTGGAAATGCCCCTCTGGAAGCAGGTGCGTCCGGAGGGTATTCCGAAATTAATGCGCCAAATTCAGCAACGCATTCCCGCAAACCGGCATTTTCCATTAAGTAAGGGTAATTCACCCCACAGCCGAGCACACACACGGTTTTGCCCTGCGCCTGCATGGCACCCTTGTGAGCAGCTGTATCAATTCCACGGGCGCCACCGCTAATAATAACAGCCCCTGCCCTAGCCAATTGATAAGAAAGTGAAAACGCAATTTTTTTACCAGAGATGGTTGCATCCCTTGTACCTACCATTGCGACAGAAGGCATTTCATCCACTTTGGGCAGCTTCCCTTTTACATATAATACGCAAGGCGGATTGCTAATTTCCCACAAGGAACGGGGATACTCTGCTGATTCTGGGGTAACAAGGCTTATCCCCAATTCATTGCAGCGTTCGATTACCTGCTGGGAATCCTGTAAAGAAAAGGAACGCAAAGCACTCAACTCACGTGCGGTGAAAAGCTCCTGGTCTTTCCAAAACCGTAAGCCTGCCTCCCAAAATTCACGCAAACCAGTACAGCAGGAAAGCACATCTCGCAGCTTGCCGCTGCCTGCACCAATCCCGTGCTGAAGCCATACCCAATACGCGTTTTCACTGCTCATATTAGTCTTTCCCCCGCGTTCTCATAATCTCCCACATTAGAATGGCCGCACTGGATGCTGCATTTAGGGATTCCGCTCTTCCGAGCATCGGGATGGTTACGCGTGCTTCACAAGCAGAAATAACATCGTCGGAAAGACCAGCGCCCTCGTTTCCCACTGCCAATAATACCGCGCTTGGAAAATCGACGCCAGTAATGGGAGATGCATCCTCAGCCGGAACGGCAGCAGCGGTATAATAGCCTTTTTCACGAAGACGGCTGACGCAGGGCGCTAGCTCCTCTTCATAATAAAGAGGCAAACGAAACACCGCCCCCATACCTGCCCGCAGCGCCTTTGCACCAAAGGGGTCACAGCAGGAGCCAGCAAGTACCACGCCAGATATGCCAAGCGCCTCTGCAGTACGCAGAACCGCCCCCAAATTGGACGGATCCTGAATTTCTTCAAGAGCCACATAGCAGCCGCTCTGCTCCATTTCAGCAGTGGTTGAACGCTTTGGCAGCTCTGCCGTGCAGTACACCCCCTGCGGTTGGCGGGTATCACTCAGTAGTTCTGCCACGGAATCGGCAATTTGATAAATTTGCTCTGCCTTAGGGAAAATCTTCTCCAAATAGGCAGAGTATTTCTCCCCTGCCCGTTCGGTATAGAACACACTGTGTATTACAAGCCCGCTTTCGGCTGCATCGGCGCAAAGACGCGCACCTTCCGCAAGAAAGGTGTTCTGTTCCCGCCGCTGTGAAGCGGATTCCCGCAGTTTAGCGGCAGCTTTTACAATTTCGTTTTTACGGCTGGTAATTACTTGGCAGGGTATCATTTTTATTCTCCAGACAAATTATAGATTAAAATAACGCCCAGGCTTTCGCCCCGCATAGGCAAAAAACATACGACCGGGCTATGACCCATCATGACAAAAATTTAGCATCCGGGCTATGACCCATCATGACAAAAATTTAGCATCCGGGCAACGACCCGTCTTGACAAAAATTATGCGCCCGGGCAACGACCCGCCATGACAAAAATTATGCGCCCGGGCAACGACCCGCCATGACAAAAATTATGCGCCCGGGCAACGACCCGCCATGACAAAAATTATGCGCCCGGGCAACGACCCGCCATGACAAAAATTATGCGCCCGGGCAACGACCCGCCATGACAAAAATTATGCGCCCGGGCAACGACCCGCCATGACAAAAATTATGCGCCCGGGCAACGACCCGCCATGACAAAAATTATGCGCCCGGGCAACGACCCGGGCGCAATCACAGCTTATTATAAGGCCGCTTTCGCCTTCTCTACCAGAGCCTTGAAAGCCGCTTCATCAGAAACAGCGATTTCGGAGAGCATCTTGCGGTTGAGGGTAATGTTTGCTTTTTTGAGGCCATTCATAAAAGTAGAATAATTCACGCCGTTCATTTTGCAACCAGCGGAAATACGGGTAATCCACAGGCGGCGGAAATCTCTCTTTCTCTGTTTACGGCCGATGTAAGCGTAATTGCCGGATTTCATTACGGCCTGTTTGGCCATTTTAAAATGCTTGCTTTTTGCACCCCAGTAACCTTTTGCAAGCTTTAATACCTTTTTTCTTCTTTTGCGTGTTGCTAACGCACCTTTCACACGAGCCATGATCTGTTACCTCCAAATATATGGTCAATATAAGATTTTTTTGAGTAGCTATCCTTAGCTGTAGGGCAGCATTTTCTTAACCTTCGCCACATTGGTAACGTCGGTCACAGTGGTCTGGCGCAGTACTCTCTTACGCTTTGTAGATTTTTTGTTCAAAATATGAGATTTGAACGCGTGACCGCGAATAACTTTGCCGTTCTTAGAAATTTTGAAGCGCTTTTTCGCGCCGGAATGTGTCTTCATTTTAGGCATAACAGTTGCCCCTCCTTAAAATAATTACTTCGTGGGTTTTGGAGCAAGGAACATGAGCATATTGCGCCCCTCAAGCTTTGAGGATTTCTCTACGTTCGCGATTTCGGAACACGCCTGCGCAAATTTCTGCATGATTTGGTGCCCCTGTTCCGGGTGGCCCATTTCGCGGCCACGGAAGCGGATCGACACTTTTACCTTGTCCCCATCCTGTAAAAAGCGGGTTGCATGACCCACCTTTGTATTAAAGTCATGGGTATCGATATTCAGAGAAAGGCGAATCTCTTTAATATCTACAACATGCTGATTTTTTCTTGCTTCTTTTTCACGCTTGGCTAGTTCAAAGCGGTATTTGCCGTAATCGATGATTTTGCAAACCGGAGGCTTCGCCTGCGGTGCAATCTTCACCAAATCCATATTGCTTTCCGCCGCCTTTGCCATGGCCTGCGCAATCGGCATAACGCCCAGCTGACCGCCGTCTTTGTCCACGACGCGCACTTCTTTATCCCGAATTTCTTCGTTGATCTGCAGTTCCTTGTTGCTAATTGGTAAGCACCTCCAAAATACGTTTCAGACTAACAAAAAGCGCGGACAGAATTCTCCGTCCGCGCATCAATACCAAATCACATGCTTTCATGAAAAGCACCGCTGTATTGACCCATGACGGACGAAACCTCATAGGTGAGAACAAAATTATGTCCTGCTTTGTTTACAGATAATATTATAGCAACCGCATTTTCTTTTGTCAAGATAATAATTTTTATAGTTCGTATGTCTTCTCTCCTACAAAAGAAAGCTCACCCGTAACTACCTGGCCCAATGCAAATGAATACAAGGCACACTCCTTAACAGGAACCTCCAACACATGCTCAATTGCCATTTTATAAAGGGCAAGCTGCACGCGGTAACGGCTCCAAAGCTCCTCCGGCGAGGAAGTACGATCTGTTTTATAGTCTATAATCACCGCACCATCCGGCTCAACAAACACGCAGTCTACCGCGCCCTGCAAAATCACCTGTTGCTCTGCGGGTACTTCCTTTTTTAGTAGTGAGGCAGGAATTTCTACTGTAAAACGAAATTCTCTATGGCATATTTCCGCCGCAAGCATTCGCTCGGCAATCGAACTTTGGAAGAAAGCAGTCACACGTTTGAGCTGTACCGCTGCCGCCTCTTCTTCTGAGAGAAAGCCGCCGATTTGCAGTCGTTCCAGCTCCTTTTCCGGGTGTTCTGCCGCAGCCGCATAGTTTGCAAACTGCATGTATTGGTGCAGTGCTGTTCCACGCTCCGCCGGAGTTAGACCCGATTTGCCTAAAAAGGCGGGGCGAGATAAAATTTCGTAATCCTCCCCCGCACTCTCTGCCGCTAGCTCGGAGGCAGAAACCTTTGCCGGTACCCCGAACAAAGATGCATCCGGGTAAATAAAATCAATTTCCCCGGCAATACGAGAAAGCAACGCCTCATCCGGCGGCGGCATAACCACAGCAGAATCTGCCTGCGCTGACTCTTCCTCCACAAGCGGGGCGGGAAGAATGCGAATCTCCCACGGTGCGCCAGCGCAATCGGCAATCAGCTCCCCGCTGCACAGTGCGCGGTCGCGCAGAGCACCGCCGCTCGGGTGGCGAAGTGCGCAGGAAAGCAGCCAATCGGATATACTGGATGCCGAGCGTACCACATAAGGTGAAATTCGTTCCTCTGCCGTAAGCTTTGGTGCAATGGATGCCAGCGTGCTATTTAAATCTTTCACTGTTGTTAGCATAATAAGCTTTTCTCTCGCCCGGGTCATCGCAACATACAGCACGCGCAGCTCTTCGGACATAGACTGCCGCTCCTGCTCTAACGCAATTGCTTCCCGCGGTAGAGTGGTTACACGGGCAAGCCCGCCATGCTCTTTTCGCTTAATTCCAAGGCCGAGCTCTGGGTGCAGCAGCGCATCACCGCGTTCCTTATTAAAACGACGAGCACAGCCCGCCAAAATGCACACAGGGAACTCTAATCCCTTTGATTTATGAATACTCATAATGCGTACCACGTTGGATGCTTCTGAAATGGTGGACGCCCCCGGCAGGTCACTGTTCTGCTCCTGCAAGCGGTCAATAAACCGAATAAAGCCAGAAAGGCCGTTATAGCCAGATGCTTCATATTTTTTTGCATACTCCATTAGAAGCTGCAAATTTGAAAGACGCTGCTCACCGTTCGTCATTGCCTGCACCAAGGTAAGGTACCCCGTTTTTTGGTAGATAGAGTGGAGTAAACGGTCCGAGGGAAGCGTCGCCGCGAGGGAACGCAGGGAATCGAGCTCCTCCAACACCTTGGCCGCACGGGCATCCCCTTGCTTGGCGGCTTCACACAATGCCAAATACAGCGGTGCTTTGGGCAGGTGCAAGCGAACCGCGCTTAATTCATCTGGTGTAAAACCATAGATTGGGCTCATGAGTACCGATAACAGCGGAATATCCTGCACTGGATTATCCACTACACGCAGTAGCGATAAAACAGACGATATTTCCGGCGCTTCAAAGAAGCCACTGGAGGAATCCGCCCAAGCGGGCACGCCGCACAGCTGAAGCTCTTTCGCATATTTTGCTGCGTATTGATTCGCGCTTCGCAATAGAATGCAGAAATCTCGGAACACCGCTTTTCTTTGCACCCCATTTTCAGTTACCTGAAGGCCCTGCGCAATGAGTTGCAGAATGGTTTCTGCAATGTGGCGGCTTTCCAGCAGCTCCATTGCATCCTCCGAACCCTGCCCCATGGAGAGGTCAAGTATATCGAGCCGAGTGTCACAGAGCTCCTGCGGTGGGTAAGACGCACCTGCGACAAGCAGCTCTTTGCCGCTATACTCTACATCTCCCGCTTGGGAGGACATTAGCTGTCCAAACACAAAATTCACGGAATCCGTTACCGTGGAACGGGATCGAAAATTTTGGTCAAGCACAATACACGCCGGGTAACGGCTGTTTTCACGGTCGTATTCCGCAAACTCGGAGCGCCGCTGTAAGAAGATGCGTGGCATTGCCTGCCGAAAGCTATAAATGCTCTGCTTTACATCTCCCACCATAAAAAGATTCTCTTCGTTTTGCGAGATAGCGCGGAACAATAAATCTTGCGCTTCGTTTGTAT
The DNA here is from genome assembly GCF_900176635.1 of Clostridium merdae. GTDB lineage: Bacteria > Bacillota > Clostridia > Oscillospirales > Acutalibacteraceae > Faecalispora > Faecalispora merdae. Next base: position 907,478 of record NZ_FXLN01000004.1, read on the forward strand.
CCTGGTATTCATCCACCATTATTTCGTCGAATCGCCGCGATAGCTCAATTGCTTCTTCAGTACGTTCGTAGCCGTTCTCGGTTTCCCTTACCAAAAGGCGCAGTGCCCAATGCTCCAAGTCTCCAAAATCGGCAAGGCGTCGCTCCGCTTTCATTTGGTCAAGCGTATGAGAAAATGCAGTTACCACATGAAATAACTGTTCTACGATGGGCGACAATGCCTGCAAGTCGTTTGTACAATCCTGTGCAGTGGCAGAAAAGAGAGCCGAAAGCTTTTTCACCGTGCTTTTTACTTCATCTCGGCAGGCGGTAAGGCGTAGCTTTAATGGGTCCTCCGCATAGCCTCGCACTGCTTTCAGACGAACAAACACAAAATTAGCAGCAAGCTCACCCACAGCATCCCATTTCCCTTGCTGTGCCGCACTCTGTAACGTAGTTAAACCCGCAAGGTCTGACTGATACGCTTCTGTATACGCAGCACAAAGCTTTTCGTCTGCCAGCATGGATTCAAGCGAATCCCGAATTAAAGACAGGCTGTAATCGCAGGCTTCTCTGGCAAAATGAAGCAAACAAAGTCCCCACGGGGTTTCTTCAACCGGCACAGAACCGGAATACATCTCCGATTTCTCCCGCAGCCATCGCTCTGGGAACGGGTGGGAACGGATAAAGTTATAGAGCTGATTCACAGAAAGAATGAGTCGATTATCGTCTCGGTCGGAGCTGAACGCTTCCACCAATTCATAAAAATCCGGATTCTCGGCGGCATAGCAATCCTCTAGCACCTGCGTAATCGCTTCGCCCCGCAGGATGGACATTTCCCCGTCATCCGCAATTCGAAAATCATGGGAGATATTCAGCTTATAAAAGTTCTCGCGTACCAGCTCACTGCAAAAGCTATGTACCGTGCTGATATGGGCACCACCAAGCAAGATTTGCTGCCTCTGGAGCGCCGTGTTAGAAGGGTCTTCTGCCAGCATACGAGAAAGCTGCTGTGCTATTCGCTCCCGCATTTCTGCGGCGGCAGCTTTGGTAAAGGTAACAACCAGAAGGCGATCTGCGTCACAAGGGTTCTGCTCATCCGTCATACGCTCCAGCACGCGCTGAACCAGAACCGCCGTTTTACCGGAACCAGCGGCGGCCGAAACCAATAGCGTGCCGCCCCTGGCATGAATCGCATCCGCCTGTGCAGGCGTCCATTTTCGTTCAGCCATTCGCATCCCCCTCCTTTTCCGTTGATTCCCCAACTATCTGGCGCAATGTATCGTTTTTATCAAATCTTTGGCACTCGCGCCCACCGTCCGCTGCTTCATGTCCGCACACCGCAGAATAGGCACAATACAAGCAGGCATTGTGTTCCCCGGTAAGGGGCTGAGCGGCAACGTCACCCTCATGCAGTGTTTGAACCATCTGGCCTGCAAGAGTTTTAATATATTCCATTACTTTATTTAACTGAGGCTCACTTACAACCGATTCTGTTTTCGCAGGCTTTCCGTCCTTGAGGGCAACCGGAATAAACTTACCGGCGGCTTGCTCCTCCATCCCCTGTATCACGCGGGAATCATCCAGCAGCAAGCCGTTCATGCGAAGCTTCTTTTCTACTGCTGCTTCGAGTGAATCAGGCGATTCCCCTCTGACAGCAGAAATAACCGGGCGAACAGAGGGCATGTACAAAATACCTGCGGGGGCAAAACGTCCATTTTGAATGAGTGCCGCTAAGTAAATGAGCATTTGCATATTCACCCCATACAGCACGTCTGAAAGACGGAACTCCTTTTTCCCGGTTTTATAATCGATGATTCGAACATAGGTCGTGCCATCGAGCTCCATTACGTCCACACGGTCAATCTTACCCTCTACCGTTGCGGTTTCACCATTTGGCAGAGTAATTTTGAGCGGCGGGAACTCCCCGCCCTCCTTGAGCTCCAGCTCAAACGCCGCTGGCTGAAATTTACTCTGCGCCAGCTCTTTTGCAATATGAGCCACCACCACTTGGGCAGAATCTGCAATGCGGTTCACCAGAAAACGGAAGCGGGGACTTTTATCCTCTGCGCCGCCAAGCTGTTCTTCCACATAGCGCTCAATGCAAGCGAGGATGAGCTTCTTGAGTACATCCTCTTCCAAGACTGAAAGGGCTTCTGCACTCTGCTCCTTCAATAAATGCTCAAGTAAATAATGAATCAGGCTGCCGTATTCCAGCGCATTGAGCTCCGCCGGGCGGCGCTCTTTGGCACTTAGGCCATAACGGCAAAAATATTGGAACCGGCACAGGTGGTACGATTCCAGCTGTGTCGCTGAAATATGACGCAGCTTTTCAAACAGCATTCGTGCCCGGGCAGGGTTTTCAAAAGCAGCAGGTGCCCGCTCGTGTACCCTGCGCAACGCGGACAATTTTTCGGAATAGCCCTCTCTGCCAGAAAACAGCTCCTTTAAGGTAGACGACAACACCGAGGACTGCCCCCAGAGCCGCGCCGTGAGCTCAAAAGCGGACTGCTCACTATTGGCAAAACACTCTTCTGGTAGAAGGTAACGACTTTGAATCGCAACATCCGGTAATATGGAGCGAATTTCTCCCACAATGGAAGAAGGTGCCTTTGCCGCTCCATCCATATCTGCCGCCGGGTAGGTAACAATCAGCCGTTCGGAGGGAGCCGCCATAACGGTATAGGCCATCAGCCGCTCATCCATAGAGGAATCCTCCATGGTGCCGTTGAGAGGCAGACCCAATTGAATCAACGTGCGGCGCTCCTCATCACTGAACACACCGTCCGGCGAGGGATTACGGGGAAACTCCCCCTGCACTGCCCCCAACAAAAACACTACCTTGGGGTCAGCAGGGCGCGAACGGTCTGCCGCACCTACCGTTACTTCATCTAGCCCCTGTGGAATACTGCCAATGGTAGAAGACGCAATCACCAACCGCAACAACTCGCCAAATCGCTGAGCGGTAAGCACCTTTTCTCGCAGAACCAGCGCCATTTGATCAAGTATCTGCATCAAAAGCTCCCACAGCCGATATTGGCGGCTTGCAAGCTCCGTTTCCCCCATTGCCTTCATCTTCCGGCACATTTGTTTTACATGCTCCGGCACTTCAAGCGCCAGTAAAAGCTGATAGATTGCGCGAGAAGCCTTTTCTCCGTTTGCCAAACGAACCGAATCTGCAAACTCTTTCAATGGCAACACAATGCGCTGCCGCAGCTCATTTAATAAAACCAGCTGCTGTGCATCTTCCTCTGTTAATTCACCGGCAAAGCCGCGCGGGTGGCGAGACCAAGTCTCCAGCCATTCTCTGCCGGAAAGCTTCCACAAAAAAGTATAGTTCTCTAAGAGCGAAATCTCTTCGGGAGAATACCCGCAAAGCCCTGTTTTCAGGCAGGCAAACATATCGTCAGACCGGTAGCCAGAGCGTGCCGCTGTAAAAGCGCACAGTACAAGGCGCATGAGAGGCTCAGTATCGATTGCGCAGGGGTCATCCATAAAATAAGGAATCTCCCACCGCTCGAGAGCCGCATCCAAGTTACTGCGGTACGCTTCCGGTGAGCGGGCAAGAATGGTAAAATCACGGTAACGGTAGCCCTGCTCCATCACCATGCGGCGAATCGTCATTGCAACATACGCCGCTTCATCGTATGTACTGCGGGCGGAGTAGAGCACTACATCCCCTGCGTCTCCCCGCACCGGAGTATGCTTACCGCGGTATGCACTGTTTTCCACAGCACGAACTCCCTCATTTTGAAAACGAATACCTGGTTCCAATATGACGGGGGCCGCCACTGAAACAGAATTTTGCCGTGCAAGGCGCATTAAGCTACGTGCAGTTTGGTACACCGGCGTAAACAAGCTCATTTCTGCATCTGCTTTGCCGAGGCCATCGGCACAAAGTGCCACGGTAACCTCTTTCGCATGGCAAAATGCAAGCTCTAATATGCCCAGCTCCTGTGCGGTAAAGCTTTTAAAGGAATCCACAAATACGGTATAGCCCTCAAAAAAACGGTGCGTTAACAGTACTTCTTTTAAACGGGTTAAATCATCCTGCGGGTCAAGGTAGCTTTGCGCTACGAGCGCCTCATAGGCTGACAAAATCAGCGAAAGCTCCTTCATCTTTTCTCGCAGGGTTCCGTCTTCCATCTGCTCCGCCGCCCGTGACAGCTCCTGCGGAGCAACGGCACACATTTTCATTTCTGCCGATGCCGTAAGCATCATACTCACTAGCTCTGGTGTTTGCGTATGTTTTTGGTACAGCGGAAGATGGTCTGCCGTTTGCTCTAATGCAAGGCTCATAAGGATACTACGTCCGCCGTCATCTAGTCGCTTGCCACAGCACCCGCCAAAACGCCGAAATGCCGCATCGGCCAAGCGGGTAAAGCTCACAACCTCTACCTCCGCAGCATGGCGCGGGCCCAAAAGACGAAGCATGGCGCGCTCGCTTTCAAATGAAAACTGCTCCGGAACCAGAAGCATCAGCTTCTGCTCGCCCTGCCCGGCTAACCGGTGCAGCTCTTGCCGAACATAATGTGTTTTTCCGCTTCCGGAACGCCCGAACAGCAGGTGCAGCAATGCAATCCCCCATTTCCATATGTGCCGCCACTCTTTGGGGCACATGATTCGTTATAACTATTTGAACATTATACCATAGGATTCCATTGAAAAAAAGCGGTCATGTCCAGCATCCCCAAGTGCTCCAAATCCTTTTGCTCACTGTATTTTACCTTGACATTGAATTTGAAACGGAGTATGGTTTTTATAGATTGCTTTTTATGGAAATATTTTGCACCCTTACGTAAGCAAACACTAACAAAGAGACAGCCTCTCTATACAAATCATTTAAAAAAGGAGCGCCATATGAGACACGAAGCCATTCAAACTGCGTATCAAACCTTAGGGAAAGAAGCCACCTTCTATGATGGTATGATAACCTGCTCCACCCTGCCCGGCAAATTTGTTTGCGGTCTTGTTTGGAACATGAACAAAGTAAAGAATGACCACTATTTAGAAGTGGCTCTTTCTGGCATTCCAGAGGATTTTTCAGGTAAGATGCTTGAGGTACCCGTTGGAACAGGTGTTTTAACAATGCCAATTTACCAAACACTACCCCAAGCAGAGGTAACCTGCCTCGACTATTCTGCAGACATGATGCAGTCCGCACAGCGCCGTGCTGCTTCAGCAGGACTTAAAAATGTACAATTCCAGCAAGGAGATGTAGGTAAGCTGCCTTTTACCGACGAAAGCTTTGATTTAGTGCTTTCCTTAAATGGGTTTCATGCGTTCCCGGATAAGAAAGCCGCGTACCGCGAAACCTGCCGCGTTTTAAAGCCCGGCGGAACTTTTTGCGGCTGCTTTTACATAAAAGGCGAACAAAGCCGAACCGATTGGCTGATTGAAAAACTCTACGTGCCAAAGGGCTACTTTACCCACCCATTTGAAACAGCAACCAGCCTAGAACAAAAACTAAAACAAAGATACACAGAGGTAACGGTCACTGCGATTGGCTCCATGGGGTGCTTTACCTGCAAAAAATAGATTTATGGATAGTAATACAGAAAGAAAAGCCATTGTAAAAACGATGGCTTTTCTTTCTGTATTATAGCATTTATTTGATTATAGCTTTGTTTTACTTCGTTTGATTGCCAGCAGCCCAATGCTTAAACTGCTCGTAAAGCTCCAGCGATTTAAACCGGATTTCATACTGCCCGGTTACAATCTCCATCTGCTGTGGGTTTAAAACATCATCCAACTCTTCTTTTTCTTCCGCCGCTGGCAGGCACATGGGCGGGAACATGACACACCACCAATTTCTTCCCTCCGCGTTACCAATGGTTACGCGCAGTGCATCGTAAGTTCCGGCAGGCATCGTAACCTGCTTGTAATGCCGGGTTGTAAAATAGATGTTCTCCAGCTCTACATTTACCGGGTACTGGTAGCCACGCTGTGCAATCTCATCTGCTGCGGCGGCCTTTAAATGAGGAATATTCTGCGTTACAACCTTCTCTGCCTCTTGTTGATTAGTTACTCCGTCAAGCATTCCGGCAGACTCCTTTAAAATGCGGTTGCGTACATAAAGCTTGAGCTCTTGGTCCTGCGCAGTGTCTGAATTCGCCAGCACATGCAGGCGTAAAACACGGTTTGAAATATCTTCACATTGCTCTGCAAAAGAGAAAAACGAGGTAAAGGAGCAGGCTACTGTAAGTACAAAAGCGATTAACAGCGCTTTTTCTATGTTCTTTAATTTCATGCAAGTATGGTTGCTATTCAAAAGGGTCATCTCCTTCGTTATGTTAACCAAAGGATTGTCCATTTTTCTGCTGTTTATACGCGTGTAATACAATTTAAAATAAAAAAGCTATTTTCTCCCACGAAAAGCAGAGTAAAATAGCTTTCTCATTTTATTTATTCTGCGTCAACTGGCTCACAAACAAACACATGCTGGTAGGTTTTTCGCAGTTCTTCTCTGCATCTCTCAGCAGAAACCCGCTCAGAAAAAATGCCAAATACAGCCGAGCCACTCCCCGTCATACACGCACCAAGAGCACCCATGGTTAAAAAGGCTTGCCGCAAGGCATCTATTTGCGGAAGCGGGAGTGCTAAAGTAAATGAATTGCCAAGGCAATCTGCAATTTGAGATAATCCACCTGTTTTCAGAGCAGAAAGCATTGCAGGGGTAAACCGAGGGTAGGCGGCACCGTCACGGTCTGCCTGCGCAAACGCTGCAGCTGTGCTAACACTTACCTCTGGCTTACACACCACGAAGTAGCAGCTAGGCACAGGAGCAACCGGGGTTAACACCTCACCAATCCCCTCCGCTCGCATGCTTCCTCCACGAAGGCAAAACGGAACATCCGCTCCAATTTGCAGGCCAAGCTCACACAGCTCCTCTAGCGTAAATCCAGTTTTGTAAATTCGATTCATTGCACGCAAAATGGCGGCAGCATCCGCACTGCCCCCTCCCATACCTGCTTGGTCCGGTATGCGCTTGAGAATTTGAATTCGAATGCCCCCGTTAGAAATACCGGCGTGCTGGTAAAACAGGCGTGCCGCTTTCTGCACCGTATTGTCTTTCCCGCAGGGGATTCCCTCTCGGTCGCAGAGCAAATCAATCCCTAATTGCTGTGTTGGCGTGAGCAACAAGGTATCATAAATAGACACTGTTTGCATCACCATGTCCAGCAGGTGGTAACCATCAGGCCTGCGGCCAAGTATATCGAGGGTTAAATTTAGCTTTGCTGCTGCATAAACAATAATCGGCCTTGGTGTGCGCATGCATGTTCCTCCATTCTTCCCAGCAAAAAGACGGCTTTGCCCGCCGTACCTGCAAATGCAGGAGCAGTAAGCAAAACCGTTTTACATTCCTGTTACGAATTATTTCAGAGTACCCAAAAAGCGCTCAATGCGCTTGAGAGCCTCTGTAATATTGGCAATCGAGTTCGAGTAAGCAACACGCGCAAACCCTTCGCCGCAATCACCGAACGCATCGCCAGGTACAATTGCAACCTTTTCTGCATAAATAAGGCGTTCGCAGAACTCTTGCGAGCTTAACCCACTACTTTGAATGCAAGGGAATACGTAAAACGCGCCTTCCGGCTCAAAGCAGCTCAGACCAAGCGAATTGAAACTATCCACAATCAGGCGGCGCCGCATATCGTATTGCGTACGCATCTCTTCAATATCATCATCACCATTTTTCAATGCTTCAATTGCAGCATACTGCGCCATAGTAGGCGCACTCATAATCCCATATTGGTGCAGTTTTGTCATTTGCGAAATAATGGGAGTCGGCCCCATTGCAAAACCAAGCCGCCAACCAGTCATAGCATATGCCTTTGAAAAACCATTGATTAGGATGGTTCGTTCTTTCATTCCATCAATTGATGCAAAACTAACGTGGGGCGTATCGCCATAGGTGAGTTCACTATATATTTCATCAGAGATGACAATGAGGTTATGTTCTTTTACAACTGCGGCAATTTCCGCCAAATGCTCGCGGCGCATTACGGCACCCGTTGGGTTATTAGGGAACGGTAAAACCAAAACCTTGGACTTGGGTGTAATTTTAGAGCGCAGCTCTTCTGCGGTGAGACGGAAATCATTTTCTGCCCTTGTCTCTAAAATAACCGGCACACCACCTGCCATTTGAGCAAGCGGTACATAGCAAACAAAGCTCGGTTCGGGAATAAGTACCTCGTCACCGGGGTTTACCAGTGTGCGAAGAGCGGCATCAATTGCCTCAGAACCGCCAACCGTCACAACTACATCTGTTGCGGGGTCGTATTCTACCTGGTACTTGCGCGCCATCCACTTACAAATCTCTTGCCGAAGCTCCATAAAGCCGCGGTTTGGGCTATACCAGGTTTTCCCCTTTTCCAGTGTTTGTATGCCGGCTTGGCGCACATGCCAAGGCGTTGAAAAATCTGGTTCGCCTATGGAAAGTGAAATCACATCGTCCATTTCACTTGCAATATCAAAAAACTTTCGGATTCCTGAAGGCTTTAGCGACTGTAATTGCTGGTTCATAATGCCCTGATAATCGATCACCATACACACCCCGTTCTTTGGTCTTTTTCTTCTCCGGAGTGCAGAACGACTCCTCCATCTTTATAACGGGTTAAAATAAAGTGAGTTGCCGTAGAAACCACCGAATCCAAGGCGGCAAGACGGTTCATAACAAACAGTGCCACTTCTTGCATGGATTTACCGTGTACAATTACAGCAAGGTCGTACCCGCCAGACATTAAATATACGCTCTCTACTTCATCAAAGCTCATCACACGGTCTGCTACTTCATCAAAACCACGGTCAGGCTTCGGTACTACTTTTAACTCGATTAATGCTGTAACCTTATTCTGGTCTACCTTCTCCCAATCAATTAACGCGCGGTAGCCCTTAATAACACCCTGTTTTTCATACTGTTCGATTGCTTCGTTGACCTTTTCCTGCGTTGTGCCGAGCATTGCTGCGAGCTGCGCAGGGGTCAGTCTGGCATTTTCACTTAAAAGAGCTAACAATTTTTCCATGAATAGTTCCTCCTTAAAATAACTGAACAGTTCGCGGGAATTGACCCTGCGCTGTTTATTCAATTGGCAACAAAACCGGTTCACGCCCAACATAAATTGTAAAACGGTCGAACCCAGCTTGTAGCAGCATAGAAAGCCCGGTTTCAACACCGGCGCCAATGTCGCCCCAACGGTGCGCATCAGAACCAATGGTCACATAGGTTCCGCCCAATTGGCGGAAACGCCGTAGTACCTCGAGCGGTGGTAAGGTTTGCCCCAGCTTTTGCCGCAAACCAGAGGTATTTAGCTCGAGTGCCTTGTGGTTTCGAGCCAGCAGACTCAATATTTCATCAATACGATCACCAAACTCCGGGTAAAGCGGAGCCGGAATCCCCTTTTCGCCCACAATATAACGGTATGGGTACGTAAGGTGCGCCAAAGAATCAAAGCCATTCCAACGCACCATCTCAAGTATCTCATCAAAATAACGGGCAAGCAGGGCATCCACATCCTGCTCATTATAATCTAAATAATAAAAATCCTCCATGCCCCTAAGATTATGGAGGGAGCCAAGAACAAAATCAAAATCACAGGTAGAAAAAACATCCTGCGTCGCATCCAAATTATGCAAGGGTTGGCCTAGCTCAACACCTGCATACACCCGCAGCTTCCCCTGAAATACGGCAGATGCTTTTTTTGCTTCAAAGTAAGACTGCCTTACAGAACGGTTGTAGTCTTCTTTCTCATAAACATCACATTCGCAGTGGTCGGTAAGAGTAATCGCATACAGCCCTTGGCGCTCTGCTGCCTCACACATCATCATAGCCGGGTCTTCTGCATCTCGGGAACAATCGCTGTGCATATGGCAATCCGAAAAAAATCTGTATTTCAACGCCTGGCTGCCTCCATTCTTAAAATGCCGTTTTTCTATCATAAACCAATCTAATTTGGGATACGTATATAGCAACTCTTTATTTACAACCTGCAAAAAAGAAAGAATCTCTCTTTATTGCTTTTCATTATCGATAAGGTCTTACTCACTAATTTTTATTATATTAACATAAATAAGGAAAAAAAGACATCTTTTCCGCTAATTTTTTTCGTTTACCCAAATGTACCAGAATCTGCTTTTTTTTCTTAAATAAATCGTACATGAAACGTACTTGACATCCTCTTCTTTCTCATCCATAATAAAGTGCAACAAGACCCAGTAAAAATTGGAAATTCTAGGAGGCTGCCTCATGCGTGCTGTAATTACTGTACTCGGCAAAGATATGGTAGGAATACTTGCCCGTGTTTCTGCAATTTGTGCTGAAAACCAAGTGAATGTAATTGAAGTTACCCAGTCTGTTCTGCAAGACATGTTTGCCATGATTATGATGGTCGATATTTCAAAAAGCACCATTCCCTTTAACGATTTGTCTGATAGGCTAACCGAACTGGGAGCCAGTATGAATTTGACCATTCATACCATGCACGAAGATATTTTCAATAGTATGCACCGAATTTAAGCCCGAGGGAAGTATGCTGTATTCAGCAAACTCTACCGGAAGGCACATTATATAATAGAAAGGAACGCTTTCATGATTAATTCCCGCGATATTCTGGAAACCATCAATATGATTGATAACGAAGACCTGGATGTACGCACCATTACAATGGGTATTTCACTGCTTGACTGCGTGGATTCCGACCAAAAAGCTGCCTGCGACAAGGTGTACGATAAAATTTGCCGCTATGCCAGTAACCTGGTAAAGACCGGTGAAGACATCAGCAAAGAATACGGCATTCCAATTATAAACAAACGTATATCTGTTACACCCATCTCTATGATTGCAGCAGCGTGTCCATCAAAGAGCCCGGCACATTTTGCCCAGGCTTTGGACCGAGCAGCCAAAGAGGTGGGCGTCAATTTTATTGGCGGATATTCCGCCTTGGTGCATAAGGGCTTTGGGCCGGGAGACTACGCTTTAATAGAGAGTATTCCCGAGGTTCTCAGCACCACCAGCTTTGTTTGCTCCTCGGTTAATGTGGGTACCACAAAGGCCGGTATTAACATGGATGCGGTTGGCAAAATGGGACGCGTGATTCGCGAATGTGCAGAAGCGACTGCTGACCGTGACTGCATTGGTGCCGCCAAACTGGTCGTTTTCTGCAACGCGCCGGAAGACAACCCCTTTATGGCAGGTGCATTCCATGGCCCCGGTGAGCCAGACTGCGTTATTAACGTGGGCGTATCAGGCCCCGGCGTAGTACGCGCCGCGTTGGCAAAGGCCGACGACTGCGACATTACCGGCATTGCCGATTTAATTAAGAAAACAGCATTCAAAATTACCCGTATGGGTCAGCTCGTTGCACAAGAGGCTTCTCGCCGTTTATTTGTTCCCTTTGGCATTGTAGACCTTTCCCTTGCCCCTACCCCTGCTGTTGGTGATTCGGTTGCCTACATTCTTGAGGAAATGGGTTTGGAGGCATGCGGTGCACACGGCACGACTGCTGCTCTGGCACTACTCAATGATGCAGTGAAGAAGGGTGGCATTATGGCTTCTTCTCACGTTGGTGGTCTTTCCGGTGCATTTATTCCGGTTACAGAAGACGCCGGTATGATTGAAGCGGCTCGCCGCGGCTCCTTAACCCTCAATAAGCTGGAAGCTATGACAGCCGTTTGCTCCGTAGGCCTTGATATGATTGTGATTCCCGGCGATACATCGGCAGAAGTCATCTCCGGCATTATTGCAGACGAAGCCGCAATCGGAATGGTCAACAGCAAAACCACCGCCGTTCGCCTGATTCCCGCAATTGGAAAGAAGGTTGGTGATGAGCTGAATTTCGGCGGTCTTTTGGGTGGAGGACCTGTTATGGAGGTAAATCCATACTCTCCTGCGCGCTTTATTCATCGTGGTGGTCGCATTCCGGCCCCTCTACAAAGCCTAAAAAACTAAATAAGTCTAAAAAATATCAAATAATATAAAATTATTTGTCATTTATTGATGTATTGTGTCACAAGCGTAAATTTTGTAAATTTATCAGTTGTATATTTGTGACGAGAGAGCTATAATTGTGCATGTGATTTCTGAATGTTTTGTGAAACTTAGATTTTATTTATCAAGGAGGTGCGGTCATTATGAACGATATGCTGAAGCAGATCATAGAAATGGATGAAAAAGCCAGGCAGATCACGGACGCCGCCCAAAAGCAAAAAATAGACACAGAAAAAGAGATTTCGAGAACTCGGGAAGACATTCGTAACAGCTATTTGTCGAGAGCAAGAGCCCGTATTGAAAAGAACAGGCCTCTGGAACAAGCTGCTGCTGAAAAAACCTGGCAGGTAAAAGAGCTGCATTACAAGGCTTTAACTGAAAAGCTTGATCAGCTTTATGCGGCCAACGGCGAAAAATGGATCGATACGATCTTTCAAAAAGTGATAGGAGAGTGATTTCATGCTTTCCAGTCTCTCTTCCAATGTAGTTTCGGCAAAAGCCCGTGCTATGTATGGTCGCAGACTCACTGCGCAGAATTACCAAGATATGCTGGCCTGCAAAAGCGTTTCAGACATAGCGCGGTACCTTGCTTCGAATACGGACTACGATAAGGTTTTAGCGGGAATCAACGACAAAGAAGTGCACCGTGGTCAGTTGGAAAACCGGCTGAAAAAAAAGCTTTTAGCAGATTCGGCTTCGTTATGCCGTTACGAAATTTCCATTGGTGACGCTCTGGCCTCTTACTTATTACAGCGCAGTGAAGTAGAACAGATTTTAAATGCTCTTTTACACTTGAATGCAGACATGACAAAGGAATACTTTTTTTCTATGCCCACTCCTTTGGCTGCGCATTCTCACATCGATTTGATACGCCTCTCCGGAGCGGAGCGATTTGATGATATTATTGCAGCGTTGTCTCACACGCCTTACCAAATGTTGATTGAGCCTTTTCGCCCCACCTACGACAACACCGTAGATTTTACGGCGGCGGAAAATGCTCTGTATACCTATTTATACAGTCAACTATACGAAACCATAGAGCATCAGAACTCCAAAAGTGTGAAACAGGATTTAAAACAAATTGTTGATATGTATCTTGACCTTAACAATTTTGCCAGAATACTGCGTTTCAAAACCTATTTTCAGGCGGGTCCAGATTACATTCGCAGCAACCTTCTTCCTTTCGGTTCTCTTAACAGAGCACAAATTGAAAAAATGATACAAGCAAAGGATGCAGACGAGGTGCGCAAGCAGCTGGTTCAAACCAGAATTGGTAAGAAAACCAGTAAAATTGAGTACAACTTTGCTGACCAGCTTGCCGAGCGCGCCTTATACGGTGTATGCCGCCGCGGCGTTCATTTTTCAGTATACGCATCAGTTGTTTTGCTGTCTTATATTTTCTATATGCAGATTGAGCTGATGGATATCATCAATATTGTTGAGGGAATCCGTTATAAGCTCCCGCCGGAAGAAATAAAAAAGCTGCTGGCTTTTTCTGATTTTTAACGAGAGGAGTGGTGCTGTTTGGCTGTACAAAAACTTAAAATGGCCAGTATCATCGGCCGAATGAACGAACTGGATGAGGTAACACTTCGCTGCGGTCAATCTGAGGTTTTCCACCCAGATAACGTTCTTTCTTTTTATGCTGATACGACGCCCTTTGTTCCCATTGGGGAGGATAACCCCTACACAACTCCTTTGCAGAAGCTTTCAGACGCCTGCAAAAAAATTGGCCATCCCCTTGAATTTGAGGGAGCACCCGATTGCAGTGCGGAAGAAGAAGACCGTAAGCTATTGGAGTATGTGGACAAATTTACCGCCTACGTAGAAGCTTGTTTAAAGCAAAAAACGGAAGCGGAAGAAAAAGTTCGTGAGCTTAATGTTTCCCTTCGGGATTTATCTCACTTTACAGGCATGGATTTAAACCTGAAAAAAGTATTAGAATGCAAATACGTTCAGGTACGATTCGGTGCTTTGTCTAAAGAGAACTACGAAAAGCTCCCACTTTACAGCGACAACCCCTATCTGGTATTTTTTCCAAATTCCAGTGATGAAGAAAATTATTGGGGTGCCTACTTTGCGCCTATCGACCAAATTGATGAAGTAGACCGGATTTTCTCAAGCCTCTTCTTCAATCGCGTTAGTCTTACCGGGTACGAGGGTACACCGGAAGAAATGATAGAAACGCTTCGCCTGCAGCATGCAGAAACAACGGCTATTGTAAAAGATATGGACGATAAGCTGAGTGCTTTCTGGAAACAGGAAAGTGAAAATTGCCAATTGATGTTCAATCACTTAAGAGAAAAGAGCATCTATTTTGGGATTCGTCATTACGGCGCACGTTACCATGAAAGCTTTGTGCTAACTGGTTGGATACCCGCTAAGAACGAAGAAAAATTCCGTGAAACTCTTGAGCCGCTGGAATCCGTTGAATACTCCTTTGAAAATGCGGAGGCTCAGCTCAGTCATTCCCCGCCCGTTAAGCTGAAGAACCCCAAGCTGTTTCGCCCGTTTGAGTTCTTCGTAGAAATGTTTGGTCTTCCCTCTTACAACGAGGTGGACCCCACCATTTTTGTTGGCATTACCTACATTATTATGTTTGGTATTATGTTTGCTGACCTTGGGCAGGGGCTGTGCGTTTCTCTCATTGGCCTATATATGTGGAACAAACTGCGTATGCGCCTTGGTAAAATTCTAATTCCATGCGGTATGTCATCCATGGCATTTGGCTTTCTCTTTGGTTCGGTATTTGGATTTGAGCATGCGCTCGACCCAGTCTACCATGCTCTTTTTGGCTTAGAAGAAAAGCCGGTCGAGGTTATGCACCCTGCCACCACCAACATTATCATTTATTCGGCTGTTGGCATCGGCGTTTCACTCGTAATGATTGCTATGCTCATTAACATTTATTCCAGTATTAAGAAAAAGAAATTCGGCAACGCTTTGTTCAGCCCCAACGGTTTAGCCGGGCTGTTGTTTTACGGTTCCATCGTAATCGGCTTCGGCGGACAAATCGCTATGGGTTGGCAGATTGTTACTACACCGTATATTCTGTGCTTCATGATTTTCCCGTTGCTTTTAATGTTCTTCCAAGAGCTTTTAAGTGAGCTGATAGAAGGAAATAAGAGCTGGAGGCCGGAAAACTGGGGCGAATATATCACTCAGAACTTCTTCGAAGTATTTGAGTATTTGCTCAGCTATATGAGTAATACTATGTCCTTCCTGCGTGTTGGCGCATTCGTACTGGTTCATGCAGGTATGATGATGGTGGTATTTACTCTGGCGAATATGTCTTCTGGGATCGGATATATCCTCGTAGTTATTTTCGGCAATATCTTTGTCATGGCACTGGAAGCCCTTCTTGCTGGCATCCAGGTCTTGAGGCTGGAATTCTATGAAATGTTCAGCCGCTTCTTCGACGGCAGCGGCCGTCCCTTCCATCCTGTATCCGCTCGCAAGGAGCAGAATGAGGCGTAAACCTCATTCTGCTCTCAGCGGTAAATTTAAAATGATTATATTTTGGAGGCAAATCTTATGAACTACGTACTGTTTACTATCCCTGTTGCAGCATTGATTCTCTCTGTTTTACTGGCTGTTCGCGCAGTAAAAAACGGCAAAAAGGCTAAATCGGCTCTGGTATCTCAAATTGCGGCATTCATGATTGTTTGTGCAGTTACCATTGCTGTTCCTATGGTTGCAAGTGCAGCTACGGAAGAGCCCGCTGCAGGAACTACCACTTCTGCAAATGACGGCACAAACGCCGGTAAAGAAGGCCTTGGCCTGCTGGCTGCTGGTCTTGTAACTGGTTTGGCTGGCATTGGCGGCGGTATTGCTGTTGGTGCTGCATCCCCTGCTGCTATCGGCGCTACTGCAGAAGACCCCAAGTCCTTTGGTAAATCTTTGATTTTCGTTGCGCTTGGTGAAGGTATTGCACTGTACGGCCTGCTGATTTCCATCCTGATTCTGAACAAGATTTAAGCCATCTTTTCAGTGTTTGAGACAATAGGAAAGCAGGTGCTGACATGCGATTTTACTTAATCAGCGACAATTCAGACACGCTGGTGGGAATGCGCCTTGCCGGTATTCCTGGGATAATGGCGCACGATGTCGGTGAGGTTCGCAAGGCTTTGAACGATGCAATTGAAATGAAAGACATTGCCGTAATATTAATGACAGAGCGCCTTATCTCTATGTGCCCTGAGTTAATTTATGATTTAAAGCTGAACCTAAAACGCCCTTTAATCGTTGAAATACCCGACCGTCACGGCAATGGCCGTACCAAGGATTCTATTACCCGCTATGTCCGCGAGGCAATCGGAGTAAAAATTTAAACCGCCAAGGCGGCGGAACGGGGGGTTACTATGACTTCTAGTGAAGAAAAATTAAGTAAGTTTAGTACTGCGATCAATCATTACGCGCAGGAACAGCGGGAAAAAATTGAACAAGAAATTTCGGAGTTCAAACAGAATCAGCTTGAAGAGGCAGAGCGCCAGGTACTGCATGAAGCATACCAGCTTATTCAAGGCGAAATGACTGCTATGCGGGATGGAATTGTGCGCGACATTGCGCACCGTGAAATGAACGCCCGCAAAGAGCTTTTGGAGAAGAGAAAGAATATTGAAAACGAAGTGTTTGCAAAGGCCAAAGAGCGCCTTGTGGAATACACAAAGTCGGCTCAATACCCTTCTCTGCTGCAAAAATACACAAGCAGCCTTTCTGAGCTGTTCCCGGAAACCGGCACTGTTCTCTGCGTGAAAAAAGATGATCTGCAATATGAGGATCTGCTTCGCCAGGCATTCAAAAAAGAGTGCACTGTTCAGGCAGACCAGGATATTTTGATCGGCGGTGTTCGCGCTTACCATGCCGAAAAAGGCATTATGGCTGACGAAACACTGGACACGATGCTGGAATCACAGCAGGAGTGGTTTGAAGAAACCTCTGGAATGTCTGTGGTCTGAGCCGTAATACCAACGATAACGGAGATGATTTGAAGATGGAGAACCAAGATGTAATTCATGGTATTAACGGGCCAGTTGTAACGATTAAAAATTCACGCAGCTTTTCCATGATGGAAATGGTATTCGTGGGCAACGAGCGTTTGGTTGGTGAAATCATCGGCATTACCGATAAGCTTACCACCATTCAGGTCTATGAAGAAACCACCGGACTGCGCCCGGGCGAGCCGGTATTCGGTACCGGAAGCCCCATGAATGTTACGTTAGGCCCAGGTATTCTAGATAATATTTTCGACGGAATTGAGCGTCCGCTCAAAAAAATAGCGGACGATTCCGGCTCTGTATTTATTTCGCGCGGTAGTAACGTTCCCGCGCTGGACACCGAACAACTCTGGGAGGTTACCGTCACCGTTCAGGTAGGAGACACCCTTGTAGGCGGCGATATTTACGCCGAATGCCCAGAGACTAAAATCATTCGCCATAAATGCCTGGTACCGCCCACACTGAGCGGCACTGTCACAAAGGTGAATGCAAACGGCAAATACCATGTAAACGATACCGTCGTTGAGCTTACCGACGCAAAGGGCAATAAGCACGAGCTTTCTCTTTGCCAAAGGTGGCCCATCCGTACACCACGCCCGGTTGCGGAACGCATGCAGCCCAAAATTCCGCTGGTTACCGGTCAGCGTGTTATCGACACTCTGTTCCCTGTAGCTAAGGGTGGTACAGCGGCTATCCCTGGTGGCTTTGGCAGCGGTAAAACTATGACACAGCATCAGCTTGCCAAATGGTGCGATGCAGATATTATTATCTACGTTGGCTGCGGTGAGCGCGGTAACGAAATGGCACAGGTATTGCAGGAATTCACAGAACTGATTGACCCGAAATCCGGCAGACCGATGACCGATCGAACCACTTTGATAGCAAATACCTCGAACATGCCTGTTGCGGCGCGTGAAGCGTCCATTTACACCGGCATTACTTTGGCGGAGTACTACCGCGACATGGGTTACCACGTAGCCATGATGGCGGACTCCACCTCCCGCTGGGCGGAAGCACTGCGCGAAATTTCTGGTCGTTTGGAAGAAATGCCCGCAGAAGAAGGCTTCCCGGCATATTTGCCCTCTCGTCTGGCGGAATTCTACGAGCGTGCGAGCTATACAAAAAACCTAAACGGTACGGATGGCTCTATCACCATTATCGGTGCGGTTTCCCCCGCAGGCGCGGACTTCTCTGAGCCTGTTACACAAAACACCAAGCGTTTTACCCGTTGCTTCTGGGCGCTGGATAAAAACCTTGCTTATGCAAGACATTACCCCGCCATTAACTGGATGACCAGTTACAGCGAGTACAATGCGGATTTGCAGGATTGGTTTAAAGAAAATGTGGGCGAAGAATTCCTCGATTACCGCAGACAAACCAACAACCTTCTTCAGGAAGAAAGCAAGCTCATGGAGATTGTTAAGCTAATTGGTTCCGACGTTTTGCCGGATGACCAGAAGCTCGTTATTGAAATTGCGCGACTCATTCGCGTTGGCTTCTTGCAGCAGAATGCATTCCATGCGGAAGATACGTTTGTACCGCTGGAGAAGCAGAAGCTGATGATGAAGGTTATTTTACACCTGTACCAAAAATCACGGCAGCTCATTGCAGCATCCGTTCCCATTTCCAGTATTATGCAGTCCGGTCTGTTTGACAAGCTGGTGAAGATTAAGTACGATGTACCGAACGACAAGCTGGACTTGTTTGATGACTATATTGCAGAAATTGATAACACCGTGGCGGAAATTATCAATAATTGATGAACTCCACGGAAAGAAGGCGGTTTTTTTATGATTCTTGATTATATTGGCGTCAAAGAAATAAACGGGTCGCTGATTGTGCTGGACGATGTGGAAAATGCCTCTTTTGAAGAAATTGTTGACATTCGTCTGGACAACGGCACCATGCGCCAAGGCCGAGTTGTACAAATGGACGGCAAACGCGTGGTTATTCAGGTTTTTGATGGTACCCGCGGTATTTCTTTGAACAATACCCGCACACGTCTGCGCGGCCGCCCAATGGAGATGCCCCTTTCCCCTGAAATCCTCGGCAGAGTGTTCGATGGCTCTGGTCGCCCGATTGATGGTTTGGGTAACATCTTCCCGCAAAAGCGCATGAATATTAATGGCACCCCGATTAACCCGGTGTCTCGCGTATACCCGGTTAACTACATTAATACTGGTGTTTCTAGTATCGATACATTGATGACCCTGATTCGTGGGCAGAAGCTGCCGATTTTCTCTGGCTCCGGTATGTCTCACAATGAGCTGGCTGTGCAGATTGCTCGTCAGGCAAAAATCACTGGTGCAGATGGCGATAACTTCGCTATCGTGTTCGCAGCCATGGGTGTTAAGAACGACGTTGCGGAATACTTCCGCCGTTCGTTTGATGAATCTGGCGTTTTGCAGAAGGTTGTTATGTTCGTTAACCTGGCAAATGACCCGATTATTGAGCGTACCCTTACCCCCCGCTGTGCACTGACTACCGCGGAATATCTGGCATTTGAACTGAACATGCACATTCTGGTCATCATGACAGATATGACCTCTTATGCGGAAGCATTGCGTGAATTCAGCTCTTCCAAGGGTGAAATCCCTGGCAGAAAGGGCTTCCCCGGTTACTTGTACTCTGACTTTGCGTCGCTGTACGAGCGTGCCGGCATGGTAGAAGGTAAAACCGGTTCGGTTACACAGATTCCGATTTTGACCATGCCTAACGATGACGTTACCCACCCGGTACCAGACTTAACCGGTTACATCACCGAAGGACAGATTGTTCTAGACCGTACGCTTGACAGCATGGGCATTTATCCGCCCGTTGGCGTTCTGCCTTCCCTCTCCCGTTTGATGAAGGATGGTATTGGCGATGGCTTTACCCGTGCAGATCACTCCGCACTATCAAACCAGCTTTTCGCTTCCTACGCGAAGGTTATGGATGCTCGTTCCCTTGCTTCCGTTATCGGCGAGGAAGAATTATCTCCTGTGGACAAACAGTACCTGCACTTTGGTAAGCTGTTTGAGCAGTTGTTCTTAACCCAGCGGCATAATGAAAATAGAACCATTGACCAGAGCCTCGATTTGGGCTGGAGACTTCTCTCTACCCTGCCCCGCTCTGAGCTGGACCGTGTGGATGATGCGGTTCTCAACCAGTTCTATAAACCAGAAAATGCTGCAAAAGACCCGAACGAGCTGGAAGACGAAGCAGACGGAACCAATAACTAAGCGAGGTGAGCGGCATTGGCGATTCAAATTGTACCAACCAAGGGCAATCTTCTTGCCACTAAGAAATCGCTTAGTCTGGCCCGCACTGGCTTTGAGCTGATGGACCGTAAGCGTAACATTCTTATTCGTGAAATGATGGCTTTAATTGAGAGAGCCAATGAAATTCAAGATAAGATTGATAGTACGTATGAAGAAGCTTATGCGGCTTTGCAAATGGCCAGCGTTACGCTGGGTATGTGCGATAAAATTGCAGAAACTGTTCCATACGATGATAACCTGAATGTGGCGTACCGCAGCGTTATGGGAGTGGAAATTCCCATGGTCTCGCTGGAACGTACCCCACCAACTCTCAGCTATGGTCTTATGGAGACAAACTCTATGATGGATAACGCCTACCTGAAATTCAGAGAGGTTAAATATCTTACCGCAGAGCTTGCCGAAGTGGAAAACAGTGTTTACCGCTTAGCTGACAACGTAAAGAAGACCCAAAAGCGCGCGAATGCTTTGAAAAACATTATGATTCCCCGCTTTGAGGAAACCGTAAAGTTTATCACGGACGCGCTGGAAGAGAAGGACCGAGAGGAATTCTCTCGCTTGAAAGTAATCAAGCGGCAGAAAACCCACGAATAGCACGAAAAAAAAGAAGGCTTTTCCGAAAGGAAAAGCCTTCTTTTCTTAGCTGCTAAACTTCATTGCCCTCTCGCTTATTGTACTTCCTTTAATACTTAGCAGTTTATTTTTCTTCATAAAGTCTTTTTACTTTGGCAGATTAGTTCTTAAAAGACTGCTAGTAAGCTCATAGAGCAAGACAAAAAAACACCACTGGTTAAACAGTGGTGTTTTTAGTAGCTTCAATTAAGGTAGAATTAATTTGCACTTTCAATTGCCCTGTCAGCGTCGCGCGTCATTCTTTCAAAATCTGCTTTCTCTAACTGTAATTCTCCTGCCTTTGCGTTTTCCTGCGCTTGCTCTATGGTTCTAGCACCACCTAGCACATTTAGGTACTCACTGCGTGCCACCATCCAAGCAATTGCAAGGTTCCCTAAAGAGCAGCCATATTTCAGAGTCAAATCTCTCCAGCCATTTAGCATTTCTATGGCATATTGGCGGTGCTCCGGCATCCACCAAAACTTATTCTCATGAACGGAACCGGGTTCAATTTTATAATCCATCGTGATTTTTCCGGTGAGAAGCCCTTGCTCCAAAGGAGAATACGCCTGAAGAGTTATCTTATGCTCTTCACAGTAAGGCAGAAGGGAAGCCTCCACACGGCGGTCAAGCAGACTAAACTTCTCTTGAATCACATCTACCTTACCGTATTTCAGATATTCATCCAGATGCTCAGTTGTCACATTAGAAGCACCAATCACGCGAATTTTGCCTTCCTGCTTCATCTTGAGCAGTTCCTCCATGGTTTCAGCAATAGAAGCTCCGTCTTCCGCTGCTTGCCAATGCGTATAATAAATATCGATATAATCCGTCTGCAGGCGCTGCAAGCTGTCTTCCAAGTCCTTACGAATAGATTGCGCAGAAAGATTGCGATAAACCGAGTGGCCATCCTTGGTGAAAGGATGACTGCCAAGCTCATTGCGCCACTGTAACCCGCACTTGGTAGAAAGAACGGCTCTTTCTCTGCGATCTTTTAGAGCGCGCCCCACTACCTCTTCGCTATGTCCAAAACCGTAAACCGGTGCTGTATCAATCCAATTCAGGCCTTGTTCCAGCGCACTGTGAATGGTACGTATGGATTGAGAATCGTCGTTCTCCCCCCACCAGCTTCCTCCACCAATGGCCCATGCGCCCATAGATAAAACTCCAGTAACCAAACCAGACTCACCAATTTTTCTCGTCTTCATATATTACCTCCGCCATTTCTTTTCTTTTTTCTATTTTACAATAAAAAGCTCCTTTTTTACAAGATAAATAAAAATTTAAATCATGCACATTTATTTGATTGATTTTCATCTGTACGGGCATGATATATCAACAACTTGCATATTTTTGTTATTTCAGTTTACACTAAAATTAATAAATTATCAAAATTATTAGAAAGGTGGTAATAAAATGATTGACATGATTGCTCTGATTCTTCTGATTATTGGAGGAATTAACTGGGGCTCCATTGGTATTTTTCAATTCGATATTGTTGCTTGGTTATTCCAAGGGCAAACCGCAGTCATTAGTCGAATTATATATACCCTTGTTGGTCTAGCCGGAGTCTGGTGCATTTCTCTGCTGTTCCGTGACAACGAGATTACCAATAGAAAATAACAAAAAGCGGCAGAGAAAAAATTCTCCGCCGCTTTTTTTATATTCATTACAGCTTATTACAATTAAAGCTTATTGACAATCTCTTTGGTATCGCGTGCGATAACAAGCTCTTCATTGGTGGGGATTACGAATACCTGCACCTTTGAATTGGGAGTAGAGATTTTGCCGCCCTTGCCGCGAATCATCTGCTCGTTTAGCTCTCTCGACACTTCTACACCAAGGTAAGTCAGGCCATCGCACACGTTCTGGCGGTGGTCAACCTGGTTCTCACCCAAGCCAGCTGTAAACACAATTGCATCGCAGCCGTTCATTGCAGCAGCGTAGCTGCCAACGAATTTCTTAATCTGGTATACCAAAATTTTATGAGCAAGAATTGCTCTCGGCTGGCCTTCCTCAACTGCCTTTGTAACATCACGGTCATCACTGGAAATACCGGAAATACCCAAAAGACCGGATTTCTTATTCAGGATGTCGCTCATCTGCTCTGCAGTAAGGTTTTCTTTCTCTTCAATAAAGGTAACAACGGAGGGATCCAAAGAGCCGCAGCGAGTACCCATCATAAAGCCATCCAAGGGAGTGAGGCCCATGCTGGTATCAATTACTTTGCCATGGTCCACAGCGGCGATGGAAGAACCATTGCCAAGGTGGCAAGTAATGATTTTCAGCTCAGACATCGGCTTACCTACCAGCTCTGCGCAGCGCTCGCTGACAAAACGGTGAGAAGTACCATGGAAGCCATAGCGGCGAATTTGGTATTTTTCAAAATACTCGTAAGGAATGGGGTAAATATAAGCCTCAGCCGGCATGGTGGAATGGAACGCAGTATCAAATACAGCAACCTGCGGTACCTTGTCACCAAATACCTCCTGGCAAGCACGAATGCCCTGCAGGTTTACACTGTTGTGTAAGGGAGCCAGCGGAATAAGCTCCTCAATGGTATCAATAACCTCTTGGTTAATCAGAACGGAGTTCATGAACTTCATGCCGCCCTGCACCACACGGTGACCAACTGCGGTTACCTCAGACAAATCTTTAATTACGCCAACCTCTGCATCTACCAACGCATTTTTAACCTGCATGAAAGCTGCAATGTGATCAGGCATGTCCACGGTTAACTTCTTCTCTCGTCCATCTGCCGTTTTGTGGCCGAAAATACCGTCGCCAAGCCCAATTCTCTCGCAGTTACCTTTCGCGAGTACTTCCTCTTTGGCCATATCAATCAACTGATATTTCAGGGAAGAGCTCCCTGCATTAATGACCAGAATCTTCATCGGATTCCCTCCTAAACTTTCTAAATATTGCAAAAACAGCTTGAAAGTGTTACTGCAATACTGTACTATAGAACCGTACACTATCATAGTACATTTTCACAATTATTTCAAGGAGTTTTTTACCCAATGATAGAGAGACCCTTGATTACGGGTATTGTCGCCGAATTTAACCCGTTACACCTTGGGCATGAATACCTAATACAAAAAGTCAAACAATCTTCACCCGGCGGGCTAGCTGTTGTGATGAGTGGAAATTATGTGCAAAGAGGCGAGCCGGCTGCTTTTTACAAATGGCCGCGTGCGCTTGCGGCGCTTTCTTGCGGTGCCGATTTAGTGCTCGAGCTTCCCGTTAGCTTTTCCGTCGCCGGTGCGGAACGCTTTGCATTTGGAGCCATCTCTATTCTTAATGCACTGGGCTGTGTGGATCAACTCGTTTTTGGCAGTGAAAGCGGGGATGTTTCCACTCTGAATATCATTGCTAAGGCTCTGCAAAGCTCGGCATTTGAGGCTGCTGTAAAAAGCCACCTCTCGCTCGGCTTGCCCTTTGCTGCGGCAAGGCAGGCTGCGGCAAAGGAGCTTCTTGGCGATTCCGCCGCACTTTTGAGCGAACCAAACAACATTCTCGGCATTGAATACTGCAAGGCACTGCTTCGCACGCAGTCCCCTATGCAGCCCAAAACCATTCAGCGCATTGGTTCCGCCCACGACGCACCGCAACTCGCTTCGAATACCCATATTGCCTCCGCTTCACAAATTCGAAGACTCATCCAGCAAAAGGAACCTTTTTCGGCCTTTGTTCCCAAAGTGGCTTATTCTATTTTTGAGCGGGAACGATTGGCTGGGCGTGCTCCTGCATCGCTTGCACCGTTGGAAAATGCTATCCTTTCCAGGCTTCGTACCATGAGCCGGGAGGAGCTTTCCCAATTGCCAGACATTAGCGAGGGTTTGGAGAACCGTATTTTCAGCAGTGTTCGTACCTGCACATCTCTGGAACAGCTTCTTATTTCCATTAAATCAAAGCGTTATTCTCATGCACGAATCCGTAGAATCCTGTTATCCGCTTTTTTGGGTCTAAATCAGCGGGAACTTCCGGAAGCCCCTGCATACATTCGAATACTGGCATTCAATGAAACCGGCAGAAACATGCTGCGCAATATACGGCGTACAGCAACCTTGCCGATTGTTACGAATGCTGCTGACTTTGCACCGCTTAACAGCAATGCAAAAGCAATGTTTGAAACGGAATGCAGAACAACGGACCTTTATTCTCTATGCACACCAGAAAAAGGCCCCTGCGGGCTGGAAATGACCTGCTCCTATTGGGAAAGGAAGGATTTTTTTGGCAATTGAAATTAAAGAAACAGAATACTTGAACTACGGCCGGTGCGTACATATGAGCAACGGCATTATTGAAGTAATGGTCACAATTGATGTGGGACCCCGAATCATCCACTTTGGTTTAGTCAATGGCGAAAACATGCTGTACACCGACCAAGAGAGAAAGTACAAAGCTTCGGGAGAAGAATTCGACCAGCTTTACGGAGAGGGCGCCGTCTTTTACAATTACGGCGGGCACAGGCTTTGGCTTAGCCCCGAAAGCACACCAGACACCTACTACCCAGACAACGAACCGGTAGTGTATGGAATTCTTACTGAGGGAGTAAGCTTTACACCGGTACGGCAAAAACATAATGAAATGCAACTAGGCTTTGAGGTGATGATGAACGAAAACACCTCAGACATTATGGTGGTTCACAGTGCCAAAAATTGCTCGAAGGACCCCAAAACTCTTGCCCTTTGGTCTGTTACCATGATGGCACCCGGCGGGTTTGAAATCATTCCCCAGAATCAGGGGGAAGACCCACTCCAGCCAGACCGATCAGTGATTTTATGGCCCTATGCCAACCTGCGTGACCCCCGCGTCTTCTGGGGTAATCGTTTTATCACTCTTCGGCAAGACCCAACCGCTACCACCGCCTTTAAGGTGGGAACGAACAACCGTGCTGGCTGGGCTGCTTATGTTAGAAAAAATGTGGTGATGTTAAAACGCTTCGTGCACAATAATCATGCGGTGTACCCAGACTTAGGCGCCTCGTATGAAACGTATACGAACGGCGATTTTTTAGAGATGGAGTCCCTGAGCCCGCTATGCCACATTGAACCGGGAAACACGGTTCGCCATGTGGAAAACCTTACTTTACAGCGCATTGACCAATCCCCAAAGCTGGACGATGAAGCATCTCTGGATGAGTTTGTAGCGGAATTAGGATGAATAAGAGAAATTATAATCTTAAATAAAGAAAGCCCCCGTTCCCTTTGGTATATCCGAAGAGAATGGGGGCTTTACGCTCTTTAGGCGTAAATTTTGCAAAATAGACGATAGAATTAGAAACACTAAGCTTATAATCGTTCCCGAACCTTCATCAAAGAAAATCCTAACAAATTTTGTCCACGCCATGCGTTTCTATCGAACCGCTTTTCATCTGTCATGGAGAGGCCGATCCCCCATATTCTATCCTGTACTGCACATTCCGCCAGAATATGCTGCTTCGTTGCAAGCAGTAACCCTTTGAGCTCATTGTTCTGAACAAATTTTTCAATTAGTCCCTCATATACTATTATTTGCCGAACACCGCTCCAAACAACATCCTCGTAATTTCGAACCGAGCGCCCTAAAGACTTAATCTTTCCAACATTGGAGGTTGCTAAGATTTGCGATGCAATTTCACTGTCTTCAAAAATGATGGCTTTTTGGTACATCATATATTGCTCCATAGAGGAAAAATGCACTCCATCCTTTTCAAAATCAGACAAAAACCAATTGCTTAAATATCCATTTTCTTCATCAGGATTATGAAAGCAGATCACTTTCTTCATTTTCCTTACCCCCTATCCCAGAGCGTCACTATTCCAAAAATTCTATTCCGCTGCGCTCTCTGCCTCATCGTCATCTCTGTCGTTTGTTAGATTCAGGCAGTCGAGCACATAGAAAATGAGACCCAACAGCATACCAACTACACAGGCAAGTACCATTCCTTTTAGCTCAACACTTCCCAAATGGAGCGATACTCCGGAAAGACCTGTAACAAAAATGACGGAGGTCATGATAATATTGCGGTTCTTTGCGAAATCCACTCGAGAATCGACCAGAATACGCAAGCCGGAAGCACCAATCATACCATACAGCAAGAATGAAATGCCCCCAATTACCGGGCCTGGAATAGTTGCAATCAGTTCTGAGAATTTACCAATGAAAGAACTAATGATGGAAAGAACCGCCGCACCGCCGATTACCCACACGCTGTATACACGGGTCATCGCCATTACGCCAATGTTCTCACCGTAAGTAGTGGTAGGCACCGCACCCACCATACCAGACGCCATGGTAGAGAAACCATCTCCCATCAAAGAGCGGTGCAGACCGGGGTCTTTGATTAAATCTTTCTCAATAACCTTACCAGTTACAATTTGGTGGCCAATATGTTCGGAGATTAAAACCAAGGCTACTGGTAGCATAGTAATAATCGCGTCCAACCGGAACTGCGCCAACTGAAAATGCGGCAGTGAAAATAGGCTTGCTTGTTCCACTGCTGTGAAATCTACCACACCGAGAATTGCAGCCGTAACATAACCACCAATAATTGCAATGAGAATGGGTATAACCGAAAGAAAATTGCGGAACAAAATGGAACCAAACACTGCTATACCAAGTGTAACCAAGAAAACCGCCATATTTTTGGGGTCTACGGTTGTTACAACCTGCTGGAACATGCCATCTGCACCTTTTACTGCAACATAGCTGGTTTGAGGCAGTATTTTTGCGGTAGAAGCCGCTGTCCCCGAAAGCTCCAGACCAATAAGCGCCACAACGGGGCCCATAGCGGCAGGAGGCAGGAGCTTGTCTATCCAATCCGAGCCAAAGCGCTTAATCACCAATGCCAAAACTACAACAAGCAGGCCAACCGCCACAAAACCTCCCTGTGCGTAAGAAAAGCCGCCGCCGGGTGCATCCTTATACCGGTTGATTACAATAAGCGCCGGGCCAATGAATGCAAAGCTGGAGCCTAAGTACGCCGGGCATTTTCCCTGCGTTATCCAGAAGAAAAACAGTGTGCCTACGCCGTTCATTAACAGCACAACCGCAGGATTAATTCCGAATAAGGTCGGAACCAAAACAGAAGCACCAAACATAGCAAACATATGTTGAATGCTCAGCGGGATTGCCTGTTTCAGTGGCGGTTTTTCATGGGTTTGAATGATGTGTTTTGACATAGTGTTGAATCATCCTTTTCTTTCATGTGAATTCTCTATCTGAAAACGGCTCCAAAAAAGTAGGCCTTTGAGAAATGTGACATCAAAAGCCTACCAACGCAGCCGCCAACAGCGGTGAATGTTGTAAACAGACCAAAAGAAAAGCCCACCCGGTATGCAAACGCATATCAGATTGAGCTCTTTGGTCTTCTATTTTCGAATAAATGCCGATTTAGGTGCCGCACAAATGGGGCAAAGCCAATCTTCCGGCAATTCTTCAAACGGAACATCGGGGTCATTATAAATATAACCGCAAATCTTACAAATGAACTTGCCACCGTCAGAACTGGTATTACCCGCGTTTACGGGGCGATACGTTGGGGCATATTCGGGAGCGGAGCCCTTTAGCACTTGGTGGTAATAATTATAGGTCATTGGTGTCCCCACTACTTTTTCACTGCCGGCAACAACTTCTGCCAAAAACACGGTATGCGTAGCGGTTTCTACCCGATTAATCACCTTACACAAAAACCAACAGCAGGCGTTTTCTTTAATAACAGGAACGCCCTCCACCAAAACACGGTGGCGAATATTCTTTAGCTTGTTCGAGCTTCTACCGGAGTTAAAACCCAAAGCACCAATTACCGTTCCGGGAGTATCTTCCGATAAAACAGAAACAGAAAAAATTCCGGTCTCCCGGATGCATTCGTGACTGTAATTATTATGATGCATACTAACAGCAATTACGGGAGGATTTGAATTCGTTACCTGAATCACTGTATTTACAATACAAGCGGAAGGATCGTGTTCACCCTTTACACCTATTGCATACATTCCATAAGACAAACTTGCTAACACATTACTATCCAATCAATATCCCTCCCCACGGATTACATGAGTCCAAAATTATATATATAATAGCACTGTGCGGACAAAGTTACAAGAGTCTTTTTTTAATTTTCCTCCATGATTTTTCTCCAATACTGAAGAAATGCCTGCTCGTTCTTATTTAACCCTGCTTTGTAATACTCTGTACTGCTCAGCGCATCTGGCAAGTACTGCTGCTGCACCCAGTGGCTAGGGTAATTATGAGGGTAGAGATAAAACTGCCCTTTTCGTTCTTGATCTTCCCCGTCAAAATGCTTGTTTTGCAGATTGCGCGGTATTGGGCCAGCTTTCCCTGCACGAATATCGGCAAGCGCTGCATCTACTGCCAAATAAGCTGAATTCGATTTGGGTGCCATACATACCAAAATCACTGCGTTCGCAAGCGGAATTCGGGCTTCCGGCAAACCGACCTGCAGGGCAGTATCTACAGCAGCTTTCACTATAGGGATAATCTGCGGCCATGCAAGGCCAACATCTTCATTTGCGCAAACAAGCAATCTGCGGCATACCGAAGGCAAATCTCCTGCCTCGAGCAGCCTTGCGAGGTAATGCACGGCGGCGTTTGGGTCGGAACCGCGCATCGACTTTTGGTAAGCAGAAAGCAAATCGTAGTGCTCATCACTATCCTTATCATAGCGCACAGCACTTTTCTGTGTTAATTCCAGTGCAGAATCTCGCTCGATAAAAAGGCCTTGTTCTTCTCGTCTGGCAGAAAGTGTGCAAAGCTCCACAGCGTTCATGGCTTTGCGAACATCTCCGCCACACGACTGTGCTATGTGCAAATCCACCCCGTCTGCCCTCGTAATCGTCTCCCCTCTCTCTTGCTCAAGAAGAGAAAAGGCACGCTCTACTGCACTCAAAATCTCCGCTGTATCCACCGCCTTAAACTCAAAAACCGTACACCGGCTTAAAATAGCGTTATACACATAGAAATACGGATTCTCCGTAGTGGATGCAATCAGGGTAATCTGCCCGTTCTCAATAAATTCCAGCAGGGTTTGCTGCTGCTTTTTATTAAAGTACTGGATTTCATCCAGATACAATAAAACTCCATTGAGCGTTTCCAGTGTGCCAAGTGATTCCACTACCGCGCGAATAT
The DNA here is from genome assembly GCF_900176635.1 of Clostridium merdae. Taxonomy (GTDB): domain Bacteria; phylum Bacillota; class Clostridia; order Oscillospirales; family Acutalibacteraceae; genus Faecalispora; species Faecalispora merdae. The sequence continues at coordinate 937,440 of NZ_FXLN01000004.1, forward strand.
CTGCTGTTGAAGCAGTTGTTCCGTTCATTTTTACCAGCTTCCGCTGTGTTTTACGAGCGATAATGGAGGCAACGGTGGTCTTCCCCACACCGGAAGGCCCATAGAAAATCATATTCGGAATTTCACCGGAATCAATGATACGGCGCAGTGCTTTCTCTGAATCCAACAGATGGCGCTGCCCGACTACCTCATCCAGCGTCTGCGGGCGCAGGCGTTCTGCCAAAGGCACTGACAATGGAAACCCATCCTTTCAAAAAGCGGCGCAGCAGAAGCTGCGCCGCACACGATTTGATAAAACTTTTCGTATCTATTTATTTGTACCAAACGGCACAAACAACAGTTGCTAGAAGAAATAATCTAATTAATGATACAGCGGATAGCGGCTGCAAATGCTCTCCACCTTAGCGCGAATGGTATCTTCGTTACCTTCAAAGCTTTGTGCTGCCATAGCAATGCACTCCGCAACCAAATCCATATCCTGTGTGTTCAGGCCGCGAGTGGTAACTGCGGGAGTACCCAGGCGTAGGCCACTGGTGACAAAGGGGCTTCTCTGCTCATTGGGAACGGTATTTTTATTGGCTGTAATATACACTTCATCCAAACGGTGCTCCAGCTCTTTACCGGTAAGCTCTTCGCCGGTGAGGTCAACGAGCATGAGGTGGTTGTCCGTTCCGCCGGAGACCAGCTTGATTCCACGCTTCATAAGGCCATTTGCCAGAGCCTGCGCATTGTCTATAATTTGCTGCTGGTATACTTTAAATTCCGGTTGGAGTGCTTCGCCGAAGCACACTGCCTTTGCCGCAATAATGTGCATTAACGGGCCGCCCTGCGTGCCGGGGAAAATCGCTTTATCAATTGCTTTGGCATACTGCTCTTTGCATAAAATCATGCCGCCGCGAGGGCCGCGCAAGGTTTTATGCGTGGTGGTGGTAACCACATCGGCATACTCTACCGGACTAGCGTGCAGCCCTGCCGCAACTAAACCAGCAATGTGAGCCATATCTACCATCAGGTAAGCGCCGCAAGCGTCGCAGATTTCACGAAAACGCTTAAAATCAAGTGCACGGGGATATGCCGATGCACCCGCAACAATCATCTTGGGTTTTACCTGCATTGCCTGCTCGTACAGTTTGTCATAATTAATTTGGTGCGTTACCGCATCTACACCATAGGCTACAAAATTGTAGTAGCTGCCGGACATATTCACAGGGGATCCATGGGTTAAATGCCCACCCTCAGCCAGGTTCATACCCATTACGGTATCACCGGGCTGCAATAGTGAGAAATACACGGCAAGGTTTGCCTGCGCACCGGAGTGAGGCTGCACATTGGCATGCTCTGCACCAAAAATACGGCATGCACGGTCACGTGCAATGTCTTCCACTACATCCACATACTGGCAGCCGCCATAGTAGCGTTTGCCCGGGTAACCCTCCGCATACTTATTAGTCAGGATGCTTCCCATTGCGGCCAAAACCGCGGGAGAAACCATGTTTTCAGAAGCAATTAGTTCCAGATTTCTTTGCTGGCGACCCAGCTCCTGCTCCATAGCTGCTCCAACCTCATGGTCAAAGCGGGAAACAAATCCGATGGTATCCATCATTTCACTGAACATTGGCAACCTTCTCTCCTGTTTTCTTAAGAATATTATACACGCGATTTTTGCAAAAGGCAATGCGGTCATTCCCAGAAAATGACCTTTCCTTTTCTCTTGTTTTGTATTAAAATGTAGAAAACCGCCGGGAAAGGATACGCCGAAAATGACCAAAAAGCAATTAGCAGTTTGTGCCGTGGAAGCAATGAAAAAGGAATACCCCGATGCCATCTGTTCGCTGGAATACCGTGACCCTCTCCAGCTATTGATTGCAACACGGCTTTCCGCACAATGCACCGATGCACGTGTGAATCTCGTCACCCCTGCATTGTTTGCGCGCTTCCCCACGTTAGAAGCCTTTACACAGGCTCGCGTGGAAGATATTGAAGAGCTGATTCGCTCCTGCGGGCTATATAAAACAAAGGCGCGCGATATTCTTGCCATGTGCCAAAGGCTGGCGGAGGAATACGACGGCATTATCCCAGACACAGTAGAGGAGCTAACAAAGCTGCCGGGTGTAGGCAGAAAGACTGCAAACCTGGTTGTGGGGGATGTTTACCACAAGCCCGCCGTAGTGACCGACACGCACTTTATACGCATCACCGGGCGGCTGGGTCTTACAAAAAGCAAAGTGCCGCTTCAGGTTGAAAAAGATCTTCGGGCGGTGCTGCCACCAGAGGAATCCAACGATTTTTGTCACCGGCTGGTTTTGCACGGTAGAGCGGTGTGTCAGGCACGAACCGCACATTGCGAAATATGCTGTATGAACACATTTTGCAAAACCGGTTTAGCAGAGGAAAAAAAGAAAAATAAATAGGTCATTTTGCAAAATAAACTTGAAAAACCAAAACCCCCGTGCTATAATTAACAGCGTTGAAATTACCAGTGATTTCATCTTGTTTTATAGCATTTATGGGCCCATAGCTCAGCTGGGAGAGTGCTGCGTTCGCAATGCAGAGGTCAGGGGTTCGATCCCCCTTGGGTCCACCAGATGAAGAAAAGCCGAACCTGATTTTAACAGGTTCGGCTTTTTGTTTTACATTTCTAAAACTTAAATTAATACTTTGAATCCGTTATGAAATAACTTTTCATTTCATTCACGTAATTATAGCATTGATTCGTGTATATTTTACAATATTAGATATTTTCCATTCCTATCTAATCCAAATTATGGTAATATAATAATTTGGAGGGATATCATGTATTGTAAAAATTGCGGAAATCAAATTCCAGACAACAGTAAGTTTTGTTTTAATTGTGGTACTGCCGTCGAAACAATGCAACCGGAAGAAGTTGAAACCCAAAAACCTGGCAACACAGAAACCATTGTAAAAAAAGAAAAAGGTTGTACTTCAAATCTTTTATTTATAATATGCGCTCCATTTTTTATTATAGTCGCCGTTATTATGTGGATGAATAGTGTTTCTGGCGATAAATTTGCGGTAGCTGCATCTACTTCATCAACTTCTTCCATTGCAGTAAGTTCAGTGAGCGCAAGCTCTAGTACTATTTTTAGTTCTGCTTCTTCTGAATTAGCAGCATCAAACCAAATGAGTGAAGAGAAGGCCTATGCAATTCAATTTGATGAATTTATCATGAATACAATTATAGGTTCTAACGAGGGATTAGAAAACCTAAATAATTATGTTAACGCATATTCAGAAAATAAAATTAGTGCGTTAGAAGCATATGAAGCAGCAAAAAACACCAAAGAAGTTATGAATAATTTAATTAAGATAATGTGGGACGCAAGAGATGGTAAAAATAGAGCATATATTGGTGCTGCGCAGGATTTCCTTATAAATGGAAAATTTAAGGCAGAGAACATGATGAAATATGTGGATAAAAACGAAGTAAAGTACTTATCTGAAATGAAGCAAAATGACTTATACATTTACAATTCTTTTAAAAAATTAATGCTTGAGAGAATTAATTATTTAAAGTCTCAGGGTTTTAGCGATACGGAAATAAATGAAATCATACAAAAGACCCCTAGTTCAACGAGCAGCAAATAGAAACAAAATGTCCGCTTTGCTAAGTGTATAAGCTTAATGAAATGAAATCTAAATTAGTAAAATTCGCTATTGACAATTTCCAGAATAGAATGATATGATACTTGTAATCGAATATTAGAGGGAGTAGCTTCCCGTATTGATACGGGGCTCAAAGTCGTCACTTCGGAGAAATCCCGGCTTTGACAGCGTTTCGTTTAGTGAGACTCTACAGTTAGATTTTTTAATCTAGCCGTGGGGTCTTTTTTATTACCCATTTTTAGGGAAAAGAAGTGAAAAACCGCTTTGTGCACCCGAATAATAACTGTTTTTCAACAACCGCATCCCCCTTCTATGAACTCAAGTTGTACGACCAATTCTCTCTAATCATCCTGTCATCACTTGAATTTGCCAGCTACCAAAATAAAGAAATAAGGAGAATGACGAATGAACAACTTTCACGCAAAGTCCCCACAGCAAATCATGGAACTGCTAAAAGTGGATACCAAAGGCCTGCACGATGCGAAAGTGAAGATTCAACGTGATAAATATGGCTTTAATGAACTAGAAGAAACCGCCGCTAAAAGTGCTTTGCAAATTTTCTTTGAGCAATTTAAGGATTTTCTTGTTTTAATTCTACTTGCCGCCGCAACCATCTCTGCATTCCTCGGTAAGCTAGAAAGCACTCTGGTCATTCTCGCCGTTGTGGTAATTAACGCAATCCTCGGCACGGTTCAGCACCGGAAGGCGGAGCAGTCCTTAAAAAGCTTAAAGGCTCTTTCCTCCCCCACCGCTAAGGTGCTACGAAATGAAAAGAAAACGGAGATTCCCTCTCATGAGCTAGTCGTTGGGGACATCTGCTATTTGGATGCCGGCGATTTTATCAGCGCGGACGGCCGGATTTTAGAATCGTACAATCTGCAAGTAAACGAAAGCTCCCTGACCGGGGAATCCGTAAGCGTGCTAAAAACCGTTGATGTGATTGAGAAAGAAGAAATCGCCATCGGCGATCGAAAGAACATGGTGTTTTCCGGCAGCTTTGTTACCTATGGCCGGGCGGTAGTTCTCATTACCAACGTCGGCATGAATACCGAAATCGGTAAGATTGCCCATTTGCTGGAAAGTGCTAAAGAGAAAAAAACGCCACTTCAAGAGAGCCTCGACAACTTTGGCAAAAAGCTTGCTCTGCTAATTCTCATCCTATCTGCCCTTGTGTTTTCGCTCGATGTGTTTCGAGGCAACGACCTGATAAATGCATTTCTATTTGCCGTTTCTTTAGCGGTAGCGGCAATTCCGGAGGCGCTAAGCTCCATCGTGACCATCGTGCTAGCACTCGGCACACAGAAAATGACAAAGTCGAATGCAATCATCCGCAAGCTGCAAGCCGTAGAAAGCCTTGGGAGCATCTCGGTCATCTGTTCCGACAAAACGGGAACACTCACTCAGAATAAAATGACCGTACAAAAGCTGTATGTGGATAACAAAGTAATAGAGCACAATCAGCTAAATCCGGAACATGATTTGGAGAAAAATCTGGTTTTAATGTCTCTGCTATGTAACGATGCCGTCACCATCGAGAAAAAAGAAATTGGCGACCCCACTGAAATTGCCCTTGTGAACCTCGGCGACCTGTATCATTTGGATGAACTGCTAGCTCGAAAAAGATACCCTCGCGTTGCCGAGCTCCCCTTTGACTCCGAGCGCAAACTGATGAGTACCTTGAACACTTGGGACGGTAACCCCCTCATGATCACAAAAGGCGCTTTGGATGTCCTCCTCGCAAGGTCTATTAGCCTGCAAACCTCCGATGGTATTCAGCCACTCACAGAGGAACTCAAGCAGAGCATTGAGGCTATGAATTGTGAGTTTTCTCAAAACGGACTGAGAGTACTCGCCTTTGCCTGCAAGGAGCTTTCCTTCAACCGGGAGCTTGTGGTAGAGGATGAAAATAACCTTACCTTTGTTGGGCTCATCGCCATGATGGACCCGCCCAGAGCGGAATCTGCACAGGCGGTGGCAGACTGCCTGCGTGCGGGCATCAAGCCTGTCATGATTACCGGTGACCATAAGATAACAGCTTCTGCCATTGCCAAACAGATTGGAATATTAACCGACGATGCACAGGCAATCGAAGGCTACGAACTAGAACATATGTCGGATGAGGTGCTAAAGCAGCGTGTAGAAGAAATCTCAGTGTATGCAAGAGTTTCCCCCGAGCATAAAATTCGAATTGTGAGAGCATGGCAGGAAAAAGGCAAGGTAGTAGCCATGACCGGCGACGGAGTGAATGATGCACCCGCCTTAAAGCAGGCCGATATTGGGATTGCCATGGGTATAACCGGTACGGAGGTTGCAAAAGATGCAGCCGCTATGGTGCTTACTGATGATAACTTCTCTACCATCGTTCGTGCGATTTCAAACGGTAGAAGCATCTATGCAAACATTAAGAATGCCATTCAGTTTCTACTCTCCGGCAATACAGCGGGAATTCTTTCGGTGTTGTATGCTTCCCTTTTGGCTCTGCCAAACCCCTTTGCTCCAGTTCACCTGTTATTCATCAATTTGGTAACCGATAGCCTACCCGCCATCGCGATTGGGCTTGAGCCACACAATGAAACCGTAATGAAAGAGCGCCCACGTGACCGAAACACCCCTATATTAGATAAACGCTTTGGTCTGGAGGTATTGCTGGAGGGCCTCCTCATTGCGATTGGAACCATGATTGCCTACTATGTTGGTCTGTCTGCTGGCGGAGCGGAAACCGCAAGAACAATGGCATTTGCCACACTTTGCCTATCGAGACTTCTTCATGGGTTTAATTGCAGAGGCAAAGATTCCGTATTCCGCTTGGGTGTTTTCTCAAACAAATTCATCTGGCTTGCCGTGGCAGTTGGATTTCTGATGCTGTTTGCGGTATTAACGTTACAGCCACTCATGGTGCTTTTCGAAATTGCACCGCTGAACGGAATACAATATGCCGTTATTTTTGGCGTATCGCTTCTGCCTCTTTTATTGGTTCAGATTTATAAGCTACTCACAGGGAGAAAATAAAAGAGATTCGTTTTTCTATAACAGTTGTGAACTATTATAAGTCACAACGGGGATGCTTTTTAAAAAGCATCCCCGTTGTTTTTCCAAGCCTGCGTCAACAAAATAACCGCAGTTTCAATTTCTTCTATTTTCAGGCACGCAAAGCCTAACAACAGCAAGCTCTCTTGGTTCTTTTGCGGTGGAGCAAAATAGTATTGCGTTACACCAAATACCCTTACTCCCTTTCGCAATGCGGCATCAATTAACTCTGCCTCATCCCAACCATTGTTCACACGCAAAAGCAGATGCAGACCAGCAGAATCCCCCTGAATTTCAGCTTGTGGGAGGTTTTTGTGTATGGCAGCTACTATGGTCTCTCTCTTTTGCTTATATAAGTTTCGCATACGGTTCAAGTGGCGTTCAAAATGACCCTCATCAATAAATCGGCATAAGGTTTTTTGGTCTATTTTAGGAACGGGACAAATATAAAAACGAAGCTTTTTTTCATATTCACCAAGCAAGTGTAGCGGTAAAACCATATAGCTCACCCGCAGTGCCGGTGAAAGTGATTTTGAGAAAGCACCCAAATATATCACCCGCCCGGTCTCATCCATGCCCTGCAAAGAGGGTATTGGCTTGCCGGAATACCGAAATTCACTGTCGTAATCGTCCTCAATTAAATAACGCTCCGGTGCTTCATTTGCCCAGTTCAGCAGTTGAATTCGGCGGCTCACCGGCATCACCGTACCGGTAGGGAATTGGTGTGATGGCGTTATACAGGCCACGCTTGCTTGGCTTTCTCGCAGGGAGTCTGGTCGCATTCCTCTGTCATCCAAAGCTACTGGCTGGCAATTGGCGCGGTTGCTTTTAAAAATCATATTCAACTTCTCATAACCGGGGTTTTCTATGCCATATACAACATTGGCATCAAACAGCTGAATCAGCAATTGCAGTAAAAATTCGGTTCCAGAGCTGACGATGATTTGCTCAGCGCTACAATTGACTCCACGCGAATAATGTAGGTAATGAGCAATACTTTCTCGCAAACCAAGGTCGCCCTTAGGGTCGCCCGCCTTGAGTAAATCCCGGTCGTATTCATTGATTCCTTCTTTGGTCAGCTTTCGCCAGATGGAAAATGGAAAGCTGTCGTGGTCCACTCCCTGATACGAAAAATCATAGTAAATACGCCCTTCTTCTGGAGGCGAAAGAAGCTCTTTTGGGGGTACCTCTTTTATGTGCAGCACGTTCCCCAAATCGGCTACATAATAACCACTTTTTTCCCGGGAAATAAGGTAGCCCTCGGCTACCAATTGGTAGTAGGCCGCTTGTACGGTATTTTGGCTACAATGCAAATAGGCAGAAAGCTGCCGTTTGGATGGCATCTTCTCGTTTTTCTTGCAATTACCGCTGATAATTTCCTGTTTAAAATAATCGTACAGCTGCTGAAATAAAGGAAGTTCCGACTCTTTTTTGAGCTGTAAATTGATTTCATTCATAAGCTCGCCTCCCATCTGGTACCATCAAATTTTATATATCTGGCTCTTTTTATACAATCAATTCCCTTTTATAATAGAGCAAACTTACAAATTCTGCAAGTTTTCATTTTACTAGACGAAAAGGAATTCAAGGAGGCAGAGTTTATGAACAATCGATATACCCTTAATAAAAACTTAGCCCAAATGCTAAAGGGCGGCGTTATTATGGATGTAACAACTCCCGAGCAGGCAAAAATTGCTGAAGAGGCCGGTGCGTGCGCCGTTATGGCGTTAGAGCGAATCCCCGCGGATATTCGTGCCGCTGGCGGCGTCTCCCGCATGAGTGACCCTACCATGATTCGCGGCATACAAAAAGCCGTTAGCATTCCGGTTATGGCAAAGGTTCGAATCGGGCATTTTGCAGAAGCACAAATTTTGCAGGCAATTGAGATTGATTACATTGATGAAAGCGAAGTGCTCTCCCCCGCCGATGACCTCTACCATATTGATAAAACCAAATTCGAAGTTCCATTTGTGTGCGGAGCGAAAAACTTGGGAGAAGCCTTACGCCGTATTGCCGAAGGAGCCTCTATGATACGTACAAAGGGCGAGCCCGGAACAGGTGATGTTGTGCAGGCAGTACGCCACATGCGCCTTATTCACCGACAGATTCGAGAGATTCAAAACACCCGTGAGGATGAGCTATTCCATGCAGCGAAAGAGCTGCAGGTACCCTATGACCTAGTTCGCAGCGTGTTTGAAACCGGGCGTTTGCCGGTCGTAAACTTTGCCGCCGGCGGCATTGCAACCCCAGCAGATGCAGCACTTATGATGCAGCTTGGCGCAGAGGGTGTATTTGTTGGCTCGGGTATCTTTAAATCTGGCAACCCCGCAAAACGAGCACGCGCCATTGTGCAGGCGGTTACCAATTACAACGATCCCAAGCTTTTAGCAGAGCTTTCCGAAGATTTGGGTGAGGCAATGGTTGGCATTAATGAGCAAGAAATTGAGCTACTAATGGCGGAGCGCGGCATATGAAGGTTGGCGTTCTAGCACTGCAAGGCGGGTTTGCGGAGCACATTGCAGCTTTGAATAGGCTGAACGTTCCCTATGTTGAGATTCGCAAGAAAGCGGATTTTGATGATACCGTAGATGTGCTCATTCTTCCCGGAGGGGAAAGCACCGTCATTGGCAAGCTTTTGCACCAAACTGGGCTGTTTTTACCCATTCAGGAACGCATTCAAAATGGAATGCCCGTATGGGGAACGTGCGCAGGGTTAATATTGCTTGCGAATCGAATTTCAAATGAAAAGCACGCTTATCTAAAAGGAATTGATCTAACAGCTTGCCGCAATGCTTATGGAAGACAGTTGGGGAGCTTTGAGACGCAGGAAGAATTCCGCGGGATTGGTATTGTACCAATGACCTTTATTCGTGCCCCTTATATTGAATCCATTGGTGAGGGCGTCACCCCATTATCGTTCTTTGACAGAAAAATAACTGCTGCGGAAAATGATACAATTCTAGTGACAGCCTATCACCCTGAACTGACGGATGATACGCGTGTGCTGGAGTATTTTCTTCGAAAAGCGGAGAAGTTCATTTGATGGAAAAACCCCTACACACTGGTATTTGCGCCTGCAGTTTGATTTCTAACGAGAAATGAGTTGTGTCCATTGAATTCGAATCAAGAGAATTGCAAACACCGTTACGAGGTTGGGTATTCCTTTCGTTTCACCAGCATCTTTTTCCGCAGCGTTCCTTGCGACCACTGCGGCCGCAGCATCACCCTTACTTGGCCTTGGCGGATTTTATTTGTTGCAGTAGACCTTATTGGTTTTATTTTATCTTATTTTATTGCAACCTCTATTGCCATCCCAATTTTCGGGTCTACACTTCCGGTATCACTTCTTATTTTTGTTGCGCTGGTTTTTATTGTGCAATGGATTTGCGGATTCATTTTAAAATTAGCAGCTTGGAAAGAAGTAGAAAAATCGAATTCTTAATGGTTTTTTATGATCAACAAAGGCTCCGTTCCAATGGAACGGAGCCTTTGTATTTTTATTATTGATATAATTTTAGAAAGAAAGTACAATTCCACCATCATCTGCGTAAATCGTGCTCAAGCCGCTCGCCTGAAATATGATGACCTCTTTGAATGTAAACAGGCTCTTAATCTTTTCGCACAATTCCTCTGCCTTCGCTCTTGCATCTACATGTGTAATCGCTAAAACAGTTTCTGTCATATTAACCGCATCGCGCCGAATGAGATTCATAAGCTTTTCCATTGCCTGGGCTTCTCCGCGCGCCTTATCCTTCAGCTCGAGAGTACCTTCTCGATTCGCACCGAGGATTGGAATGATGCGCAGAACTTTGCTCATAATGACCTGAATGCCTTTAATTCTGCCGTTCTTTTCTAGGTTATTTAAGGATACAGGCACAAATAAGGTTTGCAAATTCGCAATGTATTGGTTCATACGAAGCAGAATCTGGGTGCTCTCCATTTGCTGTTCCAGCATACGCTTGAGCTGGAGTGCAACGAGCGTTTGTCCTGCCGCAGCAGTTTTGCTGTCTATTACATAAACCTTACTGTCGCTACCGGATTCCTCTAGCATTTGCTTGGCAGCCATTGCACTTTGAAAGGAGCCGCTCAGGCGAGAGGAGATTGTAACTACATAATTCACCGCACAAGTTTTATAAGCTTCCAAATAATCATGCAAAGAAGGGCAAGCGGTAGATATTTTACGTTTACTGGCTTTCATTTTGCGAATTAATTCGTCAGAATCCAGACCTTCGTCTGTTAAAGCCTCATCATCTATTAAAAGCTGAAAGGGAATCCGCTTCATTTCACTGGGATCACCGAACACCTCTTCGTTAAAATCCACACAACTATCTACAATGATCTGATACTCCACTGGGCTTTCCTACCTTTCCTTGCCTGGCACAGGGCATGTTACTAATATCACTTAGTTTACCACGAAATAAGTAAAACATCAACTGGTAATTCCCATAATCAAATGTAAAGATTTTTAAAACTACATGCAAATCATGTAATAATTAATTATTTTCTGCCTTTACCCGTAATATAATTCGGAGTAATTTTAATCACTCTTACTCTACTTTGCGCTTTTTCAATATAATCGAGTCCCTTTGGTATAAATTCGGATGAATATTTTTCTAATAATAGCTCTAACGCCTTTTGTTTCTCTTCCTCGAAAACCTCTTGCGCAATTCCAAATAAAACGATACTTTCATAATTGGTAGTGAAATCTCCCGGCAGAACCTGTGTTTTGCCTACAACACAAAACGATACTTTTGCATTCTTTAATAGATTTTCAAGCTTTGTGCCAACCGTTGCACAATGAATGTAAATAGAGCTGCCGTCGTAAACATAGCTTATCGGTACACCATACGGGTATTCTTCCCCAATGGTAGACAGTACTCCGTATTCCCCTTCCTTAAGCAGCTTCTCTACCTTTTCTTCAGGGAGGATACGGTCTTTTCTTCTCACTTCCGGAAACATAACTCCACCTCATTTTTCATCTTTCGTCGGTCTCCAAATACTTTGCACTAAATCTACCGTACCATTTTTACGAAAAGCAATCCCTTCCGCTTGCAATAAGCTGCGCTGCTCCGGCCATCCCGGCGCAGTAGCACCCAATCGGTTCACCACCCGATGACAGGGAAGTGATAAAAAAGAAGGGGTATGGCTTAACACATACCCTACCTGTCTTGCACTGCGTGGCATGCCCATGAAAAAAGCGATTTGACCATAGGTTACAACTTTGCCATACGGAATTTTTGCAACCCAATCGTACACGTGTTCTGAAAAAGTCCGTTGTTCCATGCCATGATTCCTTTTTCTAATTTACTTTGATTATATCGAAAGCAATGGCAGAATTCAAGGCTTTTCTTTTATTATAATACTGCATTTAAAATACCGGTATTTTATAATGTTAAATACTTCATTCATAAAGACAGCCACCTTAAAAAGGCCAACCCAATTTAAGCCACTTTTATTGACATACAAATAGCTCTATGCTATTATCAAAATATGAATGAATAATTAATTGTTCATTCATATTGTGTCTTTTATATTTAAGGAGGTCGGTTATGACAAAGGTTATTGCAATAATCGGAAGTCCGCGGAAGAAAGAAACTTACGGTGCCGTCCTCAAATTTGGGGAATATATTAAATCGTATGGCGAGATTGAATTTGAACCTATTTTTTTACATGATTACAACCTTGAATTTTGCACGGGTTGCAAGCTGTGCTTTGACAAGGGTGAGGAATATTGCCCCTTGAAGGACGACCGAGATGTTTTGATGGAAAAAATTAGTCAGTCGAACGGTGTAATCTTTGCATCCCCCAATTACGCATTCCATGTTTCCGCACAGATGAAGAACTTGTTTGACAGGCTGGCCTTTCTCTTTCACAGACCGCGCTTTTGGGGCAAGGCCTGTACGGCTATTGTCACACAGGGCATTTTCGGTGGAGATAAAATTGTCAAGTATTTAAATAGCATGGGGGAAAATTTAGGTTTTTACTCATCCTGCGGTTGTGTTCTACAAACGCTAGAGCCCACCACGGAGGCTATGCGTATAAAAAACGATAGGAAAATAAAGAAGGCGGCTGAGAGCTTTTATAAAGCACTGACGAACGGCGCGCCATCCCCTTCTCTTTTCAGGATTATGATGTTCCGTATGAGCCGAACAATGATAGGTAAACTTCAAAATAAGGAATACCGGGATTATCGTTATTTTAAGGAACTCGGGTGGTTTGAGTCCGATTATTATTACCCTGTTACATTAGGTTTTTTTAAAAAGATATGGGGAAGCTTTTTTGATTTTATAGGAAACAAAAGATAATATAATTAGAAATTATTACGCAACAGGAGGATAAACGTGGACAGAAAAGCAGAAATCTATCGCTGCGGGAAGCATTTGTTTTGTTTAAAGGGCTTTAAGGATACCAATGTTGCCCAAATCATGAAAATGGCAGGAATGGCGGCGGGTACATTTTATAATTACTATTCTTCAAAGGAAGCACTGTTTCTGGATATTTACAACGACGAAAATGTTGCCCTGAAAGAAAACATCATGAAGAAGATAGACATTGATGCCGAACCCATACACGTCATTCAGAAGATGCTGCAGTTGAACTTAGCGGGAATGAACGAAAACCCAATTCTACGGGAATGGTACAATAGAGAGTCGTTTAGTAAAATTGAAAAAAAGTTTCGAGAAGAAAACGGATTAGCTCGCGTGGATTTTCTCTATAGTGGTTTTATTGAGATTGTGAGAAAATGGCAGGCCGAGGGACGGATGCGGCAAGATATTGACGCTGAAATGATTATGGCGATTTTCACCTCATTGGTTGTTATGGAAACACATAAGGATGAAATTGGGATTGATTATTTCCCTCAGCTGATTGAATACCTTGCTGAATTCACGATGAAAGGGCTTATGTATTGATCCGAAAACATGTCGCCAGACGAAGCAATTAAATATTGAATTATGCTTTGTAAAAAAAGTAGTCATTATTATGAGCAGAATAAAAAACTGTATGGAGTAGTGGTAATGTACTAGTACCAACGCCCCACACTTCTTTTATAGAACGACCATCAGCTGTACGTTCTACAAGAAAGAACCGTACCTGTATAAACAGGTACGGTTCTTTTTATATTGCCACAGCTGCAACTCGGTAAACAGCACGGCAAAGAGCATACATATTTTTTTCAGGAAGGTTCTGGTTCGCTACACAGCCGGGACCAATAATCAGCCCGTTATCCCCTGCGGCGACAATAGCCTCCTGCACATGCTGTTCCACCTCTGCCACCGAGCCGGAAACCAAAATGCTCTCTCGTATTTTCTCCCCATTTTCATTATAGAAAGGGGCTTCGCGAATTCCACCCAGCAGGCATTTATCGGTAATGGAACGTGCTTCCTCCAGCGTTGGACTGCTCCAGCGGTCGTGCCAATTGATGCAGTTCACAGGGTAATCGGCAATTAACTGGAACATCCCATTGTCTCCATGCAGATGAGCCACATTAAAGAACGTTTCATCCTGATAGGCGGCGATTACCTGACGGTCAAAATATTCCCCAAACTCGCGGTACTGTTCCTCGGTTAAGAAATCGTGGTTGGCACATTGCGTCGCAAAGAAAAAACCATTTACACCCATTTCAATATTGGCCTTTACAAAGTTAATGGTAGTTTCCGTTATAGCCTGCAAGGCTTGCTTGAATAGGCGGGGGTTATCCTTCATATCGAGCAGAATTCGATCGCCCGCAAGCTTTCTGGCCGTGGTTAGGGGACTAAAGATGGTCTGGATGATAGGCAGCTGCCCGTTTGCCAGCACTATGGTATGCCGAGCCGCCTGAAGCTGCTTGCCGTAGGTTCCATAAATGGCAGGCAGCGGTTCAATCCGCTCCCAATCCTTTACTTGGTGTATCCCATAGTCGTCTACAATTGGCGGCTCATTCACTCGATTAAAGATTTTCACCTTTACGCCATAATCCTGCACACCATACAGCCCAAACGGCATGAGCTTAATAAAATCAAAATCATACTTTTGTGCAAAAGCCACTTGTGCCTCCGCTAGACTTCTTGGGTCTTGGTCTACTGCTGAAAAGTGCATCCAGACATTCAGTGGAATTTTATCCACCTCTTGCCCATTCAGTGCTGCGTGAATTCGCTCAAACTTATTCATATTACACCTACCATTTCTTAAATGCCAGCTCAATACGGCGAAATACAACATCCAGCAATCCACAAAGTGCCCAATAGATGAGTGCGGCCGCAATGTACGCCTCAAGGTAATGCGCATTTTGAGCAGATGCCAGCTTTGCCTGAGATAAAATGTCTGCCACGCCAATGGTAAAAGCCAGTGAAAGCCCCTTAATTACCCCTAAAAAGGTATTAAAAAGCACTGGTACTACTACCGCTACCCCCTGCGGCACCACAATTCGATGCAATGCCTGGTACCCGGTCATCCCGCTGGCAAAGGCAGCTTCCCATTGCCCGGGGTCAATGGAATAAAACGCCCCACGAATATTTTCAGACTGCCCAACCGAAATATAGAACGCATATGCCACCACAAGAACAGCAAGAGGTGAAACAGGTGCACCGTTCCCCAGCCCTAGCAGTTGGCAAAGGCTATCTAACACCATGGGCAGAAGAAAATAAGCGAGGTACAAATGAATCACCAACGGCACCCCTCTGGTGTAGTCAATAAATACCCGTGCAATCTGTTTTGCCACCGGTATTTGGCGAATACGAATGACTGCTACGAGTAAACCAAGCAGAACGCCAAAGAATAATACGATAAGCGCAGTTCCCAATGTAAACGGGACAACCGTAAGAATAAAGCGCATATCTTCTACAATGATAGAACCACTCAGCATTACCCCACCCGCTTTTCTGTTTGTTTACCAGCAATCACTTTCTTTTCAAATACCTGGCACAGCTTCCCAACTGCAAACGTGATGCACCAATAAATAATTGCCGCAGCCAGAAAAACCTCCAGCTTTTTTACTCCGAAATCATTGGAGATGATTTTTTTGGCCAGCCCCATAATGTCAGTTAAGCCAATCACAAATAAAACAGATGTATCTTTTACCAGCTCTACAAAAGCATTCTCTAAATTTGGCCACGCAATTGGCAGCATTTGAGGCAGTAGAATTCTTCTAAATTTCGTGAAACCATTCATACCAATGCTGTCGGCGGCATCGTGTTGGCCTTTTCCCACCGCCAAATAGGCAGGGCGAAGGTACTCCGACATATAGGCGCCATTGTATAAAATTAGCGCAAGAGAAGCATAGAAGGTTTTACTCCAGCCATCTGCATCAATCCCAAATTCCCGCAGAATTAGCGGCAACCCGTAATACACTAAGAAAATGTGAATCAGGCAGGGTGTGCTGCGAAAGAAAGATACATATAAGTCTGACAGGGGTGAAAGCACTTTCCATTTTTTAATTCGAACTGTCGCGATACCCGCCGCCAAAAGAATACCCAAGCTGCCAGATATAACAATAACCAACATTGTATAAGGAATTGCAACGCTAATTCGCCCTACCACATAACACACATAAGAAAAATCGATATTCATTGTGGGTACCGCTCCCCTCTGCTACCAAGCACTTGTACAAAAGAACTTACGAATTGGCAGCGTATTTTATGGTGTCTTCCCCATACCATGTTTCAGAAAGCTTGGAGAGCGTTCCGTTTTCTCTGAGTGTTTTTAACGCCTGCTCTACCTTTGCAGATAAATCTGCCTGGTCTTTTGCTAAGGCAAAATAAGTTCCATTAATTTTCACTGGGGGAGTTACCGCTTTTACTTTTAGACCCAATTGCTCCTTAATTTCAGAGAAGCCCAAATTGTTCGGAAGCACCAAGGCATCATACTGTTTATCGCTCACCGATTTAAAACGATCTGCCACTGAAATGCCGTCGCCGGTCGCAATGGTAATTTGTTTATCGGGATGCTCTTTGTTATAGGCAGTAAGCAAATTAAAAATGCCTCCATTGGGGGTGGATGGTACTAGCTTTTTGCCCACCAAATCATCCAGCGTTTGAACGGAGTTATTGTCTTCATTCACATAAATGTTAATAAGACTCACACCGGTAATGGCATTTGGCAGCAGATACTTTTTCTCGCGTTCAGCTGTCTTATAAAGACCTCCGCCAATGAGCGCATATTTACCAGTTTCTAAACCGATTTGCGTCGCGTCGCTTTCTACCAATTCCACGTTGAATTGATAATCCGGAATCAAATCATCCACCGCTTTTAGCACCTCAACCTCATAACCAACCTTTTCGCCTTTTTCATTCTCGAAGCTTAATGGGCGTGAAGCAGCCTCTAAAGCAACATTTACGGTCTTTACCGAGGCAGATGAGGAATCTCCGCTCTGCACAGCAGAAGCGTTTGCACCTGTACTGGTGTTTGCTGCGCAACCCGACAAAAGCCCCGTAAGAATAGCCGCTGTGATGAACGATCGAATGCGTTTTGTTTTCATGTTAATTCCTCCTTATTTGTGTAAGCCCTCATAAAGTAAACTATTTTAAGATGTTTGCTGTTTATATTTGATAAACAAAAGGCTGATAGATGCAGTCTAAAAACCGTTTTGTTGCCGCTTCTTTTGGTGATAGAAAAACCTCTCTGGGAGGGCCTTGCTCTACAACGTTACCACCCTCCATAAAAATCACCTTATTTGCAATATTTTGTGCAAAGCTCATTTCATGAGTAACAACTACCATCGTGATTCCTCTGTTAGCCACCTGCTTCATCACGGAAAGAACCTCGCCGACCAGCTCTGGGTCGAGCGATGATGTAGGCTCATCGAATAGAATCACCGATGGGTTTAAGGCAAGCGCTCTAGCAATGCCTACCCGCTGCTGCTGACCTCCGGAAAGCTGATTTGGGTAAAAATCCTCTTTTCCCTCGAGCCCAACACCTTTGAGCTGCTGTTTTGCAGTAATGATTGCATCTGTCTTGGGAATTTTTTGAACGGTAATTAGTCCCTCCGTAATATTTTCCAAAGCAGTTTTGTTTTTAAATAGGTTGTAATTCTGAAATACCATTGCTGTTTTTCTTCGAAGTGCTAAAAGCTGCTTTTTTGAAGATTTTTTATAATCATAGAAAATCTGGTCAATGGTGATATTTCCTTCATCGGCCTTCTCCAGGCCATTCATACAGCGCAGCAGCGTGGTTTTTCCCGTTCCACTGGGTCCGATAATCACCGCAACATCCCCCTGCTCTACCGTAAGGTTAATACCTGTTAATATCTCTTTGAAGGCGAAAGATTTGCGAATGTTTTGTAGTGTGATCATAGTTGCCCTCCTTTTGCTGCTGTGCATTTTAACAATTCAAACTGTTAAAACATACTAATCTTATACGTTTACAAAACTAAGTTTAGTAAAGAATACGTTGCAAGATACGAATAGTCAACTCTTTTTTAGGAAAAAATTTATTTTTAACATTACTTATAATAGAATACCGATATGTTAAGTACATCTTCATGTAATATAGATAAAAAAATAAGCCTTAAAATTGAGAGTAGTTTTCATTTTTCAGAGTAACTTTTTAACTGGCAGCTATCAAATTAGAGTGATTGGTTACCCATTTCAATTTTATAAATATTAGAACGCAAAAAAAGAACAGCATCCACTCTACGGGATGCTGTTCTTTTCTATAAAGCGCTGGTATAATGTGCCGTAATCAGTCTTCGCGACCGAGCAGCCAGTCAACAGACACGTTTAGAATATTCGATAAAGCTACCAATTCAAAATCCGTTACGTAACGAATTTGCCCTTCTAATTTCGAAAGGCCGGAAGCGTTCATGTCAATTCCATTCACCTGCAGCTGAGCCAAAAGTTCTTTTTGTTTCATACCCAAATTCTTGCGGGCCATTTCTACATGGGCACCTACCAAATTACGATTACCCAGGGCTTGCTTGCGTAATCTCATTCTTTCATCTCCCCGTTGCTCAGGCCGTTTTTCGCCGGCCAGACAAATAATAATAAGATTTCCCTCTTCAATAAAAAAGGCACTAAATTGCTGTCGCTTTTCAGAAAGCAAAGTATTTTAAAAGAAATAAAAATACCACTATCCGGAATACATTCCATTATAGTAGATAAAATCGAAAAACGCAACAAAAACCATACAAAAATTTTAGATTTAATCCGTTTAATTTGCTGGTTTCAAATGGAACGGTACCTACTTTGTCGAATGTCAAAAAAACATTGTTATTTAGAGGGTTTCTTGTTATAATACTATTCAACAAAGTGACCGGCATATTTTTTTGAGGCTTGCCCCGAATTCGGGTAAATCACCCTAATTCGTGCAACGTTTTCTCTTTGCTTTCTGATTTATAATATGCACAAACACTGCAAAGAGATTATGCTATAATAATTGCTTTTAATGAGGTGTATGGATTTGGAGGAAACAGTACAGACTCCATTCGGTAAGAACCTGACAATGCTCACCGATTTTTACGAGATAAGCATGGCAAACGGCTATTTTGCAAACGGCTTTCAAGATAAGATTGTTTATTTCGATATGTTCTTTCGTAAAATTCCCGATGGCGGTGGTTTTGCCATTATGGCTGGCGTACAGCAAATGGTGGAATATTTGCAAAACCTCTCGTTTACCCAGCAGGATTTAGACTACCTGCGTACCACCAAAACATTTAATCATGCTTTTATTGATTATCTAGCCAATTTTCACTTTGAGTGCGATGTTTGGGCAATTCCGGAAGGAACCCCCATTTTCCCAGGTGAGCCAATTGTAACGGTGCGCGGCCCCGTTATTCAGGCACAGTTTATTGAAACAATGGTGCTTCTTTGCGTAAATCACCAAACCTTAATTGCAACAAAGGCAAACCGAATAGTTCGTGCAGCAAGCGGGCGTTCTGTAATGGAGTTTGGTTCACGGCGGGCACAAGGATTCGACGGTGCGGTTTACGGTGCGAGAGCCTCCTATATCGGTGGTTGTACGGGAACAGCTTGCACCATTTGTGAGCGTGATTTTGGCATTCCCGCTATGGGAACAATGGCGCACAGCTGGGTGCAGCTTTTCGACACAGAGCTTGATGCGTTTCGTGCATATGCTCGTGAATACCCCAACCAGTGTGTGTTACTGGTAGATACCTATAATGTATTGCAGTCTGGCATTCCAAATGCCATTCGTATTTTTAATGAAGAATTGGTGCCGAAGGGCTTTCGCCCCGGAGGCATTCGAATTGATAGTGGAGACATTACCTATCTCTCCCGCAAAGCACGCGAGATGCTGGACGCCGCCGGTTTTGAGGATTGCAGCATTTGCGCTTCTAACTCGCTGGATGAGTACATCATACGCGATATGCTGATGCAGGGTGCTCAGGTAGACAGCTTTGGCGTTGGCGAGCGCATGATTACCTCTGCGTCTGAACCCGTATTCGGTGGCGTATATAAATTAGTCGGCGTTGAAAACGAGGACGGCAGTATTCAGCCCAAAATCAAAATTAGTGAGAACGTTGCGAAAATTACCACACCCGGCTTTAAACGCCTGTGGCGTTTGTTTGACCGTTACAGCGGAAAGGCAATTGCTGATGTAATTACCATGCACGATGAGCTGATTGATGATGAGCTTCCCTATGTTATTTTTGACCCTGAATATATTTGGAAGCGCAAAAGAGTGGAAAACTTCCGTGCGGTTCCCCTTATGACCCAGATTTTTAAAAACGGGCAATGTACTATGGAGCCGCGTAGCGTTCATGAGATTCGTGAATACTGCACCGCGCAGGTAGATACGCTCTGGGAAGAGGTTACTCGTTTTGAAAACCCGCACCGCTATTACGTAGACCTTTCGCAGAGTTTGTGGCAAATGAAGGACAAGCTCATTACCAACCACAATTTTGAAAAGAGCTCTTCTCGTTCGGTAAAGTACGCTGACAAAATGGGAGAGCGCTTTGAATAAGAGCGTTACTTGACAAGAAAATAAAAATTCGTTAAAATGAACGATGCGAGCAGGCTGAGCAGTCGCGGGTAACCGCCCGAAAGGGCCTATCCGAGGAAAGTCCGAGCTCCACAGGGCAAGAATAACGGCTAACGGCCGCCGGGGGTGACCCCAGGGATAGTGCAACAGAGAGATACCGCCTGCACTTTGTGCAGGTAAGGCTGGAAAGGCGGGGTAAGAGCCCACCAGCGCGCGGGAGACCGCGCGGCTATGTAAACCCTATTCGGAGCAACACCGGAATGGGACAAATGCGTCGGCCCGGCGCGTCCCGAACAGGTGGCACTGAGCTGCGGCGGTAACGCCCGGCCAAGATAGATGACTGTTCACGACAGAACTCGGCTTATAGGCCTGGTCGCAACCTGAAAACAAAGCTTCCTGTATAATACCTTTTTCCCCTAATAATTATGATTTGAAATCATTACAGAAGAACAAGGAAGAAGGAGCTGGAAGATGAATCAAAACCATGAAGGTTTTAGTTGCCGTTTGCAGCTTACCTTTCATGGTTTTTCTTTTAAAACTAGTTTATTTTAACATGATACACTGCCAACGCTATGTGGCAGGCGAATACAAAATGGAGGGAATGGAATGAAAACTCTATATATGGATTGCTTTTCCGGCATCAGCGGTAATATGACAATCGGTGCGTTTTTGGACTTAGGCGTGGACCAAGCGTATTTACTGCAAGAGCTTGATAAGCTGCAAGTGGATGGCTATAAAATCGAAATCACCAAAAAACAGAAAAATGGGATTACCGGTACTTATTTTGATGTTATTTTGCAGGAGGAATCAGAGCATTCCCACCAGCATGAAAATACCTCGAAAAGAGAGCAGCACGCAGAGAAAAATGAGAAAGCCCTCCCTCCCTGCACCTGCAAGCACCACCGCACTTACTGCATCTGCGGAAAAAACAAGCTCCCCAAAGAACTGGGCAGCAAAAAAAAGAAGCATAAGAACAAAAACAAAAAGTATGCCGAGCATGCAATTCATTTTCATGCAGATTCTGGTTTTCATTCACACGAGACGCATTCTGGTCATCACCACCACGACCACGGCGAGCATGGCCATGCGCCCCACCGCAATTTACAGGACATCACACAAATCATTGATGCCAGCGAGTTGTCGGACAATGTAAAGCAACTATCGAAAAAGATGTTCTCTTTTGTAGCGGAAGCGGAAGCAAAGGTTCATGGAAAGCCAATCGAAGAGGTTCATTTCCACGAGGTTGGCGCCATCGATTCCATTATTGATATAGTTGGTACCGCTATCTGTGTCGATTTTATAAAGCCTGACCGCATTGTCGCTTCCCATCTTCCAGTTGGCTCCGGTTTTGTACGCTGCCAGCATGGGCTTATTCCGGTTCCTGCTCCGGCAACACTCGAGATTATTCGCAAAGGCGGCATCCCCACTTATTCAAATGGAATTCAAAAAGAGCTGGCTACTCCCACCGGTGCTGCTATTTTAGCCGCGTTAGCGCAGGAGTATGGCTCGCAGCCAGAAATGGAAATACAAGCAGTCGGTTACGGTGCCGGCTTGTATGATTTAGAGATACCCAACACACTGCGCCTGATGATGGGTGAGGTTCTCCCTGTAAAGAAAAAGAAAAAAAAATTATTGCCCGCTATTATACTTGCTGAAACAAATGTGGATGACACAACCGGAGAGATACTAGGCTATGTAATGAGCCGCTTACTGGACGCTGGCGCACTGGATGTGTTCTTTACCCCCATCTACATGAAAAAGTGCCGCCCCGCGTTTACACTTTCTTTCTTGTGTGAAGAAGCTTTACTACCGGAGCTCGAAACAATTGTATTTGAAGAAACTTCAACCATTGGAATTCGCAGCATTCCGGTTCAAAGAACGGTGATGAACCGAAAAAGCGAAACGGTTCATACGCGTTACGGTGCAATTCGAGTAAAAAAAGCAACCTATGGCAATATCACAAAAACGAGTGGAGAATTTGAGGATGTGAAAGCTGCGGCACAACAGAACGGTGTGCCTATCCAAACTATTTACAATGCCTTACATTCCAACGAAAACGAATAGTGGAGGAATACCGCATGAACGAACTGCATAAGAAAAAGGAACAGCTTGAGGAGTACCTGCGTTCCCTAGAGAGTGTTGCCGTGGCTTTTTCCGGCGGAGTGGATTCCACCTTTTTACTTACCGTAGCACACAATGTATTAGGTGATAAAGCTGTTGCGGTTACTGCACGCTCCTGCAGCTTCCCCCAACGTGAGCTTAATGAGGCGAAGCTCTTTTGTGAGCGGAATGGCATCCAGCATATCATAGTTGATTCGGAAGAACTCGACATTACCGGATTTTCTCAAAACCCGGTCAACCGTTGCTACCTGTGCAAAACCGAGCTCTTCCAAAAAATACGCAGTGTGGCAAATCAATTGGGACTCAAGGAAATTGTGGAGGGCTCCAATTTAGACGACAACGGCGATTACCGGCCTGGCCTAATTGCGGTAGCCGAGCAGAATGCAAAAAGCCCCTTGCGGCATTGCAACCTTTCCAAGGCAGAAATTCGCACATTATCGAAAGAGATGAGCTTGCCTACTTGGAGCAAACCTTCCTTTGCGTGCCTTTCTTCCCGCTTCCCTTATGGAGAAACCATTTCGGAAGAAAAGCTCACCCAAATTGACAAAGCCGAGCAGATTCTTTTGGATTTAGGCTTTCGCCAAGTTCGAGTTCGTCACCATGGCAATTTAGCACGCATTGAGGTAGAGGAAGAGCAGTACCCGAAGCTGATTGAGAAAGAGATTCGCCATACCATATCTACTAAACTCAAGGAGCTTGGGTTCGTATATGTTTCGATTGATATTACAGGTTACCGTACCGGTAGTATGAATGAAACCTTATCGCTAACAGCCAATAAATAATGGATGAGCCCACTTCTGCTTTGTACAAAAGCGTAAGTGGGCTCTCTTTTTTTAATTTAACTATATTTATTTCGCTTTATTCATAGCTTTGGAGTAAAAATGATGGGGCAAATTCTCATATTAAAGAGAATTTGCCCCTTATGTTATTTTAGAATATCAATGCACCAACAATGCCAAAGATGAGTGCGCTTAATACGAGGGTAATAATCTGCGGTACACAGCTATCCCAAATATGGTCGTGCTGCCCATCGGCATTTAAGCCAGCCGTGGGTCCTAAGGTAGAGTCAGAGGCGGGGGAACCACACTCGCCCATGGTTGCGGCACCGGTAATGAGAATAACGGTTGCGCCAACACTGAAACCCATAACCTGTGCGAACGGAACATACAAAGCCGCCAGAATCGGAACCGTACCAAACGAGGAGCCGGTACCAATGGTAAGTATAAGCCCCAGAAGAATCAGCACTACCACAATAACAACCTTGTTGGTACCGAGTACGGCAATTGTGGAATGAATCAGGGGATCAATCTGTCCGCTATTGCTCAGCACGTTGCTGAAACCAGCGGCAGTCAGCATAACAAACGCCATGAAGCCCATGATGCCAATACCTTCTTCTACTGCACTCTGCATATCATTTAGCTTTACTACGCCCAATAACAGGAAAAGCAGTAGGCCAGACAAAGCGCCCAGAATCATAGTGTCAAAAATAAGCTGCACTATCACAATAGTAAGCACGCTAAACAGCGCAGCCCACTGTGTTTTCATAAGGGCTTTACCAGTAGCCGCTCCATTGTTTTCCGCAACGATTTCTTCCTGTACAAAGCTATTGTCTCCCATTGCGTACTCTCTGGGTTTTCTGTACAAGAAGTATGCACCGATAAAGCCTACCAGAGTACCAAAACCAAGGAACCAAGTGAAGTGCCAAACATCCATTACCGCAATCGGCATACCAAACTTCGTCATGTTTTGCGATACGATGGTATGAAAGATTAAACCGAAGCCAAGCGGGAAGGTTACCCAGGTTCCCTTCAGGCCAAACGCCAAAGCACAGGAGGCAAGGCGTCTGTCGAGCTTCATCTCATTCATTAATACCAGCAAGCCCGGAATAATCATTGGCATGAATGCGATATGGATTGGAATAAAGGTCTGCGATAAGAAAGACAGGAAAATGAAAATTAAGAGCAGCTTTATTTTGCTGCCTTTGATAATACCGCCCAGCTTGCCAGACAGCCTGCTTGTAAGGCCGCAGCGCTCAATGATAACTGCCACTGCACCAAGCATTACATAGCTTAGTCCCGCTTCACAGTTTCCCACCATGCCGTCCGTAAACAGCGTCATTGTTTCTGGAATGGTCATTCCAGATAAAAGACCGCCAACAAGTGAAGAAATGATGAGTGCGAAAATAACGTTGACTTTTACAAAACACAAAACCAGCATGACCACAACCGCAATAAGTATAGGATTCGTCAACAATGCGATCATATAACACCCTCCAATATTCTGTTTTCTTTTCTCTACTCTTCTTCTGTTGAGGTTCCTTCCCCGACCTGTTTTCCCACACACCACACGGAACCGCCGGGAAAGCCGCGATTCTTATTTATCCCCTAAATATCTCCTTTGCCCTATCCTCTATTCATAACACAGCTATGGGCAGTCTCCCATCCCCTTCCTTACAGCGGCTCACCCAAATAGCCTTGATGATTTTTGAAACAGATTCTAAATTCTCCGTTTCTTTTTAGGCTTATTAATCAAACAAACAGCCCCTAGCCTAATTCACTAAATCTTTCGGAACTTCACCACGCAGCATGCGAATGGCATTCCATGCGGCTCGGGTACGCAGTTCCTCAAAAGACTCCTGCGAAATGTAAGAAATGTGGGGGGTAACAATGCAATTGGGAGCATCAAAAATCGGCTCTTTCTCTCTTGGCGGCTCATGCGTAATAACATCTAATGCTGCTCCTGCAATCACACGGTTTTCCAATGCCTTAATTAAATCCTCTTCTTTTACAATGGCTCCGCGTGCCGTATTTATAAAATAGGCACTAGGCTTCATCAGTGAAAACTCTCTCTCGCCAATTAAGCCGGTGGTGCTTTCCTCAAGCTTTACATTTAGGCTTACATAATCGGCCTGCCGGAGTCCCTCCTCCAAGGTAACCGGCTCAATGCCTTGCTTTAAAAGCACTTCATCGTCTTGGAACGGATCATAAGCAACCACTTTCATACCAAGGCTCTGGCAGTGACTGGCTACCGTACTGCCAATTCTACCGCACCCAATGACAAGCAGTGTAGATTGCGAAATACGGTGCGGTGTGTGAGTAACTGCCTGTGCACCCCACTCCCCATTCTTTAAATTGCTATTATATTGAGTTAAACCCTTATAAAAATGAAAGATGGAAGCAAGCACATAGTCCGCCAAATCCTCTGCGCAATAGCCCTGTACATTTGTAACGCTAATCCCCTTAGCGCGAGCCGCTGCTGTATCAATGCGGTCGTAACCGCCGCCAAGTACGGCAATTCCTTTGCAGTTTTTCAGCCGCTCAATCACAGCCGCGGGAATATGTGCATAAACCTGTGCAATAATGGCGTCGGCCTTCCAGCCGAACTCCTCCAAATCCTTTTCATACTCATAAGTGGAGAAGCGCAGTTCACAATCGGGATACTGCTCTTTTAAAACACTCACTTCTAAATCGTAGTCTTTCCACTCTTCATCAATAAACCAAAATAAGGGGCGATTCATGATTGTTTTCCTCCTAAATAAGTAAGGTTCTTTCCTTACTCCGCTAAAATTTCAATCGTGGCATTATCGGCATCCACACGAATACGGTCGCCATCCTTTACCACGTCATAAAATTCCGGGTCAACCTTATCTACCATTGGAACCTCCATAATGATTGCACTGGAGACCAAAACGGTTTCAGGATGCTGCAAAATCATCGCTTTGGGTGCATTGCCCTGCATATTAAGCTGATAGATTCCATCTGCTTGCACCACAGAGCTACCTTTTCCACTGGGAAAGATTAATATCTTCTGTGCAATGCTCTTCCCTTCTAAATCATGCCCCGGCTCAATCATTGTACCTGTTTTGGGGTCTATCAGGTAAAACATGATGTCATCCTTCGAAACGATTGCTTCGCCCTCTACAACGCCTTCTGAAATTTTATGGCACTGAAATATTTTCTTCTCCATGTTATCTCACCTCACCTGTTAATGCTGCTTCAATGCAGGTATCCAAATCTCGAATTACAAAATGAATTCCTCTGCGCTGTGGGTAATAAGCACATTTGGGGGATTCTGTAATGCCCACCTTCCCATTCAGGTGACCCCAGCAGGGTTGGTCTGGGCAGGTGTCCGGCACAATAAAGCCTCCCGCCTGCGTAATAATATCATCCAGCCCCATACGAATTGCCATCTCTTTTACATGGCTGGAGGTGAGAATCCACATTTCTTTTTCCAGCTTCTTGCCTTCGATCCGCTCGGCAATGTGCTTTACTTCTTCTAATGTAAAGTGGGGGCAGCCAAACATGGCAAAATCGATTTTACGGTTGCCTTCCAGAGAGATTTTCTCCAGCTCTGCCTGAATATCTTCATTGGTAATCACAACCTTGCGTTCCGGCTCCTTACCGCCAAATGCTGCTTCCAGCGTGGGGGCTTCCGGTGTGAAACCAACAATATGGTACATGCCATAAGCACCAGAGGTATTTAGCTCTGCACCTAAATTGCGAAGTGCCTCTTTGCTGATGTGCTTGGGAAGACCCGTAAACACCGCAATACCGTTGCCGATTTTTTTACCCATCATACCAAGCATGTGGTAATCGTAGTCATTTTTCATATCCGCCTGAACTTCAACGAGAATATTGCCTTTTCTGTTTTCATCTAACAGCAGACCATATTCCGGTACAAAGCCCGTAACCGCAGCACACAATGCACTATTTGCACCTTCACGGTTTGTTCTGGCACCCCAAACCGAATTCACATACGGTGTGGCACTGGATTCGGAAAATGCGATGACCTCCTGGTAATTGGGAACGTTCGTATCAATGTAAGGAGTACAGTTGTAGCTTAGTACTGCTCCCAACGCTTTGTAGGCGTTATGTGTTCTCTGCATTAAATCTGCAAACTCCGGGGGAACCATGTCGCGGCTTTGAAAGAAAGACAGACAGAACCCGGGGTTTACCGTAGGTGCCACCCTACATTTTGCACCCGCACTCAGCAGCTTTTCTGCAAACCAGAGGTCTGCCTCCTGGTTACTTAGTGCAACGTGCGCTCTTGTAATGGGAACCATTCGTTCTGCGTCAAAGGATTCACCAATCGCAACCTGAATTTTCATTGCGTATGCGGTTCCTTTGCCGTATTTACCGTCCAGCATATCCTGCTGTTCTTGTGTCAGCTTCATATCACTTTTCTCCTTATTTAAGATTCTCAGCCTACATTAAGGCTGGATGGGTTACAAAGTGCCAGATTGATATAAGGGCAACCTTGTTCCACAGCCGCCGCATTTTAAGGTAACACATTAGCGTGCGAAACCAAAAAAGTGAAAAGAGGATCGCGACACCTTTGAGCCGCGATATTAAAGACTCTTCTTTTTACTTTTCTGTATTATACAACTATTTTGTCGAAAAATCATCTAAAAAATCAAAAAAAGTAAAATATTTTTTAGTTTATTATCAATTTAGCGCTTATAAAACTACAAATTAATTTACAAAAATACAAGTTCACTTCTATTAACAAGTTGTATTAGCGCATAATTATGCAGTTCCATTTTCTGTTTCTCTTATCATTTAATTTAACAAATATCGCTATTTTATCAAGTTTCACTATTCTTTAATAACTTAAAAATTTAAAAATGATGTATAAAAATCTATTCTTTGTTATCTTGAAAAATTGCTTTTGATTTTTATATAAAGAGTGCTTTACTAATTTTAAGAAATATTTAAAGTATATTCCGAATATATACTCTTTTATATTCGGATGAAAGTTATTCTATGAATAAGGAAGTATAAATTTCTTATAAGCTTATATCGTGAAAAAAAGATGTTTTTGAATTTCATATTATTAAAACTTTCAAAAATAGATTATTTTTATTGTTTTTTCATTACAAAATAGATAGAAATAAAATTAACAATAGTGAATCATTTTAGTTTAATTCTCTAAATATCGACCTCACTCCTCTGTTGCGTACTCGTTTTGTCGTTGTTTTATGTCATTTTTAATCAACAGCTTTGAAAAACCAATTTGACATTTTTTATTTACAAGAGTATGATAACAAAAACCACAAATGCAGGATTTAACATTTGAAATTTCAAAATCCACTCTCAACGATTACCCAAGAGTGTTTCGGCACTTTTTCATACAGGAGGGAAATGAACGATGATAAAGCTAAACCATGTTTATAAAAGCTTTGGCGACTTGGATGTGCTGAAGGATATAAACCTAACCGTAGAAGAAGGCGAAAAGCTTGTTATTATTGGGCCCTCTGGCTCCGGTAAAAGCACAATGGTACGCTGCATGAACTTTTTAGAGGAACCAACCTCCGGCGAGGTATTTATTGATGGTGAAGAGCTCAACGCAAAGAGCAAAAACGACATTGTTCGCAAAAACATTGCAATGGTTTTCCAGCAATTCAATCTTTACCCGCACATGACCGTTCTGCAAAACGTAACCTTAGCGCCTATTAAATTGCAGCACATGAGCAAAGAGGAAGCCGAAAAGAGCGCTTATGAATATTTGGACGTGGTAGGTCTGCGAGATAAAGCGCACGTTTACCCCACCACCTTAAGCGGCGGTCAACAGCAAAGGGTTGCTATTGCACGCGCTTTGGCTACCAAGCAGAAAATCATTTTATTTGATGAACCTACCAGCGCGCTCGACCCCGAAACTGTGCAAGAGGTTTTAGATGTAATGATTGAGCTCTCTCGCATTAACATTACGATGGTGGTTGTTACTCACGAGATGGGCTTTGCCCGACAGGTAGCAGACCGGATTATCTTTATGGACCATGGTGTTATTCTGGAGGAGGGGAAGCCGGAGCATTTCTTCGAGAACCCCACAAACGAAAGAACCAAGGCTTTTTTAAGCAAAATTTTAAAATAGCTTTTATTTTAATTTCTTCCCGTTCTTTATAGAAGGGGTATTAATACAACAGAAATAAAGGAGAGATTCACATGACAACACTAAAAAAAGCGTGTGCGGCAATTATGGCGGTATCTATGCTGGCGATGACAACCGCATGTGCGGGCTCTGCTCCGGCTTCTAGCAGCAAGGCAGAAGGCAGCGGCACTGCGGCTTCTGGCACTACTGCCACTCCTACATTAGATAAAATTAAATCCGCAGGTGTATTGAAGGTCGGCGTAAAGGTAGACGTTCCAAACTTTGGCCTTAAAAATACAAAGACTGGCGAAATCGAGGGTTTTGAAATCGACCTGGCAAAAGCCCTTGCCAAAGACCTTCTCGGCGATGAGACGAAAGTAAACACACAAGGGGTTACCGCCAAAACACGCGGCCCGCTACTCGACAACGGCGAAGTCGATTTGGTAATCGCAACCTTTACCATTACAGATGAGCGTAAAAAGGTCTACAACTTCTCGGATCCCTATTTTTCGGATGCTGTAAAGCTAATGGTGAAAAAAGACTCCGGTATCACTGGCCTCAAGGATTTGGTCGGTAAGACCATTGGAGTTGCTCAAAGCTCAACCAGCATGAAAGCCATTCAGGCTGCGGCTGAAACGGATAAATTGAACGTGAAGTTTGATGAATATGCGACCTACCCCGAAATAAAGGCCGCATTGGATTCCGGCCGGGTACAGTGCTTTGCGGTTGACGGCTCTATTTTAAGCGGATATGTAGATGACACCACCACGATTTTAGGCGAAAAATACGCACCCCAGCAGTATGGTGTTGCCAGCAAGCTCGACAACAAAGACCTTGCCGAATACGTAAATGCACAAATCAGCAAGCTGAAATCCAGCGGAGAGCTGGATAAGATGATTGCCAAATGGCACCTGAGTTAACCTTAGTGAAAAAGCAATAACGAGGGAAGAAAGTTCCCTCAGACTCATCTTTTAGAAAGGCAGGGATAAGGGATGAACAACTCACCTTTTTCTTTGGATAAATGGGGAAGGTTATTTCTCGACTGGCAAACGTTTGCGGAAGGTTTTTTAACCACGCTGCTCATTGCAACACTTGCATTGGCACTTGCCTTGCTTTTCGGGATTGTCTTTGGAATATTCTCTTCCTCGCACCATCGCGGCCTGAAAGGAATCAGCCGTGTATATGTAGAATTCATTCAGAACATTCCCTTGGTGATTCAGGTGTTCTTTTTGTACAACGGTCTTCCGCTCGTTGGTGTGATGCTCGATAAATTTACAATCGGCGTGCTTGGAATCGGTGTTTACACCGGTGCGTATATCAGCGAAGTAGTTCGAACCGGGATTCAGTCGATACCGGCAGGACAAATGGAGGCAGCAAAAAGCCAAGGCTTTACCCATGTGCAGGCAATGCGGTTTATTATTTTGCCGCAAACCGTAAAGATTGTACTGCCACCACTCACAAACCAAGCCGTAAACCTGATTAAGAACACCTCTGTGCTCGCTATGATTGCCGGTGGCGACCTGATGTACCGTGCAGATTCTTGGGCAAGCAGCCAACTACTTTACGGCCCAGCCTACGCTATTACGGGACTATTATACTTTGCTCTTTGCTTCCCGCTTGCTACTTGGGCGCGCAATTACGAGCAGAAGCTCAAGAGCCACGATATTCAGGCGACCGCACTACCCGCAAAAAGTAAGAAGGTATTTTGGGGCAGCCTGCCGGAGCTCTCGAAGAAAGGAGCAGCGTAATGGAAATATTAAGTACCATTTTTTCTAAGGACAATGTTCTATTTCTGCTAAGCGGAATGGGAACCACTGTTTTTATTGCAACCACCACCATAGCCATTGCGCTGTTCTTCGGCACCATTCTGGGGCTGATTCGTAACTATGACCGAGGTATTTTCGGCAAGCTCTCCGCGGTTTATATTGAAACCTTTCGCAACACACCGCTGATTCTTTGGATATTGGCCATCCGCTTTCTAGTTCCTATCCCCGCTCTTTACTCCGGTATTCTCTCTATGTCTATCTTTACAACGGCGATAATGGCTGAAGTTGTGCGTGGAGGACTGAATTCCATTGAAAAAGGGCAGTTCGAAGCGGCATATTCACAGGGCTTTGGCTTCTTCCAAACACTTTGGTTTATTATTATTCCACAGTGCTTTAAGAACATTGTGCCCTCTCTGCTCTCGCAGATGATTACCACCGTAAAGGATACTTCCTTTTTATGGGCGGTCGCAATTGAGGAGTTCACTGGCAAGGGTATGATCTTAATGGGTCGGTTCGCTTCCTCAACGCAGGTGTTTATTTTATTCGCTTTCATGGCCGGCATGTATTTCATCATTAATTTTACTCTCTCCACCATTGTTCGCAGGCAAAACACAAAGGGGCAAATTGTGAAAGCACCTGTTTTGGTGGAAGCATAAGTATTGGTGTGTATGGGCGGCCAATGAATACAATCTACCTACTTTTTTATTCCACTCTTTTTCTTGCAAAAGACCTCAGACATGGGATTTAACCCGTGCCTGAGGTCTTTTTGCAGTTAGCAAGGAATCAGCCGTTCTGATTCATATTTTGAAATTTTTGCTTTGCTTGGTCAATCTTCTGCTGCTCTGCTGCTGGAGTGGGATACCAACCGCGCTTGTGTAGCTCATCAAAAATCTGCGCTTGAAGCTGGTGCTCTTCATTGAGGATATTCATGAACTCATTACGCACATTCGGAGTTGCGCACTCATTGGTAAACGTATTATAGGTACTGGTAATCGCTTTTTGCGAAGACAGTACGTCTTGAAGAACCTCTTTATCCTGCATGCAGGATTGCGTTTGATTCTGGCTTTGATTCTGATCCATTTTCATTTCTCCTTTTAACTTAAAAATCCGAGAAGCTTATCGTAATGCTGCTGATGCTTGCAGGCCAAATCGTTGTACTGCTGCTTGAGCTGTGGGTCTGTGCAGCCCTTTGAATAAGCCTTCAGTTTTGTAATTAAAAGTTTTTCTCCGCTAAGCTGGTCTTCAATTGCAGAAAGCTCCTTTGTGGTTAATGATGCCATTTTCTTTACCTCCTTTTATTCGCTTTATTTTCCTTATTCTTTGCGTAATTGGTAAAGAATATTCTTCAGGTTGATGTTTTCAGGCATTTCTATGTAGCCTGCCTGACCTCTGCTTCAGGTTCTAAGCCAAAGCTGATAGACAACGCCTGATCAATCAGCGACATTGACCCATGGTCTAGCCGCCCCATACGTTCCTTTAATCTGTGTTTATCTATGGTGCGGATTTGTTCGAGAAGCACAATGGAATCCCTCGCTAATCCTGTGGTTTCTGCATCCAACATAATGTGTGTCGGCAATTTGGCCTTTGCCCTTTGGCTGGTTATGGCTGCTGCAATTACGGTGGGGCTGAATCGGTTACCGACATCATTCTGAACAATCAGTACCGGCCTTACCCCGCCTTGTTCAGACCCGATTACTGGGCTGAGATCAGCATAATAAATTTCGCCTCTTCTGACATTCACGTTTTTCACGCTCCGAATAATTTAATGTTTGGGCCCAATCCTATTTTTGCCTCTTATAAAAACTTTCATACAATATTTAAAATATTTTTCTTTTTAATCTCTTTTTAAGGGTTGCGCCTCTCTACATAATATTAGCTTACCCTACAATTGACAGTGAGATTCGAAAAGAGTATTCGTAACAAAAATACGCCAACTAGCATAGTATCGGTTTTTTCATTAATTGCGGGTAGCTTTGTAAATCTTATTCAGCAAAAGCCGCTGTAAGTAAAAAATACGCACTATCCGCACAAACGCTCACTTGAACGTGCCCATAAAAAAAATCGTACCCTCTACAGCAGCCCGTACACTTGCAACAATGAGGCCAGAGGCATTCCTTTAAGCATTATAAAAGTGACGAAAACGAAAAAGCATAGAAGGAGAATGCATTTTTGCATTCTCCTTCTATGCTTTTTCAGTAAGAAAAGTATTCGTAAAGGCGTATTACCACTTACTAATTTAATTAAGAATACTGGATTTGCTATTTAAAAATCCAAAGAACTACCATCGCAATAATAGCAGGAAGAGCCTGCTTATAAAAAATAGATTTATTGGATGTAAAAGCTCCAAAAACTCCTGCAACAATAACGCACCCTAAGAAAAAGGAAGCAATGTAAGCATTCCACGGTGCTGTTTTGATGAGCAACGACCAAATTAACCCCGCAGCCAAAAATGCATTGTATATTCCTTGATTAGCCGCCATTTCTTTTGTACTGTATATAAAATCAACACTAAGGTGCGGGAACATTTTTGGCCCTTTGCTCGTCCATGCAAAAATTTCGACCCACACAATAAAAAGCAGTTCTAACACAATGAGACCAAGAAAAATCATACTAATCAGTTGCATTACTCACACACTTTCTTTCAAACTTACTGCAAAATCTCGAACCTTTTGCAAATCAGGTGAGTTCTGTATACTCCCCTTTTCTGTCATATTCGGTGCTTTTATAATCCCT
Organism: Clostridium merdae; assembly: GCF_900176635.1. GTDB lineage: Bacteria > Bacillota > Clostridia > Oscillospirales > Acutalibacteraceae > Faecalispora > Faecalispora merdae. The sequence goes on from NZ_FXLN01000004.1 coordinate 971,492, forward strand.
TTTATCTCCCATTTTAAGTAAGAGCTAATCGCCTTTAGCTGAGCTTCAGCGGCTGCATACACATTGTCTGCTCCAGAATTCAGCAGCATGGCGATAGATTGAATATGAAAGCCTTTCCTCCCGAAAGCATACATACGGTCTATAAAACACTTCGTCTGAGCTGAAATATCAAACCAATAGATAGGAGATGCCAAGACCAGCATATCGGCTGTATCCAAATCCTTTAAAATGCTATTCATATCATCCTTTTGCACGCACTCACCATCATGAGTAAAACAATATTGACAGGCAATACAAGGGGCAACCTTTAATTGGCTCAGATTTTTTATGATTACTGTGTGGCCTGCCGTTCTTGCAGCTTGTGCAAACACATCTGCCATAATTTCTGTATTTCCACCTTTTCGCGGACTTCCAGTAATAACCAAAATATTCATAAAAAATCCCCTTCATCTATACTTAAGTCTAAATACTATTTAACGTATTGATATCAAGCAATCTCAGGTTTAATTTTTTTCACCCGTTAGCTTTCTCAAAAGTTTGTCATTCATCTCTAAATAATACAAGCTTTCTTCTTCCGTTAGTACACCTTGATAGCCGTTTTGAAGTTGGCTCCAAGAATAAACAATTTGCTCTTGCTGCTGTAACCCCTCTTCTGTTGCCAGCAAGCAAACATTTTTCCCTTCCGAATGCTTTTTCACATAACCCTTTCGCTCTAATTTATCTACCAAACGGGTTATCGTAGAGGGCGTTAGATGAAGCAGCTCCCCTACCTCTTTTTGCTGTACTTCCCTCTTTAAATTAATAATATAGAGCAAAACGGCATGGCTAGGGGACAGCCCGGTTTTACTAAAGGCTTCATCTGCAAGCCTGCCTAGCTCACGCGCCAACTTTGTAGTAGAAAAAAATAAGCAGCCATAGAGCTTGCTATCCGAACAATTTGAAAGTAGATTATTATCCATACCAACACCTCATTTGCATGTACAAATATAACAATAAAATCTTTGTTTGTCAATGTCTCTGTTCAAACGTCCCTAGTTAAAACTATAAAGATTGAAGTTCATAAAAACACCCTATATGTTAGGCTATCAATCACACAGCCTAACATATAGGGTAGCAAACCAGGTGCTATCTTATTCCTACTTCTATTTAAAGAAATAGGCACAACCGTTTTTGCACAGAGCGGTACTATTATTTCTCGGTAATTGGTTCAAACACCACCAGCAGTTCTTCTTCTGGAATAGCCAATTGCTTGATTCGCCCAGTACGGCGATCCGCTGTAAGTGTGAAATTGTTTTTTTCGCCACTGCCAAAAAATAGCCCATCACCGGAGGTTGTTAACGCGCCATCCACCGAAGCGGCATCCAAAGATTTAAGAATCATCGGTATCATTCCCGTCTGCGGGAGCATGAGATTATCCTGTGCCACTGTTAACCCCTGGTAGCTAACGGAAAGGATTTTATGATCCCACACCCATGTCATGCCCTCAAGCTCCTGCGGTTCTAACAGCGTAAGCTGTGCGCCCTGCCCAGCGGTATATTGCAGTTTGCAAATGTATTGACTCTTCCCTACGGAAACATTGGCTTTCGACTCAAAGGTCATTACCGGATTTACCACGGGTTGTGTGAGTGACGGGGAACACCCCGCCGCCAAAACTGCCAAACAAATGAGGCAAAACAGAATAACAAGAAGACGGGTCGGTTTGCGCATGAAATCACCCTTATTGTTCAAATTCTGAAAACAGTAAGGGCAGCTCCTCAATCATATCAGACGGAAGCATTCCACGCTGAGACAGCCTCTTCGCACAGCGGTCACCCGCAAGCCCATGCAGAAATACGCCAAATACCGCCGCCCAGTAAGGCGGGGTTCCCTGCGCTATAAAAGAGGCAATTATACCGGCAAGCACATCTCCGCTCCCGCCTTTTGCCATGCCCGGGTTGCCCGTGGTGTTAACAAACACACGGCCGTCCGCATTGGCTACAATGGTGCCAGAGCCTTTTAGAACAAGGGTTACGCCATGTTCCTGTGCAAAGCATTTGGCATATTCCAAACGGTGCGCTTGTACCTGCTCGGTTGTGGAATGAAGAAGCCGCGCCATCTCCCCCGGATGCGGGGTAAGTACGACCGGCACTCTGACTGTTTTCAATATATCTATATTCTCAGCCAAGAGATTTATTCCATCTGCATCGATTACAAGCGGTACGGAGGTGCAAGCCGCCACACGCCGAAGAAGCGAGCGAGCAAAGGCAGAGGTACCAATTCCGCAGCCAAGGAGCACTGCTGAAGCACTCAGCATTCTTTGATTTAACATAGCAGAATCTTCTTTACAAATCACACCATTGCGTTCGTGTTCCAATATTGTAAAAACAGGCTCGGGGAGCACACCGGCCACAACCGGATAAAGCTCCGCGGGAATTGCCATATTAAGCAAACCAACTCCACTGCGCAGAGCTGCACGCGCTGCCAGCATCGCTGCACCTGCCATCCCCCTGCTGCCACAAACAGAAAGCAAAGTACCATAGGTGCCCTTATTGGTATTCTGTTCCCGTTGTTTGAATAAGAGCGAAGCATCCTTTTCTTCTATGGTAAATAACGAGGCGGTTTCTTTATCAAGCCATTCTTTCGAAATACCCACGGGTACCACCGTTACGGTTCCGCAAAAGCTTCTTCCCGGCTCAATGAGATGAGCTGGCTTTAGAGCCGTAAAGCTCACGGTTTGAGCCGCCTTCATCGAGCGACCAGGCACTTCTCCCGTATTGCAAGCAACTCCGCTGGGCAAATCCAACGCCAATACGTGTGCACCGGAGGTTTCTACTGCATCAAGCAAAGGAAATAGATACTCTGTCAAACTGCCGCGAAAGCCAATTCCATACATTGCATCTAGTACATAATCGGCTCCATACACTTGCGTTTTTATTTCATCCGGTTCTTTTTTCCAATCCAGAACTTGAATTTGTTCCCGATTTATTTGAAGAAACATTTGGTTTGCCAATTCGGTTTCCGGCTCACCTTGAATTAGCACCACGCATACCTGTGCTCCCCAGCTTGATAAATGCCGTGCGGCAACATAGCCGTCGCCCCCGTTATTGCCCTTTCCGCACAGTATGACGAAATGCGCTCCGGCGGCTTTCTCCCTCAGTATCTGCGCGGCTGCCAAGCCTGCGTTTTCCATAAGCTCGGAGTAGCTGGTTCCTGCCTGAACTGCTTTTTCTTCCAGCGCCCGCATGGCACCGCTTTCGAATACCTTCATTGCTGTGACGCTCCTCTCCGATGACTGTAACGGACGCGTACCGGTCGGTATGCGTAGCACTGACTGTAAACACCATGTTTTGAGCCGCTTTGCGGGCAGCTCCCTCCAAGAATAGAAAGGGCTTACCGAGGTCATCACGCAAAAGCTGTACCTCGCTTAACAAAAAGCCCCGCACACCGGTACCAAGAGCTTTCGAAAAAGCTTCCTTGGCACAAAAGCTGACGGCCACACTTGCCGCCGGGAATCCACGCTCCGAAAGCTGGGCGTACTCTCTCGCACCCAAAATACGCTGGCAAAAGCGCGGGTTGCGCATAGCATGCTCGACCCGGGGAATCTCAACCAGATCAACGCCCACGGTAAGCATTTACAGATACCTGCCGGGGCAAAAACGGTTTGATTGCCGTCAGCATCCTTTCATTGGGGTTAAACACAACCAAAGTGTTTCCTGCATCCTTCAAATGCACGACAAAGTACCACGCATCCGTGCCCTCATCGTCTACACCAACCATCAGTCGGCTCGCAAAGGTTCTGTTTTGAAGTGTGGAGGCGTTGTAAAGCCCCATCTCCTCTACGGATTTCAGGTCAAAGCCGCAAATCCGCTTGCGACGGCTACGGTTTGTAATTTGATCCACCGTAAAATCTCCGTTGGTGGTACTGTACTCAAATTCCAAATTTCTGGATGCGGCTACATAATAAATGCCTGCAAATACACCTGCAACAATTAATAAAAGAAAAGGAATTAGAAAGGGAACCTGGGTACACAACGCCAGTAGTATTAGCCCAAAGACACTGGCGGCACCAATAATCATATAATCCTTGCGACCTTTTTTCTTTTGAAGTAATTGTTCTACAAAAACATCCATTCCGTCATCTCCCATTCCCAACTTATCTAGGATTTTATTCTTTTATGATACCATAATTTACCCTATAATACAATTCGTACTCTACTGTTAAGGTCTGGTAATGGCCTGCTTTTTGCCGAATCTTCTCAATTATGGTATCATATCAATATTCATTTTATTGCGATAATCCAATTATTTACTTAATTCATTCATAAAAAAACTACTCAATGAAGTACACTAAAGAAAGGGAACCATTCAATGATTACAACAAAGCTTCAGCGCAAAGGCTACATAATGGAGGGAAACCCCTATTCTTTTGCACACGGGTTAAACCGATACAAACAATTTTGGATTTTTCTAAGCGGGTGCATGATCGGCTATATTGTTGAGACCCTGTGGTGTTACGTTCGGCTTGGTTATTTTGAGAGCCGGCAGGGCTTATTGTACGGCCCTTTTACTCCTGTTTATGGGCTCGGGGCTTTACTCTTTACTGTGGCACTGTACCGCATACGCCACCGCAATAGTATGATTATCTTTTTTTGCAGCATGTTTTTAGGCGGTGCTCTTGAGTATGTCTGCTCTTTTTTACAGGAAAAGCTTTTCGGCACCATCTCTTGGGAGTACAGTGATTCTGTCTTAAACCTGCATGGAAGAACCAACCTTACTTACTCCGTGTTCTGGGGGATTCTTGGCCTTGTTTTTATCAAACACACCTTGCCCTCCCTTACGAACTGGATTGAACAAATCCCCAGCCGTACCGGTGTTATTTTAACCCGTATTCTTCTGGCTTTTATGGTGATAAATATTGCAATTTCGGGCATGGCGGTGAAACGCCAGAGCATGCGGCAGGATGGCATTCCTGCATCCGGCCCGGTAAGCCAATGGCTCGACCAGCAGTATACAGACGACTACCTAAGAAAGGTGTACCCCAATATGCAGCATGCACAATCCTAATAAAAAATCCATTTACAAGATTAGCACATAAACATGGTAAATCGATTTATTTTTTACTTGATTTTTGGTCTTTCAATGCTTATAATAAACGATAAGCTGATTCAAAGGAGAATGGCGCTCAGTTGAGGAAACTGTGCGCTTTTTTCATAGAATATTTTCAATTTCACCTTTTCAATTTAACTTTAATGGTGTATAATTGTATAATATAACCAACATCCTTCCGTTTTTATTCGTACCGCTTATTCACCGTTCCCAGGTTTTAGGGAAATATGGCAGAACAAAATGAGAGATTGGAGTAATACTTATGATCAGAGAGTTTCATAAAGACGAGTTAGATGCCGTAATGCAGCTTTGGATGAACGCCATTACAAAGGCACACCCGTTCATTTCCAGAGAACATTGGCTGAACAAATATAGAACGGTTCGCAACGAACATCTCTCTATGGCTGAGACCGTTGTTTACGGTGAGCATGGCCGTTTAAAGGGTTTTGTCAGCATATTAGAGGATAGTTTTATTGCTGCACTTTTTGTAGATGCAGACAACTGGAATCAAGGCATTGGTACCAAACTCATTGAGTGGTGCCAAGAAAAGTATACACATTTGGAAGTAAACGTGTATAAGAAGAGTGAAAATACCGTTCACTTTTACACAAAGCACGGCTTTACGGTGGAGCGTGAGCAGAAAAACTCCGATACCGGCGAGCAGGAGCTTTTCATGACTTGGAAAAAAGACTGATTAATAATCAAAAAAAGCCGTCCCTTTAAAAGGGACGGCTTCATTTTTTATCAGCACTTATTCTTCCAAACGATATGTCACTACATCTTCCAGCTTTCTTCTTGGTCGCGGCATGGGTGCTTCATCGGCATAGCCAAGGGCAAGCGCAGCAGCAAGCTGAACACTGCTGCCAAGCCACTGGCTAAGCTCAGTGTATGCAAAAAAGGTATTGCAAACCCAAAGAGAGCCAAGACCCAGCTCTTGTGCAGTTAGAATCATATTCTCAATAGCCGCACCGATTGACTGCGTATTCGCAATCTCCGCAACCCGTTCCTCCTTGCTGATAGAAACAAACGGATCTCCCGATTCCGCATTAAGCACCATAAGTACAACCGGTGCCTGTTTTAAAATATTCAACGTATTCCATGCGTCTGGTAAAGCATTCCGGTTCTTTTCTAATAAGGCGACATTCCCCTCCTGCTCACGCTCTAGCCCAGCCTCAAAAGAGTGGAGCATCTCGTTTTTCGCTTTACCGCCAAGCACAACAAAGCGCCACGGCTGCTTATTTTTACTGGAGGGTGCTTTTATTCCTGCCGAAAGCACCTGCTCAAGCAGCTCCATGGGTATTCCATCTCTTTTAAATTTTCGAATACTTCTTCGGCTCTCTATGCTTTGCATCATTTTACAAACCTCCGATTCTTTTTTCGTTGATAATGATACTAATTCGAACATTTTGGATTTCTATCAACAAATCATTAGAAAAGATGCGCCTCTTCGGTTCGAGCCGAGGAGGCGCATCTTTTATTTCTCTACATAAGACTGATGATCTAAAAACTGGCGAACACGGAAAGTAGCCCCCGTTTCTTTGCACAGCTTTTCGCAGGCTAAGATTTCTTCATGAGGCATATTATCTACCACAGTCATATACACCTTCGGAACATACATACCTACGGTTTTGGTAAACTTTAATATGGCCGGCAACGCCTCCAGCCCATATTTTGACCGGCATATTTCATGGTACTTCTCCGGCGTAGCAGCATTCAGGCTAATGGAAACACTGTCCAAAAGTCCGTCAAGCTCGGGTGCGGTAGAGCGCCCATTGATCAAGTCGGAGAGTCCGTTTGTATTTAACCGTATGTTAACACAGCTAATCTGCCGCACCTGCTGGCACAGCCAGACCAAGTCATCAAAACGGCAGGTAGGTTCGCCATAACCGCAAAACACCAGTTCTCGGTAGCTGTCTAAATCTTTGCTTTTTAATTGTTCCAAAACCTCTTCTTTGGTGGGCTCACGCTCCAGCCAAAGGTCTGCCTCGCCCTCTTTCCGCTCGTTTAAAGAGCGAACGCAAAAATCGCAGGCATTGGGACAGCGGTTGGTCATATTAACATATAAATGGTCTTCTTCTACTACATAGGTGATTGTCAAATTGCATTACCCCTCAGAGATGATGTTAAACAGTTCTTCTGCATTACGGCGGCCAGCCAGCAACACTTCCTCCGCCGTGATTCCACGAATCTCGGCAATACGCTGTGCAACATATTGAATCATAGAGGAATCACAGCGCTTCCCACGGAATGGCTCCGGCGCCAGGTATGGCGCATCCGTTTCTGTTAATAGGCGATTTAATGGGACTTCGCGAGCCACTTCAACAGCTACGCGAGCATTTTTGAATGTGACAACGCCGCCAAGGCCGATGTACATGCCCAGTTTTACCACTTCTCGCATCATTTCTACACTGCCGGAAAAACAATGCACTACGCCTCTGGGCCTGTGCCGACTCAATATCTCCAGCATATCACCATGTGCTTCACGGTCATGCACTACAATGGGCAGATTCCTGCGCTTTGCCAGCAAAATCTGGTCTTCAAAAACCTTTCGCTGCAACTCACGCGGTGCCATATCCTCGTAGTGGTAATCCAGACCGATTTCTCCAATGGCAACTACCTTTGGATTTTCTGCCCATTCTTCAAGTTGGTTGAGGTAGTCCTGTGGAAGACCCGCCGCATTTTCCGGGTGGATTCCCACCGCCGCATAAATATAGGAGTACCGGGAAGCAAGCTCAAGCGCTCCCCTGCATCCGTCGTAATCTGCACCCATACAGACTATATTGCACACGCCTTGTTCTGGAAGGCGATGCAGAAGCTCGTCACGGTCATCCGTAAACGCTTCGTCGTCATAATGAGCATGAGAATCAAATATTAATCGTTCCAATTTCATCTATCCTTTAATGAATGCTAGAGCCTGCGGGAATACCATCCATCAGCAATACTCGAACGTTATCTTCCCCACAGTCCGCAGAAAGTATCATTCCTTGGCTTTCTACGCCGCACAACACTACTGGCTTTAAATTCTTAACCAGAACGATGCTATGGCCAATTAAATCTTCCGGCTTGTACCATTTTGCGATGCCAGAAACAACGGTACGCTCGCCCACGCCATCATCCAGAGTAAATTTCAAAAGCTTTTTTGCACGTTTGACGGGCTCGCAATGAAGCACCTTCGCAACGACCAGCTCTACCTTCATAAAATCATCAATGGTAATCTGTGCAAGCCCCTCGGGAAGTTCTTTTTTCTCTTCCTTCGGTTCTTCTTTTGCTTCTTCCTGTGCCGGAACAGTAGAGGGAATCAGCTTGTTGAGCTCCTCAATTTCCTTCTCCACATCAATACGGGGGAACAAAGTCTCACCCTTTTGAATGACCGCATTTGCCGGAAGAAGACCCCATGTGGCGGCATTCTCATAGCCCAACACCTCTTGCCCAACACCTAGCTGCTCCTGAATTTTGGGAGCGGTATTTGGCACAAAGGGAGTAACGAGGATGGAAATGACACGCAACGCTTCGCACAGGTGGTACATGACGGATGCCAGCCTTGCTTTTTGGCTTTCGTCTTTTCCTAGAACCCAAGGCGCCGTTTCATCGATATATTTGTTGGTGCGAGAAATTACCTTCCAAATCTCTGTAAGTGCGTTCGAGAACTGGTAGGAATCAATTGCCTTGTCGCACTTTTCACGCAGGGTAATAACTGCCTGCTCCAGTTCCTCATCCACAGGAGCTTTCTCCTGCTCCGCGGGGATTACACCATCAAAGTATTTGCCAACCATGGCGGTTGTGCGGGAAACGAGGTTCCCCAAATCGTTCGCCAAATCAGAATTAATACGGCTGATGAGAGCCTCATTGGTAAAGTTACCGTCTGCACCGAACGGAATTTCACGCAGCAAGAAGTAACGGATGGCATCCACACCATATCGGTCGCACAAAACAACGGGATCAACCACGTTGCCCTTGCTTTTGCTCATTTTACTGCCATCGCCAAACAGCAACCAGCCGTGGCCATATACCTGCTTCGGCAAGGGTAAGTCAAGCGCCATTAAAATGGCAGGCCAAATGATGGTGTGAAAACGAACGATTTCTTTGCCCACAAAATGAACATCTGCAGGCCAATACTTGCGGTAATCTGCTTCATCCTCGGAGCCATAACCCATAGCAGTAATATAGTTGGTCAGTGCATCCAGCCAAACATACACAACATGCTTCGGGTCAAAGTCCACTGGAATTCCCCAAGAAAAACTGGTACGAGAAACACAAAGGTCATTCAGGCCGTTTTTAATAAACTGAATCATTTCGTTCTTACGGCTTTCCGGCTGAATAAAATCCGGCTGCTCTTCATACAGCTTTAAGAGCTTGTCTGCATAGTTTGAAAGACGGAAGAAATACGCTTCCTCCTCTGCCCACTTTACCTCACGACCGCAGTCGGGGCATTTGCCATCTTTTAGCTGAGTTTCCGTCCAAAATGCCTCACAGGGCGTGCAGTACCAGCCCTCATATTTTCCTTTGTAAATTTCGCCCTTATCATAAAGAGCACGGAAAATCTTTTGAACGGCTTTTTCATGGTAATCGTCTGTTGTACGAATAAAGCGGTCGTTGCTAATATCCAAAAGCTTCCAAAGATCTTGAAAGCCTTCTACAATTTTATCAACATATGCCTTGGGAGTAATGCCCTCTTTTTTTGCATTGTTCTCAATTTTTTGGCCGTGCTCATCCGTGCCGGTTAAGAACATTACATCAAAGCCCTGCAGCCGTTTGTAACGGGCAATTGCGTCACTGGCAACGGTGCAATAGCTGTGCCCAATATGCGGCTGCCCAGAGGGGTAATAAATTGGAGTAGTAATATAAAATGTCTTTTTTTCCATAGAATCCATCCCTTTAACAATTTCAGTATGCTTTTTTTCAAAATCTTCCCAAAAAGCGCAGCCGCCAAAACAAAGGCGGTTTTGACTTCAGTATGTCAGTATCTTTTTCCTATTATACCATTTTGCGGTTAGAATTCAAGCCAAGCCGGCGGATTCTGCCTTTTGCGCAGGTAAATAGAAAAAATCAAGCCGCCTGTAACGGCGGCCTGTTAACCTTTCGAACATATTGTACTTTAGTGCGCTGCTTTGCTGGATTCCGTTTGTCCGCTGGCTTGTGGTGTTGAGGAAGAAGCAGCATCCGGAGCCGGTTTTGATATATCTGCCGGTATAATCGGCGGGTTTTTCAAGATAGTAATTTCCACACGCCGGTTTTTGGCTCTACCCTCTTCATTGTTATTGTTTGCAACCGGTGAAAAATGGGCGTAGCCTTCAATTGAGATTTTATCTTGCTTCATTCCGTAACCAATCATTCGGGTAACCACTGTGACGGCGCGCTCCGTAGAAAGCCGCCAAGAGGTTTGGTCGCCAGACAACGTATGCGGCCCTACGTCTGCTGTATGTCCACTAAACGTAATGTGGTCTACACGGTCATACACTTTTGAAATCGCATCCGACACTTCTTTGAGCACTGGTTCACTTTCGGGCAGCATTCGGGAGCTATCTGGAACAAACATCATCTTATCCTTCAGGTGAATTTTGACATATGTATTCGTATTCACCAAGCCAATTTGGTCCTCAAGATGATTCTTTTCTACATAAGACTGTAAAATGGAGTATACCTCATCCAAGGCATCCATCTTATTGGTAAGATTACCAGCATTTGTTTCCACTCCACTGCCAGCCCCGGCAGCATTCCCGCTACCGCCTGTACCACCGCCACCACCACCGCCACCCGCGGTGACATCGCTAGTGACTGCGCCCATTTGGTGCCCGGCTTGCTCCGCCATTTTGGCAAACTTTTTTGCATCGATAGAACTCATCGAATACAGAATCATAAACAACGCCAAAAGCAGCGTGATCATATCTGAATAGGTGAGTAGCCATCTTTCATGATTTTCTGGGGCTTCCGCCTCACCACTTCTTTTTCTTCTCGCCATAGCAGTTTATTCTCCATGCAATTAGTTATTGATGCCCTCTTTATACTTCTTATGGCCATTTTTGAACACATGATAGTAAAGGGACAACTGATTTTCTACGTCTCTTGCAGATTTACCGCTGGCAATCAGGCACATGCCTTCAATCATCATCTCACGGTATACCTTTTGGCGCTTTAAGTCTGCTTTCATTCGATTCGCCATCGGAAAGTAAAAAAGGTTTGCAAACAAAATACCATACAAGGTTGCCAGGAACGCTACCGCAATAGAGGCCATCAGCGCAGCTGCGTCCGTCATATTCGAAAGCACCTGAATCAAACCCATAACGGTACCAATAATACCCAGTGTTGGTGAAAAACCACCCGCAGCAATAAACACTTCAATTTCCATGTTCTTTTTTACCATGTAGGTTTCCATATCTGCTTCCATAGTGGCTGCGATTTCTTCTGCCGGCTTCATGTCCAGCGTTAGAATCATGCCCTCTTTGAGTGGCAGAAAGCTGTCATCGCTAATGTCGGAATCATCCAGCATGGTTTGCAGTTTGAGCAGACCCTCCTTACGGCAGGCATCTGCCATTTCGGACATTTTCTGAATCAGCTTTTCTGGATTTGGTGCATTTTTTGTAAAGACAGTATTGAGAAAAAACTTAAACGCTGCTCCAATCTCCCCTAATCCAAAGGAAAGAATAATTGCTCCCCACGTACCGCCAACAACGATAAGAAAGGGGGATGGCATAACCAAAGCGCTTAGAACGCCGTGTTCCAGCAAATAGCCCCCAATAATAGAGCCAAATGCTATCACTACTCCAATAATTGTTGAAATATCCACTCTGTATCCTCCTTGAGTTTGACGATTGCTGAAGAATCAGAAACTCTCATTACGTATATCGGCAGAAGTCTTAAATATCTTGGTATAATTATTTAAAATTATAAAATTTTCTTTTAATTTACATTTTTTTCAAAATTCTAACCATAAAAAACAAAAAATCTTGAATTTAGGGGTTGATTTTTAAATTAAAATAAGATATAATAACCAAGCATTCGAAAAGCACAGCAACTATAATATGGACGATTAGCTCAGCTGGCTAGAGCATTCGCTTGACGTGCGAAGGGTCATAGGTTCAAGTCCTATATCGTCCACCAACGAATATTACGTAAAGAAACCCACCTGTTTTCAGGTGGGTTTTTTGCGTCCTGATGCCTTGCAGTTGTACCGCTGAACTCCCCCTGTCCGTCTGTCCAGTAAACTCGGTAGGTGCGCCCCGATGGATGATGCCGCTACCGTAGGCACTCACGCACACGGGAGTGTCTGCACCTGCTGGCACGTATCTGCACCCGCCCGGCGTAGCCGTTGGCGGTGCTCAATCACGCTAAGCCCCGGCAATTAGCCGGGGCTTTTTTATAAGAATGTATTGTATTATTATATATTATATTGTAAAATAATGGAAAATAAGACATATATCTGTTTTTGGGGAAAGGGGATGTATGAAAATGCGGAAATCAATTATCTTTTTTATTGTCTTGGCATTGGTTTGCTTTTTAATTTTCATTAATGTATCTGCTAAATCGGATGATTCTATTAAGGGTGGGGGCGGCTCACCTGCAAGCTGGGGCGTTGGTCGAGATGATGTACTAAGTTCAAAATGAAAGAAAGGCCGTGCTTAAGAGCACGGCCTTTTCTTATTAGAAATACCAAGTATGTAATCTGTAGTTACCTTATAGTATTCTGCTAAAGCTACTAAATGTTCTACTTTAATATGTCTTGTACCTGTTTCATACAAGCTATATTGTTGCTGAGTTATACCGAGAAATTCTGCAATTTCCTTTTGTCCTTTATCAGCATTTTCCCGTAATTCACGAAGTCTTTCTAAATAATACAGATTACATCACCACCCTTTGCAAATATTTTATACTACATTCGAATAAATGTCTTGACTTTACATTCGTTTAAATGTAAAATGTTGGTATACATTCAAAAGAATGTATACCACTTTCTTCCTCGGAAGCAAGTTTCGTTCAATTAGGAATCATTATTACAAAGAAAGGGGTGCATGAAATGGCAATGAACGTAATTGGAAAACGTGTAGGAAGTTTTACAGACAAAAAGACCGGAGAAGTTATCACCTTTGGAAAAATCTTTGTTGTGTATCCGGCTGACGAATCTATGAAAGGCACAGAGGGCGATATAGCCGAAGCAATTAGCTTGAAGCCTGAAATGGTCGCTCAAATCCCCGTTGGCTCTGATATTGAACTGTATTATAACAAATACGGTCGCGTTAATGATTTTGACATTGTATCCCCGGCAAAATAAGCCTTTACATTATTAATCTATTTTAGAAAGGGGTCTGAACTATGGAAGCTATTGTTGGAGGAATTGCAGACGTAACAACGGTTGTTGGTGCTGTGTTTACTATGATTCTTGGTAATCCGGTTCTGCTGTTCTCGGTCTGTGCAAGTGTTGCAGGTGTTGGTTTTACTATTTTCCGCAAGGCCAAAAAGACAGCAAAATAAATCCAGCGTTCCAAAGCCGGGGGCGGGGCAAAAGCTCCGTCCCCTATTTCTTTTTTTGGGGGGGTTATTGATTGGATAATGAAAAATTCTGTCGGTTTTTTCTTTACCTCAATTTTATTATGCTTTGTTTTGCTCGCTTGATTATCTGGTTTGATTAATGGGGTGTAATATGTTTGATTTCTATTTTTCTTGCATGAGCCTTTTTACGCACACATTAGCGGTTATTCAAAGCGTCCCGGCTCTTTCGTTTTTTCTATATTTTATCTTGTTTGCCATGGCTGTGGCTCTCTATGCGGCATTTAACCGTAAATTAAAAAGGTGGTGACAGTATGCGCCGTTTCCTTGCTCTCTTTCTTTCTCTCTGCTTTGCGCTCTCTGGCTCGGTAGCCCTTGCCGCTGAATCTTCCCAGCCTAGCCGTATGGGCGGCTATGTCTCCATTTATGACTGGATAAATAAAAATAAAGATTCGGAGCATGTTGGTAATGGTGGCGGTGCTTCTGGTGGTGGTGCAAGCCGATTCACTAGCAAAGACGAGTACGATAGGTATGTTTCGAGTTTGCGTAAAACAACCATTTCAAAATCTGATGTTTTCCGCGCTTGGCCTGCTACTCGTGGAACTGATAATGCAAATACTCTATCTGATGTTTATCAAGAAGATTTTGACCTTGTGCACTCTTATCCTACAGAAGAAACTCATGTATCTGTTACTAAAGAACAGGTTTTGCTTTTAAGATATGTTTCTGGTTCAACCGGTGATCATACTTTTAATTATTCTTTTTATTTTACAGTGCCAGTTTCAGGTAAGTATATTTTATCTTTTGCACCTAATTTAACTTTCGGCTCTAATGGCTCATTAACTAATCGTATATACAAAAACAAACCTAACGGTACTGTAGTTTTTAATGATTTAGCATTATACCCTACTGATAATGGTATGCACATTACAGATTCCTTATATTTTGATGCGAATCAAGTCTATTGTTTTTATACAGCTTTTCATATTAATAAAACTTCACAATCTTTTCAGGGTGCTTGCTTTGTTGATATAGTGGCAGACGATTATGCACTAGCTGGTGCGGAAGATTACGGCACTCGTCCATCTGGATATGATGGTACTTTAGCTACACCCGGTGACAATCCAAACTATATTGATAATAGCAATGTTATTAACGGCGATGTGACAACGTTGCATGATTATAGCACTAATACCACTTATAACATCACAAATTGGACTTATGACTATGGTGACCGTACATATAATCTCACTTTGGAGGATGGCAGCACTGCTGTCGTAGTCTATGGTGATGATGGTATCACGGTCAATAAAGGTGCGATTACGACGGAGTATAAGTATTGGTCTCCAGACGGTAATTCGTCTGGTGGAAATAGTTCTAGCAGCACTCCCGGCGAAGATAATGGCGGTGGTAGCTGGTCGGTAATTGGCGAGATGCTTGGTAAGGTTTTTAAGGGTATTGCAGACTTTCTTGGTGCTATACTTGGGGCAATTTTTGGTGCTTTAACTGCTCTTTTGAGTGTGATTGTAGATGGTATTGGCGGTTTAGTTAAAAGCCTCCTATCTATTTTTGAGCAATTGCCGCCGTTGTTTGCTGGCTTTACTGCTTTTCTTGCCGCTATATTCCCTTATTTGCCTAAAGAGTTTACTTCTCTGATTATTTTAGGCATGGCGGCTGTTATTGCGGCAGGCTTGATTCGTGTGCTTATAAAGCGATAGGAGGACACAATGGAACTTTTCGCCGCTGTTTTTAAGTTCACTTATGATGTATTAAACATTCCGATTAATGCCTATGGCTTTACCTTTTCTCTCTGGTCTGTATTTCTTTTTTCGGTTGTTGCTGGCATCGTACTTTGGTTTATATTTGGCGTTTTGGAGGGTAAATGATGGACGTTACTAGTACTGTTTCGGAGGTTTCCTCTACTTTACCAATAGAAGAAATTTCTTCTGTTCCTGTACAGGATTTTTTGACTGTACCTTTCACCGATTATTCTGTAACAGATGGCTTGCTGTTGATTCTTGTTTTGATGCTACTTGGCGGCTTTATTTTCTGGTTCTTTGAAAGGAGTTTTCGCTGATGAATCAGACAATCCTCGAATTTTTTGGTATTGTGGGCATTGACGTTGTACCGCCCACAAACTTAGCGGAACTTATCCCCTATTTGCTCTCTGTTTTTGTTGGTTTGCTTTTGGTGCTTGCTGTATTCCGGTCGTTCACATCGATTCTCACCGGATTTTTTGCTTTTATCCGGAGGGTTTAAAAATGGGGCTTTTTATACTAATAGCACTTGGTTTTTGCTTTGTGATGTTCCCTGTATTCCGGTGCGCTGTTTTTCATCCTGTTAAGGTGGTTTCATGTGGAGTTAAGGATATTATTTCATATTTCCGTGAGAAACGTTATAACCTTTGCCAGACTGGAGAGCTTCTCGCTTATGTTGGTTTATTTGGTAAGGGCAAGACACTTTCTGTTGTTCATAGAGTTGTTTCAGATTTTAAAAAATATGATGGAAAAATGGTCTGGTGCTCTCGCCGCAATAAATTTGTTACACAGCAGGTACGTGTTTTGTCCAATGTAAATTTAAATATTCCATATGAGCAATTTACATCTTTAGGGCAAATCATTTATCATGCGGAAAATAGTGCTGAATTGGATGATATTAATGACACTCTTACGGTTACGCTTGTCCTTGGGGATGAATTCAGCGTTCAAATGAACTCACGCAATTTTAAAACGAACATAGACCCTTTGTTTCTCAATACATTGCTTACTTGCCGACATTATCATATCTCGCTGTTTTATACTGCACAACGATTTGGACACGTTGACGCTCTTCTACGGCAAGTAACCTCTGCGGTTATCGATTGTAATAAACTTTGGAGATTTCAGCGGCAAAACGTATACGATGCATGGGAGATGGAAAACGCAACAAATGTGCAACTTATAGCACCTCTTGCACGTCGTGCATGGTTTGTAACTGATGCAGATTATAATGCCTATGATACATTGGCTTGTGTTGGAAATCTGCAAAAGTCGGTTAAAGATGGAGATATGCTTTCCTCGACAGAAATCTTGGCATTACAGTGCAACCAGCCCGCAAACCCCGAAGCAGTGACAAAGCCCAGCCGTAAGCTAGAGCGTATGCGGAAAGGTAAGTAAGGGGGCTTTCCGGGGCTCCGCCCTTGGGCGGCACCGAAGCCCCCGCCCGGTAGCGGGTGGGGTTGGGTGGCTATTACTTGATAATAGCCTCAAATTACAGTCACTAGGAGAATAAGCAATGATTTACTTGCCTACTGTGACAATGGCAAGGGAGGTCTTTGCGAATACGAAAGAGCGAATCTATCCCAATGGGGAGCGTAAAATAACGGTTTGCTCAAAACCAATATTTAAAATTGATGAATACATGGAACGTGTAGACCCTCCTGAACCCATTTCTAAACCAAAAAATATGGATAATGAAGTAAGGGCTGATAATGTGAAACGTGCAAAAGAAAAGATTTTCGACATTGCTATGTGCAATGATTTTGATTATTTTGTTACATGGACTTTAGACCCGGATTTGATTGACAGATTTAATCCGCAAGAAGTTAGCAAGAAGCTCAAATATTTTTTAAATAATCGTGTGAAGAGAAATAACGCTCGGTATCTGGTTATCCCGGAGTATCACAAGAAAGGTGCAATACATATGCACGGTTTGCTTTCCGGGAATTTTGAAATGATTGACTCTGGACATACAACCAAAGCAGGACAGACCATTTACAACATGCCTCAATGGTCACTTGGTTATAGTACGGCTATTGCTCTTGATGACCAGAAAGAACGAGTATCCCGCTACATTACAAAGTATGTTACAAAGGATTTTCGAAAAATATTCGGTTCTTTTTACTATGCGGGTGGTCATGGCCTTGTCAGAAAACCTAAAACCAAGATTTACGATAGCGACTATGATGCCGTTGAAACGCAGGAATATAGACCAGAGGGTGTTAATATCTGGTTTAAGTATTTTTCGGAGGGTGAAGCAGATGAGACCGCCGCAAGCAATACGAAAAAAATACTGGAAGCGATTGGAGAGATTGAAAATGTGGAAGAACATGAAAAAGTATAATGTCTATCAGGTTTTGCAAGTCCTTTTTGATGGTGGTTATATTAGTGTTCGTTGCTTACACGGTTCTGAAAAATTCCGCTATGTTGTATTACTTTCTGTCGATGGCGAGCTTTTGGGAGTTGTTTCTGCCATTGTTGCAAGGAATCTTTATAACTCTAATGTATTAATGCTTTTTGATACTCGCCGTAGTGGGAAATATGACTACAGTTATTATAACGTAAGGTGGGTATTGAATGACCTTTGAATCTCTGGCGGCTCTCTGGCTTAAGACTCGTAAAAACAAGGTTAGCTTCTCCCAATTTAAAAACCTGCGTTGCTACATAAACCATCTACTGCGGTATATTGGCACTATGGACGTAGAGAGCATAAAGCCTATGGATATAGATGCCCTGCTGGACGCTCTGACGGATTGTAATCCAAATACAGGTAGACCATCATCACGGCAAACGTTGGTTGATGTACGCAGTACCGCAAACCGTATCTTTGAGTATGCAATGGATTTAGAGTTAATTAACAAAAATCCTGCCCGGGGACGTGAGGTATCCCGCTATGCTCCCCGCCGTTACCGTAGAGCGTTGACGGCAACTGAGCAAGGGTTGATTATCTCCACGCCACACCGTGCTCGTGTGGGTGCTCTGGTGATGATGCTGGCAGGTTTACGGCGAGGTGAGCTTATCCCGTTGACTTGGGACGATATTGACATTGACGGGTTAAAAATTAACGTCACCAAGAGCGCAGAATGCAAAGGCGGCAATCGCTTTGAGATAAAGTCCGGTACAAAAACATCAATGGGACGGCTGGTTGATATTACACTTGACCTTGCGTTGATATTGCAAGATGCAAAAGCGGCTACCCGGTCAAAGTATGTTTGTCCCCGTACTAACGGTGAGATGCACACCCTTATAAGTTGGCGGCGTATGTGGGAGAGCTACATTACAACTTTGTGCAAAGCTCCGGGAGCAGAAACTACTAATATAAAAGAAATTACTGCTCATTACCTGCGGCACACTTACGCAACGTTGTTGTATCTGTCAGAAGTTGATTATTTAACCGCCGCAAAGTTACTCGGTCATAGTAATATTAAAACAACAATCTCCGTTTATACACACCTTGATGAACTGATGAAATCGAAGAACGTGGATAAGCTGGACAGTTATCTTTCCTCTTCCCTTTTTCAATTTTCAGCCGAACACAATCCGGATAATCTCGCTTGACGTGCGAAGGGTCATAGGTTCAAGTCCTATATCGTCCACCATAACAAAACCCACCTGTTTTCAGGTGGGTTTTTTGCGTCTTTATCCCCTTGTCTCTGTACCTCTCCCCTATGCATCTTTTTAAATGGCTGAGTTGATTTTTTCCCTTATACCAGAACTGTTTTTGGTATGTATGATTGGTATTTCTGCTTGAGCAAGTGCCTTGTCCACAAAGGAATCTCGCTCTTGCCTATCTGCTCTGTCGTGGCTGCTATCATCCAACTCAATAACCAGTATTGGCTTAATGCTTATCGGTTCACAAATCACAAAATCAACATGTTTGGATTTAATACGGTTAAATTGAGAATGCCATTTCTCCCCCTTTTCCTTTGGCTCAATAAGATCCGCAAGACGAACCTTTGAAAACAACACAACATTAAGGTCTGCCGTTTCTTTTACCAAGTCACGATAGAACTTGAGTTCATTCTTGGTAAAGAAATATGTTCTTTTTTTATATTGGTATGGGAGTTTATCCAGCGCAGACGATTTCTTTCTGCTCAATAATAGCAATATAATTAAAACAATAATAATACCAATGAGGATATATTCCATTTTCTCACCAACCTATTTTCTATTTTGAAATTTTATTAAACCATTTATTGGGCGTGATTCTCAACAATATAAAAGACTTACAAATCACATTGAAAATTGAAATAGAGACTCATTTCACTACAACGCATATAAAAACCCGACCGGCCTTTGTGAGCCGGTCGGGTTTCAACTTGTTATAATTGTATTAGGAAACCGTTACAGTTGCAACCAGAACCGGTGCACGGTTGCCAACCTGCGCATAAATGGGGGTACTGCCACTGTTCACTGCAGTGATGGGGTAGCTCCAGCCACCTGTGGTGGACTGAACCGTTCCACCCGTTATAACAGATGGATTACCAATCAAGAATTTTACATTACTGGTAATAACGGTAGGCATTACACGCAGAGAATAGGTTTGACCCTTCTGCAAGCTAAAGTTTGTACCTAAATCGGTAAAATACACGATTTTCGGTAAAGCATTACCCGTTACGGTAAAGGACGTAGATGCCCCGGTAACAGAAGAGGTTGTTGTAATGGTCGCCTGACCCTCACCCTTTTGGATTACATGGAAAATGTAGCCGTCAGAAGACTGCTGCGAGAATCGAACCTCAGCCACATTCGGGTCAGAAGACGTAGCTACAGGTGCCGCAGCATCTGCCGTTGTGATTCGATAGAAGTAATCCTGGCTTTGCTCTGTAAACGCATATGAGTTTAATGCGCTGCTCGCAAACACACTCGGGTCAGTTGGCTTCGTCGGCTGCTGAGAGGCTGTGCCGGCATAATCTACATAGCTGTAATTCATGTCGCAAAGGCCGTTCACGCCGGGTACGTTCTGCGCACTGTACTGCCACATTGTATAGGGGCGGTTAAAGTTAGGCTGGCTTACTCCCCAATGGGCAATCCACGTATCGTACTGAGTTACAAGAGGGCTGGTAAGGCGTGCGTTGTAAAAGTTCACATAGCTGTAAACCGCTGTTTTGTAGCCTGCCTGCTGAATTCTGCTGCAGAACGCATTTACAATTTCACCCATCTGCGCAGCAGAAAGCGAATTATGTACCTTATCCTCTACATCGAAAACAACCGGGTATTGCATGGGGCGCCCCTTAATGGCATTTAGGCACATCTCTGCCTCCTGAGCTGCCATGGTGGCGTTGGTTGCATAGCTGTAATGGTATGCACCTACTGCAATTCCGTTTGCGGTTGCACCTTTATAGTTCGCTTCAAACTGAGTATCGGTCTGCTTAGCCCAGTTTTCGTTTCCATAACCGGTACGAATGATGGCAAACTGAATGCCCGCTGCCTTCACCTTCTGCCAGTCGATAACTCCGCGATGCTGCGAAACATCGATTCCCGGAATACCAACGTTTACCAGGCAGTTCACAGAACAGCTAACCGTTGCCCCAGTGGGCGAAGTGGCTGTAACCGTTGCTTGGCCTACTGCAAGCGCAGTTACCGTTCCTGTGCTGCTAACCTGCACTACAGATGGGTTACTGGAAGACCAAGTGGCCTGCGTCACTTCTGTTGTGCCGCTGTATACCCGCAATTGCATGGTATCTCCCTTTTTCATCTGAGCAAAGGTAGAGCTGATCATAAAATCGGTTGTGTATGTATCTGCATACGCTGGGATTATCAGCGTCATCAACATCGCGAAAACCAGAAAAAATGACCCCAATCTTTTTTTCAATCCAATTCCTCCCACAAAATAATATTTACTGGCATTTTCCATCAAAAAAGAGGAAAATACAGCAATTACATTTATTATATTTCTCCTACCAGATTATGTCAAGTTACATACCTGTGATTTCTTGAAAATACAAAAATTACCAAAAGGGATGCGGTAACGCATCCCTTTTCTTATAAATATATTCCGTGTTTCAGATTTAACTAGCTTTTTCGGTTACACTTACGTTCGCTTTGTACTCGCCAAAAGCCCAAATGCTCGTATTGTTTTTCGTTACTAGCGTAACGGGAAACTCAGAGTGACCGGTAAAGCTGTCTTTACCTGCTAAATCAATTTGAGCAAATACATCGGCTGCTGTAATAGCATCAATTTGTTTGGCTGGCCCAATTAAGGTCATCTCTAGGCTCTTTGTAAATACCTGAGCTGATTTGCTTGCCGCCAAGTTTTTCACTTGAAAATCTGTTACACTAAGCTTCTTGCTCTTAAATCCATTAAAATTCAAGCTAACGGTAGCTGTGTACACATTACTTAAATTTTTGCAGCCAGGTGGGAGAGTAATATCTACCTGAAGATTTTGATTATTAATGGAAAGCTTCGAAAAATCGATCGCTTCCAGGCTTAGCTCATTCAGGTTTGCAAGAACGTCCTCCGGCCCTGCAACCTCAATGGTCTCCGGTGTAATCTTCTGTACAGCAGAGGAGAGGGCTAGTCCCACAGGCTTGCCAGTGAAGGCTGGTGACAGCTTTACCACTTTTCTTGCCAATACCGTGATATTCACATCTACAGACTTATTGCTCATCGTCAGCTTATCGGTTGAAAGCTTTTCACCATACGCATTATACAGCACCAAATCGGTAGTAAAGCTTTTATTTTTCGTTAGGGTCTCTTTTACCTCGTATTCCGCAGATACCTTTTTAATCTTAGCAATCTCACTTTCCGGGCCAGAGATAACCACTGTATCCTCTGAGAAAGAAGGTGGGCTAACAAAATAATTGGGGTCTGCTTTAAAGGTAATATTATCTTGCACGGGGAAGGTTACTTCCTTATACACATCCACATTGGCAATAATCGAGCTTGGCTCAACCGAAACAATCTCGTAATCTGCCAAAGAACCTACCTTTTGCGCGGTTAAAGGCAGCGTATAGTTATTTGGCTGAGTAATAGAGGATGCCAAAGAAGCAACTACCTGAATGTTTTCGGGCTTGATGCGATTGACAACGATGCTGTTGCCACGAATGGATACCTTTGCTGTTTTAACAGTTTGATCAAATACTTTGAGCCCTTGTTCCTGACTCGCATCTGACAGCTTAATGGTAACCGGCACATCGTAAATAATCCGAGGCCGCTCCTGTGTATTGACAGTCGCCATAATAAACCACAGCACAATTGCCGTAAAAACGGAGAAGACCATTACAAAGCGGTCATTATAAAACAGAACGGAAGTATCCAGCTTTTTATTCTTCATCTTTCTTTGCCCTCCTAATGGAAGGAATCTTGCGGGACCGCTTTTCACTGGATTCCTGCTCCGGAATAATTAAAATTTGCAATTCACTTCTGAGAGTCTCTCGGGTATAGTTGCGGGTTAATACCCCATTTACTGCAATAGAAATTTGCCCCGTTTCTTCTGAGACTACCACAACCACTGCGTCGGAGTTTTCACTAATACCAATAGCGGCACGGTGCCGCGTACCCAAATCCAAGCTGACCTTGTCGCTTTTGGTCAGAGGGAGTATACAGCCAGCTGCGTACACCATGCCGTCACGTATAATCATAGCACCATCGTGCAAAGGTGCTTTGTTAAAGAAAATATTGCCGATTATCTGGGCAGATGCGTCTGCGTTAATAACTGTACCCGTGTCTGCAATGTCCCCCAGCTTTGTCTGGCGTTCAAACACAATCAAGGCTCCCATTTTCTGCTTTTGCAGAACAACAGTAGCCTCAACCGTTGCATTAATTCCACGGGTGAGCTTCTGGTGAAGGTCCGATTCATCTTTTACGCCGGTAAATAACCAGCCTTTGGCACTGCTGCCAATCCCGCTCCGGCCTAGCTGCTCCAAAGCGCGGCGCAACTCCGGCTGAAACACAACCAGCAACGCAAACACGCTGAACTGAAAGAAATAGTTCAGCAGAGCGCCAACCATGTGCAGGTTCAGGTAGTAGGACACGCCCCATACCAGCAGCAGAATCATCAAACCTTTAACCAGCTGCTCGGCCCGTGTTTCGCGAACCAGCTTAATACCACTATATATGATAAAGGATACCGCAATGACATCCAGAGCATCCGTTATTTGAAACGACTTAACCAAGCCGATAACATTACCCCAACCATTTATGAGAAGCTCCATGTTTTTCCTCTCCGTAGCAGACTCGCAGTAAATTACCCGCAACTCTAGCCTCTTTTTATTTATTTTACCATATATACAGCAATATGCAACAATTTAATTTAGGATTCCGCTTTGATTTTGCGAATTACCATCAGAAACCGTTCGATTTCATTCCTATTATTAAAAGCAGAGGGTGATACGCGCACAGTTCCCTGTTCCAACGTACCCATAAATTGATGTGCTGCAGGTGCGCAATGCAAACCGGGCCGTACCGCTATTCCGGCGTTATCTAACTTACCAGCTACCTGCTCGCTCGACATTCCCTTCAGATTAAAGGAGAGAACCGGTGCAAAATAGGCTTCTTCCGGCCGCTGCGTGTAAAGGTGCGCACCGTTCATTTTAGCCAGACCATCGTATAACTGCTGCACAAGGCGCATTTCGTGCGTAAATATGACTTTTTCTGTTTTCATGCGTACAAATTCCATACCGGCTCTAAGCCCTGCAATTCCCGGTAGATTCGGCGTACCGCTTTCCGCCTGCTCCGGCATTTGATCCGGCTGCAGGAATGAAAACGACGTTGTACCGGTTCCACCCTCCAGAATTGTTTTGGGCAGTGAGCCGCACTTGGCAATCAGCATTCCGGTTCCCATGGGGCCATAGAGCCCTTTGTGGCCGGCCATGCAAAGGTAATCAATTGCACTATCATTTAGGTTTATAGGCAGCACGCCACCGCTTTGCGCACAATCTACTGCTGTGCAGATTTCGTATTCCTTGCCAAGTGCAGCAATACGCTCAACAGGCAAGCGAATTCCCCAAACATTTGAGGCGTGCGTGCAAACAATCAGCTTTGTGTTGGGTTGCAATGCTTGGCGAAAATGATCTACTGTCGCATCATTATCCCCAGGTACAACCTGTGCCTGCGTAAATGTTATATTTTGGTCTGCCAGAGCCTGAAGCGGCCGCATGACTGCGTTGTGCTCCAAATTTGAGGTTACCACATGGTCACCTGGCTTCAAAACACCTTTAATAACCATGTTAAGAGCCATGGTACAATTCATCGTAAATGCAACACATTCCGGCCCGGGAGCAGAGAACATATCCGCGGCAAGCTGCCGGCAGTTATAAAGCTCCTCCGCAGCGGCCATAGAAAGCTTATGCCCGCTGCGACCCGGGTTCGCACCCTTCGTCCTTTGTGCGTCTGCCATTGTCGTTATCACACGAGGAGGCTTAGGGTACGTGGTGGCTGCATTATCGAGGTAAATCATACCCCACCAGCTCTCTCAGATCTTCCCAAAACTCGAACACCTGAATTCCTTAAAATATCTTCCGCTTGATCGGTTCTATCCGGTACAAAAATTCCATAACCGCACCCGAGTCGGTCTTGCGTGCGCGGTGTTCTCTCTACATACGATTTAATTCCATAACGGAACAAAATGTCCCGGCTTTTCATCGCATAAGTGATGGAACCAAGCAAAATAACAGGCTTGCCCACAAACATCACCTCTCTGTTTTTATTAACAGAATATGCGGTGGGAAGACGAGTTGATAACCTGTTTTTCTACTTTAGCAGACAAACTGCATGAGCGGCGATGCCCTGTCCTGCTCCGGTAAAGCCAAGATGCTCCTCCGTTGTGGCTTTTACGCTAACTGCATCCAATGAAATTTCGCAGGCATGTGCAATATTTTCCCTCATCTGAGAAATGTACGGACGAAGCTTTGGAGCCTGCGCCACCACCGTAGCATCTATATTTTCTATTTGGTAGCCCTTTTCGCCAATTAATTCGCATACGCGGCTCAACAGCTTGAGGCTATCTGCCCCGGCCCATTCGGGGTCAGAATCCGGGAACCATGCTCCCAAATCGCCCAATGCGGCGGCGCCAAGCAGGGCATCCGCCACTGCGTGAGACAATACATCTGCATCGGAATGCCCCAAAAGACCAAGCTCATAGGGAACTGTTACTCCTCCAATGATTAAGGGACGCTCCGGCACCAAACGGTGCACATCGTAACCATGCCCAATTCTCATGTATAACCACCCTCCCTACTCATTAATACTGCCTGCGCAAACAAAATATCTTCGGGCGTTGTCAGTTTAATATTATCTGGTGAGCCCTCGCACAGGTGAACCCTGCCGCCGGTTTGTTCAATGAGCTGGCAGTCATCGGTATAATCACCGGCGACCGTTTTCATTGCAGATTCGTACAACTCACGGCGAAATACCTGCGGTGTTTGTACGTTCCAAAGCTGCGAACGCGGCGGGGTTTCCACTACAAAGCCTTGTTCATCCACTTTCTTTATCGTATCTCTAGCCAGAATAGCAAGAGCAGAGGCTCCAAAGCTATGTGCATCTAGAACTACCCGGTCAATTAGCTCTGGGCGAACCAAAGGGCGGGCGCCGTCATGAATGGCAATGTACGCGCAGTCCAGCGGTACAGCAGCCACACCACAAGCTACGGAGCTCTGACGGGAGTTTGCCCCCGCTACAATATGATACTGTTTTCGAAACAAATATTGCACAATCATTTGATTCATCTCTTCGATATCGCATTCCCGGCAGACTACAACCACTTCGTCAATTGTCTTTGCCTGTTCCATGGCCATCAGTGTACGTACAATGGCGGGAATACCGCAAAGTGGAAGCCATATTTTAGAATCGGTGCATTTCATTCGGCTGGAGCTGCCGGCTGCAACTACAATTGCGCAGCAACGGTTGCCATCTCTCATTTTATTCACCGTCTTTCTCACAAAACAAAGGCGCCTGCTAGCGGCACCCTTTTGTTTTATTATAGTATGGATTTTGCGCCATAGCAATTACAATGCTGTTACTTCATCAGAATTCAGAGTTCATTCATATTTCAAATAATAAATGTTTACAAAACTTTTGGATTGATTTTTGGAAAAAAATACGGTAAGATGAAATCGTCAAAACAGACAAAAAAAGGAGTGATGATTTGTGAAAGAACTAAGCCCAAAACGCGTGGCTGATTCCGCTGTGGAGCAAATCCAAATTGTACTGAGCAGTCATATTAACGGTGCAGGACGATTGTTTGGCGGCCAGCTAATGGAATGGATTGACATTGTTGCAGGTGTTGTAGCCCGAAGACATTCCAATCACAATACCACCACTGCCTCCATAGATAATCTGCAATTTAAAGAACCGGTTTATTTAAACAATACTCTTGTTCTGTACGGCAGAGTCACTTATGTTGGCAAAACCTCTATGGAAATACGGGTTGATACTTATGTAGAACACCTGGATGGCAACCGGAAGCTGGTAAACAGTGCTTATTTTGTGATGGTAGCTCTCAATGAGAATGACCACCCAACGCAAGTTCCTCCACTACTGCTGGAAAGCGAAGAAGAACAGGTGGACTGGAAAGCCGGCGAGCGTCGAAACGAGCTGCGCCGCCAGCGCCGGGTAGAACAATACTAAATTATAGTTTGAACTTTGATGAAATACCTTCCGATTGACTTAGTAAAAAGGAAGGTATTTCTTTTTACTAGGAAGCATGGCATTTTTCTTTCTCCTTTTGTTATTCTTAATATGGGGTGAAACAAATGAACGCGAAAGAACTGCTTCGCAAAATTCCTCTATCCTTTACCCACCTGCAAACAGAAGCAAGCTTAGTTCAGGTTTTTCTGGAGCAAAACGGCTTTTCAGCAACTACCCCTAATCTGCAAGAGCTGGTGCAAAAAGCGGAGCCAAGCATATGCGGCTTGCTGCGTACGTTACCGCCGCTAACTATCACCATGATTAAATCTATTTTAGAAGAAATGGTCAGCCTTCACGAAAGAGGAAAAAACGGCGTTATTTTTACACCAGAGTATATTGCGAACTACATACTGGAACAAACCATTCCTTCCCCCTGCCCCCAAAGCTGCCGGTTGATTGACCCAGCCTGCGGCAGTGGCTCCTTTTTACTGCCTGCTGCAATCCATTTACACCGTGTTCTTAAAATACCGATGAAAGAGATACTATCGAAGCATCTGTATGGAATTGATATTAGCGCTGACCAAACCCGGCGAACCCAGCTTTTACTCACTTTACTGGCTTTGCAGGTAGACAAAAGTGCAGAGGGGCTTCAATTCCACCTAGCCACGGCGGATTCACTTGACTGTAACTGGCCACAGCTTTTTGGTTGCAGCGATTTCAATTATATTGTGGGAAACCCACCTTATATCAATACGCACACCATTCCCAAAGAGGAAAGTGAACGGCTGAAGAGGAGCTTTCGCACCACTCGCCGGGGCACGTTTAATCTGTTCTATGCCTTTATTGAGCAAAGCCTGCACTTTCTTTCGGAACAAGGCTCTATCGGCTTTATTGTTCCCAACAATTACCTTTCCATTTCTTCCGCACAAGAACTGCGAAAACTATTGGGAGAACGCCGTGC
Source organism: Clostridium merdae (assembly GCF_900176635.1). Classification (GTDB taxonomy): domain Bacteria; phylum Bacillota; class Clostridia; order Oscillospirales; family Acutalibacteraceae; genus Faecalispora; species Faecalispora merdae. The sequence goes on from NZ_FXLN01000004.1 coordinate 999,342, forward strand.
GGTTTCAAAGGTGATTGACTTTGGGGAAAACTTAGTGTTTGAACCGGTTCATACGTATAGCTCACTTCTATTTTTAAATAAGCAGGAGAATCGAACTGTTTCTTATGCAAAGCTAAAGAAAAGTTCAGACATTCCTGCTGTTTTGAGTAGTACAGTTCCTTACCAAACGGACGCAATGCACTTACACCCAACCGGTTGGAAGTTTTTATCTATGACCGAACAGGAGAACATTCAAAAAATAGAGCAGGCGGGTGAATCCATTCAAAAGCAAATCCGAATTGGGATTGCTACCTTGCGCGACCATGTTTATTTTCTGGATGGTTATGATTCAGCAGCCGGTTATTATTATAAACAGCGTGGCAGAACTCGCTATTATATGGAACCGAATGTTGTAAAGCCCATTAATAAAATCTCCGAAATAACGGATGCTGCCTCTCTTGTAAAGGAACGACAGCACATTTTATTCCCTTATAGCGGTGACAACGACCCTAAAACACCCTATCGTATTCTGGGAGAAGAAGAGCTGGCGGCTCGGTACCCCCTGTGTTACCAATATCTGTTGGATTGCCGACCAGTGCTTGCCGCACGGGACAAAGGAAAACCAAACCCGGTAGCCTGGTATGCCTATGGCAGGAGCCAAGGGCTTAACTGCCGTGTTCCAAAGCTGTTATTACCTATGTTCAGCCGACGCCCAAAGTTCTTAATGGAGGCGGATGGAGAAATCCTCTTTTGCAACGGTTATGCGATTGCAGACGGAGGACGATACCCTCTAGCCGTATTGCAAACCATATTAAATTCTGGGGTTATGGAATACTATATCTCTCGTGTGAGCTACTCCCTACGAGGGGATTATAAATGCTACCAAAAGAAATACTTAAAGCATTTTTCCATCCCTGAATTAAATGAGAGCGAGATTGGTTTTTTGTTGTCTTGCTCCAACACGGAAGAAATAAATACCTTCTTATTCCAAAAATACAATCTTGTGCTTTAATTATATTCAAAATATTGCATGTGTTACCTATACTTTGGAAGCCATTTCTATATTCATAAAAGAATCATCCCCTGCCTAAGCAAGGGATGATTCTTGTTATTATAGATTATTTTGCAGGAACCCAGCTCTTGATTAAATCGGGATGCTCTTTTGCCCAAGCTCTTGCCACATCCAAAGGCTCGCCACCCTTTTCTTCTATGGCACCCATCAAATCGCCGAGCTCTTTTTCACTCATCTTGAAGTTTTTCAAGAAGTTCACAACCTCTGGCATGTCTTTTGATAAATCTTTCCGAGTCACAATGTGGATGTTTTCAGCAGCTCCATAAACACCCTTGGGGTCTTCCAGAACCTTTAAATCCCAGCGAGAGAACATCCAGTGTGGTTTCCAGCCGGTTACCACAATCGGTTTTTTCGCATCAATCGCCTTTTTCAGAGCGGCTGTCATCGTGGGGCCGCTACCGGGCAGGAGCGAATAATTCAGGCCATAATCTGCAATGGCTTTGTCGGTTGCTTTCATAATACCTGCACCGGAATCGATGCCAATGATTTCACCGCCAAACTGGTCTTTATTCGCATTCAGCTCATCAATGCTGTTTATCGACACATAGCTGGGGACCGCAAGGCCAATCATAGCATTTTCGTAGCTGACTCCCAAATCCTCCAGCTTATCGCCATACTTTTTCATATAATCCTCGTGGGTGGTTGGGAGCCACACATCCATAAAGGCGTCGGTATTGCCACTAGCTACGGATGTAAACACGGGGGCAACGTCCGCCATTGTTAATGTAACCTTATAGCCCATCTGGTCTTCCATCACGGCGGCCGCCAAATTGGTCATTGCAATTCCCTCCGACCAATTCACATACCCCAGCTTAACCGTCTTCTTTTCCGCTCCGCCGGAGCTACCGCCTGAAGGGCCGCACCCTGCCATTGCACCAAGAAGCATTACAACACTCATTCCAATTGCTACTGCTTTTTTCATTGTTTTCCTCCTTCGATCTTTGTCACTCTATTTATGGCACTTTTCAAAAGGCTGCTGTTTCCCCACGTTTTTAGGGAATGAAATCATGAAAAGCGGCAATCAACAAGTAAATCTTATGCCTTCTTTTTGTTCTTCCCAAGGCTCTGGGTAATACGGTCAATGACCATTGCAAGTATAACCACTGCAAGCCCGCCTTCAAAGCCTTGACCCATCTTCATTTGAGTAATACCCTGTAACACCACATTACCAAGGCCGCCTGCACCAATCATGGCTGAAATAACCACCATGGAAAGGGAAAGAAGAATAGTCTGGTTCAACCCCGCCAGAATAGTTGGCATCGCCATGGGGATTTGTACCTTCCACAATAGCTGGCCAGAGGTTGAGCCAAACGCCTTTGATGCCTCAACCACATCTCCCGGAACCTGCCGAATCCCGAGGCTGGTAAGGCGCACAACCGGTGGCATTGCGAAAATAACGGTTGCCACTGCACCCGGTACTTCTCCTAAATCAAAGAAGTAAACCGCAGGGATTAAGTAAACGAACGCAGGCATGGTTTGCATAAAATCCAAAACGGGGCGAATTACGTTATTGGCCTTGTCACTGCGTGACATCCATATGCCAAGCGGCAGCCCCAGTATCAGCGCAATCAAGGTGGCCGTTACCACTAAGGCAAGCGTTTCCATTGTTTGGCGCCATAAGTTCATCGATACAATTAATAGCAAACCGGCCACGGTAAAGATTCCAGTTCCCCTGCCGGCAAGCCTCCAAGCGATGACCGCTAGGATGGCAATGGTAACAAAGAAAGGAATTGCATTAAAAATAAAATCGAAACCATCAATAATACCGGACAAACCATTTTTTATTCCGGTGAAAAATGGCGCTAAATTTATGGTGAGCCAATCAATACCTTTTTCCACATAGTCGCCAATGGGTAGTCTAATCATTACCATTCACCTCTCCTACAATACCAGCCAATACAGACACTTTGAAAATGAGCCCTAAAAGTACATTCTCACTGTCTACAACAGCTACCGGGTATTTTGTTTTTAAGAACAAGGGCGAAATATCTTCAATTAACACATCCGGCCCAACGGTGCAAAAATCCTTTTCTAAAATGCTGGTAAGGTCTTCCTTCCCCTCACGAATCAGGCGAGTTACATCATCAATGGTAACAAGCCCAAGCAGGTTGCCCTGTTTATCGGTAACATACACGCTAGAGATTTCTTCTTCCCGCATTTGGTGAAGTGCCACACGCGCACCGCCCGTTACGGTGGTTACAGTGTCGGCTTCTCTCATAATCGACGATGCAGTAAGTATCTTTGATCGGTTTACTCCCTGAACAAACTTGCTTACATAGTCATTCGCAGGGTGGCTTAAAATTTCTTCCGGCGTGCCAATCTGCACAATCACACCATCCTTCATGATGGCGATACGATCACCCAGCTTTAGTGCCTCATCCAAATCATGTGTAATAAAGATGATTGTTTTCTTCATTTTGCGCTGCAAATTGAGCAGCTCATTCTGCATTCCTTTTCGAATCAGTGGGTCTAACGCACTAAACGCTTCATCCATCAACAATACATCTGGTGAAGTGGCAAGTGCACGGGCTAGCCCAACACGCTGCTGCATACCACCGGAAAGCTGAGATGGATATGAGTTCTCGTACCCTTTTAGGCCAACAACGGCAAGCATCTCTGCTGCTTTTTTCAGTCGAACGCTTTCGTCCTCTTTTTGAATTTCTAGCCCAAAAGCGACATTTTCCGCTACCGTACGGTGTGGTAACAGCGCAAAATTTTGAAAGACCATCGCAATCTTTTTTCTGCGAATTTCGCGAAGCCGCTCGGCGTTGCAATCTGCAATGTTTTCTCCATCAATCAATATTTCACCCGAGGTGGGGTCAATCAAACGGTTTAAGCACCGTATTAATGTAGATTTACCACTGCCGGAAAGCCCCATAACAACAAATATTTCCCCTTCTTCCACGGAAAAAGAAGCATTGTTTACACCAACACTGTGCTTGTGTTTCTTAAGTACAGATTCTTTGCTTTCACCTGCTTGTAAAAGCGGAATCATTTTTTTCGGGGTAGCACCGAATACTTTATATACGTTTTTGATTTCAACCTTTGTCATTTCTGCTCATCCCCCATTCACATTTTTCTACCTACTCTCATAGTAACAACCTATGTCCAAACGCTAAGTTGTTAGTACAATTATATTCGAGCATGAAATTCTTGTCAAATAAAAAATACGACAAAGCATTTTACTTCTATATAATTTATCCAATTTTGTTTAAAAAAATAAGGGAATTAAGGTACGATTCTCTTCTTTTTTATAAACATATCATAAATATAACTTTTAATTTTTAGATGAATTGCAGAAAATATAAAAATTGGATTTTTTTGCATGCTTCAATTTCGACTTAAAATTTTCATTTTTATTATTACCCAATTTTTTATAGAAAATCTTTTCAAATATACCTTGTATCGCATAGTAAGATGTGCTACACTGTATTAGGAGGTGAAACAATGGATGATTCGGAATGGGTTGCACAGCTTCGGCGTGGCATTATGGAATTTTGTATTTTAGCTCTCATTCACAAAAAGGCTTGTTATGGGTATGAAATCGTTTCAACTCTTGAGCAATATAACTACCTTTCTATTACGGAAGGCACACTATACCCTTTACTGCGAAGACTCCAAAAAGAAAACAAATTAGAATCTTATTGGCAGGAATCGGAAAGCAGCGGTCACCCGCGAAAATATTACCGATTAACCGCATTGGGCAATGATTTGCTTTCGAAAATGTCGTTGACATGGGTTGATTTCACAAAAGAGATAAACGACCTCAATAATCAAAAGGAGAGTGGGCTTAAGTGAATAAAGAAGCTTATATCCATGCGTTAAGGGCGAATTTAAGAGGGCTGCCTGCGGAGCAGCAGGAAGACATCATAGCTGAAATTAAACAGCATATGGATGATACCATCGCCGCCGGTAAGAGCGAGGAAGAGGTATTGCGCCGACTAGGTGACCCGAAAGATCTTGCAAAGTCCCTTGCGGGAGAGTATTATGTGGAAAAAAACAGCCTGCTAAAGGCGATTCCTTTTTTCGCTTCAAAGGGTGCCGCCAGTTTTTTTATGATTTTTATGTTTGGTGGTATGGCATTACTGTTTGGGGTAGGTGCAGTTGCTTCCGTAATTGGCGGAATCATGCGCACCTTTGGGAACGCAGCAGTTGAAATGACGATGTTTAATTTGCAGGTGCCACAGATTCTCAGTATACCTGCAAGCATGTTCACCGCTGCTCTGTTAGCGGGATTAGCATTTTTATGTTACCGTGTTCTGCGAAATTATTTTGTACGTGTGGTAAGCGATTATAAAAAGCGGATTCAACTGATACACTAAATAAAATCATATTTTCTGTGCAAAAAAAGACCATTCACCGTACATTTAAGTACAATGAATGGTCTTTTTATGATAAGAGCTCTTTATTTGATGAGACCCGCTTCCTTGTAAAAGCGTTCTGCACCTGGGTGCAGGGGAACCGGAAGATCCTTTGTTACAAAATCTGTGTCCTTCATGTTATCCAATGAATAATGAAGCTCATCCAAATCCTCTACGGATTGACGCAGAATCTTCGTAATGTTATAGACCGTTTCTTCGTCCATATCGGCATTTACACAAAGCACACACTTTACGCCAAAGGTTGGCACATCTTCCTTTTGACCGGAGTAAGTGCCCGCAGGGATGATTGTTTTAAGGTACTGCCCATTGTCGTCAAGTATCGCCTTTAGCTCGTCATCTGTGTAGCGCAGCAAGTGACAGGACTCACTTTTGAAAAGATCCTGCATCGCTTTAATTGGAATACCAGCAAGCCCATGCATTGCATCTATCTTCCCCTCTAGCATAGCTTTGCTTCCAGCACCCAGTCCGTAGTTCACTAGCTTTGTATTACTTGAATTAATACCCACTACCTGAAGTGCAATTCTAGCAGAAAGTTCTGTCGTAGAGCTTTCTGGCCCTACGGCTACACGCTTGCCAAGCAAATCGTGCACAAATACCGCGTTCGAAGTATCTTTCGCAATCCAGTTCGATTGACTGAAATACACCGCACCAATTGCTCGCAGGTCTTTCATTGGCTTGCCAGAAAACTCCTCTTCTCCCCAGTAAGCGCAATAGGCTACATCACCACTCACGAGGCCAAGGTCTATTTGCCCGCCCCGCAGCCCTTCAATATTGGTAAGAGAGCCATTTGAAGCGCCAATGTTAATCTTCATTTGAGGTATTTTTTCATTAATTACCTGAGAGATGGCTCGGCCTACGGGGTACATGGTACCCCCGCTGTCTGCTGTGCCAATGGTTAATACCTGAATGGGCTGTTCCTTTTGTGGGGTATTTGCGGAAGAACTGTTGTTTGCCGACTGACACCCGGTAATCATCAATGCAAAAATAGAAAATACCGCCGCAGATTTTCTTAAATATTGTGCTGTAGTCATTGACATCACCCCTCTCCTGTTTTAATGCCCCGTCGTCGCTAACTTTGCCGCCTTTTTTGCCGCAGGCAGCTTTCTGTTTCGTATTATACCATGGCTTCCTAAGTATTTCCAATTGATTTATGCACAAAAAAGAAACCAGTTTGCTTGGCAATTGTATTATGGGATAAGCATATGAAAAATGTTCAGCAAAAATGCAAAAGGCAGGCTTCAAAGAAACCTGCCTTTTGCATACCAAATTACTATTGTAGAGCAAAAAATGAAAATCTTATAAACAAATAAGTAATGAACACGTAGTTGAAAGAGATTGTTTTTTTACAGAGTTGCTACCCAAGGAGCAATTACAGTACAGAAGATGGGGTTAACAATGTCCAGTACGATTAATGCGAAGGGAGTGAAAACAACCCAAGCTACGTTTGCGGGGCCGTATTCAGAGATAACAGCGCGCATGTTTGCCATCGCGTTCGGGCCGGAACCAAGACCAATACCAACATGAGCAGCGGCCATAACAGCAGCATTGTAATCTTTGCCGCAAAGCATGAAGGTTGCAAGCCATACCCACAGGAACATGAGAACGATTTGGCAAGCAAGGATGATCATGAACGGGCCAGCAACATCGGCCAGCTTTGTAACGTCAATGGTCATCATGGTCATTGCGATAAACAGGTCGAGTGTAACAGAGTTGAGAACATCAACCTCTGCCTCGTTTACTTCGTAGCTGGTGTGGTCAAGAATATTACGAATAATAACACCACCGAGCATGCAGCCAACGAAATAAGGGAACTCAATTGCGGGGAGATTACCCACAGCAATTGCAATATAAGAACCAAGGCCAGCAGAGATAACAACTAGGCAAACACTTCCCATAAAGCTCTTTGCATTCAAAGGAGTTACGTCATTATCGCTTTGCTTGCTGACATCCACTTCATTTTTGTTTGCTGAGAGCTTATAACGCTTAATTAAGAAGCGAGATGCGGGGCCACCAATCAGGCTGGCAAAAATCATGCCAAAGGTTGCGCCCATAACGCTGATTACCGTTGCGTTAGCGGCACCGAGTGCTTCATACATAGGAGCAATTGCACCGGAGGTACCAACACCACCCATGAGAGACAGAGAGCCTAATCCAAGGCCGAGCAGCGGGTGCAAGCCCAAGGGCTTTGTCAGAAGAATACCCAGTAAATTCTGAGCTAGAATGGAACCAATGGTTGTAATGGTGATGCCAATTAGAAGCTTACCACCAGCATTCTTAATCAGCTTGGCAGAAGCCGTTAGACCAACCGCCGTAAAGAAGATATCCATAAAGAATTCTTTAAGAACCTTAACATCGAAATTAACGGTTAAAACTCCGCCATTCTTCAGGACAGACAATAAAATACTAACAATGAGTCCGCATACAATAACGCCTGGAATACAATAGGTTTGAAAAAATTTAACGCGCTTTACAAGACTACGGCCAAGCAGTACAACGAGGGCCGCAAGTGCACAGCTTTGCATTACGTCAAAAGATACTACCACAAAATCCTCTCCCTTATGTAGTTACTATTCTGTGAATCGAACCGCCGTTCCATTCATCTACCCTATGTAGTTTGTCACCAGCCTTTCTTCGTATTCTAGGAGGCTTCCCCGGCCACCTTGATTACAATCTGAGTATAAATCGGAGAAAGAATGATTTCAATTTAAGTAACTAAGGTAATTCTTTTGTAGCTAAAGTAACTGTGTGACTTATTCATAACGCCATAAATGCAAAAAGCTTTTTTATTTAGTTTGACTATAAGAATACTTAATTGCAGGTCGTCCACCCGTTTGGTAGTCGATTGTGCTCGTAATTTCGTTTGTTTCCACCATAAAGCTCATATAACGTCGAACCGTGATACGAGAGAGATGTACCCGCTCGGCAATCTCCTCACTCGTAAAGAGTGTAGAACGATTCTCCATTAAAAAGCGGCGTATCATGTTCATGGTGCTTTCGTTGAGTCCCTTTGCTAAAATTTGCGCGGGAGCCGTTTTGTTGGCACCGGTAGACAACAGCTCATCAATATCCTCCTGCCGGAGTGCATGGTCAATCGTATCCCACCGCTCACGGGATTGGCGAAACTTATCCAGCGCCTCTCGAAAGCGATGGTACTCAAACGGCTTTACCAAATAATCAATAATCCCGCGCGTCACCATTTGGCAAACGATTTGTGCATCGCTGGCAGAGGTCACCATAATAATATCGGGTGCTTTGCCCATCCCGTGCAGGCAATCCACAAACTCCATGCCGTTCATCACGGGAGTGTAAAAATCCAGAATGATGAGGGGCACCTCATGTGTTTTTAAATATTCCAACGCCTGTGCGCCATTTTGAAACACCGCCTGAACCGCAAATCCGGGGGTATTCTCAATATACCGGCAATTGATGTCCGCCACCATAGAATCATCCTCAATTATGATTACCTGATACATCCTTTTGCTCCTCTCTGGTGAAAGTGATTGTAAAAACGGTGCCTTCTCCCTCTTCCGTTTCTACATCGATTCGCCCGCCGTACTGCCGCACAACACGGCGAACCAGGTACAGCCCGGTACCCCGGTACTCTCCTTTTGTGGAGAAACCTTTTTCAAACATATGCTCCATAACCTTATTCGAAATACCACGGCCGGTATCTTCACAAATTAATATATTGCAGTCAGGCCGGCAATACAGGCCAAGCTTAATCTCCCGAAGCTCCGTTTTGTACAGGTTCAAATCTTCAATTGCGTTTTCCAGCAGGTTCCCTACGATGCTAGTCATATCGTCTACCGGGATGAGAAGATCTTGCTCAATGCAAATGCTGTCTCCCATTAATTTGAGCTGAATCCCCTGCTCTGCCGCGTGCATCATTTTACCCACAACCAGCGCGCACAGCTCCGACACACGAATTTGATCTGCCGTTTGGCAGATTACCTGCCCGGTTATCAGGTTACTGTTAATAATATACCCAATCGCCTTTTCGTTCTGATTTGTTTCAAGGTACCCTAATATAACATGCAGGCGGTTCGAAAACTCATGGTTATAGGAACGAAGCGCATCAATCATACTGCGTGCGCCGAACAGCTCGTCTGACATATGGAGCATTTCCGTTCGGTCATATAAAACCGTGAGTACTCCCTCTGCGGGCGAGTTATTATCTTTTCGAATGGGTACCTCGTTCACCAGCACCGAGTGCCCGCCTACAATCCAGGAGCGGCGTTCCTCCGGTTGCCCGGTACTCAAAACGGCCTCCTGCCGTGAATCCGGCAGCAGCTCAGAAACCAGCCTGCCCTCCAACACCTCTTCCTCACCGAGCATACTGCGAGCCGCTGAATTCACAAACAATACCGTACCCGCTGTATCGGTTGCCACCAAGCCTTCTGCAACGGCACTTAGAACAACATCCTGCCGCAAATAGCGGCGCAGCAGCTCCTCTGGCTGAAAGCCCATCAAGGTTTTGCGAAGAACACGAAGAATCGCATGGCTCAAGAAAAACCCGATAATCAGCATCACACCCAAAATCATAAGGTGCACCAAGGCGATGCTTTGCGCGCGAGCGGTAATCACACCCACAAACACAGACACCATCACAAAGCCAATTATCTCACCCTTAGCGTTGCTTACCGCATGGAACGCACGGCGCTGTGCTCCCTTTGTACCATACCCCATGGTGATATACGGCTTACTGCCCTGTAAAATGGGAATTTCCTCTCCGTCTACATAAGATTCCCCCGTGCTTTGGCGGTCAGTACGATAAAAACGTACCCCGTCTTTATTGCAGACCTCCGCTACGCTAATGTTGGGGATTGTCCCATACAGTGCATCGAGCGACTGCTTCACATAGGGGGAGGGGTAACCGCTTTCGAGCATGGTTACCACATCGGTTCCCTCTGAAATGTAGGCGGCAATACCGCTAATCATGGTGTCCATTTCTTTTTGCTGGCGGTCAATGTCAAAGTACAGTGTTCCACCAAGCGACAGCAGAATCACCAAGGTAGAAATAAGCATAAAACCGCGGTACAAAACGCGCTCCAGCTCACTTTTTTTCTTTCTATGTAGCATGATGCGGCACCTTCTTCTTCGAATTACGTTCCTTTAATCTTTAAAGTGCGGCGAACCCAAACGTTCACTGAATCACTCACCCATTTGTACCCATTGCAGTGCTAACGATAAGGTTCACTTTTTCACCGAATCTTTGCGGATTATCGTTTTTGACGTCTTTTAGCAAACTCAAAATCTTCTCTTTACTATGTACATCTAAATTTCTTATAACTGTGATATACTCCATAAAATCTTGCTGATTGTTGATGATTCGTTTATTTAGAAGCTTTGCCCATACCGGCGCTTCTACCATATTGGGGGTACACTCCGCAATACATTTAAGGTACTCGTCTCTCTCAAGCTGTTCCATAAGATGCACCAACCCAAACATGACCTCATCGTCGTTTGTATCGTCATGAAAAACCTTGCATAATTCGCAAACGTCATCAGCAGTTATCGGTTCCTGCAATTTTTCGAAAGCATCATCAAACAATTCATAATCCGAACTTGTGCTTAACATCCTTGCGCCATATAACTGCCTTATCATTTCTTGATGATTCATGCAAATTTACTCCATTTCTTTCGTTATAAAAACAATAGGATATAAAAAAGCCGGATTTCTAAAAATCCGACAAAACAACGAAAAATGTGATATTTTTTCCCAAAATTCAATTTTAGCATTGCTTTTTCTGGCAAATACTGTTAAACTATGGGGGTAGGGCACATATAAGTGCAAAGCGAGGATGGGTGTTCACAGCACCCACCCTCTGCTACGGAGAACACACCTCCATAACAACAGCTTACGCTGCGGATTGCTTCACAATTATAACCCATTTGTTCCCACTTGTAAACAGCGAGGGGAACACAAAAAGGGACATTTTCTGTTCTGGTTGTGAGATGCACTGATAGAATGAGCGCTTGTTGTGGAACTGATCCTGAAAGAGGAGGGTCTATCCGTGACGAGCGCTTTTTGTTGCCTTACAGACAGGGCAACGCGGAGCTGGGGTTCACGGAATTCACAAAAGTGATAAGCCGTGAAAGATTGTGGGATTTAATATTGCATTTTTAACAATAACACCACTGAGCACACACATTCACTTTCCACTCCCAGGAAAAAAAGTGAACAAGCAAAAGTACCCCTGAGCACAAGAAAGAACCCCTGAGCATATGGAGGAATAAATAGAATCCCCCAGCTTCGCCGCGCTATTGTCTGTAAGAGTATAACGCCGCACAATCGCCCGTGCGGCTCACGCCGTTCCTTTATGGAACGGCGTTCTTTTTTGTCTTTATCCACAATTCTGGATGATGGCTTTATAAGCGTAAAGCAAAACCTTAGGAACAATCTGCAACGCACAGGCTTGTTCCTGTGCGGAAATAGATGCAGAGCGGGAGCTCAGTCGGATTCCAAAGGCAGAGCCTTTGGTCGTTGAGAGGGAATCCAAAGGGAGAGAATCGATACTCTCCCTTTGGAAGGCCTTTGCCTACTTTCACCCTTTCGTGAAAGTAGGTGCCCGCCCCGGCACGAGGGGCAAAGCCCTGCGCCAGCAGAAACCTTGCGCCTGAGCGCAACTCTTCTTTTACTAGCCAAGCATAAACTTTCTCTAAACTAAATAAAAAAGAGTCTAACAGATTTTAGAGCGGCTAGAGCCGCAGAGAATTTCTTCTTTCTTTTCATTCGCCCCTCAAGCCGGGGCAGGCTCTCCTTTTCTTGATGAGAAGAAAAGGAGGAAAGACTCACCAAAGGCTCTGCCTTTGGAATCCGTTTGGGAAACGACCCCAAACCGTAATACAATAGCTACTGGTAAGGCGCTCCATTAAAAATGCCCACTCTCCTAGCCATGATAAAAAAATGAGCAACCCGATTCCGTCCGTCGGCGGTCATTTTTAGAGCGCTCTCGTCCGCTCGCAGAAACCTGTATCGCAACATTTCTTTTCCTAAATTTATAGGCAGTTACACAAAATCTTACGCACAAACTGCAACGCACAGGCTTGTTCCTGTGCGGAAAATAGATGCAGAGCGGGAGCTCAGTCGGATTCCAAAGGCAGAGCCTTTGGTCGTTGAGAGGGAATCCAAAGGGAGAGAATCGATACTCTCCCTTTGGAAGGCCTTTGCCTACTTTCACCCTTTCGTGAAAGTAGGTGCCCGCCCCGGCACGAGGGGCAAAGCCCTGCGCCAGCAGAATCCTTGCGCCGTAGCGCAATTCTTCTTTCCAAACAAAGCAGAGACCTTTACTAAATCAAAAAAAGATAGCACATGGCACGAGGGCAAAGCCTTGCGCCCAAGCGCAAAACTACTTAAATAACAAATCATCTATAATAGAAGCTTTTATAGCGGCTTCCGCCGTAGGAAGATTCTTCTTTCTTTTCGTTCGCCCCTCAAGCCGGGGCAGGCTCGCCNGAAACGACCCCAAACCGTAATACAATAGCTACTGGTAAGGCGCTCCATTAAAAATGCCCACTCTCCTAGCCATGATAAAAAAATGAGCAACCCGATTCCGTCCGTCGGCGGTCATTTTTAGAGCGCTCTCGTCCCCTCGCAGAAACCTGTATCGCAACATTTCTTTTCCTAAATTTATAGGCAGTTACACAAAATCTTACGCACAAACTGCAACGCACAGGCTTGTTCCTGTGCGGAAAATAGATGCAGAGCGGGAGCTCAGTCGGATTCCAAAGGCAGAGCCTTTGGTCGTTGAGAGGGAATCCAAAGGGAGAGAATCGATACTCTCCCTTTGGAAGGCCTTTGCCTACTTTCACCCTTTCGTGAAAGTAGGTGCCCGCCCCGGCATGAGGGGCAAGCCCTGCGCCAGCAGAAACCTTGCGCCCTAGCGCAAAACTTTTTTCACCAACAAAACAATTACTTGCAAAGTAAAAAAGAAAGCGCTTGCCAATCGGCAAACGCTTCTCTTATATAATCACTATTTGATAAAAACTAAATCTTTACTTGCAAGCAAACCCCGAACAATTTCATCAGTTTTCATCCCTCGGGAGCCTTTTACAATAACAACATCTCCCGGCTTTAAATATGTTTTCAACTTCTCGAGTGCTTCTTCATTCGATAGAAAAGAGAACACCGGCAAATGGGCTTCTGCCGAAATCGCACCCCAGCGAATCTCCTGCGCTTGCTCACCAACTACAAACAGCGCATCCACTCCGCGTGATGCCGCATACGCACCTGCATCAAAATGTGCTTGGCGCGAATACTCACCCAGCTCGAGCATATCTGCAAACACGCCGATGGCACGGCCGCTCCCCTTTAAATCCATTAAGATATTCACACTGCTTCGCATGGAATCGGGACTCGCATTGTACGAGTCATCGATAACCGTTACTTCGCCTATTCGGTGTATTTGCTGGCGCATTGAGGGCGGTGAATATGTTTGCAGGCGTTCCGCTGCCTTTAAGGGTGAAACACCTAAGTACTGTGCAACCGCCAAGGCGGCGAGCGCATTGAGCACATTGTGCTCCCCGGGAACGGGAAGTGTTACCGGAACACAAAACTCCCGCGATACCGCAGTAAACTCTGTAATGCCGCCGTGCGAAATAATATTTTCGGCAGTTACATCGCACCAAGGCTCAAAACCAAAAAACACCGTACGGCAGGAACGTGTGCCCTTTAGCTCTGCCAGTAACGGGTCACCCCCATTTAAAAACAAAACGGAGTCTTTGGTAAAAGCATCGGTAATGTGCAGCTTTTCAGCCCGAATGTTTTGTTGTGTTTTCAGGTTTTCAATATGAGAAATGCCAATGTTGGTCATCACCGCGCAAGTAGGCTTTGCCACCTGAGCGAGACGCCCCATTTCTTCAAATTGGCTCATGCCCATCTCAATAACCGCTATGTCGTGCTCTGGTAAAAGCCGGAACACCGTGAGTGGAACACCAAGCTGGCTGTTAAAGTTACCCTCGGTTTTCATAATATCCCGATCCACAGAAAGAGCAAGTGCAAGCATTTCTTTTGTTGTGGTTTTCCCTACACTACCAGTAACACCTACTACCGGAATGGAAAAACGAGAACGGTATGCTCCTGCAATCTGCTGTAAAGCGGTTCGGGTATCTTCTACGGCAATCCACGCGCAATCCCCCGCGGGAGCCTCCACCCTGCCCTGCTGTGTTAAAACGGCGGCAGCCCCCGCCTCTGCCACGGCAGCCAGAAAGCGGTGCGCATCAACCCGTTCACCCACGATTGGTACAAACAACGCTCCTTTACCCGCTGTGCGGCTATCTGTTGTTACAAAGGTTACTTCCTGCTCGGGGTTGCCCCCAAGAATTTTGCCGCCGCATGCCTGAGCAATCTCTCTGGCCAGCATTTTCATGTTTCCACTCACGCTTTCTCTATTTCTTTCAGGAGCTCTGCCACTACCACGCGTTCATCAAACGGGTGTTTCACTCCACGGATTTCCTGGTAATCTTCATGTCCTTTTCCCGCTAGAACAATAACATCTCCCCGCTGAGCATTTTCGAGGCAGTAGCGAATCGCCTCCCGCCGGTCGGGAATCACCACATATTTTCCATCGGTTTTCGCCATACCAATCTTAATGTCAGCAATGATGTCCATTACATCCTCAAATCGGGAATTATCGGCAGTGATAACGGAAAGGTCGGCTAAGCGGCCACACACCTCACCCATCTCGTACCGCCGGGACTTTGCACGGTTACCGCCTGCGCCAAACAGACATATCAATCGATTCGGCTCATATTCGCGAAGCGTTTCGAGAATATTCTCCATACTAACCGCATTGTGCGCATAATCGATGAGCAGTGTGTAATCGCCGGGAACCGGAACCGGCTCAACCCGACCTTTCACCGTAACTGCACTCAGCCCGCTTTGAATCTGCTCCTGTGTAACCGGGAAGTGGCGGCACACGGCGATGGCGGCTAACGCATTGTAGGCACTAAATTTACCGGGAATATCTACGGTAACGGGGAAATTCATCAGCCCGCTTAAATCAAACTTTGCGCCCAAATACCCGGGGCGCGAAACAAGGCCCTCGTTTTCTGCACGGAGCTGTGCCTCGGCAGAAAAGCCATAGGTTTCCACCTCACAGGTATGGTACTTTAAAATCGCCTGCCAGTTTTCATCGTCCATGTTTACAATCCCAAGTTTACACTGGCGAAATAGCATGCTCTTACACGCCAAATACTCCTCAAGGGATTCATGCTCATCGCCACCTATATGGTCAGGCGAAAAGTTCGTAAACAAGCCAATGTCGAACGTAAAGCCCGCGGTACGGTTTGCTTTCAGGCCAATAGAGGAAGCCTCCATCACCACACACTGGCAGCCTTCGTCTGCCATCTGCTTTAAGAAAGATTGTATCTCATAAGACTCCGGCGTTGTATTCTCCGTAGGGATTACACGGTCGCCGATTACCGCTCCAATTGTGCCAATTAAACCTGTTTTCAGACCCGCTTGCTCCATAATGGCACGAATCATATAGGTTGTAGTCGTTTTTCCCTTGGTACCAGTAACGCCAACGGTTTTCATCCGCTTTGCGGGGTGACCGAAATGCGCAGCAGACAATTCTGCCAAAGCCAAGCGCGTATCTGGTACAACAACAACCGGAACCTCTTTTGTAAGTTGCAACGGGTGGTCTGCAACAATTGCACAGGCACCGCTTTCCGCCGCCTGCTGGGCATACTTGTGGCCGTCTGCCCGGGCACCACGAAGGCACACAAATACACAGCCGGATTTTACTTTTCTGGAATCATAAATAACATCTTCCACCGGAACCTCAAGGTTACCGGCAGCCGTATACTGCAAACCTTGCAGCAAATCCAATAAACGCATGATACAACCCCCTGATTCTACCATTGAAAAAGCGCCGGTCTACCCTGGCGCATTCTTTCGAAAACAGCGCATTTGCCCTGTTGTATTAGTATTGATTCCATAGCGCCAATATTACGCACAAAATCAAATATCGTTCACTCTTTTTACTTTTTTCCATAAAACGGAACACGTACTTATCATAGGCGATTCTGCCCGCTCTGTCAATAAAAATGCAAGTGTAACCGCAGTTCCATTTTTATTTTTTTACACAAAAAAGGTACGACTGAATTCAGCCGTACCCAAGTTGTTTTGCAATTAGGCTTCTGTAACTATAAAATCTTTTAATGTATTGAGAATGGAGGTATCGTCGGAGTGAATTCGAAGCTCAACCGGTTCCGACAAATCAATGCTGAAAATACCCATTATGGATTTTGCGTCAATAATATAAATGCCCTCTACAATCTCACAATCAACATTTTTCTGAGAAACAATAGAAGAAAACGCTTTTACCTTTTCCACGTTATTGATTAAAATTTTAGTTGTTATCATAATTGCTCTCCCCTTGGATGCTCAATGAAGCAGATTCTGGTCATTTACACGATCACTAACGGATTTTTTAAAATTAATCACCTTATGCTGGTATTCCTGATTCATAAATTCAGAGCGAATCAAAAAATCGGCTGTGGCA
The DNA here is from genome assembly GCF_900176635.1 of Clostridium merdae. Classification (GTDB taxonomy): domain Bacteria; phylum Bacillota; class Clostridia; order Oscillospirales; family Acutalibacteraceae; genus Faecalispora; species Faecalispora merdae. The sequence goes on from NZ_FXLN01000004.1 coordinate 1,016,282, forward strand.
CGATTGTTTGCGATTGGAATATCGTAAACCTGAGCAATACGCAGCAAAGCCTTTACATCGGGGTCGTGGGGCTGTGCTTCAAGAGGGTCTGAAAAAAAGACGACAAAATCAATATTACCCTCTACAATTTTAGCACCGATTTGTTGGTCGCCGCCCAACGGACCACTGTTGTACCCTTTTACGGGCAAGCCAGTTTTTTCTGCCACCAGCCGCGCTGTTGTGCCGGTTCCGCATAGAAAATGGCCCTTTAAAATCTCTTGGTTCTCAAAGCACCAATCAATCATTTCTCGCTTTTTGCCGTCGTGCGCGATCAGTGCTATTTTTTTCTGTTTGCCAATGGTAAAAGTAATAAAATCTTCATTCACACTCTTCACCTGTCTTTCTGTTTCGGTAGATGCTTTTGACTGGATTTTTGTGAAAGAGAAGCTTGTCTCAAATAAGCATGTTTACCTGTTAAAGCATGGCGAAACTAAGCTTTATTATACCAATTGATTGTTAAAAAAACAAGCTGTCGAATTGGAATAAATCTCTTATTTTTAGTTCTCTTAAAACAAAAGTTAAGGCAGAGAAATTCTATAATCTTAGAATTCCCTGCCCCTTGTTATTAAATCAAAATCATGTAAATTGGTATTACTATCATGCTGGCGATGGTAGTAACTACGGTTGCAATGGTCGCAAATTCAACGTCTGCTCCATACTGCTTTGCAATAACACCAGTGCTGGTAACAGCAGGCATGGTTGCCTGAATCACGAACACCTTCGCCATCATGGAAGGCACTGGAATAAATAGCTCTAATGCAATTACAACGACGGGGCAAAGAACAAAACGTGCAAGCAGTAATACAATTATGTCGCGGTCAATGCGCAGCTTTTTGAATGGAGTGGAGTGAAGAACAATTCCAATAAAAAACATTGCGAGCGGAGTTGTTAGCTCACCAATGTATTTACAGCTATCCATGACAAAGCGAGGAAGCTGTACCTCTAATAGAATAAGGATGATGGCAACAACAAAGCCTGCCATTGCCGGATTTGCGATTTTTTTTATGGCATCAAAAGAGAATTTTTGTTTTTCTCGATTCCCTTCTCCGTCTTTGCTGATTTCATAATTTCCCAGCGTCCAGAAAAAGCACGTATTCGCAATGTAATAAATTAGAACATAAGGTGTGCTTTCCGCACCGAACAAAGACAAATTAACGGGCAGCCCAATAAATATGGTGTTGGATGTAAAAAAGATGCAGCGGAAAATCCCCTTGCGCTTGGGGTCTATTTTCATAAGATTGCTTACGAGTACACTTAAAAAATACGAAAGTAAAATAGAGGTGATGGGAATTATCAAGCCGCCGGAAAGCTCTTGCAGCTTGGCTTTATCAAAGTTAGACATCAAATTCCATAGCATATAGCATGGGAACGATACATTTACAATGATTTTCGAGAAGATAACACTTGTCTTTTCATCCAACCAACCTACATGTGTTAAAACCCAACCGGTCATAAACATAATGATGATGGTTAAAATGCTCTCAATTGCGTGTAAAAAAGTAAATATCATGCCGCACAAACTTTCCATTTGCAAATTTCAGAGTTCTTCTGTTTTAACCAATTCATGTTAGAAGAAGGTTCTCTGTACCCAAATTATAACACTGATTTTTGTAAGTGCAAGTGCACTATTTGTTCTTCTTTCCATTTTTAGATAATCATCTCTTTTAAAAAACACAGTGATATTCCTATATTAAAACTAAAAATGATATTTCATTCTATTTTCTTTAGTAACTAAAGTAATTCAAACTCTTGTCGTATCAGGTCGAAATAACTTATTAGAAGATTCTTTGCGGCAAAAGGAGGACTCTGTAACAAACGCAGAAAATAATGAGAAGAAGGATGCTTAGAATGCGAAAACGATTAATGATACGCAATCTCAAATCCCTAAAGGTAAAGCTGATCTTAAATACGTTACCAGTTGTTATTCTTACCGTTCTTTTAAGCCTGGGCGTAGGCATTTATTCCAGCTATCAGGGATTAACGCAGAACATGAACGATGATTTAACCACCATGGGTAATATCCTCACAGAATCCATTGACAATGGCATGAATCAAATGAAAACCTCATTTCGGGGTGTTGCTCTTTCCAGCACACTTGCAGAACCGGGATTAACAAGCACACAGTTAAAGACGATTTTAGAGCAACAAAAGAACTCGATGGGTTACGAGTCCCTAAGTCTAGTAACTACCGATGGCCTTATCCTAAGCAGTAATGCGGATTTGAATGGGAAGAACATAGCCGATCAACCGTATTTTAAAGATGCTTTGGCTGGAAATACATATTTCTCAGAACCAATGAACGATATTAATGGCAAATTCTGTGTTATTGCTTGTACACCAATCTCAAATCATAATTTTAAAGGTGTTTTAATGGCGATTTTAGACTACAATGTATATAGCCCCTTTATTCAAAACATTGTGGTGGGTGAAAGCGGAAGCGCCTTTATAATTAATAAAGATGGTGTTCTGATTGGTAATATTTCAAAAGAAAAGGTTGAGCAACGCAAAACTGCGGAGATACACAAATATGCTGACCTTACAAAAAGTGGAATAACAGTTTATTCCTACAGTACCGGAGATCGCATTTGTTACCACGCGCCCTTACCAGGAACAAACGGGTGGTCCTTTGGAATTGTGGCTCCCATCAAAGAGATGACATCGTCGATTAATTTTACAGTTATCGGTTTATTGATTTCTTCGATGATTTGTATTATTTTAAGTGCTTTATTTGCGAGAAAAACCGCAAAATCAATTGCGGAACCGATTTCACTTGTTTGTAACCGATTGGAGCTGCTTGCAAAAGGCGATTTACAATCGGATACCGTTGAAGTAAAAACACAAGATGAGGTTGGCATTTTAGCTCAATCTTTAAAGGTTACAATCTTATCTTTACGAAGTTATATTACAGAAATTAGTTCCGTTCTGCATGAGCTTTCAAATGGCAACCTTCAGGTACAGTCCGACCTTGAATATAATGGTGATTTTATACCAATCAAAAACTCACTGGAGAACATCACTCAATCTCTGCATGAATCCATGAATTCGATTAATCAGGCATCCGACCAAATTGCGAGCGGCTCTGAACAGCTTGCAACTGGCGCTCAGTCTTTGGCCATGGGTTCTAGTGAACAAGCCAATTCTGTTGAAGAGCTCTCTACTGCCATTTCTGAAATCGCGGAGCATGTAAAAGTAAATGCACAGAATGCAGATAACGCAAATGATAGAGCGGCTAATGTACTGCAGCAAATTGAAACCAGTAACCAATACATGCTGGAAATGGTTGAGGCAATGTCTAAAATTAATGATTCTTCGAATCAAATTGAAAAGATTGTAAAGACAATTGAAGATATCTCTTTTCAAACAAACATTCTCGCTTTAAACGCCTCTGTTGAAGCCGCCAGAGCTGGTTCGGCAGGAAAAGGCTTTGCCGTAGTGGCAGATGAGGTACGAAACCTTGCCACAAAGAGTGCGAACGCCGTAAAAGACACCGCACAATTAATTAATCATTCACGTGAACAAGTGGAAAAAGGTGCCCTGATTGTAGACAACACCCAGAAATCACTCAACGAAGTGGTTGAAAGCGTTCAGGTGGTTGCAGATAAGGTAGATCAAATTGCCAAAGCGTCATTAAATCAATCCGAACGAATCGATCAAGTAACAGAGGGGGTAAATCAAATTTCGGGCGTTGTGCAAACAAACTCAGCAACAGCGGAAGAGAGCGCAGCAGCAAGTGAAGAGCTTTCTGGACAAGCGCAAGTATTAAAAGAACTTGTTGATAAATTCCAGTTATAACAAGCGATGATATTGAACCATGAACGAACAGAATGATATAAAAACTGCAAAACACCCACCAGCCAAATAGGTTGGTGGGTGTTTGAATTTGAGTACTAAGACCATTATTTATTCAGAAGTAGAATAAATAGACTTATTCATTTTTCTCCTGATATTCTAAAAATAGCTTTACCAGTTCCGGATCAAATTGCCGACCGGCTCCCCTCTTAAGCTCACCGCAGGCATAGTCATGAGAAAACGCTGGTCGATACGAGCGACCACTTACCATGGCATCGTAAGCATCACAAACGGCAGTTGCACGAGCCACAAGCGGAATCTCCAATCCCTTTTTTCCATACGGATAGCCAGTGCCATCCCAATGTTCATGGTGGTACACTGCTGCATCGAACAGTAAGTCTAATATTTCTTTTGGGATTACGGCAACGTTTTCCCTACCGGCAGACTCCAACCATTTTCTGGCGTATACGGTGTGCTGTTGTATCAAACGGTACTCTTCCGTAGCTAAAATCCCTGTTTTTGTTAGCAGTTCGGCAGGAACATACGCCTTGCCTATATCGTGGTAATAAGCCGCTAAACTGTAATACTGGAGCATGGGCTGGTCAGCATATCCACTGAGCCATACAGAAAAGTACTCCATGAGCTTTCCCACATTGATGCTATGTTGAATTTGTTCTTCGGGGAGCAGATGTAATATTTCATCTGCAGATACTATCTCATTGATTCCTTTCAATGGTTCCACTCCTTAGAAGAATCTGGAGTACGCTATTTTGATAAACCATACCGGTAACTTAGAAGTAACTCCGTCTTTATTCCTAGTTTGCTTCGGCTTTCACCAATAACTCTGTTTCACTTAAAATTTTCAGGGTATCAATGATGAGGGCAATTCGGTTTTTTTCCGCTGTGCTCTCTAGCTGAGCAATTCCAATTAAGTAAGAATTTGTTTGATCGGTATTCACTTTCGGTGTTGGGGCAATTTTTTCAGAAGGAATATCAGTAACCTCATCCACCTCATCTACTATTAAGCCAAAGTGATTTTCCTTCACCGAAATAATAATGATGCAAGTTCGGTCACTGTAAGGAATCTCGGCTTTTCCAAAGCGAAGACGTACATCCACAAGCGGTATAATCTGCCCACGCAGGTCTATTACTCCTTTTACATAGTGAGGGTAATCGGGAAGCTGGGTAATATCCTGCATTCCAACAATTTGAACCACATCTGCAATGGAAACTGCAAAAAGCTGTTTGTCAATCCAAAAGGTTAAATAGCGCCCCTTTACCTCATCTTGTATGTCATAATCCTGCTCAACTGTTTGTCCCATATTCTAAAAGGCCTCCTTTTCTTTCACCTTAGACTCTGAAAGGCTTAAAATGTAAACCCGGAATACGAGTCGCTCGTATCATTTTGTAAACGATACGTGTTATTGCTTGGTGAACCTGCAAGCCTAAATTTAGAAACTTCCTGCTGTAAGGTTTGAGCCTGTGCCGCAAGCTCTTCACTGGAGGCAGAGCTTTCTTCCGCTGTTGCCGCATTATTCTGTATGACCGCAGATACCTGAGAAAGCCCCTGGTTAATTTGCTCAATCGCAGCAGCCTGTTCCGTAGAAGCCTCGTCAATTTCTCGAATCGCCTGGTCTACCATTTGGGATTTTTCAGCTACTTGTCCCAGTACGCCTAGAGTTTCAACTGCAATGCGCTCCCCTTCTGCTACGGTTATTGCCGATTTCTGAATCAAGTCAGATGTTTGCTTGGCTGCCTCAGCCGATTTCGCGGCAAGATTACGTACCTCATCCGCAACAACGGCAAAGCCTTTGCCGGCACTGCCTGCACGAGCGGCCTCAACCGCTGCGTTCAGCGCAAGGATGTTTGTTTGGAACGCAATGTCTTCTACCAGCTTCGAAATTTTCGAAATTTGATGAGAATCCTCTCCAATTTCACGCATAGCGCCATTGAGTCTCTGCATATACTCGTGGCTTTCGGAGATACCCTTTACCGACTGATCGACATAGGTGGTTGCATTATTTACGCTCACTGCGTTCTGAGCAGCACGCTCTGCAACACTTACAATGGAAGCGTTAAGCTCTTCAACGGACGCTGCCTGCTCCGTAGCACCGGAAGACAGGGCCTGCGCGGCAGAAGAAACCTGCTCAGAGCCGGTATTTACTTGGTCGGCTGCCATACTGATAAGCTGGAGCGTATTACTCAACTCGTTTTTAATTCTGTCAAGAGCAAGACCCAGCGCATCTTCACCAGAACGCAGCGGAACCTCCTGCGTAAAATCGCCTTTGCTAATTACCTCTGCTGCAACCACCTGCTTGCGAATTCCATCAACCATTTGGTTGAACGAGGCGGCAAGTTGACCGGTTTCGTCTTTGGAAAGCATGTCGCTTAAATCTACATCTACATGACCTAACGCAATTAAATCGGCAGCCTCTACAACACGGCCAATCGGCTTTGTAATGGTGAGGGAAATCCGTTTGCCTAAAACCATACCGGCAATCGCACCAATAACCGCAAATACGACTAGGACAATGGTCATAATAAGAGCGGAACGCTCGTTGGAATCGCTTGTTTGCTTTGCGGATTCCATGCGTAAATCCACTAACTTCTGTAAATCTTGAAACAGAAGCTCTGTTTTATCTGCAACGCGGTCCAATTCGTCAGCAGCTTCCCTTGCTTTTCCAGCCTTAGCTTCTTGAATAGCATTGTTCATGGCAATAACATAAGATTCATTGTACAGCTTATCAATTTCATCTAGTAAAACCAGGCTGTCTTGCCTTACGGTTGTTTTTCTATACTCTTTCAAATTATCTGTAAAAACCGACACGCTATCTTTGCAGTTTTTTTCATACTTTAAGATTTCATTGCTATCGCCAACTTCAATAATTGCTTCTCTTACATCAATTCGGCTCTGGTAAATTGCTTCGTAGGAATTAATTAACTTTTCAATAGGAGCAGTTTGTTGTTGGTACAAATATGTATCTAAGTTATTTATACTTATCATTCCGTAAGTGCCTACACCGCCAATAGCGATCATAAAAAAGATCATTGCGAAAAATCCGGTAGATAGTTTGCGAGCTATGCTAAAATCTTTATATTTTTTCATAATAAATCGCCTTTCTATAACAAATGCTTATTTTCTTACCGTATTTCTCTTAGTTTTTTTCATCCTTTCCAGAGAATATGAATGTATGACTCTCGACAAGCCACTTCCCTTTTGCTAAGATGTTTTCTAAAGTTTTTTTCACGCTGTTACAATTCTTTTTCCGCATTTAATTACCCCTCTCAGAATGATAAATATTTAGAAGAGATTATTAAAACCTCATTCTTTTGAGCTTGTTGCCATAAAATACTAAATGAATTAGCTTTTCCTTTTGAATCATATCGTATTATAATAAGGGTAATATAATAAAAAGAATAATTTTTTCTCGTCGCAGTTTATCCAAGACCGTGCGTAATTCAATAAAAACGCGGTCTATACTGCTGTATTTGTATTTATGACGGCTGAATTGACGGCGAATGAGTTGTTTTCTACATGGGTAAAATACAGCTCATTCATTTTTTCAATCGCTATTTTCTTTTGCTCCATCAGAGAATGGGCGTACACATTAAGAGTAATATTAACATTGGAATGGCCTAAAATTTCGCTCAAAGTTTTCATATCAACCCCTAGCTCTAACGCTCTTGTTGCAAAGGTATGTCGTATTGCATGAAACTTACGATTTGTCACTCCTGCCTCTATTAATATTTTTTTATAAAGCCTTTGGTAAGCTCTTGGGTCGAATGGTTCTGTGCTCGCGGAAAGAACGTAACAATATTCAGCTTTTGGAATAAGAATCTTATCTTTTACCTGTTTGTAAAAAAATGCTGGAATGGGAATCTTTCTGCATGAGGTACTACTTTTAGGAGTACCTATGCTAAGCTTCGTTTTCGCTTCTTCTGATTCAAAATTTCGAACACGTGACACAGAACGGCGAATAGACATCGTTCCAGCTTCAAAATCAAAGTCGCCCCATCTCAATGCACAAAGCTCGCCAAGACGGATTCCTGTGTAAAAGCACAGAATAATTCCTAACATTCTTTTATCTTTTGAGCTTTGAACCGTATATTCAATCAGTCGCTGCTCTTTTAAGCTGAAAACTGGTACTTCAGTTACTGAAGACTTTACTTTCGGAAGCATTACTTTATCAATGAGAGTCTGATCCTCAGGTGAATTTTTAAAAATTCCTTTCAAAGCTGTTTTAAATATTGATAAGATTTTTTTTTGATAAGCTACAGATAGCTTTTGATTGCTATGAATCGATTGCACAAAATCTGTAATTGTTTTTTCAGACAACCGTGTATTTTGTGATTGAGAAAAATACGGGATTACATAACTTTTCATACAGTAATAATAGCTTTCGTACGTCGAAGGTTTTAATTGGTTGAGCGAATCTTTTAATAACCAATTGTTAAATAAAACTGCGGCATTTCCTTTTGATTCTTGCTCTTTTATAATTGTTGGCGTTTCGTTTTCGTTAGAGTTTTTCATTTTTTCGCGTACTTCGCGGTACGACTTTGCGTAATAATATCGATACTTTCCCTCCGATTGAATTACTCTTCCTTCCCAGCGCCCATCTTTACGTTTATATATATTTTCACCTTTACGTGCCATGGTTAAAACTCCTTTCTATGACGTTAATGCTGACGGCGAATTATTAAAAGTCTACAACGCTTCAATAATATTAACTAAAATATTTATGTTTTTTCGTTGTTTTTAGTTGATTTTTTAGCAAGATTGACTTCTTCAAAGAGATAATATATAATAAAAAACGTCATATCGTGTCGAAATTACACGTCTCGGTCTTGGATAAACTGCGACATTTTCGCCCGCTTATTTCAACAAAAAATGAGCTCAAAAACCACAGGATTCACTAGAAGAATCCTGTGGTTTTTTCATATTTAAATAAATCTTTTATGTAAGATAGCAGCTATGTATCGTCGTTCTTTTTCAACTTTTCTGTCTTTATAAGAAACAAGGACACCCTGCCTTAATAACATAGTAGAAGATAACCTTTACCCATGCCTTTTAAAGATAAAGGTTTGGGGCTAAAAAAGACGGAGTTGATTTTTTATGAATTCAGATCAGATAAGTAATATGAGTTATTGGGATCAAATTCGCACCTCACAGGGAAATGAAGCATGTAAAACTGCCTTTATTGAGAATGCGAAAAAGGATGTACGGCAGGCCGTTTCTCAGCTTAACGATAATCGCCTAGCTTTCCCCTGCCTGTACATACTCCATGAACCGATTTTACAGCAACATGCGCAACGATATTTAAATATGCGAAACATGACTGCATTGCAACTCATCAACCAAGTAAAAGGGTATAAAGCGGTTGGTATGAACACATTTTCTGCCAAGCAAAAATCCTCTTACCCGGTTCTAAAGTGGATTCTAGAAACAGGCTCTAAGGAAGAGATTTTGGAAGATGATTATGAAGAAGTATTGGATTTAAGTATTTCCGTCCTCATCAACATTCACAAGGACGCCGATATTTTGCCATCAGCGACAGATGTATTGTTTCAGAGAAACCGAAACGACCGCCTCATTCACGATTTGGTGTGGGCCTTGTTTCGCTTCCGCGACCCACAGGTGCTAAAGCTGATTGCGCAGCGTCTCTCCTCAGAGAACCAGAAAGATGCCAATTTAGCCGCAGAATTATTGCACACTGACATGATTGAGAAATCTGCCTTAAAAAGCGGTAGAAAAGAAGCATTGGATGCTTACCTCGACTGGCTGGAAGAAAACCTGCCTTACCTCTACTTTACCGATGAAAGCTTTCAATACACCAGTAAACCGGAGTTCTGCACTTTGGATTTAGAGCGCAAATATTTGCAAAAGGGTACCCCCTCCTTAAATAAGGTACCCATTGCAACTTTAGCGCCGGAAGAACAGCAATGTATGGCTGGCTTCCAAAAGCTGAGTAAGGATGAAAAACGCTTATTATCCAACTACTCGCATCGAATCCACAACAAAAGTATTTCTGATTGGCAGGAATGGCTGCAAGTACCTACCCACGAACAAATGAAAGCTGCTAAGGCAAGATTGGAGGGAGAGGAATGATTGCAATCACCGGTTCATCTCAACCAATCTCCGAACTAATTGCTGCGTACCCGGAGAATAGCGTAGAGCAGCAGGTGCTAAAGCAGATGTCTGACAGTGCGGAAACCTACCGTTACGATACACTAAAGCAGCTGCAATTTGAGCTCTCTCTACGAAAAGAAATTGTGAATGCCGCAAGAGACTTAAACCAAAGCGGTTTGAATTTTACGGTATTTCACAAATCCAAAGTAAACCCTGAATTTTGGGAAAGAACCAGCAACGGCGGTTTTTTATTAAAGCAAGGGGTAAAGCCCAGCGACGCAATACGCGATATTTTCAAAAATGGACGGTTGTATGGTACCGAATGTGCCACAGCAATGGTAATCGTGTATTATAAAGCTTTGCTAGAGCTTCTTTCAGACGATACCTTTAACCGACTATTTCCCTCAATCTACTTGATGAACTGGCATAGGCTTGACCCCCTCCTGCGGGAAGTGGGAACTCCTCAATCGGTTGCCGATGTTATGCTAGGTGACCGCGGGTATTTCATTAATCCCGAAGTGGACCCCGAGGTCTCAGAATTACAGGGGGAAAACGTCATCATCATGCCGGGTGGGCTTTATTACGGGCACGGTATTGGGCTAACCACTGCCGACCGAATTCTGCGTATGCTCAATGCCAACCGAGTGGACGGTGCAACCCAAAGCGCCTATTTTATCGAAAAATCTGCGGCGCGTCCTAACTTTAAAAAGCTGGAGCAGGCAGCACAAGGCTCGGCAGCAACGATATCACCACAATCGTCGCAGTCATCACAGCCCTCGATTTTAAACTGGCGACCATTCCCTCAGCCGATTTCAAGATAACGGCAGTGATTAATTGGGCTTAGATTATCGAATTAATTAAAAATAGAAAAGCAGGCAGAGTTAAACCTCTGCCTGCCCATTCCGTACCCTTAGCCCTAATTCGGTAATCATATATTGGTTTTGCCCGGCATCGCCCTCTCGAATTTTAGTAATTAAGTGTTTTTCGAGGAGCTCTTCAATATTATCATCACTCACCTCATGAACAACGGGGCTCGTCTTTGACAATATAAAATTATGCCCTGTCGCTTCGCCGACCTCAAACAGATTTAAAACCCGCCCAATTTCTTTATTCGTCATTACAAATCTCCTTCTGCCTTATGACTCATTTCTCAACAAAACCGGTGTGAAAAGCTGTTTGTATTATAGCCTACTGTATTTTTAATATTCAGTTTTGGTGCATCCCAAGGAGCCATTTTACAAAATCCTATGTTCTCAAACAAAATATTTGTATTGGAATTTCGATTAACGCATAGTATGTAAGAAGAATATTTATATTGCAAATTGCGAGGTGCTTCTATGGCAGACAATCAAATTCGTCACTTATTCCCGGGTAATAATACAAGCCAAGGCTTTTTCTCTTATTTTGCTTATATACTACCCTTACCGCAAACCAAGCGTTTTTATTGCCTGAAGGGCGGGCCCGGCGTGGGGAAATCCACCCTTTTAAAACACATTGGTGACCGCATGGCGCTGGAGGGATTCGACCTTGAGTACATGCACTGTGCCTCTGACCCCGATTCTCTGGACGGCCTTGTAATCCCCGCCTTGGGTGTGGCGTTAGTAGATGGAACCGCGCCGCACGTAACCGACCCTGTTTACCCTGCCGCAGTCGATGAAATTGTTAATTTAGGGGAGTATTGGGACGACGAAGGCATTCGGGAAAACCGTGATGAAATTGTGCGTATTAGTGGAGAAAACAAGCAGCAATACAAACACGCATACAAATATTTAGCGGCGGCTAAGAGCCTTATGGACGACGTGACCGAGACGCTGGAGCTTGTAACAGACAAAGCCGGTGCTCTTTCCCAGGCACGGCACATTATTAACAATGAGCTGTCGCAAATCCCGATTACGGGTAAAATGGGGACTATCCGCCGTTTATTTGCAAGTGCCATTACTCCATCCGGTGTGGTGTATCATTTGGATTCGCTCTCAAACTGCGCGACAAAAGTGTATTTAATTCAGAATCTTTGGGGAATTGGTGTACATGAATTGCTGGAAAAAGTTACGGCAGAAGCGGTATTCCGTGGGTTAGATGTTGAGCGGTACTATTGCCCCTTAGCACCAGACACCCGCATTGAGCACGTATTTATTCCGGAATTAAAGGTCGCATTTATTTCAGAGCCGGTGGGTTATTCTTGGAGCCACGTGGGTGACTCTGTAATTGATATGACTCAATATACTGACAAATTACTCACTGACGCCCAGATTGAAGCAATTGACTTTAGCGCAAAGAATTACCATATGCTCATTGCACAGGCGGTTAGTGCTCTTTCCAGAACCAAAAAGCTGCACGACGAGCTGGAAGCCTATTATATTCCACACATGAATTTTGCAGGTGTACAGAAAAAAGAAGAAGAGATTTGCGAGCAGATTCTTTCTTTGGCAAACCTGCCGGATTAATTTTTCACCTGCAACCCTATCTATAAAAGGAAAGCCGCCGAAATATCGGCGGCTTTCCTTTGTGTTATTCAAATACCTTTTTATAAAGCAATACTGGTAATTCGGTTTCATAGGAGGAGAGCTTGCCCACCAAATTAATAAAATGGGGTGTTTCTGTATGCCGTTTGAGTGCCTCTAAATCTACCCATTCTTCAATTAATGTTAGATGATGTGCATTGTCTAATTCCTGAAACAACTCGTAGGATATACAACCCTCTTCTTGAACCGTTTCATCAATCAACAATCGATATAATTGCAATGCTTCTGTTAAACAACCCTCTTTAATGATACTTCTAGCAACTACTTTTATCATAAAGTTCATTCTCCTTTTTATTTTATGATACACCATACACATATTTTAGGCAAATAAGAATAAGCCTTTTACTTATAGCAACACTAACTGTAAATTAGTTTGTAGAAATAAAGGAGATTACTTCCATGTCTACGAAAACAGTTGACGGAAATCAGGCTGCGGCTTACGCCTCTTACATGATGACAGAGGTTGCTTCCATCTTCCCCATCACTCCCTCTTCCCCCATGGCAGAGCATGTGGATCAATGGGCAACCGAAGGGAAGCAAAATCTATTCGGACAGCCGGTAAAGGTTGTAGAAATGCAGTCGGAAGCAGGAGCGGCTGGTGCCATGCACGGGGCTTTGCAGGCCGGTGCACTCGGTACTACCTACACCGCCTCACAAGGCCTGCTGCTCATGGTACCCAATATTTATAAAATGGTTGGCGAGCTGCTGCCCGGTGTTCTTCACGTTTCTGCCCGTGCGCTTGCGACTCATGCTTTATCTATTTTTGGTGACCACCAAGACGTCATGGCTTGCCGCCAAACCGGAGCCATTATGCTGGCCTCCACCAATGTGCAGCAGGTTGTGGATCATGCTTTCCTTGCTCACTTTTGTGCCATTAAAGCGAGTTTGCCTGTAATACACTTCTTTGATGGCTTTCGTACCTCTCATGAATACCAGAAAATTGAAGTTCCAGAATACGAGCAGGTTCTGCCTCTGCTCGACCAAAAGGCATTGCAGGCGTTTAAAGAAAGAGCGCTTAACCCAAATCACCCCGTGGCAAGGGGAACTGCACAAAACCCAGATATTTATTTTCAGGGACGTGAAGTACAAAACCCCTATTTTGACCGTGTTCCCGGCATTTTAGAAGAGCTTATGCAGTCCTACTCCAAAATTACAGGCAGAGAATTCCAGTTGTTCTCCTACTATGGAGCACCGGATGCAACTCATGTGATTATCGCAATGGGCTCTGTATGCGACACCATTCGCGAAGTGGTTGACCAGCTTACCGCAGAGGGCAAAAAGGTGGGTGTTGTAAGTGTTCATCTTTACCGGCCGTTCTCTGCCGAGCACCTTCTAAACGCCTTGCCGGAAAGCGTACGCTCTATTTCTGTGCTGGACCGCACCAAGGAACCTGGCTCCATTGGTGAACCTTTGTATTTGGATGTAAGCAAGGTTGTTTTAGAGCAAAGAAAGAATGTGAGCATTTTCGGTGGACGGTACGGTCTAGGCTCAAAAGATACCCGCCCCGGGCATATTTTGGCTGTCTTTCACAATATGGATGAAGAAACGCCTCTTCCCCGTTTTACAATTGGAATTGATGATGACGTAACCATGCTCTCTTTGGCTGAAATTGAGCCAAAACACGAGTCGACAAGCATCAATTGTAAGTTCTGGGGATTAGGCTCCGACGGAACGGTGGGGGCGAACAAATCTGCCGTAAAGATTATTGGAGAGAACTCCAATAAATATGTGCAGGCCTATTTTTCTTATGACAGTAAAAAATCGGGCGGAACTACGACTTCTCACCTTCGTTTTGGTGATAACCCCATCCGTTCCCCCTATTTAATTGACCGAGCGGATTATATTGCCTGCCACAACAAAAGCTTTCTTTATAATTACGATATTTTAAGCGGCATCAAAGAAGAAGGTATTTTTGTATTAAACTGCAACTGGTCTGGCGACGAGCTCGAGCACAATCTTCCGGAGGCACTCAAACGTACTATCGCACAAAAAAGGCTGAAGTTTTACACGGTGGATGCGATTGATATAGCATCAAAAATTGGCCTTGGCAATCGCATTAATATGATTATGCAGTCAGCATTTTTTAAGCTTGTACCAGTAATTCCACTTGACCAAGCGGTTACCCTGCTCAAGGAGGGTATCCTCAAAGCCTACGGCAAAAAGGGACAAAAGGTGGTTGAGATGAACTATGCCGCAGTAGATGCCGGCATACAGGCTCTGCACCAAGTGGAAGTTCCCGAACAATGGGGGCAAGAGACTTCCTCTACTTTGAGCAGTTCCAAAAAAGAAACAAATGAACCGGAGTTCATTTCTCGTATTCAAAGGGTGATGGCACGAGATGAAGGCAACGATTTGCCGGTTAGTGCATTTTTAGATATGCCGGATGGTACCTTCCCACTTGGAACCACTGCCTATGAAAAACGCGGTATTGCCGTTATGCTGCCGGAATGGCAAATTGAGCGCTGCATACAGTGCGGTATGTGTTCTTATGTTTGCCCCCACGCTACCATTCGCATGATGGTGCTTGACGAAGAGGAAACAAAGCGTAAGCCAGAATCCTTTGAGACCAAGCAGGCAACCGGAAAAGGGCTGGAAAACTACCAAATGCGCATTCAGGTAAGCCCCTTAGATTGCACCGGTTGCGGCAACTGTGCAGATGTTTGCCCGGCTAAGGGTAAGGCACTGATTATGAAGCCCGCTGACCAAGAGGAAGCACAGCGCAGTAATTGGGAATTTGCGATGACTCTAACCGAAAAGAGGGATTTAATCCCCTCAAGCACCGTGAAAGGCAGCCAGCTATGCAGACCACTTCTTGAATTCAACGGTGCTTGCCCCGGATGTGGAGAAACACCATATGTAAAGCTAGTTACGCAGTTGTTTGGTGACCGCATGCTCATTGCAAACGCGACTGGCTGTTCCTCAATTTGGGGTGCCAGCGCTCCCTCCATTGCGTATGCTGCGAATGCAAATGGGAAAGGCCCCGCTTGGGCTAACTCCTTGTTTGAGGATAATGCAGAATTTGGCTACGGTATGTATTTGGGCTCAAAGCAAATTCGTGAAAACCTCGCATTACAGGTGGAAGAAGCTTTGCAGCAGCCAAAGCTGGAAGAACCACTGCGCACTGCACTCTCCAATTGGCTAGAGGCATTTTTCTCCGGAACAGCAGCAAAAGAGGAATCCAAGGCGTTAATTTCCGCATTGGAAAAAGCGAACACAAACAATTGCCCTCAATTACAAAAGATACGCGATATGCAGGATTACCTGGTAAAGCAATCTGTTTGGATTATTGGAGGCGACGGCTGGGCCTATGATATTGGTTACGGTGGGCTTGACCATGTGCTGGCAAGCGGTGAGGATGTAAATCTTTTGGTTTTGGATACCGAAATCTACTCCAATACCGGAGGGCAAGCCTCCAAATCTACCCCAATTGGCGCGGTAGCCAAATTTGCGGCAGCTGGTAAACGAACCCGTAAGAAAGACCTTGGTATGATGGCAATGAGCTATAAGAACGTTTATGTAGCGAAAATTGCAATGGGTGCAAACTATATTCAAACACTGCAAGCCATTATGGAAGCTGAGCGCTACCCCGGGCCATCCCTCATTATTGCTTACTCACCCTGTGTAAGCCACGGTATTATTAAGGGGATGGGAACGAGCATGAACGAAGAGAAAAGAGCTGTAAACGCTGGTTATTGGCACCTATACCGCTACAATCCCATGCTAAAAGCGCAAGACAAAGCTCCGTTTGTGTTGGATTCTAAGCAGCCTGCAGAGCCATACCGCGATTTCCTCAAGGGTGAGCTGAGGTACACGCAGATGATTTCTGCTAACCCAGAGAGCGCAGACCAGCTTATGGAGGAAGCAGAAAAGAACGCGCATAATAGTTACGAACTGTACAAGCAGATGGCAGAGGATAAGCTATTCTAAGTTTCCTCAAACTCCTCTTTAAATTAGAAGTTTTAATTATTTAGTTTAGAGTCATTGCTTGGCTAGTAAAAGAAGTGTTGCGCTTGGGCAAGGCTTTCTGCTGGCGCAGGGCTTTGCCCCTCGTGTCTTGTGCTATCTTTTTTTATTTAGTAAGGGTCTTTGCTTTGTTGGAGAAGAAGAATTCCGCTTGGGCGCAAGGTATTCTGCTGGCGCAGGGCTTTGCCCCTCGTGCCGGGGCGGGCACCTACTTTCACGAAAGGGTGAAAGTAGGCAAAGGCCTTCCAAAGGGAGAGTATCGATTCTCTCCCTTTGGATTCCCTCTCAACGACCAAAGGCTCTGCCTTTGGAATCCGACTGAGCTCCCGCTCTGCATCTGTTTTCCGCACAGGAACAAGCCTGTGCGTTGCAGATTGCAAGTAAGGTTCTGCATTACCACTCGTAAATGAAACAAGTACCTAGCTACCAAACCTATTTCTGCGATAGAGCGCGTTGCCCGTAAATCGAAGAAGCACCAGTGAAAGCGATATTCAATGAGCAAAAGGAAGCTGCACAGCCGTTTTTAGCTGTGCAGCCTTTTTTCTATTATTTCATGGTAAGCAAACTATTTTTCATTCGTATCCACATAGTCTTTTGCGTGTTCAATGTCTGGCTTTGAGGGAATTGTAACCTGTGAAATGTGCTTTACCTTATGAATCTCTGCCAAAGGTGCTGTGTCGTGGCGTTCTACTGGAATACGAGCATGCTTATCTTTTTCAGGCATTTGTATGGTCTCCTTTTTAATTTATATCAATCATATTTTTTTTTAAAATAAACCTAGACTCCCAATACAATCATTGTATCTCCATTCGGCAAGCGGGCGATTCCCGCTTCGAACATTTTCGCCATTTGCACTATCATTTGCTCTCGCTGTGCCAAATCTTCAATATGAAGGCACAACGGGTCGCCTCCTACAATTTGGTCTGGATTATTTGAAAAATACACCAGAATTTGTGGGTCATTGGTCATTTTTATTCTCCTCTCAGAAGCCTCAGCGACTCATGATTCTACGCACTTTACGGCTGTTTTCAAGCACAGGGGTATTTTTAATTGCGGCAATCATTCGCCCAATGTCGCGATCTACCGGAACCATTGCGATTACCATTTTATCGTGCTCGATACTACGCTTAATATAGTGGTAGGTTTTCACGCCCAAGGCACTAGCAGCTTCAAACAAAATAGCCTGTCGCTGCCCGGCGTTTTCTAACGTAGCGCGAAACTGCTCTTTTTTCGGGGTAAGAACTACGGCCAAGCCTTGGTTTAGCAGTAAATCCGTTGCGACGGGGGAACCAGCTGCCCCCGTTACATACACTTCATCCACAAACAGAATCGAGCCGCTCTCTATATGAATTTCTCCCTGCTTTACTTCACAAATATCGCCAATGCTCTTCCCCTTGGTTAATCGTTTGAGCAAAAAGATAGAAAGCATGCCGAGTATAACAGAAGCGATAATGGAATAGGAGCGAGAGAACGTATCGGTAAGAAGTACCACCGAGGACGTTATCATCGATGAAATCATGGAGATATAGTTTCGCGCCTCATAGGTTTTCGAAATTCCATCAATGTACGCATTCCCGCGGCGCGCGAAGCCGGAGGACTCGAGGTTATCCAAACTCTCTTGCTCCATTTTGCGAATATCTCGAAAATGCTGAACTGCCAACGCCAAAAAGGTAAAGGCGGCATAGTCCTTTTCCAACAAAGCGGGAATCGCAACTGCACCCAGTGCGGCAGCTATAAAACCAGCGAACAAATGAATAAACTGGCCGTCTGGATAGGTAGGCGTTTGCCGGTAATCCACCACCAGTGTTATGGCACGGGCAATGGTACCTACCAATATGCCCAGTCCAATTGCCCACGCATAGGTTATACTTATCATTTCTGAAAATATCGGCATATTCTTCCCTCTCGTTCTCACTTAATTAATATTAAGTATCAAATGCACTGCTTTTCGTATTTCCTTATGGCTGGTGCAGCGGCACAACGATATAACAATATGTGTGGAACCGGTATTGACGGCGTACACACATAAGGAGTCGCACTTTAATTTACTGCAATTGACTTTGCATATTGGGAGATATACTCGATATACGCACTCCATTCATCTTCATTTCCCCACCTTTTCGCCCACTCTGCTTTACGTAGTATATTTCCCTAAAATATAGAAAAAATGTAGTAAATACAAAGAAGAATCACAACCCATACTAGGAAATTTAAAAGCGACCTATCAAGCATTTGGAAAAGCCAGTGTCAAAATGGCACTGGCTTTTCCTTCGTTTTCTCTACTATATTTAAAAAGCCTACTCAAAGCGTTAGAAATATGGTGTAGTTAAATTACAAATTTAATGGAAGCTTATATAAACCAGTAGCAGAATCCAAAACAAACCCATTTCGCTTCAGCAATTTTATGGAATCAAAATTTTCTGGAACAGGGTCCGCAACGATTTGCACCGGCCTTTCAAGTGTGCAAATAAGTTGACACAGCTGCTGAACAATTATACTGCCCAGACCTTTTTTGAGAAAAGGTTCTTCCCCGATTAGGTAATCAATACAAAATGTACCCTGCGGCTCATTGTCCCATTCAAATCCCTGTGGTGTTTTCGAACAATCATAATACTGGCAAAAACCAATCGGCATTGCATCATACAAAACGATATAATGGTTTAACCATTCAAATTTGCCGTTGTCATTTCGTATTTCAAACAGCCATTCTTCTGGTTCCCCATACCATTTTTGAATATAGTCTTTGTTAAGCCATACCTCTATTGCTAATAGATCGCTTTTCTTTACGGAACGTAGAGAAATCACATTCGTATCCATGATTTTATTCACACAACTTTCCACCTTGTTTTTTATTGGGGGAATATATTCATATTATCATATTTCTTCCCACTTTACTTCGTTTCCCTTGAAAAATTAGATGGAACCATCGTTTTGAAAAGCTACTCTAAAGCTAAAAACAGAATCAACCGCATCCGGTTAGAAATGCGGTTGGTTCCGTAAGTGTTTTTGTCCGTTTGGGTATGCTTTTTAGTGCCTGTTGTCATCCTGCCTTGGTGGTTTAATGCAAGATTCCATTCTCGGGTTTACTGCTTGCTGAGCGTTTTTTACGGACATCTGTTGCTCTTTTGCACTGCTGTTTTTCACGGTATTCTTTTTCTCGTTGTTCATAATACCTCCAAATCGTCGTTACTATTGTGGAGTTGATTCGCTTACACGGTTATTATTTCCGAATAACGTATTCGAATACCTCTTCTTTCTTTTTCTCTCTAAATATAAAAATACTGCGGCTCATTTTTATGAGCCGCAGTATAATGATAGATTTCACAGTTAAGTTGCGAATGCAAGGTGATTTATCCTCCAACCGTTTCGGCGCTTTTTCTTTCTGTTCGGTAGTCTTTTTCAGTATGCGCCGCAACTTCTTCCGAAAAAGTATAGCCAACAG
Source organism: Clostridium merdae (assembly GCF_900176635.1). Taxonomy (GTDB): domain Bacteria; phylum Bacillota; class Clostridia; order Oscillospirales; family Acutalibacteraceae; genus Faecalispora; species Faecalispora merdae. The sequence goes on from NZ_FXLN01000004.1 coordinate 1,036,164, forward strand.
CTGGGGAATCGACGCCATCAAACGCCGGGTAGGCGGGCTCGCCGTGTTCGCAAACATCGAGTCCAAGCACTTCTTCCTCGGGGGTCACACGAATTCGTTTGAAAATCAACTGTGTTACACCTAAGGCAATAGCGGTGCCAATCAAAGAAAGAACCAGTGTAATTCCAATCGCAATAAGCTGGCGTACTAACAATTCGGTCTGACCAAAGAACAAGCCATTCCATTTTACTGCATCTGCACTGGGGTCCGGGTTAAAACCTTTTACCGCGAAAACACCGGTGGCAATTGCACCCCAAACGCCGCCAATGCCATGGCAGCCAAAGGCATCGAGAGAATCGTCATACCCAAACTTAGGTTTTACAACGGTAATAAAGAAATAGCATATTGGGCTAACCAATGCACCAATTAGTAGCGAAGCCCAAATGGGTACAAAGCCTGCACCGGGCGTAATGGCTACCAAGCCCACCACAATACCAGTTGAAACACCGGAGAGTGTCGTTTTCCCCTTGTGCATTTTTTCAATCAGCATCCAAGAGAGAAGTGCGGCCGCACAAGCGGTATTGGTCGTCATAAATGCGTGAACCGCTAAGGTGTTTGCCGCCCCCGCACTGCCTGCGTTAAAGCCGAACCAGCCAAACCACAAGAGTGCCGCCCCAAGAAATACGAGAGGCATATTATGCGCGCGGCTTTCTTCTATTTCAGTCTTTTTGCGTTTGCCGAGCCAAATGGCCGCCATAAGAGCGCTAACACCAGAGCTGATGTGAACCACCGTGCCGCCAGCAAAATCAATTGCTCCCAGCTCCATGAGATAGCCGCCACCCCAAACCATGTGTGCCAGTGGGTAGTAAACCACAATGGACCATAGGGTGATAAAAAGAATCAGTGCGGAAAAACGCATTCTACCAATGAGTGCGCCGGTAATCAAAGCCGGAGTGATGATGGCAAACATCATCTGGAATACGGCAAAGCAAACCGTTGTTGGTGCATACGCTGTTGCCGCAGAATCCTCTGTAAAATTCATACCAAACCAGCTTAAATCACCTATGATTCCACCGGCTCCCCCACTGAAAGACAGGGAGAAGCCGAACAAAACCCATAAAATGGAAGCAAGCCCCAGTATAAAAGCAGATGACATAATGGTATTTACTATATTTTTGCGACCCGCCATACCGCCGTAAAAAAGAGCCAGACCGGGTGTCATAATTAAAACAAGAGCGGAAGAGGTTAGCATCCAAGAGATGTCCCCTGAGTTTACTGTATTCATTCGTTTTCCTCCTCATAATTGTTCGATTGCGTCTCTGGCACTCCTTACACTTGCAAAGAATTGCATACACTTGTAATGAGAACCAAATCGTATATCGCAGCAATTCCTTTTGGATGATCGCCGGCCAACCACCTAAGAAAGGCCTCACTCGCGGTGCTGGTTGCACCATGAATGAGGCCTCTTTGCCGAATCACTGAATTAAATTACTAAAATAATATCACACCATTTTATGAAAATCAATCCGGAATATCTTACGAGAGTTTTTTCACTAAACTTATGAAAACTGTTTAGAAAAGAGGTACTGCCACTTTTTTCTTCCCCAAACATGCTCATTTACTGCAAAATAAGGCGTAGTTTGGCACCAAGACCGAAACAAACCATTTATGCTATTCTTTCACTTCAAAGCTCTCCGAATGAAAATTAGAATAATAGCGCCCTGCGGTTACCGTAAACTTTAAAACGCAATAGTCAGGGTCAGTAACGCCACCCCGGTAGTACTATGTGTCTCCGTTCTGCCAAATCATTTCTTTACTTGCAGCATCCTCCAGCACCTCTGCCGTACCAATCAGCATGACTCCGCGATAAAATCTTTTATCACAAAAATAGAGGCTCGCTTTCGGATTCATACGATACTGCGCCACTCTCATAGAAGATGTATTCGTCGTAAAGTAAAAAGTACGAATTCCCTCTCTTCTTCTTGGCGAAAGCATTGCCTTGGTATTGGGAAATCCATTTTCATCTACGGAACTAATGTAAGCAATTTTCTGTTTATCAATCATATTACCAATTGTTTTTTCCGCGTCTCTTAACATGTTACTACCTCTTAATTAAAGCATAGCAATTTGCTGGCCAATAGTAAATCACCCGCTTTTTATGGATATTTTGCTCGATAAGTCCTATTCTTTTAGCACCAGCTTCATGCCATCTTCTTTCATAATGTCATTATCAATCGACTGCATTATACCTATTGCTTTCAAAGCTTTAGGCCTCTAACTGTTAGGTAATACTCCGATTGAGCTTTCGGTACTCCCCCGGGGCACAGCCTGCAATCCGTTTAAAAACCACGCTGAAATACTGCGGATTGTTATAACCAACCTTTTCTGAAATTTCGTAGGTCTTAAACTCTGTTTCTACCAGCAGGCTCATTGCCTTTTTCACGCGCAGCTCCATGAGGTAATCGCTGAGATTAACGCCCTGGTATTTCTTAAAAAGAGTGCTGATATAGCTTGGTGTAAGGTGAACCTCCTCTGCAATTCGGTTTAGTGACAAATCCTCCTGATGAAAATTCGACTCAATAAACGATAGCACCTGCCGCAAAACGGCAGCATGAGATACACTGCTATTCTTCAGTTCCTCAAAGCGCACAAGAGTTTGTCCCTCCTGTAAATGAGACTCGAGCATATTTTTCATTTCCAATGCCTGCGTAGCTTCTGTATATGATTTTAATAGGTTAGCGCAGCTATTGCAAAGTGAACCTGCACCCGCCGCCAGCGAAACACCTTGGTTTTCCCTTACCTGTTGAAATAGCTCCTCCAAACGGGTGAAGAATTCTTGTTGCTCCCTTTCCGAAAGCTGTTCTGAAAAATTCACGACCAAGTTCAAATAAATATCTCCCACAAAATAATAAACGCCAATCGTTGGTTGGTTAAGGCTGCTTTGCAGCAGCTCCCCAATTTTATTGCAAAGCTGTTTTTTTTGCCATAGCAATATCTCTGCCTCACGCTCACTGCGCTTCCCAACATGAATACACACAACACAAAACACGGGGCTGATAAACTGAATATGAAGCCGCTTTGCACGCTCTGCAAAATCCGATTCATTCTGGTAATTGACGACTAAATCGTAGAAAAACTTATTTTTAAGCAAGGTGCGGCTGCGATTAATCATCTCTACATTATCTTTCTGGTCATCCGACTCTTTCGCCGCCTTAAGCACCGCCTTGAGCACTTCTGAATTGTGCTCGTATTTCATTACATATTGGCAAACCTTATAATTTAAAGCCAGCTGCGCATATTTAAAATCGCCGTATGCGGTCAATAAAACCACCTTAATGTGTGGATACAGGCGGTACACCGCTTCCATAAGCTCTACGCCATCCATAAACGGCATTTTTATATCACTAAGGATAATATCGGGCAGGCAGCTCGGTATCATCTCCAGGCATTCTCTGCCGTTGCTCGCTGTGCCTACCACTTCAATGCCATTTTCTTTCCAATGGATGCTCTGCTTCATCCCCGCTCGAATAATCTGGTCATCATCAACAATGAGAAGCCTATGCATCAAACGATTCCCCTTTCTCACCCTTCGCGAGCGGTATTACAAGACTTGCCTGCGTATAAACCCCCGGTACACTTTCCAGCTCTACTCCAGATTCCTCCCCGAAGTACAGCTTTAGGCGCGTATTTACATTTCGTAGACCAAAGTACTTGGTATGGTTTATCTCTGGGGGCAACCGCAGTGTACTGCGCAAATCTTCAAGACACTCAGGCTCAATTCCCACGCCATCATCAAATACGGTCAACATAATCTTGGTCTCCTGTATTTCACCGCTGACCAAAATCATGCCGATACCATCCTTTGTTTTAATCCCGTGGTAAATTGCGTTTTCCACAAGGGGCTGAAGGCTCAGCTTTAATATTTGTGTGGATAAGAGGGATTCTTTTACATTGATTTCATATTCAAAATCGTCACCGTAGCGCATTTTCTGTATTTCAAGGTAGCTTGCTACGTGCTCCAGCTCTTCTTTGAGCGTTACGATTTCTTTTCCACCGCTAATCCCTAGCCTGTAAAAGCGTGCGAGTTCCACACACATATCACTGGCCATATTGTTATTGCGCATGTTTACAAGCTGACGAATAGAGCCAATGGTATTGTACAAAAAATGCGGCTTGATTTGCTCTTGAAGAGCCAAAAGCTGCATTTTTGTTTTCTGCTCCTGTTCACGGCGCACCTGTGCAAGAAGCTCTGTAACCGTTACCTTTAAATAAGACAAGCCATGTGCCAGCACACCAATTTCATTTCCGGCGTCCACCTGAAAGCTGACGCTCATATCTCCATTATCAAACTTAATGACCTGATCCGAAAGGTACTCAATGGGTTTTGAAATACTTTTAGCAAGTACATTCGAAAGCCAAACAACCAGAAATATAAGCGCTAGCACCAACACCAGCAATATGTATTTAAATTCTCCGGCTGTGCTTAAAAGGTCACTTTCCGGCATTACGGCAGCTACAATCCAATTGTTTGCCTCAATGCTCTGGTAGGTAACAATCATTCGCTGGTTGGTTACGCTTTGCAAAGCCATACTGCCACTCGAGCCAAAATGCTCTTTTAGCTTTTCTACTGCGGAAAGCGTTAGGCAATACCGATTTTGCATAGAGGCTGAGGAGAGTGTACCGTCTTTGCTAATGAGCATCATGTACCCGTTTTCGGACACATGAACGTTATCGAGTATGGCTGAGAAATAGCTGCTATTTAAATTAAACAGTAAAATTCCGCTGGAGGATGATTGCGGAGAGCCAATCAAGCGAAACACAGAAATGACCTTATGTGGCACCATGGTTTGGAACACATCATCTCGGTGCTCATTGAGCCAATACACCCCATGAGGGGATGAATTGTACTTTTTCATCCATTGCGGCAAAGAAAGCCCAATGTGCTTTGGAACGTCATTTACAAAATACTTTACTTCTACCCCTCTGTTATTGCAAAAGTATAGGGAATCTACCATTTGATCGTAATTGCGGTAGATTTCTTCCATACTGCCATAGCAAGCCATCAGACTTTTAAAATCTTCCTCCGCCGAGCTTTCGCTAAGGAGAAGCGTGTTTACCGCAGGGCTATTTGAAAGATTCAACATCTGAGTGAAAGCGGTCATCATTTTATCATTCAGCAGAACTGAAATTTGGCTTACCATACTCTGCGATAAGAAAGAGGCGTTCTTTTTAATATTATTGGTTTCAAAAAAGTACGCAAATAGACCGATAATTAGCACAGCGGCTAATACTACCGGCAAAAAAAGGAGCATAATCTGCTTTTTAATTGGCTTTTGAAACACCTTTTTCAAGACCCAGCGCCCCTTTTAAAATCGCTCTACCTAACGTTTTTTACAATGAATAGAATAGGTTAACTTCTATCAAAGTCCCTTTTGGCAGATTCCAATAGGCTTGCCCATTGGTCGAGCATCTCTTTTGCTGAGAGGCTCCCGGTCATCACCTTTTGTATCTTTGGTTCCATTTGAGCTTGAATATCACTGTATTGCGGCAAGTAAACCGGAGCCAGAATCTGAGCCGAGCCATCTTTACCTTCTACTATTTTTTCTGCCAGTAATAAGTAATCTGGGCGATAATCAGAATAAACCGTACTCAACTCTGTACTCACAGGAACCTCCCCTTGGGTTTTACAGCGGGGAATCTGCACTTCTGCACCGCAATACAACGTCATTGCCTGAAAGGCAGCGTCTTTTACCTTCGACTTGGAATTCATGCTTACGGAGCGCATAGCAACAAAGCGCATTTGCTGTCCGCTCTCTTTTGATTTAGGGAATACCGCCGCACGGTACCGTGTTTTATCTCCGTAAAACGCCATTGCAATCGAGGTTCCCGAACCAAAGTTGTGAAAAATGATACCCGCCTTTCCTGCTTGGAAGGACTGCGTGAGCTGCGTCCACCCTTTCACCAAATCATCCTGTGCGGAATAGCGATTATACAGGCCAAGGTATTGCTGGGCAAACTCAACATTGCGAGGATTGTTGATGGTACATTTGCCGTTTTTATCGAAGTAATTCGGTATACCCGAATACGCATACATAAGAGCCTCTAACGTATTACTGCTGCCCGGGCCGCCGCGCAGTGCAATGCCATACTGGTCATTCTCACGGTTCGTCAGTGTTTGCGTTGCCGTAAAAAATTCTTCCCACGTTTGTGGAACAGAAAGCCCCGCAGACTGCAATAGGTCTGGCCGTACCCACATACCCCACGGCTGCATGGAGAACGGGAGTGTATAGAGCTGGTGCTGCTTGGGGTCGTACGCACGCGCTTGCGCAATGGCAGCGCTGCTCAAAGAATTCCGTTCACTCCAAGTATTATAAAAAGCATCCAATGGTTCATAAAAACCATACTTTATGTATTTGGAATCGTAAAAATCCGTAAAATCCGGCGCAGTGTCTGACGCAATTGCAACATCCAGCTTCTGCATAAAGGTGGATGAATCCCCCGGAAGTCCCAAATACTCCAGCTTGATTTCGGGATTCTTTTCTTTGAGTAATTGCTGAAAACGGATAAAATCTTGGTCACGTTCCGGTGTGGAACAATAGGTCCAAAACTTGACCGTAGTTTGAGGGGTACTGCTCACAGCACTCTCACTGGGAGGAACGGTAGCAGAACCAGAACAGCCGCTAAGCAGCATGGCAAACACTCCCAAAAGGGAAAAAGCGGCTTTGGGGAGCCTGTTTTGTTCCTTCTTTTGGCGGAATAAAATAGAAAACGGGAAAGAATATGTGACGTTTTTCAACCTTTTACTCACATAGACTCCCCCTTTATGTAAAATGATAGCTTAAGATAATTATAGAAGCTTAAAAGAATTTGTCAATTAAATATAAAAGTTTTGTGGTTCAGTTAATAAATTTGATAGCAAACGCTGAGCTTCTATTTTTACTTTTCACACACAAAAAGCCGCCAAAGTCCTTGCAAACACTCGATTGCGTGAACACTTTGACGGCGAGAGCGCCTATTCACATTTCTTTTTGATTACGACTTCTTTTTCTTGGTATTTATAGGGGATGAAATATTCTGTATGGCCTAGTCGCTCCGCGTTCGTCAGTTCACCGGAGCAAATCTTTATTACATTCTTACACAAATCCTTGCAAAGCTCTTCCAGTGAAACTTCGCCGCTGAGTGCTGGCCCTGCGTTAAAGTCCATATCCCCCCTCATACGAAGAAAGGTGGCGTTATTGCCCGTAATTTTAAACACAGGCGCTACTGCACTACCAACCACATTCCCGCGCCCTGTTACCAAAAACACCAACTGGCAGCCGCAAGAAATCAAATCCATAAGCCCCTCGTTGTCATTGGGATTAGTGTACCCAAACCCCATCCAATAAGGGTCCGGCGTACTGTCGAGCAGCCAAAGCCCCTGCTCTGGCGGTTGCTGCGATACCTTTATCACTCCGTTTATTGGGCGACTTCCGCTTTTAATCACGGCACCCATGCTTTTTTCTTCGATGGATGAAAGCCCACCAGCAAAATTTCCCGGAGAAACAGAATATTGACGAACCGATTTGCAGTATTCCAAGGCTTTGTTGTAGGTGTGCTCCAATTGCTCCTTTGCATTGGTATTCGCCGCACGCTTTAGAAGCAGATCTTTGAGCCCGATTGCCTCTACAATTTCTTCAAACACGGCAGTACCACCCAAATCAATAAGTTTATCGTAAAAGCGCCCAACAATTACGTTGCCGGCAAGCCCGGAGGTATAATCAGAGCCGCCGCATTCTGCACCTACTACTAAGTCGGAAAAGCCCATGGGAACAACGGGAGTACGCTTAAGCTCTTCTAACAAAGCTGCTGCTTGGCGCAAACCATAGGCAATGGATGGTTCTGTACCGCCCTGCTCCTGCACAAAAAACCAATGCGCTACCCTGCCGGATTCCTTTGCTTTTTCAGCAAGATACTTTGGCTGTACATATTCACAGCCAAGCCCAACCGCAAGTACAGCCCCTACGTTTGGGTGACGAATAAGAGCCAAAAGCAGGCGTACCGCATACTCGTTGTCGCAGCAGCCGTCAAAGCCAACCACTTCTACATCTTTGTTGCCGGTACGAAGAGCAATCTCTTTTGCAACATGAGCGGAACACTCTACCGTATACACAATCAATAGCTTATTGCGTATTCCTTTTCTGCCGTCCTGCCGTAGGTAACCTTTCCAGCATATGTTCTCATACTCTTTCATTGTCCACTCTCTCCAAACATTGCTTTACTAATGAAAATTTAACTGGTATCCGTTCTTTCCCACTCGCATGAGGGGTTCTTTGCTATGAATGTTACTCATAATGTGTATCCGTAGGGGCACCGGTTACAACGTCTAAGCTGGAGGATCTGGCGTCGTACAGGCTTTTCATATTATGAAGATGTACCCACTGCCCAATTGAAATATCTTTGGTAGCACAGCCGATTACCACACCATATTTTACAATGGTCTCCCCATTTGCAATGTTGCAGAGCGCAAGCTTGTGCCCGGTGGGTATTTCTTCTGCAACGGTTATAGTTTCCTGAACCGGGTCGCCATGAACGGCGGCAGTTCCCGGCTCTAAATCTTCGAGCGCGGTAGCCACGTTGTCTGCCTTATCTATTTGAAAAACAGCCTGCCCGCTCATGCTTACTCCCCCTCTTATAAAATGCCAAATTTAGCGAATGCATCGGTTGCGGTCATGCCACCCTCAATGGCCTTACGCACCACTTTTTCTCCTGCGGCCTTTTCCAAAGCCTTTTCAAACACTTCGGTCTCGTATTTTTGTGGGATGATTAAGACGCCGTCCATATCCCCAAACACGATGTCTCCGGAATTCACCCAAACATCACCAATCTCAATGGGGCAACGAAAATCGACCACTTGTGTACGAACAGAGGAATCCTGTGCGTAACAGCCACAGCTAAATACCGGCCAATTTTGCTCTAGCACCTGTGGGGTATCGCGGTGCCAGCCATTCACAACCGCTCCCGCCGCTTTTCTGGTTCTGGCGGTGGCGGTGAGCAGCTCACCCCAATATGCACAGCGCTTGGTTCCTCCGGTTGCAATGTAAATTTCATCCTCTTCTAGCTGATCAAGTGCCTCTGTTAACAGGCCAAATGGCTTTTTCTGCGGGCCAAATACATCAATCATCAATACCGGCATTGCTCTGCCAACCAGCTTCATATCATCCCGAAGAGGGCGTACCTCCTGCGGGAGAAATTGATGATAACAGCCTAGGGCGTCCAAAATATCTCCCACAACAGGAGTGTATAAGCGTTCCTTTACGAGTGCGAACAGCTCCTTGTCATTCTTCCATTGTGCCATTACGAAACCCTCCCAAGTTTTTATGCCCATATTTCCCTATTTTGTGAATTAAAATCCAATTAAAGCGCCGCCGTCCACGGGGAGTGCTACTCCATTTACAAACTTAGCGGCGGCAGAGCAAAGGTATACGGCAGCCCAGCCAATGTCCTCCGGGTCACCAAAGCGGTTCATTGGGGTTCTGCCCAGTATCTTCTGCTGGCGTGGGGGGTCGTTATCTACTGCTTTATGGAACATAGGCGTATCAATCCAGCCAGGTGCAATCGCATTGACTCGAATCCCATCTGCCGAAACCTCTGCGGCAAGTGACCGAACCATGCCAAGATACGCCGATTTAGCCGCTGCATAGCCCATTACATAAGGCATACCGATAAAGGAGGTCATGGAAGCGGTAAACAAAATGCTGCCCTTCTTATTTTCTCTCATTTGAGGAACAAAGGCACGGGTGATGGCATAAGAGCCAACCACATGAACGTTTAGAACATCTGTAAAATCGGTAACAGACATTTCTTCAATCGGCTTCTTGCAATGGTTACCCGCATTGTTGCATAAAATGGTAACCTCACCGTGCTCCCGCTTTATTTGTTCAGCAATCTCCTGTGCACGGTCACTTTCCGTTACATCAAAGCAGTAATAGCTGGCACTGCTGCCCAGCTCCTCACAGGCTTTTTTTAGCTTTTCTTCATCTCTGGCTAATAGAATCACCTCGGCTCCTGCTGCAACCATGCACCTTGCCATTGCGAGCCCTAATCCGCTTGCTCCTCCGGTAATAACGGCGCGCTCCCCTTTTAGTGAAAATATGTTATTATAGTCCATCATATCGCTTAATCTCCCTTTCAATTTCCCATTCAAAATAAGCACAGGTGTCATCTCCTCCACAAAAGAGGAGATGACAATCTTTGTATATTACAGAGTTAATACTTTATAAGAAACGCAGTTGCGTTCAATCAATTCCCAATCCAATTCGGCGCCAATGCCCGGTGTTTTGGGAACGGTAATGATGCCGTGTTCATCAATGGGGAGAGTTCCCTTCATGGGGAACTGGAAGCTCTCTTCCGGAACAAAATACTCAAAGAAACGGCAATTGCGAATGGCGCAAGAAACGTGCAGGTTCACCATATCCATATAGGTCATGGTGGTGGTGTGCACCTCACAGCGCAAGCCGAAGCTGTCTGCCAAATGGGCGATTTTCAGTGTACCAGTAATGCCGCATTTCCAAGAAACATCCGCACGTACAATGTCTGCCGCACGCTGATTAATAGCCTGAGCAACGCCCCAATGAGCGCCGCGCGTTGTTTCGGTTGCAGCAATCGGAATATCTAACTTCTCACAAAGAGTTTTATATTTATAAAGCTCAAAATCACGGAAGGGCTCTTCAAACCACAGGTAATTGAGCCTCTCGAGCTGGCGGCCAACTACAATGGCTTCGTCGAGGCTGTACTCGCCTACGGGGTCAGACATTAGACCCATCTCCGGCCCTAGAACTTCTCTGAGCTTCTCGTGAATTTCCATATCGAACTCATAGGGGCCCGGCGGGTGCACCTTGTAGAAGGGAATACCTTTATTCTTATAATAAAGTGCCTCATTTACATAGGTATCCACCGAATCGTAAAACAGGCTGCTTGCATAAACCGGCAGGCTTTCGCGGTAAGCGCCTATGTATTGGTAAAGCGGGAGTCCCGCCGCTTTCGCGCAAATATCCCAAAGAGCTACGTCAACAGAGCCGGGAAGAAATACGGGAAAAAACGCCTCGTGACGGTCTAAATTCCAAAAATCGTAGAAGATTTTCTCTCGATCGTACGGGGAGCGACCCATTACCATTGGTGCTACGGTTTCGCATAAATACGATTCCGTCACCTGCCCAGAGCGTGCCGCCATCGCCGTTGCAATTCCCTCAATGCCGGTATCAGTCGTCAGTTTAATAACAACAACATCCCAGGGCATTTTTCCGCCGCCTCTTCTTTTTTCATCAAATAGGCATTGATCTCGTTTTACCCACCATGATTCAAATTTTACGATTTTCATTTTGCTCCGCCTTTCTCATCGGGCAATAAGGAAAACGTTTTCCCTATCTCGCCACTATTCTAGCATTCTGCTTAATCGAAGTCAATTGTATTGTAATCTAATTTTAATAAAAGCTATTTTTCTATTAAAATTAGGGTTTACCAAAAGTTACTTAGAAAGGAACAATTCGTTGCATCCACCAAATTCCTTTCTTTCTGTCTTTATTTATGTTATATTTTGTATATAACTCCAACGCTATTTGCTTAAAACCAGCGGTGAACCTGCCTATTAAGGCCTTTTACCGACTTTATTTATTTTAAGAGCTAGTTTGAAAGCTCTGCGGAAGGAATCGGTATGAAAGATAAAAAAGCAACCTTAAAAGATATTGCTGCCGAAGCAGATGTATCTCTTTCCACGGTGCACAAAGCACTTTACAACAAAACTGGCATTAGTGAAAAGGTGCGGCAAGAAATTCTTGCGATTGCAGATGCCATGGGGTATAAGCCCAATTATGTAGCCTCTTCCCTCAAAAGAAAGCCATTAAAAATAGCCTTTGTATTACCGCTACCTACAAACGGTACAAACCGTTATTTTTACTGCGATATTTGGAAGGGTATGCGTGCTTTTCAGGCAGAGGTTGCTGAATTCAATATTGAAATTCTCGATTTTGGCTTTTCAGGGCCTCTTACCAATCTGCCTAAAATGCTGGAGGAAGTGTACCTAAACCACAGCGACGAAATCTCCGGCCTTATTACACTTGCAGTAGAGACCCCTGCATTTACTTATTTTATGGAGCAATTCAGCAGAAAAAACATACCCACTGTCTTCGTTGTATCGGATTTACCACAAGTAAAGCGACTTTGCTGTGTGCGTGCACAGGATTTAATGGCAGGTAGTATGGCAGCCGAACTGATTTCTGGTTTTACCGGGAATCAGGGCAAGGCTCTAGTCGTTTCGGGCGATATTGCTGTTTCAACTCACTACATGAATGTAAGTGGGTTTGAGCAGTATCTTTCCAGAGTGGAAAACAACATGGTAATTACGACAATCTATAACCGCAGAGAGCCCGAATTTTTGTACCAAGATTTGCTTGAGCTACTAAAAAGAGATACGGAGATTCGTGCAATCTATTCCTGTACCGCCACCAATACGCCACCTGTATGCAAAGCCGTTTTAGATTCTGGCCGCAAGGATGAAATTACGGTGATAGGAAGCGACTTATTTTCAGAAAACCGAGAGATGCTGCTGCAAAATGTAATGAACGCCATTCTTTACAAAAAGCCTTTTCAGTATGGGTATCTCGGTTGCAAAACCTTGTTTGATTTTCTGGTAAAGAACGAGACCCCTGTGAGCGACAGCCTTTTTATTGAGCCGATAATCATAATGAAAAGCAACCTGTCTTTTTATGAGGGCGAAATATCCTGAAATGAACGAAAGCCGCTCTGGCTATGAATGAAAACGGTGACTGCAGATGTTTTCCTGCAATCACCGTTTTCTTATTGCCTATCTTTCTTAAACGGTGATCCCCTGTTGATAAAACCTTTGTGTTTTTAGCTGTAACGTCATCCGCATTACCCCTTAAGGGCGCCCTCCATAATTCCGCTGATAAAGTATTTCTGCATGCTCAAAAAGATAATTAGCAGCGGAATGAGAGATAAGATAATGGTTGCCGTTAAGGTACCGTACTGCCATGAGGCAGCTTCGTCCCTTAAGAATGTAATACCAACTGGCAGTGTCTGCGCTTTGGAGGTGGCCGTAAGCGTTCTACCATACGTAAACTCACCCCACACATTAATAAATGTAAAGATGATGACCGTAGCAATACCAGGCTTTACAACCGGGAGCATTATTTTAGAAAACACCTGCCAGTTGTTACAGCCGTCAATTGTAGCGGCTTCACCAAGGGTATTGGGAACATTGTTAAATTGACCACGCATAATAAATACAGACATGGGGAGGTTCGTTGCGATGTAAGGTAGAATGAGTCCCCATGAGGTATCGATTAAATCCATTTTCGATTCCATAATATAAATGGGAATTAAGTAAATAACATAGGGTAATGTTAGAATAAACAGTACAAAACCCAAATAAAAATTTTTAAATTTGAAATTCATTTTAGAGAAAGCGTAGCCCATGGATGCACTGAATACTACCGTTGCGAGCACGCTCCAAAGTGAAACCACTACCGAATTGCGAAAATACTTGAGGAAGTCTCCCATTTGAGTGATTACCTTAATGTAATGATCAAATGTTACCTTTGTTGGGAGAATGGTTAGGGTAGCCGCATAAATCTCATCATTGGTTTTGAGTGATGTAAGAAATGTCCACAAGAACGGTATGATAAAGACAAACGCCGTTAAGAGTAAAATAACAAAAAGGATGAAATTGACGGCTAGATTTTTTTCTTTCATACCTTCACCTTCTTTATCTTTGCATCGTCCCCTCTGTTCAGGAACATGTTAATGAGCGAGAGCAGCAAAATAACCACACCCATGAAATAAGCAATGGAGGAGGCATACCCCATTTCAAAATATTTAAACGCGTTGATCCATGTGTACTGGTACAGCACTAAGGTAGATGTACCAGGGCCGCCCTGCGTCATAATAAAGGGCTGCTCAAATACCTTTACCGCCTGAATAATTGCCCAGATACCACAGATTACGTAGCTTTCTTTTAAATTAGGAAGTGTAATATGTACGATGCGCTGGTACGCATTTGCTCCATCCACTCGAGCAGCCTCCATAATATCGTTCGAGATTGCCTGAAGCCCTGCCATAAACAAAATCACCAGCATACCAATGTTCTTCCAAAGGCTGACTACAATAATACTTACCATTGCCCAGTTACCTTCGCCCAACCAGTTTTGTGCCCAAGCATTCTGGTGCAAAACATCTGCCAAAAACCAGTTTAATAGGCCATACTGCTCGTTTAAAATCCACTGGAAGATAATACCGGTAAGTGAAAGCGGCACTACCACGGGCAAAAAAATACAGGTACGGAAGAACCCAGAGCCTTTTACGCCCTTATCGAGCATCATTGCCAAGATTAAAGAGATAATCATAACGCCCGGTAAAAATGCTATGGTAAAAATAAACGTATTCCAAAGAGCCGCCATAAAGTATGTATCCGAAAACATTTTTATGAAGTTATTAAAGCCAATAAAAATGGGATTCGGGTCGAAGCTAAAATTGTACTGTGTGAAGCTAAGATAAAGAGAACGGAATAAAGGGTAACCCATGTACAATGCCACAAAAAGAAAACCTGGAAGCATAAATGCATAGCCTGGAACTTGTTTTTTGAGGCTGAGTGAAAGCTTTTTCTTCATTTTCATACCTCCGCCGATTTCATGTAAAGCGTAAGCAAAATCAGCCATACCCGATTCGGTTATTTGTACAGGGGAACAATGTTCCCCTGTACAAACTCCCAGAACGGAATTGCGTATGTTACTTATTGAGTCCGGTTGTTAAATCTAACGTACCAATTAGTTTCTTCAGGTTATTCTGTGTATCTTCTACACTCTGGTCACCCTTAATGCACTTTTGCAGTTCAACCTGCACACTGGTGTCGAGCTTCGAGAAATCTTTGTACAAGGGAGTGGTAACGGCAGATTTGGTTGCCTCTACAACCGTCGGCCAATCTGCATTTTCAAGACCCTGGTAGTGTGCAAGCAACGGAGACATTTTGCCGTAGGTGTTCAGCGCCTTTACGTGGAATTCGGTCTTAAGCAGTTCTTCCTGAATAAAGAGCTTTGCCAGCTCGATTTTCGGGGAAGCCTTTGGAATCACTGCACCATGAATGTAAACCAATGAGCCGTGTGTATCGGTTCCAGGAACCGGGATAACCGTTGTGTTGTCTTTGCCTACATTCTGCTGGCACTCAATCCAACGGGAAGCGGCGGTCATGAGCATGGCTACCTTACCGGCTTTAAAATTGGTGCGGCCGGCATCCATGTCGGCAAAGGTATCAATTGGGGTAAAGCCGTCTTTTACCAGCTTGTTCCAGCTCGTAAGCAGGCTCTTCGACTCTGGGCTAGTAAAGTCGATGGTTTTGCCATCGGACTCATAAAAATTGCCTTTAATCCCCTGCAGTGCAGAGAGGTACGAGTAGGTCATAAAGTTGGTGCCCCAGTCAATAGAGAGACCGGTCTGCACGGTTTTGCCATCCTTTGTAATCGTTGCTTTTTTCGCATAATCGTATAGTTCATCCCATGTTTTGGGGGCTTCTACCTTACCATTTGCATCGGTAAGGCCAGCCTTCTTCATTAAGTCTTTGTTGGCAACAATAAACATGACTTCACCGGTAACGGGAATCATGTACTGCTTGCCTTCTACGTTACCTAGCTCAAGGAACGCCGGGAAGAACTTATCCTTTGCGTTGTCACCGGTAAAGAAGTCATCGCCGAACTCAACAATGTAATCCTTTGCGGCGTACTGTACGGCGTGCTCACGGCTGCCGCCGATTGCAATGTCGCAGTTCGTTTTTCCCTGAGACCATTGCAGCATGTTGGTGGTAACGTCTGCATTGTCGACCTTGTTGTAAACTACGGTTACACCGGGGTGCTTCTTTTCAAAGTCAGCCTTAATCCCCTCAAAATCGTATTTACCCATCATCCACGCCTGTGTTGTAACACGCAGCTCGCCCTTGAGTGCATCGCCATCCGCTCCAGAGGCGGCGCCTCCCGGTGCAGCAGAGCTACCTGCCGTAGAACCTCCACATGCCGTTGCTGAAATAAGCATTGCGGATGCCAATGTGAGTGCTAAGCCTTTTTTCAACCCTTTTTTCATAAACAAATCTCCTTCCTCAAAAAAAACATATCATTAACTCACCGGTCTTCCCCAAAAACCAAACCACTATCAAATCATTAGTTCTTCAAATTTTCTCAAAACTTTTTAGTGATTTTTTTTTAAAACCTGTAAGCTAGTGCTGAGTTACGGTGGTTTGCGCCCTCTGAATTTATGTAAGCAGCATTCAAAATTAAGGTGCAAAGGCATGAATAAACCTTTGCTTTTTGTCGCATTATACGATTTTTTGTATCTGCGGTTTCTTCTATTTCCATTATATAAGAACGGCGTTGAAATAAAATAAACTATTTTTGACTGTTTTGTTTGTTATTTTTGAATATTAACCACAAATTCTTTTGTGAAATTTTTGTTGCATTTAGCATTTGGCTTGATAATCTTCGCTGTATTCTTGAAATAGCCACCTTTGTTTTCGGAAACAACTATTCTAAAAAACAAAAAGAAGCCAGAATGAAAATGAATTCATTCTGGCTTCTTTTTGTTTGATTCTTGTATAAGCAATTATAGTGATAACGACGAGATTCCCTCATGCCAAACCAAAGTATGGTTCTTGCCACTTCTTTTCGCGGAATATAGTGCTTCATCCGCCGCAGCAAAAAACTCGCGTTGAGCACCAAACCTCTGCGCATTATAACGAGCGATACCTACACTAACCGTTGCATTCGTAATATTTCCTATTTTTGAAGCATCCTCTTCAAAACACAAGCGAATGGATTCCGCAAGTGCAACGTCGTCCTCCGGTACTCGGTTTGTAATAATGGTAAATTCTTCACCACCATATCGATAAGCAACTTCATTTTCACCTAGGTTGTCTTTTATACATTTTACAAGCGTTAAAATAATCTCATCACCCGCGTCGTGGCCGTTTTGGTCGTTGACCTGCTTAAAATCATCAATGTCCATAATAATTAAAGAAAACGGCTTAGGGCTATGGTGGTACTCTTGAATACGGGCACTTAACGTATCATAAAAAGTAGCATGGTTGTACAAGCCGGTGAGAGAATCCAGCTTTGTACGCTCGTGCGCACAAATAATGCTGTACACCAGGCTATTCTGTCTACGCAAGCTCATTTTGGAGGTTAAATAGCATGCGAATATAAGAAAAAGAGAGGTAATAACATAGGTAACGTCCGGCTTGTAATTACTCTCACAAAACGGCTCTGCATAATACAAGATTGCAATATAAATAGAAAATAAGCATGTATTCAAACAGAAAACACCCAGCAATAATTTATCATCTATATAAATAAGTGATAATAGAATCGGAAAGCTAAAAATAACGTAGACAACCGGTACATTACTATGTGCAATCGCCACATTTAAACAAAGTAGGGATAAATTAAATAGAAATAAATAAGCCTGTAAACTATACTTTCCTTTGGCCAATAGCCCTCGAGAAATGATATGGGTTACCAGTAAAACAATTGCATTCACTGTACTTGGAATAACTACGTACATTACTAAATATTCTTCCGCGTTTTCTATACCGCCGATCCATTCCTTTAATAAAAAAACTGCCAACTCTACGGCGAATACCATTGCTACTAGCACCCAAGTTAACCCCAGCAGGTGGTTGCCCCAAACCTGGTATTCCAATTCTTCTTCAAACCGTAGTTTTACTATATTGGGAGGAGATTTACGAAACTTCACCAATACGCACCCTTTTATCCTTTTAAACTATTTTAAGTCAGAGAACAGTTTTCTCTGCACATGCGATCATCTGCCTAATAAAAAAATTTATTCTTATTTTAGGATAGCATCGATATTTGAATAAATCAATCTTTTTCACTATTGGAATGGTTAGATACAGTATTTACCAAATCTACTAATTACAAGAAAAGAGGACCGTTCGCTATTGCGGCGGATCCTCTTCTTTCAGTGTAAGAGCGGCAGCAGCATCGTTTACCGAAGCAATGCAGTCCTTTGGCTCTTTATCATCCCGCAGTGCTTTGTAAATGGGATGCCTCAAGCCACCCTTTCCTGTAATCTCCATATATTTTACCGTACACACAAGGTCAGGGTGAATCCAAATTGCATTTTCATTTCCCCTTGGCGGCACAAAGGGAGGCATTACACGCTTTGCTTTTTCCACTTGCTTAAATTCCGCCTGTGAAACTCCCATTGTAACATGCCCTTTATACAGCATCTTACTACCTTGGTATTGCCCAAGAATTAAGCTGACTACATTGTTTTCTTTTTCAATGTAACCCAATATTACGAAGTCATCATCCTTCAAATTTTTAAACTTTATCCAGTCTTTTGAGCGTTTACCCATGGTGTAAAGGCTATCTTTTCTTTTGGCAACAACACCCTCCAGCTCTTGGCTCGCTGCGGCTTGGTATAAATCAATTCCTTTTTCTTCAATATATCGAGATATAGATAGCAAATGGTTCTCTTTTACCACTTGGGCTAGAATCTTTTTTCGTTCCATTAAAGGGAGATTCGTCACTTGTTTTTCTTGGTAATACAGCAAATCAAAGGCGGTAAAGCTAGCGGGATATTTTTCGGCCAACAGTTTGATTTTGAATGGATTTGAAAGAATTGCACGACGCTGCACCTCAGAGAAATCTGGTTTGCCATCTACAAGTACCGTTATTTCTCCATCCAGAATACATCTGCCCTTTACGTTTTTATGAAGGTCACTAAACTCTGGAAAACGTGGATTTAATATAAAATCGCGCTTGTTTTGCAAATAGACTCCGCTGTCATCCAAATACGCAAGGCAGCGCTCACCATCCAGCTTTAGTTCATAAATATAATCAGCGCTGTCAAATGGCTCCTGCATTTCAGCAATGAGCATAGGCTTCGCATTTTTTTCTTCGAAGATATCCATTACGCACCCTTGGTCTTACGGCCAGATTTTTTCTTAGGCGCTTTCTCCTCCCCAGCCTTATTTTTTTCAAGGCTGGCCTGCAAGGCATCCATTAGGCTAATTACATTATTGGTTGCTGCTTCTTTCGGTGCAACGATTTCTTTGCCATTGATTTTGCTTTCAATCAGCTCTTTTAATTTGGATTGATATTCATTGTGGTATGCAGCCGGGTCAAATGGAGTATCCATACTTTCTATAAGCGCCTTTGCCATTTTTAGTTCTTGCTCCGTTACCTCCGGCTTTGTATAGGATTTGGGAAGCTCCTTGATTTCATCAGCATAGTACATGGTTGCAATAATCATACCATCCTCACGGGGGATAATGCACATAAGCGTGTCGCTTGCACCCCACACGACCTTACCAACCGCTATTTTCTGCTCTTGCATAAGTGCATTTCGTAAAAGCTCAAAGGCTTTCTCCCCGCCGGCCTCCGGTATTACTTGGTAGGTCTTCTCATAGTACACGGGGGAAATTTGATTTAAATTTGCAAAGTGAAGAATTTGAATGGATTTTTCCTTCTCCGTTTTTATCTTCTCTACCTCTTCATCCGTAACAATTACATATTTTTCTTTATCGTACTCAAAGCCTTTTACTATATCATCTGCGGTAATTTCCTGCCCACAGTGGGAGCATGTCTTTTTATATTTGATGCGTGAATGATCAGCCTTATGAAGTTGATTAAAGTGTATATCATTGTCTTGCGTTGCAGTGTATAAAGCAACGGGAATCGCTACTAGCCCAAAGGATATCATTGTTCGCCTTGCAACAGCCATGAAAAATACCTCCTTTTTTGCTTATTATGTACTTACCATTCCTGAAAAATCCTACTAACAAGAAGGCCATTGATTAACACTGCAATTAATTTCCATTGATAAATTCGAACATATATTCTATTATAGTTTCATAGAATACAAATGAATGAGATTATAATGGCTTGATGTAAGGATGAATTCCCTTCGCTTCAAATTTTTGTGGCCAGAGGTAAACTATGAAGAAGTATGTAGATATGATAGTACGATATACAGAGGATGGACAAATCATCCCACTTGCCGTTCGCTGGTCACCGGAACAGCTTTTTGAGATTGACCGCATCTTAGATGTTCGGCAGGCAGCATCTCTAAAAGCAGGTGGTACGGGAATACGGTATTTATGCCGCATTCGGGGGCAAGAGCGCTATGTATGGCTTGAAGAAGACCGATGGTTTGTGGAGGGGAAAGACTAGCACTCTTATTTCCAGGCTGGAAATGAGAGTGCTTTCTTGTTGTATATTTACTTGCTGTTACGAAAAAGTACCTCAAATTCCCTCTGGGAGAATGAGTAGACTAGCGCTCCAATAGCTACTTTAAAGTTTTATATAGGAAAAGAAAAATCCTCCGCAGCTCAAGTAAAATTAGGCTGCGGGGATTTATTTGCATGTTTTATTATTAAAATTACATTCTTTTTTCCTTGAGCAAAACGGTTGTATTTCTTTTATAATTTTTGATATGACAATCTAATCCCGCTCTTGACTAGTGAGCAAACGTTCACTATAATAAATGTGAGCAATTGTTCACCAAAAACACATGGGAGGTTACTATGCCAAAAAAAGAATCACGAGATACAAAGGAAGTCATTTTAACAATCGCGTTAAAATTGTTTTCGGAACAAGGCTATGAGGGAGTTGGCGTTCGAGATATCGCAAAAGAAATTGGTATTCGGGAAAGTGCCCTATATAAACATTTTAATAGCAAGCAGGATATTTTTGACTCCATTTTAAAGGATGTGGAACGTCGTTATCAAGAAATGACATCCAGTTTCACTCCCCCAGATAGCATCTCGCATATTCTCTCCGGAAAATTCGATACAAGAGAAGAACTATTCCGTATCAGCCTTTCAATGTTTCAATTTTATCTAAAAACGGAGTATGGTTCACAGCTGCGTAGAATGCTGACCATGGAGCAATATCGAAATTCAGAGGCTGGTGAATTTTTTAGGGAACTAATTCTAAACAACGGCCTAGATTATATCTCCGTCATATTTGTGAACTTAATAAAAGAAAAGGTGTATATCGACGCCGACCCAATGACAATGGCCTTACAGTTCTATTCCCCACTTTATGTACTGCTGTGTAAATATGATGGTCAGCCAGATAAATACGACGAAGCACTATCGTTTTTAGAAAAACACATCACACAATTTAATAAAATTTATAGAAGGAGCGAAAGACAATGAAAGGGATTGGAGTACTGGCGGCAGAGTGCCTAATCACTATTTTAATCGTTTGTGCAGGTTTATCAGGCAAGCAAATTTTGTTTATTAGTGGAACAAGGTCTGCTGCTATCACTTTGGGGGCAATCGGCTTTGCTATGTGCATGATTATGCCGACAATCGGTAAATTCATCAGCACCGCACCCGCTCATCCGCTTACCCTTATCGGTTACATTTTAGGAACAATCGCATTATTCGCTACCATAACGCAAATATTGAAGTGGAGTATTCCCATTATACATAACCCCAAAATTGCGCTATTTACCATCGCGGCGTGTATCATTATCAAGGCTGTTATTGGAAGGCTTGCACCGTTTTTATCCAAGTAAATCTTTCTCCGCCGTTGTATAGCAGCTTTCTAAATTTATTTATGTATGTTACTGCGCTTCCAATGATAATTGTATGGGTTTTAAGTCGGGGTAATCTTTGCATAATCGCTTCATATTTCTATGGAGAACCCCTACATAACGGCTATTCTCTTTTTTGAATTTATCCGCCAATTCTTCAAGGAATGCGATATGCTCCGAACGATTTTCTTTTGCAACAGAAATAAGTGCAATACTATAAAAATAGCCTATCACATCATTTCTTTCATCTAAAGTATCATTGGGCAATTCGTAAGTCTGAAGCATAGCAAAAACCTCATTCACCAAAGGTTTATTCTCTGCAAAAGGAAGCATTCTTTTGTAATCATTTAAGGAAACGGGAGCATGAACAAAGCTGCCTAATTTCTTGCAATAAATCCAGACTTCCTTTTGAAAAGTCTCTTCAAAAGGTACGATTTGCTGCCTTAATAGCTTGGTAACTTCGCGGTCTTCGGTGATTTCATCAAGACTTTGGGGATTAATGACTATGGCCATGGTTAATCTCCTTTTATAATATTGGATTTGGCTCACTAGCAATCGCAGTCGCCGCATTTTCACCCAGATATTTAGCTGGTTTCAAATATAGTCATAAAGGTGCAACCCTAGTAGCGAGTGTTACAACTTACAACAAACTTTGTATGAACGTTGTTGTAACAAAATCTTTGTGCCTTTGTAGAAAACTCTTTGAAAAAGGGTCAATTCCAAGTGACTTTGCAATCAAATCTTTCTGTAAAAAAGGAAACCAGGTTATGGAAAGAGAATACATTAAAATACTGTCACTGTCTTCGTTGACGATAAATCCTCGTTTACGTGCAAGCTCTATTAGTTCTTTCCCCTGTTCTACGACCGCTAAAAAGTTTTGTGTGGATAAAAGGAAGCCGTTGTTATCAAGAGCCTCCCTGCAAATCAACGGAACATATGTTGGTCGCAGAAAAATAAAATCGATATGCGCGCAAAGCAGCTTCTTTATACGGCCCACAATGTCATCACTGTCTAATAAATCCGTACGCTTAACAAAATCTCTTTCGTCATCCATTAAACGCAGCAGCACCGCTTGATATAATGTATCTTTATTTTTAAAATGAAACGTAGGTGTAGCTCTTGAAAAATGGGAATGCTCGCCAATTTCTACAAGGCTTGTATTGTTGTATCCTTTTGTTGCAAACAATTGCTCTGCGGAGTCTAGTATCTTGTTTTTTGTACTTTCGGCATCTCGCATGGCTTTATTCATCCTCTCTTCTGCTCACGCAAGAACAGATAGAATGGTACCGAAAAGGATAAACCGATGCAAAAATTACCCACAAAAGGAATCCACCATAATGTAATGCCTTTTTTCTTGTGGTCAACAAAAATGAACAACAACCAGACCAACCATGTAATAATAAAATCGGCAGCAAAAAATTTAGAGATTGGTGTGGAGAGCCACTCACTAATGAACAGAGATACATTTAGCCCATTCACAAGAAGCCATGGCACAAAAATAGCAAATGGAATAATCGTGCCAAGAACAGAGAACCCCAAGAATACTTTCTTCATATAAAAAACATCCTTTAGAATGAATTTAACTTGTTGCTCAACAAGTTAGATTCATTGTACTTCGCACAAAGTTCAAAGTCAATCTATTCATAGCAAAGCCAACAATTTTTCGTACACGGTATCACCTTACTGCAGCTACACTCAGATTACTCTCCGGTAAAAGCATACATAAAAAACGGATACCCCATATGAGATATCCGTTTTCGTTTTATATAGTAGAATACTGATTAAAAGTTAGACGCCGCCTACTTGTCTTCGTCCAGAACCCTATACAGAGGTTTTTTTAGGCATAATAAGCTTGTCACAAATCCTATTATACCCACAATAAAGAATAGAATTGAGATACCGGCTCCCTTACCAATGCCAAAAAATAAAGATAATATTTGCTGTGTGCTTGACGTCGTGGTCATGAACGGCTCAAAAATATAGTCTGCCAACACGCCTGCCAAAAATAGCCCAACGGGAATCGTGCTAAACTGAATGGTATCCCTTGCCGAAAAAACACGACCTTGCATTTCGATTGGTACATTCGTGCGCATAATCGCAGTCAAATTAGCGTTCAAGAACGCCATCGGCACATTAGAGGCAAAGGCCACAATAATCCAAAGTGGTAACGTGTGCGTCAAACTAATCCCCACATCACCCAATAAGAAAGAGATACCGCAAGCAAAGAATATCACACTCACCCGGCTTTTTGCAGGCTTTGTTAACACAACAACAATACTCCCGAAGAGTGCTCCGAAACCCACGGCGGCTTCTACCATGCCGAGCGAGACTTGGTCGTTGCCAGTTCGGCTCAAAATTAGCGCGGGCAACATCCCATAACTGCCCATCTTTGCAATAAAATTGATAAAAGCAAAGAACAAGATGATACGCAAAAGCGCCGTATGCTCTTTCAGAAAGCGGACACCGGACAAACAGCATTTTAGAAACGACTCTTTCACTTCTTCTGTATTGCGTTTTAACGGTGGTATTTTTATGAAAAGTAGTAATGTTAAAAAAGCAATTAAAAAGGTAGTTAGGTCAACTATTAAAACTGCTTTTAGTCCGCCGAAAGCGAGCACCGCGCTCCCCAGCGCCGGAGCCAATATGGTAATAATAGAGCCCGAAAATGCGTGCATTCCGCTCACCCGAACATATTGCTCTTTGGGAACAAGTAAGCTTGTTGCTACATACGATGCCGGGCCTTGAAAAGCATTCATGAAGCTAAGCAGAAAGTTAATGATATACAAATGCCAAATTTGCAAAGAGGATGTTACATACAGCACCAGAATCGTAATTGTTCCAAGTGCTGCAAAGGAGTCTGTTACTAGCATGGTATGTTTTTTGTCCCAGCGGTCAGCGATAGTACCGGCGACAAAGCTAAATAGAATGGAAGGCAAAAGCGAACAGACCGACAATAACGTAAGGCTAGAAGCTGTGCCTTTTTGCCCATATACCCAAACAACGAGTGCAAAACTGGTCATAGCCGTACCCAAAGTGGATACGAACTGCGAACCCCATAGGATAAAAAAATCCCTAAGGCCTGAAAATAAGTTACTCCTCATGGCTTTGCTCCTTACAATATAAGTAGTTGTAAGTGAAGCACAGCCCGATTCGGACGGTATACTCCTATTAAAAGGAAAACCGCTCCGCGCAATTACCGTCCTATATCAGACCATGCACGGAGCAAAGACAGTGCAAAGCGGTAATTTTACCATAATACATAACACCTCAAAGTTAATATTAGCATAGAAAACTATGAGAAGCAATTAGATATATGGGCAATAATGGGCTGAAGTATATTAAATTTGAATCTCTCGAATTAGATTCACCATTTCAATTGCACCAACCGCACAGTCAAACCCCTTATTACCGGCCTTACTGCCGGCTCTCTCAATTGCTTGCTCTATGTTTTCTGTTGTCAACACACCGAACATTACTGGTATATCACTATTTAGGGATACATGAGCAATGCCCTTGGAGACCTCACTGCACACATAGTCGTAGTGGGTCGTGCTACCGCGAATTACTGCACCAAGGCAAATAACCGCATCATATTTACCGCTTTTCGCCATTTTAGAGGCGATGAGGGGAATTTCAAAGGCACCCGGAACCCAGGCGATCTCAATGCTGTCCTCACTGACCTCATGCCGTTTTAGTCCGTCTAGAGCACCGTCAAGCAGCTTGCTTGTAATAAATTCATTGAACCGTGCGGCGACAATACCAACCCGAATGCCCTTCGATACAAGTTTACCTTCAAATGTTTTCATTATTGGAATCTCCCTTTTATTTAATAATGTAAGATATGGCCCATTTTGTTCTGCTTGGTTTCAAGATAAAATCGGTCATAATCAGACGCATCCATTTCAATGGGAACGCGCTCAATGATTTCTAAGCCAAACCCAGAAAGCTGATAGACCTTATCTGGATTATTGGTAAGCAATCGTAGCGTCTTGGCTCCAAGGTCACGCAATATTTGTGCGCCAATGAAATATTCGCGCATATCTGCTGGAAAACCAAGTGCAAGATTCGCCTCTAAAGTATCCATACCCTGATCCTGAAGTTCATAGGCGCGCAGCTTATTCATTAGACCAATTCCACGCCCTTCCTGACGCATGTAAAGCAGTACACCCCGCCCCTCCACTTCAATTTGGCTCATGGCTGCTGCAAACTGCTGGCCGCAGTCACAGCGCATAGAACCAAATGCATCCCCGGTTAGGCACTCAGAATGAACCCGGCATAGCAGGTTTTCGCCATCCCCTATTTCACCCTTGACCAACGCCACATGATGTTCGGCATTGAGCTTGCTGACGTATCCATAGGCCATGAATTCACCATGCTTTGTTGGCATAGAGGTACAGGTCACCTGCTCCACGAGCTTGTCATTTCGTTTGCGATATTCCTGCAAGGCCTTGATTGTAACCATTGTAAGACCCCATTTTTGTGCCAACTCCATGAGCTCCGGCGTGCGCATCATGGTTCCGTCGTCCCTCATAATTTCACAGCAAAGGCCGCATTCTTTCAAACCCGCCAGCCGCATTAAATCCACAGTTGCCTCGGTATGTCCATTTCGCTCCAGTACGCCGTTCCTTTTTGCAAGCAGTGGAAACATATGGCCAGGGCGACGGAAATCCTCCGGCTTCGCATTCTCCGTTACGCATTTCATTGCGGTGATGCTGCGCTCTGCGGCTGAAATTCCAGTAGTGGTATCCACATGGTCAACAGATACTGTAAACGCTGTTTCGTGGTTATCGTTATTGTCTCTGACCATTTGAGGGAATTGTAGCTTTTGGCAGAGTGCTTCGCTCATAGGCATACATATCAGGCCCTTTCCATGCACCGCCATAAAATTAACGTTTTCGGTGGTTGCAAACTCAGCGGCGCAAATAAAGTCCCCCTCGTTTTCTCTATCCTCATCATCTGTAACCAGAATGATTTTCCCAAGGCGAAGGTCTTTTAACGCCTCTTCAATTTTGCTAAATTCATACATTTTGCTTCCTCCTAAAAACCGTGTTCCGCAAGAAAACCGGCTGTAATATGATTATTTTGTCTTTCTTTCCCCATCAGGCGCTCCACATATTTCCCGATGCAGTCATTTTCCAGATTAACTGAATCACCCACTCGCAGGTTGGATAGCGTTGTCAGTGATGCCGTATGCGGAATGATGGAAACACGAAAGCTATCTTTATTCACGCTAGCCACAGTTAAGCTGATGCCGTCAATGGCAATGGAACCTTTTTCAATGATGTACCGAAGAACAGGTAAGGGGGTCTTAATTGTGTACCAAACGGCATTATCATCCTTGTGAATGCCCGAAACTACTCCGGTGCCGTCAATATGCCCAGAAACAATGTGGCCGCCAAACCTGCCATTTGCCGCCATGGCACGCTCCAGATTAACAGAACTTCCTATCCGCAGGTTGCCAAGAGAAGAACGGTTCAGGGTTTCGTGCATCACATCGGCGGTAAAACTGTTCGAGGAAATAGAGGTAACCGTAAGGCAAACACCGTTGACTGCAATGCTATCCCCAAGGTGAATGTCCTGCATAATGTCCGATGCCTGAATCGACAGCATCGCTGAGCTCGCACCTTTTCGAATGCTCTGAATTTTACCCACCTCTTCTATGATTCCTGTGAACACCGAATCACCTCACTTTCAAATAAAATATCTTCGCCCAACTGTGTGATAACCGGTGCACTTAATCGAAAAGCGTCCGTTGGAGAATCAATTCCAAAACCTTCTACCGGAGTTTTTCCGCTACCGCCAAACAGCTTGGGGGCGATATATGCCTGTACTTTATTCACAATGCCACACTGCAGTGCCGACCAATTTAAAGTGCCGCCTCCTTCCAGCAAGAGGCTGTCAATCTGCTTTTCACCGAGTCTTTTCATCAAGATGTTCAAGTCAATGTGATTCGACTTTGGCGGCACTACCATAACCTCGCAACCTGAGGCAAGATACGGCCGATGGCGGTTAATATCGGTTACAGCCGTAACGATGAGGGTAGGAGCTATATTGGTGGTAGTAACAAGCTTTGCCTGCGGCGGTGTTCTTAAAGTGGTATCACAGACTATCCGCAGGGGATTTCTGCCTTTCGCCAGCCGACAGGTCAGCATGGGGTCATCTGCAAGAACCGAGCCTACACCAACCATAATGGCAGTGTAGCGATGCCGCTCCTCATGCACACGGTGCCGTGCCTTTTCTCCGGTAATCCATCGGGATTTCCCAGAGCGCGTAGCGATTTTTCCGTCCATGGTCATTGCATATTTCATGACTACATAGGGCGTTTTATTTTGGATGTAATGGAAGAAGCTTTCGTTGAGCTTGTCGCATTCATCCTTTGCAACATGTTCCATCACATCAATACCACGAGAACGCAAAATAGCAATTCCTTTCCCCGCAACCAGCGGATTGGGGTCAGAAGAACCAACTACCACGCGGCTAATTCCACTTTCAATGATTGCTTTCGTACAGGGCGGTGTTTTGCCATGATGACAGCAGGGCTCTAACGTAACATAAAGCGTTGCACCGGTAGCCAATGTTTGGCAGTTGGATAGTGCGTTTCGCTCTGCGTGGAATTCCCCATATTTCTGGTGATAGCCCCGCCCAATGATCCTGCCATTCTTAACAATCACCGCGCCCACCATGGGGTTGGGGTTTACCCAGCCACAGCCTTGCTTTGCGAGCTCAATCGCAAGGCGCATATATTCTGTATCGTTCATACAGCACCTCCATAAAACGAAAGAATGCCTTGAACAAAAAGTTCAGGGCATTCTTTCTACCACAGGCGCAAAACTATGCTGCTGCAAATAAAAAGCTCTGGAATATAAATATTCCAGAGCAAAAAAATGCAGACACACAGAAAACTGTAGCTGTTATCTTCTTTCATCCAGACTGTACTGTCGGCCTCGGAATCTCACCGAATCATGCCTTGCGGCTCGTGGGCTTTACCACCGGTAGGGAATTGCACCCTGCCCTGAAGATGTTATTCAATTGCTTTTATTTTACCACTTAATTTTATCTTGTCAATCAAAAAGTATTTGAGAATTTCGTCGGTTGAATTTCTCTTGCACGCAGTACCTGATTTAGGCCCGCGAGAACACGTTTCTTATCGCCGCTCCATTTTGGGGCGATTAGATCCCGCTTAGCGCCATCACCGGTGAGACGATGAATAACCACATTTTCTGGCAGCAGCTCCAATGCGTCGGCTACCAATTCGTAATACTCGTCCGGTTCTAACGTTCGAAACTCGCCCTGGCGATAGCTCTCTGCCAGCGCTGTCCCCTCAAGAACATGGAGCAGCTGAAGCTTGATTCCATCCGTATACCGTGCAACATGTTTGACGGTAGCCAGCATATCTGCCCGACTTTCAT
Organism: Clostridium merdae; assembly: GCF_900176635.1. Lineage (GTDB taxonomy): Bacteria > Bacillota > Clostridia > Oscillospirales > Acutalibacteraceae > Faecalispora > Faecalispora merdae. The sequence goes on from NZ_FXLN01000004.1 coordinate 1,065,152, forward strand.
TCGGCAACCCGAGGATGACATGGGTGATTCGATGGACGCCCAGCACTTTCAAGTCCGCCATTGCTTTTTCATAGGCCGAAAGGGAATAACCGCGGTTGATGCGTTTTGCTGTCTCCTCATTCGAGGTCTGCAAACCCAGCTCCACCCAGAGGGGCTTTTTTGCCGCCAGTCGCTCCAGCATTGCCAATGCATCACTCTCAAGACAGTCTGGCCTTGTTGCAATAGACAGTCCAACAATATCCGGATGCTCTGCCGCTTCCGTGTAGATACGCTCAAGGAGAACAAGGTCACCGTAGGTGCCGGTGTAACTTTGAAAGTATGCGATATACTTGAGTCCCTCGCCCTTAGCGCCAAGTATCCGCTTCGCCTCGTCAATCTGTCGCGAAACTGGAAACGCAGATGGAGCGGCGAAATCCCCAGAGCCACCCGTCGAACAGAACGTGCAGCCGCCCACGCCCACCGTACCATCCCGGTTGGGGCAGCTCGTCGAGGCAGATAGCGCTAGCTTATAAACTTTTTCGCCAAACATCTGACGACAAAAAACGTTTGCGGTGAGGTATGTGTGTGGCATAGATGACCTCCGAACATTGTAATGGTATAAGTATACTAGGCTATTTAATATTAAATTAACGCGGATGTCCATCACAGACTTATGTTTTAAATTGTACGGTCAGTTACTTCGACTTCTGTGATTATATCACGCAGACGGATACCATCAATTCGATATTCTAAGGATTCATCGGCAGTACTGTACCATAGCTCTGTGGCTTGCTGATCTTCGACAAATTTTTCGCAAATCAAAATTTGCATCGGAGCTTCCGGAGCACGCCTCAATTTGGGAAAAACACCAAAGACCCGTTCTCCTACACAAAACTCTACTTCACCGCCCCTTTCAATACACCATTTAAAATCACTGATAGTTTTAAAACGGTTTTCTTCCAGTGTGTTTGCTCCAATCATATACCGCATATTTAGTACTCCCTTATAAGATTAAAAGTGGAAAAGAATAGTGTAATGATAAGTATCAAAAATTATTTAGTAATCTATGAGCATTATTTCCTCTAAATGGTTCGTTTAATGACTGTCACCTGTGTAATCACATCTTGCAGGTGGTCATTACCAAGAATATATTCAAGTGAATCATCCGATGTTGAAAAAATGGATTCTTTCTCCGGCTCATTGGTACATATTATTCGGATGCTACCTTCCTCTGACCAAATGCCATATTCTTTTCCATCCCATTCTATTACAACTTCAGCACCGTAACACATACTCATTTTGAACTCACTGATAGTATAAAAACGATAAATATCGTCTAGATTATACACACTCATACGTCTGGTCTCCCCTCCATGAAAAGTTTTGAACTCTGGTATTTTATGAGTTTACAGGTATGCTTATAAACTGTTGCATTATAGAAAATCCATTAAAATCCATTAGATTGATCTAAAGATAACCTCAATTTTTGTAATAATATCGCGTAGTTTTTTTCCATTAATTATATATTCTAAAACTTGATTAGCAGTGTCACACCATTTTTCCGTTTCTGGTTTATATGCTTCGCTGATATTAATCCTTCCTTCTGGATGGGTAATAGTATACGTAACATCATTCCATATAAATTCGACCTCTCCACCTCGAATTATGCAATCTTCAAAATCACTGATTGTATGAAAGCGATTATCTTCTATGCTATTTGGCATATATCCCACCCCCTTAAAATATTTAAACTCTGGAATTTCTCCATCCCAATAATTAATATGAGGCTTTTCAAAATTAGGCTTACCATGTTTGGGACTGTTCCAATTAATGATATGGTCATGAGGATTTGAATGTATATCTGATCTTTTATGGTCTGTATAATGGCGTTCTCTTATCGCTCGGCCATCTTCGCCTATTTTGGTATCAATTCTAAACCCTCTTTTGTCATAGGTTGTCTTTATTTCTCCAGGCTTTCCTAAAAAGCGCTCATCATCCGGCTTCTTTGGCCTCCACTCTCCACCAAAGGCACTTCCCATTCCTCTTAATAATACATCATCATTAAATTTATGCGGATGCTCATCACAGCCGTATGTTTTAAATTGTACGGTCTGTTAATTCGACTTCTGTGATAATTTCACGTAGACGAACACCATCAATTCGATATTCTAAAGCTTCATCGGGCGAATCACACCACATTTCCGTTTCCTCTTGATTTTCAATCAGAATTTGTGAGATTAAAATTTGTTCTGGTGACTCTGGTGATTTTTTTAGTTTAGAGGAAATTCCATAGGTCTTACCGCTCCAAATAAACACGACTTCACCGCCTGAGTTAATACACCACTTAAAATCGCTGATTGATTTAAAGCAATCATCTTCCTCACTATTTATTCTTGTAAATGTAGTCATACGATCTACCTTTCTAAAACTTTTAAATTCTGGGATAGTGTCGTAATAATTAATCGGGGGGCTGAGCTTGGGGAATCCACTAGACCAATCAATACTGTGGTCATGGGGATTCGTGTGATATTTTGAATTTGGTTTGTCTGTATAATGGCGTTCTATTATCGCTCGGCCATCTGCTCCAATTTTTGTGAGTCTACGATACCCACCTCTAGAGATGGTTTCCTTTATTTCTCCAGGCTTTCCTAAAAGGCGTTCATCATCCGGCTTTTTCGGCCTCCACTCTCCACCAAAGGCACTACCCATTCCTTTTAATAATACATCATCGCGAATGACTAATCCACTTTTGATTATAATTTTGCTGTTTGGGGGTAACGGTCTTTCCCCTGTAATATAAGACACATATTTAGACGGTACATAAGGATCATCATTCATATATCGCCATGAACTTAAGTCATAATCAACGAAAATAATATCTCCCTGCATTTCTGGAAATGGTTCATTGTAGCATATGATTTTTTCTGGTTCAATACGACGCATCAACTCGTTGTATCCTTTTAGGAAAAATTCCTTCTGATCACTGTGATTATTATGTTCAGATACCATATAGGTAGATATGGCTACTACACTGCCTTTAGAAACTCCCTCAAAGCAAAAATCAAATGTATTCTCATCCCCCCAGCTTATTGATGGGATGACGCGAATCCCTTTTGAAGCAAAATAAGCTCCACACCAGCGGTTGCGAAAGGTATTATAAAGCTGCATGATCGGAGCCATCTCTCGGTAAACACTGAAATCTGGTGTTAATACCGCTCGATATCATCTTAGCTTTTCTAAATTATTATCTGGATTTTTCCACACTCGTTCAAATTTGTAGTCATATAGAAAGAAGTGTACCATCCTATTTAAATAGTAATTGTTTTCCAAACTGGTTTTATCAAAACCGATTAGCCTTAGATCAGCAAAGTCATCTTCACTAAAATTCAATTTGGGTATTGTAGGCCTGACCAGTTTCCCCTCACCAGAAAATTGATTGCGGAGAAAAAAAGGACTTGTACGGTATTTATAATTTTCTTCTGTCACAATTAGCCACTCCTTAGTTATGATAAAGATAAAATTCTTTTCATAACTAAGGGATTAACTAGAAAAAACTTGCATGAAATCATACAAGTTTCTTTAAAACGATATTAAGCACTAAGAAAAAGCGATTTGAACCTGCATGTTTTTTGACTCATTGGGGAAGATTTTCTGGGGAAAATCTTATATAGTACTTCTTGCTCTTTATCGTAGCAAGTGACCATTCCAAATCTATTCAAGAGTTTGTTGATTTTATTTTGGTTCAATAAAAACACAAACCCGAACGCTTCACCTATAAAGTGAATGTTCGGGTTTGTGTTTTTGGTACACCACACGCCCCTAAACTCGAACATTCTATGTCTGATAAATCCAGAGTTTTACTACCTTCCTTAAAGTTAAATGTAAGAATAATCTTATCATCATAAAGATAAATTGCATTTACAAAGCTATCCACCAATCGTTGCCGGTGATTAGGATTCTTTATATCACTGTCACGAAAACGATATAGCCAAAACAACAATTGGTCTTTCGTCAGTAGAGGTTTCTCCATTTCTTCCTGTAAAATGCTAATTTCAATTCTGCTTTTCGCTTCTTCCAATTCATCCAACCGCCCTTTTGTAGAACTTGTGAAAATACCCTGCTGTATCGCATTGAGTATGTTTTCTATCCCCTTATTTGCTTCGGCTAGTTTTTGTTTCAACATAGGAAGAATAGTATTCTCTTTCCCCTGCAACTCAATTACTCTTTCTGCTATATCATTCATTAAACGATCGTCAAACAGCATTCTGATAGTATGATCTATCACCAGTTTTTCAATCCAATCCTTTTTTACAGTCTTTTTATGACAGGCTTTCTTATTCTTAGCAGTAACACACTTATAGTAATGGTAGACCGTATTATTTTGGCTTGTGCCGCTCTCTCCACACATATAAGCACCGCAGCACCCACAAAATAGTTTAGTTGTAAGTAAATACATTTCTTCTCTTGCCTTTGCACGTGCAGGGGCTTTCTTATTTTTTTCTAATTTTTCAGCTACTCTGTCAAACAGTTCTTGCGGCACAATGGCTGGAACACCATTCGGTGTAATTGTATCCCGATATTTGTATTCACCAATATAGCGGCGATTTCTTAGTAGGCGTTTAACACAATCAATTCTAAGGGGTTTATTCCGATAGGTTTGGATTCCATTCGTATTCAGAAAATCTACAAGCTGCTTGACCGTAGTTCCTTCTGCATACATTTTAAACGTTTCAAGGACAATCGGAGCAGTTAAAGGGTCAATTTCAAAATACTGTTCACTGTCTATTTTATATCCAATTGGCAATCCACCGCCATTATATTTACATTTCAAAGCATTCTCTGTTAATCCTCTGATTACCTTCTCAGAAAGTTCAGCACTGTAAAACTCAGCATACCCCTCTAAAAGACTTTCCAGTAATATTCCTGTGCTGTCCTCTGCAATCGCTTCGGTTGCAGATACAACCTTTACCCCATTTTTTCTTAAGGTAGCCTTATAGTGAGCACTATCATAACGATTCCTAGCAAAACGGTCTAACTTCCAAACAAGAACAATATCAAACAAACCTTTTGCACTATTTCGAATCATATGCTGAAATTCGGGTCGGTTATCTGTTTTTGCAGATAATGCTCTATCAATATAGGTAGCCAAAACCGTAATTCCATTTTTCTCAGCATATTCTTTACATTCTCGAAGCTGTCCTTCAATACTTTCCTCTCGCTGATTATCAGAAGAATATCTGGCATAAATGACTGCTTTCATTTCTCCCCCTCCTGCTGCATCATATCAACAAGCATATTCTTTAGTTTTTGGCTAACAGGTGAAGATGGATCAAAACACATATCTACAAACTGCTTTAACTCCTGATTATCTTGCGTTATTGATTCAATCACTTTGGGTTCATTTTGATATAACTTACCTTCTGGCTGTTCGGTGCGTGCAAAGATATAGTCCATTGATACATCGAAAAAATCTGCATACCACAATAAAACCTCTAAAGGTGGTGACGATTGAGCGTTTTCATAACGATTCACACTAGCTTGTGTTAATCCAGCTATTTGAGCAAGCTTGGCTTGAGATACTCCAATGGTTTCTCTTAATATCTTTAATCTTTTTGCTAATTGTTTCATACTATCGCTCCTTCAACTCAACTTAATTATACATATATAGATTTGTTTGTCAATTCTTTTATTGAGTTAATTGCGGTAAAAAAAAGCAAAGACGAAATTAATCGTTCTTTGCTTCTGTTAATTTTATTAATTCATCTAAAGCAGCTTCTAGCACTGATAAATACTGTGTATCACATACTTTGAGCTTTTGTTCTATTCTCTCTCTTTGAGGATTCAAATCTGTCTCTAGCTGTGGATAGAAATAGTTTTCAATAGGCAGATTGCAAATGGATACTAAATCATACAAAACCGGTAAGCTGGGCAAAGATCCGCTGTTTTCTATATTCGCAAGGTATCGAGGAACAATATTGACCAATTCTGCCAAGGCTCTTCGAGAAATCCCCTTTGCCATTCGAGCTTTCTTAATATCTTCACCAAGCGAAGAAAATCCAGTACATTCCTTGCGTTCTGACATATTCCATTCACCACCAATATTTTCTAATTGCTCTTTACATTGTAATGGCGATATCGTATAATATAAATGACTTAAAAAGCATCGATAAAACATTAAATAATTCATATCAGTGCTTTTTAAAACGTAAACAGAAACAGTGGAGGTTTAAGAATGAGTTTTGCAAATGATTTGATACCCGGAGAGAAGGTTTTAGCTGTCTCCAAAAAGAACTGGACTATTTTTATCAGTAAAAGAAACATACTTGGTGTTTTTCTCTCCCTCTTAGCATTACTATTATCACCCATACTCTCTCTTGTCATTTTGCTCGGATTTATTACGCCAACTATATTAGAATTTATAAATACGGAGCTTGTTTTAACTAATTTAAGATTACGAGGCAGACAAGGGGCTTTCAAATTAAGAACTCTGGAAAATAAGGCTTCTTATTTTAAAGGAAACGTTCGTACACGAAGCAATATGCTTCTTACAAGTTTGGGTAGCGATGATATTATTGTAGAATCATTAGGGATACAACCCTTCATTTTTACTCATATGAAAAATGCTAAAAATATAAGTAATGCACTGTACTCTTTTGATAGCAGTCAAGGAATTAAGGAAGTTCAAGTAATTAATAAAATATAATACATATTATAATCCGAGAAAACTTGCCATCAATTTTCAATAAAAAAATCAGCACAGCTTTTGCTGTGCTGATTTTTTTATAAGTATCAATCAAAGTCTCGATTTGTAACTTTATTATTACATAAACAATATAAAGTCCAATTACCAAATACTATCTTGCTTTTTTTCTCTTCGCAGAATCATCTCCATGGTTGTTAAAATATTATTTAACTCATTATAGTTCGAACCATAAAAAGGTATAAATAGCAAAAGCATATCTATATCATATTCATCTATTGTTAGAGATTCCTCTAATCCACCAGTAACTACTTCTATATCATTTGAAAAATAGGTGGGATTAGCGGTCGCTATATGCTTATTTAATTCAAGCCAAAGGCTCTCTTTTGTTTGTATTTCCGCTATTTCAATACCTAAGATACTATTTTTTAATTCTTTAAGCAAAGGAGAAAATCTAGTATGTATAGGAATTCCATTCTCATCTTTATGTAGAGTATTATCGCAAATCATTAAGTGTGCCTGCAAAATTAATTTAAGAGCTACCTTTGATTGTGGGCTTATATCAGTGAAATAATAAAGAAATTTCCATGCCTCTGATGGCAAGAGTGTATATACTGAAAAATGTTTTGTTAATAAATAGCACTGATTAATTTGAAGTGTGAAATAAACTTCTTTAAGATTTTGTACTGCATCGTCAAGAGCTATTATTTCATTTTTATCTTCACGCTCTATTAGTTCTCCTTCATCCTCCTCTTTCTCTTCATTATATAAAATGAAAATCAACTCTGAAGCAATAGCGCAACCCTGCTCTATACTTCGTTTACTGTCTTTTACGAAAAAATATGATGCTGGTTTACCTAAATGTGGAGCAATCTTTTCTACAATCTGTGGAGAAAGTGGTTTTTTATGATTATCAACTGCATTTAATGAAAGTTGCTTGCTTAGGGTTGTTGAACCTAATCCTGCAAGTTCTTCCAATTTTGAATAAGATAAATTCAAATTCCTTTTTCTTTCTCTAATCAATAAGCGAGTAGAATCAAGCGAAGTACCAAAAACATTCTTTTTACTCTTATTTTTTTGCCCAACTGGTTTTTTCATTACTACATCACCTTTATTGAAATTTGTCAATAGACGAAACACTCAATATTATTCTTGATTATCTATTTATTCAATAAATACACCTCTGTATAATATAAATCACAAGCTAGAACAAAGTCAATTGTAGAATTTAATTAAAGTCAAAAGCGCTTTTGTTTATATATAGCTTATATAGTTGGACGCAACTTTATAGCACCCTATTTTTCCAATTAAAGAAAGAGGTAAAAAATGCTAAGAATTAATCAAATGATTTTCACTTTACAACAAATTGCTAATTCAGATACGTTGTTGCTGACAGATTTCTTTCCCGTAAAAGAATTTGTGGATGGAAAGTCCACAGACAAAATCGTTGCTTATCGCTATGTTTGTGTTTGCCCTATGAACAAATACGAGCAAATTGCCATTCGCATTGAGCAAACAGAAGCCATTTTAACGCCTGAGGAACTATCTTCTAAAGGTAGCATTAAAGTAAAGCCGAAGGGCTTTGAAGGTCGGTTTTATCGTGATCGTAGTGGCGAATATCAGTTTACTGCAAAAGCTACTACTTTGGAGGTATTAGGATGATAACAAATTTCTACGAAAAACTCAAGAAATATTGCAAAAAGCCATCAACATGGTATTTCATTCTACAAATTTTCTTGATTACTGTGGTTCTTACTGGTGTCATCTTTTTGCTGGTCTGGTTACTGGAAATGCTATTTAACTTTTTGGCTCTTAAATTTGATTTGATTATTACAATCATATCAATTTCTGGTGTTGTTATTTACATGTGGAACACCAAACGTGAAGAGAAAAAAGCTAAACAAATACAAATACAACGGCAGCAAGAAATACAATCTGCTGAAATTGAGCGTGCAGTTGCTGAAAACAACTACGCAATTATTCGTCAATGCTTGTTCTCTGTTTTGTCTGAACAAGCAGAAAGAATTAACCTAGTGAAACCTTCTACTCTATCTGAAATGAATTCACCCAGTAGAATAATAGCTCAAAACGGCTTTATGCTCTGCCAGTTTGTAGCTATGAAACAAACCGATGAAGTTGATTTGAAGTTAGTTAAAGAATGCTTGCAAATGAGAATTTCTCAAAAGCTAAATGCTGGAGAATTTCATGAACTAAGCGGACGAAATCATGTATATAACGGGCGAGCTTACCCCCTTTTATACATTGATGATGTGGTGAACACTGGGGGATATATTCAACTCAATGTTGCCTTATCGAATGATGCCTTCTGCCAATATCTTGAGAATAAGGCGTATGTTCGGCAACAAAACCATGTTAATACCTCTCCGTTTCCACGTGATGTGGATTTTTAAAGTGCCATGGTAAAAAATATTTTATTGAACCAAAACCATTTAGAGTTTGGTATCAGACAACCTATAAACTGGCAGCCAGAAAAATCTCCGCATATAATCATATGCGGAGCCACGGGAAGTGGAAAATCGTATTTTTCCAAGCTACTCCTTGGAAAATTGGCACTATTCGAAGAAAAATCCCAACTTTTTGTTTTTGATTTCAAAAGCGACAAAGACTTTGAATTTCTAAAAGGTTGTCAACGATTCTACCGATTTATGGATTGTCAAGATGGATTACAGCAATTCTATGAACACCTTCGGAAACGCCAAAATGGTGAAGATAATAGCAGCAATATGCTGGTTTTATTTTTCGATGAATGGGCGAGCTACTGCAACAGTCTTGATAAAAAAGCGGTAGAAGAAGAAAAGAAAAAGCTATCCACATTACTTATGCTTGGTCGTTCCTTCCGTATACATGTAATTGTAAGCCAGCAACGAGCTGATGCTCAATATTTTGGAACAGCAAGGGACAATTTCAATCTTGTAATTGGACTGGGCAATTTAAGCGAAGAGAGTAAAAATATGCTTTTTCATGACTTCAAAAATCAAATGCAATCAGACCGAGAGCGAGGAACTGGTTATATGCTCACTAACGGCACAAATCTAACTCCTGTTATCGTGCCTACTGTTAACAACATGGACAAGCTACACCGCACCATAAGACAAGGTGTAATGCGCTAAATAGTCCCCGTGTAGCGATTGGTTGTCGTGCGAAGCAAAAGACATCCAATCGGCTGCGCCGGGGCGCGCTACGCCGCAGCGTAGCGACACTTTGTTGGCTAGCTAGTATTACCTAGCCAACTTCTGTCGCAAATACAGTCGCAACCGCAATACAACTAAGTTTAACGCTATGCGACATAAAAAGTCGCATAATCGCAAAACCCAAAAGAGGGTGATTGTTATTTCTAAAGACACTCAGTCACGCAAGTGGCAAATTACAATTAACAATCCTCTTGAAAAGGACATTTCTCATGACAGAGTAAAAGAAGAGCTCCAAAGAATCAAATCTATTATTTACTACTGCATCAGCGACGAAATCGGTGGTAAGGAGAAAACGCATCATACTCATTTGTATTTTGTATGTTCCTCTGCTGTTCGCTTTTCCACAGTCAAAAACAGATTCTCGAAAGCACATATTGAGATTGCAAAAGGTACTTCATCTCAAAATCGTGATTATGTTTTTAAAGAAGGCAAATGGGAAAGTGATAAAAAGGCAGGAACAAAACTTCCTGATACCCAAGAGGAATGGGGCGAACTCCCTGCTGAACGTCAAGGTGCAAGAAATGATTTAGCAGACCTTTATGATATGATTAAAAACGGCATGACAAACTATGAGATTATAGAAGAAAACCCAGAGTATCTATTAGTTTTAGATAAGGTTGAAAAGACAAGACAAACAATCCGTGAAGAACAATTTAAAACTACATTCCGAATTCTAGAAGTAACTTATATCTGGGGGACTACTAATACTGGAAAAACCAGAAGCGTCATGGAGCAATATGGCTACGAGAATGTATTCAGATTGACTAATTATTTGCATGGTGGCTTTGACAGCTACCATGGACAAGATGTTATTATATTTGAAGAATTCCGCTCCAGCTTAAAAATTCAAGATATGCTATGCTACCTTGACGGCTATCCAGTAGAGCTCCCCTGTCGCTATGTAAATAGAGTTGCTTGTTTTACAAAAGTGTATATTATTTCTAACATCAATCTAACTGAACAATATAGTAAAATCTATGATGAAAACAAAGAAACTTGGGATGCCTTTATCAGACGTATACACAAAGTAAGAGTTTACACCAACATAAACGAATTTAAAGAATATGATACAAAGGATTACTTAAAAAAGAGTTGGATTTACACTAAACTTTCTGAGGAATGAAACCCTTTCGAGGATTAGAAAGGTATTACTTCATGGCAAAGAAAGCAAAAATCACAAGCCGAATCCCTGAGCATGAAATTGAAGCTCTAGCTCGCTGCCTGCTCCCTGAAATTCTAGCTTTTTATGAAAGTGAAGAAGGGAAAGAAGAATTTAATCGATGGAAACCGGAAAGAAATCAGATTATATGTAATAATACACTTAAACAATAGAGCAAGAAAATCTATTGTTTAAGTTTACACAAAATTAATAGTAACTAGTAAGATTCAATCGCATTGCTTACTAGTTACTATTATTATATCTCAATCTATTTTATTTGTTTCTGTATATACTTTTTATTTAACCAAAAACACTGCTTTGTCATTGTCCTTCCATCTGGTAAAAGTGAAGTGTCATTTGCATTACGACTATGTGGACGAACATGGGCTACTTGATTCTCACTAGCCTTGGGTAAATTATTGTAGACTTTCTTTCCAACGGTATGAAATTCAACACCTTTATTTAGGATTTCCACTGTACGCTTCCAAACGACTTCAACCTCTTTTAAATCTTTTTCTGGCATATTCCAAAATAACAGATTATCAAATACTAATTCTTGATTACTATTATATTGAAATACAACAAACAAAAATTTTGTAGACTCGAACAAGAGTTTCAACTCACAAGTTTCCCATTTCTCAGTAATGATTTTTCTAAAATCAAAAACCGGAAATGACATGCTTTCTTTAACTATCCCCTTTGCTGTAACACAAATAGTCTTAGGCAAAATATTTGCTTTTTTAAATTCCTCTGTAGAAGATAATCGACCAGTAAGACCTAACATGCGAGCCAATAAGAGAGCATTAACATTTTTAGCAGTAGTTGCAAGATTGAACTCGAGAAGAAGGGCTTCTCTTGTTTTTCCAAAATATGGGCTAATTTTATTTATAATATATTGTTCAAATGACACTTCTTTAAGTACTGATGAATCTTTAATAATGTGTTCATCAACTTTTCTTCCAAAAATATACGAATTCAAAATATATGTCATATATGATTGTTTTAATGAAAAAGCTCTTTGTTTAGCCAGAAGCTGCGAAAACGGTTGTTTTCGCACGGATGCAGCTGTGGCACCTTTTGTACAAGCCCCTAAATACAAGGTATCACTTTCTGATAATTCGTGTGCTCTTCCAGCTATTATTTTATCGACAATGGTTTTCCAATCCTGTTTAATAATTAATAAATCCTCTTCCGGAAAACTAAATAAAGTTACTTTATTTATAGTAAAGTCACCTTTCGGTACATCTTTTCTATACTCATAGGACATTAAAAGCATAGTGTTACATTTTTTCCAAAAGCTACTTGTATCAAATGTATGCTTATATTCTTCCATGTAATTTATAATATTACATACTAGGCGTTCTTTCGCCCGTATTTTTTTTGCAGACTTAATATAAGGAGTAACTTTCAGCTCAACCCCGGCCTCCACAAAATCAGGTTCAGATTCGCTATTAATACTGTACCCAAACCACGATTCTTCCAATACACTACCAACTGCACCTTTTCCTGTTTCTAATCGATTGGTTATGTCTATTTGTTTTAGAGGGATACCAATTACTTCTCGCCCACGCATCAATACTTCTTCTTTTGTTTTGTATAGTCGATTTTCCATAATCAAACCTCCATTTTACTGTTGATCTTTATGGTGAAATATGATACAATATATTTTGTTGTTTTAAAGTGTTGATAATAATTATATCACATGATATATTGAACGGCAATTAATCACATAGTCTCAAGGACAGGAGTAATTTTTATGCAAAAAACAGTCTGTGAGCTGTTTGCTGGTGTAGGCGGTTTTCGGCTTGGACTTGAAAAATCCTCCCCAGAGTGGAATACAGTATGGTTTTCACAATGGGAGCCGAATAGAACAAAACAATGGGCACACGATTGCTACGTCGCTCATTGGGGAGATATTAACAAGTATACAGGGGTAGACATTTCTCTTGTTCCCAAAAACTCTATACCTAACCACAATCTATTAGTGGGTGGATTTCCATGTCAGGACTACTCTGTAGCCAGACCTTTACCCGGTAGTAGTGGCTTAGAAGGAAAGAAAGGTGTTCTGTGGTGGCAGATTCGAGATATATTAGTAGCAAAAGAAAGTCCATTCGTACTCTTAGAAAATGTGGATCGGCTACTAAAATCCCCGGCTTCCCAGCGTGGTCGTGATTTTGGTGTTATGTTAGCTTGTCTGGCGGTTTTGGGATATTCTGTTGAGTGGAGAGTTATAAATGCCGCCGAATATGGAGCAGGTCAACGTAGACGTCGTACATTCATCTTTGCTTATAAAAATGATACCTGCTACGGACGGCAACTAATAGATAGCCCTCAGCAAATCATCGCTGAAACTGGTTTTTTCGCAACCACATTTCCAGTGCAATGCAAGGAAATATTTAAGCAAATAACATTGGACTATCAAGACATACCCGGGCTGTCTTCTGTATTTGAGTTCGACTTTAAAAATGCTGGTTATATGAAGGACGGTGTTGTATCTACTACCCGGGTTACCCCCATCCAAGAGGAAGCCATTCCTTTGCGAGCATTGCTTGAACAGGACGTTACCGAAAAATATTACCTTGGCAACAAGCTTGAAAAGTGGAAGTTTCTTAAAGGGCCAAAAAAAATCAACCGCACAAGTAAGGATGGGCACGAGTATATTTTCTCTGAGGGTGGAATAGCATTTCCTGATTCGATTGACTTGCCGGCACGCACAATGTTGACCTCTGAATCCTCAGTTAATAGAAGCACCCATATTATTCAAGATCCACAAACGAAAAAATTGCGTTTTATTACCCCGATAGAGGCAGAGCGAATTCAAGGATTTGATGATAACTGGACGAATACTGGTATGCCAGAAAAGTTTAGATATTTTGTAATGGGTAACGCTTTGGTTGTACCTATGGTTACCAGAATGGCGCGGAAACTTGAAGAAATCATTGATAATGAATAGTTTAAACAGCAGGATGATATATTCTGCTGTTTTTTTATTTCTAAATAGCTTTTGCTAAGTGCTTGGTATATACTGTATTTAATGGGAAATGTTTGTCGTAAACAGCCGATTTTTTTGTGAGAATAGAGGAGTGTGAATTTAGATTATATGGAAATTATATCCAGTTATATAAATCTTATTAGAAAAGAAATTGAGGGTTTAAAGCTTAATCATTCACAATATTTTGATGCGGGAATATTGGTTGCTTTTCGAGGTGAACCAAGCGATTACGGTCAAAAAAAATTAATGCCATCTCTTTTTAGAAATTTAGAATATTTAAAAAAGGAACATCATCTATTTGAATTGCTCTGTGACTTCAATTTTGTATCAAACAATTCTAGCAACATTGAAAAAGCTATAGAAGCTCAACATTATACGGCAATTAGTAGGATGTTGGATATTTCTTTTAATTCTTTGGTTGCATTATATTTCGCTTGCGAAAATAAGGCTAATGAAAATAATAATGGTTATATTTTTATTTTCGCCTTTCCCGAGCATTATTCACCTCATTCAAAATATATTGAAGATTTCTACACCTACATGTTAGATGGAAGACACATTCCATATTCAAAGAACTTTAAAGTTTTTTCCCATAGTTACTCAAATGATAGGATTAAAGCCCAAAAGGGAGGTTTTATTTTTTTCCAGGCACGGATTATTATCCAATAAATGAGTGCTATTATCGTAAAATATGTATAAAACAACAAGATAAGCAACAACTATTGGATGACTTAGATATGCTATTTTCAATTAATGATGCAAGTATTTTTCCGGAAAAGGATAAAATCGCGAAAGTTGCAAAGGAGAAGTTTGGTAATCATCAATATTTAAGTAAAGCGGTTTCTGTTGAAGATGAAATAGAAACCTATTTTAATCGAATTAGCTATGAACTGAAACTTATAAATTCCGTCAAAAAGAATGGTTATAAAAAAGAAACACTTCGTTTATTACGTAAAGAGCAAGCAGATATAACTAATTACTTCAAATCATTGGTGGAGACGCCTCTATTTAAGGATGTTGATGAAGCTATGTTAGTTAAAAAGATTGAAGATTATTTTAAGATACTAAGTATTAATTATAGGGAGGCTTAAAATGCAAATAAAAAAATGGTTAGATATTTTAATTACTAGAAAAAATTTAGAGCCTAACTTTAGCCCAATTGCGCTAGATGGTTATGACAATTTGTACTTACCTCGAAAGCATTAATGCAGACACCTTTAATGATGAGGTTCTGTTGATATATGATTGCACACAAAAAGATTCATGTTTTGACTATAACACTGTTAACAAGGCAATTAACTCGCAAAAGGTGGATGTTCAGCCAGTTATGATATTTAATAATTGGGATAATGAGCGTTTACTATATTGGACACAATATGAAAAACTTAAAAAAGGTATAGACAAGAAAGAATTTTCTGAATGGTACGAAAAAAAACTATCTATTTATATTGATTGTTCTGAGCCGGTTGAATTAGAAGTTACAGATGATGGCATAAATTATCTTGAATACAGTAATAATTTAGATACAGGATTAAATGGGCATATTTATAATATATCCTTTTTTGAAATTAAAAAAGTTTTTAATGTAACAGGTACGTACTTGTTTGAAAACAATGTACGCTATGGAAAAAAACATCCAACAGGTGATTTATTAAAAACTAAATTTCGAGAGTACATTAGCATTGCTATATATAAAGCATTAAAAGAGAGAAAAGTTTTAAATGAGGAAACTGAAGAACAAATTATCGAAATACTAGGCGTAAATCCAGTAGAATCAAAAGAAACGCCTTCATTACCTGAAAACTTTTGGTTTTATCATAATGGAGTAACAATTTTTAGTTATAAATCAAAACATCTCAAAACTTTTGCAAATAGAGTAAGATTACTACCAAATAATGTGAGTGTAATAAATGGTGCACAGACACTTACTAATTTCTTTGCCGAGGTTGAATCCATAAAAAGGAATGCGCTAAAAAATATAAATAATATTTTACCAACAGTCGACTCTAACGAATTGCTCAACAAAATCATTAAGGCTATTTTCGTGAAAACAATAATAATAGTTGGTGATGCTAATTATGTGCGTTCAATAACTTACGGTCTAAACACACAAATTCCTGTTCTACAAGAAGATTTATTAGCTAATTCACCAACTGTTGAGAATATTAATAAAATTATAAATAAGAGTCATATTAAAATTATAAAAGAGGGTGAAGTTTGGAGTGGCGAAAGTGGGATGAGCGTTTTAGATTTTACAAAGCATTGGCTAACTATTCAGAACCAACCTGGCAAAAGCAAAAATTACAGTAAGAAAAATTTAGAGGAAATTTTAGATTTGATTGAAAAATCACTTAAGAAAAACTCAGAAGAATTTGTCCAAAAACTTAAAATGCTTTTAGATGTCTATCAATGGTGGGAAGACTCTAAGCGCATACGGAATGACTCTATCAAAGATAAATATCAAAAAGCAATCTATCAATATGGGAAAAATTATTTTGGTACTTATGCTCTTAACTTTCTAGTTGATGCTCAAGAGATTGACGATACGAAACTGATGATGGTCTATGAAGAATTTGAGAAAGATTTACTTGCCACTGGATATGATTTAAGCCTTGGTGAGTTTAAGAAAGATGATTTATCTACTACTATGCTAGCAAATCGAATCTCTCGTCTGAACGCAAATTCAAGCGATTATAGCACAATATCAGAAGAAATAATCACAGACTCTTTACTCACTGATTTGGTAAAACAACTTGATGTTAGCACAAGCTCCTATGCATTTTCAAAAAAGATAAATCAATTTTTATTATCACATGATATAAATATCCCATATTTCCGAGTAATTAGCCGCTTTAATCAAAAATGCAAAGAAGCATTCCCTTTCCCTAGCAGCACATTTAATGAACTTGTTTCAGTGGAAAACTCTGAATATTTAGAGTTTGAGCACTCTGCTTTCGCTAAGGAAATCAAACGCACATATCCTGTATTTATAATAGATAAAGATGAAGATAATAGAGTAATCAAAGCTCGTTTTATTGAAAACTTTACATTTGCTGACTACGAGGAAAAGGTAAAGAAAACCTATGATTTAACAGTGGCTGCATTTAAAGAAGGAGATGAGTCCAAATTCCCTCGTTCTAGTAGCAATATCGGCTTCCATATTCGCCCCAAAGCACTGAATGGAGAGGATACATTTCAATTTACTAATGGTGATTTTATTACCAAACGAACATTTTGGGCAAATAAGGACACTGTAGAAAATATACTTGCCGCATTCCTTAAATTTACCGAAAATACAGTAACGGAATAGGATATTAACTAAATTTCTATGGCTTTTCTAATCTTGTTGTATACACTAATCTCCAGCTACCTATGATAACTCTATTTTTATCCCTTACCTGTAAAGGAACTCTTCTAAAAGCAAGCAAAAGTAAACGGTATTCAGACGTAACAAAACTAATAGAAAACTGCAACAAAAAATAAGATTTATTTGTCCGAAAAACAACAAACGAGAGATAACCTAACGGCTATCCCTCGTTTTATTTTAGCTTAATAAAAGCACAAACCCGAACGCTTCACCTACTAAGTGAATGTTCGGGTAATGTGTGTTTGGTACGGGTGACAAGACTTGAACTTGCCCGAGCAACTTTTGTAGATTCTTGTATAGCTAAAGAATCTAGATGTAATGCGGGTTTTTGGGGTTTGAAGTTTTGTAGAGTTTCGTGATTATAAGCCGGTTTTTGCACAAATAAACCCCAAATAAACCCCAAGAAATCAAACAGAAACACCCTCATTCCTGGCCGGGAGATGAAGGTGTTTTTTGCCAATATTTAATCAGCCCACAAGTCCTTCATCATGCCTTCAATTTTCTTTCGTCTTTCAGCAGTGCCTTCAGTGTCTATCGCTACCGATATAATGTCGCCTTCTTTTGCTTCTAACGGCAAAGCTTGAACAGGTATATTGACAAAGCTCTTATCTTCCAGTTCTACAACGGCAAGATTGCCTTCGAATCTATCAATTGTGTATTTCATTTTATCTCCTTGATTCTACGGATTGCAGACAGAACAAGGCTCATAACCTTGAGATTGTGCGTCACTCAAAGAAATAGCTATTTTGCTCTTTTTTAAATACCTGCAACCACCTGTATGATACTTTCCTCCGGTTTTTGTTATATATACTGTATAGCTTTTGTTTTCCGTTGCCGGCGCGGTTACTTCGGGAGTTTTTTCCACAGGGGCTGTTTTTTGCGGGGCAACGGCTGCTGCGACAGGAGCTGAAGACGGGGGAGCCTGCTCTTTAATGCTAGACGACTTTTTGTTTACAGTGATTGTTTTTGAGTCTGATGTAAATATTATAGTGCCGTCTTTATCAGTGCGGTATATTGTAGCACCGATTTTTTGAAGTTTTTCTAATGCTGCAGCAGTAGGATGGCCATAGGAATTATCTTTGCCGACCTCGATAACCGCATATTTTGGATTAACTTTGCTTAGAAACGCTTGGGATGTCGATGTTTTGCTGCCGTGATGACCTACCTTTAACACGTCGGCTTTTACGTCTGCGGTTATTTGTTTTTCAGACTCAACCCCTGCGTCGCCCGTAAAAAGGAATTTGTTGTCACCGAATGTTGCTTTAATCACTGCAGAATATTGATTAAGATCATCGCCGGTAATATTTACAGGAGCGACTACGTCAACATTGAGCGCACCTGCATTAAGAATATTCACGCCTGCTTTCGCTGTATTAATTTTTAAACCTTTTTTCTGGATTGCAGTAAGCAAGTCTTCGAACGTTTTAGTGTTGGAGGATGCTTTAGGCATATAAACTTTGCCAATATCAAGGCCATTTACGACTGTTGCCATTCCTCCGATGTGATCTGCGTGTGGATGAGTCGCGATTAGGTAATCTATCTTATTATGACCAAGGTTTTTTATGTAGGTGACGATCTGGCTGCCGTTTTCAGGGTTACCGGCATCGATTAGCATCGTCTGACCGTTCGGCAGCTCCAGAAATTCCGAATCACCTTGTCCAACATCAATGTAATGCACATTAAGCTTTGCGCCTTCCTTTGGTATGGGGGCGGATTCCTCCGTCGGTGCGCTGCTTGCGGCCGTTAATTTTTGCGCTACCTCTGAGCTGGCCACAGACACAGAACTAGATGCAGACGAAGTTACCGGTGCGTTTGCGCCTGAGCACGATGTAAAAAAGATTGCTGATAAGACACATAATAGTACTTTAAATCCGTTTCTTTTCATATACTTCCCTCCTTATTACAGAATAACCATTATTATCCAATTATTCAATACTATTTCGCAAAATGAATATAAAATTAACCCTGCACCTATTAAAGATGCAGGGTTGCTTCAAATGTCCGTATTTTTTTTGATGGCCTCTTCGAGTGCATCGAGCTTTTGATATATTAGCAACTGATTAGATATAATGGTATTAAGGTTTTGATTGATTTGCTCAAGCTGCAAGTCTAAATTGTTCATGACAATCGCCCCTTTTTCTTTTATATTATCATAAAAAAGTATTTCTAAAAGAAAAATGTGAAAAGATTTTACATTTCTGTTATAGAGACCTGTAAGCGGAGAAAAGAGCATATTAATAATTATTAAACAAGGATAAAATTTACACTAATTTGTACGATTAATAATTGTATAAGAAGTTATTGAAAGGTGGAAAGTCGTTCAATGATAGAAGATTTAGAGGTAGATAATATATTAGTGCAATTTAATAAATGCTTCGAGTCTGTATATCTGAGTTATAAGAATAATATATGCCCGTACGATGAAGTATTTAATGTAATAAAGCCTTACAAAGATAGCCCTATATTAAACGATCTACTTGTAGCAGTACAGGAAAAAATCGAATATAATGAGAATGTCGTATCATATGAAAAGTCGTTATGGTCAATTATGTTTATGATTTTGCCTATAAATATATCCTTAGGTACTCTTATAAGTGGGTTTGATCAAAGATATGCACTTATTTATATCCTTTTCCAATTATTATTATTTCTTATAATTTTAATATTATTTAGATGTGCTTTTAAAGCGGGAAGGAAAATGCTGAAAGCTAAAAGTTTTTATAAAATGGTTTATAATATTCTTACTCATCCTGAATGCATAAGTTCTTCTGTACCCACTAAGATAAAAGTAGCATCGTTAAAAAACGGTAAACATAGAGTAAGTATCAGAAAAATATCACTGTAACAAAATCCCGTCCTGTATTTAATACAGGACGGGATTTTCTCTTACTTAGTTAAACGGATAATTGCTATTATCCAAAATTGACTGTGTAATTGCCGTTAAGTCTTTATCGTCTATTACTCCGTCTGGAATTACATCGGTGTCAAAGCGGGTTGTATCCGTTTGGTCTGCCTGCATCCCATAATAATAAGCGTCAATACCTAAGTCCAAAAGAGTGTACTCTCCCGTACGGTTTACATCCTTATTGGCCTCAACTTCAATAGTATCTTCGCCGCAGTTTTCCTCTGCAACGTCCATTTCCAGAACATCATTATCGGCAATTCGGCCCTTCGTAATATCTACTTTTCCGATTCCCACAGACTTTGCTTTAAACGTAAGCTCGATTAAGTCTTTGTCTCCGGTTGCACCGCTATCTTTTCCTAAGTGGGCAACGATGAATCTTACGGACCCGGGCTTCGAAGTATCCTCTTTATAGATTTTTAGGCCATCCTTAGCAGAGGCCCCAAGGTATTCAAATCGTTCTGCATCATAGTCGATTTTAATATCCTCTGCATAGATGTTACTGACGTTATGAATAGCAACGGTTGTGGTAAAACGATTGCCTACTTTTACTTTGTTGGGGGTAGCGGTGGCGGTGAGGGTGGGTGACAGATTAGGATTCGGATTTTCATCTATACTTAGTTTTTCTACAGACTTTAAATTTCCCTTATCACCGTATCCACCTACCACATATACTTCCGAATTTATAATAACTGTACCAAAAGAGCGGCGGGCACACTGCATAGATGGAAGATTAGTCCATTTATTACTGAGCGGATCATAAGATTCTGCAGAGGATAAATAATTACCTCCAACAGCCTTGATGCCTCCAATAGAAATTATTTTGTTATCTAAAATAACTGTTCCAAAATCACTTCTAGCATATTGCATGGCTTGTTTTTCTTCCCATTTGTCAGTTTTGGCATTATAAGATTCTACGCTGGATATTTTCTTTTGACCCTGCGTACCACCAATAGCGTATATTTCTCCATTCATAATCACGGTGTTAAAAAAACTTCGAGGACTAATTAAATCAGAAATTTGAGTCCATGTATCAGAAGCAATATTATATTTATGTACTGTAGAAAACGCTTTGTTGGTGCTTCCTCCAATAACGTATATTTCTCCATTTAGTACTTGAACCTCAAAATTAGACTTTTTTTCAGGGGAAGGAGAAGGAGTTTTGGATTGCCACACATCTGTTTCAGGATTATATTCTTCTAGAGCGCTGGCATCTTCTTTTAAAGCGTATATTTTACCGCCATAAGTAATCGCATGCATGTCGCTTGCCGGAGTTTTTAATGGCGATTTAGTTTCCCAAGTATCTGTCAGTGGATCATATACTTCAACTGAACCTAAATTAGTTACGCCATAGGATGCACTTCCAGTTTTTGTTAATTTTTGTCCACCAATCACATATATTTTATTATTTAATACTACTGAAGTCGCTGCTTGCCGTGCGGTGGGCATCGGCTTTTTCACTTTCCACATATTAGTTTCTGGATTATACTCTTCTACCTTATTAAGGTTAACCCAATTATCGTCGCTTCCCCCTAAAACATAAATTTTTCCGTTCACAGTTTCAGTACTGTATTTATTTCTGATCATTGACATATCAGCTACGTATTCCCATCCTTTCTCACTTTCCACAGCAAACGCAAAGGGCATAACGGATGACATTAGTGTTAATATCAGCAAAAACACTAAGCCTCTTTTCATATTTAATTTCATTTCTATTTCTCCATTCTTTTTATAGAGCATTAATGCTTTTAGTTAAATATAAACAATTGTTCTATATTTATATCGGTTTGTATTGTTGATAATTTAGCATAAAATAAGAATCCCCCGCTAGAAGATTTCTTCTAGCGGGGGATAGTCATCTTTATTCGGTTTTTTCAGCTTTGCTCTTAATCGCCGCAAAAGCATCTTTCACCTGCTCCGGCATCGGTACACCCATGATGCCAAAGTTCTCTATTATGCTGAATCCCTCATTTGCTACAAAGAACAAAATCACTGCTGTGCGCAGATACCCGCCGGTATTGGCTACGATATCAAGCTGCACCGCTACATATACAATCAGCAGTACACTAAATTTTCGGAACAAACCCTTGAGACTAGCGTTGCTCTCAAAGGTGCCATCTGCGGTCTTTTGACTCTTATGCCAAACTAAAGCAATCAGAATACCCAGAAGGTAATCTACAGCCATGATACCGATTAAAAACTGCAGACTATCGTCCCAGCCACCCAGAGCAGAAAGAATAGCGGCGCCGGCCGCGGAAATTGCGGTCAGCGCCGAAAAGTACATAGATTTTGCTGATAGAAGCATTATGTTATCCTCCTCACAATACATTAAAATTGCACTGCTGGGTTACACCGTCAGCAGTCACTTCGATATGTGCATGCCTTACTTTGGGCGCGGGTGGTAGTCCTTGCACATCGATGAGCCAGCCCCGGCCCTTGGGGTCTTTGTACGGCTTCCCCACTTGGATTACATCACTACCAACCACATCGGATATGACCGGCTCGGTTAGGCACTTTGCTAGAACTGTATATTTTGCGCCGGCTGCCATGTCTTTGCTGCTAGTGTCGAGCGTTAGGCCGGTAATAGTTGGAGCAGGGGCAGTAAAATCTTTGTAGCAGTAATTGAGATCTACCCGCCCTGTGATTCCCGGAATGCTCCCATCGCTTGAATATTGCCACATATCGTACTTGCCTGCGTAAGTTACTTTGTTATTGTACTGTGCCAACCAAAAAGTCCACTTAGAAAGCTGCTTCATATCGAGCCGGTTGACCGCCCAATCCTTGTTGGCGTACACCCCAGCAGTATACCCGGCAGCAGTGATGCGCTCGCAGAAGATACGGCAAATATCGGTTGCCATCTGTTTGCTAATTCCGCCGCGCTTCGCCTTGTAACCGTCGGCATCTTCCATATCAATGTACACCGGGTATGCGGGCTTTAAACCCTTAAGTAATCGCAAGGCATGTGCCGCCTCGCTCTCTGCATCCGCAGTTGACATAGCATAGCTGTACAGGTACACACCCCACGGAATGCCCAACCGATTGCACTCAGCTACATTCCGCGCCCATTGCTTGTCGTCTTGACTAACCATATCACTGCCATACCCGCAGCGTAGGATGGCATAATTGATGTTACTCTTGAGCTTGTCCCAATCAACACGCTCGTTGGCGTTGCTAACGTCGATACCTTTAAACATTTATATCCAGCTCCTTTCTCAATTGGACTACATCATCCGTAGCCATGCGGGGGTAGTCCTTAATTATATCCTCAAAAGCTTCCCCGTTTGCCCTTCTACGTGCAATTACTTGACAAGTAATTTTAAGTAAAATACTCATTATGCCTCACCTCCGAACGCCAAAGCAGCAATAGCGGCTTGCATATCGGCAATCTCAGCCGCCTGCGTTGCTTGCTGCACCTCTGTGTAAGTAAGCTGCGCCAATGTAATACAAAGCCTGTCCTCGGTAACGGCTGCTGCATCTGCCGTGGCTGGTGTAATCGTTATCGGCTTGAGCGTCAGCGCTGTGCGCAGCACGTAATGGTCATAAAACTCCTGCGTCTGCGCGTCTCCATCCTGCGTGACAATGGTAAGACGGTTGGTTTTTGTACTATCGCTGGTCAAAGCGTCTAAAGCATCAAATGCAATTGCACCTTTAGCAAGCTGGATTTCCAAACTGTCCCTTTGTGCGCCTTGATAATAAATTCCGTCCGCGTTAATATTGGCCACTTTAATGATTGTGCCATCCACGAAAATGATTTGCTGTATCATAATCAGTCTCCTTATGTTTGATAAATAGGCAATGTTCCACTAATTCCAGTAACAAGTTCATTTAAAAAGAAAAACATTGGACATTTAAAGTAAAAACTGGAGCCGTGGGACGTTGTTGATTTGAGAGTTGCACTGATGTAAATAGAAATATTTTCTATTCCATAAATATTGTAATTTACACTCTTAAAAGTAAATGAGCTGGATAAGTTCGCACGACTTACGACTCGTCCATTATACCAATAAGGCGGGCTTGTTGGAGGAAAATCCGGAAAAGATAAACCTATAGCTACTTCAGCATAATCTTTTTCCACTGTGCAATTATAAAAATTAAAAACTTCTTGTAGTTTTTCTATGCTAATTGCAGCATCAAGTTTAAAATCCACAGCACACTGAAAATCAATCTCACTGTTTTTATTGGATTGAGATACACTCATTACTAAATTTCCATAATCATCTACATATAGATTCCAATCGTTCTGAACCGTACGCCAACTAATTGTATAACCTACTCCGCTAGTGAAAATCTTTCTATTTACACTCTCACTTGCTACCCACAGCTCTTTCTGTTTTCGGTTCACACTACCTTGGGGCAGCCACAACTCCTTTTGCTTACGGTTCACGCCACCGCTTGGTATCCACAACTCCGGCATTAGTACACACCCCAAATCTTACCCGCACCGATGTAATAGGACGGTGCTGAGGTAGATACAGTGAGAGCACTGGCAATGGAGGTAGTGTTGGCAGAGAGACCACCGTTAGCTGGTAGAGTTGTAGGGTAAGCTGGTAACTGCAATGTTGTTCCGTTTTTGGTCACTGCCGCCCCACCAATTGTTGCAGATTGTATGGCTACTGCAAGCTGGTTTTTCTGTGCCTGCGTCATGTGAGCGGTGGTGTCGGCGGTGTGGGAGTTTATCAGGTTGAGTAGGTTTCCTGCCGTACTCTCGTCGAGAATATCCTTAACATTATCAAACCACGCCTCGAAGTCAGTCTGCTGGGTAGATTTAAACTGAGCCAAATCCGCAGCAATCTGATTGTAAAAAGTGGTCGTATCAACCTGATTAACCACGCCAGTAACAATGCCACATACTGCTTTATCTAGCCGGGTGTCAGTAATCAGTGCCGGGGTGATTGCTGTTGTACCTGCCGGTATGCTGATTTCAGCAAGCTTTAAATCGTATAGCTCCAAGTCGCGCGCAATCTCTGGCGCTATGGGGTTGCTTGCAAAACTGCCCTGCAATACCCGCGTTGTAATACTGCGCTCATTTACATTCCATCGCAGCACAATCGTGTCTTTGCGATGCAATACGCCATCAGCATTGGCAATTGGCAAGGTAATGGGGGCATCGTTGCAGTAGTAGTAGCCGTTAATCCACGCTTTGCCAACGGGGAGTGTTACACTCATACCTCCACCAGGAGATAGGGCAAGCTCCCCGTTATAAACACCGCTACCTATAAAGCTGGATACCCATTTTGCCAGCCAGTCTGTAGAGTATTTCCGGTCACCGCTTACACTCCGAAAAAATCCGCTTGTTTCGGCCATTAAATATCATCTCCTAAATTAAGAGTTTCCGGCAGCGGAGTACCGCATACCGGTGTTATTGTTGCTACATTGTTTTCGTAAATTTCTTCAACTTCCGTTATCCGGCGGTTGAGCAGTAGCCCCCACTTTTCAAAGCTCACAATATCGCCCAAGTCCCAATCGTTGAGGTACTCAAAGTTAGCGGTGTCCACAGCGGCCGCCTCAAAGCTTTCGGTTCGGGCAGCTTCTGCCAGCTTTTCCAACCCGCGCTGGACGAGCTGCGCCCGATATTGTGCGTCGGTCAGCTCGCCTTTCTGCAGGTCGCGGGCATCTACCCACAATTCTCGCCTGGGCTCTCCGTTAGTTTGGTCTACCTCAACGAAAACTCGGGCGTTGCCCTCGCCCTCACCTGCCACATAGGCGTAGTTTTTAAACGCCTGCTCGTTATAGGTATACTGCGGGCTGGTGATGTTTCCAAACTCATCACTAAACAGTACATAAGGTCCGGCGCTCTGCACCACACTTTTATCAGCACCTTTGTATACCTCAAATACCCATTGCCGATTCGGCACGTCCAAACGAGCGATATATCCAAGACCAGACGCTTTTGCAAGAGCCGTTAGCGTAGTCAGCACGTTTTTTCCAGTCGCCTGAAAAGCGCAGGTTTCAGTGTATTCGTGTAACTCACCAAGGGCGAGTTGAGCAATCGGACGAGCAAAGATTGCATTGTCGGATACTACCTTTCGCATTCCCAGCTCCACCGAACCGCTGTAATTAATCGTTGGTGTGATAATTCGCTGGCAGAGTTGGCTAGTTCCCATACGCCCGGTGACGGTGATTTCTTCGCCACCTGCCGTGGACTCACCCACAACAACGCCCTCAATGATGCCAGCTTCTTTCCGTTCTGTCCGGTGGATGATGTTTCCAGGAGCCAGTGCTGTAAGATTATCTGCGGTAGCTGGGCAGTGCAGCTCAAACTCTCCCGGCTCAAAATATTTCCGTCTCCAGCGGAGGGAGGAAAAGCTATCTATCACGCCTATATTCACAATGGTTTGGCTATAAATTAGTAAATCCATGTCACACTCCCCAATACGCTTGTGTGTGGATGATACTCACATCAAGATTATCAATACCACTCTCTGCATCATACCGATACAAATTATCCCCCGGGTAAGCTTGCAGCCATACCGGGGGATACGCCATATAATTGTTTATGTTAGTGGTCTCGCCACCGCTGATTAGTTTCACACGCTTGTTCCCGGTTTCAGTGGTTATTATCACCATGTCCCCCGGGTGCATTGTGAGATTTATTTTCATGAGCTCTTGTCGATCTATGTTGTACAGTGATGGAGAAATTACCTCGCCAGTCGCTCGAAACTTGACTGTTAAGCCTTGCATGACATTACTACCGTTGTACACATTACCAATGAGGGTATTTACTTTGCGAGTAAGTTCAAATGGTTCCTCGGCGATTTCCAAATCCCATTCGATTAGGCCCTCCCACGAAGCGAGTTCCGTGAGCTGCTCGTCGATGTCGTACCATTTCGGATTGGGGCAAAGCAGAGATACAGTGATGTTTTTTAGCACCCCTTCCCCGCTTGGCTCCACGCTCTCTACATAATACCCCGTCTTGCGAGTCACATCGTCATCACTGTATTGGATAGTTCCGGCAGCTCGCGGTTGAAAAAACTGGTACAACCGGTTGCGCTGCTCCACATAATCTTCTTTGTGTACATCTAAAACGATAACAATGTTGCGTATGTCCGCAGTAGCCCCGGTGTAATTGGCCCCGTCTTGCCCGTTGCTTTTGGAAGTAGTGACGGTAAAATCCGACCCAAGCCCTGTTATGGACTTTACCCAAACTGGAGCAAACCAGCCTAGTTTGAGCTTATCTCCCTTTTGATTGATGCAGGTTATAACCATACTGTTACCTCCGTGCAATCAAGGCCAACCGTTGTGCGTTTAAGCGGTTAACACGGTTTACTTCTGCAGGTGTCGGAGCAGCAGGGCTATAATAATTGCTGGTATAATTAACGATTGGCGCTCCTGCACCGCTCATTCCGCCTGCGGTCGCGACAGCCGGTGAAGCAGCTACCGGTACAGATAAGTCAAAATTGGGGACTAGGTCACTAATAGCAGATGCCATCTGAGCGGAAACAGCTCTCATGCTGTCCTCAAAACCTACACCAATACCAAGCGCAATATTGGTGCCGATTTCATCCGCAAACAAACGCGACGGGGAGTGAATTTTTAGGTTCTTTTTAAATCCATCAATAATCCCATTTGCAAAGCTTTTAATTTTGCCTTGCAGCCAATCCATAGAGCCCCAAATGCCATCCCACATACCTTTTACAATGTTTTCACCTATTTCCAGCATTTTGCCCGGCAGTTCGCTAACAAACTCAACGACCTTGCCAACAAACTTCGGTATTTCTGTCGATGCTGTTGTGAGCAGATTTTGAGACCAATTCTTAACCTTATTTACTACATCAACCAGAAACGCCCATATCTTCCCCGGCAGTTGCGAAAACCATGTTCCGACGGAGTTAACCGTATTAGTTGCCGCTGTTGTTGCCGAGGTGTACATATTTGCGCCCCATGTGATAATGTTTGTTATTACAGTGTTCAAAAATGTCCATATCCGGCCGGGGAGTTGTGCAAACCAGTCGACAATACCCTGAATAATCTTAGGAAGTTCTGTTGTGACCCATGTCCACACACTTGCTCCAAAATTAAGTACTCCTGCAACAGTGGCCCCTAGCGAAAGACCAATGTTTGTGGGTAATTCATCGAACCAATTTATGATATTTCCAATAATCTCGGGAATTTTCTCCGTTATAAATGAGATTATTTCATTCCACGTGTCCGTGAAAAACTGCGCTACGGAATCCCATACGCCTGCCCACCAGTCAGGAACACTGGACATGAAACCCATAAAAGAATTAAACGCCTCTGGAATCGAAATTGTAAAGAAGTTTATTATGGAGGTTACCACCCCGCCAATTACAACCTTGATGTTCTCCCATATACCGATAACCGCGTTTCGAAAGCCTTCATTGGTGTTCCAAAGAACAACAAATCCAGCAGTGAGGGCAGCAATGGCGGCAATCACTATTCCGATTGGGTTTGCGTTCATGGCGGTATTTAAAAGCCATTGTGAAATTGTTGCGCCATCTTGGGCCAATTTAAATTTTGTAAAAGATTTAGTAGCAGAACTAATTAAACCATTTGCTAATTGAATCGTATTCCATGTTGCAAATGCCGCACCAATTCCTGCAATTCCAGAAACAATATACGAAGCGTTGTCCTTTACAAAAGTAAAGAAACTCGAAACCATATCTCCTAATTTTTCAACATCTATTGATTTCATCCAGTCTTGAAACCCAGCAGTTAATTCCTGAATAATAGGTATTAAGTTTTCAAGAAGTGGAGTTCCCACTTTTGCTTGAAATTGTCGCCACGTTTCGTTTAGGTTCCCCTGTACGTTTTCCCATCCGTCCGCTTCACGGGATGCTTGCCCCATCGCTCCGCTCAATTTTTGAGAGTCGGTAACCATTTTAAGCAACGTCTGCTGCTTTTGTATTTCTGACAGATCACTGTATTTCTTTCCAAACAGTTCAGTTGCTTTCGCGTTTCGCGTAGTTTCCGTTGCGGACACGCCAAGAGCTGCATCATTAGCAAAGTTTCCTTTTAAAAAAGACATCAGCGTGTCGCTGGTGTCTTCCAAACTTTTATCATAATAAGCTGCACTATCTGCTGCTGCTTGCAACGCTTCTTCCATTAGTCCCATGGAATCAGTGGCAGAACCACCGCTCGAACGTGCAAATGCGTAAATAGATGATGCTGTACTGTTTAGCCGGGTGTCTAGTATTCCGCTTGCGGTTGCCACTCTGTGAACAGCAGCTTCCGCCGAGCTTCCCATATCTCCAAAAGTTTGCTCAAACTGGGATTTTTCAGCCTTAACACCGGCGGCACTCTCAATAAAATCTTTTGCCATGTCTTTTGCAGCGCTTGCAAGTTTTTTTACGCCATCGACTATTACCTGAGATAAAATATTCGCTTTTAGAACATCAGCAAATTTCAGACTCCCATCGCTTGCATCTTGTACTGCTTTTTCAAAATCCTTAACCCCATCAGAAGCGTCATCGGTAGCATCATCTACTTTATTTAAAACGTTATTATTATCCTGAATCTGGCGCTCCATCTTATTAAGGTCTGCTGTTGCTTTGTTTACTGCCTGCTGCCACCCTTGAGTAACCTTATCATTCTCACCGTATTTTTCGGCAGAAGCGGCCAACCCATCTTTTAAAAGGTCTAGCTTTTGCTTTTGTGCTTCAATTTGCTTTGTGAGGACTTTGTTTTGTGCCGTCAGGTTTTCTTGAGATTTATCGTTTTTATCAAAAGTAGAGGTTACAGCTTGCATTTCGGTAGCAAGGGTCTTTTGAACCGTTGTGATAGACTGGATTTGTTTTCTAAATTCCGCCTCACCCTCAATTCCAATGCGAGGGCCTATATCGTATCCCATTAATTCACCAACTTTCTAAATCAGGTATAAGAAAACCACCCTCTCGAAAGAAGGTGGTTGAAATATATTTCAAATACATAAAATGTATGGTAATATGTGAAAAAGGAGTGATTTATTTGAAACAGGTTTCTAATAAAAACCTAAAAATAAGTAGATTTCTCGGGTGGCTCTTTGGAATAATTATTTCCCCTTTTTCTATTATTGCAGCAATCACAGTTCCTTTTATTGGAATTGTTCTGTTAGCTTTAAATGTATTATTAATTTGGTATGCAATACAAAGTTCAAAAGAGTTAAAACGTAGAAAATTAACCGAAAACATACACTCGAACTTAAAAGTTCAACCTTTACAACAGCAGAATTTAAAACAAGAAATATCTCGCCAACCTGATTCGTCTGTCCCTGAAAAAGAACCTATCATACGTATCCCTGATACTATAGGCGAATACAAGCTAGAATATAATTACAGAGATCTTCCTTTTAATGTGCTTGGGGATTTGAGCAGTGCCGTAGGTGGCGAAGAATTAACATTTTCTATTGAGCCAGAAGAAACATACATATATATTGGCGATATACTTATAGGTTCGATGCAGGAAAACCGTCAAAAAGATATGATTAGAGATTTTATAAACCGTTCAGAACCTATAAAAGCCGTTCTTTCCGCATACGACGGGGAATTGAGCGCTAAAATGTTTATAGCGTTCTATAGAACTCCAAAATATAAGCGATTGATGGAAAAAGGGGCTAAATTCACATCTTACAAACTTACAGGTACTAACAAATCTGAATTTCAGGATAATATAGCTCTGTGTTCCGTTGGGGAAAGCGTAGAATATTCTTACGATTTTGAAAAAGAAAAATACTTAGCAGCATGCGGCCTTGACATAGGTTATTTTCCTAAAAAACTGAACGAACTACTTGAATCTGAACCAGAAGTGTTTGTGCAATCGATTGAAGAAGATGTAGACGGGAAATACACAGTTGTTGTCAGCGTGTTCGATTAAAGCCACTTCGGCACTCCCTGCGCCCGCCGATACTCTTTACCATTAATAACGCGCGTGTTCGGGTCTTGATAAGTCAAGAAGTCGAACAGTGTTTCAAGGCTTGTCTTATCAATTTCATATAAACTCCATGTATAGTTCTTAGCAATTTCTCTGTACAGACCAATTAAAACTGTTTCAGGGTCAGCATTATCATCCGGGGCGCTTTTTGCGCCCCTTATCCGTTTTTTTGTACGATACCCATGATACCGTACACAAGGTTATTAATTTGTTCGTCAACTTCTTCGCTCGTTAATGACTTGAGCAACACGTCTGAGGTAAACTTGTTTCCGTAAACCTCGCAAATAAGATTTGCCTTTCGGTCGTTGCTTTCTTCCATTTGCTTTAAAATATCGGCCATATCATCCTCTGTCGGATTTTCTAGTGATTTTGCTTTCCTCACAAACTCAAGCTGATCCCGGTTAATTGCAAAAGCTTCTCTTGATTGCCACGCGGTGACCCGGCTTGCGGTATATAACTTTTTCCCAAGCTGTAAAGTAAGAGTTTTCATAAAATAACCTCCAATTTAATATTCGTTGCGCTCATGCACGCGCAGAATTGTATAAAGGGCCTCCTAATTTTTCAGGAAGCCCCTTTTGTTTTGTTACCCTTCTGGTGTAGTAATCGGCGTTTGTACCTTTGCAAACCAACCGGTGGCAGTAGCCACTTTAAAATTAACATCGTCAGTGTCCGCAAAAATGCGTTTCAGCCCCTTTTGTTTGCCTCCTACAGCAAACTTATGGGTTGTAACTACGGCGGTGTATGTCAGCTCATAAGTTTTTATATCAACAGAGCCAGATTTAGAAGCCGCTTCTTCTGCACCGCCGCTAAAAGTTCCTTTCATGTACTGGTAATATCGATAGTCTTCTGCGCCTTTATTGAAGCGGAACGATAACGCTATTTCCGGCGGAGTCGGTACACCATCATCTAGTACCATACCGTTTGCCTCATCATAATCTTTACCCAACAGCTCTGCAGCTGTATTAGCAGGTACACCGCTTACTGTTACCGTTAGAGTAGTTGTTCCTTCTGAAACATAATTAAAGGCTGCCACATTATCATAATAGGTAGGCGTGTTTTCTATCTCAACCTCACTGCTTATTTCGGCAGTTGGCGCAAGATATTTTGGCACTTCGGTGGTGTAATTCGCCTCGCTGTCTTCAGTGATTTTTGCATAATGGAGGTTATCTACACCAACAAATTCAGCGTATTTTTTATCCAATTGACATACCTCATTTCATAATTTTTTCGGTTTCTTCGTCTACCACGCGGCCCATCTCTGCTTGTGCTGGTTTTTTGGTGACGTTAACGGCTGGGCGCACAAAAGGGGTAGCATCTCGCACAGACGAGCCGCTTTCTACCGCGCGTGCAAGCAGTTGGTTAGGCACACCCTGCGGGTAAGCTTTTGTTGGGGCGCTACCATAGCCATCAAAACCGATTTTGGTATTGTGATTTCCTTGACTATCCATTGTGATAGGCGTAATTCCAAAACTTTCGGCAAGGTCGTCCTTTTGGCTTTGAGGTAGACCATTAAACTTCTCACCATTGGGCAAGTGACGGAATTTATCTTCTGGTAACGCTTCTAAATTACTTTTAATTTTATCCGCTACAATGTCAGCAGCCGCATAAATTGCCTTTTTCGCGATTTCATCAGAGCCAGCAGCTAACCGGGATAATTTCAAAGCCCATTCATCACCAGCCTTAAATGCAAATCGTGCCATCAGCGCACCACCTCCCACGTCCACTCGTAATGTGTGTATCCTGTGGTATCCTCGTACTGGATGCTGTTCAGGCCCCACGCAATATCAAGTCCGGAAAAAGCGTTTTCGATTGCATCAAAAAACGGGTCGTTATCCATTTTTGTAAAAAGGTGTGTTGTACCGGTCATAACTCTGGTTGTGGGTTTATTGTCTCCGTGACCGCTATATTCGCCATCTTCTGCCCAAACAATGTACCGGTCCGTCTTTTTAAACGCTTCGTAGTGACCCACGTTGTCCGTTACAGTCAGTAAAGCGTCCCGTATCATATCAAGGCACTGCATAATCACATTCCAGCCTTTCCAGTTCCAAATCCATTTTGGGTGGGCTTGTATCCTCCGGGTACTGCACCCTTGTAATGCGGTATTGCAGCCCGTCGTTGGGGACAGCTACGTCTTGCGGAGATACCTCACGCAACCGCGGTACACGCAGTACATAAGACACCTCTGCGCCCGTCTGCAAGGCGAGGCGAACACGGGTTAATCCTACGGTGCGTTCTTTATAACGGAGCGTGTGCTTTAACACAAGCCCCTCTTTTGGCTTATTTCCGGGCAACGCAATATTGTCCACCCTGTAAACTCTCACCGTACCGTCGTTGTGCGTTTGCGGTTTGCCTTTAATCACTGGCATTCACCGCTGTTTCAATTTGGAGCGAAAGAAGCTCATGCAGATAATTGCGTTGAAACTCATCTAGCGCATTACTGCGCACATATCGACAGTAGTCCATGAGCAGTTCCCGGGGCTTATCCTCTATTGTGTAATCCAGTTCAGCACCTGCTGTCTTATTCAGATATCGCATTCCGCGCAAAACAATCCCCGACAGCTTTGTATCGCCATCGGGGTCATCCCATGTAATATCGAGATAATTTTTCACTGCTTTAAGCAGTCCTTCGGGTAGTGGCATTTATGTCACCTGCCTACGCCTGTTCTTTTGTTTTTACCGTGCCTTTGACTTCGTTCACAACCACTTGCTGCACAGTGGGCTTAAGGTTTGTAATATCCAGCAGCTTAAAGCTGTTGTTATCTTTCGGCTGACCATGGCCGTAGAATTTTGTCAAGTACATACGCTCATCTTCAAGGAAGTGATAGCTGTCATCATACTCAATCTTTCCGGATTTACCAGTACCAGCAGCCATTAGGTAACGCTTGCCAAGGCCGATAATTGCTTCATTGTCTGCAATGCAGGTAGACTGAATTACAGTTGTTGGGAAGGGAAATACGTTATTCGTATAAGTACCATCTGCACCACGCACTGTGGTTGCAGGCATAACCTTGGTTAGATAATCTGTGGGAGAAACCACTAAAATGACTCCCTGAACAATTCTAGGGTTATCGTTCTCTGTTTTTGCCATTGTTGCAAGCAAGGCTCCATAAGTAATTGGGTCGAAAGAAGTAAAAACAACTTTTTCTTTATCGGGGTACCCAGTTGTTGGGCTTACAGAACCAGCCATATCTTTTCTCATACCAATCGGTTCATGTAGATTAGCTGTCTGCCCTTTACCGTTCAAAACTCCATCTTCTAAACCGAAATATAGTGCTTCGGATAAAACAGTACGAACATACCGGTCAAGCCACGCGGGGCCAAGGTCAAGCATCGCTTTACAAACAGGAAGGAATGCAGATAGTTTATTTTGCTGCAAATCAATCTTGCGAAATCCAGAGGTCAACTCTTTTACAATCTCTGCGCACAGCGGTGACCATGTAGCTAGCTGACGGGGATTTTCGTTCAACAACCACTCCGTAACAGCACCAGCGTTCTGAAAATCAATTGCGTCGAGTAGCGGGTGATCAGTTATCAAATCCTCGAACACCGAATCAATAACGGTTTTCGGCATTACGACTTCTAAATCTGTAACTGCCTGCTTTGGGTTTCCAGATTTCATAGCGCCAATTACAGCGTTATAATATTTAGTCTCTTCTCCGGTAAGCTGTCGCACACCACGCTGTGCCAACACTGCAACATCGTTTGCAGCCATCAGCTCTTTAGCTTCCGAGAGCACTGCTTGTTGGATAGATTCTGCAAATTCTGTAAAAGCCTGTGAAAAAGCGGTGTCGTCTCCATCTTTAACCGCCTGGTTAATTTTCTGCATAATAGCAGCGTTTTCTTTCTGTACAAGGTCAAGCGATTTCATTGCAAACAGCTGGATATTCGGCTTAAGATAAGTATTCTTCATTTATTCAATCCTTTCCGCCCAGTAGGGCATTCAAAAATTTCATCGTGTTGTTTTCAGTGGAGATAGCAGGCTCTTGCTTTGCCGCAGCCGTAATCTTTTGCATCACGATGTCTGCGACCTTCTCAGCCTCTATATGGATTGTAGCGGCTGTCTGTGCGCTTCTCGCTGTAACCTTTTCCAATATCATGCTCATGGCGCTCTGATTGGCAATATCGCTTGTCTGCTCAGATAATACAGAGGTTGCAAAACCCATCTTTACAGCTTCGTCGGGCAAAATCCATGTACCTTCGTGATTTTCCCCATCAAGCATAGCGTCCAACTCTTCCCGGCTGATTTTAACTTTCTCTGCGTAGGCATTCCCGGCAGCTTGAGAGATTTTTTCCAGCCTTTCGGCATGCTGTCGGAGTTGAGCAGCGTTTCCCACCGCCTGATTCCAAGCGTTGTGTATCATCAATGCAGATGCCGCGCCCATAATACGCTCTTCTCCAGCCATAAACACAATCGACGCCGCAGAGCAAGCAAAGCCATCGCAATATGTCACAATCTTCGCCGGATGGCTTTTCAAAGTGTTGCAAATGGCCAGTCCTTCCGATGTATAGCCACCGCAGCTGTTAATGCGGACATTAATGGTATCCACATCCAGACTTTTAATCTCGTTTGCAATGGACAAACTGGATACTTCTCCGAGTCCATCAAGGCCCCACGCCTGATTCAGGCCGGTTTCAAACGCATCCACAATGTCGCCAAAGATATAAAGGTCTGCTTCTCGGCCTGCCGTAGCTAAAGAGTAATACTTTTTCATTTCTGTTCACCTCCCTTCAAAGTGTTTGCTTGTTCAAGCGCTTCTTTAAATGGCATGTAATTCCGAGTAATAAAGTGTTCATTTGCCCACGGTTCATCAATTGTTGGCTCATCTACCATCTTTAAAATATCGTTGATACTCCGTGCGCCGCTGGAAATCAGCTTATCCACGTTGTTTGCAATATCGAACCAGTCAATATGCTTGATTGTTTTGGTGTCAATTTGCAGATAATTCCCGCTCTGCATACCTTTCAAACCGTATCGCTTGCGATTGATTTCCTCTTGCAGTATGACCGTAAGAGGGTCTACACAAAACGTTAATGTGTAATCCAGAGCGTTTCCAACGTCTTGCACATCACCGCGCAATAGCGCCGGGTGAATGCCAACCGCTTTAGCAGTAAAATCAGAGATATCATCCACCATAGCGCGAATATCGCGGGTGGATTCGCTGGAATAGGTCTTTTGTGTGAGTTCTTTCCATTCCTGCCCTGAGCCGAGGGGCAGGGCAGCGTTATCGCTGTTCAGCCATGTTTTGATTTGGTTATTGATAATATTGTCGAACGCTTCGCGCTCTTTTGTCCCTGCAACCGGAATCGTGCCGTATTGGTAAACGCCCTTTGTCCCGCGCGATTTCTGGTATGCTTTCATGCTGTACGCCAGTAGTTTAGAGTATCCTGCATACAGTGCATCCACAACCTTTTTCATGTCACGTTCACCAAGCTGCCAGTATAAAACTTCCGATTGCGTAAACGTTCTGGTAAAAGAAAAATCTCCAATGGTTACATTGGAGAAAATATCCTCATAAAGCGCATACGGCGTTTTAACGAAGCTATCAGCTACATACAGCCTACCGCCATACTCCACAATCAAGCACTCATTGCGCCGGTACAGATGCGCTATCCATTTGTGAATAAAACCGCTGCTGTTCTGATTCTGGTTTGGCTCAACGTTCCACAGGTAGTATTCCGGTCCTTGTGTTTCTTTTTTGTTTACAAAGGTCTTAAATTCACATTTGCTGACCGCATTTGCAATCATGTTGATTGCTGACCAAAAAGCCAATTCACGGTAGCACAGTTCGCCCACCAACTCAGCGTATTCCTCAACCAGCGCAGAATCAAAACCGCTAACCGGTACATGTTTACCGCCCATCTTTTCTTGTAAAAAAGATATAAGCCCCAATTCATCACCCCTTTCATCCTATAATCACCGGAATGTCGTCATAGGTAGATTCATTTTCTTCCAAGACACTCTCAACGCACATTCCGTGTACGACCGCCATCCACGGGTCTGTTTTTCTGGATTTCGATTCGATTTTAGCATAGTAGAAATTCCCGGTATCTGTACCCTCTTTGCGCCCTCGCGCTTCTTTTTTGGTATTGCGTACCGCCCAGCGTAACGGAGGATAATCACCCCACACAAACGATTGATTTGTAAATGCGCTCTCAATCACAGGGATTGTACGCATGATGTCATTAGGCCTGATACACACAACGTTTTTATAAACGTCACGGTCAAAACCAACAGCACGCAAAGAGCGAGTCACCACGGCGTAGCGGTTGTTATCCAACGCCAGCTTTTTGATGTTATACTTCCGCGCCTGCTCTGCTATCCATTCAGCAATCAAATCCGGGTTAATCTCTTTTTCATCAACCTGCGTAAGCCAGCCCTTTTCTGCCCAATCTTGCCAAGGAATTTTTAGGCGATTAAGGTCTTTAGAGTGCAGGCACAACCAAGAGTGATTGATATCATATCGCTTACCGTCAACTTTAAAATGCAGGTTTGCACTTGCAAAGTCATTGATTGCCGCATAGTCAATACTGACGATGCAGTTTTTTCCGGTCAAGTCTGGTATAGGTTTGTTTGTGGCTTTTACGTTTTCTTCTTCCGTGACCGGGGTTTCTTCCCCGCTTAGAGGTAAGTTCATTCGCTTAGTGTAAAAATCCAACCGAACCTGATTTTTATAATCTTTATCGATAAACTCCTGATCCATTTGCATTTTGAGTTCAGGAAAGTAATTGATAGACGGACAAGACTTTTCCCACAAATCCGGGTTATTACACTCTTCATAAGAGTCCATTTTAAAAATAAGAGGGCAAAGTCTGCTATTGGGGATTGTACCGTCCAACACATCATTTGCAAGCCGCAAATCTTCATCTAGTACGCCATCGCGTATATAGCCGTTTGTAGTAATTTTGAAAATTCGGCTGTGCTTACGCTTACCGAAGCCAGACTGAAATACACCAATAGTTTTCGAATTTTCATACTCATGCTCTTCATCAAAAATTAAACATGCCGAACGCTTACCGTCTTTCGTGCGGGCGTTGGACGTGTTGTATCTGATATATGACCGGGTATTAAGATTTCGGATTTCCTCTTTGGATTTGTAAAAGAATTTCTTCGACTTTACCCAAGTATCCTCAAGCATAGTGTAAATGTCGTTAAAAGAAGTTTCGGCCTGATCTTCGCTGTTGGCGATGATATCTACGTTATACCCCTTTACACCGTGATACTTGGTAGTGAGATACCACGCAAGGCCAGAGATAAAACCGTTCTTACCGTTGCCACGACCCATCATGATAAAAAACTCACCGAAAACTACCGTGTCGTTCTGCCGATAGTAGCAATGTACCAAGGCAATAATAAAACGCTCCCACGGTAGGAGCGTCATTTCAAAGTAGCGTTCAATGAGTTCAATCGCTTTTTCAGTTTTACCAGTGTCAATTCGCACGTCGGCAGGAGGGGAAAGCTTGCGGTCGATGTAATCCATAGCTTGATGCAGTTCTTTAGACGCTTTGATTTTTCCAGAGCGCACAGCTTGCATATATTCATCTATGCACTTACATTTCGTCATCTCCATCACCGCCTGTCTGCGTTGGCTTTATTCCCAATTCAGACAGCAGTTTCAACATTTGGGCGTTCACCTTGATTCGTTGCTCAACGCTATCGTTTTTCTTCCGGCCTTTCTGCCCGCCGCCGTTATCATACTCGACGCTGACACCGCGTTCTTGGATGTCCTCAACCAGCAAGCTTTTTGTAATCCACAAATCCATGTAATCACAAACCAGATCAACGTAATATTTTCCGGTTGTTCCATTGCGGTCGAGCTGGTCAAGCAGATCGGTTTTGATTTCTGAGTATAGTTCCGAGTTGAGATGTTTTTGTGTTGCTTCATTTACCACTTATACCACCCCCTCCGTTATGTGCGCGAGGTAAATATCATTTGTCACCAACCCACCCGAGTAACGCCGTCCAGATTAAACTACGTTTTATTTGACCGGGGGTACCTTTACAATAATCACATAAATCAACTCCAATCCTCCGCCCATGGTTCGGGCTTTGATTTTCTCAACCTCTCCGGATGACATACTGTTTCATGGCAAGTATGACATACGCTTATAAGATTACGTTTGGTTTGTCCTTTGCCATCCACATATGTTTTGCTCAACGCTAGCTCTGGATGCAACCGCACATAGTTAACATGATGCACGTGGTTAGCTCGTGCATACTTTCCTTTGCTCTTGCATATCTGACAGTCGTTATTATCTTCTTTCAATACTTCTCGGCGTAGTTTGCGCCACGGTGGAGATACGTAAAATTCATGTATACGTCCTGTTGCTATTAGCTGGCGGATGTATTTTTCTGTCATTTGGATTCTTCTCCTGATATAAACACCTTGGCAGCATGCAGTACGGCACACCCGCCTTGTGGTAATCGTTCCATGGGCAAATAATGCACTTCACTACTGTCACCTCCTTTAATTGGGTATGAAAAAGGACGCCTCATAGGGCGCCCTTAACTATTAGCGGAGATTCCTAAACAATGGATTTTTACTTTCATCAACTATACCTAAATAATCGGATTTTTCATATAAAAATTCCTTATTATAATTTTTGGGGAAGTTCTCTATCAGAAAAGTTATTAGTCTCTTATCATCATATCCAAGAATGATAAAATTTCGCTTGTTTTTATGCCTCAAAGCTTTTTTATTAATAACTTTTCCGGATTTTAACTCAGAAATAGGAATTGACGTGATATATAAAAGGCTTACGGTTCTTCCGTTTCCTCCATATTTTATATATAAGCCCCATTCTGTAACATCGCAGAATTTGATTTTGCGGCGTAAGAAACCATGTTTGAAGAAGATAATTTCATTTTCCGTTACTTTAACAAAAGTCAAAAGAAGAGTAATCAATATAGTGCCAGGTATTACAAAAAAAAGCAAAGGGAAAAAATATACTGAGTAGTAATTCCCTTTTTCTGCAGATGCCTTTGTCACAATGGTCCCTAATATACACGATGCAACAATCAATATAGGTAGAATATCTATGGCTGTATGATAAGGCCAATAATATTTATTTTTCATCTTTTGGCTCCTACAATTTATTAACCTTATACTAAAACTAAATATTTATAAAGTCAACATATTAATTATACGCTTTTATTCTACGTGTAGCCGTCTGAAAATGCTGCTTATCCCACTCAAACCCGGTATAATTGCGGCCAGAATTGATACAAGCGACTGCCGTTGTGCCGCTGCCCATGCAGTTATCCAGCACAAGGTCGCCTGGATTAGTGTATGTTCGGATGAGGTATTCAAATAAAGCAACTGGCTTTTGCGTTGGATGAAGACCTCTCTCGCATTTTACTTCCAGTAGCTGGCGTGGATAATGTACAACACAGGTTTCTGTATCGTGAGATAAGCTACCGTCTGCTGCATAAACAAAATCACCATGCGCTGGTGCCTTTTTCCCCCGTTGTATAATAGGCTTATCCAGTACGATGATTCCCTGCGGGTTGTACGTGGGTAAATGCTTATAGAAAACACAAACTTCTTCTACACATCGTAGCGGCTGCCTTTTTGCGTTCGCGAACCCGGTTATCATATTTTTCTTCCAGTACCAGCAATACCGGAATAACTTCGGTTGGCTACTGATTAATCTTGTGGTAAATGGCTGGCATGCTGTTAAAACAATAGCCCCGTTGTCCTTGATGATGCGTAGATACTGCTGCCACAGCTGGTCAAATGGAAGCAAGCTGTCCCATCTGCAGTCCGTAATACCATACGGTAAATCGCAAAGTATCATATCGATACTTTTATCCGGATACATACTCATACCGGACAGGCAGTCCATATTAAATATTTTATTGGTGTAGTTCATATACGGCTCCTTTCATAGGACCCGCACAAAGGTATGAAAAAACGCCCGGCTATGCGCCA
Organism: Clostridium merdae; assembly: GCF_900176635.1. Taxonomy (GTDB): domain Bacteria; phylum Bacillota; class Clostridia; order Oscillospirales; family Acutalibacteraceae; genus Faecalispora; species Faecalispora merdae. The sequence goes on from NZ_FXLN01000004.1 coordinate 1,106,258, forward strand.
AGCGTTTGATACAAAATTCCCATAATATTATTTTACAGTATCTAATACGTACATTTCGTACAATTTAAGAATCTGTCAATTTTTCTTCTAGGATACTGCTCGTCGTGGTGCCCGATTTTAAATGCTGTCTGTTGCCATGTTAGGTCCTGTATGTAGTACAGCATAATTATCTGTCGAATTTCGCTGTCCTCAATACTTTCGATAAACCGGTCAAGCTTGTCGTATTCCTCTTGGCGCCGGCGCTCACGTTCCGCAATTGCCAACTTGATTTTTTGAAGTCGGGCATCTTCATCGTTAAATGCCGCGGTTTCGGTAGGAGGAACTCCACAAACCGTAACGCTATGCTTTTGGTACGGCGGGTATTTGCTCGATGCTTCCACACAGTTTGGTGTTTTCATACTGCGCATATTATTTCGGATTTCTGCGCGCTGCTCTTTTAGCAGCTGAATCTCACGCTTTAAATCGCGCAGCTGAGATAGTTCTTTTTTGGTCACTTCTAATACCCCCTTAATAACCAAGATTCACATTGTTTAAAAGTTTCAAATTCCTCAGTCCACGCATCACCAGTGGAGTTGTCTATTCCTATAAATTTACTTCCATCGATACACCAAAATAGGCCGTGAGGCGAATACTTGGCTATGATTTTTGAAGCTTCTTGTTTACTTACATTGGTAATTAGATTATTAGTCGCTACATCCACTCTCTGCAAAGATAAAATGCACCAGTCAAGGTCCAAACCAAGCACTGGCCCATATAGCACATACGGCACATACCGTGTAAGCTCCCGGCCTGTGTATCCTCCTTCAAATGTCCATTCCTGTAGCACCAGCATATCGTCAGGATGATAATCACGGTCGTTTCGACGCAGCTCGAATGTTTTAGTGCCGAATTCCACGTCCTTGAAATACTCCGGCAGAATTTTAAGATAATGGGTCATAACCTTTCCCTCCCATCCAATATCCTCATAATCTTTTTGCACCTCTCGCAATCACCTTGCTCAACCTCTTTTGATAAGCCTCCAAGCTTTACCTGTGCTTGGCAGGTGTCCTTAAATATCTCATGCAATCGCATTGCCTTATCGTATTCAGATAGCAGCTCGTGCTTCTCTGACTGTGCCTGCTCCCGGGTAATCGTCCCGGCTCGGTAGCTGGAGTACAGACACCGGAACGACATGTAAAGGAATTGCTCGGGCTGAGTAAGACCGGCGGGAAGATCGTCATTATGCATTGCGGAGCGCTCAATTTGCTCGGGGGTCATAGCCGGAACTCTCCAAGACCAAGATACCACTCCAAAACGCGAACGGCTGATTCCCACCCATGGCATACCTCGCAGAAATAACCCTGCTCCCGGAGTTCACCGAGCCACCAGTCTTGTTCAATCGATGTACGCCCCGTGTCATCCTTCATTTCGATGCGCAAGCCATGATATTTACCGCGGGCGACAGGAAGATCGAGATCGGGTATTCCACGCTTTACACCCTGTTGCTTCATGTGTGCTGCCTCTATCTTGTCGCGTTTACCGCCGTTTGGAACGTGGTGGAGTAATTTCAGGCAAGGCCATTTTGAGCGAATAGAAGGCTGTGCAGCCCATTTAAATACGCAGGTTTGATGTTGTGCTTCAGTCACGCCTCATCAGCTCCTTTCCAATACTCGACAAAAGCGACTGTTTTACCAGTTCCGTGGTCTTTTTCGCGGCCTTGTCGGACGGTATAACCATTCCGGGCAAGGATAACAATTACAGACTCGCGGTCATCGGGTTTTGTGATATGAATACGTTCTTTGCTCATGCCGACCGCCTCCCTCCACTCATGACCCGGTTCAAAATCTGACTGGCCTGCAGCTTTGTCAGCCCGGCCGGGTCAAACCCTTTGCACCGGCGTTGGATCAGCTGGAGCTGTTTATCACTGGCAGGAGCCTTCCCCCAATGCTTGGCCTTTTCAAGATTCCAGATATATTCCTGGTCTTTGTAATTTGTAGTCAGTTTGATGTATGCAAAGTCCAGAGCACTTTGCATCGGCATCAGGCGGCCATTGAAAAGAACGCGTCCCAATTCATCTTGGCAAGGAATTGCTATCTTCTCGCGGTTCATTAGACTGCACGCCATAGAGCCGTCAGGCATCTTAAAGAAGTTCACGCCATGGGTGTTATATTTCTGCTCCTGTGCCCACAGGTCAACAATCTGAATGTTCTTAATCCAGCTCTCAGGGCAATCTGCGGCACGTTCTATCTTCTCAGGTAGTTTAAAGAGTAGGCCATCCATTTCAGATAGTCGGCGTTCCGGCACATCTTTCAGGTCAATGCCGAGTAGTGACGGTGCCGTGCAGAGAGAAGCCTTACCAGACACGCCAACGCAATCAATCAGATTGAGCCGTTCTTTACCAGGATATAACCTCAAGCCACGTCCAACCATCTGTGTGTATAAACTATCTGATTGTGTGGGCCGCGCTACAATTACCGTTTCTACACGGGGAATATCGGTTCCCTCGGTAAATACCATGCAGTTAACAATACACGGGATTTTCCCGTCAGTGAACGCTTGAATAAGGCTTGCTCGGTCTTTTGTTTCTCCAGTTACCACCACAGCACCCGGAATTTTTGCTGCGATATCATTCGCATGCTGAACCGACACAGCAAATACCAGAGTAGCACCGGATGCCATAGTACGATATGTTTCTGCAATGGCGTCCGCGGTGCCGTCCATCGCCTTTTCAAGCTCACCCGGTGCGTAATCTCCACCACGAGAATGCACTCCCCTCAGGTCATATCCGATATTTACCCGCCGGCAATAGATGTCGGAGAGAAAACCGTTTTTGATACCCCACTTGAGATCACGTTGGAAAATGATGTCGCTGTACACATCGTTCAACTTGGCATTATCCGAGCGATTGGGCGTGGCAGTGAAGCCGAGAAGTAGACGCGGAGTAAAGTAATCGAATATTCTGCGGTACGTTCTCGCGGCACTGTGATGCGCTTCATCGCAAACGATAATATCGAATTCATTCGGTGCAAACCGTTCCAAGCGATGTGTCATGGTCTGAACCGATGCGGAAACAACTTCATCCATTGGTGAAGCGTGATTACCTGCCATTTCAACACCAGTCAAGCAATCAAAATATTTCAGCGGTTGCCGTACCAGCTCTTCGCGGTGCGAAAGAATCAGCATTTTGCCTTTCCGTTGAACATTTGCAAATGTAACAGTCTTTCCGAGTCCCGTTGCCATCTGAATGAGATATGCTCCGGGGTCTATGTTATTGATGATATCAGTACATTCGCGCTGATAATCACGTAGTTTAATTTCTTTCAAAGATTTATAACCTCCTTTTGTGGGATTTTCATATACTTGCGGAACGTTGCGGAACTATATGTTCCGCGCTAAAATCTCAGTGTTTATGCGGGTTGCAAGGCTAGTGCGGAACCGCGGAACTTTTTCGCAACTTCTCTATAAGAGAGCGAGAATATACAAACGATTTTAGATGTTTCTTTTTTCTCTCTTATATATGTGCATTTTCCGGTTCCGCAGGTTCCGCGGTTCCGCAGCACCGTTTCAGGCCGCATTTCGCCTAACTTTTTAACGCGGAACTTTTCGCGGAACGAGTGCCGCGCCTATAAAAGTGAATTATCGAAAGGAAGATCATCGTCCGCGGTGATCTCACGGTCATCATCAGGAAGCTTCATGACAACGCAATCCGTCCGCACGTTATTAATCCGTTTGGACCTCGTGAACCCTTTCTCTTTTGTCTGAATCAATTTTCGTGTGCGTAGATTTCCAAGCAAGGCTCTTGCATTGATCTGAGCATCTGAACAAGCTTTGTTAAACACCGAGCGAATAATATAGACCCACCCGGCATCTTCGCCTTCATTTACGATCAGTCCGTAAGTATCCGTGTTGTCAGAAGCACCATGAAATTTGTTTCCATTTTGAGAAACCCAGTCACACATATACTGATAGCCGCGATCTGCCGCAGATACAGCTTCCTTGCTTTTGAGAAACTCAGCCATTTCGCTTACCGTCAAAGCTTGTCCATCCTTAAAAATCCAGCGTGTGGCAAGCGTATCTGCTGTTACGAGAATCGCTGCTGCCATGGCCTGCTTTTCGGTGGTATTATTGTTCATGCAGTCAGTGTAGAACTGCTCATATAGCTGCTTTACTTCATCAATAGACTTGGGGTCTGAAAGCATCTGAACAAAGTGCATACCGGCAAAACCGTAGTTCGCTTTTAAGATTCCTGCTGTTTTGTGCCCGTTTTCAATCACTTTGTTTTCGGCTTTACACTCAATCTCAATCACACGGTTCACAGCACCCGCACCGTCATTTTCAGACGTGAGAGGCGTTTCTCCGGACGTGATGAAGCAATTCGCCCAGGTGAGGGCTGCGGCGATTCCTAGCGTTTTATTAGAGCGCAGCTTGCCAGAACCGGACGCCAGCTCATAGACATTAAATATCACTTTGCCTTTGGAATCTTTTGCAAGTTGAAGCTCATCGATCACAACTGGAATGGAATTCAGAAACCCGGCGATAACCTCAAATCCCACTGATGTACTTTTAAAGGTTTTGAAATAATCTCCGCCCACGGTTGGCTCTGCCCACACGGACGCAGCTACCATTTGTGCCACGCTTTTTCCGGTTGCAGAATCCATGCCCCACAAGTGGACAAAAAAAGGAAGTACGCCGCATGGTTCAATTAAAGTAGATGCAAACGCCGCTGCAAGAACAATCTTTGCAGTTACGCTGTATTTTCGTACAGAAATAGCCTCTTTTAGCCAAACGTCATATTTTCCGACCTGCCTAATGGATTTAAAAATCTTTTCAAATCCGGGATTTCCATCAAAAACAACCTCATCTACATAGGGGGAAAAACCTTCCTCATTCCAGCCCATACGAGATGTGCTCTTAAATTCTGGAATAAGGTCGTAATTCTTATCTAAGGTATCCGCTATGTAGTCCACGAGATTCTGAGACCTCTTTCCAGACGTAACCGATATCCCTATTTGAGATAGAGAAGTAATATTTTTAGAATTGGAAACTGTATTAAAATCTGTGGTGATTTCCGTCCAGGCTTTTTTGCTTCTCATCCCGCGGCGAAAGGCCAACGTGACCTTCAACTCGCCAGTATCAATGTTTCGCAGTCGCTTTATCGGCAAAATTGGATGGGTGCAGGCAACTTCAACTCCACCCTGCGACGCGTATTTCCAAACACCAGATTCATCCGCTTTCCATTCGCCGGTATCAAGATCTATTGGTTGATCTGCAAACTGCGAAACATTTTCGGCATCAACACATGACAAGGTTTTCAAAGAGCGTACATAATCTTGATACAGAGCTTTGAACCCACTTACTCCTACTGACTTTGCAACTACACTCATTAGTGCGATTGCTCGTTTTTCCTGAAATGGGTTATTATGCAGAGCGTAAACGTTTTCAAACGGAGCCGTTCCGTTTAAAAAATCATCCTGCGTGTACTCAGGTTGAGGTGCGGAAATTTTTAATTCTTGATTATCCATTTGTGATGCCCGTCACCTCCAGTGATTTTGAATGAAATAATAGTTATCTAAATAATCCAGCCGCCCCATCAGTGCCGCATATTCGCCCCACAATGGGCTCTCGGGCGGCGGCTTCTGCATAGAGCGAATCAGGTATGCCTCGCGGCATTTTGCGTCATATTCGGCGCGGTAGGCGTCGAGAACAGCCTGCTTCTCTCGCTGTTCCCGAACCCACCGGTCAACCTCGCGCCGGTCAGGCTTTTCGGTGGACAGTCCCAGTCGGAAATCATTGTCCAGCCGGATAGCGGCCTGCCGGGCGTTGAGGTGAAACAACTTGGCTACAAAGTCAATTACTGAGCCACCCGCATCACAAACAAAGCAGTGCCAGCCACGGGAACCGGGATAGACTTTTAAAGATGGGTGCGAATCGCTATGGAAAGGGCAGAGCATCACACCGCGCTTGACCTCAAAGCCGTAATGTTCCACGACATCTGCCATGGTGAGGGAAGATTTAATTTGTGAAAAAATGTCACCATACATTGCTTAGAAAGGTAAATCATCGTCCGTGGGAATCTCCTGAAAATCCCCCGGATCTGGGTTTATGTTCGGCGCCGATGTAGCGGTTTGGTAGCTGCGCCCTTGTCCCTTTTCGGTACTATCGGATTTGTTCCCGCAGAAACTCACCTTATCTGCCACAATTTCAAAAGCCTTACGCTTGTTTCCGTCCTTGTCCTGATACATGCGAGTTTGAATTGAGCCCTGAACTGCAATTAGCTGTCCTTTGCGGAAGTATTTGCATACGAATTCCGCGGAAGAACGCCATGCGATAATATCAATAAAATCCGCCTGGCGTTCAGCGCCGGCCTTTTGATAGTCACGGTCAACCGCAATCGTAAAGCTGGTGACGGCTATGTCGCTGGATGTGTGCCGCAGCTCAGGGTCTGCAACCAGGCGCCCCATAAGTACCGATGCGTTTAGCATGAGGAGACCTCCTGCTCCGGCTTGCGGGCGTAGGCCAGCCACGTTTTGCCGTATGTGTCAGCAAACCCGTCATATTGTCCCTCGTCGATGTTGGCTAATGTAATAACCTCTCTGCCCTTAAAATCACATTTTGAAAATTCTATTAGTTCCCACCGGCCTGAACTCTCTAAACCACGAGTTACCGTCCACACCGGTTCCCCCTCCATCTGCCGGAGCTGTTCCAGCGTCAGCGGCTTGTTTTCCGGGGCGGCGCTGCGGTTATCCATTTCACGCCGCACCCTTAATAATTCGCACATATAATTTTGGATTGCCAGTAGGAACGTTTTGTTGGCTTGCATAGTGCCGTTTTCGGGCATCGTCGTAAGTCCAACGCTAAGATTATTTATGCGATCATTAAGCAAATTGAGGTCGCATTTCATTATCAATTCATCCATTGTTTTCACTCCAATCTAATGCAGCTCTTGATTTTGCGCATTTTATCCACTTTTTTTGCCATTCTTTTTAATTTTTATAGATATGTTAAAGTGAAAGTGGTATAATATTCCATGAAATAGTCTTATATGATATTCCGTCCTTTAGGTGTTATTACCTATAGTTCCGCCCACTAGGGCCGGCATCTTACCAATGTTAACGGTAAATATCAATAAGGGGGTAATTTTAATTACGGTTAAAATTGCTTTTTTCACTATTTCAAGGTTCGGTATTTGGGAATTACTAGCAATTGCATTGATACTAACTTTTTGTTATTCCGCTATTAAGTTAGTCTTAAAACAATGCAATTCTGAAACGATTGTCGATTTGAAGATTTTCGGGTTCCATGTACATACTAAGCCTAAGCAATAATCCCGTGCTCTGAGGTGTCATAGCCTTAGAGCACATTTTTTTCGCGCCAATCTAATTTTTGACCGCATTTAGAGCAGTATTTTTCATTCGATGAAATGTCTTAATGGCAAACTGGGCAAAACAGTTTGAGCCTATCCTGCCCATCAGGCCAAACGGCAGGTATGCAGTCAACTTTTTCGAATTCTGCTTTGCAAGGAATGCAGCATTGATTTGTTCTGGGGCTAACCCAGTGTCTTCGTATCGCCCCAGCCTATCAACGATTTTTTGAAAAGCCGGCTCCATGTCTTTGCGTTTTGGATACACGTTCGCTTACACGTGATAGTGTCGATCGCTCCATTATGGTGCGGTCAATCTATCCATCACGCGCCCTCCCGATACTCAACGATGTTACTCAACACAGCTTTTTCTGCGCAGTAATCGCATTCCTCGCACTGCTCTGGTTCAATTTCTCCGCGTTTAATGGCAGCGAATCGGGGTGCTTCGTGCTTTATAATATCCAGACAATAGTCCAGTCGCTCCGGAACAATCTGGCCAATTTGTAGCCGGGTTGTTTTTTGTTTTGTAGCGGCCGCAATCATAAACGGTAGCGTGTCGCCAGTGTTCTGCCGGACAATTTCACGGTAAATAGCGCCTTGGTAGTCATAGCCCCAATTGAGCCAATACGGGACACGGCGCCCTTCTGTGGGGCTCCAGATGTCTTCAAGGTCTTTCATAATCTTCTGGTCAACAATTGCTTTGCCGGGGTGGAAACTATCGATTTTAATTTTGAACGGCACACCAGCGATTTCGCCGGTCATGATAACCTGCTTTTCTCCTGCCATGTACCGCATCATCATAGGGTCACGCTCGATGCGCTGGATAATTTGCTCAGCCTGTACATATTCGGATTTTAGGCCGCCGTCTTTTTTAAATATTGCCGGGTGCTGCGCTTTGAAGAAATCAAGCGTTCCCTCAAAATAAGCGTCAACGTAGGAGCCGACCAGTAAGGCGGTCGTTTCTTCCTGCCGGTATTCGCCACGGATTTCAGCGAGTGCTGCAGCGGGGCAAGCAAGGAAAGATTTGAACTGTGAGGCGCCCATGTAGGTGAGCTGGTTTTGGGGGCTGAAATAGTTTTCTGCGGTTAAAATCATATCAGCTCACCGTCCTCTCCAACCGGGGCAAGGGGATCTGCAATTACACGCTTGTCCGGCTGAATATCATCAGCCTCACCCTCAACATAAACGCCCATGAGCCTTTCAGGGCAATGTACCCGGGCGAAGAACGCAGCCGCACGGTATGCGAGCATCAACTCCGGCATATTGCGCCACTTGGCATTTGACGTCCAGCCTTCGGCCTTTGCCATCTGCATGCTGACCTCGACGCCTTGAACAAGTTCCCCGTTTGAAATCCGTATTGCCTCAACATGGCAAGCACGATCTTCTGCACCAACGGTGCCGGTATAAACCGGGCGAACGTCGTGAAACTTTCCGCAGCCTTGAATCAGGCTCATGCAGGCCTGCCCACTCCAAGAGGGCTTACCTTTGACAACATACAGATTCTGCATGACCATTAGTGGGGAAACCCCCATGCGGTTTGCCATATCGATTGCGACCATGCAATCTTCTGGTTTGCCTCGGTAATTATCCGGTACGATAGAGGTCTTAGCAAAGGCTGCCGCAGCGCGGGCAAGCTGGTTAAAGGATTCTTTATCGGTAAAGGCACTCAAAGCACCAGATTGTGTGATAGGGGCCAATTCATCCATTTGGATTCCTCCTTAAAATCTCGGCGGCGGTTTTGCCCGCCGCCGTTCGTTTTTTCTTACGCCAAAATGATTACGTCTTCTGGCAAACTACTCTTTAAGAAATCCTTTATTTCGAGGATTGCCTCATTCTTCCAAGCTGCGCCGTCCGCTTCGAAGAGTGCTGCCGTTACACCATAGCGTTCATCCTTGCGAACGCGGAATACAAATGCACTCTCAGGCTGCTCAATTTCCGCGAATGTACGGTAGGGGCGCAGGTCTACCGGATTCGGTACAGTAGCACTTACTGCGAGCGATACACCGCTGTTTGCAACAATCTTCTGCGTTACGCCATCGTCCTTCTGCTGGACACTTGTGTCATCCTTGACGGAGCTGATAAATTTCAGCAATTTTGCCGTATTATCATCCTGAACGAACAGGGCCTGAAGATTGATGATAAACTGTTCTACGCTCATAAACTGTCCGAACTGAAACTTGCAACCGTCAATGCTGGCAGAAATCAACGAATCACGCTTCTTGTCAGCATTCAGTTCCTTGTATAGTTTCACACAATCGTGACCCACAACATGCACGATGAACTTACCAGCGCACTGCAACGCTTCGGCATCCGCTTGACTTGTTATGTAGTCGACAATAGATGTGAGGGTACTGGTGTTAAGAGCAGAAGCTGTAACGGTCTGTGGCAAAGCATCCATATGCCTATCTACAAACTTTCGCCCGGCATAATCAATCTCGTGGGGAGCAGCGTTATCCAATATTCCGTTCAAAAAATCTCTTGTCATATCCATAATAGAAACCTCCTCTTTAATTTAATTAAGCGTTTTTAACTATACGAAGAGCGGGTGGCTCGGCTTGTTCGCTACCGTCGATGGAGCGCTGACCGGGAACCTGTGGGACCATTTCATAAGCGGTAGCATCTTCACCCTCGCCGGTGAGGAACAGGGTGGTTGTGACCGGATTGGTGGGCTCCAGCTTGGATTTTGCTACCACATTCACGCTGATTTGCTGGCGCTCGGTATCAGGGGTAAATTCTACCGTCAGAGTGAGCGTGCGCTTCTTGGTGGGGCTGGTGTTGACGTCCTTAATGTTTTCGATGACCTTGGCCATTTCATAGTCAGCACGTTCCATAATGGCACCGCGCGCCATTTCGAGAATTGATTTCTGGTTGTCCATGGTTATTCCTCTCTTTCAACTTTTATTGCTTGTCTTAAAACACCGTTCTTTATGGCCCGGTTCGCCATGCACATTATCCAATTTTGGAACCAGCCTTTTGGAGTGATTTTATTGTTCCAGTAAACAAAATCCTGCTCCATGAGTTCATTTAAACTTGTGATTTTTGGCCCTTTACGATACTTCCGGCGGCTCACAGCTCCGTCACCTGCAATTCATCGTCTGACTCAAGCGGACTAGGTGGTTCAAGTCGGTCGCGCATTCTTTCAGCCCAGTAGAGGCCGTAGTCATCAGACATCATCCCGCAGCCTCCAATTCTTCCAAATGAGCCCGCATTTCCATAATCTCGCGGTCAATATTTGCTCGCTTTTCGTTGTACCGCTTGTCAATTAGCTCGATGTGGGACAAATCAATAAATCGGCATTCCTTGAGCATGGCTATGGTGGTGAGCTGCTCGTCCCGCACCTGATTGCGCCGTGCGGTGAGGTTCTCAATTGCTCGCTTTATGTTCTCTTGCATCTTGACAAATCCTCTCTTTCAGATTAGTATTTTGATATAGTTATTTTCTAGTGTGCCGCTTCCTGACTGCAATCAGGGGCGGTTTTCTTTTTGCCTGATACCCATGCGATAACGTGCATACAGGCTCGGCATAAGGTGTATCGCTGGTCGCATATTGCAACATCTGCGATATATATTCCGTTGCGGTCGCTCGGATTTAAAATTGCGCCACAGCAATCACAGTAATTTCGCATTTTGCAGCACCCTCTTTCTTTCACCTCGGTTGAATGCGTGCAAGCCCTCCCAACTAGGTTTCCAACCGTAATGACGGCATAGCTCCATGTAACCTTGCAATGTTTTTACAGACATGGTGGTTCACTCCTTTCTAGCCCAATGTAACGACTGCGCACAATGATTCGCCGCATTTTGGACTTCTTGCTCCATGACAAAATAGGCGTTCAGCTCGGCTGTGGTGCTGCTTTCGGCATCCGCTGCTGTTTCCAGTGCGGAAAGCAATTGTTTTAGAGCGGTCCTCACGTTTTCATTCATTTCACTCACTCCTTTCCGTTCTACAGGACTTGTCCTGATGCCACCCGCAGCGGGTGCAGGCGGTGGTTATGATGTCTGCTGCAAATCCAGATACTGCAGCAAATCATCCAAGTTAATAAGGCGTTTGCGCCCAGCCATGACAGATTTAACTTTGCCTTCTAGCGCAAGCTGCCGGATAAAATACGGCGTCACTGCGGTTCCAGGGTCTACGGTTTTGATTTCTGCAGCAGCTTCTTTTAGTAGCCTCATGCGGGGGATTGGCATTCCGAGTCACCTCCTTTAAACTGTTTACTGTCCGCTTAATAGGACAATGAATTTCGCACCTCTTGAATTAAGTATTGAGTTTTAGGTATACTGGGATTAAGCAGATTTTTTACCAAGGATTTTTTCAAATTCCGGGATTGCCTCTTCAAAGTAAACCCAGGTATCAACTTCGCGCGAGCTGCTACGCGACTTGTCTTTACGGAGCTCTCCAAACCCATCAACTTTTAAATGATGCTCATTTGCGATTCTGCCAATTCTATTTGCAGTCAGTCCGAATATGTCGCCAATTTCTTGCGCAGAATAACCTCGCTTTGTCTTGGGGAGTGGGAGTACAGCTTGTCCGCCATTGAGCTCCTTGGTGGCATACGATAAAAGCACCTGTTTGTATTTTGGAGAAAGAGCGTCATTGTTTGCCATCTTGACATAGAGAGCAGCTTTGCGGGCCTGAGCATTTTTAAGTCGGGCAGCGACTTCATTTTCTTTTACAGTGGAAACAAGCTTCGCGTCTCCACGTCGCAGACCTTTAAGGATTTTGCGAATCCACGCACGAAACTCTTTTGCTTTAGGTTGGCTGGAAAGCATTGTCACTTCGTAGATGCCGTCCTCGGTGAAAATTGTACGTTCGCGGGTTACGTTGCGTCCTCCTTCAACTACCGACAGTTTGACGGTAGTTGAAAACTCGGAGTTTTTCAGATAACTATTACGCTCCGTCAGTTTTTCGATACCCTTGCGGTCTGCATACTCCAAGCACCCCGCCAACTGGTCAATAGTCATAAACATGTCGTTTCCGTTGCTGTAGATGTCCGTTTCCACGGAGCCAAAGCTTTCGGATTTTATAAGCTGTAAATTCATGTTGTTTCCCTCTCTTTCAAAATTTCATCCAGTGCGACATTGAGTTTTTTAGCGTAGAGAAATATTCAATGCCCACACTTCGGCAAATTGTCTGAATAATTCTGAACAAACTTCAGCGTCTGAGTGAGTCAAGATAAGGTGTGTAACATTGTTTTTTCTGTTTTTAATGTGAGAATAAGCGCCTCTTGCGGCATGGTCACAGGAATCAAATAATCCCCATTCAGGAATGTGATATTTGGTCGCTGTTTTCGCGCAGATTTCTTTGCATAACAATCTGTAAACATAAGAGGGAGTAAGCCTAAATTGATCACAATCTTCAATTTCGATAGTAAGTTTCATACTGTTCTCCTTTCTGTTACTCATTCTGTAAAATTTTCTTAATTGCCGATTCAATCTTCGGGCTGCTTAGTTGGCCGGTCATAATCTTATAAAGATTCGAACTATCAACATACATACCCGTTTTCTCTTTTACTTTTGAAATCAGCCATTCTTGATTTTTGCCAATGCAAAGTAATTTCGTCTTGACTTCGATTCCAAAAGGGGTAAACATCCTTTTGGGCATAAAAACATTCCTTTCTTTAGTAAAATAAGTTGACAATTACGTAATCATGTAATATATTATAGTTACCACACCAAATATTTACGTGATTGCGTTGCTTATGTGCTAATGATATTACACGTAGACGTAAAAGTCAACGCAATTTTAAGCGAACGCGTAAATTTGTAAAATATTACAAATAGGAGTGTTTATTTGTGTTGTCTTTATACGAAAAAATTGACCTACTTTGCAAAGAGGAAGGCATCAATATCACTGAAATGTGTAAAAGGTCTGGGGCGAGCAGAGGCTCGTTGACCGACTTGAAAAAGGGAAGAAAGAAGTCATTAACAGCAGATACTCTAGCCAAAATAGCCAATTATTTTGGTGTTTCAGTTGATAGCCTTTTGCCAGAAGCTGAAGTATGTAAAGAATGCAATTACTTTTATTCCCCAAGAATTCCAAGTGATGTAGAAAAGCATTTAGAACACCATGAAAAATGGAAGAAAGCAAAAGAAAAGTTTGGCTTTTGGAATGATGATGAAAGAGAGATTCGATATGAGTGTTCTGAATACGAAAAAAATACTGCCAATCCTTTTGAAGAGCGGCTGAAAGCGGCTGAAAAATGCATATTTGCATACTTTTCTCGTAGCGTGGAAAGTGATTGTGACTTATCTCACATCTCATTTGAGGAATACGTTCCCTATTTTTTACACAGTCAGAAACACCGCTTTAGTTCAGATGTTCGAAATGCTCTGATAGCCAAGTATGGAGAAAAAGAGGGCATGTCAGGTTCGTATTGGACGCAACTCGATAAAAAAGAAACATTAAAAAGCAAAATAAAAAAGCTCATCCCAGCAAAGGGCGAGCCAGAAATCACTTTCGATGATTTCACATATGCCTTTCTGGACGAATCCAAAGAACTGACACAAGAGAACAAACAGAAGCTTCTCGAGATGGCGAAATTCTTTAAACAACAACAGGACAAAGAAAATAACGAATAATATTGATGGAGATTTTTGCGTGGTAGAATTAAATACCTTGTATGACGATATGTGGGCGCAGCAGGTTGCTCTATACACTTATGATGTAGGAAAAGAAACCAGCGTTACAATCGAATTAAATAATCGATATGCAATCTTCTTAGACCCTTTTCGGGTACAAACTATTCCAGAAATGAAACGTATCCTCGCTCATGAACTTGGTCACTGTGCTACCGGTTGCACCCATAAAGTAAGCAGTCCTTTAGACTTAATTGAGAAACATGAGTATAAAGCAAACCGTTGGGCTATTGAGCGGTACATACCTTTTAATGAATTGAGCGGAGCTATCAGTCAAGGCTACGCCGAAAGATGGCAGCTAGCAGAATATTTTGATATGCCGGAGCCGTTCATTCAAAAAGCACTAGATTATTATTTTTCTGTACGACAACGAAAAATGGCATAAAAAAAAACCGCCCTACCCTGTTTGCACCAGGATAGAGCGGCAGATCGGCCGGGGCCGATACATATAACGCAAATATATTGTACCAACCTCCCGGCCAAAAATCAATAGGCCGGGTATTTTTATACCCGGTTTTAGGAGGTTACATTATGGCAACCATTGAAAAACGTGGAAAAAGCTACCGAATCACATCCTCTTGTGGCTACACCGTCAGAGGGAACCAGGAGCGGCAGCGCATGACATGGACACCAGACCCCGGAATGACGGAACGGCAAATCGAAAAGGAGCTGAATCGACAAGCTGTATTATTTGATGAAGAATGCAAGCAAGGCACCATTCAGCAACGAAGCGTAAAATTCGAAGAATTCGTAGAACAGTATTTGGAAGATTACGCCGCTCAGAACCTTCGCATCCGAACAGTCGTTGAGTATCGTCGTATGGGGAAACGGGTCTGCAAAACAATTGGATCCTTTAAAATGGATAAGATTTCTCCCACCCAAATACAAAGGTTGGTTCGCTTGCTACTCGACGGGAATAAAGAGCACAAGCCGATGATGCCTAAAACAGCAAAAGACTATCTTTCATTCGTTTCTTCTGTTTTTAATTATGCGATTCAGATGCGGGTAGCCAAAACAAATCCCTGCAATGCTATTCACATTAAACCCGGAGAAAAAGAGGAAATAGACTGCTATACGCCGGAAGAAGCACAGCTCTTTCTGGATATTCTAGCGAAAGAACCCCACCATTACCAAGCGTTCTTCGTGTTGGCTATTTATGGAGGGTTTCGGCGCGGTGAGTTGTGTGGGCTCGAATGGAAAGACATTGACTTTGAAACAGGTGTTATCAGCATTCGCAGAACCTCAGAGTACACCAAAAGCAAGGGAACGTTTACTGACACAACAAAAACAAAGAAATCGCAGCGAAGCCTAAAAATGCCCGATGAAGTAATTGAAGTTCTTCGCAAGCATCGTTTAGAGCAGAGTGCAGAGCGACTAAAAGTTGGAGATCAGTGGGAGAATTCGGACCGTCTTTTTGTCGCTTGGAACGGCAGGCCGATAAACCCTAATTCATCTTATAACTGGATGAGAAAAATTTGTGAGCGCGCAGGGCTCCGCTGCACGAAATCAGCTTTACACGGTCTTCGGCACTTAAACGCTTCTCTACTTATAACTAGCGGTATCGATGTAAAGACTGTTTCCGTATCTTTAGGTCACTCTCAAGTATCTACCACAATGAACATATATGCCCATACTTTTGAAAAATCCCAAGCTGCAGCATCTGAGGCAATAGCCTCTGCCCTTCCCCTGAAATCTCGTGCGTAAACCCCAAATAAACCCCAAGACCCTATTTTCAAGACAAAGGAAAACCGGGAACCCGCATAAATGCTGGATTCCCGGTAATAAAATTTGGTACGGGTGACAAGACTTGAACTTGCACATCGGAGATACCAGAACCTAAATCTGGCGCGTCTGCCAATTCCGCCACACCCGCATATAAACAGCAGAAATATTCCTCTGCTGTTCAGCTAATATATTATAACCAAAGAATGCAATCTTTGCAAGAGAAATTTTTAAACATTTCAAAATTAATTTAATCCATATCAATTTTCCGGCTTTAAATCGGAAGAATTCCTTGTTCCAGCATAGACTGCGCCGCCAGCATCACACCCAGTTTACCGCTGTGGAAGTTCAGGCCTCCTTGCATCCACACAGCATACGGCTCGCGCAATGGTGCATCAGCAGAAAGCTCAATAGAAGCCCCCAGCGTAAACGCACCCGCCGCCATAATCACCTTGCAGTCGTAGCCAGGCATGTCCCATGGTTCAGGCGTTACGAAAGAATCCACTGGAGCTCCTTTCTGAATGCCTTGGCAAAACGCTACCAGAGCCTCTTGTTCACGCAGAAGCACCGCCTGAATAATATCTGCTCTCGGCTCATCCCAATGGGGGGTTACATCGTACCCCAGGTTTGAAAAGAGTGCCGATGCAAATGCGGCAGTTTTGAGTGCCTCTCCCGTTACATTGGGAGCATGAAACGCTCCTAAAAACAGTTCGCGATTATTGCCGAGTGTACAACCGATTTCGCGCCCGGTGCCGGGAGTCGTCAAGCGGTAGGAGCAGCTTTCCACCAAATCACGTCGGCCTGCAATGTATCCGCCAGTAGGAGCAATTCCGCCGCCTGGATTTTTAATGAGGGAGCCTGCCATCAAATCTGCCCCATGCTGAGTTGGCTCTTCCGTTTGAACAAATTCACCATAGCAGTTATCCACCATTACGATGCAGTCGGGAGCAAGGCGCTTCGCTAGCTTTGCCATTCGTTCAATCTCTTCCACAAAGAGGGACGGGCGCAGGCTATACCCGCGGGAACGCTGAATATATACCATTTTAATACCGGGGTGAATTCTGCGCTCCATCTCTTCGTAATCCGGTGTACCATCTTCTTGTAAATCGACCTGCTCATATTTTACGCCAAATTCTTTCAATGAACCGTTACCGTCTCCGGTAATTCCAAGTACACCGCGAAGAGTATCATAGGGAATCCCCGTTACACTCAGCATGGTATCTCCGGGGCGAAGAACTCCAAATAAGGCCACCGTTAGTGCATGTGTTCCGCTCACAAAGTTTGCACGCACCAAGGCATCCTCTGCACCGAGAGCATACGCGTACACCTCATCCAATGTGTCGCGCCCGCGGTCACCATAACCATACCCCGTTGAGCCAACAAAATGGCTTTCACTCACTCTTGCACGATTAAACGCAGCCAGCATTTTCTGTTGGTTGTAACCAGTGACCGCATCTATCTTGCGAAAAACAGGCTCAAGCTGCTGCATTGCCTGCTCTGACGCAGCATGTATTTTATCGTCTAACTGAAAAAAAGGAAAATTCATGATTCCTGCTCCCTTATGTTTTGAATCTATGGAATACTTTTGCGCATCCAATCTTACTTTAGAGGATTAATCTAACTGCTCAAAGTTTTTGCATAATTACTATATTAAGTTTTATAAAGAAAGCTCTGCCCATCGACCTGCCGGAACAAACGATAGAGACTGATAAAAACGGATGGCCCTTTCGTTTTCACATAGCACGTAGACACTCTTGGGTGAGAGCCGGTATAGAAGCCTCTTTACCATGCTACTCCCCACCCCCATGCGCCGTTTTTCGGGTTGCACCGCTACCGCAGTTAAAACGGCATCGGTTTCGGTGATGCTGCCTGCTAATGCACAGGCGATCACTCTTTCCTGTGAAATAACACCTTGTGTGAGTAATGCCTCATGGCGAAACCGATGTGAAACATCCAGGTAAAATGGCTCGAACTGCTCCGGCTTTTGTTCGCCGCAATCGCACAAAAGGGAGAATACATCCCGAACTGGCACTTCGTCAAGCAAAGCAAGCTGGTGTTCCTTCTCGGACATTCTCGATGGCCGTGACAGTAATATCTCACCGGATTGCTCACAACCCCCATACAAAGCAAGAGCCGCTCTTTCTTCACACAGCAGAGTGCGGCAACCACAAGCCAGTAAAAACTCTTTGAGCTCGTCCGCATCTGCTGTATCTACCCAGTGAAGAACCGCGGCGCCATCCAAGGAGGATACGGCCGCGGTCACTTGTTCTGATTCATTGGTTTGAATCCAAAATCGTGCAAACGGAAGAGAAAGGCCATAGGCTCTCTGCAAACCGGCAATTTTACAGCCAAACGGGTTCCCCTCGCAGAACTGCTCAAGCAAAGGGATTTCTATCTCCGACAGCAGCCGAATCACAGTGTGCCCTCGCCTGCCGCCATGCGTATGGCAAGCTCACGAACCAGGCGCTCGGTGTCGTGGTAATCCTGTTCTGCTATGAGGCTTGCAGGGCCATGCAGATACCGGCACGCAACGGAAACCGCCATAGTTCTCACTCCACCGCGCGTGGTGTGGATGGCTCCCGCATCATTGCCGCCGGCAACCGCCTGCTTGGTTTGGCAGGGAATATTTTGCTCTTTTGCAATTTGCATTGCCAAATCAAAATAGGGCTTATCATAAATCGTGCGGTGATCCATAAAAGAGAGCACCGGGCCTTGCCCTACGTGGCACACTTGGCGATTTGGCTCTACACCGGCAATATCACCCGCTGTGGTGGTTTCAACTACGAGTGCCGCCTGCGGGTCTACCGTATACGCCGCCGTCGCCGAGCCGCGTAAACCAACCTCTTCCTGCACGCAGAAAACAAAGGTCATATCATACGGCAGTTCTTCTTTTATCATATCAATTAAGATGGCACAGCCTGCACGGTCATCCAGTGCGCGAGAAATAATTGTTTCGCGGTCACTATGAAAGCCGGCATCAAAAGTAATGGAATCCCCGGGGGAAACGTACTTCTCCGCTTCCTCCTTGTCCTTTGCGCCAATGTCGATATACATATCGGACACCGGTACCGATTTTCCGCGTTCGTCTCCCTCTAACAGATGAATAGGCTTTGCACCGATGACGCCCGGGATAACTCCGTTAATAAGAACCGGCTTCGCGCACAGAATGCGGCGGTCAATCCCGCCAACCTCTGCAAATTTAAGGAGGCCATTCTCACCGATGTAAGTGACCATTAAGCCAACCTCATCCATATGGGCGCTGAGCATTAAGCGTACCGCCGGCTCTTTTACACCCTTCTTAAAGGCGATGATATTGCCCAAAGCATCCTTTTGCAGTGTAGTTGCATAGGGGGAAATCTCTTTGATGATAACGTCGGCAACCTTATGCTCTCTGCCTGAAATACCGCAAAGCTCACAAAGCTGCTTTAACAGTGTTATATCTGCCATGTTTTCCCCTCCTTTACATACGCCGCCAAAAGCTTCGCCGTATTTTCAATATCCTCTGTATCAATGATTTCTACCGGCGTGTGCATATAACGCAGGGGAACCGAAGCTAAGGCGCACCGTACACCCGAACGCGCCGTACCAATGGAATCTGCATTCGTGCCTGTTTTGCCGCCCATTACTTCGTATTGGAATGGAATTTGTTGTTCCTTTGCCAATCGCACCAGTTCATTGCTCATCTCTTGATCCAGCGTGGGAGAAACACCAATCATCGGCCCAGCGCAGAGCTTTCCGCTTTTTTGCTCCGGCACTCCCGGCTGTCCGGCAAAGCTGACATCTACCGCAATGGATTCCGTAGGCTCGTGTGCAAACGCACCTGTTTTTGCACCTTGACCACCAACTTCTTCCCGCGTGCTCAGTAAAATCGTGACCGAGCAGTCCAGCTTTTCATTTGCCAGCAACTCCGCACAGCGAATGAGTGTGCATACACCGGCACGGTTGTCGAGACCCGCCGCGGTAAATCGATTGTTAAGCAAAGCACGTGGCACTGCCTCCCACAAAATACGATCACCGGGGGTAATTAGTTTCTCCGCTTCCTCTTTGGTAAGGCCAACATCTACAAACATTTTATCAACAGGCTCTACCTTTTCTTCACTACCTTCTACCAAGTGCGGCGGCAGGCAGCACACCACTCCCCGCAGTACTTCACGCCCAAAAACGGTAACCGTAGTACCCGGCAAGGCACGGCGGTCTACACCGCCGCAGGCGGCAAGGCGCAAAAAGCCCTTTTCGGTAATGCCGGCAACCAAAAGGCCGATTTGGTCGATGTGTGCATCCAGCAAAATGCGACGTTTGGCAGTAGAATCGCCCATTTCACATACGAGATTCCCCAAGGCGTCATACGAAATGGTTCCGTATTGTTTTAGCTCCTGCTCCGCCGCTTTTACAGCCGCACCCTCCGCGCCGGACATACCGGGCGCAGAGCAAAGGCGAAACAAAAGCTCCTGCAAATGATTCATGTTTATTCCTCTTTCTTTTGTGTTCCCGGCAGCGCATTTACCAGCTGCTTAAAGTGGTAACCGCGCACCTCAAAGCTTGTGTATTGGTCAAAGCTGGCGCAGGCCGGTGAAAGCGATACAATATCGCCGTCCTTTGCCGCACCATAAGCCGCCTGTACGGCTTCTTCCATCCCGTTAACGCGCAGTATTTCAGGTTTACCAAGCTGGTAATTCGGTGCCGCTTTTACGCTTTCTTCTATTTTATCCGCTGTTTGACCCATTAATATGAGGAGCTTTACTTTTTCTACAATGGCAACGCCAAGCTCTTCAAATGGTAAATGCTTATCGTAACCGCCAGCCAGTAAAATAATTTTATCTGGATATACAGACAGTGTTCCGCTGATGGTACGCGTGGGGCTGGTACCGATGGAATCGTTGTAGTATTTTACACCGCCAAGCTCACGAACCAGCTCCATACGGTGCTGTACTCCTGAAAATTCTCTGGCTACCTTGCGAATGTCCTCCGGCTCAACCTCACCCCATACGGCTGAAATTGCCGCCAGATAGTTCTCCACATTGTGCATGCCAGGCAGCCGAATGTCAGAAGCGGGCATAACCTCGGTATCACCTACCAAAATCATACCATCCTCACGCAGCCAAGCGCCGTAAACACTGGCACGGCGGCGGCTGAACAGCCGAACTTGCCCTCGCACCGATTCCGCAAAGCCAGCCGCCATTGCATTGTCTGCATTGATGACCGCACGGCTAAATGCATTCTGGTGCCGCACAATGTTCTTTTTAGCATCCACATATTCGGTCATATCTTTATGAATATCCAAATGATTTGGCGACACATTGGTTACCACCGCAACGTCTGGGCTTTTGCGCATAGAGATGAGCTGAAAGCTGGAAAGCTCTACTACTGCTACATCCTCCGGCTCAACGGAAACAATTTCAGGCAGCAATGGTTTGCCGATATTACCGCCAAGGTGTACCTTTTTACCAGATGCTTCTAACAACTTTGAAATGATTGTGGTGGTCGTTGTTTTACCATCACTACCGGTTACCGCATAAATTTTGCACGGGCACAGGTCAAAAAACACTTCCATTTCAGAGGTTACGGCACGCCCCTCTTTGCGGGCTTGGTCGAGCTCCGGTAAAAAGAATTTCATACCGGGTGTACGAAAAATCATATCTGCATCTAAATTTTGCAGGTAGTCTTCTCCCAAGCAAAGCTCGGCACCCATTTCTTCCAGCTGCTTTGCCGTATCTCCTAGCTGTTCTTTTCGCCGCCGGTCGCGCGCCTGTACCTTTGCCCCATGCTCTAAAAAAATACGAATTAATGGCATGTTACTGCCGCCTATGCCGCAGAAAGCTACTTTTTTACCTTGTAAGCTTTCAAAAAAGGTTTTTACCCTACTGTCCATTCCCAACGCCCCCGCTTCTTTCACTCGGTTTCTGCTCTACCATTATTCCGTTTGAAAAAGGCTCCTATTTTATGGGCTGTAAACAGCCAGAAAAAACAGGAATTCATGCCTTTTTCCGCAAAACCTCTCTACCATATTATACTAACCAGAATTTTAAATATCAACCGAAATCCAATCTTTCAGCATGTCCGCATAAGATTTAAACGCAGATGGAAGCGAGTATTCCTCCAATAGCTCCCGATAGGTCACCCATACAAGCTCCCCAAAGGGTTTCGGCACCTTTCCACCATACGCAGTCATATGCCATTCGCGGTGCGAAAAGATATGCTTTGCCAGTGGCAGGGGAGTTAACTCTGCTTCTTTTTCTCCCCATTCGGCAAGTACTCCCTTTGCCTGCTCCGCAGAAAGCTTGCCCGTTACACTGGGAAGCTCCCACAGCCCTGCCAGCAACCCCTTAGCGGAGCGCCGCCTAAGGGCAACCCGATTTTGTGAGCATAGAAGGAATATCGTTCGCTCTTCCACCACGCGGGGCTTTTTTGCCGTTTTTAACGGCAGCTCTGCAGCAATTCCCTGCTCAAATGCCTTGCACAAGCGATTTAACGGGCAAACAAGGCACTGCGGAGCACCGTTTGGCAAGCATACCGTTGCCCCCAGCTCCATAAGTGCTTGGTTAAAATCGCCCACCCGTTTGGGAAGAATGGCCTGCACGGCTTCGGTAACCTCTCTTTTCACCGTAGAATTCTTCATATCACGAGAATCCGCAGTGAGGCGCGAGATGACCCGTAGTACGTTGCCGTCCACCGCAGGTACTAAAATCCCAAATGCGATAGAGGAAACCGCACCGGCGGTATACTCGCCAAAGCCCGGTAACGTTAAAAGCGCATTAAACGAGGCGGGAACCTGCCCGCCGTACTGCTCTACCATTACACAAGCGGCACGCTGTAAATTACGAACGCGATTGTAATACCCGAGCCCTTCCCACAGCTTTAACAGCTGCTCTTCCGGGGCATTTGCCAATGTCTCCACCGTAGGCAATGCCGTTAAAAACCTCTCATAGTATGGCTTTACCGCCTCTACACGTGTTTGCTGAAGCATAATTTCAGACACCCACACGCGGTATGGTTCGGGGTTTTCGCGCCAAGGCAACACGCGGGCGGCTTTATCGTACCAAGCCAAAAGCGGTGATACAATTTCCTGTAATTCTTGCAATGAGTTCATAAGGGCTCCTTATTTAGCCAAAACAAGCCGGCAGAAGCTTCGTTCCGCCGGCTGATATCTCTTTTTTTGCCAATCTCCTCGTAACCCGATGTAGAGCAGGGGAAGCAGCGCATGCTTTCTGCAAGGGTACTCTGATTCACTGGCTTTTCTTACTATTTACCTGCAAAGAGCAACTTATCCCTTACGGAAATACGGCTTGTCCGATAAAAATTGGTCGGCAGGCTTTTTGCCCGATTGGTCTCTCGTCATCAGCGGGCGCGGCGGCTCCCCTTTTCTACGCGGGCCAAGAGAAGTGCGGTACTCTCCTTTTTTCTCCATAGCGGGTTCGCGGCGGCTCTCAGATGCAGGTTGGCGCTGCGGTTGCTCTTTGATTGCACGATTTGCACCGTCTTTTCGTTGTGCTTCCCGTTTCTCCGCCACTTGCGGCTGGCGAACTGTTTCTGTTTTTGCAGCGGGCATTTTCGGTGCGCGCTTCTCCATTTTTGCGGGGCGAGAATCCCTTTGTGGCTGCGGCTTCTTTGCGCCGGGTTTTTTCTCCCCTTGCTTTGTAGCAGTCACTTCTTTTTCCGCATGGGTCGAACGCGAAGCCACTTCCTTGCGCTTGCGCGGCGGTTTGGCTTTTGAGGCCTGCTTTGCCTGCCCCTGCTGCTTTGGTACACTGGCTGGTGCAGGCTGCTGCTCGATTGGTTTGGAGCGCTCCTGCCGCTGAGAAGCCCCTTGCTTGCGGGGCTTTTCATTGTTTTGATTCTGCTGTGCCCGCTGTGGGCGCCCCGTTTGCTGTTTAGGGGGGGTCAGCGTGAATACCTCCATAGGGTACGCGTGCTCTTCAATCACGGGAATCGGCTTGCCAATTAACTTCTCAATATCTTTCAGGTAAGGCTTTTCGTCTATATTGCAAAATGAAATGGCAATTCCATCGAGCCCGGCGCGGCCGGTACGGCCAATACGGTGCACATACGTTTCGGGAATATTCGGCAAATCGTAGTTGATTACGTGCGAAAGCTCATCAATATCGATACCGCGAGCGGCAATATCGGTTGCAACTAACACCCGAATTTTGCGGCTTTTAAAGCTGGTAAGTGCAAGCTGGCGGGCAGATTGCGATTTATTTCCGTGAATAGCCTGCGCCTGAATCTTCGCACGAGCAAGCTCACGCACCACACGGTCGGCACCATGCTTGGTGCGGGTAAATACCAAAGCGGAATCGATTTTCATCTGTTTTAGTAAATCGATTAGCAGCTTTGCCTTATTCCCCTTGTCTACAAAGTAAAGGCATTGCTCAATAGCATCCGCTGTGGATGAAACCGGGGTAACGGCAACCTTTACCGGGTCCACCAGTAAAGAATCCACTAGCTGTGTAATCTCTGGTGGCATTGTTGCTGAGAAAAACAGCGTTTGCTTCTCCTGCGGCAATTGCTTAATAACACGTTTAACATCGTGAATAAAGCCCATGTCGAGCATACGGTCTGCTTCATCGAGTACAAAAACCTGAACGGCGCTTAAATCAATGAATCCCTGCTGAATTAAATCGTTTAAACGGCCGGGAGTAGCTACTAGAATATCTACCCCGCGTCTTAGGCTATTGACCTGCCCAACCTGAGACACACCACCAAAAATCACCTCACTGCGAAGCGGTAAGTACCGCCCGTAGGCGTGAAGGCTTTCTCCAATTTGAATCGCCAGCTCACGGGTAGGAGTTAAAATCAACGAACGTATTGGGCACGGCTGCCCTTTTGGCTCAGTAGACTGTGCATTAAGTCTTTGCAGAATCGGTACGGCAAAGGCAGCCGTTTTACCGGTTCCCGTTTGCGCGCAGCCTAATACATCGCGCCCTAAAAGTGCGGGGGGGATCGCTTTCTCCTGAATGGGAGAAGGAGATTCGTACTGTTCCTCCTGCAACGCTTTTAAAATAGGCGCGATTAAATTGAGTTCTTGAAAATTCATATATTACATAATTCCTTCCTAAAAAAGCCGACAGCTAGCCCCAATAAGGCTTTTGGCTCGGCGTTGGTCTTTCTATATTAAAACACAGAGAAAGCGGCCGACTCCGCTCACAGTGAGTGGTCTGCCGCTTGAAGGCTATCGGCTGGCTCCGGTAACCATTTTACCGGATAATAGTTTATTATAACGCTCTTTGCTAAGGAAAGCAAGAACCACCCTGTCAGCTTCACACTACACCACACCTAGCCTTAATACTATATGCCCAGTATATACCCAGAAAAACAGCCGACCGTAAGGCCGGCTGAACTTTTTTAAAAAATATTATTTGGCAGCGAAAGTGTTGCTTATAAAAAGGGAATTTGCAAATTGGGGTTGGTGATTTCTTTAATGGGTACACCGTAATACTCCTTGCGGTACTGCGCAATGGAGTAAGATAAGTTCGCGGCAATGCGCTTGGTGTTGTGCATAATCCAATCTGCGTCACGGGGATTATCGTGAAACGCGGTTTGCACCAAAAGCGCAGGCATCTCAGGGAAAGCCATCTCAGTAAGCGTTTGGTTATTGGCAAGCTTAATTCGATCACGCTCAGGATATATAAAATTGTCCTTTACAATTTTAGCCCACAGCCCACTCATGGGGTGGTCGGTCTGGTAATACACAAAACACCCGTTATACTGCCCAACCTCCACCTCCGGTGCCGCATTCGAATGGATAGAAAGGTAAAGCGTGCAGTTGTTTTGGTCTGCCTGCTTTGCCCGGGCTTGCAGCATGGTTCCCCATTCGCTCACAGGCACTTGTGCACTCGAGGGAGCTATGAGGGTTTCAATTCCATATTCATTTAAATATTGCGCCATCCAGTTTGCAATTTGGCGCATATAATCTTCTTCTGTTTTGCCATCTGGATACATATTATAGTATTGCGGAGACGGACTGAGGTAAACACGAAACGCAGCCTGCTCCGTTTTTATTTTCGTTGCCTCATACGATTTTGTCTGCAATTCATTTACGGCCGCTTGTGGTTCATAGGCTGCTACATGTGAGCCAGTTACTCCAAATAGCATTCCCATAGCAAGCAAAAAACCCAATACCCGTTTACGCATTGTTCGTTCCCCCTGTAAAAACGGCACATTTTAACTAGCACTTTATCCCATTATATCGGTTGTTTCTCAATTGATAATTCTTTAATAGAATAAAAAGACGCGAACAATAGAAAAGCAATTAGTTTACATAACCATATCGATTTTTATACTAGAAAAAGCGACTCAGCCAATGGGCTGTAGTATGGCTAAAAAACAGCGATTCGCAAGGCAAGCGTTGATTTTCCTATATAAATCTTTTATAATCAAAAGAAAACAACGGATTCTCATCCGGTGAAGGAGAACGCAAATGATCGGAATTATTGGTGCGATGCCCATTGAAGTTGAGGGGCTTAAGAACAGGCTGCAAAACCCACAAACACAGTCTATTGCTGGTATTGAGTTTTACAGGGGACTTTTGTCCGGTGTAGAATGTGTCGTCGCCCATTGTAACCCCGGCAAGGTAAACGCCGCACTGTGCACGCAGCTCATGATTAACCACTACCAGCCCCGCATTGTAATTAACAGCGGAGTCGCAGGAGGAATTGGTGAGAACGTTCACATTGGTGACCTGGTTATCTCTAAGAGTGTTGTACAGCACGATATGGATACTTCTCCCCTTGGCGATAAACGAGGGTATTTATCCGGATTAGGCGTCATTGAAATTCCTGCAACTCAAAAGCTCGTTGAGCTGCTGGCGCGTACGGCACCGGAGGTTTATAAGGGTGCGGTACATACCGGTGTAATTGCGACAGGCGACCAGTTTATCTGCGACTCTGCAAAGCTGCATGAGCTGGGCAGCGAATTTGAGGCAATGGCGTGCGAAATGGAAGGCGGAGCCGTTGGGCATGTATGCTATGTAAACGGCGTGGATTTTGTAGTGCTGCGCACCATTTCAGACAATGCAGACGATGACGCAAAAATGGATTATTCCACCTTTGCACCCATTGCGGCACAGCGTGGCATCGACTTGGTTTGCCGTGTGTTACCCGAACTAAATTAACATAATTCCTATTTTTTCTTGTCTCTGACTCCCGGATTGGAACCCAAATAGATACGGAGGGTGCGTATGAAAATTTATGACATCTCCCGCGAATTGTTTTCTGCCGATGTATACCCGGGCGACCCCATTCCATGGTACGAACAGGTAAGCCGTATTGATACCGGCGACGACTATAACCTCTCTGCATTTTATACCGGCTCTCACAGCGGTACTCATTTGGATGCACCGCGGCACTTTTTGGAGGACGGAGACACGATAGACCGACTACACCCCAGTAATTTTATTGGCCCCTGCACAGTCATTACCGTAGATGGGATTGTGACAGGAGAACAAATGGAAGCACTCTTAACCCACTGCCAAAAACGCATACTGCTCCATGGTGACGGACAAGCATACCTTGACCGCAGTGCAGCCTTTGTTCTGGCAGACAGCGGTGCTCTGCTAGTAGGCACAGATGCGATCACGATTGGAAATGAGGAAGATGAGCGTTCCGTTCATTTAGAACTGTTGGGCGCCAATATCCCCATTTTGGAGGGCGCCGTTTTTGACGGTGTGCCGGATGGTGACTACCTGCTGATTGCCCTGCCGTTAAAGCTTCGGGGCTTGGAGGCCTCCCCCTGCCGCGCGGTATTGATTCAGGGGGAACTGCCAAGCTTATAAAACGGAAGTTATAAAAGAATAAAACAGCACCTGCCTTTTCGGTAGGTGCTATTTTTGCGATGAAAAGAAAATCATATTTTCGTCTATTATTTTGCCCCCAGTAACTCTTTCTACTTTGCATTTTGCAGGCAAATTCATCGGTGACTTTTTTGCTCATGAAAGCATTTCCATATATGAGCACTTGAATAATTTAACTTACTCTGTATATGTTTCGTACATCACTGTATCGGAGAGTGATTTTCTTTCAGTTACATGGCGTTCCGGATTTAGGAACCCATTTAGGGGATACCCTAGAATCAATAACACAGTGGGCACTATGTATTCTGGTATTTCAAACTCTTTACGAATAATATTGGGGTCAAACAAACCTACCATAACACTACCTATATTTAATTCCCTTGCTGCAAGCATCATGTGGTCGCAAACAATACCAATGTCTAAATCGCCCGAACATTTTTGATCAAAAGGGCGTATCAGCTCATTTCGAGTGTCCCTACATACGATTAGAACACAACGAGAGCCAAATAAATGATATGCTTTTTCTACCTTAGTCAAATTTTCTGGAGTTTGAACTACTATAATACGTTGTGGCTGCCGATTGCAAGCCGTAGGTGCAACATGTCCAACCGTTAAAACCTTTTCTAAATCACTTTGGGGAATGATTTTGTCCGTAAATCCACGTGTGGTACAACGTGCTTTTGCTAATTCAAAAAAGCTCATTCTATTCCCTCCATTAAAACATGAATAAAACTTCGTGTTCAATAATAGCACGAATAGAACGCCTCGTCAACCAAACGCGAATAAAACTTCATATTCTATTGACCTAAAGTGAATACATAAGTTATAATGAGCCTGAGGTGAGGTGAATGAAAGAAATACGCAAGCCAATCCAAAAACGTTCCATTGAAAAGATGAGAAAAATTTCAGAAGCGGGTTTTGAATTATTTTGCGAAAAGGGTTACCACGGAACAAATACAATAGAAATTGCAAAACGTGCAAATGTATCTACTGGTGCGCTATACAGTTATTTTCGCGATAAACGTGACATTTATATTGCAGCTTTTGAACAATATCTTACTTCTTTTTCTAATGATTTATTTGAAAAATTAAATACTCTAAAAGAGCCGTTCAAGCTTTCCATTTTTATAAAGAGATGGATTTCAATCTATATTGAAGTATATGCTACTTCAAATCAAGCTTTAGCTCAATTAAGAACGGTAATGATCGAAGACAAAAAAATTAATCAGTACTTTTGCAATTTTGAAAATGAATATGTTACTGGAATTGTTGAGATATTAAAAAGGAACCATATTGTCTCTGATGATTTACCTGAAAAAGTATATACGTCTTGTATATTGGTGGACGCATTGTGCCGTGAGAGAAGTTCTTTTTCACACGATAGATTAAATTATGCGGTTTTAGAATCGCAAACAGAAAAAGCGATATACCATCTGCTGTCGTCGTAACACTTATGAGTTTAAATTACAAAATAGTAAAACCAGCATATCGTCACTTTAAACGATATGCTGGTTATCTTTTCACTTGTTAAAGATGAAAGGCATTAAGCTCAGTTGCAATCTTAAAATTGATATATTTTATAAATACTACGCTTACATTGCATTTTGCAAAGCAAGTTCATAGGCGGCCTTTGTTTGTTCATCAAAGCAGACCATGGTAACCGCTTTTACCACTTTTGCTTTTTTGGAAAAAGCAAGAATCTCTCTTACCCCAATATAAGCAGCCGTTTTCAGCGGAAAACGATAAACACCTGTGCTGATGGATGGAAAAGCTATGCTTTCACAGCAATTTTCTTCTGCAAGTTTGAGGCTGCTTTGGTAACAAGAAGCCAAAAATCCCTCTTCCCCGGCTCCGCCGCCTCGCCAAATAGGTCCAGGCGTGTGGATGACATACTTTGCCGCAAGCTGGTAGCCTCCTGTTATTTTTGCCTGCCCCGTTTCGCAGCCACGCAGCCCTCGGCATTCCTCCAAAAGCGCGGGGCCTGCCGCCTTGTGAATGGCTCCATCCACTCCGCCGCCACCCAACAGAGAAGTGTTGGCAGCATTTACGATTGCATCCACCTGAAAAGTAGTAATATCTCCCTCAACTATAAAAAAATCCATTGGTTCCTCCTTGGGTACCTATACCCGTAAAACCGGCTTCTGCCGTCCCGGTATGCTACTTCACTTTTAAAAACCATCTTTATAAATAGAATACTATAATTATCCCAAAAGACAATGAAATAAAGATTAAAAAAACAGCCTCTTACCAGGTGCCTATTCGTCACCGGGTGAGAGGCTGCCATTCATTTTATTGCGTAATCATTCAGAGATTTGGTCGGCAATACTGCGCGCATAGCACTTCATCTTCGCCAAATCGTCTGCGGTTGGGGTGAAATTGGAACGGATTCCTTCCCCTAAAAAGTTATACTTTAAATGCTCCATACGTGAGCGCACCATACCAACTGCTTCGCCGCTCCAGCCAAAGGAACCAAATGCCCCAGCAGGTCTTGAACGAACGTTGATTGCATCAATGCTGGAAAGTACATCCCAAATTATTTTTGGCGCATCACGGTTAATGGTGCAAGAGCCTACGAGCAGTGCGTCCGCATCATTTGCGGCGGTTACCGTTTCTTCAAAAGGAGTGAAAACCACATCGATCAGCTTCACATCCAGCTCAGAGTCAGCAGCAAGCTCTTCATAGGCTGCCTCTGCCAATTGCTTGGTGCAGCCGTAAGCAGAAGCATACAAAATCGCAATCTTGCGAAGGTCGCGCTCTGCAGGCTGGCTCCATTTACGGTAAAGCTCCGTAATCTCCTGAATCCCTTGCACAAGGCATGGGCCGTGGCTAGTGCAAACCATACGAACCGGCAGGTCTTTGATTTTATCTAGACCGCTGAGCACATAGGGCTTGAACGGACCAAAAATACATTCGTAGTAGTGCCGAACCTGCTCCAAGTATTTCTCCCGGTAGTGCATGTTGGTATCTACCATTGTGGGTTCACAAAAATGAGTTCCAAGAAAATCGCAGGTAAACAGTAAACCGCTCTTTTCGTCCCACGTAAACATGGAATCTGGCCAGTGCAGAAGAGGCGCCACAATAAACTGCAGCGACCTGTCACCCAGATCTAAAGTCTCTCCCGATTTTACAACATGAAAACGGAACTCCTGATTCGCGATTGCTGTAATGTACTTTTTCGCCGCCATTGTAGAGTAAATCTCAATGTTGGGGTTGAGTGCAATCAGCTTTGCCACGCTTCCGGAATGATCCGGCTCCGTGTGATTCATAATCAAGTAATCGATTTCGCTTATATCGATAATACTCTGAATATTGTCGAGATATTCTTCAAAGAAATCCGCATGAACGGTCTCAATCAGCACATTTTTCTGGCCGGTAACCAGGTATGCGTTGTAACTGCTCCCATAGGGAGAATCCATAATAATATCGAACACACGCAAACCAGGGTTTAACACCCCGACCGAATAAATGTGGTCCGCCAATTTCTTCGTTGCCATGACTGAAACATCCTTCCCGCTTACTGGGCGTAAATTTGCCCTTTATTCGGGGCTAAACATATCTTTTGATACCCCGCATTCCGGACAGGTCCAGTCTTCAGGAAGATCTGCAAAGCTAGTTCCGGGAGCGATTCCGTTATCAGGATCCCCAATTGCCGGATCGTATACATAACCACAAGCATCACATACATATTTTGCCATAACAATTAACACTCCTTTTCGTTTGACAATCTTTTATCACTAAAGAGATAACGCCTTTAGTATACTCTATTTTTCATAAAATTGTCAATGAATCGCAGTGTCTTTCAGGTGTCTTTCTTTCGTTAGAAACCACCGTCATCCATAATGTTACACAAATGTCCGGGACATACCGTACCCGTTGCTAGGGTACGGGCCAAGGCCATCGCGCGTGCTTCTGTGCTGCATACATTTGCATATTCGGCTTGGGCATTGACAGTACCCCTTTGTACAATGCGAACCCCAAAGCCGGATTTCTCGTCGCCAAAAATATAATACTCCAATACTCTGTTTTGACGCGATACGATGATTTTTCCAACATTTTTAACCATAACGGCCACTCCCCTTTCTTTGTGAAAAATATTCACAAATTCTTTATCATTCATCATACGAGATTTATGAAACGTTTTCAATATGACATCCCATTATCACATTCACTTTTTAACTTTTCCTCAATATCTTTCGTCTCTTTGTTTCTTTTTTACCATATGTAGAGTTAAGCAATGCCTTTTCTGCTTCTACTATCACAAATGGTACAAGAGAGAGGATTGCAACTGCAAACCACTGGCCACCGCTGAGAACCGCAGTTTTAAATATTTGTGCAACTGGTGGGAACGCAATGACAGAAACCTGCATGAACGTGCAGATAACCGCGGCCACTAAAATTTGCGGATTACTGAGGAACCCAATGCGGAACAGCGAATGCGATGAGCGCATGTTAAAGCTATGTACAAGCTGAGAAAGACTTAGTGTTGCAAACGCCATTGTGCGCCCAATAATGGGATACGAAGGGTCTATGTCGAAGAAGGCGCGACCGATACTGTAGGCAAGAAGAGCCAGCGCACCAATGAGACAACCCTCCACCAAAATATTGTACCCCATACCACCTGCGAAAACACTCTCATTTTGCCGATGCGGGGGTTGTTCCATCACATCGTCTTCAATAGGCTCCACACCAAGTGCAAGCGCCGGGAGTGAATCGGTCACCAGATTAATCCATAAAAGCTGAATGGCAATCAGGGTAAGTGGCAGGTGCAATAAGAAAGCCATAAAAACAGTGAGGATTTCACCAATATTGCAGGAAATTAAGAAGTGAATGGTCTTGCGAATATTCGCGTAAATACCGCGGCCTTCTCGCACAGCTTCTACAATTGTCGCAAAGTTATCATCGGTAAGAACCATATCTGCCGCGCTCTTTGCTACATCGGTACCCGAAATACCCATCGCGCAGCCAATATCCGCCGCTTTGAGCGCCGGAGCGTCGTTTACACCATCACCGGTCATCGCCACTACTTCACCACGTTTTTGGAATGCCTTTACAATACGTACCTTATGCTCCGGTGAAACACGGGCAAACACGGAATATTGATAAATGTTCTTTTCCAGCTCACGCTGCTCCATTTGGTCTAGCTGCTGGCCGGTGAGCGCTTTATCGTCCGCACCCATCATCCCTAGCTTACCAGCAATGGCAACCGCAGTAGCCACATGGTCACCGGTTATCATAACTGCACGAATGCCTGCTTTTTTGCACAAATGAACCGCCTTTTGGGCTTCCGGTCTGGGCGGGTCAATCATACCAATAAAGCCGCAGAACACCAAGTCCTTTTCCCACTCGCTTTCCGGTGGGAGCTGGTTTACATCTCGGTATGCAACACCAAGAACACGCAGTGCACGGGAGGCCATCTGTTCATTTCTGCGCTGAAGATCACGCCGTACCTGAGAATCCATTGGTGCTGCAAAGTTCGCACTTTGGCAGGAGGTACAGCGTTCCAGTAACAAGTCTGGCGCACCCTTCGTAATTATACGGAATTGCTGATTATCAAGGCGATGCACCGTGGTCATCATCTTACGTGCAGACTGAAAGGGAATTTCTCGCACGCGGGGCATACGGCGCTCCAATTGCTCTTTTGAAACAGGAGAAGCTACTAGCAGCGCCGCCTCTGTTGGGTCGCCCTGAATTTTATCGCCGGAAACGGTGCAGTTATTGCAAAGTGTTGCCAGCTCCAAAACTCGCCTTGCTTGTGGGTCTTGCTTCGTCAGCAGGCCGTCATAACCAGCAACCTCAACTACTGTCATTTTATTCTGCGTCAGTGTTCCGGTTTTGTCAGAACAAATGACGCTCGCACTGCCAAGTGTTTCCACCGCCGGCATCCGGCGAACAATTGCACGGCAGTTTGCCATGCGGCGCACGCCCATTGCCAGCACAATCGTAACCACCGCCGGCAGGCCTTCGGGAATTGCCGCTACCGCCAGGCTGATGGAAATCATAAACATATCTAACGGTTCTACACTTTGAAGCAGACCCATGATGAAAATCACGGCACAGATGGCGAGGGCACCAATTCCCAAAACTTTACCGGTGTGAGCCAGCCGCTTTTGCAGTGGCGTTTGGGGGGCTTCCTCCGAGTGAATCATGTGGGCAATTTTACCAACCTGTGTTTCCATTCCGGTTGCAACCGCAACGCCAACACCACGCCCGGCTGCCACACTGCTGCTGGAATACAGCATGTTTTTGCGGTCACCAAGCGGCGTACGCTCGCCGCAAACTAACTCCGCCGATTTTTCAACCGGCACTGATTCCCCGGTAAGTGCAGATTCCTCCGCACGAAGATTGTGAGCTTCTAGAATACGCAGGTCAGCGGGAACAAAATCGCCCTCGGTAAGAAAAACAATATCTCCCGGTACAATTTCTTTGGATGGAATTTTAACCCTCTTGCCATCACGCATAACAATCGATTCCGGAGAAGACAGCTTTTTCAGTGCATCAATCGCCTTTTCAGCACGGCTCTCCTGTGCCACACCAATTACTGCATTCACAACCACAATTAACAGAATAATAATGGGGTCTATGTAGTCATTCTCATTGCGAACCAGCGAAGTAAAAAATGATACTGCCGCTGCAATTAGAAGGATAATGACCATAAAGTCTTTGAATTGTTCCAAAAACTTTGCAATTAAACCTGGCCGTTTGCCCTCCTGCAGTTCGTTAGGGCCATGTTCTCTGCTTCGCTGCTCTACCTGCGGAAACGTAAGTCCCCGTTTTGGGTCTGTTTTTAACTGCCGGACACATTCCTCTCTGGACAAACTTTGCCACTCCAAAACATATCAACTCCCGCTTTGATTTTCAGGCTATCGCCCACAACTGCCTTTGCATTGATTATATATATTAACCCGGGTGGACGAATTAGAACCGAAAGCGGAGATTTGTCGGAATTCACCGCAAAACGTTTAATTATCTTGCAGAGAATTATTATCCCCACCTACATAACAGGAAAAATGGGATATCCCTTGACAAATGGAAGAAAAAGCCGATATCATATTCATATAGACATAGAAATAAACTCAGAAGAGCTTTCTCCATTCCCACCGGTTCGAACATAAAAGCACGGTAACCTTTTGCGTGCAACGAATTTGCAGCTTTGCATTATTTATCAAGGCGTGCTTTGGGTCTTTTGTAATTTAAATTGTTGAATTTTATTTTGTGGGAATAGCGGCCTCTTCAGAAAAGGTGGTAAAGCATGAACAAAAAGCAGATTACGGGGTTAATTGCAGCCGCGCTCGTATTTGTATTCGTATGCGGTTCCAGTATGATGCTGCGCAGCTTTGCAGGACAGCAGCAGCAAACCAGCTATATTGAGAAAATGTTGAAAGCAGCAAAAGAAGAGAAATTTGATTTTCCAACCAGTCCCTTTGTGGGAGTCGTAACGGTAGAAGGAACCATCCAAGCCTCCTCCTCTTCTTCTTTGTTCCCTGATGAGGGCTATAACCACAACCGTACCTTAAAATTGATTGACAGCCTTGAAGCAGACCCCAACAACAAAGGAATTCTTCTCTATGTGAACTCACCAGGCGGCGGTGTTTATGAAAGCAACGAGCTTTACAACCGCCTGCTCAAATACAAAGAAAAAACCAATCGCCCTGTTTGGACGTATATGGCAAACATGGCGGCTTCCGGCGGTTACTATATCTCCATGGCATCCGACAAAGTGATTGCCAACAGCCAAACTTGGACCGGTTCCATCGGCGTAATCATTTCTTTGTCGAACTACAAAGAGCTGATGGATAAAATCGGCATTAAGAGCGTGCTGTTTACGAGCGGCAAAAACAAAGCAATGGGCAGCGCCGGAATTGACATGACGGAGGAACAAAAGCAGATATTCCAGTCTTTGGTGGATGAGCCCTATAATACCTTTGTAAGCATTGTGGCAAAGGGTCGCCATTTAGAGGAAGCCAAGGTACGCCCTCTTGCAGACGGCCGTATTTACACCGCAAAGCAGGCATTGGAAAACAAGTTGATTGATAAAATTGAAGATTACGAAGTAGCACAGGCAGATTTTGAAAAATCGCTGGGTGACAACGTTACCTTCTATACCCCTAATTACACAACCTCCCCGTTTGCTTCCCTTTTCTCAATGGCGAAGCAATACAGCCGCAGTGATGCAGAAAAGCTGGCCGACCTAATGGAAATTAAAGAGAGTGGGGTGCCAATGTATTATGCAGCCATTGGAGAATAACACACCGATTCGGGGCGGTTTCTTTGTGCGCCTAACTGCCTACCTGATTGACCTGATTCTCATTGGCGCAGTATTACTGCTTACGGTTCGACTGCCGCTTTTATTTGTTCAGGCATCGAACCCTCATTCCTGGTTTTTAAGCCCCATCCTGTTTCGTTTCACCCCTTACGATATTTTGCTGTACCTTGCCGCTTCTGTTTATTTTATTGTAATGACCTATACAACAGGAGCTACCATTGGCAAGCGTTTGATGAATTTACGCGTTGTTACTTGTGACGACAGTAAGCTCACCTTTGTGAATGTTCTCTACCGTGAAACGATTGGGCGTTACCTTTCATCTTTACTATTCATTGGTTACCTGATGATTGGGGCTAGTGAAGCAAAGCAGGCTTTGCACGACCGCCTGTGTGACACTCAAGTGATTTATACGTTTAAAGCCCCCACGGTGTATGGAAACACAGCGTATGGCTACAACCAAGCTGCCGCTGCAACAGCAGCACCTTCTGGGCCGGTTACCTATCGCCCCTTTGGTCAAATAAACGCAGGAGCGGCAAACGTCGATTCACCGGCGGTGCCCGGAACACCTGAACCGTCACCATTGGAACAGACACCGGAGCAAGACCGCAAGACTTTTGAATAATTTTTTCAATTATTTTTGAGTAAAAAGAACCACTGGCAGAGCCAGTGGTTCTTTTTAGTTATTGCTACCATTTTAACCCCTTTTTAATTTCAAGTATAGAATTATGAAAACAGTTTGGTTTTTTAACCAACTAATCAACTAATATTTTCTTACTTTCGCTCTTTTCCAATAGTTACACGTTTAAATGCTTAAATATTGGAAAAAATAGCATCAGGTGATTTATATGAATTTTAGAAAAAAGAAAAAGAATCCAGAAGATGATACCAACCCAAATACAACACAAAAGGAAAACGCACTATTAACGTCTTCTTTAGAAGAGAATTTGAAAATCTTACGCAACATTTTCGATCCGGATGAAACCATTGAATACCGAATGCTGGAAAATAAAACACAGCGACTTTTACAAGGCTGCGTTATTTTTGTAGACGGGATGATCGACCACCAAATACTTGACCAATATGTCATTCAGCAAATTCAAAGCAGCGAAATTCCCCGTTACACACGCGGGGGGTATATTGAAGAGTTGCAAAAAAAATCCATTACAGCAAGTAACCTCTTTCTAACACAAAATATTGAGGAAATTACGGATGCAGTCTTACAGGGAGATGCCATTTTTTTACTGGATGGCTCTGACCATGCAACGATTATCGATTGTAAAAATCTTGCAAGCCGCCCTGTACAGGAAGCCAGCTCCGAGCAGGCGGTACGCGGCCCACGCGACGGCTTTACGGAGCAAATTCTAGTTAATATTTCGCTGATACGAAGAAGAGTGATTTCTCCAGACTTAAAATTCAAATACAAAAACATTGGCACCATTACTAAGACAAAGGTGTGCATTTGTTATTTAGACAACATTGCTTCGGATCAAGTAGTAGAAGAATTGGAAAATCGGCTCGATAAAATCGAGATTGACGGCATTGTTGATTCCGGCTATATACAAGAACTAATCAAAGACTCCCCCCTCTCTCCCTTTGATACCATTGGGTATACCGAGCGGCCCGATTCTGTGGTGGGCAAGATTTTGGAGGGCAGAGTAGCTTTAATTGTAGACGGCAGCCCCTTTGTGCTAACCGTCCCTTTTATTTTTCCAGAGATATTCCAAACGCCGGAGGATTACTACAACAACTTTATATTTTCTTCTTTTAACCGCCTGCTGCGCATTTTTGGAGCCATGATGGCTTTGTTTGTACCTGCAATTTATGTAAGCCTTACAAACTTCCACCAGGAGTTGCTGCCTACCCCTTTGCTCCTCAGTGTTGCAGCGGGGCGCTCCGATGTACCGTTCCCTACGGTCTTAGAGGCCTTTTTAATGCTAATCGTGTTTGAAATACTGCGGGAGGCTGGTGCACGAATGCCTACTGCAATCGGCCAAACTGTAAGTATTGTTGGTGCGCTGGTGCTTGGGCAAGCCGCGGTTGACGCAAAGTTTATTGCGCCTTCTATGATTATTATTGTTGCCCTAACGGGAATTTCAGCCCTTATGAACACAAAGGTACAGGGTGCTATATTAATTCTTCGTTTTGTATTTTTAATTCTCGCTGCTTTTATGGGTATTTACGGTGTTATTTTCGGGGCACTTTGCCTTCTCAATCACCTAATGAGTATTCGTTCGTTTGGTGTTCCCTATATGCTAACGGAAGGTTCTGTTCGCTATACAGAAATTAAAGACACTTTAATTCGAGGGCCTTGGTGGTATATGAAACTGCGCCCTCAAATTATTGCATCCAAAAACAGGTCACGAATGAAGAAGCACGCAAAGAAAGGAAAATAAAATGACGTTACTGCGCAAATCGATCGCAATACTGCTCATTGTTTCCATACTTTCCAGCCTTTGCGGCTGCTGGAACTACCGCCTGCTGGAGGATTTGGCAATTGTAGCGGGAATGGCGATTGACAAGGGAACCGATGACCGTTTTGAGCTTACTATTGAGATTGCAGAAGCCAAAAGCGGTAAGGAGCGAATTGTAGGTTCCCGTATTATTCATACCTCTGGCCAAACCATTTTTGATGCCGTTCGCGACGGAATCTCTATTGTTGGTAAAAAACTGTATTGGAGCCATACCAAATCCATTATTCTCAGTGAAGAAATTGCACGGGATGAAATGTCTAATGTTATGGATTGGCTGGCGCGTGACGGAGAAACCCGAACAGACATTGAAATGTTTGTGGCACAGGGAATTCCGGCAAAGGACATTCTACAGGTGGAAAACCCTTCAGACGAAATTTTATCCTATACGCTGGAATCCATGATTCTCAACGAAGATGGTTTATCTAAGGCGAATCATACTCAAACATGGAAATATGTAAACGATTTGATTTCACCTGGGATTTACCCTACTGTGCCTTGCGTTAGCCTGTGGAACGACAGCGAAGGCCAAACGCCATCCATAGAGGGAACTGCACTGTTCCACAATTTTAATTTTGCTGGCTTTCTTGACGGTGACCAGACGAAAGACTATCTATTCATCGAGAATAAAATAAAAGGCGGACTGTTGGTTTATCCCTTCTCCTATCAAGGGAAAGAACAGTTTGTTTCCCTCGAAATTTTTAATAATAAAACAAAGTTTGAAACAAAGTGGAACGACTCGAAACCGGAGATTACCGTGCACATTGAAACAACCGCCGCCATTGATGAATTGCATGGTACGCCTGGTGAAATTGGTAACGAACTAACAAATACTTTAGAACGCTCTGCTCAAGAATACTTGAAAAAAAGAATTGAAAATACCATTCAATTGGTCCAGAGCAAATACAAGTTCGACGTTTTCGGCTTCGGTAATTATATTTACCGTACAGAACCGCAAAAGTGGAAAGCACTTGAGCCGAATTGGGATGATACATTTAGCAAGCTAAAAGTAAATGTTGAAACGCAGGTTTCCATTAAAAACAGCGCTACCGTTAAAAAAACAATGCCCGGAGGTGTTGGCTAGTGCTCGCTTTGGTCGTACTCGTTTACGGGCTAATTGTTTTATTAGATATTGTTCCCATCTATAAAGAAAAACCGAGAAAAGATTTTTGGGTCTCCACAAGTCTCCTTGCCATTTCATTCATCGTGTCCGTCTTGCTTTCCTTTGGAATGGATATTCCCAGCCCGGCTGGCCCATTAAAGCAACTAATCAATATGATTTATCATTTAAATTGAGGATAATTTATGAAACAAGAACGCATTGCGAACCGCCAGCTATTTAGCATGGTTACTTTATTTGTAATTGGCAGCTCA
Source organism: Clostridium merdae (assembly GCF_900176635.1). Lineage (GTDB taxonomy): Bacteria > Bacillota > Clostridia > Oscillospirales > Acutalibacteraceae > Faecalispora > Faecalispora merdae. Next base: position 1,145,841 of record NZ_FXLN01000004.1, read on the forward strand.
TTAATTGTTGGTGTTGCCACACAGGTTACCGTAGATAAATGGATTGCGATTTTAGTTGCTTTGCCGGCAGCAATCCCTACAATATGGTTATATATGAAGCTGCTTTCGCTATACCCCGGTAAAAACCTGTTCGATATTTTTGTACTGGTATTTGGCAAATGGGTCGGTCAATTTTTTGTACTGCTTTATACGTGGTACGCTTTTCATTTGGGTTCTTTGGTACTGCGCAACTTTGGGGAATTTGTAAACATGATGGCTATGCCCGAAACTCCAATGATGGTACCCCTTATATTCATGGGTATCTCTTGTATTTGGATTGTAAGGGAGGGAATTGAGGTATTGGGGCGCAGTGCTTTTTTCCTGCTGCCTGTTATGGTACTCATTATTGTTATTGTGCAATTTCTTTGTATTCCGCAGTTAAATCCAGAATTTATCACACCCGTTTTGGCAGATGGGTGGAAGCCTGTGCTGGAGGGCGCCTTTTCTACCTATACCTTTCCGTTCGCAGAAACCGTTTTAATTGCTACTGTTTTTTGTTGCCCTGTAAATAAAAAAGTGCCCTATAAGCCTTTTTTAGGCGGTTTCCTTGCCGGCGTAGTGATTATTTTGGCAGTTACCTTTCGCAACATTTTGGTATTAGGTGCGGTGCAGGAGATGGGACTTTATTTCCCTTCCTATATTGCAGTGGGCAGAATTCGTATCGGCGACTTTTTACAAAGAATTGAAGTAACAGTATCCATCGTATTCGTTGTTGGTGCTTTTATTAAAATCAGCGTATGTTTATTGGCCGCCTGTATGGGAATAAAAAAACTGACAGGATTAAATAGCTTTCGCTCTATCGTAATACCGGTTGGGATTCTAATGATTTTGTTTAGCTACACGGTATATTCCAATGCAATGGAAATGGTAACATGGGCTTTTGAAACCTACTCTTTCTACGCCCTCCCCTTCCAAATCTTCATTCCGCTTATTTTGTTGGCAGCTGCCATGTTTCAGCGGCAGAAAGAGAATAAATTAAGCACACAGCCCTCCTCTTAATAAAACAGGGGCATATATGAAACAAATTTCTATTTAAAAAGCCAACATCCGAAAAGATGTTGGCTTTTTGCTGCAACACCCTCTATCAGAATAATTATTTTGTTCTTCTCACCCATTGCGGTGTACTTAATCAAAACATAGAAACTCTTTGTAAATCTACATTTGTGCAAACATACTCTGCGACCTTAATATTTCAAATTCACTCTATTTAAATTACACATTTTATTTTCAAACCCTTTGTGGTATGATGATGCCTGTTCATTTCGCTCTTTGAAGCAATCAAACGGAAATCACGGTGAATTTATTGAATCTACAATCTATATCGATGGCAAACTTGATGTCAAAAACAAAGCATTGGTTCGCAAAGGAACCCATCTTGCTTTCTTCTTTTTTACTGGCAATCTTCTCTATCGTTCTTGTGCCGCCATCAAAAGACTATTTGGGTTATATCGATTTTAAAACATTATCGTGCCTATTTTGCCTTATGGCCTCTGTGGTTGGTCTTCAGCGGGAGGGCATTCTCGAAAAAATCTCTCTTCTTGTTTGTTCGCGCATTACAAACTCACGTGCCCTTACGTTTTTTCTTGTATTCGCCAGCTATTTTCTATCAATGCTGGTCACAAATGATGTAGCACTCATTACGGTAATTCCAATTACATTGGCAATTCTGTCTGCTTGTGCTTTGGACGAGTGGAGCGCCTACATTGTGGTTCTGCAAACCATCGCGGCGAATGTGGGCTCTGCGATGACCCCATTTGGTAACCCGCAAAATCTCTATTTGTTTTCCCGTTTTCACATGGGAGTTGCAGATTTTTTTATGACAATGCTCCCTATTGGTCTTGTAGGCGGTGTACTGTTGGCTTTCAGCTGCCTGCTCATCACTCCAAAGGTGCTAACCCCACCTGCAATGCCAGAAAGAACCCCCGCACGGCCAAAACGAATTTTGCTGTATAATGCATTGTTTTTGCTGTCTGCTTCCTCGGTGTTCGACTGGCTGCCATATCAGGCTACTCTTTTACTCGTGCTAGCTGTTTTAATTCCCATTGACAAAAAAGTTCTGGCTGGCGTCGATTACAGCCTACTGGCAACCTTCTTTTGCATTTTTGTGTTTGTAGGCAACTTGGGCAACATCCCTCCGGTACACTCCTTTTTGTCTTATTTTACACAAAGGAGCACCATGCTTTCGGCTATCCTCAGCAGTCAGTTTATCAGCAATGTTCCGGCTGCGATTCTATTATCGGGTTTCACCCAAGAATCGCACAAATTACTTATTGGTGTGAACATTGGCGGCCTTGGCACATTAATCGCCTCTATGGCGAGTGTTATTTCTTATAAATTCTATGTTGCTGTATATAAAGAGGGCACCCAACGGTTCTTAAAGCTGTTTACAGCGGCGAATCTGCTTTTTTTAATGGTGCTATCACTCTTTGAGTATGTTTGGCAACGTTAAACATTCCTCTCCACTCAAACACGCCTATGGAATTTTTAATTATCATAGGCGTGTTTTTTCATTCGCTTGTAAATAATAATCAAAATAAATGGAGTGTAAATAATTCTTTCTATTTTTAGTGAAAGAAATTATAATAGAGAAATATAAAGCGTGTTTGACTTATTTTGAATTTATTTGTAACTCTTAATTTATTATAAAAAATAAACAGATAAGCGTTCTACACTATGCTGGTTTTTATCTAAACTTTTTGTTGACTTATATTAATTTTAATAAAAAGATATAAAAATAATCGTATAGTTGGTTCCGATTATTTATATTAGACAAACAAGAAATCAACTGCTACAATGTATCCGATTATATCTATATTATAATTTTCGACATAATTCGCTTATTATGTAACAACACTCCGACTAAAGACGGGTTTTCAGCAATCAGCATGAAATCTTTATTGAAATTACGCTGATTGTTTTACCATGTGGTTATACCTATTATTACTGTAATTCATGAACCAGCGGTTTGTTTTCGTGTGTGGGAAACCATGAATACACCGTAAATTGTGATACAAATGAAAGGAAGATTCTCATGAAATGTCTCATTATTGATGCAGTCCATAGTTCTATCTCGGAGGAATTGGGCAAGTACATGCAGGTTGACACCCATATGCTTCCCTCACAGCAGGAGCTTGTAAAGTTGATTCCTGAATACGATGTTCTTGTTATGCGTGTAGACCCCGCCATCAACAAAGAAATTCTGGATGCAGCGAAAAACCTTAAGGTAATCGGTGTTTGCTCCGTTGGCCTGAACCATGTTGATATGGAAACCGCTAAAGCCAAGGGCATTCAGGTATTCAATGCTCCCGGCCTCAATGCAAACGCAGTTGCAGAGCTGACCCTCTCCAAAATGCTGGATATGGCTCGCCATACCATCCCTGCAGATGCTGATGTTAAGGTAAACAAGAACTGGGATAAATACAAGTTTGTTGGCAGCGAGCTGAGAGGCAAAACTCTTGGTATTTTGGGCTTTGGCCGCATTGGCCGCCGCGTAGGCGAACTGGGCCGTGCATTCATGATGGATGTTGTGGCTTATGACCCCTTCCTCAAGCCCGAAGACTTTGAGAAAGAGCACTCCAAGGGTATGGAGATTGATGAGCTGCTGAAGGTTGCTGATTATATTTCCATTCACATCCCCTTGACTCCCGACACTAAGGATTTGTTCAATGCAGCTTCTATTGAGAAGATGAAGTCCGGTGCTGTGGTTCTGAACATGAGCCGCGGTGGCATTGTAAACGAACAAGATATGTACGAAGCTCTCAAAGCCAATAAAATTGGTGGCTATGCAACTGACGTTATGGAAAACGAGCTCGCAGCCGGCGGCTTGGGTGAAGGTGCAGGCTTCGATTCTCCCTTGTTTGAGTGCGAGAACTTCATCGTTACTCCTCACTTGGGCGCTCAGTCCACGGATGCTTCCCGCGATATCGGTGTGTTCATTACCGCTAAGCTGAAGGAAGCTTTGAACCTGAAATAATAAGAGTACCATTGCAGCATAAACTGCTGAAATAACTACCTCTTATAAAGAAAGATGCCGCCCATGGTCTGGGCGGCATCTTTCTGCTATTTTAAAGAACATTACTCTCACAAACCGTTTAAGTAGTTATCCTGCCTGTAACGGGTTTTATCCAATCAAAAAACTAGCGCAGTAGAGAGCCTGCTTGTACCAAACCGATTCCGGCTGCTCCCGGGCCGGAATGCGCGCCAACGACTACACCTAAGTCGCTCCTAAAAATTTGCCCCGAGTAAGAGGTCATCTTTTTTAGGTATTCTACCGCATACTCTGCGTCTTCCATATACTCAGCATTTTGAACCGTAATTATTAGCTGGCTCCAGTCCGATATACGGGAGGCCGCAATATCCATCATCGTTTTTAGCGAGCTTTTCCGGCCAATGACGGCCTTTACCGGACGAACCGCACCCTCTATAAATTCACAAACGGGCTTAATTTGAGCAAGCTTACCCAAAAAAGCCGTTGCGCCCCCAATTCTTCCCCCAGCTTCCATGTATTTTAAATTATTAACAACAAACAGCGTTGTTATATTAGTAACGGCCTCACTTACCCTACTCACTATCTCCTGAAAATCTTTTCCGCTTTCAATCATTTTGGCAATTGCAATCTCAAAAGAAGCTTGTCCACATGCGCAGGTGTTGGAATCGATGACAGCAACCTTCGCATCTTTATGTTCCTCTGAAAATACCTCTTTGGCCATACACGCCGTTTGGTAGCTGGATGATAATTTGGAGGATATAGTGGTAACAATCAGCTTTTTTGCACCTTTGTCATATTGCTTTTCCATAGCTGCAACCCAATCATTCACATTGGGCGCTGCAGTCTGCGGCACATCTTCAGGGCTTTTTTCCATATGCCGATAAAAATCACCGGTACTATAATCTACATTTTCGCAGTAATAACCTGTATTTTGGAACTTAAAATAAAACGGAACTTCAATAATTTGGTGCTGTTCTACGACTTCCTGTGGAAGACCACCCGAAGAATCCGCAATTAAACACACATCATTTCTTATCGCCATATTCTCTACTCCATTTTCCGGCACTCCACTTATGCCTGTAGTACATATTTACCGAGGGGTTGTCTTAATCCGAAGTAATATGTACCGGAACGCCGTTAACCTCAACACCGTCCTCCGCACGGATTAGAATGTATTTAATGCCATTAATCACCCGAGTTTCAACCATTTGATCGCCTTCCCCGCTTATCTGAATCTTAATATTGGGTGCAGAGACAACGGTTTGCTTGGAATCCACCAGATTTTTGGGGCTCAGGCTTGTGTCACTGCCAAATTGTTCATCGTACTGCTGTTCAAAGCTTTCAATATGTTCTTTGGAGACTCCCTGCGTCTCCAAAATTCTGGAAACATGGCTTTTGGAGATGGTGAGAGGTACTTCCTCCTTGTTCGCCTTATGTTCTTCAATCATATTTTTTAAGTGCTCCTGCACGGCACACACGGTGTCAAAATCGCACTCTTTCTCAAGCGATTCACACAAAATACTTTGGAACATTTCTTTTTGCTCATCCGCAGGCATAGGCACATTGCAGTGAAAGACCGTATCCACAAATTCCGAATGGGTTTCGGAGGTATCCTGTACATAAAAAAGTGCACTGTATATGTTGGTACTGCGTTCATCAAATGCAGGAAACAAAAAACCAAGCTTTGGCGGAGAAACCACCCAATCGGTTTTGCTGTTCCGGAACGCATTCTCGGTAACGTAATACCCCAGTGCTGGTTTCGTAAGCTTAACGGGGCACACACTGCAAAGAATGTAAGAATACACTTCGGAGGAATTGTCGTCCTGCCGTTCTCCATCTTTAGAGCGAAAAGGAACGTCATACGTATCATGGGTCAAAAGGATCAAATAATTCTCGTCCATTTGAACGGACTGAATTACTTTTTGAAAGAATTGCTCAATTACCTCCTCATCCTTAAGCGACGAGTCCTTTAACGCCATCAGCAAACGGTGTTCTTCACTGTCTACTACCTGTTGTGTGGAAAACTCAATATTTAGCAGGTTCTTATTCAGCGTACCGGAAAGAGTTTTCTTTAAAATAGATATGCAGTTCTCCGCTTCTTCTTGTGGCATCAGCGCAAGGGACTGATTTAATTGTGAAATCATTTCACCCTCTTTATTCACATAGCACCCGCGAATGCTTCGAATATTATTTTTATCGGGTCGAAAGCGACGGCGAATTTCTGAAACTTCTTTTTCATTCATGGCAAACCCTCACTCTTTTACTAGTATTTACATTAGACTCTTCGTTACCATCCTTTTCTAGCTTAATTTATTATAAGCTCCATGGTAATAGTAAAGTGTTGATGTACTCATAACGATACCACATTTTTTTCCAATTTTGCAACCTTTTTCCATAAAACGGCAATCTAGATTATAAACGCGAGTATCTAGTTCTGTTTAAAGCAATTGGAGAAGTGAAACAGCTGCAAGAGAAATTTAAAAGGGTGGTTACTCCTATATCTCACGTTGCAGGTTGCCGCTATATAAAAAGAAGGTGTTGGTTTGAAACCAATACCTTCTTTTTACGCTTTCAACACTGCTTTCTGGTATGATAGGTAACGTTTTCTCAGCCCCGCCTTGCGACGGGGTTGAATTTCAATCCACGCCTCTCTCGCGAGGGGCGACTCGTAGTTTACGTCTTCACTGTCCAGCGCATTGTAATTTCAATCCACGCCCCTCTCACGAGGGGCGACGAAATGGTACGACAAACTCCATAATGACGGTGCGATTTCAATCCACGCCCCTCTCGCGAGGGGCGACATAGCTCCGGCCGCGTTAAAAACAAGCGATTTAATTTCAATCCACGCCCCTCTCGCGAGGGGCGACCGCCGCCTCCATGACGATGGAGGGACTATGATGAATTTCAATCCACGCCCCTCTCGCGAGGGGCGACCACAGGGATAGCGCTATCAAAATAGCGGAAAGACAATTTCAATCCACGCCCCTCTCGCGAGGGGCGACAATAACAAATCGGATAAAACCATGCCGCCAAAATAATTTCAATCCACGCCCCTCTCGCGAGGGGCGACCGCCGTAGCACCACGGCATATAATGCTAAAGGAATTTCAATCCACGCCCCTCTCGCGAGGGGCGACTATGCCAAAAGTATCGTCCCAATATGTAAAGTTTATTTCAATCCACGCCCCTCTCGCGAGGGGCGACAAGAAAATCGGAAGTACTTCTGATTCTAGCAAACAATTTCAATCCACGCCCCTCTCGCGAGGGGCGACTGCAGCTTGCTATGAGTGAGCATGTACGGTTTATCATTTCAATCCACGCCCCTCTCGCGAGGGGCGACACAAAAGCACCGTTGACCGGAAACGCCCTCTTGGATTTCAATCCACGCCCCTCTCGCGAGGGGCGACTATATAAGTAGTAGTCCCTACGTCAAACAACAAAATTTCAATCCACGCCCCTCTCGCGAGGGGCGACGATGCGCGTCAACAGCCTCCGCCGTACCAAAAGATTTCAATCCACGCCCCTCTCGCGAGGGGCGACTGCAAAACAACCAATCTATTTCATACTACATTCTTCTAATCAGTTGTATTGTTTAAAATAATAAGAAAAACTCGCAAGTAATCATTTTTAACTTGCTCTATTAAACGAAAATTCGTGTGCGAATCCCCCAGTAAAAGCATGGGCACTTATGGTTCGCGTTAAAGCACCATTAAATCCTCTGGGTTATACGTTTGTTTCGCTCCATAATGTTCGATTCGGCTTTTATAATTATTTCCCAGATGATAAATACGCAAACTATCTTTCTTTTCATCCATAACGGTAAGTAGTTGACTCTTTACAATACTTATTTCCGCAGGTGTGAGCAGGCACTCAAATACCGAATTTTGTACGCGCTGACCATAATTCACACAAATTTTCGCAATCTTACGCAGCCGCTTACTTCCTTTGGCATCTTCTGTATTCACATCGTAGGTGATAAGCACAAGCATCGGCTACCTCCAAAGAAAGGGAGGATATTCGTCAATATCTCCCCGAATATATTTAGCCAAAAGCATTGCCTGCACGTAAGGCAATAACCCCCACTCTACTTTTTCCTGTAAAAATGGATGGATTATTTCTTCTTTCTTTTTCTGTTGCCATAGAGATAAAAATTTCTTGCGCCCCTCCTCAGTTAAAAGAATCCCTCCATTCTCTTTTGATACAAAATCTTTATCACAAATGCTTTTTTTATTAATGCTAGTCAGTACAAAACGATCTGCAAAGGGCGCTCGAAATTCTTCAAGCAAATCTAGCGCAAGAGAGCATCTTCCCGGTCTTTCTGTGTGAAAAACACCGGCATATGCATCCAGGCCAACTGCCTCCAGTGCGCTTACACACATAGAGGTCAGCAGGCTATACGAAAAAGAGAGCATGGCGTTTACATTATCCATTGGAGGGCGACGCGAACGACCACTGTAATAAAAATCTTCTTTCTGCTGCAATATCATCTCATCAAAGACGGAGAAATACAGGCTTGCACACTCTCCTTCTAATCCTCGGAGCGAATCAGCATTCAATGCACGGTAAGCGTTTACCTTTCCGTTTTGTAGAGCTTCACCAACCTGAGAAAATTTTTCGGTATCAATTCTCAGTGCATGGTCACGTACAGCACGGCTAATAACAGCACTGCTGTTTGCTAGCTTTGAAGCTATCATGTTCTTTGCAATCGCCAGTGAGCGCTCAGAATCATCACAAACACGGTACTGCTCTCGGCGTAGAAGAATATTACCATAAGACTTGCCGGTCACCTTTGCTAAAAAGCGGCCGCTGGGCTTTAAAAACACAAGTGATTTATTCATATCTGCACACTTGCCCATAAGCGCCGGACTAGCACCAATATACCCAAATACCATAATACCGTCGATCATATGCAGTGGCAACCGGCCTAAAGTATTCCCATCACTTTGTACCACAACATTTTCCCCGTCTAACGTGAGGTAGGCATTTTCCGTTGTAATATACAGCGTATTTAAAAGCTTTTTCATAGGCCCACCTCTTTCGTTCCAAGGTTTTTATCCAAATACTCTTCTACGGATTTAATTTTGCAGAGCTTTGGTAAACATAAATTTTTGAGCGAGCAAGCATTACATGCTTTTGTAAATTTCCCCTTAGGAACATAACTACGCTGAACATAGCTATGCATTTCAGCAAACAATGCCCTGACCCGCTCCCTAAGCTCATTTGTGATTTCTACCTTTTGCCGCCGCTTTACTTTCCCATAGAAAATGGCTCCGGCATTTATTTCACAGCCAAGCATTTCTTCTAAGCAAATGGCCTGTGCCACAAGCTGAAGAATATCAACATCGCTATCCTTTGGCTCACCGTGCTTATATTCTACGGGATAAACTGTATACAGCCCCGTTCGCCCATGCAAGGATATTCCCTTAGAGGATTTGCGGAATTCAACAATGTCACATTCCCCACTAGCACCTAAGCTGCGAGAGAAAATAGGCATTCCTCTTGATATAAACACTTCTTTTCTGCTTTCGGAGGAATAGCTGTCGTGACATGTTGCGTGCAGCAAATCGCCCTCAACCGTGCGAAGATTATCTTCCCAAAGCTGTTCAATATGAATCAGCGCCCACTGCCGGCGGCAGAAAGCAAAATGCTGAATGCCCGACAGCATTAGAAAATCATCTTCCTCGTAGCTTTTCATATTCCATCTATGATTTCGGCCTCAAGACCCTCCAGCGGCAGAAGCGTGATTTCATAATCCTCTGCACTTTGGGGAGACGTAACCCCCTCTTTGAGTGTAACTTGCACGGTGTTATGCACCTTAGCCGAGGAATACTGGCCAATTTTATTGTTATGCTGCCACCAGAATAGGCGAACGACCTCCATACTTCCGTCCGGCCTTGCGGAAGAAGTGTCGTTAATAAATAGGGTACGCAGGCATTCTTTAATGGCCTCCGCATCTTCCTGAGTAAATCCAGTTTTCTCTGCAAGCTGAACGTTAATGGCACCTTTGATTTGATAGAGCCCGAATTCCACCATATGCTTTGAGCCCATCGTATCTGAGCTTTTCTTTCCATCTTCCGTTGGCTCACTGTTTACGCTCTTTGTAATCTGCATGCTATTAATATCTACAGGAGAAACACTGACTGCCTGATGAATCGATACCGGACCGCGAACCCCAACCGAAACACCGTCCTTCTCCTTGCCCTTTTTATAGGCAAACACTTGTCCAAACGCCCTAACGTCGAACCATTTACTGCATGCCTGCGCGGCGTAGTCATCCTTTGAGGTATATGTAGTAATTGTTTGGCTGGCACGTTCACTTAAGCTGCCAAAGCTGTCGTCCCGGCGTTCGTCTGACTGGACAAAAATCGCTTTTCCCATATCTTGTAGGCGGTTGCGTATTTTGCGCTTGATGCAAACATCCGAAATCTCACCATGACCGGTATACGTGGTACGGGGGCGGTTTCCATTCAAAGGGTCACCATTGGGGTTTGCATTTGTTACAGAAATAAGCGCTACGAAATCAATTTTGTTTTCAAGCATGTTCATTTTATTTTGCCTCCTTATTATCGCTGTTCTCATTTAATTTATATTTTCTAAATTCTGCCCGTTGCAGATAGTAACCAATTAAATACAATTCATTAAGAGGCCGATTGAGCTGTTCCGTTCCGGATTCTGAAAGCTTCTCCGTAATATTTTCAATTAAGCCTTTATAAAAATGCTTGGAGCCGGGTGTCATGCGCTGAAAATAGGGATTGAGCTTTTCCTCAAGGATCTGCCAGGTGCTCATCGGGTGGTTCACATACGCGCTTTGCAAACGGATTGCATTGGTTTCTCGTGTTTCTTCCCTTGAAAACGTACTGTGCTCCGCTTGTTCCAGCACAGCAAGCAGGCGGCCAAATAAATAGCTTCGGTCTGTATTTTCATAATCAATTGCCATGTAACTCACTCCTTCGTATTTATCATGATGATATTTTGCAACCAGCGCACAGGCTGTGGAAAGAAGTCTCTCTCGGTTACCGATTGAATAGGCCAGTGGTGTGGATGCACGGCGAACTGCTGCGTGCATAATATCTCTCGGCAGCGGCTGCCGGTCTACCATGCAATGTAAAATTCGCTGCGACTGTTCTTTCATCACCTCATCGCTCGTTTCTATAAAATTACCCTGCTCTGTACCAAACGCACACCGCACAATTAATCTGCTTGGCGGAGTCCTCACCTCAATATAGGGTTTTTTCTCGTTCGTAAATCGAGTAAAGTACCAACGGCAAGTGCTGTACCAAGCGGCAAGCCTGTCGTAATAATCGGAACCCTTCAGCTCGTTGTAATAGGTTATGGAAAGCCGCCCGGTCGTTGCGGCATCCAGCGCGATTACTACAATATCATCGTTATTGTCGAGTAAATTCCGGTAGCCCTGCAAGGTTTGGATGAGACGCTTTTTATACTCCTCTTCGGTATACGAGCGAGGAGCATCATCATCCACGAGACCGAATGGGTCTTCAAGTTGCATTACTTCTTTCCCATTTGGGTTCCAGCAAATATAGGTTCGTTTGTTCTGCATGCCCGCCGTTACACCCTGGCGAGCGGCTAACCAGGTTAATGCACTATGTGCTTTTTGCGTCGCCTCATACCCAACAGCACAAGCTTCACCAGAAGTAGTAAAGCGCCCGCGAAAGGTATAATTGGTTTTATCGTTGGAAGAAATGAGCTTCGCACCATAGTTTGCGGCCACTATTCCCTTGGGGTGATTCACAGATATAACATCGATTTCCCCCGTTACAAAGCAAATGTCCTTTTCTCCTGACTGATAGGATGCGTAATATTTGATATAGCTTTGAAACAGCGATTCATCCTCCCACACAGCGTCTGGCTGAGTACCAAGCACTCGAAATCGTACCAGTGCTTTTTCATAAACACTACCGTTTATTTTTTTATTGAGCAGTTCTCCATTTTCCGCTTCCAGAAGCGTAGATTTGATTAAATCTTGGGTCATCTGCCGCTTTGCAGTATAGGCATAAACTGCCTGCACCTTGGGGTGCGTAAAGGGCGAATCGACCCAATCCTTGAGTGCGGAAAGGTATTTCTCAAATTTTTCTTCCGCTTTCTTTTTCTCCTTTTGAGATGATATATATCCCCCAAAATCCCCTGCAACATAGGGGAGCATATCGCACAAAGCGTAAGGTGCCACACCGCTTGAACGTGAGGCCGAGCTTTCCGTTACCGGAATGATTGTTTTTGCATCCTCTTTGGGAATGGAATAAACACCACGAAACTCACCATTCAGATCAATCCATATCTCGATTTGTGCGTTCGCCGTCATATGGGCTACCAGAGAAAGCGGTGCACCCTGTGTTGGCTTGCCAGCCATTTCTTTGTTTGATTCATAGGTCTTGTAGAGCGTATTCATCCATGCCATTTAAACCACCTCAGATTCTATTGGAGTGAAGTTCCGTTCTTCCATTCCAAAGGGCTTCATTGCCATCTCTCGAACAGGGCGATGGTGAGGACATTCCTGTGGGGTAAGAAAATCAATCACACCATTCTTCATAACCGGGCGCCATAATCGCACCGTAAGCATCCCTTTGGTTTGCTCGGAGTACGCTTCGTCTGCATAGGTGATTCCATGGTACATCAGGCCAAAGTCAAGCTGCGGTGTGCTGTCGTAAAAAGAGGCACCCTCACCAAAAACACAAGGCACTACATACGCTTGGCACTCCCTTGTTCCCATAAAAACATCGCGCCTACCGCCACGCTCAATCATTCTCTTTGCGATGTTGTGGTGCTTGTTTTCGTTGCGATCCCCTTCCAGCTCCGGCCTGTTTTCGTTCCATATAAAATGTGCTCTTACCTGGTACCGGCAATCCTTTAGGTACGTGTAATATGATAAATCGTTAGCGGTTTCGTTGGGGCCATGCTGGTACTTAATTGGCCGGATTCCCTTTGTCTCTGTTTGAATTTGGTTCATAACCCGCACCGAATCGATTACCCAAATCAACGTGGGCTTCCAAAAAACGCTGTGCAGTATCCCTTTCAGTGCCTCATAGGTTGGCACCTGGTACGTGAATTTTTCGCCTCCCACGCGAGTAATTGGGTCTGAAAACAGAGCGTAATCTCCAAAGACTTCGAACTCCACACTATTTTTATGCTGCACCCAAATTCCCTCCTCAAAAAATAAAGTTCTCTATGACAAGACCTATTTTGCTATGGTAGCATTGCTCGTTTAGAGCTGTAAAACGCTTATCTTGAGTATACGAGAGCATACCGTACTCTCTCAGCTTTTCATTCTGATAGTGAAAGATTTGGATGGTATAGGGCTTTGCTTTCTCAATGCAACGTTTTAAAAAGGCACCGCTGTAAGCAGATTTTTGAGAAAACAGGTCTGCAATCAGCTCTTTCGCTTCGTCGTTATAGGGCACGATAACGTCAATCGTGTTTTCATCAAACACTTTAAACAAGCTCCCTGCGGTTAAAAATGCCTGATTCATAAAATACTTGCCCTTATATTCCGGTCGCTGGGTATGGCGCTCATTTGCCGCAAGCAGGTCAAACAGATTCTCCGTTGAGCCATCCTCCAGCTTCTGTGGGAATCCAAACTTCCCCTTAATATCCGCATCGTTAAATAGGAACTGATAATACTCGGAAATGCTTTTCTCACTGAGCAAATCTTGTTCAAAGTGTTCTGGGTTTTCTTTAAATTGTTGCAATACCTGCATAGAGCAGCGCTGCGCTGTCGCAATTTCTTGCAGCATTTGCAGCTTTTCCGCATCTAGTTTTAAATTAACAATATAAACAGAGCGTATTCCTCCAAAATCATTATTGCGGTTACAGCGCCCTGCTGCCTGCGCAATATTATCAATTCCCGCCGCAACACGGATGACGCTTTCAAACGAAAAGTCTACTCCGGCCTCTACCAGCTGAGTGGATACACAGACTATCTTTTCTCGATTTTTCAACGCGGCATTAATTTTTTTCAGGGTATCAGTTCGGTGCGCCATACACATGGCTGTGGAAAGATGAAACACTGTGCAATCTTCCAAGCGATTGCACAGCTCTGTATACAGCTTAAATGCACTTTCCTTGGTATTACAAATCAGCAATAAAGAATTTACCTGGGCAAATACCTCTGCTGAAAAATCGGCTAGCTCCTCCACCGCCATCCCATAGGGAGATGTTTTATCTATTATTTCAGTGCGCTTAAATACACCAAAAAGCTCTTTTTGGTGCGGCACAATTTCGCTTGGGCTTGTATAAAGCAGTGGAAAATCCGTTTCATCAAAGCAAGGGGTGGTTGCAGAAGATAATACTACGGTTGCACCGCAATCGTATACCAAAAAATTAAGTGCCATGGTAAACAGATTCATTGCTCTTTTGGGCAATGACTGCACCTCATCTATCACAATTACCGATTCCAATAATGCGCCCATTCGGCGTACTGCCGTTGTCTTGTTCGAAAAAAGGGTATTCAAAAACTGTACCAGCGTTGTAATCACAATGGGAGAGTCCCAAGTCTCTGTTAATAGCTGGTACTGGTTTAATTCATCCAAATTATCAAATACATTCACCACATTGGAGTGGTGCTCCGTTAGGCTGGCTTTGTCTTTTATGTAATCTCGAATCACGGCACTATTCTGCTCTAAAACACTTAATAGAGGAATCACAAACAGAATTCGTTTTTTGCCAAATTGTTTTGCATGGTGAAGTGTATAGCGCAGGGAGGATAATGTTTTTCCAGCTCCCGTTGGCAAAGTTAAGCGGTAGATTCCACCACCTTGCTGCGTAGCAAAACCGCGGCACTGATCTGAGAAACTACTTCTTGCCATATTAATCGGTGTTTGAGAGTCGTGCTGTAAGAGTTTATCTTCAAAATATGCGATTTGTTCCGCCCAAAATTCACTGGTTCCACTGCGGTAATCCAGTCGCGTTCCCGTCATAAACTCCGCTGTATCTCTGCGGTCTCCGTCAATCACAGCCGACAAAAGCATGCGAGCGGCTAACCCCATAGAAAAGCAAACCTGCGTTCTTTTTTTATTAAAACGAGTTCGAATCTGTTCAAACAAAGCGGTAACTTCCTGCTGTGCCAATAAAAAGTAGCGATCAATTTCTTCTGCTGATACACATTCTAGCAAAAAGGCATTTACCGCTTCTTCATACCCAATCTCATTCGGGTCTTTTTCTAAGCGGTGCTCAAATCCACTGGTGTTTTGCAATGTTACGCAGTCAAACTGGCCATGGTGAGCGCCCATGGCATAGACCAGCAGCTCGCAGGTAACTGTACCCATTCCCTGTGGCTTACCTACATGGTATTTTTGCATCAAATAAATGCACCCACAAAAGGTGTGATTCACACTGCCGCGTACTACATCTTCCCCTGCTGCCGCCTTTGCTAGGTACTGCTGGTATTTAGCGGTACACTTACCCATATCGTGCAAAAGGCCAGCCAGATAGGCTGTGTAAAAAAGCCCCATTCCCTTCAGATTTTCGGCAGCATAATTTGCCACATGGAAGGAATGCTCTGCTATGGTCTGCTCTACTTTTACACCATCAATTTCTGTAATATGAGCCAAATAAGTTTCCATAAACCCCTTCCTTTCTTTGCAGAATGATTGTTTTATTCTTTAAATGAAGTATTATCCAATGACACAAATATTTATGTGACACGATATACCATAATATTACATATATTTTACCTGCTATTAAACAATAAATCAACCAAATATTCAAAAAAATATTTCAAATTTATGAGTATATTACATAATAAATTAGGAGGCGATTTTTATAATATAGTTATGCATTTTAATCTCCTCCAAAACCTGTGTTGCACAGCATAAGAAAACCCGCATGGTTTTCGTAGCCATGCGGGTTTTGTTATAGAGCTAAAAAGCTTATATTGCTTTTAGCGATATTAATTTTATTCCAATTTTAAAGAGGCTATATATCGAAATCACGCATCTTTAAACGAATTTGATTGATTCTATTCTCCATATTGTGTCCATCATATTTCCCCAAAGAAAGCATTGACTCCAGCTTTCCGTCCTTCATAAATAGAACTCGTTCGGCTCGGGATGCCATCCTTGCGTCGTGAGTTACTAACAGAATTGCGGTGCCCTCTTTATTGATGGCCGAAAATAGCCCCATAATTTCATCCGAAGATTTCGAATTCAGCGCACCGGTCGGCTCATCCGCAAATAAAATCTGTGGTTCATTCATTAACGCGCGGCAAATTCCTGCACGCTGAAGCTGACCACCGGAGACCTCTGTAATATCTCTGTCTTCCAGCCCAGATATACCCGTTTCTTGCATCAGCGCTTTTGCTTTCTTGAGAATTGGCTTTGCTTTCCCTCTCTGCTCTTGCAAGCTGGAAAGAATAATATTATCCAAAACATTTAAGTTTTTTAGCATAGTTGGCTGCTGGAACACAAAGCCCATTTGTGTTCTGCGTATATCAGCGAGCTCATCTTCGCTTTGCTTTGAGAGCTCTTGACTATCAAAGGTAATTGTACCACCGTTAATGGTATCGGTCCCACTCAATGCGAACAGCAATGTCGATTTTCCACAGCCTGACGGTCCCATCACCGCAATAAATTCTCCAGCAAAAATATCAATATCCACATGATTTAAGGCGTTGGCTGTTTTCTTCCCTTTACCGTATGTTTTCACAATGCCTTTGCCGCTGATTATTTTCTTCATAAGCTACTCCTTAATAAAATCCGGTATTTTAAGTGTGGAAATACCGGACACACTTAACCACGTTGCAACGCCCACACTAGCCAACAGTAAGACGGGTGAAAACAGATAAGCAAACATCGGGTTTACCATAAAACGAAATGAGGATGCCCCAAAGGATGCAATGAGCCCAACGCCAACTAGCTCACCTAGTGTGTTTGCTAACATTGTACCGATACATACACCAATGGCTAAAACTACAAAGACCCTTGCTAGGTACTGAATACGAATATCCCTTGTTTTAAACCCGAGGGATTTGAGCACCGCAATGGAGTAACGATCTTTTGTAAGCAGCATTTTCAGAAACAGAAGCGTCACCAGCATCGTGAGTACCGCGGCAGCAGCGATAGCCGCGTAGGAGACCTTTTGTACCGCACTTATAATACCGCCAAAAGATTGGCTAATGTATTCGTTAATGTCTGCTACCTTAGCAAAAGAAAAGGAATTTTTATATTCTGTCACTTTCCCACTTACGTTCACTCCATTTTGAAGCCTTACCGGAATAATACTCCATAGTATACTATCATCTTTTGTATTAAAAACAGCCTTTGCCGTCTTACCGCCGTTTGTAATGTCGGAATAGATACCGCATACGGTAAGGGCTTTTTCTTTGCCATCCACCATCAAGGTAATTTTGTTATTCAGGTTGAGTTTTTTGTCATCTGCAACTAGTTTAGAGACAGCGATTTCAGCCTCACCTTGTGGCGCTCTGCCGTTTGAATATGCAATTGGGAATTTAGAATGGTCGCCAAGCTCCACCTTGAGTTTGGAAGCAGAACCGTCCGCCATGCGCATATCAAACATATAGCTCGTTAGTACGGTGTACTCTTTTATCGATGAATCAAGTGCCATAAGGCTAGCAAGCTGTTCTGTTTTTTCCGTAATGTGATCCGTCTGTTGAACATCGATACGCATATCACATTCACCTATGCCCAGGTAAGTCATAAAATTCCGCTGAGCAATTGTGTTGTAGATATTCTGCGGCACAATCATAAGAAACGAAGAAATAATTAACACAAAGAGCATGGTAACATATAGCTTCTTGCGCAACAGAACATCCTTCACGCCAAGAAAAACGTTGGGTGAGAATATTCGATTACCAGATAACCGCAAGCCTTTTGTGACTTTCGATTTTTCCTGTGGTGCTCCAAAACGAATTGCCTCCGCCGCTGAGATTCGTTTAAAACGTTGTAAAACGCCATTCACATACAGCATTACAACGCCAAATATAAGCAATGCACCTAGCATTCCAAATACAATGCCAAGCTGTGCTCCACCAGTCTCACCCATATACAAACGCATATTGGTTAAGAAAGGCTCTTTTGCAAATAGTGAAACGAAAAATCCAGCTATACAGGCAGCCCCTGCAAGAGCACCATATTTGACAAGATAAAGCTGTTTGATGCCACGGGTTCTTATTCCAATCGCTTTTAGCACACCAATTTCCCGGTAATCCTCTTCTATTTTGGCAAGCAGTGTAAAACGGATACATAAAAAGCTTACAATAATTACAAGGGCACTAACCAGAATAAGTATTGCAATCATAATCCCATCATCTATTGCGTTAGCCATTTTAAACAGTGAATAGGTGATAGCTGGCGGCCCGTTTGCGGGAAGCCCCGCAGAAAGATACGCCGCTTCCAGTGCTGATGCAGCAGAAGGCTCTGTTAGACGAAACTCGATTAGATTTTCCAGCTTCCCGTATTCTCTCACTCTTTCAAAATCCGCTTGATTCACCAGAAAACGTTTGGATGAAATCATGGAAGCATTCATCTGTGAATCCCTTAAAAATCCAGCTACCTGAAATTCTACCCCATGGATTACAACACGGTCACCAATGCTTGCCTGACCACTTTTGTAATAATAGATGGGAACGTAAATCTCACCCTCATTGGGCTGTAACTTAGTTCCATCTAACCCCAGCAGAAAGTCAAAGCGTTCGCTTTGCACAGAAAGTCC
Source organism: Clostridium merdae (assembly GCF_900176635.1). GTDB lineage: Bacteria > Bacillota > Clostridia > Oscillospirales > Acutalibacteraceae > Faecalispora > Faecalispora merdae. The sequence continues at coordinate 1,164,546 of NZ_FXLN01000004.1, forward strand.
ATTATCTTGAATGGAACCCGCGAGAGAATTTGCACCAATTTTAATTTGAGTCCCCTCTATATTTAAAAAAGGTAAGACCTGAACATCTTCTACATTGTTCTGCTCTTCTGCAAAAGAGGAAAGCTTCTGCATGTTTATTTCACCCGAATGCATTTGCAAAAAGTGGCTTGTCTTTGCATTCTCCATCATACCATTAATTGAGGTAAACAGGCTCACGGAGAGGATTGCCGCAAGAGAAGTAAGCAGTGCCGCGAGTAAAATAAAAGCCGTGATTGTAATCGAGATGAGCTTACTCTTTTTAAAATCATTTGCAATTAGTTTTCGGTACATACTTCACCTCTTTTTTCTAATCTTCGAATCGATGGAATACGATACAAAAGAATCGCTGTTACAGAAAGTAAGAACCCGGCTAGTATAATTAAAAGCCCAATCCCCCGAACGGTTCCTGTACCAATAAGCTTACCCACACTACTGGAGAGGATTCCATTGGGTGTAAGCATGGGGATAAAAACAAAATCGGCAAGTGGCCCTACAAGGCCGTAGGCAAGCACATAGCCAAGCTGCGAGATGATGCCAATCAGCCCCCAAACCCGACCCTGTACATCATTTGAAATATTGGTGCGAATCAAATAATCCAGACTCATATTTGCAAAGGGAAGCATAGAGAAAAACAGAAAACCGAAAATACAAATCAATACAATATTTTCACGAAGGCCAAAGCCTGCCATGAATATTCCTGCAAGAAAAAGTGATATAGATAGCACCTTGGTGAAGTTTTTCTTTACGGCTATCATTCCCAGAATAAGGCTGCTTACCAGCATACCAGACGCGGAAACGGTAGTGGAAAAACCAAGCACCGAGCTGTCGGCAAACCCAAGAATCAAAGGCGTATAAAGAGATTGCACACAGCCCAGGAAGAAAGAAATTCCGATTCCAGACAGCACCAGTGCAAATACACCCTTATTATTGGTCAGTGCTTTCATTCCTGTTTTTATCTCTGTTCGAAAGGATTCACCTGCAACCATATCCTTCGAAATAAGACCTTTTCGAACAATAGTGGTTACTGTCACCGTGATAAAAATGGTACAGATATCAATAACAAGCAAAAGCTTTACATCAGAAACCGTTAGAAGAAAACCGGCTATGAGTGGTGATATTAAATACTTTGCAGCGCCACTGAGCTGCACAAGGCCACTGGCTTTTGAATATTCTTCCTCAGTTAAAAGGTCTGTTACCGTTGCTTTAAACGAGGGTTCCATAAGGGAAGAAAAAATGGAACTAATCGTTACTCCAATTCCGATTTGCCAAACCTGTGCTTCTCCCATCATCATGCAAATTAGGATATATATTAGCCCAAAAGCAGAGAGGCCATCCCCAAGAATCATTAAAAGCCTACGATCGTATCTATCAGCAAGTACCCCTGCAAAAGGAGTAAGCAACAGTCCCGGCAAAAAAGCGAGCAGGGTAATTAGTGTGCTGGAGGACGCAAGCCCCGTTTGCTGAAATACATATACTCCCAGACCAAAAGAGCTAATTCCGTTGCCTATTGCAGCGATAAAAGCGCCGGAGCAAAGCATCCCGAATTTTAGAAAAGAATTGTTTCTGGTTTTATTCATCCGCACCACCCTCCATATGAAATAGTGTTTTTATACTGTAAAAGCTTCCTGTTTCCGCTCCAAAGATTCGTTCCAAATTAAATATAAATGCCTTCACTCTTTTGTGCAGTTCTTCCTGAGTGAGTTTTTCAGAATAATCATCGAAAACAGTATTCACATGTGCGACTATCATTTCTAAGCTCTCATAAGGGTATGGCGTATTGAATAAACCCTGCCGTATGCCGTCCTCTATAATTGGCATCAGGATTAGTGGAATACCCTCCAGCATGGTTTGGTGGGTTTTCTGGTGTAATAACGCATTTTGCGGCCTGTGCATTTGCTGGGTAAGTACGCTTGGCGCTCCATTCTTCTCTCCATTCATAGCCATAAGGGTTTGAACGAGGCGTTCCATCACCGGAATGCTGGTATCCTTCGCAATTTGCATTGCATCCTCTAACAGCCTCTCGCAATGTCGCTCGATAAGAGCGTTTAGAACATCCTCTTTTGATTTAAAATGATAGTATACCGTCCCTCTCGCAATTCCGGCTTTTTCGATGATTGCACTTATTGTTGTGTTATCAAACCCGTTATTATGAAAAAGCTCTTCAGCGACATCTAATATTTCATTTTTACGCACATCGGCATCTTTAACTATTCGCATATAATTACCCCTACAATTAGACTGACGTTCAGTCTAATTGTAGGGGGCTCTTTGATTTTTGTCAATCTATTATTTTAAATCTTCATTTTTAACCACTGAAATACTCATCGCTATGCTAGTGCTATAAGTCCCCGTTAAGAATTAATAGAGAAAGGATACGGCAATCACGCTGTATCCTTTCTCTTAAAAACTAACTCTTCTATTTCTTACTAAATGATATTAGTCTTATTCTCTAATGGTCTGTGAATTGCAGACCTGCACCAAAATCTTCAAACAGGTAACTAAAATTGTACGAATAGCGAAGATACTCCTATTGTCAAGAAGCGACCCGTGTACAAGACTAAAGCTCTATCTACACATTCAATGATACAGCTATTTATCATACTTTTTTTCATCAATTCGCATATTAAAATATTCCTTTGATACACGAATGCAATTCTACTACTTATTGCTGTGATTTTGAGCTCGGTATTCTGAAATAGAGATTCCTTCCAGCTCCCGAAACAGTTTGTACAGACTTTGCGCACTCGCAAAGCCCACAAGACCTGCGATTTTTTCAATCGAATAGTCTGTATCAAGTAGATAATTTTTCGCGTAATTTACGCGGTAAATACTTAAAGTCTTTTGAAAACTCTGCCCGAAATATTCCAAAAATAATCTACTGACATGGCGGGGCGTTACATAAATTGCATTTGCTACATCCTGCAATGTAATATTTTTATCATAATTATTGTGCATGAATTTTGTTATCTCAATGGCCAGGTTATTGCCGAATTCATTTTCTTTGACGGCTGGTGTGGTCGGAATCAGATTGCGAAGTACCCCAATGATAAAATTGAGGTAATGGTTACGCATCATAAGCTCCCAGCCGTACTTGCGCTCATCTAGTTCAAGGTTCATTGCTTCTACTAACCGGCGGCAGTGATTTCTATCTTTTCCATGGAAAAAGGAATCAGGAAGAAAACATTGATGAAACAATTCAAAAAAACTTTTTTCAACTACTTCACTTTTTTTAAAACCCTGCGGGTTAGGAATATTAAAAACAAACACAAAATATTTCTTGGCACGATTCGGCTCATAAATAGAACCGTGAATACATCCGGGAGAAATTAGCACGAAATGGTTTGCCTCAAGAGATAGTCGTGTGTCCTTTACCTGTATGTTTAGAACCCCCTCCAGGCAGTAATAAATTTCATAATCCAAGTGTGTATGAGGAAACTCCACGCAACTGCTGTCAAGCATTTCTATGTAATTCACCGTTAAGTCACTGGAAAGCATGGGTAGTTTGGTCAGCGTGGAATTATAAAGCAGTAACTGCTTTTGATGATACATTTCTTTTCTCTCCTCCCGTTCCAGAGCCAACCAAAGCAACCGTTTGCCTGTGCATTCGATTGCTTTGGTTTTTTGCTTCCAGAAACCGGCTTTTTCATTTTGATCTTTATTCCATTTTCTTTGTTCAGACTGTACCATAAAATTCATGTCATTACAATAATTTTTAGGCTAGACAAATAAAACAAAAACAGGTCTTTATGAAAGATTGATTTTAAATCAATCCGATAAACTCGCTTGTCCTTCCGCTCAATCCATTGCAACCTTTCGTGATTTTAAATAACGCTTACTATTTCACAAACAAAAAATAAGATTCAACCCTCGTTTTAGAGGACTTTATGTAACATTTGTACGTCCATTTGAAACATTGTTTAATTTTTTTATTTTAATATACTGAAAATAGAGCGACTCTTTCCATCGATTTTATCTGCCACCACACACAGTTCTACTGAAAACTCAAAGGGAGAAAGGATGGTTTTTAATATGAACCAAAGCATATCGCCACCCAAAGAGCAAAGCGAGCCCTGGCAAAAAACCGGCCCCCAGCCTGGGTATTACAAGCTTCCTCGCAAAGAAATGGCAGGATATTCTCTGGTGGATTTCGCTATGAACCTCGTATTCCAATGCATTATGATGTATATTACGTTTTTCTACACCGATATTTTCGGTTTAAAAGTGAAAGACGTGGCGCTCATGTTCCTGCTGTCTCGCTTTTTTGACGCGTTTGCAGACCCGGTAATGGGAACCATCGCCGAAAGGCTGAACCCCAAACACGGCAAATACAAAACGTATTTAATTTATGGTGCAGTTCCATTCGGCGTGATGGCGGTACTGGCCTACACAGTGCCAGATTTAAGCTATGCCGGGAAGCTCGCATGGGCTTATATCACTTACAATTTACTGAACATTTTATACACTGTCATTATTCAACCTTACATATCGCTTTCTTCTATTATGACTGCGGATCCCGATGAACGTACGAAGCTACAAACAATGCGTATGATGTTTGCCCAAAGCGGCGGCGTAGTTGTAGCACTCGCCATTCCACTACTTAGCGGGTTCTTTTCTCAATACATGACTCTGGCACGCGGCTATATGCTCACTACCGCCTGCATGGCTGTGATTATGGTAGCACTTTTGTTTTACGCCTATCGAACGGTTACGGAGCGCATCCCTGTTCACTCCCACGAACAAAAAGCTGGCTTAAAAGACGTTCTTCATCAGGTTAGCCACAATAAACCCGGCGTTATTCTATTTTTGCTGTTCTTTGGTGTTTATGGGTTTAATACCATTCAGTCCTCCTCTGGTGTTTATTACATGACCTACTTTGCACAACGTCCCGATTTGGTCGCTTGGTTTTCTATGATGAACGTGCTGCCTTCTGTCGCAGGGGTGCCGTTTGTTCCAGCCTTGTGCCGCAAAATAAAAAAGAAAGGCACCGTTCTGCTAGGGCTGGCACTAGGGGCCATAGGTGCAGGAATGCTGTGGTTTGTACCTGCGGGCAGTATTGGCATGATGATGATTTCGCGTGGAGTAAGTTCCTTTGGCTACGGCATTTTAATGGGAATCTTGTGGTCAATTATTACTGATGCAGTAGAGTATGCCGACCTGAACACAGGCCGCCGCCTTACCGCAATTGTAATGACACTAATTGGTCTGGGACTGAAGTTTTCCATGACGATTGGTGGAGTAATTCCCACAATGATTCTGGACCATGTAAAATATGTGCCGAATGCAATCCAAACCGCAGAAGCCTTGGGAGGCATCCGAATGATGTCCTCTATCCTTCCTTGTATTGTCATGGTGATAACATTTATAATTTTTGCGACTTTTTATCAGCTGACCGAAGAACGTGTTGCAGAAATTCAACATAAAATCGCCGTGCGTGACGGCCTTATTACAGAAGAAATGTCTGAATGATAGGAAAGAGAGGTTTTTTTATGAAGTCAGTTACCGTTGTTAAAGTAGGCAGTCTGCGCGACCCCAATGAAGAAACCCGTGGCAAGGTACAGGTGCTAGACATCCCCGAGCAACCACTGGGCGATGAGGATGTTAAGATTAAGGTTGCTTACTGCGCCATCTGCGGCTCCGACCCGCATCTGGTAGAAAACATCTTTGGCTGGGAACCACCATTTGGCATCGGACACGAGGTCTCTGGTGTAATTGTAGCTCTGGGCAAGAAAGCAGTAAAAAAAGGGCTGAAGATAGGCGACCGCGTTGCGGGAAATTTCCTAAAATTCTGCGGCACCTGTTACTACTGCCAAAACGGTCAGCAGCAGTTTTGTGAGCACGGCGGGGACTACAACCGCCCAGGCATGTCGGAATTCATCGTATGGCATGAATCCCAAGTCTATAAGCTACCGGATGACGTTAGCCTGAAGCAAGGCTGCCTGCTCGAGCCGGTTTCCATTGCGGTACGGCTGATGGATAAAATCAGCATGAAAATCGGTCAGCGTGTGGCAATCTGCGGCGGCGGGCCAATCGGACTGCTTTCACTGCAAGCCGTTAAAATGATGGGGGCTACCTCCCTTACCTTGATTGAACCCATTGCAGAACGGCGTGCGCTGGCTGAAAAATTCGGTGCCGATCATACGATTAATCCCTCCACGCAGGATGTCGTTCAGGAATCGATGCGACTGACTGAAGGCCGTGGCTACGACGTGGTGATCGACTGCTCTGGCTCTACAAAAGCGGTGCTTCCTCTGCCGGAAATTACCGCAAAAGGTGGCGAGTTGATTTATGCCGCCATGTACCCCAACACCTATGAAATGCCCCTGAATCTGTATCAATATTGCTATTTTCACGAGTTGACCATCTCTGGACTTTATGTGGCACCCTACGCGTTCCCACGTGCCGCACAGATTCTTCCTAGAATGCAGCTCAACGACTTCATCTCACAGGTGTACGACATTGATGATGCGGAAGAAGCGTTCCGCGCACAGATTTCTGGTAAATATCCGAAAATCCTCATTCGTTGCAATCAAATTGAGGGTGAATAAACACTGAAAGGAGTGCTTTTTATGTATCAAACAAGTGTTGATATGGAACTGGTTCGAAAACTAGAGGATAAGAGTGTGAAAATCCGCAAAGATCTTCTCAACTTCATCTACCGCATTGGTATGGGTCATTTGGGGGGCGAGCTTTCTATGGTAGAGGTAGCTGTGGCACTCTACTACAACTATATGAGTTATGATCCTAAAAACTCCAAATGGGAAGACCGCGATCGGCTGATTTTATCAAAGGCCCATTGCAGTGAAACGTTATACACCATTTTTTCGGATTTAGGAATGTACACACAGGATTATATGGTGGAACATTTCGAGTGCCTATGCGACTCAAAATTCGGGATGCACTGCAACCGCAAATATTTGCCGGAAATTGAAGCCTCCGCCGGCTCTCTGGGGCATGGCCTGCCCATTGCTCTTGGGCTTGCTTTGGGTGCCCGCAAGCAGAAAAAGAACTGGAGAACCTTTGTTATTGTCGGCGACGGAGAAATGGATGAAGGCAGCAATTGGGAGGCCATTATGGCTGCGGGGCATTTTCGGTTGGGAAACCTCGTTGCAATTGTAGATAGAAATCATGTTCAGATGACTGGCTTTACTCAAACTGTTATGAACCTTGATCCGCTTGATAAAAAGCTGGAGGCCTTCGGTTGGGACGTGCGGGAAATCAACGGAAACAATATGTATGAGGTATGCGAGGTGCTACAAAGCCTTCCCCCGGCTGAACCAGAATATCAGCGCAAGCCGATCTTTATCATTGCGAATACGGTAAAAGGCAAAGGCGTTGATTTTATGGAAAACAGCTACAAATGGCACGGCGGCGGAATTGCCAAAGAGCAGCTGGAGCAAGCGCTAGAATCCGTAGAAAGAAACAGGAGGGTGAGATAAATGGCTGTTCAGAGCACTTTTGATTTTGACCAAATGCTGAGTAATGCCCGTGAGGCTTACGGCGAAGAGCTGCTGCGTATGGCAGATGACGGGCTGGATTTTGTCTTTACTTATTCAGACAACGTAGCGCCATCTTCCAGTGCCGGTAAACTCATTCAAAAATATCCGCAGCGCTGCTTTAACTTTGGCATTGCGGAACCAAATCAGGTTGGCGCTTCTGCAGGACTTGCACTTTCAGGCCAAATCGTGTTTTCTCAAGTATTTGGGCCGTTCTTACCCCTGCGGGCAGCGGATCAAATTCACACGGATATTGCCTACAATGACGTAAATGTGCGGCTGATTGGAACACACGCGGGTGTTACTGCCGGCGGCGGGCCGACTCACAACTGTGTGGCAGATTTAGCGCTGTACCGCGCGATTCCCAACCTGACAATTGAAGTTCCCGCTGACGCTGACCAATGCTGCAAGGCGATTCGCCGTTCCATGGACTTTCAGGGGCCCATGATTATCCGCATTGACCGCGGAGGTTCGCCAAATGTGTACGCCGACACCAATTATGAGTATGAATTTGGCAAGGCGATTGAAACCATTCCGGGCAGCGATCTGACCATTATTTCGGCTGGCTCTAGTGTGTACTGGTCTATGATGGGTGCAAAAATTCTGAAAGAAAAGCACGGGGTGTCTGCCCGTGTCATCGATATGCATACCATTAAGCCGCTTGATACTGAAATGCTTATCAAGTGTGCAAAAGAAACCGGGGTGATTGTTACGGTTGAAGAGCATTCCATCAATGGCGGCTTGGGCGGAGCCGTAGCAGAAACCCTGCTAGAATCAGGCTTTAGCGGTAAGTTCCGAAGGATCGGGCTGCCGGATGAATTTGCTATTTTGGGCGACTCCGACTCTGTGTATCACTATTATGGTATGGATCCCGAAGGGATTGCGGCAACATCGTTGGAGCTTTTGAAAAAGTAATAATCAAAAATGTTTTGCGGCTGGGGCCTAATCGGCTCTGGCCGCCTAATAACAGGGAGGAATCAAATATGAATGAGCAGCTGAATCGCTTTTCTATGGATTACTTTAGCCTAAAAGGGAAAGTAGCCATTGTTACGGGTGCCAACATGGGCCTTGGGATGGCATATGCTACGGCATTTGCCAAGGCGGGTGCCGACCTATATATTCCGCACTTTACCCCAGATACAAACGAAATAAAAGAACTAATTGAAGCACAGGGTCAAAAAGCCGCTTTTATTCAGGGGGATCTCACCGACCCCAATTACATTGAAAGCGTGGTAAAAGGCTGCCTTCGGGAATATGGTAAAATTGATATTCTAGTAAACAATGCAGGTGTCAGCAGCTTTCATGAATTTCCCGATTACCCCGACAAGGCTTGGAAGCAGTGCATCGACGTTGATTTGAACGCAGTTTATTATTTAAGCCATGCTGTTGCGAAGATAATGATGGAGCAAAAAAGCGGAAAAATCATCAACATTGGTTCTGCTCTTTCTTATACCGCGGACAAAAAATGCCCGCCCTATACCACAGCGAAGCACGGTGTTCTGGGACTTACCAAAGTATTTGCCAACGAGCTTGGGGAATATAACATTCAAACCAACGCAATCAGCCCCGGTTTTCTGGCAACCGAAGTGAATCGAGAGTTACGTGCAGACCCCAATTTCTACAATAAGATTACAAACCGTATTCCCGCTGGCAAATGGGGCGATTTAGACGATTTAATGGGCGCAGCAGTGTTTTTGGCCAGCCATGCCTCTGACTATATCAACGGCTGGAGCATCAGCGTAGACGGTGGATTTACCACAACCCTATAATAATAGTTATGATCATCCGTTTAGCTAGTGAGTGAAATTAACCTTATACTATTCTCTTTCCGCAAACATCTCAAGAAACAACAAAATTTCTTCTTCCAGCAATTTCTCAGCCACTCATACTCCTAAACATATGCTATACGGAATCACTTGCAGTGGCAGAGCTGATGTTTTCTGATTTAAAAGACTGCCTGCATGAAAAAAGATTCATGCAGGCATTTAGTCTTACCAATCTTATTCTTTACAGTTCCACGGCAATGTTAAATGCGTCAAAATTTGCGCTTCTTACCGTTCCCACCGAACTGCAGTCACCAACAGCATATACCGGAATAGAGAGTTCTTCCTGTAGCTGACTGAACAATCCATTTTCGGATTTAAGACCCATAGCAATGATGCAGGTATCTGCAAAGAATTCCTGCTCTTCCCCTCTAAGACCTTCAGTAGCCACACCCTGCTCGGTAAAGCTGACGATTTTTCTGTCGCCAATCAATCTGACGCCATATTTTTTCACTTCATCAAACAGAGCAGTTCGAGTAATAGAGAACATCTCCTTACAGAAATCGGCTTCGGGAATCCGGTCGATTACACTGACGTCTTTTCCCTGACGGGCAAGACTCACCGCACACTCCACACCGGAAAGTCCGCCGCCGCACACAATTACCTTCTGCCCTACTTCGGCCTTTTCTCGCTCCACATTGCGTAGCATCTTCACATTCGGGCCGTCAATACCGGGAATATTGGGTCTAAGGAACGAAGAGCCGGTAGCCACAATCACAGCGTCGGCATTTTCTGCCTTTAGCATTTCTGCGGTCACCTTTGTGTTTAGATAAATCTTTGCACCGCACTTTTCAGTCATACGAATATCCCACGCGGTGTATTGCCTCATTAAATCCTTAAAAGTAACGGCACCGCCATCGTGCAGTAGACCACCTAACTGCCCATCCTGCTCAAACAGTACAACCTCATGCCCGCGCTCGGTAAGTGTTTGCGCTGCCTGCATTCCCGCAGGGCCGCCGCCAATTACCAAAACCTTTTTGGGCTGTTCCGCCTTTTTAATGTAACGGTAGCGATATTCGCGACCATTCACCGGATTTACTGCACAACGCACCGGCAGACCATTGAAGATTTTTCCGCAGCCATCCATACAGCGCAGACAGGGACGAACCTCTTCTTCTCTTCCCTCTTTGGATTTGTGAATTAGCTCGGGGTCGGCCATCAACGAACGGCACATGCCTACAATATCAGCCTGCCCAGAGGAAATAATCTGCTCGGCATCCTCCATGGAGTAAATGTTACCCACCACAGAAACGGGAATATGTAATACTTTCTTGGCTGCCGCAGCGAACTTGACATTCTGCATATGTTCTTGTAAATACAGCGGTACGGAATACTTTACGCCTTCCTGCATGAACACGTTGCCGCAGGAGAAATTCACTAAATCAATGTAATCCTGTGCTCGGCGAACATACTCTAGGCTTTCTTCAAAACGCAGGCCGTTTCGGGTCATTTCATCCCCACTTACACGCATTTCAATAACCATATCTTCTCCGGCTGCCTGCCGCACTGCTCTTAAAATCTCAAGTGGGAAACGCATACGATTTTCTAGTGAACCACCGTATTCATCGGTACGCAGGTTACTGCCGGGTGATAAAAACTGCCCCAGCAAATTGTTATGGCCACTATGCACCATCACCATGTCGAACCCTGCCTTCTTAACACGTGCAGTACACTCTGCAAATTTTGCGACCACCCAATCCATATCAGCACGATCCATTACCTTTAAATCCTGCATACAACCCGGAATGGGTAGATCAGAAGGTGCAAAACCAGGCTTTACATTCATAGAGGGGACTCCGCCGCGACCCGCGTGAGCAAGCTCAATGGAGAGTTTTGCCCCATAACGGTGCGCTTCTTCCGACAGTAAGGAAAGTCCGGTAATGTATTTGTCATGCAGAACATTTAGTTCACCGTAAAAGCACATAGCTCGTTCATGGTCAATCTGCGTATCTCCAATGGTCACAACACCTACCCCGGTAGCTGCCTGAACGCTTAAAAACTGGAGCATTTCGTTCGTGACCTCACCCTCCGCATTAGAAAGACAGCACACCATAGGCGTATACTGAATGCGGTTTTTCAAAGTCATATTTCGAATTTTAATAGGCTGGAATACGTGCGGATATCGATTCATACAAAAAACCTCCCTATAAATTGGTATGGGCTAATCGAAGCCTATACTTCCATTATAGAAAAACAGATTGTAAAAAACAAACAGTTTTTATTTGTTAGTACAACTTTTATTTATTGGTTATTAATATAAAACTTGATTAAAAGAGCGGGATTAAATTGACAAAATAATAAGCGATTGCTACAATTAATAAAACAATTTCATCTAAAATAGGAGGATTTGTTGTGGAAAACAGGCAGCTAAAGTATTTTTTAGAAATCTGCCGCGAAAGGAGTTTTTCGAGCGCAGCGAAGAGCTTATATATTTCACAGCAGGCACTAAGCAAATCAATTCAAAAATTGGAATCTGATTTAGGCGTGCCATTGTTTGACCGTACAAATAGTGGTATTCGGCTGACACAATATGGCGAGTATCTTGAAAAAAGAGCTGCACCTATTCTGGATGAGCTAGAATGTGTCTGCTCCGACATTGCACAAATGAAAGAATCACAGCAAGGCAAAGTAGAGGCCGCTTTTTCATTTGGAGTCATCAGCTCTTTTCCACCAGATTGGCTACTGAACTTTCAAAGAAATTACCCTAATATATTAATATCTATTAAAGAATACCCGGACACCCTCTGCGAACAAGCGGTTTACAGCGAACAAGCAGATGTGGGGTTTACAATCGCACCAGTTGAGGAATCCCGCTTTTGTTCCCGCGTATTAAAAAGAGACAAAATGTGCCTTCTAATCAATGAAAAAAATCCTCTTTCGCAAAAAAAAAATGTTTGCTTTGAAGAATTGCGGAATGAACGTTTTATCTTAGTAAACCAAGAATTTAAACTGCACCATAATTTTATAGATCGATGTCGTAAGGCGGGATTTGAACCTCAAATTTATTGCAGTACCATGGAAATGATGCTCGTACAAAAACTAAGCCGAGCCAATCAAGGGATCGGCGTAAGTGTTTCTTTTATCTGCGATAGCCTGCCGGGCACTCGAGCCGTCCTTTTTTCAGACCCCACTTGCACCTGGGAGGTTTGCCTCATTACCAAACCCAATCGCAAGGCGAGTTACGCCGTACAAACCTTTTTGAATTATATTTGCAGCCTGTGCAATACCCACGTTATTGATCAGACCGGTTAAATCTGGACTGTGACATATATCCCCCTACCGGTGCAACGCCGGACTTTTATTTAATAATAGGAGGTTACGAAAATGAAAAGTAAAGCAGCAATTGTTCGAGAAGCAGGGCAGCCATTTCACATTGAAGAGGTTGAATTAAGTGCACCAAAGGCAGATGAGCTTTTAGTTAAGATTGTAGCCTGCGGAGTATGTCACACAGATGAAGTTGCACAGCAGCAGTTTATTCCCGTACCGCTGCCGGCTGTATTTGGCCATGAGGGCTGCGGCATTGTGGAACAAGTAGGCAGTCAGGTAACCGAATTTCAGCCCGGCGACCATGTGGGAATTTCCTTTGGATTTTGCGGCGAGTGCGACCACTGCTTATCAGCAGAGCCTTACATTTGCGACCATCTAAATGAGATCAACTTTGGTGGAGTAATGGCGGATAAAACCAAACGAATTTCTCAGGATGGGAAAGAAATTTCTTCTTTTTTTGGACAATCTTCTTTCGCGACCTATGCAGTAGTAAATCAAAAAAGTGCGGTAAAGGTTGATAAAGATATCGATCTTACTCTTGTTGGCCCTTTGGGCTGCGGAATACAGACCGGAGCAGGTGCGGTGCTGAATCGACTGCGCCCCAAATTCGGTTCTGCCCTTGCTGTATATGGATGTGGCACTGTGGGAATGAGTGCTATTATGGCAGCAAAAATTGCTGGATGTGCTACTATTATTGCAATTGGCGGCAACCCCAAAAGTCTGGAACTTGCCAAAGAGTTGGGTGCAACCCACACCATTAACCGTAAGGAATGCGACGACATTGTAGCTAAGATAAAAGAAATTACAAATGGCGGAGCTGATTATGCAATCGACACCAGTGGCGTTTCAGACTTTGTAAGAAAGGCTCTTGCCTGTGCGCGCTCTGGCGGTACCGCGGTCGTTCTCGGTGCAACAGGTGATTTGACTATCAATGTACAGGCGGAGCTGATGGGCGAAGCCAAAAGCTTAATTGGTGTGGTAGAAGGCGACTCCATTCCCAAGCTGTTTATTCCAAAGCTAATTGCATATTATAGGGCGGGAAAATTCCCATTCGACAAGCTAATCACCTATTATAACTTTGAAGATATAAATCAAGCGTTTGAAGATTCTCACAACGGCAAGGTAATCAAGGCCGTCCTGAAAATGTGATAGCTCTTCTTGTTAACTATCTTCCGCATGGAAGATACAAAACTAAGTGAAAAACACAAAGTGGCTCTTCTATGAATTAATCTAAAAATATTTTTATGAAACAATCAAAAGGACTCTCTGCTTGTAAAACACATGCAGTAGAGCCCTTTTGATTTTTTCTAGTATACAACCCATTCCATCCGGTATTTTGTGAAAGCTATTTCTTATACAAAGGCCCTATTCGCCAGACAGGAATGAACTAGTCGACCGAACGGGGTCTTTTCTGTTATGGGCATGACAATACGCCAATACCGTTATTTCTTATAAAATGCCGGATTGAACTTATAGAGATTCTTTCTGTCCAAGTAATTCGCAGACTTTCACCAAAGCATAAAAAGCGGCAACACAATTTCCGTAAGCATATTTGTTTTCCCATCCCTCTGATTACCATAGTGATAGTCAATTAACCTAAAAATTGGCACATTAAAACGGCACTTTCTTTTCAAGTGAAACGACTATACTGGCTTTCGTATTTTAAGTTTTAAAAAACGGCAATACTGTTACTACACCTTTTTTATTTAAGAGAAAAGCTCGGAACTTTTTTATTTTCCACCTTACTTATGGTATACTGTAATGCACTGGAAAAAGGAGATGAACAATGATTCACCAAACCGAAGCTGATGAAAAACAGCACTTACGAGAAGTTCAGCAAATATTGAAAACCGCATTAAAAGGAATTGAAAACAAAATAGACCAGTACTCAACCGGAATATTAGAAACCAAACGGTATATCCATGAAAACTTAGCGGAACTGGATTCTGCCGAAAAGGCAGCGAATCGAACCGCTATTTACGATAGCGTGGCTTTTGGCGAACGAGCTGTCGCAGAACGCGAGCAGATTGAAAAACTGATTGAATCCCCCTACTTTGGGCGAATTGATTTCGCCAAAGTGACCGAAGACCAAGAGAAAACCTTTTACATTGGGATGCACACCTTTAAAGACCCTGCCACAGCAGACAACATTATTTTTGACTGGCGTGCTCCGCTTTCCAGTATGTTTTATGATTTTGAAACCGGCCCCGCATACTATATAGCACCCATTGGTAAAATCGAAGGCAACATGACGCTGAAACGGCAATATCGAATTCGCAGCAGCGAAATGGAATATATGATTGAAAGTTCGCTGAACATCGGTGACGAAGTTCTGCAAAAGGAACTCAGCCGAAATTCGGATGACAAGATGAAGAACATTGTTGCCACCATTCAACGGGAGCAAAATGCAATCATACGTAACGAAGAGGCAAAGGTACTAATCATACAAGGGGCCGCCGGCTCGGGTAAAACCTCTATCGCATTGCATCGAGTGGCATTTTTACTGTATCGTTACAAAAAAACGCTGACCTCGAAAAATGTAATGATTCTTTCCCCGAATAAGGTATTCAGCAACTACATTTCAAACGTCCTGCCCGAATTGGGCGAAGAAAATATGGCTGAAATGGGATTTGATGACATTGCAATCGATCTTCTTAGCAAAAAGTACGATTATCAGACGTTTTCAGAGCAGGTAGAAAGCCTGTTGGAACATGCAGAGGAAAAAACCATTGCAAGAATTGGCTTTAAGGCAACCAATGACTTTGTGGAACAGCTGCAAGCGTATTTACAGAACGCTGACAAGCGTTTGTTTCTACCGACCGACCTTTCCATAGAGGGCATTGTTGTTTCAAAAGAAAAACTCCGTTTGGATTATATGCTGTTGAAACGCCTGCCCATTAAAAAAAGGCTTCGTAAAATCGCCGATGATTTAATTGAGCGCTACAAGCGAAATACCGCCAAAAAGGTAGATGCCGCCGTTGCCCGACAGGTCAGAAGTAGCATTCAAAAAATGTTCCCGTTTAACGATACGCTTTTGCTGTATCAAGATTTTTACCGTTCCATTGGTCAACAGGATTTGTTCTGCATGGTCAAAAAGAATACCTTTGAATTTTGCGATGTTGCTCCCTTTTTGTATACCAAATTGTATTTTGAGGGCATCGAGCAAAATTACAAGCATATTCAACATTTGTTGGTCGACGAAATGCAGGATTACACGCCCATTCAATATGCGGTTTTATCGAAGCTGTTTTCCTGTAAAATGACGATTCTGGGTGACAGCTTTCAAAGCGTAAACCCTTACACCTCTTCGTCCGCAGAAAAAATCCAGCCCTATTTTGATGGATGTGAATGTGTGGAATTATGCCGCAGTTACCGCTCTACCATTGAAATCAGCCGATTTACACAACAGATTTTAGACAACAAAAAGCTGATTCCGGTGGAACGTCACGGCGAAGCCCCCACCATAACGGTTTGTGAAAATCCAGAAGAACAGCTTTCTATCATAAAGAATTTGATGGATGGATTTAAACAGTCAGAACACGCTTCGCTGGGAATTATCTGCAAATCGCAAGAACAGGCACAGTGGTTATTTGAACAGTTGAATCCCGTGTATGACAATGTGATTCTATTGGATTTTGGCAGCGACGAATATCAAGACGGTATTATCATCACGTCTGTCCATATGTCAAAAGGACTGGAATTTGATCAGGTTATTCTACCCGATGTTTCAGATAATTTTTATAAAACACAGATTGACCGGAGCCTATTGTACATTGCCTGCACCAGAGCAATGCACAAATTAGATATCACGTGCTGCGGCAAAGAAACAAAATTTTTACACAGCAAATAAGCAATTTTTCTTTTTTTGCAAAAAACAAAAAATCCCAAAATGACTACATCATCCTATAATGAAGTGATCCAAAAAAAGTTATATGTAAATTTTTTATGCAACCGAGATGGCTTATTGTCTTTAAATAGCAGGCGGTAAGCCCTTCCGTTTAGTCTTGCTACGGTGATTATTTTAGTATTCTAAATAATCTTTAAATTCTTGCTCAAAATGTTGGATAGAATCAAAGCTATAGATAATATAATCCATTAGATACTGATGTTACAAATTTTATATACCATTACATACTTCCCGTGGTTAGTGCTGTAGTTTGGGGGGCAATTTTCAACTTTTAGCAAAGCTTAAAACGACTGCTATGGATTTAATAGAATAAGGCACCTAAAGATGCGTTCTAAATAAAATTACTCCCTTCTGCCAACTCTTCAAGACCGGCAGTGGGGAGTAACTTTATTCTGCGCTACTGTGTCAAGTGGATATCGGATTAGGAGGATTAATTAAGCTTATTGTTATTTTGAATTGATATAAAAAGCATAACACGGTGTTACTACTTTCATCCACGAAACTCTATCAATTCACCATCAGGACCTTGAAAAACGACTCTTTTCCAACCTGCTTCTTGAGGTGTTCTGGGTTCTGGAAGATGTGGTTCTGTTACAACTGGAACTCCTGCATCTTTCAGCTTTTGGTAATCCGACTCAAAATCATCGCTAATAAGACAGAAATGGTAACCCCTATTTTGCTTTTCATTTGTCCAATGTTCAAATTCTAAAACGGTGTCCCCTAACTTAAGATAAACGACCTTTTCAAGGTTTGATACACCGGGCACATCGTGTTCATAATATTTTTTGAAACCAAAGTTCTTTTCATAAAATTTAATTGACTTTTGCCTGTCTTTTACAGAAAACGCAACATGGTCTATTCGCGTAAACATAAAGTACCTCCTGTTTACTATCTGAATTTGCTTCAAATAAGATTAATCGTTTTTAGAAGTATCAATCTTAATCTGTAGCACTACCCAATTGTCAGAACCGGTATTATTAAATCCATGCGTCTCACCATTGGGGGAAAAAATAATATCCTTTTCTTTTACAAGTATCTCTTCGCCCTCTATTGTGATTGTTCCCTCACCAGAAATTACATAGAAGACTTCATCAATATTCGAATGCTTATGGTCGGGTGTTGTTTGTCCCGGTGTGTAAAGCAAAAGCCCTGTATCCAGCTGGCCTTCTTTAAAGATTGCTTTACGTGCACTTTTATCAGCTGTGAACTCAAGAATATCACTAATATTGATTTTTTTCATTATACATTACTCCAAACGTCAGTATTCAGCTATCATTAACAATTCAAATCTATATTAACTAATTTAAAAGGTAACTGCTGTAAGTTCACTATAATATTGTTACGGATTTTTTGCAAGAAGGCACTATTATGTGTTATACTAACCAAAAAGTAAGTAATACATCTCATTGATAGGAGTAAGAATTATGCCATGTGATAAATCATGCCCTATTGCCCATACAGTCGACTTGATTGGTCACAAATGGAAAGTGCTTATACTTAGGAATCTATTCCATAATGGTACACAAAGGTTTGGAGAAATCTATAAAGGGATTGAAGGTGTAAGTCAGAAGATGTTAACACAGCAGCTACGGCAATTGGAAGCGGATGGAATCATATATAGAAAGGTATATCCTGAGGTTCCTCCAAAAGTCGAATATTCTCTTACCGCACTTGGAAGCTCTCTAAAACCAATTCTGGATGAAATGAATAAGTGGGGTACAGAGCATTTAAAACAAAATAATTTAGATTAAAAAAATCCTAAAAAAACAATAGAGCCTGCGACTTTGAGCATTGCAGGCTCTTAATATACAGTAACGGCGAGACTTAGAATAGATTCCTTTAATTTTAACACTTATACTAACGTAAGGACTGACTGAGCGGCGGGGTTGTTCGGCAATTAGCGTAAGACGAACCGCCTATCGATTTCATCCGGTACGTCTGCCGTCATAGAAACTGCCTGCAACTACGGCGAGGTTGGCTACCGCATGGTGGAAGCGTTGCTCCTCAACCGAGGGATCCTGACCAATCACAACCGAGTGGAGCGTGTCTGGAGAGAAGAAGGGCTTAAGCTGCCAAAGAAACAGAGCGTTATTCCTACTATGACCTAATTTACGTCACGGGGTTACACAGGAAACTAACATTGTATCTGGTACAATGTCCGGGGACAGACCAACTTAATGTTAGCGATTGCGATTTATGAATTTGACTGTATTCCATCAAATATACACTACGCCCAAGACTGCCACTTGCTTCTAAAAAGCAAGTGGCAGTCTTCTATTAAAAGAAAGGATACGGCAATCTTGCCGTATCCTACTAAGTTAAAATCTTATTGCATTGGCTTCTTATCAAACGACGGGTTAAACGCATAAAAGTTCTTGCTGTCTAAATGGTCAGTAGTAATTCGCAGGCCTTCGCCGAAGCGCTGGTAGTGCACAACCTCTCTCTGGCGCAGGAAACGAATGGGGTCAATAACGTCTGGATCATCGCAGAAACGAAGGATGTTATCGTAGGTAGTGCGGGCCTTTTGTTCTGCTGCGCGTTTGTAACGACTACATTGCTAGAACTTCCAGTGTATTTCTATGGTTCTGCGGTTTGTACCGGGCTCACGTGCTGAAATATAAATACAATCAATCAGTGATTCGACCATCGGGCGGGTCAAACGCTCTACTCGCAGATAATCTTCCAGCTTTGTCTTCTTTCTGCCATCTGTTTGCTGCTTTGCAATCAGCATAGCGAACTCTGCCTGCTTTTTCTCAAGCTGACTCTGTAAACGTTTTTGATTTCGGGAAAAGTCTTTGAAAAATTCGCGATATACATCCTCAGTAACCAAACCGTTTATCTTATCCAGATACAGGGTTTTTAGACCTTGGCTGTAAGTCTCCAGTTGATTTTGGTCACGATCTATTTGATATTGCAGTTTATTTCTCTGCTTCTCTTGCCGATCTTGCAGGCGCACATTTTTTTGGAGCATTCCTACCTGCAAATACTGTGCCACATGGTGCTGCAGCTCCGCCAAAACAAGCTGCTCTAACACATCTACAGAGATAAATGCACCGGGGCATGCCCCCCTCTTCATATGACGAGTGGAGCATTGCAAGTAATACTTCCCCCGGCTTTTTTGCGAGCGCATGCCATAACCACAGCTTTTACAGCGCACCTTATTGGCGAACAGACCGATTGTTCCATCTGTAAAGGGCTTTGCTTTTTGCTCGAGCATCGCTTGTACCCGGTTCCACAGTGCTAAATCAATTACCGGCTCATGCGTATGCTCTACCCGTATCCACTTTTCTTTGGGCTGCGGCTTATTGCGCTTGCTTTTATAAGAAACGCTCCCGTATTTGCCCTGTACCAAGTTACCAATGTAGGTTTCATTGGTCAGCATATCCGCGATTGCAGAATAGCGCCATAGCGTACTATTTTGAGTTTTGGGCTGTTGGTAACGCAGCCCACACAGCCGCTTGTATTCCGTAGGATTGGGCACACCTCTTTCGTTAAGCATTCTTGCAATGGCGGTTTTTCCATAGCCTTGAGAAAACAATGTAAAAACCTCTTGCACTACCTCTGCGGCAGCTTGGTCAATGACTAAGTGCCCTTTTTTCTGAGGGTCCTTTTGGTAGCCATATAACGCAAACGAGCCAATATGGATTCCGTTTTTCCTACGGTTCGTCAGCACACTTTTTATATTGTCTGACAAATCCTCTAAGTACCATTCGTTAACAAGCCCGTTAATTTGCCGAGACTTTTTATTCCCCTTTAACGCAGTATCTGCATTGTCTACCACACTTACAAAGCGTATTCCCCACTCTACAAATTTACCGTGAATGATGCTTTCCACCATTTCGAGTTCTCTCGTAAAGCGGGATTGTGTTTTGCACAGTACAATATCGAATTTACGCTGTTCTGCATCGGCAAGAAGCTGCTGAAAGGCCGGACGATTCCGGTCTGCACCAGCGTAATCGTCGTCCGAATAAATCTGGAAGACTTCCCAGTTGTGTTCAATCGCATATTGAATCAATAACGATTTCTGATTCTGAATGCTCTCGCTGTCCTGCATTTCGGAGCGTTTGTTTTTATCTTCTTCGGAGAGTCTGCAATAGATGGCAGCTTTCATTTCGTTCCCCTCTGCATTATACCAAAACCTGAGAGGCTGACTCTGCGTTTTCGTAATACTGAATCAGCTTTGTAAAAATATCGGTCAGCATTTGGCTGCGCTCTTCTTCCGTATTGCCTTGAAATACATTCTCACATATATAGTCCGTTTTTACCATACAAGCACCCCCGTCTGTTTGCTACAACATATGTAAAGGGGTTTGTACTGTATTCGTTGTTTCGCAAAGAAAAGCTTTGCGTGTAAGTGCTCCTGCGGGATTCTCTACGAAAAAAGGAGAATCACCACCCATTCCCCCCACGGAAATAGATGGTGATTCAAGCGAGTTTATATCAAATTGTTAGGAATAAGCATTTAAATGTACTTTTATTCAAAACGGATTAGAACCTTGAGGCGCTGTGCGCCGAGTTCTGCCGTTTCTTTAAATGCCTTTTCTGCATCCTCAAATTCATAAACAGCAGATGCAATCGGCTCCAAATTGGCTTTTCCGTCTTTCACAAAATCGATAAGTTCTTCAAAATCCTCTTTAAGGGCATTGCGGGAGCCGAAAATGTCCAATTCCTTCGTCTGGATGATGGAGTAGAAGAAATCGAGGCTCTGTTTGCCAATTCCCACCACAGCTATGCGGGCACGGAATGCAGCCGCGTTGATGCAGTTCATAAAGGTGGAAGGAAGACCAACTGCTTCAATGCAAACATCGAAGCCATTGCCGCCGGTAATCTCTTTTACCTGCTCGTTGAATGCTTCTTCACTTGTATTCAAAATAGTACCGTCAACGCCAAGCTCTTTTACAAAGTGCAGCTTAGATTCGGAAATATCACTTACATAAACCTCGGCTCCTACCATTTTAGCGGCAGCGGCTGCCAAATACCCGATTGTGCCACCACCAACGACCAGCACCTTATCGCCAGCCTTAACACTAGCGCGCTTTACGGCATGGTAGCTGATGCAAAACGGCTCAATGGAAGCCAGAATTTTAGCAGACAAACCCTTGCCGTCATAAATGCGCTCAATCGGCATGGAGATGTACTGTGAGAAAGCACCGTCACGTTGTGCACCCATTGTTTGGTTCGAGGTGCAGCAGTTTACAAACCCACGCTGGCAGGAATAACATTTGCCGCAGTTAAAATAAGGGTTCGCCGTCACGATCATGCCCGCTTTCAGGCCGCGGTCGTTCTCACCAATTTCAACAATTTCTGCAGAAAACTCATGTCCGGGAATGCGGGGGTATTCAGAATATAAAAAAGTGCCTTTATACGTTCCCATATCAGAACCGCAAATGCCACCGTACAGGAGCTTTAAAACAGCGTGCCCTTCTTGCAGTTCAGGACGCTCGGTCTCTCTGATTTTAACCTTTCCAGGCTCGGGAATCGTAATGTACTTCATTTTCATTAGGGATCACACAGACTTTCCTTGAGTATAGTTTATTACAGTGAAAATGCTTTTACTGCGTTGTTGTAAAATACATTTTCTGCTTCTTGCGGGGTAAAAGCGCCAAGCATATAATTCATTAAGTGCTCGTAGCTATCGCGGGTTAAGGGGCTGGGAACATCACTTCCCCATATTAGCTTTTCAGCACCTACAATGGATTTTGCCAGCTCAATATAGTGAATTCCAGTGGGGTACGGGTATTGCTCAGGAGATACGTTCCACGGCACTGCTGCTAAATCGAGCCAAACATTCTCGAGTGCAAGGCTCTTAAGGCCCTCTGCCAGAGCCTTATCATCGCCAAGACGAGGGGCAAGCAGGTGGCACACCACAATATTCATATGTGGATATTTGCGGGCTACATTCGCTACCGCCTCCGGCTGGAAGCTTGCCATACCGGGGCTGCCGATGTCGAGCACCAGCGTTGCCCCTGATTTAGCAATTGTTTGAAAGATTGAGGAGAATACCTCTCCGTCGATGGCAAAATCGGTATGATACCCCATCAATCCACCGCCAGAGCTCGTTTCAAACTTAATTACACGAATCTTTCTTTCCGTTAGAAAACGATTCAAAAGAGAATCTGCTTGTTTGCAGAAAGGATCAAAGGTGGCACTCGCAATGAGACGGTCGGGGTATCTTTGCGCCGCTTCATAAGTGTAGTCATTTTGAAAACCATAAAAACTGCCTTGCAGTAATACGCTCTTCTCCACTCCATGCTGATCCATCAAAGCAATGAGAGTTTCGGGAGTAAACTCCCTGTCTCCCATTCCTGGCGGAATCATCTGAATCTCCTCACCGTTGGCCCAACGTGCGCGGCCTGCGCCAAGGCTTCTTAATTCACCCTTTGCGCCGAATCCAGCTAAGGATTCAAATACATGCGTATGGGCGTCGATTACCTTCATGCAAAAAGCTCCTTTCTTTTCTTTGAACAATCGGAAAGAACTCTAAATTATTTCTTTTTCTTATCTTGTACCGGGCTGCATGTTTTTTTACCAAACAGCTTACTATTGCGCTGCAAGCCACTTCTG
This sequence comes from Clostridium merdae, assembly GCF_900176635.1. Classification (GTDB taxonomy): domain Bacteria; phylum Bacillota; class Clostridia; order Oscillospirales; family Acutalibacteraceae; genus Faecalispora; species Faecalispora merdae. The sequence goes on from NZ_FXLN01000004.1 coordinate 1,187,639, forward strand.
CGGTAACGAGAGTAAGCATCAATTGCAACGGCTGCAATGATAACAATGCCCTTTACCACACTATGGTAAGTGGAGGGCACACCCATTAGGCGCAGACCGTTACTGAGCATACCAACCAACAGTGCGCCGAACATAGCACCCTGCAAAGAGCCTTCACCGCCCATGAGGCTGGTACCACCCACAACAATGGCGGTAAGAACATCATTTTCATAGCCGGCAGCCGCTTTCGCAATTGCCTGCTGGTTCATACTTGCCAAAACAATACCGGCTAAGGCTGCAGTAAATCCAGAGATAACATAAGCTGCAACCTTTACCTTTTTACTGGATATACCAGAAAGGTCAGACGAAACATCGTTGCCGCCAACCGCATAAATTTTACGGCCGAACGTGGTATGGTTTAAGATGAAATAACAAATAAGTGCCACTACGGTTAAAATGTAAATGGAGAATGGTATCCCCAACAGTCTACCGCCGCCGATGAAGGTAAAGGAGGCAGGTTTCAGGCAGTTAATAACTTGGTTGCCAGTAAGAAGCTGTGCAATACCGTAAATAATGTTCTGAGAAGCCAAAGTAATTAAAAATGCCGGAACATTAAATTTAGCTACCAAAACACCGTGGACAAGACCTGCAATCATACCGGACGCAAGACCAAGCAGCACGCCCAGAATGACTCCTGTTGTGCTGTACCCAAAATGGATAACAGTGAGAACCACACAGGCACCGCTCATAGCGGCAACCGCACCAACGGAAAGGTCGATACCGCCTAGCAGAATGGGAAAAATCGTACCGCAAACCATCACACCATAAATGGAGATGGCAAGGAAAATACTCATAAAGTTACTGCCGGTGAGGAACACGCCCGGCTGAATGATGGTAAGTACAACCATAAGGCCGATTAGAATTAACGGTTTTTGAAGAAATCCCATCCATTCCTTTATGCTCTTATGCTGCAAATTCTGCAACAGTTTCATTTGGACTCCTCCTCTCCGTCAATACCAGATGCCGCCATCAGAATATCTTCCTGGGTAATGACACCATCGCTAAACTCTTTGAAGATATGGCCTTTGCGGAACACCAGAATACGTTGCGATACTCGTAGCAGCTCCTGCAAATCGGAGGAAACCAAAATAACAGAAACGCCGTTTTCAGCGAGATTTTCAATAATCTTGTAGATTTCATCTTTCGCGCCAACGTCAATACCAGCAGTTGGTTCATCAATGAGCAGTACCTTTAAATCACGTGTCAGCCATTTGCCCAAAACTACCTTTTGTGCGTTACCGCCGGAGAGATTCCCAACCGGTACAGCAGCATTATTTGGGCGAATGTCAAGCTGGCGAACTGTATCAACGCCAATCTTCTTTTCTTCAGAAAGATTTACGACGCTTGCCTTGCTCAGCTTGTCGTAATTGGTTATTGCCACATTGCGCGAAATGGAGAGAAGCGGAACAAAGCCTTGCGTTCTGCGGTCCTCCGGTACCAAGCCAAAGCCCTTTTGAATGCGCTGACCAACGGAACCGGTGAGCGGCTTGCCCTCAAATTCAATGGTACCGCTGTCGTATTTATCTGCGCCAAAAATGCAGCGCAATACTTCGGTACGGCCGGAACCAACCAGACCGCCAATACCAAGAATCTCCCCCTTATGCAGGGTAAAATGAATGTTTTCAAAAACACCCTTACGGGTTATCCCTTTTACTTCGAGCATTGGCTCAGAAGTGGGTTTTTTAAGCTTGTTTGAAGCGGTGCTTTCGCTCAGCTCTTTACCAATCATCATCCGAATCACTTCGGACGGGTCAATCTGCTCTTTTTCAAGGCAATCTACCTTACGGCCATCACGAAGAACGGTCAAGCGGTCTGCTAAGCGGAAAACTTCTTCCAAACGGTGAGAAATATATAGAATGCTAACCCCCTTTTCACGAAGCTGACAGATAATTTCAAAAAGCTGCTCCGATTCCTTGCTGCTCAAGGAAGCCGTCGGCTCATCCATGATAATCAAAGAGGAATCTTCGCTGAGTGCTTTCAAAATTTCAACCATCTGCCGTTGCGCAATGCTAAGGGTTTCGACAATATCATCTGGTGAAAAACCAAAATCGTAGTCTTCAATCAGCTGTTTTACTTTTTTGTGCATCTCCTTAATCTTAAGGACCCCAAACACGTTGTTTTCTTTCCCCAGCATAATGTTCTGGGCAACGCTCAAGGTAGGAATCAGGCTCAATTCCTGGTAAATAACGCCGATTCCCAATTTAGAGGAATCGTTACGGCTTGTGATTTCACAATCGCTGCCGTTAAAGTGGATTACACCGCCATCCTTGGGGTAAACACCGGTTAAAATCTTAATTAAAGTGGATTTACCGGCTCCGTTTTCACCCATTAAGGCATGTACTTCTCCTTTGGCGATGTTTAAATCAACACCCTTCAGCACACGAACGCCGTTAAAGCTTTTTTCAATGCCCGACATTTGAAGCAGAGTTTCTCTTGCCATTGCTACGCCGCCTCCTTTGCCTCGTCCGTAAGTTGTTGAGCTTTCGTTTTCTTCTCTTCCATGTATTTGTTGTACACAGAATCAAATACAATCATTACCACGATGACTGCACCCTTAATAATCAGCTGGGTCGCAGTTGGCAGGTTATATTTATATATGCCGTTTGTTAAAACAGCCATAAACAACGTACCGATTACGGTACCAAAAATATCGCCGCGGCCACCGCTGAACGCACAGCCACCAACGACTACGGCAGCAATAACGTCGAACTCTAGGCCAATGCCGGTGTCTGGTGTTACGCTGCGCATTTTACCCATGAGGAACAATGCAGCAACACCGCAGCAAAAACCGGTGAGTGCAAATACAGAACGCTTAATTCGGTCTGTATTGATGCCGGACAAATCGGCAGATTTACGGTTTGCACCTACTGCATAAGTATAAACACCAAGCTTTGTTCGTTTCAGTAAGAACTGCCCGACGACTGCAATAATAAAGAACGCAATGATTGCCAAATACACACCGTTGATGCTTCCGCCCAAAATCAAGATGGCGGGGTTATCAATCACGCGGTTGCTAATCATACCGGTTGCGGTGCGAATGGCCAAAATGAGTGCCAATCCACGGAATAGGAACTGGGTAGAAAGAGTTGCGATAAAGTCTGGCAAACGAAGGAGCGTCACCAAAACTCCGTTCAAATATCCGCCAACTGTACCAGCCACAACGGCAATCAGCATGATAATCGGGGCCGGAATGTTTGTGTAATAAAGCAAATTGGCGCATAACATAGATACGCAGCCAACCAAAGCACCGGTAGACAAATCAATACCCGCAGTGATAATAACGAATGATACACCAACCGCAATAATACCGACCGTTGCGCTTTCTCTTAATAATGTAAACAGATTGTTAGCGGTAAAAAAGTAAGGACTGCTCAAACCAAAAATCATAACCAAAACGAGCAGCATACCTACTGAAACCAATCTGCGAACGGTTTCCTGACGCACAATCGAATCCTCCTTCGATCAAATTGAAAGTTTAAAAAGCAAAGGCAGCGAGAGTTGTTTTTATACCTCGCTGCCCTCTTAGTCAAAAATTACCAGCGAATGTCTTTGCTGATAGAAGATACGGTCTCTTTGGTAGCAACAATGGGAGCCATTTTGATGATAGGAGTCTGGGTATAAGCACTTGTATCTGCTTCAGAACCAATGAGATACATTGCCAAACGAGCAGCAGTTGCGCCCTGGTCGTAGCAGTTGGTGTAAATGGTACCAGCCATTTTGCCTTGCTCAATGTACTCGAGTGCTTTCTTCTCGCCATCAGCGCCCCAAATCTTAATGTCTTTCAAACGGCCGGCAGCCTCGGCAGCCTGAGCGGCACCCTCAGCCATTGCATCGTTGTGGCAGAACACAGCGTCGAGCTTGCTGTACTTGGTAAGGAAATCGTTCATAACAACGTTTGCCTTTTCAGTTAGCCATTCGCCGCTCTGTGCGTCTACGATTTTAACATTTTCATATTTCTTCATTTCATCACGGAAACCAGCTTCCAGAATCTCACCGCGGGTTGCACCGGGTGTAGCTTGAATAATAGCAACGTTGCCCTGCTTATTAATGGATTCTGCAATGGATTTTGCTACCAGCGCACCGGCCTCGTAGTCAACCATCGCGATTAAGCCTGCATGAGGAGTGGAAGCATCGAGGTTCAAAGTAATAACCGGAATACCAGCCTTTTCAGCCTGCTGAACAGAGCCAGCCAAAGCAGCGGAATCGGCAGCCTGAAGAATAATTGCATCGTACTTCTGGTTCACGAGGTCCTGCATAATCTGCACCTGAGTTTCAGCAGAAGCCTTACCATCAAAGCGCTGGAAAGTAACATTCTCAAACACAGCCAGCTCTTTTTGTGCGCCGTCGCCCCAAGCAGTAGCGACCGAGTCACCAATTACGTTGGGAACAAATGCAATTTTAACAGGATCCGCATAGGGTTTTTTCACCGCAGCTGTTGCAGTCGAACCGGAAGAAGCAGCGGGAGCTTTCTGTTCGCCATCCACCTTTACTCCACCGCAACCAGTCAGCGCTGCACTGAGTGCCATCGTAGCAGCCAATGCCAAACAAAGTACCTTCTTTTTCATTCTTATTCCTCCTTCAATTTTCATGCCGTTCTGCTTTTTAATTTAGTTTGTCCCATCATCTTGTATACAACATGTATACAAGATGCGGTAAAAAAATAAATGCTGTATGACAGCACCGGCATTTTATAGGCCTTATGCCCTTTGCAAGTAACAGAATACAGCAAAATTTATATAAAGTCAATGAATAGAAGTCAAAAACAAGCAGAAAAAGATTTGTTAAAATTGCACAATACAATTAGCTCATCATGGCATTAATAGCAGCAAGTTTCGAGCGCTGTAGGTGTTCCTTCATCGCCTCCGCTGCCTCTTCATACTTTTCATCTAACAAATAGGAAAAAATTAACATATGCTCTTCGTGGGTTTCTTGAATACGATGCTCTATTTTTTGCCCCGATAAAATACGGATGCGATGATTCTGTGCATAAATGCGCGACATCAGCTCCGAAAAATAAGCGTTATTGCTGGCACTGATTAGCATTTGGTGCAGGTCGTTATCTGCCGCATACACGGTTGTTCTTTCTCCAGCCATCTCAATGACCGTAATCTTCTTTTTTACGGCTAGCAAAACCTCGCGCGAAATGTTGGCAGCGTAATTGCGAATAATATACGGCTCCACCAACTCGCGAACCTCAAATATCTTATTAATATCGCCCAGCACTATATCGCATACCACCACACCCTTTTTAGGCAGAATGCGAACGAGGTTTTCCTGTTCTAATTTATTGAGCGCCTCACGTATGGGAGTACGGCTAGCTCCCACCTGTTCCATCAATTCATTTTCTACCAAAAAAGAGGATGGCATGTATTCACAATTGATAATTTTTTCTTTGATCAGGCGGTATGCCTTTTCTTTTAAACTATCATTAACCATTGTATTCTCCTAAATCAAAATAAAATCATACTAATATTAACAGCTAGTTATGAAAAAGACAAGCCCTTAACAAGGAAACCATTCCCCGAAAAGCTTCTTTTTCGTCTCTCGGCTAAATACACTCGTTTTAAAACAGTCTTTCATCTCCGCTTCACTTTCTCATAATTTGTTTGCAATACTACTTCGTAGTCTATCTGTATTCGCAGCATCTGCTGCTAAATCCTCATGCAGGTCTGTAATTGGGTCTCCCTTAACTGCAAAGTAAGCGGCCGTAAACGGTACTCCGCTCGCCGCTACAGGGTAAATACCTGTTGTATGGTCTACAAAATAGGCGTCGTAGCCGCCTTCCTTAATTTGCTCCGGAGTCAGGTTGCGCGTGAGCTGATACACAATGGTGCCAACCATTTCGAGATGCCCTAGTTCTTCCGTACCAATATCGGTTAATATTGCTTTTAGTTCCGGGTACGGCATGGTATAACGCTGACTCAAATAACGAAGCGATGCGCCGAGTTCCCCATCTGGACCACCACACTGTAATAAGGTATGTTTTTCTACTGGTAAAATACAATTTCAATGCTTTTGTTTCTTCGGTCGAACACAATGTGGTCAACAAACGAGCGAAGTAATTCATTTTTTATTTTATTACTAATGTTTTTATTTTCTAAAAGACTCAGTATGCTCTCCTCAAAGGGCTTTGCTTCCGGCTCTCTGTTTTGCTGCAAATTAAACTCACAGCGAAGCTTTTGAATGGTTTTGCTAATACAATCTTTGGTGTTTTTGTATTCTTCCAGCGTATCGATTCCGGAAGCATACGCCTCCTTCGCCCGTAATAATCGATTTTGCTGGTGCCTGATTGCTTTTTCTGTAACACGGTACAGTTCATCTGTACTTTCGGCCGTGCATAACGGACTTATTAAAATACTGTCTTTACTTAGCGCTTCACGAATACCACTTAGAACTAAGGAATAGAGCTTCTGAATGGAAATGCTATGGGATGTATTACAGCGACCATGATTATAGTTCACGCATTGCAGATTTGCTTTCCCTAATTTCACAAGCATGCCTCGGCAGGCTGCGCAATGCACTAGGCCACGTAAAAGGTACTCCCCCCGCAATGGCTCTTGCCTTGCGTGTGAGCAATACTCTTGCCGCTGTTTTTTTCTCCGCTGCGCCCTCTTCCACGTTTCTTCATCAATAATTGGCTCGTGGATACCGGGCAGAATTGTTTTGGTTGTGCCGTTGCCCTTGGCCTCGCCTCTGCTTGGAGTCCAGCGAATTTTACCAAGATAAACGGGGTTGTTCAAAACATATTCTACCGTTCTCCCTGCCCATGGGTTGCCCCGGTTTGTCCTTACGCCCATTGCATTCAATTTGCGCGCAATACCGGTAACACTCTTCCCCGCCAGGTACTCTTTAAAAATCATACGAACAAGCTCCGCTTGCTCCGGCTCAATGATATATCGTTTTTCTACCATTTGGTACCCAAATGACGGAATGGAGACTGGCTCCCCTCTCCCCGTCTTTTCGCTCATTCCCCGGGTAACTTCTTCCGCTAAATTGATGCTGTAATATTCATCCATTGCCTCAATGATTGCTTCCATAAGAATAGACATTTTGTCATCACCGAGTGCTTCGGTAATGGAGATAACATCAATCCCCAGCTGCCTGCGAAGCATTGTTTTATAAACGATGCTGTCTTGCCGACTGCGGGCGAATCGGCTGAACTTCCACAACAATATTGCCTCAAACGGTTTTGGTTTGCGCTTGGCAATACCAATCATTCGGTTAAACTGCGTGCGGTTTTTCGTTGATTTACCGCTAATGCCTTCGTCTGCAAACAGGTATTCGTCCGGTACAACCATTCCATTTCGTGCGGCATATTCGCGTATTAGCCGAATTTGGCTGTCAGGGCTATATTCCGCTTGATCTTCGGTAGAAACTCGGATATACGCCGCCGCTATTCTCATTTTGCTTTGCTCGCCCCATTCTTTAACGATTCTCTAACTGTATATGAAAAATTCACTCCAATTATTCAATTGCCGATTTAGCCTCTCTTTCTTCTGTTATGTATTCCTAAGGATGTCATAGGACAAATGGGTACCCCCATAAGCTTTACGGTGGAGGTGGGGAAATTGGCCAAATCAGAATACTTTACCGTTACTACATCAATACGCCTTACGAACGAAGCGGAGCTACCCTGGGCAAAAAGCGTTGTGGAATTAACAAAAGAAAACGGAGAATACCAATGCACCTGCAATGATACAAAGTTTTACATAGAGCAAAGTGAACGCGATGGGTACGAACAGGCGATGCGACAACAGATAAGTGAGCAATTGTCTGCTCATTTTTCTGAAATCTGCTCCGTTTTACACCCCAGGCTGCAAAGCCTATAGAACAAAAAAACACCGCACCCATAAACGAGTGCGGTGAAACGGGCTCTGTTTAATTTAATAGCCATACTCCACAGCTTAAGTACGCCGCAAATGTAGTCCAAAGGAAATAAGGAATTTGCAGATATGCCGCTGATTTACGGCACTGAGAAAACAAACGAATCATGATGATGATGAGTACCCATAACAAAAGCAACCAGAGGAAAGCCGCGAAGAAAGCCCGCAAATTAAAGAAGATAATCGACCAGAAGAAATTTACTGCAAGCTGAATGAGATATACCATGAGCGCTTGCCGTTTGCCTTCACAGCTCGATGTGTAAATTAAATAAGCAGAAATGCCCATTAAAAAGTATAGGATTGCCCACGCTATTGGGAATACAGAGGTTGGAGGCGAAAGCGGTGGCTGCTGAATTTGTTGGTATAGCCCATAACTATCTTTGGTTACAAAACCAGCTAAGGCGCCGGTGCCCAAACTAAGAGCAAGGCTGGCAATCAGCGGTTTCCATCGAATGGTGAAGCAAAACATTTTCTCCCCTGCTTTCTTCTTAATTTATAGAATCCCCTCGGCACTAGTGTATGCGTTTTATCTCGCATTTTATGCAGAACTTTGTAAAATCTGCCTTATAGCTCCATTATATCTTCATAGCTAAAAAATTCAAGAGTATGATGGGAAAACGTCTGTATTATCAGGCCTTTTTATTTGTAATAGGCGTTGTTCTCTTTTCCCTTTAAGCCCATTCCATCATTTTGTGTAAAAGCAATCAGCTCGCGGTTAAACCGCTCCATTTGATCATAGAACAGAAAATGCCCGCACTGCTGAAAAGGCACCAGCTTCGAGTTTGCAATCCCTTTATTCTGTGCCACGGCTAGCGGGTATAAACACACTCGGTCGTTTAAGCCGTGCAGAATCAACGTGGGTACATTCACTTTTGCCATGTCGTCAAATAGCACTTCATTTATCCAAGTGTTTGCAATAGCTGCCGTTGACCAGCTTGCCGCCTGCAACCCCAATTGAAAAATCCAATCTAAAATGGGCTTGCCTACGCAGTGGTAGAATATCATGTTACCAAAGCCAATTAGCATTTTGGGGCGATCCTTATACGTTCCTTGAATAATATCGAGCACGGCTTTCTTTTGCAAACCATAGGGGAAATTCGGCCGCTGAATCAGGCTGGGGGCGGCTGCGGCAAACAGCGCCAGTTTGGATACCCCATACCCGTTATGTCTTGCCATATAGCGCAGGCAAATAGCGCCGCCGGTGGAGTGACCGCCCAGCGTTATGTTCCGCAGCTGCAAAGCCTCAATGACCGCCCGCAGGTCATCTGCCAAACGGTTGTAGTCGTAACCGCTCCATGGTTTATCGGAGAGGCCAAATCCGCGGCAATCAATCGCAATGCAGCGGTACCCTAGTTTGGGGAGCTGATTTAATTGATACTCGAATAAAGTATGGTTGCCCGGCCAACCGTGAACAAACAGTATGGTTTTATCACCACCCGGATTCACATCTTCTACGAAGATTTTCACATTGGCTTCCACTGTTACATAATAGCCCAAAACCTCATCTCCTTTTCCTATATAAAATATTCTCACTCGATTTTGTCTATGCGTATGTTAATAAATCTTTCTAGGAAAATAGAACTTTTATATATCAATTTTGAAGAATGCAATTCATTTTTAATACCTACTTGCAGTGTGGCCCACCATACTGTGTCATAATGATTTTTGCCAGAGCAGGGTTGGGGTTTTTAATCTTTACCGGGTATTGCAATCTTTTCTCATAAACCCACATTAGTTATCCACCTCCTCTTCAATTTCCCACGGCCACGGTCCGGTTATCCAAGCCCACCGGCTGGTTTGGTTGCTGGTTTCTCCCATGGGTCCGTAGGCATCCTCATAGTTCTTTGTTAATTCATCAATCTTCTTTCGGGTTTCTTCTAGTTTCTTCGCTGCCTCGCAATTGTTAGGGTGGGTGTCTAAAAAGATGTGCAGCTCCCACGACATAAAGCGATACGAGTTAATTTGCCGCATGAGTCTTTCTTGTTCCGTCATCTTAACACACCCCTCTTCCCTGTAAACGGTTTATCCAAATCTGGGAAAATAGTGCCTTGGGTAAACCCCTTTTCTGCCGGATACGTTGTATCAAATTGCTGGAAGGGTACATAAGCCATGGCTACGACGGTCTGCGCCGGGAGAGGAGTTACCTCTACCGTCAACTCACAGCTTTGCATGCTGTGCATCCCCTGAACGCTCTGCATATTTTGCATGTTCGAGTTGCTTTGCATGTTTGGCATATTCGACATGTTTGAACTGCTTTGCATATTAGGAGTACTCTGCGCTCCCTGCACGCTTTGCATATTCTGGTTGCTCTGTGCGCCCTGCACACTTTGCATGTTCGGAGTGCTTTGTGCGCCCTGCACGCTTTGCATGTTCGGAGTACTCTGTGTGCCCTGCACACTCTGCATGTTCGGAGTGCTCTGTGCACCCTGCACACTTGGCATATTGGGGTTACTCTGCGCGCCCTGCACGCTTGGCATGTTGGGGTTACTCTGTGTGCCCTGCACGCTTTGCATATTGGGGTTACTCTGTGTGCCCTGCACGCTTGGCATATTGGGGTTACTCTGCGCGCCCTGCACGCTTTGCATATTGGGGTTACTCTGCGCGCCCTGCACGCTTTGCATATTGGGGTTACTCTGCGCGCCCTGCGAGTTCTGCATTGCCTGCGTGTTTTGCAGGTTTTGCATATACTGCAGGTACTGATTATCTGTCATTCTTCTCGTGTTCCCCTTTCGCTTAAATCTAAAGCTTATCCCATAACAGAATATGCCAGCAGAATAATCCAAGTGCCTGTTCTCTTCTGAAATTAAACAGAAAGCCTATTCTGCAAACCCATTTCCAGTAATCCATTGCAAGACCGTAGGAATAAAGAGAGTTTATTTTCCTAATTCACAAATTGTGACTATAATTAATTCAAATAAAAGAATCCTGCACAAAAAAACCTAAGTTATCGCTATGATAACTTGGGTTTTCTTTTAATGAATCTCTATTTCTTTTTCTCTTACATAATTGGGGCAAACAGATTTAATATGCTGTTAAAGGCACGCGTATACCAGCTGGTGCGGCATTCAGCATGCACTACTTGGCTGCACTGCGAAAGTGACATCTCGAATTCATCTCGCATATTGCCAACTGCCGGGCAGCGGAACATCCACACCGCACATTCAAAGTGCATATAAAAGCTGCGGTAATCAAAATTAATTGTGCCAACGATTCCGTATTCATCATCACATACAACGGTTTTCGCATGATTAAAACCCGGTAGGTACTCGTAAATCTTGACTCCGTTTTTTACTAGGAACTCATAGTTTGCACGAGTGACCCTATAAACCAGCTTCTTATCTGGAATATGCGGCGTAATAATGCGCACGTCTACACCGCTTTTGGCGGCATTGCAAAGCGCTGTAATTATCTCGTTATCCGGTATTAAATAAGGTGTATTAATATAAAGATATTTTTTGGAACGACTAATCAAGTTCAGGTACACATTTCGGCATACCGGCTCCCAATCCAGCGGATTATCGCTATAAGGAATTACGTAACCACCCTCGCATAGTTCATCCGGTTCCGGCTCGACGCGAAATTTTTCATAGTCCTCTGTAATTTTACGCTCAAACCCCCATAAGGAAAGGAACATTACGGTAAAATTCCAAACCCCTTCTCCGCGAATCATCACTGCGGCATCTTTCCATTTTCCAAACCTGGGAGTTAGGTTAATGTATTCATCGGCAAGGTTTACACCGCCGGTAAAGGCAACCTTACCATCAATCACTACAATTTTACGGTGGTCACGGTTATTCATTAAAGTAGATAAAAACGGCACAAAGCTGTTAAATACACAGCACTGAATCCCCATTTTATTAAGGCGGCGGCTATATTTAAAGGGAAGTGTAAATAAACAGCCCATATCATCGTACATTACGCGAACCTCTACACCCTCTTTGGCTTTCTGCGCAAGGATTTCGAGTATAGTGTCCCACATAACGCCTTCACGAATGATAAAGTATTCTAAAAAAATGAAGTGCTCTGCCTTTTTGAGTTCCTCCACCAATGCAAGAAATTTCGCTTCTCCACTTGGAAAATAGACCGCAGAGTCATTCCGGCTGGCAGGGCAATTGGAGTAACGCTGCAAATACTGCGCCTGCGCACCGGCATCTGCATTCAATTGGCTAATTTTTTCCAAAATCTGTGGGTCTTGCTTTAAATAGGTGCGAAAGCTTTGGTTTTCAAGTGAAACACTGCGCCGAATGAACCGATTATGGCGGCTGCGACCAAACATAAGGTAAATGAGACCGCCAAATATGGGAAAAAGTAAAATAGAAACACACCATGCAAACTTATAGGTTGGGTGAAGCTCGCCGGTATTCAATATCCATAGCAGTACTGCAATGCTAATTACATTACAAATGCCGTAAAACCAAACATAATAACTGCTAAACTGTGTAATCATCAGCAGCAGTACCGCAATTTGAACTAAAATTGCAAATGCAATCATAGAGGTGCGGCTAAGCAAACTTTGCAGAATCTTCTTCATACAGTCCTTCCTTTGCGATTAGGGGATTCTTGTCAAACCAGTGGGGATACGCTATAATAACCTCACGCCGCTTGCCAAAGCAAAGCTTTGGGCGGCTGGGAGAGCATTGAAGCATCAGCCTTAATATAATGACTTGTTTCTTCTCAATTCATGATTGTTAAGCTCGGATGCTATAATAACCTCACGCCGCACTCAAAAGCGTAGCTTTCTAATTTATATGGGTATCCTCTAAATGAGGCTCATTTTGCTAATTAACGTAAAAAAACACGTTTGTATTACCTCAAAACGTTTATTTTCTGCTATAATAACAGAAAATCATGTGTATTGGTATCTCAATAAAAAGTATGTTTCATCTTTTTTATATTTTTAATAGATTCAGGGACATAAATCCCTTTGTAAGAGGAGGCCACTTGATTGAAAAATTACGCTTTAATTACCGATGCTACTTGTGATCTTCCCACGGAAGTATTAGATAAGCTGGATGTTCGCGTTATTCCTATGGAATTTCAAATTGGAGGAACCCTCTACCAGCACTACCCAGACGCACGTGAAATGAGCTTTGCTACTTTTTACGAGCGGATGGCAGCAGGAGAAACACCCTCTACCTCACAAGTAAACCAGCTTACTTATATGAAATATTTTGAGGCTATACTCGAAGCTGGTATGGACGTGCTCTATTTGAGCTTTACCTCTGGTTTGAGCGGTACCTACCAGTCTTCCCTCATTATAGCCACTGAATTACAGGAAAAATACCCCGAACAGAGAATTGTTTGCATCGATTCCTTATGCGCTTCCATTGGTCAAGGCTTATTTGTGCTATTGGCTGCGCAGAAAAAGCAAGAGGGTTACACAATTGATGAGATGGTTTCATGGGCACAGCAAAGTCACCTGCACATTGCCCAATGGTTTACTGTGGATGACCTCAATCACCTTCGCCGTGGCGGCCGCATTTCCTCGGTTGCCGCACTGGCTGGCTCCGCTTTGGGAATTAAGCCCGTACTGCACGTAGACAGCGAAGGCAAGCTTGTTGCGGCACAAAAGGTTCGCGGCCGTAGAAAATCGATGGATGCCCTGATTGACCGAATTGCACAAACTGGGATTAACCCGGCAGAGCAAGTTATTTTAATCGGGCATGGCAACAGTGAAAAAGACGCGAAGCAGCTCAAGACCGAAATTCGCGACCGATTCCGCCCAAAAGAGATTATTATTTGCGACATTGGCCCGGTCATCGGTGCTCATGTTGGGCCGGGAATGCTGGCAGTATCGTTCTGGGCAAGTGAAAATTAAACAAGCTTTAGCCATAAAGCGTGACCATCTTTTAGGAACGCTTTTTTGGTTGATAGAGTCATCTTGTAACATTGTCAGGAGGAATGTAACATGCAGAAGAAAGAAATAGCCACTACCAACGCACCAGCCGCCATTGGCCCTTATTCGCAGGCCGTACAAATTGGGGATACCCTGTATACGTCCGGTCAAATTCCAATTGACCCAGCTACCGGCGCTTTGGTACCAGGTGGAATACAAGAGCAGGGAACCCGTGTGTTCCAGAATCTAAAAGCAGTGTTAGAAGAGGCTGGCGCAGATTTTTCGAAGGTAGTGAAAGTGAACGTATTCCTCACAGACCTTAATGATTTTGCCGCTTTAAATGAACTGTACGCCACTTATTTTGAAAAACCCTACCCCGCCCGTTCCTGCGTGCAGGTAGCCGGCCTGCCTAAGGGTGCTTTGGTGGAAATTGAAATGGTGGCCGTACTATAAACTAGATTTCAAAGCGGATGCTTCCAAAGGCATCCTTTAAAACGCTGGATGAGAGCTTGAATTTTTCAAGCTCTTTTTCTGTTAATGTAACCTCTAATATACCGGCAACTCCCTCTCGGTTCACAAAGCTGGGAACACCAATATACACATCCTTTTCCCCATACTGCCCGTTGAGCAAAGTAGAAACAGTTAATATGCTGTTCTCATCACCAAAAATCGCCTTTACAATCCGCACCATCGACATACCAATCCCGTAATACGTCGATTTTTTCGCCGCAATAATTTTTTGTGCGGCGTTTTTTACGTCCTCACTAATGTTTTGCAAATCGGCCAGAGAAAACTTTTCAGGAGATTCTTCTACTATTTTTAATACGGGCTTTGTTCCTACCATCGCCTGCGACCAAGGCACAAATTCACTGTCGCCATGCTCCCCCATTACATAGGCGTGCACATTGCGGGGGTCTGTTCGAAGGTAGCTGCCAAGCAGGTAACGCAGGCGGGCACTGTCGAGCGTTGTGCCCGAACCTATCACACGGCGGGGGTCAAAGCCGGAAAGCTTTTGTGTTACATGCGCCATAATATCCACCGGATTTGTCGCAATCAGAAAGATTCCGTTAAAACCAGACGCAACCACAGGGGCCACCACGGAGCGGAAAACCGCCGTATTCCGCTGAAGAAGATCAATGCGGGTCTCTCCCGGCTTTTGGGCCACTCCGGCACAGATGGCAACAATATCGGCATCCTTGCAGTCCTCATAGCTGCCGGCATAAATCTTCATATGGGAGCCGGAAAACGCAACACCGTGGTTTAAATCCATTGCTTCGCCTTCCGCACGCAGAGTATCAAGGTCGATTAATACGAGTTCATCGCATGCGGTTTGGTTTAGCAGCGCATAGGCGAAGCTCATTCCAACAAATCCGGTTCCAACCAGCACTATCTTTCGAATGTCGTTTTTCACTGAAATTCCCCTCCTATAATTCCGGTTTCCCTTGTTTAAGATTGTTAAAGAATAGTTATTTGAAGTATACCACTTTTTTCCAGTATAGCAAATACTATTTTCCCTTGCTTATCATAGTGCTTGCTTGCAAAATATGAGCACTGATACTTTTGAAGGAAAGGCAGAACAAAAAATGCAGGAGTACGGCTATTCCCAAGCAATTTTAGCGCTCGACTTTTACCAAAGCAACTATTTGCTTTGTAGTTACATACAGCTTTATTATCACACAAACATTTTTAGTATAACCTCAATTTTTATCTTTACAAAGAACATACGTTCCAGTATAATAAAAGAGGTTTTTTTTAATTCTATTTTTACCAGTAAAAAGCAAGGAGGGTTTGGCATTTGCAAACGTTGGATAAGCTTCAAATATTATCGGACTCTGCGAAGTACGACGTAGCCTGCACCTCCAGTGGAGTAGACCGTGGAGCCTCTGAAAACGGCGGTATGGGAAGTGCCGTCTCCGGAGGAATCTGCCACAGCTTTTCAGCAGACGGGCGCTGTATCTCTCTGCTAAAGGTACTTATGACCAATAGCTGTGCTTACGACTGCAAATATTGCGTCAACCGCAGAAGCAACGACGTTCCCCGTGCCACCTTTACGCCGAGGGAACTGGCGGACTTAACCATGAACTTCTACCGCAGGAACTACATTGAGGGCTTATTTCTCAGCTCTGGAATCTTAAAATCTCCTGATTACACCTGCGAGCGGATGATTGAGGTGCTTCGCATTCTTCGTGAGGAATACCGCTTTAACGGGTATATTCACGCAAAGGCGATTCCCGGAGCAGATAGCCTTTTAATCGAACGACTTGGCTCTCTGGCGGATCGCATGAGCGTAAACATTGAAATGCCTTCCCAAAAGAGCCTTGCCCTGCTCGCACCGGATAAATCCAAAACCAACATCTTAAAGCCGATGGGCTTTATTACGGGGAGAATCAAAGAAAACAAAACTGATTTGGTTCGTTACCGCCATACCCCAAAATTCGCACCGGCGGGGCAAAGTACGCAAATGATAATTGGCGCAACGCCGGACAGTGATTTTCAAATTCTGAAGCTTACAGAAGGGTTATACCGCCGATACGAACTCAAGCGTGTTTTCTTTTCGGCATATATTCCTGTTTCAAACGACCCTCTTCTGCCTGCCCTTACGGTTCGCCCCCCTCTGCTACGCGAGCACCGGCTATACCAGGCAGATTGGCTGCTGCGTTTTTATGGCTTTTCAGCAGATGAACTACTGGATGAAGCACACCAAAGCTTCCACCCCATGCTAGACCCCAAATGCAACTGGGCACTGAACCATTTGGAGCAATTTCCAGTAGATGTAAATCGCGCTCCCTATGAAGCCATTTTAAGAGTTCCGGGCATTGGTGTAAAAAGCGCGGGACGAATTACCGCCGCTCGCCGCTCGGGGACACTGCGAACAGATGATTTGAGAAAGCTGGGCGTTGTAATGAAACGCGCCAGATATTTTATCTATGGAGCGGGACGCGATGAGCGCCCGCCGCCGCTTACCCATGATGCTGTGCTTCGTGCCTTAGTATCGGATTCCTGCAAAGCACTGTTCGAACCGCAGGGAGAACAGCTTTCCTTTTTCCCGAAAGAGACGGCTCCTCAGTTATGGGAAGGGGGTATTTCATGCCTTCCGGGACCCCAGTAGTGCGGGATTACCGTTACGACGGCAGTTGGGACGGCCTACTATGCTGCTTATTTGAGACCTATGAGCGAAAAGAGATACCGCAGGCAGTGTATTCACACGAGACAGTGCAGCAAACACTGTACCCGGCTGTGGAAATCGCCACCGACCCAAACAAGGTTCAGCGCGTAAAAACGGCTATGCTGCCTAAGATTGGCTCGAATGCAAAGCATTTAGCAGAACGGGCTTTTTTAACCTGTCTGCCACAAAAAGAGGTTTGGATTCTCCGCTTTCTTCGGCAGGCATTTCGTTACGGCCCTCAGGTAATGAACCACTTAACAGACCCTGCCGTTCACACCTTAAACAAGGCAGTATTGCATTTACAGCATGAAAGCCACCAATACGAAGGCTTTGTTCGCTTTTCCGTTTCGCAGGGAGCGTTGTGGTCAGTAATTGAGCCGAAAAATCAAGTTCTGCCTCTTTTAGCGCCTCATTTTAGCAAGCGTTTTTGTAATGAGACCTTTTTAATCTACGATAAAACCAATGACCAAGCCTTGGTTTACCAAAATGGACGCTATGAGATATTGCCCTTACTTGCATTTGAGCCACCAGAACCAGATGAAACTGAGCAGCGTTACCGAACGCTTTGGCATACCTTTTACGATTCGATTAGTATTCGGGACCGTGAGAATTTACGGCTTCGCATGAACCACATGCAAAAACGGTATTGGAAGCACCTTACCGAAATGCAATACCAATTTTACCGAGATTTACAAAGTGAGCCGGATTACGAAAATGACAACGAAACAAAAGAGCAGGGCCCTCCTCGCTCGCAAAATGCCTTACCTCCAGAAACCAACGTGTAAGAGAGCATTACATTTCTATTTAGTAAAATCAGTTCTTCCCTTTCTAAACATTACATCAGTTTTCAATGGATTTCTTTACAACTCTTGCTTTTCGCTTTTCAAAACGGTACGATACTAGAACGGGAAGTATCCCAGTGCTCGCTTTGAAAAGGAGAATCGCATGAAAGCAGTGACACCTGAACAAAAACAATTACGCTCCGCCTTAATCGGTGCGGCGTTTATGACCGGCGCTTCCTCAATTGGGCCGGGCTTTATGGTACAAACCTCTCTATTTACCGCACAATACGGGCAAAGCCTTGCGGCGGCCATTGTTGCCATGATTGTGATTGATACCTTTGCAAAGCTGAATCTTTGGAGTATTTTAGGCGTTTCTGGCTTACGGGGGCAAGAGCTGGCGAACCGTGTGCTGCCCGGTGCCGGGAATATAATCGCCATTTTAGTTACCTTTGGCGGCTTTACGTTTGCAATAGGCAACGTAGGCGGTGCTGCTCTTGGATTAAATGCGGTTTGCGGCCTCCCGCTTATGGTAGGTTATTTTCTTTCCAGTGGTCTGGCGATTTCATTGTTCCTGATGAAGAATGCTTCAAACGGAATTAACCGTGCATCTCAAGTGCTAAGCGTGATGGTTCTACTCATTCTGCTGGTTATGTCCTTTCAAACGGATCCACCGCTCCAGCGTGTGGCAAACGGCATGCTTTTTCCAGAACAGCCTCTTTTACTTCTGGTTCCTCTCATTACTCTGCTAGGCGGCTCTACCGGCGGTTACATTGCATATAGCGGAGCACACCGTTTTTTGGATGCGGGCATTTCTGGTCAAGAAAACCTGAAAGGAATTCGAAAAAGCACGCTCCTAACCTGCGGTATTACAGGGCTTTCGCGCATATTAATTTTTCTTGTGGTATTTGGGGTGTGTGCCGCCGGAGGGAAAGCAGCTGCCGCGGCAATCGAAGCTGCTGAGAACCCCGCAGCACAAGCGTTTTTACTTGGTGCAGGGGAATTGGGGTCACGCCTGTTTGGCGTCGCACTATTCTGTGCCGGTATTACCACTATTATCGGTTCATCGTATACTTCAATTTCCTTTTTAAAAACACTTCATCCTACCATTGCAAAAAATGAAACGTGGTTTATTACTGGGTTTATTGCTTTAGCAACGCTGCTGATTGCTACCATTGGCAAAGCAACTGCTTTACTGGTCATTGCTGGGGTAATCAACGGATTTGTTCTCCCCTTTACGCTTGCCATTACGCTATGGAGTGTTCGAGACAAAAGCATAGTAGGAAAAGACTACCGGCACCCCTGGGTGCTAACAGCAGCTGGAATATTGATTACCTTACTCACTACATACGCTGCCTTTCTCGCACTGCCCTCTTCGCTGGCGATGTTGTTTGACTAATTACGCTTTCTTTTAATTGAGCGCAAAAAAGCTGCTGTTCTGAATTTAGAACAGCAGCTTTTAATATTACAATAAAAAGGATTAAATGGATACTTTGAGAGCGATTCGATATAGTTCTTTATCAAAAGTGCGCTCCATATTCAGGGCTTCGGTAATATCAAAATCAACAATTTGACTGCCCTGCATGGCAACCACACGGTTGCTTTTTCCATCTTCCAGTAGCTTTACCGCATGGTAACCCATTTGTGTTGCCACAACACGGTCACGCAAGGAGGGCGAACCACCGCGCTGCACATGCCCTAAAATGGTTGCACGAGTCTCAATGCCCGTATTCTTCTCTATCTCTTTTGCAAGGTCTTCCACATGGCAGCCGGCACCTTCCGCAACCACAATAATGAAGTGGCGCTTACCGATTTTTTGCGTGTACTGCATCTTCTGGTAAATATCTCGCTCAAAATCGTAGGGCTGCTCTGGCACCAAAATTGCCATAGCGCCAACCGCAATACCGGTATTGAGCGCAATGTCACCACAGCGGCGACCCATTACCTCAACCACACTGCAACGGTCGTGCGATTCTGTGGTGTCGCGCAAGCGATCTACCATTTCCATTGCGGTATTCATTGCGGTGTCGTAACCAATGGTGTACTCACTGCAAGCAATATCGTTATCAATCGTGCCAGGTACACCAATGCAGGGAATGCCCGCCTCGGTTAAATCGCGTGCACCACGGAACGAACCGTCACCACCAATTACAATCAAGCCTTCTATGCCCATTTTGCGGCAGTTATCCGCCGCTTTTTTTACGCCTTCCGGTGTGTTGTATTCTGGGCTACGAGCCGTATAGAGTACGGTTCCTCCATTGTGAATAATGTCTGAAACACTGCGCAGGTTCATTTCTTCCACATCGCAATTGAGCAGGCCGTTATAGCCTCTGTGTACTCCATAAATACCCATTCCGCTGGAAATTGCAGTTCGAACAACGGAACGCACCGCCGCGTTCATTCCGGGTGCGTCGCCACCGCTTGTGAGTACTGCGATTTGCTTCTTCCCCATCTTAGACCCTCCCGATTCAATGATACTGTTGTATTCAGCTAATTGGTTTGAGCTGATGTCGACTAATGGTACTTGCTTTTGCTTTAAAAGAAACTTTATATCGTTATTATACCATCACTATGCGGGCGATTGTATGGAGGAAAGTAGCGATAATATGGATAAATGTTGCATCATTTCACCAATGCCACATTCTCCTCGCCGAGCAGCTCACTGAGTGCCCCCAGCAAAATGTCATTTACACTTACACGGTATTGCATGGGTGCCTGCATTAGCTTTTTCGTGTCTTCAAAATAGAGATATAACGGAGTTGCACCGTCAAACACGGCAATGTATTGCATTGCCTTTCGGTGACAGAAAGAGTCTTGAGATGGCAGCTTTAAATACAGCCCGGGCCGTTTGGACTGCCGTTTTGCCGCAGGCGATATTTGCTCCGGTGAAGCAGTCTGCGGCATTTTGCCGCCCTCCTGCGGGGGCGAAGAGAGAGAATCGCACACTAGCTTCGCGTCCTTTTCTTCCGTTAGGCTCAACCGTCCTTTCGCCACCACAACGTTGCCTTCCGCTACCAGCTCCCCATACCGCTCCAATACATTTGGGAACACCAAAATCTCTAACGAGCCGTACATATCCTCAAGCATTACGAACGCCATGCGACTTCCATTTTTAGTTACCTTTAGCTTAACGGATGAGATCACCCCAAGCAAGGTAATTATTTCTCCATCCGGGTGCCTGCCGGTTTGCTCCTGCGCATCCTCCAAGAGCTCACCTGTGGGCGTTGCGCCAATCTGCTCATACATTTGCAAGTATTTTCCCATTGGGTGGCCGGAAAGATACATGCCGGTTACTTCTTTTTCCATCACTAGCTTATCTGCGTCCGAAAAATCTGGCAATGGGTCAATCGAAAACGTTGGTTCTTCTGCTTGCAGCTGTGGCGTATCAAAAAAGCCGATTTGACCATCCACATTTCTGCGCTTATCCGAATCGAGTGTATCGAGCACCGATTGTATATTCGAGAGCATTTGGTTGCGGTTATAATCTAAGGAATCCAAAGCACCGCACTTCACTAAGCTTTCAAGCGCACGGCGGTTTAAGTCCTTGCCATACATGCGCTTGCAGAATTGATAGAAGGATTCAAAACCGCCGTTTGCATCGCGCTCATGAATTAAATTTCTAAGAAAACCGTCACCCAAATTTTTCACAGCCAGCAAGCCAAAGCGAATGTCCCGCCCTGAAACGGTAAAGCCACGGCGGCTTTGATTAATATTGGGTGGCAGAACGCGAATCCCCATACGGGAGCACTCGGCGATATAGATGGCGATTTTATTGGTATTATCCAGCACACTGGTCAGCAGAGCCGCCATATATTCCCGTGGATAATGGCACTTCAGCCATGCTGTTTGGTATGAGATGGTTGCATATGCCGCCGCATGAGATTTATTAAATGCGTAGGATGCAAAGCTCTCCATTTCACCAAAAATCGCTTTAGCGGTTTCTTCACTCACTCCACGGCGAATACAGCCATCCACTTCCACCGTACCGTCTTCCGCCACAAGACCATATAAGAAAATCGAACGCTCTTTCTCCATTACGGAGGCTTTCTTTTTAGACATGGCACGGCGAACAATATCTGCACGGCCAAAGGAATACCCAGCCAGCGAACGGAAAATCTGCATGACCTGCTCCTGGTACACAATACAGCCATACGTAACTTTCAAAATATCAACTAACAAGGGATGGCGATAGGTGACTTTTTCGGGGTGATGCCGATTCTCAATGTACTTGGGGATAGAATCCATTGGCCCCGGGCGGTAAAGCGAAATAACGGCAATCAAATCTTCAATTGCTTCTGGGCGGAGCTGCATAATCATGCTGCGCATACCACCCGATTCAAACTGAAACACACCGTCCGTTGAGCCAGCGGAAAGCATCTCAAAGACTTTTTTATCGTCAAATGGTATCTTTGAAATGGAAAATGACGCGTCCACCCGTTGTATCGCCTCTTGTGCGTCATTGAGCACAGAGAGATTGCGTAGACCCAGAAAATCCATCTTTAAAAGACCAAGCTCCTCTAAGGTAGTCATCGTGTACTGCGTCACAATGGAATCTCCATTTTTTGCAAGCGGAACATATTCACTTACGGGATGGTCGGTAATTACGACACCAGCCGCATGAGTGGAGGCATTGCGGGGCATCCCCTCAACCTTTCGTGCCATCTCCACCAACTCATGAATCTGCGGGTCAGATTCATAGCGGGCTCGCAGCTCCGAGGATGCGGCAAGGGCTTTTTCAAGCGTTACATTTAACCCGATCGGAACCTGTTTTGCAACCGAATCTACTACATTATAGGGGATTGCCATTGCACGGCCTACGTCACGAAGAGAGCCGCGGGCAGCCATTGTACCAAACGTGACAATTTGCGCTACGTGATCGGCTCCGTATTTGCGCACCACATAGTCAATCATTTCTCCGCGACGCTCATCACTAAAGTCAATGTCAAAATCGGGCATGCTGACTCGCTCTGGATTTAAAAAGCGTTCGAACAACAATTGGTAGCGGATGGGGTCAATTCCGGTAATCCCCACGCAGTAAGCAGCCAGGCTGCCGGCACCGGAGCCTCTTCCCGGGCCAACCGGAATTCCGACAGATTTTGCGTACCGTATAAAATCATATACGATTAGGAAATAATTGACGTACCCCATGCTTTCAATTACACGCAGCTCGTATTCCAACCGCTCAATAATCGATGGGTCAGGCTGTTCTCCATAAAAGCGATGTAGACCCTCAAAGCATAAATTGCGAAAGAAAGCAGCATTTTCTTCCCCATTTGGAGTTTGAAATGCAGGCAGCTTTGTGTTGCCAAACTCAAACTCTACCTTGCAGCGCTCTGCAATAACAACCGTATTATCACATGCCTCCTGCGGAAATAAAGCCCGCATTTCCTCTTCACTTTTCAGGTAGAATTGGTCGGTAGCAAACTCCATCTTATCAGGGTCTTGAATGGTATGGTTGGTTTGAATACACAAAAGAATGAGGTGCATTCGGCTATCCCGCTGGTGGATATAGTGGCAGTCGTTCGTTGCAACAAGAGGTATCCCCGTTTCTTTTGAGAGCCGAAGAATACCATCATTCACAATTTTCTGTTCACGGATCCCATGATCCTGCATTTCTAAATAAAAGTTCCCTTTGCCGAAAATATCTTGGTAACGCAAAGCCGTTTCCCGTGCGGCTGCGTAATCATCATTTGTTAACTGGCGGGGTATCTGCCCTGCCAAACAGGCGGATAGCGCAATGAGCCCCTCGCTGTGCGCCTCAAGAAGTTCTAAATCGACTCTGGGCTTGCTATAAAACCCTTCTGTCCAAGACTGCGACACGATCTGTATTAAATTCTGGTAACCTATATTATTCTCACAAAGCAATACCAGATGGTATGAATCATTATCCAAACCATGTACTTTATCAAAACGAGTGCGGCGTGCCACATATACCTCACACCCGATAATCGGATGAAGGCCATTTTGATTGGCCGCTCTGTAAAAATCCACCGCACCGTACATTACGCCGTGGTCTGTTATGGCTACTGCTGTTTGCCCCTGCTCCTTTACTGCCTTCATTAGGGGGGCGATACGGCATGCTCCATCGAGCAGGCTGTACTCTGTATGAAGATGCAAATGTACAAAACCCATACGCTTGTCCTCCTTTCCTTTACTTCCTTGATGCTTAATTTATTAGCTACATTAATAAAATCTTATGAGGGGCAATCCCTGCGCCAACAGAAAGCTTGCGCATATTGCTAATCTTCTTACAAAAAGAATAAATAATTATTAAGCGGTTGCCACCGCAAAGACATTCTTCTTTATTTTGATTCGCCCCTCAAGCCGGGGCAGGCTCCGCCTTTGGAATCCGTTTGGGAAACGACCCCAAGCCGTAAAACCTTAGCTACTGTAAAGGCGCTCCATTAAAAATGTCCACTCTCCTAACTATGATAAAAAAACAAGTAAGTTGACTCCGTCCGTCGGCGGTCATTTTTAGAGCGCTCTCGTCAGATCGCAGAGACATATATCGCAACTTTTTTTAATTTTTGAGCAGAAAAGCAAACCTTACATATAAACTGCAACGCACAGGCTTGTTTCCTGTGCGGAAAATAGATGTAGAGCGGGAGCTCACTCGGATTCCAAAGGCAGAGCCTTTGGTCGTTGAGAGGGGTTCTGGGGGAGAGAATCGATACTCTCCCCTAGAAGGCCTTTGCCTACTTTCACCCTTTCGTGAAAGTAGGTGCCCGCCCCGGCATGAGGGGCAGAGCCCTGTGCCAACAGAATGCCTGCGCCCTTGCGCACTTCTCTCCTTCTTGTGCGCAAGCTTATTTCCTGTGCGGAAAACCGATGTAGCACACATACAATCCGACGGCCAAAGCGTAACGCCTTGACCGTCGACAATTACTTGAGGTTTTCTGCCTCTTCAATTAATCGGCGCAGCCGATGATTTACCCCCGAACGGCTCACTGGAATCTGGAAAAGCTGCCCCAGCTCTCGCAGGGAAAGCTCTGGATTCTCCAGCCGAAGCTCTGCGGTTTCTCGGAGCTCCTCCGGTAAGACCTCTAGCCCAACGGTATCTCGTATCTTTTCAATTGCTTCTACTTGCCGCACAGAAGCACCCACTGTTTTATCAATATTCGCGGTTTCGAAATTTGTTTTGCGGTTTACGTTATTTCGAACCTCCTTAAGCATGCGAACCTGCATTAGCTCCATGGCGGCTCCACCTGCTCCCATATAGGTGAGCAGGTCTGCAATGCGGTCTCCGCCTTTGATATACACCACGAACGCACCCTTGCGGTTTACCAGCGCAGGGTGAAAATCTATCCCCTCCCGCAAGAGGGACATAATATCCTTGGCAAGATTCATGTAAGGAAGAATCAGTTCCAAATGATAATCTTTATTCGGGTCTGTTACCGTACCGCAGGATAAAAACACCCCGCGCAAAAAAGCCGCTTTACAGCAGTCGTTTTCAAGATTCGCTAAATTCACCCGCAGGCTTATCTCTTGCCCGCTGTGTCCAAACGCTGAGAGCACCTGGCTGCGATGGCTTTCCTCCTGCACAAGCAGCGTATAGCTGCTGCGGTGGAACGAAACCGCCGTTCGCACGTCCACAATTGCTCCTGTAGTTTGTGCTGCAAGCTGTGCGGCACGGCGTGCAACCAACGAGTGTTCTGTTACGAGGGTAACGGCTTGTAATGAAAAGCTTTTGGCGCAAAGCAAAAGGCCATAGCATTCCGCTTTTTCACAGCAGGATTGTTCTGACTCCAGCTTACACATTTCTGATTTCGCATCATACGAGAAGGACATGGCTCTCTCCCTATTTATGAATGTCTCTATGGTTTACACTGGCGCGCTTGCCATGCTCAAGTAAGTGGTTATATAAAAGCTGTGCGAGTGCCACCGAACGGTGACGGCCGCCCGTACAGCCTACCGCAATCACCAACTGGCTTTTGCCTTCATCGCAGTACAGGGGCAGCATGTAGTCTATCATATCCAGAAATCGGGTGATAAAGCCTTTGGTTTGATCCCACTTCATAACGTATTCGCGTACCGGTTCATCCAAGCCGGTTTGGCGCTTTAATTCCTCTACATAAAAAGGGTTTGGCAAACAGCGCACGTCAAATACAAGGTCTGCTTCCGGTGGCAAACCATATTTAAAGCCAAAGGAGACACAGTGAATCATCAGTGCAGCTGAAGCGTCGCCCAAAAACAGGCTGGAAATACGCTCTTTGAGCTGCGCGGGAGAAAGGTACGAAGTATCGATAATATAATCGGAACACTCCCGAACCGTTTTTAATATTTTGCGCTCCATCTGAACAGCCAGCTCTAACGAGCCAAGGTATTCTTCCGCCAATGGGTGCTTGCGCCTCGTCTCTTTAAAGCGATTGATTAAAACGGAATCCCCTGCATCTAAGAAAAGGATTTTATACTTCTTCCCCTCATCGCGCAGGAGTGCCAGTGTTTCAGAAAGGCTTTCAAACAGCGTGCCCCCACGAATATCTGTTACAGCGGCTACGCGCTGGAACCCCTCCTTTGCCTGACTGCACAAATCGTAAAAGGTAGGAATCAGCTTTGGTGGAATATTATCCACGCAGTAAAATCCAATGTCCTCCAGTGCATTTACCGCTCTAGACTTTCCTGCACCGGAAAGCCCGGTCACAATAATAAATTCCATTTAAAATTCCCCCTCATTCTCACTCATCTAGCTTAAAATGAGCTATACCTTTGGTCACTGCCCAATCTTGCGTACTTCACACTCCAGTTCAATTCCGGTTTGTTTTAAAACTGTTGCCTGAATAACAGAAATCAGTCGAAGTACATCCTCACAGGTTGCACCGCCTTGGTTTACAATAAAACCAGCATGCTTACTACTCACCGCAGCACCACCCACGCATTGCCCTTTCAGGCCGCATTGTTCAATCAAGGTTCCCGCAAAATGATCGGGCGGGCGCTTGAACACACTGCCTGCACTTGGCATTTCAAGCGGCTGTTTCGAACGCCTTCTGCCAATCAAATCATTCATTTTCGCCCTTATTTCCTCTTGGTTTCCCTCGCTTAACTGCAAATGAAGAAACAGGATGGCGGCGTGATTTTTGCTGTATGCACTATGTCGGTACGAAAGCTCCAGTTCCTCACCCGTGAGGGTACCAAACTCACCCTCATTCGTCATATGCTCACAAGAAAATAGAATGTCTTTCATCTCTCCGCCGTAGGCCCCTGCATTCATAAATGCCGCCCCACCTGCGGTACCGGGGATCCCCCATAAAAACTCTGCACCAGAGAGTGAATGGTTCACAGCATAGGTACATAATGCTGAAAGCGGAACACCCGCGCCACAGCACACGTGTTGGTCGGTTCGGGTAATTTCATTAAATTCGCCCGTTAGTGCAATCACCATTCCGCGAATTCCAGCATCGCTTACCAGCATATTCGAGCCATTGCCCATCACCATATAAGGTATTTCTAGTTCATTGGCTCGCTTCGCCATCTGCTGCAAGCAAGCACGGCTACCCGCTGACACATATAAATCTGCCGGGCCGCCAATACGGAACGTGGTATGCCGGCTCATCGGCTCATTGTAAGAATATTCGCAGCCAAGCTGCTCTGCGGCAGCCCCCAATTGTTCAATCCGCTCCATAGATGCCTCCTCTATTTTTTGCCCGCATGAAAAACCGGAGCCATCTGCTCCGGTTTTATGCTAAAACCTTGCGCCATAATGGCCACCATTCGTCACTAAAAATGACGCAATTAACAAAAGTGAATAAATATTGTTTTCACTGAACGCAATCGCATGCTTTCTTGGCTTTCATTATAAATCAAAGTTCAGCTTCTTTTCCGTAGGCTCCATCAGTGTGGAATCCAGGCCAAGGCTGCTAAGTAGCTCTTGTGCAGCATTATAACCCATCTTCTTTTGCCTGTTATTCATGGCAGCTACCTCAATAATTACCGCAAGGTTCCGCCCTGGTTTTACCGGTATGGTTAGAATCGGAACACGTATGCCTAAAATCTCAGTATAGTCATTTTCAAGACCCATACGGTCGTAGTTTTTAGAGCTATCCCATTGTTCCAAACTAATGACTATATCTATTTTTTCAGTTACCTTAACGGCACCCATACCAAAAATGCGGCGAGCATTGATAATGCCTATGCCACGCAGCTCAATAAAATGACGGATATTCTCGGGTGAAGTACCCACCAAAGACTTCGCAGAAACGCGGCGAATCTCCACAGCGTCATCTGCAATAAGCCGGTGACCGCGTTTAATAAGCTCAATCGCCGTTTCGCTTTTACCAACGCCGCTGTCGCCAACCAAAAAGATACCTTCGCCATATACCTCTACCAGCACACCATGGCGCGTAATGCGCGGTGCAAGCTCAACGTTTACATACGAAACCAGCGCAGCCATTAAATCGCTGGTTGGCTCGGATGAGGTAAAAACCGAAACGCCATAAATTTGCGCTGCTTCCAATAGCTCTGGCATTGGCTCAATACTGCGTGCCACAATCACTGCCGGTGATTTTTTCGAGAGCAGCTTATTTAATGAAACCTGCCGCTCCTCCGGTGAAAAACTACTTAAAAAGGCTGTTTCCGTATTCCCCATAATCAAAATACGGTGTGAATCAAAATAATCTAAAAAGCCGTTTAGTTCTAATCCCGGACGATTCACTTCACGGGAAGAAATCATTAATTTTTCTGGGTCGACCGGCATATATACAGGGGTTAGAGAAAGCTCCTTTATTATCTTCGCAAGCGGAACAGTATAGGTTGGCTGTGTAACATAATTTTCGTGGCCGCTCATTATTATCACTCCCATATTTTCCGCCGTTTGAATAAAAAGACGCATTACCAATAACTCTATTTCAAACGCCGGGAATCCTGCTAAAAATTAAAAGTAAAGTGTATTATTTACCTGTGAAACAATTACCTTTATTATAGCTTAAAACAGGGTAAAATTCAATGACGGAACACGAAAACCCTGTTCATCCCCCAGTTCTTTCAACACGTTTTATCTGCAAAGGCTTTTATCTCGAATTCCTGCTCACTATCATTTTTAGATTCCTCTAACTATATGGATGTTAAGAAGCCCCGATAAAAAGTAAAAAATAAAATTCAAAATCCGCAAGACAAATCGATTTTGCTATACTATAATATTGGCATTGGACAAGTTTATGTAAGACAAAAACGAAAGACTATTTCTGCGGTATGGTTTTTGCTGCTGCAAAGCCGAGCCGCATCACTGCGATAAGATGAAACGATTCTGGATGATTTGCGGGTTAACCACGCAAACTTTAGCACGGTTAACCGGGAGACGGGAGGAATTATGAAAATCGCTATTTTTACTGAAACATATTTGCCGCAAACCTGTGCGGTTGAAACACAGGTTTTGCTGCTTGCTCGTTCACTCATTCGCATGGGGCAAGAGGTTCTGGTAGTAAGTACAGACGTAGAATCGGACGAATGCTATTTAGAACAGCATACCCTATTTGGCCCTGCCAAACCGGCCGACACCATTTATGGCCAAACCGGTCAACGGACAAAGCTCAATCGACTAAAAGATTTTATTGATGATTTTGACCCAGATATTATTCACCTATTTACGTTCTGTTCCGTAGGAAGCCTTGGTTTAAAATACGCTCTTTCACACGACCTGCCGCTTATTACTACCGTGCAAAGCACGCACGACATTAGTGAAGGTTTTTACGGTAAGGGAATTCGGCGTATGATAGGGAAGCGGCTTTGCGAAAGCACTTATCGTAAAGCGCTTGCTTTCTCAGATTTGGTAACGAGCCCCTCGCAGAAAATCCTGCATAAAATTCGGCCATTGTGTAAGCATCGCCAATTAACGGTCTCTCCCCTTTGTATTGACACAGAGCTGCTGCGTAAAAAAGAGACAGAAGACTCCAATTATGCAGCGATTTCCCGACGACTCGGGATAACCGGAAAAACAGGAGTTCTGTTTGTAGGCACCATTGGCAAAGACAATGGCGTTGATACCCTACTGGATTGCTGGGCATCTGTTTGTAAAAGCCTGCCTAAACTCCACTTGGCGATTGTTGGGACAGGCCCTGAATATGACGAGATGAAAAGCAAAGCAAATCTGCTCGGAATTTCTTCACATGTTACGTTTGCTGGGGAGATGGAGCGTGAGAAAATACCACTATGCTACCAAGTTTGCAGTGTGTTTTTCAGCGCTTCGGAATCGGACGCGATGAAAGCGGCTCCACTAGAAGCCATTGTAAGTGGTTTACCAGTCATCTTGCCGAAAAGCAGTGCTTGTGCTGAGGTATTGGTGGAGGGGGTAAACGGCTTTGCGTATGATGCCGATACCAACCTTGAAAAAATCTTGCAGAACTTTGTCTCTATCCCTCCCGAAAAAGAAGTAGCTATGAAAAAACTGGTTGCCCGTACGATGAGTGGATTAACGCTGGAAGAACAGACAAAGAGCTTTTTAAATTACTATGCCCTAACGCAAAAGCACCATTATAAAACAGCAGAAAAGCTGGAATAAGATATAAAAGCCCCCAATTGTAGTTTTATTTATCCTACAATTGAGGGCTTTTTTGCCGTCTGTTTCTTTTGAGTAATTTATAGTGCGTATAAGGGCTTTTATTTTACGATAGAATTCCTCCTATAAAAAACAGCACGTAGATGTGTAAGGGATAGAAAAGGTAGAAAAAGTATTTCCAACCTCTCCCCTTTTCCCCATTATACAGAAGTAAGAACGGAAGTGCCCCAAGCATCATCCATTGATATTCTTTAAAGAGAATGGCAGTCGGGTCTGGATTATAGCCCGGTGTAATTCCTGCGTGCACCATGCAAATCTCATATAAAAAGGAATGTAAATTGGGAAGATGAAATGCTCTATATTTAATGAGCTGGGCAAGACAATGCGGTACAAACTGGGTAACAAGCAACAAAAAGAACACAACGCAAAAGGCTGTAAAGGCGCGAGCCAAACGCTTTTTATCATCTTTTGCCCAATAGAGAATCATGCCCAACAGCAAATACACCCAGCCGCCCTCCATATAAAAGATGCTACCAAGCAGTGTGGGCAGAAACTCTATTACCATGGTAATAGGTGTAGTAATAGGGAGGACCATTGGCAGAAAAATTAGGAGCAAATAAGCTCCCCCCTGCCACAAGGCATAAAGGCGTAGCTGCTTTTTGAAGCTTCCGTCATTCCGGAAAAAGCAATCCATTAAATAATAGAGAATACTTAAGCAAAACAATGGGCGGAATATATTGTTATCAATTGTTCCTGCAGGGTTTGAAAAATGGGGAATCAGTCTGGTTAAATAGAAAATCACAGTATTGGTAATCCCCATGATTACACTGGCAAAATAAAGCCGCAATATGTATTTTTTCTTGCTTCTCGTATGAGAAAACCCATGTGCAGAGCAGAACATAAAAATTGGGAAGGATAGCCGCCCAACCCAATGCAGCCAAATTGGCATATTGGGGAGAAGCTGACCAATGTGGTCAATCACCATAATAACAAGTGCAAGAAGTTTCAGTGCTGTGGTAGACATTCTGTTTCTCCTTATTATTTAAACTAAAACTACCTTCATTAAATCTGTGAGCTTGTAGTTTCCTGTGCAATTCTCATCACTAGATGTTTAAGAGCTACTATGAAATTTTTATAAATCTTTTGCTCAGATAATGCGGGGAGATGCGATTTGCAGAGAAGTATGTACTTTAAAGCTAACGTTACACCAGTCCAGTTTCATTTTAAGATATATCTGTTTATAAAGACCTCTTCTATATTCTATCGTCCTTATGCGATGGAATGTTACAGAATTTCCTCAATCATAGAAAAGTACTGCTTTATCCAACAAAAAAACCACCCCAAGTGTGATAGCACTTGGGGTGGTTCCATCATTCGATCATTTACTTGTAAAACACTTCTTAGTTGGTAGCAGCTGCTTTTTGTTTCT
Source organism: Clostridium merdae (assembly GCF_900176635.1). Classification (GTDB taxonomy): domain Bacteria; phylum Bacillota; class Clostridia; order Oscillospirales; family Acutalibacteraceae; genus Faecalispora; species Faecalispora merdae. The sequence continues at coordinate 1,219,258 of NZ_FXLN01000004.1, forward strand.
TCTGCTGCTTATGCTTCTGCCACATAACGTACAGCGGGCCAGCAACACAAATAGAAGAATAGCAACCGGTAAGAATACCAACCATCATCGGCAGAGCAAAGGTCTGCACAGAATCCAGATTATACATGACGCTAACCGCATACACCACTGCAATTGCAACAAAGGTGCAGCCTGCGGTATACAGTGAACGGGTAAGGGTCTGGTTAATGCTGGTATCTACCAATACACTGTAATCGGTTTTCGGGCCCATCAGCTTGCGGTTTTCACGAATACGGTCATAAATAATAATCGTATCATTGAGTGAATAACCGAGAATGGTAAGAACAACCGCAATAAAGTTATCGTTAATTGGCATACGGAACACAACAAAGGTGAAATACACCATAGCCACGTCATGTAGCAGCGCAATAATTGCCATTGTACCTGCAGAAGCACCACCGATTTTACGGAAGCGCAACGCAATGTAAACAATAAGCAGTAACGCAGCAACAAATACGGACAACAGACATTTAAAGAAGAAATCGCGGCCCATTACTGGGTTAATGGAGCTGGACTCCACAACAGCAAATTTAGCGTTCGGATATTCCTTTGCCAAAGCAGCAGCTACTGCTTGTTGCTGCTGTAATGTTAAGGATTCTGTCCCAGAAAAAGATATGGACACATTGTTGAGCGATTTACCATCACTCGCCGATTTCACATCTTTATTGATACTTGCTGTAACAGGCTTATTGGTAGTAGCCTGAACAATATCCTGTACCTTTTCCTGGTTGATTTCACCCGAGTAAGAATATTTAATCAGCGCACCGCCGGTAAACTGAATATCGAGCTGGGTGCCGAAGATAATGTTGAAAATAAGGCCGGCGCCCATTAGGAGCAGTGAAATCGCAAAGTAAATCTTGCGGTTCTCATAAAAACGAATATGAAAAGTTTTCATTTATCTGCACCTCCATACAGCCACTTGCTGCGAGCGAATCGGAACCCGGAAATGGATTTGGTCATCAAACGGGTTGCGGTTACGCCCATGATAAAGTTGCCAATGGTACCAATCAGCAGCGTATAACCGAAGGAATAAATAGCACCGGTTGTGGAGGAACCAAACAAAGCTGAGAACAGGTTGGTAGGCCCGAATACCAGCATAAGTATGACCGCAACGATAATAACGGTAATGTTACCGTCGAAAATGGCCCAGAAGCTATTGGCGTTACCCTTTTGAATCGCTCCGTCCAGCGTTTTACCGGCCCAAAGCTCTTCTTTGATTCTGGTAGCCGTGATGATATTTGCATCCACACCCATACCAATGGATAGGATGATACCGGCGATGCCGGGCAAAGTCATCGTAAAGCTATTGAGGAACGGGAAGTAGCCAGAAACGGCTGCAAACGAAACAGCAACTTGACCCATCAGTGCAATAATTGCAATAATGCCGGGCAAGCGGAACATTACCAACATAAATACACACACTAACGCAAACGCGATAATACCGGCCCAGCGCATTGCATCCAGCGAGGTGCTACCGAGTGACGGGCTGATGGTTTGGAAGTTAGTCGTAATGAGTTTAAATGGCAATGCACCAGCACTGATTTTCGCAGCCAACGAGGATGCCTCCGCTGCTGTAAAATTGCCCTCGATGGTACACTTACCGTCTGTAATGGCTTCTTTTACATTGGGGAAAGAAATCATGGTGTCGTCCATCCAAACAGAGATGGGTTGTCCCACCAAACGCTCGGTTGCTTCCGCAAATTTGGTAGAACCCTCTTTGCTGAATTCCAGCGCTACTAAGTACTGGGTTTTACCGGAATTGGGGTCTTGATATACCTGCGGCTGAGCCGAAGTTACGTCGTTACCCTGAAGAATAATCTTTTCTTTTGTGGTACCCTTTGGAGTCTTATAAACCGGCTGGCCGTCGGAACCGGTTTCAGTGGTTGTGTACTCTGCACCCTCACGGAAGGTAAGCAGTGCAGTGGCGCTCAGCTCCTGAATGGCAGCCTCTGGGTCGAAGCTCTGTTCACCGCTCTTCCACGGGAAGCGAACAATGATACGGTCGTTATGATCATCTGTGTAGATTTCATAATCCGTAATGTGGTTGTTGACCAAACGCAGTTCAATGGTTGATTTTGCCGCATCAAGCTGCTCTTTCGTCGCTCCCTTTCCGGTATCAGGTGTAAAGGTAGCCTCTACTCCTCCACGGATGTCGATGCCCCATCGAATATCGCCCGCACCTTTAACATATGTAGTGCGATTATCCCCGTTTTGCGCATATACCCCAAAAATGGCGGTGTAGGTAAAAAGCAGGATAAGGAGGGCGACGATGAAAAACACCGGTTTTCCTATTCGCTTCATGCAAATATCCTCCAATAGCTTTAATGTTTCCGCGGCTGCGTTCCAAATGGAACCGCAGCCGCGTTTATAACAAACTTTATTATAAGATTATACCGGCTAAAAGTCAATGGAAAAGCGCCGATTCCCGCCATTTACTGGCATTATTTTGGTATAAATGATACAATTTGCATACGGCATTGCTAAAATAAGCGATTCACTATAATCTTGCATTCATTACGGCGTAAATATAGAAAGAGGTGTATCAACGCAATGGATCTCATACAATGCAAAATACTGCCGGATTCTCAAACCGTTTCTTACATTTCACTTATCCGCAAATTTGACCGTACTCTCTCTATAAAAGACCTGAAAAAGAAAATAGAGAATGGCGCATTTGCACTAGAGTTCGACTTAGAGTACTACGATGTAGTGGAAGACTTAAATGAGATAGACCGAAAAATGGTTTTTCGTGAACTTCTAGAACAACTTCTCCATACTGGTGCAAAGGTTGAGCTATACCACAATGGCGAAAAAATAACACTCACACTTTTGGACAACTGGCTTAAAACAATAGAACTCATTTCAGCGCAATCGGAAGAGCATATCAATAAAGAATGTGATGAGTAGATACTTTTGCTTCCACCAAACACACCCTCATATGTAACGATTTTCTATAAAACCAAAAGTCGTAATCAACAACATAGCGTAATTGTGTGGAATATCTGTTTAAGTTTCAACTATAAAGTATGCTTACTTTAACTTCTTAATTAAATGCAATTACCAATACTATTAAAAAAGACCACAGCCAAACAGCTGTGGTCTTTGCATATCTTTCGATGGAATTGATTAAGCGAGAAGTTTTTCTAAAGCAGCCAATTTAGTGCTAACACAGAATACTGCAATCGCTTTTTTCATTTCTTCCAGAGACGGGTAAGTCGGTGCAACACGAATGTTTGTATCCTTCGGGTCTTTCCCGTAGGGGAACGCCGCACCGGCACCGGTAAGAACCACACCGGCCTCCTTGCAAAGCTGAACTACGCGCTTTGCACAGCCCTCCATCACATCCACACTCACAAAATAGCCACCGTTCGGGTTCGTCCAAGAGGCAATATTTTTATCTCCCAGCTCGCTGCTCAACGTATTGAGCACAACCTCGAACTTCGGTGCAATAATTTCTCTATGGTGCTTCATCTTATCCAAAATGCCATTCATGTCACGCAGGTACAGCAGGTGACGCATCTGGTTAAGCTTGTCGGGACCAATGGTCTGGAACGAAAGATGCTTTCTGAAATCCTGATATGTTTTTTCTCCTGCCGCCATGGCAGCAATGCCCGCACCCGGGAATGTAATTTTAGAAGTAGAACAGAAGAATACCGGCAGCTCTGTGTTGCCTGTTTTCTCGCATTCCGCGTACAGGTCGAGCAGTTCATCCGGTGTATCGGTTAGGTGGTGTACGCAATACGCATTATCCCACATCACGCGAAAATCTGGTGCGGCGGGTTTTAAAGCGGCGATGCGGCGAACTACTTCGTCCGAATAAGTAGTTCCGAGCGGGTTTGAGTATTTTGGTACACACCACATGCCTTTAATGGTAGCATCGTCAGCAACAAGCTGCTCAACTACATCCATATCGGGGCTGCCATTTTTCATCGGCACTAAAATCAGCTCAAAACCAAAATATTCAGTGATGGCAAAGTGGCGGTCGTACCCGGGAGAGGGGCACAAGAACTTTATGGTTTCTTGCTTGCTCCACGGTTTGCAGCCAGAAAAGCCGTGTGTCATTCCGCAAGAAATAAAATCGAACATCATATTCAGGCTGGAGTTGCCACCAATGATAACATTCTCGGGCTTAACCTGCATCATTTGAGCCAAAATTGCGCGCAGTTCAGGCACACCCTCCGGCATACCATAATTGCGAAGATCGTCTCCAGTGGAAGCAATCATATTGGAATCTGAAGTGAGCATATTGAGCATATCCATTGAAAGATCCAGCTGCTCGGGAGAGGGTTTCCCTCTGGCCATATTCAGCTTCAGGCCCTGTGCCTTAAAAGCATCATATTGCTGTTGAACCTCTTGCTTTTCCTGTTCCAGTTCCTGTCTGGACAATAAACCATATTCCATTTGAGCATCTCCTTTTCCAAACCTGCATAAATGATAATGAAAGCATTCTTATTCTAATATATTCAGAACAAAAACGCAAGTTAATTTTATCGTTCCTGCATTTTTGTGATATTTACCCGGTTTTCGACTAAAAAATATGGCAAATTGCTTTTTTTGTAGCTTTTCTTCTTATTATTCTCACTTTCCTTTGCATTTGTTCTTTAAAAAAACAGAAGGACTCTTTCTGCTGTGAGCAAAAAGAGCCTTCTCTTATCTTTCTATATTTTTAAAAATCTGCCGAACCGGTCGTTCTCGGGAACGGCAAAACGTCTCTTATATTGGAAACGCCGGTAAGGTACATAACCAAACGCTCAAACCCAAGGCCAAACCCAGCATGCTTCGCCCCACCATAACGGCGCAAATCAAGATACCACCAATATTCCTCTTCGGAAAGACCAGACTCCTGCATGCGGCTTTTTAGAAGCTCTAGCCGCTCTTCCCTTTGGCTGCCGCCGATAATCTCGCCAATTCCCGGCACAAGAAGATCCATCGCAGCTACGGTCTTTTGATCGTCGTTCAAACGCATATAAAATGCTTTAATCTCTTTTGGGTAGTCGGTAACAAAAAGCGGCTTGCCGAATACTTGCTCTGTTAAATAGCGTTCGTGTTCGGTTTGCAAATCGCACCCCCAAGAAACCGGGTATTCAAAGCGGCTGTTTTCGCGCTCGAGAAGCTCCACTGCCTGTGTATAGGTTACATGTGCAAATTCAGAGTCTGCCACATGGCGTAGGCGCTCCAATAAACCGTTATCCACAAAGCGGTTGAAAAAATCCAGCTCATCAGGGCAAGCATCAAGTACAGAACGAATGACATAGCGCAGCATATCTTCCGCTAAGCGCATATCATCGGAAAGCTCGGCAAACGCAATCTCCGGCTCTACCATCCAAAATTCTGCCGCATGGCGTGCTGTATATGATTTTTCCGCACGGAAAGTTGGGCCAAAGGTATAGATTTTACCAAACGCTAGTGCCATACATTCGCCTTCCAACTGGCCAGAGACAGTGAGAGACGTGTGCCGCTGAAAGAAGTCCTTGCTGTAATCCACCGTGCCATCCTCACGCAAAGGTGGATTCACAGGGTCTAACGTGGTAACATGGAACATCTCGCCTGCACCTTCGCAGTCGCTGGCCGTAATGAGCGGCGTATTGGCATACACAAAGCCACGCTCCTGAAAAAAGCGGTGTATTGCAAAGGCAGCAACAGAACGAACACGAAAAACAGCACTGAATAAATTCGTGCGCGGGCGCAAATGAGCGATGGAACGTAAAAACTCCACGGAGTGGCGCTTTTTTTGCAGCGGATATTCAGGAGAGGAAGTTGCCTCAACTCTTATCTCAGTGGCATGCAGTTCGCACGGTTGCTTTGCCTGTGGAGTAAGAAACAGTGTGCCGGTTACAAAAAGTGCCGCACCTACGTTTTGTTTGGCAATCTCCGCAAAATTATTTACATTTTGCGCTTCAAACACAACTTGTAGCCCTGCAAAGCTGCTGCCGTCGTTTAAATCAATAAACCCCAGCGCCTTGGAATCTCGAATGCTTTTTACCCATCCGCACACCGTTATCGCTTTCTCATCGTAGCTTTGAGGGTCCGCAAGAATTTTTATAATTTCAACTCGTTCCAATCTCAAGTCTCCTCCGTTCATCTTTCAATAAATAGAACCAGCGGTCAACTGCCGCGATTTTCTATTTTCAGTATACCATTTTAATCATAAGATTTGTATTCTGGGGAACAGTATACTTGCTTTACTCCTTTTATTAAGATGGCTTAAGCAATTTTCTACTAGAGTGTAGCAAGAAATATTGTATTAACTAAAACTTCGAATATAGAGATATTATAGCATTCCTACTCAGAAACAGGAACAATTAAAAAATTTTTACACGATATTGAAAAATAGACTTGATTTTTGTAAAAAGGTTCGCTATAATAACATAGTCGTCAGCCCAAGTGGGCAGGTTTGATACGATACGGAGAGGTATTCTAATGGTAAGGAGCCACATTGGAAATGTGGTGTGCCGCAAGGCATTGTGCGTTCGAGTCGCATCCTCTCCGCCAAAGCAAATCCAAAAGTGAGATTCTTTTTTCTAACAGAATCATACTTTTGGATTTTTTACTATTCGGGCTCCGGCAGATTTCGGCAAAATATTTTAATTGTAATTAAAATACGCGGAGGAAATCATTATGCCAAACAAATTAGAACTCTCTGGCAAAAAATTCGGAATGCTAACCGTTTTGGAAGACAGTGGAAAAAGAAAAGGTTCTAGCGTTCTTTGGTGTTGCCTTTGTGATTGTGGCACAACTACATTTGCGTCATCTACCGAGCTTTCGGTGGGAATTAAAGTGAATTGTGGTTGTATACCCAAAACTAAGAATAACGACTATATAAAACAACAATTGATGAAACCGCAAATGAATAATACAAGCGGCGTACGTGGAATCTATTTAAAAAAGCGCAAAGGGGGCGCAAACCGGTGGACCGCGGTCATTACCCTAAATGGCAGGCAGTACTACCTTGGCGCATACCGTAATTTTAGTGCCGCTGTAAAGGCACGCGAAGAAGCGCTGGAGCATGTTGGGGATTCTTTTGCTGAGTGGCATAAAGAATGGCGTAAAAAAACAAAAAGAACCCGAGGCTCCCCTGATCCAGTTTAATTTATCACAGTGTTTTTATAAATAGTACATATAATATTTATACTTAAAGGATTTTTTAATTAGTTTATAACTTCTAGTTTTTTAATTTACACAAAAGCGAGGCTTTCGAATTGTTCGAAAGCCTCGCTTTTATTATGGAGGATATGAAAAAAGTTAACATAAAGGTAAAATGAAAATACTCTGCAAAAATTTAAAATGGGTTATTTCGGCTGCTTCCCAATATACGCAAGAATACCACCGTCTACATATAAAATATGTCCATTTACAAAATCGGAAGCAGAAGAAGATAAGAATACCGCAGGCCCAACTAAATCGGACGGTTCCCCCCAACGAGCTGCCGGTGTTTTTGCGATGATAAAAGAATTAAACGGGTGCCCATCTTCCCGCAGAGGGGCAGTTTGCGGCGTAGCAATATAACCGGGACCAATGCCGTTACACTGAATATTATACTCACCATACTCAGAAGCAATATTTTTGGTCAGCATTTTAAGCCCGCCTTTGGCGGCCGCATATGCCGATACGGTTTCTCTTCCCAATTCACTCATCATGGAGCAAATGTTAATGATTTTGCCGCCGCCGTTTTTTATCATGCCCGGTATTACCGCTTTAGCAACAATAAACGGTGCGGTTAAATCCACATCAATCACTTGCCGGAACTCGCTTACTTCCATTTCGCACATGGGAATACGCTTAATGATTCCGGCGTTATTTACTAGAATATCGATGGAACCAAGCTGGTTTTCAATATCGGCAACCATCTTTTTCATTTGTTCTTCGTCCGTTACATCCGACACAAAGCCAACTGCATTAATACCCGCCTTCGCATATTCCTCTTTTGCCCGGGCAACGGAGTCCTCATGAACTCCATTGAATGCAATTTTGGCTCCCGCTGCTGCTAATCCACTTGCAATCGCAAAGCCGATTCCATAGCAGCCACCGGTAACAAGCGCAACTTTTCCTTTCAAAGAAAACATCGCTTGCAATTCCATTTAAGACTCCCCCTTCTATTTCAGGTTGGCGATGTCCACTGTATCCATATCATCAAACGCCTGGTTTTCTCCGCCCATTGCCCAAATAAAAGAATAGTTTGAAGTTCCGCAGCCGGAGTGAATGCTCCAGCTTGGGCTAATCACAGCTTGCTCATTTTGAACCACCAAGTGTCTCGTTTCGCTGGGGGTACCCATAAAATGAAATACTGCCTGATCATCCGGAATATCAATATAGGTGTAAACCTCCATACGGCGCTCGTGGGTATGTGCCGGCATAGTGTTCCACACACTGCCGGGTTCCAACACCGTTAGCCCCATTGATAGCTGGCATGTTTTTAAAACGTCCGGATGAATAAACTGGTTAATCACTCGTTTGTTTGCACTTTCCATACTCCCAAGCGGTTTTTTTGCGGCGTCAGCAATCCCAATAAAGGTGGTCTCATATGCACAGTGAGCCGGTGCGCTTACCATGTAAAATTTTGCGGGATTTGACTCTTCTTTGCTGGAGAAGGTGACACTGCGCGTTCCCATGGTGATATATAGGCAGTCTTTACAACCCATTTCAAAGCGCTTTCCATCCGCTTCAATTACCCCAGCACCGCCAATGTTAAATATGCCGATTTCCCTTCTTTCGAGAAAGTAATCGGTACCAAAGCTCGACCAAATATCTATCCCCTTATGAATGGGGAGCGTTTCCTTTACGGGCATGCACCCCAGGGTGACCATACGATCCACATGGCTGTACACCGCCACTACTTCATCCGGTACATACAGGTTTTCAATTAAGAACTCTGCTCGCATCTCGTCTGTCGTGTACCTTTTGACATCCCTTTGGTTCGCTGAGTAACGAATATCCATATCAAGCTCCCTTTCTTCCGGGTAATTCCATGTTAAAAACAGTTTAAGTCTAGAAATCAATGAAAAATCGACAAGTTCTTGTATACTTGAATACAAGTTGTAAGAAATACTCTCTTGCGACCATCATATACCACCCCCCGGAGCTCTGTCAAGAGTGTAAATCGCTAAATCAAAGAGATTGTTTTGTAAATAAGAATAAAAACCATATCATATAATTTACAAAACAGTTCTATTTCGCTAGATTGTTTTTTACATTTGATAATAAGTGCTCATGAAAAGAAAAATTAGTCGTTTTCAATTATTTTTTCTATTTGGAACGTTTTGCTTGCATAATAGATAAAAATATTTATATAAATTAAAAAACTATTGACAAATACATGCTGTTGGGTATATAGTCATATCAGAAATCAAACGAAAAATCACATCTGGTGTCTCAATCTTGCATTCAAGTATACAAGTATTGCTGTCTTACCAAGAAACGAGGGAAATCTTGAACAACTATTTGAAATCGATGAGCAGTGACGACATTTACCATGCGCTCAAAGAAGACATTCTGAACCTGAAGCTCAAGCCGGGCCAAATGATTAGCGAAAACGAGATTGCAAACAGCTACCACGTTTCCCGTACTCCGGTAAAAACTGCTTTTTTACGCTTAAAGGGAGAAAAGTACATAGAAATCCTCCCGCAAAAAGGCAGTTATGTAACGCTGCTGGATATGCAGTACATTAAAGACATTATCTATATGCGCTATGTTCTGGAAATAGATGTGATGAAAAGCATTGTGGAGCAAGGCTCATATGAAGATTTAATGCACGCGCTAAAATCCAATCTTCAGCAGCAGCTTATGATGATTGAGCACGACAACCCGAATCCCCAAAATTTCTATGATATTGACAGCCAGTTCCATTACCTTCTCTTCCAGAAGGCAGGGCGCACCAAAATGTGGGATATTATTCAGGACTGCCAGGTGTACTACACCCGCTTTCGTATCTTAGATACGCTGACAACTTCCCGCTATTTGCAGCTATACCAAGAGCATATTGAAATTTATAAGCTGCTGGAAGAAAAAGATCTAACTACCCTTCGCAATCACATGCACGAGCATCTTCATGGCAACTTAAAGGTACTCTCTCAAAAAATTGAAGGCGAATTCAAAGAATATTTTATTCCGAGCGACCAGTCGAACCCTTAATTTCCGGATTTGGCAGAAGCCGGTATTAAAAGATGGCTTCTGTTCAAAATACGAAAACTTTCTTTTATTATTAAGGAGGGTCTATCATTGAATAAGAAATTTTTATCAGGCGTACTGTCTTGTGCGCTGGCAAGTTCTATGTTACTGACTGCATGTCAGGGTAATTCCACCCAGTCTAAAGCACCGGAAGCCTCCGGTAACACGAGCACCGCAGCAAGCGGAATCACAAGCGAGCCCGTAGAGCTTCGTTTCTCTTGGTGGGGCTCCGACAACCGCCATAAGGCAATTCAGCAAGTGATTAAGCTGTACCAAGATAAGCACCCCAACGTTACCATTAAGCCGGAATATGGCGCATGGGACGGCTGGCAGCAAAATATACTAACCCAGCTTGGCGGCCAAACAGAAGCCGACATTATGCAGGTAAACTATAACTGGGTACACTCCTTTGGCAAGGGCAAAAACGTGTTTTTAGACCTTAATACGGTCAGCAAGAACTTAGAGCTTTCAAACTGGGATGCCAACTACCTGAAAGCCATGGAAGTAGGCGGCGAACAGGCCGCGGTTCCCCATGGTATGACGGCTCGTGCATACCTTTACAACAAGCCTCTGTTTGAGCAGGCAAAGCTTCCTTACCCCACTACTTACGATGAGCTGATGGATGCCGGCAAGGTAATCGGCAAGGGTAACACCGCTACCGGTGCTGAAAACAAATACGCCCTGCTGAACATTGGCAAGGAATGCCCCGATTTATTTATTGCCCAAATGCTTTATAACAAAACCGGTAAGGTAATGCAGGTAGCTGGCAAGGTACAGTACACCGAGCAAGAGGTTGCCTGGGCTTTGGAGCAATACAACAAATTTGCACAGGCAGGTGCTATGCCCACCTTCCAGCAGCAGAATGCAATGGCAAACGAATCCAACCCCGATTGGACCAGCGGCCGCGGCGGCAGCATCTATGAGTGGATTGGCACAATGGATAAATACCTGAACTCCTACAAGGGCGGTAAAGCAAAAGAAGAGATTGCAATTGCTCCCTACATTGTAGAAACCGCAGGCCAAACCCCGAACATCTATGTAAAGCCAAACCTTGGCTATGCCATTTCAAAGAATAGCAAACACCCCGAAGTAGCGGCAGACTTCCTCAACTTCTACTTCACCAATGAAGAAGCAGTTACTGCTCTGGGCACTAGCATTGGTATTTCCTCAAACAAGGCGACCCTTGCCATTCAGGAAAAAGCTGGCCTGCTCAAGGGTATTATGAAGGATGGCTACGACATGCTCGCGAAGTACCCTCAAACGGTTATGGACCCGTACTTTGAAGATTCCAACGTGCGCGGCGCCCGCTATTCCGCTTTGGAGGCCTACCGTTCCGGTAAGCTCAGTTCAGCCGATGCTGCAAAACAGTACATTGCAAAGCAGCAGGAAGAACTGAATAAGCTCTTTAAATGAGGGCCGGTAAAAGGAATTTTGCGCCCTATTTGATGCTCTTACCCTGGGTGATTGGGTTTATCATCTTTAAGATTTACCCCATCGTGATTTCATTTGTGTACTCGCTGATGGAATACCCGATATTGGGTGACCCGGAATTTATCGGGCTTGGTAACTACGCTCAAATCTTTACGGATGACGACGTATTTCAGGCCTCCATCATCGCTACCATGAAATATGTTTTGATCGGTACCCCTTGTGTTCTCGTCACTTCCTTCTTTGTGGCATATATTCTGAATTTCAAACTCAAAGGCGTAAACCTGTTTCGCACCGCGTATTACATTCCCTCCATTTTAGGAGGGAATGTAGCGGTCTCGATTTTGTGGATTCAGCTATTCGACATTAACGGGCCGGTCAATATGCTCCTGGGCATCTTTGGCGTGAATCCTATCTTTTGGCTTACGGATGAGAGCTTTGCGGTTATTACGCTAATCTTGCTGAAAACCTGGCAGTTTGGCTCCACAATGCTCATCTTCCTGGCAGCGCTCCAGAACGTTTCCCCCTCTTTGTATGAAGCAGCCAATCTGGATGGAGCTACCAAGCCCCAGCAGCTTTTCCGCATTACGCTTCCCATTATTACCCCCATGCTGCTGTTTAACATGGTAAACGTTCTTGTAAAAGCCTTCCAGGAGTTCAACTCCGCTTATTTAATTACGAAGGGCGGGCCAAACCATACAACCTACTTCCTGAATGTCTACATATATGACCAGGCGTTTATGAACGGTAACTATGGTTATGCCAGCGCACTGACTTGGATTTTACTGCTAATCATCGGCACCTTAACGGCCCTGGTATTCTCGTCCTCAAAATATTGGGTCTACTATAATGATTAAAGGGGGCGGAATATGAATCGAGTCGGTAATTTTTCTATGAATGCTGCCATTCGTTATGGTGTGCTGATTGTCATTGGTATTTTCCTCATCTACCCTCTGCTTTGGATGGTAGGCTCAAGCTTTAAGGAGAACATTGATATTTTCAGCACTTTGGCAATTCTCCCGCCGGAAGGACGCGGCACGTTCGAGAATTTTCGAATGGCATGGAATATTAAAAGTGACCATACCCTACCATTCTACTTTGGGAATACCATGAGATTTTTAATTCCCAAAACTATTTTCACTATTATCTCTTCTACGCTTACCGCCTATGTGGTAGCTAGAAAAAAGTTTGTAGGTAAGAAATTTGTTTTTACAGCCATCGTTGTCACCTTATTAATGCCGGAGCTTGCCTTCCGCATTCCGCTGTACCTGTTGTTTCGCGATATTAACTTACTCAACACATTTGCAGCACTGTATGTACAAGATATTTTTGCTGCCGGCACCTGCTCGTTCTTTATCTTTATGGAGATTCAGTTTATGCGTTCCATTCCAAAAGAGCTGGACGAAGCAGCCGTGATTGACGGTTGTAACGATTTACAAACCCTAATTTACGTAATAGTCCCTATTTTAAAGCCCATTATCATCACCGTTGGCCTGCTCTGCTTCATGTGGGGCATGAACGACTTCCAAGGTCCGCTGATTTACCTGCGTACACCAGATAAAATGGTGATGTCTATGATTCTCAAGCAACAGCTGGATGGCGACACTATGATTGTTTATGGAAAGCTATTTGCTGCCTCATTCATGGCATTGTTGCCCATGATTGCAATTTTCTTTGCCGGCTCCCGCTATTTTGTAGATGGCGTTGCTAATTCCGGCGGAAAAGAATAATATGAATCCCCCCACACACAAACGGGGTCGTATCCCTCGCTATTGGAACGAGGGATACGATTCCACTTTTTATCAAGTTACGGATTGAAATGGACAGGAGGAAAAACACATGCGCTTACTTCGGCTTTTCGCGCAGATGATAGACTGGCTGGTCAGCATTGCTGCTTTGGTTTTTTCTTTCCTATTTCTTCTCCCACTCCTAAAACAGCTGATGCCCAGCACAACAGTCTGCGCAGTTGTAACCCTGATTACAGCGATTTTACTTGCGGTTGCGGTGCAAATTCCATTTCTAAGCGTAAACCAAACCGTTGGCAAAGCATTCTTTGGGTTAGAAATACAATCCTGCAAGGAAGATCGCCCCTTAACACAATCGATTATCATGCAGCGAGAAATCTTCTGTAAGCTCTTTAGCTGTTACCTTATTTGCATCCCCATGATTTTTGGAAAACCCGGCGGGCATGAAGCCGCTACGGAGACAAGAGTTGTACGCAGAAGAAAAAACACCGCTTGCTATAAAAAATAGAGGTAGCCTATGCTAAACGTTCTTACTACCACTCCCTTTGGCTTTGTTCTGGAACTGGAGCAGGATGGCTGCTACTATACCACAGAGCCTTACACGCTGATTGTAAACGGCATACCCCAACAAACGGGCAACGACCCGGTTATTTGTTTATTTGGCCTTACCCCCAACACCGTATACCAGCTGGAGGTGCACGGCTTTGGCGAACCAGTATGCATAACACTGCAAACCGAGCCATGTGAATACGCCATACATATCAAAGACTATAACGCCGCAGGAGATGGCATCCGTAATGACACGGCGGCCATTCATGCGGCGATTTATTCGGCTCCGCCTCATTCTGTTGTCATCTTCCCGCGTGGAGAATATTTGGTAGAGCATCTTTTTTTAAAAAGTGATGTTGACCTTTATTTCGAGGAAGGTGCTGTACTTCGCCAAAACCCCAATCGCGATTCCCTTGCTATTTTAAAGGGATACCAAAAAAACTATGACCATACGGCCGCTGAAATCAATGCTTCTTGGGAAGGCAGCCCGCTTGACTGCTATTGCAGCCTCATTTACGGGAAGGATGTTCAAAACGTTCGCATCTATGGTACCGGTACCCTCAATGGCAGCGGGCTGGAGGGAAACTGGTGGATAGACCCAAAGAAAAAGAAGCTGGCCTACCGCCCCCGCAACCTTAGCTTAGTTCACTGCCGTAACATTACAGTTTGCGGCTTAACCAGCCAAAACAGTGCCGCATGGAACCTGCACCCGCTGTATTCCAGTGATTTGCAATTTTATGGCCTGACCATACGCAGTGACCCTAATTCACCCAATACAGATGGCCTAAACCCAGAAAGCTGTGACAACGTAGAGATAGTGGGTTGCCACTTTCAAGTGGGTGACGATTGCATCGCCATCAAATCTGGCAAGCTGTTTATGGCTCGCCGCCATTTGCGTCCCTCCCAAAACATTACCATACGGCGTTGTTTTATGGAGGAAGGTCATGGCGGTGTTGTAATCGGTTCCGAAATATCCTGCGGAGTAACAAAGGTTTTGGTGGAGCACTGCTTATTCTTGCGCACCGACCGCGGCATTCGCATAAAAACAAGGAGAGGCCGTGGGAATACCTGCATTGTAGACGACATCTGCGTGTCTCATGTAAAAATGGAGCAGGTAAAGCACTGCTTTGTGACAAACATGTTCTACCACTGCGATCCAGACGGACACAGCAGTTATGTTCAACTAAAAGAACCGCTCCCCGTTGGAAGAGAAACGCCGATGATTCGGAATATCACGCTTTCCGGTATCTGCGCCGAGCAAATCAAAGGCAGTGCGGTCTTCTTATATGGCTTACCAGAGAGCCCCATTCACAATGTAACGGTTGAAGATTGCCGATTCCAATTTGCTAAGGAAAGAATACTAGATTGCCCCGATATGATGGATGACCCTGTTCCCTCCCCTGTGCTCGGCATTTATACCAATCATGTACAGGGCTTCGCATTTGAAAACAACCAGTTGGAAAGTGCTTTATATCACCCCCAGCAGGAGGACGATACGCCATGAAATATAGTGATGTAATTGAGTATTTGGAA
This sequence comes from Clostridium merdae, assembly GCF_900176635.1. Lineage (GTDB taxonomy): Bacteria > Bacillota > Clostridia > Oscillospirales > Acutalibacteraceae > Faecalispora > Faecalispora merdae. The sequence continues at coordinate 1,234,716 of NZ_FXLN01000004.1, forward strand.
TCATTTTTAATAAATACATCCCCATCCTGCCCGGCATGGAATCAAGAAGCTATTTTAGAGAAGCGCAAGGCTGGGTGGAATTATATTGATGGTTGTATGCTCAAAGCCATATTGGATTTATTCCATGCCACCGGCGAAAAGCGCTACGCAACGTTTGTGGAGAAGTACGTGGATTCTCTCATTGATGAAGAAGGAACCATCGCCGGTTACTGTGAAGAAGACTATAACTGCGATAATATCAATGAGGGGAAAGTCTTATTCGATTTGTTTGAGTTTACCGGCAAGTTAAAGTACCGCAAGGCAATTGATTTACTGTATTCCCAAATTACACACCAGCCAAGAACCGAAAGCGGGAGCTTCTGGCATAAGAAAATGTACCCGAATCAAGTTTGGCTCGATGGACTTTATATGGTACAGCCTTTTTATATGGCCTATGAACGCAGGTTTCACGAAAACCGGAATTATCGCGATGTATTCACCCAGTTTGAAAATGTGTTTCAAAATATGCGAAATCCGGAAAGCGGCCTGCTCTTCCACGGCTACGATGAAAGCCGAAAAAGCTTCTGGGCAAATCCTGAAACCAGGTGCAGTCCCAATTTTTGGACCCGCTCCCTCGGTTGGTATGCAATGGCTTTGGTGGACACCACAGAGCAGATGGATGAAATGTTTTTCTATGAATACCAAACACTGCAAGAGCAGCTCCGCCTTCTGATTGATGCACTGCTTTGTTATGCAGACCCAAAGACGGGGCTTTTTTTCCAAGTAACCAATGCTGGTAACTTTACGGGCAATTATTTGGAGACCAGCGGATCCTGCGCGATTGCCTATGCCATTTTAAAGGCCGTTCGCCTTGGGTATTTGCCCTCCTACTACTGGGAGGACGGCAAACAGATTTTTGAATCCGTACTAAACCATAAATTTGTGAAAACAGATGCCGGTTATGAGTTAAAAGACATTTGCCTGGTGGCTGGGCTAGGCGGTTACCCCGGAAAAGGAGACTACAAATTACGAGATGGCAGCTACGCGTATTATATCTCGGAACCAAAGGTAAGCAACGACGCAAAGGGGATTGCACCATTCCTCTACGCCTTTGCAGAGCTGCTGAGAAAGGAGCGTGAGGCAACATGAAAATTGGTGTGAGAGCACACGATTTTGGGCGTCATACCCCTAAAGAATTATCTTCTCTTATTCATAATGCCGGTTTTGAGGCCGTACAGCTTGCTCCCACCAAGGCAATTGAAGGTGTTTATCAATGGGAAGAAATCACTCCGGCGATTCTCACTGAAATTCAGAATAGCTTTTTTAAAAACCAAGTAGAGATTCCCATACTCGGGTGCTACATTGAACCCTCTCTTCCAGATAAGGAAGCCAGAATGCAGCAGGTAAGGCATTTTATAACTGCCCTTACCTACGCCAAAGAGCTTGGCGTACCGTTTGTGGGAACCGAAACAACCCGCCTGAACCCTTACACAGAGGCACACCTGCGTGCAGAGCGCTATCAATATTTAAAGGATAGTGTTCTGCGAATGATAGAACAAGCCGAGCGCCAAAATGTAACGGTAGCCATTGAACCAGTAGCGGACCATACCCTACACAGTGCAGAGCTTACCCGCCAGCTTTTGGATGAAGTAGGTTCCGACCACTTAAAGGTAATTATCGACCCAGTGAATCTAATACTGGAGAATACGGTTGCACAGCAAACCGATATTTATAATGCTTTTTTCCGCCTTTTGGGCAATGAAATTGCCGTTGCCCATATTAAAGACATTGTTTTTGAAGCTGGCGAAAAGATATGGCGCAACATAGGCGAAGGCTGTATAGACCTTGAAACCGTATTCCGGTGGCTGAAAGAGAGCCAGCCGCAAATCGCGGTACTCCGGGAGCACGTTCAGCCGGAAAGTAGCGCCATTGACATCGCTGCCTTAAAGCAGCTTGCCGGAAGACTCCAGTAGAAATAAATATCATTTTAAGTGAATAATGAAAACGAGCTTACCGCCAGATTTACGGACGGTAAGCTCGTTTTCAATTATCATTCCATTTAGAAAACACGCGCTATTTTGCATCATTTTCAATATGGTTGGTTACATCATCAGGCTCCTCCACCGTAAGTTCCGGTAAAAGGATTTGAAATTCAGAGCCTTTGTTATATTCGCTCGTGACAATCACTTTGCCGCCATGCCGCTCTACAATCCACTTCACAATGGAAAGCCCCAATCCAGTGCCTCCCGCCAAGCGGGAGCGTGATTCATCCGCCTTGAAGAATCGGTCGAAAATATAGGGCAAATCCTTTTCCTGAATTCCGATACCCGTATCGGATACACCAAGGCAGACCCGTGCATCCTGCAATCCGCAAAAAAGAGTGATTGTACCGCCCGGGGGTGTATATTTCATGCTGTTTTCCATAATAGCACGCACCGCCTGTAATATCAGCGCACGGTCAGCCGTTAGCATAACATTTGGTTCGATTTGCTCTAGAATGGTATGGGCATCATCAATCAAACGCGATTCCTGTAAAACCTGGCTCATTAATTCACTGGCATTAAAGTATTCCGGATTCAGCTCTTGTGTTTGCTGGTCCACCCGTGCTAAAAAGAGCAGGCGCTCGACCAAGTGCTGCATATTTTCGCTCTCTTCAATTATCTTTGTTACGGATTCTTCCAGTACCGTTGGGTCGGCACTTCCCCAGCGGCGCAGTAAATTCGCATAGCCAGAAATAACGGAAAGCGGCGTGCGCAATTCGTGTGAAGCGTCCGATACAAACCGGTTTTGTTTGTGATACGCCACTTCCAAACGGTCTAGCATTTCATTAAAAGTTCTTGCCAGCTCCCCCAGTTCATCACTCGAATCCTTTTCGTCGATACGTACACTTAGGTCATTTGCGGTAATGGAGCGAGCCGTTTGCGTCATGGTATATACTGGCTGAAGCAGCTTTTTGGTACTGCGCGAACCTAAAAACACCGCGGATAGAAGTAGAACCACCAATGTAAATACAAATACAATTGCTGCCCTGCCTTTGAGTGGTACATCCGCATACTCCGTACTAACAATTTTAATAGTCATACGACGCTCCGGGCGGTTAATTTGGCGTTCAATCTGCATTCTACGGGATGTATCTTCTACTATCTCACCGTAACGAATGGTTTCATTTTTAGAAATGTTGGTGATTACAATCATGGTTTTGCTATACCGCGCAAACTCATCAAAGTTAAAAGGCTGCCTTTGGTGGGTTTGCAGCCTGCTTACCACAAAGGACATTGTTCTGTCCAGTTCATCAAAACGGGCATCGTATTTTGCGAAAGCAATATTTGTTACCGCTGCTGCAATCAGCAATACAAAACTAAACAGCACAACGTAAACCACTGCCATTTTAAAAACAATGGATTGCTTTGCTTTTTTACGTAATGCTTGCAAATATTTGAACATCTTTTTATTCCTTTAATGAGAGATGTTAAAGCCAAAACGCAAAGTTTCTTATGAACGCACAATATACCCCACACCACGAATGGTATAGATAAATTCTTTATGAAAGCGATAATCTAATTTCGTACGCAGATAGCGAATATATACATCTACCAAATTGGTTTGCCCGCGAAAATCGTACTCCCATACCTGTTCCATGAGTAGATCGCGGGAACAAACAACATTTTGATGATCCATTAAATAGGCTAAAAGGTCAAATTCACGCCGTGTAAGCTCAACTAATTCACCGCAGCAAAAAACCTCTCTGGTATTTTTGTTTATTTTAAGGTCTTTGATTTCTACGATGGGTTGTTCCTCGCGCTTAGGTACATTCGTAGGGCGAAGTACCGCTCTCATACGGGCAAGCAGCTCTTCTATGGCAAAGGGCTTTGTTACATAGTCTGCCGCGCCTTCGTCTAAACCAAGCACCTTGTCCATTACGGTATCGCGCGCAGTGAGCAGTATTACCGGCGTTTGGCACTGCGGGCGAAGCCTGCGTAATACCTCCATCCCATTAAGGGATGGCAACATAATATCTAGCAAAATTAAGTCATAGTTTTCATTGAGTGCTCGTTGCAGGCCCGATTGGCCATCATATTCTTTTTCTACCGAATACCCCTCGTAGCATAGCTCCAGCTCTAAAAAGCGCACGATATTCGGGTCATCCTCTATGATTAACACCTTTTGTTTCAACATTCCTGCGCCATCTCCTTTACTAAGTAATCCATTTGCCAAGCTATTGAAAACCAACCTTCGATTATTTTTTACGTTTTGGGTTTTGAGGAGCCCAGCCTTTTTCCACTCTTTTTTCTTGCTCAAACAGCTCTTTCACGCTCCAAAAGCAGCAAAAACCTGCTACCCCTAAAATGGAGGAGAAAAACGAATTATGTATCAAGTATGCCCCCAATAAACAAGCACACCCAACTAGCAAAAAAAGAGGAAAAATACGTTTGGTAAAATGATACTCCGCCTTTCGTACAAGGGGATGAAAAAGCCCAATTAAAAGAAACGAACAAAAACCTACCAATATACCCTGCACAAATAGATCCTCTCAATCTTAATTTATTCTAAATTATTGATAATCAATACAGAAACCGTATTCACCTACTATTTTTTAGATTTTAATTATTATACCACAATTTTACATAAAGACTTATAAACCATGAGTTAACTTTGCTATAAAGATAATTTTAATCCAAATTCGTATCAGTCGCTATAAAATAATAAATATAATTTATACATGATTATTATTTGTAATGAATTATGTGTAAAAATGTTATATAATTAAGAAAAATTCTTTTATAAGTTAAAAATGCAGGACTATTTAAAATAGTTCCATCAATCAGCATTGGCGGCGATAGTGTCGGATTAGGAATTTCATTCAGCAGTGGAACAGATATTATGGGGGATGACTATACAGCATTTCCATAAAAAGTAATTCTGCTAATTAAACTAATGATATCATCAGGGGGAGTTTTATATGAGAAAAAGAGTAGTAATTGCAGTTGCGTTACTGGTAGTATGTTTGACTGTTTTCTATATTGGGTACGTACCCAAAGGGCCGTATGATGATATCTTTGATTCGAAAGAAAAAATAGCAATGCAGGATCAATTTAAGGCTAAAAAAGAAGAAAGTGTAAAGTTAGAAAACGGTTCCTATCAATACACAGCGGAAGGTTTCAGTGGCGCAAAAACCATTTGGCAATATGAAGCAAAAGAAGAAGATACGATTCATTTTTCTTACAAAATTTATGATGAATTTGGAAAAGGAATGATAGTATTGGTTCGTCCTGACCAAACAGTTCTAAGGATAGCCGGTGGAGGGGGGAACCGTAAATCAGCAGGTAGTGTCTCTTCAGAGGATAGTGAATTAAAAGTAGTAAAAGGATTATATAAACTAAAGGTAGTTGGCGCGGACAATCCGAACATATCCATCACACTTAAAATTTCACAGGGAACTTGGGTGGAGTAATTACATTTTAATGAGTACCACGCAAAGTAAACCTCTGAGAGGTTCTTCCTTAAAGGAAAAATCAGAAGCTCGAAATTTTTCATCTTGCTATTTGGATATTCTTTTGGGCCAGTAGCACACGCCTACTTCTAGCGCACGAGGTTTATCAAGATGAAAGTCAGCATATCGGCAGTACCAGCACTGACGCAGCCCTATTGGAGCATCAGCCCTTGGCTCAAAAGCAAGGCAAAACTGCTTTGGCCAAACATTCCCCTCAGCATTGGGGGCAAATAGAGGCGCATCATCACGCCTGCGTTTTTCCATTCCATCACACCTTTACACCGAAAGTATGTAGAAATCTCTACAAATTGCATTTTAAAGATAGCATCTAACAAAATAAAAAAGAGCCTTTGTGCTTAAAAGGCTCTTTTTTACACGAAACAGCTTAAATTTTTTTCTTTTCATTCTTTATATATTGCTTACAGATTCTCATCGAATACTTATCTACATAAAAACAGAAAAGGTCCGCTGCTGAAAGATTCAGCAGCGGACCTTTTCTGTTTAATTGTATTCTCAAAATGCTTATTAAGATAAATTATGCTCTAAGCGTGCATAACGTAACCATTATCAGACTAATTACCAATGATGATAGCTTCTTTTTATCAGGCTTCAAATGCTGCGCGAAAACCAACGCCGTAGTTAGAATACGTACGTGTACGGTCAAACAGAACACAGAATACACCCGCATTAGTTCCCGAATTCCAAGTACCACCACGATACGGTACATATTCTGCATTGGCTTGATTCCCATTATATTGATAATCAAATCCAAATTCAGCTCGTCCGGGAGTGTTCCATGCACCAGCAATTGCGTGTTTTGCCACTTTCAAATCAGTATGGAGTTCTGTTACATTGCTACCCGTTCCCGCGCTTGGAAGCTGCACTCCGGTATCCATCTCATCAACAAACAAGACTCCGTAGCCATCGGACCCAGACTTGAGCTTAAGACCAGACGTCCATTCGCTGACATTACCGTTGAGGTCGTATACTCCGTTTACGCGACCTGTATGCGTGGTAAGGTTTTGACCAATTTTCCATCCTGATTTTGCCCCTGAACCAGTTAGTGCTCTGCTTGACGAAGTAGGGTCAGATGTAAATGTTATGGAGATATCATCTATATCAGTCACGTAACCACTGCGATTTTTTCCAAATGGCCCCCAACAGTTGCTGCCAAATACATTCGGGCCCAGTAGCTGTGCATAAATTGCCAGTGAAACCCACTCGTCATCACGAATCATTCTTGTAGGGATATCTTTCCCAATCACAGAATTTGTTTTTGAGCAGGCAATTACGGCATCATCAAACGAAATATAACCCCACGGTACAGTCCAGGATTTAGAAACCGCAATACCGCTAGAACCATGAGCGGATGATGTAGAATTTGCGTCAGACATTTGGTATTTTGCCGCATAAAAAGGATGGAACGTAACAACGTTATAATCTCTACCCTCTGTACCAACCGGACGTTTAGTCACAAAAAACCCTTTTGGTCGGTTAAGGTAACCACAGCTGGGCGGGTCAATCAACTGGTAGGCTCTAAACCCCGGCTGGTATACCCAAGTGCTGTCGCCTAGCACAAAATCATGTACTTCAAGAGACGAATCACAAAATGTAAGAGGTGTTCCAAACTCATAACCACCACTCGGTGCCTGCGGGTAAATTGTTACCGGTACTTTATTCGCAGTTGCTGTACCGCCTACGGCGATTAGGTGATAATTTTTCCCGATTTTCACCATCGCTGTTCGGTTCACACTACCTGTTAAGGTACCGCTTGCACAATAAATTTTTGCACTTTGGCTTCCTGCTGCAATCGTTTCCACAGCCAATCCCTGTTCTGTGGAAAGCGTATGAGGAACATCTCCCCAGTGCTTGCGTTGCCACTGACTCGCAAACACTTCAATGCCATCACTATTAATAACATAATCTTCTGAAGTCTCTGGTGTAATCTCCTTAGGAGCCCCCATAATTATCATTCTTCAAGCACCGCCTTTAAAGTTAGAATTTGTTCTTTTCCATCTACAACCCGTACATCACACAGCCAATAGTTTTGTTGATTCGGAAAGGGCTCTAAGCTGGAGCGTTCTTCTTCATCGGTAATAAACACATATCCATTGGGAGTTAAATACACAACTCCATCTTTTAATTCCATTTCTACCTTCGGCATTTGGTATGTAACGTTGCATACCTGCACACCTGCAGTCGGAAGCTGAAGCTTACCGTCAGTCACACTCGGGACAATATCCCAAGCAATATCGGGGTATATACCTGATATACTACTAATCATTTCAATTCTCCTTTTACACAGCTCGGTAATATTTTACTGCGGTTAAACAAAAGTTGCCGCTGTGAGTGTCCACCTCACTGGAACCAACACGTCTAATTTTAATTCGTAATGTATGTCCATCTCCTGCGGGTATTGCAGAAACACTAATGGGATTAGAAAGCGCAATGGTATGAATGGCTGTGTCGGGCGGTGTTTCAATCACCTCGGCATTGAGCCAAACAAAGGCTGCACCATCAAAGCTGTAGGCAAGCTGCAAGCTTATTTTCTGCGCACTCTGCGCAGAATCCATATAATACTCCAGAGAAATAGGAATATCGGTACGCTGAGCCCAATCGGTTTCCATCAGCAATTCTCGGTCTTCTTTCGCCTGAAAGGAGGCGGCCGGAACGCCATTGAGATCGCTCACCTGTTCCGGGGAACTTCCAACATTTGAATTAAAACCATAAACAGAGAATTTGTTAAAGGTCTGAGCATCCACATAAGTTTTTGGTGCCAAAATAATATTCATAATTAAGCTCCTTTATAGTATGTTTTTAGCAACAAACTCAAGTTTGCCGCCTAAGGTTTCCATAGATATAATTCCGGTTCCGTCGTCTCCATCCGTAGCAATTACTTCCGCGAATTCATTGAATTTCACAGACATTCCGACTTCCATAGCAGCATCCCCACCTTCAAGAGAAAGTGGAATGTTCCCAGTACTTCGATTAATCCCTCTGCGCATTTCATCCGATACGGAATAGATAAGCTGAAGAAGATTTCCCGCTGTATTTTCATCCAGAATATCTTTTAGTCCTTCAACCCAAACTTCAAAATCAGATTGTTTGGAAGATTTAAAATAAGCTAAATCAGCTGCTATTTGGTTGTAAAAGGTAGTCGTATCAATCTGTTCTACAACTCCTGTTACAATTCCACAAACAGAATTATCTAAGCGCGTGTCAATTATCATCGCCTGTGTAATTGCCGTTGCACCCGCCGGGATGTTGATTTCTGCTAGCTTTAAATCATACTGCTCTGCTGTCCTGATGATTTTCGGCGCAACTGGTGTACTGGCAAATGTACCTTGCAGAACATGAACTGATATGCTCCTCTCATTTACATCCCACCTCAGCACAATTGTATCTTTTCGGCGTAGTATTCCGTCTGCATTTGCAATTGTAAGAGCTTTAACAGTATCATTACGATAATGATAGCCATTAATCCACGCTCTACCAATTGGCAGTGTAACCGCCATTTCACCTCCTACAGCACTAACACTCAATTCTCCATTGTAAACGCCATTTCCAATGATTGAGGCTATCCAGCGTGCTAAAAAACTTGTATTATATGTTCGGTCTCCATTTACTGAAGCAAAAAAACCACTAGTTTCGGCCATTTAACCATCCTCCAATACCAATGTCTCCGGCAGTGAGGTTCCACACACCGGGGTAATTGTGACAACTCCGTTTTCATAAACCTCTTCTACTTCTGTAATCCGTTGGTTAAGCAACAAATTCCACCGTTCAAAAGAAACAATATCGCCTAAATTCCAGTCCACCATATACTCGAAATTTGCCGTATCTACCGCGTCGGCCTCAAAATTTTCAAAGCAAGTCATTTCTGCTAGCTTTTCTTTTCCTCGTTGAGTAAGCTGAGCACAGTAATCCTCATCACTCTGGTCTTCTGTACGCTGCAAGTCATTGGCATCTACCCATAGCTCTCGCAGAGATTCGCCATTCGTCTGATCTACTTCTACGATAAAGGAAGTATCTCCTTCTCCCTGTCCAGCAACATAAGCGTAGTTTCGATACGACTGCTCATTATAGGTGTATTTTGGCCCGGTGATGTTACCAAATTCTCCATTAAACAATACATACGGAAAATTACTCTGAGTAACACTTTTATCAATGCCTTTATACACTTCAAATACCCATTGCTGATTTGGAACATCCAATCGAACAAGATAGCCTAAGCCAGATGCTTTTGCTAACGATGATAATGTGTTCTGAATGTTTTTACCTGTTACTTGAAAAGTACATACACTATCATCGCCCAACTCTTCACCAAGTGTAAAATTACCAATTGGCCGGGTAATCGCATTATCTAGAACGATTTTTCTCATACCACCCTCTACAGTGCCACTGTAATGAATGGTTGGAGTTATAATCCGTTGGCAAAGCAAAGCTGAACCAAACCGCCCAGTTACAGTTACCTTCTCGCTGCTTAATGAATCAGCTTCTATTACAATGCCTTCAATGACCCCTGCCTCCCGTCTATCCAGACGATGAAGAATATTCCCTGCACTCAGTAAAGCTAGGTTTTCTGGGGTTGATGCGCAGTGCAGCTCAAATTCTCCTGGTTCATAAAATCGACGACGCCACCGTAAGGAGCTGTATCCATCTATTACACCTAGAAGCTCAACCTTAGGGGAATACACATAAATCTCCATATTACACCCCCCAATAAGTCTGTGTAGATAGAATGGTAACAGATAAGTTATCTATTCCATCCTCTGCATTGTATCGATACAAATTATCACCCTGGTATGCTTTTAACCACTGAGGTGGGTATGCCATTAAGTTGTTAATATTTTTTGTGACTCCTCCTGAAAGAAGCTTTACGCGTTTATCTCCATCTGCTGTTGTGACTGTAATAATATCCCCACTGAACATTTTAATGTTAATCTGCATTAACTTTCGTCGCTTTACATCATACAGGGAGGGGTTTACTACTGTACCAGAAGCACGAAACATTACAGACAATCCTATAGGCACAGTACTTTCTGTGTAAACATTTCCTATTAATGTATTAACTTTACGGGTCATTTCGAACTTTTCAGAAAAGGATAAGGGCCACTCAATCAACCCTTCCCAAGATGCAAGCTCTGTTACACTAGCCTCGAGCGCGTACCATTTGGGATTAGGGCAAAGCAAAGAGATGGTTATTGTTTTTAAAATTCCGTCTCCGCTCGGCTCAATACTTTCAACATAGTAATTGGTTTTACGTCGTACATCTTCTTCTTCGTAACAGATTTCCCCCTCAGCGCGAGGTTGAAAAAATTGATACAAGCGGTTACGCTGCTCAATATAATCTGCTTTAAGTACATCCAACACAAGAACAATATTGCGTTGATTAGCAGTGGCGTCAATAAAATTCACACCATCCTGTCCACTGTTTTTGGTTGTCGTCACAGTAAAATCCGCTCCAAGGCCACTTACGGATTTTACAAAGAGAGGAGCAAACCACCCCAATCTAAGTTTGTCTCCATTTTGATTGATACAGGTAATAACCATGCCATTACCTCCGTGTAATTAATGCCAGCCGCTGAGCATTTAAACGATTAATTCGGTTAACTTCCGCTGGAGTCGGTGCTGACGGGCTGTTGTATACTGCATTGTAATTGATGACAGGTGCCATTGAACCGCTACTTCCAGCAACAGTAGAGATCGCAGACTGCGTACTCGGAACAGACAAATCCATTTGTGGAATTAATTCACTCACAGCAGATGCCATATTTGATGCAACCACTCTCAAACTATCTTCAAATCCTACGCCAATTCCAAGAGCTATATTTGTTCCTATTTCATCTGCAAACAAACGGGATGGAGAATGTATTTTTAAGGTCCTTTTAAAACCATCAATAATATTATTCGCGAAGCCCCTAATCTTGCCTTGCAGCCAATCCATTGAGCCCCAAATGCCATTCCAAATTCCTTCTACAATGTTTGTACCAATTTCTAACATTCTGCCTGGCAATTCTCCAATGATTCCAGCTACTGTCCCTACAAACATTGGTAATTCAGTTGTTGCAGTTGTAACCATGTTCTGAGCCCAAAGAATAATCTTATTAACAACGTCCGTAAAAAACGTCCATATTTGCATGGGGAGCTGCGAAAACAATGTTCCAATAGAAGTAACCGTATTAGTTGCTGCTGTGGTTGCTGAAGTAAATAAATTCACTCCCCATAAGATCACATTTGTTATGATTGTAGTTAAAATTGTCTGAATTTGTAGAGAAAGCTGTGAGAACCAAGTCCATATAGAAGTAACCGTATTGGTCACAGCGGTTGATGCTGAGGTATAAAAACTCATTCCCCAAATAATGATGTTTGTTAAAACCGTTTGTAAGTATATCTGTATTTGTTCAGGTAGTAACCCAAAACAGCCATATATACCTTGCATAATATCAGACAACTCTGACGTAATCCACCCCAATATAGATGCGCCGAAATCAAGAAAAGTAGTAAACGCTGCCTCGAGCGCATTTCCAATGTTTGTTGGCAACTCAAAAAACCAACTTAAAAAACTTTCAATAACTTGTGGTATTTGTTCTTGTACAAAAGAAAATATTGCGAAACATACTGCTGTAAATATTTGCTTAACGGATTCCCATAATCCGAACCACCACTCAGACAAACCACTCAATCGCTCTTTTAGTAAGTTAAACGCTTCAGGTATCGTAACTGTAAAGAAATTAATTATGTTAGTAACCACATCACAAATTACCTGCTTAATATTTTCCCATACTCCAATAACCGCATTTCTAAAACTTTCATTGGTATTCCAAAGAACTATGATTCCAGCGACAAGAGCTGCTACAGCAGCAATAATTAACGCGATAGGGTTGGCATTCATTGCGGCATTTAAAAGCCATTGTGCAACACTTGCCCCTTTGGTAGTTCCCGAGAATAACTCCATAGCTCCCTTTACACCTAACGCTCGAACTGCTTGTATAGCCAAAACTGCATTTTGAGCTTCAGTTACTGCAAGCATTGCGAGAGCTGGCACTTTTGCAGCTAATAAGACCGTTTGAAATGTACCAAAAGATACTAACGCAGTTGCAAGAACCGAGGCAATAGTTGCACCATTATCCTTAATGATTGTAAAAAGACCCGTTACTTGCTCAGTTATTTTATCAACATCTATTGACGCCATCCAATCCTGAAATCCACTTGTTAAACCTTGAAGAATTGGAATCAAATTCTCCAGTAGAGGCGTTCCAATTTTCGCCTGGAACTGCCTCCACGTTTCGTTTAAGTTCCCCTGTACATTATCCCAACTGTCTGCATCACGAGATGCTTGTCCCATAACTCCACTTAACTTCTGCGAGTCAGTTACCATTTTTAATAATGTTTGTTGCTTTTGTATTTCAGACAAATCATCAAATTTTTTACCAAACTGTTCGGTAGCTTTTGCATTTCTATCTGTCTCCGTAGCGGATAACCCAAGAGCAGTATCATTTTCATAGTTTCCTTTTATAAAAGATAGCAATGTAACACTGGCGTCTTCCAAGCTATTATTATAATAGGCTGCACTATCTGCCGCCGCCTGTAGAGCTTCTTCCATAAACCCCATCGATTCAGTAGCCGTACCACCGCTTGAGTGAGCAAAATCATAAATAGAAGAAGCGGTGCTATTTAGCCTAGTATCTAATATGCCAGTTGAGATCCCTACTCTCTGTACAGCTGCTTCTGCCTCATTGCTTATATCTCCGAATGTTTGCTCAAATTGTGATTTTTCTGCTTTAACGCTAGCTGCACTCTCGATAAATTCTACCGCTATATCCTTGGAAGCGCTGGCTATATCTTTCATAACACTAACAAAAGATTTTTTACCAGTCTTTTTATTAGTATCATTTGAACTTTGACCAACGTCTTGGGAATCGTTTGTCACATCTAAAGAAGCGCCAGTTGATTTATCCGCTTTATTTAAAGCCTTACTGCTGCTCTCATTCTTATGCTCAAGACTATTTACATCCGCAGTCGCATCTTTTATCGTCTTTTGCCAATTTTGTATTTTCTCATTGTTTTCGCCATATATTTTTGAGGAGACAACTAACCCATCTTTCAACCCATCAATATTTTTCTTTTGTTGTTCAATTTGTTTTGCGTATGTTTTGTTCTGTAAAGAAAGACTTTTTTGCGATTGGTTGTTTTGTTCATAGGCTTTTGAGAGAGCTTGCGTTTCAGTTGAAAGATTTTTTTGTGCGTTTGTCAACGATTGAGCTCGCTTTTTATATTCTTTCTCTTCATCACGCGGATTGTTGTCTATTGCCATTTATTCACCAGCTTTCATATATAGACCGTATCGTACCAGAATATAATTAATAATATATAGAAATTAATAATCTTATAGAAAATAAACAGGTAAAATGAAAACTACTATTTTTGTTCACAACCACTTTGGTACACCGGGCGCTCTACGAAATTCTCTTCCTTTTATTATTCGAGTATTTGGATCCTGGTACCATAAGAAATCAAGAAGGGTCTCTAAATTTGTTCTATCAATTTCATATAAACTCCAGGTATAATGTTTTGCAATTTCTCGATATAATCCAATCAATACCATTTCAGGGTCTACATTTTCTTCAGGGGCATTTTGTTTACCCCTTATTCGTTTTTTTGTACAATACCCATGATTCCATATACAAGATTATTAATTTGCGTATCAACTTCTTCACTTGTTAATGCTTTCAAAAGTTCATCTGCAGAAAATTTACATCCATATACTTCGCAGATAAGATTTGCTTTTCTATCATTGCTCTCTTCCATCTGTTTTAAAATATCAGCCATATCGTCCTCTGTTGGATTATCCAACGCTTTTGCCCTTTTGACAAAATCAAGCAATTCACGGTTTATTGCAAAAGCTTCTCTCGACTGCCAAGCCGTTACTCGATTTGCAGTATATAATTTTTTACCAAGTTCTAGTGTAAGAGTTTTCATATTTGACTCCTTTTGATATGTTATCGCCCTTTATTCACACGTTGAGCTGTAATTGTTATAAGGCCGGTAATAACCGGCCTATTTTTATTCACCCAAAATAGGTGTTTGTACCTTTTCAAACCATCCCGCAGCAATAGCTGACTTAAAGTTGGCATCATCAGTATCGGCAAAAATACGCTTAAGACCCTTTTGTTTCTCCCCAACCTTAAATTCATGTGTGGTTACGACAGCTGTGAACGTTAGTTCGTATGTCTTTGCATCAACAGAACCAGATTTGGACGCTGCTTCTTCAGCTCCACCAGAAAAAGTTCCTTTAAGGTATTGATAATAGCGATAGTCTTCTGCACCCTTGTTAAAGCGAAATGACAAAGCTACATTCGGTGGGGTGGGTACACCGTCATCCAGTACCATACCATTAATTTCATCGTAGTCCTTACCCAAAAGTTCCGCTGCTGTTTTGGCCGGAACACCACTTACCGTAATAGTCAAAGTAGTTGTTCCTTCTGAAACATAGTTAAAAGCCGCTTTATTGTCATAATAAGTAGAAGTATTCTCAATCTCAACCTCACTGCTTATTTCAGCGATTGGTGCAAGATATTTGGGTGTCTCTGTAGCATAATTTTTTTCACTGTCCTCGGTAATCTTTGCGTAGTGTAGTTTATCTACACCAACGAACTCAGCGTATTTTTTATCCATATTTTTTACCCCTTTTCATTAATTATATTTTACTGTATTTATTTATACTCCAATTTGTGTGGCACCAATTCTCAAATATCACCTAATATTCAATCCGATTACCTCCCGCAAAAGGATTTCTGTTTATTTATTCAGATTGCATTTTTACATATGTCCTTTATCTACATTTTCAATTTAATTACACCTTCTCTCTTAAAACATTTTAATAGTCACTTTTATAAAATTATAAATATGACTGTAGTAGTATTTGGTACGCACACAGAACGCTAAATAAATTAGTTTTTAAAACACGTATTAAGTAATTTGCTATTGAAAATACTTACATAAAGTTATATAATTCTTTTACTGTAAGTAAAATATAGCTTACCGATCTCGTTTTACTTACTTTTAAGTAAGCTTATAATTTAACTTTAATAGTTTTTAATTAATTTGTCAATGCATATACTTAACTTTAAGTAAGTTTAACGAGGTGCACAAAATATGTTTGAAATATTATCCAATTTGATGAAATTAAAAAATGTCACCCCTTATCGTCTTTCTAAAGAGACCGGAATTACCCAAGCTACAATAAGTAGATGGAAAAATGGAATTACACAGCCATCAATAGAAACACTGCAAACATTGGCGGATTTTTTTGGAGTTACTGTCGATTACTTAACTGGCAACGAATCACATCGCTATAATCCAACAAAGGATTTATTGGAATTAAGAAGTTTTTTAGGGAACGGATATAAACTACGTGTTTATGCTCCAGAATTGGCTGTTAGCAAAGAGTTTGGAAATTCATATGTTCTTATTGTTTATTGCCAAACTTTTGATACCAATAACTGTTGTGTTAGAATTGAAGTTCGTAGTTATACACCTCAACCGCATATTCATGAAAAATTCGATGAAATAATATCTATCGAGTTACTTGAAAAATGTATAATACAATTGGAAGAAAAGTATAGTATCCTTCCCACATATGTAAGTAACGATATGTTAGAGAAAGAGTCAAACTTATCACTTTTGTGTAGAGAGGACGACAACTATGATGATTTAACTAATTCCATGTTAAATGAATTTAAGAATCTAACGAAAGAGAACAAACAGAAACTTGTTGAAATGGCTATATTTTTTAGGCATCAGCAAAATAAAAAGATGTGATTTAATTATCTTCTTAAAATCATATTAAAGAGTAATAACAACGAGATTGATGTCTTTAAAATCTCAAGTGATAGATAACGAAAACGGCTCCTGCTGTAAAGCAAGAGCCGTTTATTCATACTTTTTATCTACTATTTTTTATCTAATCAAATTATAAAAATCTTTTTAATTGTTCTGCGTTTGCTTCTTCTGTGGCTAACAGCTTTTGGGTCAAGGCACGTACAATATCATTACTTCCACTATAATCATGCAGATGCTTTATTGTCTTATTTACGCCCATTTGATTCCCTTGAATCGTCATCTCCGCAATCTTTGAGTCCGTATGGTTAACCATAATCTTACCAGCTGCCATAACATCTGCAGATATTTCGGCAACAGCACCCACACTCTTCGGTGGCTCTTTTCTTAACGCAAGCAAGCTTTGAGCCTGCGCACGAATTTTTTGATATTCCTCTTTTTGTTCTCTAAGCTTTTCCTTTAGAGCCGTACCTTGAACGTAGTTTTGAACAGATTCAATTCCCTTACAGCCCATATCGGTAGTTTTATACACATATTGTAGCAATTCGGTATCATGCATCATATCTTATTCCCTCACTTTAAGCTTAGTATAGCTTTCTAATCACAAAGTATGCGAGGCAAACAACCTACCATTTTATTAATATTGGCAGAGAATCCGTGGGGCTAAGGATAAGACGGAATCTACGTTAAGAAATCTCTGCTGTTCCTATAAAAAGAGCTCTCGCCGTAAGCTAAGAGCTCTTTTTATCAACGTTTTGTGTTAGGACCCAAAGCAACCTTTTTGGTGTTATGATCTTGATTTTGATTTTCAGGCTTGCTTTTCGCAATGTCTGCGCTGATTCCTTTGTTGCTTGCCCGGTCATCGGTATTTAAAGACTTTGTTTTATGATCCATATCATCACCTCAAAATTAGCTTATGCGAATACAAAGCCTTTATCCTAAAAGATAAACCCTATATACAAAAAACAAAGCCCTTGCTTTAGCAAGAGCTTCTCTCTAATCAACTAACATAGAAATTTCATTTTTTAAATCATTCATTATCGTGTCCAGAAGATCCATCCGCTTGTGGTCCTTTGTTTTTTTCGCCTGCTGATAGCAGGCAGTATACACTGCTAATTTGCTTTTTAAAACTGCTTTTTCATTCCGGCTCATAACAAGACCTCCATTAATATATTTGTTTACATAATACAGCATGGATATGTACCTGGTATGAACACCTTGCCGTAAAGACTTGGGCAAGGGAGCCGTATAGCTAATATATATTGAAAGCCATCACAATAAAAATATAAATCTCCATACTGAATGCGTTCTGCAAATCTGCAATGGTCGTAGAATAGGATTAGTTGCTTTTATTATTTCTCAACAAACAATATAAAAATTTGAGAAAATTAAAAGGTGTTTTTTGGCGCCATAGTATAAATCACAAAGCGCGCCCTCTTGACTTTTGTAAATATTTGACATATTATGGAATAAAAAGGGCGGGATGGTTTGGAACAGGAGAAAAAGATTGCAGTATTGCTAGATGCAGACAATGTTTCACATAAATACATATCTGCTATTTTAGATGAGATTGTAAATTATGGTATCCCAACTTATAAAAGAATATACGGAGATTGGACGAAGCCACAATTATCTTCGTGGAAAGAAAAGCTATTAGAGCACTCAATCACCCCTATACAGCAATACAATTATACAAATGGGAAGAACTCGACTGATTCTGCTATGATAATTGATGCTATGGATATTTTATATACCGGAAAAGTGAATGGGTTTTGCATTGTTTCTAGTGACAGTGATTTTACAAAACTAGCATCGCGACTTAGGGAGTCTGGAATGTTTGTAATAGGGATGGGCGAATCTAAAACTCCAAAGCCTTTTAAAACAGCTTGTGAAACCTTTAAATATTTAGAATCATTGGTATTAAAAAGCGAAGATTCTAACACCAAATTGAAAGTTGCCAATCCACTTATTCAAGGCATCATGAAACACGAGGACCTGATTAAAGAGCTTAAAAAAATTGTTGAGGAACAAGCGGATGAGAACGGTTGGGCATCCTTAGCAATTGTCGGGAATACTATGAATAAAAAATTCCCTGATTTTGATTCTCGGAACTATAACCATAAAAAACTGTTGCCATTAATAGAATCTTTAGATTGCTTTCGAGTGGAATTTAGAGAAATTTCGAACACAAAACATCCGTATATCCAAATAAAATAATAATCCATAGAGCGCCTTGCTTTAGCTAGGCGCTTTTTTATTACCCCTTTTTAAGCAAGCAAAGCAGTGTAACGTTCATTTGGAATAATTACCACTAGGTGGGTGTGCCATACTTTCCTATTTGCAGTTCCCTTTTGGATTTAACACAGTGTTCGTTCCCTAGGCATTGATGCACTTCACAATTATTGCTTGCTTAGATAAAATATCTGGTATTACAGCAGAATTTTTCTATGATATTCGTAGCAAACATCCCATATCTGCACATTGACAAGCCTAGCACAGGCTCCATATTATGTACAAACCCCTTGAGAAAGGAGGGTTCCTATAATGCTTGAAGATTCTTTCAATCGCCGCAGATTTTGGCGTGATGATTGGGATTCGGATGATTGTGACAATCACAGAGATAACGATAGTAATAGCGATAATCGTCGTCGCTGCCATGAGCGTTGCCGTTGGTGCCGTAATGAATGCTGCCGGCGACGTTGCCACAGATGCTGTGAACGTTGTTTTGGATAATACAAAAATGGGCAGCCGCATTGTGGCTGCCCTCAATTTTTTTAAAGGACGCATCGCCCCCTTGGCGGACTGGCATGGTTTTTCACAACTTCAGTATATAGTCGGGCTGCTTTTGCCGCTGAAAACATGAAGCAAGATTAAGGCGCATATTAGGGAACAAAAGATACGCCAGGTCAGGATTTCAGATTCCGTGCGTTCTTTTCTTTTGCCATTCGATACAATTTTTCCAAAGAAGGTAATGGATATTGATACCTCTTAGAATAGTCCAAAAGCTCCTGAGCCAATAAATCAATTTCACCAATAGCAGCCCGAGAATGGTCAATCGCCATGATTTTCCCTGTTTTTGTAGCAAGAAGCCGCGCCAGAATCCACCGCCACCGTTTCGCTGGCCAGTTCATTAACCTCTTGCTGTGAGGCGGCTCATTTCGAATGTCTTGTCTTTCAAACATCTGGATTGCTTCTATGGTAGCATTGACAGCAATCAACAATGCTTGCGATTTCCTTAAATTGCGTCCGGCTGTACTTTCACACTGTATGGCAAGGGCCAGCGGAGTAATCATAGCACTGTGGTGCTTTAACCAGGCGCTTATATCATTTTTCAAAATCGGCTGTATATCAGTACCATCAAGCAGTTTTGTTATAAATGCCTCCGTCTGAGAATCTTTTTCAAAGGGAGCAATCACCATTCTGCCTTTATTGGTATGCCAGTTATGAATTGTAATTCCATCCCGGCGTCCTGCGCAGCTGATAAAACCAAACAACAGTTTTGGGTTAGCGGTAGACATTCTCCGAAAATCTGTTAAGGTTTCTTCGATTTTTCCATTATTTCCTATAAAGGCAATTCGTTTACTCGTAATCTTCGCCAGTAGAGGCAATGCCTCAAAGAGCTGTGACTTTTGTAATACGACAAAGATGATGTCGTATTCGTCATGCTCGTCTAAATGATTAATAACGGATATTTTATCAATCGTCTTTCGTTTCTGCTTAACATGCTGAATAACGAGTCCGTTATTTTGCAAATCAGTATAACGTTGACCGCGAGCAAAGGCAGTAACTTCATGTCCTGCCTTCAGCAATTCATGAGTAAGATAACTGCCTAATACACCTATTCCAAACACTAATATTTTCAATCTGTTATCTCCTACATGTTGATTCATTTATAACTCTGTACCCAATGTTATTGAAATAAGTGCCTTAATATGGCTGTATTTTTCCTCTATCGAATTTACCTCACGATCATGAATAACAGCACTTATGCCAAAAAGAATAAATTGACTAAGCAAGCGAGTGTTTGGTACAGGTGCATTCAAGTTCTTTTTTTCTAAGCCTTCAAGTATCATCCGCTCAAACAAAGGAACCACCTTTAGCAATGTTTTGGAATGCAATGCCGTCATAATCTCAGCATTCACTTTTTTGGTATTCATCAGGCGATATTCGGAAATTGAATCTGGCAGACCGGTCAATAACTGATTCAACTTCTCGTCAAAACTCAAGCCGTCAGCATCAATAATTTCGGTGACTTTGGTAACGTACTTCTCATTGTAATGCTCTAAAACTGCCTCGTATATTTCGTTCTTAGATTTAAAGTAATGATAAAACATGCCAATTTCTCCACCCGCTTCCTTCAAAATAGAGCGTATTGACGTTTTTTCATAGCCATTTTCTATAAATTGCTTCAAAGCAATATCTATGAGCTCCTGCCGCCGTATCTCCGGCGCTTTTACAATTCGCATCATAACACTTCTTTCTCACAGAACAATGTTTTGTATAAATTATATCACAGAACAGCGTTCTGTCAAGAGTAAAATTACAAATCTCACCTCTCATATATACGTGGTATTAGAAGGTTCTCTGTTTTTTAAAGAATAAGAGCACAAACTCTTGTTTGTTGACTTATACAATCTTGTTATGTAAAATGGAAACAGAGATGGTGGTGAATTCAGCATGAGTTCGTTAACCATTGCGAGACAGAAATGATTCACCATATCGCGCAGCTATTTAATGAAAACCGAAGATGAATAAGAGTCACCAATACATATAACGCGGCCTTTTTGATTTTTAAGAATGCAGAAGAGGTCGTTCACAGCATATGGATAGTTGGCCGTCCTTGTGATAAGTCTGCCATGATTCCGAATCTTACAGATATGGTCTGTTCCTATGTGTTAAAATAAAGAGTAAGGAGATATAAAATGCGCGTAGAAAATTATAGTACATTCGCAAAAAACAGCTTACTATCCGGTGTTGAAAAGTCCGGAAGTATACCTTCTCCGAATTATAGCAATTTTAACTTTAATACGAAGAAAGCTCCTGCCATGAGCGATGGAGAATACAAAGAGGCCATCATCGAACAGGCAAAAAAAGACCAATCTGACGGAAAATTTCAGTCAGATTCCGCTGGGTTTAGAAGCCTGGTAAAAAGTTATGTCTCTACTGTTTCTCCGGACAGAAAGAATATTATCTCTAGTGGATTAAAAGCAATATTAAAAAATAACAATCCACAGCCTAAAACACTTAACCTGATTGACTATTTGCTTGGCAGCGTTAAGTATTGTAAAGAAGCAACTGACGTGTCTTACGCTGAATTTTACGACAGCAATGGTGAAATGGTGGCTTCTTATTCAAATGGCAGATGGATCTCTTATGGAACAAAGGCAGAAAACGCCCGTGAATCAGAACTTTTGGGTATCTATAATGAAGCGTGGAATAATGCCGCAAGCGCAAGTCAAAATAATAACTTTGCAGCAAGTACAGAAACTAACATCGCTTTAATTGATCAATACGTTTAGTTTGATTGATAATCCATACATCATTGTGCTTGTAATACATATGGTATGCGCTGCATTCGTCGTGCAGAGATAGGAAGCTAAAAACATGAACCACAATGACGTCTTGGCAGTAAATAATCTATCGTTATGTAAATCTGATTTTTATTGAATTTGAGAAGGCAATCAAGAAAAAGTCGGTTAAAGTAACTTTTACGATTGTAATTATTTGTGTGGCGGTTATCTATGCGGTTGCTATTGTATCAGCCCTGTTAAATACTTGCATCGTATCAGGATCACTATTGATCCTGATGACTTTCTGTTTGATCATTTCCATTTTCGTATACGTTGTGTTTCCATATTGGCTTGGTGGATTACGCTATAAGCAGTATGACATGACTCACAACAGTACTGGGAGGATGATCTTTTATTTGGATCGTTTAGGGACAATGCTCGGGGCAGAAACAGTTCAAACACTATTTTATAAGGACATCAAGAGAACGGTTCAAACGAATCATCTTTATATCATAGAATTCTCCAATAAGGTGTATTCCTTTGTACGAAAAGATGGATTCACAGAAGGATGTTCAAAATCAATTGTCCCAAAAGTAAAAAAGCAGTAGAAATTCAGGAACAATAACGCTATATATGACTCGAAGAGGACCAATGGTTTGTGGAGGGTAAAAAAGTAATCTCCACATCTCTTGAAAGAGATGTGAAGATTGTTTTTTTGACTTGCATCTTACTAATTTTTCGTTGTTTTTAGTAATGTTTTATCATGATACTAGAGGCAAAAAGAAACCCGCATAAACACTGGATTTTCCAGCATCTATGCGGGTTTTTCGTTGGTCGAGGTGACAGGATTTGAACCTGCGACTTCTACGTCCCGAACGTAGCGCTCTACCAAGCTGAGCCACACCTCGAAAAAAGCTAGCCTCGGTTTCCCGAGGCTATATGGCTGCGGAACTAGGATTTGAACCCAGACAAACAGAGTCAGAGTCTGTCGTGCTACCATTACACAATTCCGCATCAAACTATTTAATTGCCAGAAGCAACGTCATTTATTATAGCAAAATTCCAACGAATGTCAATAGGTTTCTAAAAAAAATCCTATAAATATTGGAATGTTTTGCAATACAAGTAGGAAATCTGTCGCTTCTGGGAAGCCTACATATTTAAAAACGCCGGTGTGCTAAAGTCACATGCCGTTAGCATACCCAGCCAGACCCGCACTCATTCGGACTTCACACAAATTTATAGGGTGCGGGAGTGGCCGTTTTCCAAGTATTTTCTATTCCCCAGAATTTAAAACAGCTTCCGCAGCACGGATTCCATCTACTGCGGCAGACACAATTCCACCTGCATACCCGGCGCCTTCTCCACAGGGGTAAAGGCCGCCAAGGGTGAGCGACTGGCCATCTGCTCCACGGATAATTCGCACGGGAGAAGAACTACGTGTTTCAACACCGGTCAGTACGGCATCCGGATTAGAAAATCCGTGTAATCTGCGTTCCATTAACAAAATTCCCTGTCGCATGGATTCTACTACATATGTGGGCAAGCAGGATGATAAATCTGCCGGAACAACACCCGGGCGGTAACTCGGCATTGTTCCAAAGGAATGCGATGCTTTGCCTTTTAGAAAATCGCCAACACGCTGGGCAGGTGCACGAAAATCTCCGCCCCCGACACGAAATGCGGCCTCTTCCCACTTTCTTTGAAAATGCATTCCTGCCAGTGGATGCTCACTTTCAAAATCTGTAGAATTCACACCAACGAGCAGTGCTGCATTCGCATTTATATCGTCGCGAGCCCAACGGCTCATTCCGTTTGTTACCAGTCTTCCCGGTTCAGATGCAGCGGCAACCACCTGACCGCCGGGGCACATGCAGAAGGTATATACCCCTCTCCCATTTTCTAAATGAACAGCTAGCTTATAATCTGCGGCGCCCAGCGCGGGGTGCCCCGCAAACGAACCATATTGCGCACGATTTATCTCCGCCTGCGAATGCTCGATACGTGCGCCAATGGAAAAAGGTTTTTGCTCCATTGTCACTCCCTGTTCCAAAATTGCTTCAAAGGTATCGCGCGCACTGTGACCAATCGCTAAAATTACATGCTGTGTTTCAATGGTCTGTCTTTCTCCATCACGCTCCACCACAACTCGATTTACTTTACCTTGTTGCGAAATCATTTCAATAAGCTTAGATTCAAAACAAACCTCACCACCTAGAGTTATTATCTGCTCCCGAATCGCTTTTACGATTCCGGGAAGTAAATCGGTACCCACATGTGGTTTTGCTTCATATAGTATCTCTTCGGGGGCACCCGCCTTTACCAGCTCCTCAAACACCTTACCGGCACGCCCATCCTTTGTTCCGGTATTGAGCTTGCCATCCGAAAATGTTCCAGCGCCGCCTTCCCCAAACTGTACATTGCTATCGGGATTCAGCGCGCCGCCGTTCCAAAAAGCTTCTACCTGGCGAGTTCGTTTCTCTACGTCGGCACCGCGTTCCAACACGATAGGTCGCTGCCCAGCCTGCGCCAAAATGAGCGCTGCAAACATCCCTGCCGGGCCAAACCCAACCACTACCGGGCGTTTTACAAGCCTGCGGCATATGGGCATCTCGTAGTGGTAAGACTCCACGAGCGAGATTTTCGCATCCCGGCTTTTACCAACTGCCTTCTCTTCTCCGCTTTTTAGTGTCACACCTACGGTATACTGAAAATGGACATCCTGCTTTTTTCGGGCATCCACCGATTTTTTGATTATTTTAAGGGATAGTATTTCTTTCTCCGGCAAGCTTAGGCGAGCGGAAGCCTGCTTTACCAGCTCGTCTCTCCCCGCAGAAAGGGGTAAGGTAATATCTGCTATTTTAATCATTTGGTTTCCTCCATTGCCGCCTCTGCGGCGCTTCTGCCGGCTGCCATACCACTTATCCATGCCCAGTGCAAATTAAAGCCACCGCAGTCCCCGTCAATATCCAGTTGTTCCCCAGCCATATACACACCGGGGCAGATACGAGACTCCATTGAGGGAACCCATAGCTCTGATAAAGGCACGCCCCCTGCCATTACCTGTGCGTGCTGCCAAGGGAGCGTTCCGGTGACCGGGAATTCCCAGCCTTTTAGCACAGCGGCTATTGCTTTTATAACTGGTACTTTTAGCTTTCCTGCCGGTTCTGCCGCTTTGTCTTGCAGTGCTGTTGTAATTACCTGCTGACCAATGCGTTTGGGCAGTACGCCAAATAGCATATCCCTAGCTGGCAGCTCCGGGTAAATCAACGCCAAACGGCGTAACAGGTCGCAAACCTCCTGAAAGGATTTTTCCGGCAAAAGATCAATGGCGATTTTTGCATTCGAACACGCCTTGCCTTGAACGGTTTTCAGTGCCGCAAATTCAGACGCTAGGCGGGATAGCTGAAACACACATACACCGGATAACCCCCGCTCGGTAAACTGGATTTCTCCCAATTCTTCTTTTACGGCATGACCATCTGCCAGAAAGCGAACTGCGCCGGGGCACCGCACACCCTTAAGCGCACGAACAAGAGTCGGAGGAACCGTTACCTGCACCAAAGCCGGAAAGAGTGCCGTTTGGCTATGGCCAAGCGCAGCCGCCAGTGACACGCCTTGCTCAGAGCTGATTTGAGGCGAGGCTTTTCCTCCTTGCGCCAAAATAAGCCTATGCGCCTGAATGGTTGTTCCATTTTCTTGGTGAAGCAAAAAAGCCTTCTTCTTTTTTTCAATACTTATTGTTGCAGAACCACAGAGCTCTACTACACCGTACTTTTGTAACGAAAAGCGAAGAGAATCCAACACGGCAGAAGCCTGGCCGTTTTGTGGGTACACCCTTCCCTGCTCTTCTTCTCGGCAGGTAAGCCCCATCTCTTCAAAGTGGTGCAGAACCTCCGCAGGAGTAATGGATTCAAACACCTTTTGGGCGAGCGTCGCCTCGCCATGGTACAACGCCCAATCGGCTGATTGATTTGTAATATTGCATCTGCCGTTTCCCGTGGCAAGTAGCTTTTTACCAACACGTGGGGCAGCCTCCACCAAGGCAACAAGGCCACTACGTAGCGTCTTAGCTGCTTCACATGCAGCCATCAGCCCTGCGGCCCCGCCGCCAACCACTGCAATCTCAAATTTTGGTGTAATATCCATAAAGCCTCCTTATTACTAGAGCCAAGAAACACTGACCATACTTATACTTAAGAAAACGTATCATTCTCAATTTGCATTTTTTGCTTTTATTACGCTTGAACAGTATATATCTACATGTTATAATATCTTTATTCAACAACTGGACGTTTTCTATCGCCAGAGCGATGTTGAGCAGTTCATGCACTGAAATAGCCGGAGGTTATCGTGGAATGCCCTTAATGGAAAACACACAGCAGCTCATGCAATGTTTGCAGCAATTCAATAAAATGTATAATCTGGTTCGTATTATTGATCCACTCAAAAAACGTGTTGTTACACTGTCCTGCAACCAAACAGAACTGATTGAGGAAAGCATTTGCTACGAACTATGGAAAAAGAACAGCCACTGTGCCAACTGCGTTTCCATGCGCGCTGCGAATGAAAATGATACCTTTTTAAAGATAGAATACAATAAAGATAAAATATTTATGGTGTTCGCCACACCAATTGTGCTCAACAAAGTTACTTATATTGTTGAAATGCTAAAGGATATTTCTGAAACGGGTATCGTACCAGACCTAAAAGGAAAAAGCATTCAAGAAATTAGCGAGATAATTGAGCACCTGAATCAGGCTGCGATAACGGATGAGCTTACCCAAATATATAACCGGCGTTTTATTAACGAAAAATTACCGGTTGATCTCTATTCCACCACATTAAACCATGGCGTTCTTTCTGCCATGTTAATTGATATTGACGAGTTTAAATCCATTAACGATTCCAACGGACACACAATGGGTGACAAGGTACTGCAAAGAGCCGCTCAGATTCTAAAAAATAACACCCGTGATAAAAAAGATTGGGTAGCCCGGTACGGCGGCGATGAATTCTTAATGGTTTTGCCGGAAACCGACAAAAAAGCGGCGCTTCGCATTGCAGAAAAAATCCGCCAACAAATGGAACAGGAAATCTTTGAGCTTCGCGGCAACAGGGTTTCCCTTACAATAAGCTGCGGTGTTTCCACAATCAATAAAACAGACGAGCTCTCTGCCACAGAATTTTTTGAGGAGCTAGATAAAAAGCTGTATAAGGCAAAAAGCAACGGCAAAAATACAATTTCAAGATAATAATTCTATTTGATAGATTGTAAAATGAAGTGCGCCAGAGATATAGGGTAAAAAATAGCCCATACTGAAAACTTCGTGTAGAATGGAGTTGTCTAGACAACATTCAAACGGAGGCAACAGTATGAGCTACCACCATTTTACCACATATGAGCGCGGCAGGATAGAAGAATTATTGTCACTAGGTTACTCGCACAGAAAAATTGCGCAAAGGCTAGGTCGCCATCGTTCGAGTATTGACCGTGAGATTCACCGTAATGCGACCAGTGAAGGCTATGGCGGTGAGCATGCACAGGTTGCATACAGTACTCGACGCAAACATTCTAAACCCAAGGGAAAACGCACGGATGATTTAGTTGCTACAATCACAAAAAAGCTTTGGGCAACTTGGTCACCTGAACAAATTGCCCATACAGTAACATTAGGAAGAGTCAGTTTTAAAACCATATACAATTGGCTTTATTCTGGTGTTCTTTCAGCAGTTACCGTGCGGAACCTACGGCAAAAGGGTAGTCGCAGAAAGACTGAAAAGCGTGGTAAGTTTTCTATGGGAATACCCATCTCTGAGCGACCACACGAGGTCAAAAGCAGAGAAGTTTTTGGTCACTGGGAACTGGACAGTATGGTTTCCAGCCGTGGAGAAAGCAAAGGTTGTTTTGCTACCTTTGTAGAAAGGAAAAGCCGTCTGTACACTGCTTTCAAAACACCAGATAGAACTGCTTCTTCTATGCAAACAGCCATTACTTCACTTTACAATATCCTTCCAAAGGGTGCTTTTCAAACTGGAACGACAGACCGTGGTAAAGAATTTGCTTGCTGTACAGCGATTAAAGAACAATTGGGTTTAACTTTGTATTTTGCTGACCCCTACTCTTCTTGGCAGCGTGGAAGCAACGAGAATTCCAACGGTCTATTGCGGGAGTTTTATCCTAAGAAAACAAACCTTGCTTTGGTCTGCCAAGAACAATTAACTCACAACCTCTTTCTCATCAACTCCAGACCTCGTAAGTGTTTGGGGTGGAAATCCCCCATTCAAGTCTTTCTTCACGAAGTGGCGCACTTGTCTTGACAATTCATCATTTATAAAAGGGCAGAAAGCATTGTTGGCTTTCTGCCCTTTTATCTTTACACAATCATTCACCGCGTTTACGCCGCAGCAACGCACCGGGTTTTATCGGTTGCTCCGTTTTGGTTAAGACCTTCATCATTGCATGAGGAGCCGCTTCAATGGGCTGCATCTTCGCGTCGAACAGTTGCCCTAGTGTAATTATAGTAGGCTTTGAGCCAGGCTCTAACACATCCAATGTATCACCCGGGAAAAAGCGGTTACGCTGCGACAAGGTGGCAACACCGTCTTCCCAGCCCTCACAGACCGCAGCGACGTCATACTCACGCACATATCCGCCGTTTTGGTACACCTGCCCCGGCTGGCCAAAGTAGAAGCCGGTGCTATATTCCCGGTGGCTGATTTTGTTGAGCTCGTCTGCAATCCATTCCGGCAGCGGCTCACCCGGGTGCTCCTGGCAGAAATCAATTGCATTGCGGTACGCATTGACCGTTACTGCAACATAATAGGCCGATTTGGCTCTGCCCTCAATTTTCAAGCTGCTTACTCCCGCCTTTTGCAGCTCCGGAATGTAGCGTATCATGCACATATCGCGAGAATTCATAATGTATGTTCCGCGCTCATCTTCCTCAATAGGGTAATACTCACCCGGGCGTTTTTCTTCCACAAGCCGGTAAGACCATCGGCAGGGCTGTGCACAATCGCCACGGTTCGCATCTCTACCCGTCATGTAATTCGACAGTAAGCACCTACCAGAGAAAGACATACACATGGAACCGTGCACAAACACCTCTAGCTCCAGTTTTGAGGGAGTTTTGGCACGAATTTGTGAAATTTCATCCATACTCAGCTCTCTTGCCAATACCACACGGGAAGCACCCATCTCATAAAACGCATTCGCCGTTTCGTGGTTTACCACACCCGCCTGTGTAGACACATGCAGCTCTACATTGGGTGCATGCTTTTGCGCTAATCTCATAACGCCAAGGTCTGCAATAATAAAAGCATCTACGCCTACCTCCTGCGCATGGCGCAGAAAATCCGGCAGGCGGTCCATTTCATCCACACGAGGCAAAACATTACAGGTCATGTGAACACGGGTACCCTGTCGGTGTGCTGCCTCAACAGCGGCCGCAAGCTCCTCGGGTGAAAAATTGGCAGGGCCGGCTCTCATTCCAAATTCCTTCGCTGCCAAGTAAACAGCGTCTGCTCCAAAGGCCAGAGCAGATTCCAGCCGTTCGTAATCTCCCGCAGGAGCCAATAGTTCCATCTTCACTTAGTTAGACCCGCCTTTTTTAAGTTTTTCTGATGCTGCTCTGCGGTTTTCGCATAATATGCCTTACCATCCGCAGAGTGGCAGAAGTAATAATAATCGGTTTTTGCCGGACTCAGCGCCGCGTTAATTGCGGCAATACCCGGGTTCACAATTGGCCCCGGAGGAAGCCCGGTAATCTCATAGGTGTTGTACCGGCTCGTGTACGTATCCCTCTGCGCCTCAGGCACCTGTGCCTTTGTGCGGTAGGGGTAGAATATGGTAGAATCGCAGCCAAGCTTTTGTGTTCCCGTTGCTACACCATTCTTTAAGCGGTTGTGCAGTACAGAAGAGACCTGTAGCATATCGTCTTCATCCGCCGATTCCGCCTGAATAATGGAGGCAAGGTTCAGCACTTCATCAATGCTCATCCCCTGCTCCTTCGCCTTATCGCGAATGGCAGTTGTAAGCTTTTTACTGGTATTGTTAATCATTTTGCCCAGTGCCTGCTTGGGGTCCTCATCCTTATAAAACTCGTAGGTGTCTGGGAACAGGTAGCCTTCCAGCATATAATAGCGATTGCTGGCATTTCCAAGCGATTTAATAAGTTCATAATTATTGAAATCCTGCGAGTTCGCATACTCTAAGATTTCTTTGGCAGAACAAACGCCGCTTTTCTCCATTAGTGCGGCAATCTCCTGCACATTTAAACCTTCTTGGAACATGACCTTAACAATATCGGTACGATTGTTGTCGGTTTGAAGGTAATTGATAATCGCCTCGTAATCCATGTCTGTTTCCAACTCAAAGGTACCATTCATATAAGCATTGTTTGCACGGGTAATACCAGAATACAGTTGAAAGAAGCCAGGCTCGTTAATCACGCCGCCCTTATAAAGCACCTTCGCAATTTCACCCACACTGGCGCCTTTGGGAATGTCTACCGTCACTTTGGTCTGCTGCTTTTGGTAAGCGAGCATATCTGCAATGCCAGTTACAAGGTATTGGCCAATACCAATACCGAGAATAATCACCATCGCTACCCAAATCATGCGGAAAAAGTTGCGATTACGGCGTCCCTTTTCTCGGCTTCTTTCTTTGAGGGCACGTTCCTCTGCTTTCATGGCGCGCATTTCAGATTCCACCATTGCTTTGCGTGTCTGCGGGCTACTGTAGCTGTGCAGCACGTCCGGCTCACCAGCACTTTGCGCACCAGAATCAGCACGATACGCATCATCATTGATGTTTACCCGAAAATCCCGGGCACGATTCTGCTGCTCATTGCTACGGTTCTGCCGCCGATTTTCATCTTCGCGCATAACAGACCCCCTATCTTACTTTTGCCGAAGTACGGCGTACATACTTTTCTGTTACTAAAAGATCGACCGACCTGTCGTAATAGCCGTGCGGTAAATTCCACTGAACGCAAAAGGAATAGCATATACCAACTGTAAAGCCACCGAACCGCGATAAAAAGCGGTCGTAATACCCACCGCCATACCCAAGACGAAAGCCTTGCACGTCAAAACTAAAGCCGGGCACCAAGCAAAAGCCCTTGCTTTCGTCTTCCACTCGTTCACAGCGTTCCACTACCGGCTCCATTACACCGAAAGACGCAGGCTCTAAATCCTGCCAGGAACGAATGTAATAAAACTCCATGTCTCTGGTTCCTGGTATACAGCGGGGAACCGCTACACGCTTTTGGTTTGCCCATGCCGCCCGCACAATGGCAAGGGTATCAACCTCCAGCTCTTTACTGATGTAAGTAAATACCGTATCTGCCTGACTATATTCCCGTAAAGAAAGTAGGCGCGACTGAATTTCAGAATCCAGGCTCCGCTTTTCCTCCTCCGACAGGTCTTCTCTGAGTCTGCGATATTTGCTGCGCAGACCTGTCTTAATTTCTTTGATGTTCTTTACTGGCATTGCATCAAATTCCTCAGCTTTTCCGCGGCATCCTTGTCCGCCAAAAGATCAACCAGCTGCAGCGCAAATGCGACTGAAGCCATCGGGCCACGCCCCGTAATAATTTTTCCACCCATTGTAACTAGCTCGCCGGTATACTCTGCTCCAGTAATTTCCGAAACAAAGCCGTCGCTTACCGTGGCACGCTTACCCTTTAACAGTCCCATATGTCCCAAAATAGAAGGAGCTGCACAGATTGCCGCCACATAAGCACCTTTTTCATACGCAGCCATTACGGCATCCTTTACAATTTGGGACTTCTCTAAATTTGGTGTTCCCGGTAAACCGCCGGGCAAAATGACCATATCGAGGTCACTCAAAGAAATTTCGCTTTCTTCAAGATCTGCGATTACGGGAATTTGATGGGCACCCACGATTTGTTTGCCGCCGACTCCTACTGTTTGAACTGGAACATTGGCACGCCGAAGCAAATCGATCGGTGTGAAAGCCTCCAGCTCTTCAAATCCATTCGCTAAAAATAAATATGTCATATCCGTCACAACCCCTTATTTATTAATCCAGCGTAAGGCCAAGGTAGACCCTGCCGTTATATTCTAACGGCCTGATTGGCCGCAGCATTCCAAATCGCTCGATCTCTCCTCTTTGCGGGAGCAGAACATCATCTACGGGGAGTCGCAGGTGATAGCTGCTTGCAGGCATTTCAGTAAGAAGTCTGCCCGCTAGCGCCGGGAAGGTCGCTTTATCTGCCACTAGCTCCGTTATTTCACAGGAGCCATCTTCTCTTGAGCGGCAAAGTGCCCAAGCAGCGCCTTCTTTTGTTTGGGAAGAAACCAGCTTGCCACCGTACTGGCGGTTAAAGCCCTCCGCAAAATAAAGAGCCTCTTCGCCCCACAGCACAGAACCCATAATCGATGAAAGCCGCTTATTGCGTACTTCTTTCATTGTTTTATAACCTAGAATAATGGAACCTCGCGGTACACTAGCGGAAGAAAACAAAGACAGCTCCTCTGCTGAAAGCGTTACAAAGCGGGTGTAAAAAGTTTCTTCATAACCATAATTTGCGTAGTAATCATACAAAGCATTGCTCGATGGCAGCAAACATGAAAAATGCTCGCCGCGCCGTAAACCCAAATGTGCCGCCGCCCGCAGTAAAGCGCCCATGCAGCCCTGCTTCCGGTACTGTGGCAGAGTGGCCGCTGCATAAATGTAATGGCCGCGCACTATGCCCCCTGGTTGCGCCATACTCACCGGCAGCATGTGCACCATTGCAGCCACCTTGCCGTCAACCTCATACACAAGGCAGGTATGTGGCTGAAAGGCATTATTAAAAAAGAAGGCGGTCGGGCGTTTGGGGTCCCCAAAGCATACCTGCCAAATCGTTTCTAGCTCTGGCTGCATGCCCCAATGGGCCAGCTTGATGATTCTGCCGCTCATTTTTCCGTTCCCTTCAGTACCGCACGGTACTTCTCCAATATAATAGCAGGGTAGTAAGACAGCTTGGCTTTACGCAAGCCCTCCAGCCCCAAATCTTCTTCACGGTTAATATATTGGTAGCCTGCCAAATTGCGGCGGGCAAACTCGTTGTTAATCACAGCATATAGACCGTCGTACCCAGCGAGTGCCTTTTCAAAATGAAGCAGGAATACCTGCGGATTGATTTCTTCCCCAATGGTGTAAGCCACCGGCTTACCGTCAATTCGAATTAACCCACCGGAAAGCTTCAGCTCTTTAAAGTTTGCGAACGCTTTACGAAGCGCGCGCACCTCTTTGTCGAGCCCATTTTCGGGGTCGCACCCATTTTGTTTGCACCACTCACGGCTTACCTCTCGGCAAGCTTCGAGCGTATCGACCGTTACATCTTCATATTCCCACTGGTACTGGCGGTTGAATTTGGAGATATGATTGCGCTTACCGTGGTATTTTCTACCCGCAAGCTCAATGAGGTCGCTGCTATTGTAAATATAATCTGCGCCGTCTCTATCTATACTAAATTCAAATACGCCGGGCATTGCTTCTTCCATGCGGGCAACCTGCTGCTCCGTCATGCCCCACATTTGAAAACGGTACCCTTTTTCCGCCGCATCATCCATCAGAAGCTGCAACGCATCCTGGAGACTGCCGGCATTGGCGGGGTCTGCCACATAGGGGAAATTATACGTGTGAAAATGCTCGCCCGAGGACAAAAGCACATATCCATCCTGACGGCAAATACGGGAATGATACGATTCATTCCAAATAAACAGGGTACCGAACGCATTCTCGCTCCCCATTTTGCCGCTGGCCGCCAAAATTGGCTGAAGCCATTCGCGATCCTCGATCGTTGCATATTCAAAATTTAACATAGCCACATTCCTTTATGATTTCGCTTTCCATGATTTCCTCATGGATTTGCTGTATTTGCTTTAATTGGCCGTTTTCTGCACAAGAGAGAACCAGCCAACCTAGTTTTTGGGCACAATACAAGGCACTTTCCCGGCAAGCCGCCAAAAAAGCCGTATCTTGTTCGTGCAAGTCTTTTTTTGCTTCGTCACCCTCGTACCGTTCCCGCAGCAGCCGCTGAGAAATCGCCAAAGGCACGTCCAAATAAATCACGGCATCCGGTGAGGGAAGCTCAAGCTTATTATACTCAAAATCGCAAACCCAATCCAGATAAGAATTCCAATCGGAGTGGGGCAGCTTTGTCATTTGGTACACCATATTCGATGTTGTGTAACGGTCTGCAATTATCAAATTGCCCGCTTCATAGTTTTGCCGCCAATGCCGCACATAACTCGCAAAGCGATCCACTGCGTAAAAAGAACTGGCCGCAAACGCATTTACCTCTTGCGGGTGCGCACCAAGCTCACCACCCAAATACATTTTTACAAGCGCAGAGGATTTTTCTTGATAATCCGGGAAAGAAACCCTTTTTAGCGGAACGTTATTTAGCTCCAACGCCCGACATAACAGTTCGGTTTGGGTTGCTTTTCCGCTGCCATCCAGCCCTTCGATTACGATGAGACGCCCGCTCACGGTTTCGACTCCAGATTCTGGTAAAATGCGCGAACCTCAGTCATTTTTCCACAGCTCATTTTCCCTTCGGGACAAGCACCAAACACACAGGGTGGCCCGCAGTGAGAAAACAGGTTTGGTGCTACACCACGCACCAAACGCAGCATTTGAACCGCAACCTCCTGAATCTCCCATTGTGCACGGTTACAGCAACGGTGCGAAAAGAAATTATAGAGTGAACGAGCATTCATAGTGCAAATCATTTTTGTTTCGCAGGCATTTGGTAATACAAATCGAGCATCCTCAATTGCTTTTTTCAAGGAAGCACGGGCAGCCTCCTCCGGCTTTTTACCCTGAGCAATCATTTCAGCTTGGTGCTTTTCTTGCAAAATAAGCGTTATGTTCTCATATCGGCGCTGCGCGTCCTCCATAGAGGCAATAAACTCTTGCTTTGCCTCCGGTATATTCTCTATTTCAGGCGGAATAACATAGCCAAACTGATGCTCCGCCACATATCTTTGGCTTTGCACGCTGTAAGAGGCAATGCGGTGGCGGGTCATCTGTGCCAAAAACGCACGCGATACACCCTCAATTGCAAATGTAAATGAAGCATGCTCAATGGGGCTTTCATGCCCAATTTCAGAGAGCATCTCCACAAAACGAGCTGTTTTTTCTTCGGTAAGCCCGTCCATAATATGTTCCACACCCGCAGCGGAATAACAGAGCTTAGCGGCAGCTGCCACCGTCTGTTCCGGCTGCGGAGTATATGCGATTAGTGCAACTTTAACCATTGTTATTAAGATCCTCCGCTTCTAGTGGGACCGCCCAATACAGATGGATCCGGCCCTTTGCTTAATAATATAACTACATGGGCGCCGTATTCCAGTGTATCACCAGCCTCCTGGTTTTGGTAACCCACTGCTTGCCCTGCTGGAATTGAATCATCAAAAACATCCCGTTTTGCAGGAGTTAAGCCCGAAGTTGCCACCGCAAGCGATGCGTCCTCAAGGCTCATTCCACGAATTACGGGGAGTGCTCGCATTTTTGCACCCTGGCTTACTACTACCACTATTTTTACACCGGCAGGAGCCAATTCCCCTTCTGCGGGAGATTGACTAATCACTCTGCCTTCGGCGACCGTGTCATTAAACTCTTTGTCAGATACTAAAATATCGTAGCTTTCAGTTCCGGCACTTTCCGCAGCCAGAATATCATCGAGCTTCTGCCCTACCAGGTTTGGTACCGGTAAACGGTCAGCTTCAGAAAGCTCAGCACCTAAAGTGCCCCCGCCCCCTGCGGCCGGTGCCCCTGCTCCAGCCATTGGCATATCGGAGTCATACGACTCTATTTCGGCTTTCATTGCAGCCGAATTTGGCACTCCAGCGGGACTGCCATAGCTAGGTGGAAACAGCCAGAAAATTCCCAGACAGATAAAAACAGCCAGAGAAACCACACCAGAACCGATTGCCCAAGCCATTCCAGGAATACCTTTGCGAGTAGGCTCGGGTTCCATGGGGATTTCCGGCGGCAGTGGCTGCTCTATTTTTGCCGTGACTGTTGGCGCAGCAGAAAGCTCTGCCCGCAAACGCTCAAAATGAGGAGTGCGCTTGGAGGGCATCACCTGCAATGCGTTGGCAAGGCCGGTAATCACGTAAGGCGGCAAGCTTTTAAGTGTACTGGTGGGTATCATCAAGCGGGAATCGGTCTTGCGGCGCAAAGCATCTTGCGGCAGTGCACCCGTCAGTGCAAAAAACAGACATGCCGCAAAGCCGTACACATCCGTTGATTCATCCGGTACATAATTCATTACATACTGCTCTAGCGCAGCACAGCCCGCTACCAAATCTGGCGGGAGGTCTGTGTCCATACGGCGAACCACATCCAGCTCAAAATCGGTGAGCTTCATGCGGCCATCCTGCAAAATCACCAATGTATCGGGTGAAATACCAAGGTGGTTTATTCCCTTGGAATGCAAGGTAGAGAGTGCAGACAGCACTGGCATAAATAAGGGGCGGGCGGCATTCCAATCAATACTTCCACCGCGGCGCTCCACAAAATAGCGCAGCGTAATGCACTCTTCCCATTCCGCTACGGTATAAGCCGTTCCGTTTTCCTCAAATATGTCGTAAATCTGCTCTACGGCAGAAAGCTGCCGCATGTGAGCCAGCTCACGGGCATCGTTTAAAAAGGATTCTCGGTATTCTCCAAAAGTGACTTCACTGCCGTCAATAATGCGCACCGTTTTACCGTCTGGCAGGCGCTCGCCCATGGTTTGAGGAAAAAACTCACGGATAAGAGTTTTAATATTCAGCACACTGTCATAGCCAATATAGGAGATGCCCTCTCCATTCACCTTTTGCGCCATTCCAACCAAATACCGGTTTTGCAGCATTGTTTTCAGTGGCAGGGCATCAGGGCGCTGCGGTTCATTTGCCGAAGACTCGCAGTGAGGGCAAGGTTCGCCGCTCGGGCGCTCCGTCATACAGTTCATGCATAGCTCAAAGTCAGTCATACTGGTTCCTCCATAATGCTATTATGGACACACAAAGCGGGCGTTATCCCGCCGGTTGGCGCCATAGCCATTTCCGGCGGGTAACGCCGGGCATTCCGGTTCAGCCCGGTGTTTTCGGGGGAAACGCACATCACCCGATCTTTCATATTTAGAAAGTATACCACATTTTTATGCGTTCTTGCAATAACAAAGCTGTTACTCTTACGGCAAGTCCAATTTTAACACACTAAATATAACTTGATTTTAAATGAAATTTTAAAACGGAGCGAATTGATATTCAGAATACGCTTTGCTATAATAAATTACAATATTTTTGCTCTTACCGCTCTATTGTAGAATACAGAATAAGAACCTACGCTACCATTCAGTAATAGAATAGAAAATCTGTTTTTTCTCGAAGCGTTTCAAAGAATTCCAGCAATTTAAGAGAATACTAATGAAATCTTGCTGAGTATTGGAGGCTCTGTGTACATGAACCGTAAAAAAGGCGGTAAGGTAGCCGCTGTAATCGACATCGGCTCAAGCATGCTGAAAATGAAAATCGCACAATTGCAAAAAGATAATATCGTAACCTTAGACCGGTTAGAATACCCCATTAAAATTGGTTCTGAGGTTTTTCACGGTGGAAAAATCAGCTTTGAGAGCCTCTGGAAGCTTTCTTCTACTTTGCATGGTTACAGCGACGTACTCAAGGAATATGGTGCTGAGCAGCCGCGTGTGGTTTCTACCACCGCTTTGCGCGAAGCAAAAAACCGCGATTACATTACCGACCAGTTGAAAATACAAAATGGTATTTCGGTTCAGGTTCTGGAGGATGACCAAGAAAAAACGCTCATCTACTCCGAGATACTAAACTCTATAAAATCCATGCCGAATTTTCCGGCGGGTAACACACTCATTTCTTTTATTGGTACAGGGAGTATTGGTCTTTCCATTTTTGACGGAACCAATATGATATTTTCCCAGAACATCTCAATCGGGCCAATGAAGCTGTATAACATGCTCGGCAGCATTCAAGAAAACAGCGGCGATTTTGATACGGTGGTGGAGGAATACCTGAACCTTACCGTGCGGCATATCCCCATCCCCGGCCGTTTGAACAGCATTCGCAACCTTGTGCTTGCAGGGAGCGAAATTGAGCTGATTGCACGTATTTGCGGTGTAAAGCCTGAAAAGGGGCATTACGTCATACAGTCCGAGCTCATCGGCCGCTTGCTGCAAGAGGTTCGCGTTATGACTCCGGACACCCTTGCCGCCAAATACGACATTACAGACGCAAGTGCGCAGGTGCTGTACCCGGTGCTTGTGATTTATATGCAGCTCCTTGAGTTGACGCACGCCGACCGGGTGATTTGCCCCAAAATAGAGCTTTGGGATGCGATTTTGCGCCAGATGCTCGTACCCAAAAGCAAAAAAGAATACGAGACTCATGTCATTAACAGCTCTATCTCCTGTGCACAGTGGATTGCAGACCGTTACCGCTGTAATCCCTCGCATTCGGATGCCGTTCGCCGTTTCTCCTGCCGTATCTTTGACAAAACTAAGAAAATACATGGGATGGATTATAAAAGCCGGCTCATATTAGAGCTGGCCTGCATTCTGCACGACGCAGGGTATTATATTAATTCGAAGGAACACCTCAACAGTACATTTGACCTTGTAAAGAACATTGATATCTACGGCCTGACGGATCGCGAAGTGCTGATGGTTGCCTTTTTATCAAGCTACGATGAATACAACGTTCCCAGTGATGACGACCCCGAATTTAATCGGCTCGATAAACAAACCCGCCTTATGATTTCAAAGCTGGTGGCAATTTTCCGCCTTTCAAATGCGTTAGATAAATCGCAGACACAAAAACTTAAGGACATTGCAATTAAGCTTGAAAAAGACCGGCTTGTGATTACAAGCTCCAGTGACGGAAACCTTACTCTTGAAAAATGGGCGTTCGATTTATGTGCGCCATTTTTTCAGGAGGTATTCGGGATTCACCCTGTGCTGAATATAAAAACGCTAATGCTTTGAGGAAAGGGGAAAAACAATGAACGAAAACAAGCAGTTCCCATTTGTGAATCGGGAACTGAGCTGGATGGACTTTAACTGGCGCGTGTTGGAAGAAGCCTTTGAAAAAGAAAACCCCGTGATGGAGCGCCTGCGTTTTTTAGGAATTACTTCTTCTAATTTGGATGAATTTTTTATGGTTCGCGTTGCAGGAGTAAAAGCGCAGGTGCAGTCCGGCTACAAAATACCGGATCTTTCCGGCCTTACACCGGAAGAGCTGATGATTCGCCTGACTCGCAAAATTCGAACCTTTACGGAGCAGCAGTATAACTCCTTGCACCGCTCCATACTGCCTACATTGCGAAAAGAAAATATTTTCTTTAGCACCCCAAACGATTTAAATGAGGAGCAGCAACTCTTCCTCTCCGATTATTTTGATAAAATTCTTTTCCCTGTATTAACGCCGCTTGCGGTAGACCGCAGCCGCCCGTTCCCCATGCTCTCAAATAAGAGCCTTAATCTGGCAGTTCGCCTAAAAGGGGAAGAGGAATCTCTGTTTGCCGTGGTACAGGTACCTTCTATTCTCTCTCGCTTTTTGCAGATTCCCGACCCAGAACGCAAGGTTTTTGTGCTTTTAGAGAATATGATATCGTATAAGATTAATACACTATTTAGCATGCACCAAATTGAGGCATGTTCACCCTTCCGTTTAACCCGAAATTCGGATTTGGAAATTGACGAGGATGCGGAAGACCTGCTCACTGAAGTGCAAAAATCCATTAAAAAGAGAAAGCGGGGGCGCCCTGTTCGACTTGAGATATTGCAGAACTGCGACCCTGATATCAAAGATTTTCTTGTGGAAATGCTCGATTTAAAATCGCACGACTTATTTGAGGTTCCCGGGCCGATTGACCTTACCTACCTTACCAAATTTGCATCACTTCCCGGGTACGATTCGCTGTGCTTTGACCCCATTAAGCCCGTATACCCACCAGCGGCTTTTTGGGGATATGAAGATGTTTTCGAAGCCATTCGTGAAAAAGACCGGATGGTACACCACCCCTATGAAAGCTTTCAATGTGTGGTCGATTTTGTCAGCCGTGCTGCCGACGACGCGGATGTATTGGCGATTAAGCAAACCCTGTACCGCGTAAGTGGGCACTCTCCCATTATCGGCGCTCTCATCCGTGCGGCAGAAAACGGGAAGCAAGTAACCGTATTAGTCGAGCTAAAAGCGCGATTTGATGAAGAAAACAACATTAACTGGGCGAAAAAGCTGGAGCAAGCCGGCTGCCATGTGATATACGGCTTAGCAGGCCTGAAAACCCACTGTAAAATCTTACTCGTAGTAAGGCGGGAAGAGGATGGAATCCGCCGCTATGTTCACATGGGAACCGGCAACTACAACGACTCTACCGCAAAAATCTATACCGATATTGGCGTGTTCACCTGCCGTGAGCCGTATGGAATTGATGCTTCCTCCCTGTTCAACGTACTTACCGGCTATTCCCGCCCGCCGGAGTACCGCAAATTTGTAGTAGCTCCGCAGAGTATGCGCAGCTTTTTTGCACGGATGATTCGTCGGGAAACCGAAAACGCCAAGAAGGGTCTTCCGAGCGGAATTACAGTAAAGGTAAACGCCCTCATTGATTCGCAAATAATTAGCCTATTGTACGAAGCCTCAAAGGCGGGCGTGCCCATTCACCTAATCGTGCGAGGTATGTGCAGCCTCATTCCTCGCCTGCCGGGGATGAGTGAAACCATCACTGTACAAAGCATCGTGGGGCAGCTTTTGGAGCACAGCCGTATTTTTGCATTTGAGAACGCGGGGGAACCCAAAATATACATGGGCAGTGCAGATTGGATGCCCCGTAATTTAGACCGACGTGTAGAGCTGGTCTTCCCCATTGAGGGTGAGGATTTAAAACGCCGTGCATTTGATATATTAGAAATTATGAAAAGCGACAATGTAAATACACGCATGATGCAGCCAGACACGGCTTATCTACAAGTAAACCGCCGCCGTGGCAAGGCCGCCATCAATTGTCAGTCTTTGTTCTCTACTATGGCAAAGAAAAATGTATCGGAACTGAAAAAAACAGAGGAAAGCAAGCTGATGGAGCCGATTCGTGATGCGGATAAGGCAAAGCGGCTCAAATAAGGAAAGGGGCAACACAACTCATGAGAGTAGGGATTCTGACAAGCGGAGGCGACTGCCAAGGCCTAAACGCCGCAATACGTGCAGTGGGAAAAGCTCTTTACGAAAAATTTGAGGAGGATGTAACCATCTTCGGGCTTCGCGATGGTTACCGTGGCCTGATGGAGGGCGATTACTGGGAGATGAACCCGCGCGACTTTTCCGGTATTTTAACACTGGGCGGCACCATCCTTGGTACCTCTCGCCAACCATTTAAAGAGATTCGCGGCCCCGAGGGCAGCCAAAGTGAAAAAGTGGAACAGATGAAGCGCAATTATAAAAAGCTGCGCCTCGATTGTTTGGTTATATTAGGAGGCAACGGCACCCATAAAACCGCTAACCTGCTCAGCAGCGAGGGACTCAATGTGATTACACTGCCCAAAACCATTGACAATGACCTTTGGAATACCGAAATGACCTTCGGATTTTCAAGCGCAGTTGAAATTGCCTCTACCGTTATCGATTCCATTCACAGCACCGCCACCTCACATGGTCGCGTATTTATCGTGGAGCTAATGGGACACAAGGTCGGCTGGCTAACACTGCACGCTGGCATTGCTGGAGGCGCAGACGCCATTTTGTTACCGGAGATTCCCTACAACATTGATTCCATTTGCCGGGCGTTGCAACAAAGAAAGCGCTCTGGCAAACAGTTCTCGATTTTAGCCGTTGCGGAAGGTGCGCTTTCTGTAAAAGAAGCCACGCTTTCTAAGAAAGAATTTAAGGCACAACGAGCCAAAATGACAGAACCCTCTCTCTCCTACCGCTTGGCAAAGGAGATTGGTGAGAGAACCGGCAATGAGGTTCGAGTAACCATCCCCGGGCATTTCCAGCGAGGAGGCAGCCCTTGCCCTTATGACCGTGTTCTGGCAACACGCCTGGGTACTGCC
Organism: Clostridium merdae; assembly: GCF_900176635.1. Lineage (GTDB taxonomy): Bacteria > Bacillota > Clostridia > Oscillospirales > Acutalibacteraceae > Faecalispora > Faecalispora merdae. Next base: position 1,276,625 of record NZ_FXLN01000004.1, read on the forward strand.
GCCGCACAGATGATTCAAGACCGTCATTTTGGCTGTATGGTGGCGTTGCAAAACCAAAAGATTGTTCCCGTGCCGCTCAGTGAAGTAGCCGGCAAGCTCAAGGCAGTACCGCTGGATTGCGATTTGATTCAGTCCGCACGAGATATCGGAATCAGCTTTGGGGACTAAAATAAAAACTTAGCCTATTTTAAAAGGAAGCACTTGCAACTGCAAGTGCTTCCTTTTTTGGATTCTTTAAAGCTATTAACGTAGTTTTTGCGCTTATTTACAACTGTTATCAAGTATCTTGTTCAGCGGGTGGCTTGGGCTCGCTTTCATCATGCAGTGCTGGAATTTCTTCTGTTATTACGGGTCTGGGGCGAACCGAGGGCGTTTTGATATAAAATACCGCCTGTACCACAAAAAGTGCAAGTGAGGCTAAACATAACAGCCATAGATAGCTTGACCATTGGTAGAGCCCAGGCACGTTATTATCCGCCAAAACACCTTGAAACATTTGCCCCATATATAAAGATACTCCGCACAAAAGGCTTATCAACAAATCGAGGAGACCTCTCTTTGGGTATATAGAGCGCTTTTTACTTCTAAGAAAAAAGTATAAGCTGCGTGCCGCATTGAAAAGAATAATGGTCATTGCAATGAAATACGAACCAAAGCACCACATGTAATGATTCATAATATCTTGCAGGGGATTCACCGCCATAAACAACGCCTCCTTTTCTTTCATTATTTTACCAACTAATCTTCTAATATACAATCCATTTATAAGCAATGTTAGTTTTAATCCAAAAGGTTAACCACAGTTATGGTTAATTCTTGTTGACAAAATTCGACAAAAGCAGTATAATTGGAACGTTTTTTGTTATTAGTTCTCTTGCTTAAGAATAAGCAGCTTTACACATAATTCAGGAACCATGGAGGAACTCGTTGACTAAGCATGATACATTAAAGCGTTATTTCATTTTTTTAGTTGGTATTTTTATTACGGATTTTGGCATTAGCTTTGTAACCAAAGCAGGTCTCGGAACATCGCCCATTTCAAGCATCCCTTATGCCTTGAGCTTTGGCTTTCAACCTACAATTGGAATGTTCACATTGTACATGAGCGCTGTTCTCATCATCATACAGTTGCTTTTATTAAAGAAAGACTTTCCAAAGCAGTATTATCTGCAAATACCTGCTTCCATCGCATTCTCATGGTTTATGGATTTAACAATGAATCTATTAACCTTTTTAACACCAAGCGCCTATTGGGAGAAACTGATCTCTCTTTTGATTGGTTGTATGCTATTAGCCATAGGAGTCAACACCCAAATGATGGCAGATGTCGTATTGCTTCCTGGAGAAGCTTTTGTAAAGGCAATATCCATGACCTTACATACGGATTTTGGGAAAACAAAGGTAGCAATTGATACGCTATTCACCGTGATAGCTGGCCTGATTGGGTTGGTTTTATTCCACAAGATTACAGGTATTGGAGAAGGTACATTAATTGCAGCACTATTGGTTGGAACTATTGTCCGTTTCCTGAAAAGCAAATTCATTGTTATTGAAAACTTCTTTTTTGCAAGTGATTGTTGCACCAAAGATTCTGTAATTGTAAGATAATAGAGAAATAAAAATACAGCGATTGGGTGAGGGTAAACCTCACCTATTTTTTATGCTAAACATGCTTTTTCTTTAAATCTAGCAAGTTTTTGCTTGGCTATTAAAAATAGTATTGCGCTTAGGCGCAGGGCTTGCTCCTCATGCCGGGGGCTAGGCTATGTCTTAAATTCAAGTTGTTGTTTTATTAGTAAAGAAGTATTGCGCTACGGGGCAAGGATTCTGCTTGCGCAGAGCTTTGCCCCTCATGCCATGTGATACTCCTTTAATTTCGTAAAGGTCTTTGCTCTGCTAAAATTAATAATGTTGCGCTCGGAGCGCGAGGCTTCTGCTTGCGCAGGGCTTTGCCCCTCATGCCGGGGCGGGCACAACCTTTCACGAAAGGGTGAAAGGTTGCAAAGGCCTTCCAAAGGGAGAGTATCGATTCTCTCCCTTTGGATTCCCTCTCAACGACCAAAGGCTCTGCCTTTGGAATCCGACTGAGCTCCCGCTCTGCATCTCGTTTCCGCACAGGAACAAGCCTGTGCGTTGCAGATTGCAAATTAGGTTTTGATTTACCGCTCATAAATGAAGAAAGAAATTAGCTTCCGAGCATGTTTTTACGAGCGGACAAGAGCACTCTAAAAATAGCAATAAAAAAAGCCGGATTTCTAAAAATCCGACGAAACAATGAAGATTGTGATGATTTTTCCCATAATTAAAATTTATTATTGCGTTATTTGGTAAAATGTGGTTTAATATATTTTGTAAGGCACTTAGAAGTGCAAAGCGAGGATGGGTGTACCACCACCCACCCCCTGCTACGGAGAAGGTCCCTCCATAACAACAGCTTACGCTGCGGATTGCTTCACAATTATAACCCATTTGTTCCCACTTGTAAACAGCGAGGGGAACACAAAAAGGAACATTTTCTGTTCTGGTTGTGAGATGCACTGATAGAATGAGCGCTTGTTGTGGAACTGACCCTGAAAGAGGAGGGTCTATCCGTGACGAGCGCTTTTTTGTTGCCTTACAGACAGGGCAACGCGGAGCTGGGGTTCACGGCATTCACAAAAGTGATAAGCCGTGAAAGATTGTGGGATTTAATATTGCATTTTTAACAATAACATCACTGAGCACACACATTCACTTTCCACTCCCAGGAAAAAAGTGAGCAAGCACAAGTACCCCTGAGCACAAGAAAGAACCCCTGAGCATATGGAGGAATAAATAGAATCCCCCAGCTTCGCCGCGCTATTGTCTGTAAGAGTATAACGCCGCACACATCGCCCGTGCGGCTCACGCCGTTCCTTTATGGAACGGCGTTCTTCATACCGGTTCGATGCGCACTGCATTTAATCGAATAAATAACCCGTCTATGGCATACTGTCGGCTGATGCTACTGCCTCACTACTCTCATCTTCTACTATTATAAAATTTTGTAGTTTTTCGAACGTCTTTTCCCCAATGCCATCTACCTGCATGAGTTCCTCTTTCGTGCGAAAGGCGCCAACGGAATCCCGGTAGGCTATAATCCTCTTTGCTGTTACCGGTCCAACACCGGGCAATGTTTCCAGCTGCCCGGCATCCGCTGTATTCAGGTTAACCAAAGCTGTTTTCTCCACAGATTCCGGCTCGTAGGCCTCCTGCTGAGAGCTCTCCGTCTGCTTCACATTGGCAGAAGCCTTTGCTTGTACCGCTGAAGAGGTATCCGTTCTTACTACGGTAGTGAGCGTAACCTGCGGCACAAAAAGAACATTATACCCAATGATTAACGCGCAGAGAAAGACAGCGATGGCAAGCAGCCACCGTACTTGACGGGCATCGTTATCCATATTCCCACCGCCATAAGCAAATTAAGCGCGTTCTAAATATTCAATCAAATCGGCTACCGCACCAAAACGACAATCGCCCACCACTAAGTCCGCCATCTGCTGAAGCTCTTCCGGCGCATTGGATGGTACTACGGCAAAGCCAGCCGTTTTTAGCATTTCAATATCGTTATAATAATCGCCAATGGCAATTAATTTTTCTCTTTTCAATCCTGTTTGGCGTAGAATCTCTTCCAAAGCACTGCCTTTATCCACACCCTCCGGCAGCATTTCTAAAAACCGGGCATCGCTCTGCACAAAGCGCACACCCGGGTGTGCGAATGTTTCCGTAAATGCGTGCATTCTCTGTTTAACATCCGGTTCAGCGGCAAACAGCACCTTACACCACGGCTCCGTAATGCTATCATCCTCCACGGGGGTGCAAGGCAGGTTTTCATGCTCCATATGCTCATTTACGAGCTGGTTCTCTTTTACAACATACTGCTCACGCTGCGTAAAGACCTCATAGCCCATTTCTGGAAAGTGTTCTGCCAAACGGCGCGCATATTCCTTTGCTTCGGGTGGAAGCGAAAACACAGCCGCAATATGGTCAAGCTCACAGTCGTATAAAATAGAGCCATTGAGCATCACGCAAAGACCCTTTGGGAACACTCTGCGGTAATAGCGAGCACCGGAATCTATGGAGCGTCCCGTTGCTATGGCAAAGCGACCGCCCTGCTCCTGAAAGCGCCGAATCGCATCGATATTGCGCTGCGGTATTGTGTGGTTTTCACCAATGAGGGTACCATCTAAATCCGATACCAAAAATACATCTTGAAACTTCAAAAGAGAAATCCTCCTCATTGTGCATCTGCTCAGGAACAAATTCTGCTTTTATTCCCAGCTACTTATTGGTAAGAAGAAGCCGATTCATTCCGCAAACGTGTTAAAAAAGCAGTAAAATATGGTGGAAGCGGGCTGGTAAGTTCAATGTAGCGACCATCGCGCGGGTGGCAAAAGCCGATGGTTCTTGCATGCAGGCATTGCCCGCCGAGCGAAGTAATCACCTTTTTCGGTCCATACACTACATCACCCGCAACCGGGTGCCCCAAATAGGCCATATGCACACGAATTTGATGAGTGCGGCCTGTCTCCAACCGAAGACGCACATAGCTAAAGCCACGCAGCTCTTCTAACACCTGATAATGCGTAATCGCATGGCGGCTGTTTTTCTCTGTGACGGTCATCTTCTTGCGGTCGTTTGGGTGACGCCCAAGGGGAGCCTCAACCGTACCGCTTTCCTCCCGTAAATGACCGTAAACAACTGCCTCATATTCCCGGGTAAAGGAATGCGCCTTAATTTGTGCGGCTAAATTTTGGTGCGAAAAATCATTTTTTGCAACGATTAACAGACCGCTGGTATCTTTATCAATACGGTGCACAATGCCGGGGCGAATGACGCCGTTAATGCCCGACAAGGAATCGCCGCAGTGATACAACAGTGCGTTTACCAAGGTTTTATCATAGTTGCCCGGAGCCGGGTGAACCACCATTCCCTTTGGTTTATTCACTACAAGCAGGTCGTCATCCTCATACACAATGTCGAGCGGGATGTTCTCTGGCTCTGCCTGCTCCATCGGGGCAGGGTCAGGCAGAAGAACCTCAATGGTATCCCCCTCAGCAACCCGGTCGTTTTTGGAAAGTGGACGGCCGCCACGCATTACGGCACTAGATAGCATAAGCTTTTGCACACCGGAGCGCGTCACATCCTCCAGCAGTTCGCTTACTGCCAAATCTGCGCGGGCATCCTGATGCTCTGCTCCTATTACCAGCAGCTTTTTTTGCACCTTAACCACCCATTCTGTGATTTCTGTTTTGATTATAGTGTGCGTATTTGGAATACCGCCCCGGCTGTCTGGGTCTTCCCTTTTCATCCGTAAAGAAGAGCAGGTAAACAATCAGCAGAGCGCAGCCCACGGTTACACAAATATCTGCAAAATTGAACACCGGTGGGAAGAACTGAAAGTGAATATAATCTACCACATACTGGGTATGCAGGCGGTCAATCATATTGCCGATGCCGCCAGCCAATACCAAAGTAAGCGCTGTTCGGGTAAGAGCAGTATGATTCTGGTAAAAGATAATCGCAGCAGCAATGGCAATACAAACCACCGCAGTCACTACAATAAACAGCCATTGGTGATTTGCGAGCATACCGAACGCCGCACCGCGGTTTTCTACATAAGTAAGGTTAAAGAACCCCGGTATTAACTCAATTTGCCCCAGCGGTTTTAACTGCTGGATTACTATGCTTTTCAGAACTTGGTCTATGGCAACTCCTGCCGCAACGGCGGCAAAGGATAAACAGATTGCAATATAAGGCAAAAGAAACTCCCTCTCTTTCAGGAAAAAAGGGCGGATTTCTCCGTCCTCTCTCCGTCTATGAAATACTCCGGCCCCGCTACGCGGGTAATATATATATTATACTCCGGATTCATCCACTTCATCAAATTTTAATACATCGTAACGCAGGTCATGGCTTGGGAATTCTGTGTCAAATACGGCTGCGTCCACCGCAAAATCGTCTTTTTCAGATACCGGGGTGTATTCCGGCTCCAGGTCTGCGTGAACAACCGGCTCTTCCGGCATATAATGCTGCGCCTCCGGCACCGGCTCTTCCTCCTGCTGCTGTTCGGTGTCTAATACAGAAGCAGCGGGCTTTTCCTCATGCGAAAACTCTTCTTTTCGGCTGGGAATTGCATCGATAAGAGTTAAATGCTCTTTGTAAATTGCTAGAAGCTTTGTGCGGAACTCAATGACCTTTTTCTTTAGGTCATCCAGCTCGCGCTGCTGCTCCACAACGTCTGCCTTGGCAGCACCGAGAATCCGCTCGGCTTTTAAGTTGGCATCCTTCAGAATGATTTCTGCCTTATGGCGTGCTTCCCGCACGGAAGACTCGCCGAGCTTTTGTGCGCTCACAAGAGCATTCTTAATCTCGCTTTCTTCCAGCCGGTAGTCTTCAATTTTTACTGCCAGAACAGAAAGCTTCTTCTCCAGCTCTTTCTTTTCCGTAGCCAGCGACTCATATGCCTCTGCCTGCTCCATGGTTTTCTTTAAAAGCTGGTCGTAAGAATCCTTTACTTGGTCAATAAAGCTGTCAACATCCTCGGTACGGTAGCCCGAAAAATTGGATTTACGAAAGCTTACATTAATAATATCGTTGAGATTAAGCACGACAAAAACCTCCTGTTATCTATATTTTCTTCCACTCAAGTTCACACGGCCTTTTTTTGTTTCGGGGCCGACCTGATCCAAGATAAACCGACCGCTTCCCCGAACGGACAGGCGGTCCCCTTCCTTTACCACAGCAGAAACGGACAAAATTTGCACTCCGTTCAAAAGCACTCCACCTGATTCCACCAGGCGCGCCGCCTTTTCCCGGCTGGTTCGAAGTGCCGCCGCAGCGGCGCAGTCGAGCCTGGGGGATGCAATGACCGAAGAAAACGGCTCAAAACCAAGCCCACCCGGCAGTGGCTCCTGAAAGCCGGGTGTAAGCTTTACCCCTACCCGGCCAACCTTTTCCACCTGTGTTTGCACGTAGGAGGCCATCTCTTCCCGCAAGAACAAAACACTGCGGCCCGGCTCGATTAAAATATCGCCTACCGTGTCGCGTGTAATGCCAAGCCCCATTAACGAACCCAAAAAATCGCGATGAGTGAGCTTGTCACACTCACGGAAAGAGGCGGTAACGGCGGCAAGGGGGAACAGCTCGGGCTGCGGCTCTAAATACTCGGGGAACGCGCCGAACATCACACGCTCGGCACCATCAAAGCCGCCCCAGAACAAATAGTGGAAAAAGCCCTCCCGGCGCAGTACACCCTGTGCCAAGAAGGCCTCCGCTTCTGAGAGAAAGCCCACAAATACCGGCTCATACCGCCGGGAACAGAGACGCACCGCATCCAGAAGCCTTGCCTCTAGTATGGCATTCTCCTCAGGGGAATTCCGCTTCATTAGAAATAAACGCCGTTGTTTTCCAGCTCATCCAGCACATCGTCGCCGGTTAGCTCTACATTGTAAGGGGTAATAATAAAGGTGCTTGCCGCAACACGCTTAATTTTACCCCCGTTCGCATAAGCCACACCGCTTAGAAAATCGATGATACGGCGGCTTACGTCTTTATTGGTATTTTCCAGATTAAGTACTACGGTGTGCATTTTCAGCAGCTCGTCCGCTACGGCACGGGTTTCTTCCCCAAACCGCTCCGGCTTAAACAATACCACTTGCAGCTGCGTGGTAGCATGTATATTCACTACCTTATTGCTGCCTCCAGTACTGCCGCCGCGCCTTACTGTTTCTCGCTCACGAATTGTATCTGCATGGTTCTCCGAGCCAGAGATAATCTCTTCGGCACGGTCATCCACATATTCTTCATCCTCATACTCATCTTCAGGAGCGCCTAACATATCTTTGAACTTTTGAACCAATCCGGCCATTTTACACTGCCTCCCTAATTATATTAAAGGATTTGATATTTCCTTGGTCCGAAAAGAGCCGAGCCCACTCGAACCATATTAGCTCCACAAAGGATAGCCTGAGCATAGTCCGACGACATGCCCATGGATAAGAAATCCATGTGAATATTATCCATTCTTTTCGCCTTGATGTCAACATAATATTGCTGCATCCTCGAAAAATATGGCATAGAATCTTCCGGATTTTCGCATACGGGCGGGATTGCCATGAGCCCGCGTACCAAAACGCCGGGAAGGCTGGAAATGTTTACCATCAGTTCTTCGAGCTGTTCTGGCACAATACCAGATTTATTTTCTTCGTGCCCAACATTTACTTCGACCAATACATTGGTTACCGTACCGTTTGTGACAGAGAGCCTCGAAATTTCTTTGGCGAGCTTTTCGTTATCCACAGACTGAATTAAACTTACCTGACCAATTAAAAATTTTATTTTATTACTTTGCAAATGGCCGATAAACTGGCGGTCGCACGGGGCAAGGCTGGGAAGTTTATCGCACAGCTCCTGTACTCGGTTTTCACCAATATGAGTTACACCAAGCTCCACCGCACGGTTGATCACCGGAACCGCCACAGTTTTAGTAGCCGCAAGCAAGGTAATTTCACTCGCACTTCTGCCGGATTTCACGGCGGCTTCTTCTATATTTTCCCGAACTACCTTCAGGTTCTCTTCCAGGTCACGCATTTTCTCTGCGTAATCCTGTTCCGTTTCACTTAACGACTTTTCCATCATATAGCTCCGTCCCTTCTGAAATAACCTCGTCGTACAACCGTATGGAGGATTTTGTCATAAGCTCCTTCCACTCCGAATCTGTGTCGCTGAGTTCTTTGCAGATTACATAACTGCCGCTGCTCATCAGTGGAATCACCTGCACAAATTCAATGGAATTGCCATGCATCACATAAACGCCTTGCACTTCTTTGGTTACCGTTTTCTTCTTACCGTCTTCCTGCTTGAATTCCTTTGTGATTTTCTCAAAATGGATGCTCTTCTGGCTAACCATAATACCGGAATACGTTCCGGCTTGTACTTGAACGGTAGCATCACGAACCGAAGCGATCCCAGTATCCATATAAGAACAACGCAGAATAACGGCGGCATCCCCTTGGTGGTTCGGCTGGTTCACAGCTAGCACGACAGCCGGAACCGTTTTACCCACTGCGAACGGGAAGTTAATGGTGACGTGGTTGCCTTCCTTAAGCTTTAGGGCATCATCTTGATTGACTACGGCCGCAAAATACCAGTTAAACTCTTCGCACACCTTGCCAATGACGTCGCCGCCCAAAACCTGCGGCTTTTTCTTTGCTTTCAGGTCATTTACGGAAAGCTCCTTTACAGAGGCATAATTGTACTGCGATTCATATCCATCCACCGCATTGACAAAGTAGCCGGAAACCGGGGACTTCACCTGCCCCATTTTTCTGCCGCTGGCGGCGGGTATTGCACTGAGCTGGCTTTGCAGCTCTGCGATGCGGGCAGTAAAATCTTTGGTTACACCGGTAACCACCTGTTGCTCGTTCATACGGTACAAAAGGGTATTTCTCTGCGAGGGCAAATCATTATAATCTTTGCTTTGCAAAGAGGTTAATATTTCAGAAAGGCTTTGATTAATTTGCTTGGTCAGCGAGCCGGGGTTTGCTGCATACGTATCTCCCGGGTTACTCAGGCTTTGCAGGCGAGCAATCTCTGCGGTGAGGTATTCCATTTGCTGTTGCTGAGTTGCATCCTTTGCGCTATCGTATATTTCTGCAACTACGCCGCCTTTTGCAATTTTACCCCCCTCTCCCAAAGGATACGTGAGAACCCCCTGCACATTTTGGCGAAGAAGCTGTTCCTTGCGAATGACGGTTCCCGTCATTTGAACCATATCTTCCGCATTGGCGTACACAGCCGTTTCTGTTTTTACGCCGCTATAACTAGCATTGTATATTTGATTCCCAATATAAAAAAGGAGCAGCAGGCCGATTAGGCCCGAAACCAGGCGTTTTAAAATCGGATTATTCATGCAGCTCCCTCCCCATAATTTCTTCTGCGGCGGTAAAGAGTTCTTCCCATTGCGGGTACTCATCTACATACAGCCACCTTGCCTGCTCTTCCCTGCGAAACCACGTAAGCTGGCGTTTGGCATAGCGGCGGGTTTCTCGCTGAATCGTCTCTTTTGCCTGTAGCAGAGTAATTTCACTACGAAAATACGGCAGCAGCTCTTTGTAGCCAATTGCCTGCATTGCCGTAGCACCGCTGGGCATATCAAGCATCTGCTTTGCTTCCTCCACCAATCCACGTTCGAACATTTCATCTACCCGTAAATTAATACGCTCATAGAGCTTTTCTCTGTCACGAAAGCCAAGACATAAAAAACACGAATGATAGGGAGACGGCGCAAGGCGGGAACGCCGCAAATGCTCTGTCATGGTAACTCCTGTAACACGGTATAGCTCAATGGCACGAATCAGCCGGGGCAAATTGCGTGGCTCAATACGCTGGGCAGATTCGGAGTCGAACTCGGCGAGCTCCTGCAATAGGCTCTCTGCTCCCTCCTGCTCTGCTCGCTTTTGCAATTGCGCTCGCAAGTTAGGGTCATTGTCTACCTCGGTAAACTGGGTGTTGGTGATTAACGAGCGAATGTACAGCCCCGTACCGCCCGCCAAAACCGGCAGCTTACCGCGGCTGTGAATCTCTTCAATGGTACTCTTAGCAAGAGCCACATAATCTGCCACTGAAAAAGATTTGCCAGGCTCTACAAAGCCCATGAGATGGTGCGGTACACCCAGCATCTCTTCCGGAGTGGGCTTTGCCGTTCCAATCTCCATCCCGCGGTATATCTGCATGGAATCCGCAGAGACCACCTCGCCATTATGACGAAGCGCCAATTCTGCGGCAAGGCGTGTTTTCCCGCTCGCAGTTGGGCCGCCCACAACAAGCAGTGGTATTTTTTCTTCCGGCATAAGCTTCCTCCTCTCAAAAAATAGCATCATTTGTTTCCATTCTCCATGATTAGGAGTATTTATTGGAAATAAAAAATGTACCAATTAAATTCTCAAATTTTCACATTGCACTAACGTTATGCTCTGCCAAATTGCTTCTCTAGCTCTTTTCGAGTAAGCACGATGGAAATCGGGCGACCGTGTGGGCAATAGCGTAGCTGTGGGTTTTCATCAAGCTGGCGCACCAAAGCAATGAGTTCCTCCGGGGAACGGTCGTCATGCGCTTTCATTGCCGCACGGCAGGCAATGTTGTGATACAACCAGTCTAGGTGCTCGGTAGTTACATCTGTTCGAGACTGCACCAAGTAACCTGCTATCTCCATCACCGCATCGGGAATATCCTCCCCGGTTAGCGACAACGGCGCACTGCGTACCAGAACGGTACCGCCGCCAAAATCATCTATTTCAAAACCAGCTGTTTCGCATAATTCCAGCGAAGCCAAAACAGCCGCATATTCATTCTTCTCTAATAAAACTGGAACGGGAGTTAGCAGCATTTGTGAAAATGCCGTTCCGCTTTGTTCCTTAAGACGTTCATATAGAAGGCGTTCATGTGCCGCGTGGCGGTCCACCATCACCAGCTCTTCGCCTTCATCTCCATCACGCTCTAAGAGGATATACGTACCAAACACATGACCAATGTAACGAAAATCCCCTTGCACCGGTACAGAAGACTGCACTTCAAGTGGTTCCACGGTTTGGGGTAATACAGACGGTTCATTTTCCAGTGGTTCGGTTGTCTTTTGGTTCGGTATTTCTATGGAGCTTTGAACAAATGCCGTGCTGGCGGGTACTGCCTCGCCACTCGATGACATGCTCCATTCCTCCGGCTCAGGACTTGTTAACGCAGGTTCTTTTTCTTGGGTATGTACCGGAAGAGCGGAACGAGCATCCTGCCACCTGCGTCCCTCTTTAAATGGCGAGGTGGATACCTCTGCACTACGATACGCAGGCGTTGTCGGCACGGCAATTTCAACCGGATCTTCCAATGCACTGTCATGAAGTGCAGGAGCAGCCGGAGTGGCAGCTCCAAAGATGGCTGGCATTGCAATTTGCTGTGGCTTTGTATCTGGCACATCAAATGGCAGAGGGGATGCACTTGCACGAATGGGTTGCGGTTCGGTTTGCTCTGGCTTTACCGGCAGTGTTATTTTATTGGGGGAATCCCCCTTAGTGAGTGCCGTTTTCACTCCGTAATACACCGCATCGAACACGGGGCGTTCATTGATAAAGCGAACCTCCAGCTTACCGGGGTGAACGTTTACATCCACTGCCTGTACCGGGATTTGCATGTGCAACACGCAGGCCGGGAATTTACCAACCATCAATGAGCCTTTGAATGCCTGTTCCAATGCTACCTGCGCGGTGCGGCTTCGAATGGTGCGCCCGTTGATAAAGAACTGCTGCATACTGCGGTTGGGGCGGGCATGGGAGGGCTTACTCACAAAACCCGTGACCTTTATGCCCTGCAATTCATATTCTACCGGAATCAGCCCTGCGGTGAATTCACGGCCAAACACCGCAAATACGGCCGATTTAAGCTGACCATCCCCGGGGGAACGCAGCGTTTCTTTTCCATCTCGCACAAAGCGAACGGCAATCTCCGGATGAGAGAGTGCGATTTTATCCATGACTGCGGCAACGGCGTTCGACTCCACGGTGTCTTTCTTTAAGAACTTCATTCTTGCAGGGGTGTTAAAGAAAATATCTCGCACAGTAAGAACCGTTCCGCGTGCGCAGCCGGCATCCTCAAAGGCCTGCTCCTCGCCGCCCTCTATAACATAGTGCGTTCCGGCAAGCTCTTCTTCGGTGCGGGTAAGCAGGTCAATTCTTGCCACTGCTGCAACGGAGGCCAATGCCTCACCACGAAAGCCAAGAGTACCAATGGATTCCAAATCCTCTTCATGCAGCACCTTACTGGTCGCATGGCGCAAGAACGCTGTGGGAACATCTTCCCGCGCAATGCCGCTGCCGTTGTCGGTTACACGCATCATGACAGCGCCGCCGTTTTGTATCTCAACGGAAACACTGGTTGCACCGGCATCAATAGAGTTTTCGACCAGCTCCTTAATCACGGAAGCCGGGCGCTCTACTACTTCACCGGCGGCAATCAGCTCGGCTACGTGCTTGTCCAGTAAGTTAATTTTCCCCATCTATTTCCCTCCCTGCATCGGTTCATTTATCCCTTCACTCTTGTGCGAGACGACTCAGCTCAAAGAGTACATTCATACATTCAATGGGTGTTAGCGTATTGACGTCTACCGTGCGCAGGCGCTCCACCACTTTGGATTCTTGCTGCGGCACAAGTGAAAGCTGTGCGGGTTCTTCTTCCCGCTGTTTTCTTGCGGCTCCCTTGGGGGTAACCGGCCGCCCGCTTTCGAGTTCACGCAGTACCTGCTTGGCACGGTTCACAACGGAGTTTGGCACCCCCGCAAGCTTTGCTACTTCAATACCAAAGCTGTCGTCTGCCCCACCACGTACAATACGGCGCAAGAAAGTGATGTCATCCCCACGCTTTTTAACGGCGATGTTATAGTTCTTCACACCGGAGACAAGCTCCTCCATGACCGTTAGCTCATGGTAATGCGTTGCAAACAACGCTTTTGCCCCCAGAGAACGCTTGTCCGCTACATGCTCAAGCACGGCACGGGCAATGCTCATTCCATCAAAGGTGGAGGTTCCCCGCCCAATTTCGTCAAGGATTAACAGACTGCGGCTGGTCGCATTTTTTAGAATATCGGCTACCTCTGCCATTTCCACCATGAAGGTAGACTGTCCGGAGGCCATATCGTCCGAAGCGCCCACGCGGGTAAATATAGCGTCTACCACACCAATTTCAGCCGACTGCGCAGGCACAAAGCAGCCGATTTGCGCCATGAGCACAATAAGTGCAATTTGACGCATGTAGGTGGATTTACCAGCCATGTTCGGGCCAGTGATAATGGCAACACGGTTTTCGTCAGGATCAAGCTCAACGTCGTTTGGTACAAACGGCCCGCCGTCCAGCAACTGCTCTACAACGGGGTGGCGGCTTTCTTTTAGTTTTATTTTTCCGCTGAGGTTTACTTCCGGCCGCAGGTAACCGTTGGCAACGGAAACAGCCGCAAAGGAGGTAAGAACATCCAACTGTGCTACGGCGGCGGCTGTTGCTTGTACCCGCTCCAGCTGTGCCGCTACTGCGGTACGAACCTGCTCAAACAATTGACCCTCCAGCTGCACTGATTTTTCGTGTGCGCCTAGAATGCGACCCTCGAGCTGCTTTAAATCCGGTGTAATGAAACGCTCGCAATTGGTGAGCGTTTGCTTTCTTATGTATTCGTCCGGCACTTTATCGCGGTACGAATTCGAAATTTCAATATAATAACCGAATACCCGGTTGTAGCCTACTTTTAGTTTGGGGATTCCCGTTTTCTCACGTTCCCGCGCTTCGAGCTGAGCAATAATCTCTTTGCCGCTGCCCATATCGGTTCGCAGCTCGTCAAGCTCACTGTGGTAGCCGGGGCGTATCATCCCGCCCTCACGGATGGAAAACGGAGGTTCTTCTACGATGGCGCTTTCCACCAATGCAGCAACATCGTTCAGCGGGTCAATCTTCCCGCATATTTCTTGTAGCAGATTGGAAGAAACACCCTCCAAACGCTGCCGAAGCTCTGGTAATTGTGACAGCGCAGCACACAACGAGCGCAGTTCCCTTGCATTGGCTGAGCCATATACAATGCGGGTCATCAAACGCTCTAAATCGTGGATTCCAGAAAGTTGCTCGGCGATTGCATCGCGGAACATGCTGTCCTTTGTAAGCTCCTTCACCGCATTTTGGCGGCGAATGATTTGTGCCGGATTGAGAAGTGGACGTTCAATCCATACGCGGATGAGCCGTTTGCCCATCGCCGTTTTGGTTTTGTCGAGCACCCAGAGTAAGGAGCCACGCTTGCTTTTGCCACGCATTGTCTCCAAGAGTTCCAGGTTGCGCCGGGCCGATAAATCGAGCCCCATGAATTGTGAGCCGGAGTACCGTTCAATGGTATCCATACGTTCCAAACCTGTGCGCTGGGTTCGTTTGAGGTATAAAAGCAAATTACTAACTGCATTTGCAGTTAAGAGGTCTGCCAAAATGCCGGAGTCACCAAGCCGTTCCGGTGAGAACTGCGCTTTTAGCAGCTCTTCTGCGCCGGTCGTTTCCTCCTGCGGCAAGCACTCCAGTGATGCACTAAGCTTGTCTTTTACAAACTTGCCAAGTCCCGTTAGTTGCAACGCTTCGGGGTTAATGAGTAACTCGCGGGGAGAAAAGCGTGCCAGTTCATTTATTACTTGCGTTTCCAGCTCGCGCAGCGAATCTGCCGCAAGCTCGGTGGTATGCAACTCACCGGTAGAAATATCTGCAAAGCAAACGCCTGCATTTGTTCCTCCTACGTAAACCGAACATATAAAGTTGTTCTTTGCTTCGTCAAGCATACTGCTTTCCATTACCGTACCGGGGGTAATGACGCGAATGACCGCGCGTTTTACAAGCCCCTTTGCCGCTGAGGGGTCTTCCATCTGCTCGCAGATTGCTACCTTGTAGCCCTTAGCAACCAGGCGCGCTATGTAATTCTCTGCACTGTGAAACGGTACACCGCACATCGGCGCACGTTCCTCCTGTCCACAGTCTCGCCCCGTTAAAGTTAATTCCAATTCCCTAGAAGCCAGCTTTGCATCCTCAAAGAACATTTCATAGAAATCACCCAGCCGGAAAAACAGCAGGGTATCCGGATTTTGTTCCTTAATCTCAAAGTATTGCTTCATCATTGGCGAAAGATCCGCCATTTCTCCATCCCCCGTCTGTTTGCTGATTCTAAAATAAAAGCTGTGGAACACGTTCCCCCGCTAAATAGCGGGGGAACGTGTTTTCAGCAAAGCGTATGATTAGTGGCAGCCAGAGCAGCTGGAGCAACCGCCAGAGCTGCATCCGCCGGCCTGGTAGTCTGCCAAATCGGGATCTTCTCCATCCGCAGAAGCATTAATAATAGCACTAATGCGCTGAAGCATCGTATCCATATCTTCCTTGGCAAGGTTAAAGTCCATCATAGCAGGGTGATTCATCACACTGTCGTAAGTGGTGCGCAATTCTTCGTTGAGCTGCTGCATTTTATCCTCGTCACGGTCAGTCTTACCACCCTCTTGGCTAATGGCGATTCTCTTGAGGTTAAAGTCAGCAATCATCTGCTGAAGCTCCTCATTCTCTTCACTCTCTTTGCGAGCCTTTTGAAAATCAAGGTATCTTTCATCCTTTTGAATCTCTTTGCCAAGCTGGCGTGCCATCTCAATAACGTCCATGGTATTGTACCTCCTAAAAATTTCATAACATTTTGCGTCGCCGAAAGGCGGCTGTATCCATACCGAAAACACTTTTAAAAAGCGCTGCTTTTCGCCTCTAGCTAAGCCTTATTCGCGGCTTATTAGGGAATCGATACTAGCATGCCCGTAAAAAAGCGCTATCGCAGAATCGTCTAAATACACCCATCACGGAAGAGCAGTGGTGATTATACCAATTCCCCATTTAAAAGCCAAATTCGGGCAGCCGTTACACGTACTTGGCAGAACTGGCCAATCAACTCATCTCCACCAGCGAATTCCACCATAATATTTCCACCGCTGCGCCCAGCCAAAAGCCCGGTTTTGGGGCTTCTTTCTTCTGCCAAAACCGACTGTACCGTACCAACCATCACCGAGCAGCGCTTCTCTGCAATTTCTTCCTGCACAGCAAGAAGCTCGCGAAGCCAGTGGGATTTCTCTTCGTAGGGAATGGGGTCTGGCATTTCCGCCGCACGGGTACCCACACGGGGTGAATAGATAAAGGTATACAGCGAGGTAAATTCCACCTCTTTAATAAGACTTACGGTCTCACAGAACTCTTCATAGGTTTCCCCCGGGAAGCCCACAATAATATCGGAGGTAAGCGATAAATCTGGAATTTTCTCTTTGGCGTAGGCCACCAAATCCAAGTACTTTTCACGCGTATAGCTGCGGTTCATTGCTTTTAACACCCGGTTGCTGCCAGACTGAAACGGCAGGTGCACATGGTGAGAAATATGACGGCTCTGCGCAATCGTATCAATCAATTCACGTGTAGCATCCTTTGGGTGGGAGGTCATAAAGCGAAGCTGAAAATCCCCTTCAATCTCATCTAACTGCCGCAGAAGCTCTGCAAAGCTGATAGCTGGAGTCAACTCTTTGCCGTATGAGTTTACATTCTGCCCAAGCAAGGTAATATCTCGGTAGCCTGCACTTACGAGTGAGCGTACCTCTTCGAGAATCGCCTCGGGCTTACGGCTGCGCTCCCTACCACGCACATAAGGTACAATGCAGTAGGTGCAAAAATTATTGCAGCCATACATTACCGTTACCCACGCCTTAAACGAGCCGTCACGGCGGATGGGCAAACCCTCTATAATCGTTTTATCCTCACTGTCGTCGCCGCGCTCAAACACACGCCGACCATCTGTGAGTGTACGGAACAAAAGCTCCGGTAGTTTATGAATAACATGGGTGCCAAACACCAAATTAACAAACGGGAAGCTTTTCTTCATCTTCTCCGCCACATGCTCCTGCTCCATCATACAGCCACAAACCGCGATTAGAAGAGAAGGGTTTCGGTGCTTTATGTTCTTTAAAGCACCTACATTGCCAAACACACGGTCTTCCGCATGCTCGCGCACTGCACAGGTATTAAAGAGAATCAAATCTGCCTCTTCTTCGTCCTCTGTAAAAGAGAAGCCCATTTGTTCCAATTGTCCTTTTATTTTTTCTCCGTCTGCCACATTCTGTTGGCAGCCGTAGGTTCGTACGCACGCCATTGGCACTGCACCGCGGGCACGGATGGACATAATCTGCGCCACTTCTTCTATATGCTGCTCACGGTTTAATTCCCGCGTAGTCTCAATCAGCTTCTCTGTCAAAAAAAGCAACCTCCTATGCTACGGTATCCATAGAGTATAACATATTCTGCGCTCTGCGGCAAGACATGGGAGGGCTTGGAGCAGCTTAAAAACAGGGGTGAAAAAGCCGCCTAAACCGGCACGAGAAAGAACTCGCACGAGCTTAGCGGCTTGCTGGTTTTTTAAATTATAACTGATGGGCGGTACATCCACGGAAGCAGCTTCCACAGCCGAATGCGAGCACGTAAAGTACGGCTGGTTCTTTTGCCCTGCACCAAAAGGCGGTCGTACCCCTCTACTCGCAGGTAGCCACGCACCGCATTATAGCCGAGGCCCTCTCGTAGTAGAATATCGACACAATTCATTACGGTTTCGGGCAGCTTTTGCTCTTCAAAGCTATCGCACAGCTCGTGATTCTCCGAGCAGCGGTTTTCAATCACCGCCTGCACCCGCAGCATCGCTTCTATCGCCTGAAAGATTTCGCGGCCGGCAGGTGCAGCCTTTGGGCGCCACAGCTCCAGCTCGCTCTTGCGCTTGAGAAGTACCGGAACCTTTACCGTTTTTGCACCAGAAAGCAAACAGCAATACATAAATTCCTCACTGTAACCATGCCTGCAGCTTTCTTGAAAATACAGCTTTTGCTGCTTTAAAAACCCTTTTCGCACCATCAGTGCCGCAATATCAATCCGCTGGCGACCCTGCACCATTTGCAGAACACAAGAAAGAGCGTCTGTTGCCAAAGACTTTCCCTTCCCCTGCTCAGCGGAAGTCTCCACACTGCCGTAGAGAAAATCTGCCTTTGTTGCCCGCGCTGCCGCGATATAGGAAGCAAGGTACCCACTGTACAGCCGCCTTGCAAACACAAAGGTAATATACTCCCCTGCCGCCTTCTGCATGCCGGTATTCAATGCGGCAGAAACGCTTTCTCTGCCATTTTGAATGACAAAGCCGTGCAGGCGTTCTTCCTTAATGTATTGTACCGCGCGCAGCACCGTTTGGTCTTCCGAGCCCATGTCTACAATAATCCACTCCGCTGCCGCGTCGCCAACCTGCTCCTCTATGGAGCGTAAAATCCCAGGTAATTCTATTTCAACATCCCGCACAGGCAGAATCAAAGAAAGCTCGGGTGTTTGCATGCGCAATACACACTCCTGACTTTTGCATGAATTTGGCGCCAGAACACCATTGTTCCGGTCTTATATTGCTCTTATTTATTCATAATGCAGCATAACAAACTGCCTGCCGCAATTATACCATATTTGGGGTGGGATGATAGATGTAAAAGTAACAGAAGCTTTCGCGGTTTTTATTTTCTTTTGTTCTTTTTTCCCTATTACTTTTTCCCAATCAATAACATTACCAAAAAACGCCGGGATGACACAGAAAGCCATGCTGTGTTATAATTGTTTTACGCATGTTTTCACTTGATAAAAAAGCATCGCAAGTAAGTGTACTTTCATCAAAACATTTTCTTTGATGAAAGGGAAGCCTCTCAAAACAATCGTAAGAGAGCTGTAAGAAAACTGCTTTAATTTTGTTAGGTTTTTGTATTATGATTAGATTATACGTGCTATTTTGCTTACATATATGCCGCTTTACAGTACCGCTCCCACATAGCGCAGAGTAAAACTGGCTATGCCAATGTGATTCAGTCTGGAGGAATACCTAAGATGGAAAAACAATGTATTCTGGTAGTGGATGACGACAAAGAAATTGTTCGTGCCATTTCCATTTATTTAGAGAAAGAGGGCTACGAGGTTTTGTGCGCCTACGATGGCATTCAAGCCGTAGAGCTTGCCATGAGCCGGAACATTCACCTTATTTTAATTGATGTAATGATGCCGCGGCAAAACGGTCTTGCTGCCATCTTAAAGATTCGCGAAAGCCGCAATCTTCCCATTATTGTACTTTCTGCAAAATCGGAAGACAGCGATAAAATTTTAGGGCTCTCTATGGGAGCAGATGACTACGTTACAAAGCCATTTAATCCGCAGGAGCTGGTTGCCCGGGTGAAATCGCAGCTTCGCCGTTATACCTCGCTGGGCGATATTCACTCTACGTCGCAAAACCTAATTACAATTGGGCGCCTTACCTTTGATACGGACAACCACACCCTCACCGCAGACGGCGAGCCGGTACGCTTAACGGCTACCGAAACAAAAATAGTTGAGCTGTTAATGAAGCACGCCGGGCGGATTTTCCCGGCAGAAGAGATTTACCGACGGGTTTGGAACGAGCCGGCTTTCTCGGCTGAAAACACGGTGATGGTTCACATTCGCCGCATTCGTGAAAAAATAGAAATTAACCCAAAGGAACCCGAATATTTAAAGGTGGTGTGGGGGATTGGATACAAAATCGACAAACCGGAAAAGCAGTAATCTATTCATTTGGCTCTGCTTTATCATCAGTGTCAGCATTGCGTTTACTGCGGTAAGCGCCACGGTGCAAACGGTTTTGGCAGGTTCAACGGCTGTGGCACAAGCCAAGCAGTCTCTCAATACCGCAATTGATAACAACCCTCAAGAAACTAATGCTTTTCGCAAAGATGTAAGCGAAATAGCATATGCTGCTCTTATGGATTTGGCAGATGATGAGCAGAGAGGTACCTTTTCAAAATCGTATCCCAATTTAAAATGGGAAAGTGCAAATATATTACTGTTTGCACAGGAAAACTCCCGCAACACCCTCAGCAACACCGGCTCTACCGACCCAGAAAGCGCCCGCAATGCTCGGCTACTGCAAAGCTACCTAATGGGCGCTCCCGACGGTTACAATTTTATGCTGTTGTTTGATGGTGACAGTCTCGTCATCGAGCGGGGCGGTACTCGTGTATACGATACCGACGCTATGATTGATACGGACGGTTACCGCTCTTATTTTTCTGAACTTGCCGATAAAGACGGGGATTTGTGGTCGGATTACCCCAGGCTTTCCGACCTTTCATTGATTATGGTCGTTTCCCCCAACCTTCGCACTGACCGTAGCTCTGCCGTACTATCGAATGCAACAGATGAATTGTTC
The DNA here is from genome assembly GCF_900176635.1 of Clostridium merdae. Classification (GTDB taxonomy): domain Bacteria; phylum Bacillota; class Clostridia; order Oscillospirales; family Acutalibacteraceae; genus Faecalispora; species Faecalispora merdae. The sequence goes on from NZ_FXLN01000004.1 coordinate 1,297,470, forward strand.
TCTTTGCAGGCTCTTTGGTTTGGCAGTGCTGCGGCAATCGTTCTTGCTTTGCTTTTATTTGTGCTTTACTTGTTTAACCGAAATAAAAAGATACAAGTGGACCGCCAAATCGCCCAAGTAAGCAGTGGAGTTTGGTTCGAAATTAAAATGCTCTTTTTTGCATGGGTGGTTTACACCTGCGCTGTTCCTCTTTGGGAAAAGCATAACCTAAAAGCAACTCTCTTCCCTTTATTGCTCCTGTTCTGGACAGTGCTGTTTTTGGTTAACGATTTGCATTATAACCACAAAGTTTACTTGCACAACAGTTACCGCAGTACAAAAAGCTGGTACCTATCGCACCAGATGAAAAAGCATTTTCAGCAGCGTGTGTTTAGTGGATTTCTTTTATTTGCCGTTACCGAGGGAATTTTATTCTGGGTATATCGTATCGTTACTTCTTCCCTTGCTGCTTGGATTACTGCGGCAGCTGCACTAGTAGTACTGCTGCTGTACACCCGCTTTTTCGCAGGCATGTTAGCCGACTTTGCAAAGCTGACTGACCGTATTTCAGAAATGAAGGCCGGTGCCGAAACGCCACCACTTCTGCTTAATGAAGACTCTGCGCTTGCTCCTGCGGCGGAAGACCTAAACTTGATTCAGTCTGGCATCAGCCACGCAGTAGAGGACCAGGTTAGGGCAGAGCGAATGAAAATTGAGTTGATTACGAATGTATCGCACGATATTAAAACGCCGCTTACCTCAATTATCAATTACATTGGCCTTCTACGGCAGGAAAGCGACTTACCGGAACACGTGCAGGATTATATTGAAATACTGGCAGGCAAAGCTGACCGCCTAAAAAAGATGGTGCAAGATATTTTCGAGGTTTCCAAAGCCAGTACGGGGAACATTGAGCTGCACCCCGAGCCGTTGATATTGCAAAAGCTTATTGAGCAAACACTTGCCGATATGGAGGAATCCGTTGCCTCTGCACATTTGGCTCTTCGTCTGGATTTACCGCAGGAGCCGGTATATATTTTAACGGACGGCAACCGAATGTACCGTGTGTTCCAAAACTTGATTCGTAACGCGCTGCAGTATTCCCTCGAGGGCTCTCGCGTTTTCATTCAGCTCACCGTAAAAGACGGTACTGCAATCACACAGGTAAAAAACACTTCCCGCTATCTTTTAGATAACCTGCCGGATGTAACGGAGCGCTTTGTACGGGGAGACGACTCTCGCAGTACCGACGGCTCCGGCCTTGGGCTTTCTATTGCTAAAAGCTTTACAGAGGCCTGCGGCGGCAGCTTTACCATTCACACGGATGCCGATTTGTTTTGCGCCTCGATTACATTCCCACTGTTACCAACACCCGAGCCGGAAGAAACAGAGCTTTCCAGCAAAGAAAGTAAAGAGTTAGACAATAGCTTGCTAGAAACGCCCCCACCCTTTCCGGTGTCTGAGGCTGACCAGCAGGGTACCGATACACCTCCTATCGAAACCTAAAACAACGCTAAATTTTGATTTGACAGCCCCGCAGGGCTGTGCTATACTAAAGCGGAAATAACAGGGGAGCCCGTGTTTCGGGCTGAGAAAAAGGAATGAACCTGATACCCTCGTACCTGATTTGGATTATGCCAACGTAGGGAGTTATGCTGTTACCACAACATGTGATATGGGCGGCGCCTTACTTGGCGCCGCCCATTTTGATTCGCCGCAAAATGGAGATTTCCAAACCAAGTACCCGGCAGAGGGGGAGCTCCCTAGGCCGGTAAAAAAGACAATGAAATAGCGAGGGAGCCCGTGTTTCGGGCTGAGAGGAAGCAATAAAGCTTCGACCGGCCAATATTGCGTTGGCGCCGTACCGGCCTGCTGTTTCTTTGTCTTTTTTTGCGCCCTTACGAGCCGAAACGCCGCTAAATCCCGCAATATGGTCTATCTGTATTTCATCAAAAGAAGCTGAAATATGGGCTATATTCTATGTTGAGGAGAATGATGTATGAAAGAAAATCCGCGTTTTTTAAAGCTGGTCATGTTGGCAATGATGGTCGCAATCGGTGTTGTTATCTCCCCCATTCTGCGTATTGAGGGAATGTGCCCCATGGCTCACCTTATTAATATTGTGTGTGCTGTTTTTCTGGGGCCGGGATATGCGTTTGCGTGCGCCTTTACCATTGGCATTCTGCGTATGACCCTGATGGGCATCCCTCCGCTTGCTCTTACTGGTGCCATATTCGGAGCAGCACTTTCCGGTATTTTGTACCGGCTCTCTGGCGGCAAGCTCATCTTTGCCGTGATTGGTGAAATCATTGGCACGGGTATTATCGGCTCCCTTGCTTCTTACCCAGTAATGACACTGCTGGTGGGCAAACAGGGAATCGGCTGGGCATTTTACATTCCGCTCTTCCTTGGCGGTACAATCATCGGCGGAAGTATTGCCTTTGTATTTTTAAACGCACTCGCGAAAACAGGAATGCTCACCGTAATACAAAAACAATTGGGGGCGAAGGTATATGATAAATCTCACAAAACCAACATTCGAAACCTCTGAGCTGCTGCAAATCAGGCACCGAGTGCAACAACAAAAACCACTCATTCACTGCATTACGCACCCCATTGTGATAAAAGACTGTGCCAACGCCTTGCTCTCTATTTCAGCACGACCCATTATGGCGGAATACCCACCGGAGGTCGCGCAAATTACCAAGCAGGCACAAGCACTTAGCGTTAATTTAGGGAATATCAATGAGGTGCGCATGCAGGCGATGATGCTCTCTGGCAAAGCCGCTCGGGAAAATAACATCCCTTGTGTGATCGACGCCGTGGGGGTAGCATGCAGTGAGCCGCGCCTTCACTTTGCACGTGATTTTATTGAGGAGTGCCGGCCGTGCATCATTAAGGGCAACAGCTCCGAGCTAAAGGCTCTCTCCGGTTTCGAAAGCCACGCTAAGGGCGTTGATGCAGGCGAAGAAGACCGTGTTCGTGAAGAAACGCTGGAGGAACACATTGCCGCACTCCATCAGCTTTCGATTGACACCGGCGCTGTGATTGCCTGCACAGGAGCTATCGACATTGTAACGAACGGAACAACTGCCGCTATATTAAAAAACGGTTGTGAAAGCATGTCTCTACTTACAGGAACCGGGTGTATGCTCGGCGCACTCACTGCTGGTTTTCTTTCTGCGGGGGAGCCTTTTGCCGCTGCGATTCTGGCAATTTCGTACCTAAACATTTGCGGAGAGCTGGCGCAGGAGGGGCAGCCGGGACCCGCAAGCTTCTTTCTTCGTTTCATGGATTTTTTACACCTTGTTACTGATACACAGCTTGAAAATGCAATGAATATTACCATTCAGAAAGGGAGGATACACCATGCTTGATCTTACCGTTTACCTTGTGACCGACAGCACGGGAATCGATGAGTCCATCTTTCTCGAAAAGATTGAACTCGCCTGCCAGGGAGGGGTTACCCTGCTGCAAATTCGGGAGAAAGAAAAAACCAGCCGTGATTTTTATCATCTGGCGCAAAAAGTAAAACTCATCAGTGACCGTTATAATATTCCTCTTCTGATTAACGACAGGGTAGACATTGCCGCGGCAGTAGATGCGGCGGGCGTGCACGTGGGGCAAAGCGACCTTCCCGTTGCTTGTACTCGTGCGATTCTTGGCTCTGATAAAATTGTGGGTGCAACCGCAAAGACGGTGGAGCAGGCACAGCAAGCCGCCAAGGAAGGAGCCAATTACCTTGGAGTTGGGGCCATTTACCCCACCACTACAAAGGTAAAAACCGTTTTAACGCCCGTTCGCACACTTGATGATATTTGCCGCAGTGTTTCTATTCCTGTGGTGGCAATCGGCGGGCTGAATGCCAATAATTGTGACATTCTAAAAGGAATACCAATTGCCGGAATTTCGGTTGTATCTGCCATTATGAAAGCCGCTGACCCCCGCAGTGCCACAGAAGAACTGCGAGAAAAATCTTTAGAACTTTTGAGTACACGTCATTAATCTTGTAATTCTATCAACGTTTATATACATAAAGTATAAAAAGGCACGTTTCTAGTAATAGAAACGTGCCTTTGCTATTTAAAATCTACCACGAGTAGCAACTTGTAAAAGTTATTCTTTTGCTCGAAGAGCCATCGCTACCCAGCCTTTTTCTTCCCGACGCTGAAGAATTTCAAAATCCTTCTCAATGGCGGCAAGAACATCCTGCTCGCGCGTATCAATAATGCCACTGATAAGATACACAGCATCGGGCTTTAGGAACTGACGAATATCGTTCGTCAGCAAAATGATTACGTCGGCTACAATGTTGGCAGCGACCACATCGAATTGACCGCTTACCTTGTCTGTGAGATTGCCGTGAATACCGGTAAAGCGTTCTTCCATACCGTTTATACGTGCGTTCTCAATTGCGGTACGAACGCCCGCCTCATCAATATCTACCCCAATGGCATGCTTTGCCCCCAGCAAAAGAGCCGCAATCGATAAAATTCCGCTGCCACAGCCTACGTCGAGCATTTCACTGCCGGGTGTAATGTAGTCCTCCAACAGCTCCATGCACAAACGGGTGGTTTCATGCGTTCCGGTTCCAAACGCTACACCGGGTTCGAGGTGAAGCACTGCACGGTCGCCAGCATCGTATTCGTCTTCCCAAGTTGGGCGAATTAACAGGCGGTTTCCCACGGGCATTGGCTTAAAGTATTTCTTCCAGTTATTAATCCAGTCCTCTTCGAGGCAAGAACCGGTATCAATAGTAAAATCAATTCCTTCGGCACGGTAGCGCTCGCTTAAAAACGCCACGGCTTCTGAGGGGTTTTCCTTTGGGTCAATATACACATGCACCAGTGCCTTGGTGCGGTCTTTCTTTAATAAATCCTCATCAATCAGGTCTATGTGAGCAATATCCCACGCTTCCTGCTCTAAGTTTGAATAATCTTCAATATAAATACCGTAGGGCACTACCATTTGGGCAATGTCGCCTGCCACATCCACACAATTGGCTGGCACGGTGATGGTTACTTCGGTCCATTCCATTTTATACGGTTCCCCTTTCTGTTCTGCACCTTATTGTACACGATTGTGCAGGAATTGTACATATTTTTCCCGGGCGTACGAATACATTTGACCATACGCCTACGGAATTTATAGAGAACAGGATTGGTGCTTTACCTTATGAATAAACGCAAGTTTCTAATTAACACCTTAATCTTAACAGCCGGCTCGCTCTTTATGCGGATGCTGAACATTGGGTACCGCGTGTTTATTACGGATCGCATTGGGGCGGCGGGGCTTGGCCTTTACCAGCTGATTTTCTCTGTATTTATTTTAGCGATTACCATTTCTACCTCTGGCATCAGCCTAGCCGTTACCCGGCTGGTAGCCGAAGCTATGGCGAAGGAAGACCCCGGCTACGCAAAGGGCGCTGTTCGAAAAGGAATTGCCTGCTCGCTTACCTTAAGTCTTGCCGCCATGGCGGTACTGTTATTCCTCGCTCAGCCCATTGCAGAGTTTCTGCTCAATGAGCCAGCTGCCGCCCGCCCGCTGCAAATGCTGGCACCCGGCCTGCCCTTCATGGCTATCTCTGCCAGCTTACGCGGCTATTTTATTGCTATGCGCAAAGCACTGCGCCCTGCTACCGCAGAGATTTTAGAGCAACTTGCCACCATTGGCATTGCCGTGGCACTGTTTGCCCTCCTAGCTCCTCAAACATTGGAGGGTGCCTGCCTCATTTTGATGCTGGGTTCCACTGCAGGTGAAATGGTATCTTGCCTATTTAACGGTATTCTTTACTTTTGGGACATTCGCCGCCTGCGCCGCCACCGATCACGCGGCAAGGGAGCGTTGTGGGGAATTTTACGCATTGCTCTCCCCTCCATGACCGGTTACACCGCCCGCAATATCTTAAATGCAGTAGAAAATCTGCTTATCCCCTCCGGACTGCGAAAGAACGGCTCCAATGCGTTGAGCGCAATGGCACAGTACGGTGTGATTCAAGGAATGGTGATGCCGGTTCTCTATTTCCCTGCGGCGCTTCTTTCTGCTTTGGCAGCACTTCTAATCCCTGAAATGGCAGAAGCCAATGCCTCTGGCAAAGAGCGTACCATTGCTCGTGCAACTGGGCGTGCCATGCAAATGACCTTACTCTTCTCCTTTTTAATCATGGGCATTTTTCTTGGCTTTTCACGTGACATAGGGCTTACCTTTTATAAGAACGAGCAAACGGGAATTTTGCTTCGCATTCTGGCACCGCTGGTTCCGCTCATGTACCTAGACGGTATTGTAGACAGCATCTTAAAAGGACTCGACCAGCAAATGAGCTCCCTCAAATACAATTTATCAGATTCCGCACTGCGCGTGGTGCTCATTTACTCCCTCATTCCCGTTTGGGGAATGAAGGGGTACATAGCCGTTGTATTTTTCAGCACCATTTTTAATGCAAGCCTTAGTATCCATCGCTTAATCAAAGTCACACAGGTGCCGATTCAAATGATGGATTGGGTGTTAAAACCGATACTGTGTACTTCACTTTCCGTTTTACTCGTCACTCTAATGCTGCGATTCGCTCCTTTTTCGCTCCTGCTTCCCTATCAGTGTGTTATTTTGCAAGTGCTGCTAACGCCTTTGCTCTATACTTTATTCTTAATTTTGTGTGGCAGCCTTGGGAAGGATGACCTTCTCTGGGTGCATTCCTTAACAGGGCGCAGTGCACCTGCTATTCTCACAACAAATTCCAATTGACAAACGAAGTGCAAGTCCCTAAACTGAAATGCAGAATCTATACTTAGAATCTCAGCAGAAAGAGGGCTCCCCATGCAAACGTTTGTCACACTAACACTTTATTTTTCTGTTTACAGCATGATAGGCTGGTTATGTGAAAGTATTTACTGCTCCGTACCGAAAAAAAGATGGATTAATCGGGGCTTTTTAAATGGCCCATTTTGCCCGGTATACGGGTTTGGTGCACTGCTTATTTTAGCGGCGCTTACCCCTCTTCAGGGTATTTTTGCATTCCCAATGGAATTAGTTGCGGTTTTTTTCTCTGCCGTAATTCTCACTTCTGTATTAGAATACCTCACCAGTGTTCTGCTAGAAAAGCTATTCCACACCTCTTGGTGGGACTACTCGAATCATAAATACCAAATTAACGGGCGTGTTTGCCTAACGAACTCTCTGTTATTTGGTGTAATGTCTACCTTTGTGCTGGAGGTACTGCACCCCTTGGTAAACTCCCTGCTTAGCGACTTACCCCGCACTGCAACGTTCCCACTCGCGGGAGGGTTGTTTGTGTACTTTATTTTGGACGCAACAGTAACAACCATGGGAATCCTGCGCATGAACGGCAAGCTTGCTCAGCTGCAAATCATTTTAGATGAAATTCGCGAGCGCACTGCCACCGCGGCAGAAGCCAACTTGGCAGAGTTGGAGCACTCTTTAGATGAGCTGCGCGATAAGGCAGACGAGCTAAAAGCAGAAAGCCTACTCAGTCTTCGCCAAACCCTAGAAGAGCTTCGCCAGAAAAAGGACGAATTGCAAACAGACAGCGTGGAGCGACTGCGCAGCTCTATTCTTGATTTTGTGAATGACGAAAACCGGATTCGGCTTCGTTTGCTGCAAAGCAAGCAGGAATTTTTGGAATCGCAAACGCACCCCATGCACCGCAGAATTATCGAAGCGTTCCCCCGCATGCGCTCCATTCAGAGCCCGGAATCCATGCAGCGTATTCGCCAGATTATAACGACAGCGCAAAAGAAAGTACAAGCATCATTAAAAAGTAGTTCAGAAGAAAATGCAGATATTTCAAAAAAAGATTGACATTTTCCCTCCTTCTCTAGTATACTAGTGAAAACGCATTCATATTAATTATATATGTTTATATTGTATTTAAGTAGTACTCTGTTTTCTCCACTCTTGCGTGGTAAATCAGTTCGGTTATTTTTAGAAAGGAGCTGTCCGTTATGAAACTAAATTCCTACACACTATACCACTTGGTTGGTTGTCGAATGTGCGGCAACTCCCGAAAAGCGTACTGAACCCCACACTTTATTTTAAAGGAGAATTTGTAATGAGCAATCAATCAAATCATCAATGGAAATTTGAAACACTTCAGCTTCATGTAGGCCAGGAGCAGCCGGACCCCGCTTCTGACGCAAGAGCTGTTCCCATTTACCAAACGACCTCGTATGTATTTAAAAACAGCAAACATGCGGCAGACCGCTTTGGTCTGGCGGATGCAGGCAATATCTACGGCCGCCTGACCAATAGTACACAGGATGTATTTGAAAAGCGAATTGCTGCCTTAGAGGGAGGAGTCGCCGCATTGGCTGTGGCCTCGGGTGCGTCTGCTGTAACGTATACCATTCTTAATTTGGCACAGGCAGGCGACCATATTGTTGCCGCCAAAACCATTTACGGCGGCACTTACACTTTGCTGGCTCACACCCTGACGCAGTATGGCATCACCACCACCTTTGTGGACCCCGACGAAAACGGAAGCTTTGAGACAGCCATTCAAGAGAATACGAAAGCAGTATTCATAGAGAGCCTCGGCAACCCGAACTCCAACGTAATCGACGTAGAGCAAATTGCCGCCATCGCTCATAAGAATGGCATTCCGTTGGTGATAGACAGCACCTTTACTCCCCCAAATCTGTTTCGCCCCCTTGAGCATGGAGCAGATATTGTAATTCACTCCGCTACTAAGTTTATTGGCGGTCACGGCACGACGCTTGGCGGTGTTATTATTGACTCTGGTAAATTTGACTGGGCAGCCTCTGGTAAATTCCCCGGGCTTACCGAGCCAACCCCAAGCTACCACGGCTTGAGCTTTTCGAGAGATGTAGGAGCCGCCGCATTCGTAACCAGAATCCGTGCGATTTTACTGCGTGACACGGGCAGTGCCATTTCTCCTTTCAACGCGTTTCTTCTCCTGCAAGGGCTTGAAACTCTATCTCTTCGCGTGGAACGCCATGTGGAAAACACCCTCAAAGTCATTGACTTTTTGAGGAACCACCCGAAGGTTGAGCATGTAAACCACCCTGCCCAGAAAGACAGCCCCTACCACGCTCTGTATCAAAAATACTTCCCCCATGGTGCGGGTTCTATTTTTACCTTTGAGGTAAAGGGCGGCGCCGAAGAAGCTACTAAATTCATTGATCATCTTCAGCTTTTTTCTTTGCTCGCGAATGTAGCGGACGTAAAATCGCTGGTGATTCATCCGGCGTCTACCACCCACTCTCAGCTAAACGCAGAGGAGTTGCAGGAGCAGGGGATTAAGCCCAATACCGTTCGCCTTTCCATTGGCACAGAGCATATTGATGATATTCTTTACGATTTGCAGCAGGCACTTGACACTATTTAAACATTCATCACTCATTTTAATATACCCTCAATCCCAACCTCCAAATAAATATAAAAAGAAGCGGCTGTGTTTTCAATTACGAAGAACACAGCCGCTTCTTTCATTTTATCTCTGAATGGTAGACCACTGTAACGAAAGCCTTGGAGCAAGATAGGATATTGACGACTTCTTAATATTCACGTTGGCCCAATTTCACTTTCATGGTAAAATCTTAAAGAGCAGTTAAAAAGGCATTCCCAATCAAGCGCGGGACCTTCCAGCATGATATTCTGGTGGAGAAGGAGGTGTTCATATGCACGCATGGGAACAAATACAACAAACCATAGAATTCATTGAGTATCATTTGGATGAAGAAATCAGCATAGAAAGTCTTGCAAAAATGGCATCTTTATCCCCTTTTTACTATCAGCGGCTGTTTCGCCGACTGGTTAAAAAACCGGTTGCCGAGTATATAAAACTCCGCCGTATGGCAAAGGCAACGGAGGCATTGCTCCAAAAAGACAAGCGCATTTTGGACATTGCAATCGGCCTTGGTTTCTCCTCCCACGAGCACTTCTCCCGCACCTTTAAAAGCACCTTCGGGATGACACCGGACGAATACCGGAAAAACCCGCAAACACTGAACCATATGACAAAGCCCGAGCTTTCGCTTTACTACACTCTGATTGATGAAGGTGTGCCCTTAATCACTGACGGAATTGTTCTGGAAATAAACAGACGGGAAATTGCGGAGCCGGTTTATTTTACTGGCGTAAAAAAGGACATACCGATTCCATTTATAGAAGGACTGGGGATTGAATCTGGCATTGACCCGCTGGAAGCTCTTTGGGGTAGCTTTCATGAGCAGAAACAAACCCTACTTGGACTTGCTGAGAATACTGAAGAAATTGGTGTGGCATATCCGTGCTTGGAGGATGGCTTCTTCAGCTATTTTGCAGGTGCAAGGTCTGGTCATGCAAAGGCACCGAACGGATTTATGCTTTGGGAGCTACCACCAGGCAAGTATCTCATTTGTTCCTTTGAAGCGGAGAACTTTCAGACACTTGTTATGGATGCCCTTTACAAAGCACAACAATATGTTTACAACACGTGGCTACCGAACCACAAGCTGCAAACCGAGGCCTTTTGTGCGGAGCGATATGCGAGCCATTCGCCTGAAACCACAAACATGGAAGTATGGCTGAAACTGATATAATCCTTTTACGCACAAAGCACCGGGAAGTCGTTATGTACTTTCCGGTGCTTTTCCATATTAAGACGATAGAAGTCTACCAAAATTTATGGTACGATAATCTTAAACAAAATAACTCTATGGATTCAAATTATTTCTAACATTAAGGAGGTACATGAAAATGGTTAAAACGAGAAATAATGCCTCTTAAAATACATTCTATAATTTTAGGAGGCTAATATTATGAACTTTATTGAAATACAAATGGAGCAATGGGCAAGAAAAGAGCACTACGAACATTATATAAACAATGTTCGTTGCTCTTATAGCATAACGGTAGACATCGATATTACAAATCTGCAAATTCGCTTAAAAGAACGAGGATTAAAAGCCTACCCCGCGCAAATTTTTATGCTTTCTACTGTGGTAAATCAATTGCCGGAGTTTCGAATGACAGTCAATGCCGAACAGCGTTTGGGTTATTGGGAGATAATCGACCCCGTATATACCGTTTTGAATTCGGATACAAAAACCTTTTCAACCATATGGACAAAGCATACCCACTGTTTTGATACCTTCTATCGTGCTTATTTGCAAAATACAGCACAGTATGCCAATGGAAAGCTGTTTCCACAGGAGCATGTTGCACCCAATACTTTTACTATCTCCAGCGTTCCGTGGTTGGATTTTTCAGCGTTTAATATCAATGTTTTTTCAGACGGGAAGTATCTCTTGCCGATCTTCACCATTGGGAAATATAAAGAGGAAAACAATAAAATCAAGATGCCCCTTGCCATCCAATGCCATCATGCGGTCTGCGATGGCTACCATGTTGGAAAATTCGTAGAAATTCTGCAACAAATGGCTACAGATTGCGATGAGTGGTTGTAAAATAAACTGTTTTAAAAGTTAGTAGAAGCATTTTATACTTTGGTACCGAATTCACATTTGTGATTCGAGGTGAAGCAGTGGACTATAAAAACGATAGTTGTTGGAAAGATGTGCAAAAACATTTACCCTTAGATAATAGACTTACTTCAAATACCGCTCCACTAGAGAAATTCATGACTATTGGGAACATAAATTTGCATATTGACCATTACACGGTTGAAAAGCCCCTGGCACGTATTGTACTATTTCACGGAGTAGGTGGAAATGGTCGGCTACTTTCGTTTATTGCTTTTCCGTTGATGAAAAATGGATTTGAAATAATCTGTCCAGATTTACCTTTATATGGGTGTACGAAATATAGCGGTAGCATTACTTACGATATGTGGGTGGATTGCGGAGTTCAAGTGGTGAATCAGTTTCACCGCGATACGGTACCAATTTTTCTTTTCGGGTTAAGTGCGGGAGGAATGCTTGCCTACCAAGTAGCAACCAGATGTTCCGATATAAGTGGTATCATTGCAACCTGTATTCTCGATCAACGAAATAAGCATATCAGAAAAATGACAGCTCGCAGTCCCTTTATTGCGGTGATTGGAAACGCTTTGCTTTCTGCCACTCACAGAATAATCGGTTCGTTAAAAATACCTATGAAACTGGTGGCGAATATGAGGGCAATAGCAAACAATAATGACCTTGCAGAATTGCTGATGAGAGACAAAAAATCATCCGGCGCAAGTGTACCGCTATCGTTCATTCACTCTATGCTCAATCCGATTATTGATGTTGAGCCGGAATGTTTTACTCAGTGTCCATTTCTTTTGGTACACCCCGAAAACGACCGTTGGACAGATATTCGCCTTAGCAAATTGTTTTTTGATAGACTTGCTTGCAATAAGGAGCTACACATATTGGAGGGAGCAGGGCACTTTCCTGTTGAAGCAAAAGGGCTAAAGCAATTAGAAGAATTTTGCACGGAATTTATATGTAAGCACATACAATGAGCAAATATTCCTTAGCAAGCCGAATCCAGTTCTATCAAAGCTTACCTAACTTATTAAGAAATTGAGCCGTTGCGTCTTAATTTAAGATGCAACGGCTCTTACTTTATCTAAAGACCCAAACAGTTCATTTAAATATTGGAATATTGGTTATTGTTTTCCAAAATAATGTTGCAATGCTTTCCCCATATATTCCGATGCACCTACACCGTATTTTTTGTCGGTAACATTGATGAAAATTGGATTGGTAAGGTAGTTTTCAATCATAGATGTCCAGTAATTTTCCCCTACATCAAAGCTGCTGTTACTTTGATTACACCAGTCGACTAGTTCTCGAACCACTTCTTGAACTTCTTTTGCAGATACATCCTTACTGAAATCTGCAGTAAGCTTTCGGGTAAGCAAATCCGTCTTTGCAATTGATTGTTCAACATCAATTGTTTCTGCATCCTCAACCAATATTTTCTCCAGATTCTTTTCCGAAGCTTTCACATAGTTTTCTATACTACCATATTGCTTAACCGCCAGTTCTGCAATCTCTAATTCCTTTGATTTTATTTCATTCACCATTTCATCAAATTTATCTAAATCTCCAAACTTTTTCACGATTGCATCTGTATGCGTTCTTTTAAACTCATCTAGTGCTGTAAAATAATCGCTCATATCAAATTCTTCAAAATCCATAACTGTTTCTCCTTTTTCCAGTTTTTCTAATAAATTAAGCAGTCTATTGAGTCGATCTCGCTTCATTTGAATGAGAGCTTTCTGCTTTTTAAAAGCTTCCATTTTATTAAATGTTGCGTCATCCATAATTTCTTTTATTTCTTTCAACGTAAAGTCCAACTCTTTAAAAAATAGAATCTGTTGTAATACCCCTAGAGAAGCATCATCGTATAATCGGTAGCCTGCATCGGTCACTTGGGATGGCTTAAATAGATCAATTTCATCATAAAATTGAAGAGTTCTAACGCTGACACCCGTTAACAAAGAAATTTGTTTTACTGTTTTCATCCTTAAACTCCTTTCGAAACCTAGCTTTTACAATCAATCACCCTATTGTAAAAGTCGTTATCCTTCTCGTTGTTGTTTACAGCATACCCTATCACGTTACGTGAGAGTCAATCCCTTTTTTCATATTTTATTTATTCTTCTATTAAAAAGAAAAGCGGAACCGTTACTCACTGCTTAGTGGAGCATGCCGGTTCCGTCTTACTTTTATTAACTTACTTACAGCCTAACCGCGAAAGAATCTCTCTCGCTCCAAAATCTATGCAATTGAACTCTTTATTTATAAAATAGTCCGGCCAGCTTCATATCCTTTGTAAAGGATATGGTGTATACGAATGCCTTTTTCTCATATTGGGCTTTTGCAACTGCTACCGCATATTCCACTTTTGTTTTGGGATCTGTGGAGCTGGATACATTTATTTCTTTTACCTCTTGGAACACACCGCCCTCTGCAATTGCTTGAAAGACCGGAGCAAGTGCTTCATCTGTTAATGCTGTTTTCATTGCATCATCACTAATTTCGCGCAAGGCTTCGCCGTCCTGCTCATTTACCGCTGTAATTACCTTTGATGTAGCAGCTTTTACCTTATCCGTATCAAAATCGGAAGAAAGCGGCTTTTGCCCACCGCACGCAGTAAGAATTGCAACACACAGCGTCAACACCACAGTAATCGCAAATACTTTGTTAAGCTTCCATTTTCTCTGTTCCACTAAGTATTCCTCCTTGTAAATAAAGCTTTCGAGACAGAAACACATATGCACCAATACACAAAACCATTGCTCCAAAAATCAACTCTACAATTCCAACCGGTATTCCATACTTGGTAAGCAAAGGCAAAACAGAATCCACCACTCCATGTAACACAATGGCTACCAAAAGGTAGCGAAAGCGCTGGCCAGTTTGAAACCCATTCCAAACAATTACTGTTAAAAACAGGTGAAGCAGCACAGCGAGAACCCGCTCAAGAAGTGCCATCTTTAAATCGCCAAATGTGTAGCCTTGTAAAAACAGAGGAACCAATACAAGAGATGCTTCCATCCCTCCGTGACCCAGCCCAAACAGCAGGGGCTGGGCTATGGTGCACTTGGCGGGGCGAAGCAAAAATTGCTTACATAAAAAGCGAAAGCCCTCTTCAAACACACCGGCAGAAAGGCCGATCACAACCACCGCTAATATGGGGTCGAGCGTAGCAAACATGGTAAAGCCTACACTTTTGCTCAATAGCGCCAGTAAAGGGATGCGCAAAAGCGGCTGTGAAACAAAAAAGCACGCTGCTCCCAACAAAACCCACAGCAAAACTTTCAAAAGCTTACCGCAATTTCGTTTTTTTGTATTCAACTCCTTTTCTCCTCTCTATTCAAAATAAAAAAACGCCAACCGGCAATTTGGCGGCAACCAGCTTTAAAGCAGGTTCCCAACACAGTGCCGATTAGCGAAAAAAACGACCGGAAGCATCGGTAAATCCCGGCAAAATACAACAGAGTAAGCGGAACGCTCCGCTCATAGCCGGATACTTCTATTGTAAACTCCTCCCAAACTCTATCCATTATCGGGATTCATCAAGAGAGCTTCTTCGTTTTTTATTTGCAAAAATTTTCTAAATAGCTATCCAAAGCCGCTTCAATAATTCGTACAGCCTCTTCACGACCGCTTACTTCTTTAACAGCAGTCTCTTTGTTCTCCAGTTCCTTGTAAACACGGAAGAAATGAGACATCTCATCAAAAATATGAGTAGGTAGCTCATTAATGTCTTGATACTGGTTATAGGTGGGGTCGTTAAACGGGATTGCAATAATTTTTTCGTCACTACGGCCGCCGTCTAACATAGAAATAACACCAATGGGGAAGCAGCGAACCAGAGTGTGGGGCTCAAGGGGTTCAGAGCAAAGCACAAGAACGTCGAGCGGGTCACGGTCATCACCGTAGGTTCTAGGGATAAAGCCATAGTTTGCCGGGTAGTGAGTGGAGGTATAAAGGATACGGTCCAAAATAATCATACCGGTTTCTTTATCCAGCTCATACTTTTTCTTGCTGCCCTTCGAAATCTCGATTACCGCAATAAAATCGGAAGGGTTAATTCTTTTGGGAGACATATCATGCCAAATATTCATTTTTGAAACTCCTGTTCACAGTATATGCAGCGGTAAAGCTGCGATTTTTCATTACAAAGCCGAAAAATATGATCAACGCCCTCCTCCGCGTTACTAATGCAGCGCGGATTTTTGCAGCGGATCACATTTGTTACTTGCTTTGGAAGCTCCAAGCTTCTTTTCTCAACGATTTTCCCCATATCAATCACATTGATGGTAATATTATGGTCTATTACCCCCAGAATGTCAAGATTCAAATCCGTTTTTCCCTCAATCTTGATAATGTCTTTTTTACCCAGTCGATTGCTCTTGGCATTTTTAATAATGGCGATACTTAAATCCAGAGAATCCAGCCCCAACAAGTGGTACACCTGCATACCAGAGCCTGCTTGAATGTGGTCGATTACAATACCGTGCTCGAGGCTATCAATATTCAGCATGCCGCCACCTCCAAAAGCTTTAAGATTAAGGCCATTCTTACATAAACGCCATTCTGTGCCTGTTCAAAGTAGGCCGCTCTGGGGTCGTTGTCTACCTCCGGCGTAATTTCATTAACACGGGGCAGCGGGTGCAGTACGGCAAGGTCGCTCTTTGCCGCACGAAGCTTGTCCGCTGTTAAAATGCAGGTATCTTTCAAACGAACGTAATCCTCTTCATTAAAGAAGCGTTCTTTTTGAATACGGGTCATGTATAGAATGTCCAGCTTTGGCATTGCTTCCTCTAGCGTGAACACTTGCTCAAACGAAGCGTTGTTCGCCAGAAGAACATCCTGCATAATATAGCTCGGCACACGAAGCTCTTCGGGTGAAATGAGAACAAAGTGAATGTCACCGAAGCGCACGAGGGACTTCATGAGAGAATGCACGGTTCTACCAAACTTTAAATCGCCACAAAGGCCAATGGTCATTTGGTTTAGACGACCTTTTTTACGACGGATTGTCATTAAATCCGTTAATGTTTGGGTCGGGTGCTGATGACCGCCGTCCCCTGCATTGATAACCGGAATGCTGGAATAGTGAGAAGCAACCAGCGGTGCACCCTCCTTGGGGTGGCGCATGGCGCAAATATCTGCATAGCACGATACGGCACGAATGGTATCTGCCACGCTTTCCCCTTTGCTTACCGAGCTGTTCTCTGCGGAGGCAAAGCCCAGCACATTGCCACCAAGGCGCAGCATGGCTGATTCAAAGCTTAGCCGGGTTCGCGTGCTTGGCTCATAAAACAGCGTGGCCAATATTTTGCCGCGGCACGCCTCAGCATAGGCGGAGGGATTCAGCGCTATTTGGTCTGCTACTTTGAGCAGCTCGAACGTTTCCTCTACGGTAAAATCCAACGGGTCTATCAGGTGCTTCATTCCGGACTTCCTTTCTTTTCCCGCGCGCTCAAAAGAAGCACACCTTGAAAATAACGGAGCTTTCAAAGTGTGCCTGTTCTGTGCTATTGTTTCACTATTTTTCTATCATCCAGTAGTATAGCGGAAAAAGTGCCAACTGTCCATACTTTTTAAATATGCTGTGCAAATTTTTCAGGCTGGTCTGCACGTACACGCTCTACGGCATGACCCAAATCCTCCAGCAGCACAGTAATTTGGTTAATCTTTTCTTCCCCAAAAAGAGCCGCTACCGCATCTACACGCTCTAAAAATCGGTCAATCGCATTTGAGAATACGCGTTCGCCCTCTGTCGTAAGTGCCACATATACAACACGGCGGTCATCAGTAGCAGCGGTACGGGTAACCAAGCCCTTTTTTTGCAAAGATTTGAGCATTTGAGATACCGCCGGCATCGACATTCCCATGTTAGAGCTTAGTTTCGATACCTTAACACCCGGTACATTCCCTTGGCAGCCACCCTCCTGCAAGCAGCAATGTATTTTGTGCATCATCATGAATTCACCCTGCGGTACACCCGGTACCTCAGGAATCAAATCCTTCATTCTTTTTAAATAATGTAACACGACAAACAGCTCGTCTGTACGTTTTTTGGCAGACATACTAGCCCTCCCCCATTTTGTTGAACCCTTACTTTAACAAATTCCCATAAAAGTAAAACCATGTACGCAACCCTCTTTATTCGGGGGGCGAAACTACACCATATAAATAAAATTCTATTTATTAATTAGTTAAGTATATGAAATAGTATAGTTCGTTTTTTGTATTTGTCAAGAAAGGAACAGTAAATGAATGATGACTTATTTTATTTCTCTTTAAAATTCCGCCTTTTGGCTGCGCAAAAATAAATCAGAAAGCACCTTGTCTGCCGCTTGTCCGCTGTGAATGACAGCTTCAACCGCTTTGCAAATGGGCAGTTCCACACCATATTGCTCGCCCAGCCGAAGCATCGCACGAGTGGTGGCAACGCCCTCTGCCAGCTCGCCATAATGCTCGCCTTTTACAAAACGCTCACCAAAGGCACGGTTGTGGCTGTAAGGCGAAAACACTGTTGCCTGGTAATCGCCCAGGTGCGCCAGACCATAAGCAGAAATCTCGTTGCCGCCCATTGCCTTAATTAAGCGGGCAATCTCACGGGTGCCACGAGACATAAGCGCACCCTTTAGCGCCGTTTTATTTAGGCCATCCAGCATACCGGCGGCAATGCCGATTACGTTTTTCGAGGCCGCCCCAACCTCGTTTCCAAGAAGGTCTTCCCCGTAATAGAAACGAATCATACTGCCAGAAAACTGCTCGATTAAAAACCGCTTGGTCTCTTGGCTTTTGCTATCGATTACCATGCAATTGGGTATTCCGGCAGTAAAATCCTGCACATGGCCGGGGCCAACCCAAATGGCAACTCCCGTATCGGGAGTAAGGAATTCCCCTGCAACCTCTGTTAAACGCTTACCGGTAGAGGCTTCAATTCCCTTCATGCAAAGCACCACCGTCTTACCTTGCAAAGAAAGGGAAGAAAGCTGCTGCATGAGCCCTCGCAGGCTTTGAGATGGAATGGAGATGACTATGATTTTTGCTTCTTGTACTGCTTTTTCTAAATCATCGCAAAACTGAACGGTATCGGGGAAAGTAACAAGCCCGTTTGTTCGAGTTTGCCGCAGCTTTGTAAACTGCTCGCTGGTTGGCCTGCCGTAGATGGTAACTTCTTTCCCCAAGCCGGAAAGGTACCATGCGATAAATCCGCCCCAACGCCCACTGCCGATGACTGTTATTTTCATTCGCTATTGCTCCTTTTGCATTCCCATTTTCAGCTGATTCTACCCAAAGCGGCAGGCAGCCGTTCACACAATTATCATAGGAGGTTTAAACCCTCTTGTCAATTCCAGCTCAAAGTACCCAACGTCTATTTACTTGGGGCATTGCCTCTTGCAAAGCTTAACAATTTACGAGCGTTTTCCACTCTGCCGAATACGCGCTATATAAAAAATACTGCTCATGGTATTGTTGTGAACCGCATTCTCTACCTCAACCGTTATACCGGGCAATGCCGCCATAAGATATTCCTTTGTTCTCTCCGGCAGAGACAGTGCTTCGCAAATTTTATGGAACACAGCCTCAAAAAGTTGCAATAATTCTTCTTTTGGCATTGGAATTAGTTTATCCCTCAAGAAGAGCAAATCCTGCTGCGAAACGCTCAGGGTATAAAAGTTTTTCCCGCACAATGCACAACCAATTGCCGCAGTGAGAACAGGGCCGCATAGATTCACAGGAAGCTCCCGGTAGTCGATCGGCAATCCACAAAAAAGTGCATCCACCGCAGCCGGGTTAAAACAGGCGCAAAACTGGTTTTCACTGTCTGCCCGTTCTAAATACTCCCGTATCAATTCAATACCGGCTAAATCCTCTACGGGCTGCAGCAATGGGTAATCTGCCGTAATATGGATTTGTTGTGCCGAAAACTGCGGGCGGTACAGCTTAAAAAAGCCGTTGATACCATCTTCGAGGGTTGAGCGGTAAAACACATTCGGCGTAACAAAGAGGCGGCGCAGCAAGCTCACATGTATCAGCTTTGTTGTTTTGAGTAGTCTGTCTATTTTTTTGCTGCCGCGAAGAAACAAAGCCTCTGCGCCATCGCTAAGCAGTGCTTGGGCGGCATCGTCAGGATTCTCATATTCTTTAAGGGCAATACCTATGGTAAACAAGATGGATTCCATAATTCCCTCTGCCTCTTCCACCCGAACCGAGCTGCTATCAAGCCCATTATATAGCTGGGTTTGGCGAGCCAAAACCGAAAGGCACGCCAGTTGTATAGCCTCGATTTGCGCCACCGTTAGCACTTCGGTATGGTAGGCCTGCTCAAGCAAGGAGGAAACAAAGTGTGCACCACTAAGCTGTGAACGGTCAATTCGGCTAATTCGTTCCAGCGAGTTCATTCTTCATCCTCCTCTTCGTTATCATTCAAATCCTCGTTGTATTCGGCAGGCCTCCCCCACCGTATATTTTCTGCAAGGCGGTACAGCTCCCTGCCTGCCAAAAGCTGCAAAGAACCCGCACAGGGGCCATCATAAGCCTGTTTCATATAGTCAATTAGCTCGTCATCGCTAATGCGGTCTTCCGTTTCATTCTTATAAAAATAAAACAGCTCCACAAGTTCGTGAAGCGTAGACTCATAATTTTGGTTCATCAGGTACGGAGAGTCACTAAATGCGTAAATGAGTTTTTGTATGACCCCTCCGCCAAGTTCAATTCTCCCCTCTCTTTTTAGTGCAAATGAGCGGGTTTCCACCAGCTGTACTGCCTGCTGTTCTGTTAACTGCAAACCAAAATGGGCAGAGATTTCATTACACTTTAAAATGTCCCCTACCGCTTGTTTTAGGATTAAACCCTGATTTAAAAATCCTAACTCAAACCCCAAAACACATCACTCCTCCTTTAACAGTAACATAGTGCTTTGCACCGCTTGGCGAACAACGGAATGACAAAATTCCTCTTCCTCTTTAATAAGGCGGCGTCCAGAAATATAATTCGAAATCTCTCCGACAATATAGCAGTGTACAAAATGCACTGTCTCCTCTAATTTCGTAGCAACAGGCGGCCTTCCGCTTAGCCCTTGCCATATTTGTGCCACCATACCGTTCATTTGCCCTCGGGCTGCTGCCACCGCAAGCATATTGCTCTCTGGCTGCTGCTCCCCCAAATACTCAAGCCAAACAAGGCGGAACCAACCCGTATTTTCTAAATACACTCGCACCACGGCATTAAAAAAAGCCTGCAATTTACACTCCGGTGCAAGCGTTGTGTGAACTGCCATGCAGATTTGTTCTAACATTTTCTCCATGCACGTAGCGTGCGCTTCCCACAATAGCTCTGTATACGATGAAAAATAGTTATACAGATTTGTATGGGCGCAGCCCAAATCCCGCGCAATTTCACGCATGTTCAGGTTCTGCACATCGCGTCGGTTTTGCAGCAGCTCTAGTGTTCTATTAATTATCTGTTCTTTTGTGATGGGTTTGCGGATCGCCAAAGTTACTCGCTCCAATCTATTACCAGTGGTAATTACCATTGGTAATAGATTGTAACACTCCTTTTGTGTGCTGTCAATGCGTTTTCTGTCATCCTCCTTTTATTAAAAAGAAATATATGGTAATATACTAACAACTCAAACCACAGAAAAGGAGCGCAACCATGGATCAGAATCAAATGCAAAGCGCTATGCAGGCCATGACCGCATGGCTGGCGGATGAACACGAGCTCGGCGCACCTCCCTCAAAAATAGAATGTGCTGGTGAATTTGACTTACATGAGTACCATTACTATATCTTTAAATACAAGAAAGGCTTTCTAGGCAAATGGCTACTGGGTGTTTGCGGAGGCTATGAGCCTGGCGATACCGAGCACTGCGGGCATGTGTTTAGCGAA
This sequence comes from Clostridium merdae, assembly GCF_900176635.1. Taxonomy (GTDB): domain Bacteria; phylum Bacillota; class Clostridia; order Oscillospirales; family Acutalibacteraceae; genus Faecalispora; species Faecalispora merdae. Next base: position 1,318,778 of record NZ_FXLN01000004.1, read on the forward strand.
ATGGAACCGTATGATTCTAAAACGGCCGTAGAAAAATCGATTCAAATGGTTGAAAAGATTCGTGCGTACTGGATGCAACAGGCAGAGGAACTGCAAAAGCAGCAAGCACAGCAGCCCCCTCCTCCTTATGACAGGGAATCGGTTACTCCTGAGCAGGAGGAACGTAAAGCGCGCTCCATTGCTATTTTAAAAGAAAAGGGTGTTCCTTACATTGAGCATCTTCCAGTCATTGAAATCGATGTAACCCCACGTACTCCAGAAGAAATTGCAAAGCGTGCCATTGCGTGCCTGCTCAGTGTGCAGGTCGCCTGCGACCTTGCCCACGATGGAGACGTAGAGGAATCTCGCAAATTTTTTCATTCCATGCTTGAGACCTATGGCGTTACCGAAGAATTGACCCCCGCAGAGAGAAAGATATTCTTTGGTGAGCCAGCAAAACAGGATGCTGTTAATTTAGGTTGGAAATACGAAGCCTATTGGCCGTTGATTTGGGCACTGGGGCTAGTGAATGAGCTAAAGTACCCAGACCAAATTTGTGACTGTGAGCATGCTATTGAAGTCGTAAGCTCCTGCAATAGCTTTGAGGAGTTTTTACAAAGCACCTCACCCCGCAGTATAGAAGAAATTTTAGATGAAGCCGATTTGATATTCCGCTACGACTGGGCATGCGTGGAAGCCCGTATACACGGTAAAGAAGCACCTGCCGGCCTGAACTCCAGCGTAGTGGTAGAGCGGCATTGGGGGCTTAATTGGCTGATTGGGAAAAACACCGATAACGACGATTGGGACACCGTATCTACCAATACCTAACCCCTGCCAAAGTAAGGCTTTCATCGCATAGCAATCACAAATCGGCTTGCAAACTGGCTCTTCTATACGGTATGATAAGCCTATTCGGAAAACCATTCTCGCAGATTTACTATTAACCAGGAGGGAAAACTAGCATGAGGGACGAAACAAAGTGCATTCACAGCGGGTATACACCCAAAAATTCGGAGCCGAAAATGGTTCCCATTGTTCAAAGCACCACCTATGTATTCGATTCTACCCAAGAGGTGGGAGACGTTTTCGATGAGCCGACCAAAGCTCTCATTTATTCGCGTTTTGCCAACCCAACAGTGATGGCAGTGGAGCAAAAAATTGCGGAGCTGGAGGGCGGAGTAGGTGCTATGTGCACTTCCTCTGGTCAGGCCGCTACCCTTCTTGCTATTTTAAACCTTTGTAAAGTGGGAGACAGCTTCATTAGCACCTCTCAAATCTACGGAGGAACCTTAAACCTGTTTGCTGTAACTTTGAAAAACTATGGCATTGAATGTATTTTTGTGGATGCCGATGCGGATGAAGAGACCATTGGTTCCGCTGTGCGTGAAAACACCAAGCTTATTTTTGGTGAGACCATCGCGAACCCTGCTTTAAGCGTGCTCGACATTGAAAAGTTTGCCCGCATTGCGCACAGCCACGGCATTCCTTTGATTGTAGATAACACCTTTGCTACGCCCATTCTCTGCAAGCCGTTTGAATTTGGTGCAGATATTATCGTGCACTCTACTTCAAAGTATATGGACGGCCACGCTGTGCAGGTTGGCGGCGTAATTGTAGACAGCGGCAACTTTGACTGGACGAACGGTAAATTCCCAGATTTTACCGAGCCGGATGAATCTTACCATGGCATTACTTATGTAGGGAACTACGGTAAAGCGGCATACATTATTAAAGCCAGAATGCAGCTTATGCGCGATTACGGTGCTTACCCAGCGGCAAACTCTGCGTTCCTGTTAAATTTAGGGCTTGAAACACTTGCTGTGCGCATGGAGCGCTACTGCAACAATGCACTTGCCGTGGCAAAATATCTGGAAGCCTCTGACAAAATTGAGAAAGTCATTTACCCCGGTTTAGAGGGAGACAAATACCACGCTTTGGCGAAAAAGTACCTAAAAGGAACAAGTGGCGTTATCACATTTATCATTAAGGGTGGCAAAGACAATGCTGTAAAGCTTATGGATGGCCTAAAGCTTGCTTCCATTGAAGTGCATGTGGCAGACATTCGCACCTGCGTACTGCACCCTGCCAGTGCAACCCACCGCCAGTTAACCGATGAACAGCTGGTAGCCGCCGGTATTAACCCCGGTATGATTCGTTTCTCGGTTGGTCTTGAAAATATAGAGGATATTATAGAAGATATTGAGCAGAGCCTGCAAAATATCTAAAAATACTAATCTTATAATAATAAGAAAGAAGCTTATCAACATTTTTTTAAATAATGTTGATAAGCTTCTTTTTGTATCTTCTTTAGAAAAACACTTTCTAAAATTATATACTATAAAATGAAATTAGTCTGCCAAAAGTGCTTCGCGAATGCGGCTGATAAGCTCTGCGTTTTTCTTCTCATCAAAATAAACCTGGTCGGGATTCATGGCAAATGTACCGCCCCACTCAGCTCCATCACGGTACTTTGGAACCAAATGAAAATGCAGGTGGTGGCCAGTATCTCCATATGCGCCGTAGTTTACCTTTTCCGGGTGAAACAACTGGTGTATCACCTTTGCCACACGGTTAACTTCCGCAAAATAAGCGTTTCTCTCTTCGTCGGTAAGCTCAATCATTTCACTCACATGCTTTTTATGAGCGACGACCACTCGTCCCTCATGAGATTGCTCTTTGAACAAATATACCTTTGAGGTATCGAGCTCACAAATTTTAATACCAAACTTATCTAGCAGCTCGCCTTCCACACAATATGCGCACGTTGCATCCATTTTTAACCGCTCCTTTTTAATTGCGTTCTAACACCGTTTCCCACTTTTGGGAAAGGCTTATTGAAAATACCATTCAACAACCGCCGTTATTTCTATTTTCGAATTTATTATAGAACGGATGCTTCCTTACGTCAACCAATCTACCGTAATTTAAGAAAGACTTTTCTTCGGTTTTGTCTCCTTACTGCTTTGCGCCTTTTGGTATGCAGCCTGAACTGGGAGTGACTTTTCCGTTCGGTTAATCTGAGCGAGTAGCTCCGCAATTTGCCCTCCTACTGCCTCCACCTCTTGGTGGAACATGCGGGCAGACACCCGAAGTGCCCCATGCCCCAGAATAATCATCTGCTCCATGCCGTCAGAGGTTGCAACACGAACACGGTATTTGCGCGCTAGCTCATAGGTCGTTTTCTCAATGTATGCGTCGGCGGTTTCTGCCTGCTTGGTATATACCACACTAATATTATGGTAACGCTGCACCTCGCCGGTATTCCGCGGAACACGGTACGCATCAAACACCAAAATAACCTCACACTGGCGGTAGCCTTGGTAATTGCTGAGCAAATCCATCAGCAGCTTCCGTGCGGTATCGAGGCTTTCGCGAGCCACTGTTTTTAGCTCGTCCCATGCAAAAATTATATTGTAACCGTCTACCAGCAGGTATTCCGGTCCGGTTGCAATTGGGCGAATCGGCTCAGTGGGTCTGTCAGGCGAAATTGCCCCCATAACCGGTTTTTGCGGCATCCTATCGCGCCGCTTTACCGGGCCATAGGTGCGCTCAAATATTTCTTGCAATTCCTTATCCTGCTCCAAACCACCTGTGTAAGATGCAGGTACTCTCCCCGGAATAGGTAAAACCGCTTTCTCTTGCTCTGCCTCACCACCACTTTGCCAGCCGCTCTCAACATGCATGTATTCCCGCACTTTATTCCACGGTACGGAAAAACCTGCTCCGTGAGTGCAGAAAATGGAATCTGCCGGATGCGCAAGGTCACGCTCCGCCTCATAGCCAATTTCTGCAATCACTTCCTGTGCATTTTGGCACGGCTCATAGCCGCGGTAAAAGCAAGACAGCTTTCCCCTGCCCCTGGTATAAGATAATACCTCTCGACCATAGTCTCGCAGGCCAGCCACGGGCGCACTGCCTGTAAGGAGAGTCAGCTCTCCCTCCGGCTCCGGCGGGGTATTGCTCCCACCCATGCGCTGAATATCCGTCATGGCGCGTCCTACATTTTCCGCAGGAAGCTCCAAACGAAAATCGTACCATGGCTCTAACAGAATACTTTCGGCACTCATCAACCCTTGCCGCACAGCGCGGTAGGTGGCTTGGCGAAAATCGCCGCCCTCCGTATGCTTTACATGGGCGCGCCCTGCCACCAGCGTAATACGCAGGTCAGTAATAGGAGCTCCGGTTAAAACACCGCGGTGAACCCGCTCCTCCAAGTGTGTTAAAACCAGCCTCTGCCAGCTTCGGCCGAGCAAATCTTCGGGACAGGAGGAAAAAACCTGAACACCGCTCCCTCTCTCTCCCGGCTCCAGCAGAAGATGCACCTCGGCATAGTGGCGCAGTGGTTCATAATGTCCCACCCCCTCAACGGGTGCGGCAATGGTCTCTTTATACACAATACTTCCCGACCCAAACTCTACGCTTAGGCCGAAGCGTTCGAATATGAGTGTTTTTAAAATCTCGAGCTGAACCTCACCCATTAGTTGCAGTGAAATCTCACTGTGCTGTGCGTTCCAAACCAAGTGAAGCTGTGGGTCTTCTTCCTCTAGTACACTTAGCTTTTGCATGGCACCGTGGGGGTCGCACCCCTGAGGCAATAAAACCCGGTAGGTTAGCATGGGTTCGAGTACGGGTGCCTCCCCCGCGTGCTGTTCCCCCAGCCCCTGCCCTGCACGGGTTTGGTTCAGCCCCGTTACTGTACAGATGGTTCCGGCAGGTGCTTGCTCCACTGACTGATATTTCGCGCCGGAGTAAATGCGAATTTGATCCACCTTTTCTTCGCTATCCTGCGTTTTTAGCGGCATTTTTACACGCAGGGTACCGCCCGTTACCTTTACATGCGTTAAACGGTTTCCCTGCGAATCACGGGTAATTTTGAATACACGTGCGGCAAAATTCTGCGGGTATTGCGGTAGCTTTGTGTAGGAGGAAAATCCCTTCACTAGCTCTTCTAACCCTTGCAGGCGCAAGGCAGAGCCAAAATAACAAGGGAACACCTTACGACTTGCAATAAGCTCGGCAATCTCTGAATTGGAAAGCGAGCCTTTCTCTAAGTAACGGCTCATCGCTTCTTCGTCGCACACTGCAATGTTTTCCATCCACTCATCGCCGCTTTGTTTTGCTCCAAAATCCACACAGCCCTCCGAAAGAGAGGCTCTTAACTCCTGCAATACATGCTCTCGCTCTGTCCCGGGTAAATCCATTTTGTTGATGAAAAGAAAGGTCGGAATCTGGTAGCGACTAAGAAGCCGCCAGAGGGTTCTGGTATGGCTTTGAATCCCGCTTGCACCACTAATGACAAGAATTGCGTAATCAAGCACCTGCAAGGTGCGCTCCATCTCGCTGGAAAAATCCACATGCCCCGGTGTGTCGAGCAGGGTTACTTCCAAATCCCCGATTGGCAGAACCGCCTGTTTGGAAAAGATGGTGATTCCACGTTCCCGCTCCAAGGATTCTGTATCTAAAAAAGCATTTTTATGGTCTACTCGTCCCAATTGCCGCAGGCGCCCACAGGTATAAAGCAGCCCCTCTGAAAGAGTGGTTTTCCCTGCGTCTACATGAGCCAAAATTCCAACTGCCAGTCGTTTCATATTGCTCCCCAATACCCATTTATTAAAAAGCCGCTACGCCATTTTTTACGGTGATGCTACGGCACGTTTTTTCTTTTGTAATCATACCATTTCAAGGCAAGTGAAGCAACTGCCGTGTAAGCTGTTTGTAGAAAAAAGGCACTCCCGAGTATTCATCGGGAATGCCCTTTTTCTTTATTGCTGGTACTTTGCCGCTTGCTGCTGCAATAACTCTTTCATAGAAGCGATAAGGCTTTTGGGGGCTACGATTTCTGCCTTGTCGCCAAACTGGAACATCCAGCTAAAAAACACGGGACTACTCAAAACTTCCACACAAATTTCAATATAATCACCCTTTTTGCAGAAAGGGACGTCGGGACCAAAACGGTCCATAACAGAATTTGTAAGGCTTTGCTCGAACCGCAGGGTAGCCGTTACCAACTCACCGCTGTGCATGCCAAACATTTGCTTTGTGTACTCTGTTACATCAAAATCCTGCGGTTTTTGTGCGGTCTCTTCGCAAACGGTTACATTGCTCATTCGGTCTACACGGTAGTTCGCAAAATTTTCGTATTTGGAACTGTAGCAGATAAGGTAATATTTATTGTCCTCCCAGCACAGTGCGATGGGGCTTTGGCAATAGTTTTCACCCTCTTTGCGGTAAACCCGCTCCTTATAAGCATTGTAATCAAAATATTGAAAGCATATTTTATAGCCCGACTGAATTGCGGTATGAATGGCATCAATGTTATAGTAGATACTTTCGTTCATGGTTTTGGGTCGAGATGTAGCGTACACTTGTCTGCAAAGCTGGCTTGCCTGCGGCTTGCTTGTTAAAGCCGCTAGCTTTCGGATTAACTCATTGCTTTTTTTTGCGGTAATAAAACGGGAGCTTTGCACGGCATCAACCAACAGCTTTAGCTCTGGCAATTCAAACTCTCGCGCGTCAACGTAATAGCCAACCGTTTTGCTTCTCTTCATTTCTATGTCGAGCCCAAATTCCCGCAGCAGCTCAATATCGGAATAAATCGATTTTCGCTCGGCAGAAATCTTATACTCCGCCAGTGCCGCTATTAGCTCTTGGATGGACATCGAGTGGTCTGCATCTGTGCGTTCCAAAAAAATACGCATCAAATACAGCAGCTTCATTTTTTGATTGGATGAACTGGGCATGCTTTCACTTCCCATACCATTTGATTTCTATTGTAATAAAAGGATATGTTAACAAAAATTCTGTTCAGCGAAAAGTAAGCACAGTATACCATAACTACCAGTATTTGGAAATTCTATATTCTAATAATAAAAATATGAATAATGAAAAGCAAAAAAAATCAGGGCGAAAAACATCGCCCCGATTTTAAACTATTGTGCATCAAATAAGGAAAGCTGCCCACCGGAATCGTCAAAATGAGTAAGGTACTCAAACACCGAACTCGTTTCAAAGCGCATATGGTTTTTTCTGCAAAAGTTTGCTACTATGGCGTCAAGCTCATGGGAATTGGGTAGGCCAAGCTGGTAGCTTGTGCCGTATTTCCGAATATATTGCTCTTTTACACCGGGGAAATGCTCGTCTAGCTTTTGGTAATAATACTCCCGGTTACCGCTTCTTAGCGTTAGCCCCATACCAAACGTTAATATCCCCTGTACACCAGCCTCCCCGCAATACTCCAACAACCCTTGAATATTCTGTTTGGTGTCATTGAGGAACGGCAGAATGGGGGTCATCCAAACTACGGTGGGAATTCCCGCTTTTTGCAGCTCTTTTAGCACCTGAAAGCGCCGTGCCGTAGTCGCTACATTTGGCTCGAGCTTACGGCACAGCGCTTCATCGTAGGTGGTGAGCGTCATTTGGACCACACACCTTGCTTTCCGGTGGATGCTTTGCAGCAAGTCAATGTCTCGTAAAATTAGGTCTGATTTTGTGATGACCGAAAAGCCGAATTCATAGCGGTCAATCAGTTCAAGACTGCGGCGCGTTAGTTGCTCCGTTTTTTCAAGTGGAAGGTAGGGGTCACTCATCGAACCGGTTGCAATCATACAGCGGCTTCGCTTTTTTAGCAGTGCTTCTTCCAGTAGGGTAATTGCATTTGCTTTTACCTCTATATCCTCGAAACGATGCTGCATTTGGTAGCAATCACTGCGGGAATCGCAGTAGATACACCCATGGGTACAGCCACGGTATAAGTTCATCCCGTTTTTGGGAGATAAAATTGATTTTACTTGTTTATAGTGCATCCTATTTCACTCCCCAGGAAGAAGCTGACCGCAAGCTAAGATTTGCAAACAATACTTAGTCCTTCTTCCAACGCTTAAGCATCGGGAAGAATTGGTGCATCATACCGCGTGCCTGCTCGGCATTCATAAAAGAGTTACTTTCTACCATAGGCGGCACACAGATTTCAATCATTTCCTCCATGCTGCCGTTAAATGTGAACTGGCCGTTTTCATAACAGTAGCTACAATAATCTTCGCTTTTATTGCCGTTTGCCTCTGTACCGTATAGATCCTCTCCGGTTCCCATTGGCATTCCACAGCATTGGCAAAATTTCTGTTCCATTTTATAATCTCCTTCCAAATAATTGTTTCGTAAGATTATTGTATCACTCAAAAGCTGACAACTGCATGTCACGTTCTATGTTGCAAACAAATTTTCTCTGCTTCATTCGCCACCCGTGCCTTTATTTCTTCGGGTGCAAGAATGGTAACCTCAGTTCCAAATGAGATTAAATAGCTTACCACCCAATCATCCGGAGGGAAGACAACCTCAACTTGTAAGCTGCCATCTTCGAGCGGTGTTATACTGCTATGCTCAAATTCATCATATACCCGAAAAGATACACGTTTGGAAAATAGTAATTTTAGAGTAACACCGTTACCGCTCTCCATTGGCATTTCAATGGAAGATGGAAAGGCCTGGGTATACTCTTGCTCAAATATTTTTCCCGTGGTGCTCATATCAATGATACGGCCAACCTTAAACACGCGGTAATTTTGTGCTTTCAGGCAAAAAGCCTGCAAATACCAATACTTGTCCTTATAAATTAGCTTGAGAGGATGAACCACTCTCTCGCTGGTTTCTCCATTTGTTCCACAATATAGCAGTGAAAGCTCCTGCTTCCCCAGAATCGCATTCTTTAGCAGCTCAAAACGGGCGGTATCGGTTCGCCGCATTCCCCAGCGTGAAAAATCTACTTCAATCCAATTTTGTGTGGGCTTTTGAAATGCCGAGCCCAGCTTGCTGAGCAGTGCACCAACCTCTTGGTCGGCTGCCTGAAGGCTTTGCACCGCAAACAGAAGCTGGTTCTGTTCTTCGCCGGAAAGCAGTGCTTTCTCAAAGGTGTACCCCGGCATAAGTGAGATTCCGCCGCCCTTGCCCACCGTAGTACAAACCGGTATATCCGCCATAGAGAGTGCCTCTACGTCGCGGTACACGGTACGCACCGACACCTCTAGCTTTTGTGCAAGCTCCGGCGCCGTATAAGTCCCTTTTTCCAAAAGCAAATACAATAGCTGAAACAAACGGTCATTTTTCATTCAGGCGAATCCTCGGCTTTCTCTCTCTCAAAATTCTACGTATATTTTTTATCCATTCATCTATGGAACAATCATTTCGAAAACTCAATATTCGAGCTTCATTCTTTTATCTTCTTCAAAAGGCTTTCGGGCTGGGTTGCCCTCCACCCTCCAGATTTGCTTACGCTTGAGATCATATACCACCGACCAAACCGTGTCGGCATTTTTCTTTCGGTCATATTGGCACATAAAGCCGTATTTCCCGGCTAAGATGTCCTGTGCAAACGGTACCGTATAGCTTTCCCTGTTTTGCTCCAACGCATTTCGCGCGGTTTGATAGCGCTCATCGGATCTCCAATCGTCAATGTCCGGATTTCGGAACGGATACATGGGAGCAGAATTAAAGTTATTTGCCGTTGCTACAAATCCCTCTCCCTCACGAGGACGAATCACCTCAATGGCTACGGGGTTGCATTCCACTACGGCGATTTCGCCGCTTTTGTCTGCGATGGTAAGCGTTTGTGCTGAGGCAATTGGCAGGGAGTGCAGCAAATTAATTGCCTGTGCGGTAGTGCGGCATTTCTCAAGCAGGCAGCGCACCAGCATTCCCGAATTAAGCCCAGGCTTTCGAACATGAGGGTACACAAAGGTTAATCCAACTGCTAAGCCATGCTCATTGACTCCATCCTCCATTTGTACAAAGGCAGTTGTGTTGCCATTAAAGGCAAAGGCTCCCTCTAGGCGGTACAGGCAGTTCATATAAAGCTTTTCAAGGCTTACTAGAAAATCGCTGTTTCTGGCAAATACAATTTCATCCGGAGTGCGAAAAGCAAAGCAGGTGCATTTGTTATCAAACGAAAAGCAGTACATACTGAACAGCAAGGCTTGCAGAGTCTCTACCGGGACCCCGTTTCCCTCTGCGATGCCCTTTATTTCGTCCAACACCTCTGGGAAATGCGTTTCGTATTCCGTCACACATTCCTTTGCAAAAGCATAAGTTTCCTCTGTAAGCGCAAAGGTTGGGCAAGAATCCAGCTTTTTTCCGTTCTTGCGTACAAGGCACCCCCAACGGTACCCTGCTTCATAATGTGTTCCGCTGCATCTAACATGATACATATTTAACTCTCCATTTTATTGAATTGAGAGTTGGCGCCATCTCTTGTTTAAAGCGTAGCCGAATAAAAATTTTATGTCAAGAGGAACATTTTATTTCATTAAAGTCCAGCACTTTCTAGCCTTTTATTGCAGAATACCTCTCATTATGTACCGTAATGAGAGGTTTATTATTTGTTCTAATATGGAGGAACAATCCATTTTATTTACGTTACACAATACCTCAATATAGTTTTGCGTTTGCTTACTTCAACGCGATTTGCATTATCTAAATAAATTTCTCGATGAGAATCACCCACACGCGTTAAACTTTTTTCTTTTGCGAATTCATCCATTTTACTAAAAGAAGCCGGTTCATCATCAAACGAGCCAACATGCAAAATTTCAATACATTTACCGTCCTGCATTGCCTCAAAGTTAATCTCTTCATACAGCGGATTCGGCTTCTTTCTTTTCACTCGTTCTAATGCTTCCTGTACCATTTCATCTGTTATAATATTGGGCTGACAAATCATAATGGTGTACTCCAAATTTTCTTTTACCAGCTCTGCTCCTTCTTTTTGCTTCCAGATTCCCTCAAGTGGGTAGACCGTAAAATCCAATATATCGCTTACAATTTCTTTACTCAAAATTGCAGATTTATACCCCATTTTAATTGCATATGCTAATGTGTATAATGCTGAAACTCTGTCTGAAAAATCAGCCTCGTTTGGGTTGCCTTTACCACTTATCATAATAAATTTTTGCAACGGAATTGTCACAATTCTAGCAGTTTGTTTTGCGCCGTATCTTTCTTTTTCATGCTTTCTCCACTCGTGCTTCATCTCATATACCCCCTTCTCTTATTTATTGTTATTATACATAGCATAACTTGACACCTTCGGTCAGGTTTTATTCTTTAATTTTAGAAAGCGGAAGCTAAAAGCAATCCCTCTTTAATATTTAAATTAAAAAATAAATTGACAAATAGAACACCATATGTTACTTTTAACATATGGCTACTATAACAGGAGGAATCACAATGTCGATTAAATACGCAATTTTAGGTCTTTTGAGTTGGAAATCTTTAACCGGGTATGATATAAAAAAGCTGATGGAAGATTCGGCAATTCTATATTGGAGCGGTAATAATAATCAAATATATAAATCTCTACTTCAATTGCTTGGAGATGGCCTTGTTAGCTCAATCTTGGAGCAGCCGAAAAGTGGACCCTCCAAAAAAACATATACCATTACCGATAAGGGTCAAAATGCTTTAAAAGATTGGGTACTCACCGTACCGGAAGCGCCGGAATTTAAGAAAGCATTTTTTGTTCAGCTTGCATGGTCCGGTGTTTTGAATGATGAAGAGACAATGCAGCTGCTTTGCAAATATGAAGAAGAGCTTACTCTTCAGCTTGCCTACCAAAAAGAAAAACACGAGCGGCGTAAGGGTTACCCCGACCGTAATGAAAAAGAAATTTTTTTATGGAACAAAATGGCTGAAAATGCGATTTCATCCTGCAAATTCGAAATTGACTGGGTAAAGTCTGTACGAACTGAATTGCTGGAGCAAACTAAAAAAGGAGCAACGCAAACATGAATGTAACGTATCATATCATCCCCTGTAACGCAGGGAGCTACCTTAATATTATTACCGCTGAAAACCGTATTGAAACAGAACAACACGCCATAGACCTAATGTGTCTATGTGCCGAAAACAATACAAACAATCTTTGTATTCCCTCACAGGCACTCTCCGGTAAATTTTTTCAGCTCTCTTCCGGCTCTGCCGGAGGAATTCTGCAAAAGCTTGTGAATTACCAAATTCGAACAGCTTTTGTATTGGAGGAAAATTTCGAGCTACCTCTGCGCTTCCGCGAAATGATGTTGGAAGCAAATAAAAGCAATGAGTACCGGTTTTTTTACTCTACTGACGAGGCAGAGCAATGGTTAATGGGTATACAGGAGGTTTAACGCATGGGTAACCATAACATTTACAAAACAGAAAAAGGACGAACCGCCGTTTTAAATGCCTATAACAACATGCTTTCTCGGTGGCCGGTAGCTTATGAACAGCATTTTATCATTACGTGCTTAGGGCACACCTTTGTGCTGCAAAGCGGAGAGAAACAAAACCCACCGGTGATTTTGCTGCATGGCTCCGGTTCTAACTCTGCCATGTGGATGACAACCGTAAGGGAGCTATGCAATTCCCACTGTGTGTATTGCATCGACATTCCTGGCGAGCCAGGGAAAAGCGCAGAGAATCAGCTTTCGATTGCCAATGAAACCTATACGGATTGGCTCGATGATGTTCTGAAAGGGTTAAATCTTCCCCAAGCGGCATTTGTGGGCATTTCTTTGGGAGGTCACTTATCGGCAGCGTATGCCATTCGTTACCCTCAAAAGGTATCGCAGCTTGTACTGATTAATCCATCCGGATTCGGGAAACAAAGAGCCTCATTTATGCTAAAATCGCTGCCGCTTATGCTACTCGGTAAACAGGGCAGGTTCATCATTGCTCACTCTTTATACGGCGATGTAATCCCACCAAAATCGGCAATTCATTACACCACATCAATTGCAAGGCATTTTAAACCAAGGCTTGAGAAAATTCCTTTGTTTAAGAGCAAAGAAATTTGCAAACTAACCATGCCTGTGCTTTGTATCCTGGGGGAAAAGGACACCATGCTTTATGCCGAACAAACCGAAAGACGAATTAACACCCTGCTACCCAACGCAGAGGTGCAAATGATACCCGGTGCGGGGCATGCACTCCTCCACATTGCAAAAGACATTGATTACTTTTTGAACCATAGCGTGCCGGCAAAATAATGTATTACTTATATCATCATGAAAAGAAGCGGCTCTATCTCAAATGAGATTAGAACCACTTCTTTTTTAACATATAAATAAGTTAAAGCACTCACTTTCCCCCACAGATGCAAAGACCAAAAAAATCGGCAGTAACCGTTGCTTTGTTCAGGTCAGTGTTGCGCAAAAGCTCTGTAATTTCAGATATGGTATATGCGGCATTTAATGAGCTGATAAATCCGGGGCGCATTTCTTTTGGTTGGGTAGAAGAGAATATCATCGCCTTTTTCAGCGGGTGTACGTCGCGCCGCAAATCCGTAATACAGTACCGACCGCCAGTGCGAAGCACCCGGTAAATCTCATTAAATGCACGAATAGGATTCTCCCACTCATGCAATGAGCCATTTGAGAAAACCGTATCAAAGCTTTCGTCCTCAAACGGCAGCTCCATGCAGTTCCCTAGAACATAGTTGGCTTTAATTCCGTACTCTGTGGCGTTTTTTTCTGCAAATTGAATCATAGCGGGGCTAATTTCACACCCGGTAAGGCTAACCGCATTCAGCTTTTTTGCCAGCTCTAACCCTACATAGCCAGGCCCTGGTCCAAGCTCTAGCATATTGCCGCCAGTAAGACCGGAGGCCGCCATAGCGTCTACGCCGTTCCATCCCTTGTCGCGCATACCGCGTGCAAATTGGTCGAACATTTCTACGGTTACTTCGTTCTGAATTCCCTCGTTCGTTTCAATCACTCGCAATTTCATCATTTCTTTGCCTCCTCTATTAAGCTGTTTCGAGATTGCAATGCCCATTCCAGCTCTGCTTTATAATGCAGAAGATGATGGTCAAAAATTATTTTTGCAGAGGTTCTATATTGCGCGGGAATATACCCTAAGGTTTCGTTGCAATGTGTTTCAAGACCCGCAATTATTGCTTGTAGATTATCTATGTGAGCACTCAGGCTCTCCGCCAAAGCACCTTCCTTTAGAGAATCGGAAAAATAAATGGTACCGTCAATGTCAAAGGTTGGGCGGTACTCTATTTTTAGTGATTGTAACAGAAGCTCCTGAAAGTGCGCGGCGCCTGCCTCCCCTACTTCATACACTGTTTTTTCTGGCCGTGCGCCCTGTTTATCGCTATGGGCGGTAATTAACCCTTTGGCCTGCATTTTTTCTAGATGATAATACACCGTTGGCAGCTTAATTTGCGTAAAATCTTCCAGCTGCTCCTCCAGCATTTTTTTAATCTGATACCCATGCTGCGGGCCAAAACGCAGTAAAAGGCCCAAAATATAAAGTGGAATCATGTTTATATCTCCTTTTAGTCAGCACTGACTATTTATAGTATACTCAGTACTGACTAAATGTCAACTATTTAATTGACATTTTATAAAACTGGATGTATCATAATGATATATTATAGAGGAGGGTTTTGTCATCAGAGAAAACACAGGACTATCAAAATTTGTAATACTGGGTATTTTGGCGCACTCGCCGCAAACCGGCTATACCATAAAAAAGTGGATTGAAAACGAATACAGCTATTTTTGGCAGGAGAGCTACGGGCAAATATACCCAACCTTAAAAAAGCTAGTTGCCGAAGGGTATGCCAACTGCGAACCGGAGGCGAAGTTCGAAAATGGACGCGGGCAAATTATATACCAGATTACCGACGCTGGTCGGCTCGAGCTAACCAACTGGCTGAAAAAAGAGCCGCAAATAGAGAAGCTGCGCTACGAAATACTGCTTAAAATCTCATTTGGTAAAAATGCGGAAACACAAACACTGCTCACCCATCTGGATGAGTTTAAAACTCGAAACAAAAGGCTCGTTCAAGAAATGAACAGTTACATGGTACAAATGGATGAACGTTCGGAAGAAGTGGAGTGTTTTTACAGCCAGCTCACGGCTCTGTGCGGCGTTTATGTTTATTCCGCTATGGAAAAGTGGGCAGAGGAAGCCAAACGAAGAATTCTCGAAAGAAACAATGAAAAAAACGAATAATAGAATGCTGCACTTCCCTTATTCTCTTATAGATATGTATTAAAACATCGGCCCCGGGGAAAATCCGAAGCCGATGAAGAGGCAATCATAAAATATGATTATAGAAAAGGAGATTTATGTATGGCTGCATTAGTTGTTTATTTTTCATTCGAAGGCAATACGAAACTGATTGCAAAAACCATTGCGGAAACGGTAGGTGCCGATTTAACCGAACTCAAAACCAGCAAAGAATACCCTAAGCAAGGCTTTCAAAAGTTCTTTTGGGGCGGAAAAAGTGTTCTATTTGGAGAGAAACCAGAACTTACAAACGACCCCATCGATTTAAGCCGCTACGACACCATCATTCTAGGAACACCTGTGTGGGCCGGTTCTTTTGCTCCTCCCTTAAAAACCTTTTTCAGCAAATACCAAATTACCGGCAAACGGATTGCTTTATTCGCCTCCCATGGTGGCGGCGGAGCCAAAAAGTGTATGGCAACTATAAAAGCCACTATCCCTAATAATGATTTTATTGGCGAAATAGACTTTCAAGACCCCAAGAAACACCCTGAAGAAAATGCTGCCAAGGCAGTAGAATGGGCACAAAAGCTGCTTTAAAAGCAGGTTGTTTTCAAATTATTTTATCTTTTCAACCGCAATACTTATCTGCATTAAATAGCCGTCTTCCTCTTTTTGAGAAACATTATCAAACAGGCTATCTTCAAACGAAAAATCGCCGATTTGAAAAGAATTTTGAATACAATAGCCTTTGATTCTTTCGTAGGTATCGCCAATTGTTTTATAACTTCCCCGGTGAAAAGCGATTAAATAAAGAGCTTTGGGTTTTATAAAAGTAGCATCGCTCCTTTTCGTTGTTCTGGCAAAGAAATAAATATTATGAAAGTAGTTGCGATTTAGAATATCTTCTCGGCTCAGCATTGTACCTACAAAAGACGTACTTTCTGAAGTAACCTGGTCTTCAAAGCGCTTGAATTCATGCATCCACTGAATCGAATCCTTTGTACTAATCTCATACAATAAATCGCTGAGAATCAGGTACTCTTCTTCCTGTTCCTCCAGAAAAATCTGTTGGTCGTCTACATGAATCCCTTTCTCGGTAACCTGAATGGATTCTGTCAGCAGGTGCCTAATCTGGTGAAGCTTTGCAATTTTTTGATCAATTTCTACAATCTTCTGGCGAGATAATTCCTGCAATTTTTCCGGCGTTCTTTCATCCAGATACTGCTTCATTTCATGCAGTGGAACACTTAGCTCTTTGAGCATCGTGATAATCAGAAAAATATCGAACTGTTCGGAAGAATAATAACGGTACCCTTTTTCATCGGTAATGGCGGGCTGAAACAGTCCAATGTCATCGTAGTGAAAAAGGGTTCTTTTATTTACTCCGCATATTTTTGCAAATTCACCCGTCGAAAAATAGTCACTTAAATATTTAGCCATAATAAAATTAAAATACCCCCTTGACTATCTGGTTACGTTATACCTTATTATAAAGAGCGAAATCAATTATTACAAGCAGGGAGTTACTTATGATTCAGCTTTTTCGTTTCTTAAAACCTTATAAAGTCGCATTAATCACACTCATTGTTTTAACCTTTACGATGACAGTGGGAACCCTGTATGTCCCTACTCTCACAGCAGATATTGTAAACAAGGGAATTTTAGTCGGTAATATTCCTTACATCATCAAAACAGGCGCGTTCATGCTGCTTGTTTCTGCTCTTACCGGAGGGGTAACGGTTTGGAGCAATCGCCTGGGAGCAGATATTTCTGCCAGACTTGCTCGAGACATTCGAGGGGCTATTTTCACCAAGGTGCAAACCTTTTCGCTCAACGACTTTAACAAAATCGGTACTGCATCCATGATTACCCGTGCAACGAGCGATGTAACGCTTATTGGCGATAGTGCCGTTTTATTTGTCCTGCTTTTGCTGCCCGCCCCAGTGATGGCGGTTAGCGGGCTTATCCTAGCATTTGCAAAAGACCGGGTAATGTCGCTCATCATTGTGGCAACTATGGTGATTTTTGTAGTGGCTGCCGCACTACTGGGTAAAAAAGTGATTCCGCTTTTTAAACAAATCCAATTAAAAATGGATAACATTAACCGGATCCTAAGGGAAAGCATTATTGGTGTTCGTGTGATTCGCGCATTCCACCGGGAGAGCTATGAAAAAGAACGTATTGATGGTGCGGCGATTGATTACGCTGAAAACAACATTCGAATTAATAAAATGATTGCTGTTTTACAGCCGATTGCAATGCTGATTATAAACGGTGGCATTATTGGTGTGTTATGGATTGGTGGTGTACGCGCCGCTGAGGGAGCGATTCACATTGGTGACATTATCGCCATGGTCGAGTATTGTTTTTTGATTCTAATCTTTCTTATTATGGGCGTTATGATGTTCATGTATATTCCGCGTGCACAAGCTTGTGCTGCCCGAATTAATGAGGTTCTCTCGATAGAGCCTACCATAACGGACCCCACAATTCCCTCTTCCAAAACACAAGAACACGCGCACTTGGAATTTAAAGACGTTACATTCCGCTACCCAAATGCCGAGGAGGCTGTATTAAGCAACTTAACCTTTGAATCAAAGCCGGGCGAGGTAACTGCGATTATTGGTGGAACCGGGTCTGGTAAATCCACCATTGCAAACCTGATTCTGCGATTCTATGAAATAGAAAGTGGGAGCATTCTCCTAAATGGTGTAGATATTCGAGAAATGAAGCAAAAAGAGCTTCGAGATAAAATCGGCTTTGTTCCTCAAAAAACCTTTTTATTCAGTGGTACAATTGCAGAAAACATTTGTTATGGCATGGCAAGCGCGACCGAGCAGCAAATGGAGCACGCCGCCAAAATTGCACAGGCGCATGACTTTATTATCAATATGGAGGATGGCTACAGCTCCCCCGTTGCACAGGGCGGCGGGAATCTCTCTGGCGGGCAAAAACAGCGTATTGCCATTGCCCGTGCCATTATCCGCAAACCCGAGTTTTACGTGTTTGACGACAGCTTCTCTGCTCTCGATTTTTCAACCGATGCAAAGCTACGAGCGGCACTCAAGGAGGAGGTTGGGAATTCAACCCTAATTATTGTTGCACAGCGCATTAGCACTATTATGGGAGCAGACCGTATCATTGTGCTGGACGACGGCAAAATTGCAGGCATTGGCAAGCACAAAGATTTGATGAAGCACTGCGATGTATACCAGCAAATAGCTGCTTCCCAGCTGCGGGAAGAAGAACTAGCATTAGGAGGTGAAACAAATGAGTGATAATAACAGCCCAGAAATCAGCGGGTTTGATATGGGGATGGATAACTCCGTAGAACGAGCAAAAAATGTAAAATTAACCACCAAACGCCTATTAAAATACTTGTTCAAACAAAAAACGAAGCTGCTAGTCATACTCATTACCGTTCTCGTTAGTTCCGCACTTACCCTTGCGGCTCCTTTAATCATGGGTAGTATCATTAATCAGTTGGCCGATGGCATAAAGGCCTCTTTATTAACTGGCATCAAATTTCAGGTAGACATTACTACCATTGGAAAGACCATCCTCATTCTGCTGGGTGTCTACGTTTTTACCTCTCTATTTATTTATCTCCAGCAGTTTCATATGGCTAGCGTGGCGCAAACCCTTACAATGGGGCTTCGCAAAGAAATTAGCCAAAAGCTCAACCGTTTACCCCTAAAGTATTATGATGCCCATAAAAAGGGAGATTTGCTAAGCCGTGCCACCAGTGACCTTGAAAAGGTAGCAGATAGCCTTCAGCAAGGGCTGATGCAGCTTATTACCTCTGCCGTAACCATTGTAGCAGGCGTAATTATCATGCTGATCATACACCCTATTTTAACCCTAATTACGCTTGCGGCACTTGTGCTTTCTATGGTAATAACAACCAAAATCGCGCAAAGGGTTGAGGGTCATTTTGCAGATAATCAGAAGCACCTTGGCGAACTAAACAGCCTAATTGAAGAATCCTTTACCGGGCAAGTCGTTGTAAAGGCTTTCAGCGGCGAAGAAAAGACCATCAACGCCTTTGCAGAGGTGAATGAACAGCTTTGCAATGCCAACCGAAAAGCGCAGTTTACCGCCTTTTCCATTGAGCCATTGATTCGCTTTATTGGTAAAATCGGTTATGCGGTCGTTGCAGTTGTTGGCGGTATTTTTGCGGTACAGGGCACAATTACGCTCGGCAGTATTCAGGCATTCTTTCAGTATGTAGATATGTGCTCCGAGCCTATGACGCAAATCTCTTATATATTAAACATGCTGCAATCTGCCGTTGCCTCCGCTGAGCGTGTTTTTGAGCTTTTAGACGAAGAAGAAGAGGTGCCCGATACTGAAAATTCAAAACAACTTGCACAGGTAAACGGAAAGGTTACCTTTGAGAATGTAACCTTTGGCTACCGTGAAGATTCTATGCTTATTGAAAACATGAACGTAGCGGTAACCCCCGGCAGTACCATTGCTATTGTTGGCCCTACGGGCGCGGGGAAAACCACTCTAGTAAACCTTTTGATGCGCTTTTACGAAATACAAGGCGGAGCAATAAAAATTGACGATGTGAATATCACACAGTTTCAACGTGGCTCTCTGCGGAAAATGTTTGGCATGGTATTGCAGGACACTTGGATTTTTCAAGGGAGCATACAAGAGAATATTGCTTACAGCCGCCCCGACGCAACGTTAGAAGAAGTGATTGCCGCCGCCAAGGCCGCACACGCAGACCACTTTATTCGAACCTTGCCGCAAGGGTACCAAACCATTTTAAACGAAGACGGCACCAATGTTTCGCAGGGTCAAAAGCAGCTGCTTACCATTGCCAGAGCGATTCTTGCGAATCCCTCCATGCTAATTTTGGATGAAGCCACCTCCAGCGTCGACACTCGAACAGAAACAGAAATTCAAAAAGCAATGAAACAGCTGATGCAGGGGCGAACCAGCTTTGTAATTGCACACCGATTATCTACCATTCGAGATGCTGACTTAATATTGGTGATGCAAAACGGCAGCATTATTGAGCAAGGGAACCACCAAGAACTGCTCCGTAAAAAAGGATTCTACGAAGAGCTGTATAACAGCCAATTCGCAAGTAAAGCAGTTGTTTAAATAAAAGCTTATTATTTTTAATAGCATTCGGTTTTAAAAGAGACATTAACGTGAAAAACGCTAATGTCTTTTTTCTTTAAATTATTTTAAAATAGGGGTTGCAAATGATTTTTAATGCCCTTATGCTTAATAGCAAGGATATCCTTTTATTCAAAAAGGAGGAACAAAACCGCATGAAAAACACAAGTATTCTGCACTTTGAGCAGTTAATTCAAAATGACTACAGCAATATTACCGGCATCTTGGTAGAGAAGAACGGTGGCAAGGTATATGAGCAATATTGGAATAGCTATACCCCCGAGGATGCCGTTCACATCTTCTCTGTAACAAAGAGTGTTTTTTCCACATTGATAGGCATTGCCATTGAAAAAGGCTATATCAAAGGTGTGGAACAAAAGGTGCTGGATTTTTTCCCGGATTACACCATTCCGGAAGGCGAAACCACTATACAAAACATTACGATACGGCATTTGCTTACGATGACAGCTCCCTATAAATACAAAGAAGAGCCTTACGCGGCGTTTTTTGCAAGCGAAGACTGGGTTACCGCCGCTTTGGATTTATTAGGGGGCGAATATACCGGAGAATTTTTATACGCCGCAATTGTTGGAACACATATTTTATCGGGCATTTTGGCAAATGCAACGGGTACCTCTACTCTCGAATTTGCCAACGAAAATCTGTTTATCCCTTTGGGAATTCACGTACCCCACAATGTGTTTTTACGCACTGAGGAAGAGCACAATACCCTAATGAACACCAAAGGCACCTGTGGGTGGGTGGCAGACCCTCAAGGGCGCAACCCTGCAAGCTGGGGGCTCTTCTTAACACCGGAGGAGATGGCGAAAATAGGCCAGCTCTATTATAACGGTGGCATGTGGAATGATGAGCAGATTGTACCTGCCTCTTGGGTGGTGGAAAGCACAAAGGAGCACAGCCGTTGGGGTGAGCTTTCGTACGGCTACCTTTGGTGGGTAATCAATGAAAAAGAGCACATCTATGCCGCTATAGGAGACGGCGGCAACGTGGTTTACGTGAACGAAAAGAAAGGCTTGGTCATTGCCATAGCAGCTCTTTTTCTACCGAATGTTACAGATCGAATTCGCTTGATTCAAGAACACATTGAGCCGCTTTTTGAGAACCTTTAAGTGTATTAATCTCTCTATTGATTCAGTGGATTTATCAAAAAAGACCGCCGTGTTTTTCACACGGCGGTCTTGCTTTGGTTGCAAATCTTTAAAATCAAATTATGTTCTTTCTACTTGCGTTGCTGGGGCAAATGGGGTATCCATCCGCTTTTCATAGCCTCCATGTTTTTTCTGCATTTTATGCCAGCCGATTTTGGCAACACCAATCTTATCTAGCATGTTTAATTTGCGAATGCTAGAATCGGAGAGCCGATATGGTTCACCAAATTCTTCAATAAAAGCATTCGAGAAAACACCTGTCTGCTCATAGTCTTTTCCAAATGCGGCAAATCGCTTCGCCAACTTTTGGAACATATTAGGCATGATAGCAATTCCCGCACATTCTCCTTTGATTACGGTACCCAAACACTCATACCCTAACCTTTGTACCAATTTCGTAACGTATTTGCCGATAAGTTCACTTTCCGCAGATTCCGGGTAGCCAGATTGTATGATAAAGCCAAACGCTCTATTGGAGCTTTCTAGCGGGGTAAGCTTTTCTAAAAACTTGATTACAATGCCAGGGAGTGCATGAATGTAATTGGGGCTAATGAGGATAATGTGGTCAAATCCGCCCATGTACTGTACCAATTCTTCCTGATTTTCAGTCGCAAGAGCGCGTATTTCGCAAGGGTGCTCCATTTGGCTTACAAACGCTTTCGCGAGAAAATAGCTCCCGCTCTTTTCTGAATTCCCCTTGGGCGAGCCATTTAGAATAAGGGTTTTCATACGGCACTCTCCTCACTTGCAACATAGCTTGACAAAGGGGCAATATGAATTCGAGGGGAATAAAACTGATCAAACACTTTTTGGATATAAGCCGTAAATAGTGCACGATCTTCCTCCTCTTCAAATTCACCATCGTAATAAAACGCAATGTTCGGGTATTTTTCATAGCGTGGTGAATGCCGGGTGCCACCGTTCTCAAAAACACAGTATGGCAGAAAATGAGGAATCATCCGGTCGAGCAGTGTTTTCATATTTCCACTTACAAAACCACGGTTTAGCTTTGCAAAAAAGAGCACTTGATCTGCGGCAAGGTACTCTTTATAAAAATTATCTAGGTCTTTGTGCACACACCTGCCTGGCGTCGTCCACCAGCAGCTCCAACAGCCAAGGCAATCTTTTACCATTGTTGTACACAAGTCGAAGCTCTCTTCAGCCGTTATTGGGAAACCCTCAATCTCATTTACGATTAATGTTTTCATAAGCATCTCCTCTCACAGCCTTCATAATTCTTTCACATAAGTATACCGAAAAATATTAGCAGTGTAAATACTACCCTTTCATTGCTCTTAATACCATTGCCTGAGAAAACGAACACTCAAAAAACGATAAAAAAGGCGGCAGTATAAAATCTGCCGCCTTCATCTTCACGCTTAATGATTACTCCATTTCTTTAATCCATGTTACAGTATCGGTAATTGTCTCAATAATAGGTCGAGTTTGGTAGCCAAGCTTGTTACTTGCCTTTTCATGGGAGTACATGGCATTTTCAGATAATGTACGCAAGGAATACCGTGTAAAAAGCGGTGTTTTACCCGCTAGTCGGTAGTAGAGCTCCATAAAGGGAGCCGTTGCTTTTGCAAGACATATAGGCAGGTTCATCTTCAGTCTGCTCCGTCCGCTTACTTTTGCAAGTGTATCAAACATTTCCCTTAAATGAATAAATCGATTGGAGAGGATGTAGCATTCCCCAGACTCCCCGTTGGTTGCAGCTGAAATAACACCGTTCGCCACGTCTCTAACATCTACAAAATCAAAGCCACCCTGTACTGCGGCAGGAAGCTTCCCGCGCATATAAAGCATAAACATTTGCGCCATATTCCCTGTTGGAAGGCCATAAGGCCCAATAATGCCAGAGGGATGAATCACAACCGCATCTAAACCTTTTATGGCTGCATCTAATACCATTTGTGTTGCAATTGCTTTTGTTTTGTCGTAATAACCAGGAACAGCATCTGGTGAAAAAGAAGGTATCTCCCGCATGATTTTCCCATGCGGCAAAGACGGAATGGCATGAACAGAGCTAATGTATACCAATCGTTTTACTGCATACTGCCGGCAGGCATCTATTATATTTTTCGTGCCACTCACGTTTACATCGTAAACACGCCTGTCCTCTTTTTGCGTTATTGACACTATACCAGCACAATGAATGACAATAAATTCATTCATTCCATTTCCCTCAAATAGAGGGGGCAGAGATGCAAAGTTGCAAACATTCCCTGTGTATTCCTGTAGTAAACTTCGGTTTTCTTCAATAAACGATGGGATGGACTCATTGGGCAGCAGTAGCGCACGAACCTCCATTCCCCGCTCCAACAGCAATTTTACTACATAGCTGCCTAGGTGCCCTGCTGCACCCGTTACAATATAAGTTGTTTTTTTCATGCCTTTTCCATCCTTTCCATTACTTTTTCATATACCTTAAATCCCGAATCTACTGCTTGGTGGGTTCCAAGACCAAAGCCCTCTGCGTCGTTGCCCACAATATACAGACCATCAATCGGTGTTTCTGCTTTCGGGCGTTGTGGTCCTGCTTGTCCTAACGAGTTTGCTATTCCGTAAGATTCACCACCTTGCCCAGGGAATATTGCATCATTTCCAAGGCCAGGTACAATTGCCGTAGTCATAATTTCAGTACGACTGATAACGCCGGGCTCGTACAACTCCGGTGCAATCTTTCGAACTCCCCGCTCAATGTATTCCAGGTAGCACTTGGGGTCTACCTTCGGGTCTGGCATACAGGATACAACCGCATAAATAACCTGCTGCCCTACGGGTGCCATATTGGGATATAGCGAAGTAGTACCAAGATAAATATACCCGCGCTCTGGCTTTGATTCACCACGCTCTATGGCTTCAAATTCCTCGTATTTTGAGGCACACCCCTCGGGGAACAGCACATTCATTGGTTCTGTTAATACTGGGCGGCTCGTAAAATAGCGGTAGCCTACACAAGCAAGGTTGCTCTCAAGCGCCTTAATTCTCTCAACATAATCTTTCTCAAAAAACTCTTCACCGACAAGCTTTACGACCGTTTGCCGTATACCGGCATTGCTAATCACAACGGGAGCGTTATACGTTTCTCCTGATTCTGTGGTTACACCACTCACCTTTCCGTTTGTAATTTGAATGGATTTTACCCTTGTATTCATTTGAAGATCTCCGCCTTTTTCTAAAACGGTTGACGCCATCACTTCAAAGAAATGACCGACGCCGCCCTCATAATAACGGCCGCCGCTCCCCGCTATGGTCTGTTGGAACATTTTAACCATCTCGCCTGCCGCTACATGGTCAGACGGCATTTCAAAAGCACCCTCACCAAAGGTGGCAAGCAAAAAGGTACGAAACCCAGCAGGCATAGGGCCAAGGCTGTCTAGGTACTCCATCGCCGAAATCTGGTATAGCTCGTTAATCTCTTCCTCCCTCATAGAGCGCAGCTTCCCTGCCACTCGTGCCATTTGCACAAGTGACTTAAAATGCCACGGCTTTACGCCGAGAAAACCGAGTATTTTTAGCACTCCGGGGAACTGATAGCCCATTCGCCAGCTTGTTATTTTTCCGTTTTCATTCTCGTAAAACAGCTTGCCAATGCCAAAATCGTCTCCTAAAATCAGTTTTACTTCATCTTGCTTTCCTAAAGTTTTACTGAGCTTTTCAAATAAAGAATTGTGTTGCGGCACACAGTTTATAGGGAACATCTCATAGGAAAATCCGTCCTTATGGATTGTCATCATTCTTCCGCCGGGCTTTGGATTTTTGTCTAAAAGCAGCACCTTTTTACCGGAATGAGCGAGCAGACTTGCCGCCGTTGTACCTCCGGGACCTGCGCCGATGACAATAACATCGTATTTTTTCATTGCTACATACCTCCAAGTTATTTTGTATTCGTGTACAAATATACTGCCTTTATAGAAAATTATAAAATCACTTAAGGCTATTGGCGTTCACTTGACTTTTGTTTATGCTTTAATTATACTTACATCATGTTATTTAATCAACAACGTGTTCGTTTAAAACCGTCTATTTATTATCAGTTATTATAAAATGTGTTCGTTAACTAACAGATAAAGGAGAAAGATATGCCGCAAAGCAATGAGAAAATGGATCGCAGAGTCATATACACCAAATTATTTCTTCGAGAAGCTCTTTTGGAGTTAATTAAAACTAAGCCTATTGCAAAAATAACACCAACTGAGCTTTGCCGATATGCCAAAATAAATCGCAACACCTTTTACACGCATTACAATAGCCCTGAAGAATTGCTTGAGAGTATTGAGGATGAACTTTTTGAGCAAATTAAGCAATCAATTGAACGTTCTTTAAAGAACGACCGAATCTCGACCCTTTTAACGGAAATTTGCCGTGCAATTTATAAAAACAGCGATCTTTGCAACGTGCTTTTTACAGAAAATGGAGATAAGGATTTTCTAAGACGAATCATTTATTTAGCGCACGATAAGACCATTGCGGAGTGGAAGCTAGCCGGATTACAAGAAGATGAGGAACAAATAGAAATGCTGTATTGCTATTCCGTAAATGGAAGTGTTTCTGTTATACAGCAGTGGATTTTAGCAGGAATGAAAAAAAATCCGGAGGAAATCGCACAATTTATTGAACGAGCAAGCTATGCTGGTCTGCGCGGTTTTTTAAGTAAGTAAATTCGGCTTTTAGCTATAAAAAAGCACCCCATAGCTTTGTATAAACCAAAACTACGGGGCACTAACTTACGTAAAATCATGCGGATTAATCATCCCTGTTTTTCTTACCGGTAAGCGTTTCTATATGAATTTTCACGATACTAACTGCCGGTAACTGTTTTCGAATGACTTCATCCCTGCGCTCAAGAACACCGGGAGCGAAAATATCGCAAAGCTGAATCAGTCGTTTTGTTTTTTCTTCTGGGTCTGAAATGATTTCAGCATGGCCTTCTACCATAACACTGTCGTAATGTGTGACAAACCTCTCCGGTATGATCGTCTCTTTGCCAATGACCACAAACGCTACACGGTCATTCTCTTTTAAATATTCTATTTTTCTACCTTTCACAAAACAGTGAAAATAAATTGCCTGCTCTTCTGGCACATAAAAATAGTTGAGCGGCACGCCGTACGGCTCCCCTTGTTGGGTGGCAACCGAAAGCACCCCATGGGTTCCTTCGTGCAACAACTGCTCTGCTTCTTCTTTCGACATTCTTCTGCTTGGTCTCATGAAAGTCCTCCTATTTCAAAATCCGGTTTATTCCGGCTAATTTTTTCTTATGAATAAAGTATACCAGTGAACGCAGATTGGGGCAAGCATTCTCAACTACCATCCTTTTCCATGCCTTGTTAGAAAACTTTGATTCATGTTATAATGGTCTTAAAAGCTTTTCTATTTCAAAGATAATTGTTAGGAGATTCTTATGGTACGAGTGTTATTTGTCTGCCTTGGGAAC
The DNA here is from genome assembly GCF_900176635.1 of Clostridium merdae. Taxonomy (GTDB): domain Bacteria; phylum Bacillota; class Clostridia; order Oscillospirales; family Acutalibacteraceae; genus Faecalispora; species Faecalispora merdae. The sequence continues at coordinate 1,345,496 of NZ_FXLN01000004.1, forward strand.
ATCTGCCGTTCGCCCATGGCTGAGTTTTTACTTAAGCACCTTGCAAAAGAACGCGGCTGTGATGACCAGCTCATCATTGACTCCGCCGCAACCAGCCGAGAAGAAATTGGCAATCCGGTGCACAGTGGAACGGTAAAAAAACTTGCGGAACAGCATATTTCTTGTGCGGGCAAGCGAGCAATTCACATTACGCAGTGCGACTGGGAATCGTATGATTATTTATTGGGGATGGAAACCTCAAATTTAAATAACATGACTCGTATACTCCGTGAGGCAGATACGAAAAAGATACACCGATTACTCGATTTTACAGAGCACCCGCGCGACATTGCAGACCCATGGTTTACCGGTAATTTTGAAGTGACTTATCACGATATTATGGAGGGTTGCCTTGCGTTTTTAGACGATCTAGAAGCCAAAGGACTCATTCAATATAAACGCAAGGTGCAAAAATAACCTATCCTCTAATTACTAATAATTACTAAAGCCCTTGTCCGATTTTCTGGACAAGGGCTTTTTGTTTTAATCACCAATATAAGTAAAGCGTGGGGTAACTACCCCGTCCCGTTCCACAGTTTCACTCCACATATGGGCAGGGCGCACCCAAACTCCATGCTCCCCATACAACGCACGGTAAACCACCATTTCTTCTAGGGTTTCAGAATGCTTTGCAATATAGAGTAATTCATACTCATTGCCCTTAAAATGCCGATAAATCCCCGGTTTTAACTGACTCTCCATACTTTCTCTCCTCCTGCAAAGTACAATTATTTCTAGTTGGGTTCTACTTTATTTTGCTTTGCGTAGATGAGGTGCGGCATTTCTTTGCCATGATGGTGCTTTGTGAATTCACCTATAATTTTCATCCCCAGCCGCTCCGCTACTTTGCGAGAAGCCGTGTTCTCCGGGCGAATCTCGGCAATCACCTGTTCTGTGCTCAGCTTCTCAAAGGCATATTGCATCCAAGCGGCCGCGCCTTCTGCCGCATAGCCCATTCCCCAATATGCACGTGCAACGATATAGCCAAGCCCGCAAAAGTGCTCCCCATTGATTTCTTCTGGTAAAACTCCCATCAGGCCAATCAGCTCTCCGCTTCCTTTTTCAATCGCGGCAAAGTAGGAATACCCGCAGGACTGGTACCTCTCCTGTGCCCGCTCAATCCACTCATTAATCTGCGCATCTGTAAAGCCATATTCCCATGCGTACATTGTCTTCTCGTCTCCCAGAATAGGCCGCAATACCGCTAGGTCGTCCTGCTGTAAGCGGCGAAAACCCAACCTGTCTGTTTCCAGCTCCCACACCGTTCCACTGATTGTTTGCTGATCCATCGTAGCGCACTCACCACTTCTCTTTCGTTTACGCTTAGGCTTTGTCAGCTCGTAGCTTTTATTGACCATCACTTTTAGTTCCTGCAGCGGCACGTCGCTGTTGGGCAGTACCGTATTCCAATGCATTTTATTCATGTGGTAAGCCGGTTTCACACCGGTATAAACAGAACGAAGAAAATCTCCATCCATTGGCTCACATTTTAAATTGGCGCACAAGTTTCCTTGATGCTCATAAATAAACGCAAAGGTTTTACGACTTTCTCTATGCCGTATGGCTGCCCATACGTCGTCAAACGGGTAATCTACATAACACCCGCCAAGCTGTAAGCAAAGCGAAATCATCTCTTCTTTCTCCAAGCTGGGTGCCTCCTCTGCCTATTGCGTATTTCATACTGTATAAGTAACACCTCATTCTGCCATATGACAGTATGAGGTGCGTCCTCTCAAGTTTCCCCAAGTAATTGTTCCAGTGCATTACGAAAAGCAAGGTCTTGTTCGATTGTCCTCTTCCGCGGTCCCTTCAGCCGACCTCCAGCTTTTCGTATCTTTTTTGCCGTGTGGCGGGCAAGCAAAAGCGCATCGATATTCTCTGCGGTGTATTCCATTCCATCTTGATTTAGAATTCTTGCACCACGCGCCAAGCACATCGCCGCAAGACCATAATCTTGCGTAACAACCACGTCGCCGGGCTGTAGCAAGTTTACCAAAGCAAAATCCACACTGTCTGCCCCTTTGGACACAACCAGTGTTTTTGCACCCTCTTTTTCAAACTGGTGCGAGGTATCGCATAAAATCAGGCACTCGACCCCATTACGGCGGCAAATCCGCACGGCTTCCTCTACCACCGGGCAGCCGTCTGCATCCAATAAAACACGGGTCATACCGTGCCTCCCAATAATTCCTTTTGCAACTTTTTCGTGAGCTTCTCAAATACCAACCGGTAGGAAGCATCACACAATTCCTTTAAAAGCTCCGGGGATAAATCGCCTTCTAAATAAATTGCGTTCCAGTTCTGCTTATTCATATAAAAGCCGGGTAGTATTTCACTATGCTCCCTGCGCAAAAGCTCAGCATACATGGGGTCACACTTTACATTCAGCAGGTCTTTTCCCGCATACTGCGGGTCGTGCTCAGCGCCGGGGCGCATTCTAGCCGCAAACAGCTTTCCGCCCACCTGGTAGCGCAGCCATCCCCACTCCTCTTTGAAATCTTTGGTCACGCCGGGTTTTGAGAGCAAATATTCATCCAGCCAAGGCTGCGCATCGTTTGCCATTTTTGCAATCCCCTTTCCTGCCATTATTCTATCTTAATATTCCAGCAGAATTTTATAAATATTAACCGGTCTGCCCTTTGGTACAATTCGTTTTTGCCCAATTACCTCTGCCTTACCATACTTTAATAGATTGGCTAGGAAACGGTTAGCGGTACGCGTAGAAATCCCCAACCGATTGATTAAATCGAGAGATGAGATTTCATCGGTACCTTCTTCCTTGAGCACATGTATGATTTTAGAAACTGTTTCGGGTGAAAGCTTTACCTGCGACGCCATACGGTAAATATAATCGCTCTCCACGTCTGAGATTATGAGGTCAATCTCGTTACTGGGGGTCATACATACAATCTTATTTTCTTCATCAATCAGGAAGCTCCGGTGGGTCTCATCACCAAAATTTTCACCATGGCGAACCGCATCCATCGCATTCATGCGTGCCTGGTAAAAGTTACGCCCGATTCCGTAGCCGATGGCTCCGGTAAAATTCAGCGTTTTTTGTAGGTGAGTATAAAAAGGGCAGCCTAAAAAGTGATCAGTCAGCTTTGCAAGGGTATCGCAATCTGTGTAAATCTCAAAGCCATCCCGGCTGTCTTTTACAGTGAGGCTGCCACTGTAAGGGCTAACCAGCGTTAAAATCTCTTTTTTATACGCCAAAAACTTCATTTCGGAATTACCATACTTTCGTGTCATCATCTCCGCGCAGGAGATTAACACGTTGGCAGGGTAGCTTTTTCTGGCTCGGGCGGCATCAATTTTAGACACAACCTCTTTAACCGTGTTGGTGAGCGCGTTTTGGCTTGGGTAAATGTAATAGCACGAATAGCCCATTTCTTTCATACGCTGCGCGGTTGAGTAGAGGTAGGTTACAGCAAAATCGATTTCCCCCGCACGGAACTTTTCTTCCACATAATGCGAGAATCGCTTTTCCTCTTCTTCAATAACACTTAAACTAAAATGACGAAAGGTATTGTCGTATTCCCTTGCGATTGCATCTAGCGTATTTTGTTCAATCGCCTGCGTCAGTGTCATTTTATCTGCAATAAAATCTACCGCAACGCGCGAAAAATCCTGCTGATTACGGCGAATGCTTTCGCGCAGGAGAATACGGTACGTGTTTTCAATATCAATATCCAAATAGCTCAGGCATGGGGAATCCCCTTGGCGAAGCTCTTCGAGTACATGGTTTGGAATAACACCACTCGTTATGATTCCCTGAAAATCGCCGTGAATTTTCTCATAGATTTCGCAAAGCTGCTCTATAGTCTCGTAAATAAAGTATGTGATTTCAACGTGCTCTGGGAACTGCAATTGATTCTCCTGAAGATATGTGACCAGATGCTGTTTCATTGGCATCGCTATCCGATAAATCAACCCAAGCGCCTCTCCTTTGCTTATGAATTAGCTTTAGAATACGATGATTTTAGGGAGTTGTCAACTAATGGCTATTTTCTAAGTGCCACTTTAATTAACCAGTATTCGCTCCTGCCCCCTGCACCACACAGGCTTTTGTTTATCACTTTCTTTTAGAGAAGCATACAATAGAGCAGGAGGTGCTGTTGTGCTCGATTTTTATACATTTCAGAATGCCGCAAGACGATACCCCGATGCAAAAGCCATTATAAAAGGAAGTAACGCATACCCGCAGCTACACGGGACCATGCAGTTACACCAAATGGAGAACGGTGTTCTTGTTTCCGCTTTGGTACGCGGCCTGCCGTTAGGGGAAAGCCCCTGCCCGGTGAACGTGTACGGCTTCCATATTCACGAGGGAAAGGCATGCACCGGGAACGAAAACGACCCTTTCGCAGACGCCGGTGGGCACTTTAATCCGGAGAACTGCCCGCACCCGGCACACGCAGGTGATATGCCACCGTTGTTTGGAAATAACGGTTTTGCCTATTTGTCTTTCTTTACCGACCGTTTCACGGTCTCACAGGTGATTGGGCGTACCGTTATCATCCACTCTCATCCGGATAATTTTACATCACAGCCATCCGGTGATTCCGGCAGCAAAATCGCATGCGGGCTGATTGAACATACAGCTCCGCAGAACCGGCGTAGCTGTATGGCGGCACAGCCTTACTGCTAAGGCTGAAAAACCGGCGGGAATCATTCCTGCCGGTTTTGCCCAATATCAATCATACTGCCCCTCTTCTAAGTCGCTTAAAAGGGGTTCGTTGGGTTAGGTTATTGGAGGCTTCTCTTCATTGGAAGCTTTTTTGCTTTCCACAGGGGATTGCTGTACTTCTGGTAACGCTTGCTCTTTGATCGTAACAGCCATTTCCGGCTGTTCTATAAACACTTCATCCGGTTCATTCCAGCTCTGCAACGCAAAGAACATACCGGCAAGCGCCACAAAAGATGCTGTTACCCCACAGGCAATGGACCAGCTGCGAATATCCAGCGGACCAAGAACCATCGCACCCAAGGCAAGCAGTAACCCAAACGCAAAAAAGAATTTTGCAATTTTTTCATCTGTGTTTAGCACTCAGAATCACTCCTTTTGTGAATTCAGGCAAGCAAACAAATCCGCAAAATTTTGCATGGTAAGCTGTTCGGCACGAACACGGCGGTCAAGCCCCGCGGCATCGAGCGCAGTGCCAACCGTTTCTTTTGGCAGAGATAAGCCGGCCGAAACGGAGTTGAGCATGGTTTTTCTTCTTTGACCAAATGCCGCACGTATCAATTTAAAAAAGCCAGCTTCATCTTCTACTTTTACAGCCGGCTCTTTGCGTAGGGTAAGGCGAATAACGGAGGAATCCACATTGGGAGCTGGCATAAAGCTGCCACGAGATACCTCAAATAAAATCTCTGGCTCTGCGTAATAATGCACTGCAATCGTAACTGCGCCGCACTCGCGCGTGCCCGGCTTTGCGCAAATGCGCCTTGCGGCTTCCTTTTGTACCATGACGGTTAAGGCGGTTATATCGAGCCGCTCTTCCAAAAATCGCATGATAACTGGTGAAGTGATATAGTAGGGAAGATTCGCACAGACCGACACCGGCATACCTGCAAATTCACGCTCCAGCAGCTCCTTAATATCGAGCTTTAGCACATCTTCATTCACAATGGTTACATTATCATAATCCGCCAGCGTTTCTTCCAATACTGGCAGCAAACGGCGGTCAAGCTCAACAGAAACCACCTTCTGCGCACTCTCCGCAAGCTCACGCGTTAGCACTCCAATACCGGGGCCAACCTCTAACACACCGCTCTCTGGTGAAGCACCGCTTTCTTCCGCCATGCGCGGACAAACCATGGGGTTAATGAGAAAATTTTGACCCAAGGCCTTGCTAAAATGAAACCCATGGCGACCTAATATCTCTTTGATTGTAGAAATGTTGGATAAACTGTTCATGAAACCTCCGCTATTTTATGGCCCTTAGACCATGTGATGGTCATTGCTGTATGTTAGTCTGCGTGCTTGTCCGTAGATAAAATAAATTGGTTGCGATGAAAACGTATGATGTTCTCTTTTTGCATGCGCCCCAACTCTTTGGAAAGCGCACTGCGGTTTACACATAAAAAATCGGCAAGCTCTTCGCGTGAAAATGGAATTACGGGAGAATACGTACCCTGCCGCTGTGCCTGCTCGCCAAGGTAAGCCATCACCTTTTCGCGCGTCGTCTTTTGTGATAGGATTTCCATTTTTCGATTTAAGTACACATTTTTTTCAGCAAGCAGCTGCATCATGTTACGCAGCAACGTAGAGTGGTGCCCACACATAGCTGGGCATGGCGTAAGTAGCCGCTCCGCAGAAAGCCGCATTACCTTGCAGTCTGTACTGGCTATAACGGAAACCGGGCTTTGGCGCACCTGTGCACACGCCAAAGATTCCCCAAAAATATCTCCCGCACTAAGCTCTGTAACAATCGAACGATTGCCGAACAAATCTTCTTTCACCACTTGCACTCGGCCTTTTAATACAACGCCAATCCACTCTACCGGGTCACCTGCCAGCAAGATAACTTCATTTTTCATACATTCCCGAACACCGTTGGTCAAGCACGAGACAATTGCTTCTCGGTCGCTTTCCTCTATTCCCCGGAACAAAGCGGTATTTTGTAAGATGGAATATTCCGTGCTCATTGCTTTGCTCCTTTCTTAATTCTAGTAAATGGAGTTTTAATAATGTAATAATTGATTTAAAATGCAAGATATTTTAGCGGCCAGTGCCGCAGAAAAATTCTTGTTTCTTTTCATTCGCCCGCAGAGACATGTTATTCAGCTTGGATTTTATACTATTCACAAGCGGCAAAGCAACACCTTACGCACAAACTGCAACTCACAGGCTTGTTTCTGTGCGGAAATAAGATGCAGAGCGGGAGCTCACTCGGATTCCAAAGGCAGAGCCTTTGGTCGTTGAGAGGGGATTCAAGGGGAGAGAATCGATACTCTCCCCTTGAAAGGCCTTTGCCTACTTTCACCCTTTCGTGAAAGTAGGTGCCCGCCCCGGCATGAGGGGCAAGCGCTGCGCCAGCAGAAGCCTTGCGCCCGAGCGCAATATTATTAATTCTAACAAAGCAATAACTTTCTAAGTTGAAAAGGTAGCTTAACACAAGCACGAAAGAAAATTTCAAAGCGGCTAGTGCCGCAGGGAATTTCTTCTTTCTTTTGATTCGCCCCTCAAGCCGGGGCAGGCTCACCTTTTCTCGATGAGGAGAAAAGGCGGAAAGACTCACCAAAGGCTCCGCCTTTGGAATCCATTTGGGGAACGCCCCCAAGCCGTATAACAAAAGCTACTGTAAAGGCGCTCCATTAAAAATGCCCACTCTCATAACCATAATAAAGAAGCAAATAGCGATTTCGTCAGTCGGCGGTCATTTTTAGAGCGCTCTCGTCCGCTCGCAGAGACATGTTATTCAGCTTTTTTATACTATAAAATATTAATAATATATTCTACCATATAACTCAAGAAAACAAAAGCGCAGTTTCCTTCAAGTGCATATAAAGAAAAAGGCTTCTGCTGGTTGCAGAAGCCTTTTTCCAATCATATCTAAAATTATAGCAATAAAAACTGCTGTGTAAGCAGTGCTGCCGCTGCTGCCCCCAGTGCAACCACCAAAAGTCCTTTGCCGCGAAACGCGAGAATAAGTGCTACCATAAGTCCTGCTACGGAAGCCGCCATACCACCTGCCGAATATAAAATCTGCGGAAAGGTCATCGCAGAGAGCACCGCATATGGAACATAAGCTAGAAAGGAGCGTAAAAAGCGATTTTCAAGCCTTTGCCGAAAAACCACCATTGGCAGCATCCGTATCAAATACGTTACCCCTGCCATCAGCAAAACACAGGAGATTACATAAGCCGTATTCATTGTGCACCCTCGCTTTCCGGGCAGCTTACCGGGTAACGCTGTGCGGTAAACGTACAGGCAATGAGCGTGCATAAAATGGTAGCCCAACCGGAGGAAAGACCATGGAACAAAGGAATATAGCGGAATATGCAGCTTAAAGCGGCAGAGAGCACCACCACCGTTGCCACTGGGCGCGACACCCGCACCGGAGGTATAATGATTGCAATAAACATCCCATAAATCATAATTCCAAGGGCAGTTCGAAAGCTCTCTGGAAGAAATCCTGTTGCGGCCGCTCCTAAAAAGGTACCCATCGTCCAACCCACAAGCGGTGTGGTAATTAATCCGGAAAGATACCGTGCCCCCACCATTCCCGGCTGCTGAATGGCTACGGCGAAAATCTCATCTGTAATTCCAAACGAAAGCACAAGCCGCTGAAGTGTGGTCATCCCACTATCTATCTTTTGCGAAAGGGACAGTGACATTAAAAAATACCGCAGGTTAATTACCAAGGTAGTAATGGCAATTTCAAGGTATCTCGCGCCATGCAGAATCAGGTCAAACCCTGCAAACTGCCCAGCGGAGGTTACATTGGTAATGGAAATAAAGATTGCAACCCAAATCGGCATCCCGCTTTGAGCCACTGTCATCCCGAATGCGAACGATACCGAAAGGTACCCAAGACAAATTGGCAGGCCGTCTTTCAGCCCCCTCTGAAAGCTAAGATCCGGCAATTCCGGATTCTCTTCCCCAAAGCCTACCTCTTTCTCACAGCAGTTCGCAGACAAGCGTTCCCATCTCCTCGCAGCTTACGGTTTTCAGCCCTTCTTCCTTTAAATCCGAGGTGCGGGCTTGGCGCAGGGCGGCGTCTACCGCCGCCTCAATGGCGGAGGCGGCCTGCGGCTGATGGAGGGAATAGCGGAGCATCATCGCCACAGAAAGAATGGTTGCCAGAGGGTTTGCGATTCCCTGACCGGCTATATCCGGCGCCGAACCGTGTATTGGCTCATACATACCCGGATTTTCCGCTCCCAAGCTGGCGGAGGCGAGCATTCCAATGGAGCCGCTAATCATAGAAGCTTCATCAGACAGAATATCGCCAAACAGATTAGAGGTCACGATGACATCGAACTGGCCGGGATTACGCACCAGCTGCATCGCGCAGTTATCCACATACATATGGCTAAGCGCTACGTCCGGGTATTCCTCTTCACCGATTCGAGTCACTATTTTGCGCCAAAGTCGGGAGGAATCGAGCACGTTTGCTTTATCTACACTGCACAGGCGGCTATTTCTCTTGCGAGCCATATCGAAGCCCACACGGGCAATGCGCTCAATTTCAGGAACACTGTACATTTCGGTATCGTAGGCAGCCTCTGCCCCATTTACCTGCTTTGTTCCACGCTCCCCGAAATAGATACCACCCGTGAGCTCACGCACAACCATAATATCAAGTGAAGAACCAATGATGTCTGGCCGAATGGGGGATGCTCCCCGAAGCGGCTCAAAAATAACCGCGGGGCGCAGGTTCGCAAACAGACCAAGCGCCTTGCGAATTCCCAAAAGTCCTGTCTCCGGCCGCTGGTTGCCGGGCAGTACATCCCACTTTGGGCCTCCCACCGCGCCGAGCAGAACGGCATCGGAAGCTTTGCAGGTATCAATCGTCTCCTGCGGCAAAGCTGTTCCCACTGCATCGATGGCGCAGCCACCAAGCAGTGCAGGCGTATATGCTACGGTAAATCCAAATTTTTGTGCAGCACAATCCAACACCCGTTGTGCCTGCTCCACGATTTCTGGCCCGATTCCGTCACCCTTGAGTACGGCAATGCGATAATTTTGCATCTGTGTTCCTCCTTAACGCTTCCATTCTTTTTACTATGAGAACATGCTGTGTTCCCCTGCATAGCACAGGGGAACCAAACGTTTCTTTAGAAGTTATTGCTGGCAGTCGAAAGCTGCGCACGGTTAATGGCACAAACAATACCTTTAATGGATGCCAGACTGATGTTATTGTCCAGACCGACACCGAACACGGTTTTGTAATCGGGTGTTGTCATTTGAATATAAGACAGCGCCTTGGAGTCTGCGCCCTTGGAGACCGCATGCTCATGGTACGATACAAAGCGGTAGTTCTGAATGCCAACGCCACCCAGAGCTTTAAAGAACGCATCGATGGGTCCGTTACCTACGCCGCTAATTTTATGGTCTTCGTGGTGGAAGCGCAGAACACCCTCAAAGTGAACGATGGTCTCACCGTCGGCTTCATTTTCTTCATACAGCCGGTAGCTTTTGAGGTTGTAGGGATAGCGAATCTGAATATATTCCTTCTGGAACAAATCGTAAATCTCTTGTGGCTGAAGCTCGCGGCCGAGGTTGTCGCAAGCGGTTTGCACCACCATACCAAATTCGGGGTACATTTCTTTTGGCAGGTTGTAGCCAAACATCTGCTGCATAATAAATGCCGCACCGCCCTTGCCAGACTGGCTGTTGATGCGAATAATCGGTTCGTACTCGCGTCCCACGTCTGCGGGGTCGATAGGCAGGTAAGGAACCTGCCACAACGGCGAGCGGCTCTTCTCCATATAATCCACACCTTTTTTGATGGCATCCTGGTGCGAGCCCGAGAACGCCGTAAACACCAGCTCACCCGCATAGGGGTGCCTTTCGTGAACCACCATTTTGGTGCAGCTTTCGTACACCTTGCGGATTTCATTCATTTTAGAGAAATCGAGCTGTGGGTCAATGCCCTGCGTATACATGTTCATGGCAACCACCATAATATCTGCATTGCCGGTACGCTCGCCGTTGCCAAAGATGGTTCCTTCTACACGCTCAGCGCCCGCCATCATTCCCAGCTCGGTAGCTGCGACCGCACAGCCACGGTCGTTATGGGGATGAATGCTGATAATCGCTCGGTCTCGCCCTTTCATATTCCGGCAAAAATATTCAATTTGGTCTGCATAGCAATTGGGGGTGCTCCCCTCTACGGTGTTGGGCAAGTTGAGAATCACTTTATTCTCTGGTGTGGCATTGAGCTCATCGAGCACCCGCTCACAAATACGGATGGCGTTATCCATCTCCGTGCCGGTAAAGCTCTCCGGTGAGTATTCAAAGCGAACGTTTGCGCCGCTCCTTTTCACTTCTTCTTCCGTCAGCTCACGAACCAGCTTCGCACCATTGACCGCAATGTCAATAATCCCATCCATATCCGTGTTAAAAACAACCTTGCGCTGTAAGGTAGATGTGGAGTTGTAAAGATGGATAATCACATTTTTTGCCCCTGAGATTGCCTCAAAGGTCTTGTGAATTAAATGTGGGCGAGCTTGCACCAAAACCTGTATGGTAACATCGTCCGGAATTCGATTCTGGTCAATTAAGGCACGCAGCATCTCGTATTCCGTTTCTGAAGCGGAGGGAAAGCCCACTTCAATCTCTTTAAAGCCAATATCTACAAGGGTTTGGAAGAACAAGAGCTTTTCATCCAAATTCATGGGAGTTACCAGTGCCTGGTTGCCGTCGCGTAGGTCTACGCTGCACCATACGGGCGCTTTGCGGATGGTGTTTTCGGGCCATTGACGATCTGGCAGATGAACCGGCTGAAAGGGGATATACTTTTGAAAGCCTGTTACCATAATTGATCTCTCCTTTTAAACATGAATCTAATTACTTCACCATTTGCTGAATTCCCCATTGTAAATTGGCATAATAACAAAAAAAGCCCCTGACTCAGCTAAGTGCTGAGTCAGGGGCGAATTTGTGTAAGACAAACCCGCGGTACCACCCTGATTCGGTAATCTGCTTTCGCAGAACACCCTTAAAAAGCCTCTAACAAGGCTCCGGCTGTTAACGCTGCCTATTGCGTCCGGCCTTACAAAACGTTCTTCAGGCCGGCGACTCCGGGATGAGCTATTCACACTGGGCTCCGCACCGGCTCGCACCAACCGCCGGCTCTCTGACTGCATTGCCAAATGTCTTATTCCCTTCAAAGTCTTTGGGGGACCAAATGGTCTATGAAATTGATACTATTATATGAGTAGGTTTTCGATTTGTCAACCATTAATTTTCGGAATGCTCTTCTTTGCCATAGGCACGGTTTGCCGCTTCTCTCGCCAAATCGATAACCGTATGCTCCCGAAGAGTGCCCTGCTCACCATTGGGAATAGTAGCGATAACCTCTGCTACCATAGAGCGCATCCATAGCCCGGGAGTAATGCGCAGGGTGTAGCCGCAACCCGGTTCAGTCATCCACTCATAAGCAGAAGCACGGGGTAAGCCATAGGCAGAAAGCAGTGCCATCATAACACCACCGTGCATAACTACCGCAGCGCTTGTCGTGCCTGAGCTAAGCAGTTCCTCCACCAACTTTTCAAACGCGGTGCAAACACGCGATATAAATGCTTTGCTGTCTTCTCCGTTAGGGGGTGCCGCCTGCTGGCCGCTCTCAATCCAGCGCAGGAACTCGGGGTCGTTTTCCAGCTCCTTGGCTGTTTTGCCCTCCCAATCGCCAAAATCGCACTCGCGAAGATCCTCAATCAGATTAGGTTGCGTCTCTGGGTATATAATCTGCATGGTCTGCACACAGCGCGCAAGAGGGCTGCTGTAATATGCCTGAACAGCGGGGTAATCCTGCTGCTCTTTCATTTGCATTAATTGCTCAATCCCCTGCTCCGAAAGGGGGGAATCGGTACGCCCTACATACTGGCCAAGGGCATTTGCCTCGGTAACTCCATGGCGAATTACGTGGATTAGATATGACTTCATAAGATATTGCTCCTTTTTTACTTCTTGCTACGACATCTAGCGGTTTACAATCCGTTGTATTTGTTATATACTTTACAATACGTTAAAGAGATACAAATTTCGACGGGGGTTTTCCGGCAATGAACAGTAATTTTTCCAGAATCATGACTTTACTGCGGAAAGAGCAGGGATATAGTCAAAAAAAGGTAGCGGAAGAGCTTGGCGTTTCGCAGGCTCTGCTTTCTCACTACGAAAAAGGCATTCGCGAATGCGGGCTTGATTTTGTAGTGCGAGCCGCCGATTTTTACAATGTGTCCTGCGATTATCTCTTGGGGCGCACCCCAGACCGCAGCGGGGCAACCCTTACCGTAGAGGATATCCCCGAGCCGGATACTGTTGGAAAAGAAAATGTAATGAAAGGCAGCTTACTGCCGGTACTCAATAAAAAGCTGCTTGCAAACTCGTTGAATATTATCTTCAGCCAGCTACAAAAATGTGGAAACAAGGCACTTACTACTGAGATTTCTGCCTGTTTGACACTTGCTGTTTATAAAGCATTTCGTATTATTTATTCGGCAAACCCCAAAAATCCACAAGGCATGTTTGTAGCGCCACACGGTTTAGACAAAGGACTTTCCGACGCGGCACTCTCCATTGCACAGGCAAACGCAGAATATGTTGCAAGTGGTGAAGATTTGGAGCAGGAAAAAGGGTTAAAAAAGGAACAAGCTCCTTTGCTCTCTCCGGAATTACTTCAAGAACAATACCCGCTGTTTGCCGGTTCTCTATTCCATTTGGTACAAAGTGCTGAATCCCGCATGGGACTAAGGCATTTGGATAAATAGTATGTAACATAAAGCCTAGAAAACAATACATATCTAGTATTGAGGAGAAGCAGCGTTACTTTCTTAAGTCGTTGCTTCTTCTTTTTTTAGTCTCTTTTCGGTTGTCTAACCTCAATATTTGAGGATGCTCCTTAAAGCCATTTTTCTAACGACCTGAATTTCCAAAGAATATGTTTTAGATAAACACCATGGTTATTATTCTTAAAAGGAAATCCTTTTTGGGGGTTATTAACACTGTAACTGAATTATGTGAACAAGTCAATACTAGACAATGAAATACAAAAGCGCGGGGGTCTTTACAAGTTACAGCATACCTCATTATACACTTCCTTATCATACAGATGCAACTGATTCATACGACACTACTATTCGAGCCATAGCTTTATACGGCACGGCATAAAATGCAACAACATTATTCCTTAAGAATTACAGCTGTAATTCTTAAGGAATAATAGAAATAAGAAAGCCTGGTTTTAACTTACCACGAGGTAAGTTAAAACCAGGCTTTTGTATTTATGATTACTATAAAATACCATTCGCCGCTCATTTCCCAATACAAATTACGACTTCGGGTACTCGTTGCAGAGCAAACGGTAGGGTAGCTCATCTTCCTCAATAGTGGGGAATCGGCCAATCGGTTCTAAGAAACGGTTATCGGTATTGTCGTCGTTACATTGGCTTACTTCGCCCAACAGCACCGGCCCTGTATCTTCCTCTACGGTAAAATCATGGTACAAATACGGCTGTATGCTAATGCTCTCACCCGGTATTAAGCGCACCTGTGTTCCTGCGGGAACCGTAAATACTCGGCCATCCATATGAACACAAACCTCCCCCGCCTCGTCCAGTTCTTCACTGGGAGTGGAGTTGTACACGCGAATCAGCACATTGCCGCCACCGCGATTGATTATGTCTTCCATCTTACTCCGGTGGAAGTGCATCGGCGAGTATTGGCCCTCGCGTAAATAGAGCAGCTTTTCGGCATAGGTCTTGGCATATTGCTCTTTTTTTGCTAAGTTTCCGTTTCGAATGGTAATCAGTGAAAATCCGACTCTGTTAAAGTCGCCCAAACCGTAGTCTGTGATATCCCAGCCCAGCATATTATCGCGTATTTCGTCATACTCACTGCCCTTGGTTTTCCAGTCCTGCGGTGTAAAGGAACAGAAGGGCGGCAGAGCAAAGCGGTATTCCTTTACGAACGCCTCCATTTCTGCCAGCGCCTTGTTAATCTCACTGCGTTTCATCGTCATCCCTCTTTTCGGTTCAAAAAATCTGTAACCATATGAATTGTGGGCATTGCAGGGATTCCCCCGCGCTTTTGAACACACAGTGTGGCAACCGCATTGGCAAACTCCGTAAACTGTTGGAGTTGCTCTTCATGAAGCTCATTGGGGCGAAGCCCGCTTACCGCAAGCTGATAAAGAAAACCACCCCAGAAAGCATCCCCTGCTCCTGTGGTATCTACCACTGGAACATCGGGAACAGAAACAAGAGCAGATGCGCCTTTCACTGCGGTATAAGCACCATCGCTGCCAAGTGTTACTACCGCACAAGAAATTCCCTTTTGAAAAAGATGGCTGGCGGCAGCTTCGGGAGAGGATTCTCCTGTAATCATACCGACTTCTTCATCACTAATTTTCACAATGTCTGCATATTGAAGAACACTTTGCATTACCTCTGCGGCTTCCTTTTCGCTGTTCCACAATGGAGCACGATAGTTGGGGTCATAAGAAATAATCGCCCCTGCCTTCTTCGCAGATTTCACCGCTTCTATTGTGGCAGAACGCGAAGGCTCGTTCGTAAGGGAGAGGGAACCGAAATGAAAAATTTTACACGCTTCTGTTAGCTCACGATTTACTTCACTTGCTAACAGACACGTATCTGCTCCCGGCTTTCGTGCAAAAGAAAATTTACGCTCGCCTGTTTCAGACAGTTCCACAAAGGCAAGGGTTGTAAACACATCCTCTGCGCTAATTAATCCGGACGTATCAACGCCCTTTTCTTCCAGCACCTTGCGCAGAAACTCGCCGTGCATATCTTTACCCACTTTACCAATAAACGATGTTTTCAGGCCTAAGTTCGAGGCAGCACACAATACGTTCGCAGGCGCTCCGCCCGGATTTTGCTCAAATAGGCGTGTACCGTTCTCACTTATGCCATGGTATGTAAAATCAATCAGCAGCTCACCCAATGCGACGATATCGAACATTCAATCACTCCCGAAATAATTATAGTCGAGCTAATCTAAAATGACAGCAGGCACTTTGCAGCACCAAAATATTGCACTATAAATCCAAATTTAAAACCTGCTTTCATCGCTCGAAACAACCATTTTTGCGATAACTTCCGGCAAGCTTCATGAATATGAATCACCATTTTATACTGTTGTCTTATTTTACCACAAAAGAAGTATAAATTTCAATTCTACACCCTTTTTACTTAAGGAGTACAAGTGTCGTGTTTTTGTAACACTCGTTTAGAATCATTATGAATCAAAATTCTTCTCTGAAATATGTGCTTCTATGAATTGGACGGCAAAGGAATCATCCCTCACCGTCCCTTCACAAAAGAGAAAACAGTATTTCTAATTGGAATAGAAAGTCATGAAGATATTTCTCTTATTTTGTACTTTTTTACTTCAGAAGTGCCATGCGTCCGGCATCATTTGCAAATGCCTCTTTTGCATTTTCTTTTGTAACTACAACAGGTGCGAGCTCATACACACCAACATCCTTTTTGCCGTTATTTACGGTTGTATCAGGAGCGAGCATTCCCTTACCTGCCTGCAAGCCTTTAATGATCTCAACTGTTTTCCCTACCAGAACATCGGTGGGCTTGGCAACAGTGGAATACTGTTTGCCAGACCAAATCCACTGAACGGACTCATTTTCTGCATCAAGACCTGAAACAACGGGGATTTTCTGCCCGGCCTGCTCGGAAGCGGTAATAATCGCACGGGCAATGCCATCGTTGGGAGAAAGAACACCGTGGATTTCTTTGCCAGAGTAGAAACCGGAAAGCAGGGAATCCATACGAGCCTGCGCTTTCGAATTATCCCAATCCATAGTAGCGCACTGCGTAAAGTCTTTCTGGCCGGAGACAACCACTAAGGTACCATCATCAATTTTGGGCTGGAGCACTTTCATCGCGCCCTTAAAGAAGTTCGGGGCGTTGGGGTCAGCAGGGCCGCCGCCAAACAGTTCAATGTTATAGGGGCCTTTGCCCTTTTGAGCAGCTAAGCCATCCAGTAAAGCCTGACCTTGCAGCTCACCGGTTTTGATACTGCCAAACTGTACGACTCCGTCGACACCGGTTGTGTTTTCCAGCAGACGATCGTAGCCAATTACACTAATGCCGGCTGCGCTTGCTTCTTCCAAAACTGCACCAAGCTGAGAACCGTCGACGGGGCCAACAACAATTACCTTGGCGCCGTTCTGAATCATCGACTCAATTTGCTGTTGCTGCTGGGGAACCTTATTGTCGGCATGCTGAACAATTGCCTTAAATCCAGCAGCCTCCAATTGCTCCTTAAACATTTTATCCGCTTCTGCCCAGTTTTGCGTTCCAAGCCAAGGCAGTGCTACGCCGATGGTTGCATCGGCTGCAAAACCCTTTTCACCGGAAGCTGCAGCGGACGGTGCTGCGGGTGCCGCAGAGCTGGTGTTGGAGGCTGTGCCGCCACAGCCGGTGAGTGCTGCCATAATAAAGGATGCCACGAGGAACAGGGATAAGCTTTTTTTCTTTTTCATACTAACCTCCTGTTTTAAGTCCTTCGACTAATATGTAAGGCCCGGCCATCAGTCTCTTAAGAACTGCTATCAGCAGGGTTACCTTCTTTGGGGGTGCTTTCCTTTGTAGGGAACAGCCTTCCAATAATAGACGCGCGGCCCTGTTGCTTATTGAAAACATCAAATGCAACTGCGGCAAGCAGAACAAGACCTTTAATCACCTGTGTGCGGTCCGCACCAATTCCCATCAGCATCAACCCGGAGTTGAGAACTGCCATCACCAAACCGCCAACCATCGTTGCCATAATGGTACCCACACCACCGGAAACAGCCGCACCGCCAATAAAGACCGATGCAATGGCATCCAGTTCCCATCCGGTTCCATCAGACGGGCCAGCCGCAGTGGAGCGGCCTACAAACATAATTCCTGCCAATGCAGCCAGCATAGACATATTGAGCATTGTTAGAAAATAGGTTTTGGGGACATTCACGCCGGAGAGAGCCGCCGAGCTTTTGTTACCGCCAACCGCATAAATGTGGCGACCAAAGCGGGTACGCTCCGTAATGATGTGGTAAATAATGACCAGAATCACAAGGATTAAGCCCGGTACGGGGAACGATGTGCCGGGACGCCCTGTGCCGAAAATCCATGTTAAGTAACCAATTACAATGCCGACGAGGCAAATGCGAACCACCACCGGCCACAGCTCCTCTGATTTTCCGGTAAGTTTCGATAAGCGGTCACGCTTGCGAAGCTCCATAAAAGCATAAGCAGCAACGGCAAGGATTCCGAGTAGCAATGTGGAATTGTTCATTCCCGTAAAAGCAGGACCCCAATCGGGCAAATATCCCGCGCCGATTACTTTTAGTTCTGCCGGAGCCGGTACGGAAATCGACTTTGAAATCCAGATCACGCCACCGCGAAAAATCATCATACCGCCCAGTGTGGTAATAAAACCGGGAATTCCAAGCTTTGAGAGCCAGAATCCCTGCCACGCACCAATTGCAGCACCTATTGCCAAGCTGAGCAGTACCGCGGCCCACCACGGCAATCCCAAATCCCGCGCTGTGAGTGCCATCACCATACCGCAAAAACCGGCTACCGAACCCACAGACAAATCAATTTGCCCAATGACAATGACCATTAGCATTCCAATCGCCAGTACCAATACATAAGCGTTTCCAGAGATTAAGTTTTGAAAGTTGGAAGACGTAATCATTCTCCCGCCGGAAGTAATATTAAAGATAAGGGTAAGTGCCACTAAAGCAATTACCATGCTGTACTGCCGCAGACCGCCGCCAAATACTTTCTTAACATGTTTCATAGATTCTACTGTCCTTTCCTGCGTTCAATTCCGACCCAGAGGTACTCGTCATCATCCTCATCAGGTTTTCCTGATTCGCCTCCGCTCGGTCTAGCACGCCCGTGATGCTTCCCTCAAAAATGGTGTAGATTCTGTCGGATATTCCAAGCAGTTCAGGCAGCTCCGAAGAAATTATAATGACTGCCTTCCCCTCATCCGCAAGCTTATGAATCAGGCGGTAGATTTCGTACTTTGCGCCAACATCAATTCCGCGAGTGGGTTCATCCAAAATTAAAACATCCGGCTCGGTAAACATCCACTTGCCAAGAACAACCTTTTGTTGATTTCCACCGGATAACGTGCTAACGCCGCTGTTGACACTGTACGTTTTAATATTCAGAGAGTGGCGGTATTTTTCTGCCACCTGAAATTCTTTGTCTAAATTTAAAAGGTGTCCTTGCAATATACCTTTTAAATTCGCAGAAACAATCGTGCTCCGAATACTGTCGAGCAGATTGAGCCCTAAGTTCTTCCGGTCTTCTGGAACATATGCGATGCCCTGACGGATGGCGGAGGCAACCGAGGGAACGTGAATTTCTTTCCCTCTAATTTTAATCGTACCGCCAAGGTACACCCCATAGTTGCGCCCAAATATAGAACGCATCAGTTCGGTTCTTCCCGCACCCATAAGCCCTGCAAAACCGACGATTTCTCCTGCTCGAACGAAGAAGCTGGAGTTTTTGCAAGCCTGACACCCCGGAATATTCGGGTGGTCGACCGTCCAGTCCGACACCTCGAAGATAACCTCCCCGGGATGTGACTCGTGCTCAGGATAGCGGTTTTCAATGGAGCGCCCCACCATAGAGCGAATGATACGGTCTTCATCCACATGACCCGCCTCTACCGCGTAGGTTTCAACCGTTCGTCCGTCTCGAATAACGGTAACAGCGTCCGAAATTTCTGCAATCTCGTTGAGCTTGTGCGAAATCATAATGCAGGTGATGTCCTTGCTTTTTAAACCCCGCATGAGATTAAATAAGTTCTCCGAATCCGCTTCATTGAGCGCGGAGGTTGGTTCATCCAAAATCAAAAGCTTTACATTTTTAGAAAGAGCTTTGGCAATTTCAATCAGTTGCTGCTGCCCTACCCCTAAATGCTTAATGAGAGTGTCCGGCTCCACTGACAGCCCCACTCGTTCCAGCAGCTCTACGGTGCGGTGCCGTGCCGTGTTCCAATCAATCAGCCCATGCTTAACAATCTCATTTCCCATGAAGATGTTTTCGGTAATGGAAAGCTCCGGAATCATTGTCAGCTCTTGGTGAATAATTGCGATGCCGGCATTCTCAGATTCTTTAATGTCCTTGAAAGCAACTTCATTGCCCATGAAAATAATCTTACCTTCATAGGAGCCGTGGGGATAAACACCGGACAGAACTTTCATTAACGTTGATTTTCCCGCGCCATTTTCACCGCAAATTGCGTGAACGTCACCTCTATGTACCTCGAGCGTCACATTGTCGAGCGCACGCACGCCCGGGAAGAGCTTGGTAATACCTTGCATCTGTAGGATTAAAGGATGTTCCATGACCACACTCCCTATACGCTTGCATGGTGCAAGCAAATATCATATGTGTTTTTTTGCAAAGTTCAACTGTTTTAGTCCCTCAAGCACTCCTTCATGGTCGTTATCGAACGTTACATTTTGTGCTTGCCTTTTTACTTCTTCCGGTGCGTTACCCATTGCAAAAGAAGTACCGGTTGCAAGAAGCATATCTAAATCATTGAAATTGTCGCCAAAGGACACGGCCGTTTCAATGGGAACCCCGTAGTAATCACAAAGGCACGTTACTGCTCTTGATTTTAAGACCGCTCCATTCATGATTTCTAAATACGTATTCTTAGAGCGGTAAACGGAAAGACCAGAAAACTCTTTTATTAGTGCATGGCCGAGGTCTTCAATCTCACTCGCTTCCCCCATACACAAAAGCTTATGTACTTGCCCCGCTTGCGGAACAAATTCGGGAATTTTTCCTTCTTTCGGAACACAAGACGTAATGCTCTGTTCCTGCACCATCCATTTATCCTGAATATTGTCTGAAAACCAGTGATTGTAGAAATACGTACTGCAGCAAACCTGCTGGTAGTTTTTCTTTACAAAGTCATCGATTTGAATGGCTTTTTCCCGGTCAATGCCAAGTGTATGGATAAGCTCTCCGTGCTCATCCAGAATTAGCGCACCGCTGTAACAAACAATGGGTGCCCGAATCCCCAACTCGCGCTGCACAGAGAAAATCGCCGAAGGCATTCGAGCCGAAATTAGGATAAAAGGAATACCGATGGAATCAAGTTCCTGTATTTTCTCTTTGGTACCCGACGAGATACAATGGTTGGAATCTAATAGCGTTCCGTCAATATCGCAGAAGACTATTTGATATTGCATTGTTTCGGGATGAATCAATTCTCTTGCTCCTTTCTTCCAGCTTCCGAAAACCGGCTTGGAAGTTGCAGAACCTTATCCGTTGCTGTGGCGGCAGCACCATACAGCGTTGGGTCCACCTTAAGGTCAGAAATTTGAATTCGAACCTTCGTGTGCAGCTCGGGAATAACGCGCTGCCTTACCACTTCCTGTACAATCGGCAGAAGTAAATCTCCACCCTTTGAAACAGCGTCGCCTATAATAATAATGTCTGGGTTATAGGCATTAATCAGTGTGACACAGCCGTAACCGATATACTCTGCGGTTTCGCGGACAATATCCAGCGCGATTCTATTACCGCCGCGAGCTGCCTCAAAAAGAGAAAGGCAGGCATCACTGCACTTTGGATTATCACTGGGAAGGCACTCGGGTAACCGCTCTCGTATTTTCTTTAAGATAGCGGATGCCGAACAATACATTTCCAAACAACCATAGTTTCCGCATTCGCAGCGCGGGCCGTGAACGTCTATGCTGATATGCCCGGTTTCACATGCGGTGCCCTGCACGCCCAGAAAAAGGCGGCCGCGTTCAATGATTCCGGCACCGACACCATCACCTACCAAAAAATAAGCCAGTGTGTGCAGTGGCTGGGTGTGCCCTCCAAACAACCACTCCGCCAGCGCACCTGCGTTGGCATCGTGCTCAATAAAAACGGGTTTATGAAACTCTTCTTTAAATTCTTCTATAAAATTAATCGTGTGCCAAACAGACATTTGCGTAACAACTGCAATGCGTCCTTCTTCTCTTAGGTAGGGCCCCGGAACCGCAAGACCAATGGAAACGACATTTTCATATTTGTTCAGCATCTCGTGTATTTGCTTTTTCATGGCAGAAAGAACCTTTTGGGGCTCTTCATCGAGAGGATACTTGGTTTCGGTGTGGGTATATATTTTACCTGAAATATCGAACACGCCAACCGCAAACATCTGTCTTGCAAATTTCACTCCAATAATTTGGTGCTTATCTGCATTGAGGCGAAGCCCAATGGAACGGCGATTGTCGCTGCCCGTAATAATTCCCACTTCGACTACAGTACCCATCTCCATCATTGAGGCTACTATTTTGGTAATAGCCGCTTGTGAAAGGCCCGTTTGCCTGGCAATATCTGCCCGGGAACACACCTCCTGCTGCTGTAATATTTTCACAACAGCGGAGCGATTCATTTCAATCAAGTCACTATTATTTTTACCGATTGCTCCTGTCATTTTAGCTTGCCATCCTTTTCTTGCTTCAGTGAGTTCACGGAGTTAATTCATTTACTCTGTTAATATACTAATCCCAAATCACAATAATGTCAACTATTTTTTACTAAAGTTTAATATTTTTGTGCCAATAGAACAGTTTGTTAAATCTGTATCTCTTATTGCAAGCTTTATCCTCGCGCAACCAACTCAAAAGTTAAGCAAATCTTCAATGAAATTTTAGTCAGCAAAAAATCCCCAAGGGAAAACCCTTGGGGATTAGCATATGAATGCTTCTGCTAGTTATTATACAAATAGTACAGTTTAAAATTATTACAAAAAATATATACTCTCAGTATTGCTAATTTCGATTATTGCTCTTCATTCAATTTTTGGAACAAAACATGCTTCTCTTTTAACGAGATTTTCCCAACCTGATAGCCATAGTCTTTCGCTTCCTTTTTATAATTCAAAAAGGAATGGTCAATTTCAAAGCCGAGAACCTCTTTAATTTCATCAAAGCTGAGGCGAAATTGGCTGCGGTCATCTTCCTTCAAATGTTTCCACAAAGGGTCATACTTACTCATAAACACTCTCTTTTCCCTGCTATTCTTAAAAAGCTTACTAATGTTTTATTCGCTCAAAATTCCCATGGAATACTTCCATGCTAAAATGCGCAGCACACTTTCGTCGAGCCGCTCCTGTGTGATGGTCCCGTTCTGCACCGCGGCATACAGCGCTTCAAAATCTCCCGAAATATCAGTAGAGAGAAGCAAGTCGTTCCCTGCCGAAAAGGCGGCAGGTGCGGCACTTTTCTCCCCTGCTTTCTCACGCAAGCCTTGCATGGAGAGGTCGTCCGACATGACAACACCGGTAAAGCCTAGCTCCTCCCGCAAAATGCGGTGAACCTCTTTGGAAAGCGACGCCGGGTTTTCTCCATCCATTGCCGTTACAATATTGTGCGAAACCAGAACGCAGGGCGCGCCGGCCTCTATTCCCGCTTGGAAAGGCAGAAAATCGCTGTCGCGGAACGTTTTCATCTCTCGATTGTCCGTCACCACACCGGTGTGCGTATCCGGATTACTCCCGTACCCCGGAAAATGCTTAAGGGTACTGGAAAGCTTTTTGCTGTTCGCAGCTTCCACTACCGTTTTTACAAATTCGGCGGTACGTGTCCCGTTGCGCCCAAATGCTCGAGGAAACATGTAGGCGCTTTTCTCAAAGGTAACGTCTGCCACTGGGGCTAAATTCACATTGATACCATAAGAGAGCAATAAATCAGCTTTGTCGATGGTATCCTTACTCACACCGTCAAACCCGCCGTTTGCGAAAACCACCTGCGGGGAACGAAACTTTTTGGGTGCTAACACAGAGAACTGACTTATGCGCGTAACGGTGCCACCCTCCTCGTCAACTGCAAGCGCCATTTTCACCTTGCTGGCCTGCTGGTACCCTAGCAGCATATCACGTACCTGCTCCGGAGTTTTTTTCTCAAAGCTGTTTGCAGAGAGAAAAAAACCGCCCGGCTGGTAATTCGTTACCGTTTGCACGTCTCCGGTAGTGGGCGCATGGAATAAAAAGACTTGTCCCACTTTTTCTTTTACAGACATCCCCGCAAGAGCTTGCGATGCCTTGGGGTAAGCATCCTTAAAAATCCCTACCCCCTCAACCACAGGCGGAGTAACCTCTGAAGATGCCGAGGAGGATGCCTGCGACTGCGGAACCGATGACGACGCCACAGGTTTTGATACACTAGGGACTGGTGTTGTCACTTTAAACGGAGAAAAAGGCCCAAATAGGGCAAAAGCCCCTGCCCCTGCCAGCAGAAGACCTACCAGCAGAAGCACGGGAAAATTATTTCGTTTGTATTTGGAATATCGAGGTGTGTAATGCTTTCTACTCACTGTTTCAGCAGCTCCCTGTAAAGTCGAATGTATTCATTGGCTGAACGGCCCCAGCTGTTGTCGCATGCCATGGCACGGCGCACTAAAATATCCCAGCCCTCTTGATTCGCGTAGCCCTCCAGCGCGCGGTATAAGGCGTAAACCATATCGCCGCTGTCGTAGGTTTGGAATGTAAAGCCATTGCCCTCCCCATCGCCGCTGTCCTGGATGGAATCCTTGAGGCCACCGGTTTCACGCACCACGGGGATTGCCCCATAGCGCAGAGCAATCATTTGCGAAAGACCGCAAGGCTCGCTTTTGGACGGCATTAAGAAAATATCGCACCCGGCATATACACGGCGTGAAATCTCCGGCGCAAAGCCAATAAACGCACATACACGTCCGGGATAACGGCTCTGCATATCGCGGAAGAAACATTCATACTCGTATTCGCCAGTACCAAGCAACACAAACTGTGCGTTTGTTTCTTGCATAACGCGCTCAAACGAATCTCGTACCAAATCGAGCCCCTTTTGCGCCACAAGCCGTGTCACCATGGCAACGAGCGGTGCATCTGCATCCTGTGCAAGGCCAAGCTGTTCTTGCAGGGCACGCTTATTTTCCGCCTTGCCAACCGGGTCTTCCGCACTGAAAGGTGCGGCAAGTGTTGCGTCGTTCTCCGGGTCGTAATGTACATTGTCTATCCCATTTAGTATGCCGGAAAGCTTCCAGGAACGTGAATTTAAAATCCCCTCGAGCCCGTAAGCAAACCAAGAATCGAGTATCTCATTTGCGTAGGTAGGGCTAACGGTGGTTACCCAATTGGCGCACTCAATACCGCCTTTGAGCATATTGACACAATCATCGTATTCCAATAGCTGAGCAGCAGATTCCGGAACGCCCAGAACGTCACGAATCAGTTCCTTCCCGTATTTGCCCTGGTACTGAATATTATGGATGGTAATAATCGTCTTAATTCCCTCATACCAAGGATTATTTGCATAAAACAAACGAAAATACACGGGAACCATTGCCGTTTGCCAATCGTTGCTATGAATGATATCGGGTTTAAAATCAATAGCCGGCAGCATTTCCAGTGCCGCGCGCGATAAAAAGGCAAACCGCTCCGCATCATCGTAATGGCCGTATAAACCGGGGCGTTTAAAATAATATTGGTTGTCGATTAGGTAATAAATAACCCCGCCCGCTTTTGCCTCAAATACGCCGCAATACTGCCTACGCCATGCAACCGGAACCGAAAGGCTGGTAACAAAATGCATTTGGTCGCGCAGCTCCTGCGGAATATCATCGTATAGCGGCATTACCACACGGCAGCCGATGAGACGGCGGCGCAATGCTTGGGGCAAGGAACCTGCCACATCTCCCAAGCCACCGGTAGCGGCAAAGGGAAGAGCTTCACTGGTACAATATAATACTTTCATCACAACGCCTCCTGTCAATTATACGGTGCTTCCTTTACTAATGAATACGGGGTACGACTGGAATCCCATGAGAGAGCGTTCTTGCTTTATCTCAACATCTTTATCAATTACAACATAATTCAGGCGGCTGTCCCTCCCGATAATGCTGTCCTGCATAATCACACAATTTTCAAGCTTTGCGCCTTTGCCAACTTTTACGCCGCGGAACAGCACGCAATTATGAACCTCGCCGTCTACTTGGCAGCCATCTGCAATCAACGAATTTGACACATGGCAGCCAAGGCCATAGCGCGCGGGCATATCGTCGCGCACCTTGGTGTAAATGGGGCGGTCCGGGCAGAAAAGCTGCGAGCGCACCTGCGGCAGCATGAGTGCCATGTTAGCTTCAAAATAGGAATTCATGGAGGAAATCACCTGCATAAAGCCGGTAAACTCATAGGCATACACACGGTAATGCGGTATATTCCTTTGCAGTAAATCCCTTGGGAAGTCGTACAAGTTTCGGCTTACACAATCTTCTACCAGCTTCATCAGCAATTGGCGGCCGATAAGGATTATATTCATGCTGTAATTGCACTCACCCTCTACGTGTGGGTCTATGAGCATATCTCTCACGCGGAATTCGGGGTCAAGCTGCAACACGCCAACACTCGATATTTTAGGGGGAATCTTCCCGTAGCGATAAACGATTGTAATATCTGCCTGCTTTTCCATATGGGCTGCTATCACCTTTTTCAGGTCGATATTGGCAACTGTGTCGCAGTCACTGAGCAGAACATATTCCTCTTTTGAGCTGGAAAGAAAGCGAAATGCAGCCGTAAGCGAATCGATACGACTATTGGATATGGAGCTTTGCGCACCGAACGGCGGCAACATGTATAAGCCCTCACGTTTACGAGATAAATCCCACGCTTTACCAGAGCCAAGGTGATCCATGAGCGATTGGTAATTGCTTTTGGTCATCACACCCACTTTATTGATGCCACAGTTGACCATATTGGAAAGGGGGAAATCAATAAGCCGATACCGCCCGCCAAACGGAACAGAGGCCATTGCGCGTTTTTCAGTCAGTTCGCGCACTCTTTCTTCATGTACATTTGAAAACAATAACCCTACTACATTATTTCCGCGCATTATTTCGCCACCTCCTCCGCATCAATCATTGCCTTTGCGGGTACTATTTCTCCCGGATGAATCACACAATTTTCACCAACTACGGCTACTCCCCACTTGGTTTTGTCATCCATTTCTTCGGGTCTTGCCCCTACCACGGCACCTTTACCGATTACGGCATTTTCAGAAACAATTGCGTATTGCACTACGGCACCCTCTTCAATTCGGCTGCCCGGCATGATAATGGAATCTCGAACCACTGCACCCGGTGCAATATACGTTCCCGCGAACAAAACCGTAAAATCCACCTCACCGTATACATTGCAGCCCTCCGCGATTAATGAGTTCTGCACGCTTGCCTCCGGCGCCAGATAATGCGGCGGCATCACCGGGTTACGGGAATAAATTCGCCAAGAAGGTTCTCCCAAATCCAGTTCTGTGTGTGGGTTGAGCAAATCCATGTTGGACTCCCACAGGCTTTCTATGGTACCAACATCCTTCCAGTAACCGGTAAACTCATAGGCGTACATTCTCTCACCGGCCTCTAGCATCGCCGGCAGCAAATCCTTACCAAAATCGTTGGAGGATTTCGCCTCGGCTTCATCGAGCTCCAAATACTTTCTTAGCTTGTTCCAAGAGAAAACGTAAATGCCCATGGAAGCTTTATTGCTTTTCGGCTTTTTCGGCTTTTCATCAAACTCATAAATGGAGCCATCTTCCCTTGTATTGAGAATTCCAAAACGAGAGGCCTCTTCCCACGGCACCTCAAACTGCGCGATGGTGCAGTCTGCTTCCTTTTCCTTATGGTAAGCAATCATTTTAGAGTAATCCATTTTGTAGATATGGTCGCCAGAGAGAATCACAACGTAATCAGGATGGTACCTTTCAATAAACGGAATGTTCTGGTAGATTGCATTCGCCGTTCCCTTGTACCAGTCTGCTTTACGCCCACGCTGATACGGTGCAAGCATATGAACTCCAGCATCCATACTGTCTAAATCCCACGGCTGGCCGCTGCCTATGTAGTCATTGAGTACCAAAGGCTGGTACTGCGTAAGCACGCCCACTGTTTCAATACCGGAGTTGACACAGTTGGAAAGCGGAAAATCGATGATACGGTATTTGCCACCATAAGGTACCGCTGGCTTCGCTAGATTTTTGGTCAGCACCCCCAGGCGGCTACCTTGCCCGCCCGCCAGCAGCATAGCCACTACTTCTTGTTTTGGCAACATCGTTATTTACCTCCTTGGCTTGTATTTAAAAGAGCCGCTATTTTATTTCGCTGCTTTCATCTTTCAGTCGTTTACCGCTGCTTTTCTTAGGGCGGCGGCGCTTGCATCTTAAATAGAATACAGACATCGGCGGCAGTGTTAAGCTTATGCTTTGATTGTACCCGTGCATGGGAACGGGATGAGCCGAAATAGAATCTCCATTGCTAATGCCTGTACCGCCAAATTCTGCTTGGTCAGAAGAAAACACCTCTTCATAAATACCGTCAAACGGCACACCAATGCAGTAGTTTTCCCTTTGAACGGGTAAAAAATTACAAACAACAATCAGTTCTTTCCCCGCTTGGTCAATTCGGCGGAACGAAATCACACTTTGGGTGTAATCGTCGTTCGAAATCCATGAAAAGCCTTCCCACGAAAAATCGATTTGCCACAAAGCGGGGGTTTGCAAATAGAAGTGGTTGAGTGCCTTAAAAAAGCCTTGCGCCTGCTGGTGCAGTGGGTACTCCAGCAAAAACCACTCCAGCTGCTTTTCGTTGTTCCACTCTACAAACTGGCAGAACTCCGTTCCCATAAAGATAAGTTTTTTTCCGGGATGCGCCATCATATAACACATAAAGGCACGCACACCGGCCAGCTTTTCTTCATTCGAACCGGGCATTTTATTAATCAGTGAGCATTTTCCATGTACTACTTCATCGTGAGAAATGGGTAAGATAAAATTCTCAGAAAAAGCATAGAAGAATGAAAACGTGAGGTTATCGTGGTTATATCTGCGGTAAATGGGGTCTAGCGACATATACCGAAGCATATCGTTCATCCAGCCCATATTCCACTTATAATTAAAGCCCAAGCCGCCGCAATAGGTAGGGCGGGAAACAAGCGGCCAAGAGGTTGATTCCTCCGCAATCATCATTACATGAGGAGAAGCCTCAAACACTGCTTCGTTGAGCTTCTGAATAAATGTGACTGCCTCCAGATTCTCACGGCCACCCTTTTCATTGGGAAGCCACTCCCCCGCCTCACGGCTGTAGTCGAGATATAGCATTGAGGCTACGGCATCCATACGAATACCGTCAATATGGTATTGCTCCAGCCAGAACACAGCACTGGAGGTTAAAAAGCTGATGACCTCACTGCGGCCGTAGTCAAACACCAAAGTGCCCCAGTCTTTATGCTCCCCTTTTTTCGGGTCCTTATATTCGTAGCAAGGGGTTCCATCAAAACGAGCCAGGCCATTTTCATCTTTTGGGAAGTGTGCCGGAACCCAGTCAAGAATTACACCGATACCTTCATGGTGGCACTGGTCTACAAAATACATAAAATCTGCCGGTGTTCCATAGCGAGAGGTAGGTGCAAAATAACCGGTAACCTGGTAGCCCCAAGAGCCTTCAAATGGGTATTCGGTCAATGGCATTAGCTCTATGTGTGTGTAACCCATTTCGACCACATAGGGAATCAGCTCTTCTGCAAGCTGGCGGTAGGTATAGGAGCTGTCGTCCGCATTTTTACGCCACGAACCGGCATGAAGCTCATAGATATTAACCGGCTGGTTATAATGGGGCTTTTGCGCTTGCTTGCGCTTCCATGCGGCATCCTTCCACTGGTATTGCGGTAGAGAATAATATTTTGATGCATTCCCAAACCCATTTTCAAAATGGTATGCATAAGGGTCACTTTTAAATACCTTTGTACCATCCACCTGTTCTACACAGTATTTGTAGGAGGTAAACTCGGGCAATACAAAAGGCAAAGTACCCTCCCAAACGCCCTGGCTGATTTTCTTCAATGAATGCTCGTCGGCATCCCAGTCATTGAACTCGCCTGCAACGGTAACCGAAAGAGCATTCGGAGCCCATACACGGCACACCATGCAGGGGGACCCGTCCTGTTCCGCTTCGTGCATGCCCATATACTCATAAGCTCTGTAATTTGTACCCTGATGAAACAGAAAAAGAGGCAAATTAGAGCTTTGTGCTATGAATGACATGTGAATCCACTTCCTTCCAGAGCTTTCTGTTTTCATCATACCATAAATCCTTAAAAATTCAATAGTTTTAGTAATTTTCTTAAAACAAATTCATTGGTAATCTCAATAATTTGTTTATATATTACAAATAATAGAGAAAATGCTTATGTAATGAGTAAAGAGATTTGCGTTTTTCTTTCTCGACAAAATGAGTGAAATCTTGGTAGGCAGTTTTGGCATTAAGAGATATTGCTTCCTTGGAACTTAGACCACATTATTGTATCTTACTCGAGTCACCTTGTCATATTTTAGTAGAAAGAGAGGACTGCCTATTTTTCGTTATTCTTCCCGTTATAACTAGCGAATCCCAACACAAACTTTGTTACTATTATTTGACTACAAGTATCGTAATTTTAGAAAGACGGTATACGTGCTTTCGCACATATACCGTCTTTCTTACTTCGAAACGCAGAGCAAATCCGTATTGAGCTTTTTTGCCTTCGTGTTTGTTTCAACTATACCGTTCCGCTTAAATATCTTGGTCGGTGACCTCAATCACTTTCTCATTGACGAGAGCAACACTTAAAAGCTCGTAATCATTATTAACCCACTCCGCACTGAAAATCAATACAACAAATCTTCCTTCTAGCTCCAGGGACTCATGAGGCTGCGCATCGATTCGAATACTAATAAGCTTAACATGTTCCAACACATCATCCACCGTTTTGAACATTGGGTAGCTTTGTGTATGATCACTATCGTTCCAATGTTCATTTTGGTATTTGATAATAGCCTGTAAAACATCCGGCACTATTTTGTCCCAGTTTGCAAGCATTGCTTCATAAGCTTCACAGTGTTCCTCTTGAATTTCACCCTCCTCATATGGATCTGATATTACCAATTCTATTTCTGCTTCCTCGCCAGAAAACAGAACGACTTTCTTTGTAATAAATCCTTCATATTCATCGTATTCCAGCTCCCCAAACAACGGATGAGATTCTTGCATAAAACCACTCCTGCTTCTATTATTATTGAGTATAAGACATTCACAGCGGATTAAAAACGATTGGTCATTCGATGTTTAGAGCTTTCTTAAACATCCCAATTCCCACAATATGGTTGTAAGTATTATAATATAAGCCTAACGTTTTGTCAGCCAGTTATAAAAAATGAATTAGTTTATTTTTAAGATACACCATAAAAATATACAATCAATAGTTTCTATATGTAATACAAAAAAACCGCTCCTTTTCGATTAGAGAACTAACCAAAGAGGAACGGTTTTATTTTCTTACAAGCGTTAAATAGTGTAAAACATCCGCTTCTTTTCAGAGTTTCTAAGGATACAGACTGCCCTTATGTGAGTATTTCGTTGAAGTTTGTAGCAAGCTTATTTGCTTTTCGATTCTAACACCGCAGTACTGGAGCTCTTCGGTGCTTTATCCATTTCTGCCAACTCTTTATCAAGTTGCTTGATGGTGGCATCCTGTTCCAATACGTCACCATTGTAGCTAACATCCAAAAGCGCTTTGTCATATCGGGACAATTGAATGATGGCCAGTTGGCCGTTTTCTCCCACAATACGGAAGTTTACAGTAGGGTCATTGTAAGAATAGCCTTGCGAGGCAATGGTAGAAGATTTTACAGCACCACCTACCACATTAAGCTTTTCTGCATATTGCTTTGCAATGTTCTCCATTTCGGTAGGGTTTTTCGCGAGATTTGCATCGTAACCGAGATTGACCTTTGCAGAAATAATTCTGCCATAACCCGCCGTATAGACTTCTCCTGTAATGGCATCAATTGTAAAGATGTAAACCGGGTGCTCCGGTCCCTTTTTTCCATCGACCCAAAATTCACCCGACCATTTTGCGCGAATCGTGTCATGAGCAGCATTATACCCCATTTCAATGGTTTTTCCATTAAGGTTAAGCTTAAAAACGGACCAAAGTGCCTTTGCACCAATTTCAGCAGCTTTGTCTCGCGATATATCGTTCGCGGTGGGCTTACTGTTCCGGTAGGACTCAAGGTCGTTGTTTACGACGGTGTAGTTCGGCTTTACGTATCCATCCTGATTCTTACTTTGTGCCGGTGTTGCAGCAGTGTTGGAGCTAACAGGGTAATTGGTTGCCAGTGTAGTTACTTTGCTGCTCTCAGCAGCTACAGCTACTTGGGTCAACCCTTGAAATATCCCGGTGACAGCGCCGAGCATTAAAATAGCGGCAAGAAAGGTTTTACCAGCTCCGTTTTTCCTTTTTTCATTTTTGTATTCCATCCTAACATCTCCTTAAATTGTATTGTGTTTTACTACAACATAAGAATAAATCTGCAATATTGGCAAGTTATCATCAGGTTATGTTAAAGTTGTAAAAGTTATCGTTGCTGTTGTTCCAGCTCCGGGGTTGCTGGTAAGAGTCAGCTTTGCTTTGTGTCGCTCCACAATCTGCTCACAAATTGCCAAACCCAGCCCGGCTCCGCCATCACTACGATGCCTATGCCTTTCCACCCGGTAATATGGCTGGGTCACTTGGGAGAGTGCCTTTTGCGGAATTCCCTTTCCTTTATCCTCCACAGTAATGATTGGTGCATCGTCATATTCAAAAGCTTTCACCATAATTGGACTACCCGGATTGCTAGCCTTAATCGCGTTATCAATCAGATTGATTAGCAAACTTTCCAACAAATTCACATCGCCATAAATCTTCTGTATCTCACAATAGAACAGCAAGTCAATTTTCTTTTGCGATGCTTTTAGCAGCATGGCTTGCCTTACCTTTTGAAACAGATCTTCTACAGAAAGATGCTCCATATGAATTTGATCGATTCTCAGATTTGCCAGCTCCATCATTTGATAAGCCATTGCCTGCATCCGGCTGCTCTCAGACAGAATGCACTCCAAGGCAAATTGCTTCTCATCCTCTGAAATAGCAGCTCTTTGTAAATATTCAGCATACCCATAAATTGTAGTTAATGGTGTTTTTAGTTCATGAGCAAAATTATCTATAAAAAGTTGTTTGTTTTCCGCCGTAGCAACCAGTTCCTGCATTTGCCGTTGTATTTCGTCGGTCATTTGGTTAAAGCTGTTTGCCATGGCCGCTAGCTCATCAGTTCCCTTTATGGTAAGGCGAGTAGCATAGTCGCCTGCGGCAATCCGCTTGGATGTATTGGATATATCACTTAATGGCTGGAACAGCCTGTTTAAGAGCACCCGCAAACCAATTGCCAAAAATCCTGAGATAATTAGCCCAACACCAAACATCGTGTTTTTCATGCGGTTCCAGCCTTGTAGAGTACTAGAAATATCAGAGCGGTAAATAAGCGCATAATTGTTATAGGGCTCCGGCAAACGACCAGCTACCCAAACACTCAAGCTGCCACCATTCTTTTTCAGCGTGATTCGACGGTCTCTGTTTTGGGGTAGCTCGGAAAAACCCACCTCACCTTTTTCACCAAGGCTTGAGTAAACCAACGCATTTTCATCATAAATAGCGATGCCTGCCTTTTGATTTTTTGCTAGAATACCGTAAGGCTGAGATAAATCGGCAATGCCTTGTTTATAATCAACACCGCGGCTGT
The DNA here is from genome assembly GCF_900176635.1 of Clostridium merdae. Lineage (GTDB taxonomy): Bacteria > Bacillota > Clostridia > Oscillospirales > Acutalibacteraceae > Faecalispora > Faecalispora merdae. The sequence continues at coordinate 1,378,879 of NZ_FXLN01000004.1, forward strand.
CAAGAGCGGTAATATCCCGAAGCAGCCCTGATGAAATGTAATAATGCAAGGCAGAGGAGCTTTCTTTGGCCTGCCCAACCGTCTCGCGATAAGTGTGGAAAGCGATGAGCATGATGCCGACATGAATAGTAATGACAAATAGCAGCAATGTCATGAAAAAGGTTCGCCGCTTCATGCCAGCACCTCCAGCCGATACCCAAGCTTGTACACTGTTTTTATACAAGCTTCCCACCCCAATTTTTTCCGGAGCTTTTGAATATGTACATCTACGGTCCGACAGTCGCCCTCAAAATCATATTCCCACACTAGCTCCAACAACTTATCGCGTGAAAGGGCAATATTACGGTTCGTAATCAAAACTTCCAATAATTCATATTCTTTTGGTGTTAAATCAACCATTTGCTGGTTACGGTAAACCAAACGTCCATCAAACTCCACTCGAACATTTTCCAGTTCAAATACTCTGGTGTCTTTTCTGGTGCGCCGTAAAACGGCTTCGACACGCGCAGTCAATTCCAGCATTTCAAAGGGCTTTGTAATGTAATCATCCGCACCCAAGGAAAACCCTTTTATTCGATCGACTAAACTATCTTTTGCGGTTAAAAAAATAGTTGGTGTCCGGTTTTCCTTCTCGAACAGAGAGAATCCATCCTGCTCTGGGAGCATAACATCCAAAAGAATAAGGTCATATCTATCTGTTTGCATTTCTTCCAGTGCAGCTTTTCCATCATACACACAAAAACATGTATGGCCCACAAGCTGCAAGCTTCTTTTAATTAACTCGTTTATTGTATATTCATCTTCCACAATCAAGATGTTCGCCATATCATCACCACCAAAGTTTATTATATCATCGTTATGTTATGAAGTTGTAAATTGCACTAAGTTTAGCGGATACTTTACCTGACGCTACAAACAGCATATCTTTTCTTAAAATGAATCGGTATATCTTACTGCAACATAAAAAACCGTTCCTTTTCGATTAGATCACTAATCAAAAAGGAACGGTCTTATTTTTGTATCATTGTTTTAACTCAGTGGATTTTATCGCACCAAGCACAACAAAATACAATTACTACTATTTTGTTGTAGTATTCAAAAACGGCTTAAAACAGCCACTTTTATTTATGATCGACACTGAACATGTGCTTAATTAAATCGAGCACCTTGTTGCTGTAGCCCCACTCATTGTCGTACCAAGAAACCAGCTTAACAAAGTTGGAATTCAGCATGATGCCCGCTTCTGCATCGAAAATAGAGGTACGGGGGTCGCCCAAGAAATCGGAGGAAACAACGGCATCCTCTGTATAACCCAAAATACCCTTCATCTCGTTTTCAGAGGCACGCTTAACTTCTGCGCAAATCTCTTCATAGGTTGCATCTTTCTCCAAACGGCAGGTCAAATCAACCACAGATACATCCAAGGTGGGAACGCGGAAAGACATGCCAGTCAAGCGGCCTTTGAGCTCGGGGATAACCAAGGTTGCAGCCTTCGCAGCACCAGTGGAAGAAGGAATAATATTGCCAGACGCAGCTCTGCCGCCTCTCCAGTCTTTTGCGGAGGGGCCGTCTACTGTTTTCTGGGTAGCGGTAGTGGAGTGAACGGTAGTCATAAGGCCCTCTGCAAGACCAAACTTATCGTTAATCACCTTTACCAGCGGAGCCAAACAGTTGGTTGTGCAAGACGCGTTGGAAACAACTGTCATATCGGAGGTGTAAACATCTAGGTTAACGCCGCACACAAAGGTGGGAGTCTCATCCTTAGCCGGAGCAGAGATAACAACCTTCTTTGCACCTGCGGCAATGTGAGCGGAAGCACTCTCTTTTGTTGCAAATACACCGGTGGATTCCACAACATACTCGGCGCCGTCAGCACCCCACGGAATGTTCTTGGGGTCTTTCTCAGCATGAACATTGATTGCTTTGCCGTTTACAAGCAGCTTGCCATCTTTCGTGCCGATTTCGCCCTCAAATCTGCCGTGCATTGTGTCATACTTCACCATATACACCATGTAATCCAGATCAATAAAGGGATCGTTAATCCCAACAATCTCGAATTCATCTGGTTGAGCCACCGCCGCACGGAATACCAAACGGCCGATGCGGCCAAATCCGTTGATGCCAATTTTAATAGACATAGTACAACCTCCTATTAATCGATTTAAAGCTTTCCTTGTCTTTCCATTATTCTATATGATTTTCAGGAATAATACAAGACTTTGCGAAAAAATTAACTAATTATATTTGCTTCTTGGTGTTTTGCAAGAGCATTCCCCAACGCAGAGATTTTTACACCCAGCGAAAGTAAAAACAGTGCAATAACCAAGTACAAAACGCTGCTCTCCATACTCATGGAGCAAAATTCACCCTTGCCCAACGCATACATCAATAGATTCGGCACGGTAACCGTGAGTGCCAACAGGCTGTAGCACAAGCCAGAGGAAATCATCAGCCTGCGGCTGCGAAGGTCATCCACTCCGGCTAAAAAACGAGATTGCGCAAACAGGCATAGGAGCAAAAAGATTACCATAAACATAGAATACAGGCTCTCAATGGTGTTCACAACCTCGGTATAACGAACGAACATCACCGTTAAATCGAGGCAAGACCAAAGCGGCACGAACAGAGAAGCCACAGGTAAGGCTTTATAAGGATTTCTGCCAACTGCCAAGCCATAAGTGAGCACTAAAAAATTGATTGCTGCCATAGCGCCTAGCAGCGCCAGCGAGCCGTAAAGCCCCGGGTGCTGCACCCAAATGGGGAGCTGCTGCGTAGGGTCGTCGTACCAATTGTCGCGCCCGCCCGCCACAAGCATGAGCTGGCGAACCGAAAATATGAGTAAAGCGGCTCCGCTGAGTCCGCCGAAAATAACTGCCGGAAAGCCGGACAAATCCCCAAAGGTAAAGGCGACTTGCTTCTCTCGCCGCACAAGAAGCAAAATGCCTGCGCAGCCTAATATCAATGCGGCAGACACCACTCCCGCCGTAACGTCTCCATCCGTAAAAAAGCCCGTTTTACTGTCTACAAAATTGGTTAATTGGTACAGGCGAACTGGCATTGCCAATACGCAAGCAACCACAAATACGATCCATACTTTTTTTATCATTCTAGTAAGGCCCTTTCTATTCAGCCCGGCGGTCGCTCTGCGATCTCCCCGTTTCTGGCACACTTTTCAATCTATTCATCATTTTATATCACGTATCCCGCAAAGTCAATACAAGTGGCGGCTTTGCGGGGAAAGGAGCCCGTATGAAAGGCAAAACTGCATGGTGCTTGGTTCTATTTCTTCTCCTCCTGCTCATCCCCTTAATTGCTCTGGGCGCAAAGGTACCAGATAAAGGTAACTCTCCCCCTACTCCATCTCGTGTGGAAAGCAGCCAACCACCTGCACCTGAATCGCAGTCGAAAACAGAAACACCGCCGAGCACGAAAACAGCCGCCGTATTTAAGATTCTGGATGAGCCCACCGGCAAAGTGCTCACGGTGGACGACAAGGAGTTCCTGTACGGCGCCGTAGCAACTGAGATGTCTCCTGAAAGCCCGGTAGAGGCCCTCAAGGCGCAGGCGGTGAGTGCATACACCTATTACGGCCGCTTGCGCGCACAGCAAAAGGAGAAGCCGGATGCCGCTCTCAAAGGAGCCGATTTTTCGGCAGACATCTCCGGCTGGAAGCTTTACACCACCAAAGAGGAAATGCAGAAGCGCTGGGGCAAGAACTTTGATACTTATTACAAAACATTGGGACAGGTTGCCGATGCCGTATACGGGCAAACGCTCAAGAGCGACGGGCAGTTAATTTGCGCAACCTACTATGCCATATCATCCGGCAACACGGAGGCGGCAAAGGATATTTGGGGCGGCGATTACAGCTACCTCGTACCCGTTGCAAGCCCGGGGGATGTTTACGCCAGTGGTTATAACACTACGGTTACGTTAGCGCCACAGCAGGTGCAGCAGGCGTCGCAAAAGCAATGGGGTATCTCGCTAAATGGTGACCCCACGAAATGGTTTGGCAAAGCCGAAAGAACCTCTTCCGGCTCGGTAATAACTCAGGCACTTGGTGGCAAAACCGTAAAGGGCGGTGAGGTACGTACAGCATTCGGATTGCGGTCAGCAAATTACACGGTTACCTATGCGAAAGAGAAATTCACTTTTACGGTAAAGGGCTACGGGCATGGAGTCGGAATGAGCCAAGCAGGTGCCGAATACATGGCAGAGCATGGCTCCAACTACCAGCAAATTCTTGCTTGGTATTACCCCGGCGCAACACTAGTAAAATAAAACGCACAAGAGGGGGCTGCCATACGGCAGCCCCCTTATTTTGGCACATTTCGCGCGCACACGCACAAAGCGGCGGTCTGGAAGATGAAATCCAAACCGCCGCAACGCAAATACAGCTAACAGTAATTATTTACTTCACTTCGAACTCAAAAGTAACTTAAATTACTTCAGGTTAGAAACGTTGTTACCCTTTACACCGGCAGATGCTGCGCCATTAGCAACAACAAACTTAACGGATACGTGGGTATCGCCAACCTTAGCAACTACATAAGCAGTACCGGGGTTCTGAGCGGTTACTCTGTAAACGCCATTGCCGCGGGGAGCGATGGAAACAACCTTACCATTTACGGTAACAACCGGAACAGCAGTTGTGCCGGTGGTGGAGAATTTCACATCGTATGCTTTGCCAGGAGCAAAGGTGTAGGAAGTTGTATCAGCCTTCAGTGTGCCGTTAACCTTGGAAACGTTCACGATTGTGGTTGCAGTTGCGCCGTTCGCATCAGTTGTGGTGATGGTTGCGGTACCAACAGCAAGAGCCTTAATCTGGAACTTGTAGCCACGAGCATCAGCAGCGTTGAAGAGCTCAACAGTTGCGATCTGAGTGTCGGAAGAAGCAGCAGTCATAACTGCGCCAGTGGAGGACTTTGCAATGTACTGGTATACAGAGCCAGTGCCCATGTTAACTGTCTTAGTGTCAACAGTAACAGTGGAAGCAGGAACTGCGGTAGCAATAACTGTAGCAGAAGCAGACACATAACCGTCAATAGAATTGCCGTTTTCATCAACAACAGTAGCAGTTACAGTTGCTTTATTATCAGTTGCATAATCCTTGTTAAAGTCAAGTGCTTTAATAGTAGCAGTGTTGCCATCGGTGGTCATGGTGAAATAATCATCATTTGCATCGATATCCCAATGAATGGAAGCGCCAGCAGGCAGTGCAGTACCAGTGGGATAGTTAGCAACGCTCAAAGTATCAGAGTAGCCTTTAGCAATAGAGAGATCAGCTTTGTTGAGCTGCACACCAGCAAAAGTTACAGCAGAAATTACAAACTTATCAACATCACTATTTGCAGCCTTCTGCTCAACTGTGTAGCCGAGTGTTTTGAAATCATCAACGCTGACTGCACTGGAGTAAGCCTGGAATGCAGTTGCACCAGCAGACAAACCATCGGTGAGCTTCAGTGTAATGTCTTCCATGCTGTCTTCAATGAACAGCTTGCCAGCGGGAACTGCCAAAGTACCATCACCAGATACACTGTTGATGCGGCCACCAGCAATTGTGAGCATACCATCTTCATCTTCAATGTCGATGGAACCAGCATCTAAAGTACCTTTTACAACAACCTTAGAAGCACCCAAAACATCAATATTTACATCGGAAGTATTGATGATAGAGCTAATTGAACCAGTGAAATCATCAAATGTGAGATCATTCTCGTAGTCAGCATCAACTACATTAATAGAAACGTTCTCGTCATTCAAGAAAATCTCGCCCTTTACAGTGCCAGTAATCTTAACAAGAGCATCGCTAGAAGAAGAAATCTCAACTTTGGGTTCATCTTTGTCTTTTGCTGTTACATTGCCGTTGATGGTGGTAGCAATTTCATCATCATCAGCGTCGATGTCAACAGTTTTACCCTTGACATCACCAGCAATTGTGCCACCATTAATGGTAACAACAGCCTTGTCTGCGTCGATTTCCTTAGCTTTACCTTCGTCAATAGTAATTGTAGGGTTATTGCCCTTTTGCTTCAAGGTACCAACATTACCGTCGTCAATGTCAATTATGTTAGACTCAATGTCACCAGTAGTAGCTCCATCAACTGTAATTCTAGCAGCATCATTACCAGTAATTTTACCAACCTTACCACCGTTTACATCAAGAGCAGTAACATTATCAGCTAGCTTAATATCATAGCCAGTGATGGAAATTGCTTTGGACTTTTGCTCGGTGCTCCACTTATCACTATCAAAATCAATGGACTCGCCATATTCACTAATATAAGTAGAACTACCCTTCTTATTAATCTCCAGGCCACTGTAATTTACAGTCCACTGCTTAGCAACAGTAAATTTGTAGGTGTCCTTCTTATCGCTATCTGTTTTTGTGTTCAGAGTAGCCTGAGTGGAAATTGTGCCAGTAGAAGCATATTTTACTTTGCTTACATTGTCGCCTTTAAGAGCAGAATCTAAAGCAGTCTTAGCATCAGTAACTGCCTTTTCAAGAGCAGCCTTCTTTGTTACATCTCCGGCTTTAGCATCTGCTAGATCATCCTCTGCAGTTTTTACAGCAGCAGTTTTTGTAACAACGGTAGCTGCAGCAGTATTGTATTTTTCAAGTTTATCCTGTGCAGCCGCCAGAGCAGCCTGCGTTTCAGCGGTAGAAGCAGCATCATCGGCAGCTTTTGCGTCAGCTACAGCTTTCTCTAAATCGGTTTTGCTTAGGTCTTTATAATTTTCATCATCCTGAGCAGTTTTTAACTCATCTTTTGCTTTAGTTACAGCTTCCTCAAGAGCAGTAAAGTCTCCTGCTGTATAATTTGCAAGAGCTGCCTTTGCATCCGCAAGAGCTTCACGGGCAGAATCTACAGTATCGTTACCTTCACCAACCTCTTTAAAGGTAGTGGGAAGAGTGTAAACGCCAGCTTCAAAAGGAACTCTAACGTTTTTATTAAGAGCAAAAGCTTTATCGCTTGTTGTTTTAACAGTAAAGCCCTTGTCTGTTGTAACTAAAGTGTACTTAGCATGCATAGAAGAATCCGAAACCTGAGAAGCCTCATACACACCAAAGGTCAATTCTTTATCATTGGTGGAAGCAACTTCAACAGAATCAGGCTTATCATCTACAATCTCATTATCTGTTACTTTTGCAACAATCTGAGCACCTACAGGGTTAGCATAAATCGTGATGTCTTTCTTTGCTCTTACTTTAACGGTTTTGTCATCACGATCATATTCGCCTTCATAGGTAACAGTGATAACTTCTTTGCCCTTTGCGTCTTTCGACAAATAAAGCGCATTCTCAACATCGTTATCGCCCTTGGTGTTATCCTTAATGGACTTCACGATGCGGTCACCAGATGCATGAGTGAAGCTTACAAACTCAACATCACTTGCTTCCTCGTTGTCATAAGTTTTTACTGTCGGGTCGCCAAGGAACTCATCGATGTTAATCAGACCATCTTGATTACTGTTGCTCACCAAGTACAGCTCATCAGTGTCAACGGTCAGTCTGCCATTCTCACGAGTAGAAGTAGCAGCGGATGCAAAGTTCAGGGATGAAAAGCTTGAAACGATCATGGCAGAAGCCAGAACCAGAGACAAAACTTTGCTTTTGGTTTTGTTCATCCTTTTTAGTCCTCCTTAAAAATATCGTTTTTGTTGTGCGTATTTGCGTTGTGCTTATGAAACGTAAACATACATGGCAGCTCTGGGTTTCGCCCCCCAGAACAAACGGAAGTAACCACCGTTCCGTAAGAAACTTACAGCCACACCGTTTATATGTTTAGTTGAATTATACGGGATAGCGGACAGAATGTCAAGGACATTTTTGCCTTTTTTTCAAATTTTAACACCCCGCGAAGCCTTGGTACGCCTAGGTTTCTCAGTATTTTCCATGGCAAATTCAGTTATGTCCAATTCATAGACTAATTGTTAACAATTTATGAATTATTACATTTTTCTGTCTTTTTTCTTTCCATGCGCTGCATGGGATTTTTTTGGAACAAGCTGTTTTGCAGGCAGGTTCTCACTTTCTCATTCGCCGTTAACCGGTCGTCCGTTTTGCCATTTGCCCGAAAATTCAATTTGTCCATTTGGGGTATAAGAGGTACCCACTCCATGGCGCACTCCGTTTTTCCACTCGCCGGAATAACAGATGCAGCCGTTCGCATCAAACAGCGTTACCTCGCCGCTAGGTACGCCGTTTTGCCAGCGAGCCACCAGCAGAGTGCCATCCTTTCTGCGAAAGCTGACGCCCACGCCGTGGCGCTGCCCATCTTGGAGCGCACCTGCGTAGCACACCGCGCCATCCGCTCCCAGCACTGCGCCAGAAGCACCGGGGCGGTCCTCCTGCCACATACCGGCATACAGGCCGCTGCCGTCCGGTCGAAAGCCCACACCTGCACCGTCTCGAAGATTGTTACGCCAAGAACCGGCATAGCACAAACGGCCCGTTCTATAATAGAAAGAGCCAAAGCCATCCCGCATGCCACGAGAATACGTTCCCTCATAGGCGGTATTGCCACTCGGCATTTCGGTTCTGCCCCTGCCGTGGCGTTCCCCGCCCAGCAGCTCACCATAATACAGGTAATGCTCCGTTTGGCTGATGACAATGTGGTGCACCGCCCGCGGGATTTCCTCTGCCGCCTCTGGTAATTCCGGTGCTATGGGAGCAGACAGCCCCGGTGCGCGCACGGTTCCATCAAACCCGCACTTTGCCACCGTATACCGAACGGGAGGTGTTTTCTCCTCTTGCTCCGGAGTTGCTTTTTCCGAAGGATTGCTTTGCGCTTCTGGAACATCCGGCTGGGTGGAATCTTTTTTTGGTAAATCCTGCATCAATTGAGAATTCCTGCATATTTCCCCATGGCGGATGCCCAAGCCCTCTTCCATTTTTCGTATCTGCTCCATTAAATCAGCTACGCCAATGTGCGGCTCCGGATTCTCGAGAGGATTTGAAAACTTCTTTTTTTCGTCTTGCTTTTCCTCTACAGTAGGAGGAGCAGAAGCGGGCTTGTCCGGTGTAAAAATAGGGATTAACGAGATTGCTCCGCTTTTCAGCCGCTCTTGCAATTCAATTCGCTTTTGGTATTCCTCCTGCGAGCAATAACACACATCACCGTCCAGTCGGGCAGCAATCACCTGTGGCTCGCCCACTTCCGAATCAATCCTTGCCTGTTCTGCGGTTCCCATAAAAATGGGGCAGGCAACTAGCACGGTATGGCTCTCATCCCCATTTTGCTCTTTGCGTGTGAGTGTTAGCGTACCCGGCTTCTCTGTGGAAGCAGAGAGAAGCTCTTGTACTGAGCCATCCGGCGCAAAGAATTCCGCCTGCTCCAAATGATGCTCCTTATTAAATTGGATTCTGCTGCGAAGCGAACCGTTTTCATTATAATAGGAAAGCAGCCATACGTCCGGCGTAGAGCTTACCTGCTCCATCAGGCGGCGGTCTACGTGTTTTTCCCAAGCAAAGCTGCTCGAAGACAAGGTGTAGCGCACCTGTACCATCAGGCCATCTTCTAAATAGGAAAGACGTTCTTTTTTCTTATGTAACCCGCCAGCTTCAAAAAAATCCTTTCGGGCTTGGTACAACAACCCGTGCAGTGAAGCGAGGGCGCTGTACCCTTTATAATAAATTGTTAGTATCTCTTGCTCCGAAACCTGCATGGCTCGAAACCTCCCAATGCCTGATCATCATATTTATAATCGAAAAGTATGCAATTGTTCCATTTCATTCTAAGAGTAGTGAAATACTCAAAACAAAACCGATTTATGTTACATTAAATTAGTTTATCTGATGCAAGTTTCTTTGGCAAGGGAAACGTGGCGGTTTTTTGCGATTTTCTTCAAAAAGAAAGCTGCCGTAAAACAAAGCGGAAGTTCCGCATCCGTTTTACGGCAGCCGTGCCTGGGCTGTTTTTATTTGAACATATACTCCATGTTGTCCAGCACGCCATTTACTTTACGCATTGCCTTATTGGCTGTGCGTTTGATTTGACGGTTGTTGCCTTTCATCGCTTTGCTGCCCACACTGGCAATTGCCATGCCGGCTGCCAGCCCTGCACTAATGCCTTTCATGAATCCTTTTGTTTCATTATACATTTCGCATACCCTCCATATGGTGTAGATCATTTTCAGACCCAACATTATTTATTCCCTCCACACTCGATAGATAATCAGAAAGATTATGGCAAAACCATTTCAATGGGGAATGATTCCAAGCCTTTTTGCAACACTAACTTTTTTCACTTTCTATATAAAATCAGATGAGATACGCGCCTATTCTCGCTGAACTTTGTATTTTTTTGATTTTTTTGTTGTTTTAGCAATAGACTTTTTCTGTCGCTTGCATTATGATTGGTATGGTAAACGACAATAATTCCCAAACTAACCGTGAAAGGATTACCCAAACATGGCAACCCTAAATATTGTGATGGTAGAACCCGAGATTCCCCAGAACACGGGCAATGTGGCGCGTACCTGTGCCGCAACCGGAGCTACCCTGCACTTAGTTGGGCCAATGGGCTTTACCATTGACGATAAAAAACTAAAGCGTGCCGGGCTAGATTACTGGCATTTGCTCGATATTCGCTACTATGATAATTTGTCCGATTTCTTCAAACAAAATTCCGGGCATTTTTTCTATTTTTCAACCAAAGCGCCCCGTAACCATTCGCAGGCAACCTACCCAGACAACAGCTACCTTGTGTTTGGCAAAGAAACCGCCGGCCTGCCGGAAGCCCTCTTGCAAGAAAATCCCGATTCCGTTGTGCGAATTCCCATGCTGGAAGAAGCACGCAGCCTAAATCTTTCAAACGCTGTGGCAATAGGCGTTTATGAGGTGCTTCGCCAATGGGATTACCCCCGTTTAAATCAAATTGGTCAGCCGCGAAGCTTTGAATGGTAATTTTGTGCGGTAATCGAATAAAAAAGCCCTACGCACTTGAAAAGAAATGAAATATATTATAAAATAGTATGAGATAATTAATTATTTAACAATAGTGTGTCCCATACAAGCAAAACCATTTGCTACTTCATAGAAAAACTTGCTTACAATGATTATTCTTAGCATTACAACCCACGTTAACCGTGAAGTATCCATTTCTATAAAATAAGGAGTGCAGCATATGAACTATCTGAACAAAAAGAGTGTGGAAGATATTGACGTAGCGGGCAAACGCGTTTTGGTCCGTTGTGACTTTAATGTTCCCTTTGACGGCGAAGGAAAAATTTCGGACCCCAAGCGTATTGATGAGGCTCTCAGAACCATCCGTTACCTGATTGACCACCACGCAAAGGTCATCCTCTGCTCTCACTTGGGTCGCCCGAAGGGAGAATTCAACCCCAAATATTCTTTGGCACCCGTTGCTGAATACCTTTCTAAGGTACTCAGCCAGCCTGTGCAGATGGCGAAAGATGTGATTGGCGACAGCGCCAAAGCAATTTGCTCTTCTTTAAAGGAAGGCGAAGTGGCTCTTCTCGAAAACGTGCGTTTCCATAAGGAAGAAGAAAAGAACGACCCAGATTTCTCAAAGGCATTGGCGTCTTTGGCTGAAATTTACGTAAACGACGCGTTTGGTACTGCACACCGCGCACATGCTTCCACCGCTGGTGTGGCAGCTTACCTGCCTGCTGTATGCGGCTATTTGATTCAGAAAGAGATTATCGTTATGGGCGGCGCTCTTGCGAATCCCAAGCGCCCCTTTGTATCCATTTTGGGCGGTGCAAAGGTATCCGATAAAATTGGCGTAATTAGCAATTTGCTGGATAAAGTCGATACGCTCATCATTGGCGGCGGTATGGCTTACACCTTTATGAAGGCACTCGGCTACTCCATTGGCACCTCTATCTGCGAGGATGACAAGCTGGAACTGGCGCAGGAAATGATGGCAAAAGCAAAAGAGAAGAATGTAAAATTCCTCATTCCGCTGGATAACGTGATTGCCGATAAATACGACGAAAACGCCGACCACAAGATTTCGGATTCCGACCGAATTCCCGATGGCTGGATGGGGCTTGATATTGGGCCCAAAACACAAGAATTGTTTACTTCTGCTTTGGTTGGCGCTGGTACCGTTGTATGGAACGGCCCGATGGGCGTTAGTGAGTGGAAAAACTTTGCGGCAGGTACCGAGGCCGTAGCAAAAGCGGTAGCCGAAAGCGGTGCAATCTCAATTATTGGCGGTGGTGACTCCGCAGCAGCTGTGGAACAACTTGGCTTTGCGGACAAAATGACTCACATCTCTACCGGCGGCGGTGCTTCCCTGGAATTCCTTGAGGGATTAGAGCTGCCCGGCATTGCCTGCCTGAACGATAAAAACTAAGGATGCAAAAGGGCAGGCGGCACGTCTGCCCTTTTCTTCACGGAGCATCCGTATCGCGGTGCTTCTAACAGATAGAAAGGATGATCCCTCCTATGAATAAAGATCTAAGAAAAGCCGTAATAGCCGGTAACTGGAAGATGAACAAAAACCCGGAACAGACAAAAATTTTATTAGGTGAAGTCGCACCATTGGTTGCGAATGCAAAATGCGATGTCGTCGCATGCGTTCCGTTCCTTGATCTTCCCGCAGCATTAGAGGCTGCAAAAGGCACCAACATTCAAATTGGCGCACAGAATTGCCACTGGGAGGAAAGCGGCGCATATACTGGTGAAATTGCCGCGAACATGCTTACCTCCATTGGTGTTACTTATGTAATTATCGGCCACAGTGAGCGCCGCACCTATTTTGGTGAAACCGATGAAACAGTCAACAAACGCATTCGTGCCGCACTGAATGCTGGTCTTACGGTTATTCTGTGCGTAGGTGAAACACTCGAACAGCGTGAGCAGGGCATTACTGAAGAGCTGGTTGCTCTGCAAACAAAGATTGCGCTGTTAGGCGTAACAAAAGAAGAGCTCTCCCGCGTCATCATTGCTTATGAACCCATTTGGGCAATTGGAACAGGTCGCACGGCTACCGCCGAACAAGCTGGCGAGGTTTGTGGTGCAATCCGCAAGGTTATCGCCGCTCTGTACGACAAACAAGCTGCGGAGGCTTTCACCATTCAATATGGCGGCTCGATGAATGCCAAAAATGCCGATGAGCTGCTTACTCAAACCGATGTTGACGGCGGCTTAATTGGCGGCGCCTCACTGAAAGCCGCAGATTTTGCGGAGATTATCCGCGCTGCCACGGAGGGCTAATCCCTTAACTGTATCGCAAAGGAGAACCTTTTATGAAAAAACCTTTGATTTTAATGATTTTAGATGGATTCGGCTATGCCCCGGAATATGGTAACGCCATTATGGCGGCAAAAAAACCGAATCTGGATCGCCTTTTCCGTGAGAACCCCATCACACAAATTGGGGCATCCGGCCTTAATGTTGGCCTGCCGAACGGGCAGATGGGCAACTCTGAGGTTGGCCATACCAACATTGGCGCGGGGCGCATTGTATACCAAGAACTTACTCGAATTTCAAAAGAAATTGAAGACGGTGATTTTTATAAGAATCCCGCTCTTATCAAAGCGGTAGCTGCTGCAAAGGCGAAAGGCACTGCACTTCACCTCATTGGTCTACTCTCCGATGGCGGTGTGCACAGCCACAACAGCCATATGTACGCGCTATTGGAGCTCGCAAAGCAGCACGGCTTAACGGAAGTTTATGTTCATGCCCTACTGGACGGCCGAGACGTTCCTCCTTCCTCTGGTAAAGCCTTTGTAGAGGATTGTCTTGCTAAAATGCAGGAAATTGGTGTAGGTAAAATTGCAACCGTAGCAGGGCGCTACTATGCAATGGATCGTGATAACCGCTGGGAGCGCGTCTCAAAAGCATACAACGCAATGGTAATGGGCGAGGGCGTTCAAAGCACCGACCCCGTGGCTTCCGTTGCAAAATCGTATGCAGACGGCGTTACTGACGAGTTCGTTCTACCCATTGTTTGCGGACCCGAAGGTCGCATTTCCGCCAATGATTCTGTGGTTTTCTTTAACTTCCGCCCAGACCGTGCAAGGGAGCTGACTCGCGCATTTGTCGACCCGGAATTTACGGGCTTCGAGCGCGCCAACGGTTTCTTCCCTCTTACCTACGTCTGCATGACACAGTATGATGCAACCATGCCGAATGTTGATGTTGCGTTCCACCCGCAGAGCCTAAAAAACACACTGGGTGAGTATCTGTCCGATTTGGGCATGACCCAGCTACGCATCGCCGAAACGGAGAAGTATGCGCATGTCACGTTCTTCTTTAACGGTGGCGTAGAGACCGTATACCCCGGAGAGGATCGTGTACTCATTAAATCCCCTGCAGTTGCCACGTATGACTTACAGCCGGAGATGAGTGCATATGCTGTAACCGATGCTTTGGTCGAGAAGATTGACAGCGGCATGTACGATGTCATCATTCTAAACTTTGCCAATTGCGATATGGTAGGCCACACCGGTGTCTTTGATGCCGCAAAAGCCGCTGTGGAAGCCGTAGATACCTGCGTAGGCCGTGTTGTTGAGGCAATTGAGCGCATGCACGGCACAGCCATTATTACCGCAGACCATGGCAATGCCGAAAAAATGTACGAGGAGGACGGTTCCCCCTTTACCGCACATACCACAAATCCGGTTCCGTTCTGTGTTGTGGGCTACCCCTGCAAGCTGCGTGAAAACGGCAAGCTGGCAGATATTGCCCCCACCATGCTCAAGATTCTAGGCCTACCTCAGCCGCCAGAAATGACAGGCGAAAGCATTATTGTAGATTAATTTCTTCATTATATTTAAAAGAAAGCGATTCTTTAATATAAACCAAAAGGGTTCATTCCAATACTGGAATGAACCCCTTTTTTAATGCCGGTAAAATTGAACTTCCGTACTCTTCTCTACGTCGTAAAAGTAAAAGGAGTTTTTGCCTAAAACAATAATTGCGTTTTGTGTCTGGTCGCTCGCTTTGAGCAGATAAAGATTTTCATCTACATGCTCATAGGTTCCCTCTAACAAAAGCTTTTCTCTGTTTTCTCCCTCTACCGCAGATTCCAACCTTTTTACTTGAAACTTATCTCCATTGAAACTGGCGGTATAAGAATCGGATAAAGAAGATTTCAATCGGTATTGGCCATCGATTGAATCAGAAGGTGTATTTTGGTCTATCTTGTTCATCATTCCAACAAACAAGCCTAAGAATAAAAGAACCGTAATCATAAGAATTGGGAAAGAAATTGTTTTCTGACAAAAACGACCAAACCATTCTCGCATTGCTTTTCTATCCATATCAACCTCCTGCTAGAATCTAGGCTAACAAATTGACAGCTAATAAAAATGTGGGATACTATCTGTTTTTGAATCGTAAAAATAGAAATTACGCTTACCTAAAACCACAATCATATTTTTTGAGGGGTCTTCAGGCTTAAGCAAATAAAGATTTTCTCTCAAATGCTCATAGCGTCCTTCCAATACAAGCTCTTTTTGATTGGGATCTTTTTGAGAAAGTCTTTCAATTTTAAATTCATTGTGAAAAAAACGGGCATTATAATACACCGCTGAAGTTGGTAGAGATCGATACATTCCAAATAGCTTGCCGGAGGGATTAATCTGTTCTAAATGGTTCATCATACCAGCGGATACGAATAGAAATAATAGAACAATTATCAAATAAATGGGCAGAGGAATCCTCCTTTTCAAAAATCGAGAGCAACGACCCCTTACTGATTCTTTTTCAGATTCCAAAACAGCTCCCCCCTGGCATCTTTCTTATTCATTTAAAATAAATACATTTGTATTTGATTATAGGACAGTAAAAGCATAGTGTCAAATTATTTATATTTATTTTTAATAATATAAAATAAAAAGAGGTACAGTAAACTGTATCTCTTTTTTAATTATTGAAACTCATTTAATTATCCGAAGCCTCTAAATCCAGCTTACCGCTGGCCTTCGGTACAGCAATTCGGCGTAGATAGCCGGGTACACGTTCTCCGCCAAGGCGTTCGGAGAGCATTTTTTCCATATTACCGCCAGAATTACCCAGCAAATCAGCCAACAGCTTTGCCGCGTTATCAACAGAGGGAATCTCTTGAAAACGCACCAAAATACGATCTCCGCTGAATATAAACTTCATGATACGGGTATTGGGTGTTTCTAAAAATGAGATATAAAGCTTTAATACCGGCCTGCCCTCTTCATCGCGTGTTAAGCGTGCCAAGTTACCCGTTACGTATATCTCATCGTTAACGTTTAGCACACAGCGTCTCGGCTCGCCATCCAAACCAGCTCTTATGGTTTGCTTTTCCTCTCCATCTGAAAACTCAATGGTACAGAAATCAGGAGCAAATGCAAACGATAACCGCTGAATCGCAGGAAGAAAGCTGTCTTTTTCCACCGAAAAAATAAAAGGTAAAATTGAACCGTACTGATTCTCCAGCTTATAGCTGCGGCCGTTCATCCATTTGGCATCCGGACTCAGCTGCGGTACCGAACGCTCCGGGAAAAGCTTATGCTCCAGTCGCTCCACCAACGTGCGGCGACGCTGTACCGGAACTGTATCCGGAAAAAGCGAGAGTGACGTCTGTGTCTTTTTTAATGAGCGCAGTGCACGCAAGTCTTCCGGCAAGGATGTTTCCGGAAAAGCCTCATCACTGCCAAAATACTTTTGGATAATTTCAGCACTTTTATCCACAAATAGGGCATGACTCCCGCTGGTGATGGCAATCACCATATCAATTTGAGGGATGACCACCACATACTGCCCAAACACACCATTGAATTGATAAGCTCCCGGTATGGGGAACTCCCACAAATGGAAGCCGTAGGCGGTTTGGTGCTCGCCCATGGAGGTACGTATCCCCATATCGGTCGATTCGGCTATCCATTGTTCCGAAAGCAAACGGCGTGGCTCACCGTCAACCGTCCACAATCCCTTTTGCAAGTAGAGCTGACCCAGCTTTGCCATATCTTCTGGGCGCAGGAACAAGCCCCAGCCGCCCTTTTCAATTCCCATTGGGCAGCGTTCCCACACAACATGGTCGATTCCCAGTGGGTCAAATAGGCGTGGGAGCAAGTAGTCAGATAATCCCTCACCCGTCTTCTTTTGTATGAGCGCACTTAAAACGTAAGAATTCATGCTGTTATACGTAAACTGCTCACCCGGCTCGTAGGCACAGTCTGAGGCAAAGTACGCTTTCAACCAGTCACGTTCAAATACACTATTCCCTTCATTAAACCGAATGCCAGAGGTCATGTTCAGCAGGTGGCGCACTGTGATTTTCCCAACCCGATTGCTGCGAAATGGCGGTGGTGGCACTTTATCGGGGAACAGCTCTGCAATGCGGTCATCGAGAGAAAACAGCCCTTCTTCCACCGCCATGCCTACCGCCATTGCGGTTACGGATTTTGACAGTGAATACACCATTTGCGCATAAATACCAGAGTAAGGCCGCCAATTGGCCTGCATTATCAGCTTGCCATGGCGAAGAACCACGATGCTGTGCAATTTTATCTCGGAGCAGGCATCGAGCTCCCGTAGAAACCGCTCCAAATACACTGAAGACACACCCTGTGCCTCCGGTGTTGAACGCGGCAAAGGCTTGCGAGAAAGCCCAGCAGGGTAGCGGGGCTTTTCCGGTACAAAGGGAATTGGTGAAAGGTGCCGCAGATTCCCGCGCACCCCTTTTCTCACTGCTTCCACAGCCTTTAACTGCGCTCGAATATCCATCATAAAGGTAGCTCCTCCAAGCGGCGGCGAACCATATCGAGTGCAAAAGATGCCGCTGTATTTCGGTAATAATTGCGGGGGCGGCGCTGGCTGAATACTTTTACCTTCCGCACCACGGTACCCTCTTTATCGCATAAGCCAACATAAATGAGACCCACCGGCTTTTCGTCTGTTCCGCCATCCGGCCCGGCGATGCCGGTAATGCCGATACCGATGTCACTTCCGGATTTTTCACGAACTCCCTGCGCCATTGCGGCGGCAACCTCTTCGCTAACGGCACCGTGCTTTTCCAGCATTTCCTCCGGTACATCGAGAAGCAGGGTTTTAATGCGGTTTGCATAGGTAACCGCTCCCATTTCAAATATGCTGGAGGAACCCGGAATATCCGTAATACGCTTTGCCAAAAGACCGCCGGAGCAAGATTCCGCTGTTGCAATCGTTAATTTACGTTCACTTAGCAAATTGACGATTAGCTGCTCTAAGCAATCCACATTAATGCCATACACGCAGTCGCCAATTCGCTCACGAATTTGCTCTGCAACCGGGCGGCACATTTCTTCCGCCTTCTGCGCATTTTCCGCCTTAGCCGTTACGCGAACATACATTTCGCCCTCTTTGGCGTAGGTGGCGACCGTAGGGTTCGAGGCGTCCGTCATGTCGGAGAGCATCTCTGCGACCGCACCCTCGCCCTGACCGAATACATGCACATTCATTGAGAAAATGCTCGCATTCTCACGTTTCATTAAATAAGGAATTCCGTAATTATGAAGCATTGGCACCAGCTCGGAAGGAGGGCCTGGGAACATCATAATAATTTTCCCGTCTTTTGTCTCTACCGCACAACCCGGTGCTGTGCCACGGTCGTTTAATAAAACCGTAGCGCCTTTCGGCAGCATTGCCTGTTTGATTTGGTTTTGCCCCATATATCTTCCCACAAAATGCTCTTTGAGGCGCTCCATACTTTCGTCGTGCAACACCAAAGGAACACCGGCGCACTCTGCAATGGCCTCCTTGGTCAGGTCATCCTCCGTGGGGCCAAGCCCTCCAGTGGTAATAACCAGGTCACTGCGTTCCAGCGCATTGGTGAGTGCTTCTTTTAAACGGCCGTTGTTGTCGCCTACGGTGCAAGAAAACATCATATCGATTCCCAGCTCAGATAAAGCGCGAGCAACATAGGAAGCATCGGTGTTAATCACTTGCCCGAGCAGCAGCTCGGTACCTACGGATATGATTTCTGCTTTCATTGATTTGGCATCTCCTTATTCTGCGGAATGATAATATCCTATTTTCGTTAATCTTACATTTGCAATGCAATCTTCCACCAGCGCTTCAATATCCAGCTTTTCCTCTGCCTGCTCCACAAAATGCAGGTTGGGTTTGGTTCTGGGATGCTTGGGTGTAAATACCGTGCAGCAATCTTCAAACGGTTGAATCGAGATTTCAAAGGTATCAATTTTGCGGGAGATTGCGATAATCTCCGTTTTGTCCATACCTATTAGCGGGCGGAACACCGGCATATCTACCGCTGCTTCGGTACAGGCGATGGCACGCATGGTCTGGCTCGCTACCTGCCCAAGGCTTTCACCGGTAATCAGGGCTTCACAGCCGTTGTCTACTGCAAGGCGTTCTGCTATGCGCATCATAAAGCGGCGCATAATTATGGTAAACAGCTCTTCCGGGCACTTTGCAAGAATCTCTTCTTGAATTTTCGTAAAGGGTACAATGCGAAGCACCATGCGACCGGAGTAATCAGCTACCTTTGTCAGCAAATCCACTACCTTTTGCTCAGCGCGTTCGCTAGTGTAGGGCGGGCTTGCAAAATGCACGGGGAAAAGCTCCACTCCGCGTTTTGCCATGCACCATGCGGCAACCGGGCTATCAATTCCGCCGGAAATCAGCAAAGCCGCGCGCCCGCCGGTTCCCACGGGGATGCCGCCTGCACCCTGGATGGAGCTGCCGTGAATGTATGCGCCAAAATCCCGAACCTCAACGGTTACCACCAACTCCGGGTTATGCACATCCACCGTCAGGTGGGAAAACTTCTCCATTATATATGCCCCAACCTCGGCAGAAATTTCAGGGGATTTTAGGGGAAAGCTTTTATCGGAGCGTTTGCTTTCTACTTTAAATGTTTTTACACCATTCAAATCATCGGCAAGGTATTCAGGGCATGCCGCTAAAATGGAATCCATCTTTTTTTCTGCCACGCACGCACGGGAATATGCTGCAATGCCGAAAATCTTACCGATTTTCTCTGCAACCTCGTCTAAATCCTCTTCCCCTTTAGGAGAAATAGTAATGGTAGACTGCGCAACGCGAATATCAAAATTCCCGAGCTTATTGATACGGTGGCGAATATTGCGAACGAGTGATGCTTCAAAGTTTTTGCGGTTTAGCCCTTTAAGTACCAACTCACCCAATTTAATTAAAATAATTTCCTTCATAAAAACTCCTTACGATTTTTTCACCAATTGCTCCATCCCCTGTTTTAAAGCAGCGGCAAGCGCATTGATTTCATCCAAAGTGGTATAGCGGGAAAAGCTTGCCCGCAAAGAGGACTCTACCAGAGCGGGGGCTAGACCCATTGCCGTTAGCACATGGCTAGGTTTTGCTTTGGAGCACGCAGAGCCGCTCGAAACAAATATATTTTGGGAAGCTAGAAAATGCAGCAATGTTTCTGCTTTGATTCCGGGAACGGAAAAGCTGAGCACGTACGGCATTGCATCCTTAGGGGAGTGAATCACAACCCCATCCAGCTGGGAAAGCTGCTCACGCAGTGCAGCTCTCAACTCCTCAAAATGAGCCTTTAGCTCTTTGGGGTTTGGCAGGGCACGCACGGCCGCACCAAAGCCCGCTATTGCGGGAAGCGCCTCGGTGCCGGGGCGAACCCCTTTCTCCTGCCCGCCGCCAAAGGTTCTGGCAGGGAAGCTTTTTTGCCCCGCGATATACAGAGCGCCCGCTCCCTTTGGCCCGTGAATTTTGTGGGAAGAGACCGACATAAAATCAATCCCCATACGAGCGGGCTTTAAGGCAAGCTTACCATAGGCCTGTACTGCGTCCACATGCAATAAGGCGGAAGAATTACTGCGGCGAATTGCGTTCGCGGCGGCTTCCACCGGCATATACACACCCGTCTCGTTATTTACCATCATCATGCTAACCAAAATGGTATCACTAGTTATCGCTTGTTCCACCTGCTGCGTAGAAATTTGCCCGGAAGAATCTGGCATCAGGTATTCTACCGTGTAGCCCTCCTGCTCCAGCTGCTCCATCACGCGCAGCACAGAGGGGTGCTCCACAGCTGTGGTAACAATATGTTTTCCACGACGGCCGTTGCGCTTTACCGCACCGAACAGGGCAATATTGTTTGCTTCTGTTCCGCCGGAGGTAAAATACACCTCCGCAGGGCTAACCGAAAGGCTACCCGCAATTGCCTCACGAGCGGCTGTCAACTCGCGTTCCGCTTCAAATCCCATGCTGTGTAGGGATGAGGGGTTGCCATATGCCTGAGTCATCACATATAGCATACGCTCTACCGCCGGCTCGCAAACGCGGGTGGTGGCTGCGTTATCCAAATAAATTTTTTCCAAAGATGAAAGCCTCCAACCGATTTCAATCTACTCAATCCGTTCTTTTCCATCTCATTGCTTTTTTCACAAAGAAATAAAAGGTTTAAAAGAGTTCTAAAGTAAATTGGTCTATCTCTTAATCCGCACTTATTATACACGAAAAGTTCCCATTAGTGAATATGCGCCTGCTTGCATTTTTTCAAATTCCGAGCTATGATTAATTTATTGAGAGGGGCAAGCCCCCTTTGTTTATAAGGAGGAACCCACATGGCAGAACTAAAAAACACAAAGCAACGAGAAGCAATCCTGCGTTTTATGGAGAAAAGCCGGGACCCCGTTTCGGCAGAGGATATTTTTGTTCTGCTTAAGCCGTCCTTCCCGCCACTGGCTCTTTCTACTGTATATCGCAATTTAGAGCGATTTACCTCCGCCGGTATTTTACAAAAAATAAATTTTGAAGATGGCATCATTCGCTATGCTCTGGCAGAAGGCCACGACCATTACTTAATTTGCACCGGATGCAGCAAAAAAATCAAACTTGATGACTGCCCTCTCTCCCCATTGGAGATGCGGCTTGCAAAGGCAACCGGTTTTGAAATTGAGCGCCATAGTCTTACCATCTATGGAAAATGCCCGGACTGCCAAAAGAAAAAGCGGATTGCCGTCGCTGTGAAAAAAATAGAGCTTGCAGATTAAGTAGGTCGGGAATATTTTCCCGACCATTTTCATTTCTATCTCTTTTCTAAAAGAAACCTATGGTTGAGTAAAAAACGCTGAAATAAGCAAATTCTACCACCGGTTGATTGCCTAACAACCGCCACCGCGGTAAGATACAGGTAAGGAGGCGTTTCTTAGATGAATTATGAGATAAACCAAGAAAAATTCGGCGCATTTGTATCTGAGCTGCGAAAGCAAAAAAACCTTACTCAAAAAGAGTTGGCTCAAAAGCTATTTATATCCGATAAAGCCGTCAGCAAATGGGAGCGCGGGCTGAGCATGCCCGACATTACCCTTTTGATTCCACTGGCAAATTTACTAGAAGTAACCACTACGGAGCTGCTAAGTGGCCAACACATTTGTGTTCCGGAGCAGCTAAACGTGGATCAAGTAGAACAGCTGGTAACTGGTACCATTTGTCTTTCCGCCAAGGAGCGCCACAGCCAGCGAGACCGACGCAAACGAAGAGGTTATCTTTATTTCGGTTGTGTGTTACTGGTTGTTTTGGAGTTTTTTTTGCTGTTAGCAGCAGGTTTTTCACCACAGGAGTTAGTGGAAAACCTATTACTAATAGAAGGTTTGTGCTTTTTCTTCGGGGGATGGTTTCACCTATTTTTAAAAGAAACTTTGCCCTCTTATTATGATGAAAATAACATTCACACTTACAGCGACGGTTTTTTTCGCATGAATATGGCCGGAATTCGTTTCAGTAACCGCAACTGGCCGTATATTTTACGAGTCGGGCGTATATGGATGCTGGTGATACCCGTCTTATTCCCCTTACTATTTCTGCTGATTCACCGCCTTTTTTCCGCTGAGCTATGGGAAAGCGGAAAACTGTTTTTCAGTCTGATGGCTGTTCTTGGCTTTTTTATCCCAATGATTTTCACGGCCAAAAGGCATGAATAACTCCTGCGGAAAAGAGAGATGCTCTAATCTATCAACATTCATTGACTTACGCCGCCAGTTACTTCACTTGAAGAAGAGAAGTACTCTCGATGGTAACGGAAACACTTGTAAGAGCTTTTTTATTAATACAACAATTCAAAAAAATAAGAGGGCTTACCGTCTGTTATTTTACAGACAGTAAGCCCTCTCGGCTACTAATTCAAATATTGTAATAACCTTTGAGGGTCATTACAAATGCTCTGTGGCATGCTAAATATCATTCCATCATTTAAAACACACATTGAAGAAGAGTGTTACATTAGAGAGTGAACCACACGGCAGGTCGAACACAACAAGAGTTGTTATTCACAGACTCTGCTGCCGGCTCAATCACGCCATCATAATTCACACAGCTCATAAATTCAAACTCTCCCTCAGATTCCTCGCTCGCCTCACCGTAATAACGCAACCACCAAGTACCGTTCTCTTTCAGCTCCGTATTATCGGCATCCTCTTGTTGTAGCCATGCATTTTGAGCACGGCTATATGCGGTTGTTTTGGCTGCCCGGTGTTCTAAATCTAAAAATTCCTCGGCTTCATCATAGCTTAATAAGAAAACCAAATCTTGCGTGTTTTGAGCAGGGTTTTCCACATTAGAAAGTACAATTTTCATTCGCTCTTCCGCGGTAAAAGCAACGAGTGTGAATACATCATTCAGCCATTTGCGTAAGGTGCACTTTTCCCATGTTATTTCTTCCAACGCCTCATGGTATGGTCTGCAATCGAGCAAATATTTACTAACGCAAAGAATTTTATCGTCTCTTTTATCTAACACAAGCCATTCAATGGGTTCTTTTTCGGAAATATTTTCGCCGCTTAGTGGATACGAGCCGAAAACCACAATATCGCCTTTGCTCACCATAACTTTTTCTTTTCCCCTTTGAAAGCTTTGCTAATTGTCCGTTTTAAAATATACTTCAATATCTGTATGATTAATAATAGCGGTAAACAGAAATTACGCGACCAAGCACCATAACGCTTTGCGAAAAGATAGGAGAAAACGCCGGGTTTTCAGGCTGGAGACGAACGTACTCCTGCTCAAAGAAAATCCGTTTTACGGTTGCTTCATCATCAATAAGTGCAACCACGATTTGTCCATTCTCCGCGGTCTCTTGCCGGTGCGCAATAATATAGTCGCCATCTAAAATGCCAGCATTTTTCATGCTTTCACCCTGCACACGCAGTGCAAACAGCTCTTTTTCAGGGTAGCGGTGGCCAACGAGCGGCAAGTAGCCCTCAATCTCTTCGAGCGCAAGTATGGGCACTCCAGCGGTCACCCTGCCTAAAATCGGCACGCGACTCACCTGCTCTGCTCCCTCAATATGAATGGCTCGGTTAAGCCCGGCTTCACGCCGAATGTAGCCCAATTCTTCCAGCGTTTTCAGGTGCAGATGTACGGTAGAGGTTGATTTTAGCCCGGTGGCTTTGCAAATCTCCCTTACCGATGGCGGCAAGCCATACTGCGCTCTATCTTTCAAGTATTCATAAATCTTTTTCTGGCTGCTGCTGAGTCCTTTCATACCATTTCCTCCCAGGTATTCCAATTCTATTTTATCATACCACAGTGTGTTTTATATTGCAAACAAATGTTTGTGAATTTTTCACACTTTTTTCGTTTTACCCTGCATTTTTAACTATTTTTAATGCAAAATAACATGAGAGCAAAAGTTAAAAGAATATTCATAGCATATTAACAACTGGAAAGTGAATTCAACTTATAATATGAGTGTATTCAAACGATGGAGCCGCACCATCCGAATACAAAGTTCTACCCTCCTCAATATACCCCTCAAGCTAACGAAAAAAGACCGAATCAATTGGATTCGGTCTTTTTTCTGTCATTTTTCAAAACCTATAAATAATGATACATAGAAGGGAAAGTCTGTTACTTATGGCTGTTCTAAAATCTGCTGATTATTTGACATGATAAAATACATCATATGAAAGTAATAAAAAATTTTCTTTGATTATTTTGATTATAATGAATAGAAGTACTATCTTTTTTATTTTCGAGTGCATATTCTTTGATTTTCTTGGCTTATGAAATGAAACTTTTTAAAAGAATTACGCAATAAAAAACTTTTTTGATATTTTCCTTGTAGATTTCTATTGAGCGGCATATTTGGTGTTTTTTCTGGTCAAAATATCTGCGGAGGTGCTAATTAGATGAGCAGTCTGCATTTTAAATCAGAAAATCAATCCCCAAAGAAAAGCAACAAGGGTTTTTATGTCGCGCTGGGTGTATGCCTGGTAGCCGTTGGTGTTGCCGCATGGACAACGTATGACAGTGTAGTAAAATATGCGAACCCACAGGATACGTCTTCGTACTCTACTTCGCCTACCGGTCGTACACAATCTGGCGTATATGCCAGCAGCAAGCCAGAGGAGGCTCCTCAGCCCGAATCCAGCCAGCCTCAGTCCGTAGCTCCATCTTCTTCCAAACCGGCCGCTTCGTCTCAGGCACCGGGCAATAACATTCCCAAAAAGGAACAGCCCGCAAAAGCAACCGCTGCTAAGCCGGAGTCTTATGTTTTCCCGGTGGGAGAAACTGTAACGAAAAACTTTAGCGGAGACAACCCCATATATTCCGATACCATGCTCGACTGGCGCGTACACAATGGTACCGATTTTGTTTCTAAAATTGGTGACCCCGTAAAGGCAATTGACGCCGGTAAGGTAACGGACCTATACGCAGACGGTAACCTTGGTAATGTTGTTGTGATACAGCACAGCAATAATATTACTGCTTACTACTGCGGTTTGGGAGATACCTTCCTCGTGAAAAAGGGAGATTCCATTGACGCTGGGCAAAAAATTGGCTCAATTAACGTTCTGCCAATTGAATCGGTAGAAAAACCACATTTGCATTTAGAAGTGAAACAGTCTGGTAAGTTAATTGACCCTATGTCTCTATTCAAATAAACCATAAAGGGCTGCCGCAATAGCGGCGGCTTTTTTATTGCAGTTTTATTGAAAAAATTACAGCATTTCAATTTTTAAATAGTTGCATTTGGTTTTGCAGATACTATTTAAGTAATTTAGAATAAAAATGGCTTTACTTTATAAATAAGAAGAAAGTGATTTTTAATTATACCAATAAAGAATTGGTAAATAACCATTTTAGTAAAAACACTAAAAATAGTGATTTATGTTTCGAAAGCAACGTAGTAATGTGCCATTTTGCTTATTACAATTAAAATTCAGCCAATTCTTTAAAATTCTGGCATTAATCGTTACGGTATTAGCTCCGGAAATTATTTTTCCATGATAATCCAAAAAAATGTGGATTTGACAACATAAAAGCCTCCGAATTGACACAGATTAAATGCGGAAGGAGGTGAATGTTTGAAAAAAGGAAAAAGATTTTTTCAACGATTAACCGGTTTGCTTACCGTTTTAACCTTGATTGCAGGCTCCGCAGTAGGGTATTACCACTACTCCCTGCCCGATCAATACCGCGTTACAGCAGGTACGAAGCTGCGATTAAATCAAACCGGCATTAGCATTACAGATGCGGCAAATAACAATGATATTACCGCATCTTCCTTAAAATCCGCAAATCAAAACTACCAAGCGCAATTGATGTTGTTTGATGTAATTCCTGTAAAAACGGTCAATGTAAAGGTAGTGAATGAAAAGCTTTTGGTGCCTTGCGGTACTCCTTTCGGCATCAAATTATTTACGAACGGTGTGATGGTGGTCGGTGTGGCCGACATTGAAAGCGATGGTAAAATGGTGAACCCCGCCGCAGTAGCAGGCGTAAAGGTTGGCGATATTATCACCGAAATAAATGGCAAAAAGGTTACGCAAAATAATCAGGTTGCAAAATTAATTGAAAGCAGCAGCGGTAACCCCATGAATTTGACCATCAAGCGCAATGAAGAGACTTTAACGGCAACTCTAAACCCTATTTTATCCGACGTAGACAAAAGCTATAAAGGTGGCTTATGGGTGCGAGACAGCACGGCAGGTATTGGCACCGTAACATTCTACGACCCCGCAACCGGTTCTTTTGGCGGTTTGGGGCATGGAATATGTGACGTAGACACCAATGAGCTTATGCCGCTTCGCAATGGCGATGTTGTTTCAGTCACTATTAGCGGTATTGTTAAAGGCCAAAAGGGACGTGCTGGTGAATTGAGAGGTTATTTTAACAACGATGTTCCCGTAGGTCAGTTAGAAGCAAACTCAGAAGGCGGTGTGTATGGCACCCTGAATACTTCCCCTGTTGCAACTGAGGCGCTCCCCCTTGCCACAAAACAGGAGGTAAAAACAGGTGCTGCACAAATTTACACCACAATTGATGGTTCAACACCAAAACCTTACGCGATTGAAATCGACTCTATTAACTACCAAGATGGCACAAAAACAAAAAATCTGGTTGTAAAAGTAACAGATCCCACCCTTTTAAGTAAAACAGGAGGAATTGTGCAAGGAATGAGTGGAAGTCCTATTGTGCAAAATGGCAAATTAGTAGGCGCAGTTACACACGTATTTGTGAATGATCCCACGCGGGGTTATGGAATATTAGCAGAAAATATGATGGAAATCTCCGAAAAAACAAATTTCGAGAGACTAAAAAGTGCATCTTAACACGAAATATTTTTATATTTTGAAATATAATTACCAAATTCGTGCAAAAAATATTGTGTAAGCTATTGCCATAAATGCCAATATATGGTATTATAAGCCTGTAAATTAAAAAACAGGGGGATATGTTCATGGAAAAACATTTAAAACTGCTGATTTCTAATGACACTGACGAATTTGCTCGAAGCTATTCTCATGATTTTGAAGTTGCGGGTATTGATGTCGTCTATTCTCCAAAGGATGGACTCCGGGTTTTGGATCATATTGATCTGGAACAACCCGACGTTGTTCTTCTGGACCTGTTCATGCCCCGACTGGATGCGATCGGAGTAATTCATGGGATCCGAAAAAAGTACGCCTCAAAGGCGCCTTCCTTCATCGTCATGTCTACATTCAGCAGCCCCACGCTGGAGCGTGAGGTAATGCTTTCCGGAGCTGCATATTTTGTAATTGCCCCATTTGACGCAAAGGAATTAGCACAACGAATACTGAAAATATGCGGCAGTATCGCCCCCAAATCGGAACAGGCTTCGGTACCGGCACAAAAAGGCAAGCCATCCCTCGAAATCCAGGTTACAGAAATTCTTCATCAGATCGGCGTACCAGCTCACATTAAAGGGTACCATTATCTGCGAGATTCTATAATCATGGCTGTACAAACTCCAGACATCATAAACGCAGTAACAAAGCAGCTGTACCCCAGTGTTGCAAAGCGCTACGAAACAACACCCTCTCGTGTTGAGCGGGCAATCCGCCATGCCATTGAGGTAGCTTGGGACAGAGGCGATATCGACATCCTGAATTCCTATTTTGGGTACACGATTCACAATACGCGTGGAAAGCCAACAAATAGCGAGTTCATCGCGATGATCAGCGACAAACTCCGGCTGGAGATGAAATCTGCCAGCTAAAAAATAGCAAAAAACAAGAAACTCCTTTCTATAATCAGCCGGATGAAGATCCGCTTTTTAGAAGAAAGGAGTTTCTTTTATCTTTTATGTTTTTAAAAATTACATGGAATGTGCTTTTGTTACAAACAGCAATGAGTTCGGTACGGGGCGCTCCTTGCCGTCTGAGGGCTTATTGCGCAGCACTAGAGTACTAGAACCCATGGTGCGGCTGAGCAGCGTAGCGGAGCCACCAGCATCCATATTACCTGCCTGCACTGCGCCCATGTCTTTCATAAGCTGTGCAAACTCTTTGAGCGTAGCTCCGGTAGAGTATTGAGACTGGCGACCATCTACCATGATAAAGAATAAGGTTCCATCAGCGCGGATACCCACACCAAGTCGAGGCGAAAAAGTTCTTTGGTCTTCATCCTTTTGCGCTACCACATTTCCGTCTTTTACAAGAAGCGTATCATAAAGACCAATGGCATTTTGCAATTCATCTTTGTACTTTATGTAATTTTCATTGGAATCGATGATAGGAGTGCCATTTTTCTTAATTCCAAAAAAATTCCAACGATATGCACGGGATGAAACAGTACCTTGCAACTCAACACCATCTTTTACCACGACACCCCATGGTTGATTTGTTTTCATGCTAAACATATCACCATTAATGGCAGCAAGCACAGGTTTGCCTTTTGCCATTGCTGCGGCAGCCTGTGCACGTACAGTGGCAGAACTGTAACCACTTGCATAAGAAGCATCGTTTGGAGTACCAACCGTAATATCAATTTGTGACGCAGTCGGGTCGTATTCCAACATAAAGCATTCATTGATTTTGCTGTTCAAATTTGTATAAGTAAATCTTGTTTCTACTAACCCCGGAGCAACCGTTCTCGAATAATCGCTCATTAATGAGGTTGCCACCATATTTGTTAAGCTTAGCTGGCCAAATACCGGAACGGCTGCGGATGCCGTTGCAGACATTTGAACAACTGCCAGCATTACTGCCGCAGCAGAAACAATCTTTCTTCTCGTTTTTTTTGAATTCGGACCTTTTTTTAGTCTCATTCTTTTTAATATCTCCTTCCTATTTCTATTCTAATCTTAAAACAATAGGAAGATTATGTCAACCAAAAATCACCCTTTTTTCGATATTTATTTTACCGGATAACTACCTGCTCCAATACTTCTCCAATTGGTTGGTTTAACATTAGAGAGGCGTTGCGGTCCGCAGAGGTTGGCGACTGATTTATCACCACTAATCGATTGCCGGAAAAGGAATGGATTAGCCCTGCCGCCGGGTACACCGCGAGCGATGTTCCACCTATAATAAGCATGTCTGCGTTGCGAATGGCGCGTACCGCACCGTTTACAACGTCTTCATCTAGTCCTTCTTCATATAAAACAACATCTGGCTTTATGATGCCCCCGCACGTGCAGCAGGGAATGCCTTTGCTATTCAGAATAAATTCGGCATCGTATTCTGTTTGGCACTTTCGGCAATAGTTACGGTGTACTGAACCGTGCAGCTCATATACCTGCTTGCTCCCTGCCTGTTGGTGCAAACCATCAATATTTTGTGTAACAACAGCTAATAGCTTGCCGCATTCCTCAAGCTCTGCGAGCTTACGGTGCGCGGCGTTTGGTTTTGCATCCAAGCAGAGCATCTTTTTACGGTAAAAATCAAAAAAATCTGCAGTGTGTTTTACAAAAAAGGTGTGGCTAAGCATCTGCTCTGGCGGGTAACGAAACGACTGATTATATAGCCCGTCCACACTGCGAAAATCTGGAATGCCGCTTTCCGTAGAAACACCTGCACCGCCAAAAAACACAATACGGCTGCTCTCGTCAATCATCTGCTGGAATTGCTCTATCTTCGTCACTTCTTTTTTCCTCCACATAGCTTTTCTTTTCATCTTAGACTTCACAATCGTAAAAATCAAGGTTACAAACCAAGAGAAAACGATATATTACAAAAACTTCGTAATTTTTCAAAAAAGGGATTGCCTTTTCTCTACAAATGTGTTAGAATAATCCACGTTGCAATTCCGGGTGTGGCGCAGTTGGTAGCGCGCTTGACTGGGGGTCAAGAGGCCGTGAGTTCAAGTCTCGCCACTCGGACCAGCTTTAAAAACCGCATGAACGCTGAATTTTCAGTGCTCATGCGGTTTTTCTTTATTCTATAATTGATGACATTCGGGCTCTTATTCATTTTAAGAGGACTAAATGAGGACTTAAATTGAAATATTCTTATTTAAAAGATTCCGTGATTATACTTTTTCTGTGTCATCACCATATGAATGAGGCCGCCCACAAAGCAAACCGCAAATACAGCCCAACCATATGCTGTGCTTGTTACAAGATTTATTACACCTGTAAGTAAGGTTCCTATCCCCATTAAAGTTAGAGCTTTACCAATGTTTTGGGTATACGCACTCTTGTTTTCTTCGGTAACATTCGTATAATGATAGTCATGAATGAGTGTGATTTGCTCTTTTTTCCAAATTTTCCAGCCAAGGTATAAAAATAGAAAACCAACCAACAACATAATGATGAATGTAAATAAATCCATAGATACACCTTCTTTATTATTTTCATTTTAATTATAACATATTATTCTCTCTAGGGTTAACGGAACCGAAAATAAGTTCACGCAAAAGCAAACCGCGCTAGAGCAAATAAAACAATATATTGAGCTTGCTTTCAGGTAAAAAAGCCGCTCTCTTCTGCATGTGCAAAAGAGAGCGGCTTTTCATTTTTATTGTAACCCCAATTGAGCCTTTGCGTAAACCTTGCCACTACTAAACGTAACATTTGCATTGGCTCCCAAGCTTCCTATTCCATCCCAAGAGACAATAAATGTTTGATACCCTGCAATTTCAGAACGTGCCATTTCTGTACCATACGAGCCAACAATTTCGGTGACCTCATCATAACCCATTCCACTTTTAATCCGGTTGTATTCGTCTAAGGTGATTTTGTCGGAGTCTTTGTCATATATAGCGATTAAATCGACATCATCTTTACCAAATATATAGTTTGACTGTTCTACTCCAAAAATAGACGAGCCATATTTTGTAGCCAGACCAAGGCTATTTACACCTTTTACATCATTCACGGAAATGGTATCTCCTAGTTTTACATAGAGCGAGAAAAAACTCTTAGTCGTCATTATTACAGTTACGGTAAAAGGCTCCGTCACAGTATTCGATTTTGCATTTTTGTATGTAGCAGTACCACTCCCCGTGAAAATTGCGTTATGTGCTTTCCAGCTTGTTTTATCGTGTGTAAAATGAGCTGTGTCCGGGTTTTTCAGTTGCTTCTTTATGGTTTTTTCAATACAATATAATGCATTATCTTCAAATACCGCTCTTATTTCCTGCTCTCTTGGTGTGAGAGAGGGTTCCGGCGGGGGTGCCTCTTTCTGCACCTCTGCTGCTGTACTAACTGTGGCTGACGCTGCTTTTTGGGTTTCATCTAAGTCGCCATCACCACCACTTAACGCAGCTACTATAATAATTAATATAACAATGACAAAAGAAATAATAAACAGCCAGGCGCAACCATTACTTTCTGAATTCTCTTTCGGTTCTGGTTCTGGGGGGACGGGAGCTGCATATACCTCAGGAGCTTCATATACTTCAGAAACTTGAAAATCTTCGGGTACTTGGGGAGCTTCCGGAGCTGCTATGGGTTGAGCATAGTATTCTACTGGTGCTACACCATCATCAATCTTTTTTCCACAACTGATGCAGAACTTACTGTTTTCGGGTAATTTGACGCCGCAATATTTACAGTACACGCGTTCTCCTCCAAATACTCTTCTTATTTTAATCCAACCTGTGCTGTTAAAAACACCTTTTGACCGATAAACGTAATGATCGCTTGAGAGTCCTTCTCCCCATTCCCTGCCCAAGTATAAACATTTACACTTTCACTTGTTTGCCCGGAAAGCGTGCCTAAAGAGCCAAATATATCGCATACCTCTGCGTAAGTCATTCCAGTTTTAATTCTCTGAAATTCTTCGAGCGTTGCCTTTTCATAATCTTTGTCGTGAATTGTTAATAACTTGCCTTCCATATTTTTTGTCAGATCCATCTCTTGCGTATCCGAATTTTTGATTGCTCCCATCGTACTGTATTGGTTTTGTATATTATAGAACTCCTTACTTCCCAACTTTGCATAAACCCTGAATAATTTTTTCTCACTGATAAATAATTTTAGGGTAAATGGTTCTGTTTTCTCTAACCCCTCTTTATTTTGGCATGAAACGGTTCCACCAAAAGTAAAAAGTGAATTTTCGATATTCCATTTTGATTTATCATGCATTATCACAGCAGTATCAGGAAGCTCACAATCATTCTTTACCGTGTTTTCAACATTGTATAAAATGTCTTCTGTTACGGCTTTTCGTATTTTCTTTTGTTCTGGCGTTAATGTACTTGTGTTCGAGCCATTGCTTGTGAACTTGTAGTTTGAAGAATACGCTGGCTCTGAGTTAAGCCCTATTATTACAAATAGGATAATAACCAGAACAAAACCCAGTACACCTAAAACAAAATGCTTCGCAGCCTTCCTATTCTTTTCTTCAAGATTGGTAGAAGCCGCGGAGTCATTGGGTGAGCTTGTATTACTTTGTGTGGAACGGTTTACTTCATTTGAATTAGAAACGGGAGCCTTTGGTGCATCTGTTCCTCTTTGAACTTGTTCAGTGGTTGAGTTTTGCTGTGTTTCATTTAAAATTTGCTGTTTTTCCTCTTCACTAAGTGCTATTTTCTGACCACAATGGTAACAGAATTTGCTGTTATCTAAAATTTTAGTGCCGCAGTTAAAGCAAAACAATTTATCTCCTCCAGCAGTATGAATATATGTATGAAATAGGTATACGTTGTATTTTTATATTAGCATATTTGGTTTATATTTCCAACAAGTTTTGTTGTTCTTAGATATTTTTTCAGTGACTTCGTCGAACAAAGACGATAAAATAGCTTCTTTCGTTCGTTTGCTATCCGTACGGTAGCTCTACAGGCAAAAAAGAACGCCGTTCCAATGAAGGAACGGCGTGAGCCGCACGGGCGATTGTGCGGCGGCGTTATACTCTTACAGACAATAGCGCGGCGAAGCTGGGGGATTCTATTTATTCCTCCATATGCTCAGGGGTTCTTTCTTGTGCTCAGGGGTACTTTTGCTTGTTCACTTTTTTCCTGGGAGTGGAAAGTGAATGTGTGTGCTCAGTGATGTTATTGTTAAAAATGCAATATTAAATCCCACAATCTTTCACGGCTTATCACTTTTGTGAACCGCCGTGAGCCCCAGCTCCGCGTTGCCCTGTCTGTAAGGCAACAAAAAGCGCTTGTAACGGATAGACCCTCCTCTTTCAGGGTCAGTTCCACAACAAGCGCTCATTCTATCAGTGCATCTCACAACCAGAACAGAAAATGTTCCTTTTTGTGTTCCCCTCGCTGTTTACAAGTGGGAACAAATGGGTTATAATTGTGAAGCAATCCGCAGCGTAAGCTGTTGTTATGGAGGTGTGTTCTCCGTAGCAGGGGGTGGGTGTTCGAGCACCCATCCTCGCTTTGCACTTATATGTGCCCTACCCCCATAGTTTAACAGTATTTGCCAGAAAAAGCAATGCTAAAATTGAATTTTGGGAAAAAATATCACATTCTTCATTGTTTTGTCGGATTTTTAGAAATCCGGCTTTTTTTATTTTAATTTTGCAAAGCTTATCGCACGGCATCTGCGAGCTAACGAGAGCGCTCTAAAAATGACCGCCGACGGACGGAATCGGGTTGCTCATTTTTTTATCATGGCTAGGAGAGTGGGCATTTTTAATGGAGCGCCTTACCAGTAGCTATTGTATTACGGTTTGGGGTCGTTTCCCAAACGGATTCCAAAGGCAGAGCCTTTGGTGAGTCTTTCCTCCTTTTCTTCTCATCAAGAAAAGGAGAGCCTGCCCCGGCTTGAGGGGCGAATGAAAGAAAGATGAATTTCTCTGCGGCACTAGCCGCTTTAAAATCTGCTATTATAAATGGCTTGTTATATAAGAAGTATTGTGCGATGGCGCAAGGCGCTCTGCTGGCGCAGGGCTTGCCCCTCATACCATGAGCCGTCTTTCTCAATATAAAAAGTGGTTGCCTTTGTTGGCTAAAAAATTTGTGCTCGGGCACAAGACTTCTGCTGGCGCATGGCTTTGCCCCTCATGCCATATTCAATCTTCCTTTTGATTCAGGGAGTTATTGCTTTTGTTCGTAAAGGAAGTTTTGCGCTTAGGCGCAGAGAATTCTGCTGGCGCAAGGCTTTGCCCCTCATGCCGGGGCGGGCACCTACTTTCACGAAAGGGTGAAAGTAGGCAAAGGCCTTCCAAAGGGAGAGTATCGATTCTCTCCCTTTGGATTCCCTCTCAACGACCAAAGGCTCTGCCTTTGGAATCCGAGTGAGCTCCCGCTCTGCATCTTATTTCCGCACAGGAACAAGCCTGTGCGTTGCAGATTGTACGTAAGGTTTTGCGTTGCCGCTCGTAAATAGTATAAAATTCAGGCTGAATAACATGTCTCCGCGAGCGGACGAGAGCGCTCTAAAAATGACCGCCAACGGGACGTCTTTCCTCCTTTTCTTCTCATCAAGAAAAGGAGAGCCTGTCCCGGCTTGAGGGGCGAATGAAAAGAAAGATGAATTTCTCTGCGGTGGCAGTCGCACTTGTGTTATATATAAAAATATATTGCAAAGGAAAAGCCACCCATACCGGGCGGCTTTTCTCAATCATACATCATTTGGTTTTGTGGATTGCTTCTTGGCATTCTTATTTTGGTTTTGATTCTCCTGTGTAATCGGAGTTTGACCATTGCTTTTCTGTTCGCGAACGCCTTTGGGGTCTGGCTGGCTGTCCTTTGGCATATTAATCACCTCAAGCCCAGTTTTCCCCCATTGCAATCAAAGCATTCACAAAACCAATATGCGAAAATATCACTAAAGGACAACCCCTGCTTTTCATTTACAAACTCTAATTTACACATAATAAAATAAATGCTAAAATATGGTAAAGAACGCATTCTGTGAAAACGCGTTGTACCAATTGCAGAGGGAGGCAAATATGGAAGTTGCACTGAAAAACATTATGGAATCCATAGCTCTTCAAAAGCTGGATGAAACCATCGATATGCTGGACTGCTGCAAATGCGACAAATGCAGAATGGACATTGCTTCATTTGCCCTAAACCATCTACCACCCAAGTATGTAGCAACCTATGAAGGAGAAGTATATGCAAAGCTGGAGGCTTTCTCCCTTCAATATGAAACTGATTTATTAAACGCGCTTTACCAAGCGGCAAGGGTGGTTACGGAAAATCCTCGCCATAAGCTCTCATAGTTTTGTCTATTAAAATTCCGCTCCCTGTTTAGGGCTGCGGATTTTTTGTACTTACTTTTTGGTAGTACTAGCCGTATTTGATGTATTTGTTGTACTTGTTGTGTTTGCAGTATTGGATGTATTCGTGGTGTCTGAACAGGCAGCCTCTTTTGCAGCGATAATAGCGAGGTTATCCCCAATTGCAGTAAAAATTGAGCTCATAATATTGATCTCATTTGCACTTCTTCCCTGAGAAATAGACATAGCTATGGTAGCTGCTGCCAAAACAAGGTCATTCCCCTGGTTACACACTTTTAATCACCACCCCAAACTATCATATGCAGAAATAAGAAAACCGCCCAATCCATGGGCGGTTCACTAGAGGAAGGAAAACAAAAAGAGTTATTTTATAAAAATCCTGTTTTACAGGCACTTGTTGTTCGTCTGCTGCCCGGCGGCACGGTATTCCGTCCACTCCGCCGGGCTGGGATGCAGTGTTTTGTTTCATTGATATTACTATACCCTACTCATGTGTATAGATTATTGCAATAAAATGATGAAACGTTTAAATTGTGATGAAAAGAATTTGAACAAGTTGTTATAAGCATAGCAAATCAAAGGATAGCCTTCTAAACAAAAACGCCTCCCGCACCTAATGAAAAGGGCAGAAGGCTCTTCTATTCTAATTTAATGGATTGCTTTCTTACGGTACTTTTTACCGGCAACCTCTACATTACCAATTGTAATTAGGGCGTCGCAATCAAAGCCTAAAACAATGGATTTTAGCTTGGTAAGCTCCAAGCGAGATACCACTACATAAATCACGGTAGTCTCCAGTTTGGAATAACCACCGTGCCCCTCCAATAATGTAACGCCACGGCCAAGTCTGGCGGTCAGCGCATCTGCAATATCGGAGTAGCAGTCTGAAACAATCATGACACCCTTTGAATTGTCAAAGCCATCTACCACAATATCAATCACCTTAAAGGCGATAAAATAAGCAACCAGTGAATACATGGCACGGTCCCACCCATACAAAAAGCTGGCAAAACCAAGAATGAATACATTAAAAAACATAACGATTTCGCCAATGGAGAAGCTTATTTTCTTATCAAAAATAATGGCTACCATCTCGGTTCCATCCAGAGAACCACCGGCACGAATGATTAAACCAACGCCGGCGCCATTGATAATACCCCCAAAAATCGCGGCGAGAAATACATCGTGCGTGAGACCAGAGATTGGGTGAAGCAGCGAAACACCAATGGAAAGACAGATAATTGCAAACAACGTAGAAATAACAAATGTTTTACCAATTTGCCGGTAACCCATGATTAAAAACGGGAGGTTCAGGCAAAACGTAAAAATCCCCAAAGGCAGGTGCGTTATGTAGCTGCTCATAATGGAAACACCCACTATTCCGCCATCAATAATATTATTGGGGATTAAAAAAACCTCAAGCCCAATCGATGAAAGTGTAGCGCCAAGAATAATGAGAGCAGTACGAATCAGAATTCTTCGCATTCGTGTATAATCATGTTTCATAGTTGTTCCTCGCTCCACTTAGATTTACATTAATTGTAGCATAAAATCGTTTCTTGTTGCAAAAAAAATTTTAACAGTTATTCTGTTACATTAGCCAACATACCAGCATGCTGTTTTTTTGTATCCATGTTAGAAAGCAAGATTGCAAAAGCATATAGCTTTTTTAATTGTATGAATCGACGTCATTTATTTTTTATGGTATGATGAAATATATTAGAATAAAGTAATTCTTAGCCTGTATCTTTGCAAAGCAGCTTTCATCAATGCTTATTTTGAAAGAAGGTATACTGCTATGAGCCTTTACTCCAAAGCGAAAATCGCCTATTACTCTGGTACGGGCGGCACTGCGATGGCTGCTAACTATTTTCAGCGTTATTTGCTTGAGAACGGCGTTGAAGCCGCAATGGAGCACATTATGGACGGGCGCTCGGTAGAAAATACTGCGCAAGACTTACTAATCCTTTTGTTTCCCGTTCATGCTTTTCATGCGCCAGCCGCAGTATACCGGTGGCTTAATTCCTTAGAGCAAGCACCGGGAACACACGCAGCAGTAATCTCTGTTTCTGGCGGAGGTGAGGTTTCACCAAACACAGCGTGCAGAGTGAGCTGTATTCGCGGACTGGAGAAAAAGGGCTACCGGGTTGTGTACGAGAGTAT
The DNA here is from genome assembly GCF_900176635.1 of Clostridium merdae. GTDB lineage: Bacteria > Bacillota > Clostridia > Oscillospirales > Acutalibacteraceae > Faecalispora > Faecalispora merdae. The sequence continues at coordinate 1,416,829 of NZ_FXLN01000004.1, forward strand.
GCTGATCATGCCCTCAAACTTTGCAGCAAAAACAAAAGAGCCACTGGCCACCCTGTTAATTCAAATTCTGCCGAATAAGGTGAAAAATGCGATAGATGCGCTTTTAAGCGGAACCGTTCAAAGAAGCTCTCCCCGCAAAGCAGACTTAATTTTGTCTTACATCGGGAGAATCGAAACCTATGGCGCAAAAATATGGGGGCGTTTTCTAAAAGCAGAAAGCTCTTGTATTGGCTGTGGCTTATGCGCCAAGGAGTGTCCCTCCGGTAATATCACGATGAAGAATCACCGCCCGCAATTCGGTGGTAAATGCCATATGTGCATGAGGTGTATTTACCGCTGCCCGGTAAAAGCCATTGCACCCGGAATAGCCAAGTTCGTTGTTTTAAAGGAAGGGTACGATTTGACTGTTCCTTCTCAAGAAGAAGCACTCATATCTTTTCAAAACAAGGAAGAAATTGAGGCCGGCTCTCTATTTGCCGGAGTAATTGATTATTTAGAAAATAAATAAATTTATAAAATGCAATATAAAGATGGGAGAATTCTATGGAAACAGCAAATCTGGATGAAAAAAAAGACGTCGCTACACCAACCAAAACCTTTGCAAGCTTTATTCTTCTCGATAAAGCGGAGCTCGATAATGAATTATTGCAGCGACTCATTCGGGAGGATTGGAATCTTTCATTTGCAGAAACCAGCATGAATGAGGATAGACAAATTCTTGTTGCCGATGTAAATGGCATGACTCTCGCGATTAGCTTAATGCCTGCGCCGATTCCCGACCAAGAAGCGGTAAAGAATGCGAAAACCAATTTCCGATGGCCGGGGGCCGTAGAAGTTGCCGAGCAGCATAAAGCACATATTCTAGTTGCCTTAATGAACAAAGAGAAGCCTGTGGAGGAAGCCGCTAAGCTCTTTGTTAAGATTTGCAGCAGCTGCCTGAAGCTGCCCCACGCAACCGCAATTAACACATTGGGCACGGTATTTGAGCCAGATTTTTATATAAATGCTGCGAAAACTACTCTGGATCAAGATGAACTGCCCATATTAAACCTGGTATTCTTCGGTATTTACAGTGAAGATGGTAAAACTGTTAGTGCCTATACGTTTGGTATGGAGCAGTTTAATAAAAGAAATATGGAAGTGCTCAACAGCCTGCACGACCCGAACGAAGTGATGGAGTTCTTGTACGATATTGTTGGTTATGTATTGGAACAGGACGTCCTCTTGCAAGACGGTGAAACCATCGGCTTCTCGGAAGAAGAACGACTGCCCATTACTTTAATTGACAGTTCTATTTTAGAGCAGAAAACCTTACAGATTGGTTTTTAAATGAAGGGGTTATGTCTTACGTACCTATTTTCACAACTTAATACTTTGTGCTATAAATAAAAAAGCAGGCATAAAGCGGAGAATATCTCCGTTTTATGCCTGTCTATTCATGTGCTCCAAAAAGGTACGATACGATTATCGAAATCTAGGGGGTCTTGGCGGACCAGGTGTCCATGGGGGTCTTGGCGGACCAGGCGTCCACGGGGGTCCGGGCGGTCCGGGGGGCCATGGAGGGCCGGGAGGACCAGGCGTCCATGGGGGGTAAGGGGGGTAAGGTGGCCTTCCACATTGTGGGCAAGAAGGGTAAAGCCACCACCACAAAGGCATCGGCATTTCAAATTCCTCCTTTTGTCCATAATATGCAGCTTGTCATACTTTGGGAAAGGAATTCGATTTTCTCTGCCATTCTAACAAATTAGCGTAAAAGACTTTATACAAAACAATAAACATTAGGCAGAACAAGCAGCTAAAAATATATAAACACAAATCATTCCATTAAAAAATGTTTTTGGTGAGCTGAACCGTTCACCAAAAGCATTTCTATAAAATCAATCCTATTGCAAGTCCCATTTACGTTTATGGCGCTTATATAGCACGACTGCAATATAAAGCAGCAAGAAACCAGAAAGTATTGCAATAAGCGTAGCCGTTTGCCCTGGCCCGCCCATTTTCACCTCTGCCCACAGGGTATCGAGCAGTAGGTTGGTGTCTTCCGGCAAAGTTGCAAACGTTTCTGACTGTTGTAAAATCTCTTTGGGCGGGTAATAAATCGGGTTGTTTTGAACTTCTTCCGGTAAAAGTGCCTTTGCCGCACTCTCTGGAGTAGAGTACCCAATGTACGACACATTCGCCGCCGCAATTTCAGGATTACACAAAAAGTTAATATAGGCTTCCGCTGCCGCTTTATTTTGGGCAGTGGATGGAATGCACATGGCATCTACAAAAAAGTTTGTCCCGTTCTTGGTGGGTATTGCAAACCCAATTTCGGGGTTCGAATCTACAAGCGTTGCGGCATCCCCTGCATAATAGGGAGCAAGCCATGCTTCTCCACTCGCCATCTTATCGAAAATCTGATCCATAACATAGGCCTGAACCAGTGGCTTTTGCTGTTTGAGAAGCATAGCCGCTTCTTCCCACTCATTTGGATTATTGCTATTAAACGAGAAGCCCAAACGTTTTTGCGCTATTCCAAACGCATCGCGCGGGTTATCGAACATTAAGATTTTTCCGGCATATTTTTCATTCCACAAAATATCCCAGCTATCTACCGTTTCTTTGATGTGGTTTTTATTATAGAAAATACCAACCACACCCCATGTATAAGGCACGGAATATTCATTGGTAGGGTCGTAGACCGGCTTTAGAAAATTCGCATCGATATATTTGGAGTTTGGAATATTTTTATAATCAAGCTTTTGCACCAGCTTTTCTTTGATGAGTTTTGAAACCATGTAATCGGACGGAATGACTACGTCGTAATTTGCGCCGCCGCTTACAAGCTTTGCATACAGGTTCTCGTTGCTCTCAAAGGTAGTGTAGTTAACCTGAATTCCGGTTTTACGGGTAAACTCCTTGTTTACGTCAATACTGCCGTCCACGCCATTTGAGATATACTCTCCCCAGTTATACACATTAATGGTTACACCGGTTTTGGGCGCTGACTCTTCTGCCGCATTGGCAGAAAACGGGAGTATAACAGGCAGTAAAAAGAGTAATGAAAGCGTAAAAGCCGCCAATCTTTTTTTCAATTGACTATGCCTCCTCCCTCTCTGCTTCCTGCTGTTTGTCCTTCGAACGGCGAACATTTACAATCAGCAGCAGCACCAGAATGGTACCGAACAGCAACGTAGAAAGCGCGTTGATTTCAGGGCTAATTCGTTTTCTGGTCATGGAATAAATATAAATCGGCAGTGTTTGCGTAGTACCACTGGTAAAGTAGCTGATGACAAAATCATCAATCGACAGTGTAAACGCCATAATCATTCCAGTTACAACACCGGGAATAATCTCGGGCAACACTACCTTAAAAAAGGACATAACCGGAGGGCAGCCTAAGTCCTGCGCCGCCTCATAAAGGTGCGGGTCCATTTGCCGCAGCTTCGGTAAGACCGATAAAATGACATAGGGCAAAGAGAATGTGATATGCGCTAGAATCAGCGATACCATCCCCAAAGACACTCCACCGAGCGCACGGGCAAAAAACACGAACAGCAGCATTAGGGATACACCGGTAACGATTTCCGGATTCACCATCGGGAAATTCGTAATATTCATTACCGCTTTCCGCGCCCAACGCTTCATGCCGTTAATGCCAATTGCAGCAGCCGTACCAATCGCCGTTGCTCCCAGCGCTGATACAAGTGCAATAATCAGCGTGTTTTGCAGTGCCTCTAAAATGAGGCGGTCTTCAAACAGGCGACGATACCAGCGCAGGGAAAAGCCAGACCAAACCGAACGGCTCATGGTAGAAGAATCGTTAAAAGAGAAAATGATTAAAATTACGATAGGCGCATACAAAAACAAATACACCAGTGCCATATAGAAACGGGATACTGTTTTCGTCATATCAACATCCCCTCCCCATCTTCATTTCCCTCGTCAAACTGATTCATGATGCCCATACAAATGAGAATAAGCAGCATTAAAACAAGAGAGATTGCAGAGCCAAGGTTAGGATTATAGGCACTGCCCAAAAACTGCATATCAATTAAATCGCCAATTAAAAGGTTACCGCCGCCGCCGAGCATTTTTGAAATAATGAATGTACTCACAGACGGTACGAAAACCATGGTAATGCCTGAAATAACACCCGGCATACTCATGGGCAAAATCACCTTAAGGAGCACCTTTCGCCGACCGGCGCCAAGGTCTTGTGCGGCCTCCACCACACTCTGGTCAATCTTTGTCAGCACCGAGTAAATCGGCAGAATCATATAGGGCACATAGTTATACACCATCCCCAGCACCACCGCACCTGCTGTATTAATCAGGTGCAGCCTGCCAAAGCCAAGGCCAACAAGGAAGGTGTTAATAATGCCGTTATCCTCTAACAGAGTCATCCACGCATAAGTGCGAAGCAAGAAGTTCATCCACATAGGGAGCATCACCAGCATAATTAAAATGCCCTGCCGGTGCGAGTTCGCTCGTGAAATTAGGTAAGCCAGTGGGTACCCCATCACCAATGAAATCACGGTAGCAATCAGCCCAAGCCAAATGGACCGCAGAAACACATTGGAGTATTGGCCGACCTCTGCTATATTTTTTACGGTAAAGGCGCCTTGTTGGTCGGTAAAAGCAAAATACCCCACCAAAATCATAGGTACGATAATGAAAATGCCCATCCATACAAGATAAGGCGCCGATGAAGTTTTCGATTTAATCATTTAATTCTCGGCCTCCTCTCCCTCATCCGGGGGCTGAGAATCCTCCTCCATCTCGTCACTGAAGGTGCTGTAATCGCCAAATGTACCGGAGTATTCGGATTTTTTCATAATATGAATATCATCCGGCTGCAAAATCAGGCCGATTTCATTGCCCACCTCTTGGTAATCGGTAGACTGAATCATCCATTTAAAGTCCTGCACATCCACTATCATTTCGTAGTGTACACCCTTAAAGTTTACAGAAGTAATCATGCCAGAGATATGCCCTTCAACGGGAGATACCACTTCAATATCTTCCGGCCGAATGACAACATCCACCGGTTCCATTGGGCGAAAACCCTTATCGAGGCAGTCAAATTTGCGGCCTGCAAACTCCACTACAAAATCACGGTGCATCACACCATCTATAATATTGCTCTCTCCAATAAAATCTGCAATAAAGGCGTTTTGCGGCTCGTTATAAATATCTTGCGGGGTGCCAATTTGTTGGATTCTGCCCTTGTCCATTACCACAACGGTGTCCGACATGGAGAGGGCTTCCTCTTGATCATGCGTAACGAATACAAACGTAATTCCCAACTGTTGTTGAATTTTTTTCAGCTCAGTCTGCATGTCTTTTCTAAGCTTTAAATCGAGTGCGCCCAAGGGTTCGTCGAGTAATAGCACCTTTGGCTCATTGGCAAGCGCGCGTGCAATTGCCACGCGCTGCTGCTGGCCACCAGAAAGAGAGTTCACACTACGGCGGGCAAAGCCGCTGAGGTTTACCATCTCAAGCATGCGAATAACGGTTTCACGTATTTGCGCTTCCGGCTTTTTGTGAACACGCATTCCAAACGCTACATTCTCGAATACATTCAGGTGCGGGAACAACGCGTATTTTTGAAATATCGTATTTACCTCCCGCTTATGTGCAGGAAGGTCGTTAATCTTTTTGCCATTAAAAAAAACATCGCCTGTGTCTGGTTTTACAAATCCGCCTATAATACGCAGAGTTGTCGTTTTGCCACAGCCCGACGGGCCTAACAGCGTAACGAACTCACCGTCGCGGATATTGAGATTGAAGCTTTTCAGCACATTCTCTTTGCCAAACGACACATCAATGTTTTGTAATGAAATAATTGTATTATTTTCCATTAGTGCATCCCCTTTGCGGTAAATATAAAGTTGCTTCAAACCATTATTGGCTCGAACGCAAGCCCAGCCTCGCCGTATTTGTTGCCCCCCGCAAAGGATTTTTCACAATCACTGCTGACTGCGGCAACTTAGCAAAGCCGATTTTTAGATGCATACGCAACTAGTAAAAGGTGCTGCTATAAAAGACTCGAATACATATCTTTCCCCCGCCAAAGGCGGGGGAAAGATATGTTTATCACATTCAAGCAACACTTTAAAATAATAGAGTGAAAAATGCGAATTGTCAAGATATTATTTGATTTTTTACCGAATTTTGATATTTTTTGAATATATCGCTCAATTTATGCGGGTTTTAATTGGTTTTTCTCCCATATCCTTTGATTTTCATGCTTTTCACTGCGTTTCTTCTAAAAATAAAAACGGCAAAGCGGAAAACCGCCCTGCCGCAATAGATTCAAATGAAATATGGTGCGATTGAATTACACGTGGGCGTCTCCTACTATTCAGTATACCCCCATTGTAAAGCCTTTTATGTATAAAGGGAGTACGGAGCGCCATTTATCATTTTTGAACTGGTGCCAAAAAGGCCTCAGCGGCCTGCATCACATCGTCCGGAATGGGGTCACCCGCTACTGTTTGCTGTACCGCTGCTGTGGTAGGTTTGTTTTCAGTAGGCTGTGCGAGAGCCGCTGCCTGAAGTGCCTGTGCCGCCGGAGTTAATGCACTGCCGGTAATGATACCATCTGCGCCAATGGTATAGATTTTGTCCCCAATGGTACGAGTTGTCTTTATGGCGTACTCGCCGTTTTCATAATAATATTCGTTTCCATCATATGTAACAAAGCCCGTAGTGGGGTAGCTGAGCTGGCTCAGCTTAAACCAAGTTGTCCATTTATTTTTTGCACGACCAAAAACCGGCTCTTTTTTCATATTATAGCCTACGTCTCTGTTATCAATACCAACGTTATTGCCAACATAAACGCCAACATGACCGGGCTGGAATAAAATAAGGCCATGTGTTCTGGGCAGAGACGACCAGTTGCTGTAATTGATGGTACCCTTCGTTTTCGCGGAACTCAGCATCCCACTGCCAGTACCCGGAACTTGCATCAAGCTGGAATTGGGGTTTGTTTTTTCACCCGTCCACCATAAATACGATTTAATCAAACCGGAGCAATCGGTATAGCGGCTGCCATTTCGTAGCTGGCCATAAGAACCGTAGCTATACTTCCAATTTTCTGTATGGGCTTTCAGAACATGCTCGGACAAGCCAACGCCGGTTTTTACTTCTGCCGCCTGTGCGGGTTCGCACAGACCAGTAATGGTTAACAGACAAAAGGCAAATGCAGCGCAAGCCGCCAATAATTTCTGCATTTCTGAAATCCTCCCTAATTTTACATGAATTTGCGAACTACTCTCATTACAAAATATTACAACTGTAACAAATTGGTTACAGTTTAACATAATCCTTGGAAGATTACAAGTTATATTTCTATTTTTTTGCATGATTTTGGTGCACGATTTGTTGAAAAACACAGGAATATTCTTCCATTCACTCTAAAACACAGGTGAAATAAGACCTTTTCTGCTATTTTTGAATACCAAAACAAACACAAATGGGTAACATAATACCGGCAGGTGCCCTAAAATGGTCACCTGCCGGTATTATTCATCTTCATTAAGCTTTCATTTGACTGAACAACTCTTTTTAAAAGAAGTCGTTATATTCCATGGAATCATTTCTACCGGTGGAAGGCCGCTCCAAAACAAATTTTGAGACTTCCTCCTGCAATGCCTGCGCCTGTGCAGCCAGCTCTTCACTGGAGGCAGAGCTCTCTTCTGCCGTTGCGGCATTGTTCTGCACCACAGAAGAAACCTGCGATAGCCCCAGCGTAATTTGTTCGATAGCGCTCGCCTGCTCTATGGATGCTCTCTCTACCTGCCCAATGGATTCACTAATCAATTTTGCCTTTTCCCCTGCCTCGGAAAGCACGCGGGAGGTATTTTCAGCGGTTTCACTACCCTCCTGCACGGTTGCGCCTGCGTTTTGGAGTAATACCGCAGTTTGTTTCGCCGCCTCTGCCGACTTATGCGCCAAATTGCGCACCTCATCCGCCACAACAGCAAATCCCTTTCCTGCCGCACCGGCACGTGCAGCTTCAATTGCCGCGTTCAAAGCCAGAATGTTCGTCTGCAAGGCAATATCCTCTATCACCTTAGTGATATTCGAAATCTCGTCGGATGACTGGCGTATTTCTTCCATGGCTCTGGTCAGCTTTACCATTTCGTCGTTGCTTTGCCGAATGCCGGAAGCCGCTTGCTCCACATATTCGGTAGCCTGCCTTACATTCTGTACGTTCTCCTCCGACTGCTGCTCGACCGTAGCAATGGAGGCTGTAAGCTCTTCCACCGTAGCCGCCTGCTCGGAAGCACCGGCAGCCAGGGCCTGTGCCGCGGCAGAAACCTGCTCTGCTCCGGTATTCACCTGCTGCGAAGCAATATCAATAAGCGAAAGTGTTTCATTCAGGGAGCCTGAAATTTGCACCAGTGCCGTTTGTATCGGCTTAAAGTCACCTACATACTCCAAATCGATCTGCACACGCATATCACGCTCTGCCATTTGGTTCAGCTTTTCTGAAATATTGTGAACATAGCTTTGCAGGGAAGCAACTGTGGTACGAAGCGCCTCTGCCAGCACGCCAAATTCGTTTTGCGAACGGTAGTCTAGGTCAATATTCAGGTTGCCCTGCGAAAGCTGGGTCGCAACCTCCGCCATTTCTTCCAAGGGGCGTGAGATTTTACGCCTTACGAACCGAATCAGCAATACAATTGTAACGAGCATTAAGAGTATCTCAAGCACAACGGCGATGAGTACAGCCATTTGTACCGCGGCATTTGTTTCCTCGAGAGATACGCCTGCAAAATAAATACCAATTGCTTTACCGTTGGTGTCAATAATCGGCTGGTAGGCTGTAGCGTAGGGTTTACCAAGAATGGTAGCGGAACCGTAATACGGCTCTTTTTCTTCCAATACCTGCTTCGCTATTTTTGCATCCAGTTTCGTACCGACCACACGCTTGCCTTTGTCCTCAATCGTGGTGTTGGCACGCTCGTCATTAACAAAAATAGTAAATTCACTGCCGGTCATATTTTTCATTTTATCTACAAACTTTTCTTCCACCAAAGAATAGCCGGTAGAAATTGCGCCTACTATTTTCCCCTCAGAATCTTTAATGGGTGCTCCGGAGTGAATGCCAAGCTGAATTTCACTACCTACATCTGTATGGGTTGTTACCTCACCCTTCAGGGCACTTGCAATATCGGGCTGGCTAGCTAGTATATCCCCCGTTTTATCGCTATGTGTGCGGGCAATTACCACACCCTGGCTGTTAACGACCGTAACAAAGTCTACATCCATTACCATTTCTTTGAGAGACGCTGTAACAGCCGATTGAATCGCTGCCGCATTTCCCTGTTGCAGCGCAGTGATTACACCCGGCTCAAGCGCCAGCTTCTTGGCATCCACCGCCGACTTTGTTGCGTAATCTTCTGTAATTGCATTTAAAGTAGTAATTGCCATTTGGCTGCGCTCCGTGTCGATTTGCTGAATTACTTTTTGGTTGCTGTAAGACATATATAGAACGCTGATACTACCCACTGCCAAAATGGAGCAAATAGCAAATAAAGCTAGCTGAAAACCAATTTTACGGAAAAATGGCATTTTGTTTGTCTCTCCTAACGACCGTGTCGCGTTTTCCGATTCTTTTCTCCAATGAATCATAAGTTTTACCCCTTTAATCAAGTTTATAATAAGATTTTTGAGCAATGTTAAGTTTGGATTTGTATCATTTTCGTATTGCAATGTAAGGGTTCGCTGGAAAAGCATGTCGACTTTTATTTACATTAATTTACAGGTTTATAGCCTTATTATATCGGAGCTTTGCTGCGGTGTCAAACCGAAAGTAAAGACAAAAAACGGCTTAACTTTGAGGAAAATTCACAAAAAACAAAAATGATTCTTTATTTTAAAATAAGCAAAACCAAACTGTACAATCTTCTTTCTTTGATGGACAAAAAAGAAGCCCCCGAATAAAAAACGGAGGCTTCTGAATATTCTTATTGCAAACCAAATTCACGTTCAAATTGAAGTCTTCGTTCCTCCCAAATGGCAGCATCCTCTTGCGTAATTTCTCGCAGCACTCGGCAAGGGTTCCCAACGGCTATGACACCCGCTGGAATGGATTTTGTCACCACCGAACCAGAACCAATTACGCTTTCATCCCCGATTTCTACTCCACCCTTAATAACCGTGTGCCCTCCGACCCAAACATGATTACCAATTGTGACTGGACTGCCAAGCTCTATCATACTGGCTCGTGCCTTTGCATCAATGGGGTGTGATGCCGTATAAATACCCACCTGAGGCCCAAGCATAACATGATTGCCAATGGTAACAGGGCAACCATCCAAAATCACGCAATCAAAATTGGCGTAAAAATGGTTGCCTATGTATATTTGGCTACCGTAATCGCAGCGAAAATTGGGCTCGAAGAAAACATCCTCACCCATAGAACCGAGAAGCTGCTGCAAAATGCTGGTGCGGTACTCCCAATCCCCTTCTGTTGAGGCATTATAAAGTCGCAGGAGCTTTCTAGCACGAAGCATATCTGCCATTAGTTCATCGTTAATGCGGAATAGCTGCCCGTTGGTCATGCGCTCTCTCATGTTCATTTTTATTTGCCCTTCTTTCCCGTTTTTCTTGTGAATTCTTTTCACTAGCAGGTTTCGGTTTTACAAGGCTTTTCATTAACAATAAATGGTGCTTACCTAAATTATAGAAGGTAAGCACCATTTGTCAATCTGAAATAGAGTTTATCAATACAACAGCTATGCATTTGCTATCTTTTTAAGACCCCTTTGTGTTTATTGCAATGGGAAGAACCCCACGTGCCCCATGCAAAAGCTCACATATCAAACGGAAAGCTCCGGCAAATTACGCCCGAGCTTTCCTCAATCATTTACTTTGTTTTCATAAATAAAAATAGTCACCAGTTAACTTAGCCAGAAACGCTTTGGCAGCAAACCTGTGAGGTAACAGGGCAGCGTATGCACAGGCTCCTCTCGTATGCCTCTTTTTTTATGAAGCGGCATATTGCACAGATACTTTCTTTGCTTAGCAGGTACGTCATAGAACAAGCATCCTGCTTTGCTGCCTCTGAATTAACACCAAGGACTGTGACCAGTAGCCAAAGTAAAAGCTCAAATTTATCCAGCAGCCGAATCACTTCGCGTTCCCCTATCTGTGTAAGGAAAACGTGTCGTTGTATATCTCTGAATAGCAAACCCTTGCTTGTAAGTCTGCTTACCGCAAGACTTGCACTTGCCTTACTTACAGAAAGCCGATTGGCAATGTCTATGACGCGAACAGACCCTCTAACCAATGAAAGCTCATAAACCGCCTTGATGTAATGCGCCTGCGATTTTGATAATTGCACCTCTGTCGTCACCTCCAGAAAACGGCTTATGAAGCCTTTGCCTGATTCAAACGGGCATAAATTCCCTTTTGCGCCATCAGTTCCTCATGGGTTCCCAGCTCCGCAATACCAGTACCATCCAGTACAATAATTTTATCGGCACTTTGAATGGTGGAAAGTCGGTGTGCAATGACCAATGTTGTACGGTGCTTTGCAATTTCATCTAGCGCCGCTTGAATCTCCTGCTCGGTTTTTGTATCAAGTGCAGAGGTTGCTTCATCCAGAATTAGAATGGGCGAATTACGCAGTATGGCGCGCGCAATAGAAATGCGCTGCTTCTGCCCGCCGGAAAGGCGAATCCCTCTCTCACCTATCTCCGTATCGTAGCCATCTTCCATTTTTTCAATAAAATCGTGTGCATTGGCGGCCTTTGCAGCGGCAATCACATCTTCCCTTGTTGCTTCCTTCCAGCCGTAAGCAATGTTGTCATACACCGTACCATTAAACAGGAAGGTGTCCTGCAATACCATCGAGATATTATCTCGCAGGCTGGTCAGGGTTACGTCACGAATATCCACACCGTCAATCAAAACCGCTCCCTGCTGGGGGTCGTAAAACCGGTTTAGAAGATTTGCAATGGTGGATTTGCCCACACCGGTTGTACCGACTAATGCAACGGTTTCCCCTGGCTGAATGGTAAGGTTCACATTTTGCAAAATCGGCATATCTTCTTGATACGAAAAGGAAAGATTGCGAAGCTGAATTTCACCCTTTACGCGGGGTAAAATCGCAGAATTTTTCTTCTCCTTTACATCGGGTGTATCGTCAATTACTTCAAATACACGGCGGCACCCGGCAGTGGCCTCTCCCGCGCGCTCCACTAGGCTAGAAAAGCTTTTGACTGGCGCGTAGAACATGGAAAGATACATAACAAAGCCTACAATATCGGCTATGCTTACTTCTCCCGTACCAACCAAATGACCGCCATATGCGACTACAATAACGGTACCCAACGCTGTTACAAATGCCAACAGTGGGTAGGTTGTTTCAAAGAAAAAGCTGGCCTTTAGGTAAGCACGGCTATGGCGCAAAGATAGGTTCTCCACCTTTTTTTCTTCCTGCTCCTGCTGGTTAAAAATTTGAATTTCTTTAATACCAGAGAGATTATCCTGTACCGTTCCCGAAAGTTCCCCACGAATTTTGGAATTTTCTTTCCACGTAGGGGAAACATGAACGCTCTGCCAAATGGTAATACCCAAAAGAAATGGAATTGTTATGAGGCTTACGAGAGCCAACTTTAGGTTAATGGTAACAAGCAATGTGCCCACACCCAGGAAGGTTAGAATATTGACGATGAAATCCGGTATAACATGCGCAAGCAGTACTTCTGCGTCCATCGTATCGTTCACAACCCGGCCGGTTAAATCGCCTGTTCGGCTCTTATGAAAATAGCGAAGGCTCATATGCTGAAGTTTTCGGTAAAGCCGCCCGCGCAAATCTGCTACATAATGCAAAGCCGCATAATGGTTTAAATAACCGGAAGCCGAGCTGCCCGCCGCCTGCAACGCCGTTGCAAGCAATAGCAATAGGCCAATACGCAAAGCTTCGGCAGCAAAATGAGCTGAGCCATCCGTTGCAAGGCTGGTTAGCTCACGAAGTGCCCAAGGTGTGTAAAAGCCCGCAAAGGTTGAGATAACCAAAGCCAGTAGTGCAAGGGAAAAATGCCCCCAATATTTTTTCGCTTCCCGTAAAACGCGAAGGGTGGTCTTCATACTGCAATAGCCTCCTTTAAGGCAGAGGCATCTGTACGTATTAAATCATAGGTAAGACAGACCGGTCTGCCAGAGCCCTGCTCATATACGATTTGTGCATCAATTGAAAAAGCATCCCTTAGTACCTGCGAAGTCATTACCTCCTTGGCGGTACCATGCTTTATAATGCTTCCACTCCGAATGGCAATCATATAGTCGGAAAAACGGGCGGCAAGATTTAAGTCGTGAAGCACCATTGCGATGGTACACCCCTGCCTGCGGTTAAGGTCGTAGAGAAGCTCCAGCACCTCAAGCTGATGCGCCAAATCAAGATATGTGGTCGGCTCATCTAGCAATATTAAGTCGGTTTGCTGTGCCAGAGCCATTGCAATCCATACCCTTTGCCTTTGCCCACCAGAAAGCGTGTCTACCTCCCGGTTTTCAAAGTCTGTCAGCTTTGTTACTGACAATGCCCATTGAATGATTTCCTTATCCTCTGGAGTCAGCTTGCCAAAACCACGCTGATGCGGAAAACGTCCATAGGCCACCAGCTCACCTACGGTTAACCCACTGGGTGCAGTTGGTGTTTGCGGCAAAATTGCCATCTTTTTTGCTACCTCTTTGGTTGAGAGCTTGCGAATGTCCTCCCCGGACAAATAGACCAAACCATTTTGAGGCTTTAAAATACGGCCAATTGCCTTTAAAACCGTAGACTTTCCGCACCCGTTGGGGCCAATAATGGATGTAATCTTCCCGTGCGGTATCTTCATATCCAACGCTTTTACAATGAGAGCCTCATCGTAAGCAATATCTAAATTTTCAGTTGTTATGCTGTTCCCTGTGTGATTCATGTTTCCTCCCTCTCTATTGCTCCCAATACCGTACCATCAGTTCGACTTTGCAAGCAAATATAAGAAATATGGTGTGCTTAGTACGGTAATTACAATCCCCGTAGGAACATCGGTTCCCATACTAATACTGCGTGTAATGGTGTCCGCCAATAAGACGACTGCCGCACCAACCAGACAGGTAGCCGGTAGAAATACCTTGTGATTGGGACCAACCAATCGCCGGGCTATATGGGGTGAAATCATTCCCACAAAGAAAAAGTTGCCGCCAAGTGCCACACTGCCGGATGACAATGCAACCGCCGCAAAAGAAAGGCCCAAAAACTCCCGGTTAACCGCCACACCCAAACCTGTTGCCGTTTGGTTGCCCAAATGCAACGTGTTTAGTACCTGCGACTTATAAAACACATAGCAAAGCAACAGCAATGTCCATGGGGCAAGAACCGCTAGGTAGCTCCATTTGTCTCCCCAAAGGCTACCGGCACTCCAGCGCTGAATAAAATCCATCTGATTTTGGTCAAGCTTGAGCGTTAATAGCGTAGTAAGCGCTCCATACCCACTGGAAAGTGCTACACCGGTAAGAATAAGCCCGGTTGGAGAAATGTCTCTCCCGCGCCGATACGACAATAAATATATGAGACCGGCCGCCGTAATTCCTCCTACAAAGGCAAGCAGAGGGAGCATAATTGCCGACGCCATCCCCTGAACTGAGAAAAACACGACAAAAATAAGGACAAATAATCCGGAGCCAGAGCTTATACCCAACGTGCCGGGGCTAGCCATATCGTTGCGGAGCAAACTTTGCATAATACAGCCGGATGCTCCCATGCCAAATCCAACAAGCACCGAAAGTATAATACGGGGAAGCCGAAACTCTAGTACGATTAAATTCTGCCTTCCGGTTCCCTTCCCCAATATGACTTGGAGAACCTCTGAGGGAGAAAGATTCATTTTACCAGAATTCATTCCGACCACTGCAATGACAAGCGTTAATACTGCTAGAAACAGGATGACATAAACGCCCCTTTGAATGGTGAAGCGCCGTTTTGAGGATTTACTCATTCAAACTCCCTCCTTTGCTTACGTGCAAGGTAGAGAAAGTAAGGAACCCCCACTACGGCAAATATAATTCCCAATGGAGTTTCATACGGTTTGTTGATTAATCTTCCCATTAGGTCGGCAAACACCGTTAATAGCGCACCATACACACCGGAAGCAGGGATAATGTAGCGGTAGTCCACCCCCACCAAATGGCGAACAATGTGAGGGGTAATCAGCCCTACAAATCCTACCGGCCCAACCACTACAACAGAAAGCCCCGTAAGAAGCAACACAATGATGGTGGATACACCCTTGATAAGCCCCGTTTTCAGCCCAAGCCCCGTAGCTACGTCTTCCCCCAAACTCATAACGGTAACGCTAGGGGATAACACAATTGCCGCCAAGGTAGCAATCAGAAAAATAGGAGCAACAATGGCAAGCTCGCTCCATTTGGCGTTTGCCGTTCCACCTGCCGTCCAAAATGCCAAAGCCTGCCCCAAATGATACTTTATAGAAATGTACTGCGAAAACGCACCAAACAGCATCGATATGGAAATGCCGGCCAAAACCAACCGTTGCGGGGTCATTCCCCGTTTACCAATGGAAGCAATGGAATAGGTAATCCCGGTTGCAACGGCAGCACCCATACAGGCAAACAGCATAGTTTGGCCATAGGTGCGCCCGGGAAAATAGGCCATACAAGCCGCAATTGCAAAGGTTGCACCCGAAGAGATTCCCATCAGCCCCGAGTCGGCTAAAGGATTCCGGGTAGTTCCCTGCATCAGCGCACCGCAGATGGCAAGGCTACACCCAACAATCACATCTGCCACAGTGCGGGGAAAACGAAGAGTTTGTATGATATTATGCTCTGTCAGGTTTGGGTCGAAGTGAAAAACAGCACCCCACGCGGTAGACAGACTCATGTCGGCGGCACCAAAGCTGATTGATGCCGCCGACATGAGTACCAAAAGCACCGCACCCGCCAGCATATACAGTGTGAAGCGCGCTCTACCGCGCAGCTGCTGTTTTGCAGGGAGTTGTTGCATGAAAAAGAATCCTCTCTATCCGTTGTTTCATATGGCTAACATAAGCCCTTTGTTGGCCTATAAAGTTAATGGCTTGTTAAGACTTTAAATTTTGAAAAGCTTTATCAATAAAATCAATTTGTTCCGTCAGGCTCAGAACATCAGAATAGTAGAACAAGCCTTGGTATTCACCGGGAATTTCAATGACATGCCCAGCAGCAACTGCAGGAATGCTATTCCAAATCTTAGATTTCATATATTCCGAATCTTTGCCCTCTTGGTGGAACCACAGAATATAGTCACCAAAATATTCATGAGCGACCTCATAGCTAATGGTTCCTCTTTGCTGCTTTGAACTTTCAATTAATGCGGCAAGCTTGTCTGGGTATTTCAGGCCCAAATAATGATACATGAGCGCACCGCCACGGGAGCCTGTTTCGTAAGCAATACCAGACCATTCACCCGATGGACCCCAGTCTTCTAATATGCTGAAGGTTTTTCCCTGAAAGCGGTCAGTCTGGAGGGTTTTTTGAGCATTTGCCAGCTTTTCTTGAAAAACAGCAATGTTTTTGTTTGCGGTTTCTTCCGTACCAGTTGCTTCTCCAATAATTTTAACACGCTCTTCAGAGGCAACGCTTTCTTCAATTACCAATACAGGAGCGATTTTATTGAATTTTTCAAAATCTTCCTTATCGTACGTAACAATCAAGTCGGGCTCCAGCGCCATTACTTCTTCCGGCTCCCACTTTTCGATTTTTTTTGTTTCCATCATTTTATCATAATAAGGCATGGTTTTCTGCGCCCAGCAGTAGTAACCCACTACATTGAGTCCCGCCGCATACACATCGCCTATGTACCAGTTTACCACCACATTTTTGGGTTTAACGGGAACTTTAATGTCTCCCATCACGGTAGAAACCGTGCGAATTCCGTTTTCTTCCTGTATTGCAGAGCTTGCACTTTCCTGCGGCTGGCTTGCATTTTGATTGGTATTCTGGCAACCCGTGGCAGCAAATATCATTGCGAAACTTAAAATGGCAGGGACAATTCTCTTGCCGATTCTGTTCATCATCATTCTCCTTGGCTTAACTTCTATTTTTATTTTTGCGCGACCCTTTGGTTAGA
Organism: Clostridium merdae; assembly: GCF_900176635.1. Taxonomy (GTDB): domain Bacteria; phylum Bacillota; class Clostridia; order Oscillospirales; family Acutalibacteraceae; genus Faecalispora; species Faecalispora merdae. The sequence goes on from NZ_FXLN01000004.1 coordinate 1,433,939, forward strand.
TTACGCTAACTAAATACAATCGTATCATTAGAACAACTTTCTGTCAATTGGAAAACCAGAGAAACTGCAGAAGTTCCATTTGAGGCTCTGCGCTTAAACCCCTAGCATTCACACAATTTTTTTATATTTTAAACAAAGCAATGAAATAGTTTTGGATTATAATTATCCCATTTTGGATTCTATTATATTGCAATGTAATTTGATTCAATGCTATACTAATTCCACCAAACATACCGCAGGAGGCTACCAAATTGGACAAGACAAACGAATACGAGCAGGGCTGGGGGGCAATGGCAAAGCACTACCATTTGAAAACAACCCACGATAACGATTTTGTAGAATACTTCTTTCCTGGTACTTGGGAAAACGGCTGGATAAGAGAGCTCCATGCTGGTGAGGGCTTATTTGCCGCCAGCGCTTGGTTTCAATATGATAAAAAGATAGATTACACCATTCGCACCTCTCGGCACTTTCTGTTGGTCTTCTGCATCGACCAAGGCACCATTACCATAACACAGCAAGGAAAAGCTGCCCGTAAATTAAAGCCATTTACACAACTTGTAATTGGCAATGGTAAGCCGCTACGAATTACCATTCCGGCAGGAGAACACGTTTGCTTTACCAGCGTATTGATTTTTGATTCCTGTATCTCTTCGTTTCTAACAAACAACAAAATCAGCTACCCTATTTTGCTAGATGATGCAAAAGAATGGATGCCGCACCACATAGATACACCGAACATTATGCTTGTTATGGAGCAGATACGCTGGGGAGTTCGCGGCAACCGACTGCCGCCACCCGCTTACCTTTGCAAGGCCATGGAGCTGCTGTGCCTGTTTGCACATAACAGAGACATGGAGCTGCACAAACGCAATCGCCGCCACTATGTGACATGGGAAAACGAACAAAAGCTCTACCGTGTAAAGGAGAGAATCGATGCAAATCCGCTGCCGATGCCCTCTACGGAAGAGCTCTGTATTATAGCAGAAATGAGTGAAAGCAAGCTTCGAATTAGCTTTAAAAGCCTCTATGGCAAAACACTGTACCACTATAAACGGGAAGCGGTAATGAAACGAGCGATGCAGCTACTGGCGGACGATGAACTTAATATTAAAAATATAGCGGCTCAGTGCGGCTATGAAAACGCCGCCAAATTTTCGGCGGCATTTCAAGATGTTCATGGCATTACACCCAGTGCATTTCGTAAAACCTTTGACCTGTAATCTTACCAAATTGGAGAATTCGAAAATAAGGGTTGAAGTATAAAAAATACTTGCTACAATAAAAACATCGAGCTCGATAAAGATAGAACAATTGAAAACGAACCAATCATTCATACACTGAACTTTCTATACGAATCGTACCCTATTGGTAACCTAGAAAGTACAATTGCTCGCAGACACGCAAAGAAAGTGTGTATTGAATTGAATGGCAAACAAAGTTTTATTTCTTTATTTTTAAAGGAGCGATATGATGTCTTTGACAGATTATATAACCAATAAACCAATCATCGAAACTGAGCGGCTTACCGTTCGACCGTTGCAGCCCTCTGATATTCCTGCTTTGAAAGAGTGGATGCCGGACAAATCACTTTATACCTATTGGGGAAAAGGCCCGGGGAAAACGGATAAAAATCCCGAATTACTATTTTCCAAAGAGGAAAAGCCCACTAAAAGCTTTCATCTTGGAATTGCAATGAAAGAGAATCAAAAGGCAATTGGGGAGCTATGGGTTTATTTGATTGAAAACGACCGTATGGCTAAGGTAGCAATACGCCTCTCCAACGAATACCACAGTAGAGGGATCGCCCATGAAGCATTCATGGCTGTAACCCAGTTTTGCTTTGAGAACACAGAGCTTCAGCGACTTTGGACGGATGTAGATATTCGAAATACCGCTTCTATCAGGCTACTTGAAAAATGTGGTTTTCAAAGAGAAGGGCTGATTCGGCAAGGCAAAATGGTGAGTACATGGTGTGATTATTACATTTACGGCTTGCTCAAAGAGGACCTTGCAAACATTAATTGAATACATGATTCATACATTTTTTAGTATAAATAGAGCCGGAGTTAATTAACTCCGGCTCTTTGTTTAGATTCGCCTTTGGCTAAATTCATGCACACTCTTTAAATAAGCAAGAATGAGTCTATGAGGATTTTCAGGCACTGAGTTTAATTGAGGTTGAAACAGTGTCGCTATAAAAAAATTGCTTCGAGGTAGTTCAAGAATTCTTGTATTGCCAGCCTCGTCAGCTCCAGCAATTACCCAGCCATGGGTTAGCATTTGTTCTTTAAATTGGTCATTTAATTCAAAACTGCAATTATAACGTTCTTCTGAACTTTTTACATTATAAATCTGTGCAACCTTTGTACCTTGGGTTAAAAAAATGTTTCTAGTTTTTTCAATCAGCGTACAGCTGAGAGCTGAAATAAATGGATTTGGAACATATGGATCGAAATCGGTTTTCTTCACCTCTGGTAAGTTAAGAACATCGCGAGCAAATTCCAATACAACGTGCTGGAAGCCTCCACAGGTTCCAATGAAAGGGTAGTTATTTTCCCTTGCAAACTGGATTCCATTCATTGCTCCCTGTGCACTTTTATACGGGCTGCCCGGAGCACACCAAAAAGCATCAAAGTCGCTTAGTTCTTGCTTATTAACCGCTTCTAAACATTCGGTGGAAAGCCATTGTGTTTTCTGTTTTAAGCCCAAAAAAGAAGCACAATGTGTAATTGCTTCGTTCGTTGCTATATGGGATGGACGGCCGTCATAATCTCCGATTACGCCTATTCGAATTTTTGAATTTATCATATTTTAAATCCTCTTCACAATCCTTGAAATGACGTATTTTGTTTAGTGTTCATTTTCTTTTATTATAGCACTTTGATTTTCAAAAAGAAAACGTAAAGAAAGATTATATTTGTAGAAATTGTTAAACCAAACTAAATTATTATTTGAAATCTAAATGAGGTACCAAGTGTCGTAAAAGTCTTGTACGGACGTAAATTCAAACAAATAGTCATAAAAAAAACCTGCATGATTACTAAATAATTCAGTAATCATGCAGGTTAAAAAAGAATTGGTGCGGCTAATGGGACTTGAACCCATACGTTAAAAACACACGCCCCTCAAACGTGCCTGTCTGCCAATTCCAGCACAGCCGCATATCTCGAAAAGGCAAAATGCCGACTCGACGAAGAGTATTATAGCATTCCGATGAAAGGCTTGTCAACTAAAATTCGATTTATTTCAAAAGTTTTTCTATCATTTCGTGGTATTCTTCGTAGGACATCATGCTGTTAAGCACTTTCAGCAAAGCATTTGTAGCCAAACGTTCTGGCAAACTTAGGTGTTGGAGCAAACGTCTCCGGTTTTTTGTGCTATTTTCGCCGCCGGTTAACCCATCGTTAAATAAATCTGTTTTTTCTATTTTACGTGTAGGAACAGCCACATCATTTGCACAATCTTCCTCTTCACAAAGAACACCAGCTCGACTAAGTGCCTCTAAAATCTGCTGCTTTGAAACACCCTCAACCCCTAGCTTTCCTTCTTTGGAGGCCTTTTCTTTCCGGCGTTCCTTGCCCAGAACATCCGGTATATAAGCGTGCTTTATCTGCTTCTCCGGGATTGCGCTCATCAGGTGGTGGCGAATCATAAAACCCGCAGAGTCACTGTCGGTTAAAATGAGCAGGCCGCGTGTTTCTGCCATGCGGCGAATGAGCGCCATCTGCTGCTCATCCTTAAATATTTGAAAGCCGCGCGTTTCGATAATTAAAGCATCGATCATCGAAGACAGCTTTATTTTATCGTATTTCCCTTCCACAATCACGGCTTCTTTTATTTTAATCAAGTTATTCGCTCCTTCTCGGCAATCAGCAGCAGCCGGGCAATCAGCTTCTCCATTAAAATTCGGTCGTTGGTTCGTGAGCTTTTCAGCCCAATATCAGTCTCTAACAAAACAGAAAGGCTCTCCCTTAGCTTTTCCAAAGAAAGGCTTTTCATATCTCGCTCTGCATTTTTTAGGCGAAACTCCTTGCCCTTATAGGGAAAATAGCTTGCCAGCTCTGTTGAGCTATGCCCTCCCTGCACGCATGCGCGCACACGGTACATATCTACATAGGCAGACGAAAGGACTGCCAATACGGCAACCGGCTCTTCCCTCTGCTGGTACAGCAAATCGAGCAAAGAATAGGCTTTATCATACTGAGCCGCAACCAATGCTTTTGAGAGCAGAAAGACCGTTGTTTCTAAATTCTTTACGGCAATTTGGTCAATGATCGTCCTTGTAATTGCGCCGCCACCTATGTATGCGCACAGCTTGTCCAATTCATGAAAAAGAGATTGCAGCTCTTTTCCGCATTGGGTAATCAAAAAGCCTGCATCTTGGCGGGAAAGCGTACAGCCGCGTTTCTCCGCGTAAGCACACAACAGCTTTTCCAGCTCTGCCCCGTCACGCGGGCGCACCTCTAATACCGTTCCCTGCTTTTTCACGGTGGTTAGCCATTTCTTCCATGCGGCAGACTTTTTCACATCCATCACAAGTGTTGGTTGAAAAAAGAGTAAAACCGTGCTTTCCGGCAGGTTTTCCACCAGTTCATACAACTTATTGAGCTCCCGTGCCGGCAGCTTTTCCACATCCAAATCGTGGATGAGCACATACTTTTTCTCCGCCATCATCGGCAGAGCCTCTGCCGCATCCGCTACACGGTCTGCCGACAAGCCATCACCCGAAAAACGCTGAACGTTAAAATCGGCAAATGGGCCCTCCGACACTTTTTTCAGCAACCGCTGTAAATAGGCGGAAATGATGTACTTCTCTTCTCCATATATAAAGTACAGACCGTTCAGCTCCAAACGGTCAGCAGCTTTTTTCCATTGGACTTCCGTAAGTTCCGGCATCAGACGCTCCTCCTTAACACGATTTTTCCTCCCGGGCGGGTGTCGATTATTACATGGCCTGCATCACCAGTGGAAGCCGATACAAGCCCAATATCACCAAGATGCGTCAGGTTAAACTGCGCGGTTTCCTCCGACATAGAGAGCACCGTTACCAGCGGCGCAAGTGCCTCCATATTGCGCGGCAGGTCATCCGCCACCACAAAATCGGCCTGCTGCCATATAGCAGGAATCCGGTTCGCGCGGCTTTCCGCCGATGCTAGGAGTATTCTTACCCCATTCACTGTAATTCCCGTATAGCTTTGCTGGCCATTTTTATATTGTTCCACAAGAATGCTATCCCACAGCTTTATCTCTGCCCTGCTATCATAATACTCTACGCGCTCCGCATGAATGAGCTGCTTTTGTAGAAATTCATTCTCCTGCCCGTTTTTCCACAACAGTACCTGTTTCGGTTGAAAATAAGAGACGAGCTCCGAAGCGAGCAGAGCTTCATCCTTATTATCACTCAAAAGCTGTATGTAATCAAGCTGGCTTACCCCTTGCCCACGCAGATAACTGCGGGCAGTGGATGCTTGAAAACCTCCACAGCCAATTACCGCACCATGCCCCTGATGCGTTAACACAACACAAATACCGTCACCCTCCTGTAACACCGCAACCCTTGTTACGGTTCGCATGGAAAGCTGGTAAGAGAACACGCCGCACAACAGCAGAATACTGCTAAGCAGAACAGCGCACTGCTTTGCCCGATACGAGGGTGGCCATACCAACAGCACTGCCGCAAGCAAAAGCAAGCTGGCAAGCCACAAGTGTACAAACCCATAAGAAGCCGAAATGCTTGCCCATGGAACCTTACCCAGCAAGTTTGCGCACTCAATCATATAATTCGAGAGCAAACCGGTACCAAAGGCGAACGGCATCGCTAAAAAGGGCAGACCTGCTACATACAGCCCGGCGCCGATCGCAGCACTCACCATCAACAAGGTGGAAGGCAGTATTTGCAATACGTTTGAAATAGGAGATATGAGTGAAACCGAGCCAAAGGACAAAATGAGAATTGGCAAGGTAAAGATGGTCGCTGTAATTGTGGTACATACCGCTGAATTCACACCGTCGAGCACAGAACGCCCGACCGGAACGGCTTCATACATAGCTCGTAGGCGAGTACTGAGCGGCCCCGCGCACAAAATCATTCCAAGCGTGGCTGAAAAGGAAAGCAGCAGCCCCAAATCTGCCGCGGCATACGGGTTTGCCGAACCAATCAGCAACGCGGCGATTCCCAATGAATTGAGGGAATCTGCCTGGCGGCGCACTACAATCCCAAACAGGTAAATCAGGCTCATTATGCCGCTCCGCAGTACGGAGGGCACAAAGCCTGTTACCGCCATAAACGCAAATACCCCTACCATAGCCAGTGCCGCACCGGCACGCCGCGGCAGACGAAGCAAGCCAAGAAACAACAGGAAGAACTGCGCCATAGTCGTCATATGAAGACCGGAAACAGACAAAATATGTGTGACCCCGGTCGTTTGAAAATCGGACTTTACCTGCTCGCCAATGCCAGAGGTATCCCCCAGAAGCACCCCGGCAGAGAGGCCTGCCTGCTTAACGGGCAGCAAGCGGTAGAGAGCCCCGGTCATGCCGCGCCGCAAGGAGAGCGCAGCCGAATACGGCGGCTTACTCTTTGCGGGGGTAATCTTCACCGGCTCGTACTCATATAGGTAACCAAACAGGGTAATGCCTTTGGAGGCATAATACGAGGGGGAGTCAAACCCTTCCCCACCGCGTGGTGTGTAAAAATGTGCTTTGGCCTGTATGGTGTCGTAAGGCTCAACACTCAGTGCATTCTGGGCAGAAATACGTACCCGCTCCACATAGGGAGCCGACTCTGCCTCCAAATGCTGAACCTCAATGACATAATAATACCGTCCATAGGCGCTGACGGGCAGCTCGCAAACCGTACCCGTCAGCACTGCGTCGCGCCCGTTCATTTGCTGAGCGGGTAAAACCACTGCCTGAGCATACGCGTAAAACAAGCCGAACGCCGCTGCTGCCGAAAGCAGCGCCATCTGAACGGTACGAAGGGAACGGGTTTTTCTCACACAGGCCAATACGCAAAAGGCCAGCCCACAAACACAGCCCATGGTAAGTGCGCCCGCCGCACCAAAATACACCGCTGCCGTTTGCGCCAGCAGGTAACTAAAACCGATGAGTGCGAAGGGGCGCATGGAAAAACCCTCCCGAAAAACCCCGGTTTACCGTATTGGTAACCCTTTGGAGCAATTATTTAAAGAACAAGGGAAGCGGCTCTAAAAAGATAATATCGTCGCGCTTTGCGGCATCGCCCTCTGCCAATACACAGGCACGGCCTACTACATTGCCGCCAAACTCGTGAACCAGCTTTTCAATGGCAGCTAAAGATTCACCGGTGCTGATGACATCGTCTACAATCAGTACACGTTTCCCGGCAAGGTCCTTATAATCCTCTTCTGAGAGGTACAAATCCTGCACGTGGTCGGTTGTGATGGATTTTACCTCAACATGAATGCAGTTGCGCATATAAGCCTTCACGCTTTTGCGCGCCACTACATAACGACGGCAGCCTCTGCGTGCCATTTCATAGCAGAGGGGAATTCCCTTTGTCTCTGCTGTAATTACAACGTCGTGCTCCGGGCAGCGGGCAAGCAGTTCTTCTGCTGCGCGCTCCGTAATCTCTACATCGCCAAACATGACAAAGCCGGCAATGTCGAGGTGTTCATCAATGGGGCAAATCGGGAGCTCTCTCTTGCACCCTGCGATGGTCATTTGATATGTTTGTGCCATAATTCTAATTACAGACCTTTCTTCACATAAAATAAAAAAGGAAGTGCCATTAACCGGGAGGCCACTCCATAGACCTACCACCTAGCAAGTGAAAATGCAAATGCTGTACGGTTTGGCCGCCGTCGTTGCCGCAGTTGTTTACAAGTCGGAACCCACCTGCAAGGCCAAGCTCTTTGGCAAGCTGCGGCGCTTTCTCGAAAATATAAGAAATAATTCCGCTGTTTTCACCGGTAATCTCCCAAGCAGAAGCAATGTGCTGTTTGGGAATAATGAGGATATGCACCGGTGCTTTGGGGTCCAAATCGTGAAATGCGAGTATTTTTTCATCTTCATATACTTTTTTGCTGGGAATTTCGCCATTTGCGATATTACAGAATACACAATCCATCGAAAATTCCTCCTTACATAAAAAGCTTATTCTACGATCGATAACTTAAACGTTGATGGAAACTGAAAAATCTTTGATTCGGCAGCAAAAGCCCAAAAGAGAACCATATACAGCATATGTGTTTTTCATGCAATTGCTGCCAAATTATAAAAAAGATTATTTCAAAAACATGCTTCTATATTATTACTTTAGCATGCCCGCAATGATTTCACTGGCTGCTGCCAGTGCTTCTTCCAGCTTAGCGGGGTCTTTTGCTCCTGCCATCGCCAAATCTGGCTTACCGCCGCCGTTACCACCAGCAATTTTCGCGATGGGGCCAACCAGCTTACCCGCATGCACACCCAGCTTTTGTGCTTCTGTGCCTGCTGTTGCAGCAATGGTAGCCTTGCCATCCGTTACGCCTGCTATAATGGCAACTACATCTGCCTGCTGGCTCTTAATCTGGTCGCACATGGCACGCAGCGCATCCGCTCCTGTTCCGGGGAGAATCGCCGTCATCACGCGCACGCCACCCACCGGCTGGGCATTTGCCAAAAGTCCGCTAATGCGAACGGAAGCCAGCTTGCCGTTCAGGCTTTCAATCTCACGGTCTTTTTCTTTCAGTTCTACGGCTACCTGCTTTGCACGCTGTACCAAATCAGATACATTGCTCAGCTTTAAAGCCGCAGCCGTTTCCTGCATCATCTCTGCCTGACGGGAGAGCAATGCCAAAACGCCATTACCGGTAACGCCCTCAATACGGCGAACACCCGCCGCTACTGAGCTTTCCGACACAATGCGGAACAAGCCAAGCCTTGCGGTATTATCGATATGTGTACCACCGCACAGCTCGCGGGAGAACTCGCCGGCACTGACAACGCGAACCACATCGCCATATTTTTCGCCGAACAGAGCCATCGCACCAAGCTTCTTTGCTTCTTCAATGGGCATTTCACGGCATTCGACTGAAATCCCCTGCAAAATCATTTGGTTTACCATGGCTTCGGTCTGCTGCAACTCTTCCGCAGTCATTGCAGAGAAATGGGTAAAGTCAAAGCGCACATGCTCATCTGTTACAAGCTGGCCCGCCTGCTCCACATGAGCACCCAGCACACGGCGCAAAGCCGCCTGCAATAAGTGGGCTGCGGTATGGTTACGCATAATCGCGGTGCGGCGCTCGCCATCTACCGTTGCGGTAACCGCATCTCCCTCTGAAATGCAGCCTGCCGTCACTTTACCGTGGTGAAGGAAAATCCCGCTGGGATTTTTGGTGGTATCCGTTACAGTGAACTTAGATTCACCCACTGCAATGATTCCGGTGTCTCCCGTTTGGCCGCCGCTTTCCGCATAGAAAGAGCTCTGTGCAAGCACAAGCGTTACTTCGTCGCCCATTTCTGCGGCATCCACACGCTCGCCGTCTTTGATGACAGCCAGAACCTCGGTCTCACAGGTAAGACCTTCATACCCCACAAATGTAGTTGCGGGAAGCTCTTCGGTACCGTTGGCACCGCCTGCCCAAGCGTCTGCTCCTGCATTTTTACGGGCTGCACGAGCGCGCTGCTTTTGCTCGGTCATCAATTTGCGGAAGGTTTCTTCGTCTACGGTCAGCCCCTGCTCCGCAACAATCTCCTTTGTCAGGTCAAGAGGGAAGCCGTAGGTGTCGTTCAAACGGAATGCGTCCTCACCGGAGAACACCTTGCCTTCCATCCCCTGCATCAGGTTGTTCAAAAGCTGTAAGCCTTGGTCGATGGTACGGGCAAAGCTCTCTTCTTCTACGTGAATGAGCTTTACGATCATGTCGCGCTTTTCGGAAAGCTCGGGATAGGCATCCTTGTTTTCAGCAATTACCGTTTCCGCTACTTCAAACAGGAACGGGCGGTTAATGCCGATGAGCTTACCATGGCGAGCCGCGCGGCGCAGCAAGCGGCGCAGCACATAGCCGCGACCCTCGTTGGAGGGCATAACACCGTCACCAATCATAAAGGTGGTGCTGCGAATGTGGTCGGTAATAACGCGCAGAGAAATATCTCTTTGGTTGTCTTCACCGTACTGAATTCCGGCAATACGACTTACGTGCTTCATAATATTTTGCACCGTATCGACTAAGAAGAGATTGTCTACCCCCTGCATAATGCAGGCAAGGCGCTCAAGACCCATGCCGGTGTCAATATTGGGGTGGTCTAAGGGAGTGTAATTACCCTTGCCGTCACTGTCAAACTGGGTGAACACGAGGTTCCAGAACTCGACATAGCGGTCGCAGTCGCAGCCCGGGCCACAGGTGGACGAACCACAGCCATAGCTCTCCCCACGGTCAAAGTACAGCTCAGAGCAAGGGCCGCAGGGACCAGAGCCATGCTCCCAGAAGTTATCCTCTTTGCCAAGGCGCACAATACGGTCAGGAGAAACCCCAACCTCTTTTGTCCAAATCTCAAACGCCTCGTCATCATCCTGATAAATGGTGACCCATACACAGTCTTCGGGCAGAGCCATCACCTTGGTGCAGAACTCCCATGCCCAAGCCGTTGCCTCATGCTTAAAGTAATCACCAAACGAGAAATTGCCCATCATCTCAAAGTAGGTTCCGTGGCGAGCCGTAATGCCAACACGCTCAATGTCTGGTGTGCGAATGCACTTTTGGCAGGTAGTTACACGCTTTCTAGGGGGAGTTACCTCACCGGTAAAATACTTTTTCATGGGCGCCATTCCCGAGTTAATCAGCAAAAGGCTGTTATCGCCATTGGGTACCAGAGAAAAGCTCTTCAGGCGCAAATGCCCTTTGGATTCAAAAAAAGAAAGATACTTTTCGCGAATCTCGTTTAATCCTGTCCACTGCATGTTATGAAACTCTCCTGTCTGATTATAAATGCCGCTCCAAAAAGCGGCTGAACTCCCGCAATTTAAAGCTATTTTTTTAAGAAATAATAGAACGGTTTTGGTGAGGGTAACGCACAAAAAAACAGACCTCCACCGCCCGAAATGGGACGGAGAAAGCCCGTGGTACCACCCAAATTGCGCGAAACGCGCCACTCAACCCCCTTAACGCGGGGAACGGCCGAGCTCTTCACCCGGCGGCTGCGGGAGGGGCTCGCTGCCTGCTGATTGCAAGGGTCTTTCAGCCTAACCGACAAACTGCCGGAGGAACCCTCTCTCTGCTGCAAACACAAAAACAGCTTTTTTCCCATAAACGCCTTTTTTTCTATTACAAAATCAATTCCGATTTTACTACGATATAGGTGTATTGTCAATTGGTTTTTCAAAGCAAAGCGTTGGCAATCTCTTGGAATACGGGGGCTCCGTCACTGGCACCCTGTGCGTCCTCTGAAAGCACCACAATGCTGTACCGTGGTGTATTGAGAGGGAAAAATCCTGCATACCAGCCTTGCTCCACTTCTTTTGTGCCCACATATTGCCCGGTTTGCGCCGTGCCCGTTTTAATACCTGCTCCGCCGAGTACCGGCTTACCCTTTTTGGCAGTTCCCTCCTCCACTGCGGCACCCATAAACTGCCGTAGCTGTGCCGCTGTATCCTGCGACATAACACGTACTGCCTGTGTGCTTTTTGTCTTTTCTACATACTGCAATTTTTCGTCCACAAGTCCCTCCACCAAACTGGGTGGAGTATACACACCACCGGAAGCGACTGCGTTCATTAAACCTGCAATTTGAACTGGAGTTGCAGACAGCTTCCCCTGACCAAACGAAAAGTTTGCCAGTGCACGTGGTACCAGCAGCTCCTTTTGTTCCGGCAAGCTGCCCGCCGCACTGGAGTACCCCGGAGCAAAGCTTTGGCTTTGTCCAAAACCAAGCGATTGCGCCATGCGAAGAAGTGTTTCATTGGGAATTTGCTGCATTAAGCGGACAAAATAGCTATTACAGGAGTGGGCAATCGCACCCTGCATATTGAGCGTGCCATGTGCCTTACCATTAAAGCAGTGGTAAACTCCCCCGCCAACCTCAATACCGCCGGTACAGGTAAAGGTGGTTTCGGGTGAAACGCCGCTCTCCAGAGCCGCTGCTGCGGAAACCACCTTAAACACTGAACCAACACTATACGCAGAAATTGCTCGGTTCATCAGCGGAGAATCGGGATTCTCCATTGCCGATTTTAAATCGTTTTGAGAGAAATCTGGCAGGCTTACCATGGCTCGGATTTTTCCGCTGGGTACCTCCGTAACCACAACGGCACCTTTTTTCAGGTATTTTTTTGCCGCCTTCTCCGCAATTTTTTGTATTTCTTCATCAAGCGTGAGTACCACGCCCCTTTTATTTTTCTCTGAGGTGTCTTTAATCTCTTTATTTTCTCCGGACAATACACGGTTTACGGCGTCTACCCGGTAGCTTACCGTTATTCCGCCAGGGTCGGCGGATAAATAATCCTGATATGCCTTTTCCATTCCCGCCACGCCGATATTACTGCCATCCAAATACCCAATTACATTGGCGGCAATTTGGTCGTTTGTTTTATAACGGTGGTATGTTTCAAAGGTATCAATGCCCTCGGCGTGAACCGATTTGGGCAGGGTAAGCAAAAACGGTTTGCCCTTCGTGAGTAATGTATAAACCTCTTCCATTCGCTCGCGCGGCAAAACATCTGCCAAAATGGAGGCCGCCTCTGGCGTGGGGTTCACTACGGCTGTATAGCCGGTTTCTGTACCTGTTAGTGGTTTTAAGTTAGTATCGTAAACAGTTCCTCGCCCAGAAGCCACTGTTAAACGGTAGCTGCTTTGGCGGTCAGCCGCTTCTGCCAGCTGGTTACCTGTTGAGAGCCGGTAAAGGTTTGTGACTAGTAATAACAAACAGACCATAAAAATGGAATAAAAAGCAGCCACACGCTTGCTCATGTTCAATCCCTCCCGTTTTATAGCATATCCAGAATCAGGAAGGTTTAAACAATGTTACATGCGAGCTACGAACCTGCTCTTGCAGAAAAAACCAATGAAAAAATTCAATTATTTATGCCTTTTTAATCCCTATATTTCAAAAAAAACCTGGCAGAAATAAAAAATAAATTTTATTATTTTTCTTCTTTATTCCCACTTTACACCGGGCTTTAATTTCGATATATTTTTAATAATAAATCTGAATGGCATTTTCAGAACCTCGCTTGCAGCAATCTTTCCACTGCATGCGAATCAGCCTGCGCAGCAAGCAGAATCCCACCTGCTTTACCCGGACGCTGAGAAACCTAGCCCACGCCTTCAGTATACGATGGGAGAAATCGAATGAAATTTGAAATGAGTGAAGACCTTTATCAGCGTATTTTTCAAAATAGTCCGGACGCAATTTTAATTGCAAACCCTAAGGGAAGAATCTACCGGGCGAACCCAAGCGCATGCCAGCTTTTTTTAAGAACCGAGGAGGAGCTTTGTTATTTAGGGCGGGCTGGAATTGTGGATTTAGGTGACCCGAAACTCGCACTCGCCATACAGGAGCGTGAAAAGTACGGTAAAGCGCGCAGTGAATTAACCCTTCTTCGCAGTGACGGCAGTAAGTTTGTTGCAGACTACGCCTCCTCCCTGTTTCAGGACAAGAATGGTGAGTGGCTTGCTGTTTTATCGATTCGTGATCTAAGTGATTATAAGCAAACCGAGGCAAAGCTACGCAGAAGCCAAGAGGAAAGCGAATTTCTTGCCATGCACGACTATTTAACTGGAGCGCTGGCACGCAGGTGCTTTATTGATATGTTAAGTGCCGAGATGAATAAGGCTCGATGGGAAAACCAGCCACTTACCGTAGCCATTGCAGACATTGATTATTTTAAGAACATTAATGATACCTATGGCCATATTTTCGGTGACACCGTTCTAAAGCGCTTTGCTGTATGTCTTTCAATGACCCTGCGCCCTTACGATTTTTTAGGCCGCTTTGGGGGTGATGAATTTATTCTTTGCTTCCCCAACACAAAGCTAGAAGAAGCATTTACTATTCTAGAAGAAATACGCCACAACGTAGAGCAAATGGATATTTATAATGATTCCAAGCAAATTGAGGTAACTGCCAGCTTTGGTGCAGCAGAATACCAGAGTGAGTATGGCTCTGACACAAATACGTTTTTAGACAAAGCAGATGATTTATTATACCGTGCAAAACAAAAACGAAATTTTGTATATAGTGAAGCATTTCTTGAAGAACGGTAGAAAACACAAGAGCCCCACCAGTGTATTACTGGTGGGGCTCTTTGTTTATACTCTATGATAGGATAGCCAACATTAAATCGAGGTGGGTAGCAAATTAAAAAAGCCGCCCCATGCGGAACGGCTTTTTAGCTCAATTCAAAAGAATTACTGAGCAATCTCAACATTGGCAGCCTTGAGCTTGCCGTTGCGAGCATCGGTTTCCACTTCAAAAGTGACCTTCTGGCCTTCAGTCAGTGACTTGTAACCCTGACCAGCAATAGCGGAAAAATGAACGAAGATATCTTCGCCGCCATTGTCGTTGGCAATAAAGCCATAGCCTTTTTCTGCATTAAACCATTTAACTGTACCTTTCTCCATAAGAAAAGCACCTCCTTGAAAAAATGTTGTATCCAAAACTGTAAAAAGAAAAGCCCATATCTTGCATAAATCATTAACGGACAATGACTTACATCAAGATGTGAGCTCATTTTCGTACATCATTTAGAATGCAAGATTAGTATATCATGGAGAGGCCGTTTTGTCAAACAGTTTCCCATGTTTTGCTGTTCTTTTTCTGCGGTATTTCTTGGCATTTTCTGGCCTAAAAACAGGCAAAAACTGCACGAAACAATCGGTATCCTCATACCCTTATAAGAGAGGCCGTCCACCATTTACAGGGAGTGGATTACTATGCCAGAAAACGTTCTTCAAGCAACGCTTTTTCCTTACCAGGTGAACCTACCGTACCCAAAGGTAGTCATAACGGAACCAAACCTTCGGTATGCCACTTTAATTTCGGATGGTTACGCCGGACGAGGATCTGAATTGACCGCAGTGAATCAGTATTTGGTACACAGCTATTATTTGGAAAAATATCCTGAAATATACCGCGCTTATCAAAAAATTGCACTTGTTGAAAAAATTCACCTAGAGCTTTTGGGCAAGCTCATCCTCAATTTAGGGGGAAAGCCGCTGCTGCAATCCGGTGTGACCGGCCATTTTTGGAGCGGCCAGTTCCCAGATTACCAATTTACGCTCAAAAGCATTCTGTTACGTGATATACAGGGAGAGCGTGATGCCATCTCTCACTACAAGCTGCTAATTTGCCAAATAACAGAAGACCAAATTCAGCGCTTGTTCGCCCGAATTATCTTAGATGAACAGCGGCACCTAAAAATACTGACTCATTTTTTATCCGACCCCTATATTCCGGAACCGCAAGCGAATGATTTTACAAATACTGGCAACACTTAAACCATATCCTTGCGGGTTCTCCCGCTGAAAGGGAAGGGTACTGTTGCCGAATAAGAAGCGGAATGATACGTGGCTCGGAGTACTGGCTTTTTTATTGGCCGTTATTTCCGTCGTCTGTTTTTTTACTGCCTACCAGCTTCACGCGCAGGCAAAGCAAGATAGCAATGCGTTACCCTCCCGCGTGCTGGTAGGGTATTATTCAGAAAGTAATTTTAATAGCCAAAATACGAAACCAAAAACCGCCTGTTTATCAAGTGTAAACAGGCGGTTTTTCAATACTATTCTACTTATTTATGGTATTTTGCAGCAATATCTGCAACCGCATCAATAATATACTGTACCTGCTCATCGGTCAGGCCGGGGTACAGCGGCAACGATAAGCAGCGCTCAAAATGCTTCTGCGTGTTCGGGAAGTCATCGGGCTTATAGCCGAAGCGCTTGGTATAAGCAGACATATTGTGCACCGGAATAAAGTGAACACTGGTGCCTATATTGCGTGCATTCAGCTCAGTAATGAACTGGTCACGGTCAATGGTGAGCACCTCCGGCACAATGCGAAGCACATACAAATGCCAGCAGTGCGTGGTGTACTCGGGAACAAAAGGCTCCTCAATGGCATCCATCGCGCCGAAGGCTTCTTGGTAGCGGGCAGCAATCTTCAGGCGAGCCTCCTGCATCTCCTCCAAGCGGCGGAGCTGTACAAGACCCAAAGCGGCCTGCATATCGAACATATTGTTTTTGTAGCCAAACTCAGCAATATCATACTTCCAAGTGCCGCCCTTTGCATAACGATTCCAGGCGTTCTGGCTCATACCGCTGTTGGAGAACATGCGTGCTTTTACTGCAGTTTCTTCATCATCGGTTATCAGCATGCCGCCGTCACCCGTGCACAGGTTCTTGGTAGCATAAAAGCTGTAGGAAGCGGCACCCTTGAGCGAATTGCCGATGAGTCTGCCTTTATAGCGGCTCCAAAGAGCGTGAGCCGCATCTTCAGAAACAAAAAGATTGTGTTTTTCTGCAATATCGTAGATGCGATCGAGGTCGCACACCTGTCCACTATAATGCACGGGAACAATAGCCTTTGTTTTCGGTGTAATCTTCTTTTCAATCTCATCCGGGTCAATGCAGGTAGTGCGGTAATCAATATCTGCCAAAACGGGAGTAGCTCCCGTGTGAATAATTGTATTTGCAGTAGCCACATAGGTCATTGGCGTGGTAATTACTTCATCTCCAGGGCCAATCCCCTGTGCGACTAGTGACATATGAAGAGCCGCTGTACAGGAGTTCATTGCCACAGCGTATTTTGCGCCCAAATACTCCGCAAACTGTTTCTCAAACTGCATGGTACGGGGGCCTTTGGCAAGCCAGCCGGATTTCAGCGTGGCAACCACTTCATCAATTTCTGCCTCTGTAATGTCTGGAACATTATAGGGAATAAACGTATCGCGGCTAACAAACTTGCTCATAACTGTTCCTTTCCCCTGCTTAGGCTCTCACCGGATTGGCCGAGCAGGAATGAATACGCAAAATATCCGGTTTTCTACAATTTACTAGACGAAAGTTACTGTTTATGATAATACGAACGGAAATTCTTGTCAATATGAATCCACGGTAATGCAGATTGAAACGATTGACTCTGGTAAATAATAGCGATATAATAACTTGACGGTATTAGCAAAAGAGCATTATGAATGCCTGAAGAGCATGGTTTTAAGCGCCCCGGCGGTTATGACTACCGGCAGGTTGTTCCTATGCCAGTTCTTTCGGTTTATTCTATAATAAGGGATTGCGCCAAAAGAAAGCCGGAAAGAGAGAAAATCGGAAACCGTGCGCAAAATTCGGCAGCTGCGTACGAGCTACCCGGCTATTTCTATTTTGCTGCCGAAGAATGGCGGTTACTCATAGTGAGCGAGAAAAATTATTATGTTCATGAAAGTGCTTTCGCAGATGATGGCTGTAACATTGGAGAGGGAAGCAAGGTTTGGCACTTTAGCCATATTTCTTCCGGGTGCCAAATTGGCAGGGGATGCACATTAGGGCAAAACGTATTCATTGCCCCTGGTGTAACCGTAGGCGATCACTGCAAAATTCAAAATAATGTTTCTATTTATGAGGGCGTAGAGCTTGGTGATTATGTATTCTGCGGCCCTTCTATGGTATTTACCAATGTACCGCGCCCCCGCTGCAAATACCCACAGCGCGGTACTGAGTTTTATGTTCGCACACCGGTAGGCGAGGGTGCCAGCATCGGCGCTAATGCAACCATAGTGTGCGGGCACAGCATAGGCGCACACGCGTTTATTGCCGCAGGCAGCGTGGTTACTAAAGACGTTCCTGCGCACGCTATTATGATGGGCAGCCCCGCCCGGCAACGCGGCTGGGCCTGTGAATGCGGTGAAACGCTGGAGGAAGCTCTGCACTGCCCCAAATGCGGCAGGCAGTACACACAAACGCCGGAAGGCCTGAAGGAGGAACAATAAACATGCAGAAAATTGAATTCAACGACTTGTCGGCCCAGTACCGTAGCCTGAAACCGGAAATTGATGCAGGAATTGCGAAGGTTCTGGAAGAATGCCACTTTATCTCCGGCCCGCAGGTAGAAGAATTAGAGCAAGAGCTTTGCAAATACGTTGGGCGCAAGTACTGCATAAGTGTGTCAAACGGTACCGACGCTCTGCAAATGCCGTTAATGGCTTGGGGCGTCGGCG
This sequence comes from Clostridium merdae, assembly GCF_900176635.1. GTDB lineage: Bacteria > Bacillota > Clostridia > Oscillospirales > Acutalibacteraceae > Faecalispora > Faecalispora merdae. Next base: position 1,452,105 of record NZ_FXLN01000004.1, read on the forward strand.
CAGGCGATGCCGTGTTTGTACCTGCCTTTACCTTTGTAGCAACTGCTGAGGTAGCCAGCCTGATGGGCGCGACCCCCATCTTCTGCGATGTAAAAGAAGACACCTTTAACCTTGACCCCGCTTCTCTGCGCCAGCAGATTGAGCGCGTAAAGGCAGAAGGCAAGCTAAACCCCAAGGTCGTTATTCCGGTTGACCTTTTTGGCCAAACGGCTGATTACGATGAGTTGGAAGCCATTTGCAAGGAATTTGGCCTTTGGATGCTCGAAGATGCGGCACAGGGCTTTGGCGGCATGAATAAAGGCCGCAAGGCATGCGTGTTCGGCGATGTTTCCGCAACCAGCTTCTTCCCGGCAAAACCTTTGGGCTGCTACGGGGACGGCGGTGCCATTTTTACAGATGATAAAGAAATGTACGATCTGCTTGTCTCTATCCGTGTACACGGTAAGGGAAGCTTTAAGTACGATAATGTTCGCGTTGGCCTCAATGCGCGCCTCGACACTCTTCAGGCTGCGATTCTGCTGCCAAAGCTTCGCGCTTTTGATACAGAGAACGAAACCAGAAACAAAGCGGCGGCACTGTACACCTCTTTACTTAAGGATAAATTTGATGTTCCGGTCGTACCGGAAAATTATGTGTCGAGTTGGGCACAATATACCATCAAGGCAAAAACCACCGAAGAGCGCGACCGCTTAATGAAGGGCCTTGCCGATAAAGGCATTCCCACCATGGTCTATTACCCCAAAGCGCTTCACCTGCAAAAGGTGTATGAAGAGTACGGCAACAAGGAGGGTGATTTCCCGGTAAGCGAAAGCTTGAGCAAGCGTGTTTTCAGCCTGCCCATGCACGGCTATATCACCACTGAAATTGTCACCTATGTGGCAGAGGCACTCAACGCACTGGCAGAATAATAGTTACACAAGACGGCGGAGTGTTCCGCCTGATGATAAAAGTGAAAGAAATGCAAACAAAAAGGTAGGTAACAAACTATGTCAAATCGCAAGACGGAGCTTCTTTCCAAAATAGAGAGCAAAACCGCCACAGTTGGTATTATTGGGTTAGGCTATGTCGGCCTGCCCCTCGCTGTGGAAATCGCCAAGGCCGGCTACAAAACCATCGGCTTCGACGTTCAGGAGCAGAAGGTGGAGCAGGTAAACCGCGCGCATAACTATATTGGCGACGTGGTAGACAGCGCTTTGGAGGATGTGGTAAAAAGCGGCAAGCTTTCCGCCACCAGCGATTTCTCCTTTATCAGCAACGTAGACTGCGTTGCCATTTGCGTACCCACTCCGCTCGACCAATATCAGCAGCCCGACATCAGCTATGTAAAGGGCTCCACAGAGTCCGTTTCCAAATACATGCACGCCGGCATGCTGATTATTTTGGAATCCACCACATACCCCGGCACCACAGAAGAGCTGTTGAAGCCCATTCTGGAGGAAAGTGGCCTTGTGTGCGGAGAGGACTTCTTCCTTGCGTTTTCTCCCGAACGTGTTGACCCCGGTAACAAGCAGTACAAAACAAAAAACACTCCCAAGGTTGTTGGCGGCGTAGGCAAAGACAGCACCGAGGTTGCCGCTGCTTTGTACCGCAACGTTCTCGAGGGCGGTGTTTACGAGGTTGACTCCCCTGCTGTTGCAGAAATGGAGAAGCTGCTCGAGAACACCTACCGCAACATTAACATTGGCCTTGCCAATGAAATGGCGATTATTTGCAACCGCATGGGCATTAATGTGTGGGATGTTATCGACGCTGCGAAAACAAAGCCCTATGGCTTCCAGGCGTTTTATCCGGGCCCGGGTCTTGGCGGTCACTGCATTCCGCTTGACCCCTTCTACCTTACCTGGAAGGCTCGCGAGTTTGATTACCACACCCGCCTGATTGAAACCTCCGGCGAAATTAACACCGCCATGCCCGAATACGTGGTAGACCGTGCAATGAAGGTTCTAAACCGCAATAAAATTGCAATGAACGGTGCACGCGTTCTGGTGCTGGGCGTTGCTTACAAAAATGATATTGACGACTACCGCGAGTCCCCCGCTCTGAATGTAATTGACCATTTGCTGGAGCAGGGCGCAGACGCAGTCTTCTTTGACCCCTATATTTCAGAATACAAGCACAAGGGCAAGGTTCACCAAGGTCTTACCGAGCTGACGGACGACGAGCTGAAAAATGCGGACATTGTAATTGTTTGCACTGCTCACGAGTGCTTTGATTACAACCGGATTCAGTCTCTCTCCAAAGCAATTTTCGATACCAGAAACGCAATGAAGGGCGTAGAAGACAGAAGTAACATTGAACTACTGTAAACATGGTTTTTAAAGTACAAACAGCATTTCCCTATTAAAATGGTGAAAATAAGCCCGCTCATGGCTTGGCTGTTTTCTGTGACAAAGACAAGGCAAGGAGCGCCGGCGGGGCCAGCGCTCTTTGCTGCGTAAGAAACGAAAATATTGGATGTAAAATGAAGGATGGGAACGTTATGAAAAAACTGAATTTCCTGCTGATTGGCTGCGGAAGAATCTCGAAAAACCACATAGACGCAGCGGCGGAAAACGATGGACTCATGGAACTTGTAGCCGTATGTGACCTCATTCAGGAACGGGCAGAGCAAAAGGCCGACAGCCTGCAAGAAAAAACCGGTAAGCGCCCTGCCGTTTACACCGATTATAAAAAAGCACTCGAAGAGCAAGAGATTGACTGCTGCTCGATTGCAACCGAAAGCGGCTACCACGCGGAAATCGCATTGGACTGCCTGCGCCGCGGCAAGCACGTTTTGGTAGAAAAGCCGATGGCACTCTCGACTCACGACGCGCAGCTCATGATTCAGGAAGCCAACTCCCGTGGCCTCAAGCTCGCGGTTTGCCACCAGAACCGCTTTAACGCTCCGGTTCAAGAGCTTCACCATGCCGTAGAGGCAAACCGCTTCGGCAAGCTGGTAAACGGTACTGCCCGTATTTTGTGGAATCGTTCCATGCCTTATTACGAGCAGGCTCCGTGGCGTGGTACCTGGGAGCAGGACGGCGGCACACTGATGAACCAGTGCATTCATAACATTGACCTGCTGCAATGGAACCTTGGCGGCGAGCCGGAAACCGTTATGGCAATGACCGGCAACTACCTGCGCGACATTCATGCAGAAGACTTTGGCGCTATTATTATACGCTTTAAGAACGGTGCTATCGGTATAGTTGAAGGCACCGCTTGCGTGTACCCCAAGAATCTGGAAGAAACCCTTTCTATCTTCGGTGAAACCGGTGCGGTTGTCATTGGCGGCCTTGCGGTTAACCGTGTAGAAACATGGAATTTCTCTGCACCCGCCGCACAGGATCAGGCGGTATCTGCAATGGCAGGAACAGACCCAACCGACGTATACGGCCATGGCCACAATGCGCTATACGCCGATTATATCGCAGCCATTAACAACAACACGCAGCCTCTTGTTAGCGGGACCGAGGGAATTAAGGCGCTCAAGATTATTTTGGCGGCTTATAAATCCCAGAAAACCGGACAGGCTGTTTCATTTGATGATTTGGAATTCTCTACCCTCGATATGAGCGACAGCGACGTGCGCTACCGTTCAGGGGAGGCCGCCCAGTGAAGATCGTAACGATTGTTGGGGCAAGACCGCAGTTCATTAAGGCTTCTGTGGTGTCTGCCGCACTGGCTCCCGCATGTGAAGAAATTATTGTGCATACCGGCCAGCACTATGACCACAATATGTCGGACGTATTTTTTGAGGAGCTTTCCATCCCCCGCCCTAAGTACAATTTGGGGGTTGGCTCTGGTTCGCACGGCAAGCAAACCGGCGAAATGCTGATGCGTATTGAAGAGGTTCTGCTCGCTGAGAAGCCAGATGTTCTTCTGGTTTACGGGGACACCAACTCCACACTGGCCGGGGCTTTGGCGGCTTCTAAGCTGCATATTCCCGTGGCGCACGTAGAGGCAGGTTTGCGCTCCTATAACCGCCGTATGCCGGAGGAACAAAACCGTGTACTCACCGACCATATTTCTACCTGGCTGTTCTGCCCCACCCAAACTGCGGCAGATAACCTAGAAAAAGAGGGCGTTACCGCTGGCGTTTCCATCACAGGCGACGTTATGCTCGATTCGGTTTTACATTTTCTGAAGCTGGCAAAAGCTAACCCGGAGAAAGCGGCAATTTATGAAAAACTCGGCATCACCCCCAAAGGGTACCGCCTCGCTACACTTCATAGAGCAGAAACGACCGACGGTGGCCTGCCAACCTTGGTTCGTATTTTCCGCGCATTTGAGCAGCTACCTGAGCCTGTGGTTCTGCCAATTCATCCCCGTACCCGCGCGCTAGCGGAAGAAGCCATCTCGAAAGAGGGCTTTCGCAATATCCGCCTAATTGACCCGGTGGGGTATCTCGAAATGCTGCTCTTAACCAGCGGAGCAAAGCAGGTAATGACGGATTCCGGCGGCTTGCAAAAGGAAGCATGGTTTATGGAGGTTCCCTGCGTTACATTGCGGCAGGAGACCGAATGGGTAGAAACGCTGGTCGGCAACTGGAACATTCTTGCAAAGCTTGAAACCGAGGATATTCTTGAGAAAGCACTACACACGATTCCAGACCCCGCAGCACGCGGGCTGATGCCGTTTGGAGACGGCGCAGCCAGCGAGAAAATTGCGGCGGCACTTCTCTCACAAAACAACTAAGGAGGCTGCGGCATGAACATCATTTTGTCCAATCACTACGCCGGCACCGGCAAAAGCATGGAATACCGACCGTATTTCATGGCAAAACGCTGGGTACGGCAGGGGCACCAGGTCACGATTGTGGCCTCCTCCTATTCCCACCTTCGCGGCGATAATCCCGACCCGCAAGGAAGACCCTACTGGGTAGAAATGATTGACGGCATCCGCTATTTTTGGATTACCGGGCCGGAATACCACGGTAACGGAATGGGGCGTATTAAAAACATGCTCTCTTTTTTCCGTGGGCTTTCCACCTTTGAAAGCGCGATTACCCAAACCGGCATGCCAAATGCGATTATTGCCTCTTCCACCTATCCGCTTGAAATTTACCCGTTGCGTAAAATGGCAAACAAGCATGGCGCAAAGCTGATTTACGAGGTACACGACCTTTGGCCACTCAGCCCAATGGAGCTGGGGGGAATTCCCAAATACCACCCGTACATTATGCTGATGCAGGCGGCAGAGAATTACTGCTATAAGCATTGCGATACCATTGTTTCTATTTTGCCGAACGCGCAGGAACACATGATTGAGCACGGCATGCGGCCAGATAAATTTGTGTGCATCCCGAATGGAATTGTGAAAGAGGATTGGGAAACTGCGGAAACCGATACTCCGGTCTATGCGGAAAAATTGAGCCGTTACCATGAGGAAGGCTATTTTCTGATTGGATATACCGGAGCACATGGCGTAGCCAATGCACTCGACAGCTACCTAGAAGCCGGAGAGCTGCTGCGCGATAAAAAAATAAAGCTGCTGCTGGTTGGCCAAGGGCCGGAACGTGACCGCCTGATTCAAAAAATTAAGGATCTGGAGCTAAGCGACGTGGTAGAAGCTCTGCCCGCCGTGAAGCGGAACGAGGTTCCCGGTTTACTGGAGCAGATGGATGCTTTGTATGTTGGCTTGCAGCGCCAGCCGCTCTTCCGCTTTGGCGTGAGCCCCAATAAGCTGATGGACTACATGATGGCGGCAAAGCCTGTTATCTTCGCCATTGAGGCGGGCAACGACATGGTTGCCGATGCGAGATGCGGTATTTCCATTCCGCCGGAAGACCCTGCGGAGATTGCGCGCGCCGCACAGATTCTTGCCTCAACCCCAAAGGCAGAGCTGGAGGTTATGGGCAAGCGCGGGCAAGATTATATTTTAAAGCACCACGAATACGATGTGCTTTCCAACCGTTTCATAGAGGTTCTTGCTGAACCGAAATAGCGTTCACTCTCATCCCCTGCGAAATGCAGGGGATTTTTATTTAATAATTCATATCTAATTATAGGAAAGAGCGCCTTGCTTTCAAGCGAAAAAGCAAGGCACTCTTTATTTTTATTTGAGTATTTATGTTTACTTAAGGCATGAAGTGATTAGAAATTAAAATCCGCAAAAGGGTCATTCTCTTTCTCGGGATTTTCCGTTACGTTCTCCTCTTCCTCATGAAGCTGGAACTTCTGGATTTCATTATGGAGAACCTCCGCCTGATTCGATAGTTCAGCACTCGAAGCAGAGCTTTCTTCCGCTGTGGCGGCATTAGTTTGTACCACGGCAGAAATCTGAGACAATCCCTCCGAAATCTGGTTCACGGCTTCGGCCTGCTCCTGCGCAGATTTGCCCATGCCTACTACCGCTTCGTTGGTCTTGCTGCCCAGCTCAATTACCGTTTGAATGGAGCCGGAAACCTCATTGACGGCCGATACACCCAACTCTACCGTTTGGTTTGATTTTGCAAGCAGCTCTGCCGTACGTTTTACCGCTTCCGCAGATTTTGCCGCCAGATTGCGAACCTCATCGGCTACTACGGCAAAGCCCTTACCTGCCGCACCGGCTCTCGCCGCTTCAATAGCGGCATTGAGTGCCAGAATATTGGTCTGGAATGCAATGTCTTCAATCGCGCGAGTAATCCCCATAATGGTTGCAGAGGAATCGCTGATGTCGCGCATATGGCCTTCCAGCATCTGAACGCTTTTGCTAATGGACTGGAACTTCTGGTTCGACTGCTCGAATACAACAACCGTATTTTCGGCATTCTTGGCATTTTCTCTCGCCGAATCATCAATATGTGCAATCATGGAAGAAAGCTCCTCCACGCTGGCGGCCTGCTGTGTTGCACCGGCTGCCAATGCCTGCGCCGCACTCGAAACCTGCTCTGCGCTGGAATTAACCTGTGCCGCAATTTCGTCTATGGAGGAAAGAGTGGCACCGAGTGAGGAAGAAATATCTAACAAGGCTTTTTTCACCGGAGCAAATTCTCCTGCGTACTCCTGCTGCAAATGGATTCTCATGTCGCCATCCGCCATTGTCTCCAGCGTACTGGCAATCTCTTGAATATAACCCCTGTAATTGGAAAGCTGAGACACCGTTCGGCTGAACGCATCTCCCAAACGCCCAATTTCATCTTGGCTTTTTACTACGATTTCAACATCCAAATTTCCATCGGCTATCTGGTTAGCGGTAACCGTCAGCTTGCGCAAGGGGGCAACCAGTCTTCTGGAAATAAAGATTAACAGAAGTAAAATAGCACCCAATGCAATGCCAAAGCTAATCAAAAGAACCCAACGAACCGCATTAAATTCCTGAAAATACTCTTGGTTTGGCAATCCGGTGGCGACCATCCAGCCGGTATCACCTACCGCACAGGTATAGCCATGGCTTTGTACGGTATGAGAGGTATACTGTACCGACCCCACCGTCTTGTTTTGAAAATTCTTTACAATCGATTCCGTTAAGTCGGTCTTTGAAATATTCTGGTTCAGGTAATCATCTTTCGGGTGAGAGACTATGTTACCCTCGGCAGATACCAAAATGTAATATCCCTCTTTGCCGATTTTAAAGTTCCGCACTGCCTCGCTCAAATTGGTTAAGGTAAGGTCCAGCCCAACCGCACCAATGATTTCAGAGGTTCCTTTTTTATAAACCGGTGAGGCTATGGTTACTACCTGCTGTTTTGTATTAATATCCTCATACGGTTCCGTCAGGGTAACACCATTCTTCGCCTTCATTTGAATAAACCATGGGCGTTCGGAGGTTTTGTATTGTTTGTTGTTGCCGCCATTTGTGTTAATGCTTTGCTCTGCATCCAAATCTGCAATAAAAATGGAGAGTACATTTTTATCGGTACCACGCATGTTCTGCATGGTTTGATACAAGTTTGCAAACCTTGCATCATCACTCATGTAATGAGTTTTATTTGCATCTGTCATCATTTGCTGTAAATCTGCATTCTGGGAAAGTCTGCTTGAAATTTGCGAATACTGCATCAAAAACTGTTCTACTTGGTACGAAGCACTTTCCGATTTTGCCTGAAGCTCATTTTCTGTTAAGTGACTTACCGAGGAACCCACTAAGCTTAGCAAAATTGCCCCTATTATTGCATAAGAAAGTAGTACCGGAACGCCGATAAAAGCCATCATCCGAGCTCCCAAGCTCTGAAAACCTCGCTTTGCCGTTCCTTTGGTTTGCGTTTGATTTTCTCTTTTCATTTTTTGTTCCCTTTCAAACTTTCATTCCACTCTTAAACAGAAAAAGTACCTTTTGCCGGTCTATTTAAAAGTGCTATACAGATAGCTGCCATTTCTATCCGTATCCTCTGGTATGTATATCGGTTCGTCAATTGTAAAAATTTAATAAAAAACAGAGATTTAATTTATGATTTTTTCCTTAAAGAAATTTTGAGTCGCCAAATATCTCCATATATCCCCATTATTTGCAATTGCTAATCTAGATTTTATCAAGAAAAAAGCCGTATCCTCTCAAGGGAAGATACGGCTTTTTTACTTATGCTTACGTTTCATTAATTTGTTTTTTAAAAACTTTCGTCCAGTTCAAAACCTGCCTGCGCTTCTTCCATAGTCGATACGGAAGTCTCCTCTGCCTCATGAAGCTGGAACTTGCGAATTTCATGGTGCAGTATTTCAGACTGATTCGAAAGTTCCGCACTGGAAGCAGAGCTTTCTTCGGCTGTGGCTGCGTTGGTTTGTACCACGGCAGAAATTTGAGACAGGCCTTCCGAAATCTGATTCACGGCTTCCGCCTGCTCCTGCGCGGATTTGCCCATGCCTACTACCGCTTGATTGGTTTGTGTTCCTAGTTCAATCACGGTTTGAATGGAGCCAGAAACCTCATTGACCGCCGAAACACCCAGCTCTACCGTTTGGTTCGATTTTGCAAGCAGCTCTGCCGTACGTTTTACCGCTTCCGCAGATTTTGCCGCCAAATTGCGAACCTCATCCGCCACTACGGCAAAGCCCTTACCTGCCGCGCCGGCTCTCGCCGCTTCAATGGCGGCATTGAGCGCCAGAATATTGGTCTGGAACGCAATGTCCTCAATCGCACGGGTGATTCCCATAATGGTTGCAGAGGAATCGCTGATGTCGCGCATATGGCCTTCCAGCATCTGAACGCTTTTGCTAATGGACTGGAACTTTTGATTCGACTGCTCGAATACAGCAACCGTATTTTCGGCATTCTTGGCATTTTCTCTCGCCGAATCATCAATATGGGCAATCATGGAGGAAAGCTCCTCCACACTGGCGGCTTGCTGTGTTGCACCGGCTGCCAATGCCTGCGCCGCACTCGAGACCTGCTCCGCACCGGAATTAACCTGTGCCGCAATTTCGTCTATGGTAGAAAGGGTATTGCGCAGTGAATCGGATATACCGAGCAAAGCTGTTTTTACAGGGGCAAACTCGCCTACATACTCGTATTGCAGGTGAATGCGCATATCTCCCTTTGCCATGGTATCGAGCGTAGTACTAATCTCTTGAATATAACCGCGGTAGTCGCGAAGCTGTGCGATCATACGCTCAAATGCCTGCGCGAGCTGGCCGGTTTCATCTTGGGATTTAACAGAGACCGATACATTTAGGTTACCCTCGGCTACCTCACTTGCAGCTTTCTCCAAAAGCTTAATGGGAGCAACCAAACGGCTTGAAATAAGCAGAATCATCAGCAGTACCAGCATCATGGACACTAGCATTACCATTCCCCAAATCCAAACAAGCTGATTAAAGTTTTCGAAGAACTCTGCATCCGGCAGTCCGGTTGCCACCATCCAACCGGTGTCGCCAACCGGAGAGAGGTACCCATAGCTGTGTGTGCTTGCCGAGGTGTAGTCTATAAGCCCTTCCGTTTTTGCATTGACAGCCTTTTTAAAATTCTCTGAGAAAGCAACATCCGCTATTTCTTTCCCTAGGTTTTCTTTGTCTGGGTGAAAAATCATTTGCCCGCCAGACGAAATTAATACATAAAACCCGGTTTTTCCTAACTTATAGCTTTGCATGTCTTCGCTTAAATTATCGAGGATTAAATCGAGGCCAACCGCACCAATAATTTCACTGGTGTTTTCGCGAAACACCGGGGTAACAATGGAAACCACATGCTTTTTAGCCGTCAGGTCTTCATACGGGTCCGTCATGGTCATCCCGCCGCGCTGCTTCATCTCTATAAACCAAGGGCGTTCCGAAGCTGGGTAATCATTTTCCACAGAATCTTTGGAGTCGACATATTGCATTGCATCCACATCTGCAAGCCAAAGTGCCAGAATGTTGTCGTCATTGCCAACCATGTTCTTCATGGTCTCATTCAAATTCTGAAACTCTGGGTACTGCTCCATTGACTGCCCTTTGCCCGTGCTGGTCATCATTTTTTGAATCGCTACATTTTTTGAAAACTCACCCGGTAAAGACATATACTGCTGAAAGAAGTTTTCAATTTGTCTGGAAGCCGCTATGGAATCAGACGCCAACTGCTGATTAGTCAATTGGCTAATGTTGTTTCTTACAAGCATTAATATAACAGAACCTACAATTAGATAAGAGATCATAACAGGTATTCCAACAAATAAAATGATTTTGCTGCGTAAGCTTTTTCTACGTCCATTTGTATTTTTTCTTATCACACCATATCCCCCAGTCTTTTACCCGGTTGTATTCGTCTGCTTTTGAGAGGGAATTTGCCAGCAGACATCAAATCACCCGGGCACATAAAGGGTATATCGGCTACTAAAATGGAATCTTTATTCAAAAACGGCAGAACATGGTGAAGAAAAATATTGTAGTATTTTGTAGAAAACGCTCAACTTCATGTCGTTATCCACATATATAATGCTAAATTCGAATTAAATCCGTCTATATTCCTGAGTGGAAATTAGAAGTCAAAGTCCCTTTCTGTAGCAAAATCCAATGGTGACTCTTCCGCCTCGTGAAGCTGGAACTTACGAATTTCATTATGGAGAACCTCTGCTTGATTGGTAAGCTCCGCACTGGAAGCAGAGCTTTCTTCGGCTGTGGCTGCGTTGGTTTGTACCACGGCAGAAATTTGAGATAAGCCTTCTGAAATCTGGTTTACGGCTTCGGCCTGCTCCTGCGCGGATTTGCCCATGCCTACTACCGCTTCGTTGGTCTTGCTGCCCAGCTCAATAACGGTTTGAATGGAACCAGAAACCTCATTAACCGCCGAAACACCCAGCTCTACTGTTTGGTTTGATTTTGCAAGCAGCTCTGCCGTACGTTTTACCGCTTCCGCAGATTTTGCTGCCAGATTACGAACCTCATCGGCTACCACGGCAAAGCCCTTACCGGCCGCACCAGCTCTCGCTGCTTCAATCGCGGCATTGAGTGCCAGAATGTTGGTCTGGAATGCAATGTCTTCAATCGCACGGGTAATTCCCATAATGGTTGCAGAGGAATCGCTAATGTCGCGCATATGGCCTTCCAGCATGTGCACGCTTGTACTAATGGACTGGAACTTTTGGTTCGACTGCTCGAATACAGCAACCGTATTTTCGGCATTCTTGGCGTTCTCTCTCGCCGAATCATCAATATGGGCAATCATGGAGGAAAGCTCCTCCACGCTGGCGGCCTGCTGTGTTGCACCGGCTGCCAGAGCTTGTGCCGCACTCGATACCTGCTCTGCGCCGGAATGCACCTGCGCCGCCACTTCGTCAATAAACGAAAGGGTATTGCGCAGTGAATCGGATATTCCAAGCAGTGCCGTTTTTACGGGTGCAAATTCACCTACATATTCCTGCTGTAAATGAATGCGCATATCGCCCTTTGCCATTGTGTCTAAGGTACTTGTGATCTCCTGAATATAATCACGGTAATCGCGAAGCTGCGCAATCATGCGCTCAAATGCCTGAGCGAGCTGGCCAGTTTCATCCTGCGATTTAATTGAAACCGTAACATTCAGGTTCCCTTCTGCTACCTCACTTGCCGCTTTTTCTAACAGCTTAATGGGAGCTACCAAACGGCTAGAAATGAGTAGAATCATTAACAGAACAAGACTCATCGACACGAGCATTACGATTGCCCAAATCCACACAAGCTGATTAAAGCTTTCATAGAACTCCGCATCCGGCAGACCGGTTGCCAGCATCCAGCCGGTATCTCCAACGGGCGAAAGATAACCATGCGTCTTTGCCTCGCCAGAGAGATACTCAACGAGGCCTTCGGTGTGTGAAGTAGTTGCTTTTACGAAATTTTCAGACAAGCTTACATCTGCAATTCCTTTATTAATGTTCTCATGAACGGGGTGGTAAATGACCTGCCCTCCAGCCGAAACCAAAATGTAAAATCCGGTTTCACCAAGCTTATAGCTACTAATGCTCTTTTCAAGACTATCTAAAACCAAATCGAGCCCGATTGCACCGATAATTTCATTGGTGTTTGGCTGAAACACCGGAGTTACAATCGACACCACCTGTTTTTTGGTAGTAAAGTCTTCATATGGGTCCGTCATGGTTAGGCCGCCCCGTGCTTTCATTTGCTGAAACCATGGCCGCTCCGAGGTTGGGTAGTTTTTGGCATTCTCTCCATTTGAATCCACATATTGCTTGGCGTCTACATCTGCCATCCATACAGATAGAATGTTTTCATCTTTCCCTGCCATGCCTTTCATTGTATCCGTCAGGCTGGCAAACTGGGTAGTTTGCTCAAGCGCCTGCCCCTGGGCAGTAGCTGTCATCATTTTTGCTATTTCAACATTCTTGGCAAACTGGCTTGGCAAAGCCATGTATTGCTGAAAAAAGTTCTCAATTTGCCTTGATGCCGCCTTTGAATCGGAGGCCAACTGCTGGTTGGTCAACTGGTTCACATTATCTCTTACAATCATTAATATAACAGAACCAACAATCAAGTAAGATAAAATGACCGGAATACCAACGAATAAAATGATTTTCCCTCGCAGGCTTTTCTTACGTTTTAATTTTTCATTCACGCTGCATACCCCCTATTTTTCATCTGCTTCGGCTTAATGTTCTCCCACAATTTATTCCATCACTTTTAGCCTTAACAGATGCTTACACGATATATCGGCTCAATAAAGAAAATCATTATTAAATAACAGCAGATATGCAGTAGAGAATCCCACGGAATTTTTGACGTTTTTTGTAGAAAATGTGCGTTTTCTTGTAAAATCAACGTATTCAAGAGTAATTGGTAGAATGTTCCAGCGCACAGGATCTGAAAAGGGTCGGCACAATCCTGTGCCGACCCTTTTCAAACTGTTTTATTTTTATTTAGAATGGAAGATCACCTGGTGCGGGAGCAAGATGAAGCTCATCCAGCTTTTTACGCAGCTTTAAAAAATCCTCGAATGCAGCGGGCTTATTGTTTGGGTTGCGCAATAATGCCGCTGGATGCAGCGTTGCCATCATCAGCACACCGTTTCGCTCGTAAAACTCCCCATGCTCTTTGGTTATCTTCATGTCTGGCTTTATTAGCTTCATCGCAGCGACACGCCCTAAACACACAATAATTTTGGGACGAACCAAAGCAACCTGATTGCGCAGCCAAGGCAGGCAGGCGTCCTGCTCCTTTGCCTCTGGATCACGGTTTTTTGGCGGGCGGCATTTTACAATATTTGCAATAAAAATATTCGTGTGACGGTCAAGGTCTACTGCTGCAAGCATTTTATCTAGAAGCTGCCCTCCCCTTCCCACAAAAGGCTCGCCCTGCAAATCCTCATTTTCACCGGGGCCTTCCCCAATAAACATAACGTCTGCATTCCGATTACCCACACCAAACACCACATTGGTGCGTGTTTCACATAAACCGCACTTTCGGCACTGCAAGCATGCCGGCTCTAGCTCTTCCCATGTCATTTTCATTTTATCCTCCATTTTCACTGCACTTTTCTGTACCGATCTTTTATCATAAATTCATTGTCTGCAAGCAATGCGAAAAAAGTAGAGACTGATCAAAACACATTTTTTGAATTCATTACAATTACAGCGAATAAGCTCATGCAATGTGGCACCCTAGAAACTAAAACTTCGATTATTATAACACAAAACCCTTATTTTCGGTTGCAAAAATTTCTGACACCTGTTAAAATAAGAGCGAAAAAGTCGGACATGCGGCTTATTGAATCATAGAAAAGTATTGTTTTTTTTGCAGAAATCGTTTATACTATTTTAGTTAGCTTATGATAAAGCAAGGCAGAATTACGTGCAATAGGATATGCGGGCGGGCGGGCTCTGTACGGCTGGCCGCCGTGAACCATGTCAGGCGGGGAACCGAGCAGCATTAAGCGGATTGGCTGGTGCGATGCAGGTTGTGTCTGTTCGTCCGCATATCCTATTGCATGTATCGTCAATTGGGGCGAGCTGTCTTGCTTTCGGTTTATTAGCGCAAAGGCGGTGGACTTCTCCCAATGTACCAGGTTTTATACCGAAAGTGGCGGCCTCGGCAGTTTTCAGATGTTGTAGGGCAGCCGCAGGTTACGTCCACACTAAAAAACGAGCTGGTTTCTGGCCGTTTGGCTCATGCGTATTTATTTACCGGCTCAAGGGGAACCGGTAAAACCACCTGCGCCAAAATATTGGCCAAGGCGGTAAACTGCCTAAGCCCCAAAGACGGTGACCCTTGCGGCGAATGCGATATTTGCCGTGGGCTCGACAACGGCTCTGTTTTGGACGTAGTGGAGATAGATGCCGCCAGCAACAACGGCGTAGAAAATATTCGTTCCCTTCGGGAAGAAGCTAATTTTACACCGGCAGCCGCAAAGTACCGCGTTTATATTATTGACGAGGTTCACATGCTTTCCATTGGTGCATTCAATGCACTGCTCAAAACACTGGAAGAACCGCCGGAACACGTCATCTTTATTTTAGCTACCACTGAGGTGCATAAGCTCCCTGCAACGATTCTTTCTCGCTGCCAGCGGTTTGATTTTCGCAGAATTGCCCCGGCGGATATTGCAGACCGCCTTACCTACATTGCAGGGGAAGAAAACGCCAGCATTGAGCCACAGGCAGCACTGCTTTTAGCCAGACTAGCCGACGGCGCATTGCGCGATGCACTTTCACTGCTTGACCAATGCCTTGGTCGCAGCCGCAATGTAACCTTAGATATCGTTACCCAAACAGCAGGTTTGGCGGGCCGCGAGCACTTATTCCGCTTGGCAGACGCCATTACTGGGAAAAATGCAGCCGCCGCTCTTCTTGTGATAGACGAGCTGTACACCTCCTCAAAGGATATGGCAAGGCTCTGCGAAGAGCTTTCGGGTTATTTTCGCGGATTAATGCTGCTGAAAACCATGAAGGACGCCAGAGACATTTTGGCTGTTCCCGAAGAGGAATATGAGGCGATGTCATCACGGGCGCTGCCCACCCCTCTCCCGGTCATCCTGCATTGTTTAGACACCATGCAGGAAACGCTGGAGAAAATGTTCCGTGGTGGGAACCGCCGAATTGAAATGGAAATGGCCGTTCTTCGGCTTTGCTCCCCGGAGTTAGATTCCGGTACCGACGCACTGGTACGGCGAATCGCCGCGCTGGAGAAAAAGGGAGTTTCGGCTCCTACCCCTGCCGTTCGCCAGGAATCGGTATCTCCTGCTGTGGCGACTGCGGCTCCGGCTGTTACAGCTCCACTCCCTACCCCTGCCTCACCCGTGGTACAAAAGCAGGAGAGAAACGATGCACCACCTTGGCTGGAAGAGCCGCCCCCTGCCCCTTATGAGCCGGAGGTACTTACTCCACCCTCTTTCCCCGAAGTGATAACGGAACCGGAGGTACGAGCCTCAAGCTCACCCGCACAACCGGCAAGAGAACCGGGCACACCTCTTTCTTTGGAGGATTTGCAAGCAACCGCCCAACCGCTCGACATTTGGCCGGAGATTTTGCAGACGATGAAGGACTACTCCAGAGTGGTTGCCGCCTCGTTCGCGGGCTCTACTGCTTATGTAAGCGGGGAATATGTTTTAATTGACGCACCAAGCCCTACCGCACTTGAGCTGCTTCGCAGACCCACACAGCGAGATAAAATGCGCGATGCAATCAAGCAGGTAACAGGGCGTACTTATAAATTGGGGCCTTACAAAAAGCCGCAAGCAGAACAACAAAATGAACAGGACCCGCTGAAAGCCTTGGCTGAAAACGCTGCGGCAGCGGGAATCCCAGTGATACAACAATAAACGGGAGGTTTTTTCGATATGAAAGCAAGATTACCGGAAGGCTACGGCAAAGGCGGAGCCGCAAACTTACAGCAGATTGCCCGTCAGGCGCAAAAGCTGCAGGAAGAAATGGACAACGCTACCACAGAGCTGGAAGCAAAAGAGTACACTGCTACCTCCGGCGGAAACGCCGTAGAGGTTGTTGTTACCGGCAAAATGGAGGTAAAGTCGATTACCATTAAGCCCGAGGTTGTAGACCCCGAGGATGTGGAAATGCTTTCGGACCTGATTATGGCTGCAACCAACGAGGCTCTTCGTGCTGCCGTTACCGATAAAAACGAGCGCATGGAATCCCTTTCCGGTGGACTTAACGTACCCGGTATATTTTAATCCATGCCCGCGTATTATGTAGCGCCGCTAGCGCGGCTGATTGAGCAGTTTGAACGACTGCCCGGTATCGGCCATAAAAGCGCCCAGCGCCTTGCTTATTATGTTCTTGGCCTCTCCAAAGAGGATACGGAGCAATTTACCAAAGCCATCAGCGAAGCGCACGAGAAAATCCATTACTGCAAAGACTGCTGCAACCTTACCGATCAAGAGCTTTGCCCGGTTTGCCGCAGCAGCGGGCGAGATCACTCCATTATTTGTGTAGTAGAAGACCCGCGGGATGTATTTGCTCTGGAGCGCACCAATGAATTTAAGGGCTTATACCATGTATTGCACGGTGCCATCTCCCCTCTTAACGGCGTAGGCCCTGAACAGCTTTGCATTAAAGAGCTGCTCGCGCGTATGAAAGACGACGTAAAAGAGATTATTATGGCAACCAACCCCACCGTTGAAGGTGAGGCCACCGCTATGTACCTTTCACGGCTGCTTAAGCCTATGGGGATTACGGTAACTCGTTTGGCCTACGGCATTCCCGTTGGCGGCGACTTAGAATACGCCGATGAGATTACCTTGACCCGTGCAATGGAAGGCCGCAGAGAAATTTAAACAAAGGAGGCTTTTTTGGAATGGCCGGAAAAGTAGCAACCAAAACCATCGCTCAGAACAAAAAAGCCTTTCATGATTACTTTGTGGAAGAAAGCATGGAGGCCGGCATTGAACTGACGGGCACCGAAGTAAAATCGCTGCGCCAAGGGCGCGTAAACCTGAAGGATGCTTGGTGTTCGGTTATAAACGGGGAACTTCTTATCAACGGCATGCACATCAGCCCTTATGAGCAGGGGAATATCTTTAACAAAGACCCTCTTCGTGTGCGCCGCCTTCTAATGCACAAACGGGAGATAATGCGGTTGTTCGGCCTCGTCAAGCAGGACGGCTACTCTCTGATTCCCATTTCGCTGTATTTTAAAGGCTCTATGGTAAAAGTGCAGGTTGGCCTATGCAAAGGTAAAAAGCTATACGACAAGAGGCAAGATTTAGCAGAGAAAGCTGCGAAACGCGATATTGAACGTGCTATGAAAGACAAAAACAGGGCATAATACCAGAAGAAACCTGAATCTTATTATATATGGGGATGTAATGGTTTCGACGGGGGTTGTGAGCCTAAGTAAGCGAGTAGCGGCGCGGAACCGCTTTAAAAGCCGCAAACTTAAAATTAAACAACAACAATAAAGTTGCTTTAGCAGCCTAATTTAGGCTGCTCGTTCTTACCGGGAGTACCGCGGCCTGGATAAGAGCGTCATTTAGCGGTGAACATGAACCGGGCTACGCCTTTAACCCGGTCATGGATTAAAGGCTACTAAAGCACAGAGCCTGCCGACGGGCGCTGTGTGGAGGGAATGTAAAAACACCGGCTACACTCGTAGAAAGCTTTGGTAGGCGGTCTTCGGACAGGGGTTCAATTCCCCTCATCTCCACCAAAAAAAGAGCGGTCAAGGTTTTAATCTTGACCGCTCTTTATTATTATAGATACTGATAATAGTCGCAACCTGCAATACTTTTATTAATCTCTGTTCCAGTTGACTCTTTATAAGAGTAAATTTTATATTCTCCCCTTATCCGGATTACGAATTAAAGAGAATTTTGCTGTGCTTTTTCCTTAGAATATTAATTTTACATTCTCCTCATTCTCGTACAACTTGTGTATCTCTAAAAGAAGAAAATGGACAAAGAATAGAACAACAGCTTAAAAGATAGAATCTTTTTCAAAAGGGAGCAATATCTTCCCTTTATGTAACAAGAATGGTATCATTCTCAATATATGGACGCTGAAACTTTACATTTGAAGGAGAAATTTTTGAATGGAGTTCTATTTTAAAACGGTTGGCGCAGATGTTCATTTGTATCGTGAAGACGGTATTTTTGACGAAGATTTAGGCGAGCTACGAAAAACGTTTACAGGAAAACTGGTAACCAGCAAGTTATTCGGTGAAACATTCGAACTTGAAGACATCTCGGGGCTATTTTCGAAAGGTGAACAATATAAAATTACAAGTTCCAAGGGCTTAAATGGTGTTATCGAGAAAAAAACATTTAGCGATAGATTCGTACTCAAGTAAAATTTTATGCCAACTGCGCACTCCACTTTGTGGGGTGCGTCTTATTTTGCTTTTACAAAAATAAATGTCGAAAAAATTATCTTTTCTTTTTTCAAACCTTGTGCTATGATTTGGGTGTATCCAGATCTTTTATTTTCTGGGTCTAGAACCACCTTTAATAACATGAAAAAGAAGGAGACTATTTTTTGAAACTGTTTAATTCTATGGATATAGTTGTAAACCGGGAGGTTTGCGACTAATTGTATCCGCATTCCTCCCAAAAGGAAAACATTCACTTTTTGGAGGAGTTCATTTATGAACCGTGAAAATAAACGTAAGCAGTACGAAAAAGGGTATTTGAAAACACACGCCTGCAATGATATATTTACCTGCAAGGTTTGTGGCCGTGAGGTTATACCCGCTGGGGCAGGAAGCGACCACCGTAACCATTGCCCCAATTGCCTCTCTAGCCTGCATTTGGATGTTGAGCCGGGCGACCGAAGCTCTGACTGCGGCGGAATTATGGAACCCGTAGCCGTTTGGGTACGCAAAGGCGGCGAATGGGCCATTATTCACCGATGCCGACGTTGCGGGGAATTCTCATCAAACCGTGTTGCGGCTGATGATAACCCCATGAAGCTGATGAGCATCGCTATGAAGCCGTTATGTGAGCCCCCCTTCCCAATTGAACGAGTGGAAGAAATGGTGAGGCTGATGGGTGGAGATGGCAGCTATTAAACTTAAAAAAACAGCGTTCTTACCAAAAGTAAGAACGCTGTTTTTTCTTGCTGGTAACTCTTATTTACCGTCTACAATTTCCTGCAAGCATCGCATTAAGTCGTTCATGGTGTATAGCTTTACATCACGACCAAGAATCTCATTTTTCAAATCGATGGAAAGAGATTCAAATTTCGGCTTAATTTTAGGGTCAATATAAGACATACCATCACCTCAAAGCTAGTGTGTGCAAACGGTTTGCCTTTATGAAGGCTTCTTTTCATTTTTATGAAATTAAAAAAAATTACTCTGCCTGTGTTAAATTTTTTACATAAGAGCGCATTTCCTGTTTGGATGAAACCTGCTTTGCACCTATAATAAAAGAATCCTGTGCAGCTGAAGGCATTGCCGTAAATTGGTTTAGCGCCTCCAAATTTTCAGTTAGTGCCATACGCAAGCCTGCCGGCATTTCATGATTGCTTTTTTGAAAATTCAAGTATAATCACCTCAGTGATTAGTGTTTACAGGGAATGTTTGATTATTAAATAAATGAATAGAAGCAATACAAATGAACCCTTATGAATTCCTATTTTTACTTACAAAAAACGTGCTTTTTATGGAAAGTACAAGCCAAAATCAAGACTGCCAATTTTTGGCAGAATAATTTGTTAAATCCATCACTAAATCAAAAAAAATCAGAAAAATACACAATTAATTATTTTTTTCTTATCTTTATTTAAGATAGTTTAAGGACACCAACTGTGCTACAATATGGTCAATTTCGATTATTTTTTAACAAGGCAAGGAGTTGACATACTGTGAAAGACAACGTAAATCTGTTTCTAGCTGTATCTGTAATCGTCTCTCTCTGTTCTTTTCTTTTCGCCGCATGGCTGTATAAATGGGTGGAGCGGCAGCCATCCTCCAATGAAAAAATCGCCAAAGTTGGCGAGCTAATCCGCGGTGGTGCCAATACATTCCTAAAAAAGGAATACACCGTGCTTGCTAAATTTGCAGGCGCTGCGGCCGTACTCATCTTTGTGTTTTTGCCATCCCCCGTGTGGACAGGCGATGTAACTGCTAATATTATTATGGCAGTCTCTTATTTGGCAGGTACCGTATTTTCTGCTGCGGCAGGTAAAATCGGCATTCAAATTGCTACCATCGCCAACAAAAAGACGGCAGAAGCAGCACAAAAAGGG
Source organism: Clostridium merdae (assembly GCF_900176635.1). GTDB lineage: Bacteria > Bacillota > Clostridia > Oscillospirales > Acutalibacteraceae > Faecalispora > Faecalispora merdae. The sequence continues at coordinate 1,472,605 of NZ_FXLN01000004.1, forward strand.
ATTCAGCCCTCATTTATGTGCGGGTTCCGCGGCGGTGCTGTAATGGGCATGGCGGTCGTTGGCAGTACCCTATTGGGCGTATCACTGGTATTTATTTTAACCAATAGCACAACGTCTCTTCTGGGCTTTAGCTTTGGCGCGAGCTCCCTTGCCCTGTTTGCAAAGGCCGGCGGCGGTATTTTTACCAAAACGGCAGATATAAGCGCAGACCTGGTTGGTAAGGTTGAGCTTGGCATCCCCGAGGATGATCCCCGTAACCCTGCTGTAATAGCGGACAATGTAGGCGATAACGTAGGCGATGTTGCCGGTATGGGAGCCGACCTGTTTGATTCAAACGTTGCTTCGATGGCTGCCGCTCTTGTTATGGCAGTTACACTAGATAAAGCGGCAGGCGGCACGCAAAACGCGGCCACGGTTTTCTGTTACGCAGCAACCGGCTTATTGGCCTCCATTATTGGTGTGGCGACTGCGCGAATGGGTAAAAACGGGAACCCCACTCGAGCACTCAATAGCAGCACGTACGTTACCACCGCTATTTTTGCTCTATTAACCGCTTTGGCAACCTGGTTCTTCGGTTTGGAGTGGAGAATTTGGGGCGCAAGTATTATTGGTTTGCTTGTTGGCGTTGTCATTGGTATTGCAAGCGACTATTTTACAGACGATACAAGACCGCCCGTACACCACGTTGCAAATGCTTCGGAAACCGGACCTGCATTTACAATTCTATCCGGTGTATCGTTTGGCTTTATCAGCACGTTACCGGCCATGATTGGCATTGGCGTTTCTGCTCTGGCCGCTTACAAAATCTGTGAACCGCTGGGCGGCAACTACCCCATGTTCGGCATAGCAATGTCTGCCGTAGGAATGCTCTCCATAGTCGGCATGATTATTTCGAACGATGCGTATGGGCCGATTGTAGACAACGCCCGCGGGCTTGCTGAAATGGGCGATTTGGGTGACGAAGTACTCGACATCACCGATTCGCTGGACAGCGCCGGTAACACCGTAAAGGCAGTCACAAAGGGCTTTGCCATTGGCGCCGCTGGCCTAACTGTAATTGCATTGTTAGGCGCATTTATTAGCGAGGTAAATGAAGCCGGCGCATCCATTGCCGGGTTTGTACCCATTACCGGGTTTGATATTATGAACCCCACTGTATTCTTTGGTATGCTGGTGGGTGCATCAATTCCTGCCGTATTCAGCGCTATGCTGATGCTTGGTGTTGACCGCAATGCTCAGCGAATGATTGCTGAGATTCACCGCCAGTTCCGTGAAATCAAAGGCCTGAAAGAAGGCGACCCGGATGTTGTTCCGGAATACGACAAATGTATTGAAATCGCCACGCATGGTGCATTAAAAGAACTCATCCCCGCAGGATTAATGGCGATTCTTTCGACCATTATTGTTGGCTTTATCGGCGGAGTGGAAGCCATTGGTGGCTTCTTAACCGGTAATATCGTCAGCGGTTTGTTATTGGCTCTGTTTATGAGCAACGCCGGTGGACTCTGGGATAACTCAAAGAAATTCATTGAATCTGGTCACAATGGTGGCAAAGGCAGTGATGCGCATAAAGCCGCTGTGGTAGGCGATACCGTTGGCGATCCCTTTAAGGATACCGCAGGTCCCTCCATTAACACACAAATTACCGTTGTTTCTTTAATTGCCTCCTTAATGTCTACCCTATTCCTCACCATGTCACTCTTCCATTGAGTTCCAATTCAAAGTACTTTTTATAAAATAAACGCACTTCACAATTGTGAAGTGCGTTTTTACATTTTTATTCTCAATTATAAGTCCTGCAAATCGGCGTCCGGAATATTATTTTCCAAATTATCACGAGCCAGGTCGGTATCAATTACCGGGTATATATCTTCGGGAATTGGTTTTTCTCCCTGCTCCTCAATCGGCCATACACTTTTGGGTTTCTTCGGTTCCATGTTAATGCCTCTCCTATTGTTTTAACTTAAACCGCTCTATGCAGTCATGAAGATCTGCTCCGGTACGGAATTCCTCTCGCAGTATTTGCTTTTGCGCATCTTCTGGTAGGGATAAAAAATCATCTTTCATCCCTGCGTCCCCATCAAAAAACTCGCGGAACGCAATTGGGAATATCAGCCCATTGGTACCACTTTCAATCACAAGAATCACCTCAAAATTAGCTTGCACAAATTCCAATGGTTTATCCTAAGTGAATCGGCCTGAAAACATTCAAATTAGCAAAAGAACAACCCTGCTCACACAGGGTTGTTCTTTACATGATGTGGTCTTCGTTACCAAGCAGCTCAACGCTTTTACAAATTCCCTTAAGGCGTTTTTCGATTGCGGATACATTCGTACCGGTGCTGTCGTAATCAACTGCAACTCGGTCATCCTGCTCATTTGCACTTACGGATAATACGCCCGGAATTTCATCTAAATCGCGCTTAATTTGCTTGATTTCATGAATACCATGAAGCCCGGGTATTTTAAAATACACACTTTGTTTTGACACAAACATCACCTCGCCCATAGTATCGGCTAGGGCAATACAGTTATTCACCGGCGAGTCTTTCAACAAAGAGAATTCATTCTGTTAATAATAAAAGACTTTGAAAAATACGTTATAACAGCTCATGAAAATCGTGAATAAAACGGTCTGCATGCTCCCGCAGGCGCGGTTCTTCCTCTGCGCTGTATGGGTCAAATACACCCACTGTGTAAAACCCGCCTTCTTTTGCGCCGCGCACTGCATCCGGTAAATCTTCAAATACAGCGCATTCCTGTGGGAGACACTGAATTCTTCGAGCCGCTTCTTCATAAATATCGGGAAAGCCCTTGCCTCGGCTTACTTCCGACACTGTAACGATTGCATCAAAGTAATTTGATATTCCATGACGTTCTAAAGTGGGTAAAAACAACTCACGGTAAGATGAAGTAGCTACTGCCAGCTTTATGCCCCGCTCCCGTAAGTGAGATAAGTATTCCTTGGCGCCGGGCTTTAGCTCTACGCGAAAGCGGTAAGCATCCAGAGCCATTTCGTTCCACTCCTCCGTTAATTGCTTTGGTGTTTCACTTAGGCCAAACCGGCGAATGGTATACTCTGCCGATTGCCAAAAGCCAAGGAGCGCTACGGCCTGCGCGTAATCCTCTGGCACGGGTATTCCTCTGCGACCTAAGGAGCCTTGGTCAATTTCTTTCCACACTCCCATAGAATCGAGCAAGGTTCCATCCAAATCAAAAACTGCACCCTGAATCTGTTTCTTCACACGCATTCTCCCTATTCTACATTTTCATAGAGCGGATTCGTTCTGCTATGTAAAAGAAGAATCCGAGCATTCTTTCTGCTATTCTAGCACACAACGCTCAAAGATGCCAACCTTATGTTTTCGTATAAACTAGAAAAAGGAGCCCTCTTTGCAGAGAGCTCCACCTATTAATTATTGATTTATTCGCCAATGGGTGTTTCAAAGAATGCCTTAAAACCGCGATACGCCATATGAATATCGAGCTTTGCCGCAATCTCAAGCGGTGCGTGCATGGAAAGCACCGGAACACCAACGTCCACAACATCCACATTTAGGTTTGCAATGAACATGGCAACCGTTCCGCCGCCGCCTGCGTCTACCTTACCAAGCTCGCCCGTCTGCCACAACACATTGTGCTGGAAGAACAGGTTGCGAACCTGAGCCATAAACTCGGCAGATGCGTCTGATGTGCCGGATTTGCCGCGCGAACCGGTATATTTCATAACCGAAACACCATTATTCAGGTAGCAGGAGTTTGCCGGCTCGTAGGCACTGGCATAAATGGGATCATATGCCGCGCAAACGTCCGCAGAAAGGCACTGGGATTGCGTGAAGACATCTCTGGCTTCTACACCATCCTGCTGCGCTAAAGTTTCCACAAAATAGCGCAGGAACGAGGAGTTCAGGCCGGTGTTGCCGTCGCTGCCCACTTCCTCTTTGTCCGCAAGAACGGTAATGGCGGTATGCTCCGGAGTTTTGCAATCCAGAATCGCCATGAGCGCCGGGTAGGAGCAAACACGGTCATCGTGCCCATAAGCACCTACCATGCTGCGGTCAAAGCCTAAATCCTGTGCATGCCAAGCGGGAACAAACTCAATTTCAGAGGAAACGAAATCCTCTTCCGTTACCCCATACTTTTCGTTGAGGATACGCATTACATTGAGCTTAAACAGGCTTTCGCCCTTACCTGTCTCGGTACGAACGGGTCGGCTGCCCACCAGAATATTCAGGTTTTCACCTTCAATGGCTTTTGATAGCGGCTTCGACATTTGCTCCGCACCCAAATGCGGGAGAAGATCTGTCACGCAGAACTGCGGCTCGCCAGGTTCTTCACCAATTCGAATGTCAACAAAGCTGCCGTCTTTGCGCACAATGCGGCCGTGCATAGCAAGCGGAATTGCCGTCCACTGGTACTTTTTAATGCCACCGTAATAGTGAGATTTCAGCAAAGCCAAATCATTGGATTCATAAAGCGGGTAAGGCTTTAAATCGAGACGAGGGGAATCGATATGAGCGGCAGAAATACGCACACCCTCACGGCAACCCTTTTTACCAATCACCGCCAATACAATCGATTTACCCCTGTTGTTGTAATAAATTTTATCGCCGGGTTTGTAAACGGCTTTGGAATCGAGCTCGCGATAACCGCGTTTCTCGGCCTCTTTAATGGCAAACGCAACGCACTCACGCTCTGTTTTGCACTGGTCGAGGAATTCTTTATAGCCCTCGCAGTATTCATCCGCTTCTTTTACCTGCTCATCAGTAACTGAGAAAAAGCCATTCTTACGGTTGATTAAAAGCTCTTCACGCAGTTTATCTACCTCTGTCTTTTCCTTTTCCGTGGTTTTCTTCTCGCTCTTTTTTTCTTCTTTCTTCGCCATAGCAAATACCTCCTTCGTCATAATAAAGCCATATGGCTTTTCATCAGGCGCCCTCTGCTTCATAATAATAAAGTAGATTCTTCCTTGCAAATTGTTAGTATCTATTCAAACAGGAACTAAAAATCGTATAATTCCTGATAGATTTTATAATTCTCCGTGACTGCTTTGGCATAGTGCGCTGTTTCTGGGTATGGGATTTTCTCAAGCTTTACACCATCTGGCGAAATGGAACGGTCTGCTAGCCAGCGGTCAACCGAGCCAATACCGGCATTGTAGGCACACAGCACCGTTGTTTGGTCGGTATAAAGTGTTTTGAGCAGTGCCAAAAGGTAACAGCCATACTTTACATTGATTTTGGGGTCTAACAATGCCTTTTCATCCATGACCGATTGCCCGGGAAGCTTCGTTTGCAGCCATTGAAACGTTTTAGGCGTAATTTGCATTAGCCCCACTGCCCCCGCACGAGATTTTGCATCTTCGTCAAAATTGCTTTCTGCCTTTACTAAGGCGTACACCAGGGCAGGCTCCAATCCGTTCTCTTTGGCTTCCTTCTCTATGATGTCCTGATATGCCAGTGGATACTGTTGTTTCTTAAAAATTTCATAGCTCTGAGACAGACAAAAATAACCAATTCCAGTTAAAAACAACAGAAACAGCAAAACAGGTAGAACTCGTTTCTTCTTTTTTCTCTTATTACCGTTTGCATAAAGGATTTTCATCTGCGCCACCTTTCTAGAAGAGCGGCCATTTGCCGCCGCAGTTCCCCAGGCTCTTCCTCACCGCGCAGGGTAGCATCCGAGCGCTGCGTGTAATAAGAATCCTCTTGTTGGGCACGAATTCGCGAAAGCGCCATTTCGCGGTCAATTTGGTCTCGACGAATAATACGCTCTAATCGCAATGGCATTGGTGTGATGACTGCAAGGGTTTTATCGCAAAACGCTTCGGCACCGCTTTCAAACAGCAGGGGAGCGTCCACAATAATAAACTCCTTACCGGCTTCTTTCCATTGCTCTATTTCATCCTTTACCCTACGCAAAATCCACGGGTGAGTAATTGCATTGAGCCGGTGAGACTTTTCTGGGGTAGAAAAAGCGCGGCGTGCCAAAAGCGCTCGGTCAACACTGCCGCTTTCCGTAATAATATCTTGCCCAAATTCCTCACAAAGCTCCTGCACACAGGGCTTACAGTCCACAAGCACCTGCCGCGCGGTTATGTCGCAATCAATTACCGCACAGCCCAATTCGGCAAAAATGCCTGCCACGGTTGATTTTCCCGCGCCGGTTGGCCCGGTAAGGCCTATTACCACTGAGTTAGCCAAGCTCTACCACCTCAAATCCCGCTGCGCGTATCAACCGGTTATATACTGCCAAGCCCACACCGCTTGGCCGCGGACTGCGGGCATAAACAACCTTTGCACCCAATTCATCGAGTTTGCGAAGTGCATCAAACAAATGCCGTGCCTGCTGCGAAGCATCCTCCTGCTCGCCGTAGGCAACCGCAGGAACGTTTAGTGCGCCCTGCTCACCATTGTAGCAAAGTGCAAATACACCCTCTTTGGCATGGCTGTTCACGTAATCGCTATAAGCAGAAAGAGTTCCTTTTACTAACACTACGTTTGCTCGCGGAGAATAATGCTTATACTTCATGCCAGGTGAAAGAACTTTTTCTCCGGCAGCAAGCGGATTGAGAACCGCAGGGTCAACTTCAACATCTCCTAACACCTGCGACAGCTGTTCCGGTGTAATACCACCCGGGCGTAGTAGGCGTGGAACCTCCTGCGCCAAGGTAATTACCGTAGACTCTACCCCAACATCACACGCACCACCATCTAAAATCGCATCAATTCTGCCATCTAAATCCGCCAGAACGTGCTGGGCTTCCGTTGGGCTTGGGCTGCCGGATAGATTCGCCGAAGGCGCTGCCAGCGGCACACCTGCGGCATCAATCACCGCACGGGCAACCGGGTGTGAGGGGAAACGCACTGCAACCGTTGCCTGCCCCGCACTCACCTCATCGGGAATCAACGCAGACTTTGGCAAAATGATGGTAAGTGGGCCCGGCCAGAACTGCTTTGCCAGCTCCATTGCGCGCGGCGGTATTTCATTTACCAAGGGAGCCCATTGTTCTATTTTAGATATATGAACAATCAAGGGATTGTCCATAGGCCGCCCTTTGGCAGCAAAAATAGCGGCAACCGCCCTGCCATTGAGCGCATTTGCCGCAAGGCCGTAAACCGTCTCTGTGGGTATGGCAACAAGGCCGCCTTCTTTCAGCAGCCTGCCAGCCGTTTTTATCTCTTGTTCCCTGCTCGCCGAAAGGCGCAGAGTTGTTTTTTGCTCATCCATGAATTTGCCTTAATACTCCTGACGTTCCATCGTTTCTTCCAGTTGTCTGGCACGGTCCGCTGTGATCAGCGCATCGATTACTTCGTCAATATCTCCGTTGAGTACTTCTTCCAGCCGGTAAAGCGTAAGGCCGATACGGTGGTCGGTCAGCCGCCCTTGCGGGAAATTATAGGTGCGTATCCGCTCGGAGCGGTCACCTGTGCCAACTTGGGATTTTCTTTGCTGTGCTACCTGAGCATCCTGCTCTCTCTGCTTTGCTTCATATAAGCGTGAGCGCAAAACCTTCATTGCTTTGTCTTTATTTTTAAACTGGCTTCGCTCATCCTGGCATTCCACCACCGTGCCTGTGGGCAAGTGGGTTATGCGGATTGCCGATTCCGTTTTATTAATATGCTGGCCGCCCGCACCGCTGGCACGGTAGGTATCAATTTGCAAGTCGGTGGGGTTAATATCAATTTCCACATCATCAACCTCCGGCAATACAGCTACTGTTGCGGTTGAGGTATGAATGCGCCCTTGTGTTTCGGTTTCGGGCACTCGCTGAACGCGGTGAACGCCACTTTCGTATTTCAGGCGCGAATACGCACCGTCACCCGTGATTTGAAAGCTAATTTCTTTATACCCGCCAAGCTCTGTTTCATTCACATTTAGCAGCTCGGTTTTCCAGCCACGTCTTGTTGCATACATGCTGTACATACGGAAGAGCCGAGCCGAAAATAAAGCTGCCTCTTCTCCGCCTGCACCGCCCCGAATTTCCAGAATGACGTTGCGGTCATCGTTGGGGTCACGCGGCAAAAGCAGAATTTTCAGCTCGTCTGCCGTTGTTTCAATCTGCTGCTTGGCGTCGTCAAGCTCCTGCTGAATCATCTCTTTCATGTCGCGGTCAATACCAGATTCCCCGAGCATTTCCGTTGATTCCTGTACGGTTTGAACGGCTTTTAAATACTCGCGGTACTTATCTACAATAGGCTCCAGGTTTTTATATTCCTTCATCAGCTCGGCATACCCCTTTGCGTCTGCCGCTACGGCGGGGTCGAACATACGCTGATTTAACTCCTCCAGCCGGTTTACAAACACGGTTAGATTTTCAAACATGTAAGCTACCACCTTAATTATTGTTTTATTGCCTGTATTCTACAAAACAGCTCGAACTGGTTTGGTAGCTACAATGTATCTTGCGTTTCTTCTCTCAAGATTTTCTTAATGTTTTTTTCGCATTTCAACCTTGGTACCATTACCTCATGCCCACAGCCCTTGCAGCGAATTTTAAAATCCATACCGGCGCGAAGCACTAAAAATTCCTTACTGCCACAGGGATGCGGCTTTTTCATTTGCAAAACATCTCCGGGTCTTATGTCCATTCCGTATCCCTCCCGCTATTTTATCTCTAACACGAGTAAAACACTACGTTAAATGTACCTTTTTATTCTAATATTATAACATGATAAGCACCATAAAACCATTCTCTTCCTCAAAAAGAGAAAGTACAGATTCTACAGCTGCCCCAGCACACGCATCACCATCCTTGCATGCACCGTGTAATTATTTCGGTGTACTTTATTATAACACTATTTGAAAAAAAGTCCCATGATTTTCCGAAAATACTTGTGTTTGCTGTTCTATGCTTGCCTATTGAGTGGCATACGGGCTATAATGGAAAAAGAAGCGTATGAAAAAGGACGGAGAATGAAATATGAAAAAGGAAGAAATTATTCTTCAATACTTAAAAGAAAGCACAGATTACCTTTCCGGCGAGGAACTCAGCCGAAAGCTTGGGATTTCACGCTCTGCCATATGGAAAAACATCAACAGCCTGCGGGAAAGCGGCTATGTTATTGAATCGGTAACCAACCGCGGCTACCGCATTGTGAATTCTTCCGATGCACTCACGCCTACGGAAATACAGGGTGAACTCAAAACAAATGCGTTTGGCCAAAGGGTAAGCGTGTTTGCAGAAATCGATTCTACTAATGAAGAAGCCAAACGCCAGGCGCATAATGGTGAGATACATGGTGCCGTTTTTGTAGCAGAACAGCAAAACGGTGGTAAAGGTCGGTTGGGTCGCCCCTGGAAAAGCCCTCCGAAATCTGGCCTTTGGTTTTCCATATTGCTAAGACCAGACGCCGCACCCGCGCAGGTTTCGAACTTAACTTTGCTGGCGGGACTTGCCGTAAGCCGCGCCATTCGCACACAAACGGAGTGCGATGCCATGATTAAATGGCCGAACGACATTGTCATCGGCAGCAAAAAGGTTTGCGGCATCTTAACCGAAATGACTGCCGAAATAGACCGTGTTCATTTTGCAGTAGTTGGAATTGGTGTGAACGTAAACGATGAGGAATTCCCCGAAGAGCTCAAGGTAAAAGCAACCTCGCTACGGCTTGAAACGGGGGCAACGGTTTCTCGCGTGGCCTTACTGCAAGAAATCCTAAAGGAATTTGAAGCCTTATATGAGGAATACTTTGTACAAGGCAGTAACCAATGGCTGAAGGCCTACAAAGAAAGCTGCGTTTCCCTGAACCGTACGGTAGGCGCAACCCGCGGGCTTCAAAAAATTATAGGTACAGCAGTTGACATTACCGAGGGCGGCGAGCTGGTCGTGCAAAAGCAAGACGGCGAACGCATCGAAATCAACTCCGGTGAGGTTGTCGTGCAGGGCATTTACGGACAAACTCCCGAACTGTAACGGACAGGAGGCTTCTATGGCAAGCTACGATTATAAAAACAAAGATGAATTGTTAGAAGCCATTGAGCAAAAATATCAGCTATTCATCACCGAGTTTGATGGGATACCAGAGGAAGACAAAGACCTTTTACTGGAGGGTGTGGATAAAACCCCTGCGCAAATGCTTTCTTACCAAATTGGCTGGCTCCCTCTGGTGGTGAGCTGGGATAAAACAGAGCTTTCTGGCAAGATACCCGAAATGCCTGCTCCCGGTTACAAATGGAACCGACTGGGCGAGCTTTATGCAGATTTTTACCGCAATTGCGAAGGCCTTACATTACAGGAACTTCGCGAGCGCTTTGCCAAGGAAAAAGATACATTTTTACGTTGGGTAACAAACCTAACCGAGCAGGAATTATTTGTGCAAGGCGCACGACGATGGACGGGAGATAAATTAAACTGGCCGTTGGCTCGGTGGATTCACATTAACTCGGCCGCCCCATTCCAAACCTTTCGTGGGAAAATACGCAAATGGAAGCGACTTCGTTCGCAGGCAGGCACGAAATGATGCAGAGAAAAAAGACATTTTTAGGTATCCGATTTTTTCAGGTTTCTTACTCACTGTTTCTGTTTTTGTCCATTACCAGTATTTTTATATCAAAGCAAAGCGATGTTATATGGATCTGGATTTGGCTGTTCTACATGCCCTTTGTTTTCTTTGGCTTTTATTTCTACGGCTTTGCCATGGGGATTCTAACGCAGTTTCGTTTAAAAAGCACTGTCAAGCAGCTATTTTCTCAGGCGGGAATTTATTTTCTTTTGTCTTTGCTTCTTACTTTATTGAGTTATTTATGCTTTGCTGAAAGCTTTGACTTTTTACGCGACCCTTTCTACACCTTTTACCCTGCGAACGGTTCTTCTCTTCTTTTTATAGTGGGTTCCCTGCTTACAAAATGGATACAGAAGAAGACAAGTTTTAAAGATAAGCAAAAATCCCAACCATAGTAGTATAGAAAGAAGGAGTTTTCACTGTTGTGAAAACTCCTTCTTTCATTGCATGTTCTTTACCGCTTGTGAAACTTATAAAGACGAATTGCAAACATGAGCCAGGAAGCAATTAGTAACGTTAATAAAAAATAATCAATCACTAGCAAATGGCCTAAATCCATTGTGAAATAACAGAATACAAAAAGAAAAATGTTTTCAACTATAAAAATAATCAATACTTTTTTCATGTTTGCCTCATCATCCATATCAATTGAGCCATTAAACCGACAAGTATCAACATCTTAATAAAGGATATATTAAAAATCATACTCCTACCTCATTCAAAATCAATTAATAATTTAATATTTAATTATATATATTTACAATTATATTGTAGCATAAAAACAGGAGCTAGCGCAACCGCGCTAGCTCCTGCTCTTATAATGAAATTTGTTTCCCGCTAAAAAGAGAGAAAAATTTTAAGGAGGCTTATTGATCGACGACCTCGGGGAAGAATTTGTTATGGATTGCCGCAACCGCCTTATCGGCATCCTTACGCTCAATCAGAACTGAAATCTTAATTTCGCTGGTAGAAATCATTTGAATGTTGATGTTGGACTCAAACAGGGATTCAAACATCATAGCGGCTACGCCGGGGTGTGTTTCCATACCGGCACCTACAATAGAAACCTTGGCAACGTCTTCATCGTATACCACGCTGGAAGCACCAATCTGCTCTACATAAGGGGTAAGAACCTCCATGGTAGCTTGCAGGTGGTCTTCCGAAACGGTAAAGCTAATATCCTTAGTGCCGTTGCGACCAATGGATTGCAGAATAATATCGACATTAACACCCTTTGCAGAGAGCTTTGAAAACACCTTAAACGCCAAACCGGGGCGATCCGGTACACCAATAATTGCTACACGAGCTACCCCATTATCCTTTGCGATACCGCTAATCAACATTTTTTCCATTTTGCTTGCCTCCTTCACAATCGTACCCGGTACCCGGTTATAGCTGGACAAAACCTCCAGCTCAATATTATATTTTTTTGCCATTTCCACAGAGCGGTTGTTCAGCACCTGCGCGCCGAGAGTAGCCAACTCGAGCATTTCATCGTAGGAAATCACATCAATTTTCTTTGCATTGGGAATTTTACGGGGGTCGGCAGTGTATACACCCTCAACGTCCGTATAAATTTGGCACAGGTCTGCGTGCAACACAGCAGCAATGGCAACTGCGCTTGTGTCGGAACCGCCGCGGCCGAGCGTGGTCATGTCGTTGTAGCGGTTCACACCCTGAAAGCCTGTAACAATAACGATGTTCCGCTTATCAATCTCTTTCTTAAGGCGGTCCGGCACCACGCGCTTAATGCGGGCAGAGCCATAGGCGGTATCGGTTTGAAAACCAGCCTGCCAGCCAAGAAGAGATACCACCGGGAAGCCCATCTGCTCAATGGTCATCGCGAGAAGCGAAGCAGACATTTGCTCACCGGCTGTTAACAGCATATCCATCTCACGTTTGGACGGGCGAGGATTTACCTCTTTTGCCTTGGCAATCAAATCATCCGTTGTATCCCCCTGCGCAGAAACCACAACGACTACGTCGTTATTTTGGGAATACGTTTTGGTGATGATGTCGGCAACGTTGCGCAAACGTTCCGCGTTTGCCACGGAGCTGCCGCCGAATTTCTGAACAATCAAGCTCATAACGTTCTGTCCTCCAATATTAGATAATTATATATTGCGAAATCATTCGTTTTTACTGGCTTCTTCAAATACTTTTGCACCATGTGCCTCTGCACTGCGAACTGAAATTTCCCAATCCGCTACTCCCCACTCAGCCATACGTGCTTTTGCACGTTGTGCAAAGTTCTGTGCCTGCTCGGCCTCCACCATTGCAATAATGGTTGGGCCCGCACCACTCACATAGGTACCAAGTGAGCCAAGAGTTTCGCACAAATCGAATACTTTATCACAGTGGTCAATGAGCCCCTTTCGGTAGGGCTGGTGAATGCGGTCTTGCACCGCAACACGCAGGTTTTCCAAATTACCGGAGAAGAGAGAGGCCGTCATCAACGCAGAACGCGATAGATTATAAACCGCATCCTCCCTTGAATATTCCTTCGGTAAAACCGAACGGGCTTTCTCCGTTTTCAGCTCAAAGGGAGGTACAAACACCGCAAACCGAATTTTATCGGAAACCGGAACGCTAACGCTGTAAACTCTCCCCTGCTCCATCGCCGAGGTAACTAGGCCGCCTAAAAGCGCCGGCGTGGTATTGTCAGGGTGACCCTCAATTTCAGCGGCAAAATCGATTAATTCCTGCTGATTCAAAGGATTCCCAAGTAAATGATTGGCACCCAGCAAGCCCGCTACGATACAAGCGGAACTGCTACCAAGGCCGCGCGCCATAGGAATGTTATTTTCTTGTTCGATCCGCATGCCTTGCAGGCTATGCCCGCAACGCTCGTATAAGCGTTTTGCCGCCCAATACACTAAATTATGCTCATCTTGGGGTACTTCGGTTGCATCTCTGCTGGAAATCTGAAGCGTATCGCTTGGCTCCATCCAAACCTGATTGTACAAGCTCAGGGCAATTCCCAGCGCATCGAAACCGGACCCCAAATTTGCGCTGGTCGCCGGTACTTGTATTCGAATCATAATGGGGTTTCCTCTTTCTAAAAATAGAGAATCAATATAATAAAACTATAGAATCACAGAATTAAAAATCACCAAGACGCATGGTGGAAAGAATCTCGATGCCTTCACCCTTCATCACTTCCAACGAATGCAAGAATTCTTCCTCCACCATTGGCTCTGTTACGAAAGCAAACTCATCTTTTTCTGCTCCCTTACGCACAAGCTGGCGAACGGCTCCAAATACGCCCTCAGCCTGACCCAATGCAAAAGCAGCATCCTCAAATTTTCCACGCACATAAAAAGCAACGGTATCCTCACGGTAATCGCGCACATAGTTCGGCACGGCATCTTCCCAATAGAGGTACTTGCGTGCTTTAAAGTGACGCACACAATCAATCACATCACCTACTACTGCACTGGCGGTAGGCAGCTTACCGGCTCCCTTGCCATAGAACACAACATCGCCAATGGAGTCGCCGCGCACCTGAATGCCGTTGAACACATCATCCACAGTGGCTAGCTGGCTGCTGCGAGGAACAAACATGGGGCAAACGATAATATGAATCTGGTCGTTTTCCAGAATCTTTACACGGCCAATCAGCTTGATGACACCGCCCCAAACCTCTGCGTACTCCACGTCTGCCAAAGTGACTTTGGTGATTCCCTCTGTGTGAACCTGGTCGGGGTACACATGCTTGCCGAATGCCAAGGAAGCCAAAATGCAAATTTTGCGGCAGGCATCCATGCCCTCTACGTCTGCGGCGGGGTTGCGCTCTGCATAGCCAAGCTTCTGCGCAAGTGCCAAAGCATCTTCAAAATCCATTTGGTCACGAATCATTTTTGTCAATATAAAGTTAGTGGTTCCATTGAGGATGCCATCAATCTCAATGACATCGTTCGCCGCAAGGCACTGGCTCATGGGGCGAATAATCGGGATACCGCCGCCAACGCTTGCTTCAAACAAAAAGTTCAAATTTTGCTTTTGTGCCAGCGCAAGTAAATCGGCGCCCTTTGCCGCTACCAGCTCTTTATTGGAGGTAACCACATTCTTACCTGCTAACAGGCAGCTGCGCACAAAATCATATGCCGGGTGCAGGCCACCCATAACCTCAACTACCACTTTTACATCCGGATCATTCAAAATATCGTCAAATGATTTTGTAAAACGATCCGCCAGCGGATCCTCAGGGAATTCTTTTAAATCCAGAATGTATTTGATTCGTATTTCTTCTTTTGCACGTTTTGCAATATTTTCTGTATGGTTGGTTAGTACCTCTGCCACACCAGAGCCAACTACACCATACCCCATAATTGCGATTTCTACCACTTTATCCACACCCCTTATCTAATTTTCCCTGTAAGTTGTTCCTCCATCCTACATAGCAGGGAAAGAACCTTTTTAAAAAGCCACTTGAAAGCCACAGGATTCATTTCAATAGCATAATTCGATTTATTGGTCTGTAATGTTGTCGATACTGCACACGCCCTCCACATTGCGAAGCAGCGCAAGCAATTCGTCTATGGTCCCAAGCATATTGTTAATGCGGGCTGAGATGGAAACCATTGCTTTCCCACCAACCGGAATGTTCTGATTAATGGTTAAAATATTGGCTCCCGCTCCGTAAAACTCAGACACCAGCGACATTAAAACACCGGGGCGGTCAAACAGCACCGCTTGAATAGTTAAAATACGGTTGGTCGCCTCTGGCTGATACGGGTACACGGAGTCTTTGTATTTGTAAAATACACTGCGTGAGATTCCTGCCATCCGTGCCGCTTCAGACGTGCTGGCGGCTTCAGAGTTCATAATATACTGCTTGGCTTCCACAACCTTGGAATACACCTTTGGCAGAACCTTTTTATCCACCAGAAAAAAAGTTGACTCTTTCATTGTCCACCACCCACGAACTATTGTATTGTAATAAAATACAGTTTATCATTTTCCGACGTACATTTCAATAGGAAAAAGTGTAAAAATCTGAATCTTACTTTTAAAAAAGCAGTACGCTTTGACGAAGCAATGCAAAGGAATGGAAAAAAAGCGCCTGAAAAATCTCTTTTCAGGCGCTTTTAGCGATTACGTTGTTATTCTGCGGAGCTCTTTTACGTATCTGGCGGAAGCCAAAGGCCGTTGTTGTCCTGCCCTGGGTGATTCCCATTTGCAGGCGAATGGGACGAGGGCGCAGACGACTGCGGATTTTCCGGTTTCGATGGCTTTGATGGTTCCCAGTCCGGCTTAGAGCTTGTTTCTGGAGTGGACTCCTCTTGCGATTCTCCTTGTGAATTCTCTGGTTCGGAATTCTCCGGCTCGGAAATCACCTCGGAATTAACCTCCGAATTTATTGGTGGACTGGTGTCTACCTCTGGCATGTTGCCACGTTCATACCAACCGGTTTTCGTAGCAACACCGACATTTGCACCAGAGAGCTTTCCGTTATCGGTACGGAAGGTTGCAGAAACTACATTGGAATCTGTGGGGAAAGACACCTTCTGCTTTCCGTCTAAATACTGGGTCATAATGCTCTTCCAGATTTTCGTGGCATACCGGGTATAGTTTTCTTTTTGGTTATAAGACAGAGACTTTGGCGTTTCATATCCCGTCCAAATGCCAGCAACACACTGAGCAGTACCGCCTACAAACCAGCTGTCCTTATCTTCGTCGGTTGTACCGGTTTTACCGAATACCTCCCAACCGCTTACGGCGGCTCCGCCACCGGTACCCTCTGAACCATATACAACGGTACGTAAAACACGGTTCATAATGGTCGCCGTAGAGGATTTAATCACTTGTGTTCCCGCATTCTGACGGTTGTCCAGTATCACATTCCCATCGTGGTCTTCCACATAGTAATAGGTAAACGGTTTGAAGTATTTGCCGCCGTTGCCATACATTTGGTAAGCAGCGGTCATTTCTTTTACTGTTACACCACCATTCATACCACCAATTGCCATCGCCGAAATCTGCACGCTATCCGTTTTAGGGTTTAAATGCGTGAAGTGAAGCTGCTCGGTTAAAAAGCGATACGAAACGCTGGGGGTAATTTTCTTTACAAGACGTGCGGCGGCGGCATTGGAAGAAATTTCTAACGCGCGCTGCACCGTAATGGAACCATAAAATTTACGATACCAGTTATTCGGGCCGGGTTTTCCAGGGCCAAAATAATTGTCTACTGGCTCATCTGGTAAAATGGAGGAATAATTGATAACTCCCATGTCAATTGCCGGGCCATAG
Organism: Clostridium merdae; assembly: GCF_900176635.1. Taxonomy (GTDB): domain Bacteria; phylum Bacillota; class Clostridia; order Oscillospirales; family Acutalibacteraceae; genus Faecalispora; species Faecalispora merdae. The sequence continues at coordinate 1,489,362 of NZ_FXLN01000004.1, forward strand.
GAAGCAATTGGCTTAATGGAGGAACCGGGCTGTCGCTGGCTGTCTGTCGCGTAGCTTAAAAGGCGGTTGCCGGTTTTCTCACCGCGGCGGCCAATGGTGGCAAGCACACGCCCATTGTAGTCCATCATATAATAGCCCAACTGTATTTTTTTATCAGACGGCATGCCGTTGCCGGAGACAACCTCCTCTGCCACCCTTTGCGCTTTCGGGTCCATAGCGCTGTAAATTTTAAGGCCGCCGTGGTACATCATATAAACGGCCTTTTCTTTCGAAATGCCCTGAGTCGCCTGCAGGTCTTCTACAATATCCTCGAACATAGCATCCACATACCAGTTCCATACCGGTGAGTCGTTGACTACATTCTCGTTTTTATTGCCCACGAACACCATGTGGTTCGAGTCCCCCATGGCTGTGTTGTATTCATCTTGGCTAATCATTTGCTGGTCGAGCATTTCTTTGAGAACAATTTGCTGGCGATTTTTATTATTCTCTGGAAAATTAAGCGGATTGTACTTGTACGGATTCTGGGTAATCGCCGCTATGGACGCACACTCAGCGAGCGTAGCCTGGCTGATGTCTTTATCAAAATACAGGTTTGCAGCCGCCTGTACTCCCTGGCACCCGCTGCCATAGTTGACTACATTAAGGTATGCCTCCAGAATTTGCTCCTTCGAATAACGGGAGTCCAAATTCACGGCACGAAAAATCTCCTTCACCTTACGGGTGAGGCTTACCTCGTTATCGCCAGTAATGTTTTTTACCAGTTGCTGTGTAATTGTAGACCCACCGTAGCTGCCACCCTTGGTAAACAGCGTGGTAACTGCACCGGCTGTGCGGCGCCAATCTACCCCGTTATGTTCCATAAAGCGCTTGTCTTCAATTGCAACCATCGCATTCTTCATGTCTTTGGGAATTTTATCGTAATCGACCCAAATGCGGTTCTCAGAGCTGTAAAGCCGCTGGTATTCCACCGGTTGATCCGACTCGTTATTCACATAAATAAAGCTGGTGTAATTGAGTTTTAAATTATTGAGATCCATTTTGATGGATTCATTGCGAAAACTCATGACAAAAGAGATTAAAAAAACCAGTACAATTACTCCGGCAACTGCCAGAACCGCCACTATACTGCCAACTCCCCTTGCAGCAATGCGCGCGGCGATGGATGCACTCCCGGCTCGGCTGGTATCTGGTGCACCAACGTACTTGTTTAAATCGGTTTTTCTCATAGGCGGTCACCTCCTTTTGCTGTTCTTATACTGTGCCCGGAACCGTTCCCTATCTATAGGATGGCACAAAATACCGATATTCTTGCAGATATGTATAAATTTCCCATCATGAACTAATACTATCGCTGAGGTGATTCCTTTTGAAAAAATTCGTCAGTCTTGCCGTGTGTACCGTATTGGTCCTGGTCGGCCTGATGCTGATTGCACATTTCAGTCCTCAGGTGAGCGGCAATCTCGCCCCTTCTGCAGCAGAAAATCAGATTCATTTTACCTCAAATGCCCCATCAAGTCAAGAAAACGGTAACCTGCCTGCCATGGCGAGCCAGCAGGGCGGCTTTTGGGTGAGGAGCTATGACGGTAAAATCGGGATTTTTAAAAACGAAGAGAATACCCCGTTTGAGATAATAGACGTGGATGTTTCTTCTCTTCCACAAACCGACCAACTATTACTCGCAACCGGGATTAAAGCAGATTCCGAATCGGACCTTCAGCGCATTCGAGAAGATTATGAAAGCTAAGAATGATTGATTTGTTTTTAAAAACCTCTCCTCCTTAAAAAATTGGAGCCTCATATCCGGTTGGATATGAGGCTCCTTTCATTTAGCAGATTTTATTTCATGTTCTGCTCATAGGACTGGATCATTTTCTTAACCATCTGGCCGCCAACGGAGCCAGCTTCTCTGGATGTTAAATCGCCGTTGTAACCCTGCTTGAGGTTTACGCCAACTTCAGAAGCAGCTTCCATCTTAAACTTATTCAGTGCCTCACGAGCCTGAGGAACAACATTCTTATTGCTTGCCATAATAAAATACACTCCTAATCTTTTTTTTAAATAATTTTTTGTAAAACTCTTTGTGCGTCTGCAAAGTTATTGTGTGCCATCAAACATTTTTTATAACTGACAATTTTTTGTAATATTAAAAAAAATATCCATTTTCTGAATCGATGCCACACAATAGGCATACAGCGCAGGCAGCCAGCAACGAATACGTTCCAATTTCATTTTGCAAAACCACGGTAATGTCTTTTGGCTCTAAGATTTCATCGGTAAGGGTACATAAGCTTCGCAAAAGGCTTACACAAGCGCTACCATCCGTAAGGCTGGCAACACTGAGCGTATCTTTGGAAGAAGTACCGCATGCCACCGGAATCACAGGTTCGCCCAAAAGCTGTTCGGCTGCCTTTTCACAGCGCGAACTAAACACAGCAGATATTCCATAAGGGAGCTCTCTTTTCCCCGCGCTGGGTGTAAAGCTGTTTTTGAACACTAAAATGGTGTTTGGTGTGTTGATCACTGGCAGTCTTTCGCAATCGTAAATACAAAAAACGCCCGGCGCTTCACCGGGAATACTTTTCAAATACGTTCCGTTAAAATACTGCACCCGACCATGCCGGCACAGAGCTTTGAGCAGCACCTGCGAAAGAGCCGTATCGCTCTGTTTACCACACAATACAATGGTTTTCATGCTCCCCCTCTTTTCTTTGCTAACTGTAAAACGCAAAATTTGCCATATGCCTATAACCGCATCCATTTTGATTCAAAAAATGAGATTACGGTACTGATTAGTATAATTCTTCCACTGCGGTTTATGTGGGTTTGCTGCTAAAAAAGTATTTTGTGTCAGAATCAAAGTACAACCATATACTGTGTTAAGGCTATTTTTCGCAAATTGTATCAAACAAGGAATGAGCTATATGCCCTATAATGAAAGAGAATTGCTCGCAAGGCTGATAAAATGCGAAGCCGGTGGCGAAGGCGATACCGGAATGAAAGCGGTAGCTACCGTAGTGGCAAATAGAGCCAACGTTCCATACGGCGAATTTTTTCGAGTCAGCCAAGGCGGCAGCATCCGTAACATCATTGAACAACCCGGCCAGTTTACTTGCATGATGACAACGGTAGGAGGACAATACAACGCACAAAATATCTATAATATGGATCCAGAAGAGATTCACTACGAAATCGCAGACGCAATTATTGCTGGCGATTTATTTTCCGGCATAGGCAACAGCCTATTCTACTTTAATCCATTTCGTCCTACCTGCCCAAGTTCATTCCCACCCGGAGGCGTTGGTGCCTTTTACAGCCATATTTATCAGCATTGCTTTTACGCGCCCACAGAAAAATACAAACTCACATAATGAGGTGACGACACCATGAATCAACCAAACATGGGGTACAGTGCGGTTTATTCCCAATCTGGCCCTTGCCCATCCTGCGGAATGGGTGGATGGCCGCAGGCCGCTGCACAAAATATGCAGCCCACCACGAGTGCGCAGGCTCAAATGGCGGCTCAAATCCCGCCACAGACCATGCCCAATATGACTCCCCAAATTACCACTACACCATACCAGCAGGTAGATTTTCAACAACCCGCTGGCGCATCTCCCTCTGCGTCACTTACGCAGGGAGCTACCACCGGTCCGACAGGGTTTGTACCCAACTCTCCACCAGAGAGCTTTTCCGGTGCAATTACAGACCTAACACAGCCCATGCCAATGACAGTAGAAAGCCTGCAATATTTAAACGGATTCCTGCGCACCCAAATTGGGCGCCGGGTTCGCGTTGAATTTTTGCTTGGCACAAATACCATGACAGACCGCACGGGCACATTGCTGGGTGTTGGCGCAAACTATATTCTAATTAACGAATCGGATTCGGATGACCTTTTGGCATGCGATTTTTACAACATTAAATTTATACGTTTTTATTATTAACCAAAGTGTTTCAGTTCATAAAAAGCTGGGTTTCCTTTAAAAAAAGAAACCCAGCTTTTTTTGTATCATAGATTAAATTTTTAAATTATTCTCCCCAAAATGCTAGGGCTATTTTCTGGCCTTGGTCAATTTTCGCCCACTGCTCTTCATGTGTGAGCTCATTGCCGCAGTCGCAGGAGGCAAATCCACACTGGTGAGATAACAATAGACGCTCTTTTGGGATGATTTGCGCTGCCTCATTGAGCAAACGCAATACACGCTCTTCATCATCCAGCGTATTCGTTTTACTGGAAAGCAAACCAAGCACAATGTCGGTATTTGGTTTTTCTTGGAATACGGCGAGTGCCTCCAAAGAGCCTGCTCTGTCGTCATCCCACTCTAAGAAGAAGCGGTCATATTTGAGCTGCTTTAAGAACAGATTCGCAATTTTGAGGTACGAACCGCCTCCCATATTGCGGGAATCGTAATTGCCGCGGCAGTTATGCGTCCACATTTGCAGGCCAAGACTGTGCCCATAATCAATCACGGTATTGTTAATGTCGATAAACTCGGATGCCAAGGCATGAACCGTAGCTTGATCCACATTCTCTCCCGTGTAAGGGGAATTGGGATTGTCGTCTGCAAAAAGCTCCCACAAGCAATCATCCATCTGCAAAATCTTCCCGCCTGCTGCGGCAAACTCCGCAATAAACTCGTTGTATGCCTTTACTAAACCCGCTTTAAGCTCCTGCGTGGTAGCATAGACGGAATCTTTCCCACCAATATTATCCGACCAAGAGAGTTCCCCGAAAATGTGGGATGGCGAGGGGATGCAAAGCTTTGTTTCTTTTTCTCCTGCAATGGATTGCAAACGCTTAAACACCTCTATGAAATGGTGGTTCTTACCGCTTAGGGGCGCAGTAATGCGCAACCCAATGTCACGGCGTGTTTCGTATTTTTGGGTGTCGTCTTTATCTCGGAAGAAATAGCCATGGTCTGCAATATAGCGGCTCACGCCTTCAAAGCCCCAAACAAAATCCAGATGCCACATCGATTTTGAATACTCACCGTCTGTTATTATCACAAGGTCATGCTGTATTTGCTGTTTTACAACCTCTTTGGTTGCCTCAAGCTCGCATTGCTCATAGCCTTCAAAATCGGAGTAGAATGGGTACGTAATGTCATCCCGCTCTTCGATTTGATGTTTGTAGCCCAATAGGTTTTGGGGGCGCAGTAAACTACCGACCGTGTGGAATCTTTTGCTCATTGTGAAGCCCTCCCTAATACTTTTGTTAACCTCATTATAATATATAAGTAAACATATATGGTAACTCTTATTCTCTATACACTGTTATAGCTATTAGCTATACCTTTTACTCTTTTTAAACGATTACTTATACTGTATTCGTTTTTTTCTCATAACATGCTGGTTAACTTAAAACATCTTTAATTAGCTACCGGAAGATTTCACGTAAGTATATGCACTTCAATACCTAGTTTATATTCTATGATATAAGGCTAAAAAAGAGGAGCGGTTATAAAACCGCTCCTCTTTTTTACACGCTGCTTAAGATAATCGAAGCAGCTTTTTTACTTGATCCATTTCAGTACGGGTCTGGCTGTTCTCTAAATAGGCCGCGGAATACAACATAAAGCCATTGGAAGCAAGGCCTCTGCTCTTCTGAATCTGGTATGCCATAACAGAGCTAGGCGTTAACCATGTGCCGCCATCCACATTTGAGCCAGCTTTATACAACGCCAGGCCAAAATACAGCTTTACATTTTGGTTCGATACCAGCTTGCGCCATGTTGCCGCCGTAGATTCAAACGGCATTACTGTATGGCTAGAGTTCACATAGAGCTGCGGGCAAAGGTAATCCACATACCCGGTTTGGCTTCCCCAAGTGGCAACATCAGCACCCATATTCCGGTTGTTTTGAAGATTTGCCTGTGGGGAGATTCCAAACAATACGTTGGGCTTTGTTTGCTTTACCGCTGTGTATACCTGAGAAACCAGGGTGTTAATATTTTGTAGGCGCCAGTCGAGCACCGGCAGAGAACTTCCGCTTGCTTGATACGATTCACTATCTATCGAAGTGGCGGTTGTGGGGTAAAAATAATCATCGAACTGAACGCCGTCTACGTCATAGTTTTGAACAATTTCTCGCACACCGGATGTAATAAGGTCACGCACCTCAGCGACACCGGGGTTATAATACCATTCGCTGTTCCAGCTCATTGTCCAATTCGATTTGGAGAAATCATTTTTCCACTGTACCGCAGGGTTATCCGAAGAAAAAGAGCTTGGTAACGATTTCAGCGAAATGCGTAGCGGATTCACCCAAGCATGGAATTTCAGGCCCGCACGGTGAGTTGCCTGAACCATATAAGCAAGTGGGTCATACCCCGGTGCTTGCCCCTGTGTACCGGTAAGCAAGTGCGACCATGGGTAATAAGAAGACGGGTACAAAGAATCCCCAAAGGGACGCACATGAACAATCACGGTATTCATCCCGCTATTTTTCGCTTGAGCAAGCAGTGAATCGTACCTTTTTTGGAACGCTGCCTCGCTATGGTCTGCCTGTGAGCTCATATCAAGGCTCATGTAGGGAATCCATACAGCGCGCATTTCTGTTTGGGAAGAGGCTGTTCCAATTACAGTAATCGCTCTGCACGCTTCCCCTTGCTGTTTTACGCCCTTTGTAACCGTAACCCGCACCGAGGCGTGAACACCATACACCTCAGAGGTAATATAGGTCGTTCCCTCCCGCAGTGCAGTAACACGGTAGCGATCTGTTCCGGCAATGCGGCTTACCTTTGCCACGGAGTCACGAGAAGAATAGACCCGTACATCCGACTGGCTGGTGTTCGTACCGCTAACGGCCACCCTAACATCGTAAAGATTACCGGGTGCCATTTGGTAGCTTCTGGTGTCCATCATTAGCGTGTGAGCTGCTGTGCTTTGCTGTGCCCCTGCCGGAACTGCTGACAGCACCAGTACTACGGCGGTCATTAGCGCGGCTAAGCATTTTCCCCATACAGGTCGCTTTTTCATTACATTTCTCCTCTTGCAGTTTGGGCCTGACTTGTTAGCGCAGTCATACCGTCTTTTTCCATGGATTATTTTACATTGGATTTATTTCCATTATAAAGACAGTCTAGCCCCTCCACAATAGTAAATATGCAATTACCAATAGTTACCTCCAACTCCCGCCAGAACTGGAAAACTGCAAACTCACTCTTCGGGGATCGTTTGTAGTTCCGAGGGCTCAATCACCCGAACACCATTTTTGATTAATTCAGCGGCAAATACGCCTTGCCCGGGTATCAGCTTACCAGTAAAGGTACCGTCATAGATTTGGTGAACGCCACAGGTTGGGCTCCTTGGCTGAAGAATGGCCAAATCGATTGTCCCATCCCCTATTTTTTGAAGGGAAAGCCGAACCCCTTCCCGGAAAGCCTCGTCCAAGTCGTTACCTTGATTATCAAACACTCGTCCATTTACAATTTCACAGCTATTACGCGGTGCTCCTAAACCAGCTAATAACTCGGGGCAAATAAGAATCGCTTCTTTCCCCTTTAAGAACTCCATTACCTGTTCATCGTAATTATTGCCACCGTTGTATTTACAGTTTTCGCCTACCAAACAAGCGCTTACCAAAACCTTCATTTCTATCTCTCCCCGGGATTCTATCTGCATCAGCCCTTTTCAGCAAAGCGAAAAATTACTGCCTTGGTCTTTTATCCCACAATTTTAACGTCGCTGCCGTCCACAAGGATGGCCTGCGCATTTGTAATTGTCTTTAACGGTATTTTTTCATTGTAATTCGCAACAATTTTTTCTACTACTTTTTGAAACGGGAAACTATTTTGATGCGGCAAAGGATAAAATCCGACTGCATTTAGAGCATCAAAACTTGTTAATTCTTGAGCCTCTTTGCAATCATCCATCTGTTTTACATATTCAATGTTGGGAGCCAAAATCAAGGAACCGGCTGATTCCCCAATGTATAGCTTTCCAGCTTCTATTTGCTCAACGATTTGCTTATCTGCACCAACTCTGCGCAGTTCCTGAAGCAAAAAGAACGTATTCCCACCCGAAACATAAATAAAATCGTTCTTTTGCAGCTTTTCAATAATTTCAGATGGAGTTGCTGTCGTAACCTCCAGTTCATCTACCGTTAGCCCCATTTTTTCTAAAGCTTTTTTACCGGACTTTACAAAAAAATTGACCTTCTCATGTAAAGCGGCAGTCGGAATAAATGTGACGGTCTTTCCCTCCAAGTCATTTGGGATAAACTCTGGCAAAAATTTCGCAACATCCTGAAAAGACGAGCACAAAAACAACTTTTTCATAGAACTGTCCCCTTTTTTAATTAATTTCCTTTTACTCCCGTGTATTATTGAAATCTTTGTTTAAGAACGGAAGTTACATTTTTGATACGCTTTGGCTTTAATATATAAAAATAGTACAAATGAGAATGATAATGTCATGTCTGCGCAATGGAAATGCGGATTATTTGCATTTCATCTGCTCCAAAATCGGTTGTAATATGCATAAAACTCTCGTTTTTATCTTATTGTATAATTTTACCATACCCATCTTTGAATTTCTACACCGCCATTAATAAATATTAAAAAAGAGCCTGCGGCCAAAAGCCACTAGCTCTTTTCGTTAGCAAAAGCTTTATTCTTCTGTCTCTTCCTCCACCTGTGCAAGAGCATCGCTCTTCTCCGCATGGCCGCTGTAGGTTGGCACCAAACGATGAATGATTTCCATCATCTTTACGTTGTTAATGCCCGCACAGTGGCGAAGGTCATCCAGCTCGCTGAGGAACGTTGCCTCGTTGAATGGAATCGGCGTGCCGATGTAAATCAGCTCATGAGAGGTTTTTGCGCAGCCGCCCTCACTGTCGAGCAACAGCTCTTCAAACAGCTTCTCGCCGGGGCGTAGACCGGTATAAACAATTTTAATGTCTTGGTCTGGCTCATAGCCCGAAAGACGAATCAAATTACGTGCAAGGTCTGCAATTTTTACAGGCTGACCCATATCGAGCACAAAAATCTCACCGCCCCTTGCCATACCGCCCGCTTGAAGAACCAAGCGCGCTGCTTCGGGAATCGTCATAAAATAGCGAATGATGTCTGGGTGGGTAACCGTTACCGGTCCGCCAGAGGCAATCTGCTTTTTAAACAATGGGATGACACTGCCGTTACTGCCCAGCACGTTGCCAAAACGAACAGCCACGTAGTCTGTTTTGCTGTTACGGCTAAAGTACTGAATAATCAGCTCACAAATGCGCTTAGTAGCACCCATTACGTTTGTGGGATTTACCGCTTTATCGGTAGAAATCAATACCATGCGCTTTACACCGTATTTATCTGCCGCTTTTGCCACATTTAATGTGCCAAACACATTGTTTTTTACCGCTTCGCCAGGGCTTAGCTCCATTAAGGGCACATGCTTATGCGCCGCCGCATGGAACACAACGTCTGGGCGGCAAACCTCAAACACATGGTTCAGGCGGCTTGCGTCGCGTACAGAACCAATTAAAACCTCTAAATTCAGGCGCTTAAAACGCATTAATAGCTCATTTTGCAGGTCATACGCATTATTTTCGTAAATATCGAATATGATAATTTTCTTCGGATTAAACAGTGCAATCTGGCGGCACAGCTCAGAGCCAATGGAGCCGCCACCGCCGGTTACAAGAACCGTTTTATCTTTAAGATAACCGCAGATTTCATCAACATCCAGTGTAATTTCATCTCGCCCTAACAGGTCGGTGATCTCCACATCGCGAATGGATTTTGTATCTACGCCGTTCTCCAAAACCTCACTGTATTCTGGTACGGTTTTCAGTTGACAGCCCGTTTTGGAACAGATATGCAGTATTTCCTGCAAATCCTTTTTTTTCGAAGTTGGTATCGCAAGCAAAATTTGATCTACATTGTAGCGAGTTGCCATGCGTACAATGCTTTCACGGCCACCTACTACCTTTACACCATGAATGCGGCTGCCGCGCTTGGCACGGTTATCGTCAATTGCCGCAACGGGTATACCACTGGTTTCAGGCGCGCTTTTCATTTCTTTTATAATCATAGAGCCGGTTTCACCTGCCCCAATAATCATAACACGGTGGAATTCTTCCTTGTCCTTGCTTCTTGCCATTTGGTTCTTTTTTCTTGCTCTACGCATCAGACGGAAGCTAAAGCGTGAAAAACCAACAAATAAAAGCAGTAAAATACCACCCATTACATACACCGTAAATGGGAAACGTTCTGGATTAAACAAGGTATAGCCCAGCACAAGCAAAAGTACACTGGCAAAGCCTGTACCAAAGCAAATCTGAATCAGCTCATCTACACTGGCAAATTGCCACATGGTCGTATAAAACTTTGCAAACGTAAAAACTGCAACACAAATAACTGCCGCCCAAGGCATAAAGCGATGGAAAGCATCCACATAATTTGGGGTAATATTATTATCCAGCCGCAGAATAAACGCAATCCAATAGCTGGCATAGACACACACGATGTCCAACATTATTTGCAACACCGTGTAAAAAAAACTAACCCTTTTACTCTTCATGTAAACTACTCCCGAATGCCATTGTAAAATATCAACTCATAGAGTATATCACAATCAAACAACAAAAGAAATATGAAATTCGTGAATTCGACGACTTCCGATACTCGCTTTCGTTCTATTATTCCGAAAACGAACCATATTATTGCAGAGAGCACTTTTGCACTCCTACCACTCGCAGTGGCGGACCCTCTAAAAAATAAATGATGTCGGAAAGCCGCTCCGCTTCCTCTTGATTGTGAGTAACTAAAATGTTGAGTGCATTTGAAAAAGATTGCTTTAACAGCTCTGCCATCTCTTGTGAGGCTGCATAATCGAGTGCATGAAACGGTTCATCGAGCAAAAATACATCGCCACCAAATGCAAGAGCGCGCGCAAAAGACACTCGCTGCCGCTGCCCTCCTGAAAGCTCCCTTGGGTACTGCCCGGCATACGAAAGCAGTCCCACGGCAGACAGCCACTCGCGTGCGGTTTTCTCACTTCCCGCAGGAAGCACCAGCTCTATGTTCTCTTGTACAGTGGACCAAGGCAAAAGTCGGCTCTCTTGAAATACATACGATATTTTCTTGCCCGAAAGCCCTAACATACTCCCACTTTCTGGCTTCTGAGTTCCCGCGATACAGTTAAGCAATGTTGTTTTGCCACAGCCGGAGGGGCCAAATAGGCAAACGGTACCGGTGTCTGGCAATTCCAAAGAGAAATCTTTTAACACGGTGCGCTCCGAGAACCGGAGGTTTAACTGTTCCAGCTTCAACGTTTCCCCTCCCCCCAAGGTATGCGGCGAAGACACACCAAAAGCAGCCGTTCCAATGCCACACTCATCACGATGACCACAACCGTCCACGCGAATAGGTCGGTAGTATCCAAGTAGATTTTCGCACCGTAAATACGACCGCCAATGGACTCTCTTGTATTTGCCAAAACCTCCGCCGCAACACCGGCTTTCCACGCCAAACCAATCCCCGTTGTAAATGCCGCCGCCAAATAAGGCATTACCGTTGGAATATAAACGTGCCGCAATGTTTTCCACCAGCTCAAACGAAAAACGTGTGCCATCTCCAGCAGTTCACGCTCCGTTGAGGCAACCCCTTGGCACACATTGCTAAAAACAATGGGCAACACAATAAGACCCGCAATAAATGCCGGTACTTGAGGCGTCTGAATCCAAACAAGCGCCAGTATAATAAAAGAAGCAACCGGTGTAGCCTTTACCGCACTCAGCAGCGGGTAAATGAGCTCATATAATAAATGAAACCGGCTGCAAAGTGCCCCAAACGCAATTCCCAGAAATGATGCACACAAGAAGCCAAGCGCCACATTATAGAGCGAAACACCCGCAGAAAGCCAAAAATCTGCCTGCTGTGACAATGTAATAATACGAAGCAAAGTCTGGGCAGGAGACACCAACAGTATCTCCTGTCCCACACTTTGGTAAAGAAGCTGCCACACGGCAAGCCAAAACACTGCTACGCTCAGTGTACGCACCACACGAGGAATAACCGCCCTACTCATCCGGCATTATTCTGGTAATAGAAGTCATCCTTCGGAAAAGCACCGCCAATGGATTTGGGATTGTAGTTCGAAAGAACCTTGAGGAAATCTTCCGCTTTCACACGCATATCTTCTCCTGCGATGAATACAATGTTGCAGTTGGGGATTGCTTTTTGCGCTACCGCGGCAGGCATAATCCCGTATTTTTCAGACAAAGCACCTGCCGGCTGTGGGTTTTGATTCACATATTCAACCGACTTTTGGTACTCCGCCAAAAAGCCGTTGAATGCACCGCGATTCTGTTCTGTATACTCACTGCGTACAACAAGTGCACCCATGGTAAGAACACTCGCACCTTGGTCGGCCTTTTTCACAGCGGCATCCCATTCCGTTGTAAAATTCAAGGCGGGTTTCAGCTTTGCATTTTTGGTGGTTACCTGTGTTACAAACGGCTCTGGCAGAACTGCCGCCGTAATTTTACCTGCCAAAAGCTGCGAGGCCACCTCGCTATGCTCGGTAAGGTATTGTACCTTTACATCGTTTTTCAGACCGTTTGCCGATAAGATATAATCCAAAGCATATTCGGGCACAGCACCTTGACCGGAGGACACAATGCTCTTGCCCTTTAGGTCTGCAATGCTCTTTATGCTTTCATCACTGGTGACCAAATATAAAATCCCCAGTGTATTAATTGCGGCAAGCTGCACTTTGCCATTCGTTTTATTGTAAAGTGTAGCCGCAAGGTTGGTAGGAACAGCGGCGGCATCTAGCTCACCGGAGACGAGCTTTGCCACAACCTCATCCGGGCTGCCAGCAACGGTAAAGCTATATTCATTGGCAGCCGTTTTCTGGCTGTTGTTTTCCATAACCTGCAGCATACCAAGACCGGTCGGGCCTTTGAGCACACCTACGCGCAGTGCTTTCTTCTCCACAGTAGCGGATGCCATACTGCTCTCTGGCTGAACAGCCGCAGAGGAGGAAGCAGCCGGCTGGCTAGCGCAACCTGCACTCAATGCCAGCACAAGTGCAGACAAAACGAAACCTGTGATTCTTTTCATCATGTTCATGAAATCCCTCTTTTCCATCTCTTGTTCCTATTTTGCAAACCATTTTGTATTGCCAAAGCCAAGCTTTCAGGAACCCACTTATACTATCATCAAACTATCATCAAATTGTTTTCTGCCATCTTTTCACGAAAAAACCGGTGCACACGGCACCGGTTTTCCCAAAGTAGGTTTGTCCCACTTAAATATCAGTGGTGGTGATGCTCACAGCCGCAACCGCAGCCATCTTCGTCTTCCTCCACAAGGCCTTCCAAATCGAACTCCAGGTTTTCACCGCAGCTCGGGCAATCGATATGGCCTTCATTGATGATGTCCTCTGTCAAGCAAAGCGTTTCGTTGCATGCCGGGCAGGTTACCTCGTAATAACAATCATCGTCATCAGCATCATATTCCTCGTCTTCATCCTCGTCGCCGTAGAATTCCTCCTCCAGCGTACCCAGATCCTCGTCAACAGCATCGAGCTGATCTGCCAACTCTTCGTGATCCGCCTCAATATCCGCCAAGGTCAGCGCAATATCATCCAGCAAATCAATAATTGCATTGAGTACCTTAACCTCTTTCTTGTCCGTATCCAGCTCAAGACCCTCGGTCAGGCCACGGATGTAAGCCACTTTCTCTGTGTTGGTCATAATGATGCCCCCTTTTCATTAATATATCATATATCATCAAGCTTGCCAAAAAGATAAACCGTTTGGCAAGCGGATGATTCCATGCTCTTTCAGCGCCCAAAGCGTTTGCTTTTGCCTGCACCGTAAAGCAAAATAAATGCCCGCACAACGTGATAATCAATAAAGATTATGCGTTATGCACGCTCCATATATTCACCGGTTCTGGTGTCAATACGAATCATTTCGTCCTGGTCAATGAACAGCGGCACACGAATAACAGCGCCGGTCTCCAGTGTAGCAGGCTTAGTTGCATTGGTTGCAGTGTCACCCTTAAAGCCGGGGTCTGTTTCGGTAATTTGCAGCTCAACAAAGTTGGGCGGCTCTACCCCAAACACATTGCCCTTGTAAGAGAGAACCTTACATTCCATATTTTCTTTTACAAAACGGAAGTTATCACCCAAAACAGACTTATTAATCGGGATCTGCTCATAGGTCTCATTGTCCATGAAATAGTACAGATCACCGTCGCTGTACAAATACTGCATGTCCTTGCGCTCCACAAAGGCAGTGGGATATTTATCATTGGGGTTAAAGGTTCTTTCTGTCACAGCTCCGGAGATTACATTTCTAATCTTGGTACGGACAAACGCCGCGCCTTTTCCAGGCTTGACGTGCTGGAATTCTATAATGGAGACAACGTTGCCGTCCATTTCAAAGGTCACGCCATTGCGAAAATCGCCTGCTGATATCATGGGTTCTATTCCTCCAAATTATTATTTACTATCCCATAGTTTATAATATTTTTTCCCGTTTTTCAAGCATTATCTGATAAAGTTTAGAAAACACGACGTTTCCATACGCTTTTCACGAATTCTTTTATAAAAAATATTTTTCATTCTTTTCTTAAATTAGATAGTGCGATTGCATCGCGCATGGTATAATACAAAAAGAACCAAAATTTTACTATAATCGATACATCTTGCACTTGCGTGCTTTCCATATCCTTTCTGTATCTAAAGTCAATGAACTGTAACTTTTCTTATTAAGAGGCTACGTATCACCCGTTCCTGTATATCTTCATACCATAAAAAATAAATGGAATTAAAGGCACTCTGAGAATTGCTCAGCCTGCATTCCCATTCAATATGGGAAAGGAGAACTTTCATGAGATCATCCTATATCAACCCAGGTGATAAAATCAACATCAGCGTTAAAGTTAGTGACGGCCCCAAGCGTTCTTACATGAGCTATATTGACACCATTGTAGATGAGCAAACCCTATTAATTTATACTCCCATTTTTAAAGGGCAAGTCATTCGGCTTACCACCTTTGAGGATTATGAGTTTATTTTTTACGCGCAAACCGGGCTATACCGAACCGACGGCAAGGTTCTTGCAAACTACGTAGAAAATAACGTAGCCATTGTGAAAATACAAATCGGTAAGCTGGAATCCATTCAGCGCCGTGAGTTCTACCGCGTAAATACTACCTTCGATTTTACATATACCCGCCCCATGCTTGGAGCGGATGCAAACGGAGTACTCCCTGTGCACTTTGCTACTGGTGAAAATATTAGTGGAGGTGGGTTGTGTTTTCTTTCGCCTACCCTACTTTCCGAAGAAGAGCCCATTGACTGTACCCTACCGCTTAAGGACCATATGATTGCCGTAGAAGCAATTGTTCTGCATGCTGGTTCACCGGATGAATCCAGAGAGCTGTATGGTCAATACGAATACCGCTCCCGTTTCTTCTTCCGCGACAAGCGCGATCAAGAAGCCGTGATGCAATACGTGTTCGAGAAGCAGCGTGATATTTTACTCCGACGCAAAATGCAGTTTGAAGCCTCCGATTCTGTTGATGAGAGCAGCAGCGCCAGCACGCCGCCACGGCGCCGGTAAAAGCCACTTCTATAAAACACAAATCCCTTTGGTTCGCCAGAGGGATTTTTTGTTCTCTTATATTCTATTTCTTCTCTATTTTTTCAATTAAAAGCAAATAGCTATGAAAAAGCCACTGTACCGTATTGGTACAGCGGCTTTTCGGTACCACCGAAGCGCAAAATTACTTTTGTGCAGCGGTGATGATTGCCATTTTATAGACTTCCTCAGCATTGCAGCCTCTGGAAAGATCGTTAATCGGAGCATTGAGACCTTGCAGCAGCGGGCCGTAAGCTTCGAAACCGCCCAAACGCTGGCCGATTTTGTAACCGATATTACCGGCATCTACATCCGGGAAAATAAAGGTATTGGCATGGCCGGCAAGAGTGCTTCCCTTTGCCTTGGTTTTCGCAACCTCGGGAGAGAACGCAGCGTCAAACTGCAATTCGCCATCCACGGGGAAATCGGGGTTTGCTTCCTTAACCTTAGCCGTAGCATTCTGCATTAAGGTAACCGAATCGCCTTTACCAGAACCAAAGGAGCTGTAAGAGAGCAATGCAACCTGCGGGTCAATACCGAACAAGCGGGCAGTGCGAGCAGTCTCCATAGTGATTTCAACCAGCTCATCTTCGTTCGGCGCAATGTTGATTGCGCAGTCACCCATTGCATACTTCTCTTCCTTACCGTCTTTCACTCGGTACATAATAAAGCAGCTTGAAACAATTTTGTTGCCGGGCTTTGTTTTAATCAGCTGCAAAGCAGGCCGAACCGTGTCTGCTGTTGAGTAGGTTGCGCCACCGAGCAGGCAATCTACATAGCCGATTTTTACAAGCATGGTTCCAAAATAGTTGCCTTTGGCAAGTGCAGCTCTGCAGGCATCTGCATCCATTTTGCCTTTACGCAGTTCCACCATTTTGTCTACCATTTCGTCGAATCTCTCGAAATTAGCGGGGTCTACAATCTCAATCCCCTCAATGTTAAAACCGCCTTCTTTTGCGGCGGCTTCAATCTCAGCCGGGTCGCCGAGCAGCACCGGCACGAGAATCCCCTGCTGATGAAGACGAACGGCCGCACTCAGAATCCTGGGTTCCGAACCTTCTGTGAACACAAGTCTTCTGTTTTTGCCCTCCAGCTGTGCAATCAGCTCTTCAAACATCTCACTTTTCCTCCGTTACATACATATTACAGCCCACATCCGTAGACTTCTGCGTTCTTTATTATACACCGTGCAAGTTGACAATATCAACACTCTTTTGACTATTTTGAGACGGAAAAGCATATTATGACTGTTTTTTACGTGTTTTTACAAAAAATGCAGGCGTAAATTGGAGGCAAAACTCCACTTACGCCTGTAAATGATATTCTATAAAGAAAAAACGTCTTATTTTTCGATGGTATTTATTGGTGAATCGAGTTTTATGGTAGAATAAGCAACGATTTATCGGAGGCAGTTAAGTCCTCACAGCCGTCCTCGGTAATCGCGATCATGTCTTCAATTCGCACTCCAAATTTACCAGGCAGGTAAATTCCAGGCTCTACGGTCACTACCATGCCGGGCTGTAAAACCTCCTGGCAGCTGGGGGCAAAATTCGGCCATTCATGTATTTCTACCCCTACTCCGTGGCCCGTGCTATGACCAAAGGTTCCGGGGTAATCCCGGTCAATAATCTCACGTGCAGCACGGTCTACCTCACTGCATACCACACCAGGAGCTGCCTTTTGAATGGCGGCGAGCTGAGCGGTAAGCACCGTATGGTACACACGCGTTTGCTCCTCCGACAAATGCCCAATTCCTACAGTTCGGGTCATGTCGGAATGGTAGCCGTCAAGCAAGGCACCAATATCCATGGTCACCAAATCGCCGGACTCGATTTTCTTTTCCGAAGGCACACCGTGGCACATAGAACCATTTGCACCGGAGACCACAATCAGCTCAAACGCAACCCCTTCGGCACCACTGCGGCGCATAAAGAATTCAATCTCCAGCGCAACCTCACGCTCCGTTAGCCCAGGGCGCAGCATGGGTAACACCTGCGAGAAAGCCGCGTCGGTAATCGCCTGAGAATCGCGCAGCTTTTGCAGCTCCTGAGGTGTTTTAATGGCTCGCAGACCACGCAAAAGGCGGTCTAGCGTACTGTCCTCCACCGTTTGCACGCCCATTGTACCAAACATATCGCGGTAATTCTTTGCATCTGCAAGACTAAGGCTAGCATATTCCACCAAAACATTCTTAATACCGTGGGCCTGTACAATCTCACGAAGGTTTTCGGAGAGGCGGCTCATTAAAACAACTTCGCAAGATTTGACATGACGCTCGGCCGCTTCAAAGTAGCGAAAATCCGTAATAAAGTAGGATTTTTGTGCTGTAATGAGTACCCAACCAGCCGAAGATGGAAAGCCGGTTAAATACAAGCGGTTCTGTGAGGACGTTACCAGCGCGGCGTCCGCCTCCTGCTCGAGCATATGATCCCGCAGCACCTGCTGCAATTGTTCCACGGCGGTTATCATGAAATAAGACTCCCTTCGTTACATCAGGCCCTTCAGAGCCTCCAGCGCTAAAAAGTAGCTATTCTTGCCAAACCCGCAGACAACGCCTGCGCAAACCTCAGACAATACCGAGTGGGCACGGAACGGCTCTCTAGCAAACACGTTCGACATATGAGTTTCAATAAATGGGATTCGCAAACAGGCAACTGCATCACGCAGTGCATAGCTGTAATGGGTTAGTGCGCCGGCATTGAGTACCACGCCATCAAACACACCTTTCGCCTCATGGATCTTATCAATAAGGGCGCCCTCCCAGTTCGACTGAAAAATCTCACACTCAAAGCCCAGCTTTTCCGCATATTCGCGAATCTGCGCTTCAATGCTCTGGGCAGTTTCATCTCCATACACGCCTTTTTCGCGGACCCCTACCATATTCAGGTTAGGCCCCAACAAAACCAGCACCCGTTTTTTACCCATCTTTTTTCACTCCCGACTATTTTTCTCTTTCGCTTGGCGCTGCTCCATCTTACGGCGAATTGGTTCTTCCAAACGCCTGCGAACACGAAAAGACATACTCGTCTCTGGGTCACTGGGGCGCAGTAAAATCGATTTCACACCGGCAAGATTTGCACCCATCACATCGGTAAACACTTGGTCGCCCACCGCTACCGCCTGGGAGCGCGGAACGCCCAGAAAGCGAGCTGCCCGCCAATAGGCAAACGGCAGGGGCTTTAAGGCCACGCACAAAAAGGGCAAGCCATATTTATCAGCAAAGGGCGCTACACGCTCTTTGAAATTATTCGAAACAATAACAACCAGCAGGCCTGCCTCTTGCATGGCACGAGCCCACTCTACAGTGCCTTTTAGCGGCACTGGTGAGCCATGGGTGGCAAGGGTATTGTCCACATCCAATATTATGGCGCTCGCACCCATCCCTCTAATCATTTGCGGCGTAATGTCGGTAACTCTGTCCACCGCAGCCGTAGGCAAGAACAACGACATACCCTCTCTCCTCTTCTCACATAACTCTACCCAAAAACTTCTTTATATGGTTAAAAAAGCGGGCTGAATCAGCCCGCTTTTCATCCACTTTGAACTTACTTAAACTTGCGTTTACGTGCGGCTTCAGACTTCTTCTTCCGCTTTACCGAAGGCTTCTCGTAAGCTTCTCTCTTACGAACCTCGGCAATCACTCCGGCTCGGGCGCACTGCTTCTTAAAGCGTCTCAGAGCGCTGTCCAAAGATTCATTGTCTTTGATTCTGATTTCAGCCATTTATTTTCCCTCCCCTCCGCCACCAGGCAGGGGTATTAGTTATCCCGTATAACATAAAAATAATTATACCGGGTGATAAGAAAGATGTCAAGTGCTAAGAAAGAATCTTTGTATAGGAAAAAATGCAACACACATATTGACAGAACATCCATAAAATGATACTATAATATCCGCACTTCTGTTTTTTACAGAATAAGATAGGGGTATAGCTCAGTTGGTAGAGCAGTGGTCTCCAAAACCACGTGCCGAGGGTTCAAGTCCTTCTGCCCCTGCCATAAAAAGCCTTGAAGCCATTGGGTTTCAAGGCTTTTTCTTTTTGTCTATACAATGCTTTGAATATGCTGAATGGGGTTTATTTGTGGTTTATTCTTAAAGCAATATAGAGAATGCATCCTTGATTCTTGAGTTGTATGGTGTGCTGGTATATAATGGATGTAAAATATAGATTTTAAATGACTGCATGCAGGTCACGGGATGGATTGATTGTTGTTATAGGAATAATAAACAACTCAATAGGATAATGCTTGAATAGTAAAATGTAGGTAATGTAAATATTATATATTGAAGGGGTGTTTTTATGGCTCAAGGAATATTTGGTGGGGCAACTTCATACGAGGAGCAGTCATTACACGATATACTTGAAGATATAATAGGTTGGATAAATTATACTAATAATAAAAAAAATTTTATTTTGGAACAAAAAAACATATTACATCAAAGTGGTTTTTGGGATAAAATTGCTTTTGACTTTCAACTCACTGTTATTTCCACAATTTCTTATTTTAACACAATATTATTTGACTTAACTTTAATAAAATCCGCTATTGAGAACAGTTGCATAACGGAAAAAGAAGTTAATTTACTGAGAAGTATTGGTCAGAAATCAGTAGAATTTAATCGTGAATATGGGCAGACCTATAAAGGAGATTTAAAATGTTGGAGAGACTATGGCAATCCTGATTTTAAAGTAGCTGAAGAAATTTATGGGCGAGGTAGAGATTATTTTGTAACAATGCAAGACGCTGGTAATGCGGCGGCTAGACTGGAGGACTATATGGAAAAGGGACAAGTAATAAACACACTATACATTGGTGGTGATGTTATAGGTTCACATTTGCTACAGGGTATTAATAATTCAGCACAAAGTATGGTGGTAGAAAACAATTTTGATTATGAGCAAGTGTTGAAAATTCTTTATAAAATAAACAAATCGTTTGAAAGTGACGATTTTCTAGAGGATTTTGGTGATAAATCAGATGAAATCAAAAAGGCTGTAGCAGACGCTATTAAAATGGTTAAAAGAGATGAAGAACCTTCGAAAATTAAAAAAGCTCTTAATACTATTAAAGAATTGGCAATTGAAGTTTCTGGCAGTCTTATATCCAGTGGTATTAGTGCATTAATTACTCAATTACCTATATGGTAAGATTATGCCAATTGTAGAATTGCAACAACAGGCAATAGATGGCAATTCTTATATTCTTTCCTTGTTCTAAATAAGAGGCGCAGATTTATTAAATCTGCGCCTCTTATTCGTCTAAAATATAAAAATTAGCCACCCAGGTAAGCCTTGCGAACCTCTTCGTTATCGGCAAGCTCATCGGTATTGCCAGACATAACGACCTTGCCGGTCTCCAGCACATAGGCACGGTCTGCAATCTCAAGCGCCTTTTTTGCATTCTGCTCAACCAAAAGAACGGTAACGCCGGTATCGTTAACATCTGAAATGATTTTGAATATCTCTCCCGCCAACAGCGGTGATAGACCCATAGAGGGTTCATCGAGAAGCAGCATCTTCGGGCGCCCCATGAGCGCACGACCAATGGCAAGCATTTGTTGTTCGCCACCCGAAAGTGTACCCGCAGCCTGCTTACGGCGCTCCTTGAGGCGTGGCAGGCGGTCAAACACCATGTCGTAGTCCTCAGAGATGCCAGAGGCGTCATTGCGAATGTATGCGCCCATCTGGAGGTTTTCCATAACTGTCATACGAGAAAAGACACGGCGGCCTTCCGGCACGTGTGCCATGCCAAGCCCCAAAATTTTATGCGGCTCGGTACCAAGCAAATCACTGTCGCAAAAATTCACGGTACCGCCTTTGGTTTTCACTAATCCAGAAATAGCATGCAGGGTCGTCGTTTTACCCGCACCGTTTGCACCGATGAGAGTAACGATTTCCCCTTGATTTACCTCAAATGAGATTCCTTTAATGGCACGAATCGAGCCGTAATTCACGACCAAATCCTGCACTGAAAGCATTGCGCCCATGTTATTCTCCTCCCAGATACGCCGCAATTACCTTGGGGTTTGTGCGAATGTCTTCCGCGTTGCCCTCTGCGATAATTCTGCCGTAATCCAGCACAACCAAGTGCTGGCAGATTCCCATGACAAAGCTCATGTCGTGCTCAATCAATAGGATGGAAATAGAGAAACGGTCGCGAATCAGCTGAATGGATTCCATCAGCTCGCGTGTTTCGGTTGGGTTCATACCGGCAGCCGGCTCATCCAGCAGCAAAACCTTCGGAGAAGCCGCCAAAGCACGGGCAATTTCAAGCTTTCTCTGCTGACCATAGGGCAGGTTTCTGGCCTTGGAATGAGCCAAATCCTGCAGGTTAAAAACAGAGAGCAAATCCATCGCACGCTCGGTCATTGCCTTTTCTTCCTTCCAATAGGAGGGCAAACGCAAAATACCAGCAAGCGCCGAATACTTCATCTGGTAGTTCATAGCAATGCGAACGTTGTCCAAAACAGAAATGTCTTTGAACAGGCGAATGTTCTGGAACGTACGGGCAATTCCCCCACGGGTAACATCATAGGTTTTCTTACCGATAATGCTTTTGCCCTCCAGCTCAATGGTACCCTCCGTTGGCTGGTATACCTGCGTCAACAGATTAAATACAGTGGTTTTACCAGCGCCATTTGGGCCGATTAACCCCATAATCTGATTTTCTTCTAGTTTAAAATTCACATCTTCCAAGGCGCGAAGGCCACCAAATGCAATTCCCAAATGTTTCGTTTCTAAAAGTGGCACCCGTTACGCCCCCTTTTCTCCGCCAGATGCGGAATTCTTCGTCGTTTTCTCTCCCTTTGAGCCGCTCAGCTTATCAAACAAGCGGGTTAAAGAGAATTCATATTGTCCCAGCAAACCGGAGGGACGGAACAACATTACACAAATGAGTACAATGGAATACGCCAGCATGCGGTAGCTTGCAAAGTCGCGCAGTGCCTCCGGCAAAATGGTAAGCACAACGGCGGCAATGACCGAACCGGTAATCGAGCCCATTCCACCCAAAACAACCATAACTAAGATTTCAACAGAATAGTTAAAATCGAATTTAGTTGGGTTCAAAATACCAATATGGTGTGCGTACAAACCACCGGCAATCCCTGCAAAGAAAGCAGACATAATAAACGCCAGCAGCTTATAGTAGGTGGTATTAACACCGGAAGCCTCGGCAGCAATTTCATCTTCACGAATGGAGATGACCGCGCGGCCGTGCCGGGTGTGGATGAACGCAAAAATGATAGCAACCGTTAGCACCGCCAACAGGAACACCCAAGTGAAGTTTGTATCTCTGGGAATACCACGCAGGCCTCTTGCCCCACCGGTAAACCCGAGATTAATAATAATAACGCGGATGATTTCGCCAAATCCCAGCGTAATAATCGCAAGATAGTCACCCTTCAGGCGCAATGCGGGAATACCGATAATGAGGCCGAACAATGCGGCGGTCAATCCGCCTACAATGAGAGCAACCGGAAAATCGATCGAATCCGGCATACCGGCGCGCAGGGTGAAAAGCGCAGCGGCATAAGCACCAACGGACATAAAGCCGGCATGGCCCAAAATGAGCTGACCCAAAAAACCGGTAGAAAGGTTCAAACTTGTTGCCAAAATAATATTAATGCAAACCATAATGAGAATGCCGGAGTAATACGTATTGAGCACACCAGCGCTCGTAAGCGCTGTAACCAAGGCGTAAATAGCCACGATTATAGCAAAGATAACGCCGTAAACAACGGCTTTTTTTCGATTCATGCTTCTTTGCGCCCCCTTAAACCTTTTCGCTAACATTCCTGCCGAGCAGGCCCGCAGGGCGAACCAACAAAACAAGAATGAGGATGCCAAAGACTACGGCGTCGGTAAAGCTGCTAGAGATGTAACCCTTTGTAAGGCTCTCCGCAACACCCAACACATAGCCGCCCAGCATAGCGCCGGGAATGCTGCCGATGCCGCCCAAAACAGCCGCAACGAAAGCTTTTAGGCCTAAAAGGCCACCCATATAGGGGGTAATCATTGGGTATGTGTTGCAGTACAGCACAGCGCCCACAGCCGCAAGGCCGGAGCCAAGGCCAAATGTAAATGCAATGGAATGATTGGTGTTAATACCCATCAATCTGGCAGCGTCTGCATCTTCCGAGGTAGCGCGCATTGCCTTGCCAATTTTTGTTTTATTAACCAGAAAACTCAAGCCAATCATCATCAAAACTGAAGTAAGAATATTGATAATGCTGGCAGAGGGTACTTGCAGAGCACCTGCTTCGAGCGTACCAAAATCAAACATAGCGGGAATCGTTTTCCCGCTGGAGGTGAACAGCAGCTGAGAGAGGTTCTGAAGAAAAATGCTGACACCAATTGCTGTAATCAACAGCGAAATGCGGGGTGCTTTCATATTAATCAGGCGGCGGTACGCAACGCGTTCAATGAACATACCGGCAACCACACAGAATATAATAGAGCCGATAACCGCAGCCCAAAGAGGAACACCCGCGACTGTTAACATTATGAACATCGCATATGCGCCCACCATAATAATATCGCCGTGTGCAAAGTTAATGAGCTGAACAATTCCGTACACCATGCTGTAACCCAACGCCACAAGAGCATAGATACTACCCAGCCCCAAGCCGTTAATCACCTGTGAAATAAACCCCATGTCCGCACCTTCCTTGATTCAATACGGCAAAAAGAGGGTGATGCAATCGCCCTCTTTTCACCAGACTATCACAGTTATTCTTTATTTTGAAAAGTATTCGAGGAATTTGTAAGAGCCGTCTTTAATCTGGAGAATCGCTGCCTGTTTAATCGGGTTGCGATTTTCATCATAAACGACTTGACCAGTTAAACCACTGTATTTTATAGCGGTAAGCTTTTCTACCACTGCTTTGGAATCAGTTGTACCAGCTTCTTCAATCGCCTGAACGATAATGTGCAAAGCGTCATAGCCCAAAACAGCAAACATATTGGCCTCTGTATTGTACTTTGCTTTATAATCCTCAAGGAACTTTTTGAGGTTCGGGTCGTCAGATTCCGCTGAATACTGGCTGCAGAAGTACGCGCCTTCTACGTTGGAGGTATTGTCTTTACCAATTTGCTTAATAACACCGTCCCAGCCGTCGCCGCCCATCAGGGTGGACTTAATGCCGAGCTGTCTTGCCTGTGAAGCAATCAGCGCAACATCCTGGTAATACACCGGAACAAAGAATACATCCGGAGTTTTTGCAGCGATTTTTGTAAGCTGTGCTTTAAAGTCAACATCATTTGTGGTGTAGCTCTCTTTTGCTACAACCTGCAAACCAAGATCTTTCGCAGTCTTCTCAAAGGTTTCTGCCAAGCCAACGGAGTAGTCATCCGCCATGTTGTAAATAATGGCAGCGGTCTTTGCGTTGAGCTTCTTGCTGGCGTAGTTCGCCATTAGGTCACCCTGGAAGGGGTCTGTAAAGCAGGCACGGAAAACATTCGGACCCGCGAGGGTTACATCCTCCGCAGTCGCGGTAGCGGTAATCATAGGAATACCGGTTTTAACGGCTTCCGATGTAACTGCTAGTGTGGGAGTAGAAGTAACATCGCCCACCAGCGCAACGATTTTATCGTTCTGAACGAGCTTGTTGTAAGCATTGGCTGCTTCGGTAGCATCATTCTTCGTATCGTAAGAAATGTATTTAATCTTTTTGCCAAGAACGCCTTTATCCTGGTTAATTTGTTCTACCGCAAGCTGAATCGCATTGTTCACTGCTATGCCGTAAATGGAAGCATTACCCGTTAAGGGAGCCAAGCCACCAATTACAATTTCTTCTGCACCTGTGTTTGCAGCACCAGAAGAAGCGCTTTCCGCCGGTTTATTGCCGCAACCGGTCAGTGCAGTACCCATCATCACCGCAGCCATTGCAGCGGCCAAGATACGCTGTTTCATCGTTTTTCCTCCTAAAAAATAATGTAATATATCATCGGCTAAGCCGAAAATACATATTGCGGACTTCCCTCTTGTCCGACTACGCTCATTTCGTTCTATAAATCAGCCGGGCCAAAAGCGGCGGGCAGCAGTTACTGCCACGCTTTAAAATGTTAAAAAGTTCATCACTTCACACTGTGAAAGCAAAACAACTACAAAGAGCCGCTATGCCTGATAAAATCTTTCTACAAATTATACTCCTGCCAAGCATCATTTGCAACTGAAAACTAATATTATGCGTTTTGTTCTTCATCAATGTTTAATATTTTCAACCACACATGATTTTTTTAGTATCACTGTTCAAAAAACGAAGGTTCACTTACCAAAACCTGCAAGAATCACTTTTTTAACTGCCAAAGAGCAATGATCGCTTTGATTGGAATTCCCTGCGCTGTAAACATTTGCTCATGCTCCGTAGAGGGGCTTTCCTCCCAATCTTCCGCATGTAAGTTTTGTGTAGAACGCAGTATGGTAAAACCGCCTTCTTCCAAATACCGCAAAGTGGAAACATACAGGTCATCGTCATCTGTCTTAAAATGAAGCTGTGCACCATCTGCCAAAAACGGCTTGTACAAATCCAATTGATTGGGGTGCGTCATACGGCGTTTATGGTGCCGTACCTTTGGCCAGGGATTACAAAAGTTAATGTAGATTCTCTCTACTTGATCCTGAATCTCCAGCACCTTTGGCATGTCTTCAATATAATGCGCCATTAAAGCAACATTATGAACTGGTTTCTCCAGTTTACCATACGCTTCTTCTAAATTTCTGCGTGCCACACCCAATACATCTGGGCTTTGGTCTACACCAATATAGCAAACCTCCGGGTGCAAAGGCGCAAGCTGAGCCAAAAACACACCCTTACCGCAGCCTAATTCCAAATGAATCGGTTTTTTTTCGGTAAACCACTGTGCCCAGCGCCCTTTCCATTGTTCCGGGTCGCTGATAAAATACGGGCAATGAGCAAGCTCCGGGCGCGCCCACGCCTTTTTTCTCATTCTCATTTTCCCACCGCCCACAGCTGCGCAGGTACGATTAAAGCCATTGCTTTCCTATACACAGCCGGTGTTTGATGTTCACTCCGCCAAAAATTCAGCTTATGAATCAACTTTTCTATTGTAATGCATACAGCGTGAAAATGCAAGCATTTCCGCTGTATTTTGACACGTTCTCTCTACCAGTAATTACAATATACATTATAAATTCCATTTGAAAAAGAGGTCTTTCACTAAATTGATTTTACGAAAAGTCCTTTTGTAATTCATTTTCCATTTAGACAGTCTCCTTAATTAGGCAAAAATAATAATACTGATGATATACATGCTACTGTGATATTCAAAATGCTTTTTCATGCTCTCCACGATTCCTAGTTAAACAGATATACAATTTGCATCATTTGCAAAGCTGTTTTTACGTAGTAATAGAGAACGTTAATAATTTGTAATATGAAAAAGCTCTACCATTGAAATGGCAGAGCTTTCAAGTGTTTATTTTGCAGTTAGCTCATCGAGCGTACCAAAGGTATACCCTTGATTTTTCCACTCAGTGATAAGCTGGTCAAGAATTTCAGCATTTGTCTTAGAAGTACTATGTAGTAGAATCACTGCTCCGGGATGAATCCGTGAGGTCAGCTTTTTCATTGCATCCGCATGGCTTGGCTGCTTATCTACATACCAATCTACATAGGCAAGGCTCCAGAATATAGTTTTGTAGCCTAAGTCGTTTGCCATTTGCAAGTTTTCTTTGCTATATTTGCCTTGCGGGGGTCGGTAATACTTCTTCATAGGTTGACCCGTTGCTGTTTGATAAGCATTCTCCAGTGAATTGATTTCTTTTTCAAACGAGGCTTTATCCTGTATCTTTGCCATGTCTGGGTGGTGGAAGGTATGGTTGCCTACCGTGTGCCCTTCTGCCACCATACGCTTTACCAGATCGGGGCTGGTATCAATATAATGGCCAACTACAAAAAATCCAGCCTTAACATCTTGTTTTTTGAGCGTATCTAATATAGAAGCCGTATACCCATTTTCGTACCCACAATCAAAGGTAAGGTAAACTTTTTTATCGTTGGTATCGCCAATATAATATGCATTGTAAGGCTTTAATTCATCTTGGCTGGCATCTACCACTGGCGTATTGCCCTGCGGCCCCTGAAAGCTGAGCCCCCAGCTTACGGCTCCACCAGTCGCAACCGCCGTACCCGCGGTAAAACGGTAAGCAATTGGTCCACCAATTAACAGCAAACAGCACGCTAATATTGCAACCACATGCCTCTTTTTTAAAATGATAAACAATTTTCTCACTCCTTCTGCATTAATAAAACCGCGGTAAGCTCGGCAATACAAATTTAAGAGCATAAAACAAACGCCGAATTTTCGGCTGATTATTCCTTTTATCAATTTATGCGAAGGCAAACCTCTTTATGATGATTCTCGGGGCAAAATAGGAAGTAAGATATTTTTCAAATATATTTTCTTATTATCAAAACTTTTTGTATGCGCTAAAACGTCTATTATATGTAAGACAACTGATGGCGCCATCAGATACGGGAAGGAGCATTTCGTACGAATGGGTGACAGCAACATACAAGAACTAATTGAGCAATACGTTTTAGCAAACCAAAACCAAATTTACCGGCTGGCTTACAGCTACGTGCATAATAAAGACGACGCTCTCGACATTGTGCAGGAATCGATTTATAAAGCGATGACCGGTAAGCAATCGCTGAACAAAGCCGACGCCGTGCGCCCTTGGTTCTACCGAATTGTAGTAAATACATCCCTTGATTTTCTTCGCCGAAAAAAACGAGAGGCGGAACCAGAGGAAGACATTATGCTGCACGCGAACTGCACAGCCACTGACGACCAATATGAAAACATAGACCTAAAGCAGGCTCTAAGTCGCCTGCCAAGTGCTTACCGCAGCATTGTTGTACTGCGCTTTTTTGAAGATTTAACCCTAGAAGAGATTGCTACCATTTTAAATGAAAATTTGAGCACGGTGAAAACACGTCTCTACAAATCATTAAAGTTGCTGCGCGTGGAAATGAGTGAAACAGAGTAAAGGAGGTATCCCTTATGAATCAACGAGATTTGGATCAGCTTAAACAGCAATACCAAGAGACTCCCATTCCAGATGAACTGGATTTTATTGTTCGAAAAACCTTGCTGGAGAGTGGAAGAAGTACCATGCAAAACAAACATAGCCACAAAGGCATTCGAATTGCCGCAGCCTCTGTTGCTGCAGCGTTTACCATCATAGCGACTGGCGCAAACATTAGCCCTGTATTTGCTGCTACCATGGGAAATGTACCAGTTGTAGGTAGCCTAGTAAAAGTGCTTACCTTCCGTGAGTATACGATGGACGACGGCACTTACCATGCCAATATAAAAACACCGGCCGTGGAGGGCCTGCAAAGCAACCCGACTCTGCAAAACAGCCTGAACCAAAAGTATATGGAAGAGAACAAAAAACTATATGAAGAATTTGAAGCGGAGGTTGGCGAGCTCAAGAAAAATGGTGGAGGCTACCTTGGAATCGACAGCGGCTATGAAATAAAATGTGACGACAGCACCATTCTTTCGCTCGGCCGCTATGTGGTCAACACGGTTGGCTCCTCTTCTACCACAATGAAATACGATACTGTGGACAAAACAAATCAAGTGCTTATTACGTTACCAAGCTTGTTCCAAAACGATAAGTATGTCGAGGTCATCAGCAAGAATATTCGCCAGCAGATGCTTGACCAAAACAAGGCGGACCCCGATAAAATATATTGGGTAAAAGGTGTGAGTGATGAAGATGGTACCGTGCTGTTCCAGAACATTTCAGCAGAACAGAATTTTTATATTAACAAAGACCACCAGCTCGTAATCTCTTTTGATAAGTATGAAGTAGCGCCCGGTTATATGGGTGTTGTGGATTTTGTGATACCTACTGATGTAATCAGTGGCTTATTAGTAGGCAACGATTACATTCGTTAATATAGAATAAGAAAAGAACAGACTCGCGGAAAGCCCACCCGCGAGTCTGTTCTATTTTTAAGATATCAATGAAGTTACACTGCCATATGGGCAATAAGCTTTTCCCTGTTTTAGTCCAGTAAATCCTGATAGTTTACACCCAATACTTTGGCAATTACCTTAAGCTCAATGTCCGTTACAAAGCGTTCTCCGCTTTCAATACGCTGAACGGCATTCTTGTCAATATCTAACCCGGCAATTTGAAGCATGTCTGAAAATTGCTTTTGAGAAGCTTTTTCTGGCAGTTGTTCCCGGAATTTCTTCATTTGCTTTCCACATATATTATTGCTTCCATCCGGAGCTTTATTTTTATACATTCTTTCACACCCATCCACAGCGCTTACGAATTAAGTCAATCTTAATATTGCTAATATAAAACAAAATCTTCCATTCGTAAATACACACACAAATAAAAAGGTGTACCCAAAGTTAAAACTTGGGTACACCTTTTTATTCTTTAAATTTTCTGCCGTTCTTTAACTATAAATACTGCTCACAGTGATTTCTTTCTTAAAATCAGCAAAATACAGCTTATTTTAAGGTTTCGCCAATCCCTTGAATCATATCAAAAAATTCCTTGGACTCACTCACGACCAAAACCGGCTCTTTAAAATTAAGAGCATAAATTCCAATATAGCTTTTTGCATCCACAATAATGCTGCCATCAACAGAATGCAGGCCTACGTCGCAAGAACACTTGGTTGCAAAATACTGGAGCCTCTGCAATTCCTCAATGGTGTGGAATCTTTTCTTTTCAATCATGGTATTTCACCTCTTTTTTTATTCTAGAAGAGACTGATACCCCCTATCCAAAATTAGAATAAGGGGTAATCGATAGTTTTCATTTTTTCACTGCATTGATGACAACAGCCAGAACAACGTTACGTTTTACTGGTGAATCGCATCCTGATAGAACTCAAATGCCTGTTTGTCGGTAAAGCCATGGTGCACAATCTTTCCAATTGCCTCCGCCATAGCGGCGGGGTACTCACTCTGGAAGATGTTACGGCCCATATCTAAGCCGCGCGCACCCTCGCTGATGGAGCGATACGCCAGCGTAAGCGCTTCATCCTCCGGCAGCTTCTTACCACCTGCTACAACAATCGGCACTGGGCAAGCAGACACAATCTCTTCAAAGTTCTCGCAGTAGTAGGTCTTAATAATATTGGCACCCAGCTCTGCTAACAGGCGGGTGGCGAGCTTAAAGAAACGGTCGGTACGCTCCATCTGCTTGCCTACTGCTACCACACCCATGGTCGGGATGCCATAGCGCAAACCAGCATTAATGCTGCGGGACAAATTGTCTAAGCTAGAAAGCTGACCGTCTGCTCCCACAAAGGTTTGCACCGCCATGCAGTCCGCATTCATGCGAATGGAATCCTCAATATCTACCGCAATCACTTCATGAGAAAGGTCATCGTTTAACATGGAGGAACCGGAAGTGGTACGCAGGGCAATTGCTTTTCGGCACTCCGGAGGGACACAGGTGCGAAGCGCACCGCGTGTGCCCATTAGAACGTCTATATGCGGTAAAAGCTCTGGAATCAGTAAATCCAAACGTTCCAGTCCTGCGGTGGAGCCCATGAAATAGCCATGGTCAAAGGCGAACATCACCGTGTTGCCGCTTTTGGGGTCGAAAATATTAGCTAAGTGCTTTTTCATTCCCCAATCTAAATTGTTTGAGCCTTTCACATGAAAACCACCCTGATTCGCGAAAGGAACCTCCACATGATAATCTTTTGCAACTTTGTTGCCGTCTTTGTCAGCCATAATCATTGATCTCCTTTATCCATAAAAAGTCCGTAACGTGCGAGTTTTCGCGTGTAGGCTGTGGCGCAATAGACTTGCCGTAAAACACCGGAAAGCAATCGCGCCGCGCCCGTATTTCAATTCTCGCCTCAGCTATCTTTCATTCATTTATTCCACTTGAAAACGAACAAATTAGAAATTGTAATTGTCTACGTTGGCAGTTGTAAATACAACACGCTCTGGCAGCAATACAACGCCGTTGTTGCTGTCGCCGGTTTTGGCGTTCGGTACTAAGCTGTCGTTTGCCTTTACTTCTACTTTACCAATGCTCGGAATATCGATGGTGTCGCCTACTTTAACGGTGTTACCCGCAGCTAGGTATGCGGCGAGATAGCAGCCCATTGCGCCCTGAATTCCGCAATCCCACAGGCCCCACTGCTCAATTACATTTGCTTTTGCATAGTCGCGAATGGAGTTCGGGGAAGCAAAACCAGTGATGGTAATCTTATCTTTGGTTAAGCCCTTGTTCTGCGCAGCCTTCAACTGTCCGGGAAGTGCCGTGGAGTCATTGCAGATAATCAGGTCAATGTCCTTTTGTGCTTCGAGGATGGAGGAACCGATGGAAACGGCTTTCTCTGCATCCTGCTCGGAGTAATAGTTGCTGGGAGCTACATTTTCCCAATTGGGGTAGTTTGCTTTAATGTATTCTTCACCAGCTACCTGCCAGGAGTTCTGGTCGGCAACGGTTGCCTGCGAATAGTGCCAGCAATATTTGATTTTATCTTTTTTAATATCTTTGCCTCTCTTGGTTAGAGAATCGGCGCCCATATCAACCAGCATTTTGCCGAGAATATCTGGTGTTCCCTGAGAAACCATCAGCGAACGGGCATCCGAAGAAACGTCGGAGTCCCAAGTAGCTACGGTAATACCAGCATCCTTTGCTTTTTTCAGGACGGAATCCAAACCGGTCGCATCTACGGAAGAAATGCAGATGGCATCCGCTCCGCTGGAAATGGCGTTGTTCACAACCTGCACCTGATCCGCAACAGCGGCACTCGGGCTGCCCTGATAGTTAACGGTAAAGCCCCATTCTTTGGAATATTTTTGTGCACCGGCATTTGCAGATTCAAAGAACGCATTACCAGTCAATTTGGGGATAAATACTACTGTTTTGCCTGCCACACCTTTACCGGTTTCTCCACCGGCGGTCTGAGAAGCTGTTGTACCACTGGATGCAGCGGGTTTTTCGCTGTTGCCTGCGCAGCCTGTGAGCGGCAGCGAAGCCATGGTTGCCGCAAGGACAAATGCAAGTACCTTTTTCATAGAAAAGAGCCTCCTAATTTTTTATTTGCATGGCGATTTTTTGCCAAAACGCGCATTATAAGGACCACTCAACTCTTTAGCTCGGATGGCCGAGGAATTCTACCTGCCATGAACCGAATCACCTTGGGGTTAGAAGAAAGTGCACGACCCGTTATAACAATCAGCAGCAGTAACCCAACGGGAATATCGAGATACTGCATATTAATTTTAAAGCACAGCGGCAAACCAAACCGCAAAATACCAATGACCAATGCCGCCAATGCGGTACCAATTACACTACCCTTACCACCGGTGCTCAGCGTGCCACCCAAAACCACCGCCGTAATAATTGGCAGGGTAAAAGTTACGCCAATATCACTCTTTGCCGTACCCAAATACGAGGTAAGTACAATACCAGCTATTGCCGCACTAATTGCCGAGAGAACATAGGTGCTTAAAATAATCAAACGGCTGTTGAGCCCGGAGTACTCGGCTGCTCTGGGATTAATCCCAATCAGAAATACTTTGCGCCCATATTTGGAGCGGTGCAGCAGCAAATAGGCAATCACCGTAAGACCTGCAAAAATGAGCACTTGGCTTGGGATTACCCCAAACAGCTTAAACGAAGCAATTAGAGTAAAGCCTTCCGGAAAGCCGCTAATGCCTTTGTAGCTTTGTGTCGCTGAAAGCTTTGAAATTAAAAGCGCGATTCCGCTGTACAAGAAGCTACCGCCAAGCGTTACCACCATAGGCTGTACGCCACAGTAGGCAACAAAAAATCCAGAAACAGCACCGCACAGCGCGGCAACAAGAATCGCAAGCACACAGGCCACCCAAATATTTACGCCAAAATCCTGCCACGTAACGCCAACCACTATGGAGGTAAGGCCAACAATGGACGCCACCTGAATATCGATTCCACCTGTAATCATGACAAAGGTAACAAACAAAGAAATAATACAGATGGAAATAATGTCATTTACACTTCCCAATAGTACATTGGGATTTAAGAATTTGGGATTTTTTAGGCCAAAGATGACAAATTCTAAAATTAGAATCAACAGTAACACCGATTCCCAGCTTTTTACTTTTTGGCTGAATCGGTCAATCAAGCTTTGCTTCATGACGCAGCCCTCCTCTCACCGGGTTCCTCATTCAGCGGGCCGGAACGAGACGCCAGCCGCGCATGGCGGGTTTTTACCGCTGCACGGTTCTGCGCAACTGCGTCAACTACCACGATTACGATTAATAAAATACCGGTAATGGTATTGTCGTAATCGGATGAGAAACCGAGGAACACCAATATGCGGCTGATGGAAGACATAATAACCGCACCAATGGAAGCTCCAATTAAGCTACCCAGACCGCCCGAAAGGCTAACGCCACCCAAAACACAGGCCGCAATTGCTTTCATTTCGTAGCCATTGCCCGCTGTGGGAGTAATAAAGCCGATGCGCGAGGAATACAGAATACCGGCAATGGAAGCAAATAAGCCACACAGTACATACGCCATAATCTTTGTTTGCATGGTTGGAATACCCACCATGGTTGCACCAGCGGGGTTATCGCCAACGGTAATAAAATATTTACCACGCCGTGTTTTGGTAAGCACCAAGTGTGCTGCAATTACTACCACTAATACGACCGCATAAAACGTAGTAAGCTCGCCAATGAGCTTAACATTCGCCATTTTGGTAAAGCCTGCCGGCAGGTTTTCTACCCAAGCGCCGCCAGTATACACGTAAACTAGGCCGCGCACCAAACCATTTGTACCAAGGGTAAAGATGAGAGAGGGTATCCCCAGCTTTGCAATGCCAAAGCCGTTAAACAAGCCCACCAAACACCCCACTAATACCGATGCCAGCACGGCAACCACCGCACTGCCGCCATCACGAAGAATGGTGGAGGCAACAGCCGCAGAAAGCCCCAACGTGGCACCAATGGAAACATCGATTTCACCCGTTAAAATTACATATGCAATGCCAACTGCCAGTAGAGTGAAGACCACACTGTCGTTAAAACAGTTAAATAAGCTTGTGGGAGATAAAAAATCGCTATTTACAAGTCCCACCAAACCAAACAATAAAATTAAGAAAAACAAACTGCTGATTTCTCGAACCTTACCAATTCTTTTTAGCAGTGTCATGAAACCACCTGCTCTCTTTGAATCACATCAAAGGCGGCGGCCATCAGGTTATCCTGATTGATTTCCTCTTTGCAGAACTCGCCGTTGATTTTTCCTTGGTACACTGTTACGGCGCGGTCTGAAAGCTCTACAATTTCTTCCATATCGGAAGAAATCAACATCACCGCAACACCTTGCTCCTTAAGCTGGTGGATGATGGAGTAAACCTCGCCGCGCGCCACAGCATCAATGCCACGGGTTGGTTCATCTAAAATAACCAGCTTTGGTTTTGTTGAAAGCGCCCGTGCAATAACCACCTTCTGCTGGTTTCCACCAGAGAGGCTACCGGTTAACTGCTCTTGGCCGGTTACCTTAATACGAAAATGTTCTATGTATTCTTGCGTAAGCTCTTGCTCCGCCTTGCGGTTGAGGAACAGCTTCCCCATTACCATGCGGTTTAATATTGCAGAGGTCGTATTTGCCGCCACGTCACTTATCTTAAACAAGCCGTTGAGGTGGCGGTCTTCGGGAACATAATTCACCCCGGCTTCGAGCACCTTTTTGGTGGATAGCCCGGTAATGTCCTTTCCATTTAGGATTGCACGGCCGCCTAATACCTTATCTTTTCCAAATATGGTAGTGGCAAGCTCGGTGCGCCCCGCACCAACCACACCGGCAACACCAAGAATCTCGCCGGGGTATATTTTTAAATTAATTCCACGAAAACCATAGCCAGAGTAATTTTGCAGCTCAAAGATTGGCTCTGCATCAGTATAATTTACCGAGCAAGTTCCCGTAGTGGCTTTAATCTCCTGCTCCTGCATATTCGGTGGCAGCAGCCCTTTTACCAGCATTTCGCGCGTAAATTCACCAATTTGCCCGTGCAGCGTAATCACGCCATCGCACATAATTGCAACGTGGGTGGCAATGTCGAACACCTCGGTAAGACGGTGTGTTATGTAAATCATACCGATTCCCTTTGCCTGCAAATCGCGTATACAGCGGAATAAGCTTTCTACTTCGTCAAAAGTAAGGGCGCTGGTGGGTTCATCAAAAATGAGAAGCTCAGCATTGCGCAGCAACCCACGCAGAATTTCAACGAGCTGCTGCTCGGCGATGGAAAGGCTGCTTGCTTTGCGGCTCAAATCCAAATGCCAGCCAATATCATCCATCAGTTGGGTCAGCTGCCGGCGAAGCTCCGCTCCGGGAGCATCGAACCCTACACCAACCAAAATATTTTCTTCTACCGTCATGTTCGGGAAAAGCATCGGCTCTTGCGGCACCATATAAATACCGTGCGTTAACGCAATTGAGGGCTTTGTAAGAGCAACCTTCTCATCTCGAATTTCAATTTCACCTTCATCTGGCTGGTAAATACCCATAATGATTTTCATTAGAGTGCTTTTTCCGGCTCCGTTACCACCAATCAACGCTAAAATTTCACCGGGGTGAATTTCTAGGTTAATACCCTTTAGCACCTGATTCATGCTAAACATTTTGCAGATTCCACGAACACAAAGTAAAGACTGGACGGAACGCTCCGTTTGGGATTGCGCCATTTTTCCCCCTCCATACACCTTAAACTCGAACGCTTTCTTTATTTTACAACGACATATGTAACAGCGAATAATACAATTGTTTTTAAATTGAATTTTTATCTGCTTTTTTATCATACGATATTTTTGTTACCTTGTCAACGGGGTTTTTCGGGCAACGAGGCATTAAACTAGATAATATTCCTTTTATTTTTTTGTATTTATCTCATATTTTAAGTAATAAAAACAACAAATCCAATATCAGCAAACCATATATTGGCATTTTATATAGTTTTAAAATGCATTGCATTTAGCAATTGACACTACAATCGTTACCTGCTATACTACAAATTGAAAACAAATGATTTACGTAGTAACATTTGTATCAATTCCGTACAGATGTTACCTCCCAGTATCTTGGGCGGAGCATTCCCGGTTATCCTCCTGGGGGTAGAGGCTCTTGACGCTCCCCCCCGCCGGGAATGGTATGATAGGAAAACAAAACCAACTCTGGAGGTGCTCCCTTTTGAATTATGAAGATGTACTCGTTGTGAAAACCGCTTGGTATTATTATGTTGAAAATATGACCCAGCAAAAAATCTCGGAACGGCTGGGCATTTCGCGCATGCGCGTGATTAAATTATTGGAAAAGGCAAGGCAGGACGGTGTCATCCAATTTAAGATACACCAAGATGGGGTTCAGCGCATGGAGCTGGAGCGCCAGCTTTCTGAAACATGGGATTTAAAGGATACCTTTATTGTTCCCACCCCTCCGGATGCTGCCGATGTAAACAAGACCATCGCACAAGCTGCCTCCATGTATGTAAGCGACCGTATTACAGAGCATTCCTTTATTAATATGGGTTACGGCGATACGCTCAGCCGTGTATTAAACCATTTGGCAACACTGAGTGAATTTCCCGTATCCGTGGTATCGCTTACCGGCGGCGTGAATTATTACCTGCCGAACACACAATCGCATATCTTTAATGCAAAGCTGTATCTTCTACCCGCTCCCTTGCTTGTGTCCTCTCCCGAAATGGTGCAGGCAATGATGCAGGAGCCCTCTATAACGGAGATTATGCGCATGGCAAAGCTCGCCTCCATGACCTTAATCGGCATCGGCGGTATGGCAGAGAACGCTACCATCATGAGCAATGGAATTGTTAGCAAAAATGATTTTACGTACCTTTCAATGCGCGGGGCGGTTGGCGATGTTCTTAGCCACTTTATTGACAAAGACGGCAACCCAGTTCATACCGGAATTGAAGACCGCCTGATTAGCACACCACTAGAGACCCTACGCCAACTCGACAATGTGGTGGGTGTAGCGGCAGGCAAAAGTAAGGTTGAGGGTATTCGCGCAGCACTGCGCGGAAGATACCTCGATATACTCATCACCGACGAAGAAACCGCTCAGGCATTAATCGATGGTGAAGCAGCAGAATAAAGAGCACACCACTTTTGTATGAAATAAACTTTCAGACGGGAGGAAACGGAGTATGGCGCGCAACTATTTGATGGCGGTTGATGCCGGTACCGGCAGTGTAAGAGCTGTGCTGTTTGATTTGGATGGAAACCAGGTAGATGTTGTACAGCAGGAATGGGACCACAAGGAAGACCCCAAATACCCCGGCAGCATGGATTTTGATTGGGTAACCAACTGGGAGCTTGCCTGCGGGTGTATTCGCGGCGTGCTGGAAAAAACCGGAGTTGACCCAGCGGAACTGGCGGCAATATCCACCACCTGTATGCGGGAGGGCATTGTTCTTTACAATGCAGAGGGGCAAGAGATATGGGCTTGCGCCAATGTGGATGCCCGCAGCGAAGATGAAGTGGTTGAATTAATTCAGCGCAACCCCAAAATGGAAAAAGAGATTTATTTGGAGTCTGGCCAAACCTACGCGCTCAGCGCACTCCCCCGCCTGTTATGGTTAAAAAACAAAATGCCCGAATTATATGAAAAAACCGCAGCCGTTGGCATGTTTAACGATTGGCTGATTCATAAGCTCACCGGCATTCTCGCCGTAGAACCAAGCAACGGCTCTACCACGGGAATCTTCAATTTACATAAGCGGGACTGGGATCCCTCCATCGCTGAAAAATGCGGTCTTCGCACCGACATCTTCCCTGCAGTAACCGAGTGCGGTAAGGTGGTTGGCTCTGTGAATGAAGCAGCCGCAAAGCAAACCGGCCTTGCAGTAGGTACCCCTGTTGTCTCCGGCGGCGGAGACGCGCAGCTTGGCTGCATCGGTGTTGGCGTAGTCAACCCCGGGCAGGCGGCGGTATTCGGCGGGAGCTTCTGGCAGTACGAATGCAACACCGCAAATGGGAAAACAGACCCTGACTGTCGTGTTCGTGTGAATTGTCATGCCATTCCCGGAGTATGGCAGTACGAGGCTCTTGCCTTTAAACCCGGGCTGGTAATGCGGTGGTTCCGTGACGGCTTCTGTGAATTGGAAAAACAACAAGGCGAAAAGCTGGGAAAAGACCCTTATTATTTAATGGATCAAAAGGCCGCTCAAATTCCAGCAGGCTGCTATGGTATGATGTGCACCTTCTCCGACGTAATGAACTTCATTCGTTGGCAGCATGCCGCGCCTACCTTTACGAATTTTGATTTAGACCCGCAAAAGTTTAACCGGTATACATTCTACCGGGCAATTTTAGAGAATACCGCAATGGTGACAAAGGGCCACCTTGACTTGGTTCAAGAAGCAACACAAAATATGCCCAAAGAGATTGTATTTGCCGGAGGCGCCTCAAAAAGTCCACTCTGGTGCCAAATTCTTTCAGACGTGTTGGGGCTCCCGGTAAAAGTACCGGTTGTAAAGGAAGCCACTGCTCTGGGTGCCGCAATATTGGCTGGCGTAGGCGTTGGCATTTATAGTGATGCCACTGAAGCCGCGGCAAAGCTGGTAAAGTGGGATAAAGAATACCAACCAAACGAAGAAAACCACGTCATTTACATGCAAATGTATGGTGTATGGCGCAAACTGTACGAAGCACAGCTTGCTCTTTGCCATGAAAAGCTAACAAAGCCCATGTGGAGCGCACCCGGCTTACAATAGAAGAAAGGACGAATGAGATTTATGTATATTATTGATGAAAATGAGAAGGAATACCGCTTTGGCGACAGCGGGCCAAAGTACCTAATGAAAGGGCCACGCATGAATTTTGCTCTCGTGCAGTTTATGCCCGGCCAAGATTTTAAAGCGCACCTTCACAATGTAATGGAAGAAAACTTTTATATTATTGAGGGAGAAATTGATATTGTGGTAGACGGTGTGGTGCACCACCTGACCCCCGGCCAATTTATTCACATTGAGCCACACGAGACACATTACTGCATTAATAATTATGATAAACCGGTGAAAATGGTTTCCGTTCTTGCTCCATACCAGGAAGTGGATAAGGTTGAAATCGAAAATTACACCTATAACGGGAAATGACGGGACCTCCCCCAAACTTTCCATGAGCATAAAAAAATACGGCAGGGGAACGAAGCGATCATCGTTCTCCTGCCGTATTTTCATTAGAACCTGCAATCCGCTCCTTGCCTCACCGCACAGAACGGATTTTTTTATCTTTATTACCTGTAATGCAAAGGCCCGCTCCTACCGTCTACCTTTTCCACTTGGTCAAACAAACAAATGTGGCTGCCTGTAAGACTTCGATTGGTATGAAGGGAGCCAAAGAACCATTTTTGGAATTTTACGGAGCGAACCAGCCCTTCAAAATACATCTCCAAAGGGCTAACCTTATGTGCTTCGTCTATTAGCGTTCGCATGCGCGGCGATGGCTCATGCGTTACAATATAATCCACCTGCATTTGGTGCCTTGAAAGATTCTCGACTCCTTCTTCCATTTCCTCACTGCTTGGCATCTCCTGCGGCCACCAACGGCCAACATCCTTATACATTTGCCGGTCTTTGCTTTCCCCACCGCCAAAGGTAAAGAACTTTTTGCCCTCCAGTGTAAACACCTGCCCGCGCATTAGATGATACAGGTTCCCGCTAATTTGCTGCACCCTTCCCCCGTTCCATTCTGTAACCGGGTATTGCTCTAAAAGCTCGTAATTTTCATGTGCGCCATCCACAAACAGAATATTATATTTTTTTGAGCCAAGCTTTTTAAGCACCTTTTGCTCGGCTTTTCCACCATCCCACAAAAAACCAAAATCACCGCAGATAATCAAACTATCGCCCCGGCGAAGCCGACGAACCTCCGGCGACTGAAAGCGTTCCAGTTCACCGTGCATATCTCCCGTTAGATAAATCAAGACCGTTCCCGCCCATTCTTTTTAAATATTTCTATTTTTTTTATCGAAATCTTTATCTTTTCATATTTAGCTGTTATACTGATTGCGTAAGCGTTTTTTTGCTGGTATCTTACATACAAAACATAACGTTGCGCTTACCTTATTTCTTCCTTATCATATCACATTGGAGGCCATTTTTCCATGAAAAAATGCTTAACACCCGTATTGACTTTTTTGCTGACCGTTTGTGTAATTTTCTCGTCGGCGCCAGTCTCTGCGGCAGCTTATAATATAGATTTTTCTCTAAATTCTGAAGCGGCTCTGCTCGTAAATCTCGACACCAGCACCGTTGTATTCGAACAAAATGCAGATAAAAAGATGGAGCCTGCCTCCACAACAAAAATAATGACTTTTATTGTGGCATCCGAACACATTAAAGACCTTAGCGGAACCAAAATTACCGTGAAAAAATCGGTAGTCGACCAATTGCAAGGCACCGGAAGTTCACTATCCGGCGTACTGGAGGGCGAAGAGCTTACCGCATTACAACTGCTAAACTGCCTTATGGTCCCCTCCGGCAACGATGCCGCTATGGTTTTAGCTGACTACGTGGGCGGCGGTGACATTAGCAAATTTGTTGATTTAATGAACGAAAAAGCAAAGGAGCTAAACTGTAAAAATACGCACTTTGCAAACCCGCATGGGCTGCATGATGAACAACACTATACCACTGCACGCGATTTATATACCATCACAAAATACGCAATGACTCTACCATACTTTACCGATATTACCTCACAAACGCGGTACGAGCTGCCCGCAACGAACAAATACCCCAAGCCCCGCACTCTGGTAACTACGAACTATTTAACTGACCGTTACACAGGCGGCAACTACTTTTACCGCTACGCCAAGGGTGTGAAAACCGGCTCGCACGATCAGGCAGGGTACTGCCTTGTTTCTACCGCAATCCGTGATGGATACAGCTACATGGCGGTTGCACTGCACGCCCCGAAGATTGACTCTAGTGGAAAGAGCGTTCCCACCCGCGGTGAAATGATAGACTCCAAAAAGCTGTATGAATGGGCGTTTAGCAGCCTGCAAATTAAAACCGTTGTCGAAAGCGGCACCAGCGTGGGAGAAGTTAAGCTCGATTACGCCTGGAACAAAGACAAGTTGCTTCTCGTAGCTGAAAAAAGCTATGCGACTATATTGCCAAAGGGTGTTTCTGCCTCCAGCGTTTTGATTACACCAAAGCTGCCCGAACAAGTGGAAGCTCCTATTAAAAAAGGGCAGGTTGTGGGAACCGCAGTACTTACTTATGCGAATCAAGAGTTAACTACCATTAATCTGGTCGCATCGGAGTCGGTAGAGCGCAGTGAGCTTTTGCATTCGGCCGATGTGGTGAAAAAGATTGTAACCTCGGTTTGGTTCATCGTCATCGCAGCCATCATTGTGACTCTGGTGATTATTTACCTTGTTTTGGCATTGCTTTATAACAAAAAGAGAAAGCGCCTACGCAAAGTTAAAAAATACCGTGATATGTAATTTTTATAAAGATATTAGGAAAGCCGTCGGTTAAACCGGCGGCTTTTTGCTTTCATTATTTAAAATAAATATAATTGACGAAACAAAGCAGAAGTCTTTTATTCTAAGGAAGTAAACAGTTGGCGAACCTCTGCCCGTAAACCGCGGTGCTCTGGCAGCTCCATCGCTGGGTCGCGGGTAAGCAGTTCTTTTGCTTCCCCCTGCGCTAGCTGCAGCAGTGCAAAATCGGCACTCATATCCGCTATTTTCAGTTCTGGTAAACCGTGCTGCCGTGCCCCAAAAAAATCACCCGGACCACGCAAGCGAAGGTCTTCATCCGCAATTCGAAAGCCGTCTGTGGTTTCGCACATCACACGCAAGCGCTTCTGTGCTTCCTCATTCTGTGCGTCCGAAACCAGAATGCAGGTAGATTTCTCGGTGCCACGCCCAATACGTCCACGAAGCTGGTGCAGCTGAGAAAGCCCATACCGCTCCGCATTTTCAATCAGCATCACTACTGCGTTCGGCACATCCACACCAACCTCTACAACCGTAGTAGAAACTAAAATATCGGTGCGTCCGGCAGTAAAATCCTCCATGGCACGCTCTTTCTCAGCAGGGCGCATTTTACCGTGAAGCACCCCTACTGTATTGGCAAAAAACCATTTCTCCTGAAGCTCTTTGGCAT
This sequence comes from Clostridium merdae, assembly GCF_900176635.1. Lineage (GTDB taxonomy): Bacteria > Bacillota > Clostridia > Oscillospirales > Acutalibacteraceae > Faecalispora > Faecalispora merdae. Next base: position 1,532,118 of record NZ_FXLN01000004.1, read on the forward strand.
ACTGGGTTACAGACGCCATATCGCTCTCGCTGTCTTCTATGAGGGGGCATATGATATAACACTGCCGCCCGGCATCAATCTTTTTACGTAGAAAACCAAATGCACGGGCTCGCTTGGAGCTATCAATCACATACGTCTCTGTTTTTTGCCGCCCCGGCGGAAGCTCATTGAGTACAGAAAGCTCCAAGTCACCATAAATCATCAGCGCCAAGGTGCGCGGGATGGGTGTAGCAGACATAACGAGAATATGCGGATGATCCCCCTTTTGGGTAAGCGCAGCACGTTGCGCGACCCCAAAACGGTGCTGTTCATCCGTTACCACCAGACCGAGCCGACGAAACGCTACCGATTCATTTAAAATCGCATGGGTACCTACCAAAAGGTGAATTTTCCCCTCTTGCAACTCTTCCAAAATCTCACGTCGCTTAGCAGCAGGAATCGAACCTGTGAGCAAAGCTACTCGCAGGTGAAACGGCTCTAACAATCCGCTCATGGTAGTAAAGTGTTGGCGAGCCAAAATTTCTGTGGGAGCCATAAACGCTGCCTGCATTCCAGAAGCAATTGCACTGTGGCAAAGCGCGGCTGCTACGGCAGTTTTACCGCTACCCACATCCCCTTGCAAAAGGCGATTCATGGGTGATTCCCCTTGCATGTCCCTCATACACTCCGCAACCGCTCTCTTTTGCGCATTGGTGGGTATAAACGGAAGAGATTTAAAAAACTCCTCGGTGGCATCCACTTCCATATGCAATGAGGTTTGCTGACGACCGCGGCTTTTCATGCGTAACAAACCAAGCTGCAATATGAGAAGCTCTTCAAAAATCAACCTGCGACGTGCTTGCTCCAACGCTTCACGGTCTTTGGGAAAATGAATATTCTCTAAAGCAAGCCGCAGGCCGCACAGGCGGCAGGCTTCTCGCATTGGCTCCGGCAGTGGGTCTGGCAGTGGGTCTGGCAGTGGGTTTGGCAGCAATCCAAGAGCGGAGCGAACTGCGGAAGAAATTTGGCGAGATGAAAGCCCGGCAGTTTGCCGGTATATCGGGCGCAACGGCAACGGTCGATTCGCTGGCATAAAATCGGGAGATGCCATCTCGCGGCGCAGGAGTGTGCCGGTTACTTTCCCGCGCAGGAGGTACTCTCTCCCCTCAACCAACAGTTCTTTTATATAACGATTGTTAAAATAGGTGATTAACGCATCGTGCTGGCCATCGGTTACCCGCAGCTTATAGAGCGTCATACCAGAGCGGATGCGCTGCTCCGACACTGCGGACACCACGGTAACACGAACCACACATACCTGCTCTGCCGGTGCCTGCGCCAAAGGTACCAGGTTGCTCCAATCCTCATAATCACGCGGATAAAGGCGCAGAAGAGCGCCGACCGTAGGCGCCCCCAGCTTGATGAACAGCTGGGAGCGCTTTTCGCCGACGCCCTTTAATTCAAGTATCTCTTTTTGAAACAACGATGCCATGGCAGGTCTTCTCCAAACGGAAGTTATTCCACGGAAACGATAAAGTAGTACACCGGCTGACCACCGTCTACCAGCGTGACCTCAACGTCTCCGCCGATTTTCGATTTAATACGGTTATACGCATCCTGTGCCTGAATCTCCGTAATCCCTTTTCCATAAATCAATGTGACAAATGAAGTGGTACGGCTCACCATGGAACGGGTTAGCTTTACAACCGTATGCACGGGATCTTTCTCAATCATTTCCAGCTTCCCGTTTTTGAGGCCGAGAATATCGCCCTCTTTAATGCGGTGACCACCAAACTCAGAATCACGCGCAGCAAAGGTTACTTGACCAGTTGCTACGGAACCGGCAGCTTCCATCATCACCACAGTGTTACGCTCAACGCTAACCTCTGGGTCAAACGCCAGCATTGCAGAAAGCCCCTGCGGAATGGTGCGGGTTGGCAACACCACTACCTTGCGGTCTTTGACAAGGGGAACCGACTGCTCTGCCGCCATTATAATATTTTTATTGTTTGGCAGCACAATTACTGTTTTTGCCGGAGTAGCAAGAACCGCCGCCATAATATCATTCGTGCTGGGGTTCATGGTTTGGCCTCCGCTCACTACCTGTGAACAGCCAAGATCCATAAACAAGGAACGCAAGCCATCACCTGCGGTGACTGCAACAAAACCGATTTCTTCTTCCGGCTCTGCAATCTGCGGTGCAGCGGGGCGTTCTTCTACCGGTGCCGAAGCCGCCTGATTGGCCTGATTCGCCTGATTTTTTTCCGCGGCTACACGGTGCTGCTCTTTCATGTTCTCAATCTTTACGGTGAGAAGCTGGCCGTATTCCAATGCCTTTTGCAGCGCATTACCCGGTGTTTCAGTATGCACATGCACCTTAATAATTTCTTCGTCATCTACTACGACTACGCAGTCGCCAATCCCCTCAAGGTAAGGGCGCAAATCATCCTGCGGGTCTGTATCTATTTCAGGGTCACGACCCACAATGAACTCGGTGCAATAGGTAAAGGTAATCTCTTGGTCAAATTCTGCCGCCACATTGCGGTGGAATTCCTCCGCGGCACTTATTACGCCCGCTGTATCCGAAGAAGATACGCTCTGCTCACTGTCCAAAATCACGCCGTCTTGGAACACGGAAAGCATTCCCTCAAAAATAAGGCATAACCCTTTACCGCCCGCATCCACAACACCGGCTTTTTTCAGTACCGGTAAAAGCTCCGGTGTGGTTTCGAGCGCTTCGTTCGCACCTTTGCAAATTGCTGCCCAAACGCTCACAGCGTCGTCATCCAGCTCCGCAGAAACCTGTCCCTTTTCAAAGGCCACACGAGCCACTGTCAGGATGGTTCCCTCGGTTGGCTTCATAACGGCTTTGTAGGCGGCATCCACACCAAGACCCAGTGCCTTGCACAAGTCACTTCCCGTTGCCTGCTCCAAACCCTCGAGCCCCTTTGAAAAACCACGGAACAGCAAAGAAAGTATAACGCCGGAGTTCCCGCGTGCGCCGCGCAGCATGGCAGAGGCGACCGTATGGGCAACAGCGCCAATTCCAGTTTCGCCATCCAGCTTTTCCAGCTCCTTTGCAGCGGCTGAAATCGTCATAGACATATTGGTGCCTGTGTCCCCATCCGGAACCGGGAAAATATTTAGCCCATCTACAAGAGCTTTGTTCCGAACAATATGGTTGGCGCCAGATAAGATAGCGCTCTTTAATTCAGCTCCATTGATCAATTGTGTCGCATCTCCTCTTCAATAGATAATTTGGAAAGAGAAACTGCCTGAAAAGGCACTGCAGTTTCAGAAAATCACATTTATACAAATGAGAAAGCCCGTGGCTGCCTTTGCAAAAGCGCCGCAGAAGTATGGCGAACCGAATTCCCACCTGCTTATAATTATTTACATATTATAACATAATGTTGACCCGTATTCAATCCATTTATTCCCGCTGGGCGCGGCAGACTTGAAAATATGGTATCGTCCCCTGTAAAAGAAATGCCACAGGATAAAAAAGCATCCTGTGGCATTTCTAAACGGAATATCAACCGAGCTTTTACCCGGATTTACTCCAACGCATTTGAGCCGATTCGGTAAAGCACCGAAAGATTTTGCGGCAGCACATTACCTGGGCTCCACTATTAGTTTCATTGCAGTCCGCTCGTCACCATCAATATTGATACTGGCAAAGGCGGGGATACACACAATGTCGATTCCAGACGGTGCGAGATAACCACGGGCAATCGCAATTGCCTTGATTGCCTGATTGGAGGCTCCTGCCCCTACCGCTTGTACCTCTACGGCACCGCTCTCACGAATCACACCTGCAATAGCCCCTGCTACGGAATTGGGTGAGGATTTTGATGATACTTTTAATACTTCCATTTTCATAACCTCCCGCCTCTTAAGTTGCACTTCTATCATAAATCAAAAACTATTTTTTGGCAAGAGATTTTTGTTAATATAAATCATAATAAAATATAAGTTCGCGCAATATTTGTCGATTATGTCGTTATTTGCACCCTTTCTACAGAAATTGCGTTTCCATTCCGCTCATTAATATGGAAAATTGCGCCATCCATTCGGCAAGCACCTTCGGCTATTTCGAAACGAACGGGCATGTGAGTGCGCAGCTTTTGAATGATTAACTCGGGCTTCACACCAAGCACAGAGCGAATCGGCCCTGTCATGCCTAAATCGGAGAGAAATGCCGTTCCCTGTGGTAAAAGCTGTTCATCCGCTGTTTGCACATGGGTGTGCGTTCCGAATACCGCAGACACCCTACCGTCAAGATAATACCCCATTGCTCCTTTTTCTCCGGTTGCCTCTGCGTGAAAATCGACCAAGCGAACCGGTGGGAGATTGGGATCGCTTAAAATGCGGTCCATTGTTGCAAAGGGACATTCCAGACTTTCTAAATACGAAACACCCATCACATTAATTACAGCCACCTGCACACGGCCCATATCAACTATACACACGCCGTGCCCTGGTACACCACTGGGAAAGTTAGCGGGGCGAAGCAGTGTTTCGCAATCATCATACAGCTCATAGCTTTCTTTGCGGCGAAAGCTATGGTTACCGGTTGTTATCACATCTACCCCACTGGAAAATAAAAAATCTGCGGAAGCCGGTGTAACCCCGTTGCCATCTGCCGAGTTTTCTCCATTGGCAATTACCAAATCAATTTGTTTCTCCTTTTTCAGGCGAGGGAGCTGTTCTCTCAGGTACCGGCAGCCAATGCTACCAACTACATCACCGATTGCTAGAATATTCATCCAATTTCACTCTTTCTATTCTAAAAAATGAGGCAAGCGCAGCGGCTTATTGCTGCTGCTTTGTCTATGTGTACGAAATTTTAATATATAGATATTGTACACCATCCTAGGAAAATAACACAATAGGAAAACAAAAAGGATAGAACATAAAAAAAGAGAGGGAACAAATTGTTCCCTCTCCTGCTGCCAAAGGGTTCCCCTGGCAAGCGGTTCGCAAAAGCGCATTATTTCGCGTATTCAATCGCTCGGCTTTCACGAATAATATTAACCTTAATTTGTCCGGGGTACTCCAAATCCTGCTCAATCTTATCGCAGATTTCGCGAGCCAGTAATACCATGCGGTCATCGTTCACCACATCCGGCTTCACCATAATGCGAATTTCGCGGCCGGCCTGAATCGCAAAGCAACGCTCCACTCCATTGAAGGAGGATGCCACAGATTCCAGTTTTTCCAGCCTCTTAATGTAATTTTCCAGATTCTCTCGGCGAGCACCGGGGCGCGCAGCAGAAATGGCATCTGCCGCCTGTACTAGGCAGGCAATTACGGTTTTCGCTTCCACATCACCGTGGTGAGCCTGAATCGCATGTACTACGGCTTCGCTCTCTTTGAACTTTCTCGCTACATCCACACCAATATCCACATGCGAGCCCTCAATCTCGTGATCAAGCGCCTTGCCAATATCGTGCAGCAAACCGGCTCTGCGTGCCAATGTTGGGTCAAGCCCAAGCTCAGACGCCATAATACCGGAAAGATACGCTACCTCCAGCGAGTGGTTTAATACGTTCTGACCATAGCTGGTGCGGTAACGCAGCCGTCCCAGCAGCTTAATCAGTTCGGGATGGATTCCGTTTACGCCGGCCTCAATAACGGCACGTTCACCCTCTTGCTTAATGGTGGCATCTACCTCACGGCGAGCCTTCTCAATGGTTTCTTCAATGCGAGCGGGGTGAATTCGTCCGTCTGAAATCAAGCGTTCCAAAGCAATGCGGGCTACTTCACGGCGAACCGGCTCAAAGCAGGAAAGCGTGATGGCTTCTGGCGTATCATCAATAATCAGGTCAACACCAGTCATTGTTTCAATGGCACGAATGTTGCGTCCCTCACGGCCAATAATTCGGCCCTTCATATCATCGTTCGGCAACGGCACAACCGAAATGGTTGCCTCCGCCACGTGGTCGGCAGCACAGCGCTGAATGGCCAGCGAGATAATCTCACGTGCACTATTCTCTGCTTCTTCTCTTGCCTGCTGCTCAAACTCACGTATTTTAACCGCTTTTTCGTGCGTCAACTTGTCCTCAAGGCTTTTTAGCATATATTCCTTGGCCTGTTCCACAGTAAGACCCGAAATTCGCTCCAGCATATCAAACTGGCTCTTTTTCACGGCCTCTGCTTCTGCAAGCCTTTCATCCGCTTTTTTATTCTTGGAGTTGATCGCGTTCTCCTTCGACTCAAGCCCCTCTAGCTTTTTGTCCAAGGTTTCTTCCTTTTGCTGAATTCTGCGCTCTTGCCGCTGTACTTCTTTTCTGCGCTCGTTTAGTTCTCTCTCCGATTCCGTTCTTTGCCTGTGAATCTCATCTTTACCCTCAAGAATCGTTTCCTTTTTCTTTGCCTCAGCCGCTTTAATGGCATCGCTTACAATGCGCTTTGCCTCTTGCTCAGCTGAACCGATCACAGATTCCGCAACTTTCTTTCTGTGGTTTACTCCCGCGAAAAAAGCAACTATCCCAAAAATAACAGCGCAACCAAGCGCTATTATCAAACATAACCAAAGGGGAACATTCAAATTACGGACACCTCCTTGCTGTTAATTTTTCCATATTTTTTATTACTTTTGTTGTTAATTGGGTGCGTCAATCCCAAAGATGTACCATCAGGCGCATCTTATTTCTAATTGTATTACTTTTACAGCCCCTCTGTCAAGAAAATTGATTGCTATATGGTGCAAAATCGTGAAAAATCACGAATCTGTTCACTTGACAAGGACGATGGCGGGTGGTAGTATGAAAACAGAATACAGAAAAGCGTTGAAAAGAAGATCAAATTCAACATTTTTGCAGCAGAGAGCGCCCGTCATCGGCTGAAAGCGGGAGTGGCAAATGGAATTTCGATTACCATCTTGGAGCGCGCGCCGAATAACTGTTTGTTTAAGGCGTGACGGCAGGCACCGTTATCGGCCATAAGGAGGGCAAAGCGTCTGTTTTGCCGAACCGGGTGGAACCGCGGGATTACAAGTCTCGCCCCAGGAGTATGGGGTGGGGCTTTTTTTATATCCATTTTTCATATCAAAACAATATGGACGACTCCTTTCTTTATTAAAAGGAAAGTATAGTCGGTATATTTTGCAAACGAAAAACCAAATCAGGAGGAATCACCATGATTAAAATAGCACTGAAAGACGATGTTCGAGAGTACGACTCTGGCATTACCGTCGCAGAAGTGGCAAAATCCCTTGGCGCAGGCCTTTACAAGGCCGCTTGTGCCGGGCGTGTCAACGGCAAGGTTGTTGACTTGCGCACTCCCCTGCAAGAGGACTGTTCCGTTGAAATCCTCACCTTTGAGCAGGAAGACGGCAAGCAGGCCTACTGGCACACAACCTCTCATATTATGGCGCAGGCCGTAAAACGCTTGTTCCCTGAAGCAAAGTTTGCGATTGGCCCGTCAATTGAGCGCGGCTTCTATTACGACTTTGACCTCCCCCGTACCCTTACTCCCGAAGATTTACCCAAAATTGAAGCCGAGATGAAGAAGATTATTAAAGAAGGCTTGCCGATTGAGCGTTTCTTCCTATCTCCTGCCGAAGCGAAGAAGCTGATGGAAGAAAACGACCAGCCTTACAAAGTAGAGCTGATTGAAGAGCACGCAGACAAGGGCGAAGATATTTCGTTCTATCGCCAAGGTGATTTTGTAGACCTTTGCGCTGGCCCTCACCTGCTTTCTACTGGCAGCATTAAAGCGGTTCGCTTAACTGCGGCAACCTCCGCTTACTGGCGCGGCGATTCCAAAAATAAGGCATTGCAGCGTGTATACGGTATCTCCTTCCCCAAAGCTTCTGAACTTGAGGAGTATTTGGCAAAGGTGGAAGAAGCCAAGAAGCGCGACCATAACGTACTTGGCCGCCAGCTGGAGTATTTTACCACAGTGGATTATATTGGTCAGGGTCTGCCGATTATGCTGCCCAAAGGTGCGCGTGTGCTGCAAACCCTCCAGCGCTTTGTGGAGGATACTGAGAAAAAGCGCGGCTACCAGCTAACCAAAACTCCGCTGATGGCAAAGAGCGACCTGTATAAAATCTCCGGCCACTGGGATCACTACCGTGAGGGAATGTTCGTCATGGGTGATGAGGAGAAGGACAAGGAAGTTTTTGCACTGCGCCCCATGACCTGCCCGTTCCAATACCAAGTGTTCCTCAACCGCCAGCGCTCCTACCGTGATTTGCCGATGCGCTTGGGTGAAACCTCCACCCTGTTCCGCAACGAGGACTCCGGTGAGATGCACGGCCTGATTCGTGTGCGCCAGTTCACTATTTCGGAAGGTCACCTGATTTGCACTCCCGAACAACTCGAAGACGAATTCAGAGGATGTGTAGAGCTCGCCAACTTCATGTTGGAAACACTCGGTCTGCATGAAGACGTCAGCTACCGTTTCTCCCAATGGGATCCCAAAGATACCAATAAATACATTGGTACACCAGAGCAATGGGACGAGGCGCAGGGCGTGATGGAGCGCATTCTAAACCACTTGGGATTACAGTATTCGGTTGGTGTTGGTGAAGCGGCTTTCTATGGTCCCAAGCTCGATATTCAGATTCGCAACGTGCATGGCAAGGAAGATACTCTCATCACCATTCAAATTGACCAGATGCTGGCTGAAAAATTTGGCATGGAATTTGTGGATAAGGACGGTGTGAAAAAGAACCCCTATATCATCCACCGCACCTCTCTTGGCTGCTATGAGCGTACCTTGGCACTGCTGATTGAAAAGTATGCCGGTGCACTGCCCATGTGGCTGATGCCCGAGCAAATTCGTGTACTACCCATCAGTGAGCGCCTGCATGACCAAGCAGATGAAATTAAGAACCAGCTGGAAGAAGCCGGTTTGGAAGTTACCTGTGACCACCGCAGCGAGAAGATTGGGTATAAAATTCGCGAAGCTCAGCTTGAGAAGATTCCCTATATGCTCGTGATTGGTGATAAGGAAGTGGAAAACGGTGTTGTTGCCGTTCGTAGCCGCCGCGATGGTGATATTGGTACCATGCCTTTGTCTGCCTTTATTGAGAAAGCAAAAGAAGAAGTTCGCTCTAAGGCGAAGCAGTAACAAATTGGCATAATTTGCCATAATATTCGACCAATTTCTTTTGGGAGCCCGACAGAATTCGAGTTGGGCTCCCTTTTTTTATTCTCTGTTTTTAGAGTTATGTAAACTAATAAATGATGTAGATTTCCACTTATTGTGTGAATAACTGGTGGGGAAAACCGATTAAAATCTAACATTTTCCCATGTGACCAGAGCTTGTATGTGGATAACTCTGTGGAAAGTGTGGAATAAAAAGGAAATATTTTACTGTTGCCTTAAAAATTATGTTAAGTAAAGCAAAAACGAATGAATATTTTCAAAAAACACCTTGAAAACAAAATAGGAATGTGATAAAATTCAATAGTTGTGGATTATATAATAATAGAATTGCGGATGTAGTTTAGTGGTAGAACTTCAGCTTCCCAAGCTGACCGTGTGGGTTCGATTCCCATCATCCGCTCCAGTAAAAAACCAGCCTTTTGGCTGGCTTTTTTTATTTTTATAAAATTGATTTTGATTTTCAGATTATGTTATTATAGGAAATAATAAGAAGACAATTTAGCAGGAGGTGTTGGTGTTATGAGCAAAGACTTTTACGAGGTAGTAGATACGAGACGTACGATTCGGGATTTTCAAAGCGAGCCCATTGATGATGAAGTGATTGAAAGAATTATTTCGGCAGGAATGAAAGCACCTACCAACGACCATATGAGAGACTGGCACTTCATTGTTATTAAGGATAAGCATATCGTTTTGAAATTAGTAAAGAGAATACCAGAGCAAATATCCACCGAAGAAGTGCATGAAATATTGCGGGACTGGAATCTAAACGATGCTTGTCAGCAAAACGCTTACATAGAGGCTATACCAAAGCAATATCAAATGTTAACCCAAGCTGCTTGCGTGATTATTCCCTTATTGAAACAAAAAACAGATGTACTACATCCTGAAAACCTTTCTCACCTAAACGGATTTGCTTCCATTTGGTGCTGCATTGAGAATATGTTGCTTGCAACTACCGCCGAGGGGTATTCCTCTGCTTTACGTATCCCTTTGGGAGAGGAAGGTGACTGGGCAAGAAAGGTGCTAAACTTCCCCGAGAATTACTTAATGCCATGTTTTATAGCGATTGGTAAAGCGAGTACCAATGCACCTTTCATCAAGCAAAAAGAATACTCGATTACTGAAAGAATTCATAAAGAAGTTTGGTAGTCAATATGGCAAAATGGAAGCTTGTAAACTAACCTTTGATTTTGAACCAAATCTTTTTAACATGCTAGAGCAAGGATTTACCAACTTATTTCATGAATGACATAATAGAAAATTTGATTGTACTAACCTTTTCAAAACACCTGCATTTTCTGGACCCCAATTATAGCATGAGTGAACAACTATAAAACACAGACATGAAAGGAAATAATTATGATTTCAAGAACTTGGCACGGTATGGTTCCGTTACAACATAAAGCTGGTTTTGAAAAATATGAATACGAAACCGGTGTAAAAGATACTCTAGCCATCAAGGGCAACCAAGGTGCCTTCTTAAAAGTAGTGGAGCAAGGTGAATTTGCCCACTTCTTCCTTTGCACAAAATGGGACTCTATGGAGAGCATGATTGCTTATGCAGGCAGTGAGCCTGCCATTGCCGTAACATACCCGGAGGATACCAAATATGGGCTTATTTCAGACCCAATCGTAATCATCCAAGAAGTAACCGATGCAAAAAATCCATTTGAAGACTAAGACTAAAACTCGAACCTCTCTGTTTGGTGCAGAAATAGAGAGGACGGCTCCTCGATTCTTCGCTATACTTTTGGTAAGGAGTGAATGATATGGATTGGATTCACCGATTGAACAAAACCATCGCGTATTTAGAGGAACACCTCACAGACGAAATTGACTACGAGCAGCTAGCGCAAATTGCCTGCTGTTCCTCGTATCACTTTCAAAGAATGTTCGCTTATATGGCGGATGTTCCGCTTTCGGAATATGTTCGCAGAAGGCGAATGTCTCGTGCCGCGGTCGATTTGCAGGAGGAAAATGCAAAAATAATCGATATTGCACTGAAGTATGGCTATACCTCCCCCACTGCATTTAACCGGGCTTTTCAAAGCGTGCACGGCATTGCCCCCTCTCTCGTTCGAGAGAAAGCGACAATTAAATCATTCCCTCCTCTCAGCTTCACAATCACAATTAAAGGAGTGGAAGAATTGAATTACCGTATTGAAAAGAAAGATGCATTCCGCATTGTAGGGGTCTCACAGCCTCTACACAAAGAAATTGAAAAGAACTTTGAAATTGTACCGCAAATGTGGCAAAAAGCAACTATGGACGGTACCCTGCAGCGGTTCCCCATGATGATGGACAGCGAACCAAAGGGAATTCTGGGGGCTAGCGTATGTGGCTGCTCCGATGATTGGAAATACTTTATTGCAGTGGCAAGTACACAGCCCGTAGATAATGGGCTGGAGGAATACCATGTACCGGCATTTACTTGGGCTATCTTCTCTGGCTCCGGGCAATGCCCCAAGGCCATTCAAGAGCTGGAGCAGCGTATCGTTACAGAGTGGCTCCCCACCTCTGGTTATGAATACGACAATGGTCCGGATATTGAATTGTATCTGAATGCAGACCCTATGAACGCTCAGTTTGAAGTATGGATTCCCGTTATTAAGAAATAAAAACAGTACTTAGCTATGTTAGTAGAAAGAGGTCAGCCCATGCGGGTTGACCTCTTTCTTCCATCTTTATAAAACACTTGCTTCCATTTCATCGTGCCTGCTTTAAAATGCAGTCAACGGATTTCCATCTAAGATGATTTGCACCTCTTCATATCCCTCCGGGAAGGCATAATTGTAGCGGGCAGGCAATGCAAACACATACTTGGTGTTTCTACCCAATTCACTGGGATTTACGGGCGCAGCACCAACTGCAAATTCTCCATTTTGGAGTTGATTCCACTGCTCCAACGTAAAAGCCATAATGGGAATATCTTGCCGCGGCACCTGCTGCGTCCACCTTGGGTCACGTATTGTCACCTGAGGCCCTCGAAAAGTGCGAGCCTTCTTTCCAGTATTCTTTATATCGTCGCCTTTCCATTCTCCAGTTAATATGGAATATTCCTCATATTCCGGTGGCAGTGCAAAGGAGAAACCCAGCTCTTGATTGGTATATACCACTGCTTCTCCCGATACAGAGGACAAACTGGCTGATTGAGATGCAGCCGATTCTGCTCCAGACAATATTTCGCTTACACTTGAGGCAGCTGGCTGGCTCCCTACCTGCGACGAAGCAGGTGAAAACGGTGCTCTCCCTTGTGTCACCCAGAAAAATACAATCGCTCCTACAACCGCCGCCAACAATAAGCAAAGAATCACCCAACCTCTGCTCACGCCCGACGATTTTTTCATATACCTAGCCGACATATCAGCACTTCCTTCTATCATCAATCATATTTTCGCTTACTGCTCCACAACATGGTTTCATTTTAAAATAGAACAGTAAATTGAAGCATATTAAATCCTACCATATTTTGCATGTTTGTCAACTGTTTGGTATTTTAGAAGAGTATTGCCATTCGTACCTTTTTTCTTTGTTTTGTGTTATTTTCTTATTCTAGATAACTTCAAGAAGAAAAACAGATAAAAAAAGGATGCTGTGGAATTCCACAGCATCCTTCATAAAAGTGAAAAACTTATTTCACTTCGATCTCAGCGCCAGCCTCGGTCAGCTTAGCCTTAATAGCCTCAGCATCGTCCTTGGAAACAGCCTCTTTCACGTTCTTGGGAGCGCCGTCAACCAACTCTTTTGCTTCTTTCAGGCCCAGGCCAGTGATCTCGCGAACAACCTTGATAACCTGGATCTTGTTAGCGCCAGCGGACTTCAGCACTACGTCGAACTCGGTCTTCTCTTCAGCAGCAGGAGCAGCAGCAGCGGGAGCAGCGGCAACAGCAACCGGAGCAGCAGCAGAAACGCCGAACTCCTCTTCAAGAGCCTTAACGAGCTCGGAGAGCTCGAGAACGGTCAGAGCCTTAACATCTTCAATCAACTTAACAACTTTATCAGACATAATGAAACCTCCAAATCAATTTTAAAAAATATTTAAGCAATTAGGCATTTGCAGCCTGTTTCTCGGCAATCGCATTGAGTGCGACTACGAGGCCTTTCATTGTACCGTTCAACACGGTAACGAAACCAGTAATGGGAGCATTCAAGCCACCCAAAGCCTTTGCAACCAATACCTCTTTGGAAGGTAGCTGCGCCAACTCTTTTACTGCAGCAGCATCAACGGGAGCTCCGTCAACAAAACCTGCCTTGATTTCAAAACTCTTGCTCTTATCTGCGAAAGCAGACAGAATCTTTGCACCAGAAACATAATCGTCATTGCTATAAGCAATTGCGGTCGTGCCTTCCAGTACATGGTCCAGACCCTCGATCCCAGCATCACTTAGAGCACGGGACAACAGGGTGTTCTTTACCACGCGGTAGGTATCGCCAGCCTCACGCAGTTCTTTTCTGAGCTTGGTGTCCTCTGCCACTGTGATTCCCTTATAGCTGACAATCACACCGACGCATGCGGACTTGAGGCTTTCTTTCAGTTCAGCAACATATTGCTGCTTTTCCGCTAAAATCTTCTCACTTGGCAAATGTATTCACCTCCATCGATCCAAAGGAATCGTGCGTATTGTTATTTAAAAATGCTGCTTAACAGCACTCTCAAATAAATAAAAAAGCCTTTCCTGCAGGGCAGGAAAGGCGTCACTTAACAAATCATTAAGACAAAAGTGAACGGCTCTTTCCTCGGCAGGCCGAAACCGAAAGAACGGTTCCATTAAGCATACGCACCTGCTGTCTTTGGACAAAGAACAGCTTTATATACTATATCATTTTTCCCAAAGCTTGTCAAGAAAAAACCGTTTTGCAAATACTGGGGGAAAATTACATTCCGCCAACCTTGCTGGGGTTAATTCTTACGCCAGGGCCCATGGTAGAAGCCACAACGCAGGATTTCACATACTGGCCCTTAGAAGCAGCAGGCTTTGCTTTCACAATCGCGCCGAGCAGAGCAGAGAAGTTCTCTTGCAGCTTTTCGGTACCGAAAGAAACCTTGCCAATGGGGCAGTGAATGATGTTGGTTTTATCGAGACGATACTCGATTTTACCGGCCTTTGCCTCTTTAACCGCTTTCGCGATATCCGGGGTAACAGTACCGGCCTTCGGGTTAGGCATCAGACCGCGCGGGCCCAAAACCTTACCAAGGCGGCCAACCAGACCCATCATGTCGGGTGTGGTAATCAGCACGTCAAAGTCCATCCAGTTTTCAGACTGAATTTTCTGAACCATGTCTTCTGCGCCGACAAACTCAGCACCGGCTTCTTCAGCCAGCTTCTGGTTGTCGCCCTTGCAGATTGCCAAAACGCGAACCTGCTTGCCAGTGCCGTTCGGCAGAACGATTGCACCACGAACCTGCTGGTCCGCATGGCGGCCGTCAACGCCCAGCTTTACATGGACTTCAACTGTTTCGTCAAACTTTGCGGTGCCGGTCTTTACGCACAGCTCCAAAGCATCCTGAGGATCATAAAGCTTTGCGCGCTCTACCAGTTTAGCACCGTCTACATATTTCTTACCGTGTTTCATTGGTTTTCCTCCCTATTGAGTGGTAAAATCGGATTATTCCTCCCACCCGGGTGATCAATCTACGACTTCAATGCCCATGCTACGTGCGGTTCCTGCTACCATGCTCATGGCAGTCTCTACGCTCGCGGCATTCAGATCGGGCATTTTCTGCTCCGCAATCTTCTTGACCTGCTCACGGGTAATCTTTGCAACCTTGGTTTTGTTCGGAACACCCGAACCACTCTCGATCCCACATGCCTTCTTAATCAGAATAGCAGCAGGCGGAGTTTTGGTAATGAACGAGAAAGAACGGTCTGCGTAAACCGTAATCACCACAGGGATGATTAGACCAACGTCGTTCTTTGTGCGCTCATTGAATTCCTTTGTAAATGCCATAATGTTGACACCATGCTGACCAAGAGCAGGGCCTACCGGGGGAGCCGGGGTTGCCTTGCCAGCGGGTATCTGGAGCTTAATAAAGCCCGTAACCTTTTGAGCCATTTTGTTGCACCTCCAAAATTCGTGGTAGATGGCGGAACAACCGCAAATGCGTCGTCCCTCCCACAGGGGCAAAGCCCCTCATAATGAGCGGTAATACCGCTTATTATACCAAACTGTTGTTTACTCAGCCACCAGCTCCGCTTGATCAAGCTCAAGCTCAACTGGTGTTTCACGGCCGAACATTGAAACCGTAACGCGAACACGGTTTTTGTCCAGATCCACTTCCTCGACTGTACCAACAAATCCTTCCAGCGGGCCGTCCACAATATGGACGGAGTCGCCCACCTGGTACGAAACCTCCACGGTTTTCTTCTCTACGCCCATGCGCGCCACTTCCTCATCAGAAAGTGGAATCGGCTTGGAGGTAGGTCCTACAAAACCGGTACAGCCGCGAATATTGCGAACAACATACCAGGATTCATCGGTAAGGGCCATCTTAACCAAAACATAGCTGGGGTAAATCTTGCGCTCCACTTCGCGCTTTTTTCCGTCTTTGATTTCAGTAACCATCTCAGTCGGAACGCGGATTTCTTGAATCAAATCCTGAAGCTGACGATTTTCCACCGTTTTTTCCAGGTTGGATGCCACTTTGTTCTCATACCCGGAATAGGTATGAATCACGTACCACCTGACGTCTTCCGGCATAGTTATTTCCTCCGCTTACTTCGCAATATTCATAAACAGTCCTAACAGATTCATAAATACGGTATCTAGACCGAAAATGAACAGGCCGATAATCATAATCACTGCCAGAACTACACCGGTATTCTTAAATACCGATTTTGGGGTAGGCCAGACAATCTTCTTGAGTTCGTTTTTGCAGTCGCGGAAAAACTTCGCCACGCCCTGGCCAAAGCTGACGAGAGGGTTCGGTTTTTTTTCAGCCATCTGTTTTCTCCCTCCGACTTACTTCGTTTCCTTATGAACAGTATGTTTTCTGCAGAATCTGCAGTACTTGTTCATCTCAAGCCTGTCCGGGTCGTTCTTCTTGTTCTTCATTGTGTCATAGTTACGCTGTTTGCACTCTGTGCAGGCTAATGTGACTTTTACTCTCATGACGGCACCTCCCGTTTCACGGAAAAATATTGGATCCGTTAAAGGACCACGGCCTCCCTCTAAAAGGGCGCAAAAAAATAACCCCTTTTGAGGTATTATATATTGTAGCATAGAAATCTCTAGCGGTCAACTATTATTTCATAAAAAGAAAGCCAGAGCGCGCCTGCACGTTGATTTTTGAGCTGCACAGGGCGCTCTGTTTTTTCTTATAATCGATCGTTCAGAGTTTGTACCATTTCACCGGAATATTTTGGGCTCTTTTTCTTCTTCTCCGGTTTCACCTTTTTTCCCTTGAGGAGCTTTGCTTTGTTGTATACCTTTAAAAGATCCTCACTGAAATTTTTACTTAGGCTTTCAACGGCCTGTTCGTCGTTCATACCATTGAGAAGCACAATGGTAATCAAAGAGCGAACATCCAGATCTCCATGCTCGTACATATCATTTAAAACATTGCATAGCTTTTTAAACGGCTCGGTATTCGGGTACGTTTTTGCAAGCTGCTCTACACGGCCAACTACATGCTCACGTGTAAAGGTAACGCTGCGCACCGTACCATAGGTTGCTTTCTCTTCTGCAATTTCACCACGCAGCTCAGGGAAAATACTGGCTAAGCGGTTAAAGAAAAAGAGCGGGTCGGTTGTTGCGTCCTCATCCTTTTTCTTTCTTTTTTTCTGCTGGCGAACGATTTCTTTACGGCTGCTGCCGCCCAGTGTTTCAGCAAAATCCTCTGCAATGCTCGTTGCATTCGCCATTGAGTCTGTTTCGGGGTCAAATACCCAAGTGGAAAGCTTTTTCCACTCTTTGTCCTCTTTACCGTCGGCTACTGAGCCGGTGCGCAGGTGAAACAGCTTGGCCTTCTTCTCGTACAGCACGCTGTATGCCGTATCCTCACTGAGATACATCGCAGCTTTTCCCTGTTCCTCCTGTACGTCCTCCTTTCTTTCGAATCCTTGCTCCACAAGAACGGAACGTACCTTTTCGGCAATCAGGTCAAATGCTTTTTGTTCCAATTGTCATCACTCCTGCTATTATAATCAATCCATCGATTTAAATCGGTTTTATGGCAAAGCAACCATTGAACAAGCTTCTGCTTGTCCAAATCTTGTCCAAATACAGTACAAAAGAAACGATTGCAAATACAAAAATACGTAATTAAGTATACACTACTTTTTACAGATTGTCACTAGGGCTAATTTTGTAAAGCGAGAAAAGATATTTGACAATTTTCACTTTCTTCTTTTATGGAAGCAAAATAAACGCAACTCCCTTCATAGTTATCTTACAAAATAAAACGTAAAATAATGCAGTAAATATTGCTAGGAGAGAATCAATGATGTATTTAAACAAAAGGAATATTGCTCGTGATGTTCTCATCGGCTTCATCCTTTACGCTTCTACAAAGTTGCCTAGAATAGCAGCTCGCTTTTTCAGCAGCCCATCCATAGATATTCAATACACACTCACCTGTCTGTTTTGGTTTGTCTTTCTCTTGTATATTGCACACTGTATTAAAATGCTATTCGCTGGTGAGTACAAAGAAGACTAAAACTCTGTAATTTAGATACTGCCCTCACTCCATGCAAAATTCATTTGGGGTGATGGCAGTTTTCATATTGTTTACAACGAATTTCGCATTGCATGCAACACCCACTTATGCTATGATATATATTTGAAATATTGTATCTTAACGCAGTGCATGAACCGTGCTTTGGCCGGCGTATGATATAGCAGTGTACACCATACCGGAGCGCTCGCGATTTTGCAAGGATACGGAGGGAATATCATGTCAAAAACTACTGTCGCCGTTTTGTTCGGCGGCTGCTCTACCGAGCATGAGGTTTCGCGTGTTTCCGCGGCCTCTGTCATTCAAAATATTCCGCAGGATAAATATGATGTTGTGAAAATCGGTATTACAAAGGAAGGCCGCTGGCTCCTGTTTACGGGTGATTCCGAACAAATGCAAGACGGAAGCTGGGAAAACCACCCCGCCAACCGCTCTGCTCTCATTTCGCCGGACCGCACCGTCCATGGTATTTTGGCACAAACCGAAACCGGCTTTGAAACCATTCCCGTAGATGTGGTGTTCCCGGTACTGCACGGTAAAAATGGCGAAGATGGTACATTGCAAGGCCTTTTGCAAATGGCAGGTATTCCATTTGTTGGCTGCTCCTCGCTTGTTTCTGGTGTGTGTATGGATAAAGCGATTACCAACAGCTTGCTTGAAACTGCGGGAATCCCACAAGCACATTACTTGTGGTTCTTTACCGATAATTACCTAACGAGTTCGGAGAAAATTCGCAAAAAGATTGAAGCGCGCCTTGGCTACCCCGTATTCGTAAAGCCGGCTAACTCTGGCTCTTCCGTCGGCGTTAGCAAGGTCAGTTCACCCGAGGAACTGGATGCCGCCATTCAGCTTGCGGCACGCGAAGACATTAAAATTGTAGTAGAAGAAGCGATTGTAGGGCAAGAGGTAGAATGTGCCGTCTTGGGTCTTTCCCGACCGGAAGCATCTATTGTTGGAGAAATTGCATCTGGTGCAGAATTCTACGATTACGATGATAAATACAAGACCGGGGCGGCAAAACTATTCATACCCGCCCATATCTCAGACGAAACAGCAGAAGAAGTGCGGCAAAATGCAATGAGAGCGTACCGTATGCTCGGGTGCAGTGGTCTTGCCCGCGTTGATTTTTTTGTGCGTAACAGCGATGGCGCAGTACTCCTCAATGAGCTTAATACCCTGCCGGGCTTTACCAGCATCAGCATGTACCCCAAGCTTTGGGAGGCCTCCGGCCTATCTTACCCCGATTTACTCGACCGCCTGATTCAGCTTGCGTTTGAGAAAGTTTATTTCTAACCACGGTACTTTCGGCTTACGGAAGATACCGCAAGGAGAGGATGTTCCCCATGCAAGAGAACTATTGGATTGATATCATCGGCCGCCAAAAAATTGACGACGATGTGGGAGAAATAAAGCTTACTACGCTCGGCTCTTATGTAACAAAGGGCGATACACGTTTTATTGTATATAAAGAATACGACGCTGACCGCAACAACGAGTCTACCACCTCTGTATTAAAGGTTGATGGCAACAATACCGTTACCTTAATGCGCGGCAGTGGCAACACCCGTTTAATTCTCGAAAAAGGGAAGCGCCACCAGTGCCAATATGACACCGGCTTTGGCGCACTGCTCGTAGGCGTATTCACCAGTGAAGTAGACTCGCGCCTGCATGATAAAGGCGGTGAGCTAGCCGTAGATTATACGCTGGATATTAATGCGGATTTGTCCAGCATCAATGAAATTCGGATAACCATCAAGGAGGCAGAACACAAAGATGTCAAAAATAGTACAGCAAGCAACGGATGAGCTAAGAGAAGCTATATTAAACGCCGTAGGGCGTGCAGTCGCAGCAAACGAGCTGCCGGGTGAGCCGATGCCCGCCTTTACCCTTGAAATTCCAGCTGACCGTACCCACGGAGATTGGTCCGCCAACGCGGCGTTGGTTTCTGCTCGTGCATTCCGTTTGCCCCCACGCAAAATTGCGGAGCTCATCACAAAACACTTGGTTTTAGATGGGACTTATTTTGACCGTATTGAAATCGCAGGACCGGGCTTTCTCAACTTTTTCTTTTCCTCCCGCTTTTATGTGGACGTATTAAAGGATATTTCTGCATTGGGCAGCGATTATGGCCGCAGTGACTACGGCAAGAAGAAAAAAGTGATGGTCGAATTTGTTTCTGCCAATCCCACCGGTCCCATGCACATGGGCAACGCCCGTGGCGGTGCGTTGGGAGACTGCCTTGCCGCTGTATTGGATATGGCAGGCTACGAGGTTTGGCGTGAGTTCTATGTTAACGACGCCGGTAACCAAATTGAAAAGTTTGGCTCTTCCCTCTCTGCCCGTTACCAACAGCTATTTTTGGGCGAAGATGCCATAGAGTTCCCAGAAGACGGCTACCAGGGCGAAGATATTAAGGACAATGCAAAGGCATATGCCGAGGTATTCGGTGAAAAGCTAATGCAGTGTGACGAAGAAACCCGCCGCCGTGAGCTGGTAGAATACGTGTTGCCTCGCAACATTCAGAAAATGAAGGATGACCTTAAAAAATACCGCATTGAATACGACCAGTGGTTTTTGGAAAGTACACTGCACAATAACGGCGAGCTGAAAGAAGCACTGGATATTCTATCGCAGTGCGGCGCTACCTATGAAAAGGACGGTGCTTTGTGGTACCGTGCTACCGACTTTGGCGCCGAAAAGGATGAGGTTCTCGTTCGCCAGAACGGCAACCCCACCTATTTTGCGGCAGATATTGCATACCATCGCAACAAAATTATGCGTGGCTACGAGCTGTGCATTGACGTATGGGGCGCCGACCACCATGGTCACGTTGCCCGTATCAAGGGAGCTCTAGATGCTGTCGGTCTCTCCGGCAAGCAGCTCGATGTTATCCTCATGCAGCTTGTTAAGCTTACCAGGGATGGTCAGGTGGTTCGCATGAGTAAGCGTACCGGCAAAGCCATTCAGTTGGCCGACCTGCTTGATGAAGTTCCTGTGGATGCGGCACGCTTCCTGTTTAACATGCGTGAGCCAAATTCGCAGATGGAATTTGACCTTGATTTAGCCGTACAGCAGGATTCGCAGAATCCTGTATATTATGTTCAGTATGCAAACGCCAGAATTTGCAGCATTTTACGTAACATTGAGAGCGATGGCTTTACGCCGCGTGCTTGCACCGAAAGTGAGCTTGCGCTTCTTACTGCACCGGAAGAGCTGGAGCTGATTCGCCACCTCTCTTCCTTTACCGATGAAATTGTGCAGGCTGCTAAGGATTACGACCCCGCTCGCATCAACCGTTACGTAATTACTGTGGCAACCCTGTTCCACAAATTCTACAATGCTTGCCGCGTGCGCGGCGAGGAAGAAAGCCTGATGGCAGCAAGACTCGCTCTTTGCACCTCGGTTTCTACCGTAATTCGAAACGTGCTGAGCATGTTTAAAATTTCCGCACCGGACAGCATGTAAGCACATCTTTAATTGCGCATGCATTTATATTTTATACTCCCTTTTTAATGATCAAATATCACTAGCATTATTTAGAGCGTCTTATCGTATTTATAAGGGATCAATTTCAGGAGGATGTCATCATGAACGTTCCTTGGAGGCTGCCTTTTCTTTTGGGCGGCCCTGCCGCAGAAGATTTTCACATTTCTTCTGCCGGCGACGATCTGAGTGCAGAGCAATGGCTGCTTCAGAACGGTGAACTGCTGCGACAAAAACAGGAGGAGTGGCTCAGTGCCGGTATTGGCGGGCTATGTGCTCCCACTGCTTTTTCTCATGTTTTTTTACCGGACCACCGCGAAGCCTCACAGGAGCAGGTGCGCCTGCTTAACACCGGACTTTTAGAGATTTCGAAAGCAGCGGCACAGCGCTTTGGGGTACCGGTAGGTGCGCGAATCGGCAGCAGTGAGCTATTTGTTCCGCCATACGGTCAAGCAGATTTCGATGACATTTTCAACGGCTACCGTGACCAAGTTCGTGTATTAGAGCAAAGCGGAGCAGACTTTGTTCTAATTGAGAATCAAACTTCCATGGCAGATATGAGAGCAGCGGTGCTCGCATCGCGCACCTCAGACTTCCCGGTATTTGTCACCTTAACGGTAGACGAAAGCGGCAAAACACTTACCGGTGGTTCTTTACTTCCCGCTGTTATTACCTTGCAGGCGATGGGAGTTGAGGCCATTGGACTCGGCGGTTCTATGACTCCGCTCGAAATGCTGCCTCTTTTAAAAGAGGTTATGCCGCATGCTTCGGTTCCATTGTGTGCAATTCCCTCGGCAAACGACCTCACTCCGGATGCGTTTGCATTGCAGGCAATGGCATTATTGCATGCGGGAGTGCCGTTCTTGGGCATTGGGGGCGACCAAACAGCAGAACATTGGCGTAAGCTAAACCAATGCGCGCAGAAGCCCTTTACGTTTGAATCGGATTACGAGGACGCCGACAATTATGCCGCCGCAACAGAAAATGAGGCTTTTTTCTTGGGAAGCGACATCACACTGAGCGAACCAATTGAATGCTCCATTGCACTGGAAGAGGATTTAATCGACTTGGACGATGAGCAGGTAAGCGCCGCTCTCATTGAGCTCAACACGTTGGATGACGTAATGTTGCTCTCTCAGTTTGCTTCGTTTAGCCGTTTACCACTTGCCGTGCATACAGACAACCGTAACATTCTAGAAGCCGCACTGCGCTACGTGCAGGGGCGATTGATTGTAGACTCCAACTGCCAAATTGAGCTAGAGCTCATAGAACGTACCGCAAGCAAATACGGCGCTATCGTTTATTAGTAATTTATTTTGGGTATTTCTAAGATAAAACTCGCTTTTATTCTGAGAATGAATTAAGCGGACAGCAAAAATGCTGTCCGCTTAATTTCTAAGTATAAATCTCCTGTTTTTTGTGCAGTGGATTTGCTTATGTGAGATACAGAATGAAATGTTATATTAGCAGAAAAGGCATGGGTCAAACGACCCATGCCTTTTTCATTTATCCATTCAAAAGAATGTTTTAATAAGGATGAACTAATCTTTCGAAGTTCCAGCCTGGCGAAATTAGCCGATGAACTCCTGTGTCCAATAGTTGCCGGATGCTACATAGCCTACACCAATTTCAGTATAAGAGCTATTCAGAATGTTTGCCTTATGTCCGGGAGAATTCATCCAGCCTTCCATAACGGCTTCGGGAGTACGGTAGCCCATAGCAATATTCTCGCCAGCGGTGCGGTACGTAATTCCAAACTGCTTCATCATGTCAAAGGGAGAGCCGTAGGTGGGGCTGGTGTGAGAGAAGTAGTTTTTATCGTGCATGTCCTGCGATTTTACGCGGGCCACATCAGAAAGCTTCAGGTTCATTTTCAGTGCCTTCAAACCAACCTTTGCGCGCTCCTGGTTTACCAACTCAACAACACGCTCTTCAAAAGTAAGGGAATCGGACGGTTTTGTGGAAGAAACCGTGCTTGAGTTTCCATTGCTGGAAGAAGGTACGCTAGAAGAACTGGAAGCGGGGGTGCTAGAGGAAGGTGCGCTAGAAGACGGTGCGCTAGAAGAAGAGCTAGAGGAAGGTGTGCTGGAGTTGGACTGGCTGCTGGAAGACTCGGAAGGCTTGCTGGGGGTCTGGCTGCTGGTAGAACCGCAGGAAGAGCCAGAGCAATTGTTCCCTGTTTGTGTGCAGTCTGAACCACTGCAATTATTTTTACTTGGCACCGAGTAGCCGCAACGCTCTAAAAGATCTTGGAAGCAATTCGGTATAGCCACTGCACAGCCGTTTGAGGCTTTGTTGGCGCACGCAGCCTGCTTGCACGACACCTGATTTAATACAGCAGACAAATCAGGGATAGAAGTTGCCTTGGGGCAATTACTTGTTGTTTGGGCTTTTACCGCAGTGTTATTGCAGTTGGAACCCGTAGCCGCCTTTACGGCAGTGTTATTGCAGTTGGAGCCCGTAGCGGCCTTTACTGTGGTATTGTTGCAGTTGGAACCTGTAGCTCCCTTTACAGCGGTATTCGCTTTACCAGCATTGGCCAGTGCCTGATTTACCGCTTTTTCAACGTTACTAGAGCAAGCACTCGTATTTTTCACAGTGCTTGTGGGGCAGGAAGTTGCCTTCCCTGCGGTTGGAACAGCCTTTTGCTGGAATGCAACCGCTGAAGCAGTTACGCTGGAACCCACGGCTACCGCAATCACTGCGGCATATAACCTATGTAATTTCATTCTTTCGTACCTCCTTGGTGTTTAGCTTGTAATAACTTGTCATAATTGTAACATTTTTGTAACACATTGCAAGCTGTAAATAATGGCAAGTAGTCCTCCTAAATTGTTCCGCTCCTTAAATTAGCCTATTTTCAAGTGAGAAAAGGAAGTCTTTCATAGCAAAATAGAATGGGAAACACCGTAGAAAAATTCTAGGCGGCACCCCGTTTTGTAAATAATGTTAAAAGCAGTATCTTCTGGCATTTTGCTTTTCTCGGCTCCTTCTTTCCGCTATAATAATAGAATCAACTCTAGGAGGGACTTTCGTTCATGCTGGAACCTTATTTCATATTTGATTTAGACTCAACCATTACCCAAGAAGAAATTCTGCCTCTTTTGGCCCGACAGATTGGGCTGGAAGAAAAGTCGAGTGAGATTACAGAGCAGGCCAGACGCGGCCTTCTCCCCTTTAAAGAAAGCTATCAGCTTCAAATGGAGTTGCTGCGGCAAATATCCATTGAAGAAGCGCAAAATATAACGCGCGACATACCACTAAATGACCACCTGTCATGTTGGATACGCAGCCACCGAGACCGCTGTTTTATTGCAACGGAGCACCCCGATGTTTGGATGCTGCCTTTGCTCAAACGCCTAAACATGGAGGAACGCTGCTTTTCCTCTAAAACGGTTACAAGAAATGGGTACATAGACCGTATTTCTTTTTATCTGGATAAAAAAGAAATCATCGGGCATTTCCCTACACCGGTTGTAGCAGTGGGTGATGGTGCCAGCGATGCAGAAATGCTGCGCCTCGCCACTACCGGTATTGGGTTTGGTGGGTCTCGTGCCATTGCACCCGCAGCTCGAGACAATGCCGACTATTGTGTATTCGACGAACAACAGCTTTGCGTTTTATTAGACCACCTTTCCTGCCCACAGCCGGTTGCCGCAACGGCGGTCGCCTCTTTTCTTCGCCCATAATACAGGTAGGCGATCGATTACCTTTTCTCGTTTTTTCTTAATATATTTTCTATTTTTTTATTTTAATTCTTTTCTTCGCAACCGTACATTGCTTAAAGCAAAGCTAAAAACATAAAACAGGAGCTGCTTGAAGATTTTCAAGCAGCTCCTGTTTTTGATTTCATAAGTGACACTCGTAGATTCTGGAGCTTTCGCCCCACGGGTGATACCCCTGTGCTATGTACTCAAATCCATAATGCTCATAATACCCCACATGGTCGGTACATAAGTAAAGATTCTGGTAACCTGCCTGGCTTGCATCCGCCTTTACTCTCTCTATGAGCAAAGAGCCGTAAGAGTTACCTCTGTGCTCTTCCTCAATATAAAGCGCACATAGCCACGGGTACAAATCCATTCGGCTAATAAAATCATTTGTAACCATCCCTGCACAGCCAATTATCTTATTCTCTTTGTAAAGCAAATACCATTGTGGTATGGGCGATTTGGAGTTCAGGCATTGTAAGATGCAATCTTCATATACCATTTTGCTCTCTTCGCTTGCCCATTGCTTCTGAAAATAATCTATAGCTGTGCGAGCGTATTCCTGCTCTTTTCGCACAGAAACAATTGTCATATTGGTTCTCCTAACTTCTGCTTTTATTGAGCCGGCTGTTCCTGTTCTGCTTTCGCTTTTTCCTGTTGTTCTTGCAGCTGTTGGCGAATCGCTTCTCTTTCACGAGAAAGCTCGCTCAAAAGCTCCCCAAATGCCCAAGTACGGTTTGTTTCGGTAACAACTGCCTTCATAGCTTGGTTGCGCGGGTCAACGGAATGGAGGCGATTGAGCACTTGGTCAAGCCGATTTGAGGTAAAGCCCGCAAACACCATTGCACCACGCTCAGGAATATTTCCCTCATAGCGTTTTCCTTCCAAAGAGGCAGTTACAAGTGCCCCTACACTTTCCCCCAATTGCTCCTGTGTTACATGGCGGTAAGGGATACCAGCTCTACGAAACGCTTCTACCGCATTTTTTCCTATTTCTGTTTCTTCCGGCAGGTGGTATAGCAAAACCACCTCTTGTGCTACTCTTGCTTTCATATGTTTTTTCGGCGCGTATGTGCGCCACTCCTTTCTATTGGTCCCTCTCTGGGCCTTGCTTTCTTTTTTGCATATGGTAAGAAATGCGAACAAGTAGAGAATCTGGTATTGCCCGCATAAAGAATTTGGAAAGCTTCATTGTGCTCCCGGGTATAATAACTGGCTGGCGTGAGAACATCTGCTGTATCGCAATCATCGCCACACGTTGGCTAGACATGCTCTTTACGCTGAAGTGCACATCTGCCACTTGGTCGAACTCTGTTTTAACGGGTCCCGGGCAAAGAGCGCCAATATAAACGTGGCTTCCCTTGCGGCGCAGCTCTTCCCCCACTGCCTGCGTTAAGCGCAACACATACGCTTTTGACGCATAATAGGATGACAATAACGGGCCAGGCAAAAACGCAGCACTTGACGAAACATTTAGAATATAACCAGAATCTCGCTTGACAAAATCGCGCAAGAAAAGTTTGGTGAGGATATGCACAGCCCGAACATTTACATCCAACAGCTCGAGTTCTCGATGCAAATCTGTCTCTAAAAAAGAGCCAAATAAGCCGAATCCGGCATTGTTAATGAGAATGTCAATGTTTTCCCCTTTGGCTTGTTCGTAAAGGGCAAAACAGGCCTTTTCGTCTCTTAAATCACAGCAAATAATCTTTACATTTGAGGGAAGGTGATGCTGTAGCTCCTCTAGGCGGTCCCTTCGGCGAGCAACTAAAATCAGGTCGTATCCACGGCGGCTTAAAATTCGTGCCATATCGCGGCCAATTCCCGAGCTGGCGCCAGTAATCAACGCTTTCATCTTCTTGCCACTCCTTCCAGCTATTCAGACTTTAACATGGATTAGTATACCATAAAAATGGGCTCAACCATAAGCCCATTGCTTCTTGTGATTCAATTATTCGCCTATCAGTTAAGAAAGCAACTTCATACTTTTAGAATCCAAAGCAGTGAAGTCCGGCCACACCGTAAGGCTATATCGTGAAAGCTTTACTTTCGGTCACGCCGTGAGGTTATTCAATCATCAAATCCTGAACAATCCTTAATCAAGCCATACGCTTTAATAACAAGCTCAACTGGATGATTCAATGCTCTCTCAGGCGTCAAAAGCTTTGCTTTCGGTCACGCTGTGAGGTTATTCAATCATCAAATCCTGAACAATCCTTAATCAAGCCATACGCTTTAAATACAAGCTTAACTGGATGATTCAATGCTCTCTCAGGCGTCGAAAGCTTTGCTTTCGGTCACGCCGTGAGGTTATTCAATCATCAAATCCTAAACAACCCTTAATCAAGCCACGCGCTTTAAAAACAAGCTCAACTGGATGATTCAATGCTCTCTCAGGCGTCGAAAGCTTTGCTTTCAGTCACGCCGTGAGGTTATTCAATCATCAAATCCTGAACAATCCTTAATCAAGCCATACGCTTTAATAACAAGCTCAACTGGATGATTCAATGCTCTCTCAGGCGTCAAAAGCTTTGCTCTCGGTCACGCCGTGAGGTTATTCAATCATCAAATCCTAAACAACCCTTAATCAAGCCACGCGCTTTAAAAACAAGCTCAACTGGATGATTCAATGCTCTCTCAGGCGTCGAAAGCTTTGCTTTCGGTCACGCCGTGAGGTTATTATAACACAACCAATACAAACCGCAAGGCACGATATAGGCCAAATCACCAAAAAATGGTTGCTTTTTAACACTTTTTATTTTAGCAACAATTTAATAACATAAGGAAAAAGAAAAAAAGCCGGATTCCAAAAGGAATCCGGCTCATTGTTCTTAATAAAGATTAGTCTTTTTTCGCCATCGAATGCTGAATTGCCTTGATGATTTCGACTACTATCAACGGTACAACGGCCAAACCAATTACGATTGACCACGCCTGCATATGCATAAAGTCCACATTGAAGACGTCGTTGAGAGACGGAACCAGAAGAACGATTAACATCAAAGCCAAGGAAGCTAAGAAGGCACCATTCATGTATTTGTTGGAAAGGAAGCCAACCTTGAACAGAGAATGGCTGGAACGAATGTTAAATGCGTGAATCAGCTGTGAGATTGCAAGTACGGCAAACGCCATACTCTCACCCAGTACTACATCAACTCCCATTGCATTCGGGGAAATGGGAGTAATCACGCGGCTGCCAAGGTAGTAGGCAATCAACGTAATTGTTCCAATAATCAAACCCTGAACAATTGCCATCGCACCAACACCGTGAGCAAAAATACTCTCCGATTTGGAACGGGGCTTGCGACTCATAACATCAAATTCAACAGGCTCCATACCCAGAGCAAGTGCCGGCAAGCTATCTGTTACAAGATTAATCCAGAGAAGCTGTACGGGCATAAGCGGAGATTCTTTCCACAGCAGCATTGCAACGAACACGGTGACAACCTCACCAAGGTTACAAGACAGCAAGAAGTGAACCGCTTTACGAATGTTATCGTAAATACCACGGCCTTCTTTTACAGCAGTAACAATCGTAGAGAAGTTATCGTCAGTCAATGTCATAGCAGCAGCGCCCTTTGCAACGTCGGTACCGGTAATACCCATCGCGCAGCCAATATCCGCTGCTTTTAGAGCAGGGGCATCGTTAACGCCGTCGCCAGTCATCGCAACAACCTGGTCTTCATTCTGCCATGCCTTAACAATGCGGATTTTATCTGAGGGTGTAACACGAGCATACACCTTGTAGTGCTTAATGTTCTGCGACAATTCTTCGTCGCTCATCGCTTGAAGCTGAGCACCGGTAATTGCCTGATCACCTTCACGAAGAATACCCAAATCCTTTGCAATTGCAGAGGCGGTTGCAACGTGGTCACCGGTAATCATAATGGTTTGAATACCAGCCTTGTAGCATTCGGCAATCGAACCCTTTACTTCCTGTCTCGGCGGGTCAATCATACCCACCAAGCCAACTAAGGTAAGATCTTTTTCCAAATCTTCCGCAGAGTAAGCTGCTGGCTCTTTCTCCAAAACCTTGCTGGCGATTGCCAACACACGCAATGCTTCACTCGCCATCTGCTCATTAGCCAGGGTAGCTGCTTCAATGTTGCCGGTGGTGCAACGACCAAAAAGAATATCTGGTGCACCCTTTACAACTACAACAATCTTACCGTCGGTTCTTACAACGGTAGACATAAGCTTACGGTCGGAATCAAAGGGAACCTCACCGATTCTAGGAGCAGAATGCTCTAACTCTTCGCGAAGTATGCCATTGCGCATTGCGCAGGCAACAATTGCGGTTTCAGTCGGGTCTCCCATGTGCTTCTCGGTGCCATCTTCTTCAATGCGCACAATGCCGTCCGTACACAAGGTGCCCAAACGCAGCAGGGAAAGAGTTTGTTCTGAAAGGTCACCCTCAAGATTTACTACACCCTTTTCTTCGGTGTATGCTTTAACCAGAGTCATGCGATTCTGGGTAAGAGTACCGGTTTTATCGGAGCAAATAACAGAGGTGCAACCCAGAGTTTCAACTGCGGGCAGTTGGCGAATAATCGCGTTTTTATCAACCATGCGCTGCACACCAATTGCAAGCACAATGGTAACGATTGCTGGCAAGCCCTCAGGAATTGCAGCAACAGCAAGAGAAACAGCGGTCATAAACATTTCTAGAATACCGTTGATTCTCGCTTCACCTTCCAGCGGACCAACAACATCTATTAAACCAACCACAAATACAATTGCACAAATAAGCAGAGTAAGAATTCCAAGGTATTTACCAAGCTGAGCAAGCTTTTGCTGCAGCGGGGTTAGGCCCTTCTCTTCCTCCTCCAACAAGGCGGCAATCTTACCCATTTCAGTTTCCATGCCGGTACTGATTACCAATGCTTTTGCTGTACCATAAGAAACCGCACAGCCAGAATGTACCATGTTAAAACGATCGCCCAGAGGCGCATCTACTTTTATGTCGTCTGTTGCCAATTTATCAGCGGGAACGGATTCACCGGTTAGCGCCGCCTCGTCACATTTGAGGCTAGAGCTACGAATCAAACGGCAGTCTGCGGGTACATAATCTCCTGCTTCTAGTTCAATGACATCGCCGGGAACAAGGTCAGCAGAAGGAACGGACTGCATCTTACCATCGCGCAATGCTTTTGCATTGGGTGCCGTCATATTTTTGAGTGCTTCCATCGCTGCTTCAGCGCGGCTCTCTTGGATGACGCCCATAATGCCATTGAGCACAACGATCAGAACAATAACGATAGGCTCAATCCATTCCGCTTCATGGCCATTCATCGTGTTGTAAATACTTAGTACAACCGAGATGAGTGCCGCAACCATCAGGATGAGTATCATAACATCCTTCATCTGGTCCATAAAACGCTGGAAGAAGGTACGGGGTGGCTTTTCGTTCAGCTTATTTTGACCATATTTCTGCAGGCGAGCTTTTGCTTCTGCAGAGGTCAGACCAAGCTTGAAGTCCGTTTTCAGGTTTTCCTGAACTTTTTCTAGAGCTTCAGCGTGCCAATTCATTCCTAGATGTCAACCTCCAATAATTTGATTTAACCGTAGCCAATTTGGTACAGCCGGTTATTTCCCCTCAGTTATTGCAAGACGGTATTCGTCTTCCGTCAAAAAAAGCGGTCGTCTTTGTCTGAGAAATAACAACATTCTTCCCCCCGAAAGATATGCAAAATCAAAGAAAAAGACGGGAGCGCCGAGCAGCAATCCCGAGAAAAATGTGGCTGGAGCCCATATTGCACAGTCGTTCCCCACAATATGAATCCATTTCCTGTTACAAAATCTATTATCTCTCATCAGACATTATTTGTCCAGTGCTTTTTTAAAATTTCCGTCTCATTTATGAATTTTTTTCTCTTGTTCCCCGCATTTTCGGCGTTTTTTCGGCTCTTCGGTTTGAAAAGACGCGGCATGCCTGTAAATATGAATATTTTTAGCTACTTTCGTGTTCTTACACGACATAAAATAAGATTTTTGCCTTCGTACTTTGTTTAAAAAAAGACGTTCTCATGTCTATATTATAGTAGGATGAACTCTTTCTGTCTACGATTTCTATGCAATTACCTGTCTGATAGATGTTTTTTTAATGTTCTTTTTTACAATTATTCTTAATTTGTGTTCTTTTATTGAAAAATAACCTCTTTTTTCCTTGTGTTTTAAACCTATTTTATCTTTTGCGATAGAACGAATTCTTGCATTGCAAAACCACTCCTTATATAATGAAAATACATATGAATCATTTTACGGAGTAACACTCATACTGAAGTTACGGAATAAAAACACGATATTCAGAAAGGAACTCTTACCATGCGCCAATGGAAAATCGGAATTATCGGTACCGGAGGGATTGCCGAAAAAATGGCTCAAACCCTCTGCCACATGCCGGAGGTACAGCTCGTTGCCGTTGCAGCGAGGGATGAAGAGCGGGCGCAAACATTTGCCCGGCGCTTTGGTGCTCCACGCGCGTATGGCTCTTACCTTGCATTAGCCAAAGACCCTGAGATTGACCTTGTTTATATTGCAACTCCGAATAACTGTCACCGTGAACATGCCTTACTTTGTTTAGAGAATGGTAAAAACGTACTGTGTGAAAAGCCTTTTACCATTAATGAAGCCCAAGCACAAGAGGTTTTTGCTAAAGCAGCCGAACAGAAACTGCTTGTTACCGAGGCATTATGGACTAGGTATATGCCTCTTTCACGTCAGCTACAAGAGCTTCTCCAAAATGGTGCAATCGGCGAACCGTATCTGCTGCAAGCCAGCATGAGCGCTTTAGCCCCGTTGCAGCGCCTGAAAGACCCTGCACTTGGCGGGGGTGCTCTGCTCGATATTGGGGTATACTTACTCACAATAGATGCAATGGTGTTTGATACACAAGTTGAAAATATATCTACCTCTGTCATTCAATCCGAAGAGGGTATCGATATTCAAAGCTGCTTGTCCCTCACGCACCCCGGGCAGAAGCTCGCCGTTTTAAATAGTACCATGCTCGCCGTAAGCGACCGAAAAGCATATGTATATGGCAACAAGGGTTATTTGACAATTGATAACTTAAACAACCCCGAGCAAATTGAAGTGTTTGACGAGAATCGATGCTCGGTTCACATTTACAAACGCCCGGAACAAATTAGCGGCATGGAATATGAGGTTCTCTCTTGCCTGCATGCGATGGAGCAAGGGCAAACAGAATGCCCCGAAATACCCCACGCAGAGACCCTGCGAATCTTACGCATGATGGATTCCATCCGCACGCAATGGGGAATTTGCTACCCCTGCGAACAATAATCTCCCTATTTTTTCTTTCTTTTTTCTTGACAGTCACCAGAATAGAGGTTTATAATAACCATATTCTAAATGCAAGTGAATTTCATTTGCGATTGACAATAACAGGAGGCTTCTCATGAAAAAGATATTACTCGGGCTGGTTAGTACGGCACTCAGTGCGGTGCTCTTAGCCGGTTGCGCCGCTGTAGGCGTAGGTGTAGGCTCTACCAGTTCTTCTGCCGCTATAACACCATCCGGTGAAATACAGAAAATAAAGGTTTACACCAGCTTTTATACCATGTACGATTTTGCTCAAAAAATCGGTGGAGATAAAATAGAGGTGGTTAATTTGGTTCCCTCCGGAACAGAGCCGCACGATTGGGAGCCGCAGGCCAACGACATCGTCGGACTTGAAAAGGCAGACGTTTTTATTTATAACGGTGCCGGGCTCGAGCATTGGGCGAGCAGCGTTCTTTCGACCCTGCAAAATAAAAACCTGATTACTGTTGAAGCCTCCTCCGGAATCCCTTTGTTAGAAGGAAAGCATGAATCGGAAGAGAAAGAAGCGGATGCAGAGGGTGCTTCCACTGACCCGCATGTGTGGCTTAGCCCGGTAAATGCAAAAAAAGAGATGGAAACCATTAAAGATGCGCTTGTCAAAGCAGATCCATCCAACAAAGAAACCTTTGAAGCCAATTACAGCAAGTATGCTGCAAAGGCGGATGAGCTGGACAATCAGTTCCGCCAAATGACAAATGGCCTGAAAAACAAAGATTTAATTGTTGCACACCAGGCATTTGGCTACCTTTGCAAAGAGTACAGCTTAAACCAGGTGGCGATTGAGGGTCTTTCCCCCGATTCCGAGCCGGATGCCGCTCGTATGGCGGAAATCATCCAGTTTGCGAAAGAGCGCAAAATCACTACCATTTTCTTTGAAGAACTCGTTAGCCCTAAAGTTGCAGAAACCATCGCGAAAGCTACCGGCGCAAAAACTGCCGTATTAGACCCTGTTGAGGGACTCAGCGATGAAAATAAAGCAAAGGGCATGGAATACTTCTCGATTATGGAGAAAAATCTTGAGGCAATCCGCGTGGCAAACGGCGGCTAAGCTTACGCCACGTGGTAAGTGTCTTACAGAAAAGAGCGAATCAAATGAATTCTATTCTTGAAGTGAATCATCTCAGCTTTGCTTATGGCTCACAGCCCATCCTTTCAGACGTAAGCTTTTCTCTCAAGCGTGGCGATTTTACTGCCATTATTGGCGTGAACGGTGCTGGAAAAAGCACACTAATGAAGCTGCTTTTGGGTGAGCTGATGCCACAGCAGGGTGAAATTAAGCTATTTGGTCAGGAGCTCTCGCAGTTTCACAGCTGGCCAAAAATTGGGTATGTACCACAAAACGGCGCTGCTGCCAGTGAGAACTTCCCAGCTACGGCGGAAGAAATTGTGCGTGCCAACCTGTATTCGCAGACCGGGCTTTTACATTTTTTTGGTAAACGCCAAAAGGAACAAACCCGAAAAGCGCTAGAGTCCGTAAACATGCTGCCTTACGCCAAACGGATGCTCAGTGAGCTTTCCGGCGGGCAGCAGCAGAGAGTGATGCTTGCCAGAGTTCTTGCGGCTAACCCACAGATGATGCTTCTCGATGAGCCCACCACCGGGGTAGACGCCCAGACCGTACAATCCTTATATGAACTGCTTGCGCGTTTAAACCGGGAAACTGGGCTCACGATTATTATGATTACACACGACATTGCTGGCGCAATGGATACGGTAAACCGGGTATTTTGCTTGGAAGAAGGCTCTTTGCTTGAGCTGAACCACGCACAATTGCATGATGAAGCAAAACACCGGCACAAGCACCCCATCCCACCCAAGCAAGTTGACCGAACCTACTAAGGCAGCGACTGCCCGTATTTTAGTGCGATAATACGATTTTCCCGTGCAAGCCATTTTTATGTGGCATGCACGGGGTTCCTGCATTTTTACGATTCTCCCATTGAAAGGAATGGTTTTTGGTGTCCATACTGGACTATGAATTTATGAGGCGGGCCTTTCTAGTCGGCATTCTTTTGGCGGCGACTGTGCCCTGCATTGGTATTGTGGTGGTGCTCAAACGCCTTTCGATGATGGGCGATGCACTCTCACACACCAGCCTTGCAGGTGTTGCTGCCGGTTTGGTACTGGGCATAAACCCCATATTGGGTGCCGTTGTTGCCTGTATTGCTGCCGCTTTGAGTATTGAGGCAATCCGCAAGAAAATCCCCAAGTATTCTGAGCTCTCCATCGCCATTATTTTATCTGCCGGTGTGGGGCTAGCAGGCGTACTTTCCAGCTTTGTAAAGAATGCCGCTAATTTTAATAGCTTTTTATTTGGAAGCATCGTTGCTATCAGTGATTTTGAGCTGGTGCTTGTTTGCTGTATTAGTGCGGCTGTTTTGATTTGCTTTCTGGTTTTGTACCGTGAATTGTTTTTAATTACACTAGACGAACGCACCGCTAGGCTCGCCGGTGTTCCTGTAAAAGCAGTAAACTTTATTTTCACCATACTTACCGCCATTACGGTATCCGTAGCGGCACGTACGGTTGGTGCGCTTATTATATCATCGCTGATGGTTATCCCCGTCACCTGCGCCATGCAGATTGCGAAAAGCTACCGCCAAACGGTGCTTTGGGCCGTTGTGTTTGCCTTACTGTTTACGGTTTCAGGGTTATTTGTATCGTACTACGCCCGTTTACGCCCCGGCGCAACAATTGTATTAATCGGCGTTGTGGTATTGGTCATTATTTTGCTCGCAAAAAGCGTGTTTGGCGCCAATCGGCGAGCAAGTGTGTAGGTTTGCGAAGGAGACTTCTATGAAAACGGATATTTACCTTATCTCTGGCTTTTTGGGTGCAGGAAAAACCACGCTGATTGACCGCTTACTGCGGGAAGCATTCAAACCCGAAGAGACCGTAGTCATTGAAAATGATTTTGGCGAGGTGAGCCTGGATACCTCCCTCATCCGCTCCGGAGGGTTTGCTGTAAAGGAACTGAGTGCCGGCTGTATCTGTTGCAGCCTAACTGGCGATTTTCAGGCTGCGATTTGGGAGGTACTAAACGAATTTTCTCCAAAGCAGATTCTGATTGAGCCTTCCGGCGTTGGCAAGCTTTCCGATATTGAAGCGGCGTGCCAAGCCCCCAAAATAGCTGAATTAGCACAGATACGGCGCAAAATCACCATTGCAGATGTTGTCCGCTGCCGCATGTACATAGATAATTTTGGTGAGTTTTATGAGGATCAAATTCAGCATGCCGATGTCATTCTGCTCAGCCGAACGGAGCAGAACCCAGAGAAAGTAAGTGGGGCAAAAAAGCTGCTTGCTTCACTGGCTCCGAACGTGTTGGTTATGGATGAAGCTTGGAGCTCTTTGGGTATTCCCGCTCTTCTAGGGCAGGCGTCCGCACCCATCAGCCATGAGGAATGCCACGACGAGGGCTGCTGCTGTCATCAAGACCATCACCATCATAATCACAGCGAAGAATGCTGCCATCACGACCATCATCACCACCATGATGACGAGTGCTGCCACAGCCATACCGCAGAGGAAGCCTTTGAAACGCTGAATATTCAACTCCCTCACACCATAACCACAGACGAATTGAAGCATGTCTTTCGCACTCTGCAGTCGAAGCAATTCGGTCATATTCTGCGCGCCAAAGGCATTGTTGGTACTGAAACGGGTTCGGTTACCGTACAGTACTTGCCCGGTGAGCTGAATTTGACGCCTTGCGATTTGCAGCCTAGTGCGCTGTGCATTATTGGTAAAGATTTGAATAAGCAAGCGCTAAAACAGGTTTTTAAAAAGAGGTGAACACTTGTCTATTCCTGTATATGTGGTAACGGGGTTCCTCGAATCCGGTAAAACCACCTTACTCAATCATTTATTGGAGAAGAGAACCAAAAAGCACCGACTAATCGTGCAGTTTGAATCGGGTCTGGAAGAAATCTCAGAGAAAACAGGCTGCGATATTATGGTGGTACCAAAGCGTGTACTTGAGCAGTCACCGGAAAAAGCGGCTACTAGCATCGGTAACTATGTAACAGATTCCCCGCCAGATGAAATATGGGTGGAATGGAACGGGGTAACGCCCCTTGAAGAGCTGTACTCCTTATTTTCGCGTCCGCAGCTTTCTGGCTGCCAAATCAAACGCATGATACATATGGCAGATGCGCAAACGCTATCACAGTTATTGGGTCGAACCGGCTCTGCTCTTCCTGAGCAAATTGCCGCCTGCGATTTTGCAGTCATTCGAAATGCGTTTACCGATGCTGAATTTCGCAGTGCCCGAAAGCTCCTGCGAGAAATCAACCCCGGGGTACGGGTTCTGGATGATGACGCAACCCCAGAAATCTTCCAGCGGGCAACACGACGAAAGAGCAACCCTGCCGCCGGGTTTGCCCTCTTCATCCTCTCTTTTGCCGCACTGTATTTGGGTGCCGAGGCAGTCTTCCACTTATCACAAACTCGCATCAATACGGTGATTAACATATTCCTTGGCATAATGCTGCAAGGCATCCCCTTTCTTATCATCGGAGTTTTCATCTCTTCGGCAATCCAGGTTTTTATCCCGCAACGAACCATCGAGCGTTTATTCCCTAAAAATCTGGCGGGTGGGATGCTGGTCGCCATTTTAGCAGGCTTTTGCCTGCCGGTATGCGACTGCGCTTCCATTCCCATCTTTCGCAGTCTGGTAAAAAAGGGGGTACCTCTACCGGCGGCGGTTACCTTTATGACTGCCACCCCGGTCATTAACCCTGTGGTCATGCTCTCCACCTACGCCGCATTTAACGGGAATCTTTCGGTTATGCTCGGGCGCGTCGGCATGGGAATTCTCTCTGCTATACTGATTGGTGGCTGGTTTGCACTGCGGCCCAGCAAGGCGACCTCCGTTTCCTCAGGTTACGACCGCATTATGTGCTCCTGCGGGTGCTATGGCGGCGCAGAGGATGCAACAACCGTGGCACAGCGTGTTTCACTTTTACTTCGCCACTCTCAAGCTGAGTTCTTTGGTGTAGCGAAATACCTGACGGTGGGTGCGTTCCTCGCCGCTCTCTTCCAAGTAATGGTGTCGAACTCCCTCTTGCTGCAAACCCCTACGGATTTTGCACTATCCTTGCTCTTTATGATGGCCATGGCGTTTTTGCTATCTCTTTGCTCCTCCTCCGATGCAGTGGTTGCAAAGAGCTTTGCTGCCCGCTTCCCCATGGAGCCAGTAATGGGCTTTCTCGTATTTGGCCCTATGATGGACATCAAGAATGTATTAATGCTTTCCGGTGGCTTCTCCCGCCGATTTGTTGCGAAGCTTCTATTTGTATGCTTTGCCGTCTGCTTTGTGGTTGTTTACGCTACCGCACGCTTTTTTGTAGGAGGCTAATCTGCTATGGATAAAAGAACACACAGCTCGCAAACCCTCCTCGAGGCTGCCTGCTGTTTATCGTTTGCCGCCATGATTTTGTACTTGGCGCTTACCGGAGCGTATTTGCAGTACGTTACTCCAAAAACACTCCCATACCTATATTTTACCGTTGCCGTTATGCTACTTTGGGGCGTTTTTGGTATGCTAGGGCGTACCCGCTCCATACAAAAACCGCGCACTGCGCACTGCCTTACCCTAGCTCTTCCTCTTTTATTGCTTTTGCTTCCCCACAGTGCAGTAACCTCGTCCTCTCTTTCTTCCGGCTATGTGGGTGCAGCAAACTCCCCCAATACAGTACAACAGCAAGCTGCTTCCAATACCAAACAGCCGGAGCAGGCTTACGGCACACTTACCGGACTGGATGAAGCCAATCAAACCATTACCGTAAGTGACAGTGAGTTTTACTTGTGGATAACCGCCTTTTACGAGAATCCGCAAAGGTACGATGGCTACCATGTTCGTATGACAGGCTTTGTCTTTCGCGATTCCTCACAGATGAAGAGCAATGAATTTGTACCTGCAAGGCTAATGATGAGCTGCTGTGTTGCGGATCTTACGCCACTTGGCCTTCTTTGCCAGTATGATAAGGTAAATGAGTTAAAAGAGAACGAATGGATCACCGTAGAGGGCACGCTTCATTACGGGGAATATCAAGGTACCCCAGAACCGCAAATTACCATCACCTCCACAACCCCTGCAAAAGAGGTTGCCGGGTACTTATATCCCATTTAACCCCCTAAAATCTATATTATAAATAAAGAAACTGCCGAAAAATGATTTTGCGGCAGTTCCTTTTCTATTCTTGTAGGAATTTGTACCTTGTTGGTTATTTCTTCTAGAAATCTTAAACTGGGCAATTCATGTACAACCATATTTTATCTTTATAATAGAACAATGCAGGAGCACAAAAAAAGCCTGACGCAAAGAATGCGTCAGGCTCAAATTTTATACAGCTGTATTTACCCTACTATGATTCGCGCCTCCGGCATTACGCAGCCAGGCTTCCCTGAGTGGCGAATGGAGACCGATAGGCCAAGTGACACTAGCCCCACACGGCCAATAAACATTGCAAAAGAAAGCGCAATTAACGATGGATCATCTAAAAGTGGTGTGAGGTTCGGACTCATACCGATGGTACTGAATGCCGCTACTGCCTCTTGCAAAGCCGCTATTGCGCCCACGTTAAGCTCCGTATTGCTCAAAAGCACAATTCCCGTAGTGACAAATACGGTTAGAATTCCTCCGGTAAAAATGGTAAGCGCACGATAGACTACATTGTGGCTAATCATATGGTGACGAATTACCGTATCTTCCCGCCCACGCATCACACTCACTACCGTTGCCACCAATACCACCAGCGTAGTGGTTTTAATACCGCCACCGGTAGAGCAAGGTGCCGCGCCAATAAAGCTGAGTACCAGAGAAATGAGGGTAGTAAGGTCTTTTTGCTGTGTTACATCTACCGCGGTAAAACCGGCGGTACGCATGGTGTTTGATTGAAACCACGCGGTAACGATTTTGTCTCCCCAGTTCATACCGCTCAGGGTATTGTCATACTCCAAAGACAAAAATGCCAGCATACCAAAGGTAAGTAAAACAAGCTCACTAACCAGCACCAATACGGTATGAAAGCTAAGCGGAGAGGGCTTTTGCCCCTTTATACGGCGGTAAATCTTTGTGTAATATACATCGCTGATTACCACAAAGCCAACGCCGCCAATGAGCATTAGAATATAGGCCGGAATCATTATCAAGGGATCACCCGCATAGGGGGCCAGGCTGGCATAGGGGTGTAGAAAGCCCATTATATCGAACCCTGCGTTGCAGTAGGCCGAAACGGAGTGAAATATCGCCAGCCAAAGGCCATAAGGCCCAAATTGGGGAACAAAGCGAAGCGCCATGATAAGTGCGCCGGCTCCTTCCGCCACAAAGGTTACTGTTAAAATCATGCGGAGAAGCTGAGAAACGTTCAGGTTATCTCCCTGCAAATTTTCGCGTGCCAATGAAAGCTCACGCAAACCCACCTTTTGCCGAAAAAGAAGAGCAAAACCAGTGGTAAAAGTAATAATGCCAAGGCCGCCAAGCTGAATTAAAAGCAAGATCACCACTTGACCAAATGTACTCCAATGCAGCCAAGTGTCAAACTTAGTAAGACCCGTAACACATACCGCAGAAACCGACGTGAACAGGGCATCCGGCAGGCTTGTCCCTTGCCCGCTGCGTGAGCAAACCGGCAGCATTAGAATAAGACCACCAATCAATATTAGAATCAAAAAGCTGATGACCACTAGCCTTACCGGCGGAGTGGTTCTCATTTTTTTGCTCAAAGTCGTGCCCAATCCCATGTGTCTTCTCCCTTAAAAATTCAATCAGTATCCCGACTGTTGGAATAACTTTTGCGCTGTGCCGGATTTCTCTAGCAAGAAAGCCAAAGGCAGCCCCAGCACCGCAAGCACAACCAGCTCGCCCGCACCAACGGACACCCCAGCAGCAAAAAAGCCCGCTGCCGTAAAGCCAGACGGCAAAAAGAAAGCCAGCTCAGCACCGATTACCAACGCGTTACACAGAACGGGCGGCAATGCAGACAAAACTGGGAGGCCACGCAGACGAAATCGGCGTAATTGGTAAGACATAACCGCCGCCAGCAAAGTGGCTCCTGTTCCACACAGAATGTCTACCACACCATATGGGCTCCCTAAATTGGATATAAGGCAGCCGATGGTGATACCGGGAATCGCCGCAGGCGTAAACACCGGTAAAATGGTGAGGGCTTCTGATAGCCGGAACTGTACCGGCCCATAGGCAAGCCCCATGGCAGATGACAAAAAGGTGAGTACCACGTAGAGTGCGGCGATCATAGCGCCCTGTACTAAAAATACAGTGCGCCGGGATACTGTTGTTTTCATTTTTAAATTCCCCCGTAGTTTTATTTTAAGTCAGGATCTTGCGACTGACTATGCCCTTTTGGGCATGCAATATAGAATACTCCTTTTGATATGAAAAAGCAATTCATTTCTTGCTTAATTTTTATAGATGTTGTTTTTCTTATGTTCTAAGAAATCAGTGGTTTCGTTCTCCAAGAATATGGAGCAGCTTTTTCTGGTTTTTATTCTCACACACGGCCACTACCTGGTCTCCCGCATGTAAAACCGAGCGGCCATTGGGGATAATCATTTGACCCGCACGCATAATCGAAACAATTAGGGTATTTTCCGGCAAAGAAATATCCATCAAACGCACCCCATGCAGAGAAGTGTCATCGGTAAGCACCATGCTGCAAATACCGGCACGACCTTTATTAAGGGTAGCCAGCAGGTGCATTTCTGCCAAATCGACCTCTTGCTCAATCATATTGGTGATAATTTCAGTGCTGGAGACGGCAATGTCTGGCCCCATGGTTCTGAGCACCTCCAGATTTCGCGGGTTATTTGCCCGCACAATCACTTTTTTGGCACCAAACTCCATTTTGGCAAGCTGAGCCGCCACTAGATTATCTTGGTCACTGCCGGTTACGGCAATAAATGCGTCTGCGTCTTTCGTTTGCGCACTTTCTAAAATAGCGGGCTCGGTACCGTCGCCGCAGGTAACCTCAACTCCCAAATCGTTCGCTATTTTAACGCATTTGGCATATTCCTTTTCAATTAGGCGAATGTGGTACTTACGGTCAAGCATATTGCGGGCTACATTATACCCCAGCTTACCGCCGCCCATAATGACTATTTTCATCGAAATTCTCCCTTTATTTACTGGTCACATATTGCAAGCAATTACGTTCGGCCAGTTCTTGCTCTTCTGCCTGTTACAGATGAGTTTTATGTTAGTATAACCTTTATACTTAGTCGCTCACGTGTGCCTGCATCAGTTTTTCGCCTGCTTTTAGCACAATATCCGTTTGGTGATCGTAAAGCTCCGATTCAAAATTCTGGTGAATCACACCAAAGGGCACCCAGCCATCTTCAATTGGAATTGAAGAAATTCCTTTTCCAATATAGTGCTCGTCCACTTCTTTCACACGGAACGTGACAGAAGCCGTTTCAAACGTCATTTGTACCGGCTCCCATGGTGAGGTAAGCACCGTATTCATAGCGTCTGCCGCAAGGTTGGTTGGGCAAACGGTACGCAGCCCAAAACGATGAAACACACTCTCACGCCGGGGGTCTGAGATTCGGGCAACCACGTTTTCCACCCCAAAAAAGTTCTTTACAATTTGTGCGACCGTTATATTCAAATTATCATCCGGAGTAACCACCGCAACCGCATCGCAGTTTTGAACTCCCGCCGCTTGCAGCACGCTCTGATCCATGGGCATACCGGTTACCTTTACACCACTAAACGTTTCCGGCAAACGCAGAAGGTTATCCTCCAGCCCGTCCACCACAGCTACGTCGTGGCCCTCCGTATCCAACTGTTCGGCCAGTGCAGAGCCAAGGCGCCCGCAGCCCACCACCAAAATATTCAAATCAACTTCCCTCCGGTTCTTTCCATATCAAAAAGACTGGCAAAATAACAAACCGCCCCTTGGCAATGCGCAAATTAGCGCTGCGCCCGGGGCTTTCTACCAGATAACAGCATCATCATATCATCTTTGCATCGTTCTGTCTAGCACCCAATTTATTTTGTTTTTCTTGTAGGAAAATAGCGCTTTTCCACCTGCCAAGAATTGCATTTTCCCCTCTCATATTGTAATATAGTTGGTATGATTTGGTCGTAATTTGGCGAACACAATGAAGCGGAGGTCTTTTTCAATGCAGGAAGAAAACCAAGCGTGGCAGACCGCCACAGATACTCGGGAGAAAACCCCACCGGAGAACTATGTGTTTGCACTGGATATTGGTACACGCAGTATCATCGGTATTGTAGGCCTGCCCCAAGGCGAAAAGCTGGAGGTGTGTGCCGTTGAGATAGCGGAGCACGAAAAGCGCGCCATGATTGATGGGCAAATAGAAGACATTGAACAGGTGAGCCGTGTCGCTGGGCTTGTGAAAAGGCGGCTGGAGGAACGCGTGGGCTACCCTCTTACCCGTGTTTGCGTGGCGGCGGCCGGCCGTGCCCTGCGCACCTGTGAGGTTCACTATGAGCTAAACCTGCAAAGCCCACAGGTAATTACGCCTGAAATACTCTGTCGCCTAGAGGCCGGAGCGGTACAACAGGCAGAGCAGGAATTTGCACCTACAGTCGAAGACGAGAGCCGCTCCGTATTTTACCTTGTTGGGTACTCCGTTTCGCGTTATTTTCTGGATAAATACCCCATGGGCAGCCTGCTTGACCACCGCGGTGAGCAATTGGAAGCGGATGTCATCGCAACGTTTCTCCCCCGTGAGGTTGTGGACAGCCTTTATACCGCCATGCAGAAATGTGGACTTGAGGTTGCAAGCTTAACCCTTGAGCCAATTGCCGCCATGAATGCGGCGATACCGCAGAATCTTCGTCTTTTGAATCTTGCCCTCGTTGACATTGGCGCAGGTACGTCAGACATAGCTGTTTCAAAGGATGGTGGTGTGGTAGGCTACACAATGGCAACG
Organism: Clostridium merdae; assembly: GCF_900176635.1. Lineage (GTDB taxonomy): Bacteria > Bacillota > Clostridia > Oscillospirales > Acutalibacteraceae > Faecalispora > Faecalispora merdae. The sequence continues at coordinate 1,575,354 of NZ_FXLN01000004.1, forward strand.
ATTGCAGGCGACGAAGTAACCGAGGCGTTGATGCGGGAGTATTTAGTGGACTTCCCCACGGCAGAACGCATGAAAATGAAGTTAGAACAGCAAGAGGACATCTTCTTCCAAGATATATTAGGGTTTGACCAGCAGATAACCGCCGAGGAGCTAAGCGAAAAGGTGACTCCAGTATTGCACCGTTTGGGTGAAGAAATTAGTCAGCAAATCCTTAAAGCCAATGGAGAAGCGCCCAGTGCTGTCTTTTTGGTTGGTGGTGGTAGCAAACTCCCCGGCCTTTGCCCTTGCGTTGCAGAAATGCTCAAGCTTCCCGCAAACCGTGTGGCCTTAGGTGGAAAAAACTTTTCCACCTATTTAACGAAGGCAGACTCTAACCTGATGACTCCTGAGTTCGCAACCCCTCTGGGTATCGCCGTTTCTTCGGCGCTCAATTTAATCAGTGACAGCTTTACCGTTCTGCTCAATGGCGCTATAGCAAAGCTGTTCCGCAGTAACAGCCTTTCCGTATTGGATGTTTTACTCATGAACGGCTGGCGGCATGACCAGATGATTGGCCGCTCCGGGAAAAGCCTTGTTTTTGAGCTGGACGGAGAAAATAAGGTCATATACGGTGGCCACCCCACGGTGGCAACAATACAGATTAACGGAACAGACGCCTCTCTATCGGACACCGTGCGTGCCGGTGACTCCATTTTGTTTGACCCTGCTCAAAATGGCAAGGATGCAACCCTTACCGTTGGCGATGTAGCCGACCTACACTCACCGGGAACTGTATTTTTAATGGAGGAAGAAATTCCTCTTGGTCTGCGAGTGATGGTAAATGGGCACCCTGGTACTGCCGAGCAACCCATTTGCGCCCGTGACCGTATTCGCACCCGCCCTGTTAACACACTGGAACAACTACTCTCTTATGCAGGCGTACCAGAAGGAACTGTATTTTTAATAAACGGAGAGGCGCAGCCTCCACACACCTTACTTCACCCCGGCGACCGAATTGAACCGGTAAGCTGGAATCGAGAGGGGTCCCCGACAGAGCCAGTATATGAGCCCGATGAAATGGAACTCCCGGTGGAAGAACCTGAAATAATCGAGCAAGGCTTAAAGGAACAGGAGCATCCACAAGCACAGGTTGAGACGGATTTAGCCGATATACTCGCAAAAGAGGCGCTCACGCAGAGCAATCTACTCGAGACGGCAGAGACAAGCCCCGCTTTCCCCCAAGAACCAGAACCAAAACCGGCGGAACCAACCGAACCAGTGCAAGAGGCACCTCCAATTCCACAAACTACGCCTCCCGTTCTAGTGCTTTTAAACGGTCGTGCTGTAAGGCTCAGCGGAAAAACCGACCGCTCCCCTTACTGCCTGATTGATACACTTAATCTCGTAGATATTGACCTAGCCACTCCACAGGGTTCCATTGTGTTACGAATCAATGGGCGTGAAGCAGGCTACTTAGAGCCATTAAAAGACGGCGATGAGGTAGAAATTTACTGGGACGGCCAAATAAGACCCCACTAACACAAAGTACCCGCCGTATTATAACAAGGCGGGTACTTTCTATATTTATATTCACTGGAAAGAACGAATTCGCATACGATTAAAGTATCTCTGATGCTATTGATTTATGATAGAAGCAAATCTCTTATAACAAAGTAACAAGGAACGAACGCAATTCTTTTTAAAAGCGGCTTCACCCCCTCTTTTCTTTATACCCCCTATACGATTATTTATATTTCAAATGGAGCAATTTCTATTGTAGTAAATGACAAATTTCGCTATAATAACCTCACGCCGCATACCCGAAGCGCTGCTTTGGGCAAAGAAAAGGAGAGACCGACATGGATGATTTATTCCTGCAGCTTATCGTTGTGTGTACTTGCACCTTTCTGGGAGGGTTTATCGACTCCATTTCAGGAGGAGGCGGGTTAATTACTCTACCTGCCTATTTAGCGATTGGCCTACCGCCACACCTTGCAATGGGCACAAACAAGCTTTCTTCCACAGCCGGTACCCTTACTGCAACTATCCGCTATTTGCGCGGTGGTAAAATTCACCTTCGCACGGCGGCAATTGCCGGTGCCATGGCACTCATTGGTGCAGTGCTCGGCGCACACTTGAATATGGTGCTTAACGAAGAATACCTGCGCTACCTGCTGCTTGCAGTTCTACCTGTCATTGCATTCATTACCTTAAAAAAGAAAAAGAATCGTGGCGAAACCGATGAGCACACGCTTTTAAAACCTTCTGTGTTAACCATCCTTTCCATGGCAATCGGCTTTGTCATCGGTACATACGACGGATTTTTTGGTCCCGGTACCGGAACCTTCCTCATCTTTTTGTTTACCGGGCTTACTCGCTTTGATGCGACTACCGCATCTGGAAATGCAAAGGTAGTTAATTTAATGTCGAACCTTTCCTCACTCGTTACCTTTGCCATTGCTGGCAAGGTACTCTTCATTCTTGGTTTACCAGGTGCCGTATTCGGCATTCTGGGTAATTACATTGGCTCCGGTTTGGCCTTGCGCTACAACACTAAGGTGATTCGACCTATGCTGATTGTTTCTCTTATCCTTCTGTTCTGCAAGGTTGCATACGACATTGTTTTGCCCGCTTAAAAGTGTAAAAGTGCGTTTTTTCTATCCTATGCGGAGAAAATGCGCCAATCTATACAAATAGTAACACTTTTTTCTAATTAAAAGCGGTTCGAGTGTTCAAATTGTAATACTGTGTTCTAAACAAATTCGAGGCTTTTCCTTCTTAGATATGTAAGCGATACAGGGCTTTGGATTCGTTTTTCATTACATAACAGTTGTGGACTTCCCTTTTTCGCACTAGACTCTATGAAAATGAACTTAAAATAGAAATACTGAATTCTATTGGAATCGACTTTACTCTTCCGCCGACTGTCCGTTTCATCGTTTCGCTTCAACAAAGGTTCCCAAAAGCTCTTAAAAACAGACGTTTTAAAATACAGGAGGGAAAAACATGTCTAAAAAATACAAATTGTATCAAGTTGACGCCTTTACAGAGCATCGTTTTCGGGGAAATCCGGCTGGTGTTGTACTGAATGCAGACGGTTTAGCGGAACAGGAAATGCAAGAGATTGCAAGGGAGTTAAACAACTCGGAAACCGCCTTTGTTTTTTCTTCCGACTCAAAGGAATATGATGTGGAGATTCGGTTCTTCACTCCGGTTCAGGAGGTGCCCATGTGCGGGCACGCTACTATTGCATCACACTACGTTCGCTCACTGGAACAAAATCTACCAGAAGGGCGTTTGATGCAGAAAATTGGAGCAGGAATTCTGCCAGTAGATATTATACGGAATGGCGATTCCATTGAAATTGCCATGACGCAAGGAATCTTTCGATTGGGAATGCCCTTGCAGGCTAATCAAATTCAGGAGCTTTGCGCAGCACTTCGCCTTTCTCCCGAGCAGCTGCGAGAAGGTTGGCCAATACAGGAGGCGTCCACGGGCTTCGGCAAAATAATGGTACCCATACAAAGTGAAGAGACTCTCGACCATTTAGAGCCAGATTGGGATGCACTCTGCCGGTTCAGTGGTAAGGTTGGGTGCAACGGTTTCTATGTGTTTGCTCCCGCTCCCAAGGATGCCGATTATAAATACTGCGGCAGAATGTTTGCGCCCATCAGTGGTGTGCGGGAAGACCCCGTAACCGGCAATGCAAACGGCCCCTTAGGCGGTTACTTGGCACATTACGGTTTTCTCTCCCCAACGGATGGAGTTTTGCAGTTTTCTGTTCTGCAAGGCAAGGCGATGGGTCGCCCGGGAATCATCTCAGTGAAGGTAGAAATGGAAAACAACGAGCCAAGAGAAATTCAAATCTCTGGAAAAGCTGTGATTGTATTTAGCGCACAGCTCGAAGTATAATATTTCAACACTTCAATAGTAAAAGAATCCCCTTTAGCGGGGATTCTTTTTTCTTTTTAAGCACTCGCTATGCCAATTTTGAACATATACGGTTTCATGGATAGTTTTTATATGTCAAGCGAAACACCTTTACATATTTTTCCAGTAATGAGAGGACAAAAGTAAGCGATATATCTGAATTTCTTCAGCATTATCGGAATTCTCGCTTTTAATGTACAGTCATTTACTTTACAGTCCCGCTTGCAAAACTAAGACAAAAGAGAACATAACAATCGCAAGATAATCGATAGAAAACAAAAAAGCCGTACCTCAACACTCCATTCAGTACTCCATCATACTGAGCTTTAGTGAGGTACGGCAAGTATTCAAATTATGTTGCGTATTAATATTTATTTCGGTAGTATTTATCGTTGAGCAAACGCTTTTTCTTTGTTGGGAATGGGTGCCGGCGATAGCGTTTTCTGCCGGGTCCACCGGGAGGCGGCCTGCGCAACGTGCTAAGAAGCACAATAATTACGATAAGTATCCCAAGGCCAATTAGTGCCCAAGAGACAATCCCCCACCAATTCATGGATTTTTGCGTTTGAACTTCCACACCAGATGCAATAAGATTGTTTGCCTCACTCACGGCACTCACTGGGGGCAACGAAATGGTGGATGAAGATACATCTGAAACGCCCCAAAAAGCTCCCTGTTCACTACTCGAATCTTCGGATGAGGAAAGAGAGGATACTTGGGAAGACACTGTCTTTTTCTTAGAGGCTTTGGAAGAGGACATACGGGACGAAGTCACAGCAGAGGACGACACCGACGAAGAAACTGATGCGTTTGTTGGCACCGAAGAGGATGCCTCCTGTTTTGGCGGTGTACTGCTTGGTGGTGCCGAAGATACTTGCTCCGGTGTACTATTCGGTACAGAGGGCGTATCACCTGCATTTGCTTGAGACTGGCCTTGTCCGCTTACATTCGGCTCTGTGGATGTTGCCAGAACCGGTGTGCAAAGGAGAGAAAAGCCCAGTATCAGCGTCAGCATTGACACCATGAACTGTTTACTTCTGTACATGCGCCATTCCTCCATTTTAATCCTACACTGGTAACTGAAATTTGATTTTTTTACAGGAAACAGTATAACAAAAAAAGTCGTAAAAAGCAATCTTTGTCGTTATTTGTAAGCTTTTTGTAACTCTATCTCCTTTAAAAGCTTACGCCCCTCATCCACTGCCGTAATAACCGCACTTTCCGCACGCTGTGTCCAGTGGTCTAGCTTGGTAATATCCCACTCCCCACCCATACCCAAAACATGCAGGCTCAGAGTTGTTTTTTCTTCACTTACCTGCACCAAAATCATGGGCTGCCTTTCCCCAAAACCCACCTTTGTTGTTTGGTAATCTACCATTATCACTCCGCAGGCAAGTATAATCAGGCAGAGAGTTGAGAAAAACGACGCCCAAAAACAGCGCCTATCTTTCACATCCTTCAAAATTGTATCTCCTTTATCTCATATCATAAATATCGTTTCTTCCCCTGAAAAAGCAGGGGAAGAAACGGCTCCTACCATTATTTATTTGAGTGATTTAAGCGTTTTGGCAAGTGCCTCACCAAACAGCTCACCGGAATACACTGCTTCATCCAATGTATTCACTTCCGTTCCCACTTCCACGAGCAAAGAACCCTTTGTCATATTTAAATTATATTTTCTGGCACAGAAATTGAGCGGACGTGCCAAGCCCGGGAACAAATCTGAGAGTTGCTTTTGCGTTCTCACTCCCAAACGCAGGTTATACTCCCAATCTGGGAACCCCAACGTACCGTCGTCATCACAACCCGATAATATCATAATTTGCGCCGCTTTTTTCCCATTAATCACTGCTGTTGGCTTATAGCGTGTTCCGTTAGCGGCAGTCATCGAATCGCGGTGAATATCGAGCGTGACCTGAATGCTTGGGTATTGCTTTAAATTTTTTGCTATGGTTTGAGCTGAACGGTTATACGAACCGTTGTACGCCGGTGAATCGTGAATTGTGGTATCGTGCACCACGCCAATTCCAACTGCACGAAGCTGCGCCGCAATGGCATTGCCTACCATAACAACACTGCGGGAACCATCCGTACTTCTGCTTTCCGACCCAGCGGGGACAGAAGACGCTTCTTGAAGTAGATAGGCCTCTGTTGTATGTGTGTGGTAAATGAGCACCTGCGGCTTGCCGTCTGTTTGTATTTTGACCGCAGGTTGCTTCTCTAATTCAGCTTTAATGTCTATTTTATGGTTTTGATTGCTATTTTTTACAAATACATTCTGAAATTGTACTCCTGAATTCTGAATGGCCAGCTCTTGAATCGCTGCGCCGGGCCCGCTGGCAGTGGGAGACTGGCTTTCTTGCGCTGTGGCTGATGAGTCTCCCTCTTGTGCAGAGGCCGCGGTAGAAGAGCTTTGCTCCTCTGCGGGGTCACGTACAGCAACGGAGGAACTTTCCGGGGAACTACTTTGACCCGGCTGCTCTACAAGATCTTCAACATCATGCTCGGAAAGGCCTGTACGCAAAAGCTCTGCAGCACCGTCCGGCATAATAAACCCAGCCGCGGCGAGAGCCGCCGCTTCTCTTTGTGCCAGCACCTCCGGGCCAAGTCGTGTAATAAAGCAGGTAACTGAAATTAACGCAACTACCAAAGCCGTTGCGTTACGCAGCGGCGAGGAACCATTTCTTTTTTTCCTTTGCAAATTGATAATTTTCATATACTTCTCCCCAAACAGACTGTTATATTGGTATGCGCTATTGCTTGGGGATATACCAGATTTACGGTGCGGTAAGCATCGTTAAATCCTCTACGGATAGGGTGGGATTCAGTGCACGGTTAATGCCCATCGCCAGCATGTGCGCTGCCCGAAATACCAGCAAATCAATCTCACGGGGGGTAACCACCATTCGTGCGCCGCCGGGGGTTAATTTTTCTTCACTGCTTTCCGTTCGGGAACGGTCTCCACCGAACAAATCGAGCGCCAAAGTTTCTACATCCACCACGGTGGGTACGCCAATTCCGATGACAGGAACGCCCATTGTGTGCTGGTCAATACGGGGGCGCATGTTTCCCACTCCCTCACCGGGGGAAATGCCAGTATCACTAAGCTGTACGGTACAGCCAAGCCTTGCCAGACTGCGTGCGGCAAGTGCATCAATCACAACCACCGCACTTGGTTTTAGTTGCTTGCATATTCCCTGAAGATACTCTACTGTTTCAAGCCCGGTATCACCCAGAACACCAGGGGTGATTACCGCCGCACCACGCAGTCCGGTCAACCCCGTTACCCGCGCAAGCTCCCCTTTAATGTGGCGTGTGGCTAGCACGCGAGCCGTGGTTTGCGGGCCCAAGGCATCGGGTGTTATTTGCCGGTTGCCTAGCCCTGCAACTAACACAAGGCCATCCTCCGGCAAAAGCGCAGCAATTTCTTTTCGCAGTAACTCTTGGCACTCATCCTCCAAATCGACGGTGTCTGAAATGGGCGGCATTTCAAGTGTAACGTAATTCCCTATTTCTTTATTTAATTGCCTTGCACCCTCAGGCCCCTCTATTTGTATGCGTGTTATTTTGCATCTTCCATGCTGCTCTTCTGACTGAGAAATATCGGGATACGGGTGGGTAATTGTTTCTGTTGCTTCAATCGCTAAATCTGTGCGAAAAATCATTGCTTTTTCTCCTCTCTTATGCTATACTCATTAAGTTATTAAGACTTTGCGAAACGTAAGAAAAAATTCTTGCATTTTTTTTTACTTTGTGTTAATATTTCTGTTACATGACAGATGCGACAAAGGAGGTGTGACTATGCCGAATATTAAATCAGCCAAGAAACGCGTTAAGGTAATCGCTGCTAAGACTCTTCAGAACAAAGCGATCAATTCTGCTTTGAAAACAGAGATTAAAAAGGCCAACCTTGCTCTTGAGGCTCAGGCTGAGGACAAGGCGGAGGCTGTTCGTACTGCGATAAAGAAGATTGACCAAGCTGCTGCTAAAGGAATCCTTCACAAAAAAACCGCCGCCAGAAGGAAGTCTGCCCTTGCCCGCAAGCTGAACACAACCAGCGCTTCCTAATTTTTAGGACAGGTTGTATTCAAAATCTTTGTATTGAAAAGCAGAGCTTTGTGCTCTGCTTTTTTTATTCCCAAAATTAGCTTTCCAATCAATGACTGCATTATTATTTGCACCATTTGATAAAAATAATTACGAATCACCCTGCCCTATATGGGTTCGAGTGAATTCTTTTACTTCTCCTTGCAATTTGCTTGTGAATTGACTTTTACGCGAATTTTGGGTATCATAATAACAAACGATTGAATTGGACGAACACTGGGTTGCTTAATTTGTTTTTGGAGGCGTTTGTAATGAGGAAAAACAATACGTTGGCACTTATTCTTGGAATTGTTTCCGCCGCCGTCGCGGTAGCCGCGATCGTAACGACCACGCTTCTGTTCCTTGAAAAGAAGAAGAAGGATGAAGAAGAGCTGGAGCATTATTTGGATTACTCCATCCAGTAAGTGAAAGCAAAAAAATTGGGCAGGGTAACAGGAGCTTATGTTCCCGTTCCTGCCCGTTTTGTTTTATTACGACTTATCCCCCGGCTTCGCTAAAAGCGCTGCAATGTAGCCGAAAAATACAGCTGCTGCGATTCCTGCTGCACTGGAGGTAACACCACCCATCAGCGCGCCGAGCAAGCCATGCTCCCGTACTGCTTCTTCTGTGCCCTTGGCCATTGCATAGCCAAAACCGGACAACGGCACCGTAGCACCGGCCCCTGCAAATTTTACGAGCGGCTCATACAGGCCCACCGCCGTTAAAACAACGCCCAGAGTAACGAACATTACTAAAATGCGGGCGGGAGTCAGCTTTGTTTTATCGATCAGTATCTGGCCGATCACACAGATGAGACCACCTACCACAAATGCCTTGATATATTCCATGGATTCAGATCCTTTCCCATTTTTCAAGGCTATTGTTTCCGTAGCTTCCTTTAATTATGTATTGCAGACCGTTTCGAGCCTTTCAAATAGAAACCACTCTGTTTAAATAAAAATAAAGGTAGCATTCGTAATTGATTCACAAGGAGCGATACCTATGAAAAAGATGATTTTTTTTGATATAGACGGCACCCTCCTTACCTCCAATAATGACGGGTATTTCGTACCGGAAGGTACACTGCAAGCCATTGCGCTTGCAAAGCAAAACGGACACGGGGTAGCAATCTGCTCTGGCAGGCAAGAAACCTTCATTAAAAAAATGTTTGGAGATTTTTTTACAAGCTACATAGGAATGAACGGTACGCATGTGGTGCATGAAGGCAAAACTATTTTGCAGAAATTTTTTTCAACGGAGCGCATTCGCGAAATTATGGAGCATTTTGACGCCTACAACATCTCTTATAACTTTGTAGGCCTACACCATGGCTGGGGCAGAAATTTAAACCCTGAGATGATTGAGCTGCTTAATCAGGTTTACCATTTGGGCGATTATATTATTACCGACTGGGAGCCTGAACAGGTTCAGGCCGGCGCAATGGATTGCATTTTTTTAGACAAGGACCATTATGAGCGCTGCCGCCCTGCGTTTACCGGCTCTATGGTACTCAATTTGCACCCAGGTGGACGTTCCGGCGACTTATCTTTTCCCAATCAGGATAAGGCACAGGCGATACGCTACTTTTGCGAGCATACCGGAATCGATTTAAAGGACACCGTTGCTTTTGGCGACGGTTCAAACGATGTTACCATGCTCAAAACCGTGGGAATCGGTGTAGCAATGGAGAACGGTGTCCCCGAAGCCAAAGCTGCCGCTGACTATGTAACCGACTCCATGCTCTGTGGCGGAATTGAAAAGGGGTTACGGCATTTGGGGCTTATTTAAGCCGGGTTTTGAAATGAGAATTGGAACATTCTTTCAAAAAAAGGCATACTGCATAGGTAGAATGTATTAAAGAGGATTCAGACGACGGTCTGCACTGGGAGAGATACAACACGATGTCAACCACTCTTTTATTGATATTTGAAGTAATAGGAACCGTAGCCTTTGCAATTTCTGGCGCAATTATTGCGATGCAGCACAAGCTCGATTATTTCGGCATTTATTTACTTGCTGTTACTACCTCCATTGGGGGCGGTATTTTAAGAGATGTGATACTGGGGGTTTCTCCCCCTGTGGGACTGGTTAATCCAATCTATTTAATTGTGGCATCAATCACTACATTTTTATTACTGGCTCTTAGCCGATTCCGCCGAATTGTAAACGGCAACAATCCCTTTTACACCTGGAGCTATCTTATTTCAGACGCATTGGGGCTGGCTGTATTTACCGTAATTGGAGTAGATGCCGCCATTTCGGCCGGTTATGAACACGAGACCTTCTTGTGCATTTTTGTTGCGATGCTGACTGGTGTTGGCGGTGGCATGATTCGCGATGTACTCGTTCAGCGTATCCCCGTTGTACTTCGCCGCGAAATATACGCCTTGGCCTCGGTGGCAGGCGCATTGCTGTATTACCTAACAAGAACACACATCCCGCAATCCATCGCGGTGTTAATCAGTGTCATCTTCACCACAAGCATTCGAATGCTTAGTCTATATTTCAATATCCACGTTCCTTCCATCTCCCCCGACATAAAAGAGGATGTACCCACAGAAGAACCAACCGAACACGTAAACTAAAAACAGCACCCGACCTCCAGTTTATACTGGCTTTGGGTGCTGTTTTTTTACTTAATCCTCTTTTGTGAGACATGCGCACAAAAGCTGGTACATTCCGATAAGGACACTTCCCCAGAAAATGTAGAGAGGAACATCCCATTCACTAAACTTTGAAAACAAAAGACAAACGATACTTAAGGTAAAAAAGCTCGTCGCACATAAATACCGCTTTATTGCATCCAAATTATTACAGCTCCTTTTCGCTTCGTTCTATCTTAAATGAAAAAGAATTATAGAGTAAAAACTATTCGTCTGCACCCATCACTTCTCGCTTTGTAATTGTATTAAAAGCCCTAGGTTGCCAATCTCCGTATCGATTTGAGTACCTGAATCCATTGAATAGGAACATTTACTCTCTTCTCTTGGTATGATTTGAGGGGGAAGAATATCGCAGGTAACATCTTTTTCAGATAGTGCAATTAATGCTTTACCGCTGATAATATTCGAAATTTCGCCAATAGCGGAGGTCACAAAATCATCTACCTCGTTTACTTCCATACCGCCGGTTAAAATGCGAACCATCTGGAGCATGGTACTCTTAGGGAATATATATAAAACATCTCCCGTCAAATCTCCTGTTACGCCGATGGCAATGGTAAAATCGCCGCAGTCATCTTGATTGGTGGATGCAAGGTTTTCCGTTACCTCCAAATCGAGCATGAGCTCGAACACTTCTTGAGTTGCCTCAAAAAAAGAACGGTGTAAAGTATTATTCATGAGCTTGCTGCTCCTTTCTCTTTACGAAGTTAGCAATCAGCTGGTCTTCAGAAGCAACGTGGTTAATCAGCCACGCCAACAGGCGACCCGCAAACTGCTGCATAAGCTGTTCCTGGTAATCATTTTCTTCGTATTCGCGCGAGGTTTGCAGCACATACGCCACCATTTCATAATGCAGCTTTTTGTGTGATGACAGGTCGGGGTACCCCACCTCTCGCTGTAGGTTTTCTTCATCTTGAAAATGAGTTACCACATAATCCTTCATAAATTCTAGAGTTTGGCTAACCCGCTCCGTCTTTTGTTCCCATGGTATTGGTTTTCGAACAATCTCTACAAAATCGGTAACACGGCGGAACAGCTCCTGATGCTGTTCATCAATGAGCGGCACACCCAGCATGTATTTTTCTTTCCAGAGCATACAAAGCTCCCCTTTTCGTAAGAAATATGGAATATTTTAGCGATTTTTGTTTCATTCGTATTATAGCACAGTAAAAAGGCAAAAGAAATCCCCACTTACAAAGCACACACTGTGTTTTGTAAGTGGGGAAATGAGAGTTATATGTTTGATTTTTGAATGGGCTTTTCTTCCGATAATTTCGTGATTCCCTTCGGGGGAGCCGTGTCCTCTGTTTTTTTCTTTACAGGAAGCTTGGGATCTTGCAGAATTAAGGGCTTTTGTTTATCACACGCATCATTCCATTGCTGTACCGTAACGGAAGCACCTGTCATATACCATTTCTTTTGAGGCAGACGGTACGAGACCATCATACGAAGCGAATTTCCATCCCCGTATACGGTACTACGGTACAACCATGTTTTCTCCAAAATTACAGGATTATTGCTTGGATAAAAAGGAACACCCTTTGTAAAATTAATTCCATCCGTAGACTTTGATAAAAAGAGTGCAAAAGAATAATTCTTTTGCATAATACCAGTTTGGAGCAGGTAATATGTTCCCTGATAGTGAATGACATCTTGGTGCCAAGGCAGGTAGCCCTGCGGGAGTTCGATAGAGCACTGCTTTATATCAGTCCATGCAGTTCCATCGGTACTAACGGCGTGCATCAGCTTCTTTTGAGCCGTGGTGTACCATAACTGATATTGATTGTTTTCGTGATTCACAGCCAAGCTAAGTATGCCAGCTTTTGATTGTTGCATCAATTGCGGTACAGACCAATCTACGCCATTGCTGCTGATTGTACGGTAATAATAATCCATGCTGGAATCTGGGCGCTTTGTTTTGGGGTTCCCTTTGTTATAGCGGTACCACATTTCCATTACATCACCGGTCATGACAAGGTGAGAATCGGAATAATGTGCGCCCTGTTTTACGTCGGATGGAATACCCGAGATTGGGTTTTTCAGCCCCGCAGGCGTAACCCAAGTTTTTCCATCGTTTGAAGCAACAATGCAGGGGTTCTCATAATCGTCGTTTCCAAATGGATACGGTGTAATTGACATCCAATATTCATAACCGTTCCACCCTTTGGGGAAATATAAAATCTTAGGGTGTGTAGATTGGTTGTAACCGTCATACGTTGGTACGGCAGCAAGATTATATAGCTTTTGCAATGTTAAGAAAGAAGAGCTAAAGGTTCCCCGTGTTCCCATTGGCCGCTCCAGCGGTTCTGTGGTTGGTTTTTTCCCAGAATCTTGCTTTGCTGGCTTTACCACAGTTTCTATTTCACTGGGAGTAGGATTTGGGGTAATCCTCTCACTTTTTTTATGCAAAGAACAACCTGCCAACATTGTCACAGAAATACAAATTGCGACAAGTGTTACTGCCACACGACGAGTTAAATTCGTCATATCTGAACACCCTCTTTCCGGGAAAACAATTTCTCTTGTATAATCTGACGATATAGTACCCGAATAAAAATGAAAAGTCAATGAGAATAACGGAACTGTAATCATTCTGGTAAATCGCGGGTATTAAGAAAAAATAATTCTATTTTTTGTATATATTATTATGAATTTTGCCACAGGTTACTGAGCTCTATTGTAACCTTTTTTCACAGGAATAACGACTTGTGCTTTGGTAAAAAGAGGGCGAGTACTGAAAAGCAAAACGCTTCCAGTACTCGCCTTATTTATAATTTTAAATTGAAAAATTAATTATTTTGCAGATGCTCTTTTCTCTTTAATTGCAGCCTGAGCAGCAGCCAAGCGAGCAATCGGCACACGGTAAGGAGAGCAAGAAACGTAGTCTAGCCCTGTACGGTGGCAGAACTCTACGGAGGTGGGGTCACCGCCGTGCTCGCCGCAAATACCTACATGCAGGTGTGCATTTGCGCCGCGGCCTTTTTCGGTTGCCATTTCTACGAGCTTGCCAACGCCATTTTGGTCAATATGAGCAAAGGGATCGGATTCGTAAATCTTGTTCTCGTAGTAGTAATCCAGGAACTTACCCGCATCGTCACGGCTGAAGCCGAAGGTCATCTGGGTAAGGTCATTGGTACCGAAGCTGAAGAAGTCTGCTTCCATTGCAATTTCATCCGCAGTTAAAGCAGCGCGGGGAATTTCAATCATTGTACCTACTTCATACTTCATGTTCATGCCGGATTCTGCAATGAGCTTATCTGCTGTGCTGGTAACAACGTCCTTAACAAATTTCAGCTCTTTTACTTCGCCAACAAGCGGAATCATAATCTCAGGCACGATGTTAATATTCTTCTTGCGAGAAATGTTAATTGCAGCGCTGATGACAGCGGTGGTCTGCATTTCTGCAATTTCAGGATAAGAAACCGCAAGGCGGCAGCCACGGTGACCCATCATCGGGTTAAACTCGTGCAGGCTTGCAATAATCTCTTTGAGCTCTTCTACCGTGAGGCCAAGCTCTTCTGAAATCTCTTTAATATCCTCTTCCTTGGTGGGCAAGAACTCATGGAGAGGTGGGTCAATAAAGCGAATAACCACCGGTAGCTCTTCCATGACATCGTAAATGCCCTCAAAGTCGCTCTGCTGGTAGGGCAGAAGCTTCGCAAGTGCCTTACGGCGGGCATCTGTTGTTTTCGCAACAATCATTTCACGCATTGCTTTAATGCGGTCGCCCTCAAAGAACATGTGCTCGGTACGGCACAGGCCGATTCCCTGAGCGCCAAATGCTTTGCCCTGTGCAGCGTCATGCGGAGTATCTGCATTGGTGTAAACCTGCAAGCGGCGGACTTCGTCTGCCCAAGTCATGTATTTATCAAAGTCACCGGAGATAGAAGCTTCGATGGTGGGCATTGCCTGACCATAGATGCTGCCGGTGCTTCCGTCAATGGAGATATAGTCACCCTCACGCACGGTTTGACCGCCGAGAGTGAAATATTTCTCTTCTTCGTGCATCGAAATCTCACCGCAGCCGGAAACGCAGCAGGTTCCCATTCCACGGGCAACAACCGCAGCGTGAGAGGTCATGCCGCCACGAACGGTAAGAATACCCTGTGCAACTGCCATGCCTTCAATGTCTTCGGGAGAAGTCTCTAGGCGAACCAGAACAACCTTTTCGCCCTTATCGCTCCAAGCCTTTGCGTCCTCCGCGGTAAATACCACACGGCCGCAAGCCGCTCCAGGGGATGCCGCAAGGCCCTTACCGATTGCTTGTGCCTTTTTCAGCTCTGCCGGGTCAAACTGAGGATGCAGCAGAGAATCCAATTGCTTGGGCTCTACACGCAGAACAGCTTCTTCCGTGCTGATTTTTCCTTCTTCCACCAAATCAACCGCAACCTTTAATGCAGCGGCGGCGGTGCGCTTACCGTTTCTGGTTTGCAGCATGTACAGCTTACCATTCTCAATGGTGAACTCCATGTCCTGCATGTCGGTATAGTGGTCTTCCAGGCGCTGGGCAGTTTCTGCGAACTGGGTATAAACCTCCGGCATAATGCTGTTTAGGTGGTCAATCGGTTCTGGGGTACGAATACCGGCCACAACGTCTTCGCCCTGTGCATTAATTAAGTACTCACCGAACAGCTTCTTTTCGCCGGTAGCAGGGTTACGGGTAAACGCAACGCCAGTACCAGAGGTATCGCCCATGTTACCAAATACCATAGACTGCACGTTGACTGCGGTGCCCCAATCATATGGAATTTCGTTGATGCGACGGTATACGTTTGCACGGGGATTGTCCCAAGAGCGGAACACCGCCTTAACGGCTTCCATTAACTGCTCGCGGGGCTCTGTGGGGAACTCAGTTCCCTTTCTCTCACGGTACAGTGCCTTAAAGCGAACAACCAAATCCTTCATATCCTCGGTATCCAGATCAGTATCCTGCTTTACGCCCTTTTCTTCCTTCTTTGCGTCGATAACACGCTCAAAATCGCTTTTGGGAATCTCCATAACAACGTCGGAGAACATCTGGATGAAACGGCGGTAGGAGTCGTAAGCAAAGCGGGGGTTATTGGTTAGCGCTGCCAAGCCTTCCACTACGGTATCATTCAGGCCCAAATTGAGGATGGTATCCATCATACCGGGCATGGATGCGCGTGCGCCGGAACGAACAGAAACCAACAGCGGATTTTTGGAATCTCCAAACTTTTTGCCGCAAATCTCTTCCATCTTCGAAAGATATTCTGAAATTTGAGATTGAATTTCTTCGTTAATCTGTCGCCCATCATTATAGTACTGCGTGCAAGCCTCGGTTGTAATGGTAAAGCCCTGCGGCACCGGCATTCCCAGCACCGTCATTTCTGCCAGGTTGGCACCTTTGCCGCCCAGCAGATTTTTCATACTGCCGTTTCCTTCTGAAAACAGATACACATACTTATGACTCATTACTTCTACCTCCTATAAATTTAAGAAATCTATGGAACCAGTTTATCCTCATATTGGGATAAGCAATTGGACGTCTATTGTGGATTATATCAAAGTCCGCATCAAAAATCCATCCCATTTCACATCTAATATGATAATTTTTTGTTAATATGCCGGGTTTTTTTATGTATAAACCTTGAACAGAATAAAGCGCTCTCATGCGATTAGTAATTTTTTCACAAAATTTCGATTTACTCTTATCCATATTCACAAGCTGTTCTTTTTTCAATTTGTCATGGTCATATTTTAAAGTTCAATGAAAACATTCGTAAAAAAATAGTGACTAAAACCTCTTGCAGAACAATTCTCTTCTATGATATAATTTGGAAAAATATAACAAGTAAATTGCAGTTCCTAATCTTGAATAGTAAAGAGTTAAAAATTATTCGCATACGAATAAAAACTGGGAAGTATAGAGTTGCAATTATATACTTAACACTTTTAATGACGCCTGTGAATAGGAACCGAATCCTCTTCCAGCGTCTTTTTTGTTTTTAACCTTTTCTAACCACTCGTTTTTTAATTAGAGATTCACAATCAATTCGTTTTCGGGATTATTTTTACGTGGGAAATTCTATTGCGGCGACATTCATAACTGCTGAACTTGAGGGTTTTAATTTTACTGATTTTTTTACTTGAATGTTCACCGCAAAAAAATCGACATAACGAATTGATGTGTATATAAAAATTTTTGAGGTGGTATTATTTATGAAGAAAAGAGTTCTATCCGCAATTTTAGCAACCGCTATGGCCGTAAGCTTTACCACAACCGCATTTGCCGCAACCGCAGTACCCGGTTATATTGGCGGGTACTTGGCATCTGTAATTAAAAAACAGACAAACGGCGAATTTGGTACCTATTCCGTTTCGACCTTAACTGCTCAAAAAACAGAAGCAGTTTCTTTTGTTGAGAGCGAGCCCCGCTCCACTGGTGATGGCGATGTTACATTTGTTGATGTTGTAAAACAGCGTGAAATTACGTATAACGTTATTCCTGCTGGCGCTGTTATTTCAGTAGCTGTTCAAGATGGATTTAAGTTTGATGGCAGCACCCACACATCCATTAACACCTTTGCGAAAAACACCAGCGGTGCTTTTGTAGAGCAGGATAATATTTACATTCCTAACGCCGGCACTACCTACACTGTTCCTGCTGCAATGGAAGGGAAAATGATTGCTGCTCTGACCACCATTATTAGCAACCGCGGCGAGAACCCGGAGAGCATTTATGCTTATTTCTATGTGAATTCCTCCGCAACTCCCTCTTCAACTGCACCGGCAGCTGTTACAAATCCTGCCGCTCCCGCTGCTACTCCTGCTGCTGCCACAGCCGCTACTTATAAGAGCGACACCGGCAAAAGCCTGAATATTAAAGCAAACAAGGTTTACGAGTTCAAAATTACCTCTTTAAACGGCAAGCAGCCTACCTTCAACGTAACAGGTAGCGCTTTCAAAGTATCTTTTAAAGCCAAAAGAGGCAACGACTACCACTACCTTGTAAAAGCAGTGGGTAAAGTTGGCCAATACGGAAGCATTTATGTGAATGGCGAAAAAACTGCATGCACTACAATTTCTATTGTAAAATAATATTTAGAGGATTAATGCTACCGTTTTCGTGGCAAAATTCCTTAGTATGAAATCTGCACTTTGCTTTTCGAGAGGCAAAGTGCAGATTTTCTCTAAAAAAGAATACAAATCGTCTTTTTTCTCACGCAATTAAAACAATCTTTTAACAAAACCGTAAAATAGGTCTTGAAAAATTTTGATGATATGCGATAATAATACCGTATGATTATTTGCGAAACTGACGGAGGATTCAACATGGAAAACTGTGCCATTATCCTTGCGGCGGGTGAGGGGAAACGAATGAAGTCCCAAGGGCCCAAGGTATTGTGTCAGGTTTTATTTAAACCCATGCTCGAATGGGTGATTGACGCCGTAGAGGGCGCCGGAGTTTTGAACTTATGCGTAGTAACCGGGCACCTGCACAGCGAGGTAGAATCCTTTTTGGATGGGCTAGCCAAAACGAAGCAGCGTACCGCTCCCTATGAGCATGTGTACCAAGCCGAGCAGAAAGGTACTGCACATGCCGTTATGATGGCAGAGCAGTTTCTACGCCACCACACCGGTGCCAATGTGCTCATTTTAAGCGGTGATGCACCATTTTTAGACCCCAAGACCATTCGCTCTGCTCTTCTCGAGCATATAGAAAGCGAACAAGCGGTTACCGTTATCTCTGCGGAGCCGTCTAATCCATTTGGATACGGGCGCATTGTACGCGACAGGAGCACAGGTGCTTTAAAAGCAATTGTAGAAGAAAAAGAAGCAGACGCTCCCACAAAGCAAATTCGTGAAATCAACTCCGGTGCCTATTGGTTCCGAGTAGACAGTTTGCTTTCGGTGCTGCACAATATAGAAAACGAAAACAGCACGGGTGAGTATTATCTTCCCGATGCAATTCGCCTGCTCCTCTCGCGTAGCCAAAAGGCTGGTGCCTTTTTAACAAACGACAGCAATGTTGTGCTTGGCGCGAATGATAGAAAGCAGCTTTCTGAACTGAACTTGATCGCCAAACAAAACGTACTACTCCGTTTGATGGCCGATGGAGTCGATATTCCCTGCCCGGATGGCATTTTAATCGGGCCCGATGTAACAGTTGGGAACGATACAAGAATTCTACCTGGCAGTATTTTAACCGGCCGCACCCGTGTAGGCAAAGGCTGTACCATTGGCCCAAATGCCTTACTGGAAGATACGATTGCCGGCAATAGCTGCGTACTGCAAAACGTGCAGTGCAGTGGAGTAGAAATAAAAGACGAGCAAACGCTCAAACCCTTCACCAATCTGCGCGCACGGAGCGTGTATTGATAAATTAACGTTTATAAATCGCCGCCTTTGGCGGCAAAATAGTTTAGGGGGATTTTTTTAATGAATTTTCATGGTAAGGATATCAAGATTTTCGCGGCGAACGCTAGCTCGCAAGTCGCCAAGCAAATTGCAGATTGCCTTAGCCTGCCCATGGGGAAATCAGAAGTTTCTACCTTTAGCGACGGGGAAATTGCCATGTCGTTGTTTGAATCTGTTCGTGGTTCTGATTGCTTTATTGTGCAGTCTACCTGTGCACCAGTTAACAACAACATCATGGAACTGCTGATTATGATTGACGCAATGAAGCGCGCCTCTGCTGCACGCATCACTGCTGTTATTCCTTATTTTGGCTATGCCCGTCAAGACCGTAAAGCAAAGGCACGCGACCCGATTTCCGCTAAGCTGGTGGCAGATTTGATTACAACAGCCGGCGCCGACCGAATTCTTACTATGGATCTGCACGCACCCCAGATTCAGGGATTCTTTAACATTCCCGTAGATCACCTTTTGGGCGCACCGATTCTCTCTTCTTTCCTGAAAGAAAGGGTGGGCAAAAACGGCGATGATTATGTCGTGGTTTCCCCCGACCTCGGCTCTGTTACCCGCGCCCGCAATTTTGCCGCTCGTATCGGCAGCCCGCTGGCCATTATAGACAAACGCCGCCAAAAAGCCAATGTGTCTGAAGTAATGAACATTATTGGTGACGTTCGCGGCAAAAAAGTTATTTTGGTGGATGACATGATTGATACCGCTGGCACACTTTGCAACGCTGCTACCGCCTTGGTGGAAGTTGGCGGAGCAACAGAGGTAATTGCCTGTGCAACACACGGTGTACTTTCCGGCCCCGCAGTAGAGCGTATTAAGAACAGCTGTATTTCTGAGTTGATTCTGCTAGATACGGTTCCGGTACCCGAAGAGAAGTGCATGCCTAACTTTACCATTCTGCCTGTGGCTCCTCTATTTGCAGAGGCCATTGAGCGCATTTATGAAGACAAGCCGGTTTCTCCCATGTTTGTTTGATTTTACAAATGGAAG
The DNA here is from genome assembly GCF_900176635.1 of Clostridium merdae. Taxonomy (GTDB): domain Bacteria; phylum Bacillota; class Clostridia; order Oscillospirales; family Acutalibacteraceae; genus Faecalispora; species Faecalispora merdae. The sequence goes on from NZ_FXLN01000004.1 coordinate 1,595,387, forward strand.
AACATTCACGGGGCAGGGCCATACTCCTGCCCCGTTTTTCATCCCATACTCAAAGTGAGGCGGGGCGGAGTTTATTTCCGTCCCGCCATCAACCTATTCTCAATTTCTACCAGCGAGGTGTATCATCATGCTAAACTCTTTCTTTTCCCGGCCTGCGGTTACCCCTGGCCCGGTAGAGGCAATCATTGTTGGTCTGGGGAACCCGGGCCGGCAATACGAACAAACGCGCCATAACGCTGGTTTTCAGGTGCTAGACCACCTTGCCCAGTCGCTTAGCGTTAAAATGGACCGTTTAAAATTTAAAGGCCTGTGTGCTGAAGTAAACTTCGGCGGCAAAAAGGTGCTGCTTTTAAAACCCTCCACCTTTATGAACCTAAGCGGGCAAAGCGTGACGGAAGCTATGCGCTTTTATAAGCTTGCCCCCGAACAGGTAATTGTTGTATTTGACGACATTTCTCTGGAACCGGGGCGTTTGCGCATTCGCCGTAAGGGCAGCGACGGCGGTCAAAACGGAATGAAGAACATAATCTATCTTTCAGGTAGTGATGCGTTCCCACGCGTAAAAATGGGTATTGGCGGAAAACCAAACCCCAATTGGGATTTGGCAGACTGGGTTCTCTCCACTTTCTCTGCACAAGAAATGAAATGCCTCGGCGAAGCCAAAGAAAACGCCATAAAGGCATTGGAATTAATGGTTCAGGGAAGAATAGATGAGGCAATGAGCCAATATAATTCCTAAACCGTTTGTACAGTCGCAAAATCCGACCAACTTTTCGTCCAACGCCTCGTATTCTGAATAAGGGAGCGAGTCCGGAAAATGTAATTTTTCCATTAAGCAAGGAGCTTTCCATGAAATTTCTGACTACCGCCATCCGCGCGCTGAAGGAATTCTCTGCGCTGGATCAAGCCGTAAAAACGAAAAATCTTCCCGCAGCCGTTACCGGGCTTTCGGGTATCCACAAAGCAAATATCATCTATTCACTCTGCGCTCTGAACGAACGCAGAGCCTTTGTTGCGGCCTCGGAAGAATCGGAGGCACAGCGCTTACATGATGACTTAGCCGCCATGGGAATGCGCCCGGCACTATACCCTCTGCGCGATTTTAATTTTCGAGATACCCAGGGCAGTTCGCATGAGTACGAACACCAGCGCTTACATGCGCTCTCGTGCTACCTAACCGGCGGCTGTGACTGCATCATCTTTTGTATGGACGCGGCTCTTCAATATACGCTGCCACCGGAAGAACTGCTGCGGCGCACAGTAACATTGCGAACCGCACAGCAAATCACACCCGAAGAAGTCGTAAAAACCTTACTTTCCTGCGGGTATGAGCGTGCCGCTCAAATCGAGGGAACTGGGCAATTTGCGCTACGTGGCGGTATATTAGACTTTTTTACGCCGGATGCAGAGCAGCCGGTTCGTGTAGAGTTTTGGGGAGACGAAATTGATACGCTTTCGTTCTTTGACCGCGGAACACAACGGCGCACCTCAAATATAGATGAGATTACAATCGCACCGTCCGTCGAAGCACTCATTGAGCATCCCATTGCTTTGGCAGAAAAAATTCGCAAGCACTCTGCTTCTTTACGGGGGAAAACGGCTGCTGCCGCTCGCGAAATTCTGGAGGCAGAGGCGACAAAGCTTGCGGATGGTGCACTCATCGGTTGTGCGGATAAATATATCCCCTTGTTGTATGATAAGCCTGCAACGTTATTTGATTACGCAGACGAAAACACCCTGCTATTTGTATCGGAACCGGTAAAAAACAAAGAAAAGGTTCGTACCGCGCTTTGGCAGTGGGGCGAAGATTTAAAAGATTACCTGTCTCACGGCATTCTTTGTCGTGGGTTAGACACGTATAGTGCAGACTGGCCCTATGCTTTGGAGCAATTTCTTGCCCGTGGTGCGATTTATTTAGACGCATTTGCGCGTGGCAGCTACGAAACTCCCGTTCACGCGCTTGAAAATATGACTCTACGCCAAAATTCGATTTGGAGCGGTAGCATGCAGCTTTTAACCGAAGACGTACAGGCAATGCTGCATAACAAATGGTGCTGTGTTATCTTAGCTGGCAGTGAGCGTGCCGCACAGAATACGGCATCCGATTTACAGAACCAGGGTGTCCCTGCGTTGTATCTTACCGATCCACAAGAGCTTGCTCCCGGGCAGGTGATTGTAACGCAGGGCGGGCTTTCTGCCGGTATGGAATACCCCGGAGCGCATTTCGGGCTCATAACTCATGGGCGCCTGCTCTCCCAGCGCAAGCAAGCCCGCAGCAAACGCTCTAAGAACAGCCAGGAGATTTACAGCCTTTCTGACCTGAACCCCGGCGACTATGTGGTTCACTCCTCACACGGCATAGGTGTGTTTGAGGGCATTCACAAAATTAGTATGCAGGGCATTGTAAAGGACTACCTCAAGCTGCGCTATGCAAAGAACGATACGCTTTACGTGCCGGTTACGCAGCTTGACCTTGTTTCGAAATACATTGGTCCACGTGAAGATGCGCAGGTTCGCTTGCACCGCCTTGGCGGGGCAGACTGGCAAAAGGCGAAGGCACGTGTCCGCTCCGCAGTAAAGGACATGGCAAAGGAGCTGATAAAGCTCTACGCGCAGCGCATGAACGCAAAAGGACACGCTTTCTTAGAAGATACGGAATGGCAGCGGGATTTTGAATCTCACTTTGAGTTTGAAGAGACCGAAGACCAATTGCGCTGCATTGATGAAATCAAAGCAGATATGGAACGGGAAGCACCCATGGATCGCCTATTGTGCGGCGACGTCGGCTTTGGTAAAACAGAGGTGGCACTACGCGCCGCATTCAAATGTGTGAGTGATTCCAAGCAGTGCGCGATGCTTGTTCCCACTACCATTCTTGCGTGGCAGCACTACCAAACCATTCTAAAGAGGATGGAGGGCTTCCCCGTTCGGGTGGAGCTTTTATCTCGCTTTCGCACGCCCAAGCAGCAAGAAGACATTCTCAAACGCCTTAAAAGCGGCGAGGTCGATTTTGTGGTAGGCACGCACCGGCTCGTCTCAAAAGATGTACGCTTTCGGGACTTAGGGCTGGTCGTTATCGATGAGGAGCAGCGCTTTGGCGTTGCCCAAAAGGAAAAGCTGAAAGATTTGTGCAAGAATGTGGATGTTCTCACACTTTCCGCAACCCCCATCCCCCGCACCTTGAACATGGCTCTCTCGGGCATACGCGATATGTCCGTCATTGAAGAGGCGCCGCATGACCGCCACCCGGTGCAGACATATGTACTCGAGCATGACAACGGCATTTTAGCAGACGCCATTCGTCGTGAATTGCGCCGTGGCGGGCAGGTTTATTACCTGCACAACGACATTGGCACCATAGACCGTGTCAGTGCAACCTTGCAGGCTTTGATTCCGGATGCACGCATTGGAATTGGCCACGGTAAGATGACGGAACATGAGCTCTCTGAGGTTTGGCGGCGACTCGTTGACCAAGAAATTGATGTGCTGGTTTGCACGACCATCATTGAAACGGGAGTGGACGTACCCAATGCGAATACTCTCATTATAGATAATGCGGACCGCATGGGGCTTTCTCAGCTTCACCAGCTTCGAGGGCGTGTCGGGCGTTCCTCCCGCCGTGCCTATGCCTACCTTACGTTTACCCGCAATAAGGTGCTTACAGAAATTTCGCAAAAACGACTTTCGGCTATCCGTGAGTTTACCGAGTTTGGTTCCGGCTTTAAAATTGCAATGCGTGATTTGGAAATCCGCGGCTCCGGCAACATTTTAGGTGGTGAACAGCATGGGCATATGGAAGCCGTGGGTTACGATTTATATCTAAAGCTTCTCGGTGAAGCAGTCAGCCAAGAAAAGGGCGAAGCACCTCCTCCCGGAGAATGCCTGGTCGATTTGCAGATTGAAGCGCATATTCCGGAGCGATATATCGAAAACTTAAACCAGAGGCTCGAAATCTACCGCCACATTGCAGATATTCGTGGCGATGATGATGCCAGTGACGTGCTGGATGAATTAATTGACCGCTTTGGCGAACCACCGGCTTCTGTACGAGGACTCATCGACGTAGCTCTACTGCGCAATATGGCGGCATCCCTCGGTGTTTATGAAATTAAACAGCAGGGTGAAACGCTGTTGCTTTTTGTAGAGCATGTTGACATGAAGCGCATCTCTGGCATGATCAGCACCTTGCGTTCCCGTGTTATGCTGAGTGCGGGCACAAAACCATATATCAGCGTAAAAGCAGCCAAAGGCGCAGCACCGTTAGAGACCTTACGCGAAGCCCTGCGTGCAATGAAAGGTACCGAAGCAGATGGATAAGATTTCCTTCATTTGCTGGACAAAGCTCTTTTCTGCGTGTATAGTGGAAAGTAATATCACTGAAAAATCGGAGAATATGCACTGTATTTCCGCTCCCGTTTGTAATAGAAAATGGTAGCGCCTATGCTGCATTCAAAGATTTAGAAGTAATAAAGCACCTATGAAATTAAAAAATCGGAGTGTGACGTATGAATTTTATGAAAAGACTGACGGCGTCTCTTCTTTGTGTTGCGATGCTGGCAGGAACAGTGGCATGTTCAAGCTCAGATAATACTTGGGCAGCCAAAACAAATGAAAAGACGATTCCCATTGGCGTATATATCTACTACGAATATCTGGCTTACCAAACCGCTTCCTCTAAAATTGAGGATTCTACAAAACCTGTTCTGGAGCAGAAGGTGGAAAACACCGATGCCACCGAGTGGATTAAGAAAAAAGCTTTGGGTTATACTAAACAGCTCTTTGTTATCGATAACAAAATGAAAGAGCTTAAGCTTTCCCTTACAGAAGCCGAAACAAAAGAAGTTGCCAGCACTGCAGCAGGCCAGTGGAACCAATACAAAGATACGTTAGAAGGCTATGGCATCTCGAAAGAATCCTTTACTACGGCCACTGCAGAGATGAACGCAAAATCCGCCAAGGTGTTTGAGGCTCTTTATGGCAAGAAGGGAAGCAAAGCGGTAAGCGACGCCGACCTGAAAGCATACTTTGAGAAGAGCTACACCGATTTCTCTTATGTAATGGTTCCGCTATATAACCCCACCACCTACGCGGCGTTGGATGATAAGACTCAAAAGGAATACAAGAAGTTCCTTGAGGATAATGCAGCTGCTTTGAATAAAGGAAGCACCACCTTTGACACCGTAGCTACTGACACACAGAAGAAAATGAAGCTGGATTATGCTCCCTCACAAACAGTTACCACCGTGCTCAATGAGGAATCTGGTTATCCGGCGGAGCTCATTACTTTAATTAACGGGATGACGCCTGGCGAGGCCAAGACCATTACTCTTGCCTCTGTGAACGCAGTACTCCTTGTGGTTAGAAATGACGTTACAAAAAAGACTGCTACACAGCTTTCTGTGGATTCCTCTCGCTCCGAGGTTCTGGCTCATATGAAGCAAAAGGAATTTGAAGATGAGATGACAAAGCTTGCTGATGAAAGCAAGGACATTACCGTTAACCAGAAGGCAATTGATTCTTACCCCCCGACTAAATTTGTTCAGAAAGATAACGGCAGTTCTTCCACCGCAAGCTAATTCAATACTAAAACAAAGACCTCCCTTTTTACGGGAGGTCTTTTCCTCTTTATATCTAATAAGTAAACTTTTATCCTATTTTCTACATTGCTAATTTATGTTATCAAGCTCTCTTTTATCTCGAATGTTAAACCGTTAGCAAAAGACTACTTCGAATAAGAAAAGGCTGTGGCGATTCGCCACAGCCCCTGAGTGATATTATAAAAATTCGATTGTTTTGCACCGCTATTGGTATCAAAAGCATTTTCAAAACTTTCTAACAAAACTTACCTTTGTCATGCAATATCTTCAGTTATATTGGGAATCACTTTCCGAATACGAAATGCCCTGTCATTAATTACTGTGAATAAAACCCTTTAAAGAAAGGTACCCTAAGGGAACATTGGAAACCCATTACCACAAACTGAAATTGTTCTCGGGAGCCATAATTGGAAAGCGGGACTTATACCACGCAATCCCCAGGAGCAACCCCGCCGGACCGGATCCATGCAATTGAATACCGAATTTGCGGTGACTGACGTTACCTGATATTTAGGACTCAACCCTTTCATTGTTTAATGCGATTACCCTTGCACGCCAAGCAGTCTAAGCCCAACAGACCGACCGACTGGTGTTGCGATTCTTCTTGTACCATTGGACTCACCCCTTTCAAATAAATCTTGATTTCAGGCGTTCCTTCCGCTGGCTTATTATGCGGCCATTTTTGTGGCTACACCGAAAGCCATTTTCAGAACAAAACTGCAAATTGCGGTTTTTTCTGATTCCGCCTGTTACCAATATCCTTTCCCTTTGCAACTATATTATAACATATCTTAGGTTAAAGTCAATAGTTTTTTCACATAATACAGTAAAATTATGTTGTAATTATTTATAGGAATTTTTTTATTGACTTCCATTCTGAACAACGGTACAATAATGATACCTTTTAACAGAGATAAGGAGATGACAATATGAACGAAGAATTCGGCCCAGATGTTTTGACTCTGGTGGATGACGAAGGTAACGAGCATGAATTTGAAGTGTTGGACGTAATTGACAACGAAGACGGCTGCTTCTATGCCTTGCTCCCCACCTTTGACAGCCCGCAGGACAGTGTGGAATCTGAAGGCACTTATTATATTTTCGAAGCAATCGAGCAAGACGGCGAACAGCAGTTGGCTGAGGTTGAAGACGAAGAATTGCTGGATAAGCTTGCTGAGCTCTTTGAGAGCCATTTTGATGAGCTGTATGACGAAGAGGAAGATATTTCTGACGAAAGTGACGAATAATTTCTTTTAAAGAATATTTTTTCGTATTTTTCTGTTATACTAATGCTTGCAGGAACAGAGAATATCCTGCCTGGTGCGTGGACCGTTGCAAATTAACCCTACAATGTACAAATCGGGAGCCCCGACTCCGGCGACGGATTGCAGACCTCCCGGCCTCTGGCTGGAAGAAGGGAGCATGAAAGCGTTGGGAGGGCACCCACCTGCTGTTAAGTAGCAGGTTTATTTCGCACGATACGGCCAGGCGGGCCTTTTATAACTACAATTGCCCTTGCAGCATGTATATGCTGCAAGGGCGTTTTTCTTTCTTCCCCTATTCTTTGCGTGTTTTTGCTGGATTTAAGGGCAAAATAACACGGTAAAGGAGTGTGGGTATGAAACGTAGCTTTCGCGTGCTGGGCGGCTTTCTCGCTGGCGTGGCGAACGGTCTTCTTGGTGCAGGCGGCGGTATGGTAATCGTGCCTATGCTTCGAAAGTCTGGCTTGCCCGTTGTAAAAAGCCACGCAACCTCCGTCGCCATTATTTTGCCTATCTGCGTATTAAGCGCCGGGCTGTACTTATCCCGCGGCAGTGTGACCATCGGCCAGGCGATTCCCTACCTGCCGTGGATGCTGGCAGGCTCGCTCATCGGCTCCTGGGCATTGCCCCGGCTGAACCGGATGCTGCTTCGCCGCCTGTTTGGCGCACTGATGCTGTGGGCCGCTTGGAGGATGCTGTTTTAATGGAATGGATATGGATGGCTTTGGCGGGATTAATATCGGGCATTCTGGGCTCAATGGGGATGGGCGGCGGCGGAGTTCTCATCATTTACCTCACATTAATTGCCGGGCTCGATCAACGTGCCGCACAGGGGATTAATCTAATCTTATTCATTCCTTGTGCCATATTGGCTCTGGTTTGCTATATTCGCAAAGGGCTGATTGATTTCCGCACTGCATTGGCGGCAGCCGCAGCGGGCCTTGTAGGCGCACTGGGAGGGGTATTCCTCTCCGGTTGGCTGGAGGTTGCTTGGCTTCGCCGCATTTTTGGGATTATGCTTTTATTTATTGGTGTACGTGAGCTGTTTGCGAAGAAACCTCCCGCGGGAGAAGAGGAAGAAGAGAAAAAAGAAGAGCGCGACAAACAGCAGACAGAAAAATAGCTTATTCTTTGAGAGCGCTAACTATTGCTCGCAGAACGGCACAAAACTTCTTATATCAAGTTATTTATAGTATAAAATTTTGAAGCGGCTGCCATCACAGGATATTTCTTCTTTCTTTTTATATAGTAAGGAATTGCTTCGCTAGTAAAGTAGTTTTGCGCATCGGCGCAAGGCTTCTGCTGGCGCAGAGCTTGCCCCTCATGCCGGGGCGGGCACTTACTTTCGCGAAAGGGCGAAAGTAAGCAAAGGCCTTCCAAAGGGAGAGTATCGATTCTCTCCCTTTGGATTCCCTCTCAACGACCAAAGGCTCTGCCTTTGGAATCCGACTGAGCTCCCGCTCTGCATCTTCTTTCCGCACAGGAACAAGCCTGTGCGTTGCAGATTGTGCGTATGGTCTTGCTTTACCACTTACAAAAGGAAAGCCCTACCAGTCGGTTTGGCGTTAAAGAGCAAAACTACCTTATAAAATAAAAAAGCCGGATTAAAAATCCGACGAAATAGCACGAAATTATTGATTTTGTGATATATTTTCCCATTTTTATATTTTCATCTTGCATTATATGGTAAATAATGTTAATATTCATGTTGTAAGGTAATTTAAAAAGCAAAGCAGGAATGAGTGTGCGACCACCCACCCCCTGCTACGGAGAAGTAGCCTCCATAACAACAGTTTTCACTGCGCTTTGCCACACAATTATAACCCATTATCTTTCTTTTGTATAGAGGGCGAAAAGAAATGGGGCCTTTGGAATTATGATTGCGAAGCTTGGCAATGTGAGGACTGAAACCGATATGCAATGTATCGCTTGTTGTGGAGTACCCTTTTCAAAGAGGGTTTCCGTGATAAGCGCTTTTTTATTGCCTTGCAGACAAAGGCAACGCGGAGCTGGAAATGGAATTCACTTACACAGAAGTGGATTCCCGCACAGTTGTGTGGGTTATGGAGGAAGTAACTTTTGAATCAGCAGTGTTTTCCACTCCCCTGTGGAAGAGCAAAAAAACGGGAGCACCTCTTGGAGCATATGGGATAATAGATTTTTTTCCAGCTTCGCCGCGCTAATGTCTGTAAGAGTATAAGCCGCACACTTTGTTTGTGTGGCTCACGCCGTTCCTTGATTGGAACGGCGTTCTTTTTTGCTCTATTTTTAAACGCTCGCACCCTCCCGCAGAAACATGTATTGCAACATTTCTTTTCCTAATTTGTAAGCAATAACACAAAACCTTACGCGCAATCTGCAACGCGCAGGTTTGTTCCTGTGCGGAAAACAGATGCAGAGCGGGAGTTCACTCGGATTCCAAAGGCAGAGCCTTTGGTCGTTGAGAGGGGATTCAAGGGGAGAGAATCGATACTCTCCCCTTGAAAGGCCTTTGCCTACTTTCACCCTTTCGTGAAAGTAGGTGCCCGCCCCAGCATGAGGGGCAAAGCCCTGCGCCAGCAGAAGCCCTGCGCCTAGCGCAAAACTTCTTTTGTCTATTAAGCCGTTACTTCCTAAAGCAAAAGGAGGAGTGAATATGGCATTAGGAGCATAGCCCTGCGCCAGCAGATGCCTTGCGCCCGAGCGCAACACTATTTATAACTAGTGATTTATAATAAGAGATTTTAAAGCGGCTAGACCCGCAAATAATTTCTTCTTTCTTTTCATTCGCCCCTCAAGCCGGGGCAGGCTCTCCTTTTCTTGATGAGAAGAAAAGGAGGAAAGACTCACCAAAGGCTCCGCCTTTGGAATCCGTTTGGGAAACGACCCCAAACCGCAAAACAAAAGCTACTGTAAAGGCGCTCCATTAAAAATGCCCACTCTCCTTTGCAATTTCAAAAAGATAGCAATTCGCAATCTTCCGTCGGCGGTCATTTTTAGAGCGCTCTTGTCCCCTCGCAGAAGCATGCTCGGTAGCTAGTTTCTTTTTTCATTTACGAGTGGTAAAGCAACCCCCTACGCACAATCTGCAACGCACAGGCTTGTCCCTGTGCGGAAATGAGATGCAGAGCGGGAGCTCACTCGGATTCCAAAGGCAGAGCCTTTGGTCGTTGAGAGGGGATTCAAGGGGAGAGAATCGATACTCTCCCCTTGAAAGGCCTTTGCCTACTTTCACCCTTTCGTGAAAGTAGGTGCCCGCCCCGGCATGAGGGGCAAAGCCCTGCGCCAGCAGAAACCCCTGCGTTCTAGCGCAAAACTACATTTACCAAACAAGCGATTCAAACTAGATTACCTAACAAAAAAACAGATGCCTATAACAGCATCTGTTTTTATATTACTTACTACTATTTAATAGATTAAGGGTGTGAAATCTCTTCCAACCGATAAACATCTGAACGGCGATTTTCCATGGTTTGCATCCGTGCGCGCACTCGGTCAAGATAATCTAAATCGATTTCAGCCATAGTAACGCCTGGCTCCTCTTTAGCGCGTGCAATGACCGTTCCCCATGGGTCTATTACCATACTGCCGCCAAATGCCGTTAGACGGGCATTTCGACCAATTTGGTTGGGGGCGATCATATAGCAGCTGTTTTCAATGGCTCTCGCCCGCAAAAGCGGCTCCCAATGATCTTTGCCGGTTGGTAATGTAAAGTTTGAGGGGTTAAACAATACCTGAGCACCCTGTTCCGCCATTAAGCGATAAAGCTCGGGAAAACGCAGGTCGTAACAAATGGCAAGACCAAACACGCCCAGCTCCGTTTCAACCGTTACCACGCGGTCACCCGCGGCAACCTCTTCCGATTCGCGCACTGCTTTGCCAGTAGGAAGAATAATATCAAAGGTGTGCAGCTTGCGGTATTTTGCCAACAGCTCACCCTTTGGTGAAAACAAAAAGCTGGTATTGTGCACTCGTGTATCGCCGGGAATTTTTTCTGCCCAGCTGCCACCATGAAGATAAACTCCAAACCGTTTGGCTGCAGCAGAAATCCGCTCATAGGTTTCACCAGTTTCGTCTTCCGCAAAATCAGTAGCAGGTAAAGACGCCTTAGCAATTACATTCATATTCTCTGTTAATACAACTAGGCGTGCTCCGTTTTCAGCAGCCTCCTGAATATAATCGCAAATTTGGTCAAGATTTTGCTTTTTGTCTTCTCCTGAATTTAGCTGAACCATACCAACTTGATATTTTCTCATTCAAACCTCCTGATAAATCAGTGAGCTTCCGTTTCTGCCTGCACGCATTCCGGGCAAACACCATAGAATACCAAGCTATGGGAGTTTACCTGCAACCCACAGCTGCGAGACATCTGCTGGTCCACAGAATCCGGCAGAAGCTGATATTTTAAATCCCGAACAGAACCGCACTCCTCACAAATAAAATGCTCGTGCGGGTCAATAATGGCGTCAAAGCGTTCTTGCCCGTTTACAACACCAACACTCATGATTTTGCCTTCCTCTTTAAAACGAGAAAGGTTGCGGTAAACCGTACCCAAGCTTAAATCGGGGTACTCCTGCTTTAACTGCTGATAAATCCATTCTGCTGTGGGGTGCGTGCTGGTATTCATCAACACATCTAAGATCGCTTTTCTTTTTCGACTGAAATTCTGACGTCTTTGCATAAACTCGATTCCTTTCAAAAGAAAACGATAATCATTATTTTTCTTATGATTATCATATCATGATATTCACGGAATGTAAAGATTCCGTTTTGAATTTACCGAGGACTTGCAACATACAGGCTGTTATTCGCATAAGATGCTAAAAACACCGAAAATGAGGGATGATGGATGCTGCTGTCCTTGCTGCGGGAAGCTATTTCAAATTTGATGTTCTTTGTGCTGCATGTAACTGGTAATGGGTCATTCCCACGACCGCTTTCCGCACAAGAAGAACGAGAGTACCTAGAACGATGGAAAAACGGCGACACAAAAGCGCGCAGTAAACTCATTGAACACAATCTGCGCTTGGTTGCACACATTATTAAGAAGTACTACTCTAATTTGAACGACCAAGAGGACCTTATCTCAATTGGCACCATTGGGCTGATTAAAGCGATAGACAGCTTTAATAGCGATAAAGGCATACGACTCTCAAGCTACGCGGCCCGGTGCATTGAAAACGAAGTATTAATGTTTTTCCGCAGCGGAAAAAAGAGTGCGCAAGACATTTCTCTAAACGAGCCTATCGATACCGATAAAGATGGGAATACTCTTACTCTCATCGATATTATGTCTACGGAAGATAACATCGTAGATAACCTTGATTGCAAGATTAAATCGGAACAACTAAAAAAATACATTTGCCAGTCTCTATCACCCAGGGAGAGAACCATTATAGAGCTGCGCTATGGCCTTAACGGTCAGGCACCGTTAACACAAAGAGAGGTAGCCTCCGCACTGGATATTTCACGATCCTATGTATCTCGAATTGAGAAAAAAGCATTGGGAACCCTGTTCAAACAATTTGATAAATAGTCGAAACGGGTTAGAAATGCTCATAATTTACCATATTATACCAGATTTCTCTAACTAAGTAAAGAGAAATATGAATCAATTCTATTTTTGTAGTTGCTTATTTGCTATTATCATTAAATTTGTATAAAAGAAGCCGAATAGAAAGCGTAGATGCTTCCTCTTCGGCTTCTTTCTTTTGTTTAACCTTTTCTGTGTTCTGTGTTCTATAACCGACCTTGAGACCATAAAACCAAAATTCCTATCAGAATAAATGTTAACGAAACCCTAGAAAAGTACGAACTGATTTTTTCTAAAAGTATATAAGATTTGTTGCTTCCCTTCCATTCTTCCAGTTCTTGTTCTTGCTCTTTACCTAATATTCTACGTTTAACGATTTCCTGTACAATTAATAGTAGCGTTCCAACTATTAATAAATATTTGACTGATTGGTCATTCATTAAGCTAATAAAAGATACCACCATTAGAATCGATACAAGAATAGGGAGGACTTGCAGCGTATAAAAACCTAACTTTTTAATACATTTCACCTCTTTTTTTGAGGTACCACCGAAACTATTTTCTCTGAACAAAAACTAGATAAATCAATATTAGAATAGCTACTGTAATTATGAGTCTGCTGAAATATATATTGAATAATTATTAAAAGTAGTATGTTTTTTTGCTCATTAATTCCTTCTGTACTTCGTCTTGTAGAGGTTTCCCGGAAACAATTTGCTGAACTACTAAAAAAATCAAAAAAGAAATTAAGACGATAAGACTTAGTTGAATGTTTGAGTTTCCAGTTAGTAATAGAAATACACATTGGATTCCCAACAAAATTAAAAAAATAGTCAATAAAATTTGTGCGACATAATACCTAACAAATGAATTCATCTGCACTCCTTTATTTATCATGACTCTAATTATCTATATCCTTTGATATCAAATTTACTATAAACCCAATTAGCAAATCCATCGTTGTCATAAGTATACATATATCTAATATCAAGGTTATATCCACGATAACCTTGACTATCACCGTAAATTTGTGCAATTGAGGCCGCTACTCCTAAAGCCGCAAGAATTGGAATCTTCTTTTTTTTCATCAAGGCTTTTGCTATTTCTTGTACGGAAGCTCCTTCAGGAATAACTCCAAATGCTGCTAATTCTGTATTTGTAATTTTAAACGATTGTCTGTAAGTATCGCCAATTTTTGGATTGCTTGGAAAGCCCATAGTACTAATACCACTAGATGCTCCTTTGGGCCCAAAAATAATCCTGTTTGGATTTTTGTTGCTTTCACGCCACACATAATATTGGATGTCTTTCTCTGAAAAACCATGACTTCTTAAAATATCAGCTTTTTCTTCATCAGAAACATTTAAATAAGAATTTGCTTTAGTTTGATTAATTGTAATTTCAGCATACTCATTTTCTGAACTGCTTGCGGCAAAAGCCAAGTTTGCAGTAGGCCCTACTAGCATTGCACATACGCTAATTGTACTAATAACTTTTTTTACTCTTTTTCATTCCTTCCAAATCTGTTTTTAAAAATAGTTTCTTTGAACTTGAAAACACTTACACCTTCTAAATTCTCTTTCATATATATGAACGATTTAGCAGTGTGTTTTGTTACATATATTTTTAAAAAAATATTAAATTATATTTATATTAGTATTTTATAAGAAAACTGTGTTAATAAAAAAAGAGTATGAAGACCATTTTAAGGGTAGCAAGTAATCTTACCATTGGGGTTTGAACAAAGTAAAAGCCAACGTCTTTTAGGCGCTGGCTTTTACTTTGGCATTATAGGTTGCTGTTCATGCCATCCCACTTATAGATGAAATGACTTCCTCTTATGTAATTGACTCTTTTAAGTAAAATATCTCAAGCGTTTCATTTTTAACACTTTCACACAATAATCCAGTAAAATATTGTGCGAAAATTAGGAGTAATAGAATTTGATAACAATTTTCTATTTATAAAACATTATATAAGTAAAGAAACATTGATTTTCGTGGGATTTTGGGTATAATAGTATTATTCTTACTATTTAGGAGATAATTAGCTTGCCTAGAGAAAAAGACAACACAACAAAAAGCGGAACCCCTGCTGGGATGAAGGAATTGCTGAAAAAGGCAACAACAGACATGCTGGTATTATTTCTGTTGCGCCAAAAACCAATGTACACCTATGAAATGATGCAGGAGATAGAAAAATTGAGTGGAGGAGTTCTCACATTCAATACTCTGTACATTGCCATCTATCGTCTTCAGAAGTACGGTTATCTGCTAGAATCGGATAAAGTACTTTCGGAAGATAATCGCATGCGCATTTATTTTTCTATTACCGAAGAGGGTAAAACCTATTTGGAAAACATCATTTCAGAATACGCGATCATTACCAATACGATTGACCAGATTCTCTCTATTGATAGGTCAAGTATCACTAGGGAGGAATAATGGGGGTTGAAAGAAACAATTCCCTATTTTTCATGATAGGGAAAACGTTTCTTTCTCAGGAATTCTGAACATAGTTTTCGTGCTGACATTTTGCTTTTAAAAAGCATATTTACTCAATTACATAAGGCACTGGTAGACTATATTGCAGTCATATTCGATACTACCGTTTCGCTATTATAACTGTAAAAGGAATTCTTTCACCATTTACCCAGCGAACTTTATACCAACCTTCATCTCGGCAAACAAAAAAAACAACACCAGATTATATCTGGTGTTGTTTTTTCTATGGTGGGCCTTCGGGGACTCGAACCCAGGACCGACCGGTTATGAGCCGGTTGCTCTAACCAACTGAGCTAAAGGCCCTTATAAATTACTTTAGTAGCAAGTAGGAAAAAAGCCGCCGCTAAATAATAACGACGGCACTTCCTGCAATTTGCTTGGCTCCCCAAGTTGGACTCGAACCAACGACCCTGCGGTTAACAGCCGCATGCTCTACCGGCTGAGCTATTGAGGAATATTAGTGTTGGCATCATCCTATTGTCCCGGGCCGTTACCAGCCAAGTATCTTCGGCACTGATGAGCTTAACTTCTGTGTTCGGAATGGGAACAGGTGGACCCTCACCGTCATCGACACCAACTATGTACCGCAGAGGAGGTTTTCGCCTTCCTGACGGATATTGTAAAAACAGTTTCCTGTTTTATACGGCTACTGTAAAGATTGTTTTGGTGACCCGTGGGGGAATCGAACCCCCGTTACCGGCGTGAGAGGCCGGTGTCTTAACCGCTTGACCAACGGGCCAAATATCTCAGCCTTAGTCAGGTGCAGAGGCCAGAGATCTGCCTCAGACCCCCGCCTGACTTCTTTGTGGTGCACCATCAGGGACTCGAACCCGGGACACCCTGATTAAGAGTCAGGTGCTCTACCAACTGAGCTAATGGTGCTTGCCAAGCGAAAACTTGAACCTCTTGCCGCTTTTCAGCAGCCGATGCGCTCGCAGCCCTTCGCCAATCTTTTGTACCCTATAACGGGCACTGAAAACTGAATAAAGAAGAAACAGAAGTAAAGCGATTGAGCAAGGCCCAACCAAGAAATATGGTCAAGCCCTCGACCGATTAGTACTGCCAAGCTAAATGCATTGCTACACTTACA
>NZ_FXLN01000003.1:0-740000 GCF_900176635.1 Clostridium merdae
TAACGGGCACTGAAAACTGAATAAAGAAGAAACAGAAGTAAAGCGATTGAGCAAGGCCCAACCAAGAAATATGGTCAAGCCCTCGACCGATTAGTACTGCCAAGCTAAATGCATTGCTACACTTACACACGCAGCCTATCAACCTTGTAGTCTTCAAGGGGTCTTACTAGCTTAAGCTATGGGATATCTTATCTTGGAGTCGGCTTCACGCTTAGATGCTTTCAGCGTTTATCCGATCCGTACATAGTTGCCCAGCTATGCTCCTGGCGGAACAACTGGTGCGCCAGAGGTACGTCCATCCCGGTCCTCTCGTACTAAGGACAGCTCTCCTCAAATATCCTACGCCCACGACAGATAGGGACCGAACTGTCTCACGACGTTCTGAACCCAGCTCGCGTACCACTTTAATCGGCGAACAGCCGAACCCTTGGGACCGAATACAGCCCCAGGATGTGATGAGCCGACATCGAGGTGCCAAACCTCCCCGTCGATGTGGACTCTTGGGGGAGATCAGCCTGTTATCCCCAGGGTAGCTTTTATCCGTTGAGCGACGGCAATTCCACTCTCATACCGCCGGATCACTAACTCCAACTTTCGTTACTGCTCGGATTGTCATCCTCGCAGTTAGGCTAGCTTACGCGTTTACACTCTAAGGCACGGTTTCCGTCCGTGCTGAGCTAACCTTTGAGCGCCTCCGTTACCTTTTAGGAGGCGACCGCCCCAGTCAAACTGCCCGCCTAACAATGTCCCCCGGCCGGATTCACGGCCGCAGGTTAGAATTTCAACCATTTAAGAGCGGTATCCCAAGGATGACTCCACCATAGCTGGCGCCACGGCTTCCAAGTCTCCCGCCTATCCTGTACATAAATGATCAAAACCCAATATTAAGCTGCAGTAAAGCTCCATGGGGTCTTTCCGTCTTGTCGCGGGTAACCGGCATCTTCACCGGTACTACAATTTCGCCGGGCGGGTAATTGAGACAGTGCCCAGATCATTACACCATTCGTGCGGGTCGGAACTTACCCGACAAGGAATTTCGCTACCTTAGGACCGTTATAGTTACGGCCGCCGTTTACTGGGGCTTCAATTCAATGCTTGCACATCTCCTCTTAACCTTCCAGCACCGGGCAGGTGTCAGCTCCTATACTTCATCTTTCGATTTGGCAGAAACCTGTGTTTTTGCTAAACAGTTGCCTGGGCCTATTCACTGCGGCCACATTTCTGTGGCACCCCTTTTCCCTAAGTTACGGGGTCAATTTGCCGAGTTCCTTAACTACCCTTCTCCCGTTGGCCTTAGAATTCTCTTCCTGTCTACCTGTGTCGGTTTGCGGTACGGGCGCCTTAGATATACATAAGACTTTTCTCGCCCTCGTCCAAGCATACTTCCCTACTCTAATTTCGGTCCCTTACGCCCAGGTCAACCAACGCCTGGGTTATGCCCTTTCAAGGTGTCCTCTTACTTAAATCTTTTGGCGGCTACGGAATATCTACCGTATGTGCATCGGCTACGCCTTTCGGCCTCACCTTAGCTCCCGGCTAACTTGGAGCGGACGAACCTTCCTCCAAAAACCTTAGACTTTCGGCCAATATGATTCTCACATATTTCTCGCTACTCATTCCGGCATTCTCACTTGTGTAAAGTCCACCAGCGCTTCCGCTCTGACTTCACCCCTTACACAACGCTCTCCTACCATAATACCATAAGGTATTATCCCAAGCTTCGGTATACAATTTAGCCCCGTTAAATTTTCGGCGCAGGGGCACTCGACCAGTGAGCTATTACGCACTCTTTTAATGAATGGCTGCTTCTAAGCCAACATCCTGGTTGTCTGTGCACCCCCACATCCTTTTCCACTTAACTGTATTTAGGGACCTTAGCTGTGGGTCTGGGCTCTTTCCCTTTTGACAATGAAACTTATCTCACACTGTCTGACTCCCGTACATCAATTATCTGGCATTCTTAGTTTGATAGGGTTCAGTAACCTTTCGGCCCCTAGCCCATTCAGTGCTTTACCTCCAGTAATCTAATACGAGGCTAGCCCTAAAGCTATTTCGGAGAGAACCAGCTATCTCCGGGTTCGATTGGAATTTCTCCGCTACCCACACCTCATCCGCTACCATTTCAACGGGAGTCGGTTCGGTCCTCCATGGAGTTTTACCTCCACTTCAACCTGGACATGGGTAGGTCACCCGGTTTCGGGTCGAATACAACTGACTTCATGCGCCCTATTCAGACTCGCTTTCGCTACGGCTCCAGACCTTAAGTCCTTAACCTTGCCAGTTATACTCACTCGCCGGACCATTCTACAATAGGTACCCGATCACCCATTGACGGGCTCTCGGTGCTTGTAAGCACAAGGTTTCAGGTTCTATTTCACTCCCCTCCCGGGGTTCTTTTCACCTTTCCTTCACAGTACTATTCGCTATCGGTCACTGAGTAGTATTTAGGCTTGGAGGGTGGTCCCCCCGTATTCCCACCGGGTTTCACGTGTCCGGCGGTACTCTGGATACAGCTAGCCGACTCAAAATTTCGCATACGTGACTCTCACACTGTTTCGTTGGCCTTCCCATGCCATTCTGCTATCTCTTGTCGTACATGTTGCTGTCCGAACCCCAGAGGTATTGCTACCCCTGGTTTGGCCTCTTCCGCGTTCGCTCGCCACTACTAGCGGAATCTCTGTTGATGTCTTTTCCTCGCCCTACTTAGATGTTTCAGTTCAGGCGGTTCCCCCTGCATGACTATGTATTCATCATGCAGTGACTGGACATGACTCCAGCCGGATTGCTCCATTCGGAAATCTATGGATCAATGCCCACTTACGGCTCCCCATAGCTTATCGCAGTTAGTCGCGTCCTTCATCGGCTCTCAGTGCCAAGGCATTCCCCTTGCGCTCTTTGTAGCTTGACCATGTGATTTTCTTGGTTCTTGCTATTTTATCAATACAGCTTTGAACTCGATAAAACTGTATTGTTTGGTAAATTGTAGATTTAGATAAAAAACAATTTTTCTCGCTTTATCTGCTTCTTTTCTTTATTCAGTTTTCAATGTCCGGCCACACGAGTGTGGTTTTCGTCACGATTAACAACCCCGAAGATTATCTCCCCGCAGTTGCACTCTTGATTCAACTACTGTGTGTCTGCATTATGCAGTTGTTACCACTTGCGTGGTTGGTGGGCTCAAGTGGACTCGAACCACCGACCTCACGCTTATCAGGCGTGTGCTCTAACCAGCTGAGCTATGAGCCCATATCTTCGGCTAGAGGCCGTCGGCTTTCGCTGCCTCTGTTACCCGTTTTGTTCCAGACCAAGTCTGGTGGTGGAGATGAACGGAATCGAACCGATGACCCCCTGCTTGCAAAGCAGGTGCTCTCCCAGCTGAGCTACACCCCCATATTCTATTGAACACGAAGCTTCTCTCCGCTGGTGCGGATTCCTTCATTCCATGAAGTTCCTGATGTTACTCAGGGCCTTCAAAATTAAACAACGATAATAGACTGAGTTCCGTAATCCTGACCTTTGGATGTCTGAATCAACCGTAGCTGGTTCATGTCTCCATAGAAAGGAGGTGATCCAGCCGCACCTTCCGATACGGCTACCTTGTTACGACTTCACCCCAGTCGCCAATCCTACCTTCGACAACGTCCTCCTTGCGGTTAGACTATTGGCTTCGGGTATTACCGGCTCCCATGGTGTGACGGGCGGTGTGTACAAGGCCCGGGAACGTATTCACCGCGGCATGCTGATCCGCGATTACTAGCAATTCCAACTTCATGTAGGCGGGTTGCAGCCTACAATCCGAACTGAGACCGCTTTTGGGGGTTTGCTCCACCTCGCGGCTTGGCTTCCCTCTGTTAGCGACCATTGTAGTACGTGTGTAGCCCAGGTCATAAGGGGCATGATGATTTGACGTCGTCCCCACCTTCCTCCGTTTTGTCAACGGCAGTCTGATTAGAGTGCTCTTGCGTAGCAACTAATCACAGGGGTTGCGCTCGTTGCGGGACTTAACCCAACATCTCACGACACGAGCTGACGACAACCATGCACCACCTGTCTCAACTTTCCCCGAAGGGCACCTAATGCATCTCTGCTTCGTTAGTTGGATGTCAAGACCTGGTAAGGTTCTTCGCGTTGCTTCGAATTAAACCACATACTCCACTGCTTGTGCGGGCCCCCGTCAATTCCTTTGAGTTTCAACCTTGCGGCCGTACTCCCCAGGTGGATTACTTATTGTGTTAACTCCGGCACGGAAGGGGTCAGACCCCCCACACCTAGTAATCATCGTTTACGGCATGGACTACCAGGGTATCTAATCCTGTTTGCTACCCATGCTTTCGTGCCTCAGCGTCAGTTAAAGCCCAGTAGGCCGCCTTCGCCACTGGTGTTCCTCCCGATCTCTACGCATTTCACCGCTACACCGGGAATTCCGCCTACCTCTACTTCACTCAAGCTCTCCAGTTTCGAACGCAATTTGTGGGTTGAGCCCACAGCTTTCACGCCCGACTTAAAGAGCCGCCTACGCACCCTTTACACCCAGTAAATCCGGACAACGCTTGCTCCCTACGTATTACCGCGGCTGCTGGCACGTAGTTAGCCGGAGCTTCCTCCTTGGCTACCGTCATTATCTTCACCAAGGACAGAGGTTTACAATCCGAAAACCGTCTTCCCTCACGCGGCATTGCTGCATCAGGCTTTCGCCCATTGTGCAATATCCCCCACTGCTGCCTCCCGTAGGAGTCTGGGCCGTGTCTCAGTCCCAATGTGGCCGTTCAGTCTCTCAACCCGGCTACCGATCGTCGCCTTGGTAGGCCTTTACCCCACCAACTAGCTAATCGGACGCGAGTCCATCTTTCAGCGGATTGCTCCTTTGATACCAGTGCCATGCGACACCAATATGTTATGCGGTATTAGCGTTCTTTTCAGAACGTTATCCCCCTCTGAAAGGCAGGTTACTCACGCGTTACTCACCCGTCCGCCACTAAGTAAGAGCTAAGCAAGCTTCTCTCTTACTCCGTTCGACTTGCATGTGTTAGGCATGCCGCCAGCGTTCGTCCTGAGCCAGGATCAAACTCTCTAAAATATAGTATCAAAACGGCCGAAGCCGATCTAATCAATTTTAGAGCATTTTGTATCTGCTCAATTAGTACGCTTTCGCGTTTCTTAGGTTTTTATAGAGTCCTAAGAACTCTTATCCGGAAGTACTCACTCCTCGTCTCCGAGAAGCTTTCTCTCAAAAAATTACGGGTTCTTTTGTCTTTCTCGTTGTTTAATTTTCAAGGTCCTGTCTCTGTCGATTTTTTCAGAAGAGATGCTTTGTATTATATCACAGCGTTTTTCGCTTGTCAAGCATTTCTTTTCTTTTTTCGACATTCTTTTCGTCATTACTGACGAAGCGGCTTTTTCGAATTTGAAAACTTTCGTTCATCTTATCGAATTTTCGCCCCCGTCTCTCGACGGCTTAGCTATAATACCATGACCACAATACAATGTCAACTCTTTTTTTCACTTTTTTTCAATTCTTTTTTCAATTCCCCCTTTGGCGTCGATTCTTGAACTATATAAGCTCTTTTGCTATAATGGAAAGCACTCTAACAAAAGGAGGCCTTTGCTATGCCAATTAAAGTTCAAACATCTCTGCCTGCTATCAATGTTTTAGAATCGGAGAATATCTTCGTAATGACGCAAGAGCGAGCCATGGCTCAAGATATTCGCCCTCTAAAGATTGTGATTTTGAACCTAATGCCAACTAAAATAGAAACTGAGACTCAGCTGCTTCGTTTGCTGGGCAACTCCCCTTTGCAGGTTGATGTTGAACTCATGCATATGGCAAGCCACTTTTCCAAAAACACCTCTTACACGCACATCGATACTTTTTATAAAACCTTCGACGAGCTAAAGAATGAGAAATTCGACGGAATGATTATCACTGGTGCGCCAGTGGAACTGATGGATTTTGAAGATGTGGATTATTGGAATGAGCTTTGCGAGATTTTTGCCTGGAGCCGAAAACACGTGTATTCGCTCCTAACAATCTGCTGGGGAGCTCAGGCTTCGTTATATTATTTTTATCAAATCCCAAAATATACCTTATCGAAAAAACTTTCTGGAATTTTTAAACATCGCGTACTCACACCAATGCATCCGCTCATTCGTGGATTCGATGATGTATACTTTGCACCACACTCACGAAACACCGAGGTTAAGAGTGATGATATAAGCAAGCACGATGAATTAGTGATTCTCTCGGAATCAGACGAAGCGGGCGCCCACATTATCGCAAACAAAAACGGCAGACAGTTTTTTGTAACTGGTCATGCAGAGTACGACCGGGAGACTTTGTCAAACGAATACTTTCGCGATGTAAACAAAGGCATTGAGCCTGAGGTACCCGAGCATTACTTTCCGAATGATGACCCAACACAAATTCCTCCCCTCACATGGAGAAGTGGTGCAAGCCTCTTAATTTCAAATTGGTTGAACTATTATGTATATCAGCAGACCCCTTACGATTTGAAAGATCTCTCGGAATAAAGCTTATTGAAAGCCTTTTATCGAACTCCACTTTATATAGGAGTGTACGTTTTAAAGTACAAACATTACAATATATAGATAAAATAGTGGAGCTCTGCCTGATAGGATTCAGACAGAGCTCCACTTGCCATATTTGGAGGATCAACTACCATGTATACGCACACTTCCAATTGAAAGAGGGAAAATCAGAGTTCTTTTTTCAATTCATTTAAAGAGAGTACCAAAACTGTTATGTCATCATCGTGCCCGTCGTTTCTGCGCTTCATTGCTTGAGAAACAATTTGCTCTGCCAGCTCCTGCGGCACAGTACCCTTCCATTCGGTGACCATCTCACGCACCCAGTCGTCGCCAGAAGCCACAACGCCATCTGAGAACAGCACCAAAAGATCACCCGAAGATAGGCGAACTGTTTCTTTCGCAAATTTTGCTTCCGTTAAAATGCCAACCGGTAAGGAAGGCGTATCAATAATAACGGCTCGTCCATCTCTACGCATAATGCTAACAGCCGCTCCCGCTTTCATTAATTCTACTTTTCCATTGAACAAATCAATTGCGGCAACATCTAAAGTAGCAAGAGATTCATCTCCCGATTTCGCTAAAAGTGCAGAGTTCACTATTTTTAATGCACAATCAAAACCGATGCCTGCCTTCACTAGCTTTGCCATAATTCCCGCTGCCATTGCGCCATCAACCGCAGCACGACCACCGGTTCCCATTCCATCACTGATAATGGCAATTTGGCGCCCGTTTCCATCCGGGAACATCTCTTGGCTGTCTCCGCAAAGCTGACCGTTCCCGCTCACATGCTGGTAGAATCCGCTCTGCACACGGTACACGGGTCGTTCGCTCATCTGCATTCTGCATTTACCTTGTGCGGTACTAATGCAGGGCATTTCGAAGGTTCGCCCGCATGCTTGTGAAATATGCCTTGTCAGCTCGGCTTTGTTCAGGCGAGCCTTGTCCACCTGTGCCGCTTCTGCTTCAATGGTCATACGGTCGTAGCGGTCTACCCGGCAGCTCACATCAATGGGGATAATCCCACTCTCCGTCATTACCTCGCTGACACGCTGAGCAGCCGTAAAATCAAAACGCTCAAACAGCTCGAGCTCCTCCGCCATATTTTTTAACATTTGAGAGGTAGTATCGAATTGGTCTGCTACAACACCGCGTATCTGCGCCACACGCCGCTCTGCCGCTTCTCGGGTTAAAAACTCCGTGTACTGGCTGTTAAGGTTTTCTACGATTTCGCTCATATGGCTGCAATGGTCGGTAAACTGCTTCGGGAAATCATCTTTTGTTATTTTCCCATTTTTACGTAAAAGTTGAGTTAGGGTTCCAAACGCACGCATGGTTTCATCGTAGTTACGCTCCCAGCAGTACACCCGAAGGCCGCACCGAACACAGGTATTGTCTATTACACGATTGTAAACGGCGTTAATGTCTGGGGCACTGAATTTGTCGAGCCTGCGAGAGACCTCTTCTACGGAATCCGAAATACTCTCCAGTGCCTGCGAAGCATAGTCCAGCTTCATAATAACGGAGCGGCGTAAGCCCTCACTATGTAATAAATCTGCTGGGCGAGAGAATACAGTGGTAAGCCGACTGCCAACATCTCTTGGCCAGATCATATAGATAACACTTGCAGCCATCACTTCATACAGCCCAATCAGAACCGATTCACGGTTGCCAACCTGCAAGGAGGCCACTGCATTTGAAATAACAAACGCGCATGCAGCTACGAGTCTTCCCAAAGGCGAAAACACACCCGCCATTAGTCCACCAAGTGCATATGCGCCTGACAGGTAGCTCACCCCGGCAGTAGACAGACTTAAAATAACGCCCGCTCCAATTCCGGTAACACTGCCACCAGTCACACCGCCATAGCGTGCGGCAAGCAAAATGCCGAGCACTGCCAGCACATGCCCCAAAGAAAGCCCGCCAACGGTAATGCTGGAAAATGCCAGAATCAAAATTCCTGCGGAGAGCGTAACACATGCTAAATCCTGACTTTTCATTGCGGTAAGGCCTGTCCCTTTTAACAGCAGGTTTCCCGCACGAACCAAAAAATAGGAAGCGCCAGCCGCCAGCATGGATTCTGCCACATACATTGCAATGCCTGCGGCATCCGTTCCATTTACAATCGCCATGGCCATTCCCGTCATTAATATGGGCGAGGCCGAAATCAACGGAGCAAAAAACGGGTGCATCCGTAGTTTTACTAAATCGTTAAGCGTCCAGCGAATGGCCGCAGCCGCAAGCAACGCAGCAACATACCGCACAGGGAACAACGTACTGGAGGGCAACAAATAGCCGAGCAGAACACCCAGCACCATTCCCCACATACCGCCAAACGGAACCGCCGCAATTGCCGCAACGCCAAACGGCGCATACCTCCCAAACACAATTGCACGTGAGCAGGCAAAACCAATAGCAAAGCAAGCAGCTTGTACCATTAATTTTTTCGCGACCGGTGTCTCTAGCAATTCCCCAACCGAAAGTCTCTGCCGAACAACAGCTTTTTCTTTCATCTTATCCGCACCACCAATTTCTATCAGACTTGTCCTTTCATTATACATAGCGTATAGTTACATAATTGTCACAACACGCTGTTTTATTTTGGCAAAAATTGCCGTAGATTTGTTAAAGTGTGCAGAATTGATTCTTTTTCCAAATTGTGTTAGACTATTTGCAAAGATTTTAGCTGGAAAGGTCGTTTTAGCTATGGAATATTCATTTTCGGACCGAGTACAATCCCTGAAGCCTTCCGCCATTCGTGAAATTCTAAAATCAGCGACTGCACCGGGTATGATTTCTTTATCCGTAGGGAACCCTGCACCGGATGCTTTCCCCGCAAAAGAAATTGGAGAAATTTCTTCGCAGATTTTTCAACAGCGCCCCATCGACGCATTACAATATAATGTGACCGAAGGTTACCCTCCACTGCGAAAAACGCTTTCTTCTTATTTAAAGGAGAAGCACGGAGCGGGGCGTGAATTTGACGACCTGCTCATTACCTCAGGCGCACAACAGGTAATGGACTTAGCAACAAAATCCCTTTGCAACGCAGGGGATGTTATTATTTGCGAAGCACCAAGCTTTATTGGTTCGCTCAATTCGTTCCGTTCTTACCAAGTTCGCCTGCGCGGCGTGCCGATGGAATCGGACGGAATGAACCTTATTGAGCTGGAGCATGCATTAAAGGAAGAGCCGAAGGCTAAAATCATTTATACTATCCCCAATTTTCAAAATCCCTCCGGCATTACCATGAGTGCCGAAAAGCGGCGCGGCCTTTATGAGCTGGCAAAGCAGTACGGCGTTTTGATTTTGGAGGATAACCCATACGGTGACCTGCGCTTTACAGGCGAGGAGATTGCACCCATTAAAGCACTGGATGAAGACGGCCTTGTAATTTACGCCGGCTCTTTTTCAAAGGTGATTTCCCCCGGTATGCGTGTTGGCTATACACTTGCTCCTGCACCCATCATTCAAAAAATGGTGGTTTGTAAGCAAGGCGAAGATGTTCACACCAACATTTGGTCACAGCTTATCTGTGAAGAATTCTTAACTAAATATGATTACGAAGCGCATCTTCAGCGCATTCGCGGCGTATATCGTAATAAAGCAAAGCTGTTGCTAGAGCTTGCAGAGCGTTGCCTTGCGCCTTATATCACCTGGGAACCAATTGAGGGCGGCTTATTTCTATGGTGCCGCCTACCCGATGAGATTAATATGATTGATTTTTGCCGCAAGGCGATGGAGCGCAAGGTTTGCGTTGTGCCGGGCAATGCCTTTTTAGTAGACGAAACCCAGCCTTGCCAGTCGTTCCGAATCAACTACACTGCCCCCACCAACGAGCAGCTTACACAAGGTATTGAAATATTGGGCCAGCTTGCCAAAGAGCTGTGCACAAATGAAAGATAGGAGTCCCACTCATTATGGAACTAGAAACGCAACCAAAACAAATTATTTTTAGTGCCGTACAGCCCAGCGGCACCATTACTCTGGGCAATTATTTGGGTGCCATCCAAAACTGGGTAAAAATGCAGGAGGATTACCGCTGCGTATTTGCATTGGCAGACCTTCATACCATTACCGTTCGCCAAGACCCAGCTACCTTCCGCCGGCACACACTCGAGGCCTATGCACTTTTTCTTGCCTGTGGAATCGACCCCCAAAAGAGCCTCTTCTTTTTGCAGAGCCAAGTTCACACCCATGCAGAGCTTGCTTGGATTTTAAACTGCTACACTCAGTTTGGTGAGCTTTCCCGTATGACGCAATTTAAGGACAAATCTGCAAAGCATGCAGACAATATTAACGCCGGGTTATTCACCTACCCCAGCCTGATGGCGGCAGATATTTTGCTGTATCAGTCGAACCTTGTGCCGGTTGGTGCAGACCAAAAGCAGCACTTAGAGCTGGCAAGAAACATCGCCGAGCGTTTTAATGGCGTATACAGCCCCACCTTCACCGTGCCAGAACCATACATTCCAAAGGTTGGCGCGCGCATTATGTCTCTCCAAGATCCCACTCGTAAAATGTCTAAATCCGACGAGAATGCAAATTCCTATATTGCTATCCTTGATAAACCAGATGACATTCTGCGTAAATTCAAGCGTGCCATTACCGATAGCGAAGCAAAGGTTCATTTTGCACCCGAAAAAGATGGTGTGAATAACCTGATGGGAATCTACTCAAGCGTTACAGGTCTTTCCAACGAGCAGATTGAAGCCGAATTCGAAGGCAAGGGCTATGGCGACTTTAAAGTACGGGTGGCCGAGGCCGTGATCGAACAGCTTCGCCCGGTGCAGGAGCGCTACACAAAGCTGATTGATGATAAGGCGTATTTGGAGCAGTGCTACACCGAGGGCGCACAGCAGGCACTGGCAATCTCTCTTCGTACACTTAATAAAGTGATGAAGAAGGTTGGTTTCCTTCCGAAAAAATTCTAATATCTTATGCTGATTTAAAACAAGAAGGGTACCTCCGTCACACAGGAAGTACCCTTCTTCATTTTATGATTTTATTTTGTATTGTACCTGCAATTATTTCTCATTAACTACGCTTTTCATAATAAATACCAGCAATCATATCTACCAAGAAACCAACATTCCATATGACTGCAGTCGCAATCAAAAAGGGAATCCACCCTATGTTGCTGGTAAGCTTATAAACAACGGCGAATACTCCCGTAGCCAGCAGCAAAAATATTTGCAGAACCTGAAATGCTTTTGCGCCACTCTTTAACTTAATGAGTCTATTTCTTTCATCCTCTTGTTCTATTTTGTCTTGAACCGTTGCCTTTTTTGAAAATGCCCGCACAAATCCATTCACTCCTAACAAGAGAACAACAACTGAAATTAAAATGTCTTTGATTTGCCCCATGAGAAAATCATCTGGCGAAAGAATTGAATGATACAGATTAAAAGCTGCAATCAATGTCCAAAAAACTCCCCAAACAAGACCTTTTCGATTATAAATCTTCATACTGTATATCCTCCACCTCTTTGTTTTCTTTTAAGCAGCACAGATATTCCACGTTTGTTTCAAACACCTCGGCCATTCGATATGCTAGCATGAGCGAAGGGCTGTATTGCCCTTTCTCAATCGAAATTATCGTCCTTGATGAAACGTGTACCAAATCGGCCAGCTGTTGTTGCGTCAATTGAGCTGCCGTACGAAATTCTTTTACCCTTGTTTTCATATTTTTCCTTTCCCCATATATGAAGTAAGCTTCGTATGAAGTTTACTTCATATTATAATAAACAGGAAAAAATGTCAACATAATTTCTTTTAGAAAATCCTCCGGTATTTCATGCAGAGCAAAGCTCTGCATGAAATACCGGAGGATTGTTTTAAATAGAGTTTCTATTTGACCAAAAAATAAGTATATTTTAAATGAGTTAGTATTCCAAAACTAAGTGCGTGTACGGAAAACTCGACGAGAACCGGGGTACGACGGCGTGAACAGGCGCTTAATTTCTGGCATCTGTTTCTTTGTCTCTTCGTAGCCTGCCTCCATACAGGTTTCCATCATATTAAAATCGAGCAGGCGAGTATGATCCGGCAGGCGGGGTGTAATTTGCATTTTCTCACCGTGTGCCACGTATTCCTGCAAGCGCTCCTGCATTACGGACAACGAATGGGTCGCAACCTCCCAAATGTTAATTTGTTCCGGCATTCGGTACGCTTTTCCTACGTCTACGGCAAGCACACTCGGCTCACCTGCGGCGATTAACAGATTGACCGGAAGCACATCGGTTACTCCCCCATCCACCAAGCACAAATCACCAATTTGCTTTGGTCGGAAGACCGCAGGTACTGCCGAGGTTGCACGCAACACCTCACAAATGCGAAGTCCTGAGTTCCAGCGCACACGCTCCATTTGCTGAACCCCTCTTAAGTGGCTGGTGCACGCAAGAGTAAGCCCCGACGTTAGGTCTGCACAGGGGATAACCGTAAGCATGTTTAAATCTCGCATCATCTTCCCACCGGTAAGCCCGCAAAAGTAATCTTCCAATCGGTTTCCCTTTAAAAAGCCAGAAAAACGAACCTCTCTCCCGCTTATAAGCTGCGGTACAGCGCGTAGCAATCCCCAATAATCTGGGTCCAGTAAAGAGCGCCCTCCTTTTGCTAGCTCCTGTATAATACCGCGCAGCTCATGGGCAGAGTAACCGGCTGCGTAAAGCCCAGCTACAATTCCGCCTGCGCTTGCACCTGCAATGGAATCGGGTACCATTCCCGCTTCTTCCAGTGCCAGCAGCACCCCAACATGTGCCGCACCACGAATCCCCCCACCTGAAAGTGCCAATCCAAAAGACATGTCCAACCCCTCCGTTTGCTGCTGAATTTCTGATACAGCTCTTCCGCGAGACAAACCGCCCTCCCCTTTTCTTCCAGAGAGGCGGCCGCCTTGTTAACACGCTATGCCGTTTCAGTTTGCAATCCTTAGTCATTGATATGAGCAGCAGTCGAAGATTTTTCCTATAAAATAAAATTTTGGTGGCTTTTTCTTTGGAGCGAAAGTGTTATTGCATAAAGAACAGGAAAAGAACAGAATATATGCAATATATCCCAATTTAATCCCGCAAACGTATTTACTAGATTGAAAAGTTGTCGTAATATAGATAAAAGAAGAATTCTGCAATTTCATAATGCTTTCTAAGACTATATAGTGACTCGATTACAAAATGTTCGCAAAGCAACGAAGTTTTATGATAGCTGGAGTAAGTTTGCTGTTAAGCTTTCATCTATCCTTCAGTTGGATTTTATAATTGGTAAGATGATAAATGAATCAGTACATAAATTTAGATAAAAAGGGGGGCCTTTGGTGCCGGCTGACACAGAAAAAGCGAGAATACAAGAAATTAAGGATACGTTATCGCGTCTGTTTACCATGATTTCAGAAGACGGCAGGCTTAAAAATTACAGTGCGCGCTGGCTGGCTGAAGTCACGGATTACGCCCTGTGGTTTGAAGAGAAGTACAAATATAAATTTCGCAACCCGCAAAATTCCCTTGTTGTAAAAAAGGGAGAGATTTATCACTGCAATTTTGGCCGGAACATCGGCTCTGAGCAAGATAAGTTTCGCCCTGCAATTGTGCTGCAAAATGATAAGGGCAACCTGCATAGCCCTACTACTATAGTGGCACCAATTACCGATGAAACAAAGGCAAAGCTGCCTACCCACATTTATATTCGCCGCCTAAAGCCGGACTGCCCCGTTCGCGGCGTTATTTTAATTGAGCAAATGCGCTGTATTTCAAAGAACCGCCTGAGCAACCGTATTGATGTTATCGATACAAAATCTGCTTCTTGGGAACAGGTGATGGATGCTATTAAGGTTGAGTTGGATTTGTGTAAAAAGAATTGACAGCGTGCCTGAATCGTGCTATTATTGTGGCATATACATAAACTTCTGTGTTACAGGAGTGACCCGTTCTGGCGGGGGTCTGATAAAAATATTCCATGTATTCTGAGGGATTCGGGCGATACTCTTGGAGTTTTATAGCATGGATGTTTTAGAAAAAGGAGTCAACACGTTGTTGACTCCTTTTTCATATGCTTTTTCACCTTGTTAAGTAGTATAAAATCTAATAAAAAGAACCCGCCGTGTAAAACAGTGGGTTCTTTTCCGTTATTGGGGAATGTTAAGAAAAGGAACGCCCGGTACCGTGAATCACACGGTCATTGAGTTCTGCTAGCTTTGCGTCGTTCCAGCGGTCCGTACCGCCAACCAAATAGCCTGTAATTCGCCGAATGCGGTCAAAAGCCACTGGTTCAAGCTCGTATTTTAAATTCACAAACTCACCGTCGAGTTCCACTTCCATCGATTTAATGTGCCGGCCCGGATGATTCTCTTGTACATAATCAATGTAACGATTCAGCTCTTCCCGATTGAGCTCCCCGCCGGTAACAATCACATTTTCGTACATGTAGATCCCTCCTAATCGGATTCATGCTCTTAATATACCTTATCTTGTGTCAAAAGTCAACACACAACATATATATAGAGCGAAAAAGACATGAAATAAGAAAAATCAGCCCCTATGCCCGTGTTTCTGTATGTTTCTATTCTTTTCAGCAATACTAGAAAAATATCCTTGGGAAAGGAAGGAATACGCATGATATGGGATTTTTTACAACGTAAAGTAGGGTTTTACGCCCATAAACAAAGTGGCGGAAATATGCAGCAAGAAAAACAAAGCAAAGAAGAATCTGGTAAAAAAAAGGATTCGCAAGACCCTGAAATTACCGATTATCTAGAAGATAATTTGTCATATGTAAAAAACGCATTGGGAAACAGTGGAGATATTAAAATTCACCGTTTTCGTATTGGAAAAAGCCGAGAATGCGCCGCTGCCCTACTGTTTGTAGATGGACTGATTAACCAAAAGGTTATTTCAGACGAAATTATGTATCCGCTCTTATCAATGGAATATACCATTCCCTCTTCCCGGCAAGAAGGAAAAGACCGTATGAATCAGCTCCAACAAAAAATTCTATGCTCGGGCGATACACAGGTTTTGCTGAAACTTTCGCAGGTTATGGCAGGTATTTTATCGGGAGACGCCGTTCTGCTTGTAGAAGACTGTTGTATGGGCCTGAGCGTAAGTGCAAAAGGCTGGGAAAAGCGTGGTGTTTCAGAGCCGGAAACCGAATCAGTCGTACGTGGCCCAAGAGAAGGGTTTACCGAAAATTTTCGTACAAACACCTCCTTGCTGCGCAGAAAAATCAAAAGCCCCAGTCTGCGCATGGAACAATTGACGATTGGAAAAAAGACGCTCACCAATGTTTGCATTTGTTATTTGGACGGAGTGGCTCAAGATGAGGTTGTTAACGAGGTTCGAGATCGATTGAATCGATTAGACATTGATTCTGTGCTGGATGCCGGATATTTAGAAGAATATATTGAAGATGCGCCATTCTCTCTTTTCCCCACCGTTGGTTACACCGAAAAGCCAGACGTGGCAGCAGCAAAAATACTGGAAGGAAGAGTCGCGATTATAACAGATGGCAGCCCATTTGTTTTAACCGCTCCCATGCTATTTGTGGAAGCATTTCAAAGTGCGGAGGATTATTACATTCGCCCTTTGTTTGCCAGCACCATGCGCCTTCTACGCTATGTGGCGTACTTTATCTCTGTGTTCTTCCCCGCCATTTATATTGCTCTTACCACATTTCATCAAGAGCTGATTCCAACCACGCTTCTGCTTACCATTGCAAGCGCTCGTGAAGGTACGCCCTTCCCCGCTTTTTTTGAAGCACTTATTATGATATTCTCGTTTGAGATACTTCGCGAAGCCGGCTTGCGCCTGCCAAGGCCAGTTGGTCAAGCGGTTAGCATCGTTGGCGCCTTAATCATGGGCGATGCGGCAGTTTCAGCCGGCCTGGTGGGAGCACCGATGGTAATTACCATTGCATTAACCACCGTTGCCGGTTTCGTCGTGCCGGAACAGAACGATTCTATGTCACTATTGCGAATCATTGCAATGATATTTGCTGCCGCTCTGGGCGGCTACGGCATTTGCCTGTGCTTTTTGGGCATCTTGGTTCATTTGGGTGCTCTCTCCTCCTTTGGAGTCACTTACTTTAACGGTCTCTCCATTTCAAGGGATTGGCAAGACAGCATCGTGCGTATGCCTTTGTGGGCCATGACCAAGCGCCCCACACGTCTTGTAAGTAAAGACGTTACCCGAAGAAAGTTTTTTATCCCACCGAACCCAAGGCCTCATAACCGCCCTAGCAGCGGTACATCTCACTCCGGTACGGGAGGGAATGGCTCATGAGACTCAAATTGAAACGCATATTTTGCTTGTTGTTTTGTTTTGTTCTGCTCTGTACGACCGGCTGTTGGGACAATAAGGAGCTCGACGGCCTTTCAATTGTAACCGGAGTGGGAATCGACGCAAGTAAGGACCCCGGCGATTTAGACCTTAGTTTTGAAATTGCTACCGTAGAAAATGGCTCCAAAAAGGATGGCGGAGGCGGAGGCGAAGCGCCTTATATTATTCGTGAAGCAAAAAATCGCTTCATTTTAGGCGGGATGGATTCTCTGCGATACGGGAACAGCCGAGAACTATTTTTGCACCATAATCAGATCATCATTTTTGGCAGCGATATTGCGAAAGCAGGACTAAAAAATTATTTAGATACGTTCATGAGGAATACGGAAACCCGTATGGAGGTTTGGGTTATCGTTGCAAAAAACGATGCCAGATCGATATTATCAACCGAAACCAAGCAAGATAAGGTAACCTCTGTTGCTCTATCTCGTATGATTCAAAACGAAAGACAAATCTCCACCTATTCCAGCACCAACATGCTTCAATTTACCTCTCGCCTGGTAGACCGCTCAACTGCACCGGTTACTTTAGTAGTGGAACGCAAAGAAGAAAATGGGCTGCAAACACTCAATTTCAGCGGCATGGCAGTGTTCAAAGATGATGTTCTTGTCGGGATTATGGACATGTACCAAATGCAAGGCTATATTCTCAGCATGGGTAAAGTAAATGGCGGCAGTGTGGAGCTTCTTACGAAATACGGAAATGCAAATTTAAGTATTACCAGCTCTGACTGCGAAAAGAAAATCATTCTGGGTGAAAACAACAGCATTACGTATCAATTAAAAATTAAGACAAATTTAGCAGTCGGCGAGCTGCAAAATTTTCGCAGCATGAGTATTAATCGTGTGATTGACTTATTGAATGCAGAAGCAAAAAAAGACTTAACGACTAAAATAAAGGCCAGCTTTGCAGAGTCACAACGCTTGCAGTCTGATATTTACGGGATTGGTGCGCATATTCACAAATACTACCCTAAGCAGTGGAAAAACCTGGAGGGCGCTTGGTCCGCTGTTTACCCCACCATTCAGTTGGAACTGGAGGTAGAAACCAACGTAAATTACAGCGGTAAAATATCAGAATCTTTGAATATGAGAGAGGGGCACGAATGATTACGGAAACAAAAAAGGTTCACGGTCTTGATTTTATGTTTGCCGTGGCTTGCTATATTCAGTCTTCCTCCCTACTATCCTCTTTCTTTGCCTCAATTACACGGCAAGACTCTTGGCTTATAGTTCTATTTGCTCTTGTTGTTTGCTGCCCCATCATTTGGTTTTATAGCAAGCTCATTGAACGGTTCCCAGATAAAAACCTCTTTAGCATCATGCAAAAAATTTATGGTAAATATTTAGGTAAATTCATTTGCGCTATGTATCTCATCTTTTTTATTGTTTTGACCTCCTTAAATTTAAGTGATTTAAGTCAATTTGTACAAGCAACCATTATGCCAAAAACACCACTCATTGTTGTTTCATTTACCTTCCTGCTCACCAGTGCGTGGGGAATTTATGGCGGTGGAATGCGCCAGATGGTAAAGTACGGTTTTCTCATGACAATGATTTGCTTATTTGTTGTAATAGCTTCCATTCTTCTTACGCTAAACGTGATGGAATTCGATAACTTTCTCCCCATTCTTGACCTAAATCCAAAGAAATATATTCAGGCTACCAATATTGTAGTAACAATCCCAATTTGCGAAATTGTTATTTTCTTAATGACCACAAATCAAGTTCGAACAGGGAAGCACGGCTACTTCCCTTATATTTTTGGTGGTGTGGCCATCGGCTGCTTTACCATATTACTGGTCATCATGCGCGACATTGCTGTTCTTGGCAACACTATCTCCCTCTTTTCTCTGCCCTCGTTTGAAACCCTGCGAATGGTAAGCGTAACACAAACCCTTAGCCGTATGGAGATTGTGTTTGCTTTTATCTTAATTTCTCTCTTATTTTTCAAAGTCACATGGCTTTATTATGTAACCGTGCTCAGTGCGGCACACGTATTTCGCTTTCAAGACCACCGCAGGCTGATTTTATTAACCGGAGCATTGGTAGTAGCCTCAGGTTTTATTTTGTACCCAAACCCTCTTGCCCACAATGAATCTGGTCAAAAGATTGCCCCTTTGCTTTGGCCTGTCTTTGAAATCATATTGCCCATTCTCACACTCGCTATCGCCAAATTTCGTGGGATTACCACAAAACAAGCAAACAGTAATCAGCAAAACAACTCTGCCAAGACAAACTCAAACGACACAACAGGTACACAATCGGTACCCGGCGGCAAAACTCCTACAAGCAGCAACAGTGGTTCCAAAGGGCAAGAGAAACCAAAATCCGATTCTTCTTCCCCAAGTGCTTCTTCCGGGTCAAACGGAAGCGTCAAATCGCAATCCCAATCTCATCCCAAACCCAACTCCTCTGGCTCTGGTTCTTACCAGTCGCAGTCTGTTTCATCATAGAAAGGAGACGGGCTATGTTTTTCGTTATTATTCTTTTTTTAATATTTCTCGCCAAAGATCTCCCTCCACTCATTCAAAGTAAGAATCGGCATGACCTGATTATCTATTGCATTTTGTTTGTATTTGTCTTCTCAATTGCCCTACTCCGCTCCATTGGGATTCCCATCCCCAGCATTATGATGATACTGGGTGAAGTCATGACAAAAGCTGGCCTCACGTATTAACGCAGAAGATGTTTTATGGTATAATATTGGCAACGGCATTTAACGACCGCTATATGAATATTGCAATTGTTTTCGGGGGGCGAAGCAAACGCTCCCCCACATCAATCATTTATAAAATACCAACTTGCTTACAGAAAGTAGGCTTACTTATGAAACTCGATATACCGTTACCAGTGCAAACGATTCTGCGCCGCTTCTATTCCGCCGGGTTTGAGGCCTCGGTCGTTGGAGGGTGTGTTCGAGACAGCCTTTTGGGGCTAACCCCGAAAGACTGGGATATTACCACCTCTGCAAGACCCGAACAGGTGCAGCATGTATTGGGGGATTTTAGGCTTTTGGCAACGGGGCTCAAACACGGTACCGTAACTGCCCTTAGCGACGGCATGCCAGTGGAGATTACCACCTACCGAATTGACGGAACATATTCGGACAACCGCAGGCCAGACAGCGTCTGCTTTACGAACCGCTTAGCAGACGATTTGTCTCGTAGAGATTTTACTATAAATGCAATGGCATACTCCGAGCAAAACGGATTGACCGATTGCTTTGGAGGGCAGGAGGATTTACAAAATAGTATTCTGCGCTGTGTTGGAGAACCCGACCGACGCTTTGAGGAGGACGCCCTGCGAATTCTGCGCGGGCTGCGTTTTTGCGCTGTTCTTGGCTTAACGCCAGAAAGTGCAACTGCACAAAGTATGCAAACGCATTGTAGGTTATTGGATCACATTGCGAAAGAGCGCATTGGCAGTGAATTCATCAGGCTCCTCTGTGGTAATTATGCCCCGCAGGTTTTGCGGGAATATCCGCTCATCGTCGGCCAGATTCTACCCGAAATACTCCCCATGATTGGCTTTGAACAGCATAATCCCCACCATATTTATGATGTTTGGGAGCATACACTCCACGCTCTGGACGTAATACCGGCAGACCCGGTTCTTCGCCTTGCCATTTTACTGCACGACAGCGGCAAGCCTTATACCTATACCCAAGACAAAAAGGGAGTGGGGCATTTTCACGGGCATGGCTCTGTGAGTGTAGAACTAGCCCAACAGGCACTTACTCGGCTTCGGTTTGACGGAAAAACCACCCGCCGTGTGTGTTCGCTCATTCGTATTCACGACATGCCCCTTCAGCCTGATCCTGCTTGGATTCGCCGTCGTTTGAGCCGAATGGGAGAAGAGGATTTTCGCGCATTGCTTGAAATACGCCGAGCAGATAGTCTTGCCCAGAACCCAGCCTACCGGGACAGGCTTACCCAGCTCGATGCCCTGCTCCCTATATTAGAGCAAATCTTAGCAGAACAGCAGTGTTTCTCCTTAAAAGATTTATGTATTGATGGAACAGACCTAATCACCCTTGGGCTAAGGCCCGGCCCTATGGTCGGCGAGCTGCTCAAACAGCTTTTGGATGCCGTCATTCAAGGGAAAACTGCGAACGAAAAGGAGGCTTTGCTTACTTTAGCAAAGCAGATACTCAATGAAAAGCATCGTTGAACATACCATTCCTCCGGTTTACAATGAGCATTCCAAAATTTTGATTCTGGGTTCTATCCCATCTCCCAAGTCGAGAGAGCAGGCATTTTATTATGCTCACCCGCAAAACCGGTTTTGGACAGTGCTCTCCGCTTTGCTCGCGGCGGAACTGCCGAAAAGCAATATCGAAAAAACAGACCTTCTTCTGCGAAATAATATTGCTTTATGGGATGTTCTGAAAAGCTGCTCCATCGAGGGGGCAGATGACTCCAGCATTACAGAGCCGCAATTAAACGACCTTACACCCATTTTAAACACCGCCAACCTGCAAGCGGTTTTCACCACCGGGGGTAAGGCTGCTGGTTTTTACCGGAAGGCATGGCTCAAGCAAATTCCACTACCGTTTATTCCTCTGCCCTCCACCAGCCCCGCAAACCAAGGCCGATACCCGTTGGAAAGACTACTGGAGGAATACAGAGTCATCCTGCCCTATTTACAGGAGTGAGTAACATTACACCGTTTTCTATTTGAACACAAGGAACTGATAATATAAAAAGCTCTTCGCAGCGTGCGAAGAGCTTTTTTCATGTACTGTATGAATCGTGAAGGCATCACCCCACTCGTTCCAAATCTTTTTTCAGTCGTTCAATAATTCGCTTTTCAAGGCGAGAAATATAGGATTGCGAAATCCCAAGGGTATCTGCTACCTCCTTTTGTGTGTGCTCTCGGCAATTATTCAGGCCAAACCGCAGCTGCATAATTTGCTGCTCTCGGGAAGAAAGATGACCCACCGCATCCAACAGTAAGTCCTTTTCCACCTCCTTTTCAATTCCTTTATTCACGGTATCCTGCTCACTGCCCAAAACGTCAGACAGTAACAGCTCATTGCCGTCCCAGTCTACATTCAGCGGGTCATCTATGGATACCTCATTTTTCAGTTGAGAGCTTTTTCGTAGGAACATTAATATTTCATTCTCAATACAGCGCGACGCATAGGTCGCTAGTTTTATATTCCTTTCGGGGCAAAAGGTATTTACCGCTTTAATAAGACCGATTGTTCCAATCGAGATAAGGTCCTCCACACCGGCAGCACTGGATTCAAACTTCTTCGCTATGTAAACCACCAAGCGAAGATTGTGTGTTATTAGGGGTTCTCGTGCATTTTCTCTGCCATTCCGAACATTATCCATAACAATGGATTCCTGTTCCGGCGTTAGGGGTGGGGGAAGCGTTTCAGGGCCATTTATGTAGTGCAGCTCCGCTGTGGGCCAAAAACGCCAAATCAGGCGCAATAGCCACCCCCTGATACCGGAAATCCGTTTTTCCATTCCCTTTTTCACAACGATATCTCCTTTCTGGCAATCCTCTTGCCTTGTGTCATCAACTCCGGATTCAGCAATGCGCTAAACCCTGTTGTGCCCAGTTTCTGGGCGGAAACAGCCAAGTATACCTCTCTGACTGTAATCCTTTCTTTTGCAGTCTGAATCTCAATACAATCCGGCCGAAAAGCCGGAAGAACGCCCTCTCCTCCCACGGAACGAAACGGTACCAAACGAAGCCCCGGCTGCACCTCTTCTCGCTTTTCTCCTGCCGTTACCATAAGGTATGATCGCACCGCATTGGGAACCAATTCTTCAATACAGTGGTATTCTGCCACCATAACCGGATACCCGGAAAACGGCTCCTTCAGACTATTACCTGTATCTATTTTCGTCGTAAGGCGTACACTTTTGCCCTTTACATAAATGGTAACATAACAAAAAAGTGCGGTGGGCTGCCTTTGGCCGGTTAAGCGATTGAGCAAAGTGACTCCTGCATAGCATACAACCGTTAATGCCAACAACATCAACGGAGAAATATTAAAATAAAGAACCGAGTTTTTTAGAATCATTCCACTCGGTGCTGCCAAATACCAAAGTGCAAGCATTGCACCCGCAAAGCCAAAGCTAGTAAGAAAGAACCCACCAACGGTTCTGAAAAAAAAGAGCCAGGAGGATGCCCCAAACGCCGTAATTACAATAAGAGCCGAAAGTACCAGCTTAATGAGAAAAGAAATCAAAACTGGTATGGGCGGAAGCAGAATAATGAGTGAACCAAAAGCTCCAACGGCGGCACCCAATACCATTCGCAGCCGGGAAGCTGAAATATGAAAGAACTTTGCAACAGTTAAAAGTAAAAAGTAATTCACAAAAAGGTTGACGGCGACTAAAACATCTACATAGATTATTTGTTTCATACCATCCCCCCTCTTTTTGCGCTGCAAAATTATTATAGCCGCTCAAAACGGCTGTTTCTGTCAAAACTTGTTTCTAATCTTTTGATTTCTACCTGCAAACTTTTCTTCTTTTTGCATGGTGTCCTATTGACATTCCTATTGAGTCATAGTAAAATTAAATCGTAAGTAGTAAGTAATATGTAATAAGTAGATATGAGGTGCTTCTCTTATGAGAAAATTGTCTTTTACGCAAGAATACCTGTTATGTGCTCTTACCCCCAAGGGAACACTCCCCACCCTACGGTATACCGAGGTGGCCTCCTGTTTGGTTGCTGGTGGTCTTTTAGAGCTACTATATTCCGACATCATTTCGATTGAAAAAAATAAGCTCATCATTCATAAAGAGCTGCCAGACAATCAGTCGTATTTAAAGCCATTATATGCCTCCTTACAAAGCAAGAAGCCACTTAAAATAGAAGATGTTGCCGCAAAATACCTGTTTTCTACCAGCACTCTTCTAAATGAGTATTTAAAGTCTCTTTCTGTTCCTTTGGTTGACCAACAAGTCGTTCAGCCGGAAACGGGAGGCGTATTTCGCAACAAACCGCTTTATATACCCAATCAACAAGCGGTGGAGAAGGTTGTTGAAAAAATACGAGCAGAGTTTCTGGAAGGTGGCCCGGTTGATGATGAAACCCTTATCCTCGGTCTACTCCTCCACAAAAGCAGCCTATTGAAGAATTTCTTTTCAAAATTTGAATCTGAAACTCTAAAAAAACGTATAGAAGAAATGAAAGAAGCGGAAGCCAACTCTGTAATTAAAAAAATAGTCGACTATGTTGATACAATGATTGCAGTTATCGCATCCCTTGGGTAATGGAGGGAAGCGACTTATGTCTAGACAAAGGCGACTAGAAGTAATCGAAGCTGCTGAATATGTAACCATCGGCGAGCTGGTTCGGCTTACCGGCGCAAGATACAGCACGCTCAAATACTACACAGAGGAAGGGATGCTGCCTTTTGAGCAGGAAGAAGAAAACCTTACCCGCCGCTACAAGAGAACAGCAGCCATTATGCGAATTGAGTATATTAAACAAATGAAGCAAAATGGGTACTCCATTTCTCAAATTAAAAAAATGCTTTGCCCCGAAACGTAAACATGCAAAATAAAGCTCCGATTTGCGTACTGATATTTTTCGTATGCAAATTCGAGCTTTATTTGTTTTTATTGCAGTAAAGTCTTATTTATATTTCTATTATTTTATAAATAATTATAATATTATACTATAATTATATTAACTAATGTATTTATATTAATATAAGATTAAATTCTTCTATTGCAGCTCTAAAAGATAAAACTACAAGAAAGTGTTGCCAAAATAATCTTAATGTAAAAACATATTAACTATATAATTCTTATTTAAATGTGCTTTTTCTATTGTGAATGTATACATTTTTTAGTTTTTCGATTCCTGCATTTTCTATTTGAGATAATAATTATTGTGTACAATAGCGTCTTTTTTCGCAGAAAACCACTCGTTCATTGATATAGTTTTAGAATTTTATTTTTCCAAATAAAAGGTCTTTCGTATCTGGTGAGATGTGATATAATGAAAAAGAATAAATTAAGAATATGTAAAGAAATGATTATGTTTTCATGTAAGGGGAGTGTAAATGACTGTATCATTAGCAGAATTTGTATCGTGGATTTCGGCTTACCCCATGCTGGGAATTACTGCTCTGCTCACTACGGGAGTAATTCTTGTTAACGGCTGGACGGATGCCCCAAACGCGATTGCCACCTGCGTATCTACCCGCGCAATGGCACCAAGACCCGCTATTTTAATGGCAGCGGTGTTCAACTTTCTAGGCGTTTTTGTAATGACCTCAATTAATGCGAGTGTTGCCGCAACCATCTATAATATGGTTGACTTTAGCGGAAACCCCCACGAAGCTTTGGTTGCCTTATGTGCGGCACTGCTTGCGATTGTGATTTGGGCCACCGCAGCTTGGTGGTTTGGCATTCCCACAAGTGAAAGCCATGCGCTAATTGCCGGTCTTTCCGGAGCGGCAATTGCTTTGCACGGTGGTTTCTCCGGTATTAACGGCTCCGAATGGATTAAGGTTGTTTATGGCCTTGTTCTTTCTACCATTCTAGGTTTTGTAATGGGTTGGGGCACCGCGAAGCTTACGCATAGAATTTGCCGCAATATGGACCGCCGGCGTACCACCTCGTTTTTTCAAAAAGCACAAGTTGGCGGCGGTGCTGCAATGGCATTTATGCACGGCGCACAGGACGGCCAGAAATTCATGGGTGTTTTTATGCTGGGTATGTTCCTTGCAAAAGGTGAATCAAATGTAGGGAACTTTCAAATTCCGATTTGGCTCATGCTCTTCTGTTCTATTATTATGGGTCTTGGCACCTCCATTGGCGGCTACCGTATTATTAAAGCCGTGGGAATGGATATGGTCAAGCTCGAAAAACACCAAGGCTTTACGGCAGACCTTGCCGCAGCAGGCTGCCTTCTCATTTCCTCTTTAACCAGCATCCCGGTTTCCACCACCCACACCAAAACAACTTCTATTATGGGTGTTGGCGCTGCAAAACGTGTATCGTCTGTAAACTGGGGCATTGTAAAAGAGATGGTTTACACTTGGATTCTCACCTTCCCCGGCTGCGGTATTATTGGTTACTTGATGGCGAAACTGTTTATGACGATTTTTTAAATCCGGCAAATGCCGACACCTTGACGAAACAGGAGAATCGAAACTATGGCAAGAAAAAACGATCAATATTATTACAGTGTATTGTCTGAGGGCATCGATTACTGCACACAGGCAGCCGACCTTTTGCTGGATACATTAAAGAATTACCACCCCGAGAAAATGGATGCCTGCATTCGGGACATGCACGCCATTGAGCATGCCGCGGATTTATCGAAGCATGTGATGATGAGCCGTTTGGTAAAGGAATTTATTACTCCCATTGAGCGTGAAGATATTATAGAGCTGGCGCAAACCATTGATGACGTAACCGACGGTATTGAAGACGTTGTGCTCCGCCTTTACATGTTCCACACCAAAACCATTCGCCCGGAGGCATTGGAGTTTGGCGCCATTATCGTTTCTTGCTGCAAGGCGATGAAAGCAATGATGGAGGAGTTCCACAACTTTAACAAATCGAGCTCCATCCACCAGATTATTATTGATATTAACCGTATGGAAGAAGAAGGCGACAAGCTTTATACACAGGCAATTCATGCCTTGTACGAGAACCCGACGGATCCGATTGAAATCTTTACTTGGACAGAGATTTTCAACCACTTTGAGCGCTGCTGCGATACATGCGAAGATGTTGCGAATGTAGTGGAAAGCGTTATTATGAAAAACACCTGATTAACAAAACAACATATAAATTTGCGGCGGGCAGTGATAAACTGTCCGTTTTTTATT
This sequence comes from Clostridium merdae, assembly GCF_900176635.1. Classification (GTDB taxonomy): domain Bacteria; phylum Bacillota; class Clostridia; order Oscillospirales; family Acutalibacteraceae; genus Faecalispora; species Faecalispora merdae. Next base: position 26,691 of record NZ_FXLN01000003.1, read on the forward strand.
TTTGAAAATTTAGTACTGTTCTATTGTTTTCTGTTTGGTATAATCATTTCTAACACCTCTTTTTCCATATTCTTAACCATTCCTGCTTTTTTAAAGCACCTCTCTTTTTATGGTTTTCCATGCAAATTTGTATTATTTCAACCAAAACCATTTGCTTTTCCCTATTAAAATAAAGTCCCAAAGCCTGCTATTCATTAGCAGGCTTTTTTCTTTTGTATATGGCTGTATTTACCAATACATATTCTTTCAGTTTGTTAATTCTTCTCTACAAGTCCTAATTTGTCGAAATTCATATAGTTTGCCTGAAATCACTTGTCGTTTTTTGAAGGTCTTTTCTTTATTTATCATATTCCTCAAAAGATTTTGATTTTCCGGCATATTGGTAGAGCCAATATTGTTTCATAATTTTTGTATGATGGTTATTATTATTCAATTATAATCGAAATGCACAATTTTTGATATTGACAAAGCACTTTTTCCAGAGGATAATAAGTAAAAGTGACTTGGCAAGGGGAGTGTCTTGTCATTCCATGCGTATTTTGGTAGTATCAATTATCAAGAACGCCAATAAGGAGGAGCAATTGTGTTTTTGCAATTTATTCTTGCGCTTCTGCCGATTTTATGGCTTGTAGTGTCTCTATGTTACATAAAAATGCCTGCCTACAAAGCCTGTCCAGTAGCGCTCGTCATCACTATCCTGCTAGCACTCTTGTATTGGAAAACCCCCGGGGTTGAGGTATTTACCGGCGGGCTGGAAGGCGCAACTATGGCGCTTTGGCCCATCTCTCTTGTAATTATAGCCGCTATTTTTACATACAACCTCACTGTTAAGACCGGGGCTATGGCACGTATTCAAAAAATGCTGACTTCCGTTTCAAACGACAAGCGAGTACTGGTTCTTATCATTGCTTGGGGCTTTGGCGGATTTATGGAGGGCATGGCTGGTTTTGGAACCGCCGTTGCGATTCCCGCTAGCATTTTGTGCGGTCTTGGTTTTAACCCTATTTTCGCAGCTGTTATCTGTCTTGTGGCGAACGCCACGCCTACCGCATTCGGCTCCATTGGTATCCCTACTGTTACAGCCGCTTCGGTTACCGGCCTTGATACACAGGCAACAGCGATTGTAGTTTCAATGCAGTTATTTTTAATGGTAGTACTTACTCCCTTACTGCTGGTTGTCATTACCGGCGGGGGACTCAAAAGCCTCAAAAGCAGCTGGCATATTGCCTTAATTGCTGGCCTTGGGTTTGCGACTGTTCAGTTTTTTGCTGCCCGATTTATTGGTGCAGAGCTGCCTGCGGTAACCGGCTCAGTAGCCAGCATGTTGCTAACCATTGGCGCAGCAAAAGTCTTTTGCAAAAATACTCCCGAGGAGTACCAGCTATCCCCTGAAACCAAAGAAGATTTACAAAAGCAACCTCTCCCCAGCTTGCGCGAAGCTTTGATATCGTGGTCGCCCTTCCTTTTAATTTTTGTATTCCTTCTTACCGTTTCAAAGCTCGTTCCTTCTGTTTACAATGTACTTGCCTCCGTAAAAACCAGTGTAGTCATTTACTCGGGCGCGGGTGCTTCCCCCTATACCTTCTCGTGGCTTACCACTCCCGGCGTATTAATTTTTGTCGCCGCATTCTTAGGAGGATTACTGCAAAAAGCAAGTCTATCTGTCATGGGCCAGGTATTGCTTCAAACCCTTAAGCAAATGATTAAAACGATGATTACCCTGGTTACCATCCTTGCAGCTGCAAAAATCATGGGCTACAGCGGTATGACTCGTGACATCGCAGCTTTCCTCGTAGTTACCACCGGTGCTGCTTACCCACTTGTAGCTCCCTTAATTGGCTCCATTGGAACCTTTGTTACTGGCAGTGCTACATCCTCCAGTGTACTCTTTAGCTCACTACAAGCTGAAACAGCCCGCGCAATCGGTATGCAGGAGATTTGGCTGGTTGCCGCTAATACTATGGGTGCAACAGCCGGTAAAATCATCTCTCCCCAAAGCATCACCATTGCAGTGGCCTCTACAGGTACCAGCGGAGAGGAAAGCAATATTCTTCGCATCACCTTAAAGTATTACCTGCTTTATATCGTGGTGTACGGTCTTATCTCTTACTTTGGCTACGGCCTACTCGCTTTCATTTAATCATACCTTGGCGTCTGCTTTTCAAATTGATTCTATGCCCCAAACTCCCCTTTGGGTATCCATTGAATTCGACCGTATGCTTTTAAAGCAGCCGCCTTTATCTTGAAAAATTTTCATTACTTGTATTTAGGAAAGGAACATGCAGTATGAGCCAGTACAATAAGGTTACACCGGAATTAATTGAACAGTTCCGGAAAATTGCACCCAATCGTGTGTCCGTCAATGCAGACATCAACGACGATTTCACACACGACGAAATGCCCATCTATGGTAAAGCATCCCCAGAGGTCGTTATTGAAGCTACCTCTACCGAAGAAGTAGCGGCTGTTATGAAGCTCTGCCACGAAAACAGCATCGCTGTCACCCCTCGTGGTGCAGGTACCGGTTTAGCCGGCGGCGCTGTTGCTCTTTGCGGAGGAGTGATTCTCTCCACCACTAAAATGAATCAAATTTTAGGCTATGACAAAGAAAACCTAAATGTTCGCGTTCAGTCCGGTGTTCTACTGAACGATCTAGCGGAAGATGCAATGAAGCAAGGTCTTCTGTATCCCCCGGATCCGGGCGAAAAATTTGCAACAATTGGCGGTAACGTAGCCACCAATGCCGGTGGTATGCGCGCTGTGAAATATGGCACAACCCGCGATTATGTTCGTGCAATGACCGTGGTTCTGCCTACCGGTGAAATTGTAAACCTCGGCGCGAGCGTATCGAAGAGCAGCAGCGGCTACAGCCTGCTGCACCTGATGATTGGCTCTGAGGGAACACTCGGTATCATCACCGAACTAACACTCAAACTAATCCCTCAGCCGAAAGAGGTTGTCAGCCTGATTGTTCTGTTCGAAAATTTGGATGAGTGCATTGCAGCAGTACCTCAAATTATGCTGGCTCACTTGCAGCCGCAGGCACTGGAATTCATGGAGCGAGAAATAGTTATTTCTTCGGAAGCATACCTTGGCAAGAGCGTATTCCCGCAGGAGTTTGAAGGCAGCCAAGTGAACGCTTACCTGCTGATTACCTTTGATGGTGAGAACGCAGACCAGCTAGATGAAATCATTGAGAAAGCATCTGAGGTTGTTTTGGAAGCCGGTGCTCTGGATGTTCTGGTTGCAGATACACCTGCTCTCAAAAAAGATGCTTGGGCTGCCCGCAGTTCGTTCCTTGAGGCGATTGAAGCACAGACGAAGTTACTTGACGAATGCGACGTTGTTGTACCTACCAGCAAAATTGCTAAATACCTCAACTACATTAAATCCATTGAAGCCGATTATGGCTTTGAAGTGAAAAGCTTTGGTCATGCTGGAGATGGTAACCTGCATATTTACACCTGCTCCAACGACATGGAGCTCGATGAGTTTAAAGCTCAGGTTCACGACTTTATGAAGAAAGCATATGCCAAAGCAACGGAGTTTGGCGGCCTTATCTCCGGCGAGCACGGCATTGGCCACGGCAAACAGGCTTATCTTTCTGAAATGGCAGGCCCCGTTAACATGCGCCTGATGAAAGAAATTAAAACGGTATTTGACCCCAAAGAAATTCTCAACCCCGGTAAAGTTTGCCTCAAGCTGTAAGCAAATAAAGCATTTTACTGTGGTCGTTCTCCTGAACGAATTCAAAAGAACGACCACCCAATAATAAAACAACCTATAAAATGAGCGGAGGAAAAAGCGATGGCATACATCATTTCAGAAGAAGGCCAAGAGCTGCTAGGTGCAGTAAAGGAATTCTGTGAAAAAGAAGTAAAGGAACAATGTAAAGAATTTGACAAAACCGGTGAATGGCCGAAAGAGATTTATGATAAAGCAATTGAAATGCAGCTGCACATGCTCGAGGTTCCCGAGGAGTACGGCGGAATGGGTCTTGATCGTGTCTCCATCGCTGCTTTGATTGAGCAAATGGCAATTGCAGATTCTGGCTTTGCCACCACTATCTCCGCCAGCGGCCTTGGCATGAAGCCCGTTTTAATTGGAGGAACTGAGGAGCAAAAGCAGCACGCTTGCGATTTGATTGTAGACGGCGGCTTCGCTGCATTCTGCCTTACCGAACCCGGTGCAGGCTCCGATGCTTCCGCTGGTAAAACCACCGCTGTAAGAGATGGCGACAGCTACATTCTAAACGGCCGTAAGTGCTTTATCACCAACGGTGCCGTTTCTTCCTTCTACTGTGTAACCGCTATGACAGATAAGTCTGCCTGTACCAAGGGAATCTCTATGTTCTTTATTGAGAAAGATACGCCCGGTCTTTCCACCGGACATGAAGAGGACAAAATGGGTATTCGCACCTCCAACACCTGCGACGTTGTTTTGGAAGATTGCCGCATTCCCGCTTCTAACCTAATTGGCGCTGAGGGTCAAGGCTTCTCCATCGCGATGAAAACCTTGGATCAAGCACGCGCTTGGATGGGTTGTATTGCAACCGGTATTGCGCAGCGCGGCATGGACGAAGCAATCGCGTATGGCAAAGAGAGAATTCAGTTCGGCAAGCCAGTTCTGAAAAACCAGGCATTGCAGTTTAAAATTGCCGACATGGCCATTAAGATTGAAACTGCCCGCCAGATGGTGGCACATGCTCTCACCCTGATGGACCTTGGCCTGCCTTACAGCAAAGAATCTGCCATTGCAAAATGCTATGCGTCTGACATTGCAATGGAGGTTGCCTCCGAAGCGATTCAGGTATTCGGTGGCTATGGCTTTAGCCGTGAGTACCCGGTTGAGAAGCTTCTACGCGATGCAAAGATTTTCCAAATCTTTGAGGGAACCAATGAAATACAGCGCATTGTTGTTGCCAACAATACCATTGGTCGCTTTTAATTAGAGCCCCACTTTGGGTGAACCATAAAACTTAGAGGATAAAACCAGTTTGGGGTGATTTACCCCGCCACCCCTATTGGGATAAAATCCCACTTTACATTTTAGCTTCTAAACCGTTTAAAACAGGAAATCCGTCTCCGCTTTTCGTGGAGACGGATTCAACCGCTTTACTATTCTGCAAGGAGAACAAACACATGGAAATACTCGTATGTATCAAGCAAGTGCCGGATGATACGGCAGAAATCCGCCTAAAGGCAGATGGAACCCCAAACCTTGACGGTGTGCCTCAAATCGTCAACGCATTTGACACCTACGCACTCGAAATGGCAACCCGCTTGAAAGAAGCCGTTGGCGGTGAAATCACCGTGATTAGTGTTGGCGGCGAAAGTGCACGCGATGCTTTGAAAAATTGCCTCGCCGTAGGTGCTCAACACGCTTTTCTGCTTACCGACCCCGCCTTTGAAGGCTCCGACAGCCTAGGCAAAGCACGCATTCTCGCAGCTGCTAAAACAAAGCTGGAAGAAAAAGCGGGCAAACCCTTTGACCTGATTTTCTGCGGACTGGAAGCAACCGACAAAGCAACTGGACAAACTGGTGTACAGCTTGCCGAGGTTCTCCATTTACCCCTTATCACCAATCTAATTGATATTTCTTATGAGAGTGATACCGTTACCGCAAAGCAGGAGACTGATTTTGGCTACAATCTGATTGATGCCAAAGCCCCGTGTGTGGTTACCGTAAATACCCCCGCCTACGCTCCCCGTTACCCTACCATAAAAAGCAAGCTTGCCGCGAAGAAAATGCCCATAGACCCAATCTCCTTGGCAGATTTGGGTGAGCAAGCGGAAAGGGTTGGCGAAAAAGCCGCCCTTACCCGTACGGTACGGTATACCGAGCCTGCCCAAAAGGTGGCCGGAGTTAAAATTAAAGAAGAGACCTGCGAGGAATCCGCCTGCCGGGCCGTAGCGATGATGGTCGAAGCAAAAGCGCTGTAAGGGAGTACTGAAACATGGAATTAAATCTGAATCAATCCATACTTGCATATGTAGAAACAAACGGCGGTAAACCCGTGAATGTAGGCTTAGAACTGCTTTCACTTGCCAGAACCATTGCGGATGCTGCCGGACAAAAGGTAACTGCTGTTCTGGTTGGCAGTGAGCTTTCAGAAGCCGCTCAGCGTGTTGCCGCGCTTGGCACAGACCAAGTGATTGTCGTGGATGCTCCTGCATACACCGCTTTCTCGGTAGATGAGTACACCGGTGTGCTGGAACAGCTTATAAAGGAAGAGAACCCCGCCGTGTTCCTGATGGGTAACACCTTGCAGGGAAAAAGCATCTCTCCCCGCCTTGCCGCACGTTTTGAAAGCGGATGTGTTGCCGACGTAACCGCTATTACGGCACAAGACGGCAAACTCCACTGGGTAACACCCTGCTTTGGCGGAACCGTACTGGCAGAAGAGGTAATAGATAACTCAGCCATACAGTTTGCCACCGTTCGTACCGGCGCATTCTCTAAGCCGGAAGCAAGTGCAAGCCTTGCTGAAATTGTAAAGAAGGATGTTGCTGTTGCTCCGGATTCCATTCGCACGCAGATTCGTGAGGCAGTAAAGGAATTGACCGAAAGCGTTAACCTAGAGGACGCTGAAGTGATTGTATCTGGTGGTCGCGGCATGGGCAATGCCGAAAACTTTAAGCTCGTAGAAGAGCTTGCAGCCCTTTTGGGCGGTGTAGTTGGTGCAACTCGCCCCGCTATTGAAGAGGGCTGGGTCTCCAGAGCACACCAGGTTGGGCAGTCTGGTAAAATTGTTGCGCCGAAGCTGTATATTGCCTGTGGTATTTCCGGCGCAACACAGCATGTCTCTGGTATGTCATCCTCCGGCTTTGTTGTTGCAATCAATAAAGACGAGGATGCCGCTATCTTCGACGTTGCAAACGTTGGGATTGTTGGCGATGTAGGTAAAGTAATTCCTGCAATGATAGAAGAAATCCGCAAGACAAAAGCAGAGGCTTAATCTATTTTGTTCCCCCTCCCCGTTTGCCTGTTCTCTCCACACTGTTAGAGCAAATGCAAAAGTGCTTTGTTCTTTATTCGCGTCTTTCCTACACCAGCAGTGCAAACGGTTTATTTACTCTTTTTCCGTTGCTAAAATAAGAAAGCAGGGCAGATTCACATCTGCCCTGCTTTCTTATTTCCAATTCCAAATCTATTATTCTTTTCATTTACGTATGGTCATTCTTGTTCCAGTTCTTGCTGAACCTGTTTAAAGTCTGCCATAAAGCCCTGCTCAAGCATATATTCATCAATGAGCTCAAAATGGTCTTGTACCGCGAGTGATAAATGCACTTTGTTTCTGCGGCATAGGGCATTTACGATTTGTTCGTGCGCATATTGCAGCTTGTGGCCTGTATCATCATGCAACAGTATGTTGCAACGCAGGTCGTGTATAAAACGGTCGATAGAGTCAGAGAGCGCACGCAAAATTTGTATGATTAATTCATTGCCCGAAGCAATTGCAATCAGCTCGTGCAGCTCCTTATCCAAAAGGTCGGCCTCCACGCCATCACGGGCATGGAGTTCCTTTACAATCTCTTTGAGTCTTTCTAATTGCTCCTCTGAAATACGGTCTACCGCCAGCATAGCGGCCTCCAACTCGAGCCCCCTGCGCAGCTCTGCCAATTGCCGGTAGCTGATTCTCTGTAATAAAGATAAAAGCCCAAAGGTGTCTTTCAGGCTTTGGCTAATGTCGCAGCAAATAAAGTTACCTGCTCCGTGTTCACTTCGTATAAAACCCATGTGCTCCAGCAGGCGCATTGCTTCTCGCACAGAATTACGCCCTACGCCCAACTCTTCCGCCAGCTTCCGCTCCGGTGGAAGTGGCTCCCCAAGCGAAAGGCTTCCATCTTTTAGCTTTTGCTGTAAATAATCCAATACTTTTTCGTAAGCCTTAACGCTCTTTTCCTTTTCCATGTCAGAGGGCCTCCATTGTTGATATTCCAAATATGTGTTAAGTTTCGCTTTGGTTTTACTCATTGAGTTAGGTTGTCAAAATCGTATAGAGTGAAACGAGCTTTAAAAAACATGTACTCCGTTTCTTATATACTAAGCCAATGATTCCATGCTCTCCCAGCTAGCAAAAGCTTGCTTTTGCTTGTAGCGTGACGTTATTATAACACATTTTCAAGAATTTTCGTAGCTCTCTGTAATTCAGTTTAAAAGCACAATGGATAAAGTAAGCTTTTTAAACCCGAATACCCTCTGTCCTCTCCTTTACCGCCTTAAGACCTCTCTCGCAGCGGTTTCCCCAGGCATCCAGCAGTTCATCGCCCCGGTAAAAACGTACAATTTCACAGTGATTAGGGCAACAGGAGCACTCACCAGCGCGTGTAGTGAAGGTCATCTCCAAAAGAACAGGATCAAAAGGATGTTCCCGCTCGGCTGAGCGAGACAAAATTGCGGCGCCGATTGCGCCCATCAAGTGAGAATCGGTATCTACCGTTACTCCGGCATGCAGTTCCTCCTCAAAGGCTTTTACGACCCCTTTGTTTTTGCTTACCCCGCCCTGAAACACAATTGGTTCTTCAATGTGCTTACCCTTACCTACATTGTTTAAATAATTCAATACAATTGCGCGGCAAAGCCCTGCAACAATATCTTCCTTGCTATGGCCGGTTTGCGCCTTGTGTATCATATCGGACTCCGCAAACACGGTACACCTTGCTGCTATTTTTGATGGTGATTGAGAACGCAGGGCAATGTCTCCCAGCTTTTCCACCTCCAGCCCCAGGCGCTTTGCCTGAGAAGATAAAAAGGCGCCGGTTCCTGCCGCACAAAGCGTATTCATTGCATAATCGGACACCACCCCACCGCGAATTAAGATGATTTTGGAATCCTGCCCGCCGATTTCCAGAATGGTACGTACACCCGGGTGGCGTGAAAGCGTACCTACCGCATGAGCCGTAATTTCATTTTTAACGACATCGGCACCCAGCATACTGCCAATTAAGCGCCTGGCAGAGCCTGTTGTTCCCACGGAACGCACACTTACTGGGCAAGGTGCCTTTTCAAATAAGATGCTTACAAGGCGCTTTACAGCGCCTACGGGGTCTCCCTCCGTCCACAGGTACTCTTCTGAGAGCACTTGACCGTCTTCCCCCAAAAGAACCCCCTTCGTTGAGATTGATCCAATGTCAACCCCCAGAGACACGGGCAGTTCCATACGCTTTTTTCCTCCTCATTTCAATCATATCGGCAAAGGCCTCCAGCCTTGTTTCTACGCCTACTTCACTTGTGTTGGCATCAAAGCTAAGGTGGAGTATCGGAATGCCATAATCCTGCTCAACACTGGTTAAAGCAGGCGTTGCATTAAGCTCTGGAATACAGCCGAACGATTTCATGTGAATAAGCCCATCGTACCCCAACTCTGCGTATTGCTTCGCCTGGCACACACTGTCTACTCCATTTGCCCCTACCGTATATTTTAAATACCCTCCGCTTTCGCGCAAAGAGATACGATCTTTCTTTCCGAACAATAAAAAAGATACACTCATACGTCTGCTCACGCTAATATTTCGGTGAGCAAGCTGCTTTTCAATATAGAAGTTACTAAACGGCTCCATTAGGGTATATAGCTCCCCAATAACTCCTACACGAAGTGGCATACCTATTTTTTTTACGGGGATTTTTTCAGCGGCATGCGCATACTTCTGCTTTATTCGCTCTAGCTGCAGCATAGTTTTTGGTTCGCTTAACTCTTGAAGTAGCTCTCTTTGAAGCTTTTCAAAGGAGCCCGGAACGACTTCAAACCCAACATTTTCACGAATATAGTAATCCAAAGCATCCATAATACGCAGGCTTTCGGCAGTACGCATCATTACGCTTACGATTTCACGCAAGGAAAGCGGGCACTCCAATTTTCGGAGCACCCGATAGATTGCCTCCGGTCGAATAAGGGCACGAGAGAAGCAAAGAAATTCAAAGTCATACCCCAAATCATGCAGGATTTGCTCCTGTACCTCACCATAATACCCGTAGCGGCAGCCAAGCCCCGTTTGTAGCAGCACATTGGCGCCCTTTTCTAAGGCTTCAATATAATTTCCCATATTAAATTTAAATGGGGAGCAAACAAAATCTGGGCTGTATTTACTGCCCAGCTCAAGTGTGCGTTGTGTAGTAGGCGGGGCAGAAATCACCAATCGCCCCGGGAACAGCTCTTGGAGCATGGTGCGAATTACCACATGGTAATCCCCCATATGGGGGAAGCTAAACACGAATTCTTTTTTCATTTGCTTTTTTCCTCTCCCCTAATATATCCAAAAAGCTTTCAATGCGGGTTTGAAGCCCTGCATCGGACTGATGCTCATCCATAAGAAGCTGAATTACCGGAATCTCGTGAACGCGGCGTATCACCAGTTCATTTACCAAAGAATCCGTTCCACAGGGAAAGGCCGTAAGCAAAATAACGCCATCCACACGGTGCTTGTACAGCTCAATTGCGCCAATCATCTCTTTATTCATTGTCCAGTAAAGCTGCTTTGAAATCGCTTTGGATTTTTGGCTGCAAGTGCGCCGATTACAATAATCAGAGAATAAAACGGTACCGTTTTGCTCCTGAATCATACGACAGATGGGCTCACCAATGTACGAATCATGGCTGATATAGGGCTGCCCGGCAATTAAAATCTTGAGGCCACCGCCATCACACACATGCTCCTGCTGTTCCATACAGGCCAAGTCTTGCTGAAGCTGATGCTGCTTTGCCCGCTGATATGCGCGAAAGCACTGGTCTGGGCTTTTGCCAAGCTGGCGCCCCATACTACAAAACCCTAAAAATTCCGCCCCCGGTCTGCTGCCCTTTAGATTATAAGTGATCAGCTCGGCATGGGGAAATGTATGGCGAACAATGTCATACAGCCCTAAAAAGCGAACACAAAACTCTTCACTGCCCCGTGTTCCTTCAAAACGTGGCACCATAATGTAATCGCACTTTGGAAGTAAAGACTCCACGTGACCTAAAAACAGCTTCATTGGCAGGCAGTTTTCTGTTTCTGAACGGCGTGTTCCATTCTCTAATATGCTTCTGCTGGTATTACTGCTTACAACAACCTCGCACCCTAACTCTAGAAAGAACGTTTCCCACAAAGAACCATACCGATAATATAAAAATGCTTTTGGAATTCCGATTTTCAATATTAATCACCCAAAAGCTATTATGGATTTTTTCCCTGTAAGTATTCATTTTGAACACCATTCCTTTGTATTCTAAATGAATAAGTAAAAAAAGATAAAACAAAAAGAACCATTCATATCTCATGTGAGAATATGAATGGTTTATTCTAATATAGCAATATTTTAATAAACAAGTTAAAATGTAGCATACTTAAACATAGGTTTCTTCATACAACTTGGTCTCTGCCAGCATTTTTCGCCTGATACAGCTTTTTATCTGCCAAATGTATCAATTCTGCCACATCGATTTGTGATTTATGTAAGGTAATGGTTTCTACTCCAATACTACACGTAATATCAATCTCACCATAAGAAGTACGAAAAACATGGCCACGAATGGAATCGCGAATTCGACAGGCAATTTGCAGGGCGGAGTCTCTCTCCCAACCGGGTAAACAAACTAAAAACTCATCTCCACCATAACGGGCAACCCAACCATTTTGCGTTGAAACCAGCTTTTTAAGCAAAACTGCAATGCCCTGTAAAACACAGTCGCCAGCCACATGGCCATTGTGGTCGTTAATCTTTTTAAAATAGTCAATATCCATAAACAAAATGCTAAGCGGCTGTTTTTGCTCCATACAATAATTTAAATCAATAGGCAAACGAAGATCAATATAACGCCGATTATATAAGTGTGTTAAAAAATCGGTATAAAGCGTATCAGGATTCACATTTTCGTAACCGCTTCTGTCATACGGCCGCACGGTTCGCCGAACCGAAACCAGCGTGCATTCTCTATCACCCACAGCAAGTGGTATTCGGGTAACACTGCAAATGGAGGATTCGTCTGCGGTAAAGCTCAATGCAGCACCCGGGCCAAAAATGAGTTGGTAATCAAAATTTTCTTCTAATCTGGTGGAAAAAAGATTTTCCGTATTCTCGCCCCATAAATTATCATATAGTATTAATCCGCAATTGGAGTCTACAAGGTAAATGGAAGACGAAAAGGCTCTTAAAACACAAAGCAGATTCTTTACCTCTGATAATGATTCTAATACCATTTTTTCCCTTTCTACTGAATCGGCTCGCTAAGTTTTCATTTTAGCAACCTGCTTCCGACTCAAGAGCAACAAAATAATTGTTAGCTACTCAGACCGCATTTCTCCTCAACAGCAGCCAGGCAGTTGCGGAATTTCGACGCTTTTAAGGGAAGAGAAGAAGGGAATATATAATTTTCCGCAAACCAACAATACACTTAATACGTGTTTTTATTTAAATTATACATATAATATTTGTGCAAGTCAATACGTAAATAGACCGTGTGATAATATCGTTTTCGTATCATTATATGTTGAAGGAAGGGTTGAAATGAAAGCAATAAATCAAATCATACGTGATTTACGCGAAGATAAAGATTTAAGACAATCAGACATAGCAGCCGTCTTAGGAACAACACAACAGCACTATTCTCGATGTGAAAAAGGTGAATCACAGCTTTCAACTCGCTCCATTATTGCACTAGCCGATTTTTACCAAGTTTCTACAGATTACCTGTTGGGGCGAACCGACTGTAAGCAAGGTGTGGATGTTCTGAACCAGCAGATCACAGGGGATTTTTCAACAGGCCGTTTTTTAACTGATCTACTTTCCCTGAGTATTGTAGGGCGCTATGCCGTAGTGGATTACTTAAAGCTTCATCTTCTCAAAGAGGAGGTGGAGCAAAAAAAACTCTTATAAAGGTTTTCAGTAATTAAATAGTATTTACTACTTCAGCCAAAAAGTCAAGCGAATAAAGAAAAGGAAGCAGCGCAAATGCGCTGCTTCCTTTTCTTCATTCATCAAATCAGTTGCCAACTTCCAAGCTAATCTGATTAAATTGATTGAGAATATCATCCGTAGACATTGCTTCCTTCTTCTCGTCTGCGGCATCTATTACGGCCTGCCCTTGGTGCATCATCAGCAGGCGATTGCCATACTGAATCGAATATTTTAAATTATGCGTTACCATCAGGGTCGTCAGCTTTTTTTCTTCTACTAGCTCCTGTGTCAACCGCATTACATTTTCAGAAGAACGAGGGTCGAGTGCCGCTGTGTGTTCATCTAAAATGAGCAAATCAATCGGTGTCATGGTAGAAATCAAAAGAGCCAGCGCTTGCCGCTGCCCGCCGGAAAGACTCCCCACCTGTACGCCAAGCTTATCTTCCAGCCCTAAGTCTAGCCGCTGAAGCAAGGTGCGGTATTCATCGGTGCGGCGACGGCTCACTCCACGGGAAAGGCCATAAAATGCGCCCTTATTGTCGGCAAGAGCCATATTTTCTAAAATAGAGAGCTCTGGGCAGGTTCCCTTTGAGGGGTCCTGAAACACTCTTCCAATGGATTTGGAACGTTGAAATTCCTTTTGGTTACTAATGTCTTCCCCTTTGAGCAATATGCTGCCGCTGTCCGGCAGGATGCTGCCGCAAATGAGGTTGAGCATTGTCGTTTTACCGGAACCATTGCTGCCTACTACCGAAACAAACTGCCCGGGCAGAATATCCAGATTAAAATCGGAAAATAGAACCACTTCACTTACCGAGTCCGGAGAAAACACCTTGCAGATGTTCCGCAGACTGACCATGCTGTCAGATTTGTGTTGGGTTAACGACATGTGGATGCTTCCTCCTTCCCGAAAATGCCCGGTTCCCTACCAGAGCAAACGTAAACAGTGCTGCCATGAGCAGCTTGAGGTAATTAGTGGGCAAGCCAAGCTGCATTGCAGCTACCAAGCAGGTTTTATAAAGTATGGCACCAATCACCACCATGGCAGTGGGGCGAATGAATTTGATTTTACCAAGCAGGCTGGTACCAATAATTACGGAGGCAAGTGCCATAACCACCATACCGGTGCCGCCGTAAATATTTGCGGTTTCTGTCTGCTGTGCCAAAATGGAGCCTGACAAAGCAGTACAGCCATTGCCAATGGCAAGCCCGGCAATTTTCATGCGACCGGGGTCTTTACCAAGCGAAATCACATACTGCGGGTTATTGCCAGAAGCACGCAGAAGCAAACCCGATTTTGTATTGAGGTACGTATCCAACAGCACCTTCACCAAAACAACCACCAGCAGTGCAATAAGCGCTACCCGGTAATTCTGTAAGCTTTGAGGCAAAAGGCTTGCAATCGGCCCCGACGTAAACACCGTAGGCTTATTGTAAAAGGGAAGTACCGCAGAGCCCCTTGTAATCACAAGGTTTACACTCCACAGACCCGTCATTACCAAAATACCAGAAAGCAGGTCGGTAATATGCAGCTTTACATGTAAAAGCCCGGTAACACAGCCGGCTGCTGCACCAGCTATAAATGCGGCTAGGCACGCTACCCAGGGGTTCACACCGCCAGCAATCAAAGCCCCTGTTACACAGGCCCCCATTGGAAATGTACCGTCAACCGAAAGGTCTGGGAACCCCAGAATTCGGTACGTAATATACACGCCCATTGCCATAATTCCGTAAATCAGGCCTTCCTCCAACACATTGAAGATCAGACCAACAAAAACATCCATTCGCCGTTACCTGCTTTCCGTACAAATCATATTTTCATGCAGCATCCCAGCCGCGCTTACGCTATTATTTGCTAGAAGAAGCCGAATTTTCTTTTACAGCCTGTGCATTCTGGTAATCCTTCGGCAGAGTCATACCAAAGATATTTAAAACATCTGCATTATATACCGGTGCAAAATCCTTTACTACATATACCGGTGTTTCAGAGGCTTTCTTTTCGCCCTTTAATATGGAGGCAGCCATTTTACCGGTTTGATTGCCGAGCGCAACATAATCGATGCCCTGAGACGCCAGGCAGCCATTCTTTACCTGCTCAATTTCAGAACCGAACACCGGAATATTGCCCTTATTTGCAGCCTGCAATACAACCTGCAGGTTATTTACCACATTATTGTCGGTAAAGTTGTTGATGCAGTCTACACCCTTGCTTACAAGGGAAGCGGCGGCAGACGCAACCTCTGACGCATTCACAATGCCAGACTCTACCACTTCTAAATTGTATTTCTTCGCTACCTCTTTCAGTGTGTTGAGCTGGCTGACCGAGTTCGGCTCGCTGGTGGTGTAAAGCACACCAATTTTCTTTGCCTCGGGCAGGAAGGAACGAATCATTTTCACCTGCTCCTCCAAGGGAAGAACATCGGAGCTGCCGGTAATGTTGTTGCCGGGCTTCTCAAGGCTCTTTACCAAACCAGCAGAAACGGGGTCCGAAATTGCGGTAAACACCACTGGAATCTCCGTGCTTTTTGCGGCACTGTAAGCAGACATTGCCGCTGGGGTTGCAATACCAACCAGCATATCGTATTTGGAAGAAACCATGTTCTTCGCAATCAGGTCACTGTTTGAGGCATCTGCCTGCGCATTTTGAAAATCGATGGTCAGGTTTTTGCCTTCTTCAAACCCGGCATCCTTGAGGCCCTGTACAAAGCCCTTATAGCAATTATCGAGCGAGGGGTGCGTTGCGTATTGAATCACGCCGATTTTCATAGCTTTTGCATTTGCTCCAGAAGAAGCGGAGTTACCATTTGAGCATCCGACGAAACCTGCGGCCATAACCGCTGCCAGGGAAACTGCTACAATTTTATGAATGAACTTTTTCATTGAAATACCAAACCTTTCTCTTTGCAATGTTTTATTTCTTTTTTCATTTTGGTCGGGTTCGTTTTTCCACCAGCCATCCGGCATTACGCCACACCTCCTATTCGGCAATAAAAAAAGCCCTTGCCCCTGATTACTCAGGGACAAGAGCATTCACTCCTGCGGTACCACCCAAATTGACGCTTGCGCGCCCTCTTGTTTCACATACCCAATCGATATGTGCTCCGCTGGTAACGGGTAGAGCCCCCGTCGCAGACTACTTAGGAATAATTCCCGTTCGCCCCGCCCTCATAAGTCCATTCACTAAGCGATCTCTTACCGCAATCCCACCATCTGCGGCTCTCTGAAAAAAAATCTTGCCCAGCTACTACTCTTAATCATTGGTTTTATTATTGCACCTATTATATGACGCAACATTTCATTTGTCAACACCACAAAATTTATTTTTATTTGCTTGTGCATGCCCAAATATAGTCCAAAAATTGACATTAAGAGTAAAAAACGGTAAGGTAATATACACTACTGCTTGTGTTTTTTAAATTAAAAAGCATGTTAAGTGCCAAAGCGCTTCACTAAATCAAGTGTAAATTAGAAGAAACTGACACAATATATAGCTGTTAGATTGTGTAAATCACTCAATTTATGGTAAGGCAAAGCGTTTCGCTTGCCAAAAACAGAAATCTGCATTACAATAGGAAAAGAAAAAAGTAGTTAAGCAACCTAACTAAATAAATCACGTTCCACATATAGCGTTTAGTCGTACAATCAGACGGCTAAAAACACAAATGCAAAACAGCCAAATATTGCGGAGGAAACGATAGGATGAGAATCGGTCTTGACGTAGGTTCCACGACCATTAAATGCGTCGTGCTGAACGATGACAATCAAATTGTATACCAATCTTATGAGCGGCATTTTTCACAAATAACAGAAAAAATGGCGGAGCTTCTGCGCAAAATTCAGGCAGAGGTATTAAAAGGGGCGCCCGCTTATTTATCGGTATCCGGTTCTGCTGGAATGGGAATTGCACAAACCTGCAATTTGCCTTTTATTCAGGAGGTATATGCTACCCGCGTTGCGATGGGCAAGCTTATACCGGATGCAGACGTGATTATTGAGCTGGGCGGCGAAGATGCTAAAATTCTGTTTTTAACTGGCGGAACCGAGGTTCGCATGAATGGTTCTTGTGCCGGCGGAACCGGAGCTTTTATTGACCAAATGGCAACCCTTCTCCACATTTCTTTGGAAGAAATGAACGAACTGGCGGCGCAGCATGAAAAAATTTACACCATAGCATCACGCTGCGGTGTATTTGCAAAGTCTGATGTTCAGCCGCTGCTGAATCAAGGTGCGCGCAAAAGTGATATTTCTGCAAGTATTTTTGCTGCGGTGGCGAATCAGACCATTGCGGGACTTGCACAAGGCCGCCCGATTCGCGGCAAGGTGATATATCTTGGCGGCCCTCTTACCTTCCTTTCGGAGCTGCGGCAAAGCTTTGACACAGCGCTAAAGGTAACCGGGGTTTGTCCGGAAAATTCGTTGTATTACGTTGCAATGGGTGCTGCATTCAGCAGTGAGGACGAAGTCGATTTAAACACCGCACTAACAAACATAGACGCATACAGCGGCAAAAGCGATTTTTTGTCCATCCCCTCCCTGTTCCGTGACGAACAGGAGTACCGCGAGTTCCAAGAGCGCCACCAAAGCTGCCGTGCAAAGCGCGGAGACATTGCACTATATAATGGAAAGGCTTACCTCGGCATTGACTCCGGTTCTACTACCGTAAAAGCAGTGATACTGGGAGAAGATGGTGAGCTTTTAGACTCTATTTACCAAAGTAACTCCGGCAACCCGGTACCTATTATTCGGGAATATCTGATGAACCTGTACGAACAATACCCTAATTTAAAAATCTGCTCCTCCGCCGTAACCGGTTATGGCGAGGAACTGCTGAAAAACGCATTCAATCTGGATTTTGGTATTGTAGAAACAATGGCACACTTTACCGCCGCTAAATACTTTATGCCCAATGTAGACTTTGTAATCGATATTGGCGGACAGGATATGAAGTGCTTTAAAATTCGCAATGGAGCAGTGGATAATATCTTCCTCAATGAAGCCTGCTCCTCCGGCTGCGGTTCCTTTTTGCAGACCTTTGCAAACACCCTCGGGTACGATATTGCAGATTTTGCCCAAAAGGGATTATTCGCAAAGCACCCGGTCGATTTGGGCTCTCGCTGTACAGTATTTATGAACTCTTCCGTAAAACAAGCACAAAAAGACGGTGCCACTACGGAGGATATTTCCGCAGGACTTTCCGTAAGCGTTGTAAAAAATGCGATTTATAAGGTCATCCGGGCGGCTTCGGCTGATGAGCTGGGCAAAAACATTGTGGTACAGGGCGGCACCTTTTTAAACGATGCCGTGCTCCGCGTGTTCGAAAAAGAGCTTGGTGTAAATGTAATTCGGCCTGATATTTCGGGACTCATGGGTGCGTTTGGTGCAGCACTGTACGCAAAAGGGCATGCAAATGAAACCAGCTCACTCTTATCGCTTCAAGAGCTAAGAGAGTTTACGCATGAGGTTAAGGTCGCTACCTGCGGCCTGTGCAGTAACCACTGCCGACTTACCATCAATAATTTTGGAGAGAATCGCCGCTTTATCGGCGGTAACCGCTGTGAAAAGCCCGTTACCCGCCAAAACAAGGAACCGGCACTCGACATGTACACCTACAAGCTAGAGCTGCTGCAAAGCTACCAGCCGGTTCCCGGCTCACGCGGAAAAATCGGTATCCCTCTGGGGCTCAATTTTTACGAGCTACTGCCGTTCTGGCACGCATTTTGGACGACTCTCGGCTTCGAGGTCATCCCCTCCCCCCTCTCAACCCGCACATTGTATTTGGATGGCCAACACACCATACCGTCAGACACCGTGTACTTCCCCGCAAAGCTGATGCACGGGCATATCGAGGCTCTGCTACGGCAAGGAATCGACACCATTTTCTACCCCTGCATGTCATATAATATGGATGAAGGGCTGGGGGACAACCACTACAATTGCCCTGTGGTTGCGTACTACCCGGAGGTGCTCTCGGCTAACGTGGAGGATTTAAAGAAAACAACCTTTATTCACGATTATGTGGGAATTCACCGTAAGAAAGATTTCCCGGTGAAGATGAATCAGATTTTAAGCCAGTATTTTACCGGCATATCCCTTCGTGAGGTTCAAAAAGCAGCCAAAGCCGCTTACGAGGAATACGACAGCTTTTTTGCAAAAATACACAAAGAGGGCAACCGTATTATTGATGAGGCAGAGCGTCAGCACAAGCCCATTATTGTACTAAGCGGCCGCCCCTACCACCTTGACCCAGAGATTAACCATGGTATCAATAAGCTAATTACCAGCCTCGGTGCCGCAGTGATTTCGGAAGACGTCATCAGTGACCGCGTTCAGAAATTCCGAACCGGAGTGCTCAACCAATGGACATATCACTCTCGCTTATATGCGGCGGCAAAATACATTGGCACCCGGCCAGATATGAACCTGGTGCAACTCGTTTCATTCGGTTGCGGCGTTGACGCCATTACTACTGATGAGGTACGAGAAATTCTGGAAGCAGAAGGAAAAATCTACACACAGATTAAGATTGATGAGATAACCAATTTGGGAGCGGTGAAAATTCGGCTACGCAGCCTGTTTGCCGCATTGGAACAGTGAGGTGAACAATCTTGGCGGAACTCAAAAGAGATAATACGGGGCGTATCCTGTTTACAAAAGAGATGAAGCAGGAATATACCATTCTTTGCCCGCAAATGGCTGAAATCCATTTTTCGCTGGTAGTAAACATCTTCCGCAACTGCGGTTATAATATGGTATTATTAAAAAATGATGGCCCTAACGTTGTGCACGAGGGTTTAAAGTATGTGCATAACGATACCTGCTATCCCGCTTTGCTAGTGATTGGTCAGTTCATGGACGCGCTGAAAAGCGGCAAGTACGATTTAGACCGTACCGCTCTTATCATTACACAAACAGGCGGCGGGTGCCGTGCCTCCAATTACATTCACCTGCTGCGCAAGGCTCTGCGCCGCGCCGGTATGGAAAACGTGCCAGTTGTTTCGCTGAACCTTTCCGGTCTGGAACATAATCCTGGCTTCTCGGTAACACTGCCGATGCTGCGCCGCATTGTCGCAGGCCTTGTGTATGGTGACCTATTAATGCTGCTCGATAATCAGGTAAAACCTTACGAGATTAAGAAGGGCGAAAGCTCCGCTCTTGTTCAAACATGGATTGAACGGCTCTCGGACCAGTTTAACCGCAGTGAGGGGTATTCCCTAAAGCAGCAAAAGGCAAATCTGGAAAAGATTGCGGCGGAATTTGCTGCCATTCCCGTTGAACGTGTGCCAAAGGTACGCGTAGGAATCGTTGGCGAAATTTTTGTAAAATACTCTCCTCTTGGCAACAACCAATTAGAGCAGTTTCTTGCCGAGCAGGACTGTGAAGTGAATGTTCCAGGCATATTAAACTTTGCACTCTTTAAAGTGGATAACCGTTTGGAAGACATTAAGCTATACGGTGGTAACCCGATAAAATATCGTGTGGTAATGACTTTGATGGATTACCTGTTAAAAATGCAGGAGATCTTGATTGCTGCCGTGAAAACCCAGCCTTGCTTTGAAGCACCCATGAACTATGCTCACACCAAGACACTCGTTAAAGACGTAATTGGGTATGGCAACAAAATGGGAGAAGGTTGGCTTTTAACCGCGGAAATGCTGGAGCTGGTAGAGTGCGGTTTTGAGAATATTGTTTGCACACAGCCATTTGGCTGCCTGCCCAACCACATTTGCGGCAAGGGCATGATTCGCCGTATTAAAGAGATTGATGACCGTGCTAATATCGTACCCATTGATTACGACCCCAGTGCAACACGAGTCAACCAAGAAAACCGCATAAAACTCATGCTTGCTGTTGCACGTGAAGCGTTAAAACAACGCACACAAGAAGCAGAAACTGCAATGGCACATTAGAAAGATAACTAAAAAAATCAACTTTGTTCCCCGGATTCCCTACCGGTACAAAGTTGATTTTTTCTTATTTTTCTGTTAGGATAATCATTATCAAATATCCTTGCAAAAGCAGTGATTCCGTATCTACATCTGTTTTTAGCCTCAGCAACTTTGGAGTGATACTTATGTTAAAACAGGAGGAACAACACGTGAAAAAGTTCGTCCAGGAATTTAAAGAATTTGCAATGCGGGGCAATGTCATCGATTTGGCAGTCGGTGTTATCATTGGTGGTGCTTTTGGTAAAATTACAACCTCTTTGGTTACCAATATTATAACCCCCGTGCTTTCGGCAATTACCGGAAAAATTAATTTAAGTGACCTTGCTTTGAAAATACCGGATGCGTTTGGAGGCAAGGACATTGTAATTGCCTACGGCGCGTTTGTACAAAACATACTGGATTTTGTGATAACCGCACTCGTCATTTTTATTATGATTAAACTGATGAACCGGCTACGCCAAAAGAAGGATGAAGAACCCGCCGAACCGGAGGTACCCGTACTAAGTAAGGAAGAAGAGCTTCTAACGGAAATTCGGGATTTACTCAAAAAAAAGAATATCGATGAAACTAATATTACGAAGAGAATTGAATAATTTGCGTGACAAGCTTATAAAACGCCCTCATATAAAAGAGGAGTCTGGTTTATTCCAGACTCCTCTTTTAGCATTATGTATTATACTTTTACCGTGCTCATATTCGTAATGGATTCCTGCACGGAGCCAACCAAATCGAAAATCTCTTGGTACACGTTGGAAGACCGCTGTGATAAATTTCCAATCTCTTCTGCAACAACCGAGAACCCCAAGCCAGCCTTTCCCGCATGAGCAGCCTCAACTGATGCATTGAGTGCCAAAATGCGTTCCATAGTTGCTACCTGCTGCAAATCCCGTGTCATTGCCTGTATCTTTTTTATCTCTTCTAGAGAACCCTCAATTTCTTTATCAAAAACCTCTATCTTTTTAGAATTCAGCTTTCGTAAATATTCGAGGTTCACTAATTGGTTTACAAACAGGCTCAATAAATTTGCCGCCGATCGAATCATCTTCTCAGAACGGACCGGCACTGTCTGCACCGCCTCAATGTAACGGTCTTCATTAATTCCCAGCTCCCGCGCTATCTGCCTAATATGCTCCAAATCCGGCGTTCCGGGCAGCACTTGCCCACCGATAATCGCACCTACCTTTTCTCCCTCCACAATAATGTCCGAAGCAAAATCCATTAGTCCGGCATGACAGAAATAGGTTCCAGCTCCCTCATTATCGCATTTTACGCAGCGCCGCTGGCCTTCCTCTACGCCACGGGTGTATTTCATACAAAAATCGGTAAAATTACTGCCCTTTGTAATGTAGTTCCCTTGCGAATCTACCGCTATTGCAGCCAGCCCGGTAGCATCTGAAAACAAATCTTGAATCTTTTGCAGCATGTCCAAATCTAAAAATGCTTTAATATCCATTTTTCTCATCCTTGTTTTAAAGTATTTTGCCGCAGAGGATTTTACGAGATAAGCATATCACAGTTTTCGTACTATTTCATCTATTTTTTTCCACTTTCTAACCAATTTTCATATCTTTGTACAATATTGATTCTTTATTGATATATTTGTTGTTAATTTATCCCAACTACATAGCCTATAGCCAATGGTGTCTCGCAAACACGCGCACGGGTAATCGCTTTCCGGTAGAATATATAGAACCTTTTGCAATCAAAATTTATTGAGAATTGCAAACAAAACTAATTTTATTATTTCATAAAATATGCTATACTTTTTTCAAAATATTACCAAGCGAAGAATACCAACCTGCACATCGTCTTCCTGAAAAAACGCAGCTATAAACACCCTGTAAGATTGGAGCTTCTGCCCCACCAGAATCCAATGGCCACAGCGTTTTACGGGGGGAGAAAACCCACAAAGCACCATGCGGTACTGCAAGCCAACTATTTTTATACCCCGGCAAGAACGAGGAGGGAATTCATAACATGAAACGAAAACGGAAACAAATCGGCAGCCTATTTCTAGCAGTGTGCATGGTACTAACTATGCTGCCCATTGCGGCATTTGCTGAAACAGGTGAAACAGAATCCGCCGCACCTACGGGTGAAAGCGGAACTATCACCTCTTTTGCGGAGTTAGATAGCGATATATCCACGCAAGCGGTGGAAAAAGGCACAGCCGAGAGCGAGCTGAACCTGCCAAACAAATTGTCGGTTATGGTTACCAGTAGCTCCGCCATAAAGGCCGATGTAAGCAGCTACAACACATCAACGAGTGACGCTCCTACGAGTGACGCTCCTACGGGTGACACTTCTACGAGTGACGCCCCTACAAGTGATGCTCCTACGAGTGACTCCCCTACGAGTGACACTCCTACAAGTGACGCTCCTACAAGTGACGCTCCTACAAGTGACGCTTCTACGGAAAGTGTTGCCGAGGAAGAAACCGTACCGGAAGAAAAATCAATAGAAACTACCGTGCCGGTATCAGGCTGGGACTCCACCCCCGCCTATGACGGCAACACCGAGGGGGATTATACCTTTACCCCGAAGCTGAAACTACCCGAGGGCTTGACCATAAAATCAGGTGTAGAAGCCCCTACCATCACCGTGAAGGTGGGGGATGCAAAGGAACCGGCACTCGCACCGAAAGGCGCGATTATGCCCCTAAGTACCAAAACTGATGATATTATTATTAACGAAACGAATTTCCCGGATGAAAAGTTCCGGGATTGGCTGAAAAGCAATGCTATTACCAAGGAGGCAGCGGCCGATGATATACTAACGCAAGACGAAATCGCTATGTTTTGGTTTTTCAATATGTCCAATCTACAGATTGCCGACCTTACAGGCATTGAACATTTTACCTCTCTAACGACTTTGATCTGCTCCAACAACCAGATTAGTGAACTGAATGTGAGCAGCCTAAGTAAACTGATAACCCTAGACTGCTCCAACAACCAGATTAGTGAACTGAATGTAAGCGGCCTGACAGCGCTGCAAACCCTGCTCTGCTTGAGCAACCAGCTTCGCGAACTAAATGCGAACGGATTAACGGCTTTAAAAGAACTCTACTGCTACAGCAACCAGCTTCGCGAACTAAATGTGACCGACCTAACGGCTTTAAAACAACTCTACTGCTACAGCAACCAGCTTCGCGAACTGAACTTGAGTGGCCTGCCAGCGCTGCAAACCCTGCTCTGCAACAGCAACCAGCTTTGCGAACTCAATGTGACCGGCCTAGAAAGGCTGGAAAATCTATATTGCTCTCAAAATCAAATTAGTAAACTGAATGTGACCGGCCTGTTGGCGCTGGAACGCCTAGAATGCTCTAGCAACCAGCTTCGCGAACTCAATGTGACTGGACTAGAAAGGCTGAAAAATCTATGCTGCCCTCAAAATCAAATTAGTAAACTGAATGTGACCGGCCTGTTGGCGCTGGAAGACCTAGAATGCTCTAGCAACCAGCTTCGCGAACTCAATCTGACCGGCCTAGAAAGACTGGAAACTCTATACTGTTCTCAAAATCAAATTAGTAAACTGAATGTGACCGGCCTGTTGGCGTTGGAACACCTACAATGCTCTAACAACTACATTTCTTCGGAAGCTGACATAACAGGCCTCGATAAGATCATTACGAAAAACTTCTACTTTGGACATCAGACTCCCTACACCGTCACGTTCCTCTTAAACGGCGGCAACCGCAATGGCGGCGGAGAGCTCATTCAGATGGTTGCAAGGGGCGAATCCGCAAGGCCACCCATCGTCTCTCGCAGCAACTATACCTTTGCTGGCTGGGACAAAGACCTTTCTAATGTAACTTCCGATTTAACCATAACGGCCAACTGGTTCTATAATGGCGGCGCAGGCAGCTCCGGCAGCACGGTGACTGCAACACCCGAAATCCCCCTCGACCAACCAGTAACTGTAACGGTTCCTGTGGTGGTCTCAGCAAGTAAAAACGGCACGGCAATTGCCACCATCCCTGAGAATTCCCTTACCGATGCCCTCTTAAAGGTTCAGGGCAGAACCACACACAGCATTACCGTCGCACTCAATATCACCATGCCCAAGCAAACCACCTCACTTACTACGAATTTGACCCAAAACTCATTGAATTGCCTTGTGGGTGCAGGAGTAAACTTACTGGAGGTAAACGGGGCACCGGTTAACCTTGGCCTTGATAAGAACGCCCTGAATCAAATTTTGAGGCAAAGCGGCGGTGGTAACATTAGCATTACCATTTCCCCGGCGAACGGGTTATCTAGCGAAGCAAAATCACTACTGGGGAACAGACCCACATACAGCATCACCACCCAAACCAGTAAGGACGGCAAAACCGTGAATGTAACCAGTCTTTCTAACGGAACCGCTACCCTTTCCATCCCCTACACACCGAGTAAGAACGAGACTGTTGGATACCTGTTTGGCGTGTATGTGGATACAAACGGCAAAGCACAGCGCATCCCCGGCTCCGCCTATGACGCAAACAGCAAAA
Source organism: Clostridium merdae (assembly GCF_900176635.1). GTDB lineage: Bacteria > Bacillota > Clostridia > Oscillospirales > Acutalibacteraceae > Faecalispora > Faecalispora merdae. The sequence continues at coordinate 51,999 of NZ_FXLN01000003.1, forward strand.
GACTGTTGATACCCACTAACTACCTCTCAGTGTATGGCGTGGGCTACACAGCCCCAAGCGCCAAGTTTACCGATATTGGAGACCATTGGGGCAAGGATGCCATTGATTATGTTGTTGGCAGAGGGCTTCTCTCCGGCACAACAGAAACCACCTTTGCCCCCAACACTGCCATCACACGGGAGGCGTTGGTAACGGCCCTCGGCAAGCTGGCAAATATTGATACCAAGGCTTATACTGGGAACCACTTTTCCGATGTTAAATCAGACAGCGCGTGGCGCCCCTACATTGAGTGGGGATACAGTAAGGGCATCCTACAGGGGATAAGCGGTAATCTGTTCGCCCCTGACCAAGCAATTACCCGTGAGGAAATTGCGGTTATCTTTACAAACTTTACCAAAGCCACCGGCTACACCCTGCCCGTAACCCGCGCCGCTGTAACGTATGCCGATGCGGGAAGCGTCGGGAACACCTACAAAACAGCAGTCACAGCGATGCAGCAGGCAGGCATTTTGATGAGTGGTAGCGAAAACCAGTTTCACCCGAAATCCACCCCCACCCGTGCGGAGGTCGCTGTCATGCTCCACCGTTATATTAGGCTGACCATTTCGCCCGCAACAACACAGGGCTGGGCTCTGAACGATGCGGGGCAATACGAGTATTATAAAAATGGCGAGGCACTCACCGGTACACAGACCATTGATGGCGCAATCTATTTCTTTGGCACCGATGGAACGCTGAAAACCGGCTGGGTACAGAATGGCGGTAATATGCGGTATTACTCCGGCAATAAACTGCTGGTAGGCTTTGGGAACATTACCGTAGATGGGACCAACAAAACCTACTACTTCGACACCTACGGGAACATGGTAACCGGCAAGTGGCTTCAGATAGACGGAAAATGGTATTATTTAAACGCTGATGGCACACTTGCGAGAAGCACCACCATCGACGGTTATGCGATTGATGCGAACGGCGTGAGAAACACAAAATAAATTAAAACAAAAGGACGCACAGATTGAACATTCAATCTGTGCGTCCTTTTTCTTATTCATTGGTTCAAGTGTTGGCCTATTTATTAAGTGGCTCGAATTACTATCTCTCCCACTTTTTTGCGAGGGCCAAAATCTGGTCGGTAAAACGCGCTAAATCCTTATTGGTGCCGCCCTCATTGCGTAGAATGGTTTGGTAAAGCTGGCGCTCCGCAGATAACAGGCGCTGAAATGCAGATACAAGCCTGCGCGCTTTCGCCTTTTGGGGCTGCTCATCCCGCTGCAAAGATACATCTACGCCAAAATCCAGCTCTTTGTCTGCCAGCAGGTCAAAGCGGGCTTCAAAGTTAGGAACATACACTTCGTAGCCCAAATCATCGAGCTCTTCCGAAAATGCCAAGCAGGTTTCACGTTCCCCATGCACAATAAACACTCGCTGTGGCTTTGGCTGAAATGCACGCAGCCACTCAAGGAGACCATCGTGGTCGGCATGGCCGCTGAGCGCGCGGAAGTTATAGATTTGCGCCTGCACAGTAATCTCTTCCCCAAACAGCTTTACTTCTTTAATGCCGTCTACCAGCAAGCGTCCCAGTGTACCGTTTGCCTGGTAGCCAACAAATAGAACTGCACACTCCGGCCTCCAAAGGTTGTGCTTTAGATGGTGGCGAATCCGCCCCGCTTCGCACATACCACTGGAAGAAATAATCACCTTGGGCGTTTTATCAAAGTTGAGTGCACGGGAATCTTCCACACTCTGGCTGATTTTGAGGTTGGAAAAGGAAATCGGTTTAAAACCCGAACGAAGAATTTCCAGTGTTTCTTCATCCGCGTAGCCGGTAAGGTCACCGCTGAAAATACGTGTTGCTTCTGCGGCGAGGGGGCTGTCCACATATACTGGGAAATCGGGGAAGCTTTTCACCAGATGCCGCTCTTTAATCTCACGTATAAAATAGAGAACCTCCTGTGTTCTTCCGACCGCAAATGCAGGAATTACCACATTGCCGCCATTGGCAAGCGTTTTATCAATTAGCTCTGCCAGCTGGGGCGTATAGTCATCCACATGCTCGTGCTGCTTTAACCCATAGGTAGACTCCATTATGGCAAAATCCGCTTCGGTAACATATTGCGGGTTGCGAATTAACGGTTGATTTTTATTTCCAATATCTCCTGAGAAAACAACCTTTTTCGTTACATCACTCTCGGTGAGCCAAGCCTCTGTAAATGCAGAGCCTAGCAGATGACCGGCATCCGAAAAACGAATTTTAATGCCCGGTGCTGGCTCAAAAATTTCGCCATATTCATGCGGCTCTAAAAATGAAAGAGTAGTTTCAACATCTTCCATGGTGTAGAGAGGCTCTACCAGCTCAAGCCCGGCACGCTTGCCCTTGCGATTTTCGTTTGTCGCATCCATATCTTGAATGTGCGCGCTGTCTCGCAGCATTATGGAAAGCAGCTCACAGGTTTTACCCGTCGCATAAATTTTACCTTTGAACCCTTGCTTTGCTAATAAAGGGAGCCTGCCACTATGGTCAATATGTGCATGGGTGCAAATAACAAAATCCACGGAAATAGGCAAAAACGGCAGTGAGCGATTGTCTTTTTCATCGCGCCCCTGCTGCAAACCACAGTCCACCAAAAAACGAACGCCGTTTGCGTCCACACAATGGCAGCTTCCGGTTACTTCTTTATCTGCGCCGAAAAAAGTTAAATACATAAAAACGCCTCCCTTAACCATTTATCCATCTAGAATAATAACAAGCTATTGGAATTTGAATGCAGAACCAGAAAAGAAAAAAGAACATTTGCTAAATTATAGAGTAGATTGCAGCATCGAATTTCTCATCTAATTATATCAAAACTCCTTATCTCAAAACAAGCTTTTATTTTTGATAGAAGAATACCGGGGTCAGGCAAAAACTGCAAGACCCCGGCAAAAATTATTTTGTTACCTTTGGAGCAAGGAAGCCCTGGCGGTACGCATTGAGCAGTAATGTTAAATCGTAAATCTGGTTGCTAATATCGTTACCGTTATCCGTATCCATAACCATCATGCGGGCAAAGTGCGTTTCGAAAATATCGGAACGAGACTGTATGTCTTTATTCTCTTCAAGAGCACTGCGCACTCCATCAAATGGCTGGTGAGATTTAATGCGCATACCGTGCGAATTATAAATAAGTGTATAACCAGCAATCCCCGTTGTAGGGTGGTATGCCTCGCAGAAGCCGCCATCAATTACAATCAGCTTTCCATTGCCCTTAATGGGGCTTTCTCCATCACCGGCACGCACCGGTACATGCCCATTAATGATATGGCAAAACGGGGTGTTCAGCCCAAATTCTTTGAGCAGCATCACACAAGATTCTTCCTCGTTGTACCACTTGTAATACGGGTTTTTCTGCTCCGTCCAAGAGCTTTTATCGTCAATAAACATGCGCTCGAAGGTCGTCATTTTCTCACGCCCAAAGAGTGGTGAATCTTTACCGCTCCACAAATACCACATATAATCCAGGCAAAACGGTTTGTCTGCCGCAGTTTGCGGTGCAAAATAGGCGCGGCGCACAATTTTATCCGAAAGATCCATCAGCTCTTTTCCCTTAACAATGCGGCCGCCTACGTTTACACTGGTCAGCTCACCGTCATTTGTCATAGGAATGCAACCATGGAACAACAAGTTCTGGTTAAAGCACTTGTACATGCCGCCCTTTGCGTACAAGAATCGCATGTGGCGGTGCAAACGGTCACTTTCTTTAAAATCTTCCAAGAGACCGCGCAGAATGCTCTTTTCTTCTTCCGTCAGCTCATAGGGAGACTCATTGTGAATGGTTGGGAACTGCGTGGTATTGAGCGTGTAGGTTTTACCCTCAATTTCAATGGTGCCATTCTCATAATTGATTTTATGAAGAAGCATACGGTGCTCCATTTGGAACTCTGGGTGCCGGAGAATTAATTGCCCCTCCAGCTTAAACAGAATAATAGAGATTGCCTTGCGAATCGCATGGTTTAAATCGTCGCATTCGGGGTATTGCTCTTTGGCGAACATCGCCAGCTCACGCATGCTAATTCCATAGCCACTCTCTAAGGTGGCAAGGTTCCCGCCTGCTACGGTGTTGCGCACAACGGCGGCGGCGCACGCCTCACTGCCGGAGGCCGCACCCATCCATAGAATATCGTGGTTACCCCACTCAACATCTACCGCATGATGCTGCATGAGTAAGTCCATAATACGGTCTGCGCCGGGTCCTCTGTCAAAAATATCCCCTACAATATGAAGGTGGTCTACGGCTAGGCGCTTAATGAGTGAACAAAGTGCGGTTATGAATTCATCCGCATTATTAATGCCGATGATGGTATCAATAATTTTTGCATGGTACACCTGCTGGTTGCTGTCTTCCCCGGGCTGAGCATGCAAAAGTTCGTCGATGATGTAGCTAAACTCCGGCGGCAAAGCTTTTCTCACTTTAGAACGTGTATACTTTGATGCCGTGATACGGCAAACACCGATTAACTGGTGCAGCGTTTTCTGATACCATGCATCCATGTTCTCTTCCGACTGCTTAATGTAACGAAGCTTTTGCTCCGGGTAATAAATCAGAGTGCAAATTTTAGAACGTTCTTGCTCGTTGAGCGTCTTCCCAAATACCAAATCTACCTTCTCGCGAATAACACCAGAGCAATTATTCACTATATGGTAAAAGGCATCGTACTCACCGTGAAGGTCGCTCATAAAGTGCTCGGTGCCCTTTGGCAAATTTAAAATCGCCTGAAGGTTGATAATCTCAGTGCAAACCGCCTGAATGGTCGGATACTCCACCGCCAGAAGCTTTAGATATTTCAGTTCATGTTCTGACAGATGGCATTCTGTACCGCGCATGACTCACATCTCCTTTTCATCCGTTAATTCTGAATTGCCCCAAAAAATATTTCTATACTAATTGGCTGATTTTCTTTTCAAATCTTTTATAAATCCAGCTCCAGCCCTACGGGACAGTGGTCACTGCCCTCTATATCTGAATAAATTATGCTGTCACCCAGCTTTTCGCGAAGCCGCTCTGAAATGAGGAAGTAATCGATACGCCACCCGGCATTATTTTGGCGCGCCTTAAACATGTAAGACCACCAAGTGTATGCACCGGCTTTATCTGGGTACAGCTCTCGGTAGCTATCCAAAAATCCGCTCGCCAAGAGCTCGGTAAACTTCCCTCTTTCCTCATAAGAAAAGCCAGAATTACCAATATTGCTTTTGGCATTTTTCAAATCGATTTCTTGGTGGGCTACGTTTAAATCTCCGCATATAATAACGGGCTTCTTTTCATCCAGCATCATCACATACTCACGAAAGGCATTTTCCCATTCCATGCGGTAAGAAAGGCGAACCAGCTCCCGCTGTGAATTGGGCGTGTATACATTCACAAGGTAATAAGACTCAAACTCCAATGTTATAGCGCGGCCTTCCCCGGTATGTGCGGGGTTTTGTATATCGTAGTTAACGGAAAGCGGCTTTGTCTTTGTAAATACCGCCGTACCGGAATAGCCTTTTTTCTCTGCGGAGTTCCAGTATTGAAAATACCCCGGTAGATTGAGCTCTGCCTGCCCCTCCTGCATTTTTGTTTCTTGCAGGCAGAAAACATCCGCATCTACCTCACTAAAAAACGTGAGAAAGCCTTTGTTGAGGCAAGCCCGAAGTCCGTTCACATTCCAAGAAATCAATCTCATACTGCTGCTCCTTTTGCACAACGGCAGAACTCCCGCTGTAAAATAATTGCTAATTTCTCTTAATATTCTGTATTTCCTTGCTGAATCCGCATATAACGTTTATAATAGTACTACTGATTTTTTCTACCCCCGGCATGAAAAAATCCCCGTCACCCGTATTAGCCGCACATTACGGAGCGGGCGGCAAACAGCAAATAATAAATGGAGGAATTTTAGATGAATCCTGTTGTAACAATTGAAACCAACAATGGTGTAATTAAAGCTGAATTATACCCTGAAGTTGCACCGAACACCGTGCGCAATTTTATTTCCCTTGTAAAGAAAGGCTTTTACGATGGCACCATTTTTCACCGCGTCATTCCTGATTTTGTGATTCAGGGCGGCGACCCGGAAGGCACCGGTATGGGAGGCCCCGGTCACCACATTCACGGCGAATTTACAAAGAATGGCTTTAAAAACGATTTAAAGCACACCAAGGGTGTTCTTTCCATGGCTCGTGCCTCCAGCCCGAACAGTGCTGGTTCCCAGTTCTTTATTATGGCCGGCGATGTTCCTTATCTGGATGGCAACTATGCTGCTTTTGGTAAGGTTATTGAGGGTATTGAAGAGGTTGACCGTATTGTTGCCTCTCCCCGCAATGCACAGGACCGCCCGAAAGAAGACCAGGTTATGAAAAAGGTAACGGTAGATACCTTCGGCGAAGAGTACGAAGAGCCGGAAACACTTTAAGCATAAGCATAAGCATTTATTCGATTCAAAAGCGTCTTTGCTCTTCTGGGCAAAGGCGCTTTTTTATAGGAAAGCTAATTGTAAAAACCAACAGATTTCCTATTAAATAGTATAACATAATCCCTAAAAAGTAAAGGATAGATAAAAAAACAACGGTCTTTTTTATCTATCCTGATTATATTTTCTATGAAATAATTAACTATTATTTTTTGTTTTATAATTTAGTATTTCTTTTTGAATTATTGAATGCAAGCTTCATTTTATCAAAAACAAAAGTAGCCAAAATTAAGCTTATTACTATAAAAAAACAATTCGAATCTGCCATTTGAAAGCGGCAAAATTCGAATTGTCTTCGCAAAAATATTGCACTGTTTTGCATTCCGTATGTTCCACTTATTTTTAACATGGGAAGGAGGGGGAACCTAATGTTCTCCCTCTCTCCCGCATGGAAAATAAGTAAAAATCGTTTCTTGAACTCTTATTGAAATAGTGACAGCAGAATACCGGCAGCAACTGCGGAGCCAATTACTCCGGCAACGTTCGGGCCCATTGCGTGCATGAGCAAATAGTTGCCCGGGTTTGCCTTTTGCCCCTCAACCTGAGAAACTCTGGCAGCCATGGGAACCGCGGAAACACCAGCGGAACCAATGAGCGGATTAATCTTTCCTCCGGAAAGGAAGCACATCAGCTTGCCAAGCAAGAGGCCGCCAACGGTGCTAAAGCAGAACGCCATAAGACCGAGGAAAATAATCTTGAGTGTAGACGGGCTAAGGAACTGCTCTGCTGTTGCAGTTGCACCAACCGTTACACCGAGGAAAATGGTAATAATATTAATGAGCGCATTTTGTGCGGTGCTGGAAAGTCTCTCGGTTACGCCGGATTCTTTGAACAGATTACCCAGCATTAACAAGCCGATGAGAGGGGCCACAGAGGGCAGCAGCAAAATGCAGAGGATAGTAACCATAATTGGGAAGCAGACCTTCTCCAATTTGCTTACTTCGCGCAGCTGGGTCATCTTGATTTCGCGCTCTTTCTTAGTAGTCAGCGCACGCATAATCGGAGGCTGAATGAGCGGGATAAGCGCCATATAGGAATACGCAGCAATCGCAATGGAGGGCAAAAGATCTGGAGCGAGCTTTGAGGTTAAGTAAATGGCCGTGGGGCCGTCTGCTCCACCAATAATACCAATGGAGGCCGCCTCCTGCGGGGTAAAGCCCAAGGCAATTGCCACAACAAAAGCAATCACAATACCAAACTGTGCTCCCGCACCCAAAAACAGGCTGCTGGGGCGTGCAATCAACGGGCCAAAATCGGTCATGGTACCAATCCCCAAAAAGATGAGTGACGGGTAAATACCGAGCTTAACACCCTGATATAAGTAATAGAGCAAACCGCCGGCTTGTCCATTTGCCGGTCCGTCCATAAGCCCTGTAATCGGCAAGTTAATGAGCAGCATACCAAATGCAATCGGCAAGAGGAGTAGCGGCTCGAATTTTTTAACAATCGCAAAATAAATGAGTACTAATGATAATACAATCATGATAACGCTTTGCCAGGTAAGAGCCGCAAAACCCGAACTCTGGAGCAGCGTTTGAATCGCCTCAATAAACAATGTCCTTCCCCCTATCTTTGATCTGTTTTTTCTGTTTTTTTGCTCTCTATCTTACGGATGCCAACAGTAAAAATACTAATTAAGATAAATAGCACCGCCAAGATTCCAAAAACAAGGGCCATACAGAAAACACCAACCAATACGGCTTCCGACACAGTCATGTTAAATCCTCCCTTTCTCTCAACGCCATTACCGGCGAAATTGATACCAAAGAGAAGGCCGCTCTGTAAGAAGCAAAGGAAAAAGACGACAAAAAAGGATGGTATGCTTCTTTACAGAAGCTTCCCACCCTTAAAGCTCAAAATCTTGAAAACAGAAACAATACAGCATTTCTGCCCAACCGGTATTTTGTGTTTTTTCAATTTGTGTCCATTATACCCAACCCATTGCGAGAAGTCAAGCTTTTCTGCAAAATAGATTTTTTTACCTCTTAGAAAGAAAGCGAAAAGCCAACACCAACCTCTTTTACAGACACTTTTTGGTGAATCGCCGAACGCACGGAAAACGAGGTGCAATGGCACGGGTAAAGCCTTCGTATTCCAGATTTTTCAAAATAATCGATTGTTTTCTCTACTCTCTCATTTACCTGAAACAAGTGAAAACCGCCGATTACACCCGCCACAGTTTGTGTACCGCAAACCCGCTTTGCCTGCTCAATAATATTGCAAATGCCGCTATGTGAGCAACCTGTGATGATAAAAACACCGTCTTCCCCAAGGTAGGCTAAAGCGGAATCATCCATTACATAATCCTCACAAAAGCCTTGTCCCTCTTCTTGCTCTCCCAAAGCCACGCGAGGCTCAAAATCGCACACTGTGGGAATTTCCCCAAGAAAATAAAGGTGCTCACTCAGGCGCATGGGCTCTTTGGTTAAGGTAAGGTGACTGATTTTGCCGACCTCCTGCTCTGTAAAAGCCGCGCCTATGCGATCGGCATCATATCGTTTTGCTTTCCAAGTGTCCGGGTGCGAAATAATCTCTACGTTTGACAAGTCGTATTCATTTTGTAAAAACTCCAAACCACCGGTATGGTCGTTATGTCCGTGAGAAAATACGATTTTTGTTAGGGTACTAAGGTCGATTCCCATTTTGCGTGCATTTTTACCCGCAATATTGGAGTAGCCCGTGTCCAGCAAAATTCTTTCATCGCCGTCCTCAATATAATAGCAGGCACCGGGCTCCCCTAAGTAGTATTGGTTAATATAAGTGTTATTGTCTACCAGAACCGTAAGCTTCAATTCCATGCCCCTTTCCCTGATTATTTTGTTATACAATAGCATACGATTCTAGCTATTGTATCTTTTTTAGGAATAAAGGAAAACTCTATTTTCCCCTCTATCTTTACGAGCTCTCTCTACAACATGCAGTTCAGAAAAAAGGCACCTTACAAAGTAAGATGCCTTTTTCGCAGCCCAAAACAGAACGGAACGGTGACGTTCCAAACAACATTTCTCACTGCTGATAAATCAATGTATTATGTGTAATTACAGCTCTGTCTTCCACAGGCCATGCAGGTTGCAGTACTCAAAAACCGTAACCGGCTTCTCACCATCCTGCAATGTAAATACAGCTTTCGGAGCCTCACCGGGCTGCAGTGCGGTGCGGTGGCCTCCAGTAGAGGTCAACAGATAAATCCACTGAATAAAATGCTCCGGCTGCATGGGGTGCTCTACGCTGCCAACAACCGCAGTAACAGTATTTCCATCAACGGTTACAACGGGTACGTGCTTCTCTGTTGCGGCATCGGTTGTATTCGCAACCAGCTCCGTCATTTTCTCTCCACAGCAGGTCATAGGTGCTCCAGAGTTTTGAATCATACCAACCAAGTTACCGCAATGCTTACAGATAAAGAATTTTTGTTCCATGTTTATGTGCTCCTTTCTAATTTTCGTAAAGCGGCGTTTGCCGTTATTCTGATTATATACGAAATGAGCAGTAAAATCTACCTTAATTGACAAAATTGTCCTAAAAAATAATATTAATTCCCATTTTACTTTAAATCCGTTATTTTTACCTGTTTGGCTACAATTAGCAAGCGTCCATCTTCCCTAGAATACTCACAGGTTGAGAGCAATAGAAGCGAATCATCAAAGGCAACTTTCACACCTGTTTTATATATTTCATGCCTTTCACACGCTGAAAGAAAGCGGTGAAACTCCTCTTGATTCCTCGGAAAAGCCGCCTGTGTATAATCAAAGGCATCGGGGTTATTCAGCAATGCAGTGGTTTTTACCACCATCGCTATTTGATATTCCCCGTACTGCTTCAGCGTATCAAACTGAATCACCGGGTGCGATTGGTAAAAAGCTTTGTCCTCATACGCTACCAGTGCGCCAAATATTCCTTTGTTCTTGGTATGGTGACCATAGAGAAGCACGTTACCCTTCGTAAAATCGCTCCTGGAATCAGCATAAGGAACACCATAAGAACTGTTTTTACGCTGAAAATCGTGATTCAGGTAAAAATCTGGCTCTTTGGGCGTGAACATAACCGGGTAACTAATAGAAGTACCTTCAATTTGAACCCAACCAGCAAAATCGGGGTTCTTCTTTGCGAGAGAACCATACTTTTCAAAGGGAGATTGAGGAACCGCCGCCGGAGTAATGGACTCCCCGACGGCAGGTACTACAACTGATATTGTTCCGCGTAAATTCTCAAATTCCTCGTCAGCCGCTCTCTGGCTTTGGTTATCCAAGAGTAAAACACTACCAGAAACCAAAGCCATTATGCCGAACAGGATGCACCCGGCCGCGGCGAAACGGCGTTTTAACGACCACTTATTTGCCAATATAACGTCCCTTTTTTCTCTCTACCAATAGTGAGATAACGGAATAACCCAAACCCGCCAGAGATAGCCCCAACAGCAGCGCCCACAAAGGAGAGGCTCCGGTAAAGCCTGTTTGAGGCCCAAACGTTCCGCCTCCCTTAGGAACATCGTCGTCTGGAATGTTTTCAACCGGCTCGGTTGGTTTTGTTCCGCCACCACCCAAAGGCACCTCTTCCGGTGGAATGAATTCCTCGCGAAGTTTATTGACAAAGTTTATTTTTGTGCCAACTCCTGAGATGCGTACTGTCTGCGCTTTGGGGAGTTCGTATCTGTCCGTTACTCCCTCTTCTGCAATTTCACGGATGGTATACGTTCCTTTGGGCAGCTCTCCCGTCATAATGCGACCATCCGCATCGGTTACAAAGCGTTGAGTATAGGAATTGCCATCCGTAATCTCAAAGGTAAAGCCGGAGAGCACGCCATCTTCAGAGGTTTTTTGAATCACGATATAGCCCTCACCGCTGCCGCCTCCGGGGTTACCACCTCCGCCACCACCTCCACCGCCGCCGGAGCGACGGGTATTGGCAATTAGAATGGGGGTGCCACTGTCATCCATTGTAACCGCCTGTTTGTTCTGATTCACCGTCACGGTAAACACCGCGCTGGTATTTACCAAATACCTACTGGGTGCCGCCACTTCGGCAATCTTATACGTTCCATAGAGCAGATTTGTGAAAGTAAAAGAACCATCATTTTCACTCAAAACCGTAGCAATTGCCTTGTCTTTCACCAGATTCGTTTCTGCTGCGTTAAACAGGCCAATGGTTGCACCGGCCAATGGTAGACCAGAATCAGCAATCACTTTTTGACCCGTAATAGAGCCAATGGGGGTATTGAAAAAGTCTGATACAGAACCGTTATTGCTAACTGTAACTGCCTGCCCTTGAGTAGTGATAGAGAAGTCATACGAATGGAGTTTGTTTTTCTCATCCACATCGGGCAGGTAACCCGCAGGTGTCGTGGTTTCTTTTACATAATAATCGCCTACAATCAACTGATTATCTGACGAAAGGTACCAATCACCCACAGCGTTTTTGGCTGGAATATCCAAAGCGGAAAGCTGGTACAACCCAGTAGTACTATTGCTCTCCGTTAGATAAGCCACCGGGACGTCGCTGATTTTGCTGTACACTGTAAATTTCGCGCCTGACACAGGAACGGAATCAGCGGAATCCTGTTTTTGTAGCGTTACTGTTCCACGGGTACGAACATTGGTTACGATATAACCCGTTTCATCCGAATGGGTTAAGAAGTCGCCCCCCGTCATAGAAAGTTGACCACTTGTAGAAATTGTGATGGCAATTGTTCCGCCGATTTTTTCAAATCCATTCGGAGCGGTGCTCTCCTTGAGCTCATAGGTGCCGGGGTCTACATTTTCAAACTTTACAGAACCTGCTTGATCGCTGGTCGCTTCCTTGGCTTGCAAATTCGCTCCAGTTAGTGTGAACTTTGCCCCTTGCACAGGATTCCCATCATCACTCTGCTTTGAGAAGGAGAATGAATAAGCACCCTCTCCCTGATTGTTTTTGGGTTTGTTTTTGATCACAAGTGGGTTGGTGTAAGTTCCAGCCTTCTTTGTTATGGTACCATCAGGATATAATCCTTCTGGAGAGACATTTTCAGTGAACACAAAGTATCGGACTGTTGTATCCCGTAAATATCCACTTGGTGCCTGTGTTTCTTCCAGTTGATACAATACATTTTTGTTAAGATACAGGAAAAAAATCTTACCCGTCGATGGAGTTGTTTTTGTGAGCTCCGTGTCTTTATCCACCACCCATCTACCGCCCTCTTGTTTCATTTGGGTTAGGGTAAACTGTGCGCCGGATAAACGGAAATCGGGTGACTCTTCTGTACCAGTGGTATTGGTACTGGTTTTCAAGATACGCAGCTGCGCGCTGGTGTTGGCATTGGCAATCTGATCCATAGTCAATGTTTGGGCACCGTTGGCCTGCTGTTCTCCTGTTTCTGTTGAATCTCCCCCACTCCAAGCAAGAGAGGCGCTGTTAGACATTTTATCTTTTGATGTCACTTCACCGACCACCAAAGTGGTAAACGTGATCAGCAAGGGGGTATGGGCATATGTTTTGGGAATTTGAAAAGAGAACCCAGAATTCGATACTTTTAAATTTGCAAATTGGTCTTTCAGCTCATTCCCAATTACATATTTTTTTAATGAGGATGTTGGGCCTGTAATGGGGCCCGTACTTGAAATACTGTCTGGATTTACCTGCTTAATTGACAGAGAATCTTGATCCAACTGGAACCATTCCTTTAGGTGATCTGTTAGGGTGGCACCCTCCATATCCACTCCGTCGGCGTTCAATAAAATCTGCCAGTCTACACGGTAAACCGAATCATCGTCTTTGTATTTTCCGTAAACATATTGCCCTTGTTTCCCAATAGAAGGAACGCGAACCTTATGCGTCGCATTTTCAATGGCATCAATGGTTCCGTTTGCTTTCCCTGTGGGATTCACAATTTCGCCAGTCAATGAGCAATCATTTGTAAAGGAATACTCTTTTAGTTCCTTTGCAATCTCCCTGCGGTAATCCTCCTTTATAATAGTGGAAAAAACCATTACATAGGTATCATCAAAGGCATTTTCGAACTCAAATTGTACCTTCTGGCGTGGTATTATATCCGAACTAAATTCATCACTCTTCATTTTTATGGTCTGACTACCGACTGTTATGGTCTCTTCGGAGCCATCACTCGGAACAAACTGATTTACAGTTTGTGTTGTTACCGTACCATTCGAACCATCCGGATTCTTTGCAATTTGCTTAATCTCTAACAATTTACCAAACTCCGTATTGGTTGGTACGGTATCCGTTAAAATAGCTCCCGCCGCAATACTCGAATGGTTTGGGTTGACGGTAACACGCCAGTAAAGCTGGTGGTTTGTATAATCATAGTAGTTTGTTTCTTTATCGGTATACTTACCATCTGTAGTAAGGCCGATATTGTCTTTTATGAGAATGGTGTTGCTAACACTCTTTTCCGCTGTACTCGAATAGTCTTTGTCTGAGGGCAAACCATCCCCTGTGATTGTTGCTTTGTTTGTCAGCTTGCCAGCATTTTCGCTGTTTTGATTTAGAATTGACGGGTCGACAACAGTAGTTTTCAGTGTAATCTCATAGACCTGATCCTCTTCAATATCGCCAAGGGAAATTGTCAAGAGAGTTGTATGCGATTCTTCATCAGGCGTTAACGTATAGAACGGTGCATCCGTGCCATCCTTTGTGAATGTAATCGTTTTATTCGCTTCACCCTTTTGCTTCAGCACTGCGGAAAGGCTTTTAAAAACCTGCGAATCGTCTTGCAGTACATCCGTAATAGTAGCGTTTTTAATTTCTAAGTGGCTGTAATTGACTTTAAATGACCATGTCATTTCTCTGTTACTCTTTTGGTAGTTGCCTGCCTCTTTTTTAAGCACAGAATAATCCATCTCATATTCTTTTTTTATGTTAAAAGAAAAAGAGGGTAGCCCGGTTTCGGACCCACCGGTACCGCCTGTTCCGGGGTCATATTCAACACCTTTCCATAACATGGTAGCTTCATTTTTTAAATTCTTATCGGTATACGTACCATCTGCGGATGCAATTGCCACCGTGGAATAAGTGACCTCCAATGGTTTGTTTAGTTCACTTTCCGCCATAGGAATGATTAAAATTGCTTCATTCTTGCTGGCATTGGTGTAATAAATTGCCTTGGAGCCAGAGTCTGTCAACTCACTTAAAAAGTCCAGCGTATTTTTCAGGTTTGTTTGATTCTCCCCTGCTTTTAGAATAGTTGCATACGTCATTGGAGAAGAGGGCGTGCTTACCACTGCCGTACGCTCGTCATCATTCACGGTGAATTCTAGTTCATTCTTGCTATTCAGCAGGTATTTATGGGTTTGATCGATCCCTTGAATGGAGTCGACTAGATACACCGTACCGTTCTTACCCGTAAAATACGTGTTAGCTGTAATCGTCCATTTCCACTCCGGACTATTCAGACCAACTCGCTCACCCTTTTTATTCATAAAGCTTCCGCTCAATGTTGAAGTCACCTGTTCACTAATTGCCTCCGGTTTGGAGGGATCCTTCCCAAACAGCTGCGCTTTATTGTTAAAAGTAAGTGTGGGAGAACCGTTTACAATCTTCATATACTCCTGGTATTTCTCAGAAGTTAACATGGTAGTAATCGCAAGTGTAATCTCAGTTACATCCGCAGAATCCGGAATGGTATAAGTAAGCTTATCATTTTTATCAATGAAATACTTTCCTGCTTCGGCCTGTTCTGCTGGCAACACGTTGGCATCGATTACAGCAGGTGTACTGCTTTCAACTTCAACTTTTGTTACCACCAATCCCTTTGGGATTGAATCTACTATGGTCATGGCATTCAAAGTTTTGTTCGCCGGTGCCTTCGCAGTAATGGTATAGGCTAAAAATTGATTTGAATCCGCCGCGCTAATGTCGGATGCTGTTTTTGTAATGGTATATTTTTCATCATCCTCACCGGGTTGTGTTCCACCACCAGTGAAATTAACATCAACGTCAATTTTATCCCCTTTTTCCTTAATCACAGGTTCTTTGGTGCCTTCACCGGTTTTTGTAATCTCGAACCCGATAGATGCCGCGGCAGAGACATCTTTCCACTTATAAACGCGTGGGTCGAGTTTCGCCGTAACAGTCAGTAAGTTCGGTTTGCTTGCATCTGCCTGCGTAATGGAATACGTACCAACTTGTTCGTCCTTTAGCTCACCACTCTGAACTTTTAATGCCTTTGGGTTTCCAAGCAAGCTTTCTGGCAGCTGAAAGGTATTGTCAGCTAGAGACAATTGAAAGGTGAATCCGCTTTCTGGCAGTTTGGCTGCATATTCTTCAGGAATGGGGTCTGTGTCATTCCATTCCCCGATTATCCCATCAATTTCTTCATCCCCAAGCTCTGGGTGCACTGCTTTTACAGCTTCTCTCATCTTCGCCTGAAGCTGGTCATTGAGCAATGAAAAATCAAAGGACAACTTAAATAACTCTTTTCCATCTGGAATACTGGCAGAAAGGTTCGAAGATTTAAATAAATCCTTGGGGTAGCTTTTCTCCAGTAGATTAACCGCTGTTGTTGTAGCCCCTGAGCCACCGTCTGCCATAGCAACAAAGGGGAGCATTTGAAGTGAAACTAAAAGACACATAATAACCGCAGTCACTTTTTTACCAATCCATTTTTTCATGTTAATACCTCCTCAAAAATATGCTCCACCTCATTGTAAAAATAAGGGTCTTACCGCTTTTGTAATTGCACATCTTCTATCCTTTTTTAACATTTTATCAGGTGTAGCGCATGCAATACAATAACAATTTTCATTTTTGTTATTATCACAATTTCCATGGTCACAAACCGGTAAATTACCGTTTTTATTCTATTATTTTTCCTAATTATATATTGCACCGTCTCTCCCGATATTCTTACCATTAACGTTCTTTTCATTGGAGCCAAAAAGATAATCCGATAAAAGAAATATCCGTGCGTTTTTTTGTAAAATAGTAAGAATATTTGCAAATCTTCTTGCTTTCCGTTATGGTTGGAAATACACTGTAAGAATAGAAAGCAACCCGCTCATTGATTTGCAGGTTCGCAGAGAAGGAATGAAACACACTATGATTCAAAAACATCAACTTAAAACAGTATTACTACACTTCATATTGGTACTAGCCCTGCTCTTTACAGCAGCAGGAATTGGCTTTCTACTGCGGGGTTTCGGCCTGCCGGAGGCCAACATTGTAATTGTATTCTTCTTAGCCGTTTTACTTATCACGCTTTTAATCTCCAGCTATGTTTTTGCCATACTGGCTTCTGTACTGGCTGCATTTTTATTTAATTATTTATTTACAGAGCCATATTTCAGCTTTGCTGTAAATGCCCCCAGCTATATGGTCACACTATTTATCATGAGCATAGCGGCTCTGTTAACCAGCATGGTAACCTTCCATGCAAAGAAAAACGAACGCAACGCAAAAGAACGCGAGCAGGAATCGCGTGCCCTATATGCTTTAACCAACCTGCTAACGGAAGCCAAAACCTATGCGGAAATTGCAGAGATGGCAGCAGATACCATTAGCAAATCAGTTTGCACCGGTGCTGCCTGCCTTTGTTTTGATGATGACGGCAAGCCGGACTCAAACTATGTTCAGTGCCTGCCGGGGCAAGTGCTGCACCGTGAAACAGAAGATACAAATAGCCTGCTGGAGCGCCTTTCCGAGCTGGATAAAGGTTATGTAGTCGGCCCTGAATTCTGTGACTGGCCAATTTACGCAGAAGATTCCATACTGGGGTTAATCCGGTTGCCAAAAGAGAACGCACAGCGTTTGTCTGCGGCACAAGTACGCATACTTCGCTCTATGATTGAAAGCACCGCACTGGCGATGGATCGCTTCTCGGCCTCTGCACAACAGATTCGCCTCCATGAAGAAACCGTACAGGAACGCTACCGCGTGAATTTGTTACGGGCAATCTCACACGATCTTCGTACCCCCCTCGCTGGTATGATTGGCACCTCTGAAATGCTGCTCGGCATGACCAACGCGGATGACCCTCGAAGACAACTTATGGAGGGAATCTCAAAGGATGCAGGCTGGCTTCACTCTCTGGTCGAAAATATTCTCAGCCTCACACGCTTGCAGGACGGCAGGCTTACCATCCAAAAAGAGCGGGAAGCCGCTGAAGAAATCCTTGGTGGAGCTGCTCGCTACGTGATGCGCCACCACCCCGGCTACGATATTGAAGTGCACGCGCCCGAAGAGCTTTTTCTGGTTCCTATGGATGCAAAGCTTATCAGCCAAGCACTTATCAACCTGCTGGAGAATGCGGTAAAACACACCGACCCACCCGGCGACATTTGCGTGAGTGTGGAAGAAGATAAAATGAACCAAGCGGCTGTATTTACAGTTCGTGACCACGGCAGTGGAATTGGTGGAGCCGATCTTCCCCATATTTTTGAGCTGTTTTACACCTCACACGCAAAAGAAGCGGATTCCCGAAAAGGCGTTGGATTGGGATTAGCCATTTGTGAAACAATTGTAAAAGCACACGGCGGAAGTATTTTTGCACGCAACCGCACGGATGTCCCCGGAGCGGAATTTGTATTCAGCCTGCCATTGGAGGTAGAAGACAATGAGTGAACACGCACATAAAATACTGGTTGTGGAGGACGACAAGCAAATTCAAAGCTTTATCAGCTATGCGCTCGAGCAAGACGGTTTTTCTTACCTGTGTGCAAACAACGGGCACAGTGCCATGAGTCTTTTAATCTCAGAGCCAATTGAGCTTTTACTGCTGGATTTAGGTCTGCCGGACTGCGATGGTATGGATATTATTAAACGGGTACGCGAATGGTCCGACATGCCCATTATTGTTGTTTCAGCCCGCGACCAAGATAAAGAAAAGGCGGCGGCGCTCGACGCCGGAGCGGATGATTACCTAACAAAGCCATTTTCCGCCACAGAGCTTTTAGCACGCATCCGTGTTGCAATACGACACCTGCGCAGGCAGGGCGGCGATAAAACACAGGCGGTCTATCAGGTTGGCGAATTAAAGATAGATATGGAAAAAAGGCTGACCTATTTAAACGGGGCAGAGCTTCACTTAACCCCCATGGAGTATACCTTGCTGCAACTGCTTTTTAAAAATTGCGGCAAAGTTCTAACAACCCAATACATCATTCGTGAGGTTTGGGGAGTCGGCTACGGGAACGACACACAGGCTCTGCGCGCTTTGATGGCTGCCTTACGCCGAAAAATCGAGAAAAACCCTGCAAAGCCACGGTATGTGGTAACCGAAATTGGCGTTGGTTACCGACTAGTAGATGAATAAATTATTGATAAATAAAGTTTGTAAAAACAATGTGAAATAACTCATGAAAAAGACCGTATGCGGAACAATATCCGTTATACGGTCTTTTTTCTATTTAAAAATCAATATTTCATCTTTTATATGGATCCTCACAGCATTCTCACACCTATGTCTGCCTTTTCACACGCAACTCACACACTCTCCGCTACAATAAGAACGGAAATTGAGAAAGGCAGACAAACGAGGTGATACAGAATGAAATCCGCAACAACCATTCAACAAAAAGAACTGAGCCTGCTTTGCCAAAAAGCCCGGCTGCTGTTGGAAGAACAAAATTACACGGAATGCGAACAGCTGATTTCGAACGCCATGGGAACCTACCCCCATGCACCGCACCCCCATAATTTAATGGGGATACTTTTGGAGCAGGAAAACGACGTCCTCGGAGCGATGCGGCATTATCGGTCCGCTTGGGCACTGGATCCATCGTATTTGCCAGCCAGATACAATTTGAACCGGTTAGGCAGTCTCACTCCAGACGGCAACTGCGCGTTTGATGAATCAGACTGTAATGAACCGCTTCATCTCGCATTTACTACCCGGCGGGATCCCAACGGAATTATACATGTTATGGAACGGAGAGCAGAACGATGACGAAACAAAAAGAACAAAACACAACTCAACCGGCTGCACCCCCGGTAAATGATCTCCCTCGTAAAATACGGCAGCTACCCGTAGCAGAGGTCTTTGGTGCTTTGGAGACCACCCAACAGGGTATTTCCTCCGAGCAGGCGCAGGAACGCCTGAAAAAATACGGAAAAAACACCCTGCAAGAAAAGAAAGGACAGCCGCTCATTTTTAAGTTCCTTTCGAACTTTACACACCTTATGGCAGTTCTGCTATGGTTTGCCGGTATTGTGGCATTCATAGCCGGTATGCCTGAGCTTGCAATTGCCGTGTGGATGGTTAACGTCATCAACGGTTTATTCAGCTTTTGGCAGGAGTTTCGAGCTGGAAAAGCAACCGAGGCACTTAAAAAGCTTTTGCCAGATTACGTTCGTGTTCTGCGTGGCGGTGAAGAGGTTCGCCTGCTCGCAGAGGACCTTGTTCCCGGCGACATTATGCTGCTTTCCGAAGGCGATATGATTTCAGCCGATGCGCGCCTTGTGGAAGACAACGACCTGCGTGTGAATCAATCTACGTTAACTGGTGAGTCAAACCCCGTGCATAAGGGGCGCGACCAAGTGCTTCGCACCGACATTTCCACCGCAGAATCCCCGAACCTGGTTTTTGCAGGCACTACCGTTTCTTCCGGTACCGGAAAAGCCATTGTTTGCACCACCGGAATGGACACAGAATTTGGCCGTATTGCTGGTTTAACGCAAAGCCTAAAGGATGAATCGAGTCCTCTGCAAAAAGAAATGGGTAACCTCACAAAAAAGGTTTCTGCTATTGCGGTCTCCATTGGTATTTTATTCTTCCTTTTAGCAATCTTCCTTGCAAAATCTCAGGTAGTGGCCGCATTTATTTTTGCACTGGGTATGATGGTTGCATTTATCCCAGAAGGCTTACTCCCCACCGTTACTCTATCGCTCGCTATGGGCGTACAGCGCATGGCAAAACGCAACGCACTCATCAAACGCCTTTCTGCCGTAGAAACGCTGGGCTGTACCACCGTTATTTGCACCGACAAAACTGGTACGTTAACGCAGAATGAAATGACGGTTAGCAACATTTGGCTGGACGGCCGCAATCTGGAAGTAACCGGAGTAGGCTATAACGCTGAGGGCGGCCAAATTTTAGAAGAAAATGGTAGCCCTGCCGACAAGGACAACAGCCACTTAAGCCAGCTGTTAACTGGAGCCGGTTTGTGCTGCGACGCAAGGCTTCTCCCTCCCAATGAAGAAAACAACCATTACACCGTTCTTGGTGACCCCACCGAAGCCGCACTACTGGTCGTTGCAAAGAAAAACGGCCTTAACTTAGATGAGCTTGCAACTTCGATTCCCCGCCTGCGTGAGCTGCCTTTCGATTCAAGCCGCAAGCGCATGAGCACGATTCACCAGCCCATGAGCGGTAGTCGCATCGCCTTTGTAAAAGGCGCGCCGAAAGAAGTGCTCGACCTGTGCACTCGTCAGCGTAAAAATGGCACCGTCGCCGCTATGAGCGAAGACGAGCGCAGCCAAATCATGACCATTAACGATGAATACGCCAAAAAGGGATTGCGTGTACTTGCAGTGGCAATTCGCGAATTGACTGGTGACATTGCTCTGCCAACCAGCCTGAGCGAATACACCCCCGAAATGATTGAGCAGGATTTAACCTTCCTTGGCCTAATTGCCATGGTAGACCCGCCTCGTCCCGAGGTTGCCGCCGCCGTAAAAAAATGTCATAAAGCTGGCATTCGAATCATTATGATTACCGGAGACTATGGCCTCACCGCGGAGAGCATCGCACGTCGTATCGGCATTGTTTCTGGCAGCCATCCCCGTATTATTACCGGGCTGGAGCTAGAGACAATGAGCCAGCCTCAGCTGGAAGATGCTCTCAAGGATGAAGTGATATTCGCCCGCGTTGCACCGGAGCAAAAGCTACAGGTAGTAAGCGCCTTGCAGGACATGAAGCAGATTGTTGCCGTAACCGGTGATGGCGTGAACGACTCTCCTGCCCTGAAAAAGGCAGACATTGGCGTGGCGATGGGTCGCTCCGGAACAGACGTAGCCAAAGAAGCCGCCGATATGATTTTAACGGACGACAACTTTGCTTCCATTGTTAACGCGATTGAAGAAGGCCGTGCCGTATACAGCAACATCCGCCGGTTTGTGCTGTATATCTTCACCAGTAATATGTCCTGTGCCGTGCCCATGGTATTGTACTTGTTCTCTGGCGGGTTGATTCCTCTGCCGTTAACCATTATGCAGGTGCTTGCGATTGACCTTGGAACCGACATGGTTCCCGCAATGGGTCTTGGCTCTGAAGCACCGGAGGAAGGCGTCATGGACGCACCCCCGCGCTCTAGCAAGGACGCACTGCTCAACCGCCCCTTAATTATTCGGGCATTTCTCTGGTACGGTATGCTGGAAGCAATTTTCGGTATTGCAGCCTACTTCTTCCTCAATTACCTGATGGGCTGGCCCGCTGTACCGCTCGCTGCGGATGGACTTGCGTATCGGATGACCACCTCCATTACCTTTGCAGCCATTGTTCTGTCACAGGTTGGCGCTGTATTTGCCTGCCGTACTGACCGTACGTCCGTTTTTAAAATTGGTGTATTTACCAATCGCTTAATTTTAATCGGCATAGCGGTAGAGTTTACACTCCTTGCATGCCTTGTCGTGCTGCCGCTGCCCTTCCTGCAGAATCTGTTCAATACAGCGCCCTTGCCGCTAAGCCACCTAGGTATGCTTCTGTTTATTCCTTTTGCCATGCTTCTCTTAGACGAAGCCCGCAAAGCGTACCTCCGCTGGTCTGACCGCAAAAAGGCAAACCACCATAATAAACCCAATCACACAATGCCGAAAGACGCAAAAAGGGAGGCTATTCGATGAAAGTTATTATTGTAGGGTGCGGGCGCAACGGCTCCGGCCTTGCGCAGGCCATGAGTAAAGCCGGTCACTCTGTTACGGTTATCGACTCTGACCCAGCAGCGTTTGAAAAACTAGGGAAACAATTTCAAGGAAAAACCGTAGAAGGCATCGGCTTTGACAAAGACGTACTGCAAAAGGCGCAAATTGAGCGTACCGATGCGCTGGCGGCTTTTACCTCCAGCGACGAATCAAACGCCGTAATTGCTCGTATTGCAAAAGAAATTTACCACGTTCCCAAGGTGGTTGCACGGTTGTATGACCGTGAAAAGGCTGAAATTTATAAGAGGCTCGGCGTGCAAACTCTTTCCTCTACCACATGGGGAATTAAGCGTGCGTCAGACCTCCTCTCTTACTCCACCCTCAACCAGGTTTACAGCTTCGGCAGTGGCGAGGCAGAGCTGTTACGTGTTGAGCTTCCCTCCCTGCTGGTTGGTCACCGGGTAACGGAACTAACCGTGGTAGGCGACATCCATGTAGTTGCGATTGAACGCCAGAACAAAACGCTGCTGCCCACTACTGGCACGGTTTTTCAAAAGGGAGACGTAGTGTATATTGCAGAAACGTCTGCTTCTGGTGCCCAGCTCCGTAAGCTGCTTGGCAAAACGATGTGAGGGGGATATAAACATGAAGGTTATAATTGTTGGCGGCGGGCAGGTAGGCTGCTACCTTGCAACGCTGTTAATTGAACGAGGCCATTCCATTAAAATTATTGAGGCAAAGGACAGCCGTATTGAGGTACTAAAAAAGGTTTTGCCGCACGATACGATTCTGCAAGGCAATGGTGCAGAACCCCTGCTTTTAGAAACTGCTGGTATTCGTGAGGCGGACGTTGTGGCCGCCGTCACCGGTTCCGATGAAAACAACCTCGTAATTGGCACACTCGCTCGTTTGGAATATGGCGTTCGCCGTGTGATTGGTCGCGTAAACAACCCCAAAAACGCATGGCTGTTCACCCCGATTATGGGTGTGGATGCGGCTGTAAATCAGGCAGACTTGATGGCACGCCTGGTGGCAGAAGAAATGTCGATGGGCGACATGATGACCCTCTTAAAGCTGCACGGCGGTAAATACTCACTGATTGAGCGCATGGTAAGCCCCGGTTCCCCGGTACAGGGCAAGCTGTTAAGAGACATTCAGCTCCCCACGGAATGCGTTCTCGTTGCCATCATCCGCAATTCCGATTTGCTGATTCCCCGTGGTGAAACCATGCTGCAGGGCGGTGATAAGGTCGTAACCATCGTTCATATTGACCAACTGGAAAATATGGAAAAAATTTTGGGCCCGGCTCAATAAATCAGCTATAAAAGAGTGATTTTGCCAGCTATTTTCTTTCGTTTTACTCGTGCAAATTCCTCTTTTATGCAATAAGAAGCCCCAACCGTCGTAAAACTACGGTTGGGGCTTCCCTTTTGTGAATATTCCGGGTTCCTTTGCAACAGCGAAAGAAACTCTCTCTCTTTATTTCATTTCCTCAATTGCTTCTTCCCTGCCCACCAATTCATAAATGAGTGAGAGGATGTTTTTGGAAGACTGCGATTTATCAAAGCTTTGGCAGGACTGCCGCATTTTCTCAAGCTTTTCACGGTTTTGCAGCAATTCAGAAATAGTACCAGCACAATCGTCACCCTTACGGATACGAACCGCCATATCGTGGCTCATGAGGAAGTTTGCGTTATCCTCCTCCTGCCCGGGAATTGCATCAAACACCGCCAGCGGAACATTACAAGCCAACGCTTCTGAAACCGTAAGGCCACCGGGCTTTGTAATGATTAAATCGGACGCGTGCATATACTTTTCTACTTCATTGGTAAAGAAAACAAGGCGTGTGTGCTTGCAGCCTTTTTTTGGGCTTATGCGGCACTCTTCAATTTTGTCTTCAAATGCCTGGAACAATTTTTCGTTGCGCCCGGTAATTACAATAATCTGGAACGGGAAGTCGAGACAGACAATATCTTCATAAATTTGCAGGATGTTTGAAACACCAAAGCTGCCCGCCATAATTAAAATGGTCAGAACATCGCGCTGCATTCCCAGCTCTTCCAGTAGAGCAGCCTTATCTGCCTTATCAAAAAACACATCGTAAACTGGAATGCCAAACGGGAACACAATCTCGCGGCGAACTCCCATTGCTTCCATATCGGGAATCATGTCCTCATTTGAGACAATGTAAGCATCTACTTTGTCTGAAATCCATGCCTTGTGCGGGCCGTAGTCTGTCATTACACAAATAAGCGGTGCCTTTACATGCCCTTTTTCCTTTAAATGGGAAACCATTTCGGTAACAAAGGGGTGTGTGGCAATAATAACATCCGGCTGGTATTCCTCCAACAGCGGCATTAAACGCACGCCAAACAAACTGTTAAATTTTGGCACCATTTGTGCCAGTGGACTTTCTTCATTCGATTTTTGGTACAGCAAACCAAACATTTTCGGCGTTTTGGTAGCTAAAAAATGGTATCCCTCGCATACTGTTTTATCTAATATTGGGTGAATGGTTTTTAGTGCATCCACCACTTTCACTTCAACATCTGTGGTGTTTTCCAAAAGGTACGACTCAATTGCGTGGGATGCTCGTAAATGGCCGCCTCCGGTCGCCGCAGATAAAATGAGTATTTTCACCTGAAGGTTCCTCCTGTCAGAGCGGAACAATTCCGTTCTGCGTATTTTAAAATACAATTCCGGCCGTGCAGAAAAAGAAAAGGCCTACTTTCCGCAAAACAGCACAGTCAAAGCAAATTTGCTTTTATGCCTGTACTATTTCGCTAGTCTGCCGCATTTCTTGCCGCAGAGCCGCGTATTTATACAATATAGTATTTCCCACTAAGTTTCAAGCCTCCATTTGTAAATATTTTACGGAAAAAAGGGAGTTTTGAAACTTATGTAAAAGCTGTAACTTTACATTCTCTTTAAAAGGCGATAAAATAGAGTCGCGAAAAGCCTTATTGTTATTATTTTTTTCAGCTATTTTCTGGCTTTCTATTTATCTAACATTACGATTATTGGTTTCAAGGAAGGAAGGATTTAACGCATGAACCAAACGGCTCGAACACAACAAGAGGATTCTTTTAATGACTTATATTCTTCTTCCCCGAAACACAGCAAAAATGCCTCTGGCGGTTGGAAAAAACTACTGGCTGCAGCAGCGGGCATTCTTATTTTAGGAGGCGCTGTATTTGCCGGTTATTCCTATTACCAACAGCAAGAACAACAGCGCAACGAAAACAATCTTTTGCAAACGGATCATTATTACACCGGTACGGTTGTAGCCGGTATTGAATTAGGCGGAAAAAGCAAAGAAGAGGCTTTGAAAGCCGTAACGGATGCTGAGCCACAATTTTTGCCTAAAATTAATATAGAGCTTTCTTATGAAGATAAGAACTGGACTCTCACCGCGCAGGATTTAGGGTACCGCTTTAATACACAAGAAGTGTTAGACGAAGCGTATGCCTATGCCAGAACTGGTAGCGATGAAGAGCGTTTAAAGCGAATTAAAGAACTAAAAGCATCACATAAAGAATATAACCTTACTCCCACACACGACGAAGCGGTTTTAAAGCAAAAGCTGGCAGAAATTGAGAAAGCCGTGAACGTTGCACCTGTTAACGCTACCGTTGCATCGTTTGACACCACGACCGCTACCTTCCGTTATGCAGACGGGAAAGATGGCCTTGCGGTAGAAAGCGATTCTCTTTTTTCACAAGTGAACGCACTGGTGAAAAATAATGAATCAGGCAGCATTGCCGTTCCGGTAAAAGCAGTTGCCTTCGACGTAACGCAGGCACACCTACAAGGCCACATGCAAAAGCTGGGTACTTACACCACTACATCTACCAACTCGGCGGATGGCAACCATAATATGAAGCTGGCGGCTTCCGCCATCAATGGCGAAGTCATTAAGCCTGGTGCTGTATTTTCATTTAATACCGCTACGGGAGACACTAACCTGCCGCAAAACGGCTATCGCAAGGCTGTGGCGATTTCCGGTGGAAAAAAAGTAATGGAGTACGGCGGCGGTGTTTGCCAGGTTTCTTCCACTTTATATGGCGCCGCGATTCGCTCGAACATGGCCATTACAAACCGTTCCAACCACATGTGGCAGTCGTCGTATGTGCCAGTGGGTCTTGATGCAACCGTAAGCTACCCTTATTTGGATTTTCAATTTAAAAATCCTACCGAATTCCCGGTGTACATTGTGGCAGGCATGACCGGCACTAAGGTAACGGTTACGTTATATGGCTACCAATCGCCGGACTACGACTCCATTGAGGTGGTTTCGAACAATACTGGTACCGTTGCACAGCCAGCAGACCAATTTGTGGTAGACCAAAGCCTGAAAAAAGGCCAAAAGGTACTTGACCGCAAGGGAAACGCCGGCATTCGGGCCTCTGCAAAACGCATTTTCTACCGTGATGGTAAGGTTGTAAAAACAGAAGCTCTTCCAAACAGCTATTACCGAGCCATTGCGAATATTTATAAAGTGGGTCCCGGAACGGAAGGTACGGCATCTTCCGCTACTGCTTCCTCTGCGCCGCCAGCCTCTTCAGCGGCGGCAGGCAAACCAGCTTCCTCTGCACCGGCATCCCATGCACCATCCTCACAGGCTCCGGCATCTTCCCACACGTCATCCTCTCAGCCAGTTTCCTCGCAAAACGATCCTGAGGTTCCAGATGCTTCCGAACAAGTGGAGGCAGGCCAATAACTGCCTTTGAGTGGGCCAATTGCCTGTTCCCGCAGCCGTCATGTATCAATTTACATGAAAAGCGGGATACTAAGACTTGAATGAAAGGAGAAATGAGCTTTGCCGAATCATAACAATCAGAAAGACCCCAAAATCAGCGTGGTAATTCCCGTCTACAATGTGGAGCCTTTTATCGGCAAGTGTCTTTCCACTCTGGTTCACCAAACATTTCAAGATTTTGAAATTATAGCCGTTAATGACGGTTCTAAGGATGGCTCCCTTGCCATTCTTCGCGAATTTGAGAGGAACTATGCGAACATTGTTGTAATCGACCAGGCGAACGCCGGAATGTCGATGGCCCGCAACCGCGGGATGGAACAGGCCAGAGGAGAATACCTCTGTTTTGTAGACAGCGACGACTATGTCTCCCCTTACTTTTTGGAGGAACTATACCACGCCGCTACTGACAACGATGCGGACATTGCCTGTTGCTATTATTATTACCATTTTGTCCGTTCCGATGTATTGTACAAGTACCCCTTCCGCTGCCACGGTGTTTTCAGCCGTGATGTAGCTATGAACAAGCTTTTGCATGACACCCAGATTCAAAGTCTGGTTTGGAATAAAATTTATAAGAGAACTTTGTTTACCGATTACGATATTACCTTTCCTACCATGGCATTTGAAGATTTGGCGACTGCGAATAAATTATTTTCTCATGCAAACAAGGTTGCCGTTATAGACAAAGCGCTGTATTATTATAGCCAGCAGAGCACAAGTACACTGGCTACCATTAACGCGGACAAGATTAACGATTTTATTCGCGCTACTGCCATGGTTCGAACCACACTCGAGAGCGTGGGGGTTTACTCCGACTACGAAAAAGCCTACCGTGCTCTTTGCCGTAAAACCGGATTTTGCTGTGTGTATTATGTTTTGAAAATGCACCTGAGAGAGCGAAAGGGCGCGAACTGTTTAAGTAACTTGAACCGTGTGCGCCGCGGTATTTTTTATTGCAGCAGCAAGCAGTTTACACTGCAAGGTATGCGCCGCTATATGCCGGATGTTGCAGTGTGTCCCCCAGCACTAAAAGAGAATTATTCCACCCGTTAATGAGGGCGCGCCGAATGCGCGCCCTTTTCTCCGTTGTACTCACTCTACTTATTTTAGATTACGGAAAAGGCTTGCTATTTTTGAGCAATGAGCCATTCCAATTGGAGGAATATTTGAAATGAAAGACGGTTTTTTCAGAATAGCCGCTGCTACTCCGGTGATACGCATTGCGGACTGCCAGCACAACAGCACAGCCATCATTGAACTGATGCGTCAGGCGGAACAGCAAAAGGTAGGCGTTGTTGTTTTCCCCGAGCTGTGCATCACTGGCTACACCTGCGGCGACTTGTTTCGCGACAGCACCTTAATTGAGGGCGCACAGGAGGCACTCACTCGTATTCTGAAAGAAACACGAGATATGCAAACCATTGCGGTAATTGGGGTTCCCGTTGCACTCAACGCAGAGCTGTATAATACCGCCGCAGTAATCCATCAGGGTAAAATTTTGGGGCTGGCCACCAAGCGCAGCATTCCAAACTATTCCGAGTTCTACGAAGCACGCCATTTTTCGCCTTCGCCCGCCACCTGTGAAATCTCGTTTTGTGGGCAAAACACCCTGCTTGGCGGTGATTTACTGTTTTGCTGCCGCTCGATTCCAGAACTGGTTCTAGGAGTAGAAATTTGTGAGGATTTGTGGATGCCTGAACCACCCTCCGCAAAGTTGACCTCCTGCGGCGCTACCATTATTGTAAATCCCTCCGCGAGCGATGAAGTCATCGGCAAAGCCTCTTACCGCCGCTCCCTCGTTGCGGGTCAATCTGCGCGGCTGGTAGCTGCCTATGCGTATGCAGACGCGGGCGAGGGAGAATCCTCAACAGACATGGTATTCTCTGGGCATAACCTGATTGCAGAAAATGGCAATCTGTTGGCGGAGGCACCTTTATTTACCACCGGATTGCTGTGTGCCGATATTGATTTGCAGCGCTTGGTGCAGGAACGCCGCCGCATGACCACTTGGCAGAGCGGCAGCGGCTGTACAACCATTCCGTTCAATCTAAGTCCCGCTCCTCTTGAGCTACACCGCACCTTCCCCTGCCTGCCGTTTGTTCCTTCCGACTCTGCGGATTTATACGAGCGTTGCGAGCTGATTTTAAATATGCAGGCAGAGGGGCTGAAAACCCGTCTTCGCCATACCGGTGGCAAATCTGCCGTAATTGGCCTTTCTGGCGGGCTGGATTCCACACTAGCTTTGCTGGTTGTGGTACGAGCATTCGATTCACTTCACATTCCCCGTGAGGGAATTACCGCTGTTTCTATGCCAGGCTTTGGTACCACCAGCCGTACCAAAAACAACGCTTCTGGGCTTGCGGAAAGCCTTGGCGTTACTTTCCGCGAAATCTCGATTGCTGCCGCGGTAGAACAGCACTTTAAAGACATTGGCCACGACCCCAAGGTTCACGATGTGACCTATGAAAACTCGCAGGCAAGAGAACGCACGCAAGTTTTAATGGATATTGCAAACCAAACGGGTGGTATCGTTATTGGTACCGGCGACCTTTCAGAGCTTGCACTTGGCTGGGCAACCTATAATGGCGACCATATGTCTATGTACGGTGTCAATGCCTCTATTCCCAAAACCTTAGTGCGCCACTTGGTACGCCATGCCGCCGAATATAGCGAACCCACGGTACGGGAGCTGCTGCTTGATATTTTGGATACCCCGGTAAGTCCCGAGCTTCTTCCTCCGGTAAACGGAGAAATCTCTCAAAAGACCGAGGATTTGGTTGGCCCATATGAGCTGCACGATTTCTTCCTGTTCTATATGCTGCGTTTCGGCTTCCACCCAAAAAAGATTTACCGTATGGCATGCATGGCGTTTGCAGGAAGCTACGATGACCAGACCATCAAAAAATGGATGCTGATTTTTTACCGCCGCTTCTTCGCCCAGCAATTTAAACGCTCGTGCTTGCCGGATGGCCCCAAGGTGGGAACGGTCACCCTTTCTCCACGCGGAGACTTCCGCATGCCGAGTGATGCAAGCTCCCGTTTGTGGCTAGATGAAATTGAAGCACTATAATTGGATTCTTCCCCTTTTCAACGAATGAAAAAATGCGTCTTTGAATACACCTGTTAGTACAGGTTGTAGGAGGAGGCGCTTTTTTTGAACATTTCTGCGACAATTGAAAAACTAAACGATATTCTCCATCCCCTGCTTTGGGGGTGGCCAGTTCTCGCTGCCATTTTGCTTGCGGGAGCCAATTTCACCTTTCGCTCTGGCTTCTTTCAATTTACTCATTGTAGTTTGTGGGTTAAAAATACATTTGGTAAACTTTTAAGCCGAGAGTCACGTAGTAAGGAGGGCATTTCACCCTTTCAGGCGGTCTCTACCGCACTGGCAGGCTCCATTGGAACTGGCAACATTGTAGGGGTCGCCACAGCCATAACAATTGGCGGAGCCGGTGCTATATTCTGGATGTGGATTTCTGCACTGCTTGGAATGATGACCATTTTCTCTGAAAACGTTCTAGGCATGAAATACCGAATTAAAAATTCAGACGGCACCTGGATGGGCGGCGCAATGTATTATTTGGAGCGCGGCATCCACAGCCGGGGGCTTGCTATTATGTTCTCCATTGGCTGTGTGCTGGCATCATTTGGGATGGGTAACATGGCGCAGTCAAACTCCATTGCCGGTGCTCTGCAAGACAGCTTTGGCATTGCTCTGCCCGTTACCGGCGTGGTGCTTGCTGTTTTATTAATTATTATGACCTTTGGGGGCATTCGCCGCATTGCCCGCGTATCAGAATTCCTAGTACCTTTTATGGCAATCGGTTACCTCGTTGCGGCTGGCATTGTTCTATTTTGCCACCGTCAGGTACTGCCAGCGGTTTTTCAACAAATTATAGAAGAAGCGTTTGGCCTGCGTCAAGCCGCGGGTGGAATTGGCGGCGCCGCCATGGCAAACGCATTAAAAACCGGCGTTTCCCGTGGAGTATTTACCAACGAAGCCGGGCTTGGCAGCTCCGTAATGGCGCACTCCGGCAGTACGCTGAAAGAACCGGTGGAACAAGCCATGTGGGGCATTTTCCAAGTGTTTCTCGATACGATTATTATGTGCACGATAACAGCACTCGTTATTTTATGCAGCGGTAGTCTGGAGAGCGGTAAAGACGGAGTCGCGCTCTCTGCGGCGGCTTTTTCGTCTGTATTCGGCAACTATGGTGGGGTACTCATTTCTATTTGTATCACTCTGTTTGCATTTGCAACCCTGTTGGGATGGTCTTATTACGGCGAATGTGGGGTACGCTACCTAGTTGGTAACCGGGCTGTACCTGCGTTTCGCATTTTATTTGCCCTTTCCGCCATTGCTGGCTGTACGCTGGATTTACACCTTGTGTGGAATATCAGCGATATTTTCAATAGCCTGATGGCATTCCCCAACCTAATTGCACTGTTCCTACTGAGTGGCGAAGTCATAGACGAAACCTCAAATTATCTCGCAAAGTGCCGCCAGCGTAAAAAAGCAGAGGGAAAACAGCGCAAAACTGCCAAAAAGCAACCGAATTATAGGCTGCGCATTGAAAAATAGCGGAGTCATACATTAAAGCTATACCACTAAATAGATAAACCCTATATGTCTTATATGACTTTTTCGTTGACAAATACGGAAACGGTTCCTATAATAAATGTATCCCCATTAAACAAGAGCGAAACAAATAAACAATACCCGCAAGGCTTGTAAAATGCTTGGCGGCCACACAGCAAAACGCGCGCACTTTTGCTGTGATGATGAGCATTTTAGAACACTTGCAACCGCACAAATTCCATTTGAGCTGGCAAGAGAATTCTTTTTACAAAACCCTGTTTGAACCGCGATGCTCCCCATTTACTAACTGCGCATTTTGGTATATACTATTAGGGTTATTGTAGAAAAGGAGGGAATCTTGTGGCATCTCAAAACTTGATTGAGATTCAAGATTTGGAAAAGACATTCCAAACAAAAAACGGCACTGTTCACGCCTTAAAAGATATTAATCTGCAAATTCAGCAAGGGGATATTTTCGGTATTATCGGTATGAGCGGCGCCGGTAAAAGTACTTTGGTACGGTGCATTAACCTACTCGAGCGCCCCACGGCTGGCCGTGTATTGTTTGAAGGCAACAACATTGCCATGTTAAACGACGTTCAGCTTCGTACAGTACGCCGTTCAATGGGGATGATTTTTCAGCAATTCAACCTGCTGATGCAGCGTAACGCAGAAGATAACATCTGTTTTCCGCTTGAAATTTCAGGCGTAGACAAAGCAACGGCTAAAAAACGTGCAACAGAGCTTCTGGAGCTGGTTGGGCTTTCTGACCGTGCAAAATCATACCCCTCTCAGCTTTCTGGCGGCCAAAAGCAAAGAGTAGCCATCGCCCGGGCTTTGGCATCAAACCCGAAGGTTCTGCTTTGCGACGAAGCCACCAGTGCACTTGACCCCACCACAACCGCATCTATTTTGGCTTTGCTGAAAGACATTAACCAGCGGCTGGGCATAACTATTATCATTATTACGCATGAAATGAGTGTCATCGAGCAAATATGCAACCGCGTTGCGATTATTGACAAGAGCCATATTGCCGAGGTTGGCAGTGTGGAAGAAATCTTCTTTCACCCCAAAACAGCGGCGGCACAAAAACTGGTTTACCCGGATGGCCGCAAGAGCGAACCCTTCTCAGCTCAAGACGCCTCTTCCACCAGCTACCGCATTGTATTTGACGGTAACTCCTCTTTTGAGCCCGTTATTGCAGATATGGTGCTGGAGTTTAAAATTCCCGTAAATATTATCTATGCGGACACGAAAAATATAGACGGGAAGGCATTTGGCCAAATCGTAATTCAGGTGCCCCAGCAAGAATCCCTACGGGAGAATATGCTGCGCTACCTGCAAAGACGTGGGCTAACTGTTGAGGAGGTGACCGGCCATGTTGGATAATGCAACGATTCAAATGCTGCTGGTTGGCATAGGCGAATCGCTTTATATGACGCTCTTTTCCGCTATATTCAGTTACATTATTGGTTTGCCGCTTGGCATACTGCTTGTAATCAGCGCAAAAGATGGTATACGCCCCAATGCACCGGTTTATAAGACCTTAGACATTATTGTAAACATTACACGTTCCATTCCGTTCCTAATTTTAATGGTTATGATTATTCCGGTAACACGTGCTATTGTGGGCACCTCGCTTGGTTCCACAGCAGCTATTGTTCCATTAACCTTCTCGGCGGCTCCCTTTATCGCCCGAATGGTGGAATCCTCCTTAATGGAGGTTGATAAAGGTGTGATTGAGGCGGCTCACTCTATGGGTGCCTCAAACTGGCAAATTATTAAGAAGGTGCTTATACCAGAGGCTTTCCCCTCTTTAATTAACGGTGCAACCATTGCATTCGCTACCATTTTGGGGTATTCGGCAATTGCGGGATTTGTAGGCGGCGGCGGTCTTGGAGCCATTGCGGTGAATTACGGCTACTACCGCTATCAAACAGACATTATGCTTATTACCGTTGCTCTGCTGGTGGTACTTGTACAAATTTTTCAAGAAATCGGCATGCGCTTCGCCAGTAGAAGTGACAAGCGCAAATTCTAAAACAGATACGAAACGTATGGAGGTATATTATTATGAAAAAAATTCTTTCTCTACTATTAGTGGCAGCTCTTTCTGTTTCAGCTCTGGCTGGCTGCTCCAATGGTTCTTCCAACAGCAGTGCAGCTGCAGCACCCGGCTCTAGTTCAGCAGCAGAGCTGAAAACCATTAAAATTGGTGCTTCCCCCACACCTCATGCAGATATTTTGAAGAAAGCAAACGAGCTTCTCAAAGCAAAGGGCTACCAACTGAACATTCAGGAATTCAACGATTATGTACAGCCCAACCTTGCACTTGAAAACAAGGAGCTGGATGCAAACTACTTCCAGCACATTACCTACCTCAATGATTTTAACAAGGAAAAGGGCACACACCTTGTTTCTGCCGGAGATATTCACTACGAGCCATTCGGCATTTATGCAGGCAAAACCAAAGCCTTGGCCGATTTGAAAGACGGCGCAACCATCGCTGTTCCCAACGATACTACAAACGAAGCTCGTGCACTTCTTCTGCTGCAAGACCAGGGTCTGATTAAGCTGAAGAAAGATGCCGGAATCACCGCTACCAAGAATGATATTACTGAGAACAAAAAGAACCTGAAGATTCAGGAAATTGAAGCGGCACAAACCGCCCGTTCTCTGCCTGATGTTGACCTTGCCGTTATTAATGGTAACTATGCCATTGCAGGCGGCCTAAAAGTTGCTGACGCGCTTGCGGCTGAATCCGATGCTTCTCTGGCTGCTACTGCTTATGTAAATGTAATTGCAGTGCGTGAAGGCGACCAAAGCAAGCCCGAAATTAAGGCTCTTATCGAAGTGCTTAAAAGCGATGACATTAAAAAGTATATTGAAGACACCTACGCAGGTGCCGTTGTTCCTTCCAAATAATCATCGAATTATTATGATAAGAAAAAGGATGCTGTTTTACGCAGCATCCTTTTTCTTTTAGAGTATTTTTGAGAGAAACCGCAATTGTGTATTAAGTATTCTAAAACACAGTCGATATAAAAAGGGAGTAAGTAAGAATCAAACAAGCTGGAGGTTACGAATGTATACGTTAGGAGTGAGTGAATCCCCTCAAATACAAAAGGGGAAATCCAATACCGGATCCAAATTAGATGTTCCCAATTGGAATACTACCCCGCATAAAGGAATGGAACGGCCATCCGATACTGAGTTTGATTCTATTATTGATAATCTGGCAAAATTACTGGCGGAAGCACATTACCAGCAGGATGACAGTAAATATAACCGGCTATGGTCTGTTGCTGAAAATGCAAGGGCTCAGTATATTTCTGCCGTATCGCCCGATCGAGCTGCTTTAGCAAACGAAGCGCAGCAATATTTTAACAAATCGAGCAATGAACCCAATAAAAACGTTAATGGACCAAAAAATATTATTGATTATCTAAATCAAAAAGACCGTATGGAAAAGCCAACCAAGGACGGCCGTTACAACATTTCTCTAAACTCTGGCACAATGGTGGTAACCGGCTCAGATTTAGAGCCAAACACCTTTGATTTAAAGTGCAGTCCACTTGGTCAAACAGTGATGAGCCATAACCCATATGGATGGACTTGGACAGCAACACCGCAGGAACAAATGATGAGCAGCAGCTTTCTAAATCGACTGAACTCTGCGGAGGACAAATATTACCGTGAGATTTCAGGCATTCGGTTTTCGCCCTCTTTACCAACGGGCATAGAAAGCACTGGCAGCCGGTTGGATACCAGAGCGTAATAATCTCATCTACTTTCAATTGATCACAAAACGGGGTACTCTATTGTTAAGAGTTACTCCGTTTTCTTTTTATAACATTTAAATTATTTTAATTTAGGTATTGACTCTGACGCGGCGTCATAGCTTATGATTCTTTTTGAGAGGAGGAATTTCAAATGAATATCAACGAGGTTGCAAGTCTAACTGGCCTAAGCGTGCGCACGCTCCACCACTATGATAGAATCGGCCTCTTAATCCCGAAAAGAAACCGTGAAAACGGGTACCGGGAGTATTCCGACGAAGATTTGAACCGGCTGCAGCAGATACTATTCTTTAAGGAATGCGGATTCCCCCTCTCTGTCATCCGAGAAATGCTCGAAAACCCCGGGTATAACCAAGAACAAGCGTTTGAGATTCAAAAACAGTATTTAATGCACGAGCGTAAACGGATTGACACCATGCTCAATACCCTACTCAAAACTCACCAAACATGGAAGGGAGAAATCACCATGACACCAAAAGAAAAGTTTGAGGGCTTTGACCTTTCAAAAAATCCTTATAAAGAGGAAGCCAAACACCGTTGGGGCGAAGAGGCCGTTGAAAAAAGCAGCCAAACAATTGCCGTATTAGGGAAAGAGGGGCAAGAAGCTCTTTCAGAGCAAATGAACGAACTATTCCGTACACTTGCCGAGGTTCGCCATTTGCCGCCAGACTCACCCGAGGTAATGGAACAGATGGATGTGTATTATCATTTTCTGAACGACAACTTTGGCTACCACTACTCACCAGAAGCCTTTGCAGGGCTAGGCCAGCTTTATGTAAATGACACTCGATTTACAGATAACATTGACCGCTTTGGCGAAGGGCTGTCTTTATTCTTGTCGCAGGCGATGGAGCATTATTTCGCCAAGCAAAAGAAAACGAATTAAGCGATTGTTCCCTCGAAAACTAATCTCTCTAAAAAGGAAAGGCGAGCCTGCTTTGGCTCGCCTTTCCTCTTCTTCACTTCTCAATCTTTTACAAACGTGCCTTGCTCCAGCTCCAAAAAGGCTTGCTGTAATTCTTGGCGCGTATTCATTACAATGGGGCCTCCCCACGCAATGGGTTCGTTTAGTTCAGGGCCACTGAATACTAGAAAACGCACACCTAGTTCACTCGCGGTTACAGAAAACTCATCGCCCTTGCCATAAAGCACCGCATGCTTTTCGGGAACTTCACCATTCTGCTCGGCAAAGCTGCCCGCCCCACGCACCACATATAAAAAGACGGTATGATTGGTAGGCGTCGTGCACGTCCACTCACTGCCGGGCTTTAGCTCTACATCGAGCATCGTCATCGGAACATATTCCCCTTGCCCAGGGCCATTGGTTCCCTTGTAGCTACCGGCAATTACCCGCGTTATACCTGCATCATTTTCTACTGCGGGTACCTGCTCTGCCCGAATGTCGTGGTATTTCGGTACTGTCATCTTATCCTTTGCCGGTAGGTTCAGCCAAAGCTGAACGCCTAGCATACGGGGGCTTTCCTTCGGCATCTCTTGGTGCAAAATTCCCCTGCCTGCCGTCATCCATTGGCAACAGCCGTTATCAATACTGCCGCGGTTTCCGAGGCTGTCTTGGTGCTCTATGGTACCCTCTATGAGGTAAGTGACCGTTTCAATTCCACGATGGGGATGCCACGGAAAACCCTTCACATAATCTGCCGGGTCTGTTGAATCAAAGGCGTCTAACATTAAAAAAGGGTCAAATTCTTCTACGTCCGGTCGGCTAATCACACGCACCAAGCGCACCCCCGCACCATCGTACTGTGTGCTGCCGGTTACTGTTTTACGAATTGCTCTTCTCATGCTTTGTTCCCCTTTCAGTGCTCATAAAATGATAACCATTCTTACATTTGAAGTATAGCACAGTTTCGCACATTTTACCATACCCTAAAAGCAGCCATTTGAATGTGACTTTTCTCTATTTTTGTGCTATACTAACATACAGAAAGGATGTGTTATCAGTGGATAAAATGATACCACGGGATAAAATGAGTAAATCGCAGCGAAGAAAGCTAGACCTGCAAAAGCGTGCCAATTGGGGCGGCCTAAACCCCGTAACCCGAAAAACACAAAATGCAAAAGCATATAACCGTAAAAAGACTCAAAAAGGAGTGGAGGATGATATCCGCTGTTTTGGGTCTTTTTCTTTACCCATTATTTCAGTAGTGCTTCTTCCCATTCTTTCTCTCGGAAACCAACCAAAACAATTTTGCCATCAGTTACAATTGGTCGCTTAACGAGCATTCCATCCGTTGAAAGCAGCTCGAGCTGCTCTTCTTCACTCATTCCCGGCAGTTTTTTCGAAAGCTGCTGCTCGCGGTAAAGCAAGCCGCTGGTATTAAAAAACTTACGCATAGGCAAGCCGGATGCAAGCTGCCACTGGGCAAGCTCCTCTTTCGAGGGATTTTGCTCTTTGATGTTGCGCTCCTGTATTGCAATGCCATTCTCCAAAAGCCAACGCTTTGCTTTTTGGCAGGTAGTACATTTGGGGTAGCACACAAACAATAACTCCATTATGCTTCCTCCTGTTGCTCTAATACACGCTGTACTCGGCCTACAATGCCAGAATCCAGCATTACTTTTATTCCGTGAGGGTGGCTTGGGCTTTTGGTGAGTAAGCGAGAAACACGCCCTCGGGTTAATTTGCCCGTTCGCTGGTCTTGCTTTTGAACCACATCCACACATGCGCCAACCGTTATATTTTTTCTTTGGGTTCCATCCATTAGTACTGTACACCCTTTCTATCAGACAACAAATTAGCATAGAGAAAAATTACGATTTCACTCTTTTATTTATAAAGACAGCAACACTTTGCGCATAATTATACGATATAATAAATAAGAAGATTTCAATTTTTAGCTTTACTTTTGCTTACGCTGTGATGGTTATGAAAGCAGCTGCTTTCATAACCTCTATACATTCAAAGCTTTGCTTTATTATAACATAAAACCAAGAAAGCGAATACTTCCATATCATAACTACCAACATAAGGCTTGTAACAATTTCACTTTATTTGGCAACTCTTTATATGTGAAAGCAAAAGTGCCTGAAATTAGAATGAATTTTTTACTTCTTTTGGGTTCGTTATCCCGTGACAAACCTTACGTTTCGTTGTATAGTATAACACATTACTACGTTTATTTTTAATTTCTTGCGCTTTGCGTCCCAGTCCGATGGTGGACAGCCCCTGTTTCGCCGGTACTTGTATCGTACCCTAGACCATTATAGCTATAAAGGAATTGGTGTGATTTTATTGCACAGCAAAACGCTTCATATTATAAAACAAAAATCAATTTATTTATTAGAAAAATACCTATCTGGTAAGAGTATTCACTACCAGCAGATTCTCGCCCTGGCTCTCCCTGTATTTTTAGAGCAGGCATTTATTTTGGGTATCAACTTTTTTAACACCGCACTTATCAGCACCGCAGGTGTGAATGCGATCAGTGCCGTTAACATGGTGGATTCCCTCAACCTGCTCATGACTACTGTTCTAGTTGCGGTGGCAACCGGCGGAACCGTTGTTGTGGCGCAGTACCAAGGAAGCCATAACAACGAGATGGTGTCACGCTCTACGGAACAAACGGTATCTGCAGTGCCCCTTTTGGCGCTTGCCATGGCTCTTATATTGATTGTATTTCGAGACCCTGTTTTGTGGCTGTTGTTCGGCAGTGCCGATGCAGAGGTTTTTTCAAATGCCCGGCTTTACCTGCTCGGCAGTGTTCTTTCTTACCCTGCATTTGGAATTTACCAAGGCAGTGTATGCTGCCTGCGTGGTGTAGGTCGTACCCGCCCCGCCTTGGCGCTCACACTCATTACAAACGTATCTTACGTGCTGCTCAACCTACTATTTATTTCCGTCTTCCATTGGGGGGTTATCGGAATGGCAGTTGCCATCAACATTGCACGTTGGCTAGGTGCGCTCTGTTCCCTAATCTTTCTAATCCGCTTAGACGATACG
This sequence comes from Clostridium merdae, assembly GCF_900176635.1. Lineage (GTDB taxonomy): Bacteria > Bacillota > Clostridia > Oscillospirales > Acutalibacteraceae > Faecalispora > Faecalispora merdae. Next base: position 91,373 of record NZ_FXLN01000003.1, read on the forward strand.
CTTCACTTTAATTACAAAGGCGCTTTGCGCCCAGACCGCGATATACTTCGTAAAATCATGTTTATCGGCCTCCCCTTTGCCGCAGAGCAGGTATTCTTTAACGGTGGCAAGCTGCTCACGCAAACCTTTATTGTTGCGCTTGGAACCTTGGCGATTACTTCTAACGCAATTTGCTGGTCGATTATTATGATTCTGCAAATTCCGAGCAATACCATTAGTCAGGTAGCTGTAACCATCATCGGTCAGTGTATGGGTCGGCGGCAAGTTGACGATTCCCGAAAATTCATTCGTTCCTTTTTAATACTCTCCAGTCTTTGCTATGTATTTATGCTGGTGCTTGTACAGCCACTGTTACCAGGTCTTATCGGAGTTTTCAACCCGCCGGAGCAGATTATACCCGAGATACGCCGTATTGTAATTGTAACGGCACTCGCCATGCCCTTTGTATGGTCCCCTAGCTTTATTATACCAGCATCAATTCGAGCGGCAGGAGACGCCAAGTTCAGCTCCATTGTTGCACTTATCTGTATGTGGTCTTTGCGCGTAGCAAGCGGTTGGCTGCTGGCAATCCCGCTTGGCTTTGGTCTTATTGGCATTTACCTTGCTATGATCATTGAGTGGGGTGTTCGCGCAATCATCTTCTATCACCGTGTAAAGGGTAACAAATGGTATGCGCACCACCTAATCGACTAACCTACACGGAGAAAGGATGGCATATGCTACCGGAATATACCTTCATTCGCTCCAAACGCAAGACCCTTTCACTAGAGGTCACCCGAGATACACAGGTGATTGTAAGAGCTCCTATGCGCTGTTCGAAAGCGGTAATTGAAGAATTTGTGGCCCAGCGTGAAAGCTGGATAACAGACGCCATGGAGCGCCAGCGCGAACGGGCGCTCCAACACCCTGAACCAACTATGGAGGAGCAAAAGCAGCTTTTGTTGCGTGCAAAAGAAATTTTACCGGAGAGAGTCGCCTATTACTCCAAACAAATGGGTCTTGCCCCTACCGGTATCCAAATTACAGGCGCCGCAACTCGCTTTGGCAGTTGCAGCCCCAAAAACAAGCTATGCTTTTCTTGGCGGTTGATGCGCTATCCCACGCCAGCGATAGAGTATGTCGTGGTTCACGAGCTAGCACACATTCTCCATAAAAACCATGGGAAAGAATTTTACGCACTGATAGCGTCTGTTTTGCCAGATTATAAGGAACGCTGGCAATTACTAAAAGAATAAGGATAAAATCGAAAAAAACAGAACAAACCAGCACTTTTTGCATAGAAATTGCGCAAAATCCATTGACATAGCATACAAGTTATGGTATCATAACTCTCGCACCTTGTGTTGGAGGGGTGTCCGAGTGGTTTAAGGAGCTAGTCTTGAAAACTAGTGATCCCGCAAGGGACCAAGAGTTCGAATCTCTTCCCCTCCGCCATTCATTTTTATGGACAAACCTAAAATAAAATAATTTGGAGAAATACCCAAGTGGTGAAGGGGCTCCCCTGCTAAGGGAGTAGGTCGGGTAACTGGCGCGAGGGTTCAAATCCCTCTTTCTCCGCCAAAACCGCAATAACGTTATGTTATTGCGGTTTCTTTGTTATAGTTAAATTAATTTGTTTCAATAAAGAATTATTTATTTCTATTTTTTAATATTATCAATCAAATCCTCTCTACTGTAACTATCAGTAAGGGGATTTCTTTGCTATATGGCATTTTATGAAGCTTGCCTTATGCGAACCTCGATTCAGCAACTCTCACAATTATTAACAAAACAAATTTACTCACACGCATGGGACATGTCAAAAAAACTTAACATATTATGAAAAGCGCTGTTTTATTAAGCCAAATAGTTAATTTAATGAAAAATATAATACGGGAGAATGTTTATGAGTAATATTGCACTACAAATAGAACGTAGCAGTGCTGGTTCCGTTGCAGTTGAGGAAAACGTTTTCTTTGAATCTATCGTCTATTCTGCCGGAAATATCAACTACAACGCTCTCACCGGAATAATTACCTTCAATGAAACCGGAAGATATATGATTGAATGGTGGGTAGCAACGCAATCCTCAAGATCTACAAACGGGATAGTGTTCGCACTTTCTTCTTCTCAGGGAGATTTTCTGGAAGGAAACTCTCCTGCTAAAACAAGTGAAGTAGTCGGAATGGGAATTATAGATGTTACTGTTGCACCAGTTACAGTATCATTAGTAAATGCAAGTGATGCAATCGTATATTATTCAACTTTCATTCCTTTGTCGGCTACTCTTGTGGTAATAAAGGAGGATGACTCTACAACAGGTCCCACCGGTCCTACTGGACCTACCGGACCAACAGGCTTACCCGGCGAGACCGGTCCAACCGGGCCCACTGGTCCCACTGGTGTTGGCGAAACTGGTGCTACCGGGCCAACGGGACCGACTGGTCCCACAGGTCTAGGCGAGACTGGCGCGACCGGGCCTACTGGGTCCACTGGCCCCACAGGTATTGGCGAGACTGGTGCAACCGGGCCGACTGGGCCCACTGGTCCCACGGGTGTTGGCGAGACTGGTGCAACCGGGCCGACTGGCCCCACAGGTGTTGGCGAGACTGGTCCAACCGGGCCGACTGGACCCACTGGTCCCACGGGTGTTGGCGAGACTGGTGCAACCGGGCCGACTGGCCCCACGGGTGTTGGCGAGACTGGCGCAACCGGGCCAACAGGGCCGACTGGGCCCACTGGTTCCACGGGTGTTGGCGAGACCGGCGCAACCGGTCCTACTGGCCCTACCGGACCAACAGGCTTACCCGGCGAGACCGGTCCAACCGGGCCCACTGGTGTAGGCGATACAGGCGCTACCGGGCCAACGGGACCGACTGGTCCCACTGGTGTTGGCGAGACTGGTGCTACCGGGCCGACTGGGCCGACTGGGCCGACTGGTCCCACTGGTGTTGGCGAGACCGGCGCAACCGGGCCTACCGGGCCTACTGGGCCCACTGGCCCCACGGGTGTTGGCGAGACTGGCGCGACCGGGCCTACTGGGTCCACTGGCCCCACGGGTGTTGGCGAGACTGGCGCGACCGGGCCTACGGGTTCTACTGGCCCCACAGGTCTAGGCGAGACTGGCGCGACCGGGCCGACTGGGCCTACGGGTCCCACGGGTGTAGGCGAGACTGGCGCAACCGGGCCAACAGGGCCGACTGGCTCCACTGGGCCCACGGGTGTTGGCGAGACCGGCGCAACCGGGCCTACCGGACCTACTGGACCCACGGGTGTTGGCGAGACTGGTCCAACCGGGCCTACGGGTCCTACTGGCCCCACGGGTGTAGGCGAGACCGGCGCTACCGGGCCGACTGGGCCGACTGGCCCTACGGGTGTTGGCGAGACTGGTCCAACCGGGCCGACTGGACCTACGGGTCCCACAGGTGTTGGCGAGACTGGCGCGACCGGGCCTACGGGTCCTACTGGGCCGACTGGACCAACTGGCTTAACAGGAGATACGGGTCCAACCGGAGTGAGTGGGGTTCGATTGGCCAGCTACGTCAGCTCTAGCAATGTGACTATGTATCCTCCTATAAGCACAAGGGTACCTATATTGTCTGTTTCTGCAGCGGTGTCTGCAGGCAATCAAGTGAAAGTAAATTACTCATTCACCGTGTATATTGCTGCCACAGAGTTCTATCAATTTTACTCGGTCTATGAGTTATATCGTGACGGGGTCATGCTTTATCAAAATCCTATAAATCAAGCAGGAACTGTTACTAATAGTCCCGGTGGAAATCCTATAACCTATAATATATCAGACACTTATATAGACGTAGCTCCAACCACTACAACCTCCACTTATGAAGTGCAGACCTATGTTTACAACGTATCTAACGTCACAATAATGACCTCAAGCTATAACAGTTCTATTAACTTGCTTATCATCTAGCTTCAAAAGCAGGTAGCCTTGAAATTTCAAAGCTACCTGCTTAACATATGAAAAATTATTATCAAGAACAAATTGGTAACGTTCCAGCAGTTAAAGCCACTTCTTCTTTTTAAAAAAGATAAGCATGCCAATCACAATGCCCACCATCAATGCCCATACCATGGGGTACCCCCACGGCTGGCTTAGCTCCGGCATATATTTAAAATTCATGCCATACACACCCACAATAAAGGTAAGGGGAATAAAAATGGTAGAGATAATGGTAAGCACCTTCATGATTTCATTCATGCGAAAGCTAATGTTGGAGTAATGCAGGTCAGCTAGGCCAGAAAGCAAATCGCGGTAGGTTTCAGTGGAATCGATGGCCTGTATAATATGATTATAAACATCGCGCAGGTACGGCTCAGACTCCGGCGCAATCAGCTCACTGGATTCTTTATCCATGAGTGAGGCAACGTTGCGAAGAGGCCAGATATGCCGATTAACCAGCAGAAGATGTTTTTTAATGGAGCGGATTTGCAGCAAGTGCTGCTTACTTGTCCGCTCCATAATGCTGTCTTCCAAATCATCAATTTGGTTGCCAATGGTTTCAAGAACATCAAAGTAGCCATCCACAATGGCATCCAACAGCAAATAGGCCAAATGATCCGCTCCCATGGAGCGCACACGACCATCCACCTGAATGCGCCTGCGGATGCTCTCGAAAACATCTCCCTTGGTATCTCCAAAGGTAAGCACATAATTGTGCCCGAGCAAAATATTGGTGTGCTCTATGATTAACGTTTCACCCGAAAAATAAATCATCTTTGTTACAATGGAGAGAAAACCATCGTATTCTTCTACTTTGGCGCGCTGAAATTGATTGCGAAGATTATGAATCACCAAAGGGTGAATGTGAAATACTCTTCCCAGCTCTTTTAAGAGTTCTTCACCGCATGGGCCATCTACATTGACCCAGCGCACATGGTTCGTTTCAATATTCGCTAATGGGTCGAGGCATGGCGCGGAACGAACATCCCAAAATTTTATGTTGCAGGCCTCTGCGTTATAATCAAAGATTTCAACTGAAGGAGTCTCTTTTTCTGGAACAGAACTGTATCTTTCTTCCACCGGCAATACCTCCCACCAATCCATGTTTGCAAAGTCTCGCTATTCCATATGCTTATTATATCACTGTTGAGCCCAGCTTTTCTTTGTAATCTTTATAAGTTCTTTCAAATTTTAAGAAATATTTTGGTTGCATCTGGTAAATTCTATTACTAAGCTGTAAAATGAAGGCAGTTGGTATGAAACCCAGCAAGAATGGAAATAATTCCTAGTGATTACAAAAAGAAAGGATGTTATTTATGAAAGCAATGCTCGATAGATCTGGTTGCATTTCTTGTGGTCTGTGTCCAGAAACCTGCCCCGAGGTATTCCGTATGGGAGACGATGGCGTAGCAGAGGTTTATGTGGAGGATGTTCCAGAGAGTGCGGAGGCATCTGCCGTAGAAGCACAGGAAGGGTGTCCTGTTTCCGTTATTACCGTAGAATAAACGAGTATAAAAAGCTGAGGTCGCCTTATAAATGGCGGCCTCAGCTTTTTCTTTTTTACCCTATTCACTTAAATACATCGTGCGAAGCAATTGAATACCAGACTTTGTACGAAACACTTTCGTAAGCACTTTTCGAATTGCACCTTCACTCAGCGCATCTTCATATGCATTCACTAGAAAATCGGCTTCTACGAGTATTTGATGATCCACCTGCTCAATGGAATTGTAAGTATGGTGGTGACCCACCAGCCAGCAAACCCGGCTTACAAACGCCTGCGAATAGCCAAGCGGAATTAAAAGTGCTTCGGCTTCCGGCGGGCCTTCCAGCTCTTGGTACTTGCCGGCACTGCTATTATATTTCTCTTCGCTGCGCTTAATTCCAATGTCGTGAACCAAGGCAGCAACCTCAAGTATTTCTTGTGTTTTCGAATCAAGCTGCTCCAATTCCCCGATTAATTTGGCGAACTGATGCACCTTTAAAAAATGCTGAATTCGTTTTGGGTCACCAGAGTAATAATCAATCATACGAATTGTAACGTTCTGTATACCTGTCATCTTATACCACTCCTTTTGCCCTGCCATATCCTTTTCTTCTTTTATAGCACACGAATGGCATTCCTGCAACCAAATTCTGCATTCGCTAGACCTGTTCTTGCGTCAATTCACTGTCTTTCTGCGCCTGCTCCTGAATCTTTTTTTGGAACAATTCCAGGTTGAGCTGCAGCCGCTCATCCCCCGGGCGCTTGGCAATTGCCTCCTGCCCGTATTCCAGCGCTTTTTCATACAGCCCAAGGTAATAGGCAGAAATAGAGCCTAAATCGTAAAAATCAGCACCCCAGCAGTCTGGCTCCATCAAATAGCTTGTGCTTTTTGTTGGAATCGCCAGTGCAAGCTGTACGGTTGAAAACACCTGAGCCCAGTTATTCTGCCGGTACGCCAATTTGGCTAATGGCAAGTACGGCTCACGTTCCGTGGGGCATTCATTAACTGCACGGAGATGCCACGCCATTGCTTCACTGCTATTTTGCAGCCAGTCGTAGCTTTGAGCAATAAAGCGCATGGCAGCGCTTCGTTCTTCCTTCCACATTGCGGTAGGAATATTTAAATACTGTTTGAGTGTTTCTATTGCTAATTCAAATTTTTGGTAGTACATATATTCTCGCCCTAGCCAGAACGTCGCTCGGTCATCCAGCGGATTCTCTTTTACAGACAGCTCCAGCAAAGGAAGATATTGGCTTCTGGGTTTTGTTACATCCGGGTAGTGATGAAGAACCAATTTTTCAATCCACAATTCTTTTTCCGTACCCTCCCCGGTATACTGTAAGACCTCATGTACTGGTCTTACCCAGTGAAAGTCGTGCCGGCGGTGAATTTTTTCTCTGATATACTTTTGGTCGGGTCTTCCGTCGTCATGGTGACTCCAAATGTATGGGTACGTTACTCTCGTATACTCTGGTTTCCATTCCGATTCCAGAACGTCTCTCCACCCCGGCTCGTGAATTTCATCCAAATCAATGGAGACGCATATTTCCATATCATCCGGAACATGGCTCAATGCACGATTGCGCGCTTCATCAAAGCGCCATGGGTTAATCACTTCTTCATAAACGACTGCACCGCGCTCTTTGAGCTTTTCAACCGTATTGTCTGTGGAACCAGTATCCAGCACAACGACCAAATCTGCCTCTTTCACCGAATCCATCCAACGGTCTACAAACTTTTCTTCATTTTTACAGATGGCATACACACAAATTTTATAGTCACCCAAGCACATTCTCCCCCTTTTATGAATCAACTTCTACAAACAGTATATGAGCAAAACGGGGGGATAGTGCTGAACAGGGCAGCCGATTTAACGGCTGCCCTGTTCAACAATTTATTCGGTTATCGTAATTTAAACCAAGGAGGCAATTGCACTCTCACGGCTGCCGGCAAGCAAATCGATTACCGGAATTTCAATCATGGTATATGCACCGGGCTGTTGGCGCGTAGCGGCTCTCGCGCACGCAACCATAACCTGAGAGGTAAGCGCCGGGTTATTAATGGACATATGGAATTCAAAGCGCTGGTTGTCTGTTTTGCCAGAAACACCCTTTCGCTCCATGCTCACACCATGCCCTTTGTCGATTACCGCATTAATGTCCGGTACTTGAATCACGTGGGTTTCATCGTGCGCAAAATAATCGTCGCTCTTAATTGCAGCAGAAACCGTTGCAAGGTCTGCACCATCCTCCAGCTGTATGTACACCATACGTCTGTGTACGCCGGTTCCCAGCGGAATCGTCATTGAAAGTGCGCCCTGCACTCCTTTTATTGCTTTCGCTGCAACGGTGTGACCCATGCTCATACCGGGGCCAAAATTTGTGTAGGTAATCCCCTTGGGAGCGCAAGCCTGCATTAACGCACGCACTATTGAGTCACTGCCCGGGTCCCATCCAGCAGAAATCACAGCTACTCGTCCGCTTTCTTTTGCTGCTTCATTTAACGCCTTGTGCAGGCTGGGAATCGAGGTGTGAATATCGAAGCTATCTACGGTGTGAATGCCCATTGCAAGGTACTTTGTTGCGTATTCCTGCACACTGCGGGTAGGCACGCAAAGCAGAGCAACGTCTACCTTCCCCAGTTCGCTTATCTCTTGAACAACTGGAATTCCCTCCAGCTCTTTGGGAAGCTCTGAAGCGCTTCTCCGTACAATTCCTGCCAGCTCCATATCTGGTGCGGCAAGAACAGCCTCCAGCGCATATTTACCGATATTGCCATATCCAACGATAGCAATTTTTGTTTTGTTCATAAAAGAACCTCCTTTACTAATCAATTCTATTTTAAAAATAAATTGGGAATAATGCAACTCTTTTTTATAAACAACCTATTAACCAAGAATCCCAAAAGAGGATTTAGATGTGAATAAGTTGACAAGCCTGCTCATTCACTTTATACTATTGTTGAATCCCTTGCAGAGAGTTTTGCACCGGATTCCTTAAAACAGTGAATAACACCGCCATTTGCGCCAAGTATTCTCTTGCGAATTTGCCGGGAACAAAAACCGATGAAATGAATCTAACGGAAAAGCTTTGCTGATCTGAAAGAAATGGATGGAACGCCCTTTGGGAGTGACCCGTCTGTTTTCATGCGCTTTGATCAGACCTTATTGCCTTTCCGAGTAAAATCGGAGAGGCTTTTTTAGTTTCAAGGAGGAATGTATCATGAACCGAGTTGCCGTTATTAGCGCTATTTTAGAACAGCCAAATTTGTGCCAGCACGAATTCAACCAAGTAATTTCTTCTTTTCAGGGCATCGTAAAGGGACGTATGGGAATCCCAATGCCAGAGGAGAATATGGCCGTTATTTCTTTGGTTGTAGTAAGCAGTACCGATGAAATTAACAGTCTTACCGGGCGGCTGGGCAGGTTAGAGCATGTAACCGTTAAGACATCCATCTCAAAGAAGGAGGTCGACTAAATGGAGCAAAACCAGGCCCCACGCTCGGTAAGTAGCCATATTGCTCTCTTTGGCAGGCGAAACGCGGGAAAATCGAGCCTTATTAATGCGCTGACTGGCCAAAATCTTGCCATCGTATCTGACCAGCTCGGTACTACGACGGATCCAGTTTATAAAAGCATTGAGTTATTCCCGCTAGGGCCATGTGTGTTAATTGATACCGCAGGGCTTGACGACACCGGAACACTGGGCGAGCTGCGGCGAGAAAAATCGCTGGAGGTTCTGAGCAGAACCGATATAGCGGTGTATGTAGCAGACGCCCAGACTGGTCTTGACCAAAACGAGGAAGAATTTATACAGCATCTTCGCCAGCGAGAGCTCCCGGTAGTTCTTGTTTGGAACAAAAGTGACCTTGCGTGTCTACCTGCTCCGAAGGGGGCAATTGCCGTTTCTGCACAAACCGGACAGGGATTAGAGCAATTAGTCTCTGTTCTATCCAACGCAAAGCCACAACAGAAAGCCCCCGGCTTGCTGGATGGCCTTGTGTCGCCCGGTGACATCGTCCTGCTGGTAACTCCCATTGACTCCTCCGCTCCCAAAGGGCGGCTGATTTTACCGCAGCAGCAGGTATTGCGGGCACTCTTGGAGTTAGGCGCACCTGCATTGGTCGTTCAACCGGAGGAGATTCCCGCCGCACTTGCTGCCCTAGCCGCTCCACCTGCTCTGGTGATTACCGATTCGCAGGCATTTGCCCGGGTAGCAGAGCTACTGCCCTCAAGCATGCCCTTAACCTCCTTTAGCATTCTATTTGCCCGCGCAAAAGGGGATTTGTCGGAGTTGGCGGCAGGGGCACGTGCCATTGCCTCTTTGAAAGACGGTGACCGCATCCTAATTGCGGAGGCTTGTACCCATCATCGCCAAGAGGATGACATTGGTAAAGTGAAAATTCCACGCTGGTTACTCCAGAAAACTGGAAAAGAACTGCACTTTGATTTCACATCCGGTCTTGGCTACACAAAGCAGCTCTCAGACTATGCCCTGGTGGTTCACTGCGGTGCGTGTATGATTAACCGAGCAGAGATGCTAAACCGCATTGAGCAGGCACGTGTGGCAAATGTGCCAATTGTAAACTATGGGGTACTCATTGCCTATGTAACGGGTATTCTTGACCGTGTGCTAGAGCCAATCCCCGAAACCCAACAAAAGGAGGCCATTCATGCGTAACCTGAGCCGTATGAACCGTGAAGAGCTTGCGGAGTTTATTCGCAGCGGCGGTGGAAACGACTACGAGGAGCTAATGCAGGAGGCGAATCGCCTTCGCCGCATCAACTATGACCGTGACGTATATACCCGTGGATTAATTGAGTTTACAAATTACTGTCAAAACGACTGCCTATACTGTGGTATTCGCCGCAGTAACCCAAACGCAGAGCGTTACCGCCTAACAGAAAGCCAAATATTAGAATGCTGTTCTTTGGGGCGTGAGCTTGGTTACCGCACTTTTGTATTGCAAGGCGGTGAAGACCCATACTTTACGGATGAACGCTTGGAACGCATTGTGTACGCCATACGAAGCACCTACCCAGACTGCGCCATAACCCTTTCTGTTGGAGAGCGAAGCCGCGAATCTTACCAACGGCTTTATCAGGCGGGTGCACAACGTTATTTACTTCGGCATGAAACGGCGAACGACGAGCATTACCGCAAGCTTCACCCAGAGGCAATGTCTCCCGAAAACCGCAAGCGATGTCTTTGGGATTTGCGCGAGATTGGCTACCAAGTAGGTGCAGGCTTTATGGTAGGCTCTCCCTACCAAACAGCGGAGTATTTAGCGGACGACCTGCTTTTTTTACAGGAGCTTCAGCCGCACATGGTCGGAATCGGGCCATTTATTCCGCAAAAGGATACACCCTTTGGTACTTTTTCTTCTGGCACATTAGAGCAAACCATTTTAATGATTGCAATGCTTCGAGTACTGTTGCCCGGCGCACTTTTACCGGCAACTACCGCAGTTGGAACACTAGACCCCCTTGGGCGTGAAAAAGTATTGAAAGCTGGCGCGAACGTAGTGATGCCAAATTTATCACCGACGGACGTACGCAAGAAATACCTGTTATACGATAATAAAATCTGTACCGGAGATGAGGCGGCAGAGTGTCGTTTCTGTATTCAAGGCCGCGTTGAGCGGGCTGGATTCCGCTTGACGGTGGGCCGGGGCGACCATGTAGATTGGAGAAAACAGCATGATGCAGTTAAACCATAATGCCATTTACGAGTTATTAGAGAAAGCGAAGCAAAGTACCTATGAGCAGCGTGAGGTAGCGGTAAAGCGTGCCGAGAACGGAGAAACGCTCGATTACTTTGACATTGCCCTACTTCTGGAAATAACAGAAAAAGAACTATTAGACCGTATTTATAAAACTGCCGGTGAGATTAAACGAAAGATTTACGGCAACCGGATTGTGCTGTTTGCACCGCTGTATGTTTCAAATTTCTGCGTAAACAACTGTGTTTACTGTGGTTTTCAGCACTGTAACGAAATGCCACGCCGCCGCCTGACCCGGGAAGAAATTCAGCAGGAGGTTCGCGTGCTGGAGCGAATGGGTCATAAACGCCTTGCCTTGGAGGCGGGAGAAGACCCCAAAAATTGCGACATTCAGTACATTTTAGATGCGCTCGATGCCATCTACGAAACGAAGCTCGACAACGGAAGCATCCGCCGAGTAAACGTTAACATAGCCGCAACCACCGTAGAAGAATATAAAATGCTGCAAGAAAAAGGCATTGGTACCTATATTCTCTTCCAAGAAACCTACCACAAACCCACCTATGAGGCAATGCACCCCCACTGCCGCAAAAGTGACTACGACTACCACCTCACCGCATTTGACCGCGCAATGCAAGCTGGTATTGAGGACGTAGGCGCAGGTGTTCTATTTGGCCTGCATGACCCCAAGTTTGAAGTTCTGGGACTTATGATGCACAATGCTCACCTCGAAGAGCGATTCGGTGTGGGCTTCCACACCATCTCCATGCCGCGTTTAAAGCAAGCGGAGGGTATGAGCCTCAAGGATTTCCCCTATTTACTCGACGATGAAACTTTTAAGCATTTAGTAGCAATTCTGCGCATTGCCGTACCTTACACTGGCATTATTATGTCTACCCGTGAAACGGCTGAAATGCGGGACGAAGTGCTGCGCTATGGCGTATCACAAATCAGTGCGGGCTCCAACACTGAAATTGGTGGTTACAAGCAGGAGGAAGACTGTCCTCAACAGCCTGTTTCAGGGCAGTTTCAGCTTTCGGATGAACGCCGCCCACTTGAAGTGATTAAATCACTCATTGAAAACGGCTACATTCCCAGCTACTGTACCGCTTGCTATCGTCAGGGACGAACGGGTGACCGTTTCATGCAGCTTGCGAAAAGTGGTACAATTCAAAACACCTGCACACCAAATGCACTCATGACTTTACTGGAATACATGCTCGATTACGGAGACCCGGAGCTTTCTTCTATGGGAGAAACTTTATTGCTCAACGAGATTAATAAAATTGAAAATCCCAATGTAAAACGTATCGTAAACCGTAACATTGAGCGCATGCGTGCCGGAGAGCGTGACTTATTTTTATAACTCTTCCTATATAATTACAAAAGGCGGCAGTATCTGTTCTAGATACTGCCGCCTTTTGTAATTACAGCTTTGCTTTGCTAAAATGGTAGATTGAATAAAGCCATTGACTCTGGTAAAATGCAGTTGAATAGATATAAATATGGAAATAGGAACGGATGAGGTGTTATGATGAAGCGGATCATTCGCAGGAACATGACCGATTTACCTTATAGTCTGCACGATGCTAGAGTAATTGGCTTTGAGGTAAACGAAAATATCCTCCAAATGAAGTTTCAAAGTGGATTTGTTTGTACGGTTGCGCCATTTAAACAAGTGGAGGGATTTGTAGAGTTTGAAAAAATCGATTGGGATAGCTGTGTGTATCTACTCGAATATCAGGAAGTGCTTTGTGGAAACCCCGGTCATTTTATCGGTAAGAAAATGGAACTTCGAGAATTTTTAAAGGAGTTCGACAACGCAAGCTTTGAAATTATTGATGAAACCTATGGCTACAATTTGTCTAAATTCAGTGGCTACCTTTCAACAAAGAATTCTTTTGTTGAATGTATGATAGAACTCTACCATTGGGGAGATATGAGTTACATTTTAGAAGAATAAGCTGGCTTACAAAGCCTCTTTTCTCTTTCTAACCGACTCGGTCAATGCAGGCAGAACCTGAAACAAATCGCCAACAACACCGTAATCAGCCACTCCAAAGATGGGAGCGTCAGGGTCTTTATTAATAGCCACAACTACATCAGAGCCGTTCATGCCGACTAAATGTTGAATTGCACCCGAAATTCCGGCTGCAATGTACAGCTTAGGCCCTACGGTTTTACCGCTTTGCCCGACTTGATGCGAACGGGAAATCCAACCGGAATCCACCGCTGCACGCGAAGCTCCTACCGTTGCCCCCAGAGAATCGGCTAGCTCCTGAATCATACGGAAGCCTTCTGCTCCGCCTACTCCGCGACCACCTGATACAATAATCTCTGCTCCCTCTAAATCAACTAACTCTTGGCTCAGTTCGCTAATCACATCTAGAACCTTGGTGCGCAGGCGTTCCTCGGGTATATGGATTTCTTCCCGAAGAACGGTAGCATTATGGCTTTGTAGCGGCTCTGGCTTTTTAAAAACGCCGGGGCGCACTGTGCCAATCTGCGGGCGGTGGTCAGGGCACACAATGGTTGCCATCAGGTTCCCGCCAAAGGCAGGGCGGGTCCAAGCTACATTGCCGCTTTGCTCGTCAATGTCTAGTGCCGTACAGTCTGCGGTAAGTCCCGTTTTCAGCCTGCAAGAAAGACGGGGAGCCATATCGCGCCCATTGCCAGTGGCTCCAATTAGCAAAGTGGTAGGCCCATATTTGGTAATTAACTCATACAATGCATCGGTATACGCATCTGTGGTATAGCGGCCAAATTCGGGACCATCTACCACAAGCACTTCGTCTGCTCCGTATTCTTGCGCGGCTTTTATTGCGGAATTCAATTGTGAGCCAATCACAACTGCTATCAGCTTGCCCTTTTGAGCATCCGCAAGGCGGCGACCTGGGTTCAAGAGTTCAAGCCCCACGTTTTTGGCACTACCACTGGAATCCGTTTCAATAAATACCCACAAATCGTTTGTTTTCGCTTCCATGGTTTCCCCTCCTTTATATCACGCAGGTATCGCAAAGCGATGCAAACAGCTTTTTGCCCGAATCACTGTCGTTCTCTTCCTGAATACGAATTCCGCCTGTCTTTTGAACTGCGGTATACGTTTTCTTTACTTTTGTTGGCGAACCTTTTAAGCCGGCTCGGCTCAAATCTATCGGTAAATCCGCAGAGGTAAGAGTGGGTATTTCTATTTTCTTCGCCGCCAGCTTACTTTTAATGGTAGGGTAGCGCGGCTCATAAGGCAGTTTTGTCACCGTAATTAAGCAGGGCATGGTTACACCCAGCAATTCAAAGTCATCCTCAGCCTCACGTTTAATTTTAGCGGTGTCTTTGTCCGTTGTAATTCCTACGGCGCAGGTTACCTGTGGGTAATCTAGATGCTCTGCAATTTCAGGCCCCACCTGTGCGGTGTCGCCATCTATCGCCTGTTTGCCGCAGAAAATCAAATCAAATTTACCTTCCAGTTCTTCCACCTTTTTAATGGAACAAGAAAGTATGTAGCTGGTAGCCAGCGTATCGGAACCACCGAAGGCACGATCACTCACCAAATACGCTTTATCTGCTCCCACCATCAGGCATTGCCTTAACGCTTCCTTGGCTTGTTCCGGCCCCATAGACAACACTACAATTTTACTACCTGGATTTGCGTCCTTTAGTCTAGCGGCCATTTCCAGTGCGTAAGAGTCGAAGGGATTTACAATGCTGGGTACGCCCGACCGAATCAACGTATTTGTTTGGGGGTCAATACGAATTTCCGCTGTATCCGGCACCTGCTTCACACATACGAGTAGATTCATTTTCGTTCATCTCTTTCCTATGTTGTACCCCACCCAAGGGTCAAAGCTGCGCTTTTCAGCGCGATGATTTTACGGAACCCTATTTACGGATTTCACTAGGCCTTTTTCGAACTATACCGTAAATCAGAACCGAAAAACAGTCGATTGGTACTACCAATTTAATAATAGCTTTGATGGAAAGAAATGTCAATCATAGTTTCTTCCCTGTCAATCTATTATAAATAATTCACAAGTCTTTCTTTCTAACTATCACTTAAATGAAAGCAAGCGAATGAACTTATATACAAAAACGGGACTCATTCCTACACC
Source organism: Clostridium merdae (assembly GCF_900176635.1). Classification (GTDB taxonomy): domain Bacteria; phylum Bacillota; class Clostridia; order Oscillospirales; family Acutalibacteraceae; genus Faecalispora; species Faecalispora merdae. Next base: position 106,630 of record NZ_FXLN01000003.1, read on the forward strand.
AATGGCGAGGAATGGGCCCCGTTTTTACCGCTTTCTATAAAAAAGAAGAGGCTAACCAGCCTCTTCTTTTTTTAACTGAAAACAACTATTTATCTACTCCGGAACAACAGCCCTGCGCATTGCCCTTTTCTTCCTCTTTTGCAGTACGGCAAGCCGCACCACACGGCTCAACCTGAGAAAAGGTGTACGAATCAAGCTGTTTACGCACCGACTCCGAAATCTCGGCGTAAATTCGGTGGTACCGGCAAGCCTGGTGTGTACAGGCATATTCATCCTGCTGACACCGGCTAATCATGTATGGGCCTTCTACGGATTCAATGACTTCTCGCAGGGTAATTTGGCTGCCAGCGCGAGCCAACATATACCCGCCGTGCGCTCCTTTAAAGGACTGCACAATACCGTCTGAAACCAATTTACGAAGTATTTTCAGCGCGAACCGCGGTGGAACACAAGTGCCCTCCGAAATACTGCGCGCATCTGCCCTTTCACTGGACGCCGCTAGAAAATCAACAATTCTAACTGCATAGTCCGTTTCTAAAGTCATGTGCATGACAAGGCTCCTTCCATTAATCCAGGAAGTCCTTCAGCTTTTTGCTGCGGCTGGGGTGACGAAGCTTACGCAATGCCTTTGCCTCAATTTGACGAATACGCTCACGCGTTACGTTAAACTCCTTACCCACTTCCTCAAGCGTGCGGGAACGGCCATCTTCCAAACCAAAGCGTAGGCGAAGCACCTTTTCTTCTCTGGGGGTGAGGGTGTCGAGCACCTCGCCAAGCTGCTCACGCAGTAACGTGTGAGATGCCGCATCCGCTGGGGCGGGGGCTTCATCATCGGGAATAAAGTCGCCAAGGTGGCTGTCTTCCTCTTCACCGATGGGGGTTTCAAGTGAAACCGGCTCCTGTGCAACACGCATTATCTCGCGTACCTTATCCACGGGCATATCCAGTTCTAAAGAAACCTCGTCTGCCGTTGGCTCATGGCCATTTGTATGCAGAAGCTGGCTCGAAACCTTTTTAACCTTATTGATGGTCTCTACCATATGAACGGGAATACGGATGGTTCTTGCTTGGTCCGCAATGGCACGGGTAATCGCCTGGCGAATCCACCATGTTGCATAGGTAGAAAACTTAAAGCCCTTGGTGTAGTCAAATTTTTCAACGGCTTTAATCAGACCGAGGTTTCCCTCCTGAATCAAATCGAGGAACTGCATGCCGCGCCCAAGGTAACGCTTGGCAATACTAACAACCAGACGAAGGTTGGCTTCGGACAGACGCTTTTTGGCAGCTTCGTCTCCATTGGAAATACGAATGGCCAAATCAATTTCCTCTTCGGGGGTAAGCAGCGGAACGCGGCCAATCTCTTTGAGGTATACTTTAACAGGGTCATCAATCGCGATTCCTTCGGTAACTAAAGATGCCTCCACGTCCTCACTGTCAGTGGAGGGAACCTCGAGCCCCTCGAGCGGAATATTGGCAAAATCCTCTATGATTTCAACGCCCTGGCTTTCGAGTGTGTCGTAAAATTTTTCAATCTGTTCCGGGTCAAAATCCAGTTCGCCGAGGGCGTCCAGAATTTCTTTCGTTGAAAGCTGTCCTTTGCTTTTTCCCAGTTCAATCAGGTCTCTGATGACTGTTTTCTTATCAGGCATTTCCATTGCTTAGTTCCCCCTATTTTTTCTGCTCCCTAAGTCTTTGCAGATAGTCCCGAATGTCTTGCGGAGCCGCTTTTTGCGGGTCCAGCTTCTGCTTTTCCTGTAAAATTACATTCCGGTACTCTTTTGCGTCCTGAGCAGTTACATGAACCTGATGATAATCTGCCAGCATTTTCGCAACAGAAGAAATCTCTTCCACGGAGAATTCTCCCGCAAGGTCTGTAAGGCCGCATGCCTTGCCATCCTTAATCTTCCCCAGAATGACCGTATATAATCGACGATTGAACGATGTGACAAAATTTTCGGGCGGCAGAGCCGCTTCCAAGGCGCTTGCAGCATCTGGATGCTTCATTACATAAACAATCAGCGCTTCTTCTGCATTGGCGGCTCGCAAATTCTTGCTTTTTTCTGGATTCACTGTGTCGCGAATTCCGGCTGTTTGCTGCTGAAATGCACGAAACTCTTGCCGTTCTTTGTCCTTACGTCGTTTTTTTGAATTTTTTTCTACTTGCTGAAGAATAGAGGCACGTTCAATTCCAATCTCTTCTGCAAGGCGGCCCGCGTATATCTCCTGCTCCATACGGCTGTCGAGCGTTGAAAGAAGCTCTGCCGCACTCGTTAGGTACGCGACCTTACCATCTGTTGTTTGTACATTATGCTTTGCCCGCAGCTTTTGCAGGCGGTATTCCACATCGTTCCCGCTGCTCTCCATCAGTTGCCGAAAACGCACCGGCCCCTGTTCCCCATAAGAACGAATGAATTCGTCGGGGTCTTTCCCGGCGCTTAAATTCAGCACACGAACCGTAAGCCCAACACTTCGTAAAATGGGAATGGCACGCGCGCTTGCCTTTTGCCCCGCCTCGTCTGAATCGTAGCAAAGGTAAACCTCACCGGTATAGCGTGCCAAAAGCCTTGCCTGCTCTGTGGTAAGAGCCGTTCCTAGTGTTGCGATGGCGTTTTCAAACCCCGCCTGGTGTAAGGCAATAACATCCATATAGCCCTCTGCGAGTATGAGACCATCCTTTGCGTTATTCTTTGCAAAATTCATTGCAAACAATCCGGTGCTTTTATGGAAGACAAGCGTGTCAGAGGTATTTAGGTATTTAGGCTTAAAATCTCCTAATGTTCGCCCGCCAAACGCAATTACATTCCCGCGCAGGTCAATAATGGGGTACATTACTCGGGCAAAGAAACGGTCTATCACCCTTCCGGTAGACGCTCTTACCGCTACGTTCGCCTGCAACAGCTCTTCCGGCGTATAACCCTTTGCACTCAGTGTATTCACAAGCGCAAAGCGAGAATCTGGTGCATACCCCAGCCCAAAATGGCGGATGGTTTGCGGTGTAAGGCCACGGCCTAGCAGGTATTCTCTTCCCGGCGTTCCCGGTTCACCCAAAAGCTGGGTGTGAAAAAACCGTGCGGCCTCTCGGTTGATTTCTAAAATTCGTCCCTTCGCCTTGGCTAAGCCTTGGTCCGCTTCATTTTCCGGAACCGTCATTCCAGCCCTTTGTGCCAGCAGTCGAATTGATTCCATGTAATCCAGATTTTCAATGCGGCGCACAAAGGTGATTACATCGCCGCCCGCACCGCACCCAAAGCAATAAAACGAGCCATTCTCGGGGTATATGTGAAACGACGGTGACTTTTCGCTGTGGAACGGACAAATCCCCGAATATGTTCTGCCACTATGCCGCAAATCAATATAGGAAGAAACCACGTCTGTAATATCACTGCGGCTTTTCAGCTCCTGTAAAAAATCATCCGGCAGTGCCAACGGATTCCCCTCCTAACTCAGGTGCTCAATGGTCCCAAGATTTTGGAACGCTGATTTCTTGAAACAGCTCAACGGCGTAACGGTCGGTCATACCGGCAATAAAATCGGCGGCGGCACGTTCATTTCCCTCGCACAGCGCAGTCTCTTGTAAATCCGGCGGCAAGTGCGCGGGATTTTTCGCGTATTCAAACAGGGTGCGAAGTAAAAACGGAACCTTTTCTTCTTCCTTTTTAGCATAAGGATTAAAATAGACCCTTTGAAACATGAATTGCCGCAGCTCTAAAAAGAGAGGAAAAATGGGTTCTTCCATGCGAATAACGTCCCCATCACTCGCCCGAATAACCGACTTTACCAGCGTATCAATTCGCACCGATTTTTTGGTGCCAAGCACACGGGTAATTTGCTGCGGAATGTCGTTTTCATCTAAAACGCCTGCTCGCACTGCATCGTCAATATCGTGATTAATGTAGGCGATTTTATCTGCCAGGCGAACAATACGGCCTTCCGGTGTTTTTGCCTGTGTACCGCTGGTGTGGCACAAAATACCGTCACGAACCTCTTTTGTGAGGTTTAAGCCAAGGCCTTCGTTTTCGAGTTTTTCTACCACACGCACACTCTGCTCGTTATGGCGAAAACCATGCTCACATAAATCGTTTAACACCCGCTCACCTGCATGGCCGAACGGGGTATGACCCAAATCGTGCCCCAGTGAAATTGCTTCGGTTAAATCTTCATTGAGCTGCAAGCCGCGTGCAATGGTACGTGCAATCTGCGAAACCTCCAGCGTGTGGGTTAAACGCGTACGGTAGTGGTCCCCTTCCGGCGACAAAAACACCTGCGTTTTATGCTTTAACCGGCGAAACGCCTTACAATGAATAATGCGGTCGCGGTCACGCTGAAAGGGTGTTCGCATTTCGCATTCTTCTTCCGGCCGTTCCCGACCTTCCGAATTCTTCGCCAATGTAGCATAAGGCGACAAAATTTGCTCTTCAAGCAGTTCTGTTCTCTCTCTTACGGTCATAGTTATCACCCGCAATCCTCTCATAAGGATATACGCAAAGAAGGACTAAAACTCCTGCTTGCATTCAAAATATTTTTCTCCGGCTTCTTCCGCCTCTACCGTTCCTCCCGTTGCATCCGCCAGTCGTTTGCAAAATAGCGGAACCTCTTCCTTCGCCATATGAAAGCGCAGTGTTACAATTTCGGTAAATTCCGAATCATCTACCACGCCGCCACACTCCGGAATGAGTGCCGCTAAAATTCCATATTGTGAGTAATCACATTGTAAGTACAGCAGTGAGCAAAGGCGCATTACTATCGGCTGTGCCGCCTGAACACCAATGGAAGCCGCATGCGAATAGGCTCGCACCAAACCACCTGCTCCCAGCATTACGCCGCCAAAATAGCGGGTAACAACAACAGCGGTGTCTACAATACCAGGCTTTTGAAGAACCTCTAGCACGGGCATGCCCGCCGTTCCCTGCGGCTCACCGTCATCTGAATACCGGCGAAGCTGGCCACCACGTAAGGAATAGGCATACACATTATGGGTCGCATCCCAGTGCTTTTGGCGAATTTCGGTAAGGAAAGAAATCGCGTCCTCCTCGGTTGTAACCGGCCTAACATAGCCGATAAACCGGGAACGACGCTCCACAAATTCCGCACAGGCGTTTTCACGAACGGTTTTGTATTCTGCCATAAGCCTGCCACGCCCTTTTCACAGAATGATAAAAAGACGGGCGGCGCATTGCGCCGCCCCCCATAATTCCAGCTAAAACTTCCGCAGGATGATTCAGGATGATTATTTCTCCTGAATACCGTAACGCTTTTTAAATGTGTCTACGCGACCGCTCGTATCAATCAGCTTTTGTTTGCCGGTGAAGAACGGGTGGCACTTGGAGCATATTTCAACGCGGATATTGTCTTTGGTAGACCGTGTGTCGATCTCATTTCCGCAAGCGCATTTAATGGTCGTCTTCTGGTACTTCGGATGGATTGCTTCCTTCATTCCTGTCACCTCTTTCAACGAAAGTACAACTTAATTAACATAAGTATAACAAAGGAATTTTAGCACAAAGCGATTTAAAAATCAAGTAGTATTTCCAGTAAAATCTTATTTTTTTCTAAATTACAACGAAATTCATTGCGAATAATAGAAATCACCGCAAAAAGTACCGGCTATTTTTTCGATTGTTTGGCAAGATAAGACACATACTCTTCTAGGCAAAACCCCATTTGGCGCATCCGCTGGGCATTTTCTTGCCCCACATAGCGAAAATGCTGTGGCTCACCGTTTTTTTGCGTTACACTCGATTTATTATCTGGGTAGCGCAAAATAAAACCATATTGTGGACCATGCACCAGCAGCCATTTGGATTGCTCCCCACCGGTAAAATCAAAATCTACCGCAAGGCCGGTTTGGTATTCGCTGTAATTGCCACGCTCTACCAACGTCTGCGCTGAGTCCTCTGCACGCACCTGTGTGTAGCCGGAGGCGACTAACTCCTGCACTTTCTTTTTATACAGCTCTTCCTGTTGCTCCGGAGCAACATAGCCTTTGGTTATTTTTAGAGTAACACCGTCGCTGGCTGCTGCATCCTTCATGGGCTGAAAAGCGGCGGCAAGGCGTTTATCTACCGAGACGCCATCCACTTCGGTTAAATCCGGTACCGCATTTGGCATTAAGCCACGCTCGCTGGTAACAAGCAGCAAAAGCTCTGGCGCGTTACTTGCCGTGGCAGACTGCACCGGCTCGGAGTATTCCGCCGCAGACGAGGCTGCAAACAGCTCCTTTTCTAAAGATGGGTGCAGTTGGTACCACACAAGCAGCAACCCCGCAGTAAGTGAGATTAATATAACCACGGCAACCACAGTCATTAAAATCCGCAGGCGCCGAACCTGATTCACTCCACGCCAGCTCGGCTGGCTTTTCAGTACTTTATTTTTGCGGCCGGAACGACCATTTCTATTCCACAGCCCCACGCTCTACATTCCTCCCTTATGGCAGTACCGTACCATTGCAGGTACGTGTTTCATTTCTCCTTTATTGTATATGTTATCGTAAATTTTTTCAATATCTCTTATGATTACAGTTAAGTAACCTATTTTCTTTTACAGCAATAATGTTATGTTTGATTTTTCACAATAAATGATGTAGTATAGTGGGGAAGAAATCAGGATTTTTGCGCCGTGCGCCCAAACGAAAAGCGCCCGTTGAATGGAGGAATTACCGTGAGAAAAACGAAAATCATCTGTACCCTAGGCCCCTCAACTGACAAAGAAAGTGTTCTGCGCCAATTGATGCTGTCTGGTATGGATGTTGCCCGACTGAACTTTTCCCACCAATCTCATGCTGAACAAAAGGTTCGTTCAGATAAAGTGAAGAAGCTGCGCCAAGAGCTAGATGTTCCTGTGGCACTGCTGCTGGACACAAAAGGCCCGGAGGTTCGTATTAAAACCTTCTCTGTCCCGCAAATCACGTTAAAGCAGGGGCAGCAATTTACCCTTACCACGCAGCAGGTGGAAGGTACCGACCAAATTGTAAGTGTAACCTTTGCGAATCTGCCAAAGGACGTTACCCACGGTTCCCACATTTTAATTGATGACGGCTTAATTGAGCTGAGAGTCGAATCCTGTACGGATACCGATGTGCTATGCACCGTGCTCAACGGCGGAACGCTTTCCTCCAATAAAGGTGTAAACGTACCGGGCGTTCAGCTCTCTCTCCCCTTTATCAGCGAGCAGGATCAAAAAGACATTGCATTCGCTGTGCAGGAGGAATTTGATTTTATTGCGGCCTCTTTTACCCGCAGTGCACGTGATATTTTGGAGCTACGCAGTGAACTGGAAAAGCTCAACTGCCACAGCATGCGCATCATCGCTAAAATAGAAAACCGCGAGGGTGTCGATAACATTGATGAGATTATTCGCGTAGCGGACGGAATCATGATTGCCCGTGGCGATTTGGGTGTTGAGATTCCTCTCGAGGAAATCCCCGTAGTGCAAAAGCGCCTGATTAAAAAGGGGTACAACGGCGGCATGCAGGTCATCACCGCTACCCAGATGCTTGACTCCATGATGAAGAACCCCCGCCCCACCCGTGCAGAGGCCACCGACGTTGCAAACGCCATTTATGATGGTACCAGCGCCATCATGCTCTCTGGTGAAACGGCTGCCGGCAAATACCCCATTGAGTCACTCAAGACAATGTCTACCATTGCAGAGCGCACGGAGCGCGATATTAACTACAAATCTCGCTTTATGCAGCTAGTGGGCAAAGAATCCCCTAACGTTACCTCTGCCATTTCTCACGCTACCTGCACTACCGCGCACGACTTGGGTGCTGTGGCAATCATTACGGTTTCAAAGTCTGGCAGAACTGCACGGATGGTATCGAAATACCGCCCCGCCTGCCCCATTATTTCAGGGACAACAAGTGAGACCGTACGCCGCCAAATGAACCTTTCTTGGGGTGTTATTCCCATCATGGTAGACGAGCAAGTTAACACGGATAAGCTGTTTGACCATGTGGTAAAGGTCTCGAAAGACCGCGGACTTGTAAAAGATGGCGATGTTGTGGTCATCACCGCCGGTGTACCGGTCGGCTTCTCTGGCACCACCAACCTGTTAAAGGTACAGATGGTTGGAGACATCCTCGTTTCAGGCCGTGGTGTAAACCAAACCTACGCCTGCGGTAACCTTTGCGTTTGCCAAACGGAAGAAGAAGCCTGGCAACGCTTTAAGCCCGGAGATGTATTGGTTCTGCCTCACACAACCAATAAGCTGATGGAACTGATCCGTTTAAGCTCTGCGATTATCACGGAGCAGGACGGCCTGAATTCTCATGCAGCGATTGCCGGGATGGCGCTAAACAAGCCGGTTATTGTAAATGCAGAAAATGCCACTCATCTTTTGAAGAGCGGCACTACGGTAACAGTAGATGCCATGCGTGGAATTGTTTACAGCGGAATACACAAGCATGAGAAAGAGAACCTTTCGTGACAAAAAAAGAAAGCTGCCGATATAAATCGGCAGCTTTTTCAATATTTTTTGAAAACTACTTGATTTTCAATTTAAAATAGATTATAATAAAGCACGTTGTTCTTGCCGGTGTGGTGAAATTGGCAGACGCGCTGGACTCAAAATCCAGTCCTGGCGACAGGGTATCGGTTCAAGTCCGATCACCGGCACCAAACACACATAACCCGAACATTCACTTTATCGGTGAAGCGTTCGGGTTTGTGCTTTTATTGAACTGAAGAATGAGGGGTAGCCTTTTATGGTTATCCCTCATTTTATTTTATATAATTAAGCAGCTTCATTTAAAAGTGTAGTTTTCATGGAAAAATCGTAAAATATTGTTAGCAGCTATTGACAAATTAAAAAAACATGCTATTATTTTAAATATTATCTATAGCTGCTAGAATTAAGCAGCGGAAAGGAATTGCGATGCGTATAAGCAAGGAACTGATAAAAGCAGCCTCGTTTAACCCAACCAAAAAGAGTACACAAATGTCAATTTTTGATATGTGTCAAAAAATCGAAAATGGAAGTATCTCTTTACCACTATATCAAAGGGATTTAAGTTGGACATTAAAAAAGTGTATTGACCTTCTCAACTATCAACTTATCGGGAAGGCACCTGTGTCCCCCATATCTATGAATACAATTTTGAACACTGAAGAATGTGTACCCCAAGTGTCATTTGTTGATAGAGAAGTAATGTCAGAAATTGTACATAGCCAGATGTCTGTTGTAGATGGACAGCAGAGATTAACTACCAATTATAAAGCATATATTAATCATGATGACCTCAGAAATGTTGCTTTAGATTTAGGAAAAGGTTGTTTTGTCGAAGTGGGGGAAGCGATTCGCAATACACAAATACCCGTAGGTATTTTATTAAACAAAGAGGACAGTGTGCTGTTTGAGTATACTTCAAAAATAAGTTCATTAAAAAGCCCCGAGGTTATCAATGTTTTGCTGCAAGTTCGAAGCAAAATAAAAAACTACAACTACACAATAAATTCCGCGGAAGACTTAACTGAAGATGAGCAAATTGAGTGGTTTGAAGTTTTAAACAATGCCGGAAGTCGTGTAAGTATTGTGCAAATGAGGTTTTCCAAGCTCAAAGCACATGGTATTGATATATATAAACAATATACCAGCCTTTTCAAAGAGAGATTAATTGAATCTGGATATGGAGATTTTTTTACTCCCCAGAAAACCAGTGTATCATATCCGATTGCGGCGCTGAATCCTGCTTTTGAAATGCTGACTTCTCGCACGCATTCAGTCAACTGTGCACCTATATCTTCCGATACCAAGGAAAATCAAATTTGCACTTTGCCCCCCAGTACCTTAACAAAGTGTTTTTCTATGACGTTAGATGCTTTAGATGTAGCGCTTGATTTTATTAACGACAACGAATTGAAAGAGCCTATACGAATCGACTATATTAATTATCTCCTTGGATATTTTGTTTTCAATGGAAATGAAATATCGGGTGATGACAAAGAATTTTTGATTAAATGGTACGATAAAGTTAATTTTACAAACAAATCCAACTCTGCTCGGCGTGATATTTTTACAAACTTAATTGCAAAAAAAATGCCGTAGTAGAACCCTTTTCAAATTCACATAACCCGAACATTCACTTTATTGGTGAAGCGTTCGGGTTTGTGTTTTTATTGAGCTAAAACGGAACGAGGAACAGCCTTCGCGCGGCACAGGTTATTGCTGAGTACCTAGGTGATACCGAAATCATCTCTATGCGATGCGACCCAAAGGATGTTTCGTCAGAGGACGCCGAACGGATTGGTTTTGTTTTCCCGGTGTATCACTGGACGATACCGGAATATGCGATTCATTTTGTGGAGCAAGTAAAGCTGAACCCAAAGGCATACATTTTTGCAGTTTCCATGCCTGGGCTAATTAACGGAGGCTGTCAGGATAAACTTGCAGAGCTACTAGAGCAAAAGCATTGCACACTTTCCTATGGAGAAAAGGTGTACAGCGTTGCCAATTATGTAGCCATGTACCCACCGTTTCCGAATCCAGCCAAGCATGTTCCAAAGACGGAAGAAAAGCTTACATATATAGCACAAGAAGTTACTAAGAAGAAGCCGAGCAAGCATCCACAAGCGAATGCAATGACAAGATGGCTCGCACCTCAAATGATGCAGAAGTATATTGAGCATTGCCCCACAAACGACAAATATTTTTCTGTTTGGGACGACTGCATTTCCTGCGGCTTATGCGCTAGGGTATGCCCTTGCCATAATATCCGTTTTGAAAATGGCAAACCAACCTTTCTACATCAATGTAGCCAGTGTATGGCTTGTATCTCTTTTTGCCCCAAACAAGCAATCAACTTCCCCAAATTCACAAGGAAACGGAAAAAATACCACAATCCACACGTTACCGCAGCAGATGTTGCTTCAAACAAGAAACAATATCCACCGAAATAGTACGGTAGCTTTGAGCGTATGCATTTTTATGATGATAAAGAAGAACCCGCACAGATGAAAAATCTGCGCGGGTCTTTATCTAAGCAATGTTCTTTTATTCTTGTAAGTGAGCTAAAATAGCATCCTTGGCATTGAAGTAATACGAATCTGAGCCTACCACATCCGTAATTCCGGCGCGGTCCAGCATTTCTTTTACGCTTGGCTGAATGCTGGAAAAAAGTATGGTGACTCCCTTTTCCTGCTGTTCCCGACAATAGTCCAGCAAAAACGCAACGGCAGAGGTATCTACAAAGGGTACACCACGCATAGACAAAATCAACACGTCTGCATCTGCCTGAGCCAGTCCGGTTTCAAACTGCTCCAAGGAACCGAAAAAGACTGCTCCCGTAATATAAGCCACTTGAATATGGCGGCTAGCCTCTGTGGGCAGCTCCAGCCGTTTTGAATCCAGCTCACTAATAGAAATTTGAAGATTCGAAATATGAATGACAAAGATGGCAATGGAGAAGAGCACACCCACTGCAATGGCAATGGTCAGGTCAAACAGAACAGTGGTCAGCATGGTAATTACGAATTTAGAGATGCCGCCCTTGAACTTATGAACGCATAAATACCGGATGCTTTCCCATTCATTCATGCGCCATGCGGTGACCATCAACACACCGGCAAGTGCCGCCATGGGAATTTGCGACATGAGAGGGCTTAGTAAGAACATAGATAACAGAAGAACTGCGCCCTGTATGACACTAGTTAATCTCGTTTGGCAACCCGATTTTATCGCAACACTGGTTCGGGCGATTGCCGCCGTAGCGGGAACCCCGCCCAAAAAGGGAAGTAGCACATTGCCCACACCCTGAGCCACCAGCTCGCGGTCGGCATTCATTCGTTCTCCCTTCATGCGCCCTGCCGCTGCACCGCATAACAGGCTTTCAATCATACATAGTACTGCAATACTCACTGCAGGCAGTAGAATGACCTCAAGCTGCATCTGCGACAAAGAGGCAAAGCTTAAGCGGTTGGTATGTATTAAGGTCTGAGGAATTGTGCCTACGCTCTGAACCGGCAACTGAAACACTGCAGAAAGCACCGTAGCAATGATTACCGCAGCCAGAGAGCCTGGTACTTTGGCACCCAATTTTGCAGGCCATAGCATCATCAGCGCAATCACAAACAGGCCGATTGCCAGGGAGTACCAATTGGGGGTCACTCCCCTTTGCACCATTGATGCCACACGCTCCAGCGCGCTGTTCCCGGTAAGTGTTACCCCAAACAAATTGCCTACTTGCCCCAGTGCAATAATGATAGCGATACCGGAGGTAAATCCTGAAATAACTGGGGTTGGCAAAAAATACACCAAGTTCCCTAAATGAAAAAGCCCCGCCAGTATTAGCATAAGGCCTGCTAATAAAGACGCAGCGAATAAAGTGTCTAATCCATAACGGGCTGCCAAAGGAACCAAAATAGCAGTCATAGCTCCGGTTGGGCCAGAGATTTGAAAGGATGCGCCGGAAAGTGCGCCAATCACAAAAGCAGAAATAATTGCCGTAATTAGACCAGCAGCGGCATCTGCTCCACTGCCTACACCAAAAGCCAATGCCAGCGGTAGCGCAACCGCCGCAACGGTAATTCCCGAAAGAAAATCCTTGCGCAGTGCGGTGGTTCCATACCCATGAAATTCTCTTTTTAAATCTGCCGCGTAATCCGTAACCAAGTGAAACAATTGACTCCCTCTTTCTTAAGCTATCGTATCAATCCAGACCTTTAGAATGATAGCAAATTGCCCGGGGGGTGTCAAATAAACTGCCCCAATTTTGTATGACAAACTACAAACACAGCAAAAATATTCCTACAAATTTTAACCTTTGTCCTTATTTTATGATGACATCATCCAAGCAGTAAAATCAAACAAAGAAAGATGCCTAAAGAATTTTTACCAGCAATCAATTCTTTGGGTACATCCATGATTTTGCATTAAATAACGGTTTTTTTGAACGATATATTTTCAAAAAATTGCACTTTGAAAAACAACTGCTAAAACGGAATATGTTTGCAAACTTTTATTTCTATTTCACTGCTTTATTCCCTTGGCACCGAGCAAAAATGTAGCTCGGTACTAAGACGATATAAAAAGGGATTCCACTCTTTTTCCAATTTCCTATCCAGAAGCTTTATATGTTATAATGGCTTTATTATATTTAGAAAAGTTGAGTTCACCTATGAAAAAATTATCTCGGTTTTATGTTGAAATCACAAATGTATGTAATTTATCGTGCAGTTTTTGCGTGGGCAACGTTCGTACCCCGCGGTTTATGAGCACGGATGAATTCACACATGTCGTCCAGCAGGTAAAACCGTATACGGACTACATTTATTTGCACATTTTAGGGGAGCCTTTGGCACATCCCCAATTGGATAAGTTTTTAGCTGTGGCACACCATTTTGGCATAAAAGTAAACATTACTACAAACGGTACGTTACTTGCAAAAGTACAGAATGTACTTCTAAATTCTCCCGCATTGCGAAAAGTAAGCGTATCCTTACACAGCTTAGAGCCGGATAGTACTTATCGCAAAGAAGATTATCTAAAAGATGTGGCGACGTTTGCTACCGCTGCAACGGCCAAAGGGATTCTTTGCGAGCTAAGAATGTGGAACCTTGGTGCGAACAACATTGATAATGAATCGATTCTCACCCCGCTATGCCATCTTTTGGGATTAACTGCTGCGGCAAAAGAATTGGCACAAAGGGAGCTTTGTAACAGCGGCAGTACAACACTGGCACCGAACCTTTATCTTGGGAAAGCGGCGCGATTTACGTGGCCAAGCATGAATGAACCGCGTACGGAGCAACCCGTATTCTGCTACGGACTGCGAAACCAAGCGGGAGTACTAAGCGATGGCACGGTCGTGCCCTGCTGCTTAGACAGTAAAGGAGATATTGCATTAGGGAATCTTTTTCAAACACCTCTTGCTCAAATCCTGTCGGGAGAACGTGCCCAGGCACTCTACCATGGATTTTCGGCACGCCAGCCTAGTGAGGAGCTCTGCCGCCGCTGTGGGTATGCAACGCGATTTTGATAAAAATGGTCTGTCTACTATACTGTTGCTAGGCGCACATTAAATCAAAAAGCCTGCTATGATGAAAGAAAAAGCTTTCATTCATAGCAGGTTTTTTTGTTCAATAACTTAAAAACATTAGAAACCCAATAGCTCTTTTTTCTTTAAATTAAACTCAACTTCTGTAATAACTCCAGCATCGAATAACTCTTTAAACTTTTTTATTTCATCAGCCGAACTAATATTATTCGCCATAACAGGAGCAGTTAACTGATTTCGAAGTGCTTCTATTTTATCTTTAATTTGTGCAACTGTTTCATTATCTATCTTCTTAAAGACAACTGTGTTTTCATCGTTTATAGCTTCTTTGAGCCCGTTTGTATTTTCGACACCACCAGCTAATGAAAACTGTATGTACCCATTTGTTATGTTACCGCCATTTTTAACTTGAATACCGCTAATTTGATTTAGATATATTTCTTTATCTCCCTTATTAAAGCCTTGAGTCATTTTGGCCAAAAAACCTTTGCGCCTAATTACTACTTTATTGGAATATACCTCCAATTGTCCATTGACCCCATTCAAAACCAATATTGCATTTTCCACAATTATCCCCCCTTAATATATTATTAATATAGTATAATAACAATAAACTTTAGTCAATAGTTAACTAAATAAAGCTATATTTAGAAATTGGTATAAAAAAGAACGACCGTGAAACGGCCGTTCAAAAGATAATCAATTATTTAATTACTCGCATCTTTCAATATCAAACATTTTAATTGCCTGTATACAGGCAGTCTGCCCTATCCCAATTGATTACATGGAACCAATTGTCGATATATTCGTTTCTCAAATTAATGTACTGTAAAAAATACGCATGTTCCCACACATCAATTACAATCAGAGGGCAATACCCCGCAGATAAGGGAGAATCTTGATTCGCTGTTTCATAAAGGCTTAGATTCCCATTGCAGTCCTTTACAAGCCAAAGCCAACCGGAGCCGAAAACAGCCATTGCCTTTTCTTTAAATTTTAGCTGAAACACGTCAAACGAGCCAAACTGCTTGTTGATTGCCTTTTCAAGCTCGCCTATTGGTGCGTTGCCTTTTCTACCCGGCCGTAACGATGCAAAAAAGAAATTGTGGTTCGATACGCCTCCGCCAAAATCAATTATCTTTGTTCGAACACTGGGGGGCAATGCGCTCTTATTTCGCAGCATACAATCCAGCGTTAAGCCTTGCAGCTTGGGGCAATCTTTTAATACTGCATTTAACTTTTCAACATAAGCTTTTACCAGCCGATCGTGGTGAACCTGCATGGTTTGCGCATTGATATATGGCTCCAAAGCATCATAGCCGTAAGGCAACGGCTTGAGCTCGAACTCATAACAATTTTCAGACATAAACGCCCTCCTAACAAACGAGAAGATATAAAATCATACCATTGTATGCTTTTGATTTTTTATATGCTACAACAGAATACTCGTATCGACTCAAAATGCGAGCAGGCTTACCCTTACCCGTATTACTTTTCTTTCAATACAATTATCTTACTAAAGTTCATTTTTGGCAGGGAGAATCGAATTAAAAGAACAATCAGCAAGGTTCTCGCTTGTAGATCCTCGCTGCCTGTTTTTGCCTAAGCCCAAAAGTCAAGCCTTGTATGTCGAATAAAATCCGAGTATAATTATTATTCGTGTCTATAAAAAGGAAGGATGAACAGAGTGGACGAAATTAAGCAAATTTACATTGGAGACAGCTACTCGGACTTTCTCCGTTATTGCGATCTTCATAGCCTAAAACTCATGCGCGACCTGATAAACTGCCGGTTCGAGGAGCTGCCGGGGCTAATTCAAATTTCCCCCTCGCTTTTAAGCCGCATCAAAGCCGTGTATGTTCTTTATATCAAGAAACACCCGGAATGCCTGGCAACTGTAAAAACAGCCAAACCGAAATCCGCGTCTTCCATGGAGGATTTAAAGGATAAGCTTCTAGTTATTTTTCAGCAAAATGCGAATAAGCTCATTCGTATTACAGACATTACCAAGGCACTTGGCAAAGGAGCCAAACGCGGAGACATTATTCATGTGCTGGAACACCAAAGCTGGTGCCGTATTGTGGATAATACCACCTTCTTTTACACCCCGGCAGATTAAACCGTTAGAGAAGAGAGCACTTATGCTCTCTTTTTTTATACCCTCTTTGTGTCATATAATTTCACGCAAACTCTCACGCGGTAGCGGTATAAAGGAATCTGTGTTATAATAACGGTATTGAAAATAACAAATTTAAGGGTAATACTCTTTTTATAATTGCGAACGAAAAGGAGCCTTACATGCTACTATCGGCTGAAAAAATCTCTAAAAATTATGGGATGAAACAACTGCTAAAGGATGTTTCCCTTTATTTAAATGAAGGAAACCGGGTTGGTATCATTGGAATTAATGGAACCGGCAAAAGTACTCTGCTTAAAATTTTAGCCGGAGTGGAACCACCGGATGAAGGCACCATTTCTACTAATCCAAACATACAGCTCTCTTACCTGCCGCAAAATCCGCCATTTCAAGACCATTATACGGTACTCGAGCAGGTTTTTGCCGAGTTTCCCTCTCAATTTCGTGATCTAAAAGAATACGAAGCAAAGTCGATGCTCACTCGCCTTGGGATAACCGATTTTGAGGCAAAAATGGGTACGCTGTCCGGTGGTCAAAGAAAACGCGTGGCACTGGCTACGGCACTCATACACCCGGCAGACATCCTCATTTTGGACGAGCCCACCAACCATTTAGACAGTGAAATGGTCTCTTGGCTGGAACAAAAGCTGACTCGCTTTAACGGCGGCCTCATTATGGTAACCCATGACCGCTATTTTCTGGAGCGAGTAGTAAACCACATTGTGGAGTTATCCCGAAGCCAGCTTTACACATACGAGGCAAACTACTCCAAGTATTTGGAGCTCAAAGCTCAACGAGAAGAGATGGATGCAGCTAGCGAACGCAAGCGGCAATCCATTCTGCGAAAAGAATATCAATGGATTATGCGGGGCGCACGAGCCCGCAGCACGAAAAGCCGGAGCCGTATTGAACGCTACGAAGCGCTCAAAGACCAAGCTGCGCCTGAAACGGACGAAACGGTTCAGCTCTCTCACCTTTCTAGTCGCTTGGGTAAGAAAATTATTGAGCTGACTCATGTAACAAAGTCCTTTGATGGCCGCACTGTACTACGCGATTTTTCGTACCTGATGGAACGCGATGACCGAATTGGCATTGTTGGTAGAAACGGCGCGGGAAAATCGACTCTACTGAACTTAATTGCAGGTCAAATTCAGCCTGATGAAGGTACCGTTGAGGTTGGGCCTACTGTTAAAATCGGTTATTTCTCGCAGGAGAACCGAGAGCTAGACCCCAAGCAGCGAGTGTACGACTTTATTTGCGAGGTCTCGAATGAGATAAAGACCGAAGAGGGAACCTTTTCGGCCTCCCAAATGCTGGAGCGTTTTTTGTTTACCCCCGATTTGCAATATTCTCTGATTGGCAGACTCAGCGGTGGTGAGCGCAGACGCCTCTATCTTCTCAGCATTTTAATGTCTGCTCCCAACATTTTGCTACTAGATGAGCCAACGAATGACCTCGATATTGAAACACTTACGATTCTGGAAGACTATTTGGAGTCTTTTGCAGGCCCTGTGCTTGCGGTATCTCACGACCGGTATTTTTTGGATAAGGTCGCAACCACTCTCTTTGAGGTTACCGAGGGAGGGATTCTTAACGAGTACCAGGGCAATTACAGCGAGTATGAAGAAAAACGCAAAGAAATGCATCAGCCTGCTCCCAAAAAAGAATCGAGTACACCTAAGGGAGCTCCGAAAAAACAGCAGAAGCTAAAATTCTCTTTTAAAGAACAACGAGAATTTGATACCATAGAGGAAGACATTTCTGCATTGGAAACGAAAATAGCGGAATGTGAAGTAGAATCTCGCCTAGCTGCCAGCGATTACGTTCGTCTTCAATCTCTGATTGACCAAAAAGCTGAGCTAGAAACACAATTAGAGGCAAAAACAGAGCGTTGGCTATACCTCACAGAGCTAGCTGAGAAAATTGCGGCTCAATTATAGCCTGCGAAAAACTGCCTTTTAGGAGTACCCTATGGAACAGAACGAAGACCCGCATTTCTACGCTTATATGGTACGATGTGCCGATGAAACGCTGTACAGCGGCTACACCACAAACCTGAGCCGCCGAGTTGCGGCTCACAACAGCGGTAACGGCGCTAAGTACACCCGATCTCGCCGACCGGTGAAGCTGGTATGGGTAGAGCAGTACTCCACAAAGCATGAAGCTATGCAGCGAGAGGCCGCTCTTAAAAAGCTGAAACGAGCGGAAAAGCTGCGACTACTGGAGCAAGTAAGGCGATGTGGTGTAAATGAATTCATTGGAGGCGGCGGAAACGCGATGGAATTACTGGATATTGTTGATAAAAACGGTCTCCCTACCGGAGAAACCGTAGAACGAGAGTTGGCGCACCGCAATGGAATTCGCCACCGCACCTCCCATGTGTGGATTTTACGAAAGCAAAACAATACCATACAAGTACTTCTGCAAAAGAGAAGTACTAATAAGGATTCGTACCCAGGGTGCTACGATATTTCAAGTGCCGGTCACATTCCCTGTGGGGAAGATTATCTTGACTCTGCCCTGCGGGAATTGCAGGAGGAGCTTGGTATTCATGCCACCGCAGACGAACTTCAGTATTGTGGCTGCCGCCATATTGAATTTCATGGTAATTTTCACGGGCAAAGTTTTTGGGATAATCAGGTCAGTAACATTTATGTTTTATGGCGAGATTGGGACAAATCTCAATTTCAGTTGCAGGAATCGGAAGTTGAATCTGTTTTATGGATAGATTGGGATACCTGCCTCGATATGGTTAAGAATAACCGTGCTCCCCATTGCATTCGTGTTTGCGAGCTAGAGATGGTCTTTTCTTCTGCCGGTCTACTATAAATGTAAATAGAATAAGTGCAGAGCTTCTTTATTATTTAGAAGGCTCCACTTTTTCTGCTAAAACAAACAATTTATTTATATGCTTCCTAACACCAATGCTATTTTAAGTACAGATAGAAAGGTTGGTTTCAAATGAAAGATACCGCGAACCAACGGTTTTGGGAACGAATGGCGAAGCTGTATGCACCATTTATGAAAAGCTCTGAAAGCCTGTATCAAGACATATGCTCCCACTGCCAGCCTTATCTAAAAAAGGATATGGATGTTTTGGAGCTTGCCTGCGGCAGCGGACAGTTTTCTTTTCCATTAGCCGCTAATGTACAGACTTGGATAGCAACTGATTTTTCTTCCAATATGGTTTCGCAGGCAAAGAAGCAAAGTGCACCATCGAATCTTACTTTTGAAGTTCAGGATGCAACTAGCCTGCCCTACCCGGACGAACACTTTCATGCGGTATTCATTGCAAACGCACTGCATATTATGCCTGAGCCAGAAAAAGCAATGGAAGAAATTCACCGTGTATTAAAACCAGATGGGACTCTGCTTGCCCCTACGTTCTTATGGAATGAAAGTCGACAGACGCTCGGTTCTTGGCTTGTCTCAAAAGCAGGGCTTACCGTGTACCGAAAATGGAACGCGCAGGAGTTTGAACGATTCATTGAGTCACATGATTTTCGCGTAGTAGAACGAAAGATATTGGGTGGCGGACTTCGCCCGTTAAGCTGTATGATTGCAATAAAGAATCAAAATATAACGGACACCAGCAGGAATTAATAATCTTTTTGATTATTAATTCCATTTTTTGTTGAAATTAGATAGTTTTGGTAATATAATAAGAGTAATGCCTTCAAATCTACTCATTAGAGATAGTCCAAACATCATTTGCTTGTATAAGAGACATATCGAGAAGTGAGGAGGAAATTATGGAAGCACTCCGAAACCAGGAAGAACCCCTCAAAACCTCTAATTACATTCAAACTATGGAAAGGCTATTACAAGTTGTTCAGCAATTATCTGCCGCACACGATATTCATACGGTTATGAACCTTGTTCGCCATTCAGTACGTGATTTAACACAAGCGGATGGTGCAACCTTTGTATTGCGTGAAGAGGATGATTGCTTTTATGCACAAGAGGATGCCATCTTCCCACTATGGCAAGGGAAACGCTTCCCAATCCAGAGTTGTATCAGCGGTTGGGTCATGCTCAACCGTTCCCCAGTTATTATTGAAGATGTATACAGTGATCCCCGCATCCCCATAGAAGCATATAAAAATACATTTGTAAAAAGCCTTGCAATGGTCCCTATAAAAACAATAGAGCCAATTGGCGCAATTGGCTGCTACTGGGCAAAACAGCATTATGCAACTCCTGAGCAGTTAAAAGTTTTGCAAGTGTTGGCCGATTCCGCAACAATTGCCCTCGATAATATTCATTACCAAAATATTTTTGCAGAAAAAACAAAGCAGCTTGAAAACGCAATTGACGGAACTCTGCTTGCCATTGCTAACATGGTTGAACAAAAAGATTTATATACCGCAGGCCACCAAAAGAGAGTCGCAACCATAGGGCTTGCTATTGCACAAGAGCTTGGCTGCAGCTTAGAGAGCTGCGAAAAAGTATTTCGTGCGGGAGTGGTTCACGATATTGGTAAAATCGGAATCCCCAGTGAACTGCTTGCAAAACCCGCTAAACTAACAGACATTGAATACGCGCTTATTAAAACTCATGCTGAAATTGGGTATATCATTCTGAAGGATGTACCCTTGCTTTCGGTAACAGCAGAAATCATTTTACAGCACCATGAAAGAT
This sequence comes from Clostridium merdae, assembly GCF_900176635.1. Taxonomy (GTDB): domain Bacteria; phylum Bacillota; class Clostridia; order Oscillospirales; family Acutalibacteraceae; genus Faecalispora; species Faecalispora merdae. Next base: position 127,398 of record NZ_FXLN01000003.1, read on the forward strand.
ACAACGGGAGTGGATATCCCAATGGACTAAAGGGCAACGAAATACTCCCGGAAGCACAAATTCTTGCTGTGGCAGATGTGTTTGAATCTATGATTTCACACAGACCCTATCGTGCTGCCCTTGGAGTAGATGCCGCCATAGACGAGCTAGTTCAGAACAAAGGGATACTCTACCACCCAGATATTGTAGATGCAATTGTACATCTTGTTAAAACAAAAGGGTACAAAATACCAGAATAGCAAATGCTTTACAAAAGTAGTGCCCAACAGAAGAAATATCTGTTGGGCACTACTTTTGTAATTTCAAGCAATCATGTATAGACTAGAATTTAACCGAGTCTTTCTATAAATAAAAACGCTCTGTTCTATATTATTTTTATGGGAGGGTAGTTCCCCCCTCTACTAACGTTACGTTGTGCACAAATTCGGTTACTCCACCTTCTTTATGCTCTATTTGGTAGACGAGAGAGTTCACAATCGATTTTGAAATTGCATAAAAGTCTTGGCAAACGGTAGTGAGTCGGGGATGCGTTAGCTCAGAAGGCTCTGATCCATCATAACCCACGATTTTCAATTGCTCCGGAACCGGAATTCCACGAAATAGAGCCTCTTGCAGCACCCGAACGGCCACACTGTCTACCGCAAATACTCCGTCAATTTTTTTGCTAGCTGTAATAACAGATTTCACAACATGATTGTACTCTACACGCGATAAAAATTCATTCCCTTTTATTTTTAAACTGGAGCAACGAATACCATTCTTTTTAAGCGTTTCTCGAAAAGCGATATGTCTTTCCATCAACGCGGTTTTCCCACGGCTCATTCCAATCACATGCACCACGTTTTTGCAACCGCTCTCAATGAACTTTTTTGCAGCTAGCTCACCACCTAGCCGATGATTGGAGGTAACATGTGGAATCCTCTCCCCAAGATTTCGGTCAATTGAAACAATGGGAAGCGTTAATTTTTGATAATCTGAAGTATCCTGTGCAAAGCTGTACACAATAATACCATCCACCTTATTTTGCCGCAGCATTGCTAGGTACTCTTTTTCTTTCGCGGGATTCCCAATGGTATTGCATAATATCATCTTATAGTCCCGTTTGTTGAGTTCGCACTCTATGCACTTTGTGAGCCGGGCGAAAAAAGGATGACTTACGTCTGGAATAAGCAAACCAATAATAAATGTTCTTTGCATAAATAAATTTCGAGCCACTTGATTTGGGTAATAGTTCAATTCCTCAATTGCGCAGTTCACTCGCCGATACATTTCTTCTGAAATATAGCCGCGTTTATTGAGCACCCGCGAAACAGTGGTTACTGAGACGCCGGCTCTATCCGCCACATCTTTTATACCTGCCATTTTACCCATCAATCCTTCTTTTTGGTATTCTTGTATTCTCCTCAAACTTACTATAGTGCACAACACACATGTGTGTCAATTAGTTACAATACAATTATAAAATGAAATTTAAATGATAAAGTTTTAATTTACATAGTTTAAATGATTAATTTAAAACAATTTACTAAATTTTAGATTGATAAATAAAAAGGAATGGGGTATTCTAAACTCGAAATCTAATTTAAGAAAGTAGATGAATTAATTATGAGCATCATTACATGGATTGTATTAGGTGCGTTAGCAGGATGGATTGCAAGTATGATTGTTGGTAAAAACTCTGAAATGGGTGCGTTTGCAAACGTATGCATTGGCATTGCAGGCGCATTTATTGGCGGATTTATATTTAACATGGCTACTGGTGTAGGCTTCACCGGTTTTAACGTTTGGAGCTTAGTAGTAGCAACGGTTGGAGCCGTTATTCTATTGTTAATTATTAATGCCTTTCAGAAAACCAGACACGATAAAATGGATCAACCTGTTAATCGCTAACGTATTCCAAGAACCCCCGCTGGAATTATCCAGCGGGGGTTCTTGTTGTAATTCATTTTTATTTGGATAAAAACTAAACACGTAAAATAAGGTCTTTCCATCGTTTTATCAACTTTCTCTATTTTTACGCTGGTACGATTCTTTTACATCTGTCATATCTAATAAATAGTCGATACTAGTGTTAAAATACAAAGACAACTTCTTTAATATTTCGATGGGTATATTAATTTTTCCTAATTCATAATCAGAGTAGGTTGTTTGGGCTATATTAAGTATTTGCGCCATTTGCTTTTGATTTAAGTCTTTATCTTCTCGCAAGCCTCGAATATTCTGGTACATAGTATCACCTCGAAATTATTAAACCATAACGTAAATACCGTTATTGATTTTTAACGGTATTTACGTTACAATCTGTTAAAGGGGTGAATATTATGTCAGACTATAAAGAAATGTATTACTTATTATTTAATAAAATCACTGATATTGTAACTGATTTACAAGAAATACAACGGCACACAGAAGAGCTATACATAAAAACAGAAACGCCACTCATCAAATTAAGTTTGAGAGAAAAAGAATGAGAAGAAAAGAGACCACAAACCCGCATAAATATAGGGTTTGTGGTCTTTTTTATTATATTTTTATTATTCCCACTCAATCGTAGCCGGGGGCTTACTGGTAATGTCGTAAACGATGCGGTTTACACCGCTTACCTCGTTAATGATGCGGCTGGAAGCTTTCTCCAGAACATCGTAGGGAATTCTTGCCCAGTCTGCCGTCATAAAATCGGTGGTGGTCACACCGCGAAGTGCGATGGTAAAGTCGTAAGTGCGGCCGTCGCCCATTACGCCAACGCTCTGAATACCGGTGAGCACTGCAAAGTATTGGTTGATCTTACGGTCAAGACCAGCTTCGGCAATCTCCTCGCGGAATATCGCGTCGGCATCGCGCAGAAGATCAAGCTTTGCCTTTGTAATATCGCCCAATACGCGAATGGCAAGGCCAGGGCCAGGGAATGGCTGGCGGAAAACCAAAAACTCCGGAATATCAATTTCCAGGCCAACTCGGCGAACTTCATCTTTAAACAAGTCGCGCAGAGGCTCTACAAGGCCTGTAAAGCCGATATCTTCCGGTAAGCCGCCAACGTTATGGTGACTCTTAATCACAGCTGCTTCGCCAACGCCGCTTTCCACAACGTCCGGGTAAATAGTACCTTGGCACAGGTAATCCATATGGCCAAGCTTTTTCGCTTCTTCTTCAAAGACGCGAATGAACTCTTCACCAATGATTTTACGCTTTGTTTCGGGGTCAGAAACACCTGCAAGGCGGTTTAAAAAGCGATCCTGTGCATTTACACGAATGAGATTCATGTCAAACTGCTTGCGGAACACCTGCTCTACCTGGTCGCCCTCATCCTTACGCAGAAGACCATGGTCTACGAAAATGCAGGTCAAATTCTTACCGATTGCCTTATGCACCAAAACGGCGGCAACGGAGGAATCCACACCGCCGGAAAGTGCACACAGCACCTTTTTATCGCCAACGCGTTCCTTAATCTGGAGAATAGCATCCTTGGCAAAGGTGTCCATTCTCCAATCGCCGGAGCACTCACACACGCGGTACAAAAAGTTCTTAAGGAATGCATTTCCGCACTCGGTATGCTCTACTTCCGGGTGGAACTGTACGGCATAAAGCTTCTTCACTGCACAATCCATCGCTGCCACGGGGCAAGCAGCGCTGTGCGCGCGCACTGTAAAGCCCTCTGGAAGCTCCACAATTTTATCCGTATGGCTCATCCAGCATACACTGGTTTGTGCTGTGCCATGGAACAGCTCGGAAGAAAGGTCAAACTCCACCGGAGTTTTTCCATATTCCTTTACCGTAGAGGGCTCCACCTTACCGCCAAGTTTAAATGCCATAAGCTGCGCGCCGTAGCAAATACCCAAAACCGGAATTCCTAGCTCGAAAATCTCCTTCTCACAGCTGGGTGCTCCCGGGGCATAGGCACTGTTAGGGCCGCCGGTGAAAATAATCCCCTTATAGCCCGCCTTTTGAATCTCCTCAATTGGCGTTTTGTACGATTTGATTTCGCAGTACACATTGAGGTCGCGCACACGGCGAGCGATGAGCTGGCTGTACTGGCCGCCGAAATCTAATATTAAAACAGCCTCGTTTTGTATCGTCATAAAACTCCCCTATTCTATTCCACTCTTATTCCACAGTTACGGATTTTGCCAGGTTACGCGGTTTATCAATATCGCAGCCCTTCATAGAGGCAACATAGTATGCAAGCAGCTGAAGCGGGATAACCGCAAGAGACGGCCGCATAATTTCACAGGCAGTTGGCACAGAGAATAAGAAATCCACGTCCTTACCAATGTCCTGCGCATTTTCTTCTGTTGTAAGCCCCAGTACCAATGCACCTCGGCTTCTTACCTCAATAACGTTGCTCATCATCTTATCCAAAAGCTGCTGGTGGGTTGCAATGGCAACAACCAACGTGCCTTCTTCCATCAAAGAGATGGTTCCATGCTTGAGCTCTCCAGCAGCATAAGCCTCGGAATGGATATACGAAATCTCTTTGAGCTTTAAGGAACCCTCAAGAGAAATGGCGTAATCCAGATTACGGCCGATGAAGAAAATGTCCTTTGCGCTGAAATGCTTGGAGGCAAAGTACTGAATGTCTTCTTTATTTGCAATTGCAGTCTCAACCTTATCCGGCAGGTCATGCAATTCCTGAATATAATTGGCATACTCCTCGGGCGTAAGGCGACCAAGCAGGTCTGCCATATAAATAGCCAGCAGGTAAACAACAGCAAGCTGTGTGCTGTAAGCCTTTGTAGTTGCAACTGCAATTTCAGGGCCAGCCCAAGTATACAAAACATCATCCGAGTCATTCGCAATGGAACTGCCGACCACGTTTACGATAGAAATCACGCGTGCGCCGAGGCGTTTTGCTTCACGCAAAGCAGCCAGCGTATCTGCTGTTTCACCCGATTGGCTAATGACAATCACCAGAGAATTGCTGTCTAAAATCGGGTGGCGATAACGGAACTCCGAAGCAACATCAACTTCTACGGGAATGCGGGTCAGCTTTTCAATGACATATTTAGCAACAACACCAACATGGTAAGCCGAACCACAGGCTACAATGCTAATGCGATTAAAATTCTTTAACTGTTCTGCGGTAAGGGTTACATTATCAAGTACAATACGGCCATCTTTAATACGGGGAGAAATTGTGTCGCGCAGAGCCTTGGGCTGCTCCATAATTTCTTTAAACATGAAGTGCTCATAGCCGCCCTTTTCCGCAACGGAAAGATCCCAATCCACATGAACCAGTTCTTTTTCAATTGGCTCTTTCTCCATATTGCAGATGCGCACACTCTCGCGGGTCAGCTCCACAATCTCGTTGTCCTTCAAGCGGTAAAAATCGCGAGTGCGATTCAAAATAGAAGGAATGTCGGAAGCTACATAGTTCTCATGCTCGCCAAGGCCAACCACAAGCGGGCTGTCTTTGCGAACCGCATACAGCTTCTCGGGGTCATCCACACATAAAATACCCAATGCGTAGGAACCCTGCAAACGAGAAATTACTCGGATAAAGGCATCGAGAATATCGCCATCGTAGTAGTATTCCAAAAGCTGTGCCACTACTTCGGTATCCGTTTCAGAAACAAAGCTGATTCCCTTTTTGATGAGCTTCTCTTTAATTTCCTGGTAATTTTCAATGATGCCGTTATGAACAACCGCAAATTTACCGGAATTACTCACCTGGGGGTGAGAGTTTACGTCGGAGGGTTTGCCGTGGGTTGCCCAGCGGGTATGACCAATACCAACAGAACCTGTTAAGGCTTTGCCGCCATCCACCAAATCGCTAAGCACCTGCAGGCGCCCCTTGCTTTTTACAACACGCAGAGCGTCTCCCGTATATACTGCCATTCCTGCGGAATCATACCCGCGGTATTCCAGCTTTTCCAGACCGTTTAACAAAATGGGCGCCGCCTGATCACCGCCGATGTATCCAACGATTCCACACATGATAAATGCCACCTTTCTTTCCCTGTGATAGGATTACAATGTAAGTACGTTTTGTTCTCTTCCCTATTCTAACCGAGAGAGAACGCGTTAATATGCCGATTTGTAGGCTCAAATAAGAAAGCAATTAAAAATAGGAAGAAGCGCCAACCAATTTTTCAAGTTGACGCTTTTATTACAATCCCAAGCAAATAACTGGATTGAATTACCGGTAGATAATATCGCTGCGGGCAGGGCCATTCGAAACGATTTTCACCGGAACACCAATCTGCTCCTCCGCAAACTCAATGTAGCGGCGGGCATTTTCGGGGAGATCCTCATAGCGGGTAATCCCACGCAGGTCGCATTCCCAACCGGGCATCATCTCGAGAACCGGCTTGCACCGGCGAAGCTGAGAGGCGGGCGGGAAATGGTCAATGCGCTTACCGTCAAGCTCATATGCCACGCAAACGGGAATCTCTTTGAGGTAGCCGAGCACGTCGATTACGGTCAGCGCAACACTGGTAGCACCCTGTGCTGCACAGCCATAGCGGGAAGCCACTAAATCGAGCCAACCCATTCTGCGCGGGCGGCCTGTTGTAGCGCCAAACTCGCCACCATCACCACCGCGGCGGCGCAGCTCGTCGGCCTCGTCACCAAAGATTTCACTCACGAACTCACCGGCGCCAACCGCACTGGAGTACGCTTTCACTACCGAGATAATCTCTTTAATCTCATACGGCGGAACACCGGCGCCAACCGCACCGTAGCCTGCCAAGGTGGAGGAAGAGGTTACCATGGGGTAAATTCCAAAATCGGGGTCTTTCAGTGCGCCAAGCTGGCCTTCGAGCAAAATGGTCTTGCCATCTTTCACTGCCTGATGCAGGAGTGTAAAGGTGTCTGCCACATAAGGCTCAATTAGCTGGCGGTATTCCATTAGCTTATCGTAAACGGATTCCACCGTAAGGGGCTCTTTGTGATACAAGTGCACATACAGTGCATTCTTTACATCTAATACTCTTTGAATTTTGTCTTTCAGCTGTGCTTCATCGTCATACAGCTCGCTGACCTGAAAGCCAATCTTCGCGTATTTATCGGAGTAAAACGGCGCAATGCCGGACTTCGTAGAACCAAAGGACTTGGAAGACAACCGTGCTTCCTCCAACGCATCCATTTCAATATGGTAAGGCATTACGATTTGCACACGGTCTGACACCATCAATTTCGGCTCTGGAACACCGCGCTGACGCAGGGAATCCATCTCCTTAATCAGGTTCTCAACACTCAGGGCAACACCGTTGCCAATAATGTTAATTGTGTGGTCGTAAAACACGCCCGAGGGGAGCTGGTGCAGCGCGAACTTGCCATATTCGTTGATAATGGTATGGCCCGCATTACTGCCGCCTTGGTACCGAATTACGATGTCGGACTGTGCCGCCATAACATCGGTAATTTTCCCTTTTCCTTCATCGCCCCAGTTAGCGCCTACTATTGCTTTTACCATTAGAACTGCTCACTCTCCGCCGGTGCCGCACCAGCAAATTTTTCCGCTGCCAGCGGCTTTTCATTCGGCAGCAAATCCATTGGACTCAAATGACCCAAAGGCACGTATGCACTCATTTTGGCATTTGTTCCAATCGCGCTCAAAACGCTTTGCTTCTATCATACCACAAAACACCTAAAAAGCCTATAATTTTCTTTTCAGCTGATTCGAATTTAACGTTTTGTTTACAAATTGATTTCTGCTTTTTCGAGTTTAATGGAATCATATTCCTTTAATAGAGAATTGACAACTTCACCAATGAACTCCTCCGTTTGTACACCGGCACAACCCGTATATTGGGAGGGGTCTACAAGACCGGATAATTCCTCGCGTGTTACTCCAAAAATCGGATCTGCGGCAATACGGTCTAACAAATCGTTTTCGCCACCCTGCTCCTTAATTACCTTTGCTGCCTCCATGGAATGCACACGAATCTGCTCGTGCAGCTGCTGGCGGTCTGCGCCACGCTTTACGGCATCCATCATGATATTCTCGGTTGCCATAAAGGGCAGCTCGCGCAGAAGATGCTGCTCGATCACCTTGGGGTAAACCACAAGGCCGTCTGCCACGTTGCTGTACAAATCGAGAATTCCATCCACTGCCAAGAATGCCTCCGGCACGCTCAAGCGCTTGTTTGCGGAATCGTCGAGTGTACGCTCAAACCACTGGGTCGCAGTGGTAATGGCAGGGTTCAGGCTGTCAACAATTACATAGCGTGCCAAAGAGGCAATGCGCTCACTGCGCATCGGGTTTCTCTTATACGCCATTGCAGAAGAACCGATTTGCCCTTTCTCGAAAGGCTCTTCAATTTCTTTCATGTGTTGTAATAGGCGAATATCGTTCGAGAATTTGGTAGCACTCTGGGCGATTCCGCTTAAAACCGAGAGAATCTGGCTGTCGAGCTTTCTCGAATACGTTTGGCCAGAAACCGGGAAGCAAGAGTCATAACCCATTTTTTCCGCTATTTTGCGGTCGAGTGCCTTTACCTTTTCGTAATCACCGTCAAACAGCTCTAAAAAGCTAGCCTGCGTACCGGTGGTACCCTTAGAACCGAGAAGCTTTGCCTTGCTAAGCTGGTATTCCACATCTTCTAAATCCATTAAAAGCTCTTGAATCCAGAGTGTGGCACGCTTGCCAACCGTAGTGGGCTGAGCGGGCTGGTAATGCGTAAACGCCAGCGTGGGCAGGTCTTTATATTCCATTGCGAAATGCGACAGAATGCGAATGACCCCAACGAGCTTGTCTCTTACCAGACGCAGTGCCTCCGTCATCACAATCACATCGGTATTATCTCCCACATAGCAGGAGGTAGCACCGAGGTGGATAATAGGGCGTGCCTTCGGGCACTGCTCGCCATAGGCAAAAACATGAGCCATTACATCGTGGCGCACAATTTTCTCACGCGCTGCGGCAACATCATAATTAATGTCATCGACAAAGCGGCGCATTTCATCAATCTGCTCTTGTGTAACGGGAAGACCCAGCTCCATTTCAGACTCCGCCAGTGCAATCCAAAGGCGGCGCCAGGTTTGGAACTTTTTGTCCGGCGAAAATAAAAACTTCATTTCGGTACTGGCATACCGTGCCGAAAGAGGGGATTCGTACGTATTTCTCAATGCTGAAACCTCCAAGCGTATTTCCAATCAAAATTAAGAAAGAAAATTCCTTTTATAAGCCAGCGTTTACTCAAATAAAATTAATTTCCACGATGGCTTACTAAAAGAAGGAATCTCTTATTATAAGCGCTGTATTGGTGTGCAGTAGCTTTGCGGCCTGTGGTCAATCATCTCCTGCGGAATCTCAGTGGGGTACTTCCCGGAGAAGCAGGCATCGCAATAACCCGAACACTTGCCTTTCAGCATGTCGGGCAGGTTGTCGAGCGACAAAAATGCGAGGGAATCTGCATAATTCATCTGAGCGATTTCTTCAACAGTATGCTTAACGGCAATTAAATCTTCTCTGGTGGGAATATCGGTCCCATAGTAGCAAGGCCACAAAAAGGGCGGCGAGCTAATGCGCAGGTGAACCTCTTTTGCTCCGGCATCCTTGAGCATAGACACAATGCGTCCGCTGGTGGTGCCACGTACAATGGAATCATCTAATAAAACTACTCGCTTGCCGCGCACTTCGCTCTCGAGAGCGTTGAGCTTAATTCTTACACTTCGCTCGCGTTCCAATTGTGTGGGCTTAATAAAGGTACGGCCAATGTACGAGTTCTTTACAATTCCCTTTTGGTAAGGGATGCCAGATTCCTCACTGTACCCAATCGCGGCATCGATTCCAGATTCCGGCACACCAATTACCACATCGGCTTCCACCGGACTTTGGCGAGCGAGCAAACGACCAGCCTCTTTGCGGGATTCGTAAACACCGAGGCCGTCAATTTTGCTGTCGGTACGGGCAAAATAAATATACTCGAACACACACAAGGAGCGATTTGCCGGTTTTTTATTGTAGTGGTATTTTAGCCCACTGGGGCCCGCGGCAATCAGCTCACCGGGCTCAACATCGCGCACAAATTCCGCACCCACGGCATCAAGTGCACAGCTTTCGGACGCAAACACAATATCGTCGCCGATTTTACCCATACAAAGCGGGCGGAAACCATTGGGGTCACGTACGGCAATCAGCTTCTGCGGGCTCATAACAAGCAGAGAAAACGAGCCCTCCACCTTCTGCATGGCACGGAATACCGCTTCTTCAATGGAAACCGCGCCCACTCGCTCTCGGGCAATCATGTAAGCGATAACCTCAGAATCAATGGTGGTTTGAAAAATGCAGCCGTTTTTCTCTAGCTCACGGCGTAACTCATGGGCGTTGGTTAAATTGCCATTGTGGGCAATTGCCAGCGTACCCTTAATATAGCGCATAACAAGTGGCTGGGCATTTTCACGAACACTGTCTCCCGAAGTGGAGTAACGAACATGAGAAAGCGCGATTTGCCCGCCCAGACGATTCAGAACCGAATCGCTGAACACTTCGGACACCAGCCCCATGTCTTTGGAGTAAGAAATCACGCCGCTGTCGTTCACGGCAATGCCGCAGCTCTCTTGCCCACGGTGCTGTAAAGCCAAAAGGCCATTATAACAGGCATAAGCAGGCGGAATCTCTTTTCCGTCCTTACTGTAAATCCCGAATACACCGCATTCCTCGTGCGGCTTCCAGGAGGTATCTTCAAAATTCGTCAACGAATTCACTCCTCATTAGTCTTTGCAAAGGTATTTTTAGAACTACCACCTAAAAAAGACGGTGGGTTTCTCTCTCTGCCTTAGGCAGAAAGAGAAACCGTCCCTTTTACTGTAAGTCGCTTTCAAAAGCGGCTGTATTTGCATTACAGGCCAATGCGCTTCATCACTTCGGCATAAGCCTCTTCCACGCCGCCTAAATCGCGGCGGAAGCGGTCTTTGTCGAGCTTCTCGTGAGTGTTGATATCCCAGAAGCGGCACGTATCGGGGGAAATTTCATCCGCAAGAATAATTTTGCCGTCGCAGCGGCCGAACTCAAGCTTAAAATCGATGAGCTCAATATTGACAGAGCGGAAAAATTCGCACATCAGCTCATTGATGCGCAGAGCCATTTCACTAATGGTGTCTACTTCTTCCTTTGTTGCAAAGTCTGCGGCAAGAATATGGTATTCGTTCACCATGGGGTCGCCTAGGTCATCATTTTTATAGCAGAACTCCAGCACTGGGGTGCGCATGGGAGTTCCCTCCTCCAAACCAAGGCGCTTGGCAAGGCTGCCGGCAGCTTTATTGCGGGCAATCACCTCAAGCGGAACAATCTCTACTTTTTTCACAACCGTTTCACGGTCGCTTAGCTCTTCTACAAAATGAGTGGGAATACCGTTCTTCTCCAGCATTTGGAACATAAAGTTGGACATACGGTTGTTTACAACACCCTTGCCCACTATGGTTCCCTTTTTCAGGCCGTTGAATGCGGTAGCATCATCTTTATAATCCACAATGTATAAATTGGGATCCTCCGTGGTGTACACCTTTTTCGCTTTTCCCTCGTAGAGTAATTTTCCTTTTTGCATGATTCTTTTCCCCCTGTTCTTGTTTCCGTATGCAGGCTTTTCTAAAACTCGCACACATTCGTTTAAGACAGATCCGCTGGCAGGCGCCGCGGGAATTTATTAGAATCTCACGCCGATTCGGCAGTATTTACTGCCGACGGCTGAGAGAGACTTAAAACGACTAGGGCTTTCTCTTATAAGAAAACCAGGAAAGAGGATACTTTGGTAATATCAACCACAGAAAGATTGGTGCTCTCCACATGCTGCACGCAGCGCAGGAAGGCATTGGCTGTATCGAGCGAGGTAAGGCACGGAATACCGGCCTCCACCGTATTGCGGCGAATGAAGAAGCCGTCGCGGCGGTGCTCGGCGCCCTTGGAGGGCGTATTGATAACCAAATCGATGGTGCCGGAAAGGATGACATCGAGAATATCGGGAGATTCACCGCCTACTTTATTTAGGCGGGTATTTGGAACGCCGTTCTCTTCCAAATACTTAGAGGTTCCCTCAGTGGAATAAATGCTCCAGCCAAGGTCACGCAGTCCCTTTGCAAGAGGAAGAACCTCTTCTTTATCCTGATCCTTTACGGTGATAATCACATTGCCATTGGTAAGCAGGTGCATACCCGCTCCCTGGAATGCCTTAATCATGGCCTCTTCAAAGCTTTTTGCAATACCGAGCACCTCACCGGTCGATTTCATCTCCGGCCCAAGGTTTACGTCTGCCCCGTAGAGCTTTTCAAAAGAGAACACCGGCATTTTAATGGCAATGAGTGCTTTGTTTGGCTGTAAGCCATACTGGTAGCCCATCTCCGGCAAGGTTTCACCAAAGAATGAGCGAACCGCAAGGTGAACAATCGGAATATCGGTAATTTTGCTAATATACGGCACGGTTCTGGAAGAACGAGGGTTGGCCTCAATGATATAGACCTGCTCATCCTTTACAATGAACTGGATATTTAGAAGACCCTTTACCCGCAGTGCAAGTGCCAGCTTTCTGGTGTAATCCACAATGGTGTCTTCCACCTTCTTTGAGAGGCTCTGTGCCGGGTAAACGGAGATACTATCTCCCGAGTGAACGCCCGCGCGCTCTACATGCTGCATAATGCCGGGGATGAGAGAATCTACGCCGTCGCAGACGGCATCCACCTCTACTTCAATACCCATGAGGTACTTGTCCACCAAAATGGGGTGTTCCTGCGTGATGGTGTTAATAATTGCAATCTGCTCGCGAATGTCGTTGTCGTTATAGGCAATATCCATTCCCTGCCCGCCCAGCACATAAGAGGGGCGAACCAATACGGGGTAGCCAAGTTCATTTGCAGCTTTGAGGGCTTCGTCGCAGGTAAATACCATACGTCCTGCGGCGTGCGGAATCCCACATTTTGCAAGAATGGCATCAAAACGTTCACGGTCTTCTGCTTCATCAATGCTGTCAAAACTGGTACCAAGCAGCGGAACGCCCATTTTTTCAATGGCTCCTGCCAGCTTAATGGCAGTTTGACCGCCGAACTGAACGACGGCTCCATCGGGCTTTTCCAGTTCTACAATATGCCAAACGTCCTCTGGAGTCAAGGGTTCAAAGTATAGTTTATCTGCTATATCGAAATCTGTGCTGACTGTCTCCGGATTATTGTTCACAATAATGGTTTCAAAGCCAAGCTTTTTGAGTGCCCACACACTATGCACCGAGCAGAAGTCAAATTCAATACCCTGACCAATTCGAATGGGTCCGGAACCGATAACCATAATTTTCTTACGGCTATTTTGAGGGCGTGCTTCATTTTCATCGCCATAGCTTGAGTAATAGTAGGGTGTTTCTGCCTCAAACTCTGCGGCGCAGGTATCAACCATTTTATAAACAGGCTGAATGCTCCACTTGGTTTTCAGCTCACGAATTTCTTCAACGCTGATACCGGAGAATTTCCCAACCGTTTCATCCAAAAAGCCGAATGACTTGGCTTTCAGGAGCAGTTCCTTACTCATGGGTTCATTGACCAGACGCTTCTCCACCGCAATAATGGACTGAAGCTTTTGCAGGAACCAACGGTCGATTTTGGTCACGCTGTGAATTTTCTCCACCGCAAAGCCACGGCGCAGGGCTTCTGCTACCGCAAACAGGCGGCGGTCATCCACTGCGTGAATGCGTTCCGAAACGTCTAGGTCTGAAAGACCGTCGAGCTCGGCATCGGTTAAATCGTACATGTTCTGTTCTAAGCAGCGAATCGCTTTCATGAGGGCCGCTTCAAAGGTGGGTGCAATTCCCATTACCTCACCGGTCGCCTTCATCTGGGTGCCTAGGCTGCGACGGGCATGAACAAATTTATCAAACGGCCACTTGGGGATTTTTACAACGCAGTAATCGAGCGTCGGCTCAAAGCAGGCATAGGTTTTCTTTGTAATGGCGTTCTGAATCTCATCGAGCGTATAGCCCAGCGCAATCTTGGAAGCCACCTTTGCAATCGGGTAACCCGTTGCTTTGGAAGCCAGCGCAGAGGAACGGCTCACGCGGGGATTCACTTCAATAACGCAGTATTCAAAGCTTTCCGGATTCAGAGCAAACTGAACATTGCAGCCGCCCTCTACCTTCAGCTCGTTGATAATTGCAATAGAGGCGCTGCGCAGCATCTGAATCTCTTTATCTGCCAGAGTCTGGCAGGGCGCAACCACAATAGAGTCGCCGGTGTGAACACCAACGGGGTCGAAGTTTTCCATGTTGCAAACGGTGATGCAGTTGCCGTTGCCGTCACGAATTACCTCATACTCAATCTCTTTCCAACCGGAGATACAGCGCTCAATGAGAACCTGCGTTACACGGCTGCGGTGCAGGCCCAGAGAGGCAATAGCGTGAAGCTGCTCTTCTGTGTAGGCAATACCGCCGCCGCTGCCACCTAGCGTGTAAGCCGGGCGCACAACTACCGGGTAGCCAATGCGTTTTGCAATGAGGATACTGTCTTCTACGGTTTCTGCAATTTCGCTTTCGGCACAGGGCTGCTGAATGCGCGCCATTGCTTCTTTAAACAGCTCACGGTCTTCTGCCATACGGATAGTATCGGCATTGGTGCCAATCATGCGAACATTATGTTCGGTTAAGAAGCCGGTTTCTTCCAGCTCAACTGCCAGATTCAATGCATTCTGACCGCCAAGGGTCGGCAGAACACTGTCGGGCTGTTCTTTTAAGATAACCTTTTTCAGGGTGTCAATCGTAAGCGGTTCAATGTATACCTTATCGGCAATCTCGCCATCAGTCATAATTGTTGCCGGATTGGAGTTAACGAGGATGACCTCTACCCCTTCTTCACGCAACGCACGGCATGCCTGTGTGCCTGCATAGTCAAACTCTGCGGCCTGACCTATGACAATAGGGCCAGAGCCAATAATTAAAACTTTCCGGATGCTATCAATTTTACTCATATGCGGCCCCCTCCCATCAAATCCATAAAGCGGTCAAACAAAAATCCTGTGTCGAGCGGACCGGAGCAAGCCTCCGGGTGGAACTGCACCGAGAACACACGGCCATTCTTATAATCAAGGCCTTCCACGCTCTGGTCGTTCATGCTCACATAGCTTACCTCTGCAATAGCAGGGTTAATAGTGCCTGCATCCACCACATAGCCGTGGTTCTGCGAAGTAATATACACGCGGTTGGTTTTCAGTTCTTTTACCGGGTGGTTAATGCCACGGTGGCCATACTTGAGCTTGTACGTATTCGCTCCCTGCGCAAGCGCCATGAGCTGGTGCCCCATGCAAATTGCAAAGGTGGGAATACCGCTGTCATACACACGCTTTAATTCTGCTACCTCTTTTACGCAAGCCTGCGGGTCACCCGGGCCGTTTGAAAGCATGATGCCGTCTGGGTTCCACGCCTTAATTTCCTCAAACGAAGCCGTGTTTGGGAAACGGCGAACTGTGCAGCCCCGGCGGGTTAGGGAACGAATGATGTTCTGCTTGGTACCGTAATCGAGCAGTGCCACTTTCACAGAGCCATTGCCATAATCGCGTGTATCTTTGGTGCTTACCAGTGAAACGCCGTTCGGCACACAATGAGCTTCGATACTGCGCTTCATTTCTTCCTTATCAATGGAATCGCCAAAGCAAATCATGCCTCGCATGGTACCGCTCTCCCGCAGGCAGCGGGTAAGCGCGCGGGTGTCTATTCCGCTGATTCCGGGAATGTGGTTGTTCTTTAGGTATCCATCTAAATCAATATCGCAGCGAAAATTGCTAGCGATTCCCGAAACAGAGTGAACGATAAACGCCTCCACCCAAGGGCGCTCTGCTTCGGCATCTTCATAACAAATTCCGTAGTTGCCAATCATAGGGTAGGTCATTACCACGCCCTGGCCAGCATAGCTAGGGTCTGTGAGAAGCTCGGTATATCCGCACATAGCGCTGTTGAATACAACCTCGCACAAGACATCGCGCGGTTCCCCAAAGCCCTGACCCTCACAGGTCATTCCGTTTTCCAACATCAAAATTGCTTTCACGCTAAAACCACCATTTCTTCGCGCCGCTATTTTACAGTTACTGTGGCAGCGCGCGACTTGCCACAGCACGGAGTAAGTTAAGTTTCATTGGCGGTATCCCCCCGCCGGTAGGCCCTGCTGCCGAGTTCTCCTCTCGGCCGCCAAACAGCCAGAGCTGGAGCATTCCCGGCGGCAGGGCCGCTGTAACCTGAATTGTGACGGTTAGGCTTGAAAGGACTCGATGATTCTTGCCACAGCCTTTTCCGTGTTTTCTTTGGTATTAAAGGAGGTAAGGCGGAAGTATCCCTCGCCATTTAGGCCAAAGCCGGAACCCGGAGTACCAACAACGCCCGTTTTCTCCAGCAATAAATCAAAGAATTCCCAAGAGGTAAGACCGCCGGGAGTCTTAAGCCAAATATAGGGGGAATCGATACCGCCGTACACTTCAAAACCTGCGGAAGCCAGACCCTCGCGAATGATTTTCGCATTGTTTTGGTAATAGGCAATATTTTCACGAATCTGCTTTGCACCCTCTTCGGAATACACCGCCTCTGCCGCACGCTGAATTACGTAAGGCACACCATTCATTTTGGTGGATTGACGGCGGCTCCAAAGGCGATTGAGAGATGCTCCGTCGAACTCCAGCTCCTTAGGTACTACGGTGAATGCACAACGGGTACCGGTAAAGCCCGCGGTTTTCGAGAAGCTACGAAACTCGATGGCACAGGTTCTTGCGCCTTCAATCTCATAGATGCTGTGTGGTACATTTGGAGTTGTAATAAATGCTTCATAGGCAGCATCAAAGAGGATAAGAGACTTGTTCTCATTCGCGTAATCCACCCATTTTTTCAGCTCTTCTTTGCTAATGCCCACACCAGAGGGGTTATTGGGGAAGCAAAGGTAAATTAAATCGACCGGCTCTTTGGGAAGCTCCGGCAGAAAGTTCTTTTCTTTTACGCAGGGCATGTACACTATGCGGCTCCAGCCCTTGCCCTCCACATATTCACCGGCACGGCCAGCCATTACGTTTGTATCAACATATACGGGGTAAACGGGGTCGCAAACAGCAACTACGTTGTCCTGCCCGAAAATATCGCCAATATTGCCAGTATCGCACTTGGCACCATCACTGACAAAAATTTCGTCGATATCAATGTTAACACCGCGCTTGATAAAATCATTCTCTGCAATGGCCTTGCGGAGGAATTCGTAGCCACACTCCGGGCCGTAGCCACGGAAGCTTTCCATTTTTCCCATTTCGTCGGCGGCATTCTTCATTGCGTCGACTACTGCCTGCGGCAGAGGAAGTGTAACGTCGCCAATGCCCAAACGAATGATGGGGCGATCGGGATTATTTTTCACAAATTCATTGACTCTCTTCGCGATATCAACAAAGAGGTAACTTGGCGGAAGCTTCACGAAGTTTGAATTGACCTTTAGCATACTACAATCTCCTTTAATATCGTTTCCTATATCCATTCGGGCAGTTCTTAATCGATTTGCCCGTCAAACACAAATTCTGCGGGGCCCTGCATAAAGACCTCGTCCGTTTCCTCATCCCAACGGATGTTCAGGTCGCCGCCCTTTAGGTGAACGAGTACCTGCCGCCCGGTTTTTCCGCCCAGCGCACAAGCAACTGCAACCGCACATGCGCCGGTGCCACAAGCCCATGTTTCGCCGGAGCCGCGTTCCCAAACACGCATTTTCACTTCGTTCTCCGCAATCATCTGCACGAACTCGGTATTTACACGCTGGGGGAACATATGGTGAAATTCAAACGAGGGGCCAATTGCCTCAAGCGCAATGGCGTCCACATCATTTACAAAGGTTACGCAATGCGGGTTACCCATTGAAACGCAGGTAACACGGTATTCTTTGCCTGCGACCTCCAGCGGATGGTCAATCACCTGCTCCGGCTCAAACAAGGTCGGTATTTTTGCGGCAATCAGCTCAGGCTTGCCCATGTTAACCGTTACGCTGGTAACGTGGTCGTTTTCATCCACGGTTAAAAACAGTGTTTTCACACCGCTTTGGGTGTCTACTGTTAGGGTTGTCTTTTTGGCAATGCCACGCTCGTACGCATATTTGCCCACGCAGCGAATCCCGTTGCCGCACATCATGGCGCGGGAGCCATCCGCGTTGTAAATATCCATTGAGCAGTCTGCCTTATCACTGGGGCCGATAAGAATGATTCCATCGGAGCCAACTCCAAAATGCCTGTCACTCAGGCGAATGGAAAGTGCGGCAGGGTCTGCTATGGGCTCATCAAAACAATTAAAATATAAATAATCGTTGCCGATGCCGTGCATCTTTGTAAACTTCAAACCTTACTCCTCCTCTATGCGATACAACTCTGGCTTTGCCTTTTGTGCCCATCCCAGCAGAAATAATTAATAACGGGTCTGCTTTAGAACAACTCCAGCACAATAGCCGCAATTTCTATAAGCCGTTTTCCCGTATCCATACTCTTTTTTTGGATGAATCGATGTGCCTGTGCTTCCGTAAAATAATTGCGCTCCATTAAAAGCAGCTTTGCTCGCTGAAGAAGCTCTTTCGAATCTTCTTCAAAATTCCTGCGAACCGGTATCCCCGGTTCTGGAAGATTTAGAAGCATATTAACAGAAGCAGTTAAATCTGGTTTGTTCAGCGGTGTCATTAGGCATGCCGATTCCAGCTCTGCGGCTATTTCAGCTTGATGCGGTTTTACCACAAAGAGAAAATCGTAGCTTGGGGCCATTTGCGGAAGCTCCCACGCCGCCATAACGTCCTGCAAATCGAGCGTACTCACAACCACTCCGCCACGGTAATGGTAACTGGTCATTTCCAGAAGCTGAGCACCCGTGGTGCAAGTGCCGTACACCAGCACTCCTCCTGATTTTAACACTGCGCCAATCCGTCGGGCAGAGTCTTTATTTGGATTTGCAACAATTACACTGCCCATTCACGGTCACACCCCCGTTGGAAAAATTGGTACCTTAGCGGCTGCTCTCAGAATTTCTCGAGATATTCCTCTAGCTCCCATTGGGTTACCGTGCTGTTAAAACGGTTCCATTCCTGCTCTTTGGCTTCAATGTACTTTTGGTACACATGCTCACCCAAAACCTCGCAAAGAAATGGCTCTTGCTTTAATTCCTGAACCGCTTCAATCAGATTCGCGGGGAGGCAGTCAATTTCTTTCTCTTGCCGTTCGTCGGGCGTCATATCGTATATATTGGAACCAACCGGAGCGGGCGGTTGCAGCTCCTCACGAATACCCTCGAGCCCGGCGGCAAGCAAAACCGCCAGCTGCAAATACGGGTTTGCCGCAAGGTCTGGGTTGCGTAGCTCAACGCGTGTGCCAATTCCCCTTGCACTCGGTACGCGTACCAAAGCACTGCGGTTGCCGGTCGTCCATGCAATGTAGCGGGGGGCTTCATAGCCTGTTACAAGGCGTTTATAGGAGTTTACAATCGGGTTTGTAAACGGGCAGATAGCTTTTATATGGCGAATTACACCCGCAATAAAGTGGTGCGCCAATGAGCTAAGCCCGTTTTCACTTTCGGGGTCATAAAACACATTTTCCCCGTTTTTAAAGAGAGAAATGTTTGTATGCAAACCCGAACCTGCCTGACCAGAAAGCGGCTTTGGCATAAACGAGGCGCAAAGACCATGCGCATTCGCTACGTTTTTCACCACCATTTTAAAGGTCATCATTTGGTCGGCGGCACACAGTGCCTCCTGGTATTTAAAATCGATTTCATGCTGTGCCATCGCAAGCTCATGGTGAGAGGCCTCTACCTCGTAGCCCATTTCTTCCATGGTAAGGCAAATATCGCGGCGGGCACTCTCTCCCAAATCGGCAGGGCCAAGGTCAAAATACCCGGCAGTGTCGTGTGTAACGGTAGTGGGGTGCCCAAACTCATCCGTATTAAAGAGGAAGAATTCGCACTCAAGCCCCACATTGAGGGTAAAGCCCATATCGGCAGCATTTTTAAGAGCTTTTTTCAATATAAAACGAGGGTCACCCTCAAAAGGAGTTCCATCCGGCTTGTAAACATCGCAGATTAAACGGGCAGTTTTACCGCCCAGCTGCCTGCTCCACGGCAGAATCAGGAACGTGTCTAAATCCGGGTGCAAATACATGTCGGATTCCTCAATGCGAACAAAGCCCTCGATAGAGGAACCATCGAACATGCACTCATTGTCCAGAGCCTTTTCGATTTTCCCGCTGGTGATGACCACGTTTTTAATCGCGCCGAACATATCGGTAAACTGCAGTCGGATAAAGCGGACGTTATTTTTCTGAATCTGCTCCAGAATATCCGCCTTTGTATACCTGCTCAAACACCTCTACCTCCTTAAAAATAAAAACAGCAAGGCCGCTCTTTGTCAGAACCTCCTCGCTGTTTCAAAATTTATGAATAATATCGTATATATTGTAACTATTTATACGTTACTTGTCAATCGTTTTCCGAGTACTTCTCTTATTTTATGGTAATGCACAAATTTCCCCGTTTCGCCGATTCATTTCCTGCCTTTCTCACAGATTACAGGCCATATTTCACCTCAATTCTTCCACCTTGCTGCTTTGCAAGAATGCACAGCCCTAACGATTTTTCTGCACAAATTGCCAGATACAAGAAGATTTTTTTGATTATTATGCAGGAATTTCATTGAAAAAATGCAGATTCATGCCTAGTTTCGCATACATAGTAAGCTTGATATGCAAGGATGCCCATGTAAGGCTATCTTGTGTGCGATCGAAAAAAGAACGCTATCTCTTTACAAATTTAACTTTGCTAACTTTAATTGACAAAAAACAGTAGAAACGAGCGTAAAACGCGCCCAAACAGCGGTGTATTGGGATTTTCTATCTAATTTGATGCAAAATACCAATCATTATAGATTCCTGAAAAAAGAAAGAAATCATCTCAATTGTTACTGAATAATTATTCACTAACGCCGTAATAAATCAGGTTATTTTTCTCTCAAAACATGCAAAATAGTAAAATTCAATTGTAATAAATATATTTATTAGGGTGGGCTTAAAGCGGTCTTACGTTACCGTCAAAATTTTATAAACGACACATTTTACTTCAAAATAAGCGGGCTTTGCTTGATTTTGCGCTCTTGTTTCTGCAAATGTAGTTTTAACAAAAAAGAAATAAATACAGACTTTAGAAAAGGCAATGAAGATTAATCTTCATTGCCTTTTCGCTCCGCTTCATCGCAGAGAGCTATTCAATTATTTGCAGTCGTAGCAAGCCTTACCCGGGTAACGGGAAGATTTATCCAAGCCCTCTTCTATGCGAAGAAGCTGGTTGTACTTTGCAACACGCTCACTGCGGCTGGGAGCACCGGTCTTAATCTGGCCTGCGTTCATCGCAACCGCCAAATCAGCAATGGTGGTGTCCTCTGTTTCACCGGAACGGTGAGACACAACGGCAGTATAGCCTGCGCTATGAGCCATTTTAATAGCATTGAGTGTTTCAGTCAAGGAACCAATCTGGTTGAGCTTAATCAGAATGGAGTTACCGCAGCCGAGCTCAATACCCTTTTGCAGGCGCTCCGTGTTAGTTACAAACAAATCGTCGCCAACAAGCTGAACCTTGTCACCCAAACGGTCGGTCAGCTTCTTCCAGCCATCCCAGTCTTCTTCGTCAAGGCCATCTTCAATGGAGCGAATGGGATATTTGGAAACCAAATCCTCCCAGAATGCAATCAATTCATCGGTGGTATAGTGCTTCTGGCTCTTCGGCAGCAGGTAGGTGCCTTTATCGCTCTTCCATTCGCTGGAAGCCGCGTCAATTGCCAGCATGAAATCATCATAGGGCTTGTAGCCAGCCGCCTCAATGGCACGAAGCAGGTACTGAACTGCCTCTTCGTCGCTCTTCAGGTTCGGCGCATAGCCGCCCTCGTCGCCGACCGCAGTGGAGAGACCTTCTTTTTTCAGAATTGCTGCCAGAGAATGGAATACCTCTGTGCACATACGCAGGCCTTCACGGAAGTTCGGAGCGCCAACAGGCATAATCATAAACTCCTGAATGTCAACATTGTTTGCCGCATGAGCGCCGCCATTTACAATGTTCATCATAGGAACCGGAAGAGTGTCAGCAGCAGCGCCGCCCAAGAAGCGGTACAGCGGAACACCCTGTGCCTTTGCAGCGGTCTGTGCAGCAGCAAGAGAAACTGCCAGAATCGCGTTTGCACCCAGGTTCGATTTATCCTTGGTTCCATCGAGCTCAAGCATCGCAGCATCAATGGCAGCAACATCAGAAACGTCCATGCCAATCAGGCGGTCACGGATGATGGTGTTGATGTTTGCAACAGCCTTCTGAACGCCTTTTCCGCCAAAGCGGGCTGCGTCCTTATCTCTTAGCTCCAACGCCTCAAACTGACCCGTAGAAGCACCGCTGGGAACAGCCGCACGAGCTGATACGCCATTTTCCAGTAAAATCTCCGCTTCAACGGTTGGGTTTGCGCGGGAATCCAAAATCTCCCTGCCTTTTACGTCTTTGATTTGATAAGCCATAAAACCGCTCCTTTATATTTATTGGCAGCATCTTAATATGCGCCGGTATAGCAGCTTAGTGATAGAAAAGCAAGCTGATATTGCCTTCCACACCCATAAATATATCATATGTTTTTATTTTGTCAAGCGAATTATAAGCAATCGGACATACAAGAATTCATTAGAAAAATAGCCATTTTTTCCTCACTAAAAGTGGAGGCGAATGCACGGTATCTCAGTATTGGTACGAAATAGAATTTAGCCCAATGCCACATCTAGTATCATCATCAAAACAAAACCGCCCATTACGCCTAGTGTTCCCACATTGGAATGCTCCCCGCGGCTAGCTTCGGGTATGAGCTCCTCTACAACAACATAGAGCATTGCACCTGCCGCAAATGCCAGCAGCCAAGGCATGAATGAGAGCACATGGCTTGCCAGAAGAATGGTGACGATTGCAAACACCGGCTCTACCGCACCGGAGAGCATCCCGCCCAAAAAGGATTTGGATACGCTAAGGCCTTCTTTTCGCAAAGGCAAAGAGATAGCGGCACCCTCGGGGAAGTTTTGAATTCCCATACCGATGGCAAGTACAACCGCCGCACTAAGTGCTCCCTGCTCTCCACTTTGCATTGCGAGTGCAAAAGATAGCCCCACGGCCATGCCCTCTGGAATATTATGTAGGGTAACGGCTAAAAACAATAGCGTAGTTCTCTTCCATGAGGAAGAAACACCCTCCGGCTGGCTTTCTCCCAAATGCAAATGCGGGAGCACATTATCCAATGCCAAAAGAAAGAGGCCACCTAATATGAAGCCTCCCGCAGCGGGAATCCACCCTACCTGCCCTTGTTGTTCTGCTTGTTCTATCGCTGGAATTAACAGCGACCAAACCGAAGCAGCAATCATAACACCACTGGCAAAGCCCAACAACACCCTTTGTACATTTTCGTTAATCGTACCACGAAAGAAAAACACGAGCGCCGCACCCAACGTAGTCATAAAAAACGGGAACGCAAGGCCAAACGTTAGCCAAGAAACTGAGTTCATAACATCTCCTATTCTATTTCTAAAAGAAAAACAGATTGCGCACTGCATATGGCGCAATTTCCCTGCCATAAAGCAGAGCCAAACCACACATAGTAAAACAGGGTGATACTTTGTGAAAGCAGAAAATTTAAAAGATTTGATTCGCAGAAGCAGCAGTAGCAGGCAATTTTTTATGTCTCTGCCCGTTCCGGATCAAATGGAGCTGCACCGGTACAACGAGCATGTTAAAACAGCGGACCAATTGCGCCGCTATGCCGATTACCTGCAAACCAATGGTCATTTATAGTTTCCACTTTTACCGGTGTAACAAAAAAGGGTTTGTCCTGTTGGGCAAACCCTTTTGCGGTTCATGGACTAAGGTGGTAACAACCATGTGAATTACACATAATGTTACGCCGTTATCCGTTTACCCACAGACTGTTACTCTTACAGTACTAAGCTGGGTGCCGCATACACTCTGGCTGCCAACTCTTGATCCAGCAGGTACAAGCCCTTGGAGTCCGAACCGAACAGCTCTATTTTTTTAATAATCGTTTCTGCATTGGTCTCTTCTTCGCCCTGCTCTTTTACGAACCAGTCAAGAAACTGCATGGTGCGAAAATCTTTTACCGTATAAGCCTCTTCATAAATTTTATGAATCAGGCTGGTTACATATTGCTCATGTGCAAGCGAGGCCTTTGCTGGGCTAATTAAATCACTAAATTTTGTATCGGGTTTTGCAATTGCCTCCAAAACGATTTTCTCGTTATTGTTCTGCAAATATTGCAGGAACAGCATTGCGTGGTCACGTTCCTCCTGCGCCTGAATCTGGTACCAATTGGAGAAACCATCCAGCCCTTCGTCCTTATAGTAATTGGCAATATCCAAATACAAATAAGCTGAGAAGAACTCTTTATTAATTTGCGTATTGAGCAGCTCTACTACTTTTTCATTTAACACAAATATCACTCCTTTGGTTTTTTAACATTTAACTGCCAGTATGGCTTTACCCGCAATATATAACATATTATTGAGAAGCTAAACCATTCCTTTGCAGTGAAAAAACGATTGTATTTATATATTCTTATTATACCATGTTGCCTTTGTAAAACAAGACTACATAATAGAAAAAATGCCAGCATTCCCATTCATCTTCTTGGTGAAAATTGATAATCAATCTTATTTTTAGAAAAATTGCTTTTTCTTTATAAGCTTTAAATCCTCCTCATAAAACACAACGCCCAGAACCGCTTCAATATCCTTTACAATCTTAGCGTCAATCAAGCCTTGTTTTGCCATTGTGTCTAAAATGCTCACGGCATCTTCATGAGAGAGTGCGGGGCGGTAGGGTCTGTCTTCCGTTAATGCTTGGTATATGTCTACACAAGCAAGCATACGAGAGTTAAAATCAAGCTGCTCCGCAGTTAAACCGTAGGGGTACCCCTTGCCATTGAGTTTTTCGTGGTGGTTCGCTGCCCATTCAGTAATATCTTCAAAGCCTTGCACCATTTCAAGCGCCTTGCGGGTGTAATAGGTATGCGATTGTACCACATCAATTTCTTCCCGAGTAAGGCTTCCGGGTTTATCTAATATTTCATTAGGTACCATAATCTTCCCTAGGTCGTGCAGATCTGCTGCAATGCGCATTTTCCAATACTCATCTTCTCCATAACCATAGTACCGGCACAAGATGCCCACTTTTTTACTGATACCGCGAGAGTGTCCGCCAGTAAAGGGGGACTTCGCATCAATAATATTACTGTACAGCTGTGAGATACGGCGAATATTGCGAAAACCAATTTCTTTGGTTTGCTGGGGAAGCAGCCGCTCCAGCTCCGCCTCAATAAACATGGGCTGCATATTGAGCCAGAATTCCCCATGCTGCGATACGCGATAAAAGAGCTGCAATAGCTCGGGGTCGTAAAGGTGCGAGTCTTTTTGCAGCATCGCCATAATGTCGCGTGTAGGGTTCCCCTGTGCATACTCCACTGCAATTCGGTTTGCCAAAGAGATTAAACGAGAGTAAAAAGGAATATCTTCTCCTGTCTTACCAAAAAAACCGCTTCCATCGTAGTTTTCATGGTGATACAAAATAACACCGGAAATGGGGTTGTTAAAGGGGAAGAAAGACACGTTTTCTTCCCCTATTTCACAATGCCGAACATTATTTTCTAG
Source organism: Clostridium merdae (assembly GCF_900176635.1). GTDB lineage: Bacteria > Bacillota > Clostridia > Oscillospirales > Acutalibacteraceae > Faecalispora > Faecalispora merdae. The sequence goes on from NZ_FXLN01000003.1 coordinate 153,019, forward strand.
CCCAGCCATATTGACCGGCCCTCTGTCTAACAAAGAGCGCGTAATTCCATTGTCGTGCAAAAGTGCATAAGAAATTAAATCAAAAAAGTCTGACTGCGGAAGATTTAATAATCTTGCAATTCGAGCGCAAATATACGCTACATGTCTGGTATGATTGGAAACGTCTTTGAGTAAATCTCTTTCCACAAAATCCAAGGTAAAGGAAAAGGAAAGTAGCATTTGGTTCACATTTAGTTTCATGATTCAGCCTCTTAATTTCGCATCCGATTGCTTAGCTATGTAAGTATAATTCCAGAAAAATAATATTTGTAATTATTTTATCGGATGTTTCGTCTGAAAATGAATGATTTTAGGAAAAAACTTCCATGCCCTTAAAATTAAATACGGTACTTCGACTTCCAGTCGATAAGCTGCCGCAATATTTCATCACGGGATTCTCCCTTTTTCAGCGCCATGTCGTCTAAAAGGCGGTAAAAGCTAGGAAAACCCGTACCAAAGGGGTCTTTCACCTGCTGAATTCTGCGGTCCATTTTTTTAATTTCATCCTGCGTCACAACATTACCCCCTATTTTAAATAACCTTTATTCACTAAATTCCCTTTTTACACCGCATTATTGAAAAGAAACGAATTTTCAATATTTTATTTACAAAATATTCTTATTTATTTGTTATATTATAACATGGTTAAGAATATTAATCAATTTTGCTTCACATAAAATAACATAAAATGAATATTTCTCTTTTGGAATTTTGACTATTCTACATAATGAAATGCGACTTCTTAGCTGTTTGCTTTCTAATTTGCTATTAAATCTACAAAAAAAGAAAGGCTAAATGACATAGCCTTTCTTCACAATATGAGCAAATAATTTCTATTAATAAAGCTTCTAATTTATTCCTGCTTTTCGTGGTATAAGCTTCTTAGCAATGCGATTTCCTTTGCATAGCCAGGAAGCTCATTCGGTGTTTCCAAATAAAAAGGAAGATTTCGCAAAACCGGATGATTGATGATACGTTCCATTGCAGAAAGGCCCAGACTGCCCTCACCAATTTTTTGGTGGCGGTCTTTATGGCTACGAAAGGGATTCATGCTGTCGTTGAGGTGAATGGCCTTTAACCTGCTAAGGCCTATTTCTTTGTCAAACTGGGTTAGTACACCATCCAAGTCATTTACCAAATCGTAGCCGGCATCATACACATGGCAAGTGTCTAAGCATACGCCCATCTTATCCTCTAAAGAAACTTGGTCTATTATTTGGCGTAGCTGTGAAAAAGTGCAGCCTACCTCAGTGCCTTTCCCAGCCATTGTCTCAAGCAGCACCGTAGTGGTTTGCTCTGGAGTTAATATGGCATTGAGCACCTCCGCAATCAGTGCAATACCAACCTCTTCCCCTTGGCCGGTGTGGCTGCCGGGGTGAAAATTATAATAGCTGCCGGGAAGGTATTCCATCCTCTGCATATCATCCTGCATTACCATGTGTGCAAACTCTCTTACCTTAGGGTCGGCAGAGCAGGCATTCAAAGTGTAGGGAGCGTGAGCCAATATGTGGCTGATTCCCTCCTGCTTTGCTAAATCGCGAAGCGCGGCTGCGTCGTTTGGGTCAATCTCTTTTGCCTTGCTGCCACGTGGATTGCGCGTGAAAAATTGAAATGTATTAGCACCAATGGAGAGTGCATCCTTCCCCATTGCGTAAAACCCTTTTGCAGACGATAAATGGCACCCAATTTTTAGCACGGTACTTCCCTCTTTTCTATATATTTCATTTTTCATTTGTAAACGAATCGATAAATTAAAAGTCATTCTTCATTTATAGATTTCAGTATACCCTTATTTACAGTTTTTGTCTCCCTTCTTTTTCTATATCAATAGAATTGATACTATTATTCTTTTGTTCTCACTTTCCAAAAAATTTCTGTCCATTGACAAAATAGAGGAATCGTGTACTATTATTAACCATGCACAAACCGGAAAACCCGTTTGTGGGCAATTGGCCCACCCCAGAGAGGAGCACACATGAAATTTCAAAACATGCGTAAAGTCTTTGTAAAAGATTGGCGCAGAATACTACGAAATCCCGTCGCTTTAATTATTACCATTGGTATTTGTATTCTCCCGGCACTCTATGCTTGGGTAAATATAAAAGCGTGTTGGGACATATATGAGAACACTGGCAATATACCGGTTGCCATCGTCAATAACGACCGCCCCGTTGAATTTCACGATAAAGAAGTAGACATTGGCAGCGGCGTCGTTGACAAGCTAAAAGAAAACAATAAAATTGATTGGAAATTCGTGAGCAAGCGCCAGGCAGACCTTGGCCTTGCAGACGGCACCTACTTTGCCTCCATTGAGCTACCCGAAGACTTTTCGGATAGCTTTACCACCATGTTTTCAGAAAACCCTGTCAAACCAAAGATTATTTTTAAAATAGATACAAAAGTAAACCCTGTTGCTGAAAAAATTACAGAAGGCGCAAAAAACACCTTAGTACAAGAAATTAAAACGAATTTTGTTTCTACGGTGAATGAGGAAATTTTCTCTTCGTTAAACCCTGTGGGTGAAGATGCGGATAAAAACCTGCAAAACATTATTAAGATGAAGGATGCCATCGTAAACCTGAATCGAAATATGGATGTTATTACGTATTCGCTTGATAATTTGAATACGAATTCCATCAATCTAAATCAGTTTTTAGTCAGCATGAATGCTGCGTGGCCAATGGTAGAAAGCAGCCTAGAAACAGCAAATAAGAACGCAATCAGCCGGCAAGAGCTTTCGCGGGATGCGCAGAAGCGGCTCGACAATTCTCTAACTTATATGGATACAAACCTTACCTATGTGCAAACCTCTAGTGAGCGTATTCACGCGCTGCTTACCGAACTGAATGATGCCGCAAAAGAGGGCAGCACCGCAAAAATGGATACCGCCTTTTCGAATTTGGATGCGGCTTTTGAAGGTATGACTTCCTCGATTGACGCAACCTCTTCCTACCTTAAAAAGTACCGCCAAATCGACTGGGGCAAGGATGCGGAAAGTGCACAGAAAAACTTAACCACATTACGTGCTGCTCTGGTAAAAACACGCTCCCAATTGGTGGAGCTGCAAAAGGGGCTGAAAAGCCTGGATGCAGGCTCAAAAGCCTTTTACGATTATTTAGACAAAACGGTTCCGGAACTGGCAAAACAAGCACAAGCGCTTGACCAGTCCCTCAGCTCTATGATAGCGACGCTTGAGGCACTTAACAGCTCGTTAAATTCCCCCGAGCTGCAAGGCTTAATTAACTCCCTTAAATCGTTGCAAGATTCCGGTATGGCAAAGAATTTGATTCTAACTCTTAAACAGCTTCAGGCCTCCCGCAATTCCACTGCGGATGCAATTGCTTCCGCAAATCAAACCGCAGCTACCGTTATTGGACTGATTGACGATGCCATCCCGAAATTAGATAAAGCAAATGAGTTTTTGAAAAAAGTGGAGGGCAATCAAGAGGATAAAACAAAGCAGCTCACAAAAATGATACGTTCGCTTGATTCCGTTGCTGCCGAGGTGGACAGTATGCGGGGCAAGCTTAATACCATTCATAAACAAGCAGATGCCGTGGCTCAGATTACTGCCGGTAAGGCGAATACCATAAACGACGATTTATATCTGATGGAAAGCCAATTTACCACCCTTTTAAAGGACTATAATGATAGCATTCGCGGCGACGTAAATGTAATCGGCCAGCGTTTGGTATCTTCCGCAGACAATGCCGCCAAAATTTCGCAGACTACGCAAAAGCTGGGCACTGAAATTGGCACCATGTTAAAGACGGCGCAGTCCGGCTCAGAGCTTTCTACTGATGTAACCGGTACATTAAAAAGCAAGCTGAAGGAGTTTAAGGGAAGTATTGAATCTCTTGGCAGCAAGCTGGAGCTGATCGACAATAACGACATTGTACAGATTATCTCCATTATGCAAAGCAACCCCGAGTTTATGGGTGATTTTGTAGCGAAGCCGTTTGAGCAAAATGTTGAGTATATTAACGCCATTCCTAATTATGGTTCTGGTATGGCACCAATCTATACTACCCTGGCGCTTTGGGTCGGCTGTCTCATTTTAAACTCCATCTTAAGGTCCCGCCCGCGCGATATGGAGGGGCTCGAGCACTTATCGTTGCGCGAAAAGCATTACGGTAAAATGATGACCTTCTGCTCTATGGCGCTTATACAGGGGCTTGTCATCTCACTTGGCAATATTCTTTTATTAAAGATTTATGTAGTAAACGCCTTACTATTTGTTATGGTCGCCGTGTTCTCCTCGCTTGTGTTTTGCATTATCACGTATACCCTGTATTCCACACTGGGCAATGCCGGCAAAGCTCTGGCAATTGTTTACATGATTTTTCAAATTCCCGGCAGTGGAGGAACCTATCCCATCCAAGTGGATCCCCCTATATTCAAAATTCTTCAGCCGCTGTTCCCGTTCTCTTACACCGTGAGTGGCTTGCGCGAGGCGATTGGCGGCCCCCTCACCAGCCAGGTTCTTTTGGATTTTTCTGTACTAGGGCTGTTTGCCGTTGTGTTCCTCATTTCTGGGTATTTTGTTGTTCAGAGAATGGCGGAACCGGTGCATCGCTTTGAAGAAACATTTGAAAGCTCCGGCCTAGGCGAATGAAAGGGAATGTAACATGAAACGACTCAAAAAACTGGGGGCTATCCCCGCTAAAATAAAATCGGGACTGCACTACATTGTTCAAAACCGCATTCGTCCCGTTTTTATGGTCTTTTTTCAAGATATGCGCACCATCCGCCATAACAAAGCCACACTTGCCGTAGTCATTGGTTTATGTATCCTCCCCTCCCTTTACGCTTGGGTCAATATTTACGCCTGCTGGGACCCCTACGCCAACACCGGCAATCTCCCGGTGGCAATTGTAAACAACGACGAAGGTGCTGTGGTAAATGGAGAGATTATCAATGTGGGCGATAAAATTATAGAGGAACTCAAAGAGAACAAATCAATCGGCTGGCAATTTGTAAGCGATTGGCAAGGCAACTATGGCCTAAGCCAAGGGGATTACTACGCCATGATTGAAATTCCCCGTAATTTTTCGCAGAGGCTGGCGAGCTTAACCACGTCTACTCCACAAAAACCAGTTTTAACGTACCGTGTAAATGAAAAGCTTAATGCCATTGCTTCTAAAATCACAACGGTTGCAAAAGACCGTCTTATTGAAAGCATTGAAAGCAGCTTTGTAAAGACGGTGAACGAAAAATCGATGGATATTATCAACGAGAAAACAGAGGATACTGATATATCCCCCTCCCGGCTAGAGGATTTAAAATCGACTCTTAAAAAGGCAGACGGAGATATTTCCAGCGCCAAATCCATTATCGACGAAGCCAGCAAAAATACCAAAAGCTTTCAGATCTACCTTGATGAAGCAGCGGCGCTTTCCCCCACCATTTCAGACCAAATCAGTGGTTTGCAACAAATCACATCGTCTGCGGCATCACTTACCCAAAAAACACAAAGCACCGTACAGTCAATTGCCGCTAATATTAGTGCGGATTTGAACCGTATGCAGGAGCTTAACCAACAGAACCAACAGCTCATTGCCGCACTTCGCGGCATCAATAACAATACGCTGGATGAAAACACCAAGCGCATTGCCCAGCAAAACATTACCCTTTGCAAATCGATGGATATTCTATTAAAAACGGATATAAAGGACCTTACCGAGCTAAACAAAGCGTATGATATGAGCGCGCTTACCCTGCTGATTAACTCGTTAAAGTACGCTGACCGCCTTGTAAATACCCAGCATGATTTGCTCCAGAAAATAGTGGATTCCAAAAACAGCACCTCAAAGGAAGCAAGAGATGAAATGCTTACCACTCTTGCGAAGCTAAGTGACGAAAATGCTCAGCTTACCAGTAACCTTGCAACAACCTATTCCACGCAGGGAGCACCGCTCCTCAGCAGCCTAGGCAACAGCATGGTGCAGTCTCTTTACAACACCAGCGACCTAATTGGCTCAACAATGGCAATCGTTCCCCAGCTGGATGCTCTTGCGGCACTTTCAAAGGCTTCCAGTGAATTATCACTGCAGCGCGGTATACAAATGACAGATTTGCTCAATACCCTCCAAAAGGATTTAAACCACGTACTCGAGAAGCTAGATGACATCTCAACCGAAGACCTTGAAACCTTGCAGGACTTAGTAGAAAACCACCCGGACTCCATTGCAGATTTTATCTCTTCCCCTCTGAATGTAGTGGAGGAAGAAATCTATAAGGGCGGTACCTTTGGGGAAGGCCTTACCCCGTTCTATTCTGTTCTTGCTATTTGGGTGGGTGCGTTGCTTCTTTGCGCATTCTTAACGGTACACTGCAAAGACCCCGAGGGCTACCATTTAAACCTGAAGCAAAAGCATTTCGGCAAAATGAACCTATTCTTATTCTTGTCGCTGATTCAGTCAACCATCATTACTGTGGGTGACGTTGTTGTTTTGGGGGTACGGCCAGAAAACTTTGGATTGATGATGCTGTTCAGCGTACTATGCTCTATCACATTTGTGGTCATTATTTTCACTTTGGTTTCTTTGTTCGGGAATGTTGGCAAGGCAATCGTCGTAATTATGATGGTGTTCCAAATTGCGGGCGCCGGTGGTATTTACCCCATTCAAACCAACCCACATGTATTTGGTGTATTGCACCCACTCTGGCCGTTCACCTACGGTATCAATGGCTTCCGTGAGGCAATCGCCGGCCCAACCTGGGAAAGCGTTTATGAGAATATTCGGTCGCTTCTTTGCTTCATTCTGGTATTTCTTCCCTTGGCTGCGCTGAAGAAACCCCTTCATAAAGCAAATACACTCTTTGAGAAGATGTTCCAGAAATCTGGTATTTAATTTACCTAATTATTATCTAAAAAGGATTGACAAACGGATGGCCTTGTATTAGCCTAAGAGTAAGTAATATGTCGAAAAAGGAAGTGCTGGTTTGAACACAATAGAATTCCCAAGCGCAGTTGCTATCTCTGGCGGCAGCCCCTCTCAGCTTGCAGGCAAATCTGCGCCGCAAAACGGCACCTCTTTTTCCAGCGTTTTCAATTCTGTTCAGCAAGGAACCAATTTGGATGCAATCTTTCAAAGGGCTTCCCAAACCTATGGCGTTTCTTTGAATTTGCTTAAGGCGGTTGCAAAAGCAGAATCCGATTTTGACCCGACGGTGGTCTCCACTGCCGGAGCTCAAGGTATTATGCAGCTTATGCCAGGTACCGCAAAAAGCCTTGGCGTTAGCGACCCGTTCGATGCGGAACAAAATATTATGGGCGGTGCAAAATATTTAAGTCAGCTTCTGCGTAAATATGAGGGTGACGAAACCCTTGCTGTTGCCGCATACAATGCAGGTACAGGTAATGTGAAAAAATACGGCGGTATCCCCCCATTTAAAGAGACACAGAAATATGTGCAAAAGGTGATGAAGCTGTCCGGGTCCGAGTTAACAGCCGGTACGGCTCCCCTTACGGCACAGGTAAATACAGCGGATGAGCGTTACCCCCTTACGGCAATTAGCGAAGGGGTTTCTCCCTCAACCATGGGTGCAACCACTGCGGAAAGCTACCTGATGTTGAAGCTGTACCAGCATCAGGCATTACAGGCTTTATTTACAGATACAGAACAATCGCAGAGCCCTATGGCTAGCTTATTTTCAGACTCCATGCTTTCGCAAGATTCCTCTGCTAATCTGTTTTCAAACCCAACCGAGGAAGCACTTACGAAATTATTCTAAAGCATGCTTAGACTCAATTTCGATGGTTTACAAAAAAAGTGGGCGTACTGTCTGTTCAATTAGCAGGCAGTATGCCCTTTTTGCAATTGAAATGCTGCAGTTAATACATTTTAGCTATATTGGCCACTCCTCTATACTGACTGCGCGTTGTTCTTTCCAACACCCGTACCGGCTAAAGTAAGTTTGAACTGGGGATATTACAAGGAGCAAAACGAACAAATCATATGAAAAGCCCCCGCTGTGCCCGACAGCGACGGAACTATAAAAGGAGTAATACATGTTAGAACTAAATGGAAAATACAACACGGCAAAAGTGTTCACGGAGGTGGTGGATCAAGCATCCATTACCCAAATCATCGAGCTGTGTAATCAAGAGTTCACACAAGGCAGCCGCATCCGCTTAATGCCGGACGTTCACGCAGGAGCGGGCTGCACCGTAGGCACAACCATGACCATCAACGATAAAATTGTTCCCAATTTAGTGGGAGTGGACATTGGCTGCGGGATGGAAACGGTAAAGCTGCGGGAGACCCATATTGAGCTGCAAAAGCTAGATAAGCTCATCTATGCAAAAATCCCCTCCGGCTTTGCGATTCGAAAAAGGCCGCACCGTTATATGCAGGAGCTAGACCTGACAAAGCTATATTGCTACAAAGAGATCAATACTCTGCGTGCAGAAAAAAGCCTTGGCACTCTTGGCGGAGGCAATCATTTTATTGAAATGGATATGGATGACGAGGGGCGTTATTACCTGGTGGTACACTCCGGCAGCCGCCACTTGGGGCTGGAGGTCGCAAATTACTACCAGAACGAAGCTTACCACCAGTGCAACGGCAGCGGCGAAGAAGATGCGCAGGCGCTTGTTGAGCAGTTAAAGGCAGAGGGACGAGAAAAGGAAGTTCAAAAAGCCATTAAGGCTTTAAAAAACACCAAGCGAACCGCTATTCCCAAAGCACTTTGCTACCTCTCCGGCGAGCTGTTTGACCGCTATATTCACGACATGAAGCTCATTCAGCAATTTGCGCTATTGAACCGCAAGGCAATGGTAGACGAAATCCTCCGTGGAATGGGTTTGCATGTGGACGAAAGCTTTACCACCATTCACAATTATATTGATACCGAGGCCATGATTCTGCGAAAGGGCGCTGTTTCTGCCAAGGCAGGTGAGCGCCTGCTTATACCGATTAACATGCGCGACGGCAGCATTATTTGTGTAGGGCTTGGCAATGATGACTGGAACTGTTCCGCACCCCATGGCGCTGGCCGCCTTATGAGCCGGGGCGCGGCAAAGCAGAGCTTTACCGTTTCGGAATACAAAAAGCAGATGGATGGTATTTATACAACCTCCGTGGGAAAATCCACACTGGATGAATGCCCCATGGCTTACAAAAGCATGGAGGACATCGTTGCGAACATTGGCGATACCGTAAAAATAGAGAAAATTATTCGCCCGGTCTATAACTTTAAAGCCGGCGAGGAATAAGCCGCTAAAGGAGAGAAGGCCTTGGGTAACTGACACCCAAGGCCTTCTCTTTTGCATCTGCCACGTTGCTTTGCAATATTTTAAATAATAATGCCATTGCAGTGGTCAATCTCATGCTGAATGATTTGTGCCGTCCAGCCCTTAAATGTTTTTAACCGCTCCTGAAAGCTTTGGTTATGGTAGCGTACCTTAATGGATTGATAGCGCTTTGTGGGGCGGGTACCCACCAATGAGAGGCACCCCTCCTCGGTTTGAAAAGGTTCGCTCGCTTTTATTATCTCCGGGTTAAAAAGAACAAGTGCTGTTCCCTCATCATCCACAACAATAATGCGCTTTTGCACTCCAATCATATTAGCGGCTAACCCAACACAATGTTCTGCATTCGCGGCAAGCGTATCAAGTAAATCCTCTGCAACGTGTAAATCGGCAAGTGTTGCTGGGTCTGACGGCAGGCGAAGAAAGAGTTCGTCTTTTACAATATCTCGTATCATTTTATACTCACTTTCTATTTGGTCATTAACATTAAGATACATGAGAGCATCTATTGAGGGAGCTTTTGTATTACAAAAGTGACTCCCTTGTTTTTATTTGACTCGGCATATATACTAAAAGAGATTATATTACGACAATACCGTATCAATTCACTATCATTTATTGTAGCATACAAAAGCAATACTAAGGTGGGTGATAAAAATGACGAGCAAAATCTTATTGGTAGACGACGAAAAGGATATTGTGAATTTAATAGAAGAGGTTTTGCAGCAGGACGGCTTCCTATCGATTCAAAAAGCTTACACTGGGCTTGAAGCACTAGAAACTTGCCGGGAGTTTCATCCTGATGTTGTTGTGCTGGACGTTATGCTCCCTGACCTTGACGGCTTAGAAGTATGCAAAAAGATACGTGAATTCTCTTACTGCTCTATTCTGTTTCTATCCTCTAAAAATGATGATATAGATAAGATTCTTGGTCTTTCTAGTGGAGGCGACGATTACATTACCAAACCGTTCAGCCCACGGGAAGTGGTCTTTCGTATTAAGGCGCAGCTTCGCCGTCAGCAATACCAAATATCTAGCGGTGCTGGCGTTAACAAGCTCCTAGAGGTCGGCCCTCTTTCTCTCAATCGCGATAGCTGCCGCATTTATAAATACAACAAAGAGCTTGACCTTACAGGCCGGGAATATCTTCTGCTATCCTATTTTATAGAGAACGCGGATAAAATCATCAGCAAAGAGCGTTTATATGAGCAGGTATGGGGTGAATACAGCAGTATTTGCGATAATACCATTATGGTTCACATCCGCCATCTCCGTGAAAAAATGGAAGATGTGCCATCCGCTCCCCGACAGCTTATTACGGTGAAAGGCTTGGGGTATAAACTAAAGAAAAGGATTGATTAAATGAAGAAATCTGGCTTTCGCACCATTTTTCACGTTTACCTGATTTTCTTCCTGTCGCTGCTTGGTGCAATAATAGCGGCAATGTGCCTTTTCTATTTTTTAATTACGGTAAGAACACCGAGTGGCTCCTTGGTAAAAAGTGATTGGCCAAAAACAGTTACAGAAGAATTCAACAAGCAGATACTATTTACGGATGGCAAAGTGCATATTAGGCAGGCAGGCATTGAGCTGCTGCAAGAAAATCGTATTGGATTACAGGTGTTAAACCCTGCTGGGCACGAAATATACCACTACCAAAAACCAGAGCAGGCAAATTCCAACTATTCCAACACGGCACTATTACGGCTTCAACAGACAGGGCAATTCGAAAATAGTGAAACCTCTACTTTGATTGGGAGCGTAAAAAATAGTGGAAATGATTATACTTATCTCCTCCATTTCCCCTTTAAAATCTCAATGGTTACCATGTATTTCAGCGGGGATAATTTTGGAGGTGGAAAATCGATTGTTCTGCTCATTGTAAGTACTCTTTTCATCATTGTACTTGTTTCAGGTATCTTTTATGGATTTTGGACAACCCGGGTCATGAGCCGTTTAACGGCCGCAATGAAAGAGATTGCCGCGCGAAGTTATTTTCCCATTCCGCCTCATGGCGCGTTCGGAGATGTATACAATAGCTTAAATGCCTTGAATACAGAAATAAAAGCAAGCGATAAGCTGAGGGAACAAACTGAAAAAATGCGCGAAGAGTGGATTTCGAACATTACCCACGATTTAAAAACACCATTATCGCCCATTAAAGGCTACGCCGAACTATTGCAGGAGCGCGGCGATAAAAACGAGGGGCAGATCGTGCGCTACGCAAGTGTGATACAGAAAAATGCAGCTTACATGGAGACATTAATCGAGGATTTAAAATTAACCTACCAATTAAAAAATGGCATGCTACCTTTCAATAAGCAAGAAGAGAATGTCACCCGCTTCTTAAAAGAATTAATTATTGATATTTTAAACAACCCGGCATATGAGCATCGTACCATTCATTTTGAACCGACTGAAGATACTATTTTATATTCCTTTGACCATACTCTTTTTACCAGAGCGTTTCAGAATTTAATCCTGAACGCTTTTGTGCACGGCGTTGAAAATACGGAGGTCACCCTGCAAGTGAACCTCTCGAATTCCATTCTCTTCATCACCGTGTCTGACAATGGAAAAGGAATGACGGCAGATGAAACCGAATCGCTCTTTGAGCGGTACTACCGGGGTACCAGCACCGAGCACAAGCCGGAGGGAACGGGCTTGGGGCTTGCTATTACCAAAAGCATTGTTGAGCTTCACGCAGGCACAATTTCCGTAAACAGTATACCGGGTATTGGAACCAAGTTCCAGCTTCAATTCCCGATTCATTAAGGTTTATTAAGCTTCTCTAAAAAGTAAATTAAGGTTGGCAGTGTATCCTTTTGAAAGGATCACTGCCAGCCTTATTCTATTTTATTGGCTTTTTTGCCCTTTATATATTTTAAATCTACTTCAATATTAACTTAAATTATTATGCTAATAGAAAGCAGGTGCTTCGTTGAAAATCATCTCCAAATATATCGTAACCAATTTAAAAGAACACAAAACAAGAACTGCCGTTATGCTACTTTCTATTCTTCTTTCTACTACACTACTCTTTGTTTCTTTTTCCATCGGCGCATCTTACGAGAGCGCCCAACGGAAAATGGCGCGGGGCATGGCTGGCAGCGCAACGATTTCTGTTACCTCCACTAGCAAACAGAACTCGTTAAAGTTAAGTGCGATCCCTTCTTTATCTTCGATCGGAGCAAGCGTTGGCATGCTGCAGGAAAACGCCTTATACCACGAAAATGGCTACTACGAATCCATTGACCTAATAGCCGCAGACCTATCACAGCTAAATCAAATAAACAAGCCGCGTTTGATAGACAACGGCGAGATTACGGAATTTACCGGCAATAGCATTATTCTGCCAGACCGTTTCACTGCGAAATACGGGATTCAAAAAGGTGACACCATTACCCTACAAATCAAAGGAGGTAATTTTACTTTTAAGGTAGCCAATATCGCTGCTTACGATACTGTTTTTTTGCGTCACACAAGAGGAGCAACGGCGCTTTTACCACTTTCCACATTCATGGAGATTTTAGGCAACCCAAACGGATACAGCGAAATCTTAATAAAGCCTGCCGAGGGAGTTTCTACCGATGATTTGCTAAGGGAGCTAAGGACAAAGCTTTCTGCCAGCGAATTTCAGGTCTCAAAAATAATAAACGAATCCCAAATAGCGGTTGATGCACAACAAAAATCGATGCCCTTTTTCTTAATTAGCTTTTTCTCGCTGACCATTAGTATCTTCATTATTTATAGCAGTTACAAGGTAATCACATTAGAACGGTTACCGGCAATTGGTACCTTTCGCAGTATTGGCGCTACTCAAAAGGCAGTTACCCGTATTCTTCTTTGGGAAAGCCTGTTATACGGTGGCTTAGGTGGGCTTTTGGGTATTCCGGTAGGGATGCTTATCCTAACATTCATTCTACACGGAATGGGGCAATCCCTCTCTCAAAGAATTGAAATTCCAGTTGTAATCACCCCGCTGAGTATATTCGTCTCTTTTGCTATGGCGGTTGCCGTTTCTCTGCTCAGTGCTTGGCTGCCGGTGCGACGGGCAAGTCGCCTGCCAGTTAAGGATGTTATTTTAGGAACGGTTGAAGAAAAACGCATCCCCCGCCGCTTTCTTGTGGGCTTCAGTGCTGTCTTATTTCTCCTCTCTGTATTTTTGCCAAAGACTGTATCAGGGGAATTGTTATATGTGGCAGGCGGGTTCTCTTTATTCGGGATGATTACGGCGACGATATTCCTCATCCCGCCTATAACCAATTGGGCTTCCACTGTTCTGGAGCGCGTATATGGGATTCTTTTTCAAAACGAAGGCAGGCTTGCCGCCCGGAATATGAAGGAAAACAAAAGCATTGCACAGAACATCACCCTGCTTTTCATCAGCATTTCTGCGGTGATTGCCATTAGCGTTGTAGGCAATTTTGTAACGACCTATATTAGCGATGTTTTTAAAGGCGCAGAGCTACAAGGCTTTGCGGATGCAGAAATGGAACCTGAATTTGTGGAACGGGTAAAAAAGCTGGACGGTATTGAGAAAGTTCTTCCCCTCTATGTATTTAAAAATGAGCTAGAGAGCAATAAAAAGCTATTCTCCCGACTGGAAGCTACGGATAATCTGGAATGGTATAGCTCCATGTTTGCACTTCACTACTCAGAGCGGAGCATGCAAAAAAATGCTGTCTCTGAATTTGAATCAAAACGCTCCATTATCGTAAATGAAAGCTTTTTAAAACGCTCCGGTTTCTCTATTGGCGAAACTCTCACGGTTTCAAATGGCAGACGTTCAAACTCTTATGTTATCGTCGGCAGCTTTAAGTCCCGTGCAACCGATGTCGAGGCCGTGATTCCTTCAAACTTTGCAGTAGCCGATTTTGGCAAGAACAGATATGGATTTTTAGCCTATACTGCCACTGACCCCGACGCTATTATGGTGCAGCTCCGCAATTTGTTTGGGGATACTCCGAACTGGAGCAGAACCGTGCAGGAATTTAACACAGATGCGCTTTCTACCGTGGGCGCCTTTTTGCAGCCCATGCACAGCATGACCTATTTTATTCTGCTGCTGGCAACCATTGGGGTTATGAATAATCTTTTCATTAGCTTCATGCAAAAACGGCGTACCATTGCAGTGTATAAATCTGTGGGACTAAGCAACCGACAGAACAGGAAAATCCTATTGCTCGAAGGCTTTACCTCGGGTTTAATGGGTGCTGCCATTGCCATAGCCGTATCTTATATGGAGATACAAACCATTTTTTTAGTTGCTGGGCCTAAGATTGCAATGGTACCAGAGCTGAACGCTGTAACCTTCCTCACCGCCGGTGCCATGGGAATACTGGTCACTTTGCTTGGTTCCATTGTTCCCATTGTGAAGAGTCGTAAGATGAAATTAGTGGAAGAGATTAAAATGGAATCGTAATAAACAAGGAGGGCTTACCAATGACACCATTAACCAATACCATTTCCGTTGAGTGCAAACACATTGTAAAAGACTTTCCGTTTGGGAATACCACAACTAAGGTGTTGAGTGATATAACCTTGCAGGTGATGCAGGGGGAGTTTGTATCCATTATGGGGCCATCCGGCTCGGGTAAAAGCACACTCCTTTATATACTAGGAGGTTTGGATTCCCCCACAGGTGGCTCGGTTCTCTTAAACGGAACCGATATTTCCCGTTTTACGGATGAAGCTATGAGCCGGTTTCGGCGGCAAAAGATAGGCTTTGTCTTTCAGTTCTATAATCTCATCCCCAACCTGAATGTGGAAGAGAACATTATGCTCCCCTTGCTTTTAGACGGTAAAAAAATGAGGGATTACCAGAATTCGTTACAGCGCATTTTGGAAGTAGTGGGTTTATCAGATCGGCGTACCCATACCCCCCGTGAGCTCTCCGGCGGGCAGCAGCAGCGTGTGGCCATTGCCCGCGCGCTCATCACAAGCCCTGAAATTCTATTTGCAGATGAACCTACCGGAAATCTCGACAGTAAAACCGGAGCCGAAATTATGCGCTTGCTATACGACATTAACCGCGAAAACAGGCAGACAATTATTATGGTGACGCATTCGCCGGAGGCCGCCAAAAACAGCAGCCGAACGATTACCGTTCGAGATGGAGTGATTGAGTAAGCCTGTTTTAACTGGAATCTACTGTAATAAAAACAGCTGTGCATTTTCAGTCAAAACACAGCTGCTTTTTATTATTTAATATACTCTGAATGATAGGAACCTTAAACAATGCTCTGTATTGTATCAACCATCACCTGTAAAGAAACAGTTTCATTCAATTGCAGAGAATAAGAATATCCATCCTTGTGCCATGTTGCAAGCGTATACTGATTATCATTCCCTACTGATTATCATTCCCTTTAATTGTAACGCTGCAAGCGTTTATTACGCGGATTTCCACACTGGTAAAAGTATTGTAATTGCCGCTAATCTCGCTTTCTCCGGCCGCCATCCTTAAAACAGCAGTGTTTGTTGAGCCAGTGTATTCGACCTCGGCAATTTCATCCCAATAAGAAGTGTATTGAATTCTCTCAATTTACAACTTTCCAATTTGTTTTACACCAAAGCCTAAAGCGTTCGATAAATCCTTACCAGTGTCGTACGACACAATATTAGGCGCTGTGTGTTCCAGCGGTTTACTGGGTTCACTGAGCATATTTTGAACAATGAAAGAACCAACCACCAAGATCAGAAAGCAAGCGGCTAGGGGTAAAAGCTTTTTGTAAAAAGGGAAAGCTACCACTTTTTCAGGGGCTTTCTCTCGTTGCATATATTAATATTTTCGAGAATTCTATTTTGCATTTCATCAGTTACTTTGATATTTTTATCGCTTCATCATACCGATTCCTCAAAGTCGTATACCTCCCTTAGCACCTTTTTGAGCTTTGCCCTCGCTCTTTGCAGTTGGGAGCGAACCGTTGCCTCATTCTTACTTAAAAGCAATGCAATTTGTGCCGTAGTGTAACCTTCGTGGTAATACAAATGAACCACTTCCCCGTATTTTTGGGGAAGTGGTTTTACAGCATCCCACACAAAAGCCAAATCTTCCGTCTCGGCAGCCGCTAGAGTATCACTTAACTCATCCGTCTTTCTTTTTTTATTATAAGTTAACTTGTTTTTACTTAAATTAATTGTTACGCGTAACAACCATGCTTTTTCATGATTCACAGATTCTAATTTCGGCTGTGCCCGAAGGAACTGAATTAAAGTTTCCTGCAATACATCCTCGGCATCGCTCATATTGTGCAGGTAGGAGTACGCCAGTCGCAAAACACTATTTGCATAGGAATCCATTAGTCGTACTGCCTGCTCATCAATTTGCTCACTGCGCAAATCACTCTGTATTTCAATTACACTGTGCTTCCCATTTATGTAAGTATCCAATAAAAGAGCTTGTAAACAAGCTCTTTTATTGAGCGCCTATCTCCCCTTTGCTCGTATTGCAATCGATAAGAACGAACCATAATGCTACCTTTCTTGATAACAAGAGTAGGGATACTGCATGGATACAGTACCGCCAAACATGCTATCGTGTACGTTATTTAGTGAAAACCATTGACTAAATACCCCAGAGTTTTCGTATCTAACCCTTTATCTGCTGTAATAGAGTAGCTAAATTTGTCGTTCACCCAGGTTGCCACGTTAACCATACCGTCTTTCCCCTTGATCGCGACGGATACATCTCCAACTGTGAGTGTCTTTTTCTCGCTGTACTCATTATAATCGCCGCTAATGTCCTCACTGCCCTTCGCTTTACGCATTACAATGCTGTTCTCCCCGTTGCTAAAAGTGAATTGAATTAGCTCCTTTTCAATGCCATCAATGCTCTTTTGCGAATAGCCCTCTGGCATTTTCTCAGGAAGTGTCACTGAAAAAAGAGCCAGCTTTTCCGTATCTTCCAACGTTTTCGCTGGTGCAAAAGGGTTGGGCGTTTTCACATTATCCGAGCTGGCAGCATTTGCGTTGATACTGCGAATCATCTCACTCATCGTTTGACGATCCATCCCCTTGCTCTCGGAATTCGCATAAATGGAGAAAGAATCATCCCCGTATTTCCACGTAGCCAAATATATTTTCCCGTCATTTCCTTTTACCGCAACCGTGAGGTCGCCAATTTCTAATGTGCTATTCTCTTTATATTCTGTGTAAACACCGCTAATATCTTCCGTTCCTCTGCCCTGACGATAAACAATTTGAGCCTCTCCATTTTTATAGATAATTTGAACGGTACTGTCCTTTATCGCCTGAATAGCGTCCTCAGTATAACCATCCGGTATGCTTTTGGGAACCAGGACGGTAAAGCCAGCCAGCTTTTCCGCATCTGCGATGGTTTGACAGTCTACCCACGGGTTAGGGATTTGTTGGGTACTCGAATTCTTTTGTGGGTCATCCTTTGCCTCCGGTTTCTCTTGTGTACAAGCAGTAAATGAGAATGCCAGAACGGCACAAAGTAGAATCGCAATTCGCTTCTTCATTCTATTCTTCCTTTCCTTATGCTTTTGTTCTTTTAATCGGTATACAATTGAGACTCTTAAATGTTGCAATCATTTCATATTTTTTATTTTTCTCTTATTATAAATCAATCTTTTTCGTTTTCCATGATGTAGTAGCGTGGCTGACCCTTCGATTTTTTCTTATATTCAATGGCTTGCACTGGGCAGCCGCAAATACAAGCCATGCAGTGCGTGCAATTTCCGTTCCAATGGGGCTTATTCTCTACCATGGTAATGTTGTTTAGGGGACATCGCTTTTCGCATAAATGACAGCCAACACAGCGGTCCCCTACCGCAAAGCCTTTATCAGACACCATGAAGGTATAAAACAAAGGGTTTACCGGTCCGCTTTTTAACCGGTCAATCAAGCTGGGCGAAATGATAGGAAAAGACTTACCTTGAGCGATAATGCTAGCAAGCTCTGCAATTCGCGGCACAGAGGCTGCCAGAATCGTTTCTGCCTCCTCTTTAGTTGGCGTGGGGAACATCGCCAAATAGTTTTCGGGCATCACCACTCCAGCCAGACCAAGAAAGGTAAATCCCTTTTTCTCGCAGAGAGCCTTGGCATAGGGAGCGGCATTGCCGCACTCATCTCCGCATGTAAGTACAAAATAAGCATTCTTGCTGCCGGTAAACGTGGTCTTTTTCATCCACTGCTCTACAACGCGGGGCATTCTCCAAGAGTAGGTAGGTGTTACAAAAACAAACGGCTTTTCTGAATGGAGACTCTCCTCCGCGCCGGCTTTTAGGCTTTGATTCATCGAAAAAAGAGTATCGCCGCAACGTTGTACAATTTGTTTGGCCACCCGGTGGCTGTTGCCGGTACCGCTAAAGTAACAAACCAAAGAGACCCCTCCTAAAACACCTTTTTTTCTGCCATTATAGCATACACACGACGAAAGAAAATAGGGATACGATGAAACTTACAGTACACGGCTTCCCTTTTTCTGTATGCTTAAGATATATATTTTAAAAAGGTGTGGTAAATGATGCAAATTGGCGGTATTGGAGGCAGCGGCGCGGTTTACGACCCCACGGCTTATACCAAACACGATGAAGCTTCGGGATGCAGCCCCCCTCTTCCCCCCACCCTGCTGCAATACAATATTTTGAAAATGCAAGAGCAAACTCACTTTCTACCATTAAGAATTTGGAGCAATAGTTTGACTTTTACTGTCACTAAGTAGAAAAACCTGCAATCAAAGATTGCAGGTTTTTCTCTACCATACATAGTCCATTGCAACAACGAGGACGGCTTAAACACTGTCTTTCATTTATCGTACCGATATGCCCGAACGGATGTAACAATCATATTTAACAGCAATGCAAACAGTATCATTGCCAACATAATTAAATGGAAGGGTGGAAAATAACGACCAATTTCCTCGCCATTCACATTAAACATCGCACGGAAAATTATGTTGAAATTCGGGTTTAAGATTCTATTGTTTGTAAAAAACAAGGTGGCTAAAATGCCCGTGGAAAGGTCGGCTATAATTGTGGCCACCGCTAATTTTTTACTGTATCGGCGCTCAATAAGACGATATATTTCGTAGGCAGTACCAATAAGCACCCATATAATAATCAAATACCATACTTCTTGAATATATCCTTGGTTGAAAGCGGGAATCCAACCGGTACCCTTTGTATAGCCGCCAATAAGGTGTGAGAAACCCAACAATAATACAGCAGCGGCAACGTACCAAAAAATGTTGATAATGGGATTGTATATTTTAATCTGCGCGCGTTTATCGGGCACAGCAGGGAGCTTTGATAAAAAATCCCCCTCATGAAACTTGACCTTTTTGTGTTCAAGTATTGCAAAAACCACAACAATCCACACAAAGGCTTGCACCGCGGCACTCACAGCTCCAGATAGCATCTCCGACACCATATTTGAGATAAAGGCAGAGTTATTTTCAACGGATGGTTGAAACCCAGAAAAAGAGGAAATCAAAATTGCAAAGGCAACCCCCGCGAAGGCAATTGGCAAAACAATTTTTACGATTCTTTTAAACCACAGAAAATAAATACCGCTAATAAGTGCTTTGCTCTCTTCCCCGCTGTACTTAACGGCAAGCTCCTCCGGTGAGCCAAGCTCCGTTAAAACAATGCGTATGTCCTTGTCGGTTGGTTCTTTTTCACCGCATCGTGCGTCAAGCAGCTCCGAAATCATGTTTTTCAATTCCATTTCAACTTCTGCTTGTAATTTGGTAGGCAGATTACAGGTTACGGCGTAAATATATCGATTGATTAAATCGTTGTTCATGAGATCCCCTCCAGTATCTGGTTCATGTTTTGTACGGTGCTATGCCAGTGATTTTTTAATTCGCTAAGAACTTCCTTGCCAAAACTTGTGAGATTGTAATATTTGCGTGGCTTTGCACCGCCTGTGTCCCATGAGCTTTCCAATAATCCTTGCCCCTCTAATCTACGAAGCAATGGGTAAAGTGTGTTTGCCTCAATGGAGATTCCCGTATTGGCCAATTTTTCAATTAGTCCATAACCGTAAGTAGGTTCGCTTAAATTGGCAAGAACACAGAGGATGATGGTTCCTCGCCGCAGCTCTCCCAAAAAACCATTGATAATTTCTCTTTTATCCATGTATTAACCACCTAACATTATTGCGTGTATATATCATATAGTGCGTCACACAATATGTCAATTGGTAAAATTTGATACTCCTACTATTTTTTTAAATTCTAAATATTTATTCAATCTTTTAATTAATTATTATTTCGATATTGATTTTAATAAAATTTAATATATAATAAATTATATTAAACAAATTATGAAAGGAAAGTTTATATTGGATATTAATAAGGTTCCTATGTGGCTACTTTCTCTTGAATTAGAAGATGCTGCATTTCTAAAAAATTTTGTGTTAACTTCTGGTTCTTTAAAAGAAATTTCAAAATTATATAATGTCTCCTATCCTACCGTTCGTTTACGGTTAGATAAATTGATTCAAAAAATAGAAATCGGCGATCAACAAGAAGAAGAACCATTTCAAACCTTTATTAAAGGCTTAGCCGTTGATTCTCGAATTGATTTGGATACTGCAAAAATTATTATAGAAAAATATAAAAAAGAAAAGGAGAAAAAATGATGGAACTGTTTATTAGCTTAGGCATTGCCGCAATATTAATGGCACTAGAGTATCTTCTTAGTGCTAAACTAAAAAATCCTTTTTGGGGTGGAATCATTCCTTTGATTCTAATTATCGCAACAATTTATATTTTTTCAAGCAGACTTCTCCCATTGAACAGAGACTCACTTTTTCCATTTATCTTACTTATTTCTTTTATGCTCGGGGATTGGATTTCTGGCCGTGAAAAGTATAAAAAAAATCAGCAGAAAGAATTGGATAAAATGAAAGCGAAAGACATGGGTGATTAAACAATACGATAAACAGCCTCTGTTACACTATCTATAAGTAAGTTTCACAATTCTTTCATAGCTAGTAACATAAAATTAAAAAACCCGTGAGGAATACAACATGAAGCAGTTTACTACTGAAGAATTAAATGAGGCGCTCCGTGCTATTAATTCCATTATTCATAAGTGTGAGAAGGCGCAGGAAAAGTTCCCGGAGGGGAATTCACAGCATACACTTCTCAAGAACCGGTTAAACGCAATGGCTATTTCAAAAGCGCTGATTACAGAGGAGCTCTACAAATTGCCCACGGAAACACCAGTATTTTGTTGCGAAGATTGTAAACCGGAGGTGCTCATCTCGAACTTAGAGCACCTGCACACAACGGAGTTAGGGGCAAAACGCATTCAAAAGAACCTGCGTCTCAATACAGAGGATGTAGTACTATGGTGCAAAGAGAAAATCAAATCTGCGAACGCTTCCATCACAAGAAGAGGCAAAAACTGGTACATTACCGTGGATGGCTGTGAATTTACCGTAAATGCGTACAGCTATACGATTATTACTGCACACAACCTTAAGTCATAATAGTGGTGGTCTGATTGAAATCCCCGGTGTTTTTTCCTTGCTATTTGCACTTACTGCAAGGTTCAGGTGGCTTAATTCTTTATGTGTGCCTTTTAAAATGATGTTATAGGGAATTATTGCGATTTAATAAGAAAGCAGAAAATCCCCTTCATACGTTTCCGATTGGGGGTTGATAAAATAATACGCTCATAAATCACTCATAGGTAAAGGAAAGCTTATCATTATAGCAGACAGAAAAGTGAAAACACCCCCACAAATTTCGGCATAAAATTTGTGGGGGTGTTTGTGTGATTCATTGAGAACCATTGTAGACAATACGAAAATCTAAATCGCTTTTTTCGCCTTGCATATTTGAAACAAGTAAAAGAGGTGCTGCTATTTTTCTGCAACCATAATATAAGAATTGCCAGGAATTTTTACAACCGATTCTGTTGAAGCGTTTACATTATCAAATACAGGGGTTAAGTTTGGATCAAAAACAATCACTCTGACTTCTGGAAACCTTGCGTTAATAGAAACTTCGTTTTCCTTATCGCAAAATAGCCAGTTTGTTTTATCGCTTCCTTTTTTTAATATGTCATTTAGAACGTCTTCGCTATATTTTTTTGCAGTAGATGACAGTACATAATTACTCCCACGGAACGAAATGCTGCTTTTGTTCTTTTGTATTAGGCTACCGGAATCTCGGGCTGTTTCATTCACAGTTGTTGCTAGACTTTCACTTACTGTTTTAAAGGGGGTTTGTCTTATAAACGTAACAAAGCCTGTTGTAGTAGGGTCTACTGTTAACGGAGAAATCATATCCTGCATGCCGGAAAGAGTAGTTGGGTTAATATCTTCTTTTAACCAAAGTGTGCCGTTTAAGCGTTCCCACCCGTACGAGCTGCTCTGCGCCTCAACCTTTTGCGCATAAACCACTTTATAGTTGGAGTAATCTGAATTGAAGTGCCGCATCAAAAAAGTCTTTCCATTTATGGTCTCAAACGAAAACTTTTCATAAGCGCCATTTGTTTGCGGAGAAGAGAAAGTTCCGTCATCCATATAAGTGTAAGGAATTTTGCCTGCTTCATTGCCAATTTTGCTTAATGGAACAAACGGTAAATTCAATCTGTTTTCTGAAATCGTAATATCAAAAGCCAAGGCACCGCCAATGATAGAGTATTTTCCCTGCATGTCTAACATTTTTTGTGGTGTCACTGCTGCTTTCATGTTAGAAGCCTGTGAAGAAATCTGTGTTTTCTTCATGTCGCCTTTGAGAACGAGAAGATCTGTAACCAATTGTTCTACAACATCCCCACTCTGCGCAGGATTTGTTGCAAATCCGACAACAACAAGGTTACTTTTAGGGGCTACAACAATTTGAGAAAGGTAGTCTATAGTTCCGCCATTTTTGGAGTAAACAGGAAGATTGCCATAGGGATAACTCATATAATCCCAACCCAAAGCATTAAAAACGGAGTTTTCTTTTAATGCGGAGAACATCGCCTGATTTTCACAAAACAATGCAATATGCTTGGTATCCAGTACGCTATTTTGTGGCGATAAAATCTGGTTTCCAAACAGGGCAAGCGTTTTGGCATCCATAGCCAGCCCACCTGTTCCGGCCAGGGCTTCAATTACCACTTCCCGTGGCTGTACTTTGCCGGAAGCGTCCGTTTTCCGTACAAATTTATCGGTAATGATTTGATCTGCTGAAAGATGGATGGAAGGCACCTTCATAGGGGCAAGAATTTTATTGTTGATATAAGTCGCATAATCCATACCCGAAACTTTTTCTACAATTTTCTGTGCCAAAATAAAGCCTTCATTGCAGTATACCGGGTATTCACCCGGATTCGACTTGAGTGTTTCATTGGCTAAATTTTCAATTAGATGTTGGTAATAACCCTCATTTGTACTTTCGTATAAAAAAGTGTCTTCATATTGCGTGCCCGGCAAACCAGAAGAATGATTTAGGAGCATGCTAACCGTAATCGAATGATATCGCTCGTCCTTCATTTTAAATTCTGGCAAATACTGTGTAACGGGAGAATCCAGTTGCAAACTTTTTTCTTGATCCAAATTCAAAATTGCTGCGGTGACAAATATCTTAGAAACGGAACCGATATTTGTAATACTTTCTGCATTCCAAGTCTCCTTGGTTTCTTTATTAATAAATCCGAATCCCTTTTCATAAATCGGCTTTCCATTTTGCATTACCAGTAGCATGGACGGAGAACCAAGTGTTTCCCACGTTTAAGTCAACTTCTCCTCTGCTTTTGCATAAGCACTTTTATAATCAACATCCTGTTGTGCGGGTTCCTGATTTTGCGGACTACTGTTTGTTAAGCCTGAGTTGCAGGCAGTAAAGGACAAAACTGCTATTGAAACAAATATCATAGAAATTACTTTTAAAGTTTTAATCATTTTTCATCTCTTTCTCTTACATATAATTATATAATTTTTTTAACGTTTGTATTTGTAACTCAAGTAGCTCTTCGGTTACAATATCCAACCCTGTATTTTTCATTAAGGTCTGTGAAAAGGCTTGCCTCTTCTTAAATTTTTTGAATGAGCATGGGAAAATAATTGTATCGCACCAAGTATTCAGGAGCAGCAAGAAAACCTCAGCGCATTCATAAGGCTGCAATACATGAAGAGATCCATCCTCATTCCCCTCCTGTATGAGCTCGCCTATGAGCATGGCAGTATCGCTCAAATTAATTCGCATCATGGTTAAAATTATTTTTGCGTCATCCATCTTTTCTGCAATGGGTCCATCTAAAGTATGAAGGTCTTCCGCACCTATACTACGAAATAATATGTTCTCTAATTTTTCTTTTCCAGAAAGTCCTTTCATGTCATCTAGCCATTCTAGAACGACTTTTTGACTGGCCTTTGTTTGAGCATCAATAACGGCGTAAAAAATATCTTCCTTTGATTTAAAATGGTGGAATATCGCACCTTTTGACATTCCCACTTCATCAACAATATTTTGTATGCTGGTATTCATATAGCCCTTTTGTGAAAAAAGTTTCGATGAAACATCGAGTATCTTCTCAATGGTATTTTCGGAATTATATTTCTTGCTAATCATAAAAATTTTCCTTTCATAAAAACCGACCGTTGGTATTTTTATTGTAACAATCAATAGATGTTTGATATGTCAATTGGTATATTTTGAGTAAAAAGGCTCTATTTATTGATACGTAGGTTTTAGATTACCGGTAGAATCAATGATTTTTTCAACAAAAACAAACCCACACATGATGAAATGTGTGGGTTTGTTATAAACAACCTGTTGCGCGTTTAAAATCTTTGTATACCACTATTTATTCGTACAAGAAATGCCGCGCTTCGTTCATGGCTATGTATTTCTTGTGTGATTTGCTTAATTAAAGTTGAGGGCCTCTAACAGATAAAAATCTTATTTTTGCACCAACTGCCCCTCATCCTGCTGAAGCGTTTCATTTTTAACCATTGTCATTTTTCCCGCCTTTATTAACAATATAACAGCTAAAACGATAAAGGGAAGTCCACCAATAAGGCCGGTAATTGCCGGACCAAGCAGTGGGTTATATCCACTCTTTGCAAAAAAACTTGGCAGTGCTGCACCTGCGTTAACTGTTGAATGGATCATGGCGGCTGGAATGGCGCTTTCCAGTTTAATTGATACATAGCCTTCTATAATTCCAAGTACAACGCAAAAAACAATCATGACTAGAATACCGAGCACTGGGTAGCCCCAATAGGTGGTTCCATAATTGTGACCCATCACGATAATGGGTAAGTGCCAGATTCCCCATATTGCTCCAGAAATAATTAACGATGCCCTGTCAGAAAAAAACAAGCGCAGTTTCGGGAGCAGATACCCCCGCCAGCCAAGTTCTTCCCCCATGGTAGGTATGATATTTACAATCGGAGCGATGAGAACAAAAATCACGACTTGAACCGTTAGCAGTGTGGAAGCCGCAAGCTCCTTCTCACCACTCGAAGCTATAACCCCTTTTAAAGCTGTAAGCTCTGGGTCAAACGAACCGGGGAAAATCAAGAAGTAAATCGCTCCGCTCAGGAGTAACAAGACTGTTGGGCCAAAGTACAAAAGCAGATACGCTCTCCCATGCCCCTTGATGTGCGGTCGAATATACATATTCCCAAAGCCTTCTTTTGTTATGAGCCGTGTTAATAAACTGCACAGCGCAGGTATAAACATAGCGACCGCCACAATTACTACTGACGCCCCTCTTCCATAGGGTATCCCACATATTGGTACCATCAAAAACACGATCCATGAAAGAATAAATGTAAGCGCAATGAATATAAACAGTCGTTTTTTTGCCGCCAATTTCTCGTGTTCCATAATCACATTACCCCTTATTTTAGATTATTCGCAGTTGCGTTGAAGCTTTTCAGTGATACACTGAAAACGTGGTTCATCTGAGAGAACCGAAAACACCGGATTATTAACAATCACATCATACATGCTTTTCCTGATGGTTTTTTCATCCCGTGGAAGATCCGTTCCTAGATCGAGTTGATCCAACCATTCGTGCAGACAATCAAAAAAAGCATCGCCATGCAATCGAAGAGGATAAATATCGCTTATCACAATTTCAGTGTACTTTTGCAGCATTTCAAGCGCCTTATCATACTTTTTCTGAACAATAAATCCCTGCGCGGCTGAAATATAAAGGCCGACCAGAACACCGGGATGCAAATGCCTCATATCAAATGTTTCCGCTATGACAAGCGAGCGCCGCAGTACCTCGTCGAATTTGGATGGGACATCCGCACATAATGTAAGATAAGCGGTAAAGAAATTGAACAGGACGACGATATTCTGAAACATTCCAACCTGCAAAACGGATTTTGCCTCCTCGGTGCGCCCTGTCATTTGGTAAGCGGAAGCCAAAAGCGATTCAGGAGGCAGCGCAGGCGCGACTGATCCATCCAGCAGCTTTAGCACAGAATCGGGATTCCCTGATATAAGGTTGCATAAAGCTTCCATAAACAAAGCCATCCTGGTAATCAATACATCGTCGCATTCCTCTCTAACCCGGATAAAAAGCCCCTTGGCTTCCGCAGTCAAAGACGCCGCTTTCTGCGCGTCCTTTATCAATTCTATATGATTAATCATCAAAATTCCCATTTGCAGCAGCAAAGGAAAGCACGAATAGTATTTTTTGATTGTCTTTCGGCAGGCATCCATTACAGAATCAAACGGTTTTGACGTAAAATCATCCGACAGACTTCGGTACAGCTTTCGAATATCCTCTTTTGTCATCTGTGGCTTATAATCTATCAATTCATCAACGCTAATATTAAAGTACGCAGCCAGCTGGGGAAGAAAGGTAACATCGGGATAGCTTTGCTCTGTTTCCCATTTGGAAACGGACGCCTTGGACACACCAATGTAATTTGCCAGTTCATCCTGTGTGATGCCTTTTTCCTTGCGCTTAGAAACAAGCACTTTTGCAATATTAATTTCCTTCATATCAATCACCTCTGTTTATATTTTAGTTGGTAGGCAGAAAGGAATCAATGGATTTGCAGTTGATAAAGGTTGAATAAATCAACCTATGCGATACTTTTAGCCAAACTATTGTCAATTATAGTATTATCCTCCATTTTTATGGTCATCAGTAATCCATTTTAATTGGTTGATGTAGATTTATTAATATAAAAACATTCCTTTCAAAATGTATACAAAAAGACACGACAGCTTTTTAACCGTCGTGTCCTTGCATTGTTTTATTTGTTTCGTGTAAGCCCCAATCCTCACTTAATCGTTTGTAAGAAACTCTCCCTCAACAGATTAAAAACCGCATAAATAAAAGTTGACAAATTCTTTTATCGAAAACTTGCCAACTTTTTTGTGTCATTCGGTCATATCAAATTTCAAAGTCTGGTTATTTCCGTTAGCCCAATCCTTAATCTTTTTTATATGTGATTTAAATCCAACTCCGGAAGGATCGATCATTACAAAAAACAATAATAATGAAACACTGCCGAATACGTATTTTATAATTTTCCGCATAACCTCTATCCTTTCTGTTGGTCAATTCACTTTTACTTAATATTGCTTAGTATAACATAAAAATAGGTTGAAACAAATACAAAGCTGCATGTGTTTCAACCTATTAATTTTGGCGGAGACGGTGAGATTCGAACTCACGTGCCCTTGCGGACAACCTGATTTCGAGTCAGGCTCGTTATGACCACTTCGATACGTCTCCAAGTATAAACTACAAGTACACTATTCCGGCACCTGTGTCCGTGCCTATTTATTTTATAGAGAAAGTATGCAAAAGTCAAGCACTTTTATTGACTTCAAGTCTCACGAACGGTACAATAACAGTAAATCATAGGAGAGGGGTAACTTTCATGCTGCAAATACAGGAGGCTGTCTATAAAATAGCTTCACTTTCCATATATCGGGGCGTACTGGAGCAAAACGTACCAAAAGCGTTTATTAAGCTGCTGCGTGCGTCTCTCAATGAGAATCCCGAGCTCTTTTTGGCTGCTTGGGGAGAGCTTATTTCTACCCTTAGTGCAAAAAATGCCGAAACAAAGTTCTCTTGGGCATTCACGGAACCGGTTTTATATGATGAGAATGCGTTCTCGCTTGCATACGCAGGCGGGGTTGAGCCTTCTTCTTTTATACAATCGGCCGCATTACGAGATTTAAAAATACTCAAAGAGCTTTCTGCGATTACGGCACAAGATATTTTGGCCGCAAGCACACTATCAAGCAATCTGAATTTACCCTTGTGGGAAAACGGACAAGCCATTGAACCGCTGGAGCAAGAACAACCAGAAAAATGGACAATATGTCTAAAAGAATTTTACAATCAGAATGGCTGCGGCCGCTTTGCCCGCAACCGCGCTTTTATTTGGAGAAACGGTGTACTTTCCCCTGTTCTGCATCCCGACCCAACACTTCTCAAAGATTTAAAAGGCTATGAGCTTCAGCGAGGGATGGTACTCGAAAACACAAGTGCTTTTGTGCAGGGTCTGCCTGCCAACAACTGTTTATTGTACGGCGATCGTGGCACAGGAAAATCCTCTACTGTAAAAGCACTGCTGCATGAGTTCCCCACCCTGCGGCTGATTGAAATGCCAAAGGCAGATATTCCTCATTTCCCTCAGTTAGTCGAGCTTTTGGCTGGGCTGCCAATGCGTTTTATTGTGTTTATCGACGACCTTTCCTTTTCAAAGCAAGATGACACCTATGCTTCTCTGAAAGCCGTACTGGAAGGCGGCTTAGCTTCCAGACCGGAAAACACGTTGATCTACGCCACCTCTAATCGGCGTCATCTGCTGCGTGAAACCTTTTCGGACCGAGAGGGAGACGAAATACACCGTGGCGATACCATTCAGGAGAGCCTTTCTCTTGCAGATCGCTTTGGCCTTTCCGTGCGATTTATGCTGCCAGACAAGGCGCAATACTTAGATATTATTGAAAAACTCGCGCACCAGCACGGCATTACAGAGCACCTTCCAGAGCTTCTCATTGGAGCGGAACGCTTTGCTTTGGAACGCGCTGGGCGTTCCCCACGCTGTGCACAGCAATATATTCGCCTTGTAGAATCTCGTATTCGGCAAGGGAAACGTATTTTATAAAACTGCTTACTTTGCAAATCTTCATATTTTATTTATAATTTTATGGTACCATTTTGTCATTGTAAGACTGAAAACATAAGATTCTGGGAGGATTGTATGGGAAAATGGAAACGAACGATTGCAGGAATCGTTTCGGCGGCATTAATTGTTTCTGCTTTTGCAGGCTGCTCAGGGCAAGCGGATATTAGTTCCGGCCCAACTGAAAAGGATTTCCCCGTGGCAATCGGGACAGTAACACTTAAAAACGAACCCGCTGGAGTTGCCGTTTTTTCACCGAACCTTGCCGATGTTATTTTGGCCATGGGCTATGAAATTTCACTAAAAGCAAAATCCAGCGATTGCGGCCAGAGTGATCTTTCTGTTCTGCCGAATGTAGACCCCAAGGATGCGACAGCGGTAAAAGCAACTGGTGCAACCTTGGCTTTGTTTGATAAAAACCCTGGCGACGATATTACCGCCGCATTGCAGAAAGAGGGAGTTCTTTCTCTTATTCTTCCCTCTGCCACAAGCCGTGCAGATTTGGAACGCCTTTATTCTGAGGTTGGCTCTGCAATAAAAGGTGGCTCCACCGGCTACCAAAAGGGAGTAAAAACCGCGAATAACATCTTTTTAACGCTGGATGATATTGCACGCGTAATTCCGGAGTCCAACTCCCCAGTAACCGTATGCTATTTGTACGATGCGAAAGGCAAAGCAGTAACGGGTGATATGCTCGCCAGCAAGCTGATTGAAAGCGCCGGACTGGTTAACGCTTTTGCAGGCAGCAGTGGTGGGCAAGCCACCACCGAGGCAATGACCATTTCGAACCCGCAGTACATATTCTGCGCAGAGGGTGTAAAAAAAGAGCTTGAGCAGTCTGCCGACTACAAAAAGCTGGAAGCTGTTCAAAAAAATCGAGTACTTGAGATGAAGCCGGAATATATGGAATACCAAGGCCGAGGAATGATTCAGGCTGTAAGCTTTATGGCGGGAACGGTTTACCCACAGCTTCTTGAAGGTACCCTCCCCTCCTCCAAGCCCTCCAGCTCCTCTTCATCCAAACCGTCATCCTCAAGTTCAAGCGGCAGCAGCAGTTCTTCTTCATCTTCCAGCAGTTCCGCTTCCAGCTCCAGTAAAGCACCCGCATCGTCTTCCAGTAGTGCAGCCGCAGGTGCGGTTCCCTCCGGAACGTATAAGCGTGGCGATAAGAGCGACGCGGTTAAGGTACTGCAAACCCGCTTGGATCAATTGGGATATATGTTTACCGCCATTAACGGTGAATACACACAGGGCACAGAACAAGCCGTTAAGGATTTTCAATACCTAAACAAAATGGAGGTCACCGGCATTGCTGACCCAAACACAATTGCAAAGCTGAATTCCTCTGATGTAAAAATAAGAGAAAAGCAATAGCTAGTAAAAGGGAACACGCCTGTTTCGGCGCGTTCCCTTTTTTTACAGCCACAGTATGTTCCGGTGCTAAGATATTTTATTAATTTGAAGTAAAGATGAAAAGTTATTTTATGAAATTTAAATCGATTAAAAGGGCGTTTTCACCTGAAAACGCCCTGATTGATTTTATTTTAAATAAACAGGCTGCAATTGTTTGCCATCCACAGCACTGAGTGCCGCAGGTAGCAATAGACCAAAATCTGCCACCACAGAGGTAGGTTTATTTACCGGGTCATCTTGTGCCATCGGGACAAAATAATAATTCTTCGTATTCATTAAGCGGCCCACATTTTGAGCTGCTGCGCTGAGTGCATCGTTGGTTGACATGGCTAACAACACTGGCCCGCCAACCCGCAGATGCGATTTTGCCGCCATTGTTACGGAGGTGTCTGTTATTCCATGCGCCAGCTTTGCTAAGGTGTTCCCGGTACACGGGGCAATCAAAATTAAATCGACCAAACGCTTTGGCCCAATTGGTTCCACCTGAACAATCGTGTGCCAAATTTCGTGGTCGCATAGCTCTTCAATCTTTCGATTCCAGTCCTGCGCACGGCCAAAACGCGTGTCAGTAGAATAGGCATTATCCGACATAATCGGAATTAGTTTATGCCCCTCTTCTATTAAATGGCGCATCTTTTCCACCGATTTTTCAAAGGTGCAGAACGAGCCTGTTAATGCATAGCCTATGGTTAATCCGCTCAAGGCTCTCACTCCTCCATCATGTTGTAAATAGTCCTTTTAATTACCTCACCAGCCGCCTTTGGGGCAGCCTTACCCGGCAGAGACAAAGCGGGAATCACACGAATCCCAAGCTTCTCCGCCGCCTCCGAATCCACACCACCGGGAGCAGACGCCAAATCGATTAAAATCGTATCCGTGGGTATGGCAGATAACACCCGCCTAGTAAACACACGGGCCGGTATGGTGTTAAAAATAATATCGTATTGTTCTTTTTGGCAGATACTGCCGGTGTGCACCGGCTCATAGCCGTACACATCGATCCATGCAAAGTCCTCTGGTCGGCGGGCACTTACGGTAACGTTTGCTCCAAGACCACGCAGCATGTAAGCAAGTGCTTTCCCAATGCGGCCAAACCCCGCCACAAGACAGCGAGATTTCCCGATAGAGCCGGGGTATTCCTTCATGGCTATTTCAATACTTCCCTCTGCTGTAAGCGCTGCATTGCGCACCGCCAGTTCTTCTCTGGCAAAATAATCGCTGGTGTCTATCTCCTGCCATAGCTCGCTGGTTAAATACAGCCGATCCATCATTCCTCCAAACACTCTCCTATTGCGCATTAGTTGTGCAAACTCTTCGTCAAGCTCAATGAGTTCACTGCTATACGGCGTATTCAAATGCTGCCCATCCCGCGTGACCGGCAAAGGCAAAATAATTGTGTCGCAAACCAAGGCCAGGTCCCTAAGCTCCGCAGGCCGAACTCCTTTTAACCCTGCCGATTTATCAAACCCATAGGCATATACCGTATATCCGTCAGCCGCGATGGATTCCGCCAGCGCTATTTGCCTTTGATCGCCGCCGATCACTCCAAAGCTGTTCCATTCCAAGCTTCATAACCTCCTATTTCGTCTGCTAAAATATAGTATGGGTTTATGGGTAGCGGTGTGATTGCATAAAAGAATACAAGGATGGTTTTTCTGCCAGAAAATCAAAAAAGATGTTTATTTTATGGGGGGAAAGCAATATAATAGATAGGTAAGCCTTTTTGCACCAAAAGCAACGACGTTTCAATTTTTACGCGCCAAAGATTGGCGATTACAGGATAAAAGGAGTCCACAACTTATGAATCATGATATTTTAGAGCAGGTAAGGCGCATCCACTTTGTTGGCATTGGTGGCTCAGGCATGTGTCCTCTCGCAGAAATTTTACACCATGAAGGCTTTGAACTTACGGGGTCAGACATGAATGAATCTGATACGCTCGAACGAATTCGTTCTTACGGGATTCCCGTTACTATGGGGCACAAGGCTGAAAATATTGGCAATGCAGAACTAGTGGTATATACAGCTGCAGTAAAGCATGACAATGCCGAATTAATGGCTGCTGAAGAGCGCGGCATCCCAACCATTGAGCGCTCCGTAATGCTCGGAATCGTCAGCCGCCGGTACAAGAACTCGATTGCCGTTTCCGGTACCCATGGCAAAACAACCACAACTGCAATGATAACACAGGTTTGCATTGACGGCGGTGTGGACCCCTCCGCAATTATTGGTGGGAAGCTCCCCGCTATTGGGGGCAATGGCCGCGTTGGCAAAAGCGAAACAATTATATGTGAGGCCTGCGAATATGTAGACACCTTTCTTCAGCTTTCACCCGCAATCTCTGTAATACTAAACATTGATGCAGACCACCTTGATTATTTTGGTACGCTGGAAAACATCATTAAATCCTTCCACCAATTTTCTTCCCAAACTAGCCGTTTGCTGGTAATAAACGGTGATGACCCAAACTGCCGCAAAGCAGTGGAAGGCATTCAAAATGCCAGAATCATTACATTTGGCATGAACGAAAACAATGACTATTCTGCTCACGGCATTTCTGATTTGCCAAAAGCCTGCGAAAGCTTCTCCCTTTACAAAAATGGAGAAAAGATTTCGGATATTACCCTTTCCGTACCCGGAAAGCACAATGTGCTCAATGCTCTGGCGGCGGCGACTGTTGCGGATTACTTGGGGATTGACCCCAAAACCGCGGCAGAAAGCCTTGGTCGCTTTACCGGCGTGCACCGCCGCTTTGAAATACTGGGCAAATTTGACGGTGTAACCGTAGCCGACGACTTTGCTCACCACCCAACGGAGCTCAACGCTACACTGACGGCCGCATCCCGTATGGGCTTTCGTGCCGTATGGGCATTGTTCCAACCGCATACCTACTCGCGTACTTACCTGCTGCTTGAGGATTTTGCAAGGGCATTGTCCATTCCGGAGCATGTGGTGCTATCCCCCATTCTGGCTGTTCGTGAAACGAACACGTACCAAATCTATGCAAAGGATCTTGCTGATAAAGTGCCGGGCTGCGTATGCCTAGATACTTTTGAAGAAATGGCAGATTACGCAATGGAACATGCACAGCCGGGTGATTTAATTCTTACTTTAGGCGGCGGCGACATTTATAAATGCGCTAATTTGATTGTAGAGAAATACCAGAAGGCTGGCAAATCGGCAGAAAAGGTATGCTGCACTGTTGCTCAATAAGAAACTGATTTCAAGATAAATGAACAGCCATAAGAGTTTTTTCTTATGGCTGTTTTATTTATTATATTTTTTATATATACAAAAAAAACAGGCTTCTATGAAAGAAACCTGTTTTTTACTTAATAAGCGGCACTCAACGGGTTGAGCACGCCATAATTTTTGTTTTCCATATCGTCAATGAATTTAATTGCTTTACCGGCACCCACTGCTACGCAGTTCTCCGGGCTTTCCGGTACAAATACCTTCATCTTCGTTTTTTTGCTAATTAGCGTATCAAATCCATACAGCTGTGCCGAACCGCCGGTAAGGATGATACCGTCGGTATCAATGTCGCCCATCAGTTCGGGAGGCGTTTTCTCGAGCACCTCCTGTGCAGTACGAATAATCTGCATGGCAGGCTCGAGCAGGGCCTCTAAAACCTCATCACAGCTAATATCTGCCCATTGCGGCAAGCCGGTGAGCATGTTACGACCCTTTACACGGTAGGTTACCACTTCTTTACGGGGGTATACGCAGCCAATGGCTATTTTAGCCTCTTCCGCCATACGCAGGCCAATTAAAAGATTATACTTGCGGCGAACCAGCTTAATAATGGCTTCGTCAAACGCATCTCCTGCCAGCTTGATGGACCGTGCAATTGCTACACCACTTAGCGAAATAACGCCCATGTCGGTCGTGCCTCCGCCAATATCAATCACAAAGCAGCCATGCGGGTTCGAAATATCTACTCCGGCGCCAAGTGCTGCGGCTACCGGCTCTTCAATCAAACAGATTTTACGTACACCAGAAGCGCTGATTGCATCTACCACCGCGCGTTTTTCTACCTCGGTAATATCGCAGGGAACACTAACGACCACGCGCGGCATTACCACTTTACTGCCACTTACCTTTTT
This sequence comes from Clostridium merdae, assembly GCF_900176635.1. Taxonomy (GTDB): domain Bacteria; phylum Bacillota; class Clostridia; order Oscillospirales; family Acutalibacteraceae; genus Faecalispora; species Faecalispora merdae. The sequence goes on from NZ_FXLN01000003.1 coordinate 187,921, forward strand.
TAAATAATGCTGTATGACATACTGTGCGAGTGCAAAATCAGAGATAACACCGTTGCACAGTGGGTGTACCACCGCAATTTTGGAAGAGGTTCGGCCTACCATGGCGTATGCTTCACTGCCGATTGCCACAATTTCGTCTGTGTCCTGCTCATATGCTACAACGGACGGCTCAGAGAGTATAATCCCCTTACCATCCAAGTAAATTTTAATTGTTGAAGTTCCAAGATCGATTGCAATGTCTGTTCCTAGCACTGCGCCGGTCACCTGCCTTTATCCCATTTTTGCCGCGGGCATGCTCGCCTGTTTTCGGCAACATTTAATATATTATTATAGAACATTCCTGTTTGTTTTTCAACTGGAAAAGGATTCCTGCCCAGAGGGCACGCGGCATGCTGCTGCACAAAGAACCTCCTCTGCACCGGCACTGTACAGAACAAAAGCGCATTCCCCCAGCGTAGCACCCGTTGTTAGAATATCGTCTACCAACAAAATGCGTTTACCTTGTACCAAATTACCCGGCAAAAGGCGGTAAACGCCGCGCACATTCTCTTGGCGGTCTTTTTTGTGAAGGCGGTGCTGCTCGTGGTTTTCCACATTCTTCTCCAATAGTGTGGAATAAGTAAGCCCGGTTTGTGCGGCGATTTCACGTGCAATCAGCTCCGATTGATTGTACCCTCTCTGCCGCAGCCTTTCACGGGAAAGCGGTACGCTAGTAATACCATCGGCGCGGGTAAGAAACGTGCTCTGCTTTAGCTGAGTGACTATTCTCTGTGCAAAAAAATCCGCTTGCTTTGGCTTATTGTGAAACTTAAATGCAATCATCGCTTTTCGCAGTGCACCGTTGTAATCGTCCGGAGCCATGCAAACTAGAGTTTTCCCGGTTTGCGGCTCAATCATGCGTGCGTTCCAATGGGAAGGCACAAGCGCCCCCTCACAAACTTCGCACCATTTCATGCCGGGCAAAATGATTTTACGGCAAAACATACAGCGTGGCGGGTAAACAAATTCTAAAACGCTACTCCAAAATTGATTAAAGCTCATGCACGCTTTCCTCCGCCAAGAACCAGCCCATCCCAGAATACCGCAAAGTTTTGCGGTTATTGTTCACCATCGCTTCAATCACATGCTCCATTCCCACTAGAATTAAAAGGGTTTTTGCACGAGTGATGGCGGTATACAGCAGGTTGCGGTAATTGAGCTGAGACGGTCCTGTGTAAAGTGGGATTACCACGGCCTGAAACTCATTACCTTGGCTTTTGTGAACCGTCATTGCGTAAGCCAAATCGAGCTCTGCGGCACTTTCCAGTGGGTAGAGCACATAGCGGTCATCCATTTGTACTGTGAGCGTGCCGCCGCGTTTGTCAACCTCAATCAGTGTACCAACGTCTCCGTTATATACACCCTCACCAGAGGTTCCGTCCGAGCGCATCCAAGTAAGGTTATAATCGTTTCTTATCTGCATTACTTTATCGCCCACACGCAAAACTGTTCCATTTACCGTAAGCTCATTTTTATGGGGTGCGGGTGGATTCAGCGCCTGCTGCAAGCTGCGGTTCATTTCTTCTGTGCCCACAGCACCGCGTTTGCCGGGGCAGAGCACCTGAATATCTACCGTTGGGTCGTAGCCATAGGTTCGCGGTAAGCGCTCCGTGTATAAACCTACCACCGTTTCTGCAATTTTATCTGCCTGCCGCAGCGGGAGAAAGAAAAAATCGCCGGTACGGTCGTACAGCTCGGGCATTTCACCTGCGACCACCCGGTGCGCATTTCGAATAATTAAACTGTTCATCGACTGACGAAAAACCTCTTGAAGCTGAACCACAGGGAACTTACCACAGTGTATCAAATCCCTCAGCACGTTGCCCGCGCCCACAGAGGGAAGCTGGTCGCAGTCTCCTACCAATATCAGACGGCAGCCCAGAGGGAGCGCATGCAGTACACTTTCAAACAACTGCACATCCACCATGGAAAGCTCGTCGAGCACCAGTGCATCGCATTCCAAAAGGTTCTTTTCATTGCGAGCAAACGTTGGAGCATCACGATCGTTCCATTCTACCTGAAGCATACGGTGGATGGTCTTTGCCTCCTTGCCCGTTACTTCAGACATACGCTTCGCCGCTCGCCCGGTGGGCGCCGCCAGTAATACCTTTTCCCCTTGCTCTTCCAATATGGAGATAATCGCGTTGAGCGCCGTGGTTTTACCGGTTCCGGGGCCACCGGTTAAAATCAGCATGCCTTTTTCCAGTGCTTCCCGCACTGCCTGCTTCTGCCCATCGGCATACGCAATGCCAAGCCGAGCTTCTACCGCCGCAATGTAACCATCCACATTGCGCAGAGATTGCGCCGGGTACCGCAGACACATTAAAAGCCGCCCCGCACAGTACGCCTCCGCCTGATAGTAACGTGGGAGGAACACAAACTCCCGTTCGCCAAGCAGTTGAGGGATGAGTACATGCTCCTCCTTTAGCTCCTGTAACACAGAGACAAGGCGCTCCGGCTCTACGCCAAGCATACGGGAAGCCGCTGGTATCAGCTTGTCCTGTGGCAAGCAGGTGTGACCATTGTTCGTGTTATGGCGAAGCACATAATGCAGACCCGCACGCAGGCGCGAGAAATCATCCTGCTCTACACTGGCAGATTCGGCAATGAGGTCGGCACGGCCAAAATCGATGTCCACGCCATCCGCACATAATAAAAATGGATCGGTACGAATCAGCTCTTTGGAGGATGGGCCATATTGCTTCCAAACTCGCAGTGCTTCTTCCGGCGTAATGCCAAAGCCGCCAAGGTACAGCATTATTTCGCGAATTCCATAGATTCGCTGGAATTCCTGTGCTATTTTTTCTGCCTTTGCCTTGGTAAGCCCCTTAATACTCGAAAGACGCTCGGGTTCTTTTTCCATAACCTCCAGCGTGTGCTCACCGAAAGCCTCCACCAAGCGCGCTGCGGTAGCCGGGCCAATTCCTTTGACTGCACCAGAAGAAAGGTAACGCAAAATAGCATCCGCTGTTTTGGGAGCAGAACGCTCAAACGCCTCTGCTTTAAACTGCTGGCCAAAGCTTGGGTGATGCACCCACGTGCCAATTGCCCGCAGTTCTTCGCCGCAACCAACCCAAGGGAGGGTACCGACTACCGTAATCAGTTCCTCCCCTGCTTTTAGTTCCAAAATCTTGTAACCATTATTCTCATTGCTAAAGACGATTTCTTCTACCGTACCGGTTAGTTCGAGCAATTGTTTTTCCTGCATATTTCCATCCTCGGCTAGATTGCTATTGTTTTCAGTATACCGCTTTTTCTATGTATTTGCAAACTCTGCGCGCAGGGTTTCGGGTAAATCTGCTGCCATACAAAGGCGTACACTGGGGTTCGCCAGCGCGAAGGATTCGCACACCGCTCTTGTTTCTTTATCCATCCCACAATCCACACAAATTAGCTCTCTGTGCCCTGTATGGCGCAGCCAGCGCAAACGCTCCAACGCACCGCGTAGCCGGTATTCCACTCTGCTATCGTTGCCTGAAACACACACCAGAACGGTGATTTTTTCTTCTCTGGCAGGGCGGGTCAGCCAGAACAATACAAAACGGCACAGCTCAGTAAGCCCTAGAACTGCGAAAAACGCCACCAGAATTCTGCCGATCATATCTTCCATGTATATCACCTCATTGTTATGATATGCGAAGGAAGAAAAATTGACAGTTAGAATAGGCTCGACCACCTGGATAAAGAAGCTCCCTATTGATGAGGGAATTAGTGTGGCTAATGGATTCTGCTGGATGGCAGAATCTCTAAGCGGACGAGAGAACTGTTGTATTTTACGCTCCGATACAAGGCTTCTACTGGCGCAGGGCTTTGCTCTCGTGCCATATTCATTGTTTCTTTTTATTATAGTGAGTGGTTTCTTAATTATAAAAGTAGTTTTGCGCTCATGCATAAGGGTTTATGCTGGCGCAGGGCTTTGCCCCTTATGCCGGGGCGGGCACCTACTTTCACAAAAGGGTGAAAGTAGGCAAAGGCCTTCCAAAGGGAGAGTATCGATTCTCACCCTTTGGATTCCCTCTCAACGACCAAAGGCTCTGCCTTTGGAATCCGAGTGAGCTCCCGCTCTGCATCTTATTTCCGCACAGGAACAAGCCTGTGCGTTGCAGATTGTACGTAAGGTTTTGCACTGTTGCTTACAAATTAGAAAAAGAAATGTTGCGATTCAGGTTTCTGCGAGCCAACGAGAGCGCTCTAAAAATGACCGCCGACAGATGAAATCAGTTAGCATGTTTTTTTATCATGGCTAGGAGTGTGGGCATTTTTAATGGAGCGCCTTACCAGTAGCTATTGTTTTACACCTTGGGGTCGTTTCCCAAACGGATTCCAAAGGCGGAGCCTTTGGTGAGTCTTTCCGCCTTTTCTCCTCATCGAGAAAAGGCGAGCCTGCCCCGGCTTGAGGGGCGAATGAAAAGAAAGAAGAAGCTCTGTGCGGCGGCAACCGCTTTAAAATCTTATTAAAAGTTTATAAGAAGAATACAGGCTTATAAAAAGTAAACTTACCTATTCTAACAATATAAAAAGAGGAAAGCGAATGCTTCCCTCTTTTTCTACTGCTGTATTTAGTTAAGCAAGAGCAGCCTTTAGTTGCTCTGTTTTATCGGTCTTTTCCCATGCTACGCCCAAATCTTCGCGCCCCATATGGCCGTAAGCAGCCAAGGCTCTGTAAATTGGGCGGTTGAGCCCAAGGGACTGAATTAGCGCAGTCGGGCGAAGGTCGAACACCTTTTGAATGGCAGCCTCCAATTCAGCGCTGGAATACTTTGAGGTACCAAAGGTTTCTACCAAAATAGAAACCGGTCGTGCTACGCCAATGGCATAAGCGAGCTGAACCTCGCATTTCTCAGCAATGCCTGCGGCAACAATATTCTTTGCTACATAGCGAGCCGCATATGCCGCAGAACGGTCTACCTTCGTCGGGTCCTTACCGGAGAATGCGCCGCCGCCGTGGCGACCAAACCCACCGTAGGTATCCACGATAATTTTGCGCCCAGTCAAACCGCTATCGCCAACCGGGCCGCCTACCACAAAGCGACCAGTGGGGTTAATATAATATTTGGTGTTTTCATCCAGCAAGTCGGCGTTAATGACCGGATGAACCACATGCTCAAGAATATCCTTATGGATTTGCTCCTGTGTTACATCGGGGTCGTGCTGAGTAGAAACAACAACTGCTTCCACGCGAGTGGGCTTATCATCCACATACTCTACGGTCACCTGTGTTTTTCCGTCTGGACGCAGGTAAGCAAGCTTTCCCTCTTTACGCACAGCCGCCAGGCGCTTTGCCAGTGCATGAGCAAGGTAAATCGGCAGCGGCATCAAATTGGTGGTTTCATTGCAAGCAAAACCAAACATGATTCCCTGGTCGCCAGCACCAATCAAATCATTTTCATCCGTTGCGCCACCACGTGCCTCAAAGGACTGATTCACACCCATTGCAATATCGGGGGACTGCATATCAATCGAGGTTAAAACGCCGCAAGAATTGCCATCAAACCCGTACTGTGGGTCATCATAGCCGATGTCTCGAATTACCTCACGAGCAATTGCGGGAATATCCACATAGCACTCGGTTGAAATTTCACCCATAACATGAACCAAACCAGTGGTAGCAGTTACCTCGCAGGCCACATGAGCCTTATCATCCTGTGCTAAGATGGCGTCTAAGACTGCGTCAGAAATTTGGTCGCAAACTTTATCGGGATGACCCTCTGTTACGGATTCAGATGTGAAAAAATATTTTGACATAGTAAGCCTCCTAGATAATTAAAAGTTGAAAATTTATAGAAAATAAAAAACCACCGCTTGGAGAAGCCAAACGGTGGGAAGCAACCTCATCTGCCGGCTTTATCCGCAGGATTTGGCACCTTTCGCTCATTGCGTAGGTTGCCGGACATCACAGGGCCTGTTCCCTCCGTCACTCTTGATAAGGAATTATTCTGTTGTTTGTCGTGTAAAAAATACCTCAGACAAAAAATAAACTTCATAGTCTTTATAAAATATGCAAATTAAAAAGCCAAACAGATTATTATAACTTCCGCAAGTACTCCAATAATAAGACACGCTGTGCGGTAAGCCCATTATAACATATTATATGAAGAATACAAAATAAATGTCGAAAAAATATCTGCTAAACCGGATGAATCATTTCACGATTTTTTTGAACAAATGGCTGTAACGATTTAAAAAGGACTGCCGCAATCGCACTGTTTAGACCTGCCTTTAGCAAATTAAACGGAATAATTGCGGGCCAGATTAATGTGTCGAGCACTGCCTTGGGCATGCCAAAAAAATGAACAGTAAAAATGTAGTTCATAGGTACCATGAGTGCAGTCATTGCCAACGTGCCAAGTACCATACCAATTACTGCGTCAGCAAATCGTTGCTTCTTTTTGTAAAACTCGCCAACCAAATAGACTAAAGCGCCGGAAGCCAACAGGTGCATGACCAGGCCAACCCAACCATTGCTGCCAAAAAACATTGCTTGAATAACAGAAACCACAAAAAGCACCAAGAAAGCAGGGCCAGAGCCGAACAGTAACGCTGCAATTAATATGGGGGCATCCGCCATATCGTACTCTAAGAAGGGTGCAGCAGGGATTAATGGAATTCGTACGAAAGCAATGAGCACGACTGAAATTGCGGCTAATACAGCTAGCTGGGTCATTTGAATAATGCTTTTCTGGGTCATGGGTTTGTTCATTTCTTATTTTTCTCTCCTTTTTTCGCTGTCAACGAAAAAAAATCCCGCAGAAAATCTGCGGGACAAAACAAACGCAAAAACGCGCAGTTCTTCTTCCATCCGGACTATACCGTCGGCTTTGGAATCTCACCAAAATCAGCACTCGCTCGCGGGCTAACGGCACAAGGCCGCATTACCGCCGGTGGGGAATCACACCCCGCCCCGAAGACAGCTTATTTAATTTGTTGTATTTATTATATCCCTCTGATATTTATTTGTCAACATGGTTTTCACCATTTTCCATTATTTTTACGAATAATTATTAATTTCAAATTAATTTGTGCACGTCTAAAACAAGTTTACTGAATTGTCTATACCTATTTGGTTAAAGCTATTCCATTTTTTAATATTTATGCTCTGTATAAGTGTTTTAAGTAAAGCATCACACACTCACTAAGTAAGATTTATAAACAAAAAGCCCCCAACCAAAAAGGTTGGGGGCAATCAGACAAGTTAAAACCTGTAATTAAGCAGTTGTAACGCCAGTAACAACACCGGAGCCAACAGTACGGCCGCCTTCACGGATAGCGAAGCGAAGACCCTCTTCAATAGCGATGGGGGTGATCAGCTCAACGTCCATGTCAACGTTATCGCCAGGCATGCACATCTCGGTGCCCTCGGGCAGAGAGATAACGCCGGTAACGTCAGTTGTTCTGAAGTAGAACTGGGGACGGTAGTTGTTGAAGAACGGAGTATGACGGCCGCCTTCTTCTTTGCTCAGGATATAAACCTGGCCCTTGAACTTTGTGTGCGGGTGAATGGAACCGGGCTTAGACAGAACCTGTCCACGCTCAATTTCAGTTCTCTGAATACCACGCAGCAAAACGCCAACGTTATCGCCAGCCTCGGCGTAATCCAGAATTTTTCTGAACATTTCGATACCGGTAACAACAACCTTGCGGCGCTCTTCGGTCAAGCCAACAATCTCAATTTCTTCAGATGTCTTCAGCTGGCCACGCTCAACTCTACCGGTAGCAACAGTACCACGGCCGGTAATGGTGAAAACGTCTTCAACAGGCATCAAGAAGGGCAGGTCAGCCTTACGCTCAGGAGTGGGGATAAAGCTATCAACAGCATCCATCAGCTCAAGAATGCACTTGTACTCAGGAGCGTTGATGTCAGTGGAACCACATTCCAAAGCCTTCAAAGCGGAACCACGAATAATCGGGGTATCATCGCCCGGGAACTCGTACTCATTGAGCAGGTCGCGGATTTCCATCTCGACCAAGTCCAGCAACTCAGGATCATCAACCTGGTCAGCCTTGTTCATGAATACAACGATGTGCGGCACGCCAACCTGACGGGAAAGCAGAATGTGCTCTCTGGTCTGGGGCATGGGGCCGTCAGCAGCGGAAACAACCAAGATAGCACCGTCCATCTGAGCAGCACCGGTGATCATGTTTTTAACATAGTCAGCATGCCCAGGGCAGTCAACGTGAGCATAGTGGCGAGTTGCTGTCTGATACTCAACGTGAGAGGTGTTAATCGTGATACCACGTGCTCTCTCTTCGGGAGCCTTATCGATATTCGCATAATCAACGAATTCAGAAGTACCATTCAGGTTAAGAACCTTAGTGATAGCAGCGGTCAATGTGGTTTTACCATGGTCAACGTGGCCGATGGTACCAATGTTTATGTGCGGTTTGTTTCTTTCAAACTTTGCCTTTGCCATTGGAAATCCTCCTTTTATTTTTCAATTATTCATTTCATTATAAGAACCTATAAAGCGTGGGCAAGCCCAACGCTATAAGAAAGCCATATGGCTCCCTGATTCTCATTACAAGGCTACGCCTATTCTAACAAGTTGGGTATGAAAAATCAAGCCCTTTGCACTTGTTAGTCGTTCTTTTTGTTACGGTCAGAAATAATGCTTTCCGATACAGACTTCGGCACCTCAGAGTAGTGTGCGGGCTCCATAACATACTGGCCGCGGCCCTGTGTTTTGGAACGCATGTCGGTCGCATAACCGAACATTTCAGAAAGCGGAACTTCCGCGTTGATCTGCTGTGCACCAGATACAGCATCCATGCCCAGAATCATACCACGGCGGGAGTTCAGGTCGCCGATAACGTCGCCCATATACTCATCCGGAACAGTAACAACAACCTTCATGATGGGTTCCATCAAAACCGGGTCAGCTTTTCTCATAGCCTCTTTGAACGCCATAGAACCGGCGATCTTAAATGCCATTTCAGAGGAGTCGACCTCATGGTAGGAGCCATCATACAGGGTAACCTTTACGTCAACAACGTTGTAGCCTGCCAAAATACCGGTTTGCATCGCGCCCTGAATACCTTGATCGATAGGAGCAATATATTCTTTCGGGATCGCGCCGCCAACTACAGCATTCACGAACTCGTAGCCCTTGCCCGGGTTGGGCTCAATACGAATCTTAGCATGACCATACTGGCCTTTACCGCCAGACTGTCTTGCATACTTCGTATCAGCATCGGAGTTTCTGCGAATAGTCTCTTTGTAAGAAACCTGGGGCTTACCAAAGTTGGCCTCAACCTTAAATTCACGCAGCAAACGGTCTACGATGATTTCGAGGTGAAGCTCGCCCATGCCGGCGATGATGGTTTGGCCAGTCTCTTCATCGGTGTAAGCCTTGAAGGTAGGATCTTCTTCTGCGAGTTTCACAAGAGCAAGACCCATCTTTTCTTGGCCAGCCTTTGTTTTCGGCTCAATTGCAACACGAATAACAGGCTCCGGGAATTCCATAGACTCAAGGATTACCGGGCTCTTCTGGTCACACAGGGTGTCACCAGTCACGGTATTCTTGAGGCCAACCGCCGCTGCAATATCGCCCGCATACACGGTATCAATATCCTGACGATGGTTTGCGTGCATCTGCAAAATACGGCCGATGCGCTCGTTGTTATCCTTCGTAGAGTTGTACACGGTAGAACCAGCCGTGAGTATACCGGAGTATACACGGAAGAAGCACAGCTTACCAACGAAGGGGTCGGTAGCAATCTTAAACGCCAAAGCAGAGAAGGGCTCTTCATCCGAAGAATGGCGAACCTCAGCCTCATTGGTGTCAGGATTTACTCCCTTAATTGACTCAATGTCTGTTGGAGCAGGCATATAATCAATAATCGCATCAAGCAGCTTCTGAACGCCCTTATTTTTATAGGACGTACCGCAGGTAACCGGAACCATGTGGTTCGCCAGAGTTGCCTTGCGGATGCAGTCACGGATTTCTTCCTCTGTAAGAGCTTCCCCGTTGAGGTACTTCTCAAACAAAGCATCATCCTGCTCAGCCACATGCTCTACCATCTCGGTGTGGTATTTGTCCGCCAGCTCTTTCATATCCTCGGGAATCTCTTCCTCGCGAATATCTTTGCCCAGATCATCGTAGTAAACATAAGCTTTCATGTTTACAAGGTCGATGATACCGCGGAACGTATCTTCACTGCCAATTGGCAGCTGAATCGGAACCGCATTGCACTTGAGGCGGTCCTTCATCATCTGTACCACGCGGTAGAAGTCGGCACCCATAATGTCCATCTTATTTACATAAGCCATACGGGGAACCTTGTATTCCTCAGCCTGACGCCATACGGTTTCAGACTGAGGCTCAACTCCTCCCTTTGCGCAGAAAACGGTAACAGAACCGTCCAATACGCGAAGGGAGCGCTCTACCTCAACAGTAAAGTCAACGTGGCCAGGAGTATCAATAATATTGACTCTATGCCCCTTCCAAAAGCAGGTAGTCGCAGCGGAGGTAATAGTAATACCTCTCTCCTGCTCCTGTGCCATCCAGTCCATGGTAGCGGAGCCGTCATGGGTTTCACCAATTTTATGGTTAATACCCGTATAATACAGAATTCGTTCTGTGGTAGTCGTTTTACCAGCATCGATATGAGCCATGATGCCGATATTTCTTGTCATTTGAAGCGATACCTGCCTCGGCATAGTTTCCTCCTTAAATCTGAAAAATGTATCCGCTCATGATTACACACGGAAAATCTTTCGGTCAGCGCCGGAAAATTACCACCTGTAATGAGCAAACGCCCTGTTGGCCTCCGCCATCTTATGCGTATCGTCACGCTTTTTGGCAGCGCCACCGGCACCATTAATCGCATCAAGGATTTCTCCGGCAAGTCTTTCTTTCATGGTCTTTTCAGATCTCAATCTCGAATAACGAGTGAGCCAACGCAGACCCAGCGTTTGTCTTCTCTCAGGGCGAACCTCCATAGGAACCTGGTAGGTAGCACCGCCAACACGGCGAGCCTTAACCTCTAGAGAAGGCATTACGTTCTCCATAGCCTGCTCGAAAACCTCGAGCGGCTCTTTTCCTGTTTTCTCGCTGATAATATCAAATGCACCGTATACGATTTTCTGGGATACACCCTTTTTACCGTCCAGCATAATGTTATTAATCAGTCTGGTGACAAGCTTGGATTTGTAAAGCGGATCGGGCAAAACATCACGTTTCGCTATAGAACCTCTTCTTGGCACTTTACTTCCCTCCTTCACAAAAATGATATCATAGGTACTCGAAAGGACAAACTCCCGTGGGCCGAGAGACGCTCTTATCTATTAATACAAAAATCTATCAATATAAAAACGCCGCAGGTGTGCATGTGCACGCAGCCGTAAGGTTTCTGTCATATTCGGTTTTTAGCCCTTTTTCGCAGCGCCGGGCTTCGGACGCTTCGCACCGTATTTGGAACGGGCCTGCATGCGCTTTGCAACACCCTGGGCATCCAGAGTACCGCGAATAATGTGGTAACGCACACCAGGCAAGTCCTTTACACGACCGCCGCGAATCATTACAACACTATGCTCCTGCAGATTGTGACCAACACCAGGAATGTAAGCACTAACTTCAATTCCGTTGGAAAGACGCACTCTGGCAATCTTTCTAAGAGCCGAGTTCGGCTTCTTCGGTGTAGCGGTCTTAACAGAAGTACAAACGCCGCGCTTTTGAGGGGAATCCTGATCGATAGCAATACGCTTTTTGGAGTTCCAACCTTTTAATAGCGCAGGGGCCTTAGCCTTTCTTTCGCTGACTTCTCTGCCCTTGTGGACCAACTGGTTAAACGTGGGCATATGACACCTCCTCACTAAAGATTTATATGTTAAACAGGAATATTCTTCCCGTATTAACCGAATTGATACTATGGATGGCTTGTCTTTGCTCAATATAAGCAAGTAAAATTTTTACAATTAAATGGCGATTTCCCCGATTTCTTACCGAAAAAAAGAAAGTGAAAACGGAGAATTATAAGAATGCCATTTGTAAAAAATTCACAAGAACACAGCGGAATCCTGCCCTTTTTACGTTGCTTTGAGCAGGATTTTCGCTGTTCTTTTTACAAATCATCACAATTGGTTATTTTATCACGATACCGCGTCGTTTGTCAATACCGGGTTTTCGCACTCAACCTCAACATCGCCGTAGCATTTCATGCCGGTACCGGCGGGAATCAGCTTACCAATACAAACGTTTTCTTTCAGGCCGAGCAGCGGGTCAACCTTGCCTTTGATAGCGGCATCAGTAAGAACACGTGTTGTCTCCTGGAAGGATGCAGCGGAAAGGAACGAATCGGTAGCCAAAGAGGCTTTGGTAATACCGAGCAGCATGGGAGTAAAGGTTGCAAGCTGCAACTCAGTTTCGCCTGCGTTTATGCGCATTTGAACTGCCTCGTTCTCTGCCTCAAGGTCGCTCTTATCTACCAGTGCACTGGGCAGCAGGTTCGTGTCGCCTGCTTCTTCAATGCGAACCTTCTTCATCATCTGGCGAACAATAACCTCAATGTGCTTATCGTTAATATCAACGCCCTGCATACGGTAAACGCGCTGAACTTCCTGAATCAGGTAATCCTGCACGGCCTGCGGGCCGCTGATCGCAAGAACGTCGTGCGGGTTCACAGAACCTTCTGTCAATCTTGTACCCGCCTTAATCTCCTGTCCTTCCTTTACGCTAATGCGTGAGCCGAAGGGAACCAGATACGATTTTTGGTCGCTGTTCTCACGGTTGGTGATAACAACGTGGCGGTTCTTCTTGATTTCTTCAAACGAAACCACACCGGGAATTTCACTGATGATAGCAAGGTGCTTCGGCTTTCTTCCTTCAAAGAGCTCCTCAATACGAGGCAGACCCTGTGTAATATCTTCCGCACTGGCAACACCGCCGGTATGGAACGTTCTCATGGTCAACTGCGTACCAGGCTCACCAATAGACTGAGCCGCAATAATACCAACAGCCTCACCAACGTTAACCGGCTGGCCGTTTGCAAGGTTTGCGCCATAGCACTTTTTGCAAATACCGTGTCTTGCATGGCAATTCAGAATCGAGCGAATCCTAATATGAGTTGTACCCTTCGATACAATCAGTTCAGCCTCCGGCTCACCCATCAGCTTATCTTTTGAAACCAGCAATTCGCCGGTCTCTTCATCCACAAAGTCTTCCACAAGGTAACGACCCTGCAAACGCTCGGTGAGAGGCTCAATGGATTCTTTACCCTCGCGAATATCGAATACCTCAAGGCCTTCCATCGTACCGCAGTCGTCTTCACGAATGATGACTTCCTGCGAAACGTCAACCAGTCGGCGGGTCAGGTAACCGGAGTCCGCCGTTCTCAGAGCGGTATCAGCGAGGCCCTTACGAGCACCACGAGAAGAAATAAAGTATTCCAAAACGTTTAGGCCTTCACGGTAGTTTGCCTTGATAGGAATTTCAATGGTACGACCGGAGGTATTCGCAATCAGTCCGCGCATACCGGCGAGCTGACGAATCTGGCTCATCGAACCACGGGCGCCGGAGTCTGCCATCATAAAGATGGGGTTGTAGCGATCGAGCGCGTGCTGTAGAGCATCCGTAACCTCGTTTGTGGTTTTCTCCCAAATCTTCAGAACAGCATTGTAGCGCTCCGATTCGGAGAGCAAACCATTTCTGTACTCATCGGTAACCATATCGATTTGGTGGTCAGCCTCTTTAATGAGTGTCTTTTTCTCACCAGGAATGGTAGCATCGCTAACAGCAACGGTGATGGCACTCTTCGTTGAGTATTTATAACCCTGCGATTTCACGCTATCAAGCACTTCAGACGTTTTCGAAGTTCCATGCACACGGATGCAGCGGTCAATAATTTTGCCAAGCTGCTTCTTACCTGCCAAAAAGTCGATTTCGAATTTCAGGCGGTTTTCTGGAATGGAACGATCTACAAAGCCCAAATCCTGCGGGATGGGACGGTTGAAAATGATGCGGCCAACGGTGGTATCAACCAAACCGGTAACAAGCTCACCGTTAATCTCGAGAGAACGGCGCACCTTAATCTTGGCATGCAGCTCAACCACTCCTGTGTCATAAGCCATCAAAGCTTCATCCACATCGCGGAAGATTTTGCCCTCGCCCAGCTCGCCGTCCTTATCTAGGGTCAGATAATAGGAGCCCAGAACCATATCCTGTGTTGGAACTGCAACCGGGCGTCCATCGGAGGGCTTGAGCAGGTTGCCGGCAGCCAGCATCAAGAAGCGAGCTTCGGCCTGTGCCTCTGCGGAAAGCGGCACGTGAACCGCCATCTGGTCACCGTCGAAGTCCGCATTATATGCGGTACAAACCAACGGGTGAAGCTTTAATGCACGACCCTCAACCAGAACCGGTTCAAACGCCTGAATACCCAAGCGGTGAAGCGTAGGTGCACGGTTCAATAAAACCGGGTGATTTTTAATTACGATTTCAAGTGCATCCCAAACCTCGGGCTTTGCACGCTCAACCGCTTTTCTCGCCGCTTTAATGTTACCAGCAAGACCGGTTTCAACCAAGCGCTTCATAACAAAGGGCTTAAACAGCTCAAGAGCCATTTCTTTTGGCAGACCACACTGGAACATCTTGAGTTCAGGACCAACAACGATAACCGAACGACCAGAATAGTCAACACGCTTACCCAGCAGGTTCTGGCGGAAACGACCCTGCTTACCCTTCAGCATATCCGAAAGGGATTTGAGCGGGCGGTTGTTCGGGCCAGTGACCGGGCGGCCGCGACGGCCGTTATCAATCAGAGCGTCAACAGCTTCCTGCAGCATACGCTTTTCATTGCGAACGATAATATCCGGCGCACCAAGCTCCAACAGTCTTTTCAGACGGTTGTTACGGTTGATAACGCGGCGGTACAGGTCGTTGAGGTCGGAAGTCGCAAAGCGGCCGCCGTCAAGCTGTACCATGGGGCGAAGATCGGGCGGAATAACCGGAACCGAGTCCATAATCATCCATTCGGGGCGGTTGCCGGAAAGGCGGAACGCCTCCATAACCTCGAGCCTTTTCAGGATGCGAACGCGCTTCTGCCCAGAGGAATTCTCCAGCTCGACCTTTAGCTCCTCAGACTCTTTTTCAAGGTCAATCTCCGCAAGCAGAGTCTGAATTGCTTCAGCGCCCATGCTTGCCTTGAAATCGTCCTCATATTTTTCACGCATATCGCGGTATTCTTTTTCGTTGAGCATTTGCTTCTTTTGCAGCTCACGCACATTACCTGGGTCGGTAACAATATAAAGGGCAAAGTAGAGAACCTTCTCCAGCATACGAGGAGAGATGTCCAGAATCAATCCCATGCGGGAAGGAATGCCCTTAAAGTACCAAATGTGAGAAACAGGTGCAGCCAGCTCAATGTGGCCCATGCGCTCACGGCGAACCTTTGCGGTTGTTACTTCAACGCCGCAGCGTTCGCAGATTTTACCCTTGTAACGAATTCTCTTGTATTTTCCGCAGTGGCACTCCCAGTCCTTCTGCGGCCCGAAAATTCTTTCGCAAAATAAACCATCACGTTCCGGTTTCAGGGTGCGGTAATTAATCGTTTCGGGCTTTTTTACTTCGCCGTGCGACCATTCGCGGATGGTATCCGGAGAAGCGAGGCCGATTTTCATTGATTCAAATACGTTAAATTCCATGTTGCAACCCCCTGTTTATTCCATATCATCGCTAGTAGTCGTTTCGCTTTCGAAGGGATCCTCCTCGTCATCTTCTGAGAACAGATCCGCTTCCTCTTCGTAGGAATCGTCCAGGTCGGGATCTTCCACTGTATATCCATCGAAATTATCCTGTGTGGCAACCGTAGGCTCATCAAAATTGTCGCCAGACGGTGTGAATCCAACATCGTCGTCGTAGTTCACCTGAAGGTCAACTTCTTCGTTATTAGAGTCAAGCACCTTAACGTCCAGAGCCAGAGACTGCAGTTCCTTAATCAGAACCTTAAAGGATTCCGGCACGCCGGGCTTCGGAATGTTTTGTCCCTTTACAATGGCTTCGTACGTTTTCACACGGCCTACCACGTCATCGGACTTAACGGTCAGAATTTCCTGCAAGGTATACGCAGCGCCGTAAGCTTCCAGCGCCCAAACTTCCATCTCTCCGAAGCGCTGACCACCAAACTGTGCTTTACCACCCAGCGGCTGCTGAGTAACCAAGGAGTAGGGGCCTGTGGAACGAGCATGGATTTTATCATCAACCAAGTGATGGAGCTTGAGGTAATACATATAGCCAACGGTAACGGGGTTGTCGAACAGCTCGCCGGTGCGGCCGTCTCTCAGCTCTACCTTACCGTCTTCTCTCATACCGGCCTCGCTCAGGCAAGCACGAATATCATCTTCATGCGCACCGTCGAATACGGGGGTCATGATTTTCCAGCCAAGTGCTTTTGCTGCACGGCCAAGGTGAACTTCCAAAACCTGACCGATGTTCATACGAGACGGAACGCCCAGAGGGTTCAAAACAATATCGAGCGGGCGGCCATCCGGCAGGAAGGGCATATCCTCTTCTGGCAGAATGCGAGAAACAACACCCTTGTTTCCGTGGCGACCTGCCATCTTATCACCAACCGAGATTTTTCTCTTCTGAGCAATATAGCAGCGAACCACTTTGTTAACACCAGGGCTCAGCTCATCGTGGCTGTTTTCACGGGTGAACACCTTTACATCCACAACAATACCGTATTCACCATGCGGTACACGCAGGGAGGTATCGCGAACCTCACGAGCCTTCTCACCGAAGATAGCTCGCAGCAGGCGTTCTTCCGCAGTCAGCTCGGTTTCACCCTTGGGAGTTACCTTACCAACTAGAATATCACCGGCACGAACCTCAGCACCCACGCGGATAATACCGTTCTCGTTGAGGTCACTGAGCAAATCTTCGTTTACGTTCGGAATATCGCGGGTAATCTCTTCCGGCCCAAGCTTTGTGTCGCGGGCTTCGATTTCATATTCTTCAATATGAATGGAAGTGTACACATCTTCGCGAACAATCTTTTCATTGATAAGAACAGCATCCTCGTAGTTATAACCTTCCCAGGTCATAAAGCCAATCAAGGCGTTTTTACCAAGGCTGATTTCACCGCCGTCGGTTGCAGGGCCATCAGCGATAACTTCGCCTGCCTCAACCTGCTGGCCACGGTCTACCAGCGGAACCTGATTAATACATGTTCCCTGGTTGGAACGCATAAACTTAGTAACGCGGTAGGTGTCTACCTCGCCGTTATCCGCTGTGATGCGAATTTCGTCTGCACTTACACTGCGAACCACACCGGCACGCCTTGCAAGCAGGCAAACACCGGAGTCAACACCGGCCTTGTATTCCATACCGGTACCAACAATGGGGCTCTCGGTTGTCAGCAGCGGAACTGCCTGCCGCTGCATGTTGGAACCCATCAGCGCACGGTTGGCATCATCGTTCTCAAGGAAAGGAATCATTGCGGTTGCAACAGACACAACCATACGGGGAGAAACGTCCATAAAGTCGGCACGGGCGCTTTCTACCTGCACAAACTCATCGCGGTAACGGCCGTTAATCTTGGGGTGAACAAAGTGGCCTTCTTCATCCAACGGTTCGTTGGCCTGCGCCACAATGTAATCATCCTCAACGTCGGCAGTCATATACTCTACTTCTTCGGTAACGCAGCCGGTTGCCTTATTCACACGGCGGAACGGTGCTTCAATAAAGCCATATTCGTTAATGCGTGCAAATGTAGCAAGGTACGAAATCAGACCGATGTTCGGGCCTTCTGGCGTTTCAATTGGGCACATACGGCCATAGTGGCTGTAGTGAACGTCTCGAACTTCAAATCCGGCGCGGTCACGGGACAAACCACCGGGTCCCAACGATGACAGACGGCGCTTATGCGTCAGCTCTGCAAGCGGGTTATTCTGATCCATAAACTGAGACAGCGGAGAGGAACCGAAGAATTCCTTAATTGCCGCTACCACAGGACGGATGTTAATCAGTGAATGAGGAGTCAGGATTTCCAAATCCTGTGCCTGCAAGGTCATTCTTTCACGAATGACGCGCTCCAAACGGGAGAAACCGATGCGGAACTGGTTCTGCAGCAGCTCGCCAACAGAGCGAATACGGCGGTTGCCCAAGTGATCAATATCATCAATATGGCCAAGGCCCATTGCAAGGCAGTTTAAGAAGTTAATCGACGAGAAAATATCGTCAATAATAATGTGCTTAGGTACGAGCTCATCTGCACGGGCACGCAGAGTTTCTTTCAACTCTTCTTCGCCATCGCAGCTTTCCAGAATCTCAACCAACACACTAAAGCGAACGCGCTCGTTAATGCCGCACTCTGCTTTTGCATCAAACGGAACAAAATCGTTCAGGTTTACCATGCCGTTCGAAATCACTTTGATTTCACGCTCGCCCTGCTGCACAAACGCAGTAGATACACCAGCGTTATCAATCTGCATGGCTTTTTCAAGTGAAATAACTTCACCAGCCTCGGCCATCAGCTCGCCGGTAAGCGGGTTAATGATGGGGCGCGAAAGCTGCTGGTCGGTAATTCTGCCAGCTAGGTTCAGCTTCTTATTATATTTATAGCGACCAACACGAGAAAGATCGTAACGTCGTGCATCGAAGAACAGCCCGTTAATGTGCGTTTGAGCACTCTCAATGGTGGGCGGCTCACTGGGGCGCAGCTTGCGGTAAACCTCAAACAGAGCCTCTTCGGTATTCTTGCAGGGGTCTTTCTCAATGGTTGCCAGAATGCGGTCATCCTCGCCAAAGTACTCGCGGATTTCCTCATCCGTAGAAAGGCCGAGCGCACGGATAAACACCGTGATCGGGATTTTGCGGTTCTTATCAATACGAACATAGAACACGTCGTTCGCATCGTTTTCGTATTCCAACCAAGCACCGCGGTTTGGGATTACAGTAGCACTGAACAGCTCTTTACCAGTCTTATCGTAATCCATTTTATAATAAACGCCGGGAGAACGAACTAACTGCGATACAATAACGCGCTCCGCACCGTTAATCACAAAGGTTCCACTGTCTGTCATAAGCGGGAAATCGCCCATGAAAACCTCGGATTCTTTAATTTCTCCGGTTTCCTTATTCAGCAGGCGGGCCGTTACCCGAAGAGCCGCAGCGTAGGTAGTATCACGTTCCTTACATTCCTCTACACTGTAATTAGGCTTGTCATCCAGTTTGTAGTTTACAAAATCGAGAACCAGGTTCCCGGTGTAATCCGTAATACCGGAAACATCGCGAAAAACCTCTTTGAGGCCCTCTTTTAAAAACCACTGGTAGGAATTCTTCTGTACCTCGATCAAGTTCGGCATGTCCAAGACTTCATCAATCCGGGAGAAGCTCATACGAGTATTCTTGCCTAGTTGTACCGGTTTGACATTCACCATTGGCTCAATCACTCCATTCATATATTTCACCATCTTTGTCGGATAAACAAACTTTCCTGCCGGCGACACCACCGCTTCGGTAAAATTTTAAAAGATGCTCTTGCCTTTTTCCAAAAAGCGTGTTAGAATAGACCTAAAGTTAAGGGAAAAAGTATACGTTTCCATGATGATGCAGTATATTATTTTATTACAATATAGTGCATTTGTCAAGTATATCCTGAAAGATAATTGGAATAATTCTAACCAAATAAACATATTCTAGTATTTTATTGAATAAAAGAGAGATTTTCGATCCTTTTCGCATAGCGAAAGGGATATTTTTATGTCCAAATCCCAATCAGTGCTTTTATTGACAATCGTCTTAAACAGAGTATACTGAACTGGAAACACCTAATACGGGCGTGCCCGTTGGTGATAATCTAGGTCAAAAGGAGCGAAAAGCGATGAGTGAAACCTGCAACCATTCCTGTAGTAGCTGCAGTTCAGACTGTGCCAGCCGTACCGAACCGGCAAGTCTTTTAGAAGCACCCCACAGCCAAAGCCGTATTAAAAAAGTAATCGGTGTTGTGAGCGGTAAGGGCGGTGTTGGTAAATCCTCCATTACAGCCATGCTTGCTGTGCTAGCAAACCGTATGGGTTTGGTAAGCGGCGTATTGGACGCAGATATAACCGGCCCCTCCATTCCAAAGCTATTCGGCATCACCGAAAAAGCAATGGCAAACCAGAATGGGATTCTCCCCGTCTTGAGTGAAACAGGAATCAAGATGATTTCCGTTAATCTTTTATTGGATAACCCAACCGACCCCGTTTTATGGCGTGGCCCAATTGTAGGCGGCGTGGTAAAGCAGTTCTGGAAGGACGTTATTTGGGGCGATGTAGACGTTCTGTTTATTGATATGCCTCCGGGAACGGGAGATGTCGCGCTGACCACATTCCAGTCGATTCCGCTGGATGGCATTATCTTGGTCACCTCTCCGCAGGAGCTGGTTTCGATGATTGTTTCGAAAGCAGTAAAGATGGCAGAGATGATGAACGTTCCGATTCTTGGTCTAATAGAGAATTACTCTTATGTGGAGTGTCCCGACTGCAATAAAAAGATTGCTGTGTTTGGGGAAAGTCATGTGGATGAGATTGCACAGGAACATAACCTAAAGGTTCTTGCCAAGCTGCCTATTGACCCCGCCTTGGCAGCAGCGTGTGACAGCGGCAACGTAGAGGGCTACCCCGCCTCTATTCTCGAAGAAACAGCCGATTTGGTTTCTGAATGGAAGAAACCCGAGAAGCAATAATGAAGTATGAAAAGGACCTCTCTTCCCGCGATTGCGGTGATGGGAGGTCCTTTTTCATTATATAAGCAGCAGTTTGATCTTAATAATGAAGATTTTAAAGCGGCTAGTACCGCAGAGAAATTCTTCTTTCTTTTCATTCGCCCCTCAAGCCGGGGCAGGCTCGCCTTTTCTCGATGAGGAGAAAAGGCGGAAAGACTCACCAAAGGCTCTGCCTTTGGATTCCGTTTGGGAAACGACCCCAAGGTGTAAAACAATAGCTACTGGTAAGGCGCTCCATTAAAAATTCCCACTCTCCTAGCCATGATAAAAAAACAAGCATCGGATTCCATCCGTCGGCGGTCATTTTTAGAGCGCTCTCGTTCCCTCGCAGAAAACATGTATCACAACATGGTTCTTCACATTTACAAGCAACAGCGCAAAACCATACTCACAATCTGCAACGCACAGGCTTGTTTCCTGTGCGGAAAACAGATGCAGAGCGGGAGCTCACTCGGATTCCAAAGGCAGAGCCTTTGGTCGTTGAGAGGGAATCCAAAGGGAGAGAATCGATACTCTCCCTTTGGAAAGCCTTTGCCTACTTTCACCCTTTCGTGAAAGTAGGTGCCCGCCCCGGCACGAGGGGCAAAGCCCTGCGCCTAAGCGCAAAACTTCCTTTACGAACAAAACAATAACTCCCCGAATCAAAAGAGAAAATGAATATGACATGAGAGGCAAAAAACTGCGCCTAAGCGCAAAACTTCCTTTACGAACAAAACAATAACTCCCTGAATCAAAAGAGAAAATGAATATGACATGAGAGGCAAAAAGCTGCGCCGTAGTGCGGTAAGATATTAAAAATCGACTTAGGGTTCTAATACAGAAAAGTAAACCATCCTCATCACATTGCCCCAATGGTTTTCAAACAGCAGCTCTGCTGGGTAAACCTCACGCCTGCCTAGATTCGATACAATAACATGCTCACCGTCGGCATCCTCCGCCCACCCGGTAATCGTCATCCAATGCCAGTTGTTTTCTCTCATTTTTGGGGAACGGTGCTTTAATAGTAAAAGTGCTACCGGGTTCCCGTTGGCAATCGCTTCTTTTAGAAAGCGCATCCGCCCCTCACGGCTTTGGTGGTGAAATAAAGTATGTGCCTTAAGCATGGTGCCGTTGTCACCGGCAAATAATAAAAACTTGTGCACAAACTGCCGTGCCACGGGGAAGCCCATCGGCCCGGGAGTCATATAGCGGTACACTTTTTCCATCAACTGCATGTAATCACTTTTGGAGAACCGCTCTATATCCCCTTTGTAAAGACCGCGGCACTCCGGATGCTGAGACGCATAATAGGCAGCCAAATTCGCACCCGCCACACTGGCACAGCCCGCAGTGCGTTGGAACGCCTGCAAAAACCACGCCTGATTCCCTCCGTACCCCGCTTGTACATTATTTTCCCACACAATAGGAAACGGCAGCTCATGAATACCCATAGCAGTACCTCCGCTCAAACTCGTCTACTTTCGCGCTCTTTTTCATTATATGCGGACAACGTCTCTGCGCGAATTCTGAATTCACTGCCAAGTCGCCCATCTCTGATTTTAACCGTATAATATGCCTGCATGTTGCATGTGTCAATGCTAACCCCATGTTATAGAGTTTTTATGCTAACATTATATTTAAAAACAGTTGCTTTTGCAACATACAAATGTCTCCTATTTTGGTATACTATCATTAACTTAAAAATATCCGCCAATAAAGCCGAACTGAAAGGACGGAATGAATATGAACAAGTACTTTAAACTTACCGATACGGTTTACGATATTACTGAAAAATACCCCGAGGCAAAGGAGCTCTTGATTTCTCACGGATTTGAACAGCTGAAAAACGATTTAATGCGTAAAACCATGGGGCGCACTATCTCACTAGAAACAGCTCTGAAGAGCCGCAAAATCAACCCAGAGCTTTTTGTTCAGAAGCTAACTGACGCAATCGAACAAGAGCAGTATTCCACTGGTACCGGGCTTTCCGCAATGAAAAAAGAAAGCGGTGCTGAGATTCGGGTAGAGGGCGTTCTTCCCTGCCCCATACGCTTGCCTTTGCTGGAAAAGCTTGAAAGTTGGCTGAAAGAGAACGGCGACATTGCCGCGAAGACCGACTATGATTTAAAAGCCGCCAGCATGGGGCTTGATGGCACAAAAGAGCGTGTACTCGCCGCACACGGAGACGCCGAGAAGCTGTCTGACCTGTATCTTTCCGCCGGATTTGACCTATTCTTCGACCACAAGCTGATGGGTCGTTACCGTGACGCTGGTGTGTTTGAAGACATTTCTGGTCTTGAGCATTTAAACCCCGATTTTGAGAACGAGCATATTAATTTAAGAGACCCTAAGGGTCAATACACCATTATTGGTGCCGTAGCCTGCGTATTCATGGTAAACACGCAAGTTTTGGGCGACCGCCGCTTTCCCTCCAGCTGGGAGGACCTTCTCAGCCCGGAATTTGAGAATAGTATCTCTCTTCCAGTTCGAGATTTGGACATGTTCAACGCGCTTACCCTGCACATTCGCCGCTTCTTTGGCAAGGAAGGCGTTGAGAAGCTCGGGCGCAATCTGCTGAGTGGTATGCACCCGGCGCAGATGGTAAAAGCCGGTAAGCAGCAGCAAGGCCCTGCGGTTTCCATTACTCCGTACTTTTTCACCCAAATGATTGACGACAAAAGTCCGCTTGTACCGGTTTGGCCGAAAGAGGGTGCCATTATAAGTCCCATTTTCCTCCTTACAAAAGCAGCTTCCAAAGATAAGGTAAAACCATTTGTTGATTTCCTTTTCTCCAAAGAGGTTGGCGAGTTAATGTCTGTAAACGGCAAATTCCCGTCCACCAATCCACTTGTAAACAATCATCTTGCCCCAGAGCAATCCTTTCTGTGGCTAGGTTGGGACTATATTCACGAAAATGATATTGGCGCATTAATCTTGGAAACGGAGCGTGATTTCTATGCCGCTGCCGGAAAGGAGTTTGTATGAATCTAACGATATTCTCTGGTCCTCCTTCCTCGGGTAAGACCTCTGTTATTTTAAAAACCATTGCCACTCTCCAGGGGCGCGGCATAAAAGTGGGCGTCGTAAAGTTCGACTGCCTGTACACCGATGATGACGTCGCTTATGAAAAGGCGGGTGTTCCTGTCAAAAAGGGGCTCTCCGGTGCACTTTGCCCCGACCATTTCTTTGCCTCCAACATTGAGGAGATTGTAAAGTGGGGCAACCGCACTGGGCTTGATTTGCTAATTAGTGAATCTGCTGGATTATGCAATCGCTGTTCCCCCTATCTAAAAGAAATCAAAGGCATTTGTGTGATTGATAACCTTTCGGGCATTAACACCCCAAAGAAGATTGGCCCTTTGCTGAAATCTGCCGATATTGTGGTCATTACCAAGGGGGACATTGTTTCGCAGGCAGAGCGCGAGGTGTTTTCTTCCCGTGTTAGCTCGGTCAATCCCCGCGCGATTGTAATGCACGTGAACGGTCTGACCGGGCAAGGTGCTTACGAGCTTGGTACGCTGGTTTACGATGAAGAAAAGCGTGTGGATTCTGTACAGGGAATGCAGCTTCGCTTCCCAATGCCCGCCGCCCTTTGCTCCTACTGTTTGGGTGAAACACGAATTGGCGAGAACTACCAATTGGGGAACATAAAGAAAATCGACTTAGGGGAGGATTTGGCATGATGGAGCAAACCATTGCACAGCTTCTCACGGAATACCCGTTTGTTTCAGCTTATTTTAATCAAAACAAGCTGGATGTTGCCGGCTATGAAGCAATGACCTTCCCACAGTTTTTAGAGCATTTCTCACCACTAGAGGTGGAAGAAATGGCAATCGACAAAGAAAACCTTTTAGCCGACCTACCCATATACATTCAGCAAATGAAGGAATTTCTGGGGATGGACGCTTCTTCTCTTGTTCATTCCCTCACCATACTGCCGGGGCACGATAAAAATGGTGTACCAGAAGGATTTGACCGCCTAACTGTAAGCAGCTCGCAGATTATCTCCATTGTTGGGCCAACCGGCTCCGGCAAAAGCCGCCTCTTAGCAGACATTGAGTGGGCGGCACAGGGAGACACCCCCACCGGCCGAAGTATCCTCATAAATGAGGAAAAACCAGATAATAAATGGCGGTTTTCCTCCGGCAACAAGCTGGTTGCCCAGCTTTCTCAAAACATGAACTTTGTAATGGATTTAACAGTACAGGAGTTTTTGGAGCTACATGCCCAAAGCCGCTTGTGCGACAATGCCGATACGGTGATTGCCCGCATTATTGAAGAAGCGAACCACCTTGCCGGTGAAAAATTTCGTTTGGATACTCCCGTAACTAGCCTCAGTGGTGGGCAGTCCCGTGCACTCATGATTGCCGACACCGCAATCTTGAGCACTTCACCTATCGTTTTGATTGATGAAATTGAAAATGCGGGAATTGACCGCAAAAAAGCGTTAAAGCTCCTTGTTGCCGAGGATAAAATTGTACTCATGGCTACGCATGATCCCTTGCTTGCACTGATTGCAGACCGCCGAATTGTAATTCGCAACGGCGGTATTCATAAAGTAATCACCACCAGTGAGCAGGAACGCGAGCTTTTGGGAAAATTGGAGAGTATGGATGCCATTATTCAAAACACCCGCCACAAGCTGCGGGATGGTCAGCTTCTCTCTACTGCACTTTTATCTTAATACTTTTGAAAGCTATTATATTAAAACATTCTTTTCAAAGTCTCCTACGAATATATTATGAAATGTATAAAGCCGCCACGATTAATATCGTGACGGCTTTGCTTCTTCTAAGTGGAAAAAAGTATCTTCTGTTATTAAATGGCCTTTTCAGCCTTTACACGCTTGAACGAGATAGATAAAAACACAGCGGGTACCTTTGCTTCAAATCGAAGAAGCTTCCCGGTGACTGGGTGGCGAACTTCCAACAGTCCTGCGTGCAGGCCAAGGCGTTTAAAAGGGCTTCCCTTTGCGCCGTATTTTTTATCGCCCACAACTGGGCAGCCTTTTTCTTTCATATGAACGCGAATCTGATTTTTACGCCCAGTTTGCAGAAAAACATCTACCAATGAGTACCCCGGCGCAACTCCAATTACTTTATAGTCGGTAATCGATTCTAAACCCTCGTCGCTTTTTTCTCCGGAGTAAACCATTAAATTCTTTGTTTCATAAAGCCAAGTGTGAATACGCCCGCTCATTGGTTCGGGACACCCCTCCACTACAGCGGTATACTTTCTGGTTTTCACCAAACTGCTCCAATTGTCTTGCATTGCATATTTCATCTCGGAGGTTTTTGCCGCAAGCAATACACCCGAGGTATCTCGGTCAAGCCGGTGAACAATAAAAATGCGGGAGTTTGGGTCGCTTTGCTGCACATGCTCCGTCATTTGGTGGTAAGCCGTGCGTTCTTTTTCTTTCTCATTCGAAATAGAGAGTAGGCCAGCAGGCTTATTAATGACCAAAAGCTCGTCATCTTCATACAAAATTTCAAGTGCTCTTCCACCTGCAGCGGGTACCTCTGGTGCCCAGCGAACCTGAACAGCTTGCCCCGGGCGCACGGGGTAGTCGTAGCGGGTTGCAACACGGTTATCTACCAAAACTGCACCGCGCACCAGCAGCGACTTAATATTGTTACGTGATTTTCCCCGCAAATTATCGCGTAAAAAATCAATCAGAATTCCGGCTTGTTGCACCTGTAACACAACCGGCGCACGCGGATTCTTTTCTCGGGGCTTCTCTTTCTTTTTCATGGGGTCCCCTTTCTTTCTTAAAAAGAGCAGCAGTATTGCCGCCCTGTTAGCGGATAATGTGAATTTCAGCCTTACGTGGAGGGGCGGCTGGCAGTTTGTTTTTAGGCCAGCCAAGTGCGAGTGTTCCGTAAATATCGTGATCCTCCGGAATCGCAAGTTCCGCCATCAGGCTTCGAATGACCGGCTGGCGTGTTAAACCGGGAAGATGATTGAGCCAGCACGAGCCAATTCCAAAAGAATGAGCGGCCAGCATCATATTTTCCAACGCAACAGCCGTATCGGCTAAAGCGTTCACATTTTCACGTTGGTTTGAAACGATTACGTAAGTAGGCGCACGAAACAAAAATTCGGAGTCCTCCCGTTCTGCCTTTGTTTTTAGGAACGAAACGTACGGGTGGGTATCTTCCTCTATTGTAACAGCGCGTAGAGCATTGCGAATTGCTGTATTAATGCCCGCCATCACCTGCGGATTCTGCACAGCGGTAAACTTCCATGTTTGCAGGTTTCTGCCGGAAGGTGCATAGGAACCTGCAAGAAGAATTTGATTCAGGCTTTCCTCCGGAATCTGCCGTTCCTCAAAAGAACGAACGCTGCGTCTGGTAAGAATTGTATCCATCACTGGGTTCAATTTAGACCGCTCCTTTCGCGAGTCTTCCAAAACAAACAAGTGAAATACAGATATACTTTTATTTTATTATAACGCAGATCGTAATTCTTGTCGATAAAAGTGGAAGCAGCAGAATTCTCATATGAAGTTTTTCGGCAAATGTGAGGGTATTGAGAAAAACGAATCCTTCTTTCTATATATTATTACAATATGAAGTAGAGGTTAAACAAATGATAAATGTATTTTTATAATTAATTATATTGTTTTAAAAGGGAGCTGAGTGATATTTCACCCGGCTCCCTTTTTATTACTTTCTATCATATTTACCCTTTATCACTATTTCAAGTTTCCGGCAAGCGTCCATTTTAAATAAACACAGGAATGGATGTGCTTATATGAGAGGCTCCTCTACTTCCGCCACATCTGCACAAATCTCTTCTCTCAGCTGAAAGCCACTAATCTCATGCCGAAGAGTTTCTGCCTGAGCCGAAAGCTCCTGACTGGAGGCCGAGCTTTCCTCCGCAGTTGCAGCGTTTGTTTGTACCACAGCGGAGACTTGAGAAAGCCCTGTGGAAATTTGCTCAATTGCCGCAGTTTGCTGCTCAGAGGCCTTTGCGATATCTTTTGTTATGTCGCCAATGCGCCCTGCCTTTGTAAAAATCTCTTTTAGAATGTTGGCAGTTTCATCTGTGATTTTGGTACCCTCTTCTACCATAGCATCAGACTTTTGGATAAGCAACTCCGTCTTTTTCACTGCTTCCGTAGATTTTGCAGCGAGCTCTCTCACTTCATCTGCAACCACGGCAAAGCCTCTTCCGGCAGCACCTGCTCTTGCAGCTTCAATTGCGGCATTTAGGGCCAAAATATTGGTTTGCGCCGCTATGTCTTCGATCACCTTGGTGATTGTGCTAATCTGCGAGGAAGCATCGTCAATGCTTTCCATCGATTCTTCCAAGCGCTTCATATGGGAAATGCCCAACTCAAAGCTCTCATTGGTTTCTGCAACTAGTTGTGAGGCCTTCCCTACATGCTTCATATTCTCTTCTGCCTGTTCCGATACCTTCATAACAGAAGCAGAAAGCTGCTCCACCGTTGCGGCCTGCTCAGTTGCGCCGGAAGCCAACGCCTGCGCAGCGTTTGAAACCTGTGCCGCTCCCGCGCCTACCTGGTCCGCTGCAAGCCCAATTCTGCAAAGCGTGCTGTTGAGTGAATCAGATATACGCTCCAACGCTTCGCGGATTGGCGCAAAGTCGCCAACATACTCCTGCTCTACGGAAATTCGCATGTCACCGTCAGCTAATTTGGTGAGCAGTGCGGAAATCTCTTTTATATAGCCTTGCAAAACCGTGGCAGTTCGCTGGAACACTTCGCTTAAGTACCCAAGCTCATCGGAGGAATCCACGTGGTAATCCACACTTAGATTGCCCTGCTCCATATTTTCTGCCGCAGCAACCACGGTACCAATTGGTTTCAGCGCACGGCGCAGGGTAAAAACGATTCCGTTGGCAATACCAATGATTCCTAAAACACCAATTGCAATGAGCAGTGCCAGTATAAAATACACCTGCCGCAACGCATCATCTTTCGTTACAACAAAAGCACTAGAAAGCGGGGTGTCTACCCCTGTAATCTTTACTGGAATATGTACAATATAACTCTCCTTTTTAAAAAGAGAATCTGTTGCCTCCCACTGCTGCTGCTTGCCTTCTTTTGCTACCGTTATTATCTCGTCGTTTACTCCACCTGTAGCAAATTCTGAGCCCATAACGGAAGCGTTTTTGGAGTTCGCCAAGTACACCCCTTTACCGGAAAGTAAGTAGGTGTAGGCTTCTTTGTATTCACCGGTATCGAACTCGAGTGAGTTAATCGTATCCACAACAATATCGCAGTTGGCAACGCCCAAAAATTTGCCAGTGGAGGAAAGAATGGGATTGCTTATCGTAATCAGCCATACTCGTTTGCCATTACTAAGGTCGTAGGTATACGGCTCTGTAATATGTGGCTTTAATGTTTCTTTTGTCGGCAAGTAATAATCACTCTTGCCGTATGTACTGTAATCTGCCAATTCATCCAATAAAATAGAGCTGCCATTGCGGTAATAGTAATACGACTTGCCGTCGGGCGTATTGGGAACAAACGCATTTGGCTCCCACGCTGTATAAACGGAGAAAATGTGATCATCCGCTAGAACACTCTTCATCATACTCTTTGACAGCTCCACTTTATTGCTTATTAAAATGGAAGCATCGTACAAATCGGTAATAGAACCACTCAGTGCCTGCGCACGAGCCTGCATGGCATTCATATAGTCTGAAGATAGAGCAGCGTTGTTTTTTGCTAAAGTAGTTATTCCTGCACGGGTCATGTCGCGCACCATTGAAACCATCTGTACTCCCAAAACCACAACCATAATCGTGATGACAGCCGTCGTCATGAGAAGTAGCCTGGCAGGAATGCGGAACGTTAGTCGGCGAGTAAGGGGCACCGATTTTAAATATGTGTTTGCTTTTGAAGACAACTTCTCTTTTCTTCTAAACATTGTTCCACATCTCCCTTTAATAAAAATAAATTGATAGATATTTATGACAAAATATAAACATCGACTGTAAATTTAAAATAGGAGTTTTATATTTTTTGCAAGTTTTTTTCAATGAAATTATCAACGCTTTTCATAACACGCTGAAACGCTATTCAACCTCTTCTAAACATGATGTTTCAGGCAAATCTTCTTGCAACACTTTTTCTTCCGTTGTACTCAATGCCGTAATTCCCTGTGCATTCGCTTCCTTTTTTGCCAAGCGAACATAAATAAGGCTGTGGAAAATTACAATTACAATCCAGCCAATACCGGTAGCATAAGACACTGCACTCATGCCCATGCTCGAGATAAACAGGTACGATAAAATAACCCGCAGCGAAATATGAATCGTTGTACCGATCAGCGGTATATTTACCATACCGCTGCCACGGTAAAAGCCAACAAAGGCACTTCCTGTATAGCTTAAAAAATAGAAAAAACAAAGAATTTGAAGATAAGTAGTTCCATAAGAAATCGTCATTGCACTGCCGCTTGGCACAAACACGCGCATAAGTGGTTCCGCCGTAAAAAATAAAATGGATGAGAGCAACACCGCTATGAGAAGCATCCCTCTAAGGCCTGTAAAAAAGCCTTTCCTTGCGCGCGGGCGTTTCCCCGCACCGGTATTCTGCGCCACAAAAACAGAGATGGCCTCTGCCCCACTTTCACCTGCCGCTAGCACAATTCCCTCAATGCGAGTGGTAGCTGTATAGGCTGAAATGGCTGCAAGCCCCATCGTATTCACCGCACCCTGAACCAACAGCTTGCCTATGTAAAGGCTGGATTGATGCAAGGCCGAAACAAGAGAGAAACGGGTAATTTTCATAATTAAAGAACCGTCGTACCGCATGTCTTCACGCCCTATCCGCAAAAAGGAAAGTGTTCTACGAATATACAGAAAGCACAGCAAAGCGGAAATAATTTGAGCCAATACGGTAGCGAGAGCCGCACCCCGAACACCCAAATTCAGGTGCGCCACGAATAGAATTGCTAACAGCAAGCTAACTGCAATAGATATGAGTAAGAACACCAGTGCAGCACTTGTATTGCCGATTGCACGTAAAACAGCGGCAAAAAAGTTATAGAGAAAACAAGCAATAAGCCCCAAAAAAATGGTGTTTAAATACTCAACTGCAAAAGCGGAAACCTCTGGAGGTGTTTGAATTAGCCTAAGTAGAAATGGCGTGCAGGTAAGCCCCAGAACACCAATGAGCACGGTGAATGAAAGGCCAAATACCAACGATAAAAAGATTGCCTGCCGCAACGCCGGGTGATCTTTCTTTCCATATAGAGAGGCCATAATGACTGCGATACCGGTACAACAGCCGCCCAATATAAAAATGAACAGATTCATTACTGTTCCCGCGATGCCAATCGCCGCAAAGGCCGCTTCACCCAAGTACCGTTCCACAATGATGGAAGAAATAATGTTGTAGAATTGCTGTAAGATATTGCCGAATAGCAGTGGAAGAGCAAGCCGCACTAATATGGGTTGTATCTTCCCTTCGGATAGTGTGATGTTGGATGCCATAGTAAAAGAGTTCCTCCCGGGTTACAAATAGCTATATTATACCACAGGTGCAAAGCACCGTTGCGGTATATTTCTAATTGGCGAAGCTGGTAAAAAGCCGCTTGCGGGATTTTTACCACAGGTGCGAAGCACCGTTGTGGTATATTTCTAATTGGAGAAGCTGGTAAAAAGCCGCTTGCAGGGATTTTTACCACAGGTGCGAAGCACCGTTGTGGTATATTTCTAATTGGTGAAGCTGGTAAAAAGCCGCTTGCAGGGATTTTTACCACAGGTGCGAAGCACCGTTGTGGTATATTTCTAATTGGCAAAGCTGGTAAAAAGCCGCTTTTTGTAATTGGCGAAGCCAGTAAATAGACGCTTACGGGATTTTTATCTATAAGCACAATAAAATAGCTATTTAAGGTAATTATACCATATTTTTCTATTTTTTGTATAAGGTTATCCTCCAAAATTGCTTTTAAAAGTTTGTTGATAAATAAAAAGGCAGGCAGTGCCAAAAGCACTGCCTGCTAATTTTGTCATGTGGTTATTCTTTTTTCATCATTTAGCATCCGACTTTTTTGCCAAGCTGCGCGTTACCACAAAATTAACGTCGAGCCCCAATAGATTTGGTACAACAATATCGCCCACGTGTACAGGGGCCTTTAGTGTAATACCGTTAAGTAATCGCATAGCCTCAAAAATATCCTTTTTGGGGATTTCTCGGTCTGTTTTTACCGGAACTCGCTCAATGGAAGCACCCTCTATTTTCACCGTGGAGGTTACTGTACGGGTAGGGGCAGTCAGTTCTTTTTTGCCGTATACTTCTCCCCTCGGGCAGGAATTACCAGTAACCTTAAACCCGGTTTTTTCATCCACATGCAGGCGGCACCCCTTGGGACAAACAATACAAACCAGCTCTGTCATGCGTCAATCCTCCTTCTCAATTGAAACCGTTAGCTCACCGTTTTCCGCTTTTTGCAGCAAAGACAGCGGCAAAGAAATTTTCTCCATCTCACCGGGGGCTAAGTGCTCCCGCGGATACGAAGCGATGCGGGTCTCACCGCTCTTAATCATAATTTTGGCACTGCGTAATACCTGATTCACACGGAAAAATACATCTACCGCTTTTTCAACTCCCTGCGGGCGAATTTTCTGCGGTACGGTATACCCTACTCCAAACCCATTGGTAATACGCAGAAGCCCCTCTTCACTTGGACTGCCGTTTTTACTGCACAACGCTGCTGCCTTACCAGCGCGCTGGCTTTCGGCTGTTACAAAATCCACTAAGTCGTGCACATGGGCAACATTGCCGCATGCAAACACACCGGAGGCGCTAGTCTCCATATTCTCATACACAACTGGGCCGTTAGTGCGTGGGTCAATTTCAAGTCCCGCCTGCCGTGACAGCTCATTTTCTGGAATAAGGCCAACGGATAGCAAAACGGTATCGCAGTCTAACACCTCTTCCGTTCCAGGAATCGGCATCCGATTTTCGTCTACCTTTTGTACTACCACCTGCTCCACACGCTTATCGCCCCGAATATCTGTAATGGTGTGCGATAAATGGAGCGGAATATCGTAATCGTTGAGGCACTGCACAATATTGCGCATGAGTCCGCCAGAGTAAGGCATTACCTCATAAACTCCAAGTACCTTTGCGCCCTCCAGAGTAAGGCGGCGCGCCATGATTAGGCCGATGTCTCCCGACCCTAGTATAATCACACGGTTACCAACACGGTCGCCCTCTAGGTTCATATACAATTGAGCTGCTCCTGCTGTGAATACACCGGCTGGGCGGCTTCCGGGTATGCCAATGGCACCACGTGTTCTTTCTCGGCACCCCATTGCCATTACAATGGCATTTGCTTTGAGCTCCATATACCCACGCTGCGGGTTAATGGCATAAATGGTGCGTTTTTCACTTAAATCAAGCTCAAGTACCATCGTTCCAGTGAGTACTTCAATATCGGTTTTCTTTATTTCATTTATAAAGCGTTCCGCATATTCCGGCCCAGTTAGCTCCTGCTTAAAATAATGCAGACCAAAGCCGTTATGAATGCACTGGTTTAAAATACCGCCAAGGTCGCTCTGGCGCTCCAAAAGCAGAACACTTTCAGCTCCGTTCTGTCTTGCAGAGAGGGCAGCCGCCAAACCGGCTGGCCCACCGCCAACCACAATTACATCGTATATCTGCTTCACTGTTCCGCCGCCTCCTTCTGCTCTTTGGTTCGGCCAAGGATAATATTCATGCCTGCACGATCCAGAGGCACCTCGCTCTCCGGAATACCCAGCTCACGGGCAATAATCGCTTGTACTCTTGGCCCGCAGAAGCCGCCTTGGCAGCGCCCCATACCAGGGGTACAGCGGCGCTTGATGCCGTCTACCGAGCGTGGAGCGAGCGGGCGGTGCATTGCATCTACAATCTCGCCCTCTGTAACAGTTTCACAGCGGCACACGATGGTACCGTATAATGGGTTACGCATAATCGCCTCACCACGCTCCTTGGCACTCAGCGATTTAAAGCGTAGTACACGGCGCTTGGCTACAAAATTAGGGTTCGGTTCAAGCTCTAACCCTGCACCGTGCAGCATTTGCACCATTTCTCGCGCAATCGCAGGGGAAGAAGTAAGACCGGGGGATTTAATACCGGCAATGTGGAAAAAGCCCTTGCAAGCTTTCGATTCCTCCACAATAAAATCATCCTGCGTAGAAATTGCACGTACACCCGCAAAATTGCGGATGGAATCGCGGAAATTGATGTTCGGCACACTGCGAACCGCCGCCTGCCTTACCGCATGAAGCCCGCTGGCGGTGGTGTCTGCATCGTCTGCATCCACATCCTCTGCATTGGGGCCAACAATCAAATTGCCATGCACCGTAGGCGAAACGAGAACGCCCTTACCTACCTTAGTAGGACATTGGAAGATTATATGCTTTACAAGCTTGCCCTGTGTGGTATCCAGTACAAAATATTCACCGCGGTTTGGGGTAATGGTAAAGCTTTTATCTCCTACCATTTTCGCAATTTGGTCTGTATACACCCCGGCAGCATTCACAACAAACCGAGCCTGCACCTCACCCTGTGCGGTTTGTAGGGTAAAGCAATCAGCATTCTTTTTTATGCCGGTTACTTCCGCATCCAGCATCACTTTTGCGCCGCCATCCACAGCGGCCTCCGCCTGTGCAATTGCCAGCTCCCACGGATTTATAATTGCTCCACTGGGTGCCCAAAGTGCAAACAAAGCATCGTCACTCAGGGCGGGCTCCATTTGGTGCAATTCTTCTTTTTCAACGATTCGCAGTCCTGGAACACCGTTCTCTATTCCTCTGTGGTACAGTTTTTCTACTGTTTTACGGTCTTCTTCCGAAAACCCAAGTACCAGCGAACCGATTTTATCATATAGAATATCCAGATCTTTGCAAAGCTGCTCAATAATCCGGTTTCCCTCCACATTACAGCGGGCCATTACAGTACCCGGCTCCGGGTCGTACCCTGCGTGAACAATCGCGCTGTTTGCTTTGGTAGTGCCGACGCTAACGTCGTTCTCCTTCTCCAAAAGCACCGCGTTCACCTTGTAGCGGCTTAGCTCATACAGCATCGAACAGCCGCACGCCCCACCACCGATGATTGCTACATCAAACATCTGTAAACCTCCTAAAAAGTAACGATTCGGGCAAAAAGAGCCAAGCAAAGCAGACCCAATTTTTACATGAGTCTAGTTTGCCCGGCTCTTTCTCTCAATTCTCGGCAAATTTCAGTTTATGCCATTGTAAGGGGATTGTCAAGGGATTCTTTGTGTGTTTAAAAGATTGCTGCTGCAAGCCAAGCGCCCAACAAACCGCCGCAAATGGGGCCTACTACTGGAATCCAGGAGTAGCTCCAGTCGGAGTCTCTCTTGTCTTTAATGGGAAGAATTGCATGTGCAAGACGAGGGCCAAGGTCACGAGCAGGGTTCATTGCATAACCTGTGGTGCCGCCGAGGCTGGCGCCGCAAGCAAAGATGATTGCACCTACACCGAAGGTTCCCATTGCGGCAACGCCGTTTACGGGAGTTTGTGCGATACCCAGAATTGCAAATACCAGAACAAAGGTTGCAATTACTTCGCTAATAAAATTGTTGGTGTAATTGCGGATGGCAGGGCCGGTGCAGAAAACGCCCAGCTTCGTGCTGCCGTCATCGGTAGCATCAAAGTGGTCTTTGTACATAACCCAAACCAAAATAGCTCCCACAAAGCCGCCTACCATTTCAGCAACAATGTAGCCGGGAACAACCGACCAAGAAAGCTTGCCGATGGCTGCAAGGCCAAGCACCAAGGCGGGGTTGAACACCGCGCCACTGGCGGTAAAAATAAGTGCGGGAATTAAAACTGCGCAAGCCCAGCCTAAGGTTATTACAACCCAACCCGAGTTTTGGCCTTTTGTTTTATTTAGGATGACGTTTGCGACTACCGCATCGCCTAACAGAACCAACAGAGCAGTGCCTAAAAATTCATACAGATAGTTTTGCATAAACAAATCCTCCTCTATTTGCTTTTAAAACCGTGTTTTAAAGCCCGCAGTACTTTTTATTTGGCCGCCCAGCCAAAGGAACGCTTCACGGCATCTTTCCAGCCGCCAACCAGTTCTTCACGCTTGGCTTCTTCCATATTGGGAGTAAACGTTCTGTCAAGCGCCACATTTTGTCGAATATCTTCTTTGTCTTTGTAATAACCAACTGCAAGACCAGCAAGATACACCGCGCCCAGAGCCGTGCTTTCAATTACCTTCGGCCGCAATACGTCAATACCCAGAATGTCGGACTGGAATTGCATCAAGAAGTTGTTGGCAGATGCGCCGCCGTCCACGTGCAGCTCTTTGAGCACTACGCCCGCATCAGCTTCCATCGCCTTCATAACGTCGTAGCTCTGGTATGCAAGGCTTTCTACCGTTGCACGAATAAAATGCTCTTTCTCAACACCGCGGGTCAGACCAACAATAATACCTCTGGCATACTGGTCCCAATAGGGAGCGCCTAGGCCAACAAACGCAGGTACCACATAAACACCGGCACTATCCGGTACTTTCTTGGCGTAGGTTTCGGTAAAGGCGGCATTATCAATCATCCGCAGGCCGTCACGCAGCCACTGAATTGCCGCTCCGGCTACGAACACGCTGCCTTCCAGTGCGTATTCCACCTTGCCGTCGAGTCCCCACGCAATGGTGGTAAGCAGGCCATTCTTGGAATCAACCGCTTTTTCGCCGGTGTTCATCAAAATAAAGCAGCCTGTTCCGTAGGTATTCTTCACAAGTCCAGACTCAAAGCAGCACTGACCAAACAGAGCAGCCTGCTGGTCACCAGCAATACCGGCAATCGGAATTTCTCCGCCCAAATACTCGGAATCTACATTGCCATATACGTAGCTAGACGGTTTTACCTCTGGCAGCATGCTCTTGGGAATTCCCAGCTCTTTGAGGATTTCGTCATCCCACTCCAACGTATGTATATTAAATAGCATGGTACGCGAGGCGTTGGTGTAGTCGGTAACATGGCGCTTACCCTTTGTCAGCTTCCAGATTAACCAGCTGTCTACCGTACCAAACAGCAGGTCACCTTTTTCGGCCTTTTCACGAGCACCCTCTACGTTCTCCAAAATCCAGCGAACTTTCGTACCGGAGAAGTAAGCATCAATAATGAGTCCGGTCTTTTCTTTCACGGATTTTTCTAAGCCCTTTGCCTTAAGCTCATCACAGTATTCCGCAGTACGGCGGCACTGCCACACAATGGCATTGTAAACAGGTTGACCAGTGTGGCGATCCCAAACAATGGTTGTTTCGCGTTGGTTTGTAATACCAATCGCTGCGATGTCTGAAACATCCACATTGCACCGAGCTTTTGCTTCAGTTAAAACCGCAAGCTGGCTCGACCAAATCTCCATGGGGTCATGCTCCACCCAGCCTGGGTGGGGGAAAATCTGCGTAAATTCTTTCTGTGCCACATTGATGATGTTCCCCTGCTTATCAAAAATAATGCAGCGTGAGCTCGTGGTTCCCTGATCCAAAGCGATTAAGTATTTACCCATTTACAAACTCCTCCTTAAATTAACTCAACAAATCGAGTATCACTTATTTTTTCATACCGTGCCACCCAACAGGGGCTGTCACCCAAACATGAGACATCCCAGATACAGCGTTTTTTTGAACCCTCGGCTTTCTTTAAGAATACCGATATGCACCGTGAACCGGCTGGCCGCTACTTATGTAATAAGGTTTGCAGCGTCACTTTGCCTCCCATCTTTGCCGTTTAGTGCACCTGGCAAACAAACTCCGTTCTCTGGCTTTGAAAATCCGCTATAATTGATACCGCTACCTCCTATTTCCATATAATTTATAGTTTCAACCGTTTGCAGTGCAAACGTAGGGTCTCTGTTTTATCGTTACTTGTTAAAAAAAGCAACAAAAACCAAAGGGACTCTCCCTTCTTTTTTGCTGCTCTCATATCTCGCATTCTATTCAATTGTATGTTGGAAAAGCCTACATATTCCAAAGTGCTTTACAACTTGTTGACACGCCCATCGCTCCTACCGCAAGGCTGTCTACCGCGTTTTTCTTAGTTCGAATTAAACCGCCCGCAATGACCGGCACGGTGGAACACTGGCTGATTTGATGAATGATTTCAGGAATGATACCCGGTAATATTTCAATTGCATCTGCATCGCCATTACGTACCGTTTTGCGAACTGTCTCGTACGATTTCGAGTCGAGAAGAAAAAAGCGCTGTATTACGAATACCCCTTCTTCTCTAGCGTGCTTAGCCACAACCGCTTTTGTTGTGATGACTCCGTCTGGGCCAAAATGTGTTTTTAAGAATTGGATTCCACTGCGGTCATTTGCTACACCTTCCAATAGGTCAATATGTATATACATCTTCTTGCCTTTTTGGTGCACCTTATGGATAAGCTCTTTTAACTCACAGATATTACCCGACAAAAGAAAAATTACTTCACAGGGGGACTCTAACGCCTCCTCTAAATCGGAGGACTCAAAAATTGCCGCAATTAACGGGTTGCGTTCCAGTGCTTCCGTAAATTCTGAATTCATTTTTCTACCTCTTGTTTTCTTCTCTATTCCTTCGAACTACACCGCCATAACATATATATGCAGCAAATATGAAAAACTGAATAAAAAAGCGCACAAAAAACGGCCAGGCCGTTTTCTGCACGTCACAATTCTCAACGCAGACATTTGGTACCTATACACAATGAACTTTTTAGTCTTTTAAGCATTATACCCTGTTTTTTGAATAAGTTCAAGGCGCAAAACATACAAAATACACATAGTCCATCTGTGGCAATTACCATAAATTAGCATATTTTGCTTCTTCATGGTGTCTGATAATTAATTCACATTATATGTTTATTTATTCACAAATGAAAACTTGTGTAGCACTGATAATTCCGCTCTTTTTATTCCTTTCTAGCTTAGAAGAAAAACACCTAAGCTTGTTCTGCATCACTTGGCACAATACTAAACTCTTCCTGTTCTATTTGCGAAGGCTCTTCCTCATTATCCTCAAGAACTTCTAATTCTTCTTGCATTATTTTTTGTTCTTGAACCTCTTTTTTGCCATACGTATGGATATAATCAATCAAAAAGGAAGATACCGTTACCGTAATCAGCGAATAACCAATGCGACCCAGCGGAATATAAGAAAGGGAAAGCAGTAGAACACTTAAATCCGTAGCCAAATATGCCCTAGAAATGCGGCAGCGCAGCAGCTTTGAAATGGTAAGAGCCAAAGCATCGTCTCCTCCGCTGGAGCCTCCCTGCCTTAAAATCAGCCCGCACGCAACACCCACAAACAAACCACCTAATAGAGCCGCTAATAGCGGGTAGGGTGTAAGATTCGGTAATAGCGGTGGTAAACTCTCCCACAAACGAAAAAATGCTGCAAGGCTAATGGTTGAAACGGCAGATACCTTAATAAACTCCCACCCCAGCAACCGAAAGGCCAGTGTGTAGCAAAGCAAATCGAGCATGGGAGACAAAAAGGATGGAGAGAGACCCGTCCAGTGGTTTAGCAGGAGCACTAATCCAAGCACGCCGCCCTCGGTAATATCTACCCTTTGGTGAATGTTTGTAATGCCAAACGAACCGATTGCTGTGCCGAGCATAATAAATAACATGCGCTTTCCTGTAAACAACTCTTTGTTACGAAGATAGCTCTCATTTAGTTTATCCGTAACCGACATCCCATTCTGCCTTTCTTAAAATATTGAAATCACATTTACCTTTTCTATATAAAACCACTCCATAAGTATACCCCATTCCTTGCCACGTTGCCATAGAAGCAATTATTTTTTACAAGCAATCTACTTCTATAAAAGAATGTTGTTAAAAAAATTTGAAATATCTCCATTTTTCAATTGACGCATACAATAGCGTTACGGTTATAATAAGAGAAAAAAAGAAACTGGGTGCCTTTTGGTACTTAAATAAAAATGGAATTCCGAAGAGAGGAACATAACATGGAGTTAAACGATTATAAAATGGGGATGGGCACCTGGAAGCTGGCAGAAAACCACAGCCCGCGCTCGGAGGAATATAAAGCACTCTCCTTTGGATTAGAAAACGGCCTTACACTCATCGACACTGCCGAAATGTACGGGAATGGAAGTTCGGAGAAGCTGGTGGGCGAAGTGATTCGCTCTGTTCCGCGTGATTCCATCTATTTGGTTTCGAAGGTTTACCCGCACAATGCGTCAAAACAAAAGATGAAAGAAGCTTGCCATGCGTCTTTACGGCGACTTGGAACCAATATGCTAGATTTATACCTTCTGCACTGGCGTGGAGATATTCCTTTGGAAGAAACGGTCATTGCCTTTGAAGAGCTAAAGCGGGAGGGGTGCATTCGCGACTGGGGCGTATCAAACTTTGATGTAGCCGATTTGGAAGAGCTTTGGAGCATACCAGGCGGGAACGCTTGCGCCGCAAACCAAGTGCTTTATCACATTGCCTCCCGCGGCGTGGAGTATGACTTACTCCCGTGGCACCAAGAACACCGCATCCCGCTGATGGCGTATTCCCCTTTGGCGCACGGAGAGCATTACCGCAAAGCGGTTGCCACTAGTACAGCCCTACGGGAAGTTGCGGAGAGGCACGAAGCCTCTATCTATCAAATTATGCTCGCGTTTTTGGCACAGCAGGAATACGTTATCTCACTGCCCAAAGCTGCCAGCCTTCTACATGTAAAAGAAAATATAAAAAGCCTGAACATTCACTTAACCGAAGAAGATAGAAAAGCGATAAATCGCGATTTTGCACCGCCTACTGAAAAAACCGAACTCGATATGCTGTAAACGAAGCGAAGGAGCCGTGTCCACAATGAGCAGAAGAAAACAGCTAAAAATGAAGCCGGTTGGCGTAAAGCATCTGGAGCAATATAATCAGCTTTTACGGTATGTGTTTCAGGTAACGGACCGGGAGCTGCACCAAACCGGTTGGGAAGACGATGAAATTATGAAGACTAAATTTCCCGTTCTTCAGCAAGCCGATGTACTCGGTTGGTTTGATGGCGATAAGCTCATTTCGCAGGTGGCAGTATACCCTTGCCAAGTGCGTATTTTTGACCGCACCTACCACATGGGCGGCCTTACTGGCGTTGGTACCTACCCGGAATACTCCAACCAAGGCCTCATGCACAAGCTGCTGTTCAAAACGTTGGAGAACATGCGCAACAAAAAACAGTCCATATCCTATTTATATCCGTATTCCATCCCCTATTACCGAAGAAAGGGCTGGGAGATTATCTCTGACCGCATCACCTATGAGATCAACGATTACCAGCTTCCCAAAAACAAGCAGGTTCCCGGTGAGGTAGAACGAGTGGACACCGAAAGCAAAGAGCTGCGGCGGGCGTACCACCGCTACGCCATGCAAACGCATGGCTCCATGCTGCGCGACGACCTAGCGTGGGACGAATATTGGCGTTGGGATTTGGATGACCTGATGGCAGCGATTTATTATAACGAAAAGGGCGAACCGGACGGCTACGTGCTCTATTGGATTTCCGACGAGATTTTTCGTATTAAAGACATGATTTTTATGAACGAAGAAGCGCGCAGCGGCATGTGGAACTTTATTAGTGCTCATTTTTCAATGATTTCGAAGGTCGTGGGCGATATTTATACGGACGAACCGCTGGCTTTTCTTTTGGAGGATGGAGATATTAAAGAAACCATCTCCCCTTACTTTATGGCACGTATTGTAGATATTGAGCAGTTTATCTCTCAATACCCA
The DNA here is from genome assembly GCF_900176635.1 of Clostridium merdae. Taxonomy (GTDB): domain Bacteria; phylum Bacillota; class Clostridia; order Oscillospirales; family Acutalibacteraceae; genus Faecalispora; species Faecalispora merdae. The sequence goes on from NZ_FXLN01000003.1 coordinate 229,364, forward strand.
TTTAAACCAGATACCGGGGAGCGGGAATGGACATTTACGCTTGATGACCCAATGCTCTCATGGAACCAAGGCGTTTTTACGCTCAAAATCACACCAGATGGCAAAGGCAGTATTACTCGCAGCACAGAGCACGGAACCGACAAAACCGATATACAAACGATGACAACTATGCTGCTGGGCTATAAAAGACCGGACTATCTGCATAAAATTGGGCGCATCCATTGCAGCCCAACCACGGTAGATATGCTGGAGGACGCCATAGAGCAGCAAACTCCCTACTTTTCGGATTATTTTTAAAAATTGCGAACTGTTATTGTTTTCAAAAAATTCATAATTTATATACAACTTCGCTTCTTTTTTTCTGTATTATTATTACAAAGAGAAATGAATCATTGAAGTAGACAAGCTTCTCCGCCTATCTTAATTATTTATTATTCATTTTTGGAATACTCCTGTTTTAGATAAGCCCAAATACGCTAACTCTGTTACAGGAAGAGGCAATGATCGTTCTCTACCGCCAGAACGCCTTGGCTGTGGCCCGACAGACCAAGACAAAGGAAGTAAGTTATAATAAAACAAGCAGCGTGAGACCGGTTTTACCGACTCGCGCTGCTTTTCTTTATAATTTCTTTGAAAAAAATGTCACTTTCGGTTTGATTTTGGAATCAAGGAATCCAGCGGCCACCATGGTAGCATATCCACTCCTTTGCCCCGTAGCGGAGAAGCTTTTGCATTGATTTTTCTGCCTGCGCTAAATCAAGCGCAAACTGCGGGTTTGCAATAACCGGCACTCCGTTTTCCAATGCTACGGCATCACCGGTAATCATGGTTTCAAACTGCTTGAGGTACAAAGAGGTATGCCCCGGTGTATGGCCGGGCGTTGCGATTACTGTGCAGCCACCGCACCAATCCAGTTCTTCATAGTCGCTTACTTCAACATCTACAGGAACTGTCTGTACCCTTTCTAAAAGTGCACAGAAGGCTCTGCCAAACTCCTGCTGCTCCGGCGGCAGCTTTTTTTGCATGGCCTCAGCCTGTATCAGCCGTAACGATTTTTCTGCACCGGAAATGTACGGTGCCTCACCCCCACTTGTTACGATTTGAATCTTCGGGTACTTTCTTTTTAAATCTGCCAGAGCGCCCATATGGTCGTGGTCTTGATGAGTAATATATACATGGGTTAAATTCGCTGCCGAAAGCCCGTTTTCTATTAATGCCTGCTCTATTTGAGAAAGAAATCCAACATATCCGCAGTCTATCAGCACTAAGTGCAATTCATCCTGCAATACAACAGGATGAATCGTCTCCTGTACTCCTCCAAATTGAGCATGAATAGTCAGCATAGTAATTTGGTTCATTACCTCTATCCTTTCTATCTTCTCGTTGTTCTACTTCTATATCTTACACTTCTTTATAGAATGATAATATTTCTTGTTACCCCTTGAATGGTGTAATATAAAGAGTGTAATGCAAAAGTAGGAAAAACACAATGTCTGAAAAAACACTTTATTGAATGGATTATCATCTATTTACTGCTTTAATCTTTTCTTTTCTCCCGAAAAATGTTATAAAGAAATAGAATGTGTTTTCAGAAGCTTAAAAAGACTTTTCCAAAAAGCAAGCAACACACAACCAGAACGGAGGAATTCAATTTGCCGGAGAAACCGAATCGCTACATTTATTTACTTTCTGCAGGGCACCTCTTTACCGATATGAACCAAGGGGCACTGCCTGTTATACTCCCATTTTTAATAGCAGCGTACCATTTTAACTATGCGGAAGTTGCCAGCCTTGTTTTGGCATCCACCGTAGTTTCTTCCATTATTCAGCCGGTTTTCGGAAGTATGGCAGATAAAACACCAAGACCATGGATGATGGCAGTAGGGGTTCTGCTAGCTGGCGGTGGAATGGCGGCGGTTGGCTTTCTCTCGGACTTTCGGATGCTCTTTCTCTCGATCATGCTGAGCGGCGTTGGTGTTGCGGCATTCCACCCGGAAGGTGCGCGGATGGCCAATAAGGTTTCGGGTGAGAAAAAGGGCGCCGGCGTGAGCATCTTTTCCTTTGGCGGTAACGCAGGCTTTGCCGTTGGGCCTATACTGGCTGCGGCATCCATTGCTATGTTCGGTCTAAAGGGAACCGCGGTTTTGGCAATCCCCTGCATTCTCATGGCAGTTACATTCTTTGTACAAATCGGGAAAATGAACTCTTTTTCCGCTTCCACAGCTACCGCGGTACATAAAACCGAAAGCCCTCCGGAACCAGATCAGTGGAAGCCTTTCTCCCTGCTCAGCATTTTACTGTTTGGTCGCTCCATTGTTTTTTGCGGGCTAAGCACCTTTTTGCCACTCTTTTTCATACAGATACTGCATCAATCGGATACAGTAGGCAGTACACTACTCAGCTTTTACTTTGTAATTGGTGCCGCCAGCACCTTAATTGGAGGCCGGCTGGGCGACCGATACGGTTTTATTAAAATTACCCGCATCGGCTTTGTGCTTTTAGTGCCGGTAATGGCTGCCTTGGCGTTTACGCGCAGTCTGGCACCTACCGTACTGCTACTGATTCCTCTCGGATTTGCCTTGTATTCCCCCAGCAGTCTTACGGTGGTACTAGGGCAGAAGTACCTGCCGAGCCGCATGGGTCTTGCTTCGGGAATCACGCTGGGTCTCTCCGTGAGTATTGGCGGAATGGTCGCCCCCTTACTCGGGCGTTTGGCAGATGCCCATGGCTTGCTGGCCGCTATGTATGCGCTGGCTATTATATCGGCAATACCGGCGATTATGTCCTTTACACTAAAGGACGAAGAAAAACAAATGCCTGAATTACCAATAGAAGACGCTTAAAAGGAGCCGGAATCGCAGTCAGCGATTCCGGCTCCTTTTTAATGAACGACTGCGTTCACGCGGCAAATTGCCTTCTTCATCTCTCGAACATATTCCTCCACATGTGGCACACTGTCTCCTCCATAAATACCGATGATTTTTACTATGGCAGAGCCAACAATCACTCCGTCCGAAATCTCCGCCATCTGTTTTGCCTGCTCTGGGGTCGAAATGCCAAAGCCCACCGCTACGGGGGTATCTGTCACTTCTCGAACCAATGCAGCTATCTCTTGTACTTCAGTGGAGAATTCTGATCGTACTCCGGTAACCCCTAAGGAAGACACACAATACAAAAATCCTTGAGCCTGCTGTGCAATTTGTTTTACCCTGCTATGAGAGGTTGGGGAAACGAGAGATACAAAGTCGATGCCGTACTGTTTGCAAACGGGCTCGAATTCTTCTTTTTCTTCAAAGGGTACATCTGGCAGAATTAGGCCATCCATCCCAATTTCAGCGGCAGTTTTGAGAAACCTCTCCGTTCCATAAGAGAACACCACATTTGCATAGGTCATAAACACCAGTGGAACGGTTACCTTTTTTCTCACACGACGTACCATCTCAAAAACGAGGTCTGTCGTAACACCGTTTTTTAAGGCACGCAAATTTGCCGCTTGAATCACAGGTCCTTCTGCTGTGGGGTCTGAAAATGGAATCCCCAGTTCAATCACATCTGCTCCCGCATTCGCAATGGATTCAATCAGCCGCTCCGTCGTTTCTAAGTCCGGGTCTCCACAAGTTAGAAAGGCAACAAATGCCTTTCCGTTTGAAAAAGCTTGTTTTAGTCGATTCATTCGTATAAATCCTCCCCTCTGTACCGCGCAATGGCGGCGCAGTCCTTGTCGCCGCGACCAGAAAGATTCACAACGATAATTTGATGATTCTGCATGGTTGGCGCAAGCTTTAAGGCATAAGCGATGGCATGCGCGCTCTCAATCGCAGGGATGATTCCCTCTGTTCGAGAGAGGAATTCAAACGCGTTTACCGCCTCATCATCCATAATAGCCACATATTCCGCACGGCCAATATCGTAAAGATTTGCATGCTCCGGCCCCACCCCTGGATAATCTAGCCCAGCGGAAATGGAATACACCGGTGCAATCTGCCCGTATTCATCCTGGCAAAAATACGATTTCATACCGTGAAAAATCCCCAGTTTTCCCGTTGTAATGGTTGCGGCTGTTTCAAATGAATCGATGCCGCGTCCGGCTGCCTCACAACCAATCAGCCGCACAGAAGGCTCCTCTATAAAGTGATAAAATGCACCAATTGCATTAGAGCCGCCGCCGACACATGCCAGAACCGCATCCGGCAATCGCCCCTCTTTTTGCATCATCTGCTCTTTGATTTCCTTTGAAATTACCGCCTGAAAATCACGCACGATGGTTGGGAACGGGTGAGGTCCCATTACAGAGCCAAGAACATAGTGGGTGTCGGCAATCCGAGTGGTCCATTCCCGCATTGTCTCTGAAACGGCGTCCTTTAGTGTGGCCGTGCCGCTTGTAACCGGGTGAACCTTTGCCCCAAGCAGCCGCATTTTGTACACATTAAGTGCCTGCCTCTTTGTGTCTTCCTCACCCATGAATATTTCGCACTCCATGCCCATCAAAGCGGCGGCGGTTGCGGTAGCTACCCCGTGCTGCCCCGCTCCGGTTTCGGCAATTACACGTGTTTTCCCCATTTTCTTTGCCAGCAGTACCTGCCCGAGAACGTTGTTAATTTTGTGCGCTCCGGTGTGGTTTAAATCCTCTCGCTTGAGGTATATTTTTGCCCCACCAAGGTGCTTCGTCATATTCTCTGCGTAGTAGAGTAATGACGGTCGTCCTGCATAATTGTTCAATAGCTCTGTCAGCTCTTTGTTAAACTGCGGGTCCTCTTTATACTGTTGATACGCCTGCTCCAATTCGATGACAGCCGTCATCAGCGTTTCTGGAATGTACTGGCCGCCATGAACACCAAATCTTCCTTTTGCCATGTGAATCACTCCTTTGTTTGGTTTGCCCAGTGGAATTCTTCTGCTTCTCGTGCCGCGGTAACGGCGGCAATGATTTTTTCCCGGTCTTTCTGTTTTTCCGTTTCTACTCCGGAACTGATGTCTACCATAAAAGGGGCAAAGCGGGCAATCGCCTGCGGAATGTTCTGTAATGTTAAGCCGCCTGCCAGCACAAAGGGGCGAGTCATGCCTGTAATCAGCGACCAATCAAACGCTTCTCCCGTTCCATAGCCATTGTCGAGCAGTATAAGGTCTGCTGTGCTTTTTTCTGCCTTGCGAAGGTCTTCTACGGCTCGCACTCGGAATGCCTGCCAGATTGGCACTCCGGGAATACGCAATTTTAACTGGTTGATATACTCCGCGCTTTCGCCGCCATGCAACTGTACGATTTGAATTACTCCCTTATGGCAAAGTGTTGCGATTTGCTCCTGCTCAGCATTTACAAACACCCCTACCACCGATATGGAGGGATGAATTTTTTTACGGAGAACCTCCGCCTGTTGCACAGTCACATTGCGGTGGCTTTTTTCATAGAACACAAACCCCGCATAATCTGGCATTGCTTCATTGATAAAGTCAGCATCGCACAGGCGGTATATCCCGCAGATTTTTATCTTAGTCATAATGCGGCCCTCCGAAATTCCTCCAGCAATGCACTCCGATTTGCTGCTTTCATCAGTGCCTCCCCTACCAAAACTGCATCGGCTCCTGCTGCTTTCAGGCAGGCAATGTCCTTAGTTCCCGAGACACCCGATTCTGCAACAAATAGAACATTTGCAGGGATTTTTTCCCGTAGTCGAGCGGCATTCTCAAAATTGACGGTAAAGTCTTTGAGGTTACGGTTATTTACTCCAATCATCTGTGCACCAGCCTGCACCGCAGACTCAATTTCAGCTTCATCGTGCGCTTCCACCAAGGCAGATAGTCCTAATGCATCGCAAATCTCAAGGTAATGTGCAATGGTTCTGGTATCAAGCAAAGCACAAATGAGAAGCACAGCGTCCGCTCCCAGCATCTTAGATTCATAAAGCTGGTATTCGTCTACTGTAAAATCCTTACGAAGCATAGGAGTAGAAACCACTTCCCGAATGGTACGAAAAATTTCATCCGACCCCATAAACCACTTTGGCTCCGTCAAGCAAGAAATACAATCTGCCCCAGCAGACTGATATTCCTTTGCGATAGAAAGATATGGAAAGTCTTCTGACAAAACACCCTTAGATGGCGACGCTTTTTTCACCTCACATATAAAGGACATTTCTTTTGTTTGTAAAGCCTGCTTAAATCGCTGTTTCTTTGGCAATTGAAGTGCAGCATCACGCAGCTTTTCCAAAGGGAATAGTTCTTTTGCAGTTGCCACGCGCTGAATGGCATACGCCGCAATTTCATCCAGTATCATGACGCCGCCTCTTCTTTCCGGTTGGACTCCCGTATGAATTCTTGCAGTTTTTCCATCGCTTTGCCGCTGTCAATCAGCTTTCCGGCTAGATGAACACCATCTGCTAAAGAATCTGACTTTCCCGCTACATACAGCCCGGCTCCCGCATTGAGCAGCACCGCATCTCGCTTCGCACCTGTTATACCATTTAGAATATCAAGCGTTATTTCTGCATTCTCCTGCGGGGTTCCGCCAACCAATTCCGATTTATCGCAGGCAGTCAGGCCAAAATCCTGCGGGCGAACAACATAGGTTTTAAAGCAGTCGTCCTGAAATTCGCATACGGTGGTTGGCGATGAAAGCGAGATTTCATCGAGCTTATCCTGCCCGTAAACTACCATGCCTCGCCTTACTCCCAAATTGCTTAGAACATGAGCAAGCGGCTCTACCATTTTTTCATCATATACTCCAAGCACCTGCAAATTGGCGTGTGCGGGGTTCGTCAGCGGACCTAAAATATTAAAAATCGTGCGAATCCCCAGCTCTTTTCGTACAGGGCCAACGTACTTCATCGAGGAATGATAAGCCTGCGCGAAGAAAAAGCAAATACCCACATTTTGAAGCAGAGACACACAATCTTCCGGCGAAAGATTAATGTTCACCCCCAGTGCCTCAAGGCAGTCTGCCGCACCGCTGCGGGAGGAGGCCGCACGGTTACCGTGCTTTGCCACCCGAACTCCACCTGCCGCAATCACGATGGATGAGGTAGTGGAGATATTGAAGGAATTCGAGCCGTCCCCACCCGTTCCAACAATCTCGAGTAAATCCTCTTTGTAGTTTACCGGCAGAGCATGCGCACGCATCCCAGCGGCACAGGCGGTAATTTCTTCTATGGTTTCCCCCTTGGCAGAGAGTGCCGCAAGGAACGCAGCGGTTTGTACCGGCGATGTACCGCCGCTCATGATTTCGTTCATAACAGCCATTGCCTCGTCGTAGGTTAAATCGTTACGGTCAATCAGTTTTGAGGTTGCTTCTTTAATCATGGCGAACGCTCCTTTCACAACGCAAGAAAATTTCGAATCATTTGCATTCCGTTTTCGGTTAGGATAGATTCGGGGTGAAACTGCACCCCATAAATGGGGAACTCAGTGTGCATAACTGCCATAATTTCGCCGTCCTCTGTTTGGGCAGTCACCGTAAGGCAATCCGGCATAGTATCCGCAACGGCGGCGAGAGAATGGTAGCGGGCGGCGTTTAGCTGTTTTGGGAGCCCCGTAAACAGCGGGCAGTCCTCCTCCAACGTAATAACGGATTGCTTACCGTGCATTAACTGCTTTGCATGAGCGATGGTAGCACCGTATGCCTCGCAGATTGCCTGATGCCCCAAGCACACACCAAGCAGCGGAATCGATTGCCCCAGCTCTTTTGCGGCTCTTATACAAATCCCTGCATCTGCTGGGTAACCCGGGCCGGGTGAAAGGATAATATGCGAGGGAGCAAGCCCCTTTACCTGCTCTACCGTCAGTTCATCATTGCGCACAACACGAACATCGGGTTGATTGGTACCAACAAACTGATACAGGTTATACGAAAAGCTGTCGTAGTTATCAATCAGCAGAATCATTGTTCAGCCCCCCCTGCGCAACTTCTAATGCTCGAATTACGGCTTTGGCCTTTTGAATACATTCTCGGTACTCGTTTTCCGGCACACTGTCTGCCACAATTCCCGCACCCGAACGAACAAACACCTTGCCATTCTTTTTGTAAGCGATACGAATGGCAATGCAGGTGTCTAAATTTCCGGTAAAATCCATGTACCCAATGGCACCGCCGTAAATGCCGCGCTTGTTGTTTTCCAACTCATTAATAATCTGGCAGGCACGAATTTTTGGGGCACCCGAAAGTGTACCCGCAGGCAGAATCGCATCAATTGCATCCGCCGCGTCGCAGTCTTCTCGCAAGGTACCCCGAACAGTGGAACCAATGTGCATTACGTGGGAAAAGCGTTCAATTTGCATATACTGCTCTACCTGTACACTGCCAAACTCACTGATTCTGCCAATGTCGTTACGACCCAAATCCACCAGCATATTGTGCTCGGCACATTCCTTTTCGTCGGCTAAAAGCTCTTGTTCCAACCGTTTGTCTTCCGCCGCCGTTTTACCGCGAGGGCGGGTACCTGCTAGCGGAAACGTGTGCAGAACACCGTTCTGCAGGCGAACCAGCGTTTCGGGTGAGGCACCGGCAATCTCCATATCGTCGCTCGACAAATAAAACATATAGGGTGATGGATTTGTAGTACGCAGTACACGGTAGGTATCCAGCAGACTTCCCTCAAATCTTGCTTCCAGTCGGTTAGAGAGCACCACTTGAAAAATATCTCCCTCGAGAATGTGTTCCTTCGCCCGCTGTACCATCGCGCAATATTGCGTTTCATCAAAAAGAGCGTGTACCGGGGAGGTCATCTTTCCCGCTTCTTCCTGCTTTGCCTCTCCATTTACAAGCAGCTCCCGCAGTTTTTTGAGCTCCATTTCTGCACGGTGGTATTCGGTCTCAAGTTGATCACACCGTGCGTTTACAATCAGAATTACCTTTTGGCGGTAATGGTCAAAGGCAATTACTTTATCGAACAGCATCAAATCCAAATCTCGAAAGTCCTCATCGTTATTTGCATCTAAAACTAGGGATGGTTCTGCATATTTGATGTAGTCATAGGAAAAATAACCCACAAGTCCGCCGGTAAAGGGAGGCAGGTTTTCCATACGCGGACTGCGGTTGTCTGCCAGCACTTGGCGAATTACTTCTTTGGGGTGCTTTGTTTGTACCGTAATGGAGGAACCGGCACGCAGGGTGAGAACTCCGTCGGTACAGGTTAGCTTTAGGGCGGGGTCGAACCCAAGAAAGCTGTACCTCCCCCACACTTGGCTGTTTTCTACGGATTCCAGCAAGCAGCAATGTCTGCTCACATTTTTGAGCTTTCGCAGTGCCTCAATGGGGGTAAGGCAGTCGGCATACAGCTCACAGTGAATCGGAATGACTTGGTATTTGCCAGACTGTGCCATGTTCTTCGCTTCTGAAAACGCTGGATTTGCCATACTTCATCAACCTTTCTTTTGCCAGAAGACGACAAAAAAGCCCGCCCCTGACAAAGTAAAATTTGTCAAGGACGAGCTGAAGGCTCGCGGTGCCACCCTGATTCACGGTATAACAACCGTGCTCTTAGCGAGATACTAACATATCCCCGGCAACTCACGCATGCCTACGCGTCGCAGAATACTCGGGTTTCCCCTTTGACTGCGCCCTCTGCGGTCCATTTGATGACTTGTTTTCTGCCCGACTCTCAGCACCGCGGGCTCTCTGTAAGAGCATAATCACCGTTATCTCCGCATCAACGGTTTCATTATTTAATTTTCACTAAGTTACCACAGAAAAGTTCTGCTGTCAATACTCTGTTTAAAGAAAAACTCGTTTTGTCTTTGGAACACAATATTCAAATCGATGCTATTTGTTACAATCGTTCTTTTCATCCATACAGGCAATGTATTTTACTCCCCACACACCCACAGCATCCAACACCGGCTGAAAATCCCGGCCAAGCTGGCTAAGCGAGTATTCCACCTTGGGCGGTATTTGGTTATATACCGTGCGTTCAATCAACCCGTTTTCCTGCATCATATGCAGTTGCTTTGTGAGTGTGGCCTGTGTTAGGCGCGGCAGTGCCCGTTGTAGCTCGTTAAAACGCATGGTTTTCATGCTAAGCTGGTATAATATCAAAATCGTCCATTTTCCGGTTAACAGCTTTTGCACCGTTACATAAGGGCAAATGCCGAATAAATCTTTTTCCATACAATACGCTCCCTCAAACCCCTTGAATAAAAAACAGTATCCTAAAAGATACTAACAATACAAAATGATTGTACTTGAATTATTTTTTGTACTATGTTTAAATAGTAGCAAGAAAAAGATGATAAGTCAATAAAAGGAGATAATTATATGCTGGAAGTATGCGAGTTTTTAAAGCAGTGCGGAACTTATTATGTAGCCACGATGGATGGTAACCAGCCTCGAGTTCGCCCCTTTGGCACGGCAGAAATTTTTGAAGGCAAGCTTTACATTCAAACCGGCAAGGTAAAAAATGTGTATCGCCAAATGAAAGATAACCCTCTTATCGAAATTAGCGGAATGGCCGGCGGGCGTTGGATTCGCCTGCAAGCAACGGCAGTTGAGGATGACCGGATAGAAGCACGGCAGCATATGTTGGACGCTTACCCTTCCTTAGAAAAAATGTATCGTGCCGATGACGGAAACACCGTTGTTTTTTCCTTGGAAAATGCCACCGCCACCATTTGCTCCTTTACAGATGAGCCGAAAGTCATTCGTTTTTAATCCTTCCTTTTATAAAAAACAGCGAGCTGAAAAGCTCGCTGTTTTTTTGTCTTTCTCCGTTTTCGACGGCACATCTAACGTTTTATAGGTACAGTTTTTATTTCGAATACTCCATTAAACAGTTAGTGTGATGTGCCTTTTTAAAGATAAGCATCGATTTTCATTCGCAGCCTATTTTGTAGTTGCACTGGGTGTTTGAAAAAGTCCTTAAAAACAAGACTATTGCTGGTAACAGCTGATACAACGCAATTCTATGGGCAACCTATGTTAAAAATAACGGTGAAAACCACATCATTTTTACTAATTTCTTTTCCAACATGGCCCTTTGTTTTCATTCAATTTTTCACTTGACGAATGAGCTTTTTTTGCAATATAATGTTGTATGTTAAACAGTTCTATATAATACAATTAATCACATTAATTAATGTTCCTTAAAGACATAAAAAAATTAAAAATCGGGAAGGAAACCTACCTATGAATAAAATGAGAGTTGGGCGCGAGCTGCGCTCGCTAAACAACTTGATACGGCGGTATATTGAATTTTCTGCACCCCGCAATGAAATTGATACCGTTACCGGGAACAACGGCTGGATTATCGGTTTTATTGCGGAGCGCTCCAAACAACAGGAGGTTTACCAAAGGGACATTGAAGAATACTTTACGATTACGCGATCTACCGCTTCCCGTGTGCTGAGCCTCATGGAACAAAAAGGGCTGATAGAGCGGCACCCCGTAGCACAGGATGCACGGCTTAAAAAAATAATACTCACCCAAAAGGCAATGGATATTCGGCAAATGAGGCTGGAAGACGCTAGAAAGATGGAAGCCACACTCATTCAGGGCTTTAATGAAGATGAAATAGAGACCCTACTTTCTTACATTGAACGAATGAAAACCAACTTAACCAATACGCAGGAGGAGCATAATAACCCATGATCAAGAAACTTCTCTCCAGTGTGCGGGAGTACAAAAGAGACTCCATACTCGCACCCATTCTCGTAACTGTTGAAGCAATTATTGAAATTTTGATTCCAACCATTATGGCTTTCTTAATTGATAATGGAATTAGTAAGAACGATATGTCCTATGTGTTAAAAATGGGATTCGTTCTGGTGATTGCTGCAGCTTTTTCCTTACTTACTGGTATATTAGCAGGCCGCAGTGCGGCGGTTGCGTCCGCAGGCTTTGCTAGGAACCTCAGGCACGATATGTTCTACAATGTTCAAAATTTTTCTTTCTCAAATATTGATAAATTTTCAACCGCCAGCATTATCACGCGCCTTACTACGGACGTAACCAACGTGCAAAACTCTTACCAAATGCTGATGCGCCTTGGGGTTCGTTCCCCCATGGTAATTGTTTTCGCCCTTATTTTCTCTTTTCGAATTGATGCAAAGCTTTCTCTTATCTTTCTCGCAATTACCCCAGTGCTAGGTGTGGGTCTATACTTTATAATGTCTCGCGTTCACCCGATTTTCGTACGTGTTTTTAAAACCTACGATAAACTAAACAGCATCGTACAGGAAAATCTGCACGGCATTCGCGTGGTTAAATCTTATATTCGTGAAGAGCACGAAGAGAAAAAATTTACGGATGTATCTCAAACCATTTTTAATGATTTTACTACTGCCGAAAAGCGGCTGTCTTTCATTATGCCGCTCATGCAGTTCTGTCTGTACACGGGCATGCTCCTGCTTTCTTGGTTCGGCGCACAGCAAATTATTGCTAGCGGCAACAACCCCGCTTTGGGGCTCTCTACCGGTGAGCTTGCCGGCCTAATCACCTATGCCATGCAGATTTTAATGAGCCTGATGATGCTCTCCATGGTATTTGTTATGATTATTATCTCCCGTGCATCCGCAGAACGCATGGTTGAAATTTTAGACGAAGAGAGTGACCTTAAAAATCCAGAAAATCCGGTTTATTCTGTAAAAGACGGCTCTATCACCTTTGACGATGTAATATTTTCTTACGCGCGCCAAACCGATAAACCGGTATTGGATCATATCTCCTTTGAAATTCAATCCGGTGAAACAATTGGCATTATTGGCGGTACCGGCTCTTCCAAATCGAGTCTTGTGCAGCTCATTCCCCGCTTGTACGACACCGTGAGTGGTGCAGTAACCGTTGGCGGAGTCAACGTAAGAGATTATGATATTGAAACCCTGCGTAATGAGGTTGCAATGGTCCTACAAAAGAACGTGCTGTTCTCCGGTACCATTAAAGAGAACCTTCGTTGGGGTAATGAGAACGCAACCGACGAAGAATTGGTGCACGCCTGCGAGCTTGCACAGGCAGACAGCTTTATTCAGGAATTCCCGGATGGCTACGACACCCACATTGAGCAGGGCGGCACAAACGTTTCCGGCGGCCAGCGCCAACGCCTGTGTATTGCACGAGCACTGCTGAAAAAACCAAAAATATTAATTCTGGATGACTCCACCAGCGCCGTGGATACCAAAACAGATAGCCTGATACGCCAGGCCTTCCGAGAAAGCATTCCAGACACAACAAAGATTATTATCGCACAGCGCGTTTCCTCCGTTCAGGATGCCGATAAAATCATTGTATTAGACGACGGCAGTATTAACGCAATTGGCTCGCATGACCATTTGCTGGAGAACTGCGCTATTTACCGTGAGGTTTATGAATCACAAAACAAAGGAGGGGTCCTGCATGAGTAACCCAACCACAACAGCAAATGCAAAACAGCACCCGGCAGGGCGGCCGCCAATGCCTCGCTTTAAGCCCGGAACAATCAAACGCCTTCTCTCTTACATGGCGGAGTACCGGATACGGCTCATTATCGTAGGAATCTGTATTGTCATCAGTGCAGCTGCCTCCGCGGCTTCTGCTCTATTTTTACAAATACTGGTTGACCAATATATTATTCCCTTGCTTGGGCAAACCAGCCCAGATTTCACCGGGTTGTTCCGAGCCATTTTAACCATGGCCTTTATTTTCCTCCTTGGTATCTCTTCCACCCTGTTTTACAATTGGATGATGGTCATAGTAGAGCAGGGTACGCTTAAGAAAATTCGCGACTCCATGTTTACGCACATGCAAAGCCTGCCGATTCGCTATTTCGACACCCACCCGCATGGCGATGTTATGAGCCGCTATACCAACGATACCGACACCCTGCGGCAAGCCATCTCACAGAGCTTCCCGCAAATGCTTTCCTCTATTATCTCCGTTACCGCGGCGTTTGTTTCCATGCTATACCTTAGTGTAGGCCTAACTGCCTTTGTTGCATTATTCGCCTTGCTTTTGCTCAAGGTAATTAAAACGCTAGTGGGCAGAAGTGGTACTTTTTTCGTGAAGCAACAGCGAGCATTGGGCGATGTAAACGGTTATATTGAAGAAATGATTAACGGGCAAAAGGTTATTAAAGTATTCTGTCATGAATACAAAACCAAAGAAGATTTTGATACCAAAAACGATGATCTTCGTTACTGCGCAACCGAAGCAAATAAATACGGCAATATTACCATGCCGGTTGTGGGCGGAATGGGGTATATGCTATATGTACTTTTGGCTATCATTGGTGGTGCGGCGGGAATCGCTGGGCTACCGAACCTGAGCCTGACTGGTGTAAATGTATTAACCATTGGTACCATCATATCTTTCTTGACTCTGTCCCGCAGCTTTATTAACCCCATTGGCCAAATTTCCATGCAGTTTAACATGGTGGTTATGGCTCTTGCCGGTGCTTCCCGTATTTTTGAACTGATGGATGAAGAAAGTGAGCAGGATGACGGTGCAGTAACATTGGTAAACGCCTGTGAGGTAAACGGCGAGCTTACCGAGTGCGAAGAACGTACTGAAATGTGGGCCTGGAAATACCCGCGTAACGACGGCTGTGTAACCTACACACCTCTGCATGGGGACATTCGCTTTCACGATGTCGATTTTGAGTATGAAGAGGGCAAGCCTGTACTGCATAACATTACGCTGTATGCCGAACCGGGCCAGAAGGTCGCTTTTGTTGGTGCTACGGGTGCCGGTAAAACCACCATCACGAATCTAATCAACCGTTTTTATGATATCGCGGACGGTAAAATACGTTATGATGGCATCAATATCAATAAAATTAAGAAAGCAGATTTACGCCGCTCCCTCGGCATTGTTCTTCAGGATGTAAATCTGTTCACCGGAACAGTGATGGACAATATCCGTTACGGCAAGCTCGATGCAACGGATGAAGAGTGTATTGCCGCGGCGAAGCTGGCAAATGCAGACGGCTTTATCCGAATGCTGCCCAAGGGCTACCAAACCGTATTGGAAAGCGACGGCAGTGGGCTTTCGCAGGGGCAGCGCCAGCTAATCTCGATTGCGCGTGCCGCAGTCGCAGACCCACCTGTTATGATTTTGGACGAAGCGACTTCTTCCATTGATACACGTACCGAAGCCATTGTGCAAAAAGGTATGGACGCACTCATGAAAGGGCGCACCGTTTTTGTTATTGCCCACCGTCTTTCCACCGTACAAAATGCTGATGTAATAATGGTTCTAGAGCATGGCCGCATTATTGAGCGCGGCAGCCACGACCAGCTCATAGAAGAAAAAGGCAAGTATTATCAGCTTTACACCGGTGCCTTTGAGTTGGAATAATTTCTGACCGAGATTGAGATTGTAACCTATCCAAAGAAAAATTCGATAAAAGTATTTACTAAAAAAGCAGATGCCGGTTTCTCATTTCGAAGAACCTGCATCTGCTCTTTATATTACGCTGTTGCCAAATGTAGCCTAGCTACCCGTTTTTGTTTGTCACGCTGGTGCTTACGCACACGAAGCACCGCATAAGTGCCGAACACCACTGTGTAAAGCACTACGGAAAACACATAGCTTACCTGATAGTACAGCTCCCCTCCGCTGCCTTCACTTAGCAGCTCTATCGCAGACGGAACCATCAACCCCATAATATAAATATATAAAAGGGCAAACCAAGCATAAGAGAGCCGTTGAATCTTCTTCCAAGTGCGAGCTTTCATTTTGCGGCGTACAGTACGGAACGAAGTAACCATCAACAAAATCATAACGACGAATAAAGGCACTGTAAAAATAAGCGCTACAACATCTCGTAGAGAAAGCTCCTGCGGAGTATAAAAGACTGCGGGCACATAGTAAATTCCATAAGCAATGGAATGTGCCAAGGTAATTAGGCTGCCAATTATGGCAAGCTCACCGCGAATTTGCATCAACTGCTTTGTAACGTCGTGCTTTTTCTCAATTGCACCTAAGAACATCACAATCACGAATAAGGCGGTGGCAAATGCACCACGCCAAAAGGGCGCGATTAGATATGTATATGTCCATTCCGGAAATACCTGGTATAGGTTTGCTACCCTGTAATAGAACAGGAAAGCAACCATAGCAATTGAAATAGCATAAAATACTCCCGGGTGCTTTTTGATTGCACCCCTGCATAGGACTGCAAATAAAAGCGCTTCTACCAAAGCGATTAAAAAAGTCACGTAAATATCTCCTTTCAATATGCGTACACGGCCGTACGCTCCTCAACACAAAGTAATCGAACTTTTTAGTTAGATAAAACTAACTTAGTGACTATATCATACTTTTTCAAACGTTGTCAAGTAATTCACACTCTATTTTAAAAATAAAAATGGTATGTTCTACGCAAGAAATATTTAAAAGAAAAAAGGAGGGCTATGTAGCCCTCCTCGTTACAATATCTTATTTATTTATGCAAAAACCACCGCAATAGGTACGCTGCACCGAGCAGAAAAAACGAGACTCCCAGTACTGTAATATATTTCTTCTTCCAAAACACCAAGTAGGCAATCCACTCTCGGATAAAGGCATTGAGTGCAAAATAGAGCTTCGTTCGCGAGCCCCTACCATCACAAGGGATGCCCAAATGCTTGGCCAAAAGCAAAGCACGAAATACATGGTACCGGTTCGTTACCAGCAGCAAATTTCCTACATCGCCTTGTGCGTCCTGCTCCATACATTCGTAAGAAAATAATAAATTCTCTTTTGTATTTACAGACCGGTCCTCCACTAAAATTGCTTCTTCCGGAACTCCGTTCTGCAACGCATATTGCTTCATTGCCTCTCCTTCTGCAATGGTCTCATCACTCCCTTGCCCGCCAGAAAAAACAATCTTGCTACCCGGATTTTGCTGATACGCCTCTATCCCCTTTTGGATTCTCCCCCCAAGCAAAGGAGTAACCTCCGTACCATTTCTCAACCCACAACCCAAAACAATAATATACCGGTACTTTTTGCGCCGATTGCGAATTAAATTGAGAAAACTGCTGATGGTATACAACGCAAAAGTAGATAGCGTGAACAGAAAGACAAAGGAAACATAAGCGTAGAAAAAGCTATAAATACTGTTTGTGCGAATGTCGCTGAGCAAAGGCCACACAATCAAAAAGGAAATATAAAATACACCAAATCCGAGTGAAAGCATATGCGAAACAGAAAAACCCTCTTTTCGTATCAGTTGAATCCCTGAAACAAACAGCGTGGTAAATAATACAAACGGGAACAGCATAATGCCAAAGACAACCAGAATTACGCCAACACTTAAAATAAAATTCGCCCAATCATTATTTAACATAAGTAATAAAATAGCAATGAAAAATAGAATTGGCAACACAGCGGCCAAAAATGTGATTCCCAGCTTAATGCTTCTTTTCTCATTGCGGTACTGCCAAAAAAACCAACCTACACCCACTATTGCCGCGACGAAAAACGGCAACAAAAAATACCATTGATACTCCATACCAATCTCCCTTATTCTAATAAATACGCTTAATATTACAAAAAACGCGGCAGTCATCTTTGACCGCCGCGGATACAATCTTTGATTGAATCGAAACGCCGATAAACCAATTTTCTCTATTCCAGGAAATGACCCGAAAGCTCGCCTTCTTTTTCATAAACAAAGATGGAAGCGCGTGTTTTCTTCGCTTCGTATAACGCATAATCCGCATTGAGGAAAAGGCGAACCGCATCCATATGGAGTGAATATGGCGCTAACCCAAAGCTGGCTGTCAGTTTTAGATTTGGCTGCCCAGGGAACAACAGTGCATCAAGTTCGCACTGAATGGTATTACAGGTATTCACGGCTTCTGCCATGCTTACCTCACGGAACAGCAGGCAGAATTCATCGCCGCCATAACGGTATGGTGTAGAAAGGCCGCAATTTTGGCGCAATACCTCTGCAAAGCTAACCAGAACACGGTCACCAACATGGTGCCCCCAACAGTCATTTATCTGCTTGAAATGATCAATATCTACCACCGCTAAAATGTACCCTAAATCTTGGTTACACTCTTCCATATCTTTAAAAGCGTTATGAAGTGCTTTGCGGTTATAAATCCCTGTCATATCATCCGTACGCACGCTTTCCCATAGCTGGTAGCGTTCCACCGAATTTTGCATACTCACTTGGTTGCGTTCCTTTTCAAAACGTATCGTTACCAAGCACACAACTGAGAACGTGAAAAGGACAAAAATAGAAGTATAAAAATTACCCAAGCGCGAGGAATCTTCAAAAACGCTTGCTTTTTCAGGGTCCCACTCAATACATAACTCTGAAAAAACAAAAGCCAATATACCCACTACTGCCGTAATTAACGTAACACGGTAACGTGCGTAAATAATAGTAAGCATAGTAGCACCCGCAAAGGTGTAATACAATGCAGGATATAAAGAATGAACCGAGAATAAAATAAACGAAATCGCCACATAGGTAAGCGATACCATATATATTTTCTTCGATTGTGAGATTTTCTTAGACTTTACCACACAGCTCTCAATTGCTATGCAGGCAAGGTTTGCTAGGCTTGGTACAATTACATACTTGAATAAATACTTCTGCTCCGATATCGCAATCATATTGTAACGAAAGAGAAGTACCCCAGCCACACACTCGCATACAATTGCAACTAATACAATCGCAAAAGAGATTTGGTAATGTAGAAAAAGCCAATCGCGATCTATCTTTGAATATTCTTTTTTAATTTCTTCCATATTCAAACTATTTTGCTTCTCTTCCTGCTTTTGCTGCAGAAAACGTGTCTCCACTTTGTTCCCTCCCGGCCAAACCCCTTTATAATCAAACTGCCATTTGACATATATTTATTCGGAGCCTGTACTGCGAATTGCCTTCGCTAGTCTTAGGTAAGACTCAAAGCCATGCTGTGCACTGTCTAGCAAAATGTATTTCTTTTTGTCTTGCAATATGGTTAATAATCCATTCATATTATAGCCATTATTTTCCATTTTTTCAACTGTAACGTTTATATTACCACCTATTTCATATAATATTCAACTTATCATTGTGTGCGTAGAAAACCATCTGTCATCCTCCCCAAAAGCATGCCACCAGACCTGTTTATTTTGTCCTTCGAATTGTGGCGATTTTTGCTTATACAATAACGATTCTAATCCTTAAAAAGTGTTTTCATAATAGAGAAACAGTGTTTTAATCATTGCACTTTTTATGTCTAAAGTCAATCTTCCATTGAAAGAAAAAAACACATTCAAGCTTTTTACAAAACTTATAGAAAAGTGAAGTGAAAATGGTCTCATTTTCGAAACGGAGCAGAAAAAAACCGCCGCCAAAAAGCACACAGCTTTCGCGGCAGTTCTTAGAAGCGTTTATGCCTGTTTAAAAGGCCTTTAATTCCCCCGGTTTTATACAAACTGGGTTGCCCTCTGCTAAAAACCATACTGCAACTGCACTGGGATTATAGACCTTTGTTTGTGCAGCGTTAAGCCTTAATGCTTTGATTGCCGTTACATATTCTTTTATTTCGATATTGGTTGCGTACCATACCTCTGGCTGGTTGCCAGCTTTACGGCAAAATTCTTCCATTATGTACCAGTTATTATCACGCGAAAACTCATAGCTGTGCCCCCACAGGTAAAAAAGGAGCAGGCGTGAATCCAGCGAGCGGCCGATGAAGCTTTCCCACAGGTTCCCAAGCCGATTATGGTGGCAAGTAGGGCTCCAGCGCATAAAATCACCCGGCACACGAAACTGTCCGGTTTCTTCCACCGTTCGTGCGTATTCCATTCCACAGCCTTTTAACAAAGAGATGACCTCGTCGTTATAATCGCCAAAAGGGTAGCTCATACCACGGATGATTTCGCCGGAGGCATTCTCCAGAATCCGCCGATTCTCCATTACCTCGGTAAGTACGAGGGAGGGTGGAAGCTGCGTAAGGGATGGGTGAGAATGCGTATGAACACTAATTTCATGCCCACGGTACAAATCAGAAAATTCGCTTACCGGAAGATACTCTTCCCTACATTCAAACGCCGTGTTTAAGTGGAAGGTTGCCCGTACCCCATTTTGGTTTATAATCTCTACCAAACGGCGATCCTCTACCCTTCCGTCATCGTAACTTAGCGTTAGGCATTTGCTTTTCCCGCCTGGCCAAAGTGAAAACTGCAAATCCGCCATGTTACATCCCGCCTTTCTTGTTCGTTTCTGATGCTCCTATTGAGTCGATTCCCAATATACGGTGAACCTCTTTTTGTATTTCAAAAATCCTTTTTTGCGTGAACTCCGGGTAATCGCGAAACCATTTCATATTGAGCGGAGAAGGGTGCGGTAAAACAAAGCACGGCTTTCCGTTTAGGGTCTTATTCTCAAACGCCAAGCTTGTTATTTTCTCGTTCGGGAAGAAATGACTAGCGGCGATTCCGCCAATAATAATATAAATCTCATTTTGAACCAGTTGCATTTCTCGCTGTAACCATTGCTTGGAACAAATCGGAGGCGGTCGTCGGTCACCACCATTAGGAGACTTACCAGGGTAGCAATGCGCCATAGATACAATATAAAAATAGTCGGGATTATAAAAATCATCGTCTGAAATACGGTACCATTCCCCACGCAATCTTCTGCCGCTGGCATCGTGAAAGGGTTTTCCCGTTTCATGCACGGTTCGGGAGGGAGCCTGACTTATCTGCATGATTTTTGCGTTGAAATTGCCCTGAATAATAGGGTGCGGCTCATAACCAAATGCTTCTTGGCACAAACGGCACTGTTTTATTTTCTTCTGCAAAAGAGTTAGCTCCTGCTTTGTCTTCTGATGATTCAAACCCACTCTCATTCCCCTTTGCATCAATTTTAAGCACGTCCCATTTTTCTGCAAATTCTAGTCTCATAAAATATTTGATACAATCTATTTTACTGCAAAAAAGGAATAGAAGATAGCTTTTTTCGAAATAAAGTGTTTGTAAGAAAAAGGAAAACCACCGGCTATCCGGTGGTTTTCTTCGCATTATCCCATGGTAATAGAGAACTTATTATCGCTAAATCCCTAGGCGGAACGTTTTCTTGCATTGGGCTAAAAGATGGTGCAATTGCTGGAAATTAGATTGCATATAAAATGAATTCGGTTGGGTACACCTGCGACCCATAATACCGCAAATAAAAACGGTATGTTGGGTCTGCTTCATAAATAATACGGGGCAACTTCCACATATCTTTGTAGTTATGGTAAACGCTTAATGCAAGCTTTGGGTGGTTCTTCTTTATTTTCTCCAAACAACCCATCAGTGCATCTTCTTCCCCGCCCTCAATATCCATTTTAATAAACGTAACATCTTCCGCAATGTCATCGTCAATTTTAACAATATCCACAGCCATGGAGCCGCTCTCTGTTAAGTGGTTGACAGAAGACAAATCATTACCTGAAAGATACATGGATCCATTGCGATTGCTGGCTCCCTTATCCCTTATTACAACGTTATCCATATGGAACAATTCTATATTTTTCTCAATATATTCAATGTTTGCGGGTGCAATTTCGTAGCAATACATTTTCTTATAGCAGTTTGGTCCAAATGTCTTTTGGTAATAAACCAGTGTATCGCCAATAAAGCCACCAATGTCTACAAAGACTTCATCCTTGCTGCAAGAGATAATGTCCAAATCAAAATACTGGTAGTACGTTTTGTCGTGAATCTGATCCACCTTTTCGGGGTTGCACATGAGCCAATAATACAGAATATTAACAAAGATTCGTTTGGAGCGGTTATCGCATAGGTTGTTGTAAACCCATTCAAAATCCTGCCAATGCTGCGCCAGCGAATTTGCTCTGTTTTCTGCCAGCTCATAATCCCCTTGCTCCGGGTAGTACGTCCCCCACAGCTTCTGCTCGTTGATAAAATTAATGGTATTCTGGTAAAGCTGATAATTGGTGTTTTTAAAATTCGCTAAGTTTTGTTTAATTGCCTCGGTTAATTCTTTTTCATTTCTTTCTTTCACAAACTGCAAAAAGCTTGTAAAGTCGGAATCTATTTGGTTTGGTAAGCTCTGAGAAGAAGCTTTGCTCGTATCGAGATTATTCTCATCCGGTAATTGTGATTCATTGGTCATCCGCTATCATTCTCCTTAAAAAGTGTATTCTTAGTATCATATGTATTAACAAATTGAATGGTGTAGTTATCCTTTTCGCAAAAATAACGAAAAAAGCTGCCCGATTCGTGCGGGCAGCTTTTTATGGAGTTTTATTCAGGTATTCTTCCAGGCAAATGCCTTGCTCGTGCATTGCTTCTGCCGCATCTACCCCAACATAGCGATAGTGCCACGGCTCATGGATAACACCGGTTATATCTGTTTTATTTTGAGGGTACCGCCGAATAAAGCCATATTTATAGCTGTTTTGATCGAGCCAGCGGTAAACCTCTTCCCCCTTTGAATGAATGCCATCGGCATTGATGTCTACACTAAGGCCTAACTGGTGCTCGCTGGTATCAGGTAGAGCAACCCAAGCTTCAGCCTTGGTTTTTGCTTCTTTATTGGAAAGCCCTTGTTTTTTATATTCCTGTATTTTTTCTTTCATGATGCTCTCTTGTACTTTTTTGGTGCGGTATCCAGAAGCCACCACCGGGTATATGTCTTCTCTTCTGGCGTCATCAAACATTTCCTGCAAGGAGGGATAAATGCGATTGTCGACGGATTCTCCATTCTCAAGCTCTACTAAATCAACTTTATATTCTTTTGGAATGGGATTCCATTTGTTCACTAAAATTAAGTACCAAGCAGAATTATCGTTCCCACTGCTTGTAGAAGAAGTGTTATAACTTGCACGGCTGGTTTGCTGTTGGGAAATATGCTCTTTGATTAGCGGATTATTCTCTGTTACCAAGCAATACAATAAAGCAGCAATGGCAATAACTAAGCAAGCATAAAACAGAAATTGAATCCGCTTTATTACTTTCCTTATCATAACCTTCCCCTCCTTTCGTTGAGAGTCAAAATGAATGCACCTGTTCTATATTTATCATACCAAACGGGTGCAATTATTATTTTAATATTTCATTGTTTGATTCCTAAGAAAATCCTAAGTTTTTATAAGTTTTTCTTAGGCTTGTTTAAAACGAAAAGATTCGTAATTCCTATTCCGGCTGTGGAAGAGTAACGGTAAATTGAACCACATGATTCTCACTTTGCGCGCTAATCGCACCGCCATGCAGTGTAAGGATTTCTTTTGCGATTGCAAGCCCTAGGCCTGCCCCCCCGGTATTGGAAGTGCGTGCTTCATCCATCCGGAAAAATTTCTCAAATATGGAGTTCAGCTTTTCGCGCGGAATGGTTTGCCCTTCGTTTTGAAATGTAATTATTGTCTCACTTTTCAACTGTTCCGCAGAAATTAAAATATCGGTATTGGGGTAGCTGTATGCCGCGGCATTTTTCAAAATATTATTAAATACCCTAGCTAAATACCCGGGGTCACCATATATGGTGAGGTTTTCATCTGCCCGAATGGTAGTTGTATTCCCATTTTCTGAAAGAATCGGGGTAAGCTCGTCTGTAATTTGCACCAGCATAAAATATAAATCTATTTTTTGATTCTCGATTTGTATTTGCTGAAGATTGTAACGAGTAATTTCAAAGAACTCGTTTATCATTTGTTCCAAACGGTATGCTTTTTCAAGCGTAATGTGAACGTATTTGGCCTTTTGCTCGGTAGGCATATCTGGCGCTTCTTCCAACAGACTCAAATAGCCAATAACAGAAGTAAGCGGTGTTTTAATATCGTGAGCTAGGTACATAACCAGCTCGTTCTTGCGCTGTTCCGCAGATTGCGCCTCAAAGGCACGCTTCTCCAGCGTTTGCTTTACGGTGTTTAGCTTCTTTTCGATGGCAGCCATTTCTGCCGGCAAATGAATGGCTGCATTTTCGTCCAGCAATGCGTCGATTCCCTTGTTAATCGCGTTAAAATAGTGTGTAAACCACTCCAGAAAAAAGGCAAGAAAGATTAAAAAAACTACTACAATCGCAACCAGCCATATCACGTCCATATAGTTACGAAATACTACCTGATAGAAATCTCTTGCACTTTCGTCTTCCATGCCAACAAAATTACGCAAAAAAGAGACCACCCAGTTCCCGCCCCTGCCCTTCCAAAAAAGGAAGTAAAGAACATAGATAATCACAAAAGCGATGACAGCCATTCCAAGAAGCCGAAAACTCATCTTTCGCTTTAGCTGTGTATAATCTGCCTTATACTTACGCTTCAATTTTATACCCTACTCCCCATATGGTTTTAATGTATTTGGGATTCTCTACGGTATCGTTCATCTTCTCTCTCAAATGCCGAATATGAACGGTGATGGTATTATTGCTTTTGTTGTAGTATTCGTCCTGCCAAATCGTTTGAAACAGCTCTTGTGCGCTAACCACATTTCCCTTTTGTTCTAGCAGAATGCGTAAGATAGAAAACTCCGTAGGAGTAAGCGCAATGGGACGCTCATCTAAAAAGCACTGGTGCGTTTTTACATCCATTACTAAACCCGAATGGGCGATAACGCTTTCTTCAGCATCCATTGTGTAGGATGGATTGTATTTTTTATACCTGCGAAGCTGTGCCTTTACTCTAGCGACCAGCTCCAGCGGACGAAATGGTTTTGTCATGTAGTCATCCGCTCCAAGTGTAAGGCCAGTAATTTTATCAATTTCTTCTTCCTTTGCTGTGAGCATTACAACAGGGTAAGTGTACTTCTCACGGATTTTGCGACACAGCTCAAACCCGCTTATCCCTGGTAACATAACATCCAAAATGGCAAGATCAAGCTCTATCTTTTCAATACAAGCCAACGCATCCTGTGCGGAATAAAACTTAAAGACCTTGTAGCCTTCGTTGTTTAAAAACAGTTCCACTAAGTCCGCAATCTCATGCTCATCGTCAACAATGAGTATTTTCTCCTGCAACGTAAACTCTCCTTACTTAAATTTAGCGTTTTCCTCTAACTTATTGTAATTATTATATACGAATCATGAATTAAAACCAAACTTTCCCTTATATGCATTTTTTTATTTTAATAAGTTCCCCCAATTTATGATAGACAGAGAAGAAACGGCAGCCAAAATAAGCCGCCGTTTCTTATCATCTTGTAAAGATACTATTACGAAACTCTTTTTAATTCAAACACCGTTGCCTCTAATTGTAAAATTAGTCTTTTATGATTGATAACCAGAAACGACATGGGTATTCCAAGTTCATCGGGTGAGGCGGATACCCCTAAGACTACCACATGATCACTGTTATTCATGCTTGGCATATCTATTTTATCAACACGATAAAACGAATCTTTATTATAGTGTATCTCTTCTATTTGATAAGCCGGGTTTTTTAGTTCGAATTGATAGTCCTTATAATTTTTTAATCCCTTAGATGAAAAGAAATCTTTTTGTATCGTAATCTCATCACCAATGATCTTTTGCCCGTTTGGGTATTCCGAGGCATCATTATAGGAATTCGCGAATCCCAATAGTTTTTCTACCTTCCAAGTACCCAAGATAAACTGTTCGGTTTCGCTGTCTATCTCCTTTCTCCCGATAAATGGCTCTGTCATATCCCAAGGAGCATCACTTTCCAGCTCACTCTCCGGCTCATTTCGAGAACTAATGGATGAACTTTCTACGGTAGAATTGTTCGCTGCCCCTGAGCCTGCTACTGCCCCGTTACTACACCCAACCAAACCAATGAATAAGATAGAAAGAAACAAAGGAAATGCCTTTTTCATACAAATGAATTCCTCCAATAAAAAATTAAAAAAGTAGTAGGTCCGCTTACTTAAAACCAGAAATGTACAAAAGCAAGCTGCTTGTAAAATGAATCATACTCCTACCAAACAACATCGTCAACCCAAATAAAACTAACTTATCAATTCCTTTTCCCTCTGGAATTTAATTAAGCAAAGAAATGGTGACGATGATGTATTGCCACCATTTTAAGCTATCTTAATACTTTAGCCCATAGCCAACCGGGAACAACACCTTATCGGTTCGAATATCCTTTACATCTGCGTAATAAGGCATGGGCAAGGTACCTTGAAAGCGACTCTTACCGGTAAGAATATTCGCCACACCATCCCCCTCACTGCCTGGGAGGTAACACATGACGATGCCGTCCCATTGCTTCATAGCATCGCTCAGAATTACATTTCTTCCCGCTACGATACAGGCCACGGTTGGCTTTCCTACCTTTTTGGCGAGCTCAATTGCATCGGAGTTCCCGCTGAGGGCAAGGTTCCTGGTAATGCTGATGTCTGCACTGTCTCCGTTCCATTCCGCATATGTCCGCTCACCCAAGCACAGCAGTGTTACATCGGCATCCGCGGCTTTCTTTGGGTCGGTGATAATCGTAAGCTGATACTCCCCTGCAAGCTGGTTTAAACCATCCAGTATGGTTTTTCCTTCGGGTATCCATTTGCGGCCGTTGAGGTTGGCATCCGCATTCCCCTTCCAAGTTATCGTCCAGCCTCCGCACTGCACCCCAACATCGTTGGCGGCAGGGCCTGTTACAAACACCTTTGCCCCTTTTCGAATCGGCAATACTGAATTCTCATTCTTGAGCAGAACAAGGCTTTGTTCCACCAAGGTTCTGGCCAAATCGCGGTATTCCTTGGAGCCAACACTGCTTTGCTTTGTGGTTACCTTCTCCATCATGGGGTCATCCAGAATCCCCATTTCATCCTTCACCGTTAAGATACGGGTAACCGCTTCGTTCACACGTTCCAGAGGAATTTTCTTCTCGTTTACGGCTTCCACTATGTAGCTTCGGCAATCTTCAAATCTAGAATCCTCCATCAACATATCAATACCAGCATTGATGGCAGTGATTGTTTGCTCTTTGAGGTTTGCACCGGGTATATTATGGATGGAATCCCAATCGCTTACAATAAAACCCTTGAAATCCATCTCATTTTTTAGGTAAGAGATATACTGTTCATTGGCGTGCATTTTGATTCCATTTACACTGCTATGGCTAATCATAATGGTTTTCACTCCGGCGTCAACCATAGACTGGTATACCTTTAATAAATCCTCTATTTCAGACTCGCTTAGCTGTGCATCTCCACGGTCAATGAGTCTTTTTTCGCCATCCAATTGTTCACCCGTTCCATATAGCACGTTGCCGTCTGCATAGAAATGCTTTGCACAAGGCAGAATCCCGCCATCCATAAGCCCTTTTGAAAATGCTGTTCCAAGCTTTGTAACTAAGCCCGTCTCGGAGGAATAGCTTTCATACGTGCGTCCCCATCTGGGATCCTGTGCGGTGGAAAGGCAGGGCGAAAAGCTCCACAGCATCCCGGTCAGCTTTGCTTCATCGGCTACCGCTAAACCCATTTTGTAGGTAAGCTCCTCATTATTTGCGGCACCAATTCCAATATTATGCGGAAAAATGACAGCACCCTTACAGGTATTTACCCCATGCACCGCATCATTCCCATAGATGTAAGGGATTTTTGCTCGTGAACTCAGCGCGCTTTTCTGGTATTTGAGAATAAGGTTCTTCCATTCTGCCGCGTTAAGGGAATTGGTGCCAAAGGTAGAAAGAATACTACCGTAATCGTGTACTTTCATGCTTTCTTCCGTTATGTTGTACACCGCTCCCTGTACCATTTGAGCCGCTTTTTGGTCAAGCGTTAACTGTGAAAGAAGCTTACTTACCTTTTCATTTCCAATCGTATCGTTATTGGAATGATTCGCGCTGAAAATCGGACTGCCATTGCAGCCGGTGAGTGCCAGAGCCAATGCCAAAAGAACACCGATTAGCCTTTGTTTCATAACCAACGCCCCTTTATAAAGTAAAGATGTTAACACACGAAGAACCACCCTAAGCCTAGTAAACTCGCTCTCTTTATTGTAGCTTCACTGGCAAAAAATTACAATTACAGTTCTCACAAAGTAATAGGGGTATTTATTCTAAAATAAACAAAGCCCTGTATTCTAAAAAATACAGGGCAACCTCTAAATATTCTTACGGGAATCCAAACTGGGATTCCCTTCTCTTTTCATCGGACTTACTCCTTAACCCATGAAAATAGATAATCGAGTCCAGGCGCTTGGAGGATAGGGTTTTTCAGACGAGTAAAATGACCTATTAAATCACGCTCCTGCGCTGACAGATGAAAATGGCAGGCTGCAATTCCTACATCTGTACGCTGAATATCAATACCCAGCTTGCTCTCTTTTTCCGAGTGAATTTTATAAAAATGAAAATGCCCATTGGATTTTACTACGCGCCAAGGCTGCTTATTCACTGCGGAAGGAGCCAGGCGCAGCATTTCCAGAGGGAAAGCATAGTCGCCTGCCGCTGCCTGTGTGAGCGGGTGAGCAAAATCCTCCTCAAAGAATAAAGCACTCCACTCCTGTCGTTGGTCTGATTTTGCAACAAAACGCATCATCGATTCCAACATCCGTTTTTTCTCTTGCGCATACCCGAATGGAGAAATTACGGGGAAGAATTCATCTGGATTTCGCTTCATGGCGGAGGAAAAAGCACTGCGGTCAAACGTGCCGCCGAGCCAGCAAGTGCCAAGCCCCAAAGAGGTGATGTATAAAATCAGCTTTTCAAAGGAATAACCCAAGGCTTCTAAACCCAGCTCGCACGGAGCAACGGATGCACCAATAAAATGGGAAGCACCCTTAATGACACCATAAGTACCAAGCTTTTCACCATTAGAAGTCACATTCTTTTCCAACAGGTGTAACGAAACCTCTACGGAAAAGGGGTTCGTCAGTTCCTCCATATAGCTTCTTATTTTACTGATTACCTCGGCAGGGATTGGCGTTTCTTGATACGAGCGAATACTCTGGCGCGCTCTTACCGTTTTCTCCACGGGGAAATTCATTTTCATCATACACCTCTCCAGTTATACGAGCGTTTTGTAAAGATGCGTTTCACCCGGTTTTTCCATATATTCTGCAAATTGAGCGATTGCTTCTTTAAAATGCGGAGAAGCGCTGTGACTGCTGAGAGCGGCTTCGTCCTCCCACTCCTCCAGCATGGTTAGAACCTGCGGATTTTTCACGTCTTGAAGTAATTCATACCGAATACAACCGGAGTCATTTTCTCTCGTGGCGTGAACCAATTGCGTTGCGAGCGCAATAAAGGCTTCCACTTTATCTGCTTTAATCGTATTTTGGGCAACTAGCTTTATCATTTGTCTCTCCCCCTTACCATTTTTCGTAGTGCACACGGTCAGCCTGATAGCGGTCAACAAAATGATTCTCTTGCCCATCCGGATAACCGACGGAGATGAGTGCAAAGGGGCGAATGTTTTTGGGAAGTGCGAACAGATTCCGCACACTATCCATCACAGAATCCACGGTGGCAACACCCAACCATACCCCACCAAGGCCTAAGTGAACGGCCTCAAGCAGTATGTTTTGCGCAGCGGCGCCCATATCCTGCTCCCAACCGGTGGGTACTTTCATTTTATCTTCATCCCCCAGAAGAACAAAGGTCACTGCCGACCCAGCAACGGGCTTTGCATATGGTGAGGTTTGCGATACTTTTTCTAGCATCTCTTTGTTTTCTACTACAATAAATTCCCACGCCTGCTGGTTTGCGGCAGAGGGAGCCTGCATGGCTGCATGAAGCAGCTTCTCCACTTTCTCTGCCTCAACGGGCTGATTTTTAAACTTACGAATACTTCTTCTATTAAAGATTTCTTTCATATTAAATAGCCTCCCATTCTTTTAAAATTAGTCTTTACAAAAAAATAGATTTCATTTGAAATATTATTAACCAAACTTAGGCTTGTTGTTTGTACATACAAATATAATAGCTTAATTGTAGTTTGTCAACCTCTTTTTACTATTTACTCAATATATGAATCATCAAGGGTTACGAATTCGCTTATTCGCATCAAACCTTATAGCCCCTATCACAATCTATTTAACTAGCACTTTCTTTCGGTTCGGCCTTCTTTTTATTTCCAGAAGCTTAGGAATGTCATCAAAAAAAGAAATTTCCTCTACCATTCAATCTTTTTAATATTTCGAAGGAATATTTTACTACATACTCTTCATTTTTAGAATTGGAAATGGGTTGCCTTGCTCATCCCATTCGGTGCGTTCAAACACTGTAAAGCCTGCATGTTTGTAAAATTCCACCGCATGAGGGTTTTGTTCATTCACATCTACATATTTTACCGAGTATTCTTCCTTTGCCTTTCTTATAAAAGCTTTTCCTATACCTTTACCAATACAATTGGGTTCTAAAAACAACATCTCTAATTTCTCTTGCGCGATACCCATAAACCCTACGACCTGATTCATTTCATACGCTACAATCAATTTCTCTATTTGCAACAGTGCACTCTTAACAATTGGTCGTAGCGAAGAAATATCTTCTTCGCTTAAAAATGTATGCGTAGCTTTTACGGAGGACTCCCATACGGCTGTCAACTGCTCTATTAATGCATCTATTCTACTTGGATTCTCCATAAACATTCGGTTTAACCACCCTAATTTATAATTCTCTTGTTGTTAAATAAGATCATCTTTATTTTATAGTATAAATCAACTTTTGGCAGGGGTAATTAAACACAGTAAGCAATTCGCCGTACTCGAATCCTAAGCTCAAATACAGCTTTCTCGCAGCAAGCCCAAGAGGATCTTCTTCCCGATAGGTAATTACACTTAACTGCGTTCCCTTTTCAAAGAGCGAACACACTTTTTGGATAAGCCCTTGTGTGATCCCCATTTTACGGTAGTTTGGGTGCACAGCCAAAAAAAGTAATTCTTTTTCATTTCGGGAAAAAGCCAAAGCTCCCACTACAATACCGCCCATTTTCACTACCAATGCTTCCTTTTGTAAGATACTTGTTTTAAGCCCATTTTGGTATTCTTCCTTTTCAAGACCGGGGAAATGCTCTTCCACCAGCTCTAACAAGTGCATCCAGCTCACTACATCTTGCATACCGGCAAACTCGGCTACCACACCGCCACCCCCAAGTATAGTTTTTATACTCTTATAGTAACACAAAGAGCCTGCCCTCCGCTAGAGAAGGCAGACTCCTGATTCATCTATTGTTCGGTGTTAGTTCAATCGGGTGATTACTTTTTTCTTCGAATATCAGCTGTTATTCCATAAGGGTCAAAGGTATAGGTAAAGCCATCAATCTCCTTAGCCCCGGTAACGGGTTTGCCGTTCATAAAGAACGTCCACTCACCTGCATCGTTTCTTGCCCAGCCCTGCGCCGTTGTAGGGTCTATGGTGAGTTTGGTATAGCGGTGGAGCATTGCGCTAACCTCTGCTCTGGTTGCATTTGCTTTGGGAGCAAACTGATTGTTCTTTTTACCCATGAGAACTCCCGCCTGCTGCATTGCTGCAACCGCTGCTTGGTATTTGTTACCGATGCTGGAAGCATCCGCAAAATCACCTGCACTGCGGGTCGCCGGCAATTCACGACCGGTAACATGCATGTAGTTTTGCAGAATCACCGCAATTTCTTCACGAGTGACCGCACTTTCAGGAGCAATT
Source organism: Clostridium merdae (assembly GCF_900176635.1). GTDB lineage: Bacteria > Bacillota > Clostridia > Oscillospirales > Acutalibacteraceae > Faecalispora > Faecalispora merdae. The sequence goes on from NZ_FXLN01000003.1 coordinate 260,777, forward strand.
TTGTTATTGGCATTTCCCGTAAGAATACCCTTGCTATAGGCCCACTCAAGGTAAGGCATATAGTAGGAGCCGGCCTTTACATCCGTAAAGCTGTTCTTGGCATAAGAGGCCACATTTACACCGGCAAGCTTTCCGAGTGCAGTAACCAGGTCGCCTCTTGTAATGGCTGTATCGGGAGTAAACTTTGCATTTGCTCTTCCACCAAACAGGCCGCGCCCAACTGCATAATCAACGCTTTCCTTCGCCCAATGGCTTCTAATGTCTGTGAACTGAGCGGGGGGAGCCGTATATCCCACACCATAAACTGAGAAATGATTGGTAACAAAAATCAAACTCTTGCTGTTCACGTCGTAAGCGGAACCGGGAACACGAACTGCATTTCCGCTAACGTCCACATAGGTCATATACAAGTACCCTACGGCTTCATTGTTCGCCGGAGTGTAAGGTACACTTACATAAACCGTTCCGTTCCCAAAGTTTGTTACATGCTTACTGCCATTTTCGTAACTTGCTTTAAAATCAAAGGTTGGGCGGTTCCCAATGGTAGTTCTGGCCGCAGGGCTTAGCCTTGTTGCATCTGTTCTTGTTACAGTAAGCTGAACATCTGCATTTGCCTGGCGATTGATTTCGGTGACCGCTGCCAAATTAATGCCCAACGTGAGGTCCGGCCGGTCAATGGCCAATTCAATCCCGGCAACCTTATTCCCAATTACCTGCTGCTGAGTGGATTTAGGCAGATTAACCGAAAAATTAGTGGCGTTTGCACCATCTGCTGAAACGTTAATTTTAACGGTTATCTCACCAGCATTCAACCCTTTTTTCTCCGCTTCTGCCTTGGCATTTGCAATTGCATCCGCAATATTCTGGTCTGTAATGCGAACGCTGGCAGTTCCGCGACCATCTATCACAGCTTTGTTTGCGGTTTCTCCCGTTACAGGTTCGGCCGGTTTGTTGCTGGGAGCAGGAGTGCTGCTGTTGGAATCACTGCTCTTATCGCTCGAGGAGCCTTGCGCCGTAGTAACGCTCAGTTCAGCACTTAATGTGCCAGGGAGCGTAGTTGCGGTTGCCTTTTTGCGAGCCACAAAGTGGTATGCTGTGTTTGCCGTTAAGCCCAAAAACACATTGCTGTTTTGCCACGTAATACCGCCATCCTTTGAGTATTCGTAGCCTGCAATTGCATTTAGCTTCACACTGTTCGCGGTTTTGCTTTCCAGTGTTGGTGTGGTGGAGGCCGCTGGAACTGCAATGGTTACAACGGTGCGTTCGTTGGTCGTTTTGTCTTTTTGTCGAACCTTAACCGAACCTGCCGTAAACGTTAGGTTTGCAGTTTCTCCTTGTGTGCAAGGTTTCCAGGTACTGCCGCCATCCAAGCTGTATTCCATATTTGCCGTGGTGCCGGTGAGCTTTCCGTCGGCTATGTGATAGCCCACTCCTGTTAAATCCTCATCAACCGTTTTCTTCTTAAAGGTGACACAAATTGTTACCGGATAAGCAGGCATGGTGAAAGCATTGCTGCTAACCGTCACCGTTGTGCTTGTGTCCCCGGTTTTGCAAACCGAAATGGCATCCACCTCATAGCCGCTGTTCGCGGTGGGGGTGATGGTGACTTTTTCATTGGATTGTGCCGAGGTTACCGCACTGCCATCCACCTTCACGGTGTAGCTGCCGTTGGTGGCGGCATTCGCCGTGATGGCATAAGTGGCGAAGCTGACTTTCACGGCATCGCTGCCGGACATTACGAGCTTTTTGCTCGCAATGCTGCCGCTGCTGCTTGTAATCGCGTTTGTGCCGTCTGTGGCATTTTCAATCGTGGCAAGTTTTTCGGTGCCGCCAACGGTGAGTGCACCGGTGTACACATTCATCGCCGCAGAAATCCCCACTGCTGCACCATTTTTAGCGGTAACCCTTCCGCCGGTAACAGCAACCGAACTTATGGCCGAGATGCCACAGCTAGCACCGCCACTGGCTGCATTGCCGCCGATGGCGGTGACAGTTCCTTGGGAGATTTCCACCTTATCAGCGAAAACGCCGACGCTGGCAGACGAGTCATCATCACCAGTCGACGCACCGCCTGTGGCGGAAACTATGCCGCCGGTGATGGATATTTTCCCTGTTTGCGCCATGATACCTATACTTGGACGGAAATTTACCGCTCCTCCTTGACCCGTAACGGCACCTCCGGTAATTTTAATATCACCTTCGGCTGCGATGCCACCGCTTTCAGCCTTTCCGCCTCCGCCGTTGCCGGCAACGGTGCCACCGCTGATGTCGATGGTTGAATTGGAATAGATACCGTAGCTTTTATTTTCAGCGCCTGTTGGCCCACCAAAACCGCCTTTGGCAGAGATTATGCCTTCGGTGATGTTGAGCGCCCCGGCACTGTAAATACCGTGGCTAAAGCCTCCATAGGAATTGTTGCTTTTGGTGTATGCTGCTGTGCCGGCAAAGGCACTGAGCGTGCCGCCGCCTTTTATGTTCAGGGCACCAGCACCATAAACGCCATAGGTATATACAGCTTCACTGCCTGAACTGGTATAGCCGCTACTTGCGGAGTTTATGGTACCCTCCGTGAGCACAATGGTTGTGCCGCCAGGAACCTTCAGGGCGGTGGCGGTAGCGGCGGTGTTGATGTTCAGGCCGGAAAGGACAAGGGTGTTGGCGGCGTAGGAATTGCTTCCCACTGTGGTTTTGGCGGCGTACCATGTCCAGCCCTCAGCGGCATTGGTGTATACGTCACCGCTTTTGTTTGAGCGGTAGAGATTGGACTCGCTGATATCCGTCAAATCCAGCGCCGTAGTGCGAACGATTTTGCCGTTCTTGATCCACTTTGCGTAATAGCGGGTACCGGCGGCACCATCGTCGCTGTCGCCCAATTTTGTACCATCGCCATTCTGCTCGGTATACCAGCCGTCAAAATCGTAGTGGTATTCATCCATATAACTACCAGGGTCATTGGGCTTTTTTGTTTTAACGTATTTAAAGCAATTGTCGTAAACCGGGGTGGTCGTACCCCACAGCGCATTGAACACTGGGTAGCCACCGTTTATGCTCCCTGTATCGGCTTGCCATGTGTAGTAGTCACCGCTGGCTTCGGCATCGACCCAGCCGTTGAGGGCGTTAAAGAGGGTGCCATAGGCAAGGGCTTGCTGAGAGGTAAACTGCTCCTCCGTACCCGCCGCCAGTTTGCTATTGTTGCTGCCAATCGTGCCGCAGCCTGTGATGACAGGTTCGCAATTGGGGTGCACACGGCCAATGCCCTTTTCCGGCATACCTGTACCGCTGTTCAAATAATAACAACCCTTGATTGTGCCAGCGCCTATACAGCCTGCCACACCGCCGGAATGGCCACTTGTACCACTGGTGGTGACGCTGGAGGTACTGTAGCAATTGCTGACAGTGATGTCGTTGCTGCCAAAACCCACCAGCCCTCCGGCGTAGGAACCATAGCCGCTGCTGGCGCTCACGGTGCCTCCCATGACGAAGCAGTTCGTGATGGCCCCATCGAATGCTTCACCCGCCAGACCACCGGCAAACACCTGCTTAGAGTCAGTAGCGGTGTTGGAAACGACGATTGACGCATTCGCCAGCCCAACGTTTTTAATGGAACCGCCGGTCATACCAAACAACCCGGCATAGACCGCTTCATTACCCGCGTAAATATCCACCGTCAGCCCTGTGATAGTGTGCCCCTGTCCGTTAAAGCTACCGGTAAAAGAGCCATCGCTTGTTCCCACCGGCGTCCACTGGAAAGCAGACACGTCGATGTCATCGTCGAGGGAGACGGTGTAGTCAAGATAATTCTTGCCGCTAGCCGACCAGAACGCCGCACCCTTTGCGGTTTTGATAGTGAGGGTCTTTTTATTGGAATCGAGCACATAGTCGGTATTGGAATCCGCCGCCGGGGAAGCCGACGCGTACTCTTCCGCCGTGGGAAGAGATGATGGTACAATGTGAATGTATTGGAAGGTCTGAATATTAATATCATTCAGCGTTGTTCTTATGGCATTCATACCGCTCGCAATATTGCTTGCCATAACTAAAGGTGCAGGCTTGTAAAGAAGTAAGCTTGGCTTTTTATTTATGGCGGCAGAGCCTTGGGATGCGCCGTCAATATCGGTGGTGCTGGCCGTCACGGTTCCGCCCGATATCTCAAAGCTATTATTATTAGAGATAAAAATACCGTAGCTTTGGAATTCCGCAGCGCCACTGGTGGCGGATAGTCTGGCACTGTCTTTCACTTTGGTGTAACCGGAGACGTACACACCGTAGCTGCTCCCATTTTCTCCTGTTGAAGTACCGCCGGTGGCGATAAGGGAGGCGCTCCCTTGAATGGTAAGGGCATCGCCGACCATAACACCCCAACAGTTCCCATTTGTTGCGTTCCCGCTGTTGACGTTAACGGTAGCATTGTCTTGAATGCTAAGATCATGTGTGGTATACAAACCGTAGCTGACGCTAGATTCAGTATCTCCGCCGGTAGCATTTAATGCTCCGTTACCCTTTATTGTAAGGTTCCCATTATTGTATACAGCGAAGCTGCACTTGCCGCTGGACGGGCTAACTCCGGTAATAGTGTTATCACTTTTTAGTTCCAAGTTTAAATTACCATCTACATAAATTCCGGCGGGACCTTCGAAATCCTCTATCAAATGACCGCTGGTAATCGTAGCACCGTCTAATGTGAGAGTATTGGTGTCGTGGTTGTAGGTGACCGTACCCGTAATGCCATCCCCTGTAATTGCATTGGAGTTGGCACTGGTTACTTGAACATTACCTACCCAAACGTTATATTTCGTAGCGGGAGCTTCCCACTTTTCACCGAGCACGGGGTAACCCTTGTTTACTGGGTCGCTTGTGCTGTCGGCTTGCCATGTGTAGTAGTCGGTGCTGGCTTTGTTATTAACCCATTGATTTAGGCTGTCAATCAGAGCATTTTCCGTCCCTGCTCCAGCTTTCATTTGAACCTCTGTTAGCGGGTTACCAAGGTTTGAATTCGTTCCTGTAATGGTTGCGGTGCTTAAGTAGTAGCAGTTGGTGACAGTGGTGTTTTCAGCTTTAAAAGCTACAATACCGCCAGCGTAAGTATCGTTGTTTCCAGTGGTTGTGACATTGCCGGTATTGTAGCAATTTTCAATTTCTACATTGCTGGCATAGGAAACAATACCGCCGGCTCGGATGATACTTGTTCCGCTGATTGCAACACTTCCAGTGCTATAACAATTTTTGATTTTACCTTTTGACGCAAAGCCCACAATATTGCCAGCGTCATTTACATAACCTCCGGTAGCCTCAGTCACGGTTACAGAGGAGCCCAACAACCCTACATTTTCAATCGTGGCATTCAAAGTTTTTCCGAACAAGCCAACGGAGGATCCTATGACATTATTTACAGTAACTGTCATCCCCGTAATAGTGTGCCCCTGTCCGTCAAAGCTACCGGTAAAAGAGCCATCGCTTGTTCCCACCGGCGTCCACTGGAAAGCAGACACGTCGATGTCATCGGCGAGTAGGACGGTGTAGTCAAGATAATCCTTGTCGCTCGCCGACCAGAACGCCGCACCCTTTGCGGTTTTGATGGTGAGAGTCTTCTTATCGGAGTCTAGCACATAGTCGGTATCGGAAGCTGCCGCCGGAGAAGCCGCCGCGTACTCCGCCGCCGTGGGGAGGGAGGCAGGCTCAACGGAGAGATAGCGGAATTGATTGAGACGACTGTCGTTACTGCTTATCTCATCTGTAAGTCCGGTAAAGCCCCCTTTGAGAATAAAGCCTGTGGCCGTCAATGTGCCGGTGAGTGCATTGCCGGGGGAACCATACGGAGAGCTATAACCACCGGTTGCGCTAACTGTGGCACTGCCTGTGACGGTAAGATTTCCGCTGATTCCGGTGCCTCCTTTTGCGTTAGCGCCTCCATATAGACCGCCAATGGCGATGAGCGATGCACTGTTTCTAACGGTGACATTCCCGCTGACACCGGCGCCGCCGTTACCGGTATTACTCAAAGGAGTTGCTCCGCCTTGGCCTCCGGTGGCGGTAAGCGTCGCTGTGCCGGTAAGCGTAATATTTCCGCTAATTCCGCTGCCGCCGTTGCAGGCATTCATAGGGTCAACAATTCCAGCGAGTCCGCCGATAAACGAGCTGTCTTTTAGAAGATTCAAGATAACACTATCGCTTGTTACGGTAAATGCATTATCACCATCAACCTTTTCTGAGATTCTATTCGGTGCGTTAATTGTCACACCATCGAGATTCAGCGTCACATTTGCCGCGCTAACAACGATTCGGTCCGTGGTAGAAGTCTTTTCACTCGCCATGCCAACGGTATATTCCCCCGCCTTGCCAAACGTTAGCACGCCTTCATTATACGTCGGCGCCACGCCATCTTCATCTACGCTAACCGAAAAGTCGCCGTAGGTAGTCGAGCCTTCCACGGGGTCAGGAGGAGTAAAAGAGACATACTGTGCATTGGTTGTAGCTTCGGTTAAAACTACTGCAGTGCTTGCATTGCTTCCAGCCTTGACTGTATAGCCTTCTCTCACGGTGATTTTGCCGCCGCCACTTCGGCTGGCGTTGCTGATAGCCATACCGGCCGAGCCAGCTGTGCCCATCAACGCTGAACCACCGCTGCCACCGGTAACGGTAAGTGTAGCTGTACCCGTGACCGTTACATTTCCAATGACACCAGCACCGCCGTTACCAGCAGGAGTAATTTCCATTCCGGCAGTACCGCCAGTACCTCCCTGCAGACTGCAATCCGCAATCACATTCAAAGTGACTGTACCACTTGTCACTGTCAGCGCATTACCTCCAACATTATACATTGCGCCATTCGGTGCGGTAATGTTTACCCCGTCAAGGTTCAGCTTAACCTCACCTGTTGCATTGACCATGATGACATTGGAGGTAGTGGTTTTTTCGCCCGCCATAGCGACGGTATATTCCCCCGCCGTACCAAACGTTAGCACGCCTTCATTATACGTCGGCGCCGCGCCATCTTCATCTACACTAACCGAAAAGTCGCCGTAGGTAGTTGGCGCGCCCATACGAAGCATCATTTGTGCGGTTTCCACCTTCACTGTGATTTTTGGCAGTTCGGCGCTCACGGTATAGCCCTTGATTACCGGCGTAAATACATAAACACCCTCGGTGTTCTTATCGTATTCCGGTTTTGAATCCCATGTTACTGGAATCTCCGCCGTTTTCACTTCCAAATTTACCTGTTGTTCGCTGGCACTTCCTTCTAAAGTTGGGCTGGAAATGCTTTCTGTTGCAGTATCTTGATTCTGTATGGGCTCTTCCGAGCTTGGTGCAGATTGCTCTGCATCCGGTTTGGGTTCTTCGGAGCTTGGTGCAGGTTCCTCTGAATTCGGCTTGGGTTCTTCCGAACTCGGCGCAGATTGCTCTGCATCTGGTTTGGATTCTTCCGCGCTCGACGCAGGTTCTTCTGTACTCGACTTTGGCTCTTCGGATGTTTTGCCACTTTTATCCACGGCGGTTCGAACCGTTGCCGTTAACTCTTGTGGTAATTCCAAGTCTTTTAAATTGGTTCCCTTTGTTACCGTTTTATCGGTTTGAGTAAGTGGAGCAAATGAAATAATTTCTCCATTCGCACCCGCATTTGCCTCTTGTGCCATCGCCGAAAATGGCATCGTACTTAATACCATGCAAAAAGAAAGGCAAATACTTAAAATTCGATTTCTCATCTTGTTATATCCTCCTATTGTAATGCTCCGCATACGCTCACGCCCAGCGCATAAAGCTCTTGACCACACATTCATCCACGAAAGAATGCAGCCTTTTTTCAATTTCAGCTCAAAAATAACATACAATAAGAAAAAAATGAGTCTTTACACTTAAAAGACTCATTTTTACACCGAAAATATAACATTTTATTTTTTAAAATAAATTCTTTTATACCAGAAGTCTTACCCGAAAAAACCCATTTTCCACTTTGTAGAGCAGCTCGCCGTCATATTTTTTAGCAAAGGCGATAACACTCTTACTTCCAATGCCATGACCCTCCTCACGAGCAAAGGGATAGCCGTCTTCATCCAGAACTGTGCTTTCCTTACAGGGATTTTCCAATTCCAATAGCAGGCGCCCAACAATTCGGCATGTTAAACGGAGGTAAGGACTTCTATTTTCCGGTAGCTTTTCACAGGCCTGAATGGCATTTTCCATCAGATTGGAAAGCACCATGGAAAGCTCCAGAGCATCCACATTTACATCTCTTGGAATATCCAAAGTAATATCTGCCGGTATACCCGCATGCCCAGCAAGACCCGCATAGTGGCACACGGCGGCATTCACGGTTGGGTTTTCGCAGTATACCTTTCCCCATTTTGGCACCACCTGATTCTGCCTTTCCAGCAAAGCAACTGCCTCCTGTGCTTTCCCCTCCTCCAACAGTTCCAGCAGAACATTGTTAAAGTGGCGTCGGTCATGGGCGGCGCGGCTGTTCTGCGCCGATACCTCCTCCATAAGCTCCAGTCTTTGAGACATATTGCTAGCGGCCAGTTGCAGGTACTCTCGTTCCGCCTGCATTTTCTGGTTTTCTTCTTTCATCCGATACTCCCTCTGAAGATTTTTAAGGCCAAGTAAGATAGAACCATAAGCGGCAATGCCAGTAAAAATAACTAGAAGCAACGGTATGGCTTGTTTTGTCAGCATCACAATAATGTCATCCGTGCTTAAAACATAGTAGTTGAATGTTATGTAAAGACCCAGAGCAACGGCGAAGTATGCAGTCCAATGCTCTACCACCTGCCGATATAGCGGACGCACATAGCGAGTTAATATTATCAGAAAAGCACCGAATAGAATAACACGCATCAACGTATTGGCATAGATGGGATATGGCAAGAACCTACAAATTTCAAAGCTGAGGATAATCACAATATCACTAATATTTTGTACGGTTAGGTAAGAGAACAACCACTGCATAAAAGTATCTTTAAACAGAGGGCGCACCGCAAAGCATAGCACTGCAAACAACACGATGTCGAGCTTTGAAAGCAGGGTTAAATTCCCGCTGAGGTAACAATAGATTGCTGTACCCAAATCAGCAGCGAGAATTCCGAGCATCGTAAACAGTGTCACTTTTTTGGAGTACTTGGGCTGCAACAGTGTCATCATTAGCAGTACGTTTGCGGTTGTGGAAACCGCTGCCCGGAGAAAATCCGGGAAATGCTCCATCATCTCTGTTCCCCCTTTGCCATTAGGTAGTCCATATAAGCATCTCGAACAGCAGGGTATTGCTTTGCTGCTATGGGAACCATTTTCCCACCGTGCAGGGTAAAGCCATCTTTCGAGAATCGCTCCACCCGCCGTAAATTAACTACAAACGAGGTATGGCATTGCATAAAATGCTTGTCTTTTAATATGGGGGCGCTATATTCTGAAAAGCTTACCCGAATGGTTCGACTGAGTACGTCTTCCCCATTCAATAAGTGAAATAAAACAGAATGACTCCCGTATTCAAGAAACAGAATGTCCGATAGCTTGATTACCCGCATGCTGCCGGATGTTTTTATAGCAAAGGTCTTTTCCTCTGCAAAATCCGCTTTGGAGATAGCAAGAGCGAGTGTGTCGTAAAATGACTGCTTCTCAATGGGCTTTATTAAATAATTAATGGGTGCTGCGGCGTACGCCTGAAGCGCAAATTGCGGCTCGGTAGTGGCAAAAATAATTTGTGCCTCCCTGTCAAGCCGACGTATCACATTTCCCAGCTCCAAGCCATTGACCATCGGCATCACAATGTCCAATATATAAAGATGATAGCTCTGCATCTCCATTGCGGTGAGCAGTGCGTCTGGGTGAGCGAATTGCGTAATTTCAGCATCCAGATTTTGAGTGGATATGTACTGGTTTGTTAAAGAGACCAGGCATTGCAGCTCATTTGGCATATCGTCGCAAATTGCAATGCGGAGCATAGCTTTCACCTCTGTTCAACTTTCAAAACTATCCCATTCCGGTTCATCCCCCTCCCGCAGGTTAAGCAAACTAAATTTGCAGACTACCGAAACGAGAAAAATTCCAGCTTACAGGTGCCACATTTACCAGAATTTGTTTTCTTCGAGTTTTATTATAGCATTATTGCATTCGAAAAAAAACGACAAATTATACTCTTTTTATCGTAAAAAAGAAGATTTAAATTTGCTAAAAAGCCAAACCCAGGCAAAACGCATTGGGAAGAAAGCAGTGTATCCGTAGCTTACTGGTGGCTTAAAATTTCAACATTTATTCATATTTTTAATTATTTTTTACCACATTTTCATGGTAACATAAAAATCATGAAATGAGATATGGTTGAGATACTATGAGTATCAAAGTTTATTTCTTACAGGAGGTTCCAAAAATGAGGAGCTGGCAAAGTTTTTTTGTAGAATTACTATTAAAGCTAACAAGGAACCGGATGGACCCGGCTACTTTTTTAGAGAAAAGAAGAATGGAAGAGAAATCGCCCTATGTACTGCCAGAAAATTTACAGCGTAAATACGGCATCATGAAAAGCAATTCCTATTCGATTGATACCTATCTGTTAAAATCTTCTACCAAGCCAGATGCAAAACAGATTTTATTTATACCCGGCGGAGGCTACACCGACCACCCTTTAATCTGGCATTGGCGTTTTTTATATGGGTTAACCCAAAATCTGAACGCTACCATTACCGTACCCATTTACCCCAAGGCACCGGTTCACCAATACCAGGAATCCTTTGAGAAGGTTCTTCCCATCTATAAGGATTTATTGGCCAAGACCTCACCAGAAAACATTGTCATTATGGGCGACTCCGCAGGGGGCGGCTTTTCCCTCGCATTATCACAATTATTATTAAAGGAAGGCATACCGCAACCAAGCAACATTATTTTGCTTTCCCCATGGCTCGACATTACCTTACAGCACCCGGACATAGCAGCTATGGATAAAAGCGAACCCATGCTAAACCTGAATTTGCTAATAGAGGCTGGTAAAGCTTATGCGGGAGATACCCCAACCAGTAATTATCTGCTAAGCCCCATTAATGGCCCGTTGAAAGGGCTTGGAAAAATCACTGTGTTCATTGGAACTCACGAGTTCTTTTTACCAGATGCCCGAAAATTCAAGACACTTGCGCAACAGCAAAACGTAGAGATAAACTATTTTGAGTACCCCAAAATGAACCATGTGTTCCCGGTTTTTCCTATTCCGGAAGCAAAGCGCGCCATGCAGCAAATTGTAGATATTATTAATAAATAGCAATATGCTTTCTATTAAAAAGAGATTGTGAGTCAAATCTCATTTCTTTAAAAATATCGAGTAAAATTAAATTGCAGCTCAAAAAGAGCGCCCTTTCGAAGGGCGCTCTTTTTGAGCTGAGATAAAATGGGATGTGACGGTCATCCTTTCAATGGCTTTTATTGAAATCAACGCCAGATTACGCCGTTTATTATTTTAAATACTTAGAAATAAAATCTTTTGTCATTTCTACTATCTCATTGGCATTTGTCCAATGCAGATAATGACCTCCTTCCAGAGTTTCCATCTTTTGTATGGAAGGGTTCGAAATAACTTCCTTATGAAGAGGTAACCACTCCTCATCATCTTCCATGGAGGCTTTCGATAAAAAGGTTAATACCGGTAATTCTTTCGGATATTTTACATCATATAATTCTGTTGTGTTTTCATTTACCATATTAAATTCGTTTATCACCGTTGCATTTAACGAATTCCAAGCAGTTGCCATTTTCTTTAATTGAAGCTGGTCAGCAGAATAATAGTTGTTTTTGTTCATACCGTCATCAGCAATAGGGAATAGATACGTTACGTCTCTTACAATTCCAAATGTATTGAGCAGCGTTAAATAGGGAGACATATCTGGGTCTTTATTGATTTTAGTTTGGTTCGGAACTGATACATCAATTCCAATGATTGCTTCTACTTCCTTTGGGTAATTGATTGCATAGTACATCGCATATACACCAGAGATTGAGTGGGGCATTAATATATAGGGCCCTTGCACATTCAACTCTTTTAATGCAAGCCTTATTTCATTTACAATATTTTTAGTAGAACGCCCTTCCCTTGTTGTATCACTAAACCCATACCCAAAATATTCGAGAATCACAACCTTATAATTAGAGCTTAATCTTTCTGCCAGCGGCATAAAATCCGCAATTGGTGAAGCAGTTCCTAAACCGCTTAGTAATACAATTGTTTTCTCACCGGAACCAGTCACATAAGCTTGCATTTTTTTACCGTTGATATTGATCGACTGACCGATTTCATACTTATTTTTTTCAAACGACTTTAGAACCTGGTGTGTTAGTGCAGAAATCAACACTAGACCTACGATTATTCCCAGAACCCAAAGTAATACTTTTCCGCTCATTTTAAGTATTTTTTTCATATTTTATCTTCCCTAGCATTCTCTCTTTTTTACACAAAGTGTGTTCAACCTTCACTATTTCTATATCTCCTCCTATTTTAACTAACTTTCTTTATTTTACCCGTTGCATCATTTAAGAAAGAGACTGGCTTTATTTTTAGGAGCCAGCCTCTTTTCTCATTTAATTATCTAAAATTGGGGTCGCAGCAAAAGAATGAAGGAAGAATTTCTGTACAACCCAACTTACTCAACGTATGGATGCAAGGTTTTAAAACAAATAGTGGTCAAACTCATCCAAACGCATCTTTAATTCTTTGGCGGCTTTTTTAATCTCCACTTCATTTTGTTGAGAAAGGATAGAATCAAAATTCTGTAACAAATAATCAAGATAATCGCGGTCTTTGCCTAAGCTTTCTTGGTAGAGGCGATCACCCCTTGCAAGAAGAAGCCGGTACTCCATACGGTCTCTGGGGTGAATTTTGATTTCTTCCAGCATTTTTAGTCTTTCCTGTATCTCTTCATCGGTCATATCGACCGGGCCGTTTTTAATAATCAGGCTCTTTTTAAGGCCTGTACTTGCAACTGTAACCTCAACTTCCAATATTCCATTAATGTCGTAGGTATAGCGAACATCCACCTTCTGCTTTCCCGCAGGGGAAGGGGGAAGATTAATATGTAGCTGACCTAGGCTTAAATTATCTTCCACTCTGCGGCTTTCCCCCTGGTAGACATCAATCAAAATCTGTTCCTGATTCTCATTTATGGTGGAAAGGCTCTCAACTCTACTAACGGGTATGGGTGTATTCCTTTCAATAATCGGCAGAAAATACCCACTTTGATAGTGATTCTGCTGCATTTGTTTTGAAACATTTACACCTAACGTATAGGGGCAAACATCAGTAAGAATAATTTCATTTAGCGCTTCATCTCGGTCCATTAAAGCCGTTTGAATGGCTGTTCCAAGGGCAATTGCCTCATCTGGGTTAATGTTGGAGTACGGGAACTGCTGAAACAGCTTGCCTATGGTGGAACGAACCAGCGGCATTCTTGTGGAACCACCAACTAAAATAATCGTTTCAATCTCTTCGGGATGAAGCGACGAATCCCGAAGTGCTCTCTCAATTGGAATACGAAGTCGAGACAGTAACTTGTCCGCCAGATTTTCAAAATCATCGCGCCCAACCTCTAGCTCAAAGCTGTTGCTGCCAAGCGTGATACGAATGTTCATCGTATCGTATTTGCCAAGCCCGATTTTACACGCTTCGCATTGCTTATATAAGGCAGAAAGCTCCTTTGGTGTGAGAGACTGCTTGTCGATTCCATTGGCTTCCAGAAAATAGTTCATCAGCACTTCTGTAAAATCTTCGCCACCCAAATAATTATCGCCTGCAACCGATTTTACTTCAATTACGCCTTCAAACAGCTCTAGGATAGAAACATCGAACGTTCCTCCCCCTAAATCACAAATCAAAAAAGTGGTTTCACTGTCGCACTCATGAATACCATAGCACAGTGCAGCGGCAGTGGGTTCATTGATTAAGCGTGTTACTTTCAGCCCTGCCAGCTCCGCGGCTCGTTTTGTTGCTTTTCTCTGCAAATCGTTAAAATACGCCGGCACGCTGATGATTGCTTCTTCCACCGTATCGTTCAGGTAGGCTTCTGCATCCGCTTTGATTGCTCGAAGAACAAACGAAGATAAATCTTCCGGCGTAAATACGTACTTACCTAAATCGTATTTTTTATCGGTACCCATAAAGCGTTTAAAGGCGGCCACGGTCACTTGGGGATGCGAGATTAACCGTTCTTTGGCAACCTCCCCAACCAGAATTTCACCGTTCTCATCCACGCTCACAACGGAAGGCGTTAAATGTGAGCCAAACACATTTGGTATCATTACTGGGCCATTGGCTGTCCAGTAAGCTGCCAAGCTATTGGTAGTTCCCAAATCGATTCCTATTTTTGTCATAAGTACCTCCGGCTTATGTTACAAATTGTCTAGGGCTTGTATGTGATTTAAAACAAACTTCTTTTAAATCTATAAAAATGATTGCTTATTGGATCATTACAAAAGACTTTTTAACTGATCTAACATGCTAAGCATTTCGTCTACGCTTAAATCCAAATCTGTGTCCGCACTCATCAGTGTATTTATCATTTCTGCATTTGAATTTTCCATCGCAAAGTTAATGGCCTTTTTGCCCTCTTTGTTTTTTGCGTTAATATCGTAATCTGTTTCTTCTTCTAAGATGTATTCCACAATATTTAAATTGTCGTTTTCGGCGGCTTCCAGTAATACAGTATTGCCATCATTCCCTCTGTCGTTTAGGCTCAGCCCCTGCTCACGTAAATATTTAACAAGTTCAAGGGAACCAAATACTGCCGCAAGATGCAAATAGGTACGGCCTTTATGGTCAATAAAATGAATATCGGCACCATGCCTCACCAATAGCTTTACAGCCTTAAAATGATTCACCGCGACGGCATAGGTAAAGGCATTGTACTCTTCATCATCGACCACAAAAATATCGGCACCCTTTTGAATGAGTAACTCCACGGCCTCGTCTCTCTCATATATAATTGCTGCCAACAGCGGCGTATAGCCTCGTTTGTCTTTTGCTTCCAAATCGGCACCTTTTGCAATTAAATATTCCATGCCAGCGATTTTAGACTCGGATGCGCACCGAAACAGTGCCGTAAAGCCGTCCGCTGTTTTCAGGTTAATATCTGCACCATTTTGTAATAGGTAGTCCATCATTTCTACATCGCCATTTAACGCAGCTTCTATAAGCGGAGAAGAGAGCTTATAATCTGTAACATTACAATTGGCGCCCTGTTCCACCAGGTATTTTACGATGTTCCTTTTCCCGTTTTTTGCGGCCAGGATTAACGCGGTCTTTCCGTCTTTTTCGTCTACCTCGTTTACATCTGCCTTTTTCTCTTGCACAAGGTATTTCACGCGCTCAAGCATACCCGCAGAGCTTGAATAAATGATATTGAGAATCGAAGCATCCGCGCCATATTCCAAAAGCAGTTCGGTTGCTTGCTCATTGCCATTTTTGGCGGCGTAAAACAGCGGCGTACAATCTCGCTCTAAATCCTCATCAAATACAGAATCATTAACGGATGCACCAAGTTCAATTACATATTTCATAATGTCTACAAAGCCGCAAATGGAAGAAAACATTAAAATACTATTCAGCTTATCGGGGAGTTCCTTTTTCTTTACCCCAAACTCAATTAGTACCTTTAAGGGTTCGAGCTGATTGCTACCGGCTGCTACCTCAAATAAATCCATATCGTTGTATTTTGCATCTAAATGAGCGCCATGCTCAATTAAATACTCAGTGCAAGCCGCATTTTGCTTTACCGCAAGGGTAAGTGCAGTGATGCCCTCTTCGTCTACCTCATTAATATCTGCACCGTGTTCATGTAGCATTTGTAATATTCGAACATTGCCGGAATTTGCAGCCGAAAAAAACGCACTAAAGCCTAGCACATTTTTCACCTTTGCATTTGCTCCATACTTCAGAAGTAGCTCTACACTCTCTTCATTCTTTGATATAACTGCATAAATAAGTGCGGTTTTCCCATTTAGCTTTTCCGTTACTTCTAGATCCAAGTTCTTGTCTAAGAGCAGCTCTAAAGCGGTACTATCATCCGACTCCGCGGCATACATCAAAGCCGTTTTTCCATTTTTGTCTGCCGCGTTGCAGTCTGCGCCCTTTGCCAGCAAACACTTTACAATTTCAGGCTCCTCATTTAAAATTGCCTCAATGAGTGCCGTTCGGCCATCTGTGCCTTTTGCCTCGATATTTACATTATGTAGTAACAGTTCTTCAACCATATCGACATAGCCGTATTTGGCTGCATAAACAAGTGACGTTTTGCCTTGCTTATTGGTAACCTCACGGTCTGCACCATTTTCAAGCAAGCACTTTACTGCATTCATACTGCCGCTTCGTACTGCCATGTACAAATTTTGCTTTACAAACGCAAGCAGTACTTCATCCATTTCACTAATATAGAAATAGCCGTCAAGCAGTTCCCATACCTCTTTGGGGAGGAGACAGTGGCTCATGAGGAAGTCCTTCATCCGGTAGCCTAACCGTTCCCTGCTTACCAGCTTGGAGACTGTCTCATGATTCATCAATTCTTGCCAACAATTAATATCGCTGCGAGTGATGGGGTCATCATAAGTAGAAAACACCAACTCCATAAACTCATCAAATTCATGGGTTAGGGGAGGCAATGTAGTTATGTCTTGCTGGTAAAATTGCTCCGATTCCTCTTCTTCCTCGTAATTCGTGGAATCAGATAGAACCTCCAGCAGTTCTACCTGCGGTTTACCCGCTGCGTGGTAGGAGGATGCAGCGCTCTCTGCTTGGCTTTTGATAAAATCCAGCGCAGCAGAATAGGCCTCTCGCAGCCTTTGGTAACCTTGGGGATTCTCTTCTGGGTGATTTTGCTTTAATAGCTTTGCATATGCCCTTTTTACGTCTTTAACATTAGTGGTCGGCTCGATACTTAAAATATTCCATATGCTCATAATAATCTCCTATCTTTTTCAAGGTATTCGATGCAATTTTGGATTCCTTTGTGTGTTTGCAAGTATTCAATTATTGCGCTATTTTTTGAAATACACTCCTGAAAGAAAATACGGCTAAGCTGATAATACCGTTTCATAGGGGTAAATTACAAGAAATATTTTAAAAAAAAGGAATTATCTGCCATAATGTGCAGATAATTCCCGTTTATTCTACTATTTTAAGACGAATGGTAACAAAAAATAAGATTCACTCTTGCCGTATAACCGGTAGACCTTCCTATTCTTTTCGAAAAGAATCCTTTATCCCGCGGCCCAAATCTCTATCTCAATCTTTATTTCATCCAGACCCAAAGCATTTACATAAGCAATTGTCATAGAGGGTGGGTTTTCGCCGAAAAAGGTACCATACACTTGGTCAAAAAAGTCCCAGTCAATTTCTTCTTTCGACCAGATATTTACCTTTATAACGTTATCTGGTACCAACTCTACGCTCTTAAGTAGATTCGATATATTTATAAATGTATTCTTTACTTGTAGATTCAACTCTTCCGGAATATAGCCGTTCAAATCTGCTCCAATTTGTCCCGAAAACGTATAGAGCACCGCATTTGGCTCAATTTTTGTAATGTGGCTATAATTCCCCACAGCCTTGCTAATTTCTGTTGAAGCTAATCTCGTAACTACATGATTCATTTCATAACAACCTTTCTCTATCGGATAAATAATTTCTAACACCATATACCACAATCAATATACAGTTATCCACTGCTAGAAATTTATCTATCAAAAACAGAGATAGAATGTTCATTTCTTTTGATACTGCAATTTATAATAAATCTCATCCCGTTCCCCCCTTTCCCATAAAATTATAGAGGTAGCCCGAATCTTTGTCAAATACGGCTGTATGGGCAAGAGGCTGGGTTAAGCTGGTACAAGCTCGTGCCCTCCCCTCTATTGACAAACAAATTCTACCGCAGTAGAATAGAATCAAAGCCATTCTACTCTAGTAAAATGTAAAGGGGCATTCCCATGCAAATTAAATTGTTTGATTCTGAACTAAAGGTAATGGATGTTCTTTGGAAGAACGGCGATACAACCGCAAAGAATGTAGCAGAGCGATTAAAAGAGCAGGTAGGCTGGAGCAAAACAACAACCTATACGCTCATTAAACGGTGTATTGAAAAAGGTGCAATTGAACGCATTGAACCGAATTTTGTATGCCATGCTCTTGTTACAATTGAACAGGCAAGGGAATTTGAAACCACGGAACTAATTAACAAAATGTTCGACGGTGCCGCAGACCAGCTTGTGGCCTCTCTTTTGGGAGGGAAAAAGCTCTCTTCCGAAGAAATTGAAAGGCTGAAACGACTTGTTGATCATTTGGAGTAAAGGAGGATGAGCATGAGCTTACTAAGCATGAGTTTTTCGGCAGCAATTCTCATTCTGGTTATTGTAATGATTCGCAGGTCGCTGCTACACAAACTGCCAAAACGAACCTTTCTTCTTTTATGGGGTGTGGCATTATGCCGTCTATTAATCCCCTTTACCATTTCATCGCGCCTGAGTATCTATTCCATCGCAAATACAATAATCGGCAGTTTTTCGAAAACAGATTTATCACTGGCTCAAATACCGGTTGTGCAAAACAATATCGTTGTTAGAAATCCCGTTCCCCTTCTACTAAAGGCAGAACAAGCGAGCTTATCCCCCATTACAGTAATTTGGCTAATTGGCTTTTTGGCCTTTGCTTTGTTCTTCCTTGTAACACACCTGCGCTGCCTCAGAGAATATAAGATGGCACTACCCATTCATCATCCTTTTATAGCGAAGTGGCAGCAGGAACACCAGATGAGGAGAACCGCTGAAATTCGGCAATCGGATCAAATCAACACACCCTTAACCTATGGCATTTTACGGCCGGTTGTACTTCTCCCAAAGCAAACTGATTGGGAAGACGAAACCAGGTTGCGATATGTTCTCGCGCACGAATTTACTCATGTGCAGCGGTTTGATACGTTTACAAAGTTCATTATGGTAACCGCGTTGTGTATCCATTGGTTTAACCCCTTTGTATGGCTGATGTTTGTGCTGCTCAATAGAGACATTGAAATTTCTTGTGATGAAGCTGTTATAAGGTCGTTTGGCGGGAGCGAATTAGCAACATATGCACTCACACTAATTGCCATGGAAGAAAAGAAAAGCTACCTTGCACCACTTGCCAATCATTTTTGCAAATGCTCCATGGAAGAAAGAGTTCGTTCAATTATGAATTACAAAAAGACTTCTCTATTCACAAGAATAGCATCAATCGGATTAGTAGCTGTTTTGATTACGGCTTTTGCTACCTCTGCACAAGCAAATGAGAACAAAGGGTTCCATGCAGCCATTCCCCTATCTCCAGTACTAAAGACCTCAAACCCTGATTCATCATTTCTTTTTGACAAGGTGGAGCTCTATTATTATGACAATGGCTGCCCCTACCTGCACGACGTTAAAACGAACAATACAGACAAAACCATTATTGAAATGCAGTATGGGATGCTGGGGTATGATAAGCTGGGTAATCCACTGAAATTGCAATGGAATTTTCTAGATTCATCCTCACAAGCAACCTATGATTATTTGGTAAAAGAGGAATCCGAGCTTTTACCAAAGCAAACCCTTGGCGTAAATGGCGGTTGGTCTTTATACGACAGTGAAACAATGGACTGGCCCCAAATACCTAATGCCGGCCCGAACAAGGTAGCATATGCCTTATTTGAAATAAAAGAGATTCATTTTGCGGATGGCAGTGTGTGGAACAACAAAGAGTATAGCACTTGGCTTGAAGCATATAAGGGCAGAGCGGTGGATGTTTCCATATTCAAAAGCTATTATCCCCGTGAAATAAAAATTACGGAGTGATTCATATGCTTAACCTCAATATAACAAGAAAAATAACCTTCACTCAATATGTGAGTGAAGGTTATTTATTTATAGAAATGTCTTATAGCTATTTAAGATAAGGATTAAAATTTTAAAGAGGCTTATTTCAAAATAGAGTTGCTGTGAATATAAAATTCTTCCTGACTGGGTTGAAACTTTTTCTCTTTTTTCTCAAGACCGTCATCAAAACGCTCCGCTTCTTTTTCGTCAACCGCCATTACGGGGCTGTCGTAGTAGACCCATTTTCGATTATCTAACGCTTCCGGCTTGAGTTCCTTGACCAGCATAGCGGATGGGAAGGTGCCGTTCTCCATACAAATGTTATACTTTTTACAGCTTTTAAAGCCACGGCTTACATAGTTACCCGGGTTCCCAAAAATAACAACTACATCGTAGCCAAGTTCAATCGCTTTACGAAAAGAATGCTCTAACAGCATTTTCCCGTAGCCTTTTCTTTGGTAATCCGGATGAATGCAGAGCGGGCCAAAGGTAAGAATCTGTTTTACTTCGCCAGACTCATCAACCAGCTTTGCTTTTGTGTACATAACATTCCCAATGATTTGGTCATCCACTTCAATGACAAAATCCAACTCCGGCAAAAAGTCCTCGTGGGATCGCATTACATGAACTAAATAATGTTCAATGCACCCTGGGTTATATAAATTCCAGAATGCCTCCCTTGTAATTTCTTCTACCTTCTTATAATCGGCTTCTTTCTCATTGCGAATTTTAACAATACCGTTCATTTTGAAACCTCCCCTAACCATTCTTTTTTTATAACGGATATTTCAACTATACAAAACAACCAGCCACGTGGCAATAGAAACTTGCATTTCACATTACTATAAATTTATTTTGCACTGCCATTGCCATATCAATTGTTTTTTTCCCAACGATTTCATCAAATCGGATGGTAGCGTAGGTGCCGTCAAATTCCGTGATGACACCTTTCCCAAACTTGGAATGCGTAACGCTCCTGCCCGCTTCTACATTGGTAAGTAAGATTTTTTGAGGCTGCGCAGTGATGCCCGTTTTCTTAATTTCCGTTCGTTTATGAGGCTGCTTCGGCTTGCTTTTGGGTGCAGCTTCGTAGGTAACCGTTGTATCGCGCTGCTCTAAAAGCTGTGCGATTGTTAACAACTGAAGCGTGCCCAACTCATACTCTACAAGCACAGAATACCCGCATTGTGCAACCACAGTACCTTTTCCATTGTCTTTATGTACATAGGTTTTGCCACATAATCTTTGCTGAAATAACGCCATAATATTGTCTGCGCCCATTACCTCTACCGGCAGAGAGTTTAAAACCTCCGTTGTAAAAGCGGATTGCTCACTACGGCAGTGAAAAAGAGAAAGCTCATTTTTCGCGCGGGTCATGGCGACATAATATAAGCGGCGTTCTTCTTCATACTCTCTTAGCTCCTCCGGAGACGAAGAATCTGGGGCGGGATTTTTCGGGAGCGTACCGTTAAATACATCAAGCAAATATACTCTCTCATATTCCAACCCCTTACTCGAGTGGATGGTCGACAAAACAAGCTTGTTCGAGCTGCTGTTTTTATGCTCTTTTATGATCTCTTGCAGTTCCTTTAGTCTACGGAGCAAATCACGCGGGCTAGATTCTTTTTCGCCGAGCATACACAAAATAGCAAACTTTCCTTCGTCCAGCTTATTTTCATTTACATAGTGCCGATACCCTGCTGTATTCCAAATGAGTTGAACGGCCTTAGACGCGCTGCTTTCCACAATCATCGGCAATATGGTTCGTAAATTATTAACGCTTTCCTTGGCAAAGCTATTGAGCTCTGGAAATTGAACGAACTCTTCCAGAATCGGCTTTCCCGTTCGCTTGCTTTGTTCGCAAGCGAAAATAGCGGCTTTCTTTGATAAAGGGCTACCAAATTTGTAATAGATTCGCATAAAGGCTTCTGCATCCTGTTGGTTATACGAAAAGTTTATAATATCTGTTATATCTGCAACAATGCGATGCGAAAAGAACGCTCCATCAAATTGCCTGCAATGATAGGGAATCCCATTTCGCTCCAGCATATCGATGAGGGGAAGGGCACTGTCGTTATTTCGATAAAGAATCGCCGTTTCGGAATCACAATTCTGTGCCAGCGCAAAAAGATATTGGTATTGCGTGACTCGATTTGCTGCATCAACTACCCGTATAGGCACTCCGCTGCCGCGCGTTGGTACGATTGACTTGTTATGGCGATAGCGATTTTTAGACACAAACGCGTTTGCCACACTTACGATTTCATTTGTAGAACGATAGTTATGTTCAAGCAACATGATTTTCGCGTTTGGGTAGTCATTGCTAAAGTTCAGTAATGCATCTGGATATGCGGCGCGAAAACCATATATGCTCTGGTCTTCATCGCCAACCATAAAAAGATTGCCGTGCTTTTTTGCCAACAGCTGAATAATGGTGTGCTGTATTTTAGAGGTATCCTGCGACTCATCCACACAAATATAGCGATATTGCTCTTGAAAATGCGCGAGGACTGGCGGAACCAAATTGAGAATATTGAGCGCATATTTCATTTGGTCATCGTAATCCATTTGTCTGTTTGACTTAAGCTCTTTACAGTATTGCTCGTATATCTGAGGCATATGTGGGGTGCTAAAATCACAATTTTCAATTTCTTCCTCTGACAGCATCATATTTTTAATGTAAGTAATAGAAGTGCGAATATCTTTTATGATGCTCTCAGTGGCGTAATCGTTATTGATTCTTTGATAAAGCTGTCCGACCAAATGTGCCAATACACCATCGTCCGTAATCAATTCAAAGGGTTGCCCTTTCCCATGGTTCTGGTTGTAGTAGTCTATTATTTTTGCCGAAAGGCTGTTCATTGTACGGAACTCCATGTTGCGGCTAAAGCTTTCTCCAAACAGAGAGATAAAACGTTGGCGCATTTCATTGGTACTGGCGACTGTATAGGTCGTGGTCAAAATGCTCTCCGGTGAGATACCAAGGCAGTAAACCATATACCCTAACCGTGTGATAAGCACTGTGGTTTTACCGCTCCCGGGAACGGCAAGAAGCAGTATTGCCCCGTCTACCGTCTGTACCGCCTCTTTTTGTTGTTTATTTAGGCGAGACAGAAATCTCTGCGAAAACTCTTCTTGCGTCATTTATTGAATCTCCTTATTGATATAAAAATGAAAGCGGTATCCACCTTATACATACAAATATTCCGTATTCTAAACAGGAAATACACTGGCAAACAAAATGCGATAAGTAGAGAGCTTGTCCCTACAAACTTATTTAGGCAAGCACCTAGCATTTTTAAACCTTGCAGTATTTATATTGTTTCTAGCTGCTCTACCGTTCTCTCGTTTTTTACGTTGCCTGTATTTAGCGTTGTTTTGGGTTCAATAAGCATAACATGTACTTCATCCTCCGCTATCGGCATATGTTCTACACCTTTTGGTACTACAAAGAATTCACCCTCGTTTAAAACAACATCTTCATTACGAAGCCTCATTACTAGACTACCTCTAATCACAAGAAACAATTCATCCTCATTTTCATGCGAATGCCATACAAACTCACCCTTTAACTTTACAAGTTTTATATAAGTATCATTTAACTCACCCACAATTTTGGGTGACCAGTAGTCATAAAAAGCACTCAACTTTTCTTCCATATTCACTTTCTTCACTGGGAAAAGCCTCCTTTTTAAATACGTTTCTATTCTATCAATTCGTTTACAGCATATTAGAAATAAACCATTCCTTTCTCCTTCTTATTGTTAATATTGCAATTGCGAGCAGTAAAACAATGGTTGTAATGAGACCACCTTCGGGGCCAAAATCCCCTCCAGTATAAACAACAGAGCCAATTTGCTGTGTTTGAAATAGCCTTATACCATTATCTGCAAAGCCGCTAACAGGCAGCCCATAAATATTACCAAGAGCAAAATTCCAAGCAAAATGCAGTCCGCAAACACCCCATATATTCCCATCCTTGATAGCATAACCGGCAAAAAACACACCCGAAAGTATTAGATTTAGAAAAGATAAAGCGGTTACTCCTGCACTAAATAAATGAAGTATCCCAAATAGGATGGCGGTTATGAAAACTGCCGTAAGCGGCGAACTTTGTTGCTCTAATCTGGGAATCATCCACCCTCTTATTGCTATTTCTTCAGAAGCACTTTGTATCATCCAACCAAACGCCATTATTGCTAGCTTTAAAATTACATAGCTGGAGGCCTGTGATTCGTATTGAATGGTAATCATTCCAGTTGCAAACAGAATTAGGGTAACGATTGAAATCGTACCAAAGCCAAGAACAAATCCAGTAATGTAATGCCGGAAAGGATTCTTGGCTTGAAAACCAATTGAATTTACAGGTCTTTTTTCCACAAACTTCACCCATAAAAAGAAAAGAGCAATTTGTGTTCCGCAAACTATTAGCTTTTTAAATGCGAGAGTTTCATTGGTATTTGTATCTAGTGCAAGGGCATTAAAAATTGCATACGTAAAAAATCGACCGATTCCAAATCCAATTAACCATAAAGCAAAATAAACAGCTATGGCTAACGGGATTTTTAACTGAATGCTACTTGCTTTCTGTTGAAAGAGTTCACTTCTTTTTAAATATAGATGAATGCTTTTCAAAGTGCCCTCCTATTCTAAATTATTTTTTCATTTTTAGTGGAAGATTACATTCTTGCGATACAAAAGTACCCATTACACATCTTGATGATGCAAGAGTGGCAAGTTAGAAAAACGACTAAAATGTAATTTCTTTATATACAGCTCTAGGAGCGACCCTATGGTATCAAAAACAAAATGCTTGGTTTCTGAATCAATTCCTCGTATAGCCTCCAAAGCTTTGAGTGCTTTTACGTTCCAATCCTCCGTTAAATCACTAAAATTTACAACTCCAATGGATTCAAATACGCTATAAAGGGTTGAAATAAATAACTCCCGCTTCTCGTCACTCAAAGAAGAGAGCCACTCATTAATAACCGTATTGATGTACTCCGCATCTTTCGTGATGCCTTGTGTATATAGAAAATCTGTTTTATCAATTACCCACGAGAATGGGTCATGCTGCATAATCCAAAATTCGTTGCTTTCTACTACAATGTAATCCTCTTGATGCTGCAAAAGCATTCCCACTAAAGATGATTGAGGCAGCGTTTTGTGTATCTTGTCCTTAATTTTAGTATATTTTTCGCTTACGAAAATTTCATCTCGAAAACCGGGGCCGTCATGGCTATAAATGCCCACAATACGGTCTTGGATAGATTGATTGCACTCCATGGCAGAATATACTGCAATATTCCCGCCCTTTGAATGCCCACCAACCATGAGAGCATGTGGGAAGCGTTGCGCAACCGCATTCAAATATAGAACCCCCTCCTGCTGCGCTGGCACAGGAGAAATAAACGCCATATTAAAATCCTCTTTCCAACCGACAAGGGTCGCATCGGTACCCCGATAGGCAATATACGCAGTTTTATCATCAATGAGGTAGGTGACCGCTGCAAACTGCTTTTGTAAGG
Organism: Clostridium merdae; assembly: GCF_900176635.1. Taxonomy (GTDB): domain Bacteria; phylum Bacillota; class Clostridia; order Oscillospirales; family Acutalibacteraceae; genus Faecalispora; species Faecalispora merdae. The sequence goes on from NZ_FXLN01000003.1 coordinate 286,141, forward strand.
TAATGTCTAAACTATCGGAATAGCAGCACATGCAAATGTCTCGAAATCTAGGGCTCATTCCAAGAGCAAGCAACAGTTTATGGTTGCTTTTGGGGTCTCGTACATTATATAACATGTGTGGAATATGCTCTGCTTTGAGTAAATCGCCGATTCTTACAGGTTCTTCCGCATCCTCTAACCCAGGTACCACTTTATTAAAATGAATATAGCTAAATTGAGATAATACTAAGCTGTCTACCCGATTGAATGTAGCGGTTTTAAAGTCCTCCATTTGCGACTCAACATAATCAACAATATTCATATTTTATATCTCCTAAGCAATGATTCACACACTAGTATCTTGCAATTGCTAAATGTTATTATACTCATTAATTGATGGGAGGACTTGTCAAGGCAGTATTCATTCTTTCTTGTTAATCTGGTTTCGTGGAATTCCATGGATTAAGCATATTATATAGGTTTCACATAGGTTGAACAAGGGCTCATTTTTTACATATTGTTTGAAACCCTTCTAGATAATCAAAGGTCCACCGGGTACACCGATGGACCTTTGATTATCGTAAATGCTCTTCTAAAAGACTGAAATTGCAATTCATAGCTTTTGAATTTTGTATAACTTCTGTTCGCTAGCTCTGATTTTTGTTAAATCTCCACTGCACAGGGCATCCAAAGTTTCATATATTTTATCGGCGGGCCAGTCCCACCATTTAAGCTCCAGTAGATAAGAAATTAAGTCATCATCAAAACGTTGGCGAATAACCCGCGCGGGGTTTCCTCCTGCGATATGGTATGCTGGAATGTCCTTTACCACAACGGAATTTGCGGCGATGATTGCGCCATCGCCAATGTGTACTCCCGGCATAACGGTGACATTTTGCCCAATCCATACATCGTTCCCAACAACCGTATCACCTTTGAAGGGAAGATCTTCGAGTGACGGAGTCGCCTTTTCCCAACCATGTCCCATAATGTTGAATGGATACGTGGTAACACTGCACATCCTATGGTTTGCACCATTCATAACAAATTCAATCCCTTTGGCAATGGCGCAGAATTTACCAATGATAAGCTTGTCTCCTAAAAATTCGTAATGATGCGTAACGTGTTCCTCAAATCGTTCCGCCCCGTTGATATCATCATAATAGGTGTAATCACCAACCGTAATATTCGGTCTGGTAATTACATTCTTGATATAGCAAACGCTTTTTATGTTTTCGTTCGGATAAATTACATTAGGGTCTGGCCCATACTGCATATAGATACCTCTCTATTTTTTTCGTATTGGGTTGTCTTCCATCATATCATATAGATTGCAAACACTTTTCCAATTTCGTACCGTAGCCGTATGAAACACCTTGGAAATGTAGCCGGCTAGTTTTGATTTTCGTATACTTTGGTGGCAAAGGAGATAACATTCCCTTTTTCTCTCTCGTAGTATGTCTGACCCGACATACTTTCTGCGAATGGCCTCAATCTGCGATTGCTCCGGTAGACTTTCTAGAAAACAAACATATAGGTGCTCTACTTGAGGGGCTGCCGTTTCGGCAGCAATCATCTCATCTAGTGAGAACGGCATTTGCGCAATAAGATACTGAATCTCATCTATATTTCTGATAATCACGCCAATTTCAAACCCAAACCGTTTCACGAAACCATCGCTAACCGTATTGTATAAAGAAGCTTCATCAAGATCGGAATCCAATACCACATTTCCGCTTTGGACATAGGTTCGAATGTTTTTGAAATTCAGGTCAAGCAGCAGTTGCTTTAAGTCGTTCATCTTAATGATGTTTTTGCCACCAACATTGATTCCACGAAACAATACTACATATTTCATCCGCTTCACCTTTTTGTTCTATAATGATAAAGATGTCTGTTTTATGAGTAGGCATTAATCAATGTTTAATTTAAATGAGAAGTTGTCCTTTTGCAATAATTTTCACATCTTCAGCCACGTTGATATGTCCTGTGGATTGAATCCGAAAATACTTTTATCTTGCTTGGTCTTCTACAAAACCACCTTGGCAACACCGAATTATTCCGGACCTCTGTATCGAAAATACTCTTTGGGATCAGTATATATCCCATTAATCCAAATCGATGCGGTAGGACAAAAATTATAGCAACGCATACAAGCAGTACATTCAGCTGAAAACTCAAATTGTTGATTATTAAGCTTTATACAGCGTGTCGGGCAATTATTTAAACATAACATGCACCTATTACATGTTTTTGCCTGTACGCTCAACAACTGATAATTATTTTGAATCACCTTTTGAGTCTTTTTCCGTATTAAGATTCCGGGTAACAAGTATGGCCCAATCCCTTTGATATGTTTTTTCGAGGACAGTAATCGGTTTATCATTATTTTCAGCTCATCTTCAGCACGCGCTTTTCTGATTCTCAATTTTTTGCTGCTCACTAATTGTGATTTATGCCTATATGTAGATATATTATTGCATACTCTGATATTCACATAAGCCATAAGTTTAAAGCAGTCTTTATCAAATAGCTTCTTTGCTTCGAAAGGCCCATATGCATTTACATATCCAAATGTATTGATGAAATAAAACGGTTTTGAATAAACTTTCTCGGTTTTTAAACTATCTGTCAGAAATCGAATGAAAGCTTTCATTATGGAAGGAATATCAGCTCCATATATGGGATTAGCAAAACCGATGCAGGTGGATTCTTTAACGATTTTAATTAAATTTTCGCTTTTGCATCTTTTAAAATCATCAATCGAATAAAGTTCGGCCTGATGACCGCTTTGAATGACTGTACTTTTAAATTGCTCAACCACCCATTTTGTATTTCCTGTTCCACTAAAATAAAAAGTAGTAAATAGCATGATTATGCCTCCTGACAGGAAATTGACCATTATACATCATTAGTACCGCAGTACTATTAAAGTCATAGCAAGCAGACCGTTTGTTTCTTTTATATATTCACAAATATAAGTACACTTTCCAAAAGAACTAAAATTGGAGAGTTGGGGTGTGAAACTGTACTTCAATTTTCGGGATTTAAGGGTATGCAAATGTCATATAATTCTGCTAAATTTGTGATTGTGTATGTACTCTGAATTTCTGCAGATTCTTTCTGTGACTTTATGTTAACCCAACAGGTATCAATTCCTGAAAGAATTCCACCTTTTATATCGGTATTTAATGAATCCCCGATAATAAGTGCCTCGTTTATATTGAAATCTTTAATATTATTTATTACATAATTGAAAAATTCTTTTGATGGCTTTTGAAATCCGACGCTTTGAGAATCAAAAACATCTTCAAAAAATTCATATAAGCCTGACTGCTTCAATCGCTTTATCTGAGTGTTTGTTATTCCATTCGTTACAACATACAGTCTATGGGTTGCAGACAAGCTCTGGCACAATTCTAAAGCCCCTTCTATAAGCTGACTTCCATCACCCAAGAGTTCTCTATACTGATTTTCCCATGCAATTCCATCCACAACTTTTCCAAGTCTTAACATAGTTTCTGAAAATCTTGAATTCAGCACATCATCTAATACAATATCTCCTTTCTCATAATCAGCCCATAGTTGTTTATTGACGGAATTATATACTCCAAACAACTCATCCGAAAAAGTATATCCGTTTTTTTCAAACAATTTGTTTAACGAATCTGCTTCATTCGCTCCGAAATCTAACAAAGTATCATCTAAATCAAATAGAAGTATTTTATAACCCATTTTTCCTCCGAAATTAAATATATCTTTTGCTCTTTGTCTTATATTTTAGCATAAAAAAGGCGTGTAGAACAATTTTTCTACACGCTTTCATCTTTTATTTTAATCTTAATACTTTATTTCTAATCGAGCAGGAAAACACTACTGCATGCCTTGAACAGTCAAAAATGATGTCGCGATGGCCCATTGGTACCTTGTTGGAGAGTTATTTTCTCAAAACGGATTACTAATACCCTATTGTATTGAATCTTGAACACTACGCTTAGAAAATCAAAAGAAAAGGAAAGAGTTTTGAAATTGTTCATTCACACAACTATACTGCAGAATCAAATTCATTAAAGGTTTTATTATCCCATTTTCAAAATATGTCGTCCTGTGTGAGAACCAGCCTTAATGTTTTCAAAAACTTCGCTTAGTTCTTCCATAACAACATCTTTAACAAGGGCTTGGCTCATAATGTGCCATTCACCAGCAAAACGCGACCAAATTGCATCACGCTTTTCAATTGGGAAGTTTACAGAGTCAACACCGAGAATGCTAACACCTCTAAGGATAAACGGCATGACAGTACTGTTAAACTTAATTCCGCCTGCGTTGCCGCACATGCTCATGCTTCCACCATAATAAATCTGTGGTAGTAAACCTGAGGCTACTTCCCCGCCTACAACATCAAGAACGTAATGGAATTTTTGTTTGTCGAGTACCTTTTGTTTTTCCGGTAACACATCACGAGCCAGTAGTACATCCGTGGCACCAATGGAAAGAAGCTTCTCTATTTCACTTTCTTCTCTAGCGAGCGCATAAATATTCTTATAGCCACTTTCCTTAAGGAGCTGTATTGCAACACTTCCCACACCACCTGAAGCACCTGTAACAAGGATATGCTGATCTCTATTCGGTGACATACCCTTTGATTCAAGTGTCATAATTGAAAGAGCTGCCGTAAAACCAGCAGTGCCAATTACCATCGCATCATGTAGTGATAGTCCTTCCGGTAGTGCAACGACCCATTCCGCAGGAACCCTAGCATACTCTGCATAGCCGCCTGTATGCGTCATACCTGTCTGAAAACCAGTTACAAGAACATTCTGCCCTTTTTTGAATTTACTGTTGTCCGATGAAACCACTGTACCACTTAAATCAATACCGGGAATCATTGGATAGTTGTTAATGACGCCGCCTTTTGTTTGTACAGCCAGCATATCCTTATAATTAACCGATGAATATGCTACTTTAATGAGCACATCTCCTTCAGAAAGCATTTCAGTATTAATTTGTTCAATGGAATGTGAAACTTGTCCATTTTCCTCTCGAACTACGAGAGCCTTAAAATTACCTTCCATATTTTACACCTTCCTTAGTTTATTAATTTTTGTTTAAATATAGTTTTTAACAAAAACATTTCGTTATAGGAACTTTTTTCATCTTGAATCATATCAAATTTGTGATATACTGTCAATATAAAAAAGAGGTGAAAATATGGAAGTTAGAAATTGCATTAATTTTTTGTTGAGCTCTTCGCAGAATACTGTTTTTAAATATTTTTCGAAAAAACTTTCAGAATATGGTATAACGCCAGCACAATATAGTGTTTTGAACTGTCTATGGCAATATGGTGATATAAGTCCATCAAGAATAAGGGAACTTTTGAGTCTTGAAGCATCTTCAGTGTCTGGTATTCTTGATAGGATGCAAAAGAATAACCTTATTGAAAGACATATAGATCAAAATAATCAGAGAGCTATCATTGTTTCTTTAACAGAGAAATCTATGGCGATTAAAGACGGTGTTGAAACTGTTGTTAACGAGATGAATCATAAGTTTTTAGAATCTTTATCAGATAAAGAAAAAGACATATTGAAGAACGCACTTTTTAAAATTATTGATATGGAATAAATAATAAAATGCCTAGCTCCTAAAATTCAGGAGCTAGGCATTTTATTATTAAACTCTATTTCTGAGAATCAAGAATAAACAAGGATGCATCATGTCCCATAAATATATTGCTTCCAGTATAAAAAGTTTTAGACTGAATATCCTTGTATCCTATTTTTTTCATAATTTCAGTTAACTCTGATTGATTAAATCCGTTATGAACCATATCTGAAACTATTTTTTCATTTTTATCAAAATCTACAATTAGTAAATGTCCAGTTTTTTTTAGAACATTAAATAATCTTGATAAAACTAATTCAATATCATTAATATGGAGTAAAACTTGAGCCATAAAAATATAGTCAGCTTGTATATCTGAAAGATTATCTTTTTCAAAGTCAAAGCATAATGTAGTTGCTTTCTGTAAATTAAAACCGGAAATTTTCTGTTTAATTTGATCAATCATATTTTGTGATGTATCTAGAAAAAGCATAGAATTAAAATCGCTTAGCAGGTTTATTCCAACAAGACCTGTTCCACACCCAAAATCAATAGCATTCTTACTTTTAGCATCCACTAGATATTCACGAATAGCATCTGATGATACCCTTGCAATTTGCACTCTTTCAGGAGTGTCATATATATTAGCTATCATTTCAAACTTATCCGTATTTCCCATTATTACCTCTTTCATTTACAATAAATCATCAACCTTCCGCTCTTTCAAGCTTCACTACACACTCCACGTGCTTTGTTCTTGGGAATAAATCTACCGGAGTAATTAGACCAGTGGTGTAACCAAGCTCTCGGAAGAGTTTTACATCACGTGCCAGTGTGGCGGGGTCGCAAGAAACATATACAATACGGGAGGGAGACATTCCAGCTACCGTATGAATCAGCTCGGGGGTACAACCTTTTCTGGGTGGGTCAAGCACTACAACATCAGGTTTTTCGCCGCGCTGCGTTAACTGCTGAGCTGCCTCGTTTGCATCCATACATAAAAACTCTGTGTTCTCAATGCGATTTAACTTCGCATTTTCACGAGCATTTTCAACTGCTTGCTCAACTACCTCTACTCCAATAACACGACCAGCGCGACTTGCCATGGAAAGGCCAATGGTACCTGTGCCGCAGTACAAATCGAGCACCGTTTCTTTTCCTGTAAGACCAGCATAATCGTTGGCCAGAGCATAAAGCTTCTCTGCCTGGTCATGGTTCACTTGGTAAAAGGACATGGGAGAAATGCGAAATTGCAGCCCATACATCTTATCTGTTATAAAATCCTGCCCCCAAACAGTGCGAAAGCGCCTGCCCAGAACCACATTTGTATCTTCCCTATTATTATTAATCAACACACATTTCAGGCCATCGACCCTCTCGCGCAGAAGCGTAACAAGGGACTCTTCCCCTTTGAGTCCGTTTCCATTTACGACCACACAAATCATAACCTCTCCGGTTCCCTGTGCAGCACGCAAATACAGGTGGCGAATCTTCCCTTTGTGAGTCGTCTCGTCGTAAACGCTCTCTCCACTTTGGTTTGCCCATTCCAAAAAAGCCAAAAGTGCCTGCTCAAACGGTTTGGGCTGCAAGGCACAGTGAGTACATGGTACAATACGATGGCTGTGGTTTGCAAAAAATCCGGCAATGAGGTTCCCTTGCTTGTCCTTACCAAGCGGAATTTGCGCCTTGTTGCGGTATCCATTCACATTTTGTGAGCCAACAATCGGCTGAATCTCCGGATTCTGCATGCCGCCAATTCGCATCAACGCGTCGCGAACTCGCGTCTCCTTTGCGTGCAGCTCTTCGGAATACGTGATATGGCGATAGGCACACCCTCCGCATTGAAGCGACACGGGACAGTCCGATTCCATTCGATGAGTGGATGGCACTAATATTTCTTGAATTTTACCAACAGCATAGGTTTTTGCTGTTTTTACAATATGAATGCGCAGCCGGTCACCGGCGGCCGCACCCGGCACAAATACTGCAATACCATCTACGCGCCCAACACCGTTACCCTCTGCGGTCATCCCGGTAATCTCTATTTCATGTAGCTCGTTCTTTTTTAACATTTAAACTCTCCGTTCGTGCAGCGCACTCTATAAAATTCTATTCTTCAAATATCTTAATTAAGATAAAAATAAGTGAATGAATTACTAAAAGTGTAGCATTTTCCGGCTGTAAACACAAGATAAGAAAAAAATGCTAAAAATTTTTCCTATTTTGAATAATGGCTGAATTTGTGTCAATCATAATAAATATTAAATGGCTTAGCCATGCAATTTATGAAAAAAGCAGATTCATTATTAAGCTTTTGTTAAATTCTTGACTTTACTGTATATAGTGGTTTATACTAGGGTAAAAGAAATATAATATTTCGATATACCCATTTTACTTGTTAATAAGACCGCGGCGGATGCCGTACCTTTTTCAATACAACTCCTCCCCAAAAAGGCTGAAACCGGTAAGTTTTTACCGGTTTCAGCCTTTTTATCGTACCCGATTCTTTTGCTGATATGTGCCTGTTTTTGTATAAATGCAACAAACTGTATCTTGTATTTCTATGGAACCTTTTGCAACGATTTCATTGGTCATTTTTTTGCATGATGATACGCCTACGTCCTGCAAAAATACACAAAGTTAAGAGTGAACACTCTATTTCATTCCACATTGCACAATCGAATCTGCAAGATGCTGTGAATTTAATGCAAGTGAACGAAAAAAACATAACACATTCCGAAAAAATGCACGATACATAATAACCAAATTTTACTCCATGGAGAGCGGCAGCCGAACGGTAAACGTGCTCCCTTTGCCAATTTCGCTTTCCACACTCACTTCTCCGTGGTACAAAGCGGCTAAATGCTTTACGATAGAAAGCCCTAGCCCTGTGCCGCCAATTTCTCGTGAGCGGCTGGTATCTACCCGGTAAAAGCGTTCAAATAAGCGGTCGAGGTGCTCCTGCTCTATGCCGATTCCCGTGTCACGCACGCGTACAATCGCCATGTGTCTCTGCTTTAGGGCAGTTACGGTCACGGTACCGTTGGGTACATTGTACTTGATGGCGTTTTCAATCAAGTTCCCAAATAACTGCCCAATACGCGTAGGCGAGCAATCGCAAAATAACGTGGAGTCTGCATCCAGCTGAAGGGTAACCGATGCTTTTTCGGCAATCGGACGCAACCGCTCCAGGGTATCTTCCAACTCCTCTTTTAGATTACAACGCCGTGCCGACGGGTCATCTTTTGCGTTCTCAATCTGAGAAAGCACAAGCATATCGTCTATTAAGTGGTGGAGGCGTTCGGCTTCAATATCTAATACATCGTAAAAATAACGCCGGGTTTCTTCGTTACGGTCACCACTTCGTAACAGCTCAATGCTACCGCGAATGGAGGTAAGCGGTGTTTTTAGCTCGTGAGTTACATTGGCCACAAACTCACTGCGTAGCTGCTCCAGCTGGCGCATGCGGGTAACATCGGCAATTACGGCGAGAATCTCTCCATCCTCTCTCTTACCGGGGATTGGTGCAATGTACACGTTAAACTGCTTTTCCTTCGGGCCGCCGGTGGTGAGTGTTGCGCGGTGCACTGCGTCCTGCTCGCTCTGTTCCCCCGCACTGTGCATACGCTCGGCAAGCTGGCGGATGAGCAGGCTGCCGTCAAGCACGCCACCCTCCTTTAAATCCTTTGCATGAAGAAGCTCTCTTGCGCGCTGGTTTAAGAAAACCACCCGATTGTTTTTGTCCACACACAGCACGCCATCATCCATTCCCTGAAGAACCCCTAGAAGCTGCTCTTGCTTCTTCTGTGTTTGCAGAACTGCCTGCTCGGTACTCTCCGCCATCACATTGAATGAATTTGTCAATTCTCCAATTTCGCCGGTAAACTCCCCTTTCATACGACCCGAAAGATCGCCATTTGATATTCGACGAGCTACCTTGCTCAAATTACGGATGGGGAGGGTAAAACGGTCCGCCATAAACCAAGTAACCGTACAAATTAAAATCAGGCCTAACAGCAGGCTAACAAGAGAACCCGCCCAAAACTTTTGGGTAACGCGGTCTAAGTCTGCCATAGAAAGTGCCGCACGCAAGTACCCTTGGTTAGAAAGCCGCACTGCCGCATAATAAAAACGCTCGCCGCGGTTTGCTGAAAGGCGTATATCGTAGCCACGGCCTGTTTTGCTTGCCTGTACAATCTCTGGCCGAGTGAGGTGATTTCCCCTTACGGTATCGTCATCCACATCTCCCGGCTGTTCACTGTCGCCTACCACATTGCCCTTGGAATCGAGTACGGTAATCCGCATTAGCTGTCCCACGGATTCCAGTCGTTCGCTTTCCTCGCGGGTATATTTTTGAGGATTCGCCCATATCTCGTTGTTTTGTGTTTCCATAATGGCGAGGGATGCGTCAAGCCTCTTTGTGAATTCTTCCTGGTATTGCTTTTGCACCAAAACCGCCACAAGCGCAAAGGCGAGACAAAACCCGGCACATAGAATTAACGAGCTAAGCAGCATTAGACGCTGCTTTACCGAACCGTTTCCAAACCACCTTAAAACATGATTTTTCTTTTCCACCTGCAATCCCTCCATGTCAATTGAAAAGCATACCACTTTTCCTGAAAATATGCTATGATGATAAAAAACCTCATAATATTTTGTGTGTAAAGCATTGATACAACAACCGTATTCTGGAGTGCGTACCCGGGTAAATATGAAACAGGAAAGGAAGCCGATTACCGATGACCTCTGCCGAACGACGTGAAAAAATACTAGCACTATTGCAGCAAAGCCGCCAGCCGGTAAGCGCCGGTGCCATAGCCCGGCAGTTTCAGGTAAGCCGGCAAATTATAGTGGGGGATGTTGCCCTGCTGCGCGCCGCGAATGAGAAAATTGCAGCCACCCCGCGCGGCTATGTATTGGAGTATGATTTACCGGAGGGTGAATACCGCGTTATTATCGCCTGCCGCCATAACGGAAGCCAAATGGAAGACGAGCTAACTACCATTGTAGACAACGGCGGCAAAATATTGGATGTAACCGTAGAGCATGCCGTGTACGGGCAGCTAAGCGGCCAGCTCCGTATTGGCTCGCGATACGACGTTACGGATTTTCTGGAGCGTTTGAATAGTAGCCACTCTGCCCCTCTTTCCGATTTAACAGGAGGGATACATCTGCATACCGTTGCATTTACCAGCCGAGAGGACCAAGAGCGAACACTCGCTGCACTAACCCAAAAGGGCTATTTGCTTGAGCAACGTGAAACGGATATTTAATTTACCAAAAATATTTGTGTGGAGGTGTCTTGACACCTCCGCTTTTTTGTTTTACAATACTGTCAAGACACATGTAATGTCATTTGAAAAACAAAAATAAATTTATTTAAGATACTTTTTGAGGTGACGAGATGAAACAAACGAATCAAAAAATAGTAACCATGGTAATTGCCGCTCTGCTTTGCGCAGTTGGCATTGTTATTCCCATGTTTGCGCCAAAAATTGTACTTGAACCCATGAGCTTTACTCTTGCAAGCCATGTTGCCATTTTTATTGCCATGTTTATTTCGCCTCCGGTTGCTTTTGCCGTTACATTAGGCACCAGTATTGGTTTCTTTTTTGCGGGACTTCCGCCAGTGGTTGCCTTGCGTGCGCTCAGCCACCTCGGCTTTGTGGCCGCCGGATGCTTGATTTTAAAGAAGTACCCGAATGTACTTTTAAAGCCGGCTTCCAGCGTATTGTTCAGCTTTGTTCTGGCACTGGTTCATGCGATTTGCGAGGCACTTGTGGTAACCATGTTCTATTTTGGCGGAATGCTAAACAGCGGATTTTACAATAAGGGCTTTGCATTCTCAGTACTGCTCATGGTCGGCGTTGGTACCATCGTACACAGCATGATCGATTTTGGCATCGCTCTAGCTGTGTGGAAGCCCGTAAGCCGTGTAATTCAAATTCCGGTGAGTGCTCCTATTAAAGCATCTCAAAAAAGTGTCGTATTATAAGTTTACCAGTATTCATAAATAGCTTGCCCGGTAAATCGAAATGAAAAAGATTTACCGGGCAAGCCATTTTTTCGTTAGAAGAAGCCTCTTGCAGGTAGGCCTTGTTTGTAAATTAAAAATCTACGGATTTTCAAGACAGAATGGTGAATGGCAAGGTTAAAATCGCAGGAATTCTTTCCGTATTCCAAATAATTTTGACGCATCCAGACGCAATTTTTACCGAAACAAACAAGAGCTAATCCTGTTCGGTAAATTTATAGCCCACACCGCGTACGGTTTGTACCAACCGGGGAGCTTCGGGGTCTTCCTCTATTTTCTGGCGCAGGTAACGCACATGAACATCTACGGTACGGGTATCCCCATAATACTCCACGCCCCACACCTTATCGAGCAGAGCATCGCGCGTCATCACGCGGCCACGGTGCTTCATCAGCATCACGAGCAAGTCGAACTCCTTTGCGGTCAGCTCTCGCAGCTCCCCGTTTTTACTTACCGTATGCCGTGAAATATCTACGCTCAACCCACCACCCCTTAGCACCTCGTCCTCCTGCTCTTGTGCACCGCGCTCACTGCGGCGCAAGACCGCACGTACACGCGCAGTCAGCTCTTTTACGCTAAAAGGCTTTACAATATAATCATCTGCTCCAATTTCCAAACCCAAAACACGGTCAAATTCTTCGCTACGAGCAGTCAGCATTAAAATGGGCAGATTTTTCCCCTCTGGGCTTTCCCGTAGGGTTCGGCATACCGCAAGCCCATCTGGAGGCGGCATCATCCAGTCTAATATCACGGCGTCGGGCCTTTTTTGCCGCACTGCTGCCAACAGAGTGGTTCCGTCTGCAAATTCTGCACTCTCGTAACCGGCGTCCTTTAGGCCGAACGCCACCAGCTTGCGGATATTCGGTTCATCGTCGGCAATATAAACCAAAGCCATTCTTTGTTTCTCCTCTCGGCAACTGCACCCTACCTATTTCACTACGTTTGGCTACATCCATACATACAGGCGTTTTGCTGCCATGTGATTTATCATTGCTTTAAATCTTTTCGTTGAGCTCGGGGTGTACGCCGTTTTCCATATAAATGACCCATTCGGCTATATTGGTGGCATGGTCTGCCGTACGCTCAATGTATTTGGTGATGAAGATAAGGTCTACCTCGCACATCACATTGCGGGGGTTTTGGGTAATGATGTCGCACATCTCTAAAATGATTTTGGAGAACATCATATCTACCACATCATCATACTGGCAGATTGCCTTTGCCTCTTCCACATCGTGCGAAATAAATACATCAATCGAGCGTCGGAACATTCCACGCGCTTCCTCTAGCATGTGTACCACATGCGAAAGAGCCAAGCTGTTACCGTTAAAATCGCCGCCCGCAACTATCTCACAAATATCGGCACACTGGTCTGCTACGCGTTCCATATCCGTTAAAATTTTCAGGCAAGCTGCAATCATGCGTAAATCGCCTGCAATAGGCTGCTGTAACGCAATTAAGTTCAGGCACATTTTTTCAATTTGGTGCTCTTGGCGGTCAATCTGCTCATCGCTTTCCGCCACCTCCCGAGCCTTATCTAAGTCCAGTGTTCGTAAGGCTTCGATTGTTTCAAGCAGGCGGCCGTCTACGTCGTTGCCCATTGAAACCATTTCCTGCGCAAGCTCCTCTAGCTCACGCTCAAACATTTTTCTAGCCATAGTTTCCTCTCTTCCCGCCGCAAGCCGCCGGCGTTCTCTGTTTTGATCATATCAGACAAGCCTGGGAAAATCAACCAAAGCGACCAGTAATGTAGCGCTCTGTGCGCTCGTCCTTGGGTTGTTCAAACATCACCTTGGTTTCTGTGAATTCCACAACCTCACCTAGTAGAAAAAATGCTGTTTTGTCGGAAATACGAGCGGCCTGCTGCATGTTATGGGTAACGATAATTACTGTGTACTGGCCGCGCAGTTCATCCAGCAAATCTTCAATTTTTTGCGTAGAGATTGGGTCAAGTGCGCTGGTTGGCTCATCCATCAGCAAAATATCTGGCTCAACTGCAAGTGCGCGAGCAATGCAAAGGCGCTGCTGCTGTCCACCAGAAATACCAAGAGCCGATTTTTTCAGGCGGTCTTTTACTTCATCCCACAAGGCGGCGCTGCGAAGTGATTTTTCTACAATTTCATCGAGCTGACCCTTGCTTTTTATTCCATGAACACGCGGGCCATAGGCAATGTTATCGTATATACTCATCGGAAACGGGTTCGGCTTTTGGAATACCATGCCCGCACGGCGGCGCAGCAAATTTACATCTGTTTTAGGGTCGTAGATATCTTCACCATCAATGGTGATTTTGCCCTCAATTCGGCAGCCGGACACCATATCGTTCATGCGGTTGAGTGTTTTCAAGCAGGTGGATTTTCCACAGCCGGACGGCCCAATAAAAGCCGTTACCTGGCTTTCGGGAATATTGAGAGAAATGTTATGAAGTGCCTGAAAATCCTTATAAAATAAATTCAAATTTTGAATAGATATTTTCGTTTCCATCATTAATCGGTTCCTTTCCGCAGGGATTTTGAAAGTGCGCCTGCCAAACGATTGAGCAGAAATACCAGTATGAGAAGAACCGATGCGGTAGCAAAGGCAATGTTCATTGCATCGGGCGTGGTGGCTTCACGGGCTGTTTGGTATAAGTGAAGCGTCAGAGTGCGCCCACTGCTGAATATCTGCTGAAAAAAGCCTTTGGGCATTTGGTAGGCAAGGCCAGAGGTAAACAGCAAAGCAGCAGATTCCCCCACAATGCGCCCCATGGCAAGAATAACAGCCGTAAGCACACCGGGCATTGCACATGGCAGAACAATACCAAGGACCACACGCAGCTTGCCAGCACCCAAAGCAAATGCACCTTCTTTGTAAGATGCCGGAACCGAAAGCAACGATTCCTCCGTGGTGCGCACTATGGTTGGCAAAATGCAGAGCGTCATGGTAAGGCAGCCCGCCAAAATCGAGATTTGAAGGCGGAATAGAATGCAAAATACGGTATAACCAAACAACCCAAATAGAATGGAGGGGATTCCCGAGAGTATTTCAGTGGTAAAGCGTATCGCCTTTACCAATTTTCCCTGTTTAGCGTATTGCGTGAGGTAAATCGCAGAGCAAATACCGATGGGTGCAGCGATTAATAACGTAATTACGACAATGTACATGGTGTTAATAATCATGGGCAGTATTCCTTTCAGCTCCGCTTTCGTTTCGGAATACGGAGTAGAAAGAAACTGCCAGCTAACATAACCAATGCCATTTACTAGAATATACCCCAAAATACCAACCAATACAACAACACATAAAAAAGCCGCACCGTTAATCAATAGCTTTAAAAACACGTCCTTCGGCTTTGCTCTGCGGTTGTAAAGGGATTTCCCTTGCACCGAAAGTTTTGAATTGGAAGCGCTTGGTTCTAACACTCCGGATTTATTCGGCATGAATCTGCACTCCCTTCTTTGAGATATAATTAAACATCAGATTTACAATCATGATAAAAACAAACAGTACCAGCCCAATCGCAAATAAGGCTTCACGGTGCAGACCAGAGGCGTACGACATCTCCATCGCAATGCCGGTTGTTAGCAGGCGAACCGTACCGAGCAGCGACGGCATATTTGCCACGTTACCCGCCACCATAATCACCGCCATGGTTTCACCAATGGCACGTCCTACACCAAGAATCACTCCCGCCAAAATTCCGGATTTTGCAGCGGGCAAGGTTACCTTGAAAATAGTTTCGGTTTGTGTGGCACCCAGTGCTAGTGAGGCCTCACGGAATGTGCTTGGTACCGCCCGCAGAGATGTTTCCGTAACGCTCACAATGGTAGGCAGAATCATTACTGACAATATTAAAATAACCGCAAGGAGGCTGTCGCCAATGGTGTGCTCCGGGAAAATCCCACGAATGGCAGGAACAATCACGAGCATTCCAAAAAAGCCATAAATAACCGACGGAATACCGGCAAGCAGCTCCACAGCGGGGCGCACCAGCATAGCAAGACGCGGGCTCGCTGTTTCAGACAAAAACACAGCGGTTAAAATCCCGACTGGAACGCCGATGATAATGGCGCCTATCGTACCGGCAATGGAAGAGAGAATCATGGGAAGAATCCCGAATACATCCGCTCCCGGCTTCCAGCTCTCCCCAAACAGGAAGGAAACCAGCCCAATTTGCGAAATAGCAGGCAAACCAGCTGAAATAATGTAAATGGTGAGCAGAATTACAGAACCGATGGAGACACAAGCAAACACCTGAAATACCGATTCCGCGAGTCGCTCCACCCCCTGTGTGCGCAATGCCAATACAGAGGCAACCAAGCCGCCAAGCAATGTGGATACGAACGGCCATAAGAACCGTATTTCCACTTGACTGATATTGAGCTGAGTCACAGCAGTTTGTATGGCACCGGAGGCGGCCATCACAAGCAGCGGCGATATGCCCGAAAGCAAGAATAGCAGCCCGGCTGTTACCGGCTTTTTTCTTAGCACCATGAGTAAAAATCCACCGGCAGCACAAAGCAGCCCCAGTAAAATACTGGCGCGCACTGCAAGGGGAACGGTAACAAGGCCGCTTTGCTGCGGGCCAACCACCCAAAACCCTTTAATAAACGCAAGCTGAACACCGCTCACGGTGTAATTTAATCCACGAAAAACAAATGTAATATAAGGGAGTAAAAAAGACAGTATGCTTGCCAGCCCCAGTGCAGCCGCTACCAAACGGTATACCGCATTCCTCTGTTTCTCTCGTTCTCGGCCCTTTTGGCCGTCCATCGTGTGTTCCATTTATGCCCTCCTTCGCCCAATGCCAAAGCGCCCCGGTGTATCATTTTGATACACCGGGTAAGCTTTTTTATCGGCTCAGCCTTTTGTTACTAGTCCGGCTTCTTTAATAATTTTCTTTCCATCATCCGATTTCATAAACTCAAACCAAGCTTTAATCAGCTCATTATCGCTGCCCTTTTTATAAATTTCGATAAATGGTCTTTGTACTTTATACGTACCATTTGCAACCGTCGCCTCACTAGCCTCAACTCCGTCAATCTTTAACGCTTTCACGGAGGAGTTCACGGAATCGAGCGATACATAGCCAATCGCCGCGGGGTCACTGCTTACCTTTGACACCACTTCTCCCGTGGAAGAAAGCTCAGCGGAGAGCTTAGTTTTCTCTTTCACTTTGAAGATGGATTCAAAGCCGTCTCGTGTGCCGGAGGTGGCCTCGCGGCCGATTACGGTGATTTTTTTGTCGTCACCGCCCAACTGCTTCCAGTTGGTATATTCCCCGGTATAAATTTTTGCCACCTGCTCATTGGTCAGGCCGTCAATCTTATTTTTGGGGCTTACCGCAATGGCAATCCCATCAATTGCAATCTCGTTGATTTCAAAATCCGCCGGTCTTTCCTCATCCTTTAAATTACGGGACAAATCGCCAATCAATGCGGTTCCATTATTAACTGCTTTTACGGCATCACCAGAGCCCGTACCACCCTTTTCTACCGTGACCTGCGGGTATTTTCCCATAAATCCTTCGCCAAGTGCCTGGCAAACCTTTGCCATGGAGGTAGAACCATTTAACGTTAATTTACCACTCAACGCCGCGGTGGATGCGACGGATTGGGAAGGCAATGCTGCGGAGGGTGTATCGCTTTTGCCCTCAACTGTGGAAGAGCAACCAGTTGCCGCAGTTGCCCCCACCAAAAGCATTGCAACCAATGCCATCATCTGTTTTTTCATATTCTCATTTCCTCCTGAAATTCTCAATTTCTCATTTGCATGCTTTTATCTTAATCCCGCAATGTTAAATTTAAGTTAAACGAATTTTAGAAGTGGTTAAAAGAAAATATGAAAATGGGAAATTTGAAATAAAATTGTGCAATCAATACTCACGAGAACCACTGTGGTTATATTACACCAATCTCGCCATGGAATTCAGCGGCGCTAGTTTAAAAGTATAAGTTCCATAAAAGATAGTAATAAAAAAGAACCTCTCTTAGCCCTAAAAAACAGTGTCGAAACCGTTATGTTGGCAAAGAGAGGTTTTCATATCATTTTTCATGTGAGATTTACCGTGGAGTCTGGCTCGACTTCTTTTATTATTACTTTCCAATAAACAGAGCCATCTGGCTTACGGCTTAAAAAGTGTTGGTCTATCAGCTCACGTCGAAGCAAAAAGTAATCGCCAAAGGTGTGCCACTCTTCGCACAAGGCGTTCACCTCTTGCTCGGTGTAAAAGCGGTTCTCCTCAAACTGCTGTGCTAAATAGCTTAGCAGCGCCAACCGAACACTCTGCTTCTGCGGCAATTGCGTAATTTTACCCTCCGTATTTAGAAAGCGTGCTATTTTTTTATTCTGCTCCATTGTCATCTCCCTCACCCTGCTTTTCATTCCACATTTCCAGCAGTGCCGCAACATCCTCTAAAAACTCGCGGGATGTCTGTGTTTCCTTTTTCTCAATCTCTTCTAATATTTCAAAGCCAAATGCACCTGCACCGTATTGTTTCCATGCTGGTGCCATTGCAGGCTCTGGACTTAGCTTTGTGGCGCACTGAAATTCAAACCGATTTTTAGCACCCTTTAAATCCGGGCTGGAACGAACCCAGCATTCACCGGATGGAACACAGCAAATACGGTACACACCGCCTACCTGCTTGCTATTCTTATATTGGTTCTTCAAAGCCTTTTTCGCTGCATCGTTCATCTTTATCTCTCCTCTCGCCTCGCAATTTGCATTTACAGCAGGTTCATACATCAGCTGCTAGGCACAAGATTATTGTACCCTGCCACAGCCAACAGTACAATCAACGCTCCGTAGAGTTATCATTTTCGATAAAGATAAAAATGGAAAAAACGGCTTCTTTTCTACTTAAAAAGAAGCCGTTTTTTATATTTCATTTAGAATTAAATAAGCACATCTTCCAGTTTACGCTTGGGAACGTAATGCACTCCGTTTTCATCACGGTAGTAAACAACGCTTTCACCGCGCTCCACTTCGGTAAGCACAATGGTTTCATCCGGCTTGCCAACGGCAACCATCGCCATGGGAATCAGGTGCTCCTCCAACTCAAGCGCTTTCTGCACTGCCTCGGCAGAAAAAGCTCCTAGAATACACCCGCCTAGCCCCATTACGTTTGCGGTAAGCATGATGGTTTGGCATACGATGCCCACATCTCGCGCAAAACCGGGGCCTGCCGCGGCAATATCGGTATCGTGGCAAATCACGATAAATGCCTGCGGGCAATGCCCTTCCTTTGGCAAGTGCATTCCCTTGAGTGCACCCGCCCACTTGGTGAGCGGCTGTAGCTTTTGCAGCTCCTCCGGTTCATGTACCAAACGGTAGCGCAAGGGCTGCATGTTCATGGTAGAGGGTGTAAAACGTGCACAATCCACCAGCTGCTCCAGCTCCTCGCGGTGAACCTTACGGCCTTCGTCGTACCCGCGTGTACTACGGCTGCTTTTTAATAGGTTTTTCCAATCGTTCAGCTCCATGATAAATCCTCTCCTTTATCGTTTCTTTTTACACGTAAAACGGGCTTACAATCCCGAAATACGGGCAAAATAGCTTTGTGCCGTTCTATACGGCAGTGCAGTGTAACCGCTTTGCTTATATCTTACCATATTTTTTCCTTTTCTGTATCGGATAAATTGAAATTTAGCACGGCTCGTGGTATACTGTCAAAGTGTTTTCGATACTACTGGATAGACGGAGGAACCTAACTTGAGTGACTATCGATCTTTGATTCAAAAGCGCAGAACCTTTGCGATTATTTCGCACCCTGACGCAGGTAAAACAACGCTGACCGAAAAATTTCTGCTATACGGTGGAGCCATTGCTCTGGCTGGCTCGGTTAAGGGAAAAAAGAACTCCCGCCATGCGGTTTCTGACTGGATGGAAATCGAGAAGCAGAGAGGAATTTCCGTTACCTCCTCCGTTCTGCAATTTCAATATGAGGGCTACTGCATTAATATTTTGGACACTCCCGGGCACCAAGACTTCTCAGAGGATACGTACCGCACGCTGATGGCGGCGGATTCCGCTGTAATGGTAATTGATGCTTCAAAGGGTGTGGAAGCGCAAACCAGAAAGCTATTTAAAGTTTGCCTGCTGCGCGACATCCCTATTTTTACCTTTATTAATAAGATGGACCGTGAAGCACGCAATCCTTTTGACCTGCTGGAAGAAATTGAGCTGGAGCTCGGTATTAAGACCTACCCGATGAACTGGCCAATTGGCTGTGGCAAAGACTTTAAGGGCGTTTATGACCGCAACAGCAGCCAGATTATTTCCTTTAAAGGGGATAGTGGTAAGCACGAAGCCGAAGCCACCGTTTCAGGTCTGGATGACCCCAACCTGAAAACCTTGATTGGCCCGTACCTGCACGAACAGCTCTGCGACGACATTGAGCTGCTTGATGGTGCAGGCTATGAATTTGATATGGATGCCGTACGCCATGGGCGCCTCTCTCCTGTATTCTTTGGTTCTGCTCTCACAAACTTTGGTGTTGAGCCGTTCTTGGAGGAATTCTTGCGCATGACAAGCTCCCCTCTGCCCCGCAAAACCATTGAGGGCGAAGTTGACCCCTTTGATTCCGATTTCTCTGCCTTTGTGTTTAAAATACAGGCCAACATGAACAAAGCTCACCGTGACCGTATCGCATTTATGCGTATTTGCTCCGGAAAGTTTGAAAAGAACATGGAGGTTTTACACCAGCAGGAGGGCAAAAAAATCAAGCTGTCTCAGCCGCAGCAGATTATGGCGCAGGAGCGCGAAATTATTGAGGAAGCCTATGCCGGAGACATCATTGGTGTGTTTGACCCGGGTATTTTCTCGATTGGCGATACCCTGTGTGCGCCCGGTAAAAAAATACTATTTGAAGGAATCCCCACCTTTGCACCAGAGCATTTTGCCCGTGTTCGCCAAATGGATACCATGAAGCGTAAGCAGTTTGTAAAAGGTATGTCGCAAATTGCACAGGAAGGTGCAATTCAGATTTTCCAAGAGCTGGAATCCGGCATGGAGGAAGTCATCGTTGGTGTTGTGGGTGTTCTGCAATTTGAAGTGCTCGAATACCGCTTAAAGCACGAATATAATGTAGATATTCGGTTGGAACCTTTACCATACCAGTACATCCGCTGGATTTCAAACGATGAAATCGACCCCAAAAAGATTACCGTTACCTCCGACACAAAGAAGATTCAGGACCTCAAGGGTCACCACCTGCTGCTGTTCACCAGCGAGTGGAACATCCGCTGGGCGCTCGAACGCAACGAGGGCTTGGAGCTAACTGACTTTAGTCGTGGCTAAATCCATTTTATTTTTATAACTATTGCTTTTGAAAAGAAGCCGCATATATTAAAAGCCCCGCTTTACTTTCCTCATTAAATGGGAAACCTAAGCAGGGCTTTTTTATTTATCTGTTTTTTCCAACGCCATATCCAGTGCTGTTTTACGGCTGCGCTTTGTAATGGTAAGAAAAAGAACCAACAGCCCAGTGGTTACCAGGTCTGCCACGGCCTGGGTATACAGTATTCCCCTAACTGCAAATAAACGGTCAAATACAAGCAGAAGCGGAAGGTACGCAAGCCCCTGCCGTAGAATGCTAAACACGAACCCCGCTTTACTATAACGAATGCAAAGCAAATAAACGGTTGCCATCGATTGGTAGCCATACGTGAAAAACAGCAAGCTTCCCGCGATTAATGCCTGAATACCAATTGAAATTACCTCTGCATCGTCTGAAAAAGCTGCGACGATTCCTCCCGCAAACCCAATTTGTATGGCAGAGATTCCCAAGCCTCCAAGCATACCCCACAGGTATGCTGTTTTGGTGGCCAAACGGATACGCTCTGGCTGGCCTGCACCATAGCAATAAGAGATAAAGGTTTGGTAGCCCCTTGAAAAGCCGGTTACCGCAAGCGTTGTCATTCCAATCACGCGGTTGGCAATACCAAGCCCTGCTACGACCGCATCCCCATGCGGGGCAGCTGCAATATTGGCTGCCGTCATAGATATGCTCTGGAATAAGCTAATGCACAACAACGGCACTCCAATTTTTAAAACTGGCTCGAGTATCCACCACTGAAAACGAACCTTGCGAAAATCGAGCTTTAAATAGCTTTTGCCACGCAGGTAATACTGTGCCAAAATACAGAATGCCACAAACTGCGCTACTGCGGCTGATGCCGCCGCCCCGCGAATCCCCCAATGAAAATAGAACAAAAACAGCGGCGTAAGCGCCACATTGAGCACTGCACCGGTGGATTGCGAAATCATACTAAGGGAGGCATTCCCCTCAGCCCGCACTAAGTTATTCATGCAAACCGATGGAATATGAAATAAAAAAGAAATGACCAGTATTTGACCATACTGCACAGCAAGTGGAAGAACGGATGCCGAGGCACCCATAAATACCAGTAAACTGGGCATAACCGGTAGCAATAACTGTGTAAGCACACTGAACAGAACGCAATAAAAAGCGGTGGAGGCAAGCACCGTTTCTGCCCGCTCCTTTTCCCCTGCGCCGAGAAGCTCTGCCATATAGGCGGCTCCCCCGTTCCCGAACAGCAAACCAATCCCTGGCATAATCAGTATTAACGGGTACACAATGGAGATTGCTCCCATGGCCTGCGTGCCCATTTTCGCTACAAAAAAGCTGACAGCTAACTGATAAAAACCTGTTACGGAAAGCCCAATAATGGTCGGCAAGCCCAAGTATGCCAGAGCCTTACTGACCGGCGCGTTTTCCATAATATCAAGTCTTCGGTTCATTTCTTATCCTTTCCAAGCGGGTAACTTAACCACCCATTCCATGGAACATGCAGCGAATTCCTCTGGTACGCGGCAGAGTAAAGCATTGGTTGCAGCCCGTACATCTTGCCCGTTCACCGGAAAGTAAACGGGAAATCAAATCCCCTTGGCAAATCAGCGGTCGGCTAAGTGCTACCATACGAATTCCAGAATCCAATACTTTGGCGATGTCTCGCAGGGAACGTACCCCACCAACCAAAATCAGCGGCATTTCCGTTTCTTTCTGCATTCGAGCCGCTCTTTCCAGATAGTATGTCCGTTGGCTTGCTGTTTTCTTCGTAAAATCACAGCCAGAAAGTTCCACCGCGGCAACGCCCAGCAATTCCATTTGCTTTAGGTAATACCGCAAGTCTTCTTCATACTGGTGGTCATTTGCTAGCACATTACTGTTTATCTTCACAAGGATTGGGAAAGATTCCGAGGTAGCACGCCGTACTGCCTCAATAATCTCGCCGCAAAAGCGGAACCGATTTTCTGCCGTACCACCGTATTCATCGGCTCGCAAATTCATCATTGGCGTTAAGAATTGGCTGAGAAGGTAATCGTGCGCCATGTGAATCTGCACACCGTCAAACCCTGCTTGATAGGCTCGGGAAGCGCCCTCTGCAAAGCACTCACAAATTTCATTCATTTCTTCGTGTGTTAACTCGCGAGCAAGGCGACCCTTAGAGTACACCCGCTCTGATGGAGCAACCGGTTCTTCCACATCTGCATTGCCGCCGGCATGGTTAATTTGTGCAATAATACAGCCCCCTTCTGCGTGCACCGCATCCACCATACGGCGCATACCGGGTAGAAAACGACCGTCGTAAATTCCATTTTGGGAGGCAGAGGCTTGTCCCTGCGGGTGAACATAAAAATGACCGCTGATAATCATGCCTACCTCGTGAGAAGCAAGCGTGTGCATAATTTCAAGCTGACGCTCACTCACGGTGCCGTCTTCGTTTTCCACCCCGTCACGCGTTGCGGAACGCACCAAACGGTTCCTCAGTTGCAGGTTCCCCAGCCACATGGGCTCAAATGCTTCGGAATACCCCTTACTGCGTGCGATCATCTCATAGGTTGGCAATTCAATCTGATAGCGTTTCCCCAAACGAACCACTTCAAACAGAAGCTCATTCATTTCAGACGGGCCGCCTTTTAGTAAATCCCTTTGCATGGAGGTTGTACTGTCCGGTGCGGTATTGTCGAGTATATCCAGATTTTCCTGCACTACATCCGTTGAAAAGGGAATCCCCATTGCCTGCGCCAACTGCCCAATTTCTCCAACAAGGCTGGCAAACACTTCTCTTTTTCTAGGATTACTGCGAATCTCCCCCATCGTATTTTGGAAGAATACACCTGCCGCTGCCATTGGTGAAACGCAGGAGAATTTCTGAAACGCATCTCGTATGATATTGGTTGAAACTATTACATCAATTCCGCTCTCACGCAGGTCTTTTTCAATCTCATAAAAAATGGGCGGGCAGCTCGTATCCCGATTGCCGTATACCACTCGAAACAGAGGGCCTTTCTGCGTAATTTCACCTGACGCAGATTGATACGAGATAATATAAACACAGCCGTCTGCCACCGTTAGACCGGGCATTCGAACTGCCATTTTACCGCCTGTGCCATACACATTTAGTATTGGAATAATCATGGTATCGTCCCGTGCAACGCGGCGCAGGAACGGATACACATCTTCCATGGAATACCCTTTAACACAAACAAAAATAACATCTGGGCTACCATCGTAGCTCTCCATATCAAACGCCTGTGCATGTTCAATATGCAATCTGCCGCGCAGCTCTGATTCAATGACCAAGCCATTTTCACGAATTGCCTGCAAATGGCTGCCTCTTGCAATAAAAGAGACATCCTTTCCACTTGCGGCAAGGAAGCCACCAATGGCTCCGCCTGTTCCCCCTGTTCCAACAATTAAGTACTTCATGGAAATCCCCCCGGTGATAAAATGACGCCGGCTCTCCGACAAGCCGGATGCTACGGCAATTTTTTCCTTATAATAACACCTTTTTCGACACAATGCAAAGAGTGCGCTCAGTAACCCAAAGGCATTATAATCGTAAAATATTTAACTTTTCGAAAACACAGCTTACCGGCGTTATTTTACATTTCATAGATAAATGTAAGATTGTAGAATAAAAGGTAGTAAAAACACTCAAAAGAAAGCGGGGCGAGAAACCCCCGCTCCGCTCCAATGTACTATTATTCTAGGCAGATTTATGGTCTGGTATTCCTACTGGAGGTGGAAGATTGCCGAAGCTGGAATTGGGACACCAGCGACTTCATCATTTGTGCCTGACCAGAAAGCTCCTCGCTTGCCGCCGCACTTTCTTCCGCCGTAGCCGAGTTTGTCTGTACTACTGCAGAGATTTGATCCATTACCGTTGTAAGGTGGTCAACCGCGGTAGACTGCTCTTCGGTTACCTCTGCAATTTCACGGTGCTCACGCTGTGTTTCTGCCATGCTCTTTGTTACCGCCTGCAGTGCATCGAGCGCAGCGTCTACCATGCGGGAACCCTCAGAGACTGCGCTGAGAGAATCGGTAATCAATGAAGAGGTACTCTTTGCCGATTCCGCGCTTTTAGAGGCAAGGTTACGAACTTCATCTGCCACAACGGCAAATCCCTTGCCGGCTTCCCCTGCACGAGAGGCCTCAACAGCTGCATTTAAAGCCAAAATATTGGTTTGGAACGCAATGTCTTCAATTGCTTTTACAATATTGCTAATTTGCGAAGAGGTTTGGTCGATGCGCTTCATGGCCTTAACCATGCCCTGCATTTTATCATTACACTGGCCAACTTCATCCATAGTTTGTGAAGCCCATTCACCTGCCTGAACTGCGTTAAGGGCATTCTCTTTTACCTTGTCGGACAAATGGTGAATTGCTGCCGCCAACTCTTCAATGGAGGCGGTTTGCTCGGAGGCTCCCTGTGCCAGATTCTGCGCACCATACGACACCTGTTCCGATTCGTTGGATACCATTGTGGCAGATTGGCTAATCTGGCCGAAGGTATCATTCAAAGAAGATACAATTTTCTCAAAATGGTCGCACAGCGGTTGAAAATCACCGCGGTACGCATCCCTTGATTGCGACTTTACATTAAAATTCGATTGCGAAAGAGCAGCCAGAAGAGTATTTAAATCTAAAATAATAGCTCGTAGATTTGTAACAATTACTTCTGTTGCATCTGCCAAGCGGCCTGTTTCATCTCTTGAGCTAATTTTTGGCACAGGTGAATTGAGGTCACCCTCCGAAAGCGCATACAAACGGTCAGCACAAGTGGAAATCGGCTTCGCGATTTTACCGCCAATCCAAAAAGACACCACAACACCAATGAGACAGTACACCAACGTTAGAATAACGATCCAAAAAACCTCATCTGCCCCAGATTTGATTACAAAAGAACTGACAACGCCAAAAGAAACACTTAACAGGACTATTACAGTTAATAAAATTGAGGCGATTCTGAAACGGATACTTTTCATTTTCAACCAGCTCCCTTAACCTTATGTTTGGGGTAAAAACTCCATATGTTAATCTGTTTTTCGTATCCTATTTTATTGGCTTTACATAATAAGTCGACAAAAGGATATAAGAAAATAAGACCTCATTTAGTAATTTCGTCTTTTCTTTAAAAAAATTTAGCGCTTTACCAAAGAAATCGAAAAAATACTTTATAAAAACACTTATTATTTTAATTTTTCAATTATTATACTATTTTTTCAATACGTTTTGTCCAATCACTTGACGAACTCATATTTTTCCGCTATAATTTTTGAGCGAGTGTTTTTACTGCTTTATGTCAAAGCGAATATAAAAACATACATATAGAGTATACCGGGGTGTGGCGCAGTTGGTAGCGCGGGTGGTTTGGGACCATCAGGCCGCAGGTTCGAACCCTGTCACTCCGACCATTGAAAAGACCCTTTTGGGGTCTTTTCTTTTTTGGTTTATGTGGCAAAGCTCACGGTAAATTAAGAAATAGGATAAAAGCCTCTCATTCACCGTTTGCAAACCAATGTTATTGCATAATTCATGTTTCACAAGACCCATTCCACAAATATGAAATCAATATATTATTAATAAAAGAACAGCCTTAAAAACAATAACATGTTTTTAAGGCTGTTCTTCTTAATTGATAACGTTTGCTTGCACCTACCATTGAGAATTAGTGTAGAAAAAACGAACATTATTTAAAACATTTTATTCTATTTTAAAAAGGCTCTCAATTTATTGAATAGGCGAAGCTTAGTTAAAAATCAGGGGCTTTTTACTTCTGAAGATTTTGTATGCTCATTTTTGCAACAGCCGCCATAGAGTTGTACGGCTGATGCCAAGGCGTTTGGCGGCGGCGGTATGGTTTCCGCCCGTTTCTTCTACTACCCGCAGGGCGATGTCTTGGCTGATTTCAGTCAGTGTGCGGTTTAAATCCAGCGGAGCGGCAGCATTCTCCTTTTGGTGAGAGAATGCACCAACATGCCTTTCTTTCCGTAATACACGGCGCACATTGTCGGCAGTAATAATTTGGTTGGTGCTTGTTAGGGAAAGCTCCTCAATCACCCGGCGAAATTGGGTGTAGTTATGCGGCCAAGGGTAATGTTGCAGCAATGACAACGCCTCCGAGTCTGCTCCTAGAATTTGCCGAGGCATATTTACGTTCATGTGGCTCAAACACAAATTTACCAGTGTAGGAATGCGTTCCGAAATTTGCCGTAAAGGCGGAAGATACAGCGAGATGCAAGAAAGCTTATCTTGAAACAAAGCACCCACTTTCGAAATATGCTCATCGCTTTGGCAAACGCAGGAGAACATTACCCGATTGCGACGGCACACCTCCAATTCTGTCAATACAGCAATTAGCTGGTACTGCCTTTCCCGAGACAAAACATCTACATTTGCAAAGTACAAAGTATTGCCTTCGTCTGCCAAGGGGGAGTTGTGGTGCTCCATAAGAAAAGCCCAACTGCGGTCATTCAGCAAACTGCAATTGATGGAGACAAACGGGTTATTTCGCAGTGGCCCTCGAATGTAAAACATACGAACAATGGATTCCTTGCCAGTGCCATCCTCCCCAGTAAAGATGATGGGTGCCGTGCCCTGGTTCATTTGCTCTGTCTCTTGCTGAGAGCCGTAAAGATTCCCGGCAAAGCTGAAAATACTATTGTAGTATTCGGTCTCCGCTTCTGCCCGGCTAGAAAAGCGGATTCCCACTTGATTGGGTGATACCGGTAATTTTCTGGCATCGAAAAAGAATGCAGTATAACGCAAAGTGCCACTACCAATTTGCCGCACGCGTATAGAATAGAGCATCCCGCCGAGGGTTCGGCTAATGCGCCGTTCTTCCTCTTGAGCAGGCTGTGTTAACTCTTGGCGCAGCAGCTCTATAATTTCCGGCTTCGGGTCATCCAAGGTGGATAAGAACAAATTACCTTGGATGTCGAACACAATGGTCTGCCCAATCTGCCCTCGAATTAGCTCGCGAAAGAACAAATTTTCATCCCGCAGGTATTGCTGGTTGTCGCACAAAAGTAAGGCGTGGTGAAACGCATTGCGGATGCTATCAATGCCAGAGGTAATGAGAAAAGAGTTTATTCCCAGCCGCTGGGCAGTGGTGTTAACAATCACATCGCAGAGGATTGCGTGGTATTGTTTTTCTTGTAGACTACGCAATGTTGGCTCTACGGCCTCCACAGAATTTACTGTGTATATGTCCATATCGCATTCCAACAAATCACATAAGGGCTGCACTTGATTTCGAATATTAGCAAAGAAAATCATTGCTGTTTTTTCTTTCAGCCCATTTGCAAGCTTAATCGCACATAGAATGTCGTACATAGAAATATCGATTTCAATTACTGGAATCGTTAGGTGCTGACGCAGCATTTGTGCCGTAGCGCCACGAGATATGACCGCATCGTAATCACCATGAAAGTTGTTTTGTATGATGATAAGGCCTTGTTCCATATCCCCTACATAAACCGTTAAATCAATTTGTGGGTATTCCTCTACCAGCTTTAGCATCTGATTTTTCATTCCCTCATAAGGTGCGATTCCCAAAACACGAATAAACTTTTTCATGTGCGTCTCCCTTTATGCGTTTCAATTATAAACACATTATACCAAACAACCAAATAGCGCACAACTATTTTTCGATACGTTTCAAATATAAACAGATATAAGAACTAAAATGATTGCACAAAACAACGCAGATATGTAAAATAAACATAAAAGTAGATGAAGATAGGATGAATCATTCTAAAAATTATATTAGGAAGCAAAATTCGCTCCTACAACTTGTTTCAAAATGAAACATCCAGGAGGTACATAAATGGCAAGGCTACTAATCATTGCGGATGACTTTACGGGAGCGTTTGACACTGGAGTGCAATTTGCAGCTCGAGGGGCAGCAACAACCGTTGTAACAGATCCGAACTATGATTTCCGGTCAATTGAAAAAAACGTGGAAGTATTGGTAATGGTGGCAGAGACGCGTCACCTATCACCAAAGGATGCTTATGCAATCGTTTACAACACTGTGATAAGGGCACAAAATGCCGGTATCACTTACATTTATAAAAAGACAGATTCCGCTTTGCGAGGTAATGTAGGCAGCGAACTTACGGCGCTAATGGACGCGACCGGAATTACGACGATCCCGTTCCTGCCGGCGCTTCCCAAGCTAAACCGAATCACCAAAGAGGGAATCCACTATATTAACGGCGTTCCGGTCGCACAAAGTGTATTTGGGCAAGACCCCTTTGAACCTGTTTTAGATTCCTCAGTTGCAGAGATTCTTGGCAAGCAAACAACTGTACCGGTCGTCATGCACCCACGGCAAGAGATTACTGAAATCTCAGGCCCCGGTATTCATTTATTTGATGCGGAAACCGATGCAGACCTACGACAGATTGGCAAAGAGTTAGGCATAGAGCACTTGCAATTTTGCGCAGGCTGTGCCGGGTTTGCCGCCGTACTGGCAGACCTTTTGAATCTAAAGGGAGAGCTACCAAGGCTTCCCGTACTACAAAAAACTCTTTTTGTAGTGTGCGGCAGTGTTAACCCAGTTACCATCTCGCAAATGAAAGCGGCACAAGAGCAAGGCTTTCCCCATGTAAATCTAACTGCGGTTCAAAAGTTGGAACAAAGCTGGGCTAACAGTAAATTCGCCGAAGAATGTATCCACCAATGGCTTGCTATTGCAAGGCAAGAAAAGCGCTTCATCTTAGATGCCAACGACCCAGAGGGATGTAAAGATACCGACAGTTATGCTCAGGAACACGGTCTTACACTAGAACAGCTTCGGGTACGAATTTCAACTAATCTGGCGGTTTTAATGAAGAGAATGCTGGATTACGGCTTACAGGCAACTCTTTTATGCACGGGCGGCGACACTCTGCTGGCGTTAATGCGGGCAGTTCATGTATCGGAGCTTACTCCCATTTGCGAACTAGCAACCGGTGTTGTTCTAACCAAGTTTGTTTACATTCAAAAAACCTACCATATCATTTCAAAATCTGGTGGTTTTGGAGAGCGAGATCTTCTTTTGAATTTGGCGGAACAGATTTCTCAACAATCTATATCAAATTAACGGAGGTACTGTTATGAACTACCCTACTCTCCCGGGTCTGACTTTGGACGGACAAATCTTCCGCAATGAGGAAATGGGCACTGCGGAAGGATTGGTGCCTCCAGGACCATTTGCCACCTGCCATTCCCCCGCCATGATAGAGCTACCCAATGGTGACATGCTGTGCTGCTGGTTTGCAGGTACATATGAAGGGGACGCCGATGTACATATTGTTTGCGCACGTCTCCCAAAGGGCGCAGACCGCTGGACGGAGCCGGTCTCCGTTTCTGGCGACCCTAGGCGCAGTGAACAGAACCCGTCATTATTTAACGGCCCGGACGGTGCCGTTTGGTGCATGTACACCGCCCAGCTTGACCGTGTCGCGGGTAAAGATAACATGCAGTTCACCTCACAAATTCGCTGCCAAAAAAGCCTTGACGGTGGTATTACCTGGAGCGATTACGAGACCGTTTTCTCCAGAGAGGGCAGCTTCTGCCGCCAGCCCATTCAGGTATTAAAAAACGGGCGGTGGATTTTTGGAAACTGGCTATGCACCGATTCTGAGGATGGTCTCTCTGGCGACCCCAGTGTGTTCCAAATTTCAGACGACCAAGGCAAAACTTGGCGCATGGTAGAAATGCCCAACAGTAGAGGTCGTGTTCACCCTACCGTTGTGGAACTGGAAGATGGCCACTTAACAGCTTTCATGCGCAGCCGGGAAGCCGACAACATTTACCGTAGTGAATCTCTGGATTGGGGAGAAACTTGGTCAGAGCCAAAGCCCACCCCACTGCCCAATAACAACTCTTCCATCAGTGCGATTCGCACCCAAAGCGGGCGAATCGCTGTTGCCTATAATCCTACCTGCACACCCACGCCCGTTTCTGGTAAAGCTGCATGGCCTGGCCTGCGCTGCCCGGTCGCCGTAGCACTTTCGGAAGACGGTGGCCTAACCTTCCCGCTAATTCGTTGGATGGAGCGCGGCGAGGGTTACGTTGGTGAAGAGAATAAAACCAACAACAAGCAATATGAGTACCCTTACCTAATGCAAAGTGCTGACGGAATGCTGCACCTAACGTATGCCGCTTATACACGCAAGTGCATTAAGTACGTTTGCTTGAAAGAAGAGGACGTTGCTGGTGCAAAGCGCGAACGAGTTGGCGTATACAACCCCACCTCTGGCGAAGGCGCAAAATGATAATATGTGCGAGCAAATGCTACTAATCCAACGCAATAGGAGTGATTTGAAATGCTGACGGAATACAATTTAAAAATGCCCCATGCTGTGTACGGCGGGAATAACGCTATCGATAAAATTACACAAATCCTTAAAATTGAAAATGTACACCGTGTTGCCATGTTTACCGACAAAGGAATTCAAACCAGTGGCTTGTTTACATTGCCGGAATCAGCAGTAAAGGCCGCAGGGGTAGATTACTATGTACTAGATGAGATTCCCGCCGAGCCTACCTACACTGCAGTACAAAATCTTGTGGATGAGTTTAAAGCAAGCGGTGCCGATATGATTGTTGCCTGCGGTGGCGGCAGTGTGATGGATGCCGCTAAGCTTGCCAGTGTGCTGGTCACCAACGAATACGGTGTAAAAGAACTATTGGATGACCCTAGCCGTGCCAGAAAGTGTGTTCCGATTCTTTTAATCCCCACTACTGCCGGCACCGGCGCAGAGGTAACACCCAATGCCATTGTTGCTGTTCCGGAAAAGGAACTAAAAGTTGGCATCGTGAATGAGAATATGATTGCTGATTATGTCATACTGGACGCCAGAATGATTAAGAACTTGCCCAGACCCATTGCTGCCGCTACCGGTGTGGATGCTTTGGCACACTGCATTGAATGCTTTACCAGCAATAAAGCAAATCCCTTCAGCGATTTATACGCATTGGAAGGGCTTGACCTTATCCTAAATAACATTGAAAAAGCCTGCGACGATCCCGAAGCAATGGATGCAAAAAATAAAATGCAAATTGCAGCTTACTATGGCGGGTTGGCCATTACAGCCTCTGGTACCACTGCCGTTCATGCCTTAAGCTACCCTCTGGGTGGCAAATACCACATTGCCCACGGGGTTTCAAATGCCATTCTGTTGGCACCAGTAATGCGGTTTAATGCTCCGGTTTGCGAGGAGCGTTTGGCACAAGCTTACGACCGCTGTTGCCACGAGGAATTAAAAACCTGCCACACCCCACAAGAAAAGGCGAATTGGGTGATCACTCGGCTCGAGAACATTGTTCGCCATCTCGATATTCCCACCAGCCTAAAGGAGTTTGGCGTTCCACGTGAGGATTTGGATGGCCTAGTCGAAGCCG
This sequence comes from Clostridium merdae, assembly GCF_900176635.1. Lineage (GTDB taxonomy): Bacteria > Bacillota > Clostridia > Oscillospirales > Acutalibacteraceae > Faecalispora > Faecalispora merdae. The sequence goes on from NZ_FXLN01000003.1 coordinate 318,445, forward strand.
GTATGCAGGTGCAACGGTTGCTGGTAAACAACATGCGCACAGTCACCGCTGAGGATGCAAGAAATTTGTACCTACAAATTATGTAAATAAAGTGAGGAGAGCGTTACTATGAAGCATGTAGAACTAAAAGGTATTATTACGCCTATACTAACTCCCATGAATTCAGACGAATCGGTAAATACCGATGAGCTACGGAATCAAATTGAGCGACTGCTAAAGGGTGGGGTACACGGCATTTTTCCCTTTGGCACCAACGGTGAGGGCTACATACTCAACGAGGGCGAAAAGGTTGAGGTTCTTGAAGCTACCATTGATCAAGTTAAGGGTCGCGTTCCTGTGTATGCGGGCAGCGGTTGTATTTCTACCGCCGACACCATCCGCATGAGCAAAAAAGCACAAGAGCTCGGAGCTGACGTACTCTCTATCATCACCCCCAGCTTTGCTTTGGCCTCTCAAAAAGAGCTGTACGACCATTATGTAGCAATTGCAAAGCATGTGGATATTCCCATTGTACTATACAACATTCCCGCACGTACCGGCAATAAGCTGTTACCCGAAACCGTGGCTAAGCTGGCAAAGGATGTAGACGTTATTATGGGAGCTAAAGACTCTAGCGGAGACTGGGAGAACCTGCTCGCCTACATCACTTTAACCAAAGAGCTTGATAAAGATTTCCGTGTCTTGTCTGGTAACGATGCCTTAATTTTGCCTTGCCTGAAAGAGGGTGGCGCAGGCGGTATCGCAGGGTGCTCAAACGTATATCCCCAAACCTTAGCATCTATTTACGAGTTATTCAAAGCAGGTAAGCTGGAAGAGGCCGAGTCCGCACAAGATTCAATTGCCTCTTTCCGCAGTGTATTCAAATATGGCAACCCCAACACGGTTGTGAAAAAAGCCGTTTCTCTGCTAGGCTACCCCGTAGGTGACTGCCGCCGCCCCTTCCATTACCTGTGTGAGGAAGGCATTGACGCTCTAAAAGAAGTATTAAAGGAAAATGCTGACAAAGGCATGTGCTAAAAAGGAGAATTCACTATGACGCAGTTAAGACCGATTCTTGGTATTTCAATGGGAGACCCCTATGGCAATGGGCCGGAAATCACCGTTCGCGCTCTGGCAGATGCAGCAATTTACCAGCGCTGTAAACCACTGGTCGTAGGCGACGAAACCTCCATGCGCTACGCCTTAAAAGTGGCCCGAAAGCTGCACGGCATCCATTTGGAGCTGAATGTAATTTCTTCCCCTTCGGAAGGCAAGTACACCTACGGCACGATTGACCTAATGGATTTGGGCTTAGTTCCCGCAGATAAAATTCCCGACAGCTCTGAGTTAGAAGAACCAAAGCCCTTTGGGATAGGCGCCTGTGCATTAGGTGGCAAAGCATCATTTCAGTATGTAGTCAAGGTAATTGAGCTGGCGATGAACGGGCAAATTGACGCAACCGTTACCAACGCTCTGAGCAAGGAAGCCATTAACATGGCTGGTCACCATTACTCCGGCCACACCGAAATTTATGCCGATTACACCAAGACCCCCAAGTACAGCATGATGCTGGCTCACGATGAGCTAAGGGTGGTTCATGTCTCTACACATGTATCTCTGCGAGATGCCTGCAACCTGGTGAAAAAAGACCGTGTGCTAGAGTGCATTCGCATTGCAAACGAGGGCTGCAAGTCACTAGGTATCAAAGAGCCCAAGATTGCAGTTGCCGGTTTGAACCCTCATTGCGGCGAAAACGGCTTGTTCGGATATGAAGAGGTTGAGGAGATTCAGCCGGCGATTAACATTGCTATGGAAGAAGGTATCTTGATTCCAGACAAGAAACCAGTTCCCGCTGATACGGTGTTCTCAAAAGCACTGGGCGGTTGGTACGATATTATTGTGGTGATGTACCACGACCAAGGTCACATTCCTCTAAAAGTAAAAGGCTTTGTGTACAATCGCGATGAAAAGCATTGGGAGGCCGTTGCCGGTATTAATGTAACACTCGGGTTGCCCATTATTCGTGCTAGCGTTGACCACGGCACCGCCTTTGGCCATGCAGGAAGCGGCCACGCAAATGAGTTGAGCCTGATTAACGCAATGGATTATGCTATTCGTATTGCCAATGCCAAAAAGGAAGCCTAAAACAAAGTCTTCTTTTTCACCACAGTGGGTTGCAAGTATAAGCAGCCAACGCATTACCCTAGGGCAGCAATTCGGTATCTGCTAAAAACAATCCCGATTTTGAATAACTCGTTCCCTCCGCAAAACAGATTCAACTTAGTAGAGAGGAGCTAAAACAAATGACTACCCCTATGATTATTGCCCTTGCGATTACCGTGTTCATGATTATTTTAATCATGACAGAAAAACTTCCCTTTGGTGCACCGCCTATCCTTGCGTGCCTGTTATTGGTTCTATTTGGCGTCGCCGATATTAAAACCGCTTTTGCAGGCTTTTCGAACGCCACTATTGTCATGCTCGCCTCATTCATGGCGATTATAGCCGCCCTGCAAAAAACCAGTTTTATTGCCACCTTCAAAAACACCATGTACAACATGGCAAGCAAAGGCGGCTATAAATCCTATGCACTGCTGGTTATGGTGGTTATGCTGGGAACCAGCCTGTTTGGCACTGGCTCCACCGCATATTACGTGCTCACTCTTGGTTTGCTCTCCGCTATTCCTTATAACCCCAAGCTGCCAACCTCAAAGATTATTATGTCTGCTGGCTTTGCAGCGAACCATCCATTAATCCCGTTAAACGTGGCCTTGCAGTATGGCATTGTGGTCGCAGTTTTGCAAAGCGCTGGTGCCGCAGTAGGCGAGGTAAATATCGTCAACTTTACGATTGTAAACTTCATTCTTTCTATGGCTTTTCTGGCATGGTGCTTGGTCGCGTACAAATCTTTGCCCGACCATCCCATCGCTGATACATCGGAAGATGCCGCAGCGCAGGGTGAGGGTATTGCCGCAATGCCTAAATGGAAAGAATACACTACCTATTTTGCTTTCTTTGCCGCTGTTGTTGGCATGATTCTTCAAAGCAAAGTTGGCGATGCAGGCTATGTTGTTCCCGGTCTTGCCGTTGCTCTGCTGCTCGCCATCGGCGTTATGGATTTTAAAGAAATCCGTGATGCAATTTGCTCTCCTATTATTTTAATGTCTGCTGGTGTAATTGGTGTTGCTGATGCACTTGGCAATACTGGCTTAACCGCTCTGGTTGGCGAAAGCGTAGCAAACATGCTAGGTACCAGTATTAATCCCTTCCTTTTGGTTTTTGCTTTCTGTGTTCTCACCAGTGTTTTGGCAACCCTTACTGGTTCTACTCTGGGTACCGTTTATGTATTTGCCCCTCTTGCTATTTCCACCTGCCTAAGCTTGGGATTAAACCCCACCGCAGCTGCCGTCGCCATTGTCATTTCTGGTTGGAACGGTCACTTCCTCCCCATTGACGGCATGCCCGCAATGATTATGGGCATTGGTAAATATAAGCTAACCGAGTTCTGGAGGTTCACTGTTCCCATGTACTTTATTCGCTTGTTGGCTTTGAGTGGTGGTGCCCTGTTAATGTTCCCCATGTAAGTTACTCAAAACCAATTCCGTCCTTTTCATTATTCCATCCTGTTTAAATCCCCCCAATAGCCAGAGCGTATCACCAACTGTACCGGGGGTAAAAGCGCTTTGGAACGCACTTAAAATTTCTAAGCCATACATAAACGTATTATCTTCCAACATTCGATGAAAGAGGCATGATTATGAAAAATACATTTGAACTGGAGCATATTGGCATTAACACCCCCAATGCAGAAGAAGCAGAAAAGCTTGCTGGTCTTTTAAGCATGATGTTTAACTTAGAGCCTCGCCACGGGCAAAAGTCTGAATTTGGCGGCCCTTACTTCGAGTGTATGAAGGCTCCTTTCTTGGGTGCAAATGGACATATCGCCATGCGTACTCCCAATTTAACGGCGGCCGTAGAAGAATTAAAGGAAAAAGGCTTCTCATTTAACATGGAAACCGCCGCCTATACCGAAGATGGAAAACTCAAGAACGTTTATTTAAGTGGAGAGTTTGGCGGGTTTGCCATCCATATCATGCAAAAATAATTACAAACTCCTAATCAACAAATATAGCAAAAGCAGCCCTTTCCCGGGGCTGCTTTTTGCATAAAACTTTTTCAAACATGTTAGATAAAGACCGCCGATAAATACGGCGGTCTTTTTAATCTATGCCTCTTACACTCGAGATTTAATAGCCGCATAGCAAAAGCAGACTTTATCCATCTCCTTACTCGTGATGATGGTGGCTGTGGTTACAGTGACTGGAGGCAATCTGCTCCCCCTGTTCTGTTAGGGCAATACTGCCCAGCTCCAACACGGGAGTATTCCCCAAAAAGTTGGGCCTGGTAGCTCCTTCTGCCACTGTTTTGCAAAAATACTCGTAGAGTGAGCTTGTTTTATACTCCTCATAACCATATCCGCTCAGAGGAATGTCGTAGTCCAAGGTAATCAGCCCCAAGTCTTCCAGCTGTTGTAAAAAAGCGCCTGCACCTTTGACGGTATTCATGTCGTCCGTCGCCGAGCTCAGAAAAACTGGTGCCAGCGCAGTGGAAGCAAAATCTTCCTCCCTGCTATCCTTAACCGTGAACCGAGCCACCGGGAGAAAATGCCTGTGAGCAAGTTCATGGAGGAAGTCCTTTTGATTTTCCGTCACCTCAATCGGCTCGGTAGAGGTATTCGCTTCGCAGGAATGCGTATGGTTGTGGTCGTGGCCGCAACCGCAACCGCAATGTTCATCGTGTGACATTATGATACTCCTATCTACTTCTAATGATTTTATAAATTATAAGTTTAACTTACTTTCCAACTCCGTAAGAATTGTTAATGAACTCCCAAAGTAAGTTGATAGAAAAAAAGATGACTCTACCTAAAGTGTATCTATAATCTCCAATCTTGCAGGAACTAAGTCTATAATGTAGTTAGCTTCCGCTATCTCAACACTAACAAATATCCAATAGTAACTGGAGTATAAGTATTTTACCATACACGGCAGGTCCTTTCAAGCAATGTCGGTTTTGCTACTGTAAGGAATAATTTGATTCGGCATTAAACAGAAACTGATAAAAAGTATTTGCAGCATTTTTATTGGAACAACACATTCTCTTAACTGAGCGATTCTAGATTGATACTAGAAATAAAACCCTCCCGAAACGAAAGCTTTCGTCTCGGGAGGGTTTCCACTTTAATACGATTGGGTAGTCTAAGAACTAAATTAACTGATATTCTTTGAGCAGTTTTTCTATATCGGAGCCTGCAACTTTTTTGAGTACCTCACCGAGCACCATTTTGATTTTAGGCTCCAGCTCCATCTCCGTAATCTTTTTCCCGTCGCCTAGCTTTGCGGTGGCGTTGAGCAAATCGCGAACATCATAGGTGCTTCCCCAAACCTCAGGCACACCACGGTCAATATCCAGAAGAGTGTAAACGCTCTCCATAGCAGTTCGAACGGAGTACTCAATGGTAAAGATGGTATCCCTTGTTGTTTCTGCAAATTGGCCAAGGAATGCAAAGTTTACACTGCCTGCCGGAATGACATCTGGGCGGTCGCCTGCCTCACGGGGCATAAAGAAAGCGGTAATATAGGGCATCATGCAAGGCACAGTATTGGCGCTTTTCTCTGCCATTTCTTCAATTTCATTCTCAGGAACGCCAATGTGGTACAGCCACTCCATACAAATTTCTTTGCCGGTACAATCACGCATTGGTTTTTTCACAAAGTTGCCGGGTTTATCCGTAAATAAGGCGTAAACCCAACCAACAAGCTGACCTTTGGGCTGGCTGCGGAAATGCGGCTGACGATTAAAGGTCCAGCTTAGTAGCCAATTCGAATCCTTGGCTGTTACGATTCCGCCAGTGACTACCTTGCCACTAAAGGGATCGCGCTTGCAGATTTTCTGAATGTACGGGGGAATGCGGTCATCAAGAGTAGTAACCGTGGCAGACATCCAATTGCTTTGCTCTGCATCATAGCAGAATTTATCCGGGTGACCAAAGGAGGGGTCTTGTGCCGCAATCTTGCGCCACATATCCCAGCCGCCGCCCTTTTTGATTTCCTTATTAAAGGAAGCGGGCGTATTTTGGTTGCCGATGGTAGAATTCTCAACACAACCGCCATTGGTGATGAATACCATATCATTTTCTGTGAGGTCAATGTGCTCCTCGCGACCGTCGTGAACAATATCAATACGGGTTGCCACTTTTTTATCTGACTTTGTATCGAATAGAATGTTTTCTACCTTTGTGCCAAAATGGAACTGAACATTGTTTGCTTCCAAATACTTTACTAGCGGCAAAATGAAAGATTCATATTGATTAAATTTTGTAAAACGAACCGCAGTAAAATCGGGCATGCCACCAATGTGGTGAATAAAGCGCTTGATATACAACTTCATCTCGAGTGCGCTGTGCCAATTTTCAAAAGCAAACATGGTGCGCCAATACAGCCAAAAATTCGAATTCAAGACTTCATCGCTGAATACTTCGGAGATACGCTTGTTATACAAAGCTTCATCCGGTGTAAAGAAGAGACGCATAATCTCTTGCATCCCTTCATTGGACAAGGTAAACTTGCCATCTGTGTGGGCATCCTCCCCACGGTTTACAGTTGCACGGGTTAATGAGCTGTTGGAGTCGTGCTTATTAAGCCAATAAAACTCATCCAAAACACTGGCGCCCTCCGTCTCCAAAGACGGGATGGAGTGAAATAAATCCCAAAGGCACTCGTAGCGGTTGTCAATCTCACGTCCACCGCGGATGACAAACCCGGTATTATCGTATTCGTACCCATCGCAAGCACCGCCCGCGATTGTGTCCTTCTCTAAAATGTGAACTCTCTTGCCATCCATCTGTCCATCACGAATTAAAAAAGCGGCAGCGGCAAGAGATGCCAGACCTGAACCAATTAAATAGGCAGATTTACGTTCCACACCCAGTGGTTTTTCCGGGCGTGCCAAAGACTCATAATTGCCCTTTGAATAGTACATAGCAATACCTCCATACTGGTTTATTTCTTACTACAATCACCAGTATAGAGTTTTTTATATGATTCTCAATCAGCAATTAAAGGGCAGTGATAAAAATCCCATCACGAATTCAAAACTGACTAATTTTTTATCATTTTTGATTTTTTGATAATTTTAATGTTGATATTTTTCCAAAGCTCGCGTTACATCGCCTTGAATGAGGATGCTTAGGCGGTCTATTATCACCTGTGGGTCTTCCCGCATATCTTTTTTAATCCATTGAATTAACAACCCAACAAAGGCATAGTTGTAGAAGCTGGCAATAAAATCTTTATCCTCTTGCGAAACATTCATGCCCGCTGCCTTTTCTTCAATTACACCAATGAGAAGATCGTACGTAATGGCATAAAAATAGTCTTCCATTTTTTCGCGACTAACGGAATGGTATACATTTGTAATGAAGGGTTTGTTCGCAAGAACCAGTTGGAAGGTTTGTAAAAATCCCTGCTGCCAAGTCTCATATGTTTTTTTACCATTGATGGCTCTTGCTGTTTCTTCGACACAAATCCACTCAATTAAATCATAAATATCTTTGAAATGATAATAAAAGGTCATTCGGTTGATGCCGCAATCCTTTGCGATGTCGGACACAGTGATTTTGCTCAGCGGTTTTTGCAGTAAAAGGTGCTTGAGCGAGTCCTCCAAAGCGCGCTTTGTTATTTGGGACATTTGGGTGCCTCCCTTCTTTACCTAAAATCAATTTTGAATTAAAGATATTAAAGCACAATTTCGTCTTGTTTTAAACCAGATTTCAAAAACTTTACGCTGTATTTAGGTACTGTATCTCTTTTAATCTCTTTAGCAATCAACTTCATATCTATGCATCTCTCGTACAGTATTTGAAGCTTTCTTTTATTTATGTGGCGAATCGCAGTACGCCAGCTCGGTTTTTTTCGAACTGGGTGCTTCCACTTTTACTCCATATGATTGCCGAAAAAAAGAAGCAAAAAGCCCCAAAACGGAGTAGCGTTTCGGGGCTTTTTGCTCTATTTGAGGTTAAACTTATGCTTTTTCTAAATTGAAAGCATTGAGGGGGATTAGCAAAGTGTTTGGGACTTTTCCTTTAAAATCATGGGCAGAATACCATCATTTTGATAATAACGAATATCCGCTTCAGAATCAAAGCGGGCAACCGCTTGGAACTCCAGCTTTGTGCCGTCCGCCCGTTTGGCGGTAACGGTAACTACTTCTTTCACCTTAGGCTGGGCAGGCATTGCCACACTGTATTCTTCCTCACCAGTAAGACCCAATGTTGCTGCGGTCTGATTCGGGAGGTATTCCAGCGGCAGAACACCCATCATTACCAGGTTGGAACGGTGAATTCTTTCGTAGGATTCCGCAATCACAACCCGAACGCCAAGAAGCTTTACGCCTTTCGCCGCCCAGTCTCTGGAGGAACCCATTCCGTAGTCTTTACCGGCTAAGATAACAAGACCGGTACCATTGTTACGGTAGAGGCAACTTGCATCGTAAATGCTCATGATTTCACCGTTTGGCAGGTAGCGGGTAAAGCCACCCTCCTTGCCATCGGCAAGTTCATTGTGCAGGCGAGTATTGGCTAAGGTGCCACGTACCATTACGTGGTGGTTTCCTCTGCGGGTTCCATAGGAGTTAAAATCCTTTGGTGCTACGCCATGTTCCTGCAAATAGGAACCAGCAGGCGAGTTTGCTCCAATAGTACCAGCGGGAGAGATATGGTCCGTTGTAACGGAATCCCCCAGCTTTGCAAGAACTCTCATCTGATTCAGCTCAACAGCAGTTGTTTTCCCTGCGGTCAAGTCATCAAAATAAGGCGGATTTGCAATGTATGTGGAAGCTTCGTCCCAATTATATGTGTGCGAGGTAGCAACTGAAATATCATTCCAGCGCTGGTTCCCGGTAGAAACCTCTGTATAAGCAGCACGATAGCTTTCAGAGGTAACGTACTTACGAACTTGCTCGTCGATTTCTTCTGTTGTTGGCCAAATATCTTTTAAGTAAACCTTTTCGCCATTGGCATTCACCCCAACCGGGTCAACCGCCAAGTTTTTACGAAGGCTGCCCGCCAAAGCGTAGGCAATGACCAAAAGTGGTGAGCCAAGATAATTTGCTTTAATCTGCGGGTGAATACGGCTTTCAAAATTGCGGTTACCGCTAAGAACCGCTCCTGTTACAAGGTTCGATTCTTTCAGTGCCGCTTCCATCTCTGGCTTTAAGGGGCCAGAGTTACCAATGCAGGTGGTACAGCCGTAAGCAACGATGTGGAAGCCAACCTTTTCTAAGTATGGAATTAGACCAGAGCTTTCCAAATAGCGGGTAACTGCTTGGGAACCCGGTGCAAAGGAGGTTTTCACTTTGGGAGATACCGTAAGCCCTTTTTCAACCGCTTTTTTGGCTACGAGTGCCGCACCAAATAAAACAGCGGGATTTGAGGTGTTGGTACAGCTGGTGATTGCGGCAATCAAAACATCGCCGGTTTTCAAAACCTCTTTTTTGCCATCCAGCTCGAATGCATGCTCCCTGTCTAGCTCCTCTTTCGGCAAGCCGAAGCCATGGTTGCCCATGGGGCTAACAATCGCATGTTCAAACGCCATCGAAAGCTGATCCATCGGTACCAAATCCTGCGGGCGTTTCGGGCCGGACAGATTGGTGGTAAGCTCCGATAAATCCAGTTCAATAACCTTCGTGTAAGTAACGGAATCGTTCTTCTGGTAGAAAAGATGATTTGCTTTTAAATAAGCGGCAGTCTTTTCAATATCAACTTTATTTCTTCCGGTCAACTCCAAATAATGCAGAGTCTCTTCATCTGGCGGGCAATAGCCGCAGGTTGAGCCGTATTCGGGAGCCATATTCGCAATCGTGGCACGATCTGCAAGAGAAAGGCTCTCGTAACCGTCTCCAAAATACTCTACAAATTTGCCAACCACATGGTTTTCACGCAGAACCTGCGTTACCTTGAGAGCCAAATCCGTAGCGACTACTCCGGCAGGCATTCGGTTGGTTAGGTGAACACCAATCACTTCAGGCATGGGGAATACGGAAGGCTCGCCTAGCATACAGGCTTCGGCTTCAATTCCGCCTACACCCCAGCCAAGCACACCCAAGCCGTTAATCATGGTGGTGTGGGAATCGGTTCCGAACACAGAATCGGGCTGAAGAAAAGGAGCTTCCCCTTTCTTTTCTGTCACCATGGGAGACAGGTATTCAATGTTTATCTGGTGAATGATACCCGTGTCCGGCGGAACAACTCGTAGATTCGAAAATTCTTTTTGAGACCATTTGAGCATTTGGTAACGCTCCATATTGCGCTCAAACTCCAGAGCCGTGTTGCGGGCCATCGCAGTGGATTCACCAGCCATATCGATTTGCACCGAATGGTCAATGACCAAGTCTACCGGGATTTCCGGGTTAATTTCGCTTTCTTTTAGTCCTAGCGTTACGGCAGCGTCACGCATAGAGGCTAAATCAACAACGCAAGGCACGCCTGTATAATCCTGCAAAAGAATTCTGGACGGATAGAACGCTACCTCTGCTCCAACATTCTTCTCCCAGTTTAAGACCTTCTCAACAATGGTCTTTAACTCTTCTTCCGATTTTGCATTTCTTACTACATTCTCTAATACTACCCGAACAGAATACGGTATCTTTTTTAAGTCGGCATGAAAATATTCCGCAACCTTCTTCAAGTCACAGTATTCGTATTCTTGTTCATTTACCTGTAGTTTTGAGATAAATAACTGACGCACTCTTATACCCTCTTTCCCGATACTTGTACTGCCCTAACTTCGGCAGGTTGTATCTTCTCCGCTGTTATGCGGAGAAGATACCTGTTCTTTCTAAAACTCGCTTATAAATACCATGCCATACCATTGCGGTACAACACATCCTGCGCTTTTTCTTCGCCGAGCGCATCCAAAACCAACTGAACATCCTGAGCGGCAAAACGGTATCTTGCTCTGGTAGACGGAAGGTCTGTACCAAACAGAATCCCCTGCGCGTTTTCTTGATACAGCTCGCATATTAGCTGCTGTACTTCTTCACGGCTGTAATCTACACGACCAAACCCGGTTACGCGAATGGGCACACCGCTGCTGATAAAACGCTTGAGTCTCTCAACTTCACACTTACGCATCCCCAAATGGTCAATAGAAACCTTGGGCAAACGGAACACAAGAGATAAGAAATCGTCATCCATTTGCGAAGCATCGAGGTACAGCTCGGTTTTCCAGCCGCACAAGCCATGCACACGGTTTGCGAGATTTTCAATCTCTTGTAACGTGGAGTTAAAGCCACGGAACAAATTAAAACGAATATTACGAATACCGAGCGAATCGAGACGTTTAATCTCTTCATCACTTGTGTGGGGGTCTAGCTGGGTTACACCTACAAAATTTTTACCTAGCTTTGCAAGTGCGCCCTCAAAATAGGACTGATCAAAGCCTTGAAAGGAACCGGAAACAACTGCGCCACCAACCAGTTCTAAATTCATGGGTTCCAGCTCTTTGCGGTATTCCTCCACGGTATAAAAATCCGGTAGAAAGCCTTGGTTCTCAACCAACGGGTACTCCGGGCTGATAATATGAAAGTGGCTGTCAAAAATCTTCTGCAATTGAATCACCTCATCTATAAATGAACATGAGAGCAGCGGTGGCAACCACTGCGAACAATAGGCACAGGGGGGTAGCCTTGTAGAGCAGTTCATTGTAGAATTTCTGCTGTTCTTTTTCTTCTAAGCCGCTGGAACCCAAAATCAGGCTGCCTCCGGTGGAGAACGGAGCAAGAGCGGTAGACTGAGCGCCAATGATGATGGCAACAACAATTAAAGACGGGCTTAGGCCAGTTGCAGCAACAATTCCAGGAATCATGGGGAACATAAGCGGTGCTACAACGCCCAGTGTACTACTGAAGATAGACATAATACCAGCAATTGCACATACCGAAATCGGTACAAGCGGAGCAGGAATCTTATTAATTAGGCTTGCGAGCAGGTCAATGGTGCCAGCTTCTACGGCAACATCAATTAGCATACCAACGCCGCATACCAGCCAAATGGTGTTCCACGGCACACGGTCAAGAACCTCTTTGGGCTTGTCCGTCAGCTTGAGGAAATAGGCAAGAATCGCAAATACAACAGAAAGGAAGCTGATGTCAATGCGTTTGCTCACGAAAGTAAGCCATTCAACGCCCTTGAACAGGTTTGCCAGTGCGGGAATAAACAGTACCATAACCATTAACAGAAGAATCAAAACCAAGTTTGTTTTCTGCTTGGGCGTAAACTTTTCTGGCTTTTCTACCTGAATCTCCTTTGAGCTTCCATTTTTTCTGGAAAGAAAAAGAAGAATTCCAATGACCAGAATAGGATACACGAAAGACACCACAAAAATATCTTTTGTCATAACCGCGGCTTGGTCAACAAGGCTTGTTTTGCTGATAATGGAATTGAACAATACGCCATGCGCACTTGCCATAAAGTTAGCACCGGAAAGAGCACCAAGTGAAACCGCAATAGAAGCGTGCATTTTGTTCATGCCAGAGGTTTTGCAAAGTGCCATTGCAATGGCTCCCATAATGGCAACGGAGGTAAAGAATGCTGCGCCAAGGCCAGAAACCAGAGCGGTAATGAAGTACAGAATCATGGGCAGGAAGAAGTTGAAGCTTCGAAACTTGTAAAGTAGAAGATTCGCCAACTTGTTGAGTGTTCCGTTTACAACCGCAAAGTTAAAGAAAAGCGAAATTGCGAAAATGACCAGGAACAGTTTGGTTGGCCAAGTTCCTAACAGATCATTAATTGACATGCCCAGAACAAAACAGCCAATTAAATACGCAAATGCCAGTGCAATTAATCCTGTGTTTATGTCAAATTTCTCTCCTAGATAAATTGACAGGATAATTGCTAAAATAATCAATAGAGAATTTAGCATAGATATTTCCCCTTAGATATGTATTTTCGCTATAGCGACTGTATTGTAGCATGGTCGATTTTAAGAAACAATAGCTTACTTCACCCTTTTCTGTTTCTAAAGTGCACATGGTGTTTTTAAACTGTTCATTTTGCAATATTTTTCTCAATAAGAACTAAAACTCCATTTGCAACATTTTTTGTTGGTAGTTTCTTATTTGCATGAAAAACATCCCATCTTATTTTTATGCATATTGCCATTATTAACTATACAAAAATCCCCTTGTAGATTTGTGGATTAAGACCACAAATACAAGAGGATTTATATCGTATTCTAAACAGTGAGGCTACTGCTATGCAGCCGGTGATTGTCTTCAAAACTGTCAATCGTTTGTTGTTCCGAGTTTGAAATATGCTGTTCTACTTCTTTTGCGAGCGCATCCCGATCTCTACAACGCAAACACTCTAAAATCTTACTGTGCTCCTGAATTGCTCGCAAACGCCGCTCCTTACTATAAAAGGAGTATTTTCGAAAATTCTTCAGGTATTCGGAAAGCTGCTCAAGCAAAAGTGTTAAACGGGGCATCCGCACTACTTGCATTACATAATCGTTGTATTCACTGAACCAGTGAAATACCTCTTCAATTTGCTCTGCTTCCTCCGCTTGCATCATTTTTTCACATGAATCACCCAAATGCTGCAAATCTTCTTCGGTCATTACCTCGTAAAACACATCGAAAAGAACCACTTCCAGTGATTTGCGAATACGGTAAATCTCTTTGATGCTTCGAAGCGAAATATTATTCACGATAACGCCATAGTTTGGAACCGATTCTACCAACCCCTCTTTGTTCAGGCGGTCAATGGCGCGGCGCACCGGTGTTCTCGAAATATTAAGCTGATCTGCCAAAGATTTTTCATTGATTCGTTCGCCTAACGGAAAGGTGCCGTCAATAATCGCATCCCGCAGAGCACTATAAATAATCTCAGAAAAGGGACGACGCTGCGTAAAATCAACGGAAGATATAATTCGTTGTTCATAATCATATTTCATATTTTCGCTTACCCCCTTTTCATTCTTTGAAAAAATTATAAAAGAAAGCTGAAAAAAAAGCAACTGCCTGTTGCAAACTAGTGGGTTAAAAACACTACCTCACTTGTTTTGAATCGCATTAGTAACGAAACACAATCTATTTTCAAGTGTAAGAGTGGGAGTATACAGAAATTCACACTCCTGTTATAATCAAATTAATCTACGTAATTGCCTTTTATGGAAGGAGGGATTTCTTTTGGAGGATACCATTTTACCCTCTAAAATATTTTGCTTTCACCCGTCGGCGGAAAAAGAAACGAAAAATCGGAATCGAACGGTTTATCACTATACTTCCCCAGAAGGTCTGCTCGCAATCCTATCCTCATCCAGCATCCGTTTTACCGACTGCCAGTTTCTCAATGACCGCTCCGAGTACAACCACATTCATATTCCTTTGGAAGCCGCATTTGAAGAGGTGCGTTCTAGCCTGTACCATACCGGTCTCAGCGAACTCATTCAGGGCTTTATCAACGATAAGTACGATTTTCAGGAACTGATTGTTGAGAATCCCTCCCTAGGGCATGATGGAACAAAGCTGCTTACCATGCGGCACTTTGTCTTTTGTGCATCAACAGACCCAGATTTGCTCAATATGTGGAACTACTATGTAAAAGGCAACAAATACCAAGGCTATAACCTTGGCATATCCGTGAACGATATCATCCGTTCACTATCCAGCATGACAGAACATAACAGCAAGCTGTTTTACGGCCCCGTTATTTACAGTAATAAAGAAAAAATAGATACTCTGAAAAAAGCCATTCAGGTTACGGATGAATCCCTGCACCTTGCTCTTAAAAACATTTCAAATTCGGACAATCAGGAACTGGTGATTCAAGAAAAATACGAAGAGCTTGTTTCTTATCTTGAGAACTTTCGATTATTTTTTAAGGATGCTTCCTTTTCCAGTGAAAAAGAATACCGTTTTGTTCTGCGAATGCCAGAAAGACAAACGGAAATGCCGGGCAGTCCAATTAAAATTGACTATACCGTTCGCCAAGGAGTAGTAACCCCGCATTGTGATGTACCCTTTCGCAAAAACGGAGTGATTAAAAAAATCACAGTCGCTCCAATGGTAGAAAATGCACTTGCAACGGCGGGGCTACAACGCTATTTACAGGACAATGGCTACGATAACTATATTGAGATTAATGAATCTAAAATCCCAATCCGCTACTAAAACAACGCTCTATCAATAAAAATGAAACAAGTATTAATCGAGTTAAAAAAGAAGGAGGAACCAAAATGTTTTATTCCACACAGTATTCTTCTCCCCTTGGCGTAATCACACTTGCAAGCGATGGCACGCACCTTGTAGGCTTATGGTTTGATGGTCAGAAATATTTTGGCGGCACGGTAACACAGCCAATGGAAGAAAAAAATGATTTGCCTGTTTTCCACACGGTAACCAATTGGTTAAACCGCTATTTTGCAGGTGAGAGTCCCTCCGCAGCATCGCTTCCTCTTGCACCGAACGGCACTGACTTTCGCAAGGAGGTTTGGCAAATCCTTTTAGAAATTCCTTATGGCGAAGTGATTACCTACGGGCAAATATCTGAAAAGATAGCTGCCCGCAGAAGTTTAGCGCATATGTCTTCTCAGGCTGTTGGCGGAGCCGTGGGACACAATCCCATTTCCATCATTATTCCTTGCCACCGCGTTGTTGGTTCGAATGGTAAGCTAACCGGCTATGCCGGTGGTACCGATAAAAAGCTTTGGCTTTTAAACCATGAACACGCAGAGCTTTCTCACAAGGCTGCGCGCTCCTAACCATTACTACACATCAGCAAATAAATTGATAAGGCTGTCAATGTTACCATTGGCGGCCTTATTTTTTAATAAGAGGGCATAAAGCACATCCTTATAATCGGCTTAAAAAAATCACCTTTTCCCCTAATCTATATAAAAAATGAAACGCCAATGTATATGCTATTTGCCATTATTTGTTTATTCAAACAAGCCAAAAGTTTCATTTCTCTCCTTTTGTAAATTAGACAAATCTTAGGGAAATAAGAACTTTTTTTGTTATATATTGACTTTGAAGAATTGCTTTGCTATGCTAAAGCTAAATGTTAGATTAAACTAACTGTTCGTCAGACAAAGCAAGTCATTCTCTTATTGGTAGAACTTACGCCGCTTTGAATTCCGACAATTAGTTAGTATTAGCTAACTGATTGTATGCGTCATGCAGGAATGGAAGTGAACCATTTGTATAAGATTGCCATTTACGGGAAGGGTGGAATCGGGAAATCCACAACCACTTCAAACCTTTCTGCCGCACTTGCTGTGCAAGGGTACCGCGTTATGCAGATTGGGTGCGACCCAAAGGCGGATTCCACGAAAAATTTGATGAACGGGCGCAAAATTCCAACCGTGCTAGATCAAATTCGGGAGAAGGGTGACGATTTAAAGCTCGAAGATATTACATACACCGGGTTTTCAAATGTAATCTGTGTGGAATCCGGCGGCCCAACACCGGGGATTGGATGTGCTGGGCGCGGTATTATTACCGCCTTCAACAAGCTGGAGGAGCTTCATGCCTATGAGGTTTTTCAGCCCGATATTGTCTTTTACGATGTTCTGGGAGATGTGGTATGCGGCGGCTTCGCCATGCCAATACGCGGCGGGTATGCTGACCGTGTTTTCATTGTTACCTCGGGCGAAATGATGTCTTTGTATGCCGCTAGTAATATTTCACAGGCGATTAAAAACTTTGGCAATCGTGGTTATGCAAAGTTTTCGGGTATTATCCTCAACTCCCGCAACATCGAAAATGAGCAGGAGCTGGTACAAAAAGCCGCAGAAGAGATTGGAACACACATTGTAAAAGTAGTACCTCGCAGCTCGTTTGTACAGAGTGCGGAAAATGAAGGAAAAACAGTAATTGAGGCATTCCCAGATTGTGAAATGGCGAAGGAATATTTAGACCTCGCTTCAAAGGTCATGGAGGTATGCAATGAATAGCTGCGGGTGTTTTGAATCCACACTTCACTACGCCACACCTGCTCACGGTGGCTGGGGCGTGGTTCGTATTGGTATGCTCGCACCAGAAAGCTACCAGCTTTTCATTTCACCCTTTGCCTGTGGCAGGCACGGTGCGCTCGGCATCCTAAAGCAGGGTCTGAAAGACCGTATCTCTTACTACTACATTGACCAAAGCGATATTATAAACGGCTACGACAATTTGATATTGGAAGCGGCAGATGAGCTGCTCAATGTATTAAAAAAGAGACCGCGCGCTATTTTCGTGTTTGTAAGCTGTCTGGATGACCTGATTGGAACCGACTGCGATGCGGTAGAAGCTGAGCTGGAGCTTCGCTACCCAGACATACAGTTTCGCATCGCTCACATGAACCCCATCACGCTTGGTTCGGACGAGCCCCCACCCGTTGGAATACAAAAACGCGTGTACAGCCTGCTTGCAAAGCAGCCGGAGCACGACGGTGGCATCAATAGCGTTGGGAATCTGGTTGCACTAGACCCAGAATGTGAACTACATAGACTACTTGAGAAAAATGGATTTCCCGCCCTACGCCATGTGAGCCAATACGAATGCTTTGACCAGTGGCAGGAGATGGCCAAAAGCTCTTTTAACCTTGTGCTTATGCCTCCCGGAGTTAAAGCGGCAAAAGAGATGGAGAAGCGCTGTAACATCCCCTACCGTTTTTTCCCGGTTAGCTACGATATGGATGACGTGGCAGAGCAATACCAACAAATACAAGATTTTTTAAAACCGAAGCAAGCACAGTATTTTGATTTTACAGAGGATAGACAAGCAGCGCAGGCCGCCATTGAGCGTGCGGTAAAAAAGCTTGGCAAGCTGCCAATTATACTCGATTCTTCTGCCGTGGTGCGCCCATTTAGCTTGGCCAAGGCGCTTTCGGGCTATGGCTTTGCTGTGCATACAATTGTTGCGCAGGAAGTGATTCCAAGTGACAAAGCTGCTTACAATTGGGTATTGCAGAATTTGCCCACAGTAGAAATCATACAGCCCCAGCACAACGACATTGTAAAGTTTGATAAGCGCTTCCCCAAAAGCCTTTCCATTGGTGTAAACGCCGCCTATATTTGCGGTTCAGAGCATGTGGTAGATTTGTTTGCTGATGAGGGACTATTTGGGTACTATGGCATACGCCGATTCATGGAGCTGCTGGAAGAAGCCACAGACACAGTGATCGACCTGCGGGCACTGATTGAGGATTATGGATTGGTGGTGTAATTGTTTTGGGTAAGCTTTGTGTAAAACTTCCTCCCTTTTCCCCCGATTATTCAGGGGTATGCTCGGCTATTTTTGAACTAAACTGTGTTGCGGTACTGCACGATGCGTCAGGCTGTACGGGTAACTATACCGGCTACGATGAACCACGTTGGTATGGTTCAAAATCTGCTATTTTCTGCTCTGGCCTGCGTGAGATTGACGCTATTTTGGGCGACGATGAAAAGCTGATTCAAAAGGTTTTGAAGGCAGCAGAAAGTTTAAATCCTGAGCTGATTGTTTTAATTGGTAGCCCTGTGCCAATGGTAATTGGAACCGACATGGTAGGAATAGCGGCAGACATTGAGTCACGAACCGGTATCCCCTGCCTCGGATTTGACACCACCGGAACCAAATATTATTCAGACGGGATTGCACAAACCTGTGTTGCACTGATGGAGCGCTTTACCAAAACGACAGACCATAAAATACAAAATGGAGTCAATCTTTTGGGTATTACTCCGCTCGATTTTCCCAGCATTGCAACGGGCGATTTAAAAGCACTGATGAAAGAGAATGGCTTTGAACTGGTGTGCAGCTTTTGCGATGGCTTTAGCATGCAGGCAATTGAAAATGCTGCTCAGGCTTCCTTGAACCTTGTTGTTTCACAGTCAGGCTTACCGCCCGCGCGTTACATGGAAAAGCACTTTGGCATCCCGTATCTGGTGCAGATTCCGATTGGGAAAGCGGCAAAAGAGGACTGGCTAAGCAGAATACGTGATTCCCTGCGCGAGCAAACAACCATAATTCCGACAGCAAAAGGCGGAGAAGCCGACACGCTTATATTAGGCGATGAGATTCTATGTCGCAGCATACAGCTTGCACTGGAAGCTGATTACGGCATAACCTCAGATTGCGGTTGTTTATTCGGCGTTGAAAATGAGCTAGAGGGCGAAAATATTTTAAACCTTTCTGACGAACAGAAAATAGAAGCCGCAATAAATTCTGGCAAATATAAAAGGATTATTGGCGACCCTATGTTCCGCATGCTATTGCAACCGGATACAAAGGTTGAATTTTTGGATTTACCATCCTATTGCATCTCGAGCAAAATGTCTGGCATGGCACCAATCAGCTGTATTGGCGAAAATTTTCAATCTTTCTTTGATTCACACACATAGAAAACAAACCTGTAAATCGAAATAATGACAGCGATTGCGCTGTTTATTAGGATAAAACATACTGGTTCTGCCGGATGCTCTGATTACTTTTTGGCAGAACAGATTAAGGAAAGTAGGTAGAACATGTTTAAACTTTCAAAAAGAGTTCTTTCTGCGGCTGTTAGCGTACTGATGCTAACCTCTGCCCTTGCTGGATGTGCTGGTACCGCAGGGCAGTCCTCTTCCGGGGAAACCTCTCCTTCCGATGCGTCTAAAACGGCAAGCGCTACGCACACCGTTGTTGACCACGCAGGGAATAGCATTGAACTCCCCACTCAAATCAATCGAATTGTCATTTCCTCTATTTTGCCTCTTCCCTCCGTCGTGGCTCTGTTTGACGGTGCGTCGGCAAAGGTAGTAGGTATGGACCCCTCATCCATGGCGGCGGCGAAAAACTCCATTCTACCCAAGGTTCACCCTGAAATTCTGAATGCAAGCACTGATTTTCTAAAGGACGGGAACCTCAACATTGAAGAGGTAATCAAGCTAAAGCCAGACGTCGTGTTCTACTCTGCGGACAAAAAGGCGGATTATGAAGCGCTCACTAAAGCGGGAATTCCCGCCGTGGGCTTTAGTACCAGCAAATTCGAATTTAACTCCGTGAAAACCTTTGACAATTGGGTCACGTTACTCGGTGAGGTTCTCGGACAGGCCGAGACTGCGAAAAAAATTGCAGACTATGGCTACGAGGTTGAAAATGAGGTAACCGCAACTATCAAAGCGGCTGGCGATACAATTAAAAAGCCTCGGGTGCTCGTACTTTTTCGATACGAAAATGGAGCCATTAAAACCTCTGGCAGTAACTTCTTTGGTCAGTTTTGGCTCGACACAACCGGAGCAGAAAACGTTGCCAAAGATTTAAAGGGTATTGCAGATATTAACATGGAGCAAATTTACCAGTGGAACCCAGACATGATTTTCATTACCAACTTTACTCCCTACCAACCGGAGGATTTATACGGCAACACCATTCAGGGCTTTGACTGGAGCAAGGTAAAAGCCGTGCAGGACAAAAAGGTTTACAAGTTCCCGCTTGGCATGTACCGTTGGTTTCCACCTGCATCCGACACTCCCCTTTCCTTAAAATGGCTTGCGTCGAAAACCCAACCAGAGTTATTTAAAGATATGGATATGCAAAAGGAAGTAAAGGAATATTACAAGCGATTTTATAATTACGAACTCAAAGATGACGAACTTGAGCAGATTTTTAACCCCTCCAGTGATGGTTCTGGTTTGAAAAAATGAGCAGGGCATCACTGAGTATGAAAAGCAGGGTCGTCTTACTGCTTCTACCCTTTGCTGCTGCAATTGTGTGCCTTGGCATTGGTCGCTACTTTATTAGTGTTCCAGATACAATACGTGTACTGCTGTCCCCCTTTACAGGTGCCAGTGTTGATTCCACCCAGCTTTCTGTATTGTTTGGAGTTCGTTTGCCGCGTATTGTTCTTGCAATGTTCATTGGAGCCGGATTGGCAGTTTCCGGTGCGGCTTTTCAAGGGCTATTCACCAATCCGCTCGCTACGCCCGACACCCTCGGTGTAGCAAGCGGAGCCTCCTTTGGTGCGGCGGTAGCACTTATGTTTTCTAAGAACTTAATCGCAGTTCAGCTTTTTGCCCTAGTCTTTGGTATGTGTGCCATTGTAATGACTACCATTATCAGCCGCCAGAAAGGCAAAAGTACCATTATTATGGTTGTTTTAAGTGGCATGGTGGTTTCTTCCCTATTTCAAGCAATGGTATCACTCGTGAAGTTCGTGGCAGACCCGCAGGATGTACTCCCTAGCATTACCTATTGGCTTATGGGTAGCCTTACCGGAGTGAGCTATGCCAGCCTGATGCTGGGCTTGCCTTTTATCATCGCGGGCATCCTCACTATTTTTTTCCTACGTTGGCGCCTGAACGTTATGGCACTCAGCGACGACGAAGCCCGTTCCCTTGGTGTGAATGTAAAGCGAATTCGTCTAATGATTATGTTTGCAGCTACCTTTGTTACAGCCTCCTGCGTTTCTATGTGCGGGCAAGTAGGCTGGGTAGGGTTATTGGTACCGCACATAGCGAGAATGCTATATGGCAGCAACAATAAAAATGTAATACCGGTCAGCATCAGCTTTGGTGCCATCTTTTTGCTAATGATAGACACACTGGCACGCAGTGCCACTGCCGCAGAAATACCTATCTCGATTTTAACCGCCGTAATCGGCGCACCGTTCTTTATTGGTCTTTTACGTAAAACGGGAGGAACTCAGTTATGACATTTGAAGTAAAAAATGGCTGTTACCGTTACCCCGGAACCGAGCGGCAGATTTTAAAGGACGTGTGCCTACGTGTGGAAAGTGGCAAGGTGCTCAGTGTGCTTGGTTCAAACGGTGTAGGCAAAACCACATTATTGCGCTGCATGATGGGAATGCTGAAATGGAACAGCGGACAAAGCTTGCTTGACGGCACACCTCTTTCCTATATACCTGAACGCGAGCTATGGCAAAAAATTGCCTATGTACCGCAAGCAAAATCCTCTGTGTTTTCATACACGGCAAAAGAAATGGTCACGCTGGGGCGTTCTGCTCACCTGAAAATGTTTGAACTGCCTAGTGCAGAGGATGAAGAGCTGGCACTCGCCTGCATGGAATCCATTGGAATTCTGGGTTTAAAGGATAAGCAGTGCAACGAAATGAGCGGCGGAGAGCTGCAAATGGTGCTCATTGCACGTGCTATTACCTCGAATCCATCTATGTTGGTATTGGATGAACCAGAATCGAACCTTGATTTTAAAAATCAGCTCACTGTTTTGAACTGCATTCAGGAGCTGTCACGCAAACGTGGAATCTCTGCCATTATCAACACCCATTACCCAGACCACGCATTGCAGATTGCCGACGATGCGCTCATTCTCAACCGCGATGGTACCTGTATGTATGGCAAAAGCACGGAGGTAATCAGCGAAGAGAATCTAAACCGTGCTTTTTCGGTTCGGGTGTGTATTCGCAGTGTAGAAGTGGAGAATGAATCTTTTCATTGTGTCATTCCCGTAGCTTCAAAGCAAACCGTACATTAACATTAATCCCCTTTTTTAGCGAAACGATAATTTGTTGAAAGCTCAAGCTAAATAAAGAAAAGGCAGAGAAACGAAATATCGTTTCTCTGCCTTTTTGTAATACAAGCTTGCTTAATAGCGTTCTACTCCATCACCGGTAACTCGCGCATACACAAGCGGAATTTCTTTTGGCGCTTCATCGCTTATGGTAACCGAGCTTTGGAACAAACGCTCTGCTGGTTCACAAAGTGATTCTTTCGAAGTGTAGAACACGGCAAGCGGTTCACCCTTTTTCACCCGGTCGCCAACCTTCTTTTTCAGGATAATTCCAGCGCTGTAATCAATGGAATCTTCCTTCTTCTCACGTCCAGCTCCAAGCTCTACAGATGCCATTCCGCACTTTGCGGTATCCATTGCATAGAACCAACCGTCCTGCTGGGCACAAACCTCTTTTTGTACCTTTGCCTGCTCAAATTTGCTGTTATCGTCCAGAACAGACACATCGCCACCCTGTGCGGCAACCATTTGTTTCAGGCGCTCAAATGCTTCCCCATTGTGTAGCTGCTTCTCTGCCATGGGCTTGCACTCCTCAATACTGCCCTTGCCAGCAAGGTACAGCATATTGGCAGCAAGCTCAATGCAAATCGCCGTTAAATCGGCAGGACCGTTGCCCTTGAGGGTATCGCACACCTCGCAAATCTCGAGCGAGTTGCCAATGGCATTGCCCAGAGGGCGGCTCATATCTGTTATTAAAGCCACCGTTCTGCGGCCTACGTGCTCACCAATGGAGACCATCGCATCCGCAAGGCGAATGGAGTCGTCCAGCGTTTTCATAAATGCACCGCTGCCCTCTTTCACATCCAGAAGAATACAGTCGGAGCCCGCCGCAATTTTTTTACTCATAATGCTGGAGGCAATCAGTGGGATGCTGTTAACCGTTGCGGTAACATCGCGCAGGGCATACAGCTTTTTATCAGCAGGCACCAGGTTACCGGACTGCCCAATGACACTTACGCCAACTTTACGCACAATCTCAAAGAAGCGCTCGCGGTCAAGAAAGGTTTCCATCCCCGGAATGGCTTCCATTTTATCAATGGTACCGCCGGTGTGCCCAAGGCCACGACCGCTCATTTTTGCTACCGGTACACCAAGGGACGCAACAATGGGAGAAATAATCAAAGTGGTTTTATCGCCAACACCGCCGGTACTGTGCTTGTCTACCTTAATACCCGGAATGGAGGAAAGGTCTACCGTATCCCCTGATGTTGCCATACTCATGGTAAGAGTAGCCGTTTCTTCCTCAGTCATCCCTTTATAATAGATTGCCATTAACAGCGCAGAAGCCTGGTAATCCGGAATATCCCCTGCTACATAGCCGTGAATGAAATACTCAATTTCTTCTTTCGTCAGTTCCCCGCCATCTCTTTTTTTCTCAATAATATCAAACATTCTCATGAGGGTCACCCTTTTCTAAATACTTTTATATCCTATACGCATTTTAATATCATAAAAGCAACGGCTTTATTTAGGCCTGCTTTGCTTGCCAATTCGGATGTATTATTGCTCTAAATCCTTGCCACTAAAGCCCAACGGCAGCAGCTCTTTTAATGTGTATGTTTGCCATTTCTCCGGGCTTTTTGCCAGAAGAATACGAAAGCTCTCGGGGTCACCAAATTCCATCATTACTTGGCGGCAAACACCACAGGGAGCGCAATACTCATGAATCGGCTCTCCTTTTTTACCGCCTACAATAGCAATGGCAGTAAAATTACGCTCACCAACGCTTACAGCTTTAAAAAATGCGGTACGCTCCGCGCAATTGCTTGGCGTATAGGCAGCATTTTCAATGTTGCAGCCTTGGTACAGCTTACCTTCGGCAGTAAGAAGTGCCGCGCCAACAGCGAACCCGGAATAGGGAGTATAGGCCATTTCGCGCGCTTCAATTGCTGCGTTTACCAGTTCTTTATCGGTCATATTTCGCTCCTTCTTTCTATTTTTTGATGGCAAAGGGCGGATCAAGAATCCGCCCTCCCCTGTTGAAACGAAACGAGTAGTATTAATACTTCTCTGTAATCGCTTCGTTTTTAATAATCTGAATGATACGGCTGGTACCAAGTCTGGATGCTCCAAGCGAAATAAACCGCTCTGCATCGTCCATACTGGCAATTCCACCCGCCGCCTTAATTTTAACGTTCGGGCCTATGTGCTTTGCAAACAACGCTACATCGTCAAAGGTTGCACCGTTAGTCGAAAAACCAGTGGAGGTTTTAATATAGTCGGCACCCGAGCTTGTAACAACCTCGCACATGCGAATCTTTTCTTCTTCGGTAAGAAGGCAAGTTTCAATAATGACCTTTAGGATACGGCCCTCGCAGGCTTGCTTTATCTTTTTAATTTCATCCTCAACCTGCTCATAAAGGCCATCCTTTACCCAACCAATATTGATTACCATGTCGATTTCATCGGCACCGTTTTGTACTGCGTCTTGAGTCTCAAACACCTTTACCGCTGTGGTAGAGTAGCCGTTCGGGAAGCCAATCACCGTACACACCCGCATTGCATCTTTTACATATTCTTTGGCCTGCTTTACATAGCTGGCGGGAATACACACAGACGCGGTGTGGTATTGCATTGCGTCATCACAAATCACTTTTATCTGCTCCCAAGTGGAAACCTGTTTGAGTAAGGTGTGGTCTACCGTACCGACAATTTTAGATTGTTCCATAAGTTTCTCCTTCTATTAGCGTTCTCCTTTTTCATAAGGCACACCGTCTGCTTTCGGGGCAACGGAGCGACCAACAAAGAGAACCAACACAATAATGGTTAATACATATGGCAGCATAGCCAGAATCTGGCTGGGTAGAACAATACTGCTGTCACTGCCGCCAAGCACAACGGTAAGAGCCTGCGCCAAACCAAACAGCAAGCATGCACCGTAAGCGCCAAACGGAGTCCATTTACCGAAGATGACCGCTGCCAGCGCAATAAAGCCCTGACCGCTAATGGCCGTCTGGTTAAACTGAGAAATAATCGCCAGAGTCATGGAAGCACCGCCAAAGCCTGCCATCACACCAGAAAGCAGAACGCAAATGTAGCGTGTACGGGTTACATTGATACCAAGGGTATCTGCAGCGGCAGGGTACTCACCCACCGAGCGAATACGAAGTCCCCACTTGGTTTTATAAAGCACAAACCAAATCACAACCGTAGCAACCAGTCCCAAAAGAACCGTTACATCTACATTCAGGTTCTCAAAAGCAGTGCCGTGGAAACCATTCTCGCCAAACAGCTTCGGCAAGGTAGTCACCGGGGGAGTCATCGCCGCATTATCAAACAGCAGACGGCAGAAAAACAATGCAAAGCCAGGACCTAACAGGTTAATTGCGATACCAGAAATCGTTTGGTCCGCATTAAAGGTAATGGATGCAATCGCATGCAAGAGCGCAATTGCCGCACCTGATGCACCTGCCGCCAAGAAGCCAAGCCACGGGTTGCCGGTAAAGTAGCTGACGGAGGCTGCGGTTAACGCCCCCATAGTCATCATACCCTCAATACCAATGTTTACAACACCGGCTCGTTCCGAAATAACACCGCCCAGTGCACCAAAGACCAAAGGGGTGGAGTACATCATTGTAATGCCGATTAAAAGCAAAATATCATTTAACATGTTCAGTACCCCTCTTTCCCAGTCTGTCTGCCAAAATCGGGATAATCCGAGTTAAGGCAACAAAGAACACAATGGTACCAATCATGATATTAATGATTTCAGTCGGTGCACCTACCACCTGCTGAACACTCTGGCCGCCATACAACAGGCCGCCGAACAACAGACCAGCAAACACACAGCCAACCGGAGATGAACCAGCAATCAGCGCTACGGAAAGGCCGTTAAAGCCGTTGTTCTCGAATGCGGCCAGCGTAGAGATACTATGCGGAGCCACGCCAGTAATCGTCAGTGCACCAGCAAGGCCAGACAGCGCACCCGCAATCAGCATTGCGTCAATAATATTGCGGTTCACATTGATGCCAGAGAATTCCGCTGCATCGCGGTTAAAACCAACTGCACGCAGCTCGTAACCTTTTTTGGAACGATACAGCAATACCCAAATAATTGCAACCATTATAATTGCGATTAAAATTCCAAAGTTCACATCGGTACGAACCAACATGTCATACAGCCATTTATGAGGCTTGAGTGCTTCCACTCCCTCAGGAGAAGCCTTCCAGTTGGGAAGAAGCATGGTAAAGCTCGATTCATTTACCGGCAGACTGGCAGTGGAATTGGGTCTGTGATACGCTTCTGAATTCACTACAAAGTTGCAGAAATACAAACCAATCCAGTTGAGCATGATGCTGGTAATAACCTCGTGAATGCCGAATTTTGCTTTTAGAAGACCAACCATACCACCAAACAGCGCACCGCCGAGCACACCCGCCAGCACAACAATCGGGATTTGCAGTACCGGTGCTAAATCAAGCTTTGCACCAACCAGTACCGCTAATACGGTACCCGCAATGTACTGGCCCTCTGCACCAATGTTAAACAGGCCGGTCTTATAGGCAAATGCAACCGAGAGACCCGTGAGGATAATGGGGGTTGCTTTTATAATTACGTTAGAGATGTACTTGGGCTTTGAGAAAATACCATTAAACAGCGCACCAAACGCCTCAATGGGGTTATACCCAGCCAGAACCAAGACAATCGCCGCTACCAGAAAGCCAAATAAAACAGCAATCAGCGTGGAGGTGATTGGTTTTTTTAGAATTTTAACCAGCGTTTTCATTCCGCTTTCCTCCCGCCATTAATAGTCCAACCGTGTTTTCATCGGCTTCTTCTTGTGTAAACGAGCCGGTAATGGCACCGTCGTAAATAACACTGACGGTATCGGCCACATTCAAAATTTCATCCAGCTCAAGCGAGATGAGCAAAATTGCCTTGCCCTTATCGCGCTCCTGAATCAGCATTTTGTGCACGTACTCAATGGCACCTACGTCGAGGCCACGGGTAGGCTGTACGGCAATCAGCAAATCGGGCTCATTCGAAATTTCTCTCGCAATGATTACCTTCTGCTGGTTACCACCAGAAAGCCCGCGCGCCGGGTGGGATTCGCACCCCGCAGGGCGAATGTCGTAATCTTCTACCAAACGCTTTGCAAAGGCCGTGATTTTATCCAGCATTAGCATTCCGCGCTTGCTAAATTCATCGCTGCGGTATTTTTCAAGCACAGAGTTCTCTGCTACGGTGAACGGGAGAACCAGGCCGCGGCGCTGGCGGTCTTCATGTATGGTAGAAATTTTATGTTCAATGACGTTGCGGGGAGTGGTGTTCTGAATTTCGGCTCCATTTATGTTGATGGTTCCGCTTTCCACCTTCGTTAGGCAGGTAATTGCCTCTACCAGCTCTTTTTGACCATTTCCGTCAACACCGGCAATTCCGACAATCTCACCTCTGCGTACGCGAAGCGAAAGGTTCTTCACCGCTTCAAGCCCGCGTTCGTCCTTCACTGTCAGGTTTTGAATTTCAAATACAACGTCGCCGGGTTCTGCGGGTGTTTTATCTACCACCAGCTTTACCTGGTGTCCCACCATTTTTGTTGCAAGCTCTTCTTCGCTTACATCTGCCACGGGGAAGGTGTCGATATACTTACCACGGCGAATGATGGTGCAAACATCGGACGACGATTTAATTTCTTTTAGCTTATGGGTAATGATGATAATCGTTTTCCCATTGGCTGCTAAACCGCGCATAATTTCAATCAGCTCATGAATCTCCTGCGGAGTAAGCACCGCCGTTGGTTCATCCAGAATCAAAATGTCAGCACCGCGGTACAGCGCCTTTAGAATTTCAACACGCTGCTGCATACCAACCGAAATATCTTCAATTTTCGCGTCGGGGTCAACCTGAAGACCATATTCCTTTACAATCTTCACTACGTCCTCACGCGCTTTTTTCATGTCGAGTACACCAAACTGGTTGGTTACTTCCTTACCGAGAATAATGTTTTCGGTAACCGTAAAATTGTCTACCAGCATAAAGTGCTGGTGAACCATTCCGATTCCATGTGCAATGGCGTCGTTCGGGTTTTTAATGACGACTTTCTCGCCATTTAAGTAAATTTCTCCTGCTTCGGCCTGGTAAAGACCGTAAAGCACGTTCATGAGGGTACTTTTTCCGGCGCCGTTCTCGCCCAAAATAGCGTGAATAGAGCCTTTTTTCACCTCCAACTGCACCTGATCAAGGGCACAAAAGGAGCCAAACATTTTTACAATACCGTGCATCTGTACTGCATATTCCGGGCTGTATTCCATAGTAACTCTCCCCTAACCTTCCGTTTTCTTTTTTATGCGAAAGGCGCCCGAAGGGCGCCCCTCCATAAAAAAGTGTCTAGTCAGATGCAATTATTATTTCATGTCTTTCACGAAAGCATTGTAGTCCTTCTCACTTGCGGGAGGAACCAGCTTGCCTTCTTTAATCTGGTCTTGCAGAGCAGCAGCAGCCTTATAGGTATCCTCACCCATCAGCTTGTGCTCAGCGGGGATGCCAGCAGCATCTTCTTTTACACCCAGGCTGATTGTGGTGCCACCGGTCTTTTTGCCATCTTTAATTTCTTTGGAAACTTCTTCAACCGCTTTGTCAACCTTCTTGAGAGCGGAGGTCAAAACGTTTTCAGGAGCGAGGTAAGCCTGGTCTTTATCAACGCCGATTGCAAATTTCTTTGCTTCTTTAGCGGCTTCAATAACGCCGGTTCCAACGTTGCCCGCAGCATGGAATACGATGTCGCATCCGCCGGAGTACATTTTGGAAGCAATTGCTTTGCCCTTCGCAGAGTCGCTAAAGCTCTCCGCATACTGAGCAACGACTTCGATCTTCTTGTTCATCTCTTTTTCGCCATATTTAACGCCGGCCTTGTAGCCGTATTCAAACTGGTCGATAACGTCGCTCTTAATGCCGCCCACAAAGCCAACCTTGTTGGTCTTGGTGGTTTTTGCTGCAATGTAGCCAACGAGGAAGGAAGGCTCCTGTGCACGGAACACAACCGCAGTTACGTTTG
The DNA here is from genome assembly GCF_900176635.1 of Clostridium merdae. Classification (GTDB taxonomy): domain Bacteria; phylum Bacillota; class Clostridia; order Oscillospirales; family Acutalibacteraceae; genus Faecalispora; species Faecalispora merdae. The sequence goes on from NZ_FXLN01000003.1 coordinate 347,973, forward strand.
CGGGAGTCTCTTTACCGTAATCGTTGTCAACAATTGCAAACTGAACATCTGCATTTGCTTTTGCAGCTGTTTTGATTGCATCACCCATTGCAAAGCCAACGCCCCAAATCAGGTTGTTGTTGTCATCCACTGCTTTGTCAAGGTTGGTTGCGTAGTCTGCATCCTGCTTGGATTCGGTGTAGCTGATGACTGCACCAGTGTCTGTCTTTAGTCTCTGCAAGCCTTCCCAAGAAAGCTGGTTGAAAGACTGGTCGTTTACACCGCCGGTATCGGTAACCATGGTGACCTTAAAATCTGCTTTTGCTGTGCTGGATGTCTCCGCAGCACCAGAGGGAGCAGCACTAGGCGTAGTGCTTGAGGACGGTTTTGCACCGCTTGAGCATGCTGTGGCTGAAAGAGCCATAGATGCTGCGAGTAAAATTGCGAGTACCTTTTTCATACATTTTCCTCCTGATAATTTTGAAATATGATATACCGCTAAAAAGCAGTATTTCTGGCTTTGAGGACGGGGGATGAGAACAACCGGAAGCTATACACTGCCTATTTGGGTAATGTATTCTGCTTTAAAAACCAAAGAAATAATTAGGCGAGTGCGAGTGCAATCTCCATCATTTGCGTAAAGCCTGTTTGGCGCTCCTCTGCCGGGAGGGATTCACCTGCAAGCGGGCGGTCTGAAATCGTAAGCAGACATAGGGCATTTTTCCCCGCACGAGCCGCATTCATGTATAACGCCGCAGCTTCCATTTCTACTGCAAGAATGCCCATTCTCTTCCAAGCGGGAAGAAAATCTTCATTATCGTCGTAAAACGTGTCGCTGGAGAGGACATTGCCAACCTTCATAGAGATTCCCAACTCTTCCGCCGCCTTTACCGCACGGCTTAACAGCCCAAAATCGGCAATGGGTGCATAGGTACCGGGAAGACGATATTGGTCGGCAAAGCTGGAGTTGGTGCAGGCACCCATCCCGGCTACCACATCGCGAAGCTGAACGGAATCATCCAGCCCACCAGCGGAACCAATGCGAATAATATTTTCTATTCCATAGAAGTTAAATAGCTCATAGGTGTAAATACCCACGGAAGGAATACCCATGCCACCACCCATTACGGAAACGGGGCGGCCTTTATAGGTACCGGTAAAACCAAGCATATTGCGAATTGTGTTAAAGCAGGTTACATTTTCCAGATACGTTTCTGCTATAAACTTTGCGCGAAGCGGGTCGCCCGGCATGAGAACGGTTTTGGCAATTTCGCCTTCCTTGGCGGCATTATGGGGCGTTGGTATGCTAGACATCTTTCGTTACCTCCTGTTTTTTATCTTACTATTTCATTCAGGCACGATTCGCCTGTAATACGCGGCTCAATGCCGAAATACTCCAGAATGGTTGCACCAATGTTGGCAAACGTAGGTCTTGTTCCCAAATTTGCGCCTGCCTTTACCTGCTTACCGGTAATGACCCACGGAATGTACTCACGGGAATGGTCGGTAGAGGGTGTGGCAGGGTCGCAGCCATGGTCTGCGGTAATCATGAGCAAATCATCCTCGCGCAGCCCGGCTAACAGCTCCGGTACTTTTTCATCAAAATAAGCAAGTGCCTTTGCATAGCCGTCTACATCGTTACGGTGGCCATATAGCATATCAAAATCCACCAAATTAATAAAGCAGAGGCCGTTAAAATCCTTTTGCAGGTAGCCAAGTGTACGTTCAATGCCGTCTGCATTGTTTTTCGTACCTATGGATTCGGTAATGCCTTTCCCCACAAAAATATCATTGATTTTGCCTACGGCGATTACATCAAAACCTTTTTCGCTAAGCTGGTCTAGCATGGTTGTGGCAGGCGGCTCCATTGAAAAGTCGTGCCGGTTCGAGGTACGCGAAAAGTTCGGGAACTCACCGATAAACGGGCGGGCAATCACACGGCCTACGCCATGCTCCCCCTGGAGCATTTCTCGCGCGATTTTGCAATAGCGATACAGTTCTTCTAGCGGTACAACCGATTCATGAGCCGCTATTTGGAACACACTGTCTGCGGACGTATACACGATTAAAGCGCCGGTTTCTACATGCTCTTTCCCGTAATCACGGATGACATCCGTGCCGGAATACGGCTTGTTGCAAATGACGCGGCGGCCCGTTTTCTCTTCGAATTCGCGAATCACATCTTCCGGGAAGCCCTCGGGATATGTGGGCAGGGGCTTGGGGGAATAAATACCGGAAATCTCCCAGTGACCGATTGTGGTATCTTTTCCTTTTGAAGCCTCCTGCAACCGGGCAAATGTTCCGGCAGGCGAGCTTTCCTTCGGCCAGCAATCTACGCCATCAATATTGAACAGGCCAAGCTTTTGCATGTTGGGCATATGAAAATACGAGCTGGTGGCACAGGCTGCCAGTGTATTGCTGCCCTCATCGCCGTATTCTGCTGCGTCCGGTTCTTCTCCAATACCACAGCTATCTAATACAATCAAAAACACCCGTTTGTTCATGATGATTATCCTTCTTTCCGTTTCGTTGTTTCCCGAATTTTCAGTGTGACCGGCAACATGTTTTCACGCTGTCTAATCGTACCATACTTTGTTTGCTCAACGATTAACTGCACACACAGCCGCCCGATCTCTTCAATTGGCTGAGCTACCGTGGTGAGTGTGGGAATCATCTGACGGCTTAAAAACACGTCATCGTAACCTACAATCATCACATCGTCTGGCACCTTGCGTTTTTGTTCATAAATTACTTTATAAAGAGCAAACGCTACAATGTCAGTGGAGGCCAGAATCCCATCCGTATCAGGATACCGCTCAAACAGCTCCCTCGCACTTTGAACCCCTTCGTCGTAGCTGTACCGGCTGCTCACAAATAGCGGCTCAATTCCGTGCTCTGTGCATACATCCACAAATCCGCGCGAACGCTGCAGACTGCTAGAGTATTGCAGCTGTCCTCGCATAAGCACCAGCTTTCTGCACCCACAATCAATCAGGTGCTGTGTAGCAAGCCGGGCACCGTTGTAATTGTCCGACTGAACGGAGGCAGTATATACCGATTCTGCATTTTTATCCATCACCACAATCGGAATGGGGCAATTGCGAATCTCTTCATCCAAATGCTCGTTGTTCGCGGTAATAATAATACCGTCTGCATTCATCCCAATCAGCATTTTAATATAAGACAATTCTTTCTCCGGGTTTTCATCGGAATTGCAGAGAATCATTTTATAGCCGTTTCGGTAAGCCTCGTCTTCAATGGCACGGCCTATTTCACTCAAAAAAATGTTTAAAATGCTTGGAACAATATAACCGATTAATCGGGAGGATTTTTTATAAAGGGAACGTGCAATCTCGTTGGGGTTATACCCTGTTTTGCGAATGGCTTCTTCCACCCGCCTCGTTTTCTCTTTGCTCACATTAGCCGTACCATTAATCACACGCGACACCGTTGCATTCGAAACACCGGCCATGCGGGCAATATCGCTGATATGAATCAAATTGCTCACCCAAAACCTTCTATGTAGTCAACTTTGATTTCTGTACGCTAACCATGATTACCAATTTCGCAATGCGGGACAAACAGTTTTTTCAAATGCCGTTTTTTGAAACCGGTTTCAATCTGTGGCCGCAAAAAGCCTTTTGTCCATATTATAAACTAAACTTACCGATTCGTAAATTAAAAAAGCAAAAATTTATATATTTTTTCTAAAAATTATAGAATGTTTGAAGAAAAATCCAGACATATGGTATTTTTTTCCGTTTGCTGACCCGCCCATAATGGAACGAGCGGGTCCTGCCCAACGGATCAAATTGCTATAAAACCATCTTAGAAATGGACATACACTTTTATTTAACTATAATATTTTGAAACCCAACAGAAGCAGCCAAATTAGCAAGCTCCTGCATTCGCTCCGGTGTTGGTGAGGAAAATGTGGCAAAGGAGCCCCTTACCCCATTGTTCCGGAAAGAAATCAACAGCAACCGCGTACTGCCGGTTAGTGGTCCAAGCAGCTCTGCGATACCGCAAATTGCCGCTTCGGCGTCCACATGCCCTTCTACATAAACAATGCGAACCTCCTCAAGCTTCCCACAAGAAGAGAGAAACACCAGGTTTTCTTTTACGGCCGCATTGTCGCCACGCGTAAGAGCCCGAAACACATCCGGTGACCAAGCCTTTACATCAAGCATCACGCCATCGCAAACCTTCATCAGCTCCGGGTACTGCGAGAACCGCACCGTACCGTTGCTGTCGCACAGGCACGTAAGTCCTTTTGCCCGAGCCAATGTAAACAGCTCCTGCAAAAAGTCCGGGTACAGCCCACACTCCCCGCCAGAAACCGTGATACCGCGAATAAACGGAATGTTTTTCTCCACTTCTTTCATGACGGCAGGAGCATCCATCCAGCGTATTTTGGGGGATGCGTTGCGTGGACAAACGCGAATGCAGGTATTGCAGTTTACACACTTTTCTGGATTCCACTCCACAACACCGTTCACAATCGAAAGCGCACCCTCGGGACACTGCGGCACGCAAACACCGCAGCTGTTGCAGAGGTTTTGTGTCTCCGGGTTATGGCAGTAGCCACACGCAATGTTGCATTTCTGCAAAAAAATGGAAGTTCGGCTGCCGGGGCCATCCACCGTACTAATGGGGATGATTTGGTTTACGGGCACCTTTGTCATGCCATTCGAACCTTTCTTTCTGCAAGGCGGTTCGTGGTGTAGCTTGGTGCACCAAGCTGAGTGGTATTTTGCAGAACCGCCTCATGCTTGTTAAATTTCTCCATTTCGCTCCGTTTTACAAGGTAGCCGGTGATACGAACCAGGTCTGTATCTGCCGAATAGAAGCTCATATATTGAACTCCCAAGGAAAACGCACCCTTTACTGCATCCAGCAATGCGGCTGGGTTCTGGTGAACATTGCTTGCTATTGGGAAAATATCGCCTACTCCAGAGGGGAAATAGTGATGGTAAAGCGAGCTGTGGCGCAGATGATCCGCGAAGGAATCTGGCTCATCTCCCACCGGGATGCGAACACCAGAGGTAATGCCGAGGTCTGTATCAAGCCCTACCTGTGCATGCAGTAAAAATTGGTCGTTTGTAATGGGAGAATACAGCGCTTTGCGCTGTGAAACAATCTCGTTAATGCGTTCCATAATGCGAACGCCGAGTTCGTCAGCCTCTTTATCGTGCCCATACTTTTTGCCCTTCGCCTGCATCAAGGCATTTACCGATTCTGCAAGCCCAGTAACACCGAACATCGGGAGGAAACGGTCTTTGGAGAGCAAACCTTCTTTGACTAGGAAGTTCGACTCAAAGAATCCGGATTCTTCCACAATAAAGCGGATGCGTTCATTGAGGTAATCTGCAATCAGGTTAAGGCACTCGGGCAAAAGCTCATTCATAAAATGCTCTTCATCTCTCGCCTCTTTTACCAATTCCGTAAGCGTCACGCGGGTAAGCGAATAGGCACCACCCTGCGTTGGCAGAATATTGTAGCAGCTTGCCACACCGTAACGGTCGCCAAACGGAGCCCTATTTGCCACATGATTGCAAATTGCCGGATTCGAACATGCCAATGAGCACTGAATTGCATATTCCATAAAGGAATCCGGCGTGATCGCCGGGTCATATTTAATCGTAAAGTTTGGTACTGTATTTTTTAGCTCCGACTCCACTTTCAGAATAAGACGGCCTGCACGTGTTTCTTCCGGCCCTAGGTTTGCATGGCAGAAGGAGTCTGTAATGGTGCGGTCCAAATACGTAAAGAACAAACGAAGCTTATCGCAAATTTGCTCATCCGTAAGGTCGCCGAGGAATGGATCCATCATTTTATCAAGGCTTCCTAAATAAACTGGGAAGTTTGTAATAGAAGGAACGTGGCGGTACAAAATCATCAAAGAGAAAATCAGTTCATCCAGCGTTTTCGGAGGACTCAGCTTTAAAAACTCGCTGCCCTGCTCCACAAACTTTTCATAATCGGGCAAAATATAGCGAGGCCGATACGGCGCTGCCCCTTCAAACAAATCGTTTATGGCTCCGGTTGCAAAAAAATGCTTGGTACGCTCCGGAATATTCAGTACATCCAGTGCGTTTTCAGCCGCTTTGGCAAGACCCATCAGCTTTTGTTCATGGGTCAGCTCACGGGAGGTGAGAGTTTTGTAGGTACTTTCCAGATTCATCATAAAAAATTCTCCTTTCCGATCATCAAAGTGCGGAAACGGTGCGCTTTTGCGGAAAGCCGCTTGGCACAGGGTTATTTCATAAGAAATGATTCCATCTCTTTTTTCAAAGCCTCATATTGTGAGGCCGTAATTTGTAATTTGCCATTTTTCACACTTACCAGATGCTTGCCTGCCAGTCTTGAAACGGCTCGGTTTACTGTGCGTACACTGTTCCCCGTTGTTTCGGCAATCTCCATACGGGTATAGGATAGGCGAATGGAGTCGGGCATATCCCCGCTTTTCTCATAAGCACGAATTAAAAATTGAACCACCTTGCCGTCTGAATCCAGAAAATGCAAATTGCGTTCATTGGCCGTTTGGTTAATGTAGCTATTTAAAATCCACCGTACATGCAGGAAAAACAGCTCTAGGTCACATCGCATCCACAAAAGATATACATCTGTTGGGAAAGCCACTAACCTGCACGGCGTTACTGCACGAACCTCGGCAATATAACGGGGAATTCCGCCTAATGCTTCATATTCGCCAAAAAAATCCGGTGCATCCGACTCGGTTAACATGTAGCGTGAGATGCGGGTTTGGTTCGTAACGACGGACACGCGGCCTTTCATGAGGTAATACACCATGTTGCTCGGGTCATCTTCATGAATGAGGCTTTCACCTGCGGAAAGGGTAACGGGGTACACTTGGCCGTCCGCCGGGTATTTCGCCAATATTTTGCGCAGTTCTTTGCGAAAAGGCTCGCTTTCTGCCTCGATATATTCGCTTACCTTCACCATGTCCCCTCCCTTCCCATTTAAAAAGTACTGCCTCAATGTGCAAATTGCAGCACTATTCTTTCTTTTAGAAGCGTTGCTTTAATTGTATTTTATATCAATAGAGCAGAGAAATAAAAGGACTCGTGTCCTCTTTTTAAAAATATAGCATAATTTCTACTGCGCATCTGCTATTTTGTGCAAATTAACGGTAATAATGCTTTTTTCTGGATTCCCTCATTTTGTTCTTGACAGTAAAGAGCTTTATTGATACACTAAAACTAATAAAGCATAAGCATAAGATTACGCCACTAAACAATTGATTATAAAGTGAAGTGATAACATGATAACAGAAAGAGAACGCCAAATTTTACAGTGGATTGAAAAGAACCCCACCATATCGCAGCAAGAGCTGGCAGATAAAGCGGGTATCTCTCGTTCGTCTGTTGCGGTGCACATTTCGAACCTGATGAAAAAAGGCAGAATTCTTGGTAAGAGCTATATTCTGCAAAAAACACCTTACGTGGTTGTCATTGGCGGAGCAAATATCGACATTGCCGGTAAGCCGTATTCCACTCTTGTACAGCGCGATTCAAACCCCGGGCGAGTCTCGCTCTCCCCTGGAGGCGTAGGAAGAAATATCGCACAGAATTTAGCGATGCTCGACGCTGAGGTAAAGCTGATTACCGCCCTTGGAGAAGATGCTTATGCAACGGAACTGGTCGGGAGCTGCCGAAGTGCGGGAATTGATATTACCGAATCCTTAACAGTACCGGGGGGCACTACCTCCACCTATGTTTTCATCACCAATGAACATGGGGATATGGAACTTGCAATCTCAGACATGAAGATTTACGAAAACCTGACGCCACAGTATTTAGAAAAGCGTTCAGACCTAATTAGCAATGCAGCGTTGTGTATTATAGATACCAACCTGTCTGCGGAGACCATTCGCTACATTGCGGAAACATTTCATGTGCCACTGTTCTGCGACCCGGTGTCTACCGCAAAGGCGACAAAGCTTTCGGGCCTACTGGGTAAATTCCACACGCTAAAACCAAACCTTTTGGAGGCAGAACTGCTCAGTGGTGTAAAGATTCATGATGAACGGTCTTTGGAGCAAGCGGCAAACGCACTGCTACAAACCGGGTTATCGCAAGTATTTATCTCGATGGGGCAAAACGGCGTTTATTGTGCAAACCAAGAGCAGCATGTCACCGTGCCGCCAATTCCCAGCGATATTGTAAACACCACAGGCGCCGGAGACAGCATGATGGCTGCGGTTGCTTGGGGCTGGCTACAAAACTTTTCAATGGAAGATTGTGCCCGTGCTGGTATGGCTGCGGCATCTATTTGTATTGAGAGTGTGGGCACCATTAGCCCGCAGATGAGCTGCGAAAACGTATTACAGAAAATGAAGAAATAAGTTATTAGATAAAACCGCTTTCGTTTCCCATTGAAAATACGAAAGCACTGCTGAAAGGAGTCACATTATGAATAACCTAAAAAAATATCTTGAAGTTTCCCCCGAGGTACAAGAGGCACTTGCAGCTAATAAGCCGGTTGTTGCTCTTGAGTCAACCATTATCTCTCACGGTATGCCTTACCCCCAGAACGTAGAAACCGCACTAAAGGTAGAGCAAATCATCCGTGATAACGGTGCCGTTCCCGCAACCGTTGCCATTATTGGCGGCAAGCTGCGTGCTGGCCTTTCGAAAGATGAGATTGATTACCTTGGCAAAAAAGGCCTTAGCGTAACGAAAGCCAGCCGCAGAGACCTTGCTGTACTGGCTGCGCGCGGTGAGGACGGCGCAACCACAGTTGCCGCGACAATGATTGTTGCCGCACTGGCTGGCATCTCCGTATTCGCAACCGGCGGCATTGGTGGCGTACACCGCGGAGCTGAAACAACCATGGATATTTCTGCCGACTTGGATGAACTGGCAATGACTCCAGTAATGGTCGTCTGCGCCGGCGCAAAATCCATTCTCGACATTGGTCTTACCATGGAATACCTTGAGACCAAGGGCGTGTCTGTTCTTGGCTACCAAACCGAAGAGCTGCCTGCATTCTATACCCGTAAAAGCGGCTTTAAAGTAGACTACCGTATTGATACTCCCACAGAGCTTGCAAAAATCTTCCAAGCCAAGGAAGATTTGAACATGAAGGGCGGCATGCTCGTAACAAACCCCATTCCGGAAGAATTCGCAATGGATCACGATTACATTTCGAAATCCATTGAAGATGCCTGCGAAGAGGCCGAGAAGCTTGGGATTAAAGGAAAAGAGACAACTCCCTTCCTGCTGGATAAAATCCAGAAAATCACCGGCGGCAAAAGCCTGGAGGCAAACATTCAGCTGGTGTTTAACAACGCCGCACTCGGCGCAAAAATTGCGGCTGAGCTTAGCAAATTAAAGTAAGCTTATTTACACGTAAGCTAGTATAAAAGGGCAGAGAAACAAATTTGTTTCTCTGCCCCTTTTTATACTTTACAATGTAACCAATATCTCTTTAGTAATAGCATAATCGTTTATTATTTTAATTAAATTATTACGATAAACAGCTTCCGCTGCATGAATATCTTTTCCGCCCTCGCCATCATCATATTCAGGAAATATGATGAAATTAGCATGATCCATTTTTTTAATAATATATTCGTTTCCTTCAAATTCACCGTTTCTAATATGATAAGATGTAATAAAGGCTATAATGTCATTATAAAGTTCTTGGGTGTTTATTTCGGATCGCAAAAAACTATTTAATACATCCATTTTAATTTTCCTCTCTACGTAACTGGATATGCACTTAGCATACCGCCATCATCTGATATAACAATTTTTATAAGTTGCTGACCTTTAGTACCAACCTTTTGTCCAGCATCAATAATGATTTCGTAACTTTGCTGTCCCTTTTTAGTCAACCCATTATCACTAATTGATTTTACTGTCCCATCTTTTATTGCCTTCTGCAAAATTTTCTCAGAATCACTTTTATTTTTCCCCAAGAATTTCGCACCATTTCCACCAGTATAAGATAAATGCTTAGGTTTAACGAAGGCTTTACTGATATCAAAGCCCTAACACATTAAGAAGGCAGGGAAACGGTTCGTTTCTCTGCCTTCTCTAGTTTTAAAACAATCCTTTTTCTTTTATACTTAAGAAACTCTCGTGGGTTTTTAACAAATTTGAATTCATTTGATTTTTTTATTGCAATAATCATCTGCTCTGCTATTGTCTCTATCACTTCGTTATTTTCAGATAAAAAAACTGCTTCATTTTTTTCAGCAAAATTAATAACTGAATTTAAAACATCAACATCAAGTGACATCAGACTGAATCGACCAGAAACATCTAATAGAGAACCATCTTGGTAGTATAATTCAATGCAATTTTCATCTGATAGTCCAAATAATCTTACATCTTTACTCCATCCCTTAGTTTGCGTTAAATGCTTAGATAAGTCAACAAGTGTAGATTCATTAATATCAAATCCTTTCCAAGAGGATATTTTCTCATTGTTAAAATTGATATTATCTAAATCACTTTTAAACAACTTGACCTTTGGTATTAATTTAAAATTAAATTGCCATATTGCCATTTCTAATTCTCTTTATTAAGTTTCCCCAAAACAAATCATTTGTTGTTTCATATCCCATATAAGGCAAATCCACTTTTTGAGAAGGAACCTCTTTTATCCCAAACTGTTTCGCTACCCTATTATGAATCCTGCAAATCTTGATTTTATGCTCTATTTAACCTTTCTTTGGCTTCACTTAATAAGCCATTAAGCCATTCTACTGGAATAATAAGGTCTTTATTCGTTGCATACCATTTCATCTCAAGACCATCTTCACCTTGCTTTATAACAGCAACGTCTTCATCATTGAACAATATTTCTACAATGAGATTGTAATCATCAAATGGATCATTTGCAAAATCTGCATTCCATCCGCTCATTCTTTTCACTCCTTATTTTGTAGGTGTATATTTCTCTAGAAACCCTATAAATGATTTTCCATCTGCTGAATATCTAACACCTGTTCCATCTGGCATACGAACATCTAAAACATCACCATATGCCTTGGTATTCCTCACAGCAGCAGTAGAATTGGGATTATCAAGTACTTGATTTAAATAATTAATTCCTTGCTCAGTATTCTTTGCAACATTACCAGTTACTTCACCAGTGAAAGTCCCTGCTCTTTGAGCGTTTCCAGCATGTTTCTGAAATGCTCTTCCAATTGGAGTTACTCCTCCTTTTCCAGGGGCACCTGCAACTTTAGTAAGTCCCTCTCTAGTTATTCCGGAAGGTAAAATGTCATTTATAGCTTTACCCGCTCCCTTAACAACACCGCCAACAGCCTTCTCTGCATCCTTTACCTGCTCTGCTGCTTTAACTCCATCCGTTACTATTCCGGCGGCTTTCATGCCCTTTGCTGCGGCGGAGGCATCCGCCACCGCTCCTATCCCTTTCGCCGCCAGACGGGTACCTGTACCTGCCGAACCGATGACTGGTACGAATGCCGCTCCAGAGATTGCTGCATTACTTATATCACCTTGCGCTAAATAAATCAAGGCATTTGCAGCGTCAGCTACCTCTCCATACACAGGTACAAATCCTGCTACGTCTAGCCCCGTGTGGATTTTCTCCACATTCTCTGCTGCCACAGCTTTTGCTTTTGTTACTGCTTCCGTTACTTGGCTCACCGCACTGGTGACGGCTTGTCCCACAGTAACAGCCGTAGACTGTATTGCTTTGCCGGAATCCGAGAATGAACTTTTTACCGTATCTACCACTTTACCTGCGGTTGCCATTGCAGAACTAACCGTATTTTTCACACCAGGAGGCCTTGCTTGTGCTTGTGTTCGTTCTTCTCTAGGAGTAGGACGAACTGTATGATCTCATTATTCTTGCCATAAACTTACGGACTCCTGATTATTTATTTCACTACATTATGTTTATGTAATGATTGCAAATTAATAAGAGCCCCCAAACACTCTGCCATTTGCCGCATATGTGGACGAATGGGACAAGGTATATTGATCCTCTAAAATATAACCGCCGTTTACAAATAGCTTTAGCGTCCACTGCCCCTCCGGGTAAACCTTATCCTGCTCCTGCAAGGGAAGCCAGAACCATAGGTATACGGGCTCATCCGGTGAATACTCGTCCTCAAACAGAATATTTTCCGAATAATCAAAAAATTGGCCATGAGCATCAAACCAGAGGGCACTAATGCAATGCAGCCCTTTAATATTGGTAAAGCTAAAACGCGTTACCAATTGCTTATCCATTCCCAAGTGAAATGTTTTTTTATTGATTGCCACCGGAAGCTCTGTTTGTACCGATGTAACCGCATAGCTTTCTATATTTAAAGAATACTGTTCATTGCTGTACAGCTGCTCTTCTTGCTCGTTAATAACGATTACCGACCAAAGCTCATCATACAAATGCGGCAGAAACACATTATTCTGCGGGTCATTGAGCATGAACTGCTCATTAATCAAGAATTTATAATAATGCTCGCCGGGAGGGAGTTCGGCTTCGGTCACCCAGCCACCCTGCTCCCGTTTCATCTCACCCGCTTTTTCATCATACCCGTTAAATGAGCCTAACACAGAGACACTTTGCACGCAGAGATAGGGGCTTTCTTGTAACGTAAACTTGATTTTCATAAAATCCCTTCTTCCATGTTTTTTAGGTAGCACTACTGTTTTACGATTGTTTGTATCCACTTCTCCTGAATACGACATTTTTCGCCAAGCTCACATGTATGTATTGAGCCATTTCCGCACAGACATTCCTTGTAAATCTAGTAAATATATCGAAAAAAAGAGAAAAATAATTAGAATTAAATGAGAAAATATAAAATAATTGATATTTATAATAACGATAGGGGTTATCAGTAAATCCGATAACCCCTATTTCTAATTTTTAAATGCCCTATTTGAATAAAAATTATTTGCAATTGTTGTTTACTAAAAATATAAAAAACTGCTAAGAACATTTCTTAGCAGTTTTTTTATATTGAAAAGTTGCGATTCATTTTCTTTTTTGTGCTCATTATGAAAGAAAACAATTCGTGCGACTGTTAGTTTAAGCAAACCCCCAGACCCGTTCCTGCTTGCTCTTAAGCATCATTCTGTACTAAGTGCATTTGGGACCAAACTGCTTTTTGAATGAAATCTCTATTATTTAGAAATAATTCTGATAGAACAGGGTCAAACTGTGTACCTGCACACCGTTCAATTTCATGAAACGCTTCATCTATGGAGCGCTTGAGGCGGTATGGTCGCCCGCTTATGATTGCATCGAAAGCATCACAAAGAGAGGTAATACGGGCCACGATTGGAATTTCTCTTCCTTGCAGCCCAAATGGGTACCCATGTCCATCCCAATGCTCGTGGTGGCTCAGTGCAGCCTCCACCGTAAGCTTAAAAAATCGTTCATCCTGAAAGCATACCGTATTTTGCTTTAGGCAGCTTAAAATATTCTTTCCATAAATCGGGTGCTGCTGTACAATCATTATCTCGTCTGGAGTAAGCTTCCCCGGTTTCTCTAAAATTGAGCTGTCTACCCAAAGCTTACCAATGTCGTGATAAAAGGCTGCACGACCAAACATGAGGCAGTCTTCCAATTCAACTTCCGGATACCGGTTTGATGTAATGCAAAAGCAAAACACTCTTGTAAAAAGCTCTACACGGCTCATGTGTGTAAACAAGCTATGGGGCATTTTCTGTAGTAAATGGTCAAGGGTTAACTGCGATGCTGGCGAATCATTCATTCTTGTCATCTCCATACTCAAGTTTACCGCCGCCGCTCCGGAATAATAATAATTAGTTATTAACTATTTAGTCTAACTGCCTTTTTAGACCATTATAGCACGGTCAAACTGCACATACAATACAAGTAACAAATATATTGGAGGTAAAGAGATTATGGTGGACTACCTTGATATTGGAAAGCGAATTCGTAAAACCCGAACCGCAAAAGGCATAACCCAGGAAAAATTAGCCGAGCTCATCTGCACCGGTACAACTCACGTCAGCCATATTGAAACAGGCAATACCATCCCCAGCCTTAAAACCTTTATTGCCATTGTAAATGCACTTGAGGTTTCACCTGATGAACTTCTTTGTGGGAATATTGACCAGTCAACTCACGTTTTTCAAAATGAAATAACGCTCATTACCAACGATTGCTCCCCAAAAGAGATTCGTGTGATTGCAGAAACGATTTCATCGTTAAAAACCTCAATGCGAAACACGTTTGGGAATTCTTAATTGATGTTTATGAGAATAAGATTTTGTTTCAATTCGTCCTTTCCTTATATAACCAGAATATATGTCCCTAACACTTTAACGTAATAAAACAATTGCAATAATCGATTTACACAATTGCATTTCCATTGTTTTAATTGTTTATAATTTGCACAATAACTTATTAAATAACTAAAAAAAATCAATTTCTATCACAAAAATGAAGTATTATATTCAATTTATTTCATTTTCGCCTTGACAACTACTATCTTATGGAATATGATGAGGTAGCTAATTTTGCAAGATTTATAATTCAATCATGCAATTTTTACATTTTCTTATTACAAGCCATAGGGGTTGATAACATGTTAAAAGAGGGTCAAATCCGGATTCCATCCGGCTGTGCAATTTCCGGAATTTTTTCACGCAACGGAACTAGAATTGCTGGAGATAAAATTATTCGTTCTATTGAAACCATGCGCGTACGAAGCAACGGGCTAGGTGGAGGGTTTGCGGCTTATGGTATTTACCCCGAACGTAAAGACTGCTATGCCCTCCATGTTTTCTTTGAAAATGAATCTGCAAAGGAAGAAGCAGAAAAGCTTTTGTTACAATATTTCGAAATTGTGGAATCGGAAAAAATCCCAACACGGCCTATTCCAGAGATTACAGACGCACCCATTATCTGGCGCTATTTTGCAGTTCCCTCCCCCCACTTCCTTCAAGATAAAGTGTTAGAAGAGAAGGAGCTCGTTGTAGAATGCGTGTTTCTAATAAATGCCAATATTGCAGGAGCGTATGTTTTCTCCTGCGGGAAGAACATGGGAGTTTTTAAAGCCGTAGGTTACCCGGAAGATGTAGGACGATATTACAAGCTGGAGGAGTACCAGGGCTATTCTTGGACTGCCCACGGGCGTTACCCCACAAACACTCCCGGTTGGTGGGGCGGTGCTCACCCCTTTGCGCTGCTGGACTATACCATTGTACATAATGGTGAAATTTCAAGCTATGACGCCAACCGGCGCTTTATTGAAATGTATGGCTATAAATGCTCCCTGTTGACCGACACGGAGGTCATTACCTACATGATTGATTACCTGCACCGCCGAAAAGGCCTAACCTTAACGGAACTGGCCGACGTAATTGCAGCCCCTTTCTGGGAAGAAATAGACCGTATGACGGAGGAACGCAAACGCTACCACACATCCCTGCGAAACATTTTTTCAGATTTATTAATTACCGGGCCTTTTTCCATTCTGCTTGGCTTTGAGGGCGGTATTATGGCACTCAATGACCGCCTAAAACTTCGCTCCCTCGTGGCGGCAGAAAAAGAGGATATGGTTTACATAGCCAGCGAGGAATGTGCCATCCGCGCGATTGAGCCGAATCTGGACCGCATTTTTGCTCCCAAATACGGTGAGCCCGTAATTTACACACTCAATAAGGAGGTGCAGTTGTAATGTCCGTCGATTTTATATACCCAGACTATACCGTTGTACGGGATAAGGACTTGTGCACCAACTGCCAGATTTGCGTAAAGCAATGTGGGCTGGGAGTACATACCTACGATGCGAAAAACAAGAGAATGAAAACTGACAGTACTAAGTGTATTAACTGCCAGCGGTGTGTGGCGTTCTGTCCTGTTCTGGCGTTAAAGGTGGTAAAGTCGGATAACACCTATAAACTCAATGACAACTGGACTCCCTCCGCAATTAATGAGGTCATTCAGCAGGCAAGCTCTGGCGGAATGCTGCTTTCTTCTATGGGAAACCCAAGGCACTTCCCCATTTACTGGGATAAAATACTCATTAATGCATCCCAGGTTACAAATCCATCCATTGATCCATTAAGAGAACCGATGGAAACACGTACCTTTTTGGGTAAGAGGCCAAACAAGCTGGAGCGCGATGAGCAAGGCCAGCTCAATTTTGAAAAAGCCCCGCCACACCTTACATTAGATGTTCCCATTCTGTTTGCGGGCATGAGCTACGGTGCAGTAAGCTACAACGTTCACCAAAGCTTAGCAAGAGCTGCCGAACAGCTTGGCACTTACTATAATACCGGCGAGGGTGGGCTGCACGAAAGCCTTTACAGATATGGCGGCAACACCATTGTTCAGGTGGCGTCCGGGCGCTTTGGTGTTCACAAGGACTACTTGGAAGCCGGAGCAGCAATTGAAATTAAGATTGGTCAGGGTGCAAAGCCGGGAATTGGTGGGCACCTCCCGGGCTACAAGGTAGGAAGCGAGGTTTCAAAAACCCGCATGATTCCCGAGGGTAGTGACGCAATTTCCCCTGCCCCTCACCACGATATTTACTCCATTGAAGACCTTCGACAGCTAGTTTATTCTTTAAAAGAAGCTACCGCTTATACAAAACCCATCATTGTAAAAATTGCGGCCGTGCACAACGTAGCCGCCATAGCAAGCGGCATTGCCCGAAGCGGTGCAGACATTATTGCGATTGATGGATTCCGTGGAGGCACCGGTGCCGCTCCCACACGTATACGCGATAATGTGGGCATTCCCATCGAGCTGGCAGTCGCCGCAGTAGATGACCGCCTGCGAGAAGAGCAGATTCGCAACAATGTTTCGCTGATTGTCTCAGGAGGTATTCGAAACTCCACCGACGTTCTAAAGGCCATTGCGCTGGGAGCAGATGCGGTGTACATCGCAACTCCTGCGCTCATTGCACTTGGCTGCCACATGTGCCGCAGCTGCCAAACGGGCAAATGCAACTGGGGTATTACAACCCAACAGCCCGATTTAGTAGAACGCCTGAACCCCGATGTTGGAACGCAGCGGCTGGTGAATCTGGTATCTGCTTGGCAGCACGAAATAATGGAAATGATGGGCGGCATGGGCATTAACTCCATTGAAGCTCTTAAGGGCAATCGCCTGATGCTCCGCGGTATTGGCTTAAACCAAAAAGAACTCGACATTCTTGGGATTAAGCATGCCGGAGAATAGACGATACAACGATTTATAAACACACACACATATTAGATAACTTGTTTTTACAGGAGGTGCAGGTTATGAGAATCAACGCAACCAACAATTTGAACTTCCGAGCTCTGAACGAGCAGATTCGGAACACCCAAGATAAAAACGTAATTATTGACAACTGCCTTGGGCAACGATTCATTGGCAGCGGTATGGGGCAGCGCAGGCTGACCATTAACGGCACACCCGGGAATGCCCTTGGTGCTTACCTGAACGGTGCGAACATTGAGGTAAACGGCAATGCACAGGATGCAACCGGTGACACCATGAACAACGGCTGCATCGTAATACACGGCAACTGCGGAGATGCGACCGGCTACGGTATGCGCGGCGGTGAGATTTATATTAAAGGTGATGTTGGCTTTCGAGCCGGTATTCATATGAAGGCTTACCAAGAAAATTGCCCCGTTATGGTGGTCGGCGGCAAAGCCGGCAGCTTCTTGGGGGAATACCAGGCGGGTGGTACCATTATCGTACTCGGCCTAAACGACGAAGAGAACGCACCGGTAGGAGCACAATGCTGCACCGGGATGCACGGAGGCTGCATTTTTTTGCGCTGCGATTCTCTTCCAGAAGATCTTCCCGCTCAGGTAGTTTCCAGAAAAGCAACCGCAATCGATTTTGACCACATTAACGAATACATTGAAAGCTTCTGCGAGCACTTTAGCGTGCAAAAAGAGCAAATCTTCGATAAGCCCTTCTACGTTTTGGAGCCCAATACAAACAACCCCTACCGCTCCATTTACACCACTTACTTGTCGTAATGGTGTTCCTCCTATTATACCGCCCCCCAACTCCTTTATAATTTGATATGAAAAGCTAGAAAGCCGCCCCTTTATGCCAAATGGCCAAGGGGCGGCTTTCTATTGCTATATAATTTAAAATTTATTTTTTTGATGAAGCTTTGTCAACCGCTCCAGTATTTCAACATCTGCCGGGCAAAATTCATACTGCGGTATTTCGTCTGTTGTAATCCAGCGCAGGTCGTTGTGTTCCAGCAGCTTTGGTACTCCGGATAAAATGACAGCGTGAAATAGCGTTAAATGAACACGAATATCTGGGTATTCGTGCGTTACCTCACAGAACACTCTGCCTGTTTGTATTGTTATCCCCAGTTCTTCCTTGCATTCCCGAACCAAGGCCTGCTCCTTTGTTTCACCCGCCTCTACCTTTCCCCCAACAAACTCCCACTGCAGAGGCCGTGTTTTATTTGCGGGGCGCTGGCAAATTAAAAAACGATCTCCTTCCCAAATCAGGGCAGCTACCACCTCTGTCATTCCTGTTCGCCTCCATATATTTCTTTTTTACTTCACCTATTCTCTGACGAAAGACTTTATTTGTCAAATTATAAATGTAATTCCCAGTGTTTCAATTCGTATGAACTCTATTCTAATTTCAAAAACTGAGCTAAAATTCATTCTAATATCGATTATAAAAAAAGCTTGAAGTATAAAAAAGCTCTGCTATACTGGTAATCACGGTACCGTAAAAATCAAATCAGATGAGGAGATTCTTTATGGAGTTTACAGTAAAACAGATTGGTGTTGCTCGCTGCGATAATCAGTATCATTATTGGATCGAGCTAGACCCGAACTATAAAAAAGCGATGACAGGGCTGGAGGGCTTTGAAAGCCTGAACATCTTCTGGTGGTTTGACCGTTGCGATAACGCGGAAAATCGGGCTGTTTTAACAGAAGAGCAACCTTACTCAAAAGGCCCTGCTGTGCTTGGTTCTTTCGCCACTCGCTCCCCGCAACGCCCTAACCCCATTGCGCTTACCTGCGCACAAGTAACGTATTTGGATATGGAAAAGGGAATCATTGGCCTCACTTATTTTGACGCGCTTGACCAAACTCCTATTTTGGACATTAAGCCCTATACCCCCAGCCTAGACCGAGTAGAGAATCCCGGTGTACCAGACTGGTGCGCACACTGGCCTAAAAATGTAGAAACCAGCGGTGATTTTGATTGGTCTGCTGAATTTAATTTTTAAATCAAATAGTCTATCTTTTAAACAGAGTAAGATTCAACAGTCTTGTTATATTTGGTTGAAAACAATTGCAAACAAACTCCCTTTCATCTTCAGCATATGATTTACTTTATAAGAGAAAAGTTTCTTATCACTATAAGAATCCAATCGCTCTTCCCCTCTTATGCTTTTACAAAAGTATTGAAATACTAGAGCACAAAGCAAAAGACCCGCGAAATATTCGCGGGTCTTTTGCTTTTATTGTTGTATAGGAAGATACATAATACGAGCACTAATATTGCTGGAGGCTCTTCCAGTTGCCAAATCGGCATACCAGAAGAACAGGCCGGGCCATGTCTTTTGGCACCAACGCCCACCAAACATGGAGCTTTGCCAGCCCTCAAATGTATTGTTTTGTTTAAAATAGTCTCCTACGGGGCCATCCTCCGTACCCTTTACCTCAGAGGTTAAGAACATAAAGTCACATTCTTCGCTGTAAGCAAACGCAGAGGTAAATCCATTTTCCTTACAAAGGGTAAATCCGGTATTCCGGTAGGGAGCGCCCTTATAATCATCTTGGTACTCTCCATCGCTCCACCAAACAGCATTGATTCCACTGCATTCAAAGTTTAGGCCGTCAACCAGCTTCCAAATATTGCCCCATAGGTTTTCTTCCCCGCGGTATGTAACCGAAGAGAAGCCGTCGTCAGCTCCACTGGAACCAGAGGTATTCCCTAGGTGTGCTGTACGCCCGGTTTTTTCTGCCCCATTTCCGCCTTCGCCCACCTCTTTATTCACGACACCTTTACCGATACCCTTTTTTGAGTCGAAGCTAGCATATTCTACTAGCATCAACAATTCAGTTGCATTGAGTGAGAGGCAATCGATGAGCTGCCAGCCCTCCCCGCGATTTGCCGCTAAAATGCGGGCGTTTGCACGGTTGAGCATTTGGCCGTCCGCACCGCTTACTGGCTTTGTACCTGCAATAGAGGACAAAGTAAGAGAAGAATTAGGAGCTGCTGTAAAAACGTTCTCATCCTCATAATAATAGGAAGCTTTCTCCTTGTCGTAGATACTGGCTTCATACGCACTGGCATACATAAAATTATATTCCACACCGCGCCGCAAAAAGCTTGGGTACACGCGAAAGCCCGGCTGCGCATACTCACTCACCCACCAGCGCGCCCTGCGAATATGATGCCCTTCGCCGCCCTCAATTGGCTCTAAAGCAACCGGCTCTACTTTGTAGTAGAATTTTGGCTGTTCCACCATAACCTGAACCGGTGTGCCTACCGGGTAGGTTTTGCCATTTTTTACAAGGGTTTTTGTTAGTGTGCCGGTCTCAGAATATCCTTCTTCACCATAATAGGCAACAACCGTACCGTCATCGGTCAGGTTACAGCGTTTTCTTCCACCGTACATGGGAATCGCATCAAAATCCGCTCCCGGTTTTTTGCCTACGGAAGCCCCCAAGCGCTGTGCCACACCTGTTGTAAAATCAAAATCCACACCATATGCAATACTTTGATTCATAATAACATACTCCTCCATACAATTTGTTTTTGTTAAGGCCCTGCGGTGCATCCGCAGGGCCTTAACTGTTAGCATAAACGAAACGGTTACCGAATTGTGAGGAGAGGATCACCGGCACCCACGGAATTATTTTTTTCTACACTGATTTTTTCTACCACACCGCTTGCAGGGGCAAGCAGCTCGTTCTCCATTTTCATAACTTCCAGCAGTATGACAGGCTGGCCTGCGGTAATGGAGTCACCCTCATGTACCATAACATCTAAAACTTTACCCGGGAAGTCTGCCTTCATAATTGTTGCTTCTGCACTCATTGTAAAATCTCCTTTTCATAATAAAGAATTGTCTTCTATTTAATGCTCTGAGAATCTTCTCGGCAGTATCTACTGCAAACCCGCTGTTAGATAGCGCAGCGGCTCTTAGAAAGTGCCCTTTGTAAGAAGCGCCGCAATGCTACTCTCAGATTCCAACGTGCAAATATCGTACTGTGCGCTTAAAAAAGCCTTGCTTTGCAGCAGCTTCATTTGAAATGCCGCGTTGGTATCTACACCAGTAACCGAAAACTCCCGAATTGCCTGCTGCATTTTTGCTGCGGCCTGTTCCCTTGTTGGGGCATAGGCAATCAGCTTTAGGAGCAGGTTATCGTAATACGGTGGAATAGAGTACCCCTCATAAACCGCAGTATCGAGTCGGATTCCACCACCACCCGGCAGCCGAAGATTCGACAGTGTACCCACTGAGGGTGCAAAGTTCTCTTCCGGCGTTTCTGCGTTAATCCGGCATTCAATGGCGTGTCCCTTGGGGTGCAAATCGCTTTGCACAAAGGGCAGCCGTTCTCCCTGCGCCACTCGAATCTGCCACTCTACCAAATCCACACCCCACACCAGCTCTGTAATGGGGTGTTCCACTTGAATGCGTGTGTTCATCTCCATAAAATAAAAGCTGCCGTTAGAATCGAGAAGGAATTCTACGGTTCCCACACCGGTATAGCCCACCTGCTGCGCGACACGCACAGCGGCTTTTCCCATTTTTTCACGAATCTCATCGGTTAGCACGATACTAGGAGAGGGGCATTCCTCGAGCACCTTCTGATGCCGCCTTTGCAAAGAGCAGTCGCGCTCCCCCAAATACACCGCATTGCCGAAGGAATCCGCCAGAATTTGCACCTCAACATGGCGAGGATTTAATAGCTTCTTTTCCAGATAAACATCTCCGCACCCAAAAAAGCGCAAGGCTTCTTCCCGTGTAATGGCAAGAGCCTCCGGCAGCTGGCCCACACAATCCACCTGCCGAATTCCCCGACCACCACCACCGGCACACGCCTTAATGAGAACCGGAAAGCCCATGCTCTGCGCACACGCTTCGGCTTCCCGCTGTTCCCGCACCACACCGGCAGAACCGGGAATTGTAGGCACGCCCGCAGCCGCAGCCGCGCTTTTTGCGTTTGCCTTATTTCCCAAGCTGCGAATCACTTCTGCCTTTGGGCCAATAAAGCAAATTCCTTGCTCTGCGCAACGTTCAGCGAATTCTGCATTTTCACTTAAGAATCCTACACCCGGGTGCACTGCCTCGGCTCCCGTTATTTTGCATGCAGATAAAATCGTATCCATATTCAAATAGCTTTTTGCAGACGGTGCCGGCCCCACACAAACCGACTTGTCTGCCAATGAAACATGCAGAGCGTTTTTATCTGCCTGCGAGTAGATGGCTACCGTGCCAAGCCCCAGCTCTGCGCATGCGCGTACAATTCGAACCGCAATTTCGCCCCGGTTCGCAATTAACACCTTTTTGAACATTCTTATCCCCCGCCACGCTGCCTGAAACAGCTCTTATTTCATTCGCAGAATTGGCTGACCGAATTCCACTGCCTGTTCGTTTTGTGCAATAATTTCAGAAATAATGCCGTCGCGATCGCTGACAATCTCATTCATATTCTTCATGGATTCAATCACAAACAGCGGGTCGCCTTTTTTTACGGCTGTTCCAACCTGAACAAAAGGCGGCTGCTCCGGCGAAGCAGAGGCATAAAACATTCCAACTAGCGGTGAGGTTACCACACTGTCTTGTACAGGCTCGCTAGACTCTTGCTGCGTTTTAGCGGCAGTCTCCGTACTGCCACCTTTCCCCAAATTGCTTTTCTCTAAATACAGTTCGCCCTGTAAGTTCGATACCCGCAGTACACCAATTTGAGTATTTTCAAACTCTTGCATCACCCGCAGTACATCCTTTAGGGACATCTGTATTTCTGCATTCTGTACCGGCAGCATGGTCTCTTCTGCATTTTTTAATCTTTCCTGATAGGTTTTCAATTCTTCCTGTGCCTCCTCCACACCAACTGCACGAAAGCAGATGGTATCTCCGGGTCTTGCCTGCGCCAGCCGGGGCAAATCTGCCGTTATCACTGTCGCAATTTTTGTGTATCCTCCGGTGGTCTGCCGATCCGCCATCATAATAATTGGCTGGCCGGAAGCGGGCACCTGAACCGCACCCATCACAATACCGTCAGAAATAATGTCTGCCCCCGCGCTTTGCTGAATCTGCGCTCCCTCCAGCCGGTAGCCCATGCGGTCACTTACAGGGGTTACCGTATACCTGTCACGAAGGAAGGTTTGAATTCCTTCCGGTGTAAACGCATTCTCCTGCGGTCCTAAAATCACACGCAGAAAAATTTGCTTTGGGAGGCTCGGTACCAGCTCGGTGCGCATTGCAAGTGCGGCAATGTTTCCACATTCCCCAAATGGCAGCTCATCCCCCGCACGCAAAGGCCGTCCCTCTAGACCGCCAATTTGCGCTTTGCAGCAGGTAGATTTGCTCCCCAGAACACCGGGAACGGCAATTCCGCCTGCAAAGGCGATATACAGCCGACAGCCCCGCTGCATTGGCTCAAAAGAGAGAACATCTCCCTCACTCACCAGAACGGATTGCCACATGGAAGCGGTACGCCCATTGATTTTCATTTCTGCCTCACCACCAGTCACTGCAATGAGGCAGCTACCCTGAAACCGAAGGCTTGGGGCGATGAGCGTTGCCTCCAGCACTGCTTCGTCCGGCTCGTTGCCCACAAGAAGATTGGCTACCCGAAAGCTGAAATCATCCATTGCTCCGGCGGGGGAAATTCCCGATTCCAGAAAACCTAGTCTGCCGGAATCCTGCACAGTGGTAAAAAGCCCCGGGGATAGTACAACTGCACTGTTCATCCTATGTTCCTCCTTCCCGCACTGCGGGAGAACGCGTCAGCCGTTTACTGGGCGGCGTGTTCTGGCAAATGCCTGGAGTTTTTCATGGAACACATGCAAAAGCTGCTGCGCTTCCTCTACACTTACCTGCTGAAAACGGATTTTCGTGCCAGCTTGTGCCTGCGCGAGTAACGGCAAATCCGCCGTCACCACAGTGGCGATTTTTGTGTACCCGCCGGTGGTCTGTCGGTCTGCCATCAAAATAATAGGCTGGCCGCTGCTAGGTACCTGAACCGCACCCATCACAATACCGTCAGACACAATATCTGCTCCTGCCTTATGGGCGATTTCCTCACCCTCCAAACGGTAGCCCATTCGGTCGTTTGCGGGGGTGACGAGGTACTCTGTATTCAAAAAGCTGGCGATGCCATCTGCCGTAAACAAGTCATCCTGAGGGCCAAGCACAACCCGCAGTGTAATTTGTGTGGAGAAATTCGGAATAAATTCCTCACTGGCGGCCCACACCTTTTCTTGCTCCGATGGCGCTTTGAGCGGTACCATATCATCCCGTTTGAGCATACGTCCTTCAAAACCACCCATCTGTGCTTTCATGTTGGTGGATTTACTGCCCATAATTACGGGTACATCCAGCCCTCCGGCAAAAGCAATATAAGCGCGGCACCCGCCCTGAATCATTGCAAAAGAGAGGCGGTCACCCTCTTTTACTGGGATTGTCTGCCACATGGGCACCGGCTGGTCGTTGAGCTTTGGCTGCATTGCAGCGCCCGTTACCGCGATTCGTGTGCTGCACTGGAATTCCAGTATTGGGCCCATCAGGGTTGCCTCAAGCACGGCTTCCTCCTGCGGGTTGTCTACCAAAATGTTAGCGGCACGATGGCTGTAGCTGTCCATTACGCCAGACACAGAAATACCCGACTGCAAAAATCCAAACCGGCCTGCATCCTGAACCGTAGTAAGGGCACCCGGTGAAATCACTTTTACTGCGTTCATGCTTTCGCCTCCTTTTTGGGGTACAGGCGATACTGGTACTTGCCCTCTGCCACCTGCTGCTCTATCTCACCATATTCCTGTTCACTAACGGGAACAAATTTCAGGTAATCTCCGGTACGGTACAAAATGGGAGGATTGCGCTGTGGGTCATACAACAGCACCGGTGTACGGCCAATCAGCTGCCAGCCGCCGGGGCTAGCGAGCGGGTAAATGCCTGTTTGCTGCCCGGCAATTCCTACCGAGCCGCTGTTAATTTTAGTACGTGGTGTTTTCAGGCGAGGGGTTGCGATTCGCTCATCCATACCGCCCAAATAGGGGAAGCCCGGGGCAAAGCCCAGCATGTAAATCAAATACTCCCGTGAGGAATGAATGCGAATCACTTCGTCGCGGCTCAGCCCGCTGTGTTGGCATACAAAATCCAAATCGGGGCCGTATTCTCCGCCATACAATGTTGGAATCTCCATCACATTTGGCTTTGGCAGCTCCATTTTTTCTAGGCTGCCCTCCAGCTTTTGCAGTGCTTCCAGCATTTTGCCGTATGGCACGGTAAGTGGGTCGTACTGCACCAAAAGGGAACGGTAGGTAGGTGTTAGAGATACTACACCCGGAAGCTCCGCTTTTTCTATTGCCAAATACATTCCTCGAACCCGTTCATTAATCTGCGGGGAGATTTCATTGCCGAATTCCACGACTAGTGCGGAATCCCCCGCGATGAGATACTTCGTCTGCGAATACATAAAAATCCTCCTGACGATTAAAATAAGCTGCCCAGTCCAACAACAGCGAAGTATGCAAATAGAATTGCAGATACAATGCCGGTCACGGTGAGCCAAATGGGATGATGGTACTCTTCGCCAACAATGTCTTTACGGTAAGCAGCAACCAAGCTGATGACCAATGCGAGCGGGAGAACCAGTGCGTTTAAGGCACCTGCAATAATCAGCAGAGTAGCCGGCTTGCCGAGCAGCAGCATAATCAGCATGGAGCAAGTAATAAACGCAATGGTTACTGCCTTATTGTGATTCGCGACTGTTTTGCTCAGCGATTTTACAAACGAAAGAGAGGTATACGATGCACCGATAATCGAGGTGATACCGGCAAAGAACAGCAGCAGACCGAAGAGACGGTAGCAGAACTCACCGCCGCCCTGCAAGAATGCATCGGCTGCCGGATTGGTTGGGTCGAGAGATACACCCTTTGTTACAACGCCAAGCACCAGCAGGAAAAGGAAGAACCGGCTGAATGCCGCAATTCCCAGTCCGCCGCAGGCACTGTTTACAATCCGCTTTTCATTCTCAATACCTACCACACCGCCATCAATGAGTCGGTGTGCACCAGAGAAGGTAATATAACCGCCAACTGTGCCGCCAACCAAAGTAAGAATGGAGGGGAACAAAGCCGGTACACCCGTGCTGGGTGCAAAGGTTTCTTTCAGTGCCATACCAACGGGAGGCTGAACGATAATCATTACAACCAGAATGATTATAATCTTCAGAACGCTTAGAATCTTTGCAATATTATCAACTGCAAGCTGCGCATTTTTTACGGAAAAAACGATGATGGCGATAATGCCTGCGATTATGTAACCAGCACGCAAATCTAAGCCAGCCATTGCATTGAGGCCAAGTGCCGCACCGCCAACGTTACCGATGTTAAACACCAGACCGCCTGCAAATACCAACAAGGCTAGAAAATAGCCAAGACCCGGGAGCAGCTTGTTCGCTACATCCTGTGCGCGCATGTTTGAAACGCACAGTACACGCCACACATTAATTTGAACGATGATAGATAACAACAGCGATGCAACTATGACAAATCCGAAGCTCCCGTGAAAATCGTTGACAAATTTCGCGGTTTGCGTTAAAAATCCCGGCCCCATGGCCGATGCCGCCATTAAGAACACGCCGCCAATGGCCTGACTGCGTTTGCTTTTGGTTTTGGTTTCCGCTTCCATTACTAGTCCTCCTAAACCCCTTTATTACTTTGTACAGGCACGCAGGTCGGCAATTTCAACGCCCTCTTTGGTCAGGCTTTCACGAATGTGTTTTACAAACTCAACCGCCTCTGCATTGTCGCCGTGTACACAAATGGACTGCGGTTTCAGTGAAATCTGCTCACCTGTGATTGCTGTTACCACATTGTCCTTCACCATGCCAACAATGCGCCGCACGCATTCGTCTACATCGTGAATCACCGCACCGGGGGTTCCTCTGGCCACAAGGCTGCCGTCTGCATTGTAGGCACGGTCTGCAAATACTTCACTGGCACAGGTAAGCCCTACCTGCTGTGCTGCCTCAAGCATTTTACTGCCGGAGAGCCCTAAGAAAATCAACTTCGGGTCTACCTCATAGACTGCTTCTGCCAGCGCCATAGCCAGCTTCATATCTTTTGCGGCCATATTGTAGAGCGCGCCATGCGGCTTTACATGTGCAAGCTCCACCCCACTCGAAACGCAAAACGCATTGAGGGCGCCAATCTGGTATTTCATGTAAGCCTTTGCCTCCGCAGGGGTTATGTTCATGTTTCGGCGCCCAAAGCCCATTAAATCTGGGAAGCCGGGGTGAGCACCCACGCTTACACCTTTTTCTTTTGCCATATGTACTGTTTTTTCCATTACACAAGGGTCACCGGCATGAAAACCGCACCCTACATTTGCGGAAGAGATATAGGCAATTACCTCTTCGTCACGGCCGATGGTATACGCGCCAAAGCTTTCTCCCAAATCGCAGTTTAAATCAATTCTGCTCATTTTCCTTTTCTCCTTTTCCAATTTGATGTGATAAGAACATCTGCCGCTAAAGTGTTAAAGCAATCTGCGTGCCAACCTGTTACTTTGCGTATTTTCCTGTATTTCTTTACTAATTCGTTATTGATTTAATAGGCAAAACAAAAAAGACCGTGCGAAACCGCACGGTCAACCTGTTCAAATTCGCACAGTGTGCGAATTTGAACCATTGCTTTATTGCTTTCAAAATGCCTAAAATTCTTAGATTTTTTAAATAATATGATTAAGAATAAGCTATTGCTCCAACCGGCGGCGCAGGGAGAAACGGCTGTACCCCAACAGCTTTGCCGCCTGCGAATAATTATCCCCGGTTCGCTTGAGTGCTTTTTCGATATAAGCCAGCTCCAGCCGCTCCAGCTCCTTCTGTAAATCAATTGGTTGGCTTAAATCTTGCATTGGCCAGCACTCCCCGCAGGAGGGCAACGGTGCCTGCAATGAACCGCTTTCCTCCAATAGCTGCCCGGTATGCTCCAGTACATCCCCATTGCAAAACAGCACGGCACGCTCGAGCACATTGCGAAGCTCACGCACATTCCCCTTCCAGGAATAGCCCATCAGCGTTTGCAAAAAGGCAGGTGAAATTTGCCGAATATTTTTCCCAAGCTTCTGGTTGAAAAAATCGAGGTAATAGTGGCACAGCGGTTCTATATCCTCCGGTCTTTCCCGCAGTGGTGCCAAATAAAGCTGAACCACATTGAGCCGAAAAAACAGGTCTGCACGAAATGCCTTTTCTTCAATGGCTTGTTCAAGCGGACGATTGGTTGCGGCAATCACCCGAACATTTACCTCTACATCACTCAAACCACCTACACGGCGAAATTTTCGATCCTCTAAAAAGGTAAGGAGCTTTGCCTGCATTGCCAATGGCATATCCCCGATTTCATCCAGAAACACGGTTCCCTCGTTTGCAAGCTCAAACAACCCTTTTTTTCGAGCTAAGGCTCCGGTAAAGGCGCCTTTCTCGTGCCCAAACAATTCACTTTCAAACAAATTTTCTGGAACGGCACTGCAATTAATTTTCACCAGCGGAAAATTACGGCGGGCGCTTTTTTGGTGAATCTGCGCCACGACTACACCCTTGCCGCTCCCGGTTTCGCCGCGCACCAAAAGGTCTACATTATCTTGTTTGCCGAGTAGCTCCACCTGCTTTTTCATCTGCTGCATTTGCGGGCTGATTCCAATGAAATCCGGCGGCTCTCCGGCGGAGAGCAACTCGAGCTTGCGGCGGCTTTTCAGCTGCTCTAATGCACGGCGAATCACAATGTCTATGGCGTCAATATCAAAGGGCTTTTGTACATAATCGTAAGCACCGCGCCGAATTGCCTGCACGGCCTGCGAAATGGAGCTATACGCTGTCATAATAATAATTTGAATGTCTTCATCCAGCTTTTTAATCGCTTCAATGTATTCAATCCCCAGTACATTACCCAGGCGATTGTCTAGCATTACCACATCCGGCCGGAACTGCTCTGCCAGCTGCAAGCCCTCTTCTATACTGCCGGCCTCCTGCGTATTGTACCCAAGGTCTGTTAGCCCCTCCCGCAGGGATATGCGAATGAGGTATTCATCATCTATAATTAAAATTTTGCTTTGCATGGGTTGTTACTTCCTCTCTTTGGGCTACCTGCGAAAGGTGATCTTTGCCTTTGTGCCTTGGCCGGGAATGCTGATGATCTCAAAAGCGGCATCGTTCTGCCGAAGAAGCCGAGACACAATGGAGAGCCCCATCCCGCCGTCACGGTTATTGTCTAGCTGAAATCCAGAGGATATACCCGGCCCATCATCAATGACCCACAGGTTGACCAATTCACCCTGTATTTCGGTCTTCATTTCAATTTCTCCCCCGTTTTTCATTGCCTTAATGCTGTTGTTTATCAGGTTTATCAGCACCTGCTTCATCGCGCTCTTATCCGCATATAAAACAACGTCTTTGGGTGACTCACACCGCAAAACGATATGGCTGTTCTCCGCAATTTTGGAGTAGAGCAGTAATATTTCTTCGAACAATTCTTCAATTGGGAGCAAATCCTTTTTCAGTTCTCTTTTCCTGCCCAGACTGCATAAATTTTCTACCAGCAGGTTAATGCGGTCTACTTCGCCTACAATGGTTTCGCACAGAACCCGGTCGTTCTCCTGCGTTACATGGCGCTCTACCACCTGCACCCCTACGCGTATTCCTGCCAATGGGTTTCGTATTTCATGAGCAAGCTCTGCGGCAAGCTTGCCCGTATAGATGAGCCTTTCATCCTGCACCGCCTGCTCTTCCATCCTCTTTCGGTAGGTAATATCGTCCACCGTGCAGAGTACCCCCCACGAATTCTGGCCTTCATCCATAAGCCGCCAAACACCCAGCTCTACATCCAGCCGTCGGTTTTCTTCGTCCGTTAGCTGAATGGGGTCGTAGAACACCTTCTGGCTGTCCAGCGATTCCTCCAAAATAGCAGAAAGAGTCTTGCCATCCTTTTGGAACTCCTCTTTCGCCAGCAAATTTTGTGCTCGGCTGTTGCTCAGCAAAATATTTCGGTGCTGGTCATACGCAATAACGGCAAGTGGCAAATTCTCCACAATGGTTTGGGTCAGCTTTTTCTCCCGCCGTAAATCTGCCATATAGCGCTGAAGATTCCCCAGCATCCCTTGGAATGCACGGGCAAGCTGCCCCAGCTCATCGCCACGGTTGGTAAATTCCACATCCACATCCCACAGCTCCTGCGGCTGCTCGCTTATCGTGCGGCAGGCATAGCTTAGCCTGCGGATGGGAGTCGAGATATTATCAGCAATTAAAATACTGGCTTGCAGCACCAAAATGAGCTGCGCTATGATTGCTAAAACAGTATATTTTTGTTCATGTAGCAATTCGCTGTCGAAAAGCTGCTGGTCAATCATATATGTGATGCTCCAGCCAAGGCGGTTATGCTTGCTCGAGTATAACACAGCACCCGTGCCTGCCTTTGCCCCGCCAATATAGTTGCCGTGCTGGTCCTCCAGCAAAATGTGAATGGGCGGCAGGTCTTTGTACTTTTCCCGAAGGCGGCTCTCCTGCCCCAAGCGCACGGAAGAATCAATATCAAACTCAATAAAAGAGATACTGCTCTCCGCCAGCCTTTGTTCCTTTGCTAGCTTTGTGCTTCGGCTTGTATCGTACAAAATCACACCAAAGAGAGCCGTAGAAAGCACACCCAAGAGGAGAAACGGAATCAATATTTTACGTTCAATATCAAAGATTGGCTTTCGAAGCATCTGCCTCTCCCCCTTTCCACGTAATACGAGATACAAGGAAAAAGCCCAGTGAAGACAAAACCGTTCCCGGGAATGCCGGGTGTACCGGTAAAACCTGACGGTAATAGAGAGGGTAAAATGCTGCAATTGCAGCTAAGCCCACGAGCAGCGCTGCCCAAGCCCCCTCCCGTGTTGCCTTGCGGTATAAAAATGCGCCGTACAGTGTGGGGAAAAAGATGACACCGAAAATCCCCCAAATATCTCCCCCGTAGGAGAGCAGGCTGGCAGGAGGGTGTGTAGAAAACAGCAGTGATAAGGTTCCGCCCAGCAGCACCCCAAGGCGTGTAAGTAGTATGGTGGTATATTCCCTTGGTGGTTTTGGGCACAAGGGTCGAATCACATCGTAAGCAAAAGAGGTTGAAAATAGCAATAGCTGCGAGTTTGCCGTTGAAACACATGCCCCAAGCACTGCAAATAAAAAGAAAGTATTAAGGGGTGTAAAAAGACTGTCGTTGAGTATATATACAACAATGTCATCTGCATTAGCAACCTCTGGCAGTGATGGGAACAGCACACGCATTCCCAAGCCAATGGTCAGTAAGAAAAAATAGAAGAGCGCAAGGTAGCACAACGCACTTTTTACCGTTTTACGTGCCGTGGGCTTGTCCTTTGCCGAAAGCATTCGCACCATATACTGCGGATTGCTGGCAAGCCCCAGCCCCCAGCCAAAGAACATGGTCGTACTCATTCGGGGAGTAAAGCGTTCTCCATCAAACAGCTGGAATAAATCACCCGGCTCGTTTGCCGCGGTACTGCCGCTGTGGGCAAAGCCCGAAATTTCACCGGCTTTATGAAAAAGCTCTAGCATGCCGCCGGATTTATCTACTACCAGATAATATACGCAGACCGTGCCTGCCGTAAGCAAAAGAACATGAGCCACATCGATTCGGGTTACCGCACGGTAGCCGCCAAAGGTGGAGTACAAAATAAAAAGATAAATCATTAAGGTTGCCACATGGTAGGGAATATGAAAAAGACCGGCTGCTACAAGACCAAACCCTTTAATATGTATGATGATATACAGCGTATAAGTGACCATCATCACCAGCGCAAAAAAGAACTGAAGCCACTTGGAGCCATATTTTTTGCCAATCAGCTCCGGAATGGTTAATACATCGTATTCATACAATCGGTCACTGATTTTGTACAAAAGGAACGCCCCAAAAAACCATGGGACAACGGAATACAACAGCGGTGCCAAGCCGCTTTCAAACACATTGCCCGTAAACCCCAGTACCGTGGCGGCAGAAACCCATGTTCCAATAAACGTAAGCGTTGTGCGAAAGAGGCTAAGCTTCCGATTCCCCAAGTAGAAATGTCGCAGTGTATCTTTTTGCTGCGTTCTGCTTTTCCCCACAATTAATAGAATAATGGAATAAAAGGCAAAACTCACCAGAAACAGTATTTCTTTATCCCAAATCACCACTTTTGTCCCCTTTGCTCTTGTTTTCCCTTTATTGCTGTATTCCAAGCCATTAATATAAGATAATAAAATGATTAATTTAAAACAAAAAACAAACATAGTAAAGGCGTTAACATGGCTTTATATTAGCACACCGAGTGAAAAAAGCAATGTAAAATTCATTTAACTATATAAAAAAGGGAACTGCTTTTGCAAGCAAAACAGCTTGGCAATGAGCTTCCTCGCTTTTATAAAAATAAGAAACAATCCCGAAGTTATACCAGAAGAGAATTGACTTCTTTTCAAACTAATGTATAATAAAATAGCAAAAATAAATGCTAGAATCAGTCGAATTTTGTAAATATAAACAAGGAAAGGGGGAACGGTTTATGAACTTTGGCAATGAACTTTCGATGGAGCAACGACAAATATTAACCCAAAAGCAAATGCAGTCGCTGCAAATTCTAACCTGTAACAATCAGGAGCTGGATGATTTACTCGCCAACGAATACGCCGAAAATCCAATGCTGGAGCATACCGCCCCCCAGCGAGACGATTTTTTTACAAACATAGATGCACTCTACGAAACCAACTCTTCCTTTCCGCAAGGCACGCCCTATGGCGAGGAGGAGGAAGAACCCAGAAAAAATGATATTCCCTGCGAACCGTCTGACCTCTTACAAAAAGAACTGATGATGCAGCTTAAACGAAACTGCTACACTGATGAAGAATGGCGGCTATTCCCTCTTTTAATTGATTGCCTTGACGACTCCGGCTTTTTCCCATGGGATACGGGTGAAATTGCGCTTTTGGCCCACTGCCCCGAACAAGTCATAAAAAAATGCCTGTGTGCCTTAAAACAGCTAGAGCCAATTGGGATTTTTTCAAAGGATCTTTCTGAATGCCTGCTGCGGCAGTTAGAGCAGCAGGGCTGTGAAGATACCGTTTTACTCGAGATGATTCGCGACTATCTTCCAGATGTTTTAAAGGGACAGTTGAGCAATGTTTCTCGTGCGCTGCATTTGAGCACGGCTACAGTGCGAAAATATTTGCTGCAAATTGGCAAGCTGAACCCCCGGCCAATTATGAATGCACAGGAGACGCAGACTGAGTATATTGTTCCAGACATCGTTGTAACCCGCAGGGGTGAGGAATGGCAGATTGCACTCAACGACAAATGGATGGGTCGCTACCAGCTAAATCAATATTACATTCACATGATGAAAAGCTCAGCGGACCGCGAGCTTAACGCATACTTTCGCAATCACCTAGAGCGTGCGCGGTTTTTGCTGCGCTGTGTGGAGCAACGTAAAACAACCATTTTAAGCATTACAACTGAAATAATTGCGCGGCAGCAGCCTTATTTTCGAAACCAAGGTGGGCTTACCGGAATGACCATGCAGCAAGTAGCAGAGTCACTGCAAATTCACCCCTCCACTGTTAGCCGAGCCATTCGGGGAAAGTACCTGCAATTTCAGTACGGTTCGGTGCGCGTAAAGGACTTATTCACCTCCAGCGGCAGTGAAACCCAAAAAGCCAAGGGGTCTTCGCTCAATGCGGTTCACGAGCAAATTCGGGAATTAATTGCGAGCGAAGATAAATCCGCTCCTTTCAGCGATCTTACTTTGGTTGCAGAGCTCGAGAAGCGGGGGATTCGCATTTCACGCAGAACCATTGCAAAATACCGCGGAGAGATGGGCATTCCCAATTCTGATCAGCGCCGCTATTTTACATAAACAAATCAAACTTTGAAAAGGCTTCTATTTGTAATGTTATAGAAGCCTTTTTTGTAATTCATTCTTAATTCTGCGCACAGTCCCCCTTGACTTCCCAATCATTAGAGGCTATGATTTTGTTAGATTAAACTAACTAACAGAAGGAGACGGTTTTAAATGGATATTATGCTATGCAAAGCGCGTGTAAAGCCCGGGAGAGAAGGTCTCGCAAAAGAGTGGATTGCGTTTCTCCTTGCCAATCAAGAGGAGGGAGAAAAAACGTTGAAAAATGAAAAAGAGCACCTTGAGATTTATTTTATGCAGAAAGAGCAGGAAGACACCTATTTGTACTTTTTTGTACTGGCGGAAGATTTGGAGTATGCGAGTCAAGTGGCACAGTCTAGCGGGAGCCCTCTGGACGCAAAGCACTTTGAGTACATGGCCGCCTGTGTTGACCCAGAGAATTATTCAATTATGAAGCCAGAGTTGGTGTTTGGTGATATGAGTGTTTTCTCCTAAAGAACATTTAACGTTATATTCTTTTTTGTTCGCTTAAGAATAGCAGCCAGGTACTTATTTCTAAAAATTGCATTTTATTTGTATAATATGCACATTTTATATCGGTTTTTGTTTGCTATTGACATCAATAACTAACGAGGGTACAATAATAAAAAGCAGTTTGATATTTTTCTGGCAAAATAAAATGAAGGAGGCTTTTTTATGGCTAATATTATCGGCAGCCCGGAGCGCTACATTCAAGGCAGAGGAGTTCTGAAAGAGCTATGTCAGCATGTGGAGCGTATTGGTAAAGCACCATTTATACTCGTGAGTGCTTCTGGCCAAAAGCGTGTGGAAGCACCCATTGCTGAAAGTGCAAAGGAACACAACACTCCCCTAACGTACGAAATATTCAACGGGGAATGCAGCCGTACCGAAATTAACCGCTTAATTAAGGCGTTTGAAGCATCCGGCAGTGATGTGGTCGTTGGCATTGGCGGCGGTAAAATACACGACACAGCCAAGGCGGTTGCCCACTACACCGGCTCACCAGTTGTGATTGTACCCACCATTGCGGCAACGGATGCACCGTGCAGTGCCCTTTCCGTCATATATACCGATGACGGTGTGTTCGAAGAATATTTGTTCCTGCCAAAGAGCCCCAACATTGTGCTGGTTGACATTGATATTATTAGTAAATCCCCTGCGAGGCTGCTGGTCTCTGGTATGGGTGACGCACTGGCAACCTACTATGAGGCGCGCGCCTGCAAACAGTCTGACGGCCCGAATTTCCTTGGCGGAAAATGCACCGTTACCTCCATGGCAATTGCAAGGCTCTGCTACGACACGCTTCTCGCAGACGGTTTAAAAGCGCTTCTTTCGGTACAAGCTGGCTCTTGCAGCAAAGCACTTGAAAATATTGTGGAGGCCAATACCTACCTTTCCGGTATCGGCTTTGAAAGCTGCGGTATTGCCGCTGCCCATGCCATTCATAACGGCTTTACCGCCATTGAGGAAACCCACCATTTTTACCACGGCGAGAAGGTAGCCATCGGTACGCTTTCGCAGCTGATGCTGGAAAATGCCACAAAGGAAGAGCTCGACGAGGTGTATGGCTTCTGCCTGGATGTAGGCTTGCCTACCACTCTCTCTGACCTTGGCATTACAGAGGTAAACCGTGATCAGCTCTTAAAAGTGGCGGAGCTTGCCTGTGCACCGAACGACACCATGGGCAATATGCCGTTTGCAGTCACCCCGCAGATGGTTTGCGATGCAATTATTGCGGCGGATGCGATGGGGCATTACTACAAAAACAAACGCGCATAAGACTTCTCTCTGCGCAATTTAACAGCAAAGAGGATGCTCTCTATTTTAATTATAGAGAACATCCTCTTTTTTATACTTAATTACAGTATTACTGCTCTTCTTCCAGCTTGCGAATTTCTTCCTCGTAGATTTGGGCGGCACATTCTAGGTAATATTTCAGGCTTTGCCTGCTTTTGTCTGCCAAACGAATGTTGCACTGGTGGGAGGGAACCAATATTTTCACTGCATCGCTCAACCCAACCGCCTCTGCCATTTTGGGAGTAAGCTCCCCTAACAGCCCGTTGGGCATTAAAACACCAATTGGCCCTGCCAATATGTGCACCTTAGCAATATTTACAGCAACCGCGTTTTCGCCGGTCGCTCCATCTGTCGCGCCGCCTTTCATCATATTGGCGGTAGCAACGGCATTGGTTCCCAATGCTAAAATAGCGACCTCCGGGCAAACCTGCCGAAAACGCTCAATTAAGGCTTTTCCAACTCCTCCGCCCTGACCATCAACCACGGCCACCCGTATTTTCTCTCGTTTCATGTTTCCCCCACCTTGCCGATTCTTTATCGCTTTGAGCAATTCTCATTTTACCTTAATACAGTTCCGCTGTATTTGTCAATCCCCCTGAGAACAACATCACACTTCTTTACTTGACCATACGTCGCCTCAACGGTATAATCAGTTAAGACAACTGTACGGTGCTTTGCAGCTTCGCTTCTAATAAAAACTAAGTCTTGAAGACTCTGTTCCGGCTCTGAAGAGCTAGGTATCGGTAGAAAGAAGCCAAGCACTTTGCTTTTACAGGTAGTACCAATTGAGATATTTTCAGTACAACAACGCCCTCTAAAAAAATCCTCGTTTGGGCGATATGTTGGTGACTAGCCCTTTTATTTTATTCCGTACCAGAAGGAGGTGCCTTTTATGGATTCAGCAAGAGATGTACTCTCCCTATTGCAGCAAGTTGCGGACAACAGCATTCGCCCGGAAGATGCTTTGCTAAAGCTTAAACTTTCCCCTTTTGAAGATTTAGGCTATGCCAAGGTAGACCATCACCGTGGTTTGCGGCAAGGGGTACCGGAGGTCATTTACGGGCAATCCAAAACGCCGGAGCAAATTGCTGGCATTTTAGCGGCATTAAAGGCACGCGGCTGCAAGAATATTTTAGTAACTCGTATCTCGCAAGAAACCGCAGGTTTTATCGCGCAGCAAGCGGAGATTACCTACCACCCTATGGCAAGACTAGCCGTGGCATTCCCTCAGGTAACGGAACAGTATGGTTCCATTGTGGTTGCTACCGGCGGCACAAGCGACATGGGCGTTGCGGAGGAAGCCGCCATAACCGCAGAGGCACTGGGGAATTCTGTTACGCGTATTTATGATGTTGGTGTGGCAGGGCTGCACCGGCTGCTTCGTAATTTAGAGCCATTTATGACGGCTCGTGCGGTGATTGCCGTAGCCGGTATGGAAGGCGCCCTTGCCAGTGTCATTGGCGGTTTGGTAGACTGCCCGGTCATTGCCGTGCCAACCAGTGTGGGTTACGGTGCTAGCTTTGGTGGAATGGCAGCACTGCTCTCTATGCTGAACTCTTGCGCTTCCGGCGTAAGCGTTGTAAATATAGACAACGGCTTTGGTGCTGGATATTTAGCAAGCCAAATTAACCATATGGGTGATTGGCATAAATCAGAGTAAATATATTCTTACAATGGTTGCAAAAGCAATTTAGAATCACTGTCTTTATTCGCACGAAAATATGTGACCAAAGGGTCGCTATAACGCCAGCAGGTGTTTTAGCGGCTTTTCTTTTTGGAAATACAATAAGGAGTACCCTTTTATGTTCGAGAATCAGGCACCTATTCTCCTTAAAAGAACATTCTCTCGCCTGCTGGGCTTCATTCTCACCATGCTCATTCTTTCTATCGTAGCCTTTGTTTTCGCTAGATGTGCACCGGGCGACCCTCTGCAATCCTTTTACGGCGACGCTGTGGAATCTATGAGCACACAGGAGCTGACCGCAGCCCGCACCCGCTTGGGGCTGGATGCTCCCCTTACCACGCAGTACATACGGTGGGTTGGCAATGCGCTCCAAGGGGATTTTGGTCTTTCCCTCAAATACAAAATGCCCGCAATGGCGGTTGTGTATCCTCTTTTGGGCAACACCTTGCTTTTGGGTGGTACCGCTTACCTGCTGGTGTTTTTACTGGCAACTTTGCTGGCAATTGCCTGCGCCCTGCATGAGGATACCTTTGCTGACCGCCTCATTTGCAGAATAGGAACGGCAGTGTACTATCTCCCTGCTTTCTGGCTGGGCGTGGTGTTCATTTTAATTTTCAGCGTTCAGCTTAAATGGCTCCCCAGCAGCGGTGCTTACGACATTGGCAAAGCGGGAGACATCCTCAACCGCATACAGCACCTAGTTTTGCCCGTATCCGTTTTAATCATCAGCCACCTTTGGTACTACGCCTATATGATACGAAACAAGCTGCTTGATGAGCTCCGACAGGATTACGTACTATTGGCAAAAGCAAAAGGTCTTACCAAACGGCAGATTGTGTGGAGGCATTGCCTTCGCAATGTGGCACCCACCATTGTAAGCATTATGGCAATCTCTATCCCCCACGTTCTAGGCGGTACCTATATTGCTGAGGCAGTTTTTCATTACCCCGGCATTGGTGCACTTTCTATTGATAGCGCGAAATACCACGATTATAACCTGCTTATGCTTTTGGTGCTGATTACCGGTGCAGTGGTATTTCTTAGCAGTATGGTAGCACAGGCAATCAATGAGAGAGTCGATCCCCGCATGAAAGAAACGGGGGTGTCCACATGGCAGAGGTAGATAAATCCGCATTTGGGGTAGTTGGTGCAAACTACAAAACCCACTTACCGCAAAGGCAGAAGCCAAAATTACAAAATAAGCTCCGTGGCAAACCAATCGTAGCAGCCGTACTCCTGCTGGCAATTACCGCAGGGTGTATATTTGCAAGTATTCTTGCAAACCACGACCCCTCCGGCTTTTATTTACAAAGCCTGAATCAGCCTCCCAACGCGGAGTTTTATTTTGGTACAGATTCTTTGGGTCGCGATATTTACTCTATGATTTGGTACGGGGGGCGTGTATCGCTCTCCATTGGGCTGATGAGCATGTGCATCATCTGCGCCATCGGTATTCCCTATGGCTGCATCAGCGGCTTAGCAACCACAAAAGTAGATGCCGTACTCATGCGTATTGTGGAAACCGCAAGCAGCATCCCTAATTTGTTAATGGTACTCTTACTGGTATCGGTTACCGGCAAGCAGAATGCCTTTACCCTCTCTGCCATCATTGGCATTACGGGTTGGTTCCCGCTGGCGAGAATTGTGCGCAGTGAGGTTCGGCAGATTCGCAGCAGTGAATATGTACTAGCCGCACGGTGTATGGGGGTACGCTTCCCACAAATAATGACACGGCATCTCATTCCGAACTTTGTATCTTCCATATTATTTGTGGTGATTTCGAGCATCAGCTCGAGCATATCGATGGAATCCACACTGAGCTTTCTCGGCCTTGGCTTACCGGTAGATGTCATTTCGTGGGGCAGTATGCTTTCCTTGGCAAACCGCGCATTGTTGCTAGGCACTTGGTGGGTAATTTTGATTCCCGGCATCTTTCTAATCGTCACCTTAAACTGTATTACAAGCCTTGGCAATTATTACCGAAAAGGAATCAACCAAAAGCACAGCAATCTTTAATCGTCTTATTTAAAAAACAATATAAATGACATTTGGAGGCAAACATGAACTTTTCAAAACGGGGTGTCTCACTGCTAGTAGCGTTCTCTTTGCTATTTTCTCTAGCCGCCTGCTCCGGTTCAAAAAGCGGCTCAAATTCCGCTTCCACTCCGGCCGCAAGCGACTCGCAGAATCTTTCTAACACCTTGGTGTATGCAGGGGAATCCGAAAGCACAATCAATCCACTTCTAAACAACCACGACGAGCTGCCAGACCTTATTTTTTCTGGACTTATGAAATACGATGGTAAAGGTACCCCTATTCCAGATTTAGCAAAAAGCGTTGATTACGATGAAGAAACCCTTACCTATACCTTTCACCTGCTCAATAACGTGAAGTGGCACGACGGCAAAGAGTTTACTGCCGAGGATGTTGTATACACCTATAATCTACTCACGAAAGACAAATCTCTTTCCTCAAGCCTAACCAGTAACTATGAAGACATTAATAGCGTAACTGCACCGAATACGACCACCGTTGTAATTCGCCTTAACAAATACAATGCTGCCATGCTCGACTATTTTACAATTGGAATTCTGCCAAAGCACCTGACTGAAGGCAAAGACATCAATACCATGCCCTTTAACCAGGCTCCCGTAGGAACCGGACGCTACAAATTCGTGCAGTGGGATACCGCCGGGGGAAGAATCATTTTACAGCGCAACGAAAGCTACTATGCCAAAATCCCGAATATTGAGCGAGTTGTTTATAAGACCGTCTCCGTAGAAAGCACGAAAGCCACCATGCTGCAATCAGGCGAAGCCGATTTAGCTTGGCTCAATGCAAAATATGCTGACACTTTCCGTGGGAAAGAAAAGTACAAGAATATTGACTTTAAAACCGCCGATTATCGCGGCATCTCTATGAACTTCGGCTCAAAGTTTTGGCAGGATAATAAAGATTCTGTTGGTGTACTGAATTACGCTATCGATAAAAATGCCATTGTAAATAGTGTGCTGGCAGGCCGCGGAACCGCTGCGTATAGCCCCATTCAGCAAAGCCGGTTTGGCGGCAACAAGACCGCCGACCTGTACCCTTACGACCTAAATGCGTTTGCAAAAGAGATGCAAACACTTGGCTGGGTAAAAGGAAATGACGGAATTTACGAACGCCGCGGCCAGAAATTCCATTTTACCGTTCAGGTACGTGATTATGAAGAAGAACGAGTGGATATTGCCAACCTATGTGCCAGCCAACTGAAAGCCGCCGGCGTAGAGATGGAGGTTGTACTCGTTACAAAGTTTGATTGGAAAGCCGGGTACAACGGCTTTTTGTCCGGATATGCCGCACAGTTTGACCCCGATATGTTCTACAAAAACTATGTGACGGGTGCCAGCGACAACACAATGAAATATTCAAACCCGGTAGTAGATACGTTATTGGCGCAGGGTCGCCATACCAAAGACGAAGCAGCGCGAAAGAAGATATACCAAGAGTTTGAATCCGCCTACGCACAGCAGCCCGGCGTTGTGTTAGTTGCATTTTTGGACGGCTGCTATGTCGGCATTGAGGGGCTAAACGGCCTTGACACAACACGCACCTTGGGGCACCACGCCGTGGGCGTACTGTGGAATATTGAGGAATGGACTCTGAAAAAGTGAGCAAAGAGGGCTACCGATGGAAACCGTACTGGAAGTATCAAACTATTCTCTCCATTTTCAAACACCGGAGGGTGACATAGAAGCTGTTAGGAACACTGGGTTTTCCCTGTTAAAAGGAGAGATACTTGCCATTGTAGGGGAATCTGGCTGTGGGAAAACGGTTTTGTGCAAATCACTGCTCAAGCTGCTGCCCAAAAACGCATATGTAAAGAGTGGGCAGGTTCTGCTTTGCGGGGAGGACATTACAGCATATTCTGACCGCAGAATGCGCCCCTTGCGAGGGCGGCAGATTTCGATGGTGTTTCAGGACCCCATGACAACTCTTAACCCTACAATTCCAGTTGGCAAGCAAATTGTGGAAGCAATCTTGGTGCATGAGAAAATAAGCAAAACAGCCGCAAAAGAAAAGGCCATCGCACTATTAAAACAGCTGGAAATTGACCAACCGGAGGAACGCTTTTTTATGCAGCCACATCTTCTCTCCGGTGGAATGCGCCAGCGGTGCGTGCTGGCTATCGCTCTTGCTTCACGCCCCAAGGTGCTAGTGGCGGACGAGCCGACCACTGCATTGGATGCAACCGTACAGACCAAAATACTAGACCTTTTAAAAACGGTGTGTAAACAGAATGATATTGCCTTACTTCTCATTTCACACGACCTAAGTGTTGCCGCACGAATTGTAGACCGCGTTGCTGTCATGTACGCCGGTAAGATTGTAGAAATCGGCACCGCCGAAGAGGTATTTTACGACCCCCGCCACCCTTACACTTGGGGGCTTCTTGGCTCACAGCCTGCGCTGGCAGTTAAGAGCAAGCAGCTTTACAGCATTCCCGGTGCTCCGCCCTCACTGCTCAATCCCCCTCCCGGAGATTTGTTTGCACCGCGCAACGAGTACGCATTGGCAATCGATTATGAGGAATCACCACCGCTGTTCCCGATCAGTGCCACACATTTTGCAGCCACTTGGCTTCTCCACCCCGAGGCGCCAAGCATTTTGCCACCTGCATTTATAAAGAGGAGGGAAAATCCATGAGCAAAGACCCTCTTTTGGAGCTTAAGCACGTGACACAGCATTTCCCTATTAGCAGAAGCCTTACGATCGAGGCTGTAAAGGATGTTAGCTTTTCAATCAATCCGGGGCAGATTGTTGGCCTTGTGGGCGAAAGCGGTGCCGGTAAGTCCACTCTTGCCCGCTCTATTATGGGGTTATACCGATT
This sequence comes from Clostridium merdae, assembly GCF_900176635.1. Classification (GTDB taxonomy): domain Bacteria; phylum Bacillota; class Clostridia; order Oscillospirales; family Acutalibacteraceae; genus Faecalispora; species Faecalispora merdae. Next base: position 390,417 of record NZ_FXLN01000003.1, read on the forward strand.
AACCAGCGGTGAGGTTTGGTTTCAAGGAGAAAACAGTTCGAACCCCAATACATACCGCAAGAACCGACGAAGCATCCACAAAAACATGCAGATGATTTTTCAGGATTCTGCCGCGGCTTTAAACCCGAGAATGACGGTTGTCCGTATTATTGCTGAACCGATGACCGCCTGCGGCTTATGCTCCGGCAAAGAGCTTTCCACCCGAATCATCACTTTGCTAGAGCAAGTAGGGCTCGATGAAAGCTTTTGCAATAAGCGGCCGAATGAATTATCAGGCGGGCAGCGGCAAAGGGTTGCAATAGCGCGTGCCATCAGCACAAATCCGCAGCTTCTGGTAGCGGATGAGCCCGTCGCTTCGCTGGATGTTTCGATACAGGCGCAAATACTTACTCTCTTTCAAGAGCTTCAGCGAGAATATGGCTTTGCCTTTTTGCTGATTGCCCACGACCTTTCCGTGATTCGTCTGCTTTGCAATACCGTTGGCGTGATGCGGCAGGGGCATTTATTGGAATTTGCCGAATGCGAGGAGTTATTCCAAGACCCACTGCATCCCTATACCAAAAGTTTGCTCTCTGCCATACCAACCGCAGACCCCATTCGAGAAAGAAGCCGCAAGGTGTTGGAGTTTGATTCTGGTAGCATTCCCGAGGCTGGCACATTTCACGAAGTAGTTAAAGGGCATTTTTTATATGAATGATTTTGCTTTTATTAAGATAAATAAAAAAACAAGAGAGCCGCAGATGTTTATCTGCGGCTCTCTATTGTCATGAGAAAGGCTGTTATAATGCTAACTTTTTCGCCTGAGTCATAATTGCTTTTGCAATTGGCCCTGCGGAGGTACGGCCATAATTACCCTCCTCCACTACAACAGCGAACGCATATGGCGTTTTGGGGTCTGAAGAAAAGCCAATCATCCAACCATTCGGTTTTTTGCCTCCCCCAACCTCTGCTGTGCCGGTTTTGGCGCATACGCTCATACCGGGAAACATATCATCGCCATAATCGCTTGTCACATTAAAGCGCATTAATTGTTGAAGAGTTTGTGCCGTAGAAGAATTGACAAGCGCAGTACCAAGCTGCGTTTTCCCTTGCTGCTGTGTCATTCCTAGGCTGTTTTTCACTTGCTGAATAAAATAGGGCTGTGTTGGCGTACCGTTGTTCGCAATGGCGCCCATCAGCAGCATCATGTGGTAAGGGTTTGTCATGTCGGTATGCTGGCCAATACCCGACCAAGCCAGCGCTTGCTTTTCGGCACCTTTTACCTCATATTTACTCTTTGAAGTATCCACTCCATCCACAGAAAAACTGCGGTTAAAACCCATGGTGTTGGCCTCGGCAGTCATTTTATCCTCACCAAGCTCCACCGCAAGCTGTGCAAATGCCACGTTGCAGGATTTTGCCAGTGCCTGCTTCACATTTACCGTTCCGTGCACACCGTCACAGGTTATTTTATTGCCGTTGATGGTAACGCTGCCCTTACACTGGAACGTTCTCGTATCCCAGTCAGAGAGGTTCTCGATCGCAGCAGCAGTGGTAATCACTTTAAAAATAGAACCGGGTGTATAGCTAGCGGAAAGAACCTTATTGAGGTAAGCACCATTGTACTTTGCATTTGTATCAATGTCTTTTGGTACATTGCCAGGGTCAAAATCTGGCTTACTTACCATCACCAGCATTTCACCGGTTTTATAATTGTACATTGCCACGGCACCGTTGCGGTTGCCAAGCTTATTGTACGCTGTTTTTGAAAGCTCGCTCGAAAGAGTGAGCGAAATATCGCTCCCTTGCTTTTTCCCGGTGGGCGAGGTAAGCCCCGTAATAGGGTTATAGCCTCCAATTTCGGTACGGAAGCGGTACTGTACCCCGGTTGAAATATACCCGTTTGTATCCCCTACGGCATGAAGCATCGAGCGGCGAATGGTTTCGTCACTACTATATACGCGCTTGCCGTTTTCACTTTTTGCAAGCACCACGCCTTTACGGTCGAGCACATCGCCTGCGGTGGTCAACTGGCTGTTGCCAGAAGCATATTTGTTAAACGGCTGCATGGCCCAAGAGCCGCCATCCAGCACAAAACCGTATAAGAACACGCCAAGCCCTGCAAAGAAGCCCAGTATCATCAAATAGAGAATTCCCGCTCTCCCTCCGGTCGTTTTCATGTGCTTCTCCTCCTTGCGGCATACGTCCGTTCATCCGATGCTTTGATGAACGCCAGCATACCCCATACAGAAACCATACTCGAACCACCTGCACTCAAAAACGGAAGAGTAACACCAGTAAGCGGGAGTACATCCGTTGCGCCAAAAATATTCAGTGCGGTTTGGAAGAGCAGCATGCCGGCTGCCGAACACGCCGCAATGGAATAAAAGGTAGAGCGGCTGCGGGTTGCCTCTAATTTGGTGTAAAGTGAAAGCATTACAATGCAAAGGGTAATCACAATAGCCAGCACTAACCCGAGCTCTTCGCTAATCATACCAAAGATAAGGTCGCTTGTACCGGCAAACACTTTTTTTAGGTGCCCTTGTCCCATTCCGGCACCAAACAAGCCTCCACTGGCGGTATAAGAAAGTACCCGTGTTTGTTGGTAACCGGTTCCATCTGAAAATTGCCATACATGCCGCCAAGCGGCAAATCGATCTGCTATATACGGTTTAAACTGCAAAATCATAAATGCGCCGAGTGCCGCAGCAGAGCAAGCCAAAATGATGGTTCTCAAGCTGCCAGAACGCATAAAAGAAATGAGTAAAAAGGTAATAAAAAAGATGGATGCCGTTCCAAAATCTTTCATTAAAAAGAGAGAACCGATGCAAATTCCGGAAAACACCAAGAATTCCGTTAAGTTCTTTGCAGTCTGTAAGCGGTCAAGAGTAGAAGCACCTGCAAATACAAACGCAATTTTGACAAATTCGGAGGGCTGAACGGTAATCGGCCCTATGCTAATCCAGTTTTTTGAACCATGAGCCGCCACACCAAACGCCAAGTTTACCGCAAAAAGAGCCACTGCGAACAAACCGATGGCTAGGCGCCACTTGGTGACACGATCTAAATCTCCCATAAAAGAAATCATCATGCAAAATAGCACCACACCACCTGCCATCGCCGCAAGCTGTGTGTAAGCCAGCTTGATGTCTGCTCCGGCAAGCAGCATAATCCCAATTCCACTGAGCAGAAAGCCGATGGTCTCCAGCTCAAAGCTAACATGGTGCCTTACCCGCATAAAATAAAAGTACAGGCTCCATTCCAGCACCGCAAGCAGGCCAAAGGGTATGAGCGGTTCAAAGGTATATGCGACACCGCCAAAGCAAAGCTGTGCAACCAGAAAAATCTGGATGAGAAAAACGGTGCTCATCAGACCAAACGGAGATGGCAGACTGCGGTTCCACTCTACCAGCTTATTTTTCTTTTTGATATCACTTTCCGTTACCCGCTTGAGCATTAACGCGGTGGAGCCCATTGCGATAACATCCCCCGGCATTACCGACAAGGTAGGTGCCGCCTTGGTTCCGTTTACAAAGGTGCCCGCTTTTGAGTTTGTATCGGTAATCAGCCAGCCTGCCTCCCGGCGCATAAGCACCGCGTGGTCACGACTTGCCGTATTATCTGGCAGAACAACATCGCAGCTCCGGCTTCGGCCAATCGAATTCTCCCAGTAAAGCACTGGTATTTTCGCATGTGTTGTCATTTCTTCTAACACAATGACCGGGTCTTCCCGCCGGCGTCCACGCCGCAGCGACACAAAGCAGCGCCACAGCACAATGAGAGACAGCAACGGTATCAGCACGCGCAATGCAAATAAAATTACAGTCAGCGCAGTTTCTAGAAATGCAAAAAATTGAGCCAGCAAACGAATCCCCCTTTCTTTACAGCCGAATCGGCAGCAATAAGCTAATTATGAAAATCGAACAGATTGAGACCAACTTCATCCGAAAAGGTTCGGTCTACCCTGCCATCGATACTATTTATCACCAATTCGCAGGTTGCGCTAACCATTGCCTGGTTGAGGTGCCCACCCACCACGCTACCGTCCTCACCACCTGCACTCATATGAAGGTGGCAGTAGAATTCATCGTTCATGGTATTTATGGTTCCCGTTAACGACACAATTTCATAGTTGCCGCAAAAATGATTCGCATCGTACTGCTTTTCGGCGGTTCGAAAAACACCCACTGTAAAGTCATTCACAGCTCCCAGCCCTTGAACGGTCGCGAGCTTAATATTTTCTTTTAAGGCAATTTCTCGAATTGCTGCAAGTATTTCTTCACCACGGTCAATTCTTGCCACAATGGCATCTTGAAATCGTTTATATTCCATTTCGTATGTCCTTTCCCGTTTACATCACCTATTTTTTCTCAGCATATGTGCTGAAAAATCCTTGTATACGGCTATTTCTCACATATTATACCCGGAAAATATGCGAAAGTAAATGAACAAAGCTTTTACAAAAGATAACGGTTTTGAAAGATTTTTAAACTTTCCTATTACAAACGTCCAGTACTCCAAAACTTTTTGCAGTATTTTCACAATGCAAACATGCCAAAAACAGATTTGATTTTACAGAAATATTTGTTATAATATCCATGTAGAATCAAGAAAATTCGTGAGTAAAACCGACCCGACTGCCGGACAAAGGAGGACATATGCAGAGAAAACCTGTGCATGTGCACAAAGCTACCAACTTCCCGGATGCCATGAACACAACCGACGCTCTAATCGCTATTCTGGAAAGCTCCTTTGATGGAATTTACATCACCGACGGACAGGCAAAAACCATATGGATCAACCATTCTTACGAAGTAATCTCTGGGTTACTAGAAGAGGATGTACTCGGAAAGAACATGCTGGAGCTAGAAAAATACGGGATAATTTCGCGCTCCGCTTCGCTCATCGCTCTTAAGAGTAAAAACACCATTACCATAGACCAAACCTTTCGTACCGGTAAGCGCGCCATTGTTACTAGCACTCCTGTATTTAACGAGCAGAATGAAGTGATTATGGTAGTTACCAATGTACGCGATATATCGGAGCTGTACAATTTAAAGGAACAACTCGCGCAAAAACAGGAGCAGGCACAACGATACGAGGGTGAAATAGAGGTTATTCGAAGACAGCTGATGCAAACGGGCAACATGGTGGTGGCCGATGCAAAAATGCTAAACCTACTGCGCATGGTTGGGCGTGCCGCCCTGCTCGATACACCCGTTTTGCTACTGGGTGAAACCGGAGTTGGCAAAGAGATGGTTGCCTCTTACCTACATAAAAAAAGCCCTCGGCGAGACGGCCCATTTATTAAAGTAAACTGCGGTGCAATCCCCGAGGCACTTGCAGAAAGCGAGCTGTTCGGTTATGAACGCGGTGCTTTTACTGGTGCAAACCGAGAAGGCAAAGCTGGTCTGTTTGAAATAGCGCATAAAGGCACTATTTTTTTAGACGAAGTCGGGGAATTGCCTGCAAACCTGCAAGTAAAGCTATTGCGTGTTTTGCAGGAACAGGAAATCATTCGTATTGGCAGCGGTAAGCCTACAAAAGTAGATGTACGGGTAGTAGCAGCAACCAACCGCAACGTAGAAGAAATGGTGAAAAGTGGAAAGCTGCGGGAAGACCTGTATTACCGCCTCAATGTGTTCCCGGTAAAGATTCCGCCTCTGCGCGAACGGCAGGACGATATTCCGAAGCTGGCGCAGAATATGCTAGATAATCTCAATAAAAAATACAACGAATCAAAATCACTGACCCAAAGTGCAGTAATCAGCTTACTGGAATACCACTGGCCCGGCAATGTACGTGAGCTCAAAAACGTGATGGAACGCTCGTTTATTATCAGCGAGGCAGATGAAATAGACAGTGCACACCTGATGCTGCAAAGCACCCGCCGATGTTCCACCTCGCTGGAGGGCGGCCAAGGCTTTGATTTGAAGGCTTATTTGCAGACCATTGAAAAAGAGTATATTGAAAAAGCCTATGAGAACAAAAAGAATGTACGGGCGGCAGCGCAAAGCCTGCATATGGACCCCGCCACCTATGTTCGCAAACGCCAAAAATACCAAGAAACAACTTAACTCTCTTTCATTATCTATTATTAAATTCTACTTTAAAAGAAAACTATAAAATACGTCATGATTGACTCTCAGGCAGCCAACCATGACGTATTTTTTATTTTTTAATATTAAATTGTAAAGCTCTGCACGTCCCCTAGTTTGTTTCAAAACCGCAATTTTGTTTTGAAATTGAAACTTAATTTATTAATATTTTTATATTTTTTGCAAAATAATTTGTTTTTATTATTTCATTTTTGTTTTATGTCATAAAAACATGCCTAAGTTAAAACTTGTCCCTTTGGCTAGGGTGTCGTTTTCTATTGTGAGAATGCTACAAGAAAACGGTCGAAATTGTTCGATTTAGAAAATAAAAAAATAAGCAAAATATTTTGCATCATATGGCACGGTAATTGCTTCCATATTATACCAGGTAGATTTATTGCAAGTCAGTTCTAACAATCAAAGGGAGGTTAGAGGGTAGAGTTTGATTCGGTTGCAAGGAGGGAAAGCATCGTGAAAGAAAAAGTACTTCTTCAGAGAAAAAAGCAAAACTCTGTGGCACATTTGATTTCACTTTGCAAGCGAAGAAATAAGTAAAGGAGAATGATTCATGGCATTACAAAGAGAATACGGCAAAGAGTGTCCTTACATACCGGCGGGTCCATTCAAAATTCGTTTACCTGGTGTACATTATAAGTTTGAAGTTGCGGATTACATTCAGGGGCTTTTAATGTGCGCTGTCTGTCTTGGTGCAGTTCCCATTCTTCAGCAGTATTTGGGCATGCCGTTTGGCGTTGCTCTAGCGATTGTTACCTTGAATGGAATTTTGTACTGCACTCATGTGCTGTTAGGTGACCCAGTTGTACCCGGTTGGGTTACACCGGCAATACCACTTTTACTGTTATACATCAGCCAGTTCCCTATGGGGCCGGAGCGCGTTCAGGCGCTGATTGCATTTGAACTAAGCTTAGGTCTTTTTGCCGCATTCCTGGGTATTACAGGGCTTGGCAAAAAAATCATTACACTTATCCCCAACTGTGTGCAGGCCGGCATTATCATTGGCGCCGGAATTGCGGCTGTGAATACTGTATTCGGCCAAACGGGCTATTTTACAAAGTACCCGATTTCTATCGTTATCTGCATTGGTCTAGCGTTTTGGATGCTCTTTTCTAACTTTTTTAAGAGCTTACGCCATAAAAACAAGTTTTTTCAGACCCTCTCCAATTTAGGAGTTTTGCCCTGCATTTTATTGGCAGTGGTGGTGGCTCCGCTCGTAGGGAAAACCGCTTGGCCCTCCATTCAGTGGGGATTTTCCGCTCCCGCCTTTGGGGAGCTGTGGGGTCACTGGACCTTTTGGTCCATCGGCTTCCCCTCAGCAAAAATGTTTATTCAGGCCATTCCAATGGTTTTCTCTGCCTATGTCATTTTGTTTGGTGAGATGATTCAGGCACAGGCCTTGCTGCAAGACGCATCTAAGGCCCGCCCAGATGAATTAATCGATTACAACCCCAACCGCTCCCATTTAATTTTTGGCCTGCGCAATTGCCTGATGGCTATCATTGGCCCAGACATTACCATGTGCGGCCCTCTTTGGGCGGCAATGCAGGTTGTGGTTTGCGATCGTTACACCCACGGTAAAAAATCGATGGATTCCATTTACGGCGGTACGGGGTCCTTCCGGTTTGGCACGTTAACCGGTTATTTTCTGCTGCCAATCGTAACGCTAGTTACCCCCATTTTAAACATTGCGCTGGCCTTAACTATGATGGTTCAGGGATATGTCTCCGTAAGAATCGGCATACTCAAAGCCCGTACCATGAACGATTTGGGTATTGCAGGCGTTATGGCAGCTGTGATTGTTGCAAGAGGTGCCGCATGGGGGCTTGCCGTTGGCATTGTGCTCAGCTTATTGGTACTGCTCGGAAATAAAAAAGAGTATGATGTTGATGTTTTTGCCCGCGACGAAGAAAAAGTGGAAGTTAAGGCCGCTGCGGAAGCCGAGCCCGAGCTGGTAGCTGCAAAATAATCATACACTTACTTTTTTCATAAACAGTTTTAACTATTCTTTTAATCAGCCGTTTCACAATACTCCAATAACTTGATATCACATAGACCAGCCTTCACAAAACCAGTTAAACCATTTGTCAGGAATCAATTCACATAATCATAATTTTTAGAAAGAAGGACTTTACCATGGCACTTATGACTGGAGAACAGTACATTGAAAGTATTCGCAAGCTGAACATGCAGATTTATATGTTTGGTGAGAAAATAGAGAATCCGGTAGATAACCCGATTCTACGACCCTCGCTAAACTCCGTTCGTATGACCTACGATTTGGCTCAGGACCCACAGTATGCAGATTTGATGACCGCAACATCAGTCATTACCGGCAACAAAATTAACCGTTTCTGCAATATTCACCACAGCACAGATGATTTGATTAAGAAAGTAAAAATGCAGCGTCTGCTTGGTCAAAAAACAGCCTCCTGCTTCCAGCGCTGTGTTGGTATGGATGCGTTTAACGCCCTTTACTCCACTACATACGAAACCGACCAACAGTACAAAACAAACTACTTTGAGAACTTTAAAAACTTTGTTGCCTATGTGGAAGAGCACGACTGGACCGTTGACGGCGCAATGACAGACCCTAAGGGTGACCGTGCTCTTGCTCCTCACGCACAGCCGGATGCCGACATGTACCTGCACGTAGTGGAGCGCCGCCCGGATGGTATTGTGGTTCGTGGCGCAAAAGCGCACCAAACCGGTATTATCAACTCGCAAGAGGTTATTGTTATGCCCACCATTGCGATGGGGCCGGACGATAAGGATTATGCGGTATCCTTTGCTGTACCAACCGATGCCGAGGGCATCCTCATGATTATCGGCCGCCAGAGCTGCGACACCCGCAAGCTGGAAGGCAGCGAGATGGATGTAGGCAACAGCGAATTCGGTGGTGTTGAGGCCCTTGTGGTATTCGACAACGTGTTTGTACCGAATGACCGCATCTTCCTCAATGGTGAGGTTGAGTTTGCCGGTATGCTCGTTGAGCGCTTTGCCGGTTACCACAGACAAAGCTACGGCGGCTGTAAGGTAGGCGTGGGCGACGTTCTCATCGGTGCTGCCGCTCTTGCCGCCGAATACAACGGTGTAGAGCGTGCCTCTGCCGTAAAGGATAAGCTCATTGAAATGGTGCACCTCAATGAAACACTGTTTGCCTGCGGCATTGCGTGCTCTGCAGAGGGCCAGCCCACTCCTTCCGGCAACTACCTGATTGACCTGCTGCTTGCTAACGTATGTAAGCAAAACGTTACCCGCTTCCCGTACGAGATTGTAAGACTTGCAGAAGACATTGCCGGCGGCCTCATGGTAACCGCTCCGTCTGAAAAAGACCTGCGTGACCCCGTTGTTGGCCCCTATGTAGACAAATACTTGCGTGGCACCGCAGCCGTTTCTACCGAAACCCGCCTGCGTGTTCTCCGCCTAATCGAAAACCTCTCTCTCGGCACAGCAGCTGTTGGCTACCGCACCGAATCCATGCATGGTGCTGGTTCTCCGCAGGCACAGCGTATTATGATTGCCCGCCAGGGGAACATTGGCGCGAAAAAGAAGCTTGCCAAAGCCATTGCACACATCGACTAATTACAAAGGTATGCCGGTCACATTCCGCTGCTCACTCCACTGGGCAGCGGAAACCGGTTTGCTTTATGAGGTGTTTTTTATGACCTTACTTTCCAAAATAGAACGCCTGCTGGATGAAGAAGTTCGCCCGCAGCTTGCCCTGCACCAAGGGAACATCTCCGTTGTCAGCCTTTCAAACGATGTGCTGACAGTTCGCCTGCTGGGCACCTGTGCAAACTGCCCCTCTGCCACTCTTACGACCGAAGAGCTCATTGCTTCTGCCGTACAAACCCGTTTTCCACAGGTACGGCGTGTTGTACTGGACGCCGGGGTGAGTGATTCTCTGCTAAATCAGGCACGGGAGTTTTTAAGCATTCGGCATGCCAGTGCAACAAATCAATAAGGAGTGACGTAACATGTCCTGGCAGGAACTGTACCAACAAAAGAAAATGACGGCAGAACAGGCCGTTTCTCATATTAAATCCGGCGACCGCGTGGTTGTGGCTCACGCCACCGGTGAACCCAGCGTATTGATTGACGCAATGGTAAAAAACGCTGCCACTTATGAAAATGTGGAAATTGTTCACATGGTAGCTATGGGGAAAGGCGAATACTGCCTACCCGAATACCAAAAGAATTTTCGCCATAACAGCCTGTTTTTAGGTGCCTCCACACGAGATGCCATCGCAAAAGGCCGCGGTGACTTTACGCCAGTTTATTTTTCACAAATCCCCGATCTTCTGCGCGAGGAGCTACACCCAAATGTGGCGTTACTTCACCTTTCTCCGCCAGATGAGCATGGCTATTGCAGCTATGGTGTATCGGTAGACTACACAAAGCCAGCTGCTGAAATTGCAGACACCCGCATTGCACAAATCAACCCCAACATGCCCCGCACTCTCGGCGACAGCTTCATTCATGTAAGAGAGCTGGACTGCATTGTTGAGGTAGATGCTCCCATTATTGAACTAGGGCAGGCAAAAATTGGCGATACGGAGCGTGCAATTGGTGAGCACTGCGCTTCACTGATTCAGGATGGCGACTGCTTGCAGCTTGGCATTGGTGCAATTCCCGATGCCGTTTTGCTCTTCCTCAAAGAAAAGAAAGATTTAGGAATTCACTCCGAGATGTTCTCTGACGGAGTGGTGGAACTGGTAGAAGCCGGTGTTATCACCAACCGCTGTAAAACACTGCACAAAGGGCAGTGCGTAGTTACATTTCTAATGGGTAGTAAACGCTTGTACGACTATGTAGACAACAACCCCTCCGTTGCAATGTACCCGGTGGATTACGTGAATAACCCCGCTGTTATCGCACAGAACGATAACCTAATTTCCATTAACTCCTGCATTCAGGTAGATCTGATGGGGCAGGTTGTTTCAGAATCAATTGGCCCTCGCCAGTTTTCCGGCGTAGGCGGTCAAGTGGATTTTGTGCGCGGGGCGAACCTCAGCCGTGGTGGCAAGAGCATCATGGCAATGCCGTCATCACTCGTAAAAAAGGATGGCACACGTGTGTCTAAAATCGTGCCACTAATTGACGCAGGAGCCGCCGTTACCACCTCTCGTTACGATGTAAACTACATCATAACTGAATATGGAGTTGCCAAGCTTAAGGGGAAGACCTTACGGGAACGTGCACTGGCACTCATTGAAATTGCACACCCAGATTTTCGTGAGGAATTGATGGAAGAGTTCCGTCACCGATTCGGAGTATAACTTTTAATAACGATACACTCTCCTACAACAGGTACACCGGAGGGGCTCCGGCCCCTCCTTTGTGCTACCCAAACAAACTCTCTTCATAATAGAGGAGAAACGCACTTACTACTGCCTTCTGGAGGAAAATAACCATGACACATTTGCAACAATACAACCACGTTTTTACAGAGTTATTCGGCGTTGCCGAAGAAGAGCTTAGTGCACTCATTTACCTGCGCGGTAAATGGGATTCCCTTCAACACATTGAAATGATTACCATGATGGAAGATACCTTCGACATCTCCATCAATTCGACTGACGTCATTCTCTTTAACAGCTACGAGAAAGGGAAAGAAATTTTGAGGAAATACGGCGTGGAGGTCTAACCATGTTTTTCCCACTGGAACAATACTCCCCAGAGCAGCCCGCTCTCGTTGAACCGAGCGGCTGCATACATACCTATTCGCAGTTAATTGCGAACGGAAAACATATTGCCAAGTGGCCGGTACAACGCTCACTCGTTTTATGCCTTACCAGCAACACCATTGCATTTACCACGGGCTATGTTGGGCTTTTGTCTGCAAAGGCGGTTCCTTTGCTGTTGGATGGTGAACTAAACCCCGAGCTATTGCAAAACCTAATTTCACTTTACCAGCCTGCCTACCTATGGGTTCCACAGAGTAAGGCAAAGACCTTTTCCGCATGCAAACCGATTGATACTCTTTCTGACTATATCCTACTGAAAACCGAATTCACGCCACACCAAGAGCTGAATCCGGAGCTTTCACTTCTATTAACCACTTCTGGCTCAACGGGTAGCCCTAAGCTGGTACGCCAAAGCGCAGGCAATATCCTCTCAAACGCTCAGGCAATTGCACAGTATTTGGAGCTCGACTCCACCTCTGAGCGCGCGATTCTAACATTGCCGCTGTATTACACCTTTGGCCTTTCTATTCTGCACAGCCACCTGCTTACAGGTGGTACCATCCTATTGAGTGATTATAGTGTGATTCAACAGGAGTTCTGGGAGTATTTTGAGCGTGAAAAAGCCACCAGCATCAGTGGTGTACCCATGACCTACGCGTTGCTGGAGCGTGCCGGATTTTTTGAACGCGAGCTGCCCAGCCTACGCTATTTTACACAAGCAGGCGGTAAGCTGCCACACCGCCTGCACCAAAAGTGTGCCGTGTATGCGCGGGAGCACGATAAGCGCTTTTATGCCATGTATGGCCAAACTGAGGCCACTGCCCGAATGAGCTACCTGCCTTGGCAGCGAGCTGAAGAAAAATGTGGCAGCATCGGTATCGCTATCCCCGGCGGCGCTTTCCGTCTACTTCAAGAAAACGGGGAGGAAATCACACAGAGCAATCAAGAGGGCGAGCTTGTATATGAGGGGCCAAACGTAACCCTAGGCTATGCAGAATGCCCACAAGATTTGGCACGCGAGGATGATTTTCACGGTGTACTGCATACCGGTGACCTCGCGATGCGAGATGCTGACGGTTATTACTATGTTACCGGCCGTAAAAAACGGATGGTAAAACTATTTGGCAGCCGCGTTAGCCTTGATGAATGCGAAAGACTGCTTCGAGAAAAGTTTAGCGGAGCAGAATTTGCATGTGTAGGAATAGACGACCATATTACGGTATTCATAGAAAGAACAGTTGATTACAATACACAGCCCATTCTTACGTATTTATCCAATACCCTTCGCTTCCCAGCCCGTGCTTTTCATGCAAGAGAAATAAAACAGATACCACGTACAGATGCGGGCAAAATTCTATATACCCACTTGGAGGAGCAGCTATGACAAAGGATGTGGAACGCTTGCTCGAATTCCCACCTTTCACGCTCCCACACAAGCGGTAAAGGAGTCCCTGTTTTTCCCTGCGGCATTGGAACTGACTCATTACCACAGTGCACACTGTGAACCATATGCGAACATGCTACAAGCACTCGATTTTAATCCGCAGGCTGTCACTCACACAGAGGAATTGCCCTTTCTGCCATCCGGAATATTTAAATCCATGAAATTAAGAAGCACGTCCGCTCAAGAGTACAGCCGTTCGCTTACTTCCTCCGGTACTACAAGCGTCCAACAGGTACATGTGGAATTAGACCGCGAAACCGCCGCTGACCAACAACGAGCCTTGGCACACATAGCCACCGATTTTATTGGCGAGGCACGCTTCCCCATGCTCATTATTGACCGTCCATCCGTACTTACTAGGGAGGGTGGGCTTTCTGCCCGTGCAGCCGGTGTTCTGGGATTTTCTATATTTGCTCGCCGGCGCGTGTTTGCCTTAAAGGAAGATTACACCCTGAACCTACCGCTTATCCGCACTTTTTTAGAGCAGGTAAACGGCGGTCCTTTTCTGTTATTTGGGTTCACTTTCATGGTTTGGAAGTACTTCTGCCAAGTACTTCGTGAGAACACGGAACATCTGGATTTTTCGTCCGGTACGCTTATTCACGGCGGTGGCTGGAAAAAGCTGCAAGAACAAGCCGTGCCACCCGGGGAATTCCACCGTGCACTAGAAGAATGCTGCGGACTGCACCATATTTACAATTATTACGGAATGGCAGAGCAAGCCGGTTCCGTATTCTTTCAGTGTGAAGCGGGTCGTTTCCATGCCAGTGAGTTTTCCGAAATATTTGTTCGGCGGGGAGAAGATTTTTCTTTGTGCCATGTAGAAGAACCCGGCATCCTCCAAGTTTTATCTTTACTGCCTCGCTCCTACCCCGGCCATAGCATATTAACAGAAGATGCTGCAACGTTTCTTGGTGTTGACAACTGCCCTTGCGGCAGACTAGGCCGTTGCTTTCAAATTCACGGACGCCTGCTACAAGCACAGCTTAGGGGGTGCAGTGATGTTTACGCAAGGTGAAAAAATCCTCACCGGGGAATTAGCCAGCTTAACGCAAGAAGTAACTCCACTCCCCATATTTGATGAGAACATTCTTCTATTTTTTAACGTATTGAGTCAACGACTGCGCCAAAATCCGGAGACGAAATCTTATCCCGATTTAACTGCATTTGCTTTTTGGTGCCGTATAAAAAACTTTCTTCACTTAAAAGAAAAATGGAGACAAGATGAATTGCGCCTTGGTCGCGGACTCACTTTCCATGTGTGCCCCGGCAACGTTCCCCTAAATTTCGCCTATTCACTCGCGGCAGGTCTGCTTGCCGGCTGCCCCTGTGTCGTTCGGCTATCATCACGGGATTTTCCTCAAGCAAAACTACTATACCGAGAAATGGATTCTCTGCTCCGCTCCGATTTTCATTCTCTCATTCCCTTTATTACCTGTTTTCAGTGTGAGCACGACCACCCCATTCTGGCACAGCTTTCTGAACAATGCCGTGTTCGTGTGTTATGGGGTGGGGACGAAGCCATTCGGCAAATCCGCCTCCTGCCTCTCTCCCCTCGCGCTTTGGAGCTTACCTTCCCCAGCCGATATTCCGTTTGCGCCATAGATGCCGCCGCCTTTTTAAATAACCCTCACCCGGAACAGCTCTGTGAGCGGTTTTATGCCGACGCTTTTTTTGCAGACCAATGGGCATGCACCTCTCCCCGCGCGTTGCTCTGGCTGGGAGAAACGACCGAAATAAAAGCCGCCCAATCCATTTTGTGGGAGCGGGTGGAAGAGCTCTGCCTGCAAAATGGAGAGTTTCTGCCCGTTCATGCCGTAAAAAAGCGTGAACATTTTTGCCGTATGGCTGCACAATATCCAGAAATGCGTCTGGCTGGAAAAAGCAACTATGCAGTACGGGTAACCACACCAAAGCTAACACCGAAGCTACTGGATTTATGGACGGGTGATGGTATGTTCCTGGAGGCTTCCTCCCATTCACTGGATGCCCTCTTGTCTATTTTAGGGGAACGCTGCCAAACCCTATGCTGCTATGGAATTCCCGCGGCAGTGCTGCGAGATTTTTTACTCCGCAACCGACCAATGGGCTGTGACCGCATTGTGCCATTGGGTAGCAGTATGCAGTTCTCTCTAAATTGGGATGGCATCGACCTCATTCGTTCCATGAGCCGGAGCATTGAAGTACTAAACGAATGAAAACCCTTTTTAATATAATGGCAGTCTAACTTGATGAATGGAAAGGAGGGTTTTTCTTGCGAACTCTAACGGTTGGGGATTCGGCACAGCGCAGTAAACGCTTTACAAAACAAGACCTGATTGATTACATACGCCTTACCGGCGACCAAAACCCTTTGCATAAAATGGAATCTGGTGAATGCCGCTTTGGTGCCCCCATTGTTCATGGGATGCTACTCGCAGGAGTTATTTCTGCCTTAATCGGCACACAGCTTCCTGGGCCAGGCAGTGTTTACGTTAGCCAAGAAATTCGGTTTATACGCCCGGTCTTTTGCGGAGATACGGTTACCGCTATCTGCCGCGTAACACAGCTTTACTCAGATACAAAGCAGGCTCGCTTACGAATCACCATGCGAAACCAAGAGGATAAGCTGGTGCTGTCTGGTTATGCCATTGTATTGCCACCGGCATAAACATGGATAGGGCACTCATCTTTTACTAGCGGTAAGAGATGAGTGCCCTTTTTATTGCGATTATTTACGTGTTTCTTTGTGATTCCAGTACCGCATCCTCTGCTCCTCGGTTAACGACTGCGCAAAGGTGCTTTTTAAAAGCAGAAAATGCTCCAATTCATTAAAAATATGAAGCAGTGCCGCGCGGTCTTCAAACTCATCACGTGTACGAGGCAGCTCGCTCGCCCGGAATTCCGCTCGAATTTCATTTGCATCGGTCAACAAAGCTGCCGCATTATTCGATTCTCCAAAGGAAGAAGAAATGCGCCGCAGAAACAACGAGATTCTTTCTGCCTGTGCGGGAGCACCGTTTAAGCGGAGCAAAGCAATTTGAATGCGGCGCAGCACCATACATTGGTTGGTGCGCATATCAAGGTATTCCACATAATAATTCAAATCGAGCGTTAAGGCGTTGTCTACCGCTCGATTTGCCTGCAAACGGGCTTTCTCCAGTAATTGCTCCAATTGCAAAAGTCTAGGCAGCTGCGTTATCGATTGGTTATCAATCGCATCTGCAATATCCTCAAGCACCCGACAGATTTCTGAATCGATTTCTTCCTGCATTTTTCGTACGGAATGAATCCCAACCGGTAAAAACAGGTTGAGCAAAATGCCAATACCCGTTCCAATGACCAAAAGCAGCAGTTCGTTCCCGATTAGCCAAGGGTTCATGGAACGCTCTACCCAATAGTGGGTAACCAGTACCGAGCACATTGCAATATCTGCCGCGGCAGAAACACTATGGCACAACGTAACAAATGCCAAAAGATAAACACCAAGCCCTGTTACGGTATAACCAAACAAACGGAAGCTGATATACGAAATTACAGTTGCCGCAATGAAAATGGGAATGCGCCGCCCGGCAGTCTTCAGCGTTTCTTTTTTTGTCTCTTGTAAACTGAGCAGTGTGATAATACCTGCCGCCGTGGGGTATTGCAGCCCCAAAATAAGAGCAATCCCAATGGCGGCACAGGCACCGGCGGTTGCCTTTACCGCCTTAGCAGCTGCTGATTTAACGATTGCGTTCAAGCGTATTTCCTCCCGTATTCCTGATTATCTTAGTTTAGAGTAATAAGCTATGGTAAAAGTATTATGGAATAATAAGTTCTATTATATAAGCGAAAAATTAAATTACAAGACATACTTACTGAACTTTTGGTGTTCTCTTAATTTATATAAAAAAGACACAAGCCCCACCCCATACAGTGTGAAAAAACAGCACTGCATGGAGCGGGGTTTTTAAAATGTGTTAATATAGGCTAGAAAGCTTTTGGTAATTACATCGGGCTCGTCTCCGGCGCATCATTTACCAGCTTTCCGGGGTGAACAAGCAACACTACTTTTTCCGTTTTATTTTCTTGCGACCCCATTCGGGCAATTCCGGTCAGGTAACAGTTAACTTTATCCTTACCCATTTGTGGCGGCGGTGAAATGCGTTCACTCACAATATTGGTAACCTCATCCACTTCATCCACAATAAGACCAAAGTCTTTCCCGCTCATATGGGTGATGATAATGCAGGTGCGCTCCGTATACTGCGCTTCCTGTTTGCCAATTCGAAGCCTTACGTCTATTACCGGTATAATCTGCCCTCTCAGGTTTATCACCCCTTTGGCATATTCCGGTTGTTCGGGCAGCTCGGTAATTTCTTGCATTCCAACAATCTGAACCACTTTATCAATTGAAATACCAAACAATTGCTTTTGTACCCAAAAGGTTAGATAACGCCCTTCCAGATCATCCTTATTTTGGTTTTCTTGTTCAAACGGTTCTTCTGTCATAAGAACAACTCTCCGTTCTGCGTAGGCATCCAATCTCTCGCGCCTGCCAGTTTGAACTTACCCACTTCACTTTGCAGGGCCTGAGCCTGCGTTGCCAGCTCTTCACTCGAAGCCGAGCTCTCTTCTGCGGTAGCCGCATTGGTCTGAATAACGGCAGATACCTGCGAGAGCCCATTGTTAATTTGCTCAATGGCAACCGCCTGTTCGGAGGAAGATGCTTCTATCTCACGAATGGATTGGTCTACCATCTGTGCTTTTTCTTCCACTGTAATCAAGATTTTCAGCGTTTCTTCTGCGAGTCGTTCTCCCTGCGAAACAGTGGAAACGGATTTTTGAATCAAATCTGTTGTTTGATTTGCTGCCTGAGCCGATTTTGCGGCCAGATTACGAACCTCATCCGCAACAACCGCAAAGCCCTTTCCGGCACTACCGGCACGTGCAGCCTCAACGGCAGCATTGAGAGCAAGAATATTGGTTTGGAAGGCAATGTCCTCCACCAGCTTTGTAATTCTTGAAATTTCTTGTGAAGAAGCGCCAATCTCGCGCATTGCCTGATTTAAATCCTGCATGTGCTTGTTGCCTTCCTGCACGCCGGCTCCGGCTTCCTGCACATAATCCATTGCTTTTTTCACGCTGATGGCATTTTGCTCTGCCTGCTGTGCTACACTCACAATAGAAGCATTCAGCTCCTCAACGGAGGCGGCCTGTTCGGTTGCACCGGATGACAAAGCCTGTGCCGCTGCGGAGACCTGCTCAGACCCAGTATTGACCTGATCAGCAGCCGCGCGAATGATCAAAAGCGTTGAGCTTAGGTCATCTTCAATTTTTTGCAATGAGAGCCCAAGCACGTCTTCATTGGAGCGAAGAGGCACCGACTGGGTGAAATCGCCGTTACTAATCAGCTCGGCTACTTTCACCTGCTTGCGAATGCCTTCGAGCATCTCCGTAAATGCGGCAGCGAGCACGCCTGTTTCATCCTTGGAGTTCACATCGCTCAGGTCAATATCGATACGACCCAAGGCAATATCGCCTGCGGCGTCTGCCACACGACCAATTGGCACACAAATACTTTGGGAGATTTTACGACCAAGAAGAATGGCACCAATGGCACCAACCAGATTCACAGCGATGAGTACGATTAACAATATCATCGCAATGGAGGTATTGGAATCGCTGGTGCGCTTGGCTTCTTCCATTCGAGCTTCCACCATTTTTTCATGGTTGCCATAAATGGTATTCATTTCATTCGTAATATCTACCATTGCATTTACTGCCCCGTCCCGGTCTCCGGCCTTTGCACTTGCGAAGGATTTTTCCAAAGCCGGAACAAATACCGTTTCAATTAGCTTCGAGGTTTCTTCATACATTTTAACAGACTCGGGCAGATACATGGTTTTTCTGTATTTCTCAATCGCAACATCATATTCTTTTTTCTCATTCAAATACTTTTGATAGTATTCATCCACTTTTTGGGCGTTACCCGCATAAATCATTCCGCCTCGCGCTTCAGAACGAATTAATGCCAAACTGCTGTTTGCATCGTAAATATCCTCAATAGGGGCAGTCTGCTCTTCGTACAAGTAGGTGTCCATATTATTGATTTGAATCATGCCATAGGCACCAACTGCGCCAACAACGACCATAAACACTACTATACTTAGAAAACCAGTGAGTAACTTTTGGGAAATATTCATATCCCTAAACCGTTTCATAAAATACAAGACCCTCCTGTGATGTTATTCTAAATTCTTTCTGTGCTCTTCCAGCGAAGACTTTACTGACTTGCCTCCCTCCTATAAATCGTCACCCTGCTGGGGAAAAGCTGCTCGCAAAAAGAAAATCTATTCTCTTGCAGTAGCAAATACTCTGCAAATAAAAACAACCATTCGATTTATCGCTGTCTACGACAAAATCTTCTACAGAAGAGCTATCATTGTAAAACAAATTTGATTATGATAATTGAAGGACTTCAACGAAGGCCTTTTTCATTCATTTGAATAATTAAATACAGCAAGAATATAATAATAATTAGCGTAATGATTTGCATGTTTGAGTCGCAGTTTATCTTAAACGGTGACCTTGTTCTAAATTCGCTCGATTCAGCTTACCGCATGTGAGGGAATGACGGTAGAATCGACGGCGAATACATTAGACCTCATATACGTGATGTGCATATCATTAAATTTTTCAATTGCGATTTTCTTTTGCTCCATTAACGAATGAGCGTACACATTTAATGTGATATTCACATTCGAATGCCCCAATATTTCGCTAAGTGTTTTAATATCCACTCCCAGTTCTAAAGCTCTTGTGGCAAAGGTATGGCGTATCGTATGAAATTTCCGGTCATTTACGCCTGCTTCAGCTAAAACCCTTTTATAAAGTCTTTGGTAAATACGGGGGTCAAAAGGAACTGGTCTACTACTTAAGACGTAAAAGTCTTCTTGGTTTATAAGGGCATTGTTTTCCTTGAGGCTATCCAGTAAAAAAGCTGGTAAGGGTATTTTTCTTAGTGAAGTTTCGCTCTTGGGTGTCCCCACATGAAGAATTGTTTTTTCATCACTCAACTCTTGGTTTTTAACTCGAGACACTGTGCGCGAAATAGAGACAACACCTGCTTCAAAATCGAAATCTCCCCACTTAAGACCGCATAACTCACCAAGCCGAATACCAGAGTAAAAACATAACGTTATACCCAAAAGACGCTTGTCTCTCGATTGATATATTATGTGTTCAATCAACCTTTGCTCTCTCATAGTAAAAACTTCAACCTTTTTACTGCTCTTTACCCTTGGAAGCGTAACAAATTCTGCAACCGCAGGAACGTGAGGAAACTCTTTATTAATTTCTTTTAAAGCAGTTTTAAGAATGGAAAGTATCTTCTTTCGGTACGTTGCAGAAAGAGCGCTATTACAGTTGATTTCTTCTACCAATCGTTTTATGGATTCTTCTGTAATTTGTGTGTTCGCATTCTGCTTAAAAAAAGGAATTACATATCTGTTGATACAGTAATAATAATTTTCGTATGTTGACGGTTTAAGTCGGGTTGTAATCTCTCCCGTAAGCCAAGCTTCAAATAAATCTGTCGCACATTTGGTATTAATTTCCTTCTTGATTTTCACTGTTTTATTTAATTCTCGGGTGTCTTTCATTTTTAAACGAACTTCTTTATAGGTCTTAGCGTATAAATAACGGTACTTTCCATCGGGTAAAATAACCCTTCCTTCCCATCTACCATCTTTACGCTTATAAATATTTTCTCCTTTTCGCGGCATTATAAAATGCTCCTTTCAAATATGACGTTTCTTGCTGACGGCGATTTTTTTTGCTTTTATCAAAAAAGGGCAACATTTTCATTAAAAATTATCTACAAATGGACGTGAAGGCTGTGTTTTTCGTCACATTGACAAGCAAAATAAGATAATATATAATAAAATTTGTCGTAGTATGTCAAAATAAGGAAGTCACCGTTTAAGATAAACTGCGACATTTTCGTGTCATATTTACAATATTCACGGCCGTAGTAGGGAAATGTTTTTAAAACGCTTTAATATTTCATGTTATTTTATTTGCTATAGTTGCTTTTTGCATTCTAAAGCTTGTGTGCTCATCCAACAAAAAGTGAATATTTTATATTCAAATAATCTCAGCATCAAAAACAAAATTCACGCGGTACAATTCGAGTATAAATTTTCATAATAAAAAGCGTTCCGATTTTCATATCGGAACGCTTTTCACTTTATTAATGCTTTTAACCGTACATATTAAATTAAAGCTCCGATTGAACATAGCGGAAGCCGCGGTAATTCGTGTTGGGCATTGGAATTTGTACGGTGTCATTTTTACCAAAGGGTGCGAACTGCTCCGCAGAAAAGACTGTATTCGCATAGCCGTCGTCCCACTGGGCAAGCCCCTGCGGGAAAGAAAACACATTGCACGGGTCATACTTTTTCTTAATCATTTTTAGCTCTGCAACATGCGGTCCATAATATTCGTTGAGGTAACAGCATAGGTCGGAATATGGGAAATTCACATACGAGCCTACCGTAAGGGGCTCCAAAATTGGCAGTCGGGCACGTATCCATTCCCTATTAACCAAAGCGTAGCGTTTCTCTTCCCAAATGGTTTGAAGCCACACAATATATTTGGCGTTCCGGTAGTAAAATGCCGTATCGTCTTCTCCTACTCTGGCTACTTGGCCACCCAAGGCATACATAGAGAACCCTGTGAAAACAGAACCTTGCGCTGGCTGCTGAATCAGGCTAACCAAGCTGCAAATTTCTTCCGGTGAATAAGAGCGATACACAAATCGGCTTACGGACTGAAAAATCTCAAAGCTTGGGTAAGCTTCTCCTATAATGGTAACCGCCTCTAAAAAGGTCATATATTGAATATTAAAGACAGCTCCCGGAATGGCCAGAAAATTTTGAACAAGCCGTGTCGCATCCGCTGCTTCTCCATAAAAAATCCCTCGTACCAGCATAGAAAGGCCATCCGCCTTTGAATTGTAGATTCTGGCGATTAGCGTTAACCGAGCGTCAGCACCATCAATCCAGTTTTGCCAAGTTTCTAAAAGCAGTGCCTGCGTATTGGCATTTACACCGAGATAATCGATTTCGATGAGTGTTACGAACTGCACAGGGGGAGGCAAACGAAACGTAACAGAAACCACTACGCCAAAGTTTCCTCCGCCGGCACCGCGCAGTGCCCAGAAAAGATCTTGGTTTGTTTGGGCATTTGCGGTAATGATTTCTCCCTGCGCATCCACGAGCTGTACTTCTACAATACTATCGCAGCCCAAGCCAAAAATGCGGCAAGAAAGCCCCCAGCCGCCCCCCAGTGAATAACCGCACACACCTACCGTGGGGCAGGTACCACCGGGGAAAGGGTACCCTCTGGATGCAACAAAATTGTATAGCTGCCCATTTGTAACACCCCCCTGAACCGTCACCGTTTGCTGCTGTTCATTCAGAGTGATTCCGTTCATTTCACTTACATCGATTACAAGCACCCAATCTCCGTTTGAGTACCCTTCGTAATTGTGGCCACCGTTTCGCATTCGAAGCGGAATCGAATTTTCTCTGGCCCACAGCACTGCACGAGATACCTCCTGTGCGGTACTGCAATAGTTGATTATGACCGGGAACTGCTGTATCGCACGGTTCCAGTCTTGCCTAGCGGCAGAATAGGAAGGATCACAAGGCGTAACAACTCGGCCGCCTAACCCTTGAAAACTCTCACTATTCACAGATACCCTCCTTTTCTTTTGTATTTCGATAAGCTGAAAAGGGTATTCTATACTATGTTGAAAAAGGGCGCCGCGTCTAAATGCGTATTTCTATAAAATAGCAGCTAAAAACACCCGGCAGAGGAGTTAGTTTTCTACTCCCCCGCCGGGTGTTTTATGATTTCTTTGTAATTTTAATTGTACACGCAACTAGACCTTTAAAGCCTGTGGCGAATTTGAAGTGCGTATTCTTGCAACAATTTTGCATATTCTACAATCTGCTGCTCGTTAAAGCGTAAAGATGGCCCTGTAAGGCTAATTGCCGCAATTACTTGGTTACGCTCATTGCAGATCGGTACACCAACGCATTTTATGCCATACTCATGCTCCATGTTGTCTACCGAATACCCAACGGTACGAATCTGATTGATTTCTTCACGAAAGCGCTGCGGGTCTGTAATCGTGTAAGGGGTAAACTCCTGTAAACCGGCCGCAATCACCTGCTCGGTCACAAATGGCTCCATACAGGAAAGAAGCGCCTTACCCAAACTGGTGCAGTACATGGGCGCCACCACACCCTTAATGGTACGAACCGACATTGCCCCTTTGGGGAACGCCGCACCAAGGTAGATGATGTTCGTTCCATAGGGAGTCGCCAAGAAAACGGTTTCGCCGGTTTGGTCCGTCAATTCCTCCATATACGGCCGAATCACACGGCCAAAAATATCTTCTTGGCTCAGTGCATTGCTCCATTCTAAAATCTTCAGCCCAAGGCGGTATTGGCTGGTTTTCGGGTTCTTTTCCACCACTCCACAGGATTCAAACGTACTCATAATATTGTACACGCTGCTCTTGAGCATTCCGCTCAGCTCAGCTAGCTCGCTAATTCCCCGTTCCGGATGGGCAGAACTGAAATAATCCAGCAGATTTACCGCCTTATACAGCGAACGTACCTTTACGCCATCGGGGTAAACATCTTCTTTTGGCATTTCATAATTCCTCCCAAATCATTCTAAACATTTCAACAACTTATCTGTTCTCTATTATAAAACTATATTCATTTATTATAAACAAACTTTTTAAAATGTCAATTCTATCTGTAAAAGAATAAAAACGATCTCTTCATGAAATAATTTAGTAAAACATTTATTAGATAAGTTAACTATTTTTACGAATTAATTTTAAAATTATCTTGACACATATGTAAAATTCGAGTAAAATCAAAAATAAGAGAACAACGTTCACTATTAATGAACGACGCTCTAGTTTTATCTAAACAAATATTAACTCATATTTCAGCTTGGAGGGACTATTGTCTATGAATACGAGCTTTGCATGCGGGGCATGGCCAACCATGATCACTCCGTTTCACCAAAATAATGAGATTGACTATGAAGCGCTCGGCGCTCTGGTTGACTGGTATATTGAGAACGGCGCAGCAGGATTATTTTCCACTTGCCAATCCAGCGAGATTTTCTACCTTTCTTTGGAAGAACGGGTAAAGCTTACTCAATTTGTAAAAGAGAGAGCCGCTGGCAGAGTACCGGTTATTGCCTCTGGGCACGTATCGTACGACTTAAACGACCAAGCCGTAGAACTCAACCGCATTGCAGAAACGGGCGTAGACGCTGTGATTCTGATCAGTAACCGCTTAGCTGCGGAAGGTGAAAGTGACGACATTTTTATAGAGCGCCTTGGTAAGTTGCTTGAGCAGCTGCCAAAAGACGTAAAGCTCGGCTTTTACGAGTGCCCGTTCCCGTACAAGCGATTGCTCACCCCCAAGGTTTTAAAATACTGCATTTCCACAGGGCGTTTCGCATTTTTAAAAGATACCTGCTGCGATATGGAGCAGATTCTCGAGAAGCTTGCAATTATAAAAGACAGTGGCATTTACTTGTTTAATGCCAACACCGCTACCTTGGTAGACAGTATGAAGGCAGGCGGCACTGGGTACAGCGGCGTAATGGCAAACTTTCAAATGAAGCTGTATTCTTGGCTGGTGAAACACTGGCAGGATGACCCCGAAACCACCGACTATGTGCAGGACATTTTAACGGTATGTTCCTACATCGAAATGAAAAACTACCCCGCAAATGCAAAATGCTACCTAAATATAATCGGCGTACCAATGGGAGAAGCCGCACGTAAGGGCAGGCAAAGTGTTCAGGACGCAACCGAGCGTTTAGAGCTATCTCAACTGGCTCACCTTACGAAAAGGCTGGAGGAAAAGCTTGGAATTTAGTTATTTGCAGTTGCTTTTAAAGAACTACGGGAGGAAAAATCAACTGTAAAAAATATTTGGGAGGAAAAAGAAAATGAAAAAAATCGTTGCCGTTTTGGCAAGCATCGCAATGGTTTCTTCTGTGTTTACCGGGTGCTCAGGTGGCGGACAGCCGTCCTCTGCTGCTGCGTCGGGAGAAACAAGCAAACCTGCTTCTACTGTAAGCATCAACTACTATGGCGGCTGGACGGGTGGAGACCTCGACAAAATGGGAGCTTTGGTTAAGAAATTTAACGAAAGCCAAAAAGAAGTTCAGGTTAACTTTACCTCTTTGCAGTGGTCACAAATGTTCACAAAGTTCTTGGCAGATTACCAGGCAGGTTCTACACCGGATGTCGTCGCTCTGCACTCTTTTGAACTCGGCCAGTTTGTAGATATGGGCGTTTTTGATGCGGATGCGATTAAAGGCCTGAACCTCAATTCCAGTGATTACATTAAAACTGGCTGGGATGGCACCATTCTAAACGACGTGCAGTATGGCGTACCGCTTGATATTAACATGCACGCACTGTACTACAACAAGGATTTGTTTAAAAAGGCTGGCATTGAAAAAGCTCCCACCAACAAAGAAGAGCTAATTGCGGCCGCACAGAAACTCACCATTGACGCCAATGGTAAGAATGCAACCGAAAGTGGATTTGATGCTGCAAACATTAAGCAGTTTGGTTTTGGCTTCTTGCAGAATCACCATGCGTTCTATCAGGCATTTGCTCTTATGAACCAGCAGGGCTACAACCCCTTCACCGCAGATATGAGCAAGGTTTCGCTTGACAGCGCAAAGACCTCCGCAGCATTCCAGTTCCTTGAGGATTTGGTTTATAAGTATAAGGTTACCCCCGCCGGTGAGAAATCTCCCATCGACGATTTTAAAGCAGGAACCGTTGCCATGGTAGTTGACGGCAACTGGCAGCTTTCCGGCGTTAACAGCGCTGCGAAATTTGATTGGGATACCGCCGCTTACCCGCAGATTTTTGGTGAGAAGGCTGTTTGGGGCGCTTCCGAGCTGCTCGCCATCCCCAAAAACAAAGATGCAGATAAAGTAAAAGCTGCTCAAACCTTTGTAAAATGGCTCTCCGACAACTCCGCAGAGTGGGCACTCTCCGGTCAGATTCCCTCCAACGTAAAAGCACAGCAGGCTGCTACAAAAATTAAGGGTATTGATGCCTTTAACAGTGAGTTGGATTATGTAAAATTCCTGCCTGCACACAAGAAATCCGTTAAGGTATT
The DNA here is from genome assembly GCF_900176635.1 of Clostridium merdae. GTDB lineage: Bacteria > Bacillota > Clostridia > Oscillospirales > Acutalibacteraceae > Faecalispora > Faecalispora merdae. The sequence continues at coordinate 416,848 of NZ_FXLN01000003.1, forward strand.
CTCCAGTGCTGCTCCTAGCCCGATTCTCACCGCGGCTCAAAACGCGATGCTGAACCACAAGGACCCGGCAGAGATTACAAAACAGCTTGAAAGCGACATTAATAAAGTTCTGGCAGGCTAACCTGGTTTCATCGGCGGGCATCCTCCAATAGGGCTGCCCGCCCTTTCATTACAATGTTGTTCCTCATCTAAGGAGTGATAAGCGTATGTCCAACAGACAAGCGAACACGGGCGTAATCGCCCCGAACCTGAATAGCCCTAAGAAACCAAAACCGCTCAAGGCCTCGCAGGGTAAAATAGCGGCTCTGTTTTTGCTGCCCTATTTAATTGTTTTCACGGTGTTCCGCCTTGGCCCCAGTATTGCTGGTATCTTCATCAGCTTCTGTAAGTGGGATCTCGCCGGTTCTTTGTCCTTTATTGGTCTGGACAATTTCAAGCGTATGATTACCGACGATAACTTTCATACCTCCATTATTAACACACTCGTCTTCTTTGTTCTCACATTGCCACCCCTTATCATCCTAAGCCTTTTGCTCGCCTCATTTTTTAATAAAAAAATGCACGGGCGCAATGTTGGCCGCGTTGTTGCGATTATTCCCTATGTTCTTATTCCGGCAGTTGTCGGTATTATTTGGAACTGGATGTATGACAACAATTTTGGTATTCTCAACTTTTACTTAAAGAAAATGGGAGGATCTGCGGTACACTGGCTAACGGATGAGCGCGTGGCACTTATTTCGGTTGCCGTTGTAATCATCTGGTCCTTTTTAGGATATAACACCATCTTGTTCCTGGCAGGTCTTCAGGGCATCCCCAAGGAGCTTTACGAGGCCTCTTTAATCGATGGTGCGACGCGTTTTCAAACCTTTCTAAAAATAACACTCCCTTTATTAAAGCCGACTACCTCCATGGTGGTTACACTTACCATGGTAAATACCGTACAGCTTTTCGACCAAATTTACGTAATGACTAACGGCGGCCCGGGTACCTCAACTCTAACTATGGTGCAGTACCTGTACACCTCTGCCTTCCAGAACTATGAAATGGGTTATGGCTCTGCCATTGAGGTTGCGGTTCTTGTCATCCTTGTCATTATGATTTTCATTCAGAATAAACTGCTAAAAGTTGAGGAAGGAGTGTAAGGAATGGAAAAAGGAATTAAACAGCTCCCAAAATACGTTTTACTACTGGTTATCTGCATTGTGTTTCTATTTCCTCTCGCGTGGGCACTGGCGTGCTCCATTAAGCCCGAGGCGGAAATCCTCAGCTACCCGCCCAAGTGGATTCCCGACACACTCACCTTCTCGAACTACACCACGGTGCTGGAGAAATACCCCTACCTCTCTTGGGGCATGAACAGCCTGATTACCGCCATTTTAGGAACTTTAATGATTCTTTTTCTATCCTCTCTGGCGGCGTATGCGCTTGGTCGTTTTGAGTTCCGAGGCCGCAAGTTTATTTTTGGTACAATTGTGACCATGCTTCTCATTCCCATTCAGGCTTACATGATTCCACTGTATTTAATGTGCGCAAAAATTCATTTGCTCAACACGTATGCTGCCATTATTTTCCCATCGGCGGCAAACGTGACTAGTATTTTTATTTTAACCAGTTTCTTCCGGGGTCTTCCCCGTGAGCTGGAGGAAGCCGCACGAATTGACGGATGCGGTGAATTCACCATCTTCTTAAAGATTATGCTGCCGCTGTCTAAGCCAGCGCTTTCTACCGTGACCATTTTAACCTTTATTGCAAACTGGAACAGCTTCTTGTGGCCGATGATTGCTATCCGCTCGGATAAAATGCTCACGCTCCCCGTTGGTATAGCACAGTTTATGGGCTCAGTAAACTCGAATGCCCAGTTCCAGTATGGCACCGCACTGGCGGCTTGCTGTATGGCAATTATTCCAACGATGATTGTATTCTTGCTATTACAGCGTTATTTTGTAGAGGGAATTGCAACGTCAGGTATTAAGGGGTAATGAAAAATGAATACAGCATCCGCCGGTTTTTTCCGGCATATTGAAAAAGAGAGCATATTAGGCGAAAATCCCCCTTTTAAGGCCTGCCATTCCTCTACTCTGGCGGTACTACCAAACGGCGACTTGTTCTGCGTTTGGTTTGCCGGCAGCCACGAGGGTGAGGATGACGTAGCCATTTGGGGTGCAAGGCGCACCGGCGGCAAATGGTTGGCTCCGCAGGTACTTCAGCAAAATGGGCTACCTCACTGGAACCCTGTATTATTTGTAAAGAAAGATGGCAGTGTCCTCTTATTCTATAAGGTAGGGCGCGAAATCGCCTCTTGGCAAACTTGGGTATGCGAATCGAACGACAACTGCCTTACGTGGTCTCCGGTACGGGAGCTTGTTCCCGGAGATGTAGGGGGCCGTGGCCCGGTACGAAACAAGCTGATTGTGCATTCCAGCGGGCGGTGGCTTGCTCCGGCATCTCTGGAAGACGGAGTTTGGCGCAGCTTTGCGGATTACTCGGATGATGACGGAAAAACATGGGTAAAAAGCAATGAGGTTTTTATTCCGTTGGAAAAAGTAGCCACCAAAAGCGAAACCTATCAAGAAATTCCGGTATCGGTGCAGTCCTTTGGTGGTCGTGGAGCCATACAGCCTACGCTGTGGGAATCTCAAGATGGAAATGTGCATATGCTCATGCGTACCTCCGAGGGCTACATTGCCCGAAGTGATTCGCAGGACGGCGGCAAAACCTGGTGCGAGGGCTACTCCACCAGTCTTCCGAATAACAACAGTGGAATCGACCTTGTAAAAGCGTATGACGGGCGACTCTTCCTCGTTTATAATCCGGTGGGCGAAAACTGGGGGCCACGGTTCCCACTGCGCCTTGCCTGCTCGCACGATGACGGACAAACCTGGGAAGATGTTTACACGCTCGAAGAAACGGAAGGCGAGTATTCCTACCCTTCCATTAACTGCAATGGTGATACTCTGTATGTTACTTATACGAATTGCCGTAAGGATATTTCTTTTTGGAGCTTACAGCTCAACAAACCAGAGTAAGGAAGCAAAGCTATGATTTTTGATACACGCAGCAATATAACCATGTACGGTGGGTATTCCCCGCTTTTTGACCTTGCGCTGGAATTTCTGAAACACACAAATTTAAGTGTACTTGAACCGGGTAAATACCCCATCCAAGGGGATTCTGTTTTCGCTTTGATTCAAGCTCCTGAAACAGCAAAAAGGCAAGAAAGACTTTGGGAATCTCACCAGCGTTATATCGATATTCAGTATTTAATCTCCGGTAACGAGTGGATTGGCTTTCAAAACACCGATTTACTCACCATAAAGGAACCGTATAGCACTGAGCGGGATATTGCATTTTATGAAGATAACGGCAAAGGTTTTTTTGTACCGCTGGTACCCGAAAGCTTTGTTGTTTGCTTCCCGCAGGATGCACACATGCCTTTGGCTTGTGAAAACACACCGGAGGCGATTAAAAAAGTAGTAATTAAAATATTAATACCGTAATCAGGCGAACGTTCGCGATTACAGAATTCCGCTTTCCTCCCTCACTCTCCGTGAGGGGAGAAAGCCTATTTTACAAAGAGCCGATTCATTGGATTGCGGCTAAAATTTCGAAAGAAGGAAGAGATCCATATGTCACGAAAACCAAAAATATTAGTCGTTGGCAGTTTTGTGATGGACCTTATCGTGAAATCCGAGCGTTTCCCCAACGCCGGTGAAACTGTTCTGGGGCTGGACTACCAAACAGCACCCGGCGGTAAGGGAGCAAATCAGGCCGTGCAGGCCGCTCTCCTCGGTGCCGATGTAACCATGGTCGGCAAGGTTGGCAACGACGACTTTGGCCGCCGTTTAATTGCCTCTTGCCAAGAGGCAGGCGTAAATACAGATTATGTAGGTAAGCATAGCACCGCTTGCTCTGCCATAGGCAATGTACAGCTTGAGGTTCAAAACGGAACCACACGCAATCGAATTATCGTTGTGTCCGGCGCGAATATGGAAATTAAGCCTGAGGACGTTGCTTTTTTAAAGGACATTATTGATAAATACGATATGGTCATTTTACAGCATGAAATCCCCATGCAAATCAATGAGCTGGTGGCAAAATACGCATACGACAAACAAGTTCCTGTTATGCTCAATTCCGCTCCCTCAGCCCCGCTTACCGACGAGATGTTATCCCGCTTGGCTTTCATCTCGCCAAACGAGCATGAAGCGGCAGATTTAACAGGAGTTCCCATTCGCAAGGATGGCAAGCAAGTAAATATGGAAGACGTAAAGAAGGCCGTAGAAGCCCTGCTGGCAAAAGGAATTCAAAACGTAGTGATAACCCTTGGCAATGCGGGTGCCGTAGTGGCAAACAAAGAGGAATTTATCTATGAGCCTTGCATTGATGTTGTAAAAGTACAAGACCCAACTGCGGCAGGAGATTCATTTGTGGGCGCATTCACCACCTCTTACTGCGCAGGGTTAAGCCTGAAAGATTCTCTGCATTTTGCAAACTACACGGCAACGCTTACCGTTTCGCGCATGGGCGCACAGCCCTCTTTGCCGAAGCTGGAGGAAGTAGTTGCCCTCATGCAGAGAGAAAATGATCTTACCTTCCCCCTGTCCGCTTTGGATGGCCTGAAATAGAGAGGAGAAAATTTCTATGATATCACAAGAAGCTCGCGAGGCGCTAAGCCAGTTCCAGCAAATCTCTACGGAAGAGATGGATCGCTTTATATTGTCGGTAACACCCGAAAGCCTAGAACAGGCAGCAGATTTAATCCTTAAGGCAAAAGAGAACGGTGGCCGCATGCACATTACTGGCATTGGCAAGCCTTCACATGTAGCGGCTTACATGGCTTCGCTTTTCTCCTCTACGGGCTGTCCCACCTATTACCTGCATGGCACCGAGGCCGTACATGGCTCTTGCGGCCAGCTTGTTGCTGGGGATGTTGTCATTTGCATTTCAAACAGCGGCGAAACTGCTGAGCTAAAATCCACCGTGACTGCCATTAAAAACAACGGCTGCCATGTGATTGCCGTAACTGGTAATCCGGAATCTTGGCTCGCAAGAGAAGCCGAAGCAATTCTTTTGGCAGGAGTAGCACAAGAGGGCGGCCCACTAAACCGTGCACCCCGCGCTTCCATTCTCGCTGAGATTTATGTGCTTCAGGCACTTAGCGTGTATTTGCAGGCTGTGCGTGGGCTAACGCCACAGGAATATGTAAAATGGCACCCGGGTGGAACCTTGGGTAATCTTCGCGAAAACGAGAAATAAGGGAGGCCTTTGGCATGTTGAAATCTGGCTGTATCCATCCCGACATTATGCGCGTTCTTTCTCTTTGTGGCCACGGAGACAAAATATTGATAGCAGACGGCAATTATCCGTTGGATGCCAAAAGTGGAGATGCAGAGAAAGTATACCTCGGTCTTACTGATGGTATTCCAACCGTTACCGATGTTTTAAAGACCTTACTAACCTGTATCAATATTGAAAAAGCAGAAGTAATGCTGCCCGGCTCCGGGGAACCGGAAATCTTTGGAGAATTTCGTACTATCCTCAACGGAATGGAGCTCGAGGGTATTGACCGCTTCGGCTTTTACGAGGCCTGCAAAGAGCCTGCGGTTCGCCTCGCAATCTCCACCGGAGAAAAGCGTATATTTGCAAATATATTAATAACGGTTGGCGTAGCTTAATACGATTTTATTATTCTCAAATATAACATAAAAAAGTGCACCCCAAAGCTTCCCGTGTATGATACCGGTAAGCCGAGGGGCGCACTTTTTTATTTTTATAGGATTAGGAGACGGTGATGCGATCTTGTTGCTTTAGCAAAAAACGAACCTAAATTATTAACTTAATAATATGGCGTTAAACTGCGCTCCTACACTTGGCGCGAGTGTTAGTGTTAATGGAGTCGCTGAATTGTTTCTAAGAGTTAACGTATCACCTGCGGCCAAGGTTAATATTGCGGTACCAGAAACTTCTCCAGTAGCTGTTAATGCTGGTATTGGGGTTGATGCATCTGCCGTACCATTTACAGCAATCGCAAGTGCAGAACCTACACCAGCAGTGATACTAACATAATAATCAATTTGATAAGAGCCAGCAGTTGGAACCGTTACTGTTGTTGTACCTGCAGTGTGAGTAATGCCAGATAGTGGCCCATTATTACTAAGTGGTACATCTGCACCTCCGGCGACAGTGGCATCTGCCAACGTTGCAAGTTGATAGGCGTATCCAAATGTTGTAACACCTGCGCCAGTGGGGCCTGTGGGGCCTGTCGGACCGGTATCGCCCGTTAGTCCGGTTGGCCCTGTGGGTCCTGTAGGACCGGTATCGCCTGTTAGTCCGGTTGGCCCTGTGGGGCCTGTCGGACCCGTATCGCCCGTTAGTCCGGTTGGCCCTGTGGGGCCTGTCGGACCCGTATCACCTGCCGGACCAGTTGGGCCAGTAGCACCTGCGGGGCCGGTTGCACCCGTATCACCTGCGGGGCCGGTTGGACCCGTATCGCCTGCTGGGCCGGTTGGACCTGTGGGGCCTGTCGGACCGGTATCGCCTGTTAGTCCGGTTGGCCCTGTGGGGCCTGTCGGACCGGTATCGCCTGTTAGTCCGGTTGGCCCTGTGGGGCCTGTCGGACCGGTTGCACCTGCCGCGCCCGTTAGTCCGGTTGGCCCTGTGGGGCCTGTAGGGCCGGTATCACCCGTTAGTCCGGTTGGCCCTGTGGGGCCTGTAGGACCGGTTGCACCTGCCGCACCGGTTAGACCCGTGGCACCTGTCGGGCCTGTGGGGCCGGTTGCACCTGCCGCGCCCGTTAGTCCGGTTGGCCCTGTGGGGCCTGTAGGACCCGTATCACCCGTTAGACCGGTTGGGCCTGTGGGGCCTGTAGGACCGGTATCGCCTGTTAGTCCGGTTGGGCCTGTGGGGCCCGTAGGACCAGTATCACCTGTTAGCCCGGTTGGACCCGTGGGGCCTGTAGGACCGGTGGCACCTGCCGCGCCCGTTAGTCCGGTTGGGCCTGTGGGGCCTGTAGGACCGGTATCGCCTGTTAGTCCGGTTGGGCCTGTGGGGCCTGTAGGGCCTGTTGCACCTGCTGCACCGGTTAGACCCGTGGCACCTGTCGGGCCTGTGGGGCCGGTTGCACCTGCCGCGCCAGTTAGACCAGTAGCACCCGTCGGGCCTGTGGGGCCGGTTGCACCTGCCGCACCGGTTAGACCAGTGGCACCTGTCGGGCCTGTGGGGCCGGTTGCACCTGCCGCGCCAGTTAGACCAGTAGCACCCGTCGGGCCTGTGGGGCCGGTTGCACCTGTGGGGCCTGTAGGACCAGTTGGACCAGTTGTGCCCTCCGTCCCAACGCCACTAAAAATCGTGATTGACGATTTCACCTGCACAGTGGAGGATAAGAAAATAGTGGATGAGCTACTATTTACCAATCGCACTTGTGCTGGAACAGTATCAAATTCCAGAATAGCAAATCCTACCGTCTCACCAGTTTTAATGGGGGAGTTGCCAATAACGGAACCTGAGGTAGCTTCAATAGAGAAAGCGATACTAGTCGCTGACGTAAATTGAGTTGCTACCCACCAATCAAATTTATATCTACCAGCCTCAAGAATGGTAATAACACCCGTAGCGTTGTTGTACAAAATACTCCCAGAGGAATATAAAGTAGTATCAAAAACTACAGGTGCTCCGCTAGAAATAGAACTCGCTGCCAAAAGACTCAATTGCATAGAAGCCATAAAGGAAACCTCTCTTTTTAAAAAACATACGTGTGATGCTATAAAGAAATTTATATACATTCACCGTAGTACAAACTATGCACGCTTGTACAGGTAGGTTCATTTTTCGCTTATGAATAAGCTCCCAAATCGCCTCTTTTATACGCTATCTTCTAGTGTAAATAAATCGGAGATTATGATGAAACTCAACAATAATATTGATTGGAATCCATGTTTTTTTATGATACACTTAAAATAAATAAAATAACTTTCCTTATTTCGTGCAAACATCCCTTGTGTTTTTCTCATTAATAGAGAGGATATAATTCCTTTCATTTAACGAGAGGTGAGAACTATGTATGTAAAAAAAGCATTTGGGTATGTATTGCCACAGGATTATGTTTCAGGTTTTTTCAAAGGACTTCTAGATACTTACGCCCCGCCTACAATCCAAAGTAATACTTGGAAGCATTGGGTAACTAAACCTGATGAAAAAAGATGTATACCCTGTGAAAATATGCACGGTAAAATATTCGATATGAATGATACCCCCTTACTGGAGCCACCATTACACAGGAACTGCCGCTGCACCATTCAAGCAATGCAAGCTGTATTAGCTGGATACGGAACAAAGGATGGAGAAAACGGGGCAGATTGGTGGGTGAAAAATTTTGGGCATTTACCAAGCTACTACATTTCAAAAAAAACACCTTACATTTAGGTTGGAGACTCGGGAGATCCCCTGCTAAATTTGCACCAGGAAAAATGATTGGAGGGGGAATTTATTCTAATCGCAATGGTCACTTACCACAAGCTCCCGGTCGTATCTGGTGGGAAGCCGATATTAATTATTATAGCGGTAGACGAAACATGCACCGCTTGCTCTGGTCAAACGACGGTCTACTGTTTGTTACCTACGACCACTATGAAACTTTTTTTGAGATTATTTAAAGGAGGATTTATTCATGAGCGAGAAAAAAGCAATTGTACTAGACCTAACCGGCTGTAAATATTTGGACGAGCTGCATGAACGGATTCGCATCGCATTTGATTTCCCCGAGTGGTACGGCAAAAACTGGAGTGCTTTCTGGGATTTCCTTAGGACTGAATGTGATGCAGAAATGGTTGAAATTGTTGGGGAATATACTCTATCAAAAGAATTTGAACCACATATACAGAAAATGCATGAGATACTACAAAGAAATAAAATGGAATGCCAAGAGTTCGGGTGGCATTTTGATTATAAAATTATCAGTTAATTTACCATTGATTTTTCTAATTATAACGTTCTTATTATTGAAAGAGGAGGATGTATTCATGAGCGAGAAAAAAACTATTGTACTAGATCTAACCGGCTGCAAAAATTTATGGGAGCTGCACGAACGGATTCGCATCGCTTTTGATTTCCCGGAGTGGTACGGAAAAAACTGGGATGCCTTTTGGGATCTTATGTGGAGTGATTGTGAAGCAGAAATGGTTGAAATTGTTGGAGAAAATACAGTGCAAGAAGAATTTTTACCAGAATTCGAATTAATGCACACTGTTTTATCAGATGTTAAAAAAGAACGGAAAGAATTCGGTTGGAGTTTTGATTATAAAATTATTAGCTAATTATTAAAAGTCCATCTGTCAATTACGTTATTTTGAATTTAAGAGGTGGTTTTTTGTGAATGAAAACAAAACAATTGTACTAGATTTAACTGACTGTAAAAATTTATGGGAACTGCACGAACGGATTCGAGTCGCGTTTGATTTTCCCGAGTGGTACGGCAAAAACTGGGATGCTTTCTGGGATCTTCTTTGGAGTGATTGTGAAGCGGAGATGGTTGAAATTATGGGAGAACATACCCTATCAAAAGAATTTTCATCTGAGATAAAAATCATGCATGAAGTATTGCAAGAAGGTAAAATCGAAAGTAAAAAGTATGGAGGGAATTTTGACTATAAAATCATTAGCTAACTATTAATACTCCATCTGTCTATTACGTTATTTGGATTTTAAGAGGTGGTTTTTTGTGAATGAAAACAACACAATTGTACTAGATTTAACTGACTGTAAAAATTTATGGGAACTGCACGAACGGATTCGAGTCGCGTTTGATTTTCCCGAGTGGTACGGCAAAAACTGGGATGCTTTTTGGGATCTTATGTGCACTGAATCCGATGCAGAAATAGTCGAAGTTGTAGGTGAGAATACATTACACAAAGAGTTTTCACCTGAATTAGAATTAATGCACACTGTTTTATCGGATCTCAAAATTGAAAATGCGAAATACGGTTGGAGTTTTGATTATAAAATTATTAGCTAATTATTAAAAGTCCATCTGTGAATTACGTTATTTTGATTTTAAGAGGTGGTTTCTTGTGAATGAAAACAAAACAATTGTACTAGATTTAACTGACTGCAAAAATTTATGGGAACTGCACGAACGGATTCGAGTCGCGTTTGATTTTCCCGAGTGGTACGGCAAAAACTGGGAAGCTTTTTGGGATCTTATGTGCACTGAATCCGATGCAGAAATAGTCGAAGTTATAGGTGAGTATACATTACACGAAGAGTTTTTACCTGAATTAGAATTAATGCACACTGTTTTATCGGATCTCAAAATTGAAAATGCGAAATACGGTTGGAGTTTTGATTATAGAATCATCAGCTAAAGCTGCATATATTTTTAAGTACCTAAAATAAAAATAGTATGGTTTATTTCAACTTTCCATTTTACTTTACAAACAGATTGCGTTTAAAATTGTTCAAAGCGTATTCTTTATATATAAATAAAAAGCAAGAGCATAATTGCTCTTGCTTTTTTTGGTGGAGGAGGGTGGATTCGAACCACCGAAACGAAACGTAACAGATTTACAGTCTGCCCCCTTTGGCCACTCGGGAACTCCTCCATATTTAACTTTCAAAAACAAGTCGCGGTAACTTGTCCGCTCTTGCTGAAACGCCGAAGCGTGGAGCTGGTGGACGGACTTGAACCCCCGACCTGCTGATTACAAATCAGCTGCTCTACCAACTGAGCTACACCAGCATGACTCAAAATTGAGCGCTTGAATAATATATCATTTTTATTAGATTTTGTCAATACAATTTCTGCAAAAAGTACGAAAAGAAGATCGAATTCCTATCTCTTTGCCGAATCCACACAATCCCTGAAAGAAAAACCAAGCCGTATCCCTACTTCGGCTTGGTTTCTTTCTGATTTTCCAATGCGCTGTCCATCAAACTTAAAAGCTCAATTTCGCTGCGAAACGCGCTTTCTTTCTCGCCCTCCAGCCAGTGCAGGTTGCCCTGCCAGGTAGAGGCTTTGCGGTACAGCACATCGACAACAAACGTTGCCTTATCCTCATTCATATTCTATTCTCTCCCGTTTTGCTCCCCTATTGAGAGCCCTATTCTACCTGCAATCATATAGAATTGTACCCGGTTTGTCAAATACATTATTTGCACAAGCTTGCAGTAGTGGCACCAATCAGCGCAATTAAATCTGCCGGAGCCAGCTCCACCTGCGTGCCAATTTTACCGCCGCTTACGATGATGGCAGGCAGCGCCATACAGGATTCGTCTATAACCGTGCGAAACTGCTTTTTCATGCCGATTGGGGAGCAGCCACCACGTATATAACCGGTAATGGCATTGATTTCATTCACATGAATCATCTCCACCGATTTTTCAGACACTGACTGTGCGGCGGCCTTTAAGTCAAGCTCCTGCTCAACCGGAATGACAAATACATAGAAGCTTTTACTTGCGCCACGTGTCACCAAGGTTTTAAACACCTGCTCCACCGGTTGATTCAGCTTATGTGCCACAGATACGCCATCAATGAGCCCGTCCTCATGCGAGTAGAAATAGAATTGATACGCAATTTTTTCTTTATCTAAAATGCGCATCACATTTGTTTTATGTTCCTTTGCCACTGTTTTACTCTTCCCTTCTTATCCAAGTAAAATCTGTATTATTACGGAAACGGACAGCCGTTATAACGGCTGTCCGCACTGCGAAAGGCAGAATTATTCTACAATTTTCCACTTAATTCCTTGGGGAGTATCTTCCAAAACAACGTGTCGCGCTTTGAGTTCATCTCGAATACGGTCAGCGGTTGCCCAATCCTTTGCCTGGCGAGCATCATTGCGCTGCTGAATCAACGCTTCAATTTCCTCATCAAGAGACTGGTCGTTTCTCTGGTATAAAAGTCCCAATACATCTGCAAGCTGCTCATACAAAGCCAATGCGGCATTGTAAAGCTCTTTGCTCTTCTCACCGGGAATTAAGTTGGTATTGATTTCACGCGCAAGGTCAAACAAGACCGAAATCGCATCTGCTGTGTTCAGGTCATCGTCCATGGCGGTGATAAAACGCTGGCGGAATGAATCGAGCGCATCTACCTGCTCCTGCTCACCATCCTTTAAGCCTTCAGGGGCATTATCACGTGCAAAGATGAGGTTATCTCGGCAATTATAAAGGCGGTCTAACGCCGCTTTGCACTGCTCAATGATTTCAACGCTATAATTAATGGGACTGCGATACTGTGACGAAACCATCAAGAAGCGAATCGGTTCGTAGCCATACACGTTTGCAACCTCACGAACGGTAAAGAAGTTGTTGAGGGATTTGCTCATCTTATGGTTATCTACATTAATATAGCCGTTGTGCATCCAGTAATGGGCAAATGGAACGCCGTTGCAGCATTCGCTTTGGGCAATCTCATTTTCATGGTGAGGGAAAATTAAATCCTGCCCACCGCAGTGAATGTCGATTGTCTCACCCAAAAAGTGACGCGCCATTGCTGAGCATTCAATATGCCAGCCGGGGCGGCCTTTGCCCCAAGGGGAATCCCAGCTGGGTTCGCCGGGCTTTGCGGACTTCCAGACAGCAAAATCCATGGCATCTTCTTTTACTTCATCCACGCTGATGCGCGCGCCAGCCTGCAAATCATCCAGAGGCTGGTGAGAAAGCTTACCGTATTCCTCAAATTTCTTTGTACGGAAGTAAACATCCCCGTTACCCGCGGCATAGGCATACCCTTTTTCCACAAGACTTTGAATAATCTGGAGAATATCTTCCATGCTTTCCGTCGCCAAAGGGTGCACCGTTGCAGGGCGCACATTCAGGCCGCTTGCATCGGTATTGTACTCCTCAATGTATTTGCGGGAGACCGTTAAATAATCGGAGCCTTCTTCGTTTGCTTTACGAATAATTTTATCGTCAATATCCGTAAAATTTTGAACAAAGGTAACCTTTAGGCCACGGTATTCCATATAACGGCGCAAAATATCAAACACACAAATAGGTCTGGCATTGCCGATATGAATAAAGTTGTATACGGTGGGGCCGCAGGCGTAAATTTTTGCTTCTCCCTCTTTTATGGGGATAAACTCTTCCTTTTGTCTTGTTAATGTATTGTATATTTTCATAGAAAACCTCCTACGCTGTTGCGCCGTCATTCTATTTTTATCTTAGTCTTTCTCAGACTTTTTCATTCATCATTTCTTTTTGAAACATTCTTTTTGGCAGGCTTCCATACGATTCAGCAGTTGTACCAGCTGTGCACTCATAGCCGTGCAGGCATCCTGCAAATCTGCCATCTCCTGCTGAACGGGGTCTGACACATGAATCTGATCCAAATCGTAGGGCTTCTCTCCGTTAATTCGGGCAACTTTGGCGGGAACACCTACTGCGGTTGCCCCCTCAGGCACTTCGCTGAGTACCACCGCACCGGCGGCAACACGCGCGTTATCTCCCACCTTAAACGGCCCAAGTATTTTTGCGCCGGAGCCAACCATTACATTATTACCTAGGGTTGGGTGGCGTTTTCCGTGGTCTTTTCCCGTACCACCTAACGTAACCCCTTGGTACAGTGTGCAGTAGTCGCCAATTTCGGCCGTTTCACCGATGACTACGCCCATACCATGGTCTATAAATAAGCCTTTGCCGATTGTTGCGGCAGGGTGAATCTCTACCCCGGTTTTATGACGGGCACGCTGAGAAATATATCTGGCAATCAGCTTCATATTATGGCGATAAAACCAATTCGCTTTTCGATAGGAACGCACAGCCCGAAAGCCCGAATACAGCAAGTAAACCTCTAACCGAGATCTTGCCGCAGGGTCACGTTCCAAAATCGAATCCAGCTCCGCTTTTAAATTTTTAAACATACCCGACTCCTCCATTATGGCATTACAATTTGGTAAAAGCAATAAAAGGGCAATAAAAAAACCTCTCGTCCCTCAATAGGGACGGAGGCGGCATCCGCGGTTCCACTCCGTTTTATCACTTAGCGGCGGGTAACGGCGCCGTGCCGAACAGAGATACTCAGTGCACTTTCGTGCCTGTTCCCCCTGCCTGCTCTCCGTTTTACGGAACACGGGCGCATTTTCCTCCGAACTCCCCGCAAAAAGCGCTTACAGCCGGTGGCGCTTTCTCTCTGGTGCGTTTGTTCCGGGTACTTCTCCCGTTTGCAGCATTTGAATACTATTGTATGCAACTTTGTCAAATTGTTGCCATAAATCAGTATACAACAAAGCTCTCAGCTTGTAAAGAGCTGGTGATTTTCCATTTTCTTTGGTTTAAATTTTCTATAAAGAAATATATCTTCTATTATTTTTGAATTTTGAATGATTTGCTCTCAATTACGATTTATTTGAGGATAAAAAATCATCAATTCTTGTTTTTACATATATGATTAGTATATTATTTAATTCTGCTGGCGCAGGGCTTACCCCTCGTGCTAAGGACTTTCACTTTTATTTGTTAATTCGTTGTTCTGTTGGTAAAAGAAGTGTTGCGCTTGGGCGCAAGGCTTCTGCTGGCACAGGGCTTTGCCCCTCGTGCCGGGGCGGGCACAACCTTTCACGAAAGGGTGAAAGGTTGCAAAGGCCCTTCTAGGGGAGAGTATCGATTCTCTCCCCTAGTACCCCTCTCAACGACCAAAGGCTCTGCCTTTGGAATCCGACTGAGCTCCAGCTCTGCATCTGCTTTCCGCACAGGAACAAGCCTTTGCGTGCAGATTGCAAGTAAGGTTTTGTCTTTCCGCCTGTAATAGTAGTAAATAGAACAATGCGATGAACTATATCTACGATTTAATAATTGGACTATTTTTTCTTTTGTGCCACTCTGCTAAATGAAACACAATACAAGCTAGCCCGCACAGAACTGCGCCTTCCATTAACGGAAAAGTATCTACACGCGCGACAAATTGCCATACCTCCGTACTCTCCAGCCAATCAGGACTTATATTAAACAATGTCTGAAAACAAGTGCTTAAAACAAGTTGAATGGAGCAAAGCAGAAAATAAGAGGATTTCTGCCACTTTGACTTTAACGAATTCCCATAAAGCAGTACGCATAATAAAATCGTGGTGAAAAGCATGGTAATTCCAAGTGCCGTAATAAAAGCGTCTAAGAAAAAAAATTCGTTTAGCCGGAACATCCACCCAACACAAAAGGCTGTCGATAAAATCACCATACTCCAAAGGAAACGATACACCCATGGCTGTAACATGATTTTTAACAATTTAGGGAATTTACGTGGAAAGGAGCCACGTGTTAAATAAATACACAACGCTGGGGCGATTAAAATATAGAGCTGCTTGAATTCTTCAGAGAAAACGGTCATCTCTACTTCATAAGGCAGCATCGCTCGAATCCCAGATAGCGCAAAAAAGACAAAAACAACCGGATAAAGTAGAATGATTGCTCCAAGAATTAAGAGTTTTTTTCGAGAAGAGAGTTTATAACGCTTTTTCTTCGCTAGTTTGTAACGTTTTTTCACTGGGGTAGTAGCTTGAATACTCAACTCATCTACTGGCACAATGATTTCCCTCCCATTTAAACAACTATCTTTCAATATATATTTATTATACCATACTATAATAATCTTTTCCTATATTTACTAATTCGAATAATAGCAATGGTCTGAATAATTATCTTGTAGATGTTTGCGCTACGGCGCAAGGTTTCTGCTGGCGCAGGGCTTTGCCCTCGTGCCATGTGCTATCTTTTTTTGATTTAGTAAAGGTCTTTGCTTTGTTTGGAAAGAAGAATTGCGCTAGGGCGCAAGATCTCTGCTGGCGCAGGGCTTGCCCCTCGTGCCGGGGCGGGCACCTACTTTCACGAAAGGGTGAAAGTAGGCAAAGGCCTTCCAAAGGGAGAGTATCGATTCTCTCCCTTTGGATTCCCTCTCAACGACCAAAGGCTCTGCCTTTGGAATCCGACTGAGCTCCCGCTCTGCATCTATTTTCCGCACAGGAACAAGCCTGTGCGTTGCAGACTGCAAGTAAGGTTTTGTTTTAACGCCCGTAAAAGTAGAAGTACCTTGCTACCTATCATGTCTTTGCGAGCGAACGAGAGCGCTCTAAAAATGACCGTCGACGGAAGATTGCAAACGGCTGATTATTTGTATTGGCAGAGGAGAGTGGGCATTTTTAATGGAGCGCCTTTACAGTAGATTCTGATTACTATCCCTGGGGGACGTTCCCCAAACGGATTCCAAAGGCAGAGCCTTTGGTGAGTCTTTCCGCCTTTTCTCCTCATCGAGAAAAGGCGAGCCTGCCCCGGCTTGAGGGGCGAACGAAAAGAAAGAAGAATCTTCCTACGGCGGAAGCCGCTATAAAAGCTTCTATTATAGATGATTTGTTATTTAAGTAGTTTTGCGCTTGGGCGCAAGGCTTTGCCCTCGTGCCATGTGCTATCTTTTTTTGATTTAGTAAAGGTCTCTGCTTTGTTTGGAAAGAAGAATTGCGCTACGGCGCAAGGTTTCTGCTGGCGCAGGGCTTTGCCCCTCGTGCCGGGGCGGGCACCTACTTTCACGAAAGGGTGAAAGTAGGCAAAGGCCTTCCAAAGGGAGAGTATCGATTCCCTGCCTTTGGAATCCGACTGAGCTCCCGCTCTGCATCTATTTTCCGCACAGGAAACAAGCCTGTGCGTTGCAGATTGTGCGTAAGATTTTGCTTTACGCTTATAAAGCCATCATCCAGAATTGTGGATAAAGACAAAAAAGAACGCCGTTCCAATGAAGGAACGGCGTGAGCCGCACGGGCGATTGTGCGGCGGCGTTATACTCTTACAGACAATAGCGCGGCGAAGCTGGGGGATTCTATTTATTCCTCCATATGCTCAGGGGTTCTTTCTTGTGCTCAGGGGTACTTGTGCTTGCTCACTTTTTTTCCTGGGAGTGGAAAGTGAATGTGTGTGCTCAGTGATGTTATTGTTAAAAATGCAATATTAAATCCCACAATCTTTCACGGCTTATCACTTTTGTGAACCGCCGTGAACCCCAGCTCCGCGTTGCCCTGTCTGTAAGGCAACAAAAAAGCGCTCGTCACGGATAGACCCTCCTCTTTCAGGGTCAGTTCCACAACAAGCGCTCATTCTATCAGTGCATCTCACAACCAGAACAGAAAATGTTCTTTTTTGTGTTCCCCTCGCTGTTTACAAGTGGGAACAAATGGGTTATAATTGTGAAGCAATCCGCAGCGTAAGCTGTTGTTATGGAGGACGTATCTCCGTAGCAGAGGGTGGGTGTTCCAGCACTCACCCTCGCTTTGCACTTATAAGTGCCTTACAAAATATATTAAACCACATTTTACCAAAAAACGCAATCATAAATTTTGATTTTGGGAAAAATCATCACATATTCTACTGTTTTGTCGGATTTTTAGAATCCGACTTTTTTATTCATTGATTACAGAACAAAAAAAGCGTTCTTCTTAAAGAGAAGAACGCTTTTTCATTAATATCATCTTGAACATTCAAATATTATCTATCTGTCCATGAATCGAACCGAGTTGATATGGAAGGGTCATAAAACGGACAATCAAAATCAATTAAAATATCCATAAGCAAATTCATATCATCTTCATTCATGCCATAGCAATCGAACCGTACTACCTGTGAAGTTGAAAAAATTTGAAAGGAACCATGTCCCACTTTTTCATAATTGTTTTTGTCATGAATAGTCCAGTCAGAAAAAGTGTAAGAAATTTTATTGAATATTTCATTTATTGGGAGAGTTTCAAGTTCATCGACAATTATACCGTCACAACAGGCCATTTCATATACTTTGCCATCATCATGAGTGACTCCTGCTTTATATTTCCAAAAATTCAAATCTACACTCATTTTACCCCTCCCAAAACTCTAAAAAATATCTAAACTCAAAAGCTTTCTTTTTTTAGAAGAAAGCTTTTCTTATTTATCCAGCTGTTTTCACGATATTCCAGTTTTGTTTTAAGTAAATAACACCCGAAAGTACCGAAAGGATGGTAGCCACCGCAATAAAGAGCTGACCCAGCACCAGAGCCATTTGCTCATTTATTCCAAACGGGTAAGATAACATTTCCATCGTTAGTTCAAGAGAATATTGCAGCAAAAGCACCACCAAAATTGCAATAATTTGGCTTATGGTTTTTGCCTTGCCCCAATTGTTTGCGGCAATGACTTGCCCTTTGTCTGCCGCAACGAGACGAATGGAGGTCACCATAAACTCGCGAGCGATAATCAGCAATACCAGCCACACATTGGCAAGGTGCAGCTCCACAAAGCAGACCAAGGCGGAAATGACCAGCACTTTGTCCGCAAGAGGGTCCATAAATTTCCCAAAGTCGGTAATCTGGTTGTTTTTGCGTGCCAGCTTTCCATCCAGATGGTCGGTATACGATGCCACTGCAAATAGAAGCAGTGCAATGAGGTAATGGTGCGGCAAGTTTGGATTTAGCAGGACTACCACAAAAAACGGAACCAATATTAAACGAAACATGGTCAGCTTGTTGGGCAGATTCATAGCAGTTCCTCCACTTCCCCAATTAAATCACACTCAATAAAGTTCGTGATTTTCACACGGGCAAACTGCCCGGGGTATGGCTTTTGTTCTTTGGCAAAGAAAAACACCTTGCCGTCAATCTCGGGCGCATCCTGTTCACTGCGGCCAAACCAACACTCCGCGTAACGGTCGTAACCTTCGGTCATGACCAAAACGGTGTCACCGATTCTCTTCTGACACTGCTCTTCCATAATGCGCATCTGCTGTTCCATGAGCAGATCGCGGCGGTGAAGCTTGACCTCATCTTCCACCTGATTCGGCATTTTCGCCGCGGCAGTTCCCTCTTCACGGGAATAGGCAAAACAGCCCATGCGGTGAAAGCGGATTTCTTTTACGAACTCGGCGAGCTCGGTAAAATCCTCCTCGGTTTCACCGGGGAAGCCGGTAATCAGCGTGGTTCGCAGCGTGATGCCCGGCACACGCTCCCGAATTTTATGCAGCAACGCCGTAATAGAGGCACGGTCGCCGCCGCGATACATGGATTTGAGCATTCTGCCAGACACATGCTGAAGCGGCAGGTCGATGTACTTTGCCACCTTTTCCTGCCGAGCCATCGTGTCCAAAAGCTCATCGGTAATATAATCTGGGTAACAGTATAGCAGACGAATCCAGCGTAAACCGTCGATTTCACACAGTTGGTCAAGCAGCTCTGGCAACGCTAAGCGACCGTAAAGGTCTTCCCCGTAGCGGCTGGTATCCTGCGCAATTAGAATCAGCTCTTTTGTGCCGTCTGCCGCAAGGCCCTTGGCCTCTTCCACAATGCTTTCCATGGGGCGGCTGCGGTAGCGCCCGCGAATCATGGGGATGGCGCAGTATGCACAGTGGCTGTCGCAGCCCTCAGCTACCTTAATATAAGACATGTAGCTGGGGGTGGAGTGCACACGCTCGCCATACAGGGGCAAACGGTTCTTCGGCGGGAAGGATTCAGGGTTTTGCCCCTCGAGTGTTTTACGGATGATGTCGGCAATCTCGGTATTGGCACCAATGCCGATAACCGCATCTGCCTCCGGCAGTTCTTTACGGATTTCTTCCTGATAACGCTCCGCCATGCAGCCGGTAACCACGATTGCGCGAATTTGACCCTCTTTTTTAAGCCTTGCCAGCTCCAGAATTTCATCGATGGACTCTTGCTTTGCGTCGTCGATAAAACCGCAGGTATTCACAATCGCTACATCGGCTAAAGCCGCGTCACCTACCAAAGAAAAACCCTCATTCTTGAGGGTTGCCATAATCATTTCTCCGTCTACTCTGTTTTTTGCACAGCCTAAGCTGACCATTCCCACTGTTATTGCCATATTTGCTCCTCATCCAATTCTATGGTTTCGTCCAGACAGCGCAGCGCCTGCCATATCTCCGGCAGGCGATACCCCATCCGCTGCAAAGCATTCACTGCCCTGCGCCGCTGTTTTTCATCCCTTGCGGCTAGGGGGTACTTCTTTTCTATTATCTGCTGTATTTTTTCTTCCGGCTCGGGTGCAAGCTCTTCAATAATCTCCTGTGCTAGAGCAGAGTCTAGGCCTTTGCGGCAAAGCTCTAACCGAGCACGTGACGAAGAAAAGCCCTTGCGGTTTAGCAGTTCACCCGCAAGCTGACGCCCGCAGGCAGCATCATCGAGCAGCCCCAGCTCTTCCATACGGTCAGCCGCCCATTTTGCGGCCTCTGCGGGGTAATCGCGGCGAAGCTTTTCTTCCAGCTCCCGTTTAAAGTGCGGCCGGTGTTCCAGCAAATACAATGCTTTTTCCTTTGCCCGCACCTCGCCCGATTCTTGGCAAAGGCGGTGCAGCTCTTCGTCGGAAAGCTCTGCGCCTACACGAATCCCCTCACGGTAAAGCAAGCCGGAATCAAGCTTCATTGCGGGTTCACCATCCAGCACCAACAGGGAAAGGCCCTTGCGGTGAGCACGGATTGCCGTAATTTGCATTAGTCATCCACCAGAATATCGATATTCGCCTTGGAGGATGCTCTTCCAGCCGGGGCGGGTTTCGCAGGTGCGGCTTCCTCCACCGGCTTTGCCACTTCCGTCGGCACGGAGGGTGCCGCTGGCTTTTTGGGAGAACCAGATGCCTTTGCGGGCAAGCGGTCGGCGTTATCGCGCAGCTTCTGCTCAATTTCAGCGCACAGCTCCGGGTTGCTCTTGAGGAACTCCTTGGAATTGTCGCGCCCTTGCCCCAAACGGGTTTCTCCATACGAGAACCAAGCGCCGCTCTTTTGCACAATGTCGAGCTTGGCGGCAAGGTCGAGCAGCTCACCCTCGCGGGAAATTCCCTGCCCATACATTACGTCGAACTCCGCCTCACGGAAGGGCGGTGCAATTTTGTTTTTAACCACCTTGGCACGGGTACGCGAGCCAATCTGCTCGGTTCCGTTCTTCAGGGTTTCGGTCTTACGAATATCGATACGCACGGATGCATAAAACTTGAGCGCACGGCCGCCGGGAGTTACCTCAGGGCTGCCATAAATAACGCCCACTTTTTCACGTAGCTGGTTAATAAAGATGGCGACGCAGTTCGATTTGGAAATTGCGCCCGCCAGCTTGCGCAATGCCTGCGACATTAAACGAGCCTGCAAGCCAACGTGAGAATCGCCCATATCTCCCTCAATTTCCGCACGGGGAACGAGAGCCGCAACGGAGTCGACCACGATAACATCAATCGCACCAGAGCGCACAAGCGCCTCAGTAATTTCAAGAGCCTGCTCGCCTGTATCTGGCTGAGAAACGAGAAGCGCGTCCACATCTACACCCAGGGCGCGCGCATAAATGGGGTCAAGCGCATGCTCTACGTCAATAAATGCGGCATAGCCACCGTTTTTCTGCCCCTGCGCAATGCAGTGCAGTGCCAGCGTGGTTTTACCGGAGGATTCCGGCCCATATACCTCTACAATTCGCCCTCTGGGTAAACCGCCGATTCCCAACGCCATATCCAACGAAAAAGAGCCGGTGGAGATTGCTTCCACCTGCATTGCCTGATTTTGACCCAAGCGCATAACGGCACCTTTGCCAAACTGTTTTTCGATTTGTGCCAATGCCGTATCCAGTGCCTTGCTTCTATCCACTGCCATGGGAAAACTCCTCCGCTCTCTATTTGAAATCGCCCAAATAATTGATAGCCTTAAAAACCGACCGCGGCGTAGCCACGCCGAAAGCGCAAATGCGCTTTCCCAAACGGCAGAGTTGTGCCGTTTGGGGTCGGTAAAATCTAAATTAATTATACTGTATTCGTACTATAAAATCAATGGATTTGGCGAAAAAATCGAACGAATGTTTTATTCTGTAATTCAATATCTTATTATTTACCGCGGTACACACCAGACACCACACGGTCAAAACCGTTAAAATCTTGGTGCACCTGCAAACGCATAAGGCCCGATTTGCGGAACAAAGCAGAAACTGCCTCGGCCTGTGTTTCTCCAATTTCCACAGCGACGATTCCTCCCTGCTTTAACCGAGGGAACCAAACGCTTGCGATGGAACGGTAAAAATCGAGACCATCACTTCCACCATCTAGCGCGGTGGGAGGCTCAGCTTGTACCTCCTTTTGCAAAAGAGGAAGCTCCGCCGAATCAATATAGGGCGGGTTCGACACAATGGCGTTCAAATCCACCAACTCGGGCGCGGAATCGCCTTGTGTAATATCGGCACGAACCGCGGTTACACGCTCTTCCCCGTATTGCTTCAGGTTCCTTTGCAAATACGAATATGCTTGCTCATACCATTCTAAACATGCAACCCGCGCATCACTGCGCAAGCGGGATAGCCCTAAGCCAACCGCACCCGTACCGGCGCACAAATCTGCCACACGCGGTGCGGGGTGCCCGCTTAGAAGCTCTGCCGCTGTGTAAACCAGCAGCTCGGTTTCTTCCCGCGGAATCAGCACGCCCTCGCCCACGGCAAGGCGCATGCCGAAGAATTCCCACTCTCCTAAAATATATTGGAGTGGGCGGCGGGAGCATCGCTGCACAATAGCATGAAAAAACGCCTCGGTTTGCTTTACCGGAGCTTCTTGTTCCCCGCGAAGCAAAAGGCCTTGACGATCCATCCCAAACGCGCAGCGAAACAAGCAAATGGCATCGAACGCAGGGCTGTCTATCCCCGCGCTTTGCAATCGATTTTTCCCCTCTTGATAGGCCTGTTGAAAGGTCATCTTACAATTCGGTCCTCTCCGTTTTCCGGAATGACTTCTTTCATTGCACTGATGGCAACCTCAATCATGGAGTCATCCGGCTCTTTGGTAGTCAGGCGCTGCATCCACATGCCCGGCGCCGAAATAATGCGAGTAAACAAATTATCGTATTTGCCGCACAGGCGAATTAACTCGTAGCCAACACCCATGAGCAGCGGTACGCACAATATTTTTGCCGCACTGCGGACAAAGGGGTTGGTAAACGGGATAAAGTAACCCGCGATAATGCCAAGCAGCAGCATAATCACCATAAAGCTCGTGCCGCAGCGCGGGTGAAAGCGTTGGTGGCGGCGAACATTTTCTACCGTAAGCTCTTCTTCATTTTCATAGCAAAAAATTGTTTTATGTTCTGCCCCGTGGTATTGAAACACGCGTTTAATATCCGGCAGGCTCGCGCAAAATGCAATGTACCCTATGAAAATCAAGATTCTTAAGAAGCCTTCAAACACCGAGCGCCATGAAGCAAGCCCCTCACCCCACAAATGCGCTTGCCCTTGGTTAAACAGCCACGTAGGGAGCCAGAAAAACAGCCCTACTGAAATAAGCACACCCAAAACCGCGCTGAGTGTCATAATCGCGTTCATGAGTTTGTCGCCAAACACGCGCTGCATCCATTGGTCAAATTTAGAGGGGGTTTCGTCATCCTCCAGACCCGATTTTTCGGCTGAAATACTTAGTGCCTTATAACCGACTACCAGCGCATCAATAAACCCTGCCACACCACGAATAATGGGTAAACGCAGCAGACTGTGGCGGTCCCGCAGGCGGTTTGTTGCAATTTCCTCCGTAGAAACGGTGTTGTCTGGCATTCGAACGGCCAAGGCGGTTTTAAATGGGCCTTGCATCATTACGCCCTCCATTACAGCCTGTCCGCCAATGCTTGTAATTAATTTTGTTTTTTCTCTAGCCATTTTGTTCGGAATTCCTTTCTTCCGTCGCAGCAGCCGGTTTTATTTCCGGCAGTGACTGCCTCAGTGTTGGGATGGTAATGGTAACTACGGTTCCCACATCCTCTTGGCTTTCCACTTGCAGGCGTCCATCATGCAGGCGCATGATTTCATCTGCAAGCGCCAGCCCTATGCCGGAGCCGCGCACCGTTTGATTTGCTTTGTAAAACTTCTTTTTCACATTGGGAAGATCCTTTGCTGAGATACCGCAGCCCGTATCGCTAATTACAACACGGATTTTACCATTGGTTTCTTCCGCGGTTACGGTAACGGTATCGCCTTCTTTTGTATATTTAAGAGCATTATCAATAATATTGACAAACACCTGGCGTAGGCGGTTAATGTCACCCAATACCGGAGTTAGCAAAGGGGGTTCTTCATACACCAGAAATTTACCCTCTGCCTGTGCACGGTCGGTAAACATATACACCGCTTCACCCAGCTCGGCAAGAATATCAATCTTGTCCATCATCAGGGTCATGCGGCCATTCTGCATGCGGGAGAAGTCGAGTAGCTCCTCAACAATCCCGGAAAGCCGCTCCGACTCACGGATGATAACGCCCATTCCTTTCTCATACGTATCGCGCTCTGCATCATCAATGCTCTGCAAGGTTTCCGCCCAGCCCTTAATGGCGGTAAGCGGAGTTCGCAGTTCATGCGAAACAGAAGAGATAAAATCATTTTTCATTTTTTCAGCCGTACCTAGCTCAACCGCCATGCGATTGACTGTTTCGCACAGCTCGCCAATCTCATCGTTCTGGCGGTTTTGAATGCGCGCATCAAAATCGCCCTGTGCAATTCGTTTTGCTGTAGCACTGATGAGCTTGATGGGGTCGACAATCGACTTGATAAAATAAGTGCTGGAAAACACGACAAATAGAATGACCAGAAAGCCCAGCGCCAAAAGAGCACCAACTATGGTTAAAATCTGCCGGTCTGCCTCCTCTAGGGATACGACATAGCGTATGCTGCCGAGGGGTGCTCCACTTTGACTGCGGATAACTCTGGTAACAGCCATCACCTTTTCACCGGAGGAAAGGCGGCCTTGCCACGTTCCGTAGTTCTCCCTGTTCTCCTGCGCCAGCTTTACATCTGGCATCACTTGGTCTTGGTCGGGTGGGAAACCCGTGGAGGTAACAAGAATGCGGCCAGTGGAGCTCAACACCATCATTTCCATCATCTGCTTGCTTGCAGAGTTTTGAACATAAGCACGCGCAACGGTGGAAAACTCCGTTGTGGTCTTGTTATTGTAGCCTGAAAAGAGGTTGGTAAGTTCATCAGAACGCCCGTTAATGGTTTGCTGAATACCATTATAAACATACCCCTGCACTACCAAAGAAAGAGAAAGGATTAATGCGGAAAGAACCAGAAGAATAATACCGAGGCTGTTGAGTAACCAGCGCCGAGTAATGCCCCAAATCTTCATTTTTCCGCTCTCCTTTCTTCGTTTTACTTCTGACTTAAAACCGCTGTTGCTAATCTGTTACAAACAGATTTGATTTTTCTTTAATTATAGGTGGTAAGAATGAAATTTTCGCCTTTCGGCTGTAAAACTCGCTCTTAGGCTTCCCACTTATAGCCCAGACCCCATACGGTTACAATGTGCTTGGGGTTCGACGGTTCATCCTCTATTTTCATTCGTAGACGGCGAATGTTCACGTCTACAATTTTTTCTTCCCCGTAATACGCGTCGCCCCATACATGCTTTAAAATATCAGAGCGATCGAGTGCTTTGCCGGGGTTTGAAAAGAAATACTCCATAATTTGAAATTCCACTTGCGTGAGTTCAATCGGTACGTTGTCCTTCATTAAAGCACGGTTGCGTAGATTCAGCGAGAAAATACCAGAACGAATCTCTTCCCGAAAATTGTTGCCGCTCCGCATTTCTGCCAGCGCTACGCGGCGGTACACAGCATCCACCCTTGCCACGAGTTCACTAGGGGAAAAAGGCTTTGTCACGTAATCGTCCGCACCCATCATTAGGCCGCTTACCTTATCCATCTCCTGCGTTTTGGCGGTGAGAAGAATAATGCCGATGGAACCACTTTTTTGGCGCAGCTCACGACAAACTGCGAGGCCATCATGCTGGCCGGGCATCATAATATCGAGTATGGCGAGGTCAAACATCCCATTTTCTTTTTCATACAAAGCCAAAGCATGGTCTCCATTCTCTGCCTCTGTTACATCGTAGCCTGCTCGCTTTAGATTAATAACAACAAATTCACGAATGGTCTGTTCATCTTCTGCAACCAATATTCTCTTCAAGGTCTCATTCCTCCTCTGCGTATTTTAATCTTGCGGTGCAATCAAATGAAAGCTGTTTGAAATATCGTTTATATTCGGTGCGAGCGGGTCATCCGGCTGCAAAACGGAGGCAGCGTAAACCGTTTCATTGCGTTCCGCAAGTTTGTAAAAACCGTTTGTTACCGCACCGGCAGCCCACTCCTGCTCCGTAAACTCCTGAATTTTGAGTAAGGCGGTGCCTATTGTTCCGGCAGCAGATTTATTTATCACATTGCTGGCTGCATTTTTGGCGGTATTACTAGCAGGGATCCACTTGTAAAACGTGAGCGAACGCGTTTCACGATCCACTTTTACCGTAAATTTAATTTCTCCATCGCGCCACATGTCAGGTACCAAAAACCAGTACCCACTCTTTTGATTAATGACCATGCTCATTACACGCTGCAACGTATTGTTCGAGCTTTCGAACCGGTACCAGTTGGTCATCGCACATGCTTCATCTGGCAACGGCAGGGAATAACTCGGGAGAGAAGTGACCACGGGGATTTCAATGAGTGTATCCCCATTCATATCTCGCGCTGTAATGTTGGTAGTTCGCTGTGTAAAATTGGCATTTTGTACACCGGAAGCAAAAAACGGTGATTGCAGTAGCTTCTTCTTTGCATCCCAAAACAAAACCTCCGTAATATAGTTGCCCCCGGCCTTCACACCGTCAAGCACTACACCATATTGAGAGGTGTTAATCATCCCTGCTGTAATAGAAGCGTATTTGGTAACGCCCGTATCCAAATGCGCAGAGCCAATGGTCTCAACCATATTATCCGTTACACGTAATAATCGGGCAATTGCACTTTGCTCCGGCGTTGAGACAGAAGCCGTAAAGATTTCGTCGTTGGTATCACCATCAAAATCCCGAACCTCCATTTCATTATAAGGCTGATTATAAGAAAGCTCGGTCATTTTACCGTCGTGGTACGAATAAATGCTGATGGATGAGGTTTGGTTGAGTACACTGCCCCACCCCACAATCACATCATCTACACCATCCCGGTTTACATCGCCAAAGCAAATCTTATCCACTTGAGTGGCGGGATTATTAAAAGAGCCTACCTCCGCCCAAGTTTCAGTGCCTCCGCGAATAAACGAAATGGTTATACCACCCTTTTGGTCGGTATTTTGGTACAGGGCAATGGCATCTTCTACACCGTCTCCCGTTAAATCCCACATTAAAATAGCCGAGCGGTAGTCCCCACGGCTTGGGTAGCTTAGCTTGAGCTGGTTATTTGTTTTCTTCTCCAGAACCTTATGAATTTGCTCTTTATTGCCGGTTGCACGCGGCGGGCGCATGAGCGTTTGAGGGTCTAGGCTAACCGAAGAACAGCCAGAGCACAGCAAAGCTAGGGCTATCATTACAGCAATCACCCGTTTCCTCATCTTTACACGTCCTTTCGTTGCAACCTACCAAGTAAAAATACTTTCTAATGATGTACCCAATCTAGCGGGGAATCATACTATAACTAATCTATAATTATACCATATTTTTATAGAATTCAAATTATTTCTATCTGTTTTACGCTAAAAAACACTTCATAAAAATACGAATGAAAGCAATGTACAAATGCGCTATAAATTGTATTTGTTAAGACTTACATGGTTCCATCATAAAACAGCAAGAAACTTTTTAATGAACCAGTCCATTTTCTCTTAGCCACATAGCTGGGGTTATTATAACATTTTGCCCTTAAAAAAAACAGTCCCCACTTTTTAGAAGAAACGTATTTCGCACCAGTAAAAAATTTCACTTTATTGTATTGACTTTTTCTTCATTTTTGCATACAATACATATGAACAGTTATTCATATGTTCATATGTGCAAAGGAGAATTCGTAAAATGGATGAAAGAATAGAAGAGTTAGACCATTGCGATTTAAGTGGTATACACCCAGAATCCATACAGCAAGCGAAAGAAAAAATGCCCAAAGAAGAGCACCTGCTTGACCTCGCTGATTTTTTCCGTATTTTCGGTGATTCTACAAGAGTTAAAATTGTATGCGCTCTTCTTTCCACTGAGCTTTGTGTATGCGACATTGCTGAGCTTTTGGAAATATCGCAGTCTGCAATTTCACACCAGCTTCGTGTTTTAAAGCAAGCTCGTTTGGTAAAAGCCCGCAGGGCTGGCAAAGTGATTTATTATTCTCTGGACGATGAGCATATTGAAGCGATTTTAAGTTTGGGTCTAACCCATATTAAAGAGAAATAACAAAGAAGGAAGGGTGGGAAATCATAAATGGCTACGAAGGAATTTGCGGTAGAAAACTTAGGCTGTGCGCACTGCGCGGCAGAAATTGAACACGAGGTAGGAAAGCTGGATGGCATTTCAGCCGCTTCACTCGATTTTGTATCAAAAACACTACGAGTTGAGCTATTAGACGAACAGCGGTTTCCAGAGCTTTCAACGAAGATGCAGGAAATCGCACAGGGTCACGAACCAGATATACGACTCACCGAACGCAAAGCGGCGCAGGCCGGCGAACGAATTTTATATTTAAAGGGCTTGGATTGCGCAGATTGCGCTGCAAAAATAGAGCGTCAGCTTCAAACTCTTAGTGGAATGCAGGAAGCACAGGTGAATTTTGCTGCACAACGAGTTCTGTTAAAGGCAGAGAATTCTGAAAAGCTGCCGGAATTAACCCGTGAAACCATACAGATTATTAAGAAAATGGAGCCGGATGTAACCGTAGCTTTTCGCGAAGAAGATACCGAGGGCGAAGAAGACGAAAAAAAGGAACGAATTTCTCGAATCCTTCTTGCGGTGGGCATAGCGCTCTTTGCAGTAGGTATGATTTTCCCCATGGCCGCCTTACCCTCATTTCTCCTCTATTTTGCAGCTTATCTATTAATTGGTGGCGAGATTCTTCTCATTGCCGTGCGTAATATTTTGCGTGGTCAGGTTTTTGATGAGAACTTCTTAATGTCTATTGCCACCATTGGTGCTTTTGCAATCGGCGAATTTCCCGAAGGTGTTGCCGTTATGCTGTTCTACCGTGTGGGGGAACTGTTTCAGGACATTGCAGTCAACCGTTCCCGCACCTCCATTAAAGCATTAATGGATATTCGCCCTGATTTTGCAAATCTAAAGCTTGGTGACGAGATACGCCGTGTTTCACCGGAAGAAGTTGGCGTTGGAGATTTGATTGTTGTAAAAACAGGCGAAAAAATTCCGCTCGATGGCGTTGTGGTGCAGGGCACCTCTTCGCTAGACACCTCCGCATTAACTGGTGAATCCTTACCAAGAGACGTACAGCCCGGTAGTCAGGTTCTCTCCGGTTCCATTAACCAAAGCGGTCTACTCACCATTGAGGTACAAAAGGAATTTGGAGATTCTACTGCCTCTCGTATTTTGGATTTGGTTCAGAATGCAAGCGGCAAAAAGGCCCCCACCGAAAACTTTATTACAAAATTTGCCCGCTATTATACACCAGTCGTGGTATTTGCGGCAATCGCATTGGCGCTCATTCCTCCTCTGGTTCTCCCCGGAGCTGACTTTAACACATGGATTTACCGTGCACTGGCATTTTTGGTTGTTTCTTGCCCTTGTGCACTGGTTATATCGATTCCACTTGGCTTCTTTGGTGGTATTGGAGCAGCTTCACGCCAAGGAATTTTAATCAAAGGCAGCAACTACTTGGAAGCACTCAACGGGCTAGACACCGTTGTGTTTGATAAAACCGGTACACTTACCAAGGGCAGCTTTACCGTAACAGATATTCTTCCCGCAAAAATAGAAAAGGATGAGCTTTTGCGTTATGCCGCTCTGGCAGAAAGCGCCTCCAACCACCCCATTGCTCAATCTATTGTAAAAGCATATGGTCAGTCCGTTGAAGACGGCAAGGAGATGGAACGCACCGAAATTGCCGGTCACGGCATTCGTGCAATCATTGACGGAAAAGTGGTTTTGGCTGGTAATAGCCGCCTTATGGAATCCGAAGGAATTCCATTTGAAGCAGTCTCTATTCCTGGTTCCCTTGTATATTTGGCTATCGACGGTGAATATGCCGGCTGCCTTGTGATTGCAGATGAAATTAAGGAAGACAGCAAGCACGCAGTGGAAGAGCTTCGCCGTACCGGAGTTCATACCATTGCCATGCTTACCGGTGACAGCCGTGCCGTAGGCGAACGTGTTGCCCAAAGCATTGGAATCGACACCGTATTCGCAGAGCTTCTGCCTGACCAGAAGGTGGAGCGCGTAGAACTGCTGGAGAGCAAAAAAGCGCCCGGCGGTAAGCTCGCCTTTGTGGGCGACGGCATTAACGATGCTCCGGTTCTCGCCCGTGCAGACATTGGCATTGCCATGGGCGGAATTGGCTCGGATGCTGCTATCGAAGCGGCAGATATTGTATTGATGACCGACGAGCTCTCAAAGCTACCCACCGCCGTTCGTATTGCTAAGAAAACCCGCAGTATTGTATGGCAAAACATTTGGTTTGCACTTGGTGTTAAGGGTATCATCCTCGTTCTTGCAGCGTTGGGCTATGCCTCTATGTGGGCGGCAGTGTTTGGCGATGTTGGCGTTGCATTAATTGCTGTTTTGAATGCAATGCGTGCCTTAAATACAAAATAATTATTTGATTAACCGCAGATTTTGGTGCGAACAGTGCAATACTACTTAGGTAGATTTGCATTTGTTTTACCGGAATCTGCGGATTTTTTTGCGTTTATATCGTTTTGTTCACAAGTATACACTTGTAAACTTTTCGTAATTCGGTAATACTAAATGTGCTTCTGCTCTCATTTTTTTCCATACAGAGCTTACTTACACTCGTTCTGCCCAAGGTTTTTATTGGCGATTGTCGAATTTAATGATATAATAAAACTTGTGTGTATTTTCAATAAATATTACTGCGGTATTGCAAATTGCCGGATATATCTTTGGGATAAAGCATGCGGCATAACTGGTTTTGCTCTATCGTCTCAAATAATTGGCATAACAAGGCCGGTTTGGTTCATATCAGCCAAACCAAGCGGGAAAGGAGGCTGGAAGTTTGCAAAGCTCACCTTCCAATCAACAACAAGCTGTAGACCCCAAGAGAGAAAAACAGAAAAAATGGTTTACCACCATTACTCTGATTTTATCAATTGGAGTTATCGTATATTTCATTTTAACGACCGATGGCATTAACACCTTAATGGAAATATCGAAGAATATAAAGGTGTGGTGGCTGTGGGTAGCCTTGCTTGCTGTAATGGTGCGCTATGCGATTGAGGGGTATGTACTCTACCTGTTATCGCACCATTTAGACCCATCGTGGACTTTTCGAAAATCCTTTACAGTTGGTATGGTAGGCTTTTTGTACAGCGCTCTCACTCCGTTTTCGGCCGGTGAACCTATGGAGATTTACACAATGGATCGCATGGGTATGAGCGCAGGCGCCTCCAGTGCAGTCATTGCGTTAAAGTCTTTAATCTACCAAATAGTAATGATGGTGTACTGTCTCTTCTTTATTGCAACTGAATTTCAATACTTTCAGGCAGTGCTCGATAATATTTTCCTCGTAATTATTTTAACCTTAGTCATTAACATGGCCATTATCGGGGTTATCCTTATCGTAATGCTAAATTCCCGCCTTACCCATAAACTCCTGCGTTTTTTGATGGCAGTGATTCTTCGCCTAAAATGGTGCAAGCACCCCAAACGCCTGTACCGTAAAATTCGCAATCAGCTTTATGCGTTCCATGACGGAGCCGCATTAATGGGGCGAAACACTGCTTTATATGTAAAATCTGGTCTACTCACTTTGGTTCAAATTACTTGTGCAAGTATTATTCCATATTTTATTCACCAAAGCTTTAATTTGCACGGGGCACCCTTTTACACCATGATGGCTGCCGATACCTTCGTTACCATGGCAGCAGCGTTTGTTCCACTACCGGGCTCTTCTGGCGGTGCGGAGGGTGGCTTCTACCTGTTTTTCCACGACATGTTCGGTGCTACCATCTTCCCGGCAATCTTACTGTGGCGTATTTTAGCATATTACAGCAGCATTGTATTCGGCTACCTGACCACTTTGGTTGCCGCAAAAAAGAACTGGATGTAAAATTACTTCCTTTTCAGACTCAATCCCCTCTATTCTGCTCCTGAAATGGAGAGTTTAGCGGGGTTTTTTACTCTATTTTTCTTAAAAAGATGTTATTTTGAAAACGATGTAGGAAAGAAAGGCTTTCCTCACTCTATAATCTATGTTATACTAGTTAAGTAACCTAACCATTTTTTGAGATTCCGGATCGGTCTTTTTTGCCACGCCAACCGACCCCTTTTCTTTCGCTGGCGGCCGAAAAAGACCCGATCTAAAAAATAGATGCGAAAGGAAGTAAGGAATGAGAGACATTTTAATTGACTCATTGAAGGAATCGACCCTATCTGTTTTGCCTATCTGCGCCATAGTTCTTGCCTTCTCATTTATACTGCCCTTAACCACCGTAGCTTTATTTTTAACCGGTGCGGTGCTTTTGGTTATTGGCCTAGGCATATTCACGCTTGGCTCTGACATGGCTATTCTCCCAATGGGAGAGGCAATTGGCTCTGAGCTGACGCGATCCAAAAAAATTGGGTGGATTGCCGGCGGCGGATTTCTAATTGGTGTGGTAGTTACCATTGCAGAGCCAGATTTGCAGGTACTTACAAAACAGGTTCCCGCTGTACCAGACGAGGTTTTGGTTGGTGCAGTCGCGTTTGGTGCAGGTGCCTTTCTGGTTCTGGCACTCATGCGCATTGTGTTTCAAATTAGTTTATCGCGCTTGTTCATCGTATCCTACGCTTTGGTGTTTTTAGTGGCAGGAATTTTTTCTCCTGATTTCTTAGCAGTAGCCTTTGATTCCGGCGGCGTAACCACCGGCCCCATCACCGTGCCGTTTATACTGGCACTTGGCATGGGTGTTTCTACTGTTCTTTCCAGTAAAAACAGTGAAGAAGATAGCTTTGGTCTGTGCGCGCTCTGCTCAATCGGCCCCATTATAACCGTTCTTATTTTGGGGATATTTTACGATTCCTCCTCCTCCGGATTTGCGTTTGAATCGCCTGCAGAGCTCGAAAATTTTGGTCAAATACCTGCGCTCTACGCAACGCAGTTTATTGAATCGTTAAAAGAGGTTATTACAGTTCTTCTGCCTATTTTAACTATCTTTATATTGTTCCAGATACTCCGATTAAAGCTTGCCCGTACCAAAATGATAAAAATTATGGTAGGTATTTTGTATACGATACTCGGGCTTTCTATTTTCTTAACCGGCGTTAACGTTGGCTTTATGCCCGTTGGTCGTTTTCTGGGCAGCCACATTGCTACTTTTACACATAATTGGATTTTGATTCCGCTTGCTGCTCTACTGGGCTTTTTCATTGTTACCGCAGAGCCTGCCGTGTATATTCTTAATAAACAGGTTGAGGATATTACCAGTGGTGCTATCTCACAACGTGTGATGCAGGTGGGGCTTTCGGTAGGTGTAAGCCTTGCGGTATGCCTTGCCATGCTACGAATCATGTTCCAAATTAATATTTGGTATTTCTTACTACCTTGCTATGCCATTGCGCTCATTCAAACGAAATTTACACCCAAAGTATTTACAGCCATTGCGTTCGACTCCGGCGGAGTTGCCGCGGGTACAATGGCAGGGGCGTTCCTTCTGCCCTTTGGTGTAGGTGTATGCGAAGCGCTCGGCGGTAACGTAATGACCGACGCTTTCGGTATGATCGCCATGATTGCCACTCTTCCCCTCATCACAATTCAGGGCATTGGCATACTGTTCCAGCATAAGAGCCGCAAGGCAGCTCTGCTCGAACCCCAGGTTTCCGATGCGCCCGATGATTTGATTATCGATATGGAGATTGGCAGCGATTCAGAGCCTGCACTTTTCGAAGTAAAACCGGAGCAAGAGCTTGCGCTGGTCGCATTCGACCCGCAAACAGAGCCTGAAGAAGACGAAGCTTTGCAAGAGGAACCGGAACAAGAAACGGTAAACTCAACGCAAGATGAAAACAAATAGACGACCCCCTTTCCGGGAAAAAACAATTTTACTGTTTAGGAGGTTCTCAATGGAACAACTTTTTGCACACAGCATGATACTAGTGATTGCTAACCAAGGCTTTTCCGCTGAAATTATGGAGGCTGCAAAGGCGGCTGGGGCAACCGGCGGTACGGTAATCCACGCCACCGGCTCTGGGCTTGAAAATTTAGAAACCTTTTTTGGCATGACGTTAAAGCCTGAAAAAGAGCTTATTCTAATTTTGACCCAGCAATCACTGAAAAACGGAATTATGCAGGCGGTTATGAAGGTACATGGCTCGGGGACAGATGCGGACGCATTTGTATTCTCACTGCCGGTCGACCAAGTGGTCGGCTTAACCTCTGCAAAAGAAAATAAGTAAAACCAGCCAAAAGGCCACTGTCTCCCGCTTAGGGAGCAGTGGCCTTTTTTTCTTTTCTGCTATTTTCAATGAAAAGCGATGTTTTATGGATTTTCCAACCGAATCTTTCATGATACAATAAAAGAGCATCTGGAAAAATTAGGAAATTCGGCGAGGAAGGGATAATGCATGAAACAGAAAGTGAATTTGCAATTGAAACTCATTAATCACACACTAAATAACATTGTAAAAAATCAAGCTTTGCTGTATCTCAAAATCGAAGAGCTGGACAAACGTCTGCAACAGCTCTCCGCGCTCGAGCGTCAAGCCGAAAAAATGAATGGTGAAGAGCAAAAATAAAAAGCTCCCCGGCAATTGATGCATGCCGGGGAACCGCTTTCACCTTTAATTATTAAAAATCAGTATAAAAATCTTCTCTTTCTGTGCCGAACGTACGAGATACTGGAGAATCCAACAAACGGAATTTATCCAGCTCGCGGTAAAGCAATTGAGCCTGCGAAGAAAGTTCTTCACTTGATGCGGAGCTTTCTTCTGCCGCCGCTGCATTGGATTGCACCACGTTTGAAATTTGCTCTAACCCATGCGTTATGCGCGAGATTTCTTGCGCCTGGTAAATACAAGCTTTTTCAATCTCAGTGACTGCCGCAGTTATGGCTTCTGCCTTTTCCACGCTGTCATCCACCATACTGGAGACGGTTTGCGTGAGTCTGGCGCCTTCTGAAATCGCAGTAATCGCACTTGCAATCAGCGTTCCCGTTTCTTTTACTGCCTGTGCCGTTTTGGATGCCAGCGACCCCACCTCTGCCGCAACTACGGCAAAGCCTTTACCAGCTGCACCTGCCCGAGCCGCTTCTATGGAAGCATTCAGCGCCAAAATATTGGTTTGCTGCGCAATGGATTCAATCAGGCTTGAAATTTCACCAATTTTCGAGGAAGTCTCTTTCACTTGCTCCATTGCTGCATTCAGGTTTGTCATTTGCTGCTTGGTTCGAGTCATGTCCTGCGCCACGAGTCCAACCTGACCCGAGACCTCCTGTGCACCGGCAGCATTCTCGTTTGCCGCTGCCTCTACCTTTTCAACGGAATCCGCAAGCTGCTCTACGGAGCTTGACTGCTCAGAAGCACCGGATGCCAGGGACTGCGAACTGGCAGAAACCTGGTCTGCACCGGCATTTACTTGTTCTGCCGAAAGGCTAATGGTGCGAAGCGTTTCATTGAGCGAGCTATATATGATTGCCAAAGACTCGCCAATTGGCTGAAAATCCCCTACATAAGTATACTCAACCTTTGCTCGCATATCTCCTTTTGAAATTTTATCCAAATGCTGGGTTACGTCGCCAATTACGCCGTTCATATTTTCAATCAAGGCTTTACAAGCGAAGGTCAGTCTTCCGGTTTCGTCTTGCGTTTCAACCAAATCGACTGGCGGGGTATGTACGTCACCCTCTGATAGCAACGAGAGCCGTTCGCTTACTAATTCAATGGGTTTTGTAAGCTTTGCTACCCAACGCAGCATAAAGAATAGGTTTAATGCACCCACCAATATACTCACTGCTATTAAAACTGCGGCATCCGTACGCTGTACCTTACGGTTTTGCGCCATACTGGTTTCAATATCATCGAAATAGTTACCGGTGCTAATATACCAGCCATATGGCTTATACAGCTCCGTGTAAGCTCTCTTTTTAAATACACCGTCTTGACCGGGCTTTGTGAAATAGTACTCTGTATACCCGCCGCCGTTATCACCAGCAGTAATTAGGTTGCGAATATAATAAATGCCCTGCTTGTCCTGCGAATCATACCGCATTTGACCCTGGTATTCTTTGTTCATATGCACCACACAGAGGCCATTTTTTTGGTCTGCCCACAAATAACCGTCACCATTGTTGTATCGGGTATCTCGCACAATGGTTTGTGCAATCTGTTTTGCCTGTTGCTCGGTTATCTCACCTGCTTCAAAGCGTTTGTTATTAGCCTCTAGAGCGCTTATTACGGTTTCAACCGCATTTTTCGCTTGCGTATCAAACGCCGATTTCTGTTGATTGTTTACTTGCCCAAACGCACCATCTAAGAAGAAAAAGGAAAGCCCCGACAACACGATAACTATTTCTAATAAAAGAATACCCACAAAACGTAAAATTCTATGCTTTAGCTGGATTGTCTTTTTCGAGCCAAATGGTTGTTTCATCAATTATTCCCTCCGCCTTTGTGTAATTCCCTATTTTCCAAATCGAGAAGCACAGAAGAAATAACAGTAAAAATAATACTCATTATCAGCTATTATTTATAGATTCCCTCGACTCCCATTAAAAATATCGCTATCTCACCACCACAAAAGATGAATACAGGGATATTCTGCCTAACTGGAAAATGTTGTCTTTAATCTCATTAATTATTATCGTTAACTTTATAAGATAATTTAGAACAGAGCAATGAAATTGTAAAATATATTTTAACTTACCCATTTATTTTATTTTTGGGGAAACAATAGCAATTGAAACTTCGCGCTTGAAATGCGGATTTACTGTGTAACAGCGATAATTCATACGAAATGAGGCTGTAAAATGGAATTGAGTATTTTTGAGGTGATTGGTCCTATTATGATTGGCTCCTCCAGCTCTCACACTGCCGGAGCGGCAAAGCTCGCGCGGATTGCTGGAGTAATAGCGGGTGAGCCATATGACCGAGTTACGTTTGGCCTGCACGGCTCCTTTGCAAAAACCTACCGCGGCCATGGAACAGACCGTGCCTTGGTTTTTGGCGCACTGGGGTATTACGAGGATGATGAGCGGCTTCCTAACTCATTTGAGCTGGCAAAAAAGGCGGGGCTTTCCTTCGAGTTTTATCAAACGGAATTAGAGGGCGCTCACGAAAACACCGCTATTCTTACCTTTTACCAGCAACATAAGCAAATTTGCCGTGTCATAGGTTCTTCCATTGGCGGTGCACAAATCATCATTACACAAATAGATGACTTCACTACCCACTATACCGCACAATTACCTGCATTAATATTGAGTTACCGAGACCGCCCGGGAGCCATTAGCAAAATAACCGGGATTTTAGCCGAATACGAAATAAACATTGCGCTTATGAAGGTAAGCCGCTCCCAAAAAGGCGGCACCGCGCTTTGTACCATTGAAACAGATCAGGCGATTCCACAGGAGGCGACACAGCAGTTGAGAGCCATACCGAATATTTTTCAGGTTCGTGCGATTAATCTGATTTGAGAGGGGAAAACGCGATGTACCGCACCGCAGAAGAGCTATTAACGCAGGCACAAAACAGAACGGTTCCCCTATGGCAAATCGTACTGGAAAATGAGATGGATTTAACCGAGAAAACAGAAGAAGTTGTATTTGAGCGATTGCTTCACACTTATGAGGTCATGGAGCGCTCTGCAACCAAAGCGCTAACTAACCCGCAGCATGCCATAGGCGGGTTAATCACTGGTGTAAGCCAAATTCAATATAACTACTCAAAAAAAGATGATTCGCTGTGCGGCTCCTGGATGAACCACTCGATGGCGATGGCTTTTTCAAGCAGCGAGGTAAATGCCTCAATGGGGAAAATCTGTGCCGCTCCCACTGCCGGGGCTTGCGGAATTTTGCCGGCAGTGCTGCTTTCTATTCGCAAAAAATATAATCTTACCGAACGGGAAACACTCTGTGGTCTCCTTACTGCGGCAGGCGTTGGAGCGGTAATTACCCGCAACGCGACGGTCGCGGGTGCAGAGGGCGGTTGCCAGGCAGAATGCGGTGTCGCCGCCGCAATGGCCTCTGCCGCCGCAGTAGAAATGCGCCATGGCTCACCGGAAGCCGCATTGCATTCCAGTTGCTTTTGCCTGATGAATGCAATGGGATTAGTCTGCGACCCGGTAGCGGGCTTGGTTCAAGTGCCCTGCGCACAACGCAATGCCTCCCAAACCGTGAATGCACTGCTCAGTGCAGATTGGGCACTGGCCGGCCAAAGAAGCGTCATCCCGCCCGATGAAGTAATTGGCGCTATGTACCATACGGGCAAAATGTTGCCTACACAGCTTCGAGAAACCGCACAGGGCGGCCTCGCTGCTACCTCCACAGCAAAAAGTATTTTTGAAGATATTTTTATTAAACACTGAAATCTACCGTTAAAAACCCACCTGCTTTGTGAACTGCACCCTTTTAGTTAGACAGTATAATCTACTTAAATAACTAAAGGGGTGCAATTTATTGTTTTATACAATAATTTTTTAAGATTTCAGCCTTCCTCTTCCATAATTGAACTTTAAAGCTAGCGTTTTAAGCAATCTTAAATTGCATATTTTTACATAATCATGGTGTAAGCAAGCCATAATAAGACCATTCTGTTGGATAAAAAACACAGGAAATAATTGCAGCAGGAATGGTTAAGATGAAACAAAACCCAAGTTCTTTAAAAGCGAAAATTGACTTCATCCAGCAGGAGTTGGGCAACAGTAAGGACCTTAACATCCAAAAAATGAATTTACCTGGAGGTTTGGGCAGCGCTCGCATTTGCCTGGTCTTTTATTGCAGCCTTACCGACAAAGAAAAGACTCGAGATATGAGCTTTGAAATAGACAAGCTTTCCCGTTCCATTAGAGGTATCGGCAACCGGATGGAAAGCTATTTTGAAATGCTGCAAAACACTCCCTTATGTGGCTCTACCGTAACCGTTGGAGAAAACCCCGAAGATATGCTGCAAGAGATTTTAGAGGGACACACTGTTATTCTATTGGAAGGTATTTCATCCTTTCTCTCATACAACACATACGGGCCAAAAGGCAGGTCAATTGAAGAACCAACCTCCCAGACCGTTATTCGCGGGCCAAAGGAAGGCTTTACGGAGCAGATTGAAAGCAATCTCTCTCAAATTCGGCGAAGAATTCGAAACAAGGCTCTGCGTGTGGAGTCGTATAAATTGGGCTCTGTTAGCAAAACCAACGTTGCACTGCTCTACATTGAAACCATTGCAAAGGAAAGCACCATACGAGAAGCAAGAAAGCGCCTGAATCAGATTCAAATTGATTCCATTCTCGAAAGTGAATATGTAGAAGAAATGATACGGGATAACCCGAGCTCCTTATTCCCAACTATTTATAATACCGAGCGACCGGACGCCGTTTGTGCCAGCCTGTTAGAAGGCAAAATTGCAATTATGGTTGATGGCACCCCATATGTTCTTACTGCCCCTACCACTTTCCTTGAATTTTTTGTCTCCAGCGAAGACCACTACCACCACCCGGCAGAAGCGGCTTTGTTCCGTTTTGTTCGGCTACTCTCCATGATTTTAACCGTGCTTGTACCCGGTTCTTATATCGCGCTCACCACGTTTGACCAAGAGCTAATTCCGACACCGCTCCTTTTAAATATTGCGGCACAGCGAGAGGGAGTACCCCTCCCCACCTTTATTGAGGCAATCTTAATGGAGATTACGTTTGAAGTTCTGCGAGAAGCTGGTATTCGCATGCCACGAGCGATCGGCCCTGCTATCTCCATTGTGGGTGCACTGGTTTTGGGGCAGGCTGCAGTGCAGGCCGGCTTTGTATCTGCTGCAATGGTAATTATTGTTTCGATTACCGCCATTGCGAGCTTCTGCATTCCAAATACTTCAATGGCAGATTCTTTGCGCATTATTCGCTTTATGTTTATGGTGTCTGCTGCTTTTATAGGGCTATATGGCATATTTATTTGCTTAATTGGTCTTGTACTTCACCTATGCAGCTTAAAATCGTTTGGTGTACCCTATATGGCACCACTGGCTCCAGTATTCCCGGGCAAGAATACGGATTCCGTTATACGCGCTCCCTTGTGGAAGAAAAGGCCATACCCCAGTATATTCAGCAAATTGGACTCACCAAGAAGCGCGTCTAACCAGCCGATGCAACAAGGCCAAACCCAAACTCCGGAAAGGAAATGACATCCCGTGAGAAAAAAAGCGTTTGCACTGTTTCTAATTGTCGTACTGATTCTGCCTTCCTTTACCGGCTGCTGGGATCGCTACGAATTAAATCAGCTTGGTTTTTCAACTGCATTGGGTTTTGATAAAGATTCAAAAGGCCAGTATCTGCTTACGATTCAAGTATTAAACCCAAAGGCCACGGCTACACAGCAGGGTACCAATGAGGCTCCCTTTGTTGTATATACGGAAACCGGGGACAACCTACTTGAAATCATTCGTAAAACAAGTACTCAGTCTCCCCGCAGAATTGTTGGTACTCATATGCAAACCATTATTTTTGGGGAAGAATTTGCTAGGGACGGCATCGCAGAGATTATTGATTTTATGCTGCGCCATTACCAAACTAGCTCAGAGCTTTTCTTTGGTGTTGCTAAAGACTGCACTGCCAATGAATTGCTCAATAATGTTACAAAATTAGAGAATGATCCTGCCGCTAATATCAATTCTAGCATACAAATTTCGCAAAAAATCTGGGGCTCTACAAACGAAATTAAATTAACCGAGCTAACCAACTGCGTTGTTGACCAGGGTTTGAATGCCGTTATCACCGGTATTTCTATGAACAGCGATAAACCAGAAAAAAATATGGATAATTTAAAAGAAACACAAAATGACCCGATTCAATTAGAAGATAACGCTGTTTTTTTGCTAGATAAAATGGTTGGCTGGCTCGATTTACCAGAGAGCTTTGGTTTTAATTATATTTACGGGAATTTTTCTAGTTCTGGTATGAAACTGGAAAATGATCAAATCGGTAAGTTAGCACTCAGTATTAAAAAGGCTGCTACCAAGCAAGAGGTAACGATAGAACAGGGTGTACCCAAAATGAAGGTTAAGATTCAGGTTTCAGCATCCATTCAAAGTATGGGAAGCAAGCTAGATATTTCTACGCAAGAAAATATTAGCCTAATTGAAACAATTGCCGCGAAAAAAATTGAAATGTATTGCCAAGCAGCCATGAAAAAAGCAAAATTTCTAAAAAGTGATATTTTCGGATTTGGGGATAAGATTCACCACGCTGACCCAAAACTGTGGAAGAGAATAAAAAGTGATTGGAACAATGTTGGTTTTGTCAATCTTCCGGTAGAATATGATATCAACGTAAAAATTTCAGGTTCAGACTCCATTAGCCAATATGTACTCTTTCAGGTGGATTAACGTATGAAACTAATTAGTATTTTTATCATGCTTGCCTTTGTTGGGTTCTATTCTTTTAAAGAGATACCGAAAATGCTGCGGGGCAGCATGTATAAAGAGCTGGTAATCTTTGCTGTGTTTATGCTAATTGGCCTGGTCTCAGGGATTTTTATATGCTTCGACATTCCCGTGTACAACCCCTCAGACAGTCTTACCATTCTGTTAACTCCGTTGGTTGAGCTCACAAAAAAGATTCTAGGGTAAGGGGTGACCTATGAGTAAAACAAAAGTTACAAATCACCAAATGCTCTCCCTCACAGCTTGCGCCACCTGCGGCTCTTCCGTGATAGTGGTGGGCTCGCCGGTAGCCGCTCTTTGCCAGCGGGACGGGTGGATTGCATCGCTTCTCTCTACAGCCATTGGTGCACTTTTTATTTTGCTGTATTATAAACTTGGGCAGCTTTTCCCCAACAGAAATTTAGTACAAATCTTCTTTGCCGTATTTGGCAAATGGGTTGGTGGTGTGATCACCGCTTATTTCATCATCTTCTGCCTGCACAGCGGCATTCAAATAACCGCATATATTGGTCAATTCATGAATACTGAATACCTGATTACTACGCCTGTATATGTGATTAATTTTATGATCATATTTCTTTTCGGTCTTGCTCTTCATTACGGGATAGAGACTACTGTGCGCTCCGCTGAAATTTTATTTCGGCTCGTTGTTTTAATTATGGCATTCCTATTTCTTGCGAATATTGGTAATATTCAATTTAATTATATTGTACCGGTAATGGAAAACGGGCTTTACCCCATTTTAAAAGGAACCTTGTATATCACCAGCTATCGCGTGTGGCCCCTTATTTTATTAACGATGATTTACCCCATTCACACCGAAAACAATTCTGCAACCCTAAAAAATATTTTTTATGGCTATCTATGTGGCTCAATCATTATGTTTTTTATAATGCTTTTGACCATGCTGGTATTGGGAAACCATGTAACGTATATTTCGGTGTATTCCACTTATTTTTTGGCCAAGCAAATCAACCTTGGCTTCTTGTCTCGCGTAGAGGGGTTAATCGTAGGTGCTTGGATTATTACCTTGTTTTACAAAGGGTTTTGCTACATTTATGCCGGAATTCAAGGCCTAGCCTATTCCCTGCATTTAAAAGATTACCGCAAAACAATAGCACCCATATTATTTACTACACTCATTTATTCGAATATTGTGTACCCAAGCAGTGCATACCTTGGCTTTTGGGATAAATATGTTTGGATACCTTATTCCTTTACCGCGGGGGCATTAATTCCCATCGCCATCATTGTGGTTTATTATATTGGAAAAAGCTTCTTTTCAGCAGATAACACAAGCATGGCACAAAGCCTGCCGAATTGTTCTGGGTGAGTCATTTTTATACGCAAACTCTGCAAAAAGCAGTGCACAAACAAGGGGCTTCCTTATTTGTGCATTGCTTTTCTACATATATATGGTAAGAATACAATTTAGCGCAGAAATGAGATAGCTAAATAGAGCCGTATAAAACGGGCTTGTCAATTCGATGTGGTAAGGGTAAAATAAAGAGCAGAGAAAGCAGGGTGATACCATGTACCGAATTTTAATTGTGGAAGATAATATGGGAATCGCAGCTTCCATGAAAAAACACATAGAAGCTTGGGGGCTGGAAGCACACTGTGTGGATGACTTTCAGCATGTTCTTACCACTTTCTCAGAATATAACCCTCACCTCGTTTTGCTGGACATTTCTCTGCCCTTTTTTAACGGCTACCATTGGTGCAGTGAAATTCGTCGTGTATCAAAGGTGCCCATTGTGTTTATTTCCTCCGCCTCTGAAAACATGAACATTGTAATGGCAATGAATATGGGTGGGGATGATTTTATCGCCAAGCCTTTCGATTTAACGGTTTTTATGGCAAAGGTGCAGGCAGTGCTTCGCCGTACCTACGATTTTTCGGGGCAGGTTTCTGTGCTGGAGCACCGCGGTGCATTACTCAACACCGCTGATGCAACCCTTACCTTTGAAGGCGAGCGCATTGACCTTACCAAAAACGATTACCGAATATTACAGGCGCTGATGGAACGCAAGGGCCAAGTAGTCAGTAGGGAGAAGCTGATGGAACGCCTTTG
The DNA here is from genome assembly GCF_900176635.1 of Clostridium merdae. Lineage (GTDB taxonomy): Bacteria > Bacillota > Clostridia > Oscillospirales > Acutalibacteraceae > Faecalispora > Faecalispora merdae. The sequence continues at coordinate 460,415 of NZ_FXLN01000003.1, forward strand.
GGAAACCGACAGCTTTGTGGACGAAAACACGCTTACCGTTAACATGACCCGCCTGCGCAAAAAGCTGGATGCCGCCGGTTTACCCCATTTTATTACCACCAAAATTGGGATGGGCTACCTTGTGGAATAACGCACTGGAAAGGGAAAAACAATGAAATTATGGGGACACTACCTGCGGGAACACACAAGGCACATTCTTATCTTTTTCTTGTTTTCCTGCATTTTTATTCTCACGTTTGCGCTGTATTCCCTGCCGCTGGATGCTGTACTATACCCTGTGGCGATTTGCAGTGTTCTAGCACTGGTGTTTTTCATGATTGGCTTTCATTTTTATCGAATCAGGCATATCCAAATACAAGAGTTGGCGCACCGGGCAAATGTTTCTTTGGCTCCTCTTCATCACCCCAAAACACTTTTGGAAAAGGAGTACCAAGACATTCTTATTTCGTTATTCCAAGAGAAAAAAACAATTGAGAGCCAAATGCAAAACCGCTATACCGATTTAATCGAGTACTATACCGTTTGGGCGCACCAAATCAAAACGCCGATTGCCTCTATGCACCTAAGTTTGCAGGAGGATGACTCAGCATTTAGCCGGGAACTGACGGAAGGGCTTCGGGAAATTGAGCAATATGTAGAGATGGTGCTATGCTACCTACGGCTCGACTCCGCAGCTACCGATTATATGATTCAAAAATTGGATTTGGATTTGATTATACGGCAGGCTGTGCGTAAATTCGCCTCCCAATTCATTCGCCGCAAAATAAAACTGGAATATGAGTCTTGCAACTTTACGGTTTTAACTGATGAAAAATGGCTTCTCTTCGTACTGGAACAGGTAATTTCGAATGCAATTAAGTACTCCCGGGATGGCGGTACCGTCTTTATTAGGATGAATGATCCGGGGATTCTGAGTATCGGTGATTCCGGAATTGGCATTGCGCCGGAGGATTTACCCAGAATATTTGAAAAAGGCTATACAGGCTATAATGGGCACAGCGATAAAAAAGCCAGCGGGATCGGCCTATACCTTTGCCGCCGAATCTGCACGAATTTACGCCACCGCATTACGGCAAAATCGGCTCTTGGCAGGGGCACTGTAATCTTTTTGGATTTAAACAGAACTGAGCTGGATTTTGAGTAATTTATCATTTTTATTAAATTTATTTTAACCACCTTTCAAAAATGTAAGGAAAACGAGGGGAAATGTAAGCCGATGAAATGGCGGCCCATTTCTCCTTTTTGCTATAATAAGCCCATAACAAGGAGGAATGCAAACATGTCGATTCTCGAAGTTAACAACCTGAAAAAGGTTTACACCACCCGCTTTGGCGGCAATCAGGTGGAAGCGCTGAAAAATGTATCGTTCAGCGTGGAAAAGGGCGAATATGTAGCAATCATGGGTGAATCCGGTTCGGGTAAAACAACGCTTTTAAATATTTTGGCCGCACTTGATAAACCAACCAGCGGCTCCGTGCTTTTGGATGCTCGCGATTTTTCAAAAATAAAAGAATCCCAAATCGCAACCTTTCGCAGAGATAATCTTGGCTTTGTTTTTCAGGATTTTAACCTGCTCGATACGTTTTCACTGAAAGACAATATTTTTCTGCCTCTGGTTCTGGCCGGCACTCACTACCGCGAGATGGAGCAGCGGCTGCAACCAATTGCCAAGCAGCTTGGTATAGCAGAGCTACTAAATAAATACCCCTATGAGGTATCTGGCGGGCAAAAGCAGCGGGTTGCTGTAGCGCGTGCACTCATTACCAACCCGCGGTTAATTTTAGCGGATGAACCAACCGGTGCACTCGACTCAAAATCTACCGATGAGCTGCTCCACCTGTTCTCACAGATTAACCACGGCGGGCAAACCATATTAATGGTGACCCACTCCGTTAAAGCTGCCAGCCACGCAGGCCGCGTACTGTTCATTAAAGATGGTGAAGTATTCCACCAAATTTACCGCGGCTCAAGCAGCAACGAGACCATGTACCAAAAAATATCGGATACTCTTACCGTACTTGCGACAGGCGGTGACCACAAATGAAGCTCGGCTTTTACCCTCAATTAGCATGGACGGGTATGGAAAAAAACCGAAAGACCTACCTGCCCTACATTCTTACCTGCTCTGGTATGGTTATGATTCATTACCTCATTGGTTTTTTATCGAAGAATGAAAATATCTCTAATATTCAGGGAGGCAATACGCTTCAAACCATTTTAGGCTTTGGTACTGGGGTTATAGCTGTATTTGCACTCATTTTTCTCTTCTATACCAACTCATTTTTAATTCGTAGAAGAAAAAAAGAATTTGGTCTTTATAATATTTTGGGAATGGGCAAGAAAAATTTGATGCGCATTCTTTTATGGGAAAGCGCCGCAATTTTAGTAATTTCGCTTGCCTTTGGGCTCTTCTTCGGCATTCTATTCTCGAAGCTGACGGAGCTACTGCTTTTAAAAATGATGGGCAGTATGGTCAACTTTACTTTTTCCATAGAGGTCGGCTCGTTAATCACTACCGTCATCTTTTTTGTAGCAATTTATGCGCTGATTTTTCTCAATACGCTTCGTCAAATCCACGTTTCAAAGCCTATTGAACTTTTGCACAGTGAAACCGTAGGGGAACGCCCTCCAAAATCCAACTGGTTTTTGGCACTTCTCGGTATTATCATTCTAGCAGCTGCGTATTACATTGCAATAACAATACAAGAGCCCATCACCGCTTTGGTATGGTTCTTCGTAGCGGTTATTATGGTTATCGTTGCAAGCTACCTGCTGTTTATCGCTGGTTCAGTGGTTCTGTGCAAAATCCTTCAAAAAAATAAAAAATATTACTATCAGTCACGCCATTTTGTCTCTGTTTCTTCCATGATGTACCGCATGAAGCGAAATGGAGCAGGCCTTGCCTCTATCTGCATTTTATCTACCATGGTGCTCGTCATGCTGTCCTCCACCGTATGCCTGTTTGTGGGTTCGGAGAGTTCTCTGCGTGGTCGCTACCCCAGAGATATTGCAACCGAGACGTATACACTCGACGAAGCGCAAGCCACACAGGTTCATCAAATTACAAATTCAATTGTGAAGAAGCACAATTTGCAGCAAAATGACATACTAAATTACCGCTACCTTACCTTATCATCCGTTCTAGAGGGTGACAAAGTCATCCTTGACCCCAATTTAATGAACAATGCTTCGCTTTCAGACGTGGGAGCAATGCGCCAAGTATTTGTTCTTTCACTGGATGAATACAATCGCTTGGCCGGAGCAAAGGAGACACTGGAAAAAGACGAAATTCTACTTTACAACACAAAAGTGGAGTACAACCATGATACCCTTACTTTACACGACTCCATTAAAAAAATTAAGAAAAAGGTTCCTAAATTCCTGGATAACGGGTTGGATGCTGTAAAGATTTATCCCTCACTCTTCATTGTCGTACCGGACATGGAGTCTCAGCGTGTTTTATTTAAGAATGCGGCTGAAAAATACAAGGAAAGAAATATACAAACGGAGTACGAATATTACGGGTTTAATCTTGCTTGTGACGATAAGGAACAGACTGCCGTTCGAGATGAGATCGCAAAGGAAATTCGAAAGCTCCATGAGGCAGACGAGAATTTTGCCAGAGTAGCTGTGGAAAGCCTAGCCGTAAATCGTACCGATTTTTATGGAGTAAACGGTGGCCTGCTTTTCTTGGGTATTCTGCTTGGCATCGTGTTTATTCTTGCTGCTGTACTGATTATGTATTACAAGCAAATTTCGGAGGGTTATGAAGACCAAAACCGCTTTGAAATTATGCAAAAGGTTGGTATGACAAAAAGAGAGATTAAGAAGAGCATTAATTCGCAGGTGCTTACCGTGTTCTTCCTCCCCTTAATTGTAGCAGGAATTCATGTTATTTTTGCATTCCCAATGATATCAAAGCTACTCTTGCTGTTTGGTCTTTTTAATACCAAGCTGCTTATTCTTGTAACAATTATCAGTTTCTTTATCTTCGCCTTGTTCTACGTTTTTGTTTATGTGATTACTTCCCGAGCCTATTACGACATTGTAAGCGGCATAAGATAAATTAAAAAACTGCCCACATTCGAATTCGTTTTAAAAAAGCCTTCCTATTTAGGAAGGCTTTTTCGCTTATATATAGCAGTTTAAGATTAGACCGTTATTGGGGTGCTCGTTTGTTAAGTAATAGAATAGCGGCAAACAGAAAGGCCACTGAGTACAAGATGGTGATATGAAAGCCTTGCGTGGACCACGTAGGTAAGCCCATATAATGTAAGATAGTATCTCCAAGACAAAATTCAGAAAATGAAAACGAAAAAAAGAACGCTATTAGTATTAAAAAAACGGCTAGAACGCGGAATCCCTTTTTCGAAATGCACATGCGATGTCTCCTTTCATTTCGCTCTACTGAATTATGAATGGCAATCTTCTATCATGATAAAAAAAACAGCCCGCTTTTTTCAGGCAAGCCGTTTGCTATCATTAAAATAGAAAGGTAAGTATAATAAGCGCACCGAGTACGATTCGATACCAGCCAAACACCTTAAAATTGTGCTTCTTAATATAAAATGTTAAAAAGCGAATGGCAAGCAGTGAAACCACAAAAGCAACGAAGGTGCCTACAGAGAGCACTGTCAGCTCTAAATTCGTAGTGGGAAGACCCAGCTTCACAGTTTTTAGCAGGCTTGCTCCAAACATGACTGGAATGGCTAAGTAGAACGTAAACTCCGTTGCCGCCACACGGGAGGTACCGAGCAGCATTGCACCAATGATGGTTGCTCCTGAACGAGAGGTTCCGGGAATGAGAGCCAAAACCTGAAACAACCCAATAAAAAACGCAGTTTTATAATCAATTTGTGATACGTCGTTTATTTTAACCTTTGATTCGTTATGTTTGTTCTCTATGAGAATAAATAAGATACCGTACAGTACCAGCATCAAAGAAACGGTTTGGTAATTGTAGAACATTGCGTCGATTGGGTCATCCAGTAATAAACCCACCACCGCCGCGGGTAGGCATGCAACGATTATCCTCATCCAAAGAGCAGCAGTATCTTGCTCAATCAAATACTTTGCCTTACTTGAAAACGGCCATAGCTTCTTCCAGTAAAACACAATGACGGCAAGTATTGCCCCCAATTGTATTACAACAAAAAAGAGCTCTTTAAAAGTACTGGACGCATTTAGCTTCAAAAACTGGTCGACCAATATTAAGTGGCCGGTACTGCTAATGGGCAGCCATTCAGTAATTCCTTCAACAATTCCAAAAAAGATAGCCTTTATAATTTCTATTGTATACATATGCTTCTGAGCTCCGTTCTTTCATTTGAATGAAAAATAGCCCACCCTAAGGATGGACTCGCTCTATTCTCTAAAAATGGGCTAAAAACAAGAATAATATAAAATAACAGGGAAGATTACTCTTCCCTGTTATTTTACTGGTGAACCATCGGGGATTCGAACCCCGGACACCCTGATTAAAAGTCAGGTGCTCTGCCAGCTGAGCTAATGATTCATTTGTTCTTTAGAGAACTTGTATATTATAGCAATAGAAGCGAGGCTTGTCAACACAAAAAGGAATATTTTTTCATAGAAAGGCGTTTTCTCTCGAAAAACAGAATTCCAACACTGTATTTGCAGCATACACTCGGGAGGGGAACGCAACCCCGCCCGAGTTATTATGCTGTTTTTTATACATTTTACTCTATAATTTCGTAATTGCTTGCAGATGCTCCGCCTTTGGTGTGAAAACGCTTCATTAACTCCTTGAGCATCTCAGACTGGCCAGAGAGCTCTTCACTGGCAGCGGCACTCTCCTGTGCCGTTGCAGAGTTTGTTTGTGTAACAGACGAGATTTGCATCATGCCGCTATCAAGCTCCATAATCGCTTTTGCCTGCTCGTTGGAAGCCTCCGCAATGCGGTTAATCAGCGAATTGACTTCACTGGACTTTGCAACAATTTGGTCAAGTGACCTTGCGGTTTCTTCTGCAATTACCATACCCTTTTTCACAGAATCTATCGCTTTTTGAATCAGATTCGATGTTGTAGTGGTTGCCTGCGCACTCTTTGATGCCAAGCTGCGCACTTCGTCGGCGACCACTGCGAAGCCTTTACCGGCTGAGCCGGCTCTGGCGGCCTCTACGGCGGCATTTAGCGCCAAAATATTGGTCTGAGCGGCAATATCATCAATTACCTTAATAATATTCGAAATTTCATTTGCTGCATTGTCAATGTCCTGCATCGACTCGAGCATCTGGTTCATCTGCTCGTTACCCCGCTGTACAAACTGAATCGTCTCGTGAGAAATGCCCTCTACGGAAGTAGCGTGCGAGGCATTGTTCTTTACATGCTCTGAAACGTTCTGCAATGAGTTATTCAGGTTCTCTACCGTGCTTGCCTGCTCGGCCGAGTTTTGAGCCAGATTCTGCGCGCCGAGCGCCATTTCTTCTGCACCTGCATTTACCTGATAGGCCGCTTGCGAAATACCTTCAAATGTTTCATTCAGCGAATCTAAAATGCGGTTGAGAGAATCTTGAATTGGTGCAAAATCGCCACGGTATTCTACGCCGCTTTGTGCTGTTAAATTATTGCTGGCAATCTCGTTGAGCACATGAGAAATATCTTGTATATAGAGGCGAAGCTCTTTGATGGTATGCCCCAGGCCATTGGAGAAGCGCGCAATTTCATCGCGCCCTTTTACCTGCACTACCTCGGTTTGCAGGTCACCCTGAGCCAGCAGTTCAATTCTCTTGGTTGCTTCTTCAATTGGTTTTGCAAGCTTAGCAGCAAACATCAGCGAAGCTACCAGTGTGATGAGCTGAAGAACCACTGCAACACCAACATTAATTAAAATACTTTGGTACAGGCTCTGCATGACCTGATTAATCGGGCGTGAAATGGCGATAGACCATTGCTCGGGGCCATCCAAAGTCGTAAAGCTTACCTGCCTTTTTACTCCCTGATAAACTGTGTACTGAATACCGGTTTCCCCCGTCGTTGCTCGGCGGTAAAGCTCTGCAACGGGGGCTACGCTGCTATCTGTTTTTGATTTTTCTTCGTAATCAATGGGGTTTGCTACGGTATCTTTACTTGGGTGCAAAACGGTTTTCGCATCTTTACTAATTACAAAAGCATAACCGTTGTTATCTATTTTTATAGCCTCTAATAGGTTTGAAAAAGCATCGTATGTAATTTCACCATACACCACCTGCCCACCGGCGGCCGGCACTCCAATGGTAAGAGTAAGGTCGTCACTGCGGCGGCTTTTCACCGGGTTTGCTATGTAAGCAGAACCGTTTTTAGCCGATTCAAACCATTTCTCCTGCGACACATTCCCGTCTTGCTGCGTATTGCCTTGCGCATCTGCCAAAGCAAAGTACATAAAGCCGTCTCGGTATGCTTGGTCTTTTAAATACTGCTGCTTTGCCGCTGTATCCGTTGTATTCATTACCGAAGATTTCGCAACCTCAATGACCTCATTACGGTATTTACTCAGTTCAGAGCCAAGATATTGTTTATAAGATTCCGCCAAATAGGCGGAGGTCTGCTCAGCTTGCGTCATCGAATCCAAATACGCCATCCAGCAGGTTACACCAGTAGCCATAATGTTGGTGAACAGTACCAATATCATAATGAATAAATGTAGTTTTCTCTTTAATGATTTCACGGTTTTAACTCTCTCCCTTATCCGTTTTCGGCTCTTTTACAGGGCTCATGTGAATTTTACTCTTTCCAATTATATTATCGGTCGCTAACTGTCTTTTTTGATAAAAAAGAACCAATAAAATAAGAAATAAAATAGAAATTATTCGAGATAATACGATACTTGTAATATTGTGTAGATTTGCGAAACTTGCCGTATGTTTTCATAAATATTTATATGGATAATAAAGCCGTTACTAACAAAGCTTTTGTCTTTTCCCTTTTTCATATAAAAAGGCGGCTTTCTCCAGCAGGAGTAAGCCGCTTTTATCTTATTTTGAGAGCTTATCCATAACACCGATAATCTCATCAATCTTTTTCTGCTGTTCCTCGCTACCCAAAGCCTGACTTACGCAGCCGGTTAAATGTGCATGCAGTACGTCGCGATTAATGCTTCGCAGAATTGCTTGCGTAGCCATGAGCTGGTTTGAAATATCGATACAATAGCGATCTTCCTCCACCATGCGAATTAAACCATCCAACTGACCGCGCGCCGTTTTGAGCATACGCAACGTTTTTTCTCTATCTGCCTGCATTCTTACTACCTCCCTGAACGATTAGCCAAACAACCCTTTTTTCTCTTTGATAGAAACCATCTGGTACCCAGCGTCTTCTATAACCTTTGCAAATTCTTCATCTGGAATGTCACGGCTTAGGGTTACGGTGGCTTGCTTGTTTTTCAGGTTCACCTTCGCCTCTACGCCCTCCATTGCATTCAGGGCTTTCTCTGCTCTTCCCTGGCAGTGCTCGCAGTGCATTCCTTCAATTGTAATCAGTTTTTTCATAGTAGCGTTTCCTTTCTCATTTGTCAAATTTATGGTGGGGTTTAAAAAACTTGAGTCGCAGAGCATTCAATACAACACACACAGAGCTAAGGCTCATTGCTGCCGCCGCAAACATGGGGTTGAGCTTCCAGCCAAGCAATACATAGAACACACCGGCTGCCAGCGGAATACCAATGCTGTTATAAAAGAATGCCCAGAACAGATTTTCTTTAATATTACGGATGGTAGCGCGGCTGAGCTGAATGGCTGTAACCACGTCCATCAAATCGCTTTTCATGAGTACAATATCGGCGGATTCTATGGCAATGTCGGTTCCGGCACCAATAGCAATGCCAACATCGGCACGAGCCAGAGCAGGAGCATCGTTAATACCATCTCCAACCATCGCGACCCGTTTGCCGGAGGCCTGAATGGCACGAACCTCTTCTTCCTTATCTTGCGGGAGCACCTCAGCAACCACGCGGCCAATGTCGAGCTGCTTCCGGATGGCCTCGGCAGTGCGCTTGTTATCGCCGGTGAGCATCACCACATCAATGCCCATTGCCGTTAATTCCCTTACCGCCTGACGGCTGGTAGGTTTAATTACGTCTGCCACGGCAATTACGCCAAGAAGCTTACCACCCTTTGCAAAGAAGAGTGAGGTTTTACCTTGTTCTGAAAATTCCTCTGCCCTTTGCTGTAAAGCACTGGTATCTACGTTTTGCTCCTGCATCAATGCCAAGTTGCCAGCGGCATACGGTTCGCTGCCAATGCTGGTAAGAATCCCGCGGCCAGAAATCGCCTGAAAATCTCCAACAGGAGAAAGCTCAAAAGTAAGTTCCGCTGCCTTTTCCACAATTGCTTCTGCCAACGGGTGCTCGGAAGGCTTCTCAATAGAAGCCGCGGCAATGAGCAGCTCACGTTCGCTGATTCCCGCAGCAGGAACCATATCGGTTACACGGGGCTTGCCTTCTGTAATGGTTCCAGTTTTATCGAGTACCACAGCGCCAACGGTATGAGCCGTTTCAAGCGCTTCAGCTGATTTAATAAGAATACCATTTGATGCTCCCTTGCCCGTGCCAACCATAATTGCCACCGGTGTGGCAAGACCAAGCGCACAAGGGCATGAAATGACAAGCACTGCAATTGCAATGGAAAGTGCAAACTCAAATGACTGACCTAGTATCAGCCACACTACGGCGGCTAAGAGTGCTATACCGATGACCACCGGCACAAAAATACCGCTGATTTTATCTGCCATTTTGGCAATGGGTGCCTTGGAGGAGCTGGCTTCCTCAACCAGTGAAATAATCTGCGCCAGGGTTGTGTCGCCGCCCACTTTGTTGGCTTCCATTTTGAAAAAACCTGTTTTGTTTAGTGTGGCTGCAATTACGGAATCGCCAACTGTTTTCTCCACCGGGATACTTTCACCCGTGAGAGCAGACTGGTCAACCGCAGAGGAACCCTCGATAATCACACCATCTACCGGTATGCTTTTACCGGGGCGAATGAGCACAACGTCACCAACACGAACCTGCTCAACGGGAATCTCCACTTCTTTACCATCCCGAACAACCTCAGCTGTTTTCGGTGCTAAATCCATTAGTTTAGAAATCGCCTCTGAGGTCTTGCCTTTCGAGCGTGCCTCTAAATATTTACCGAGAGTAATCAGTGTTAAAATGGTACCGGCGGATTCAAAATACAAATCCATTAAATAATGGTCGGCGACCATCATATCACCCGTACCGAGCGCGTAGCCAATTTTATAGATTGCAAATATTCCATATGCAATTGCTGCTGTGGAACCAATTGCAATGAGTGAATCCATATTGGGCGAACGTTTAAACAGTGTTTTAAATCCAACCTGAAAGTATTTACGGTTTACATAAAGTATAGGGACTAAAAGCAGTAATTGCGTAAATGCAAAGGGGATTCCGTTTTCCGCACCATGAAACGCATTTTTCAGAAACAGCGGCACGGGCAAGCCGAACCACTCATTCAGCATGTGGTGCATGGCTAGGTACATGAGTGGAATCCAGAATGCAAAAGATACAATCAGGCGAGAGCGCATCGATTTTAGCTCTTCCTGTACTGGGTCTACTGTTTTCGTTGCTGACGGAGCTGCACCGTGTGTGAAAACACTGGCGCCGTAGCCCGCATCTTCTACTGCCGAAATGATACGGTTATCATCCAGCAAGCTTTCATCAAAATGAACTGTCATGCTGTTTGAAAGCAAGTTAACATTTACGTTTTCAATGCCCTCCAGCTTTTTTACGCTTTTCTCTACCGCAGCAGAGCAGGCGGAGCAGGTCATTCCTGTTACATTATATTTTTGATTCAAAGCCGACACCTCCCCACACCCCCTGTGGGGTGTATCTATACTCTACTGCAATCTTCATTGTTTGTCAAGGGTAACTATTTTTTCTTTTATTTAGCCTACCCGATTTTTAAGAATTCTATTTTTATAAATATTTCTTATGAGATTCTGCTGGCGCGTATTGTTTCGTTTTATCGATTACAAATTTAGAAATAGGCATGTTTCAATTACATGTTTTTGCGAGCGTACGAGAGCGCTCTAAAAATGACCGCCGACGGTAGATTGCAAATTGCTATCTGTTTGAGCTGGCAAAGGAGAGTGGGCATTTTTAATGGAGCGCCTTACCAGTAGCTTTCGTTTTCTGGTTTGGGGTCGTTTCCCAAACGGATTCCAAAGGCGGAGCCTTTGGTGAGTCTTTGGTGAGTCTTTGCGCCTTTTCTTCTCATCAAGAAAAGGCGAGCCTGCCCCGGCTTGAGGGGCGAATGAAAGAAAGAAGAAATTCGCTTTTGGGGCTTAGAAAGTTTTTGATATGTTATAGAAAAAGTTTTGCGCTACGGAGAAGGACATTCTGATAGCGCAAGGCTTTGCCCCTCATGCCGGGGCGGGCACTTGCCTTTGGAATCCGAGTGAGCTCCCGCTCTGCATCTATTTTTCCGCACAGGATGCAAATCTGTGCGTTGCAGATTGTTTGTAAGGTTTTGCTTGGCTGCACGTATATGGACGGAGTACCTAGCTTTCTTAATATGTCTCTGCGAGCCAACGAGAGCGCTCTAAAAATGACCGCTGACGTAAGATTGCAAATAGCTATCTGTTTGAACCAGCAAAGGAGAGTGGGCATTTTTAATGGAGTGCCTTACCAGTAGCTTTTGTTTTTTGGTTTGGGGTCGTTCCCCAAACGGGTTCCAAAGGCGGAGCCTTTGGTGAGTCTTTCCTCCTTTTCTTCTCATCAAGAAAAGGAGAGCCTGCCCCGGCTTGAGGGGCGAATAAAAGAAAGAAGAATTTCCCTGCGGCACTAGCCGCTTAAAATTTGCTATTATAAATGGCCTGTTATATAAGAAATTTTGAGTAAACTGAAAAGAAGCACCGGGTTACCCCGGTGCTTCTTCTCTTATTTTTGCTGTTCGCGAATGTACTTCGCCATCTTTAAATCTTCACGTTTAATGTGGTTCACAAGCCAGCCGCCAATTGCGGTATTTACCTTGGCTACCAGTGCAATGTTCGCACCACTTTTCTCTAGCTCTTGCTGAAGCTCACGAATAATTTTTTTGTACTCTTCATGGTATTTATGGTGCTTATCATATTCCGGGTAAGAATACTGAACCTGCAATTTCTCTTCATCCGAAAAATGCTTGTCTACATACTTACTCAAAAAGTCCAGAGTCTTGCCAATCTCTGCGCGACCCTGCCCCTTAGAGCAGGCCTCGAGCAGTGCATTGATTGCGTCAAAGAGCTGCTTATGCTGTGTGTCGATCATGCTGTTATTGGTGATTAAATCACTTGTTAATGTATAAGCCATTCCAAACACTCCCATATGTTCCGGTAAGGCTGACTTCCACAACCAGCCCAACCGGTAATTAATATATTAAGCAGTTACCAAATAAGATAATTTACAGTTCTGCCTTCCAAAGACCATGCAAATTACAGTAAGCGTACACCACTGCGTGTGAGCCCACTTTTTCACGGTATACAAAGTTACAGGGATTCCCTTCACAATTGGGAACAATCTCATCGTTTTCGCCTGCAAAAATTTCTTCGTTAGCCTCTGCCGGGTGGTAAACGAATTCTGCACAAGGCTTATCGCCCGGGTTTAGCTTCACAATTTCGAGCCGGTCGCCGTCTTCTAAGGCAATCCACTCAATATAATGTTCCGCGGCCATTGGGTGAGCCACTGAGCCAACCTCAACAATCAGGCGGCCGTTTTCCATACGTGCTACCGGTACATGCTTTTCCTGCGCGGCATCGGTCACATTAGCCTGCAGCTGCACCATTGGGTCGCCACAGCAAGTGAGTGTTCCCCCACCGGTACCGATGAGCGCCACCAAGTTACCACAATGCTTACACTGATAAAAAACAGCAGATTTCATATTTACACTCCTTATATTTTAGTAGAAACGGCTGCTTTGACCCTATGATTTGTGTTGCAAAAGATACTGCTCGCAGCCGTTTGTCTTACTCACATAGATATGCTTTTTTTTATTTCATATTATCTCTTTTTTTTAAAAAAGGCAAGGGCTTTCCGTAAACTCGATAGAATATTTAATAATTATTCTTATTTAAATAAGATTAATATTATGATAGTGATAAAAATACCGGTCTGGATTCCAGACCGGTACAAAACAATATGTGGGCTAGCAATTTACGCATTCACGGTTTTCGCCATTGCGCGTACAAATTTAATTGCTTCGGTTCCTGCCTTTGCGCCCTCGTACACTGCTTTTGAAACTTGCAGCAAACCACCGGTGCAATCACCAGCTGCGAAAAGACCCGGAATATTCGTCGCCATATTTTCATCGACTACAATTTTATTATTTTCTACCTCTGCCCCCAGTTTGCGGGCTAGGTCTGTACTGCCGGCTACACCAACTGCTACAAAGGCTCCCTCAGCCGATAAAGAGGTGCCATCCTCAAAACGGACACCGCTTAAGAAAGGATCGCCATCGAGCGACTGAATCTCTTTGGTGCATAACTGTATTCCCTCGGGAACGGAAGCCAGCATTTTTTTGCCATTGGTGAGAACGGTAACAGATTTTGATGTATGCAGCAACTCCAGTGCCTCATGTATAGCGTAATCTCCGTTACCCAAAACCACAACTTCTTTCCCACGGTAGAAAAAGCCGTCGCAAACTGCGCAATAGCTAACGCCATGACCCTCCAGCTCTTGCAAGCCGCGAATACGCGGTGCAGAACGGGTTGAACCGGTTGCCAGAATGAGTGCATCTGCCGGGTATTCACCGCGTGCGGTTTTTACCACCAAGCGCCCGTCATAAGAGATGCCAACGACTTCATCCTCCACCATTTGTGCACCTAGGCGCTGTGCCTGTTGCAGCCCGGTTTGCACCAGCTCCGGGCCGGTAATCGGTTCCGGGAAGCCATAAAAATTTTCTATTTTCTCCACTTTATCCAGTGTGCCGTTGTCTTTACCGATAATGGTTGTTTCCATTCCAGCTCGCAGGGTATAAAGAGCAGCCGAGATGCCAGCGGGCCCTCTTCCGACGATTACGATATTTGCCATAATTGAGCCTCTCCTTTTTTCTATTTTAATGTATCGAATTATCTTATTTAATACTAGTATATCATTTTTCGCAAAAAAAGTATCGTGACAAAGTTACAATTCGATTTCTCTCATGGAAACGTTCTAAACCATAGCCCTTACACAGCCAAAAAACGGTTAAAATCAACAGTGGTTTTCCTGCCAGATACAGTATATAATAAAGGCAAGCAAAAGGGAAAATTTGCCGTTTCTATATTTCGTGGTTTACAAGGAGGATACTAAATGCCTGAAAGAATGCCTGCGCTCTTTGTGGGACACGGCTCTCCAATGAACGCGGTGGAAAACAATCAGTATACAAAAAAATGGCAAGAAATAGGCCGCAGCCTTGCGCGCCCTCGCGCAATTCTAATGGTTTCGGCGCACTGGTATACCCACGACACTCGAATTATGGATACAAAAAGTCCCAGACTGGTGTACGATATGTATGGCTTCCCAGAGGAACTGTACCGAGTACAGTACCCCTCTCCCGGTTCCCCGGAACTAGCCAGCCGGGTACGAGAGTTACTTTCGGTGCCCGTTAAAACAGACAACAGTTGGGGAATTGACCACGGCGCATGGTCTGTGCTGCGTCACCTATTCCCGCAAGCCAATATACCGGTGGTGCAGCTCAGCATTGATGGCACTGCCGATGAACAAGTACATTTTGATATAGGTCGAGAGCTTGCCGCTCTTCGTGATGACGGAGTGATGATTATCGGCAGCGGGAATATTGTGCATAACCTGGCAAAAATTCAATGGCAGGCGGAGGGCGGCTTTTCTTGGGCCGAGGAATTTGACGGCTATATTCGGGACAAAATTGTAGCAAGAGAGTATACCGAAGTCGTTCATTACCAAAATGCAGGTTCTTGTGCCAAAATGGCATTTCCTATTCCCGACCATTTTTACCCGCTTTTGTATGTTTTGGGTGCCAGCAACAAAAACGACCAAATTACTGTTTTTAACGAAGATTGTCTATTAGGCTCACTGTCTATGACAAGCTACCTATTTCAGCCATAAATTTGCGGTGATTTTAAACCGCAAGGAATAATGAAAGGAGCATTTTTATGAACCCCATTAAAATTGTTGGATTTACCGGAAGCCTTCGCAAAGGCTCTTATAACCTCGCTGCGCTGCGCGCCGCGAAAGAATTACTTCCCAATGACGCCGAGCTGGAGATTTTAGACCTCTCTGCAATCCCATTTTTCAACGAGGACTTAGAAGGTGGGGAACTGCCTGCACCCGTTACCGACTTCATGAAAAAAATCACAGAGGCAGATGCATTGCTGATTGCTACACCGGAGTACAATTTTTCTATCCCTCCCGTACTCAAAAACGCATTAGACTGGGCTTCCCGTAATCCGGCCAGACTATTTTCCAACAAGCCAACCGCAATTATGAGTGCTTCTATGGGGCCGTTAGGTGGTGCCCGTGTGCAATACCATCTGCGTCAAGTTGGCGTTGTTCTGAATATGCGCATTATCAATCAGCCCGAAGTGTTTATTGCATCTGCACATGAAAAAGTAGACGCAGACGGTAATCTGGTTGACAAAGAGACCAGAGAGCACATTTCAGCTCTCACCAATAAGCTAATCGACTTAGTAAAAGCTCAAAAGGCCTAAACCAACGACGGAATCCATTGGAGAACACAGCCCATGCAACAGAGCAATCAGAATCAAAAAAAGAAGTCGAACAGCCTTCGTGTAAAGCTTACTGTACAGGAGCGTAAAGAATTTCAACAATACAGCCACCAATTGCTAAAGCACCCACAGGTGCAGCAAATGGAAGCGTATATTCAGCACGGTTCTGTTAGCTGCTTAGAGCACAGTGTGGCGGTTGCCGAGCTCAGCTTTTGGCTCTGCCGCAAGCTGGGAATTCGAGCAGATGTAAACAGCTTGGTGCGAGGCGCCCTGCTGCATGACTTTTTTCTATACGATTGGCATGATAAAGACCCCCACCGCTCCGGTTTGCATGGGTTCACTCACCCAAAGGCCGCACTGCGTAATGCAAATAAAGCGTTTCGGCTCAATAAACGTGAGCAGGACATTATTCTAAAGCATATGTGGCCGCTTACTCTGCGCAGCTGCCCCCGGTATCGGGAATCTGCGATTGTGTGCGCCGCCGACAAATGTTGTTCCTTTTGGGAGACCTTTTTCTGCCGCTGAGAAAGCGACACATCATAACCAAATAAAAAAAGCAGGCGGCAATAAACCGTCTGCTTTTTTCAATATCGTATTTCACATTAAGTGAGCGAGCGAACTGCCGCCTCTTTTCTGCGTGCCTCCAACCGGCGGGCACGTGCCTGTTCTTTTACAATTACCTGGCGCAGTGTTTGTATACGAAAGCGGTTGTAACGCTGTATGCACACGAACGGCAGGTTGCCAAGCAGAATGAGGGCTGAGAAAACAATTGCCATAATCAGCGAAGAGTTCATTACGAACACCACTACTACAAACATACAGTTTTTTAGGTGCATCCATTCGCCGCGGCAGGTTTCCAGCATAAACTCATCCAAATACTCCGGCGTTACACGAGATAAATGTTTTTTAGAAAAACCATCTTTCCCTATATATTGGGGTACACTGTCTTTCCATAAATGTATTTTTAAATTACTGCGGTACCAACGGCCGTTTTGCTCCCAACGGAATGCCTGGTAGCGATTTTTAGCCGGGTCAAAGGTCTGCTTCGACAATTTTACGCAAGCAAAAAACACCACGCAATGCCACATGGTGATTATCATTACATTCCATACAATTGCATGAGAAAGAGATGCGCTTTTGAACATAAATAATTCCTTCTTTAATTATAACAGTAGTGCCGTATTCTTACTTTCTATCATAAACTTTTTTCAAGAAATATTGTTAACAAATTATGAATGAAGCGTTTTTAAAAAACGCTTTTTGTAAGCATATTGCGGCTTAGCGATAGGGTATGGTAATATATAGAGAAGTGAATCATTCCCATATTTGCCTAAGGCGGTGAGGTACTCCTTATGAAAACCAAATGCCTGCTTATCATGATTGTATGCGCCGTTCTATTTTATTATCCCTACCATGCTTTTGCAGCGGCAACGGACTATTTTACAGCAGCCTTTTCCTCAGCGGCTGCTTACCCCGGTGAAACTGTGCGCATTACTCTTTCCACCCACGCAAGCACCCTCATGGAAAGCGAGCTGCCTGCCGCCTTTCGTACACAGGTTTCATACGACAGCACACGATTGCACCTTTTACGGGTAGAAACCACAGAGCAAATACAGAGCGGTGCATTTCAATATTATGATGATGGGGAATACGTAACGGGAGTCTATGCCTGCGATGGCCTTTCTGCTCCAAAACTCAACGGCGACTGCATCCGCTTTGTGTTTAGTGTTGCGGAGAATGCCGACCCCGGCACTACAAATGTTACCGTTCAGGTGGATCAAACCGCAGATTGGAACGAACGACTGCTCCCCCAATATGACCGGAACACAAATTTATCCTTTTTCATTAAGCCGGCTTTGTCTCAAAATGCAAGCCTGCAAAAGCTGGTTCCCTCTACCGGGAAGCTAAAACCCGAATTTTCACCGGATGTTGCTGAGTACGATTTACGAGTCGGAGCAGACATTAGCACGGTAAAATTCCAGGCAAATGCGGAGGACGGCGGTACAGTTCGAATTAATCGGCAAACCTTGCAACGGGCGGGGGAGACTACCGAAATCGTTGTGACCGTAACCGCTGAGGATAAAAAGAGCAAGTCACAATACTTAATTCGTGTGAACCGGGCTGAATCGCTTGGTTCTACCGACTCTGAAAGCAAGGCGGACAAGCTGCCATCTTCCTCTGTGTCTGGAAAACAAAGCTCCAGTAAGAATGCAGCTGAAAAAATTACCTCCTCACAGAAAAGCCGCAGTACAAGCTCTTCCAAATCTAGCAACAGCAAATCCGCATCATCCAAATCTACTAAAACAAGCGTAAAAAGCACCTCTTCCAAAAGTACTTCCTCTATGAAAGAAGATTTGGAAGAAAAAACAGAGCCAACTATGGTACACGCCAATGGCACCAGAAATCTTTATATTGTAGGCGGCCAATCTGACAGCCTGCCAATTTGGATAATGGCAATCTGCGTAATGGCTCTTACTACTCTTGTGGGGTATAACCTTTGGAACCGAAAAGGAAAGCAGTAAGTAGACCCATAAGTCTCATTACCAAGACATACTGAAAATAACTTTTTAAAAGGATTGCTCTCTATTCCACTTTTTATTCCTTATAAGGAACCGTTTTGCAGGATATTAGCAGCAAAGCTTAATAATAGCTAGAAAAACCGCCCTATTCCTCTTTTGTAGGAAAGGACGGCTTTTCTGTAACTACAGTAAAAACTTTACTGCTTTTTTTGTTAAACAAATTCACTATCGGAGGCATTAAAGATGATTAATCATAAGCAGATGGAAGCTTTGATGACGGTAGTATGCGAGGGCAATATTACGCGGGCGGCAAAAAAGCTATATATTTCGCAGCCCGCGCTAAGCCAAATGATACTTGGCATTGAACGCGAGCTGGGAACCCCTTTGTTTGACCGTAGTACCATCCCCATGCGGCTTACCTATGCAGGCGAAAAGTACTTGGCCGCTTGCAACCAAATACACCGCATTTATGATTCGGTCACACAACAAATTTCAGAAATTCACGATGGCAGCATTGGGCGCATCACACTGGGAATGTCGTTGCACCAAAGCATTATTATGACCCATCGCATTCTCCCCCGTTTTTTTGCGGTATACCCCAAATACGATTTAAAGCTAATAGAAATTCCCTCACATCACCTATCGGAAATGGTTCTTTCCGGCCAAGTGGATTTAGCAGTAGTGTACCGACCATTGCTCAGCGGGCTTACCTACAAGCCGGTAAATAAAGAAACTATTTATTTAGCAGTTCCTCCTTTCTTCTACAAAAGCATTCCTCACTACAATATTGGAGTAAATAGTAGGGCACTACATATAAATGACTTACAAAATGAACCCTTTATTCTTTTGAAAAAGGGGCATGGAATACGAACCATTGCAGACAGGTTATTTGAAAACAGTCACTACTCCCCTCGCATCCTGCTTGAAACGGAGAGCATTGAGGTAGCACACCAATTAACAAAAGAAAACTTGGGCTTTGCCTTTGTCCCATCCAGCATCATTCACTCCGACCATTTTCTAGATAAAAAAGGCGTGTATTTTCCCATTGCAGATGGTATCTCTCAACGAGAAATTTTTATTTGTTACCGCAAAGACAACTATCATTCTCCCGCACTGCATGCTTTAGTAGAAATTATTTCAGATACGGTGCAAATCTCGTAAACCACTTTTTCCTTTTACGAGCGTTCTATTTTGAGGGAGCAATTCCCTTACGAACATTTTCTAGCTCGTTGCATACAATGGCTGTAAAAATTAAAAGAACACCCTTTCATAAAGACCACTCCATGTCCCCTGTGTTATGTACCAAAAATCTGTTGTTACCCCGCATATTTTTCGTTTTTCTGGTAAATGCTTTTTTGTTATGGAGCATTGACAGCAGCAATTTCGTTTGCTATAATTACGTGTATAAAAACAGTAATGGCGCTGTAGGTTTCTTAGGATACCTGCAGCGTTTTTTCTATTTTAACTCAAAAGGAGGCAGCTATATGAGCAATATTCCTGAGATTTTTGGAAGCTTAGTATTTAATGAAGTTGTCATGAAAGACAGATTGCCGAAGGATACTTTTAAGGCATTAATGAAAACAAGAAATGAGGGCATTCCTCTTGACGCTCAAGTGGCGGAAGTAGTGGCAAACGCCATGAAAAGCTGGGCAATAGAAAAAGGCGCAACACACTACACCCATTGGTTCCAGCCTATGACTGGCATCACTGCCGGTAAGCATGACGGCTTCATTAACCCCGCCGGTGACGGCAAGGTCATTATGGAGTTTTCAGGCAAAGAGCTCATTCAGGGTGAACCGGATGCCTCCAGCTTCCCGAACGGCGGTATTCGCGCAACGTTTGAAGCGCGTGGCTACACCGCATGGGACCCAACCTCATACGCTTTTGTAAAGGATGGCTCTCTGTTTATTCCTACCGTATTCTGTTCTTACGGCGGAGAAGCATTGGATAAAAAAGCCCCTCTGCTGCGCTCCATTTCCGCTTTGAACAAAGAGGTTATCCGTGTGCTCAAGCTGTTTGGGTATAACGATGTAAAAAGCACAACCATCACCGTTGGCCCTGAGCAGGAATACTTCCTTGTACCAGAAGAGATGTTCCTCAAGAGAGAAGACCTAGTTTACACCGGCCGTACTTTGTTCGGTGCAAAGCCGCCGAAGGGTCAGGAGCTGGATGACCACTACTTTGGCGAGCTAAAGGTTACGGTTAGCGAGTTCATGAAAGAAATGGACGAAGAGCTTTGGAAGCTCGGCGTACTGAGCAAAACAAAGCATAACGAGGTTGCACCCGCACAGCATGAAATGGCTCCTATTTTCTCTGCTTGCAGCCTTGCAACTGACCAGAACCAGCTCACAATGGAAGTAATGAAAAAGGTTGCGGCACGTCATGGCCTTACCTGCTTGCTGCATGAAAAGCCGTTTGCTCGCATTAATGGCAGCGGTAAGCACAACAACTACTCCATTGCTACCGATACCGGCATGAACCTTTTGGATCCCGGTGATTCGCCAACCGAAAACGCACAGTTCCTTCTCTTCCTGACCGCGATTATAAAGGCGGTGGATGAGCACCAGGATTTGCTGCGCATTGCCGTTGCGGACGCAGGCAATGACCACCGCTTGGGTGGCAACGAAGCACCTCCCGCAATTGTTTCTGTATTTATCGGTGAAGAACTTGAAAATGTTCTTAATGCTATTGAGAATGGCACCGAATATAAGGCTAAGGGCCGCCGTTTTGTGAAAATTGGCGCAGATATTCTCCCTCCCATCCGTAAAGATTCTACGGACCGAAACCGTACCTCTCCCATGGCGTTTACCGGCAACAAGTTTGAGTTCCGTATGCAGGGTTCTTCCAGCTCAATTGGCTGTATCAACATTATGCTAAACACCATGATTGCAGATGTACTGTCCACCTTTGCCGATGAACTCGAGAAAGCAGAAAACTTTACCGATGCTTTGAACGAGCTGATTCGCAAAACACTCAAGGCACATAAGCGAATTGTGTTTAATGGCAACAACTACTCTGCGGAATGGGTTGAGGAAGCCGGCCGCCGTGGTCTGCTAAACTTGAGAAGCACTCCCGAAGCGCTGGCTTACTATCCCCGGAAAGAAAATGTGGAGCTGTTTGAACGCCAGGGCGTTTTAACAGAGACAGAGCTGAAATCTCGCTATGAAATCATTTTGGAGAAGTACATTAAGCAGGTGCACATTGAGGCCCTGACCATGCTCGAAATGATTCGCAAAGACATTCTGCCAGCCGTTAGCCACTACACCGGCGATTTGAGCGCACAGGCAATGAACAAGAAAAATCTTGGAATTGACTGCTCTTTGGAAAAGACTCAGATTGAGAAGCTTACTGCTCTTTCTGTAAAGCTGTATGATATGGTTGATAGCTTACAGGGTGCGGTGGATCATGAAGAGGAATCTGGCGATTACCTGAAAGAAGCGAAGTATTACCGTGAGGAAGTTCTTTCTCGCATGGAAGAAGCTCGCGCTATTGCAGATGAAATGGAGCTTTTGGTAGGAAGAACCTACTGGCCTTTCCCCACTTACGGCGAGCTGCTGTTTGGCGTAAAATAAGCATTCTCTTCTTGCTCTAAATTAGAGCCTGTAGATATGAAAAGCAAAAAGACTCCTGAGCCAGTTGGCTCAGGAGTCTTTTCTATTTATATTTTTTTACTTCTCATTTAGATTCTCTCTTGTTGTTTGCAACGCCCAACATTTTTATATTTGTTGGCAGTACCTGCATTGCTCGATTTGCAAAACCAGGTATTAATACAGACTTATTTTTCTTGAGATATTGGTAAGCCAATTGAGCCACTTTTTCTGCAGACATAGCGGTTCTTGGCATTGGTTTTCCCTCTCTGGCGAAAAAGTTTGTTCTTGTTGCACCCGGACACAGGGTACAAACGTGCACCCCGTGCTTTTGAGCCTCAAATCGCACCGCTTTACTATAACTTAGGAGAAATGCCTTACTCGCGAAATAAGTGGATGTAAACGGCCCCGGCTGAAATGCTCCTGTTGAAGATATATTTAATATGCTGCCTCGCTGTTTTTCATACATCGGGGGCAGAAACAATTTGCATAGCTTTACCGGAGTAACCATATTTAGAATCATCATCTTTTCATCGTTCTTCAAATCAATCTCTACTGTTTCTCCAGCTAAACCGAATCCAGCATTGTTTACCAATATGTCAATATTCATTTGCTCTGCTTGTATTTGAGAGTAGAGCTTTTCCGCCGCTTTTAATTGGGATAAATCTTGTTCAAATATTCGAATCGGGACATGAAACCTGTCTTGCAGTTTTTTCTGTGTGAGTAATAGGCGCTGATAATTGGATGAAACAATACTAACATGATATTGATTTGCGGCAAATACACAAGCAAGCTCATAACCTATGCCACTGGTACCACCTGTAATGAGTACATTTTTCAAAAAGACCACTCCTTCCCGTTATGCTCAGTATGACGGGAGGGAGTGATTTTGTCATTCACCTATGTTAATTCAGCTTTTGCTTTCTTTCCGAATGCGGCTTAACGAAGCTGCCCGTACCCCAATATAGGACGCGATATATTTTAAAGCAATTCTATTCTGTAATTGGGGGTTATCCTTACAAAAGGCAAGGTAACGCTCTTTTGCGTTTAATAGCATAAGTTCCTTGCACCTAAGCTCTTGATTCTCGATTTCATTCTGAAATAGATGGCTTACTATACTGCACAATTCTTTATCCATTTGTAAAATGTGTTCGATTATGGTATAAGGCAATTGAACGCAATTACAGTTCTCTAAACATTCAATGGTAAAGGTAGCAGAAGTGCCCGTACGGTAGCCTTGTGTTGAAAAGAAATCTTCTTCCGCACAAAAACATTTTGTAATATCATTTCCGTCACGGTCAATATAATATCCTCTCACAACACCCTTAATAAGATAATACAAATGGGATGCAGTATCACCTTCCCACAAGATAGTGTCTCCCATTGAGTAAGTGATGATTTTTGCATGATCATTTATGAGCGAAAATACATCTGTGCAAAACGAAACCTGTAATTTTTTCTCTAGATGCTCGGTCGCTTTCAATATCGTCATTTCTCTCACCTTATTCAAATATGAATTCAAAATAGAAAAAGCTTGGTTTACAGATTATTCTATCACATTCTTTATGCTCTGTCCGAAAAGATGTTTACGGCTTTCCTGAAAAAGTGTTCTGCTCTCTTTTTGAATTTTCTTCTTTTCCATCTTAGAATGGCCGTTGCAAAACAAAACAGGAAGGTTCGCGCCTGATGCGCAAACCTTCCTGTTTTTTTCCGGTGTGGGAAGACCGGAGCAATATTACATGATTGGAGGAAAAATCGAATTATCCTTTTACGCTGCCCAAAGCGACACCACGAACAATAAATTTGGAGAGACACAAGTAAACAACAATGACCGGGAAAATCGCCAGGGCAATGAGCAGGTAGACCTGCCCCATATCAAACTTCATAAAATCTGCGCTCCGCAATTGTGCAATTAGAATCGGCACGGTTTGTTTCTTCTTGCTGTCAAGAATCAAAGCCGGTAAAAAGTAATTGTTCCATGAGCTGACAAAGGTGAAGATTGCCTGCACGGCAATTGCCGGCTTCATCATCGGCAGAACAATTCGATTAAAGGCGTAGAACTCGCCCGCGCCGTCAATTCGCGCAGCTTCCACAATCTCAATTGGCAACGAGCTTCTCATGTACTGTATCATAAAGAAGAATACAATCGGTGAAGCAATCGCCGGGACCGTAAGAGGAATAAAAGAATTCTTAAGGCCCATGCTTGCCATCATGCGAACAAAGCCCAATGCTGTAACCTGTGTTGGCACCAGCATCACCATAATAATGAGCGAGAACGCAGCCTGATTCAACCGAAAACGGTACGCATGAATACCAAATGCCGTCATAGTTGAAAAATAGGTGGCAAAAACTGCTGCCAAACCGGCAACTATCAAGCTGTTCATCAGGCCATTTAATACCGGCAGGTTTGCATTTTTCATCAAATTATCAAAGTTGGCGCCAAGCGAACCGCCCACAATAAAGGAGAATCCTTTTTGAATATCTGGGTGGGAGCGAGTGGAGTTTACAAACAGAATATAAAATGAAAATAGTGAAAGAAAGGTCAAAAAAATCAGAATAAAATAGGCGAACCCACGGCGCATCCGCAAAAGCCCTAAATTCTCTCTTGCCGCGTTGTCTTTCATTTTTCTGCTCCTCCCTTCGCCGGTTTTTTATCACGAATGCTGAAATACACCAGTATGCTCAATGCGCCGGCTACTACAAACAGCAGAACCGAAACAGCACCTGCCATACCTACGTTTTCACTAAATAAATGCTTATTGAGGAACATAACCAGGGTCATGCTAGAACGGTTGGGGTTACCATTACCATTGGTTAAAATTTGCGGTACGTCGAACATTTGAATACCACCAATGAGAGAGGTAATCAAAACATACACCAAAATGGGGCGTATGAGCGGCATTGTTATTTTTTTAAATGACTGAAACGCCGTTGCTCCGTCTATTTCAGCCGCTTCAAATAAAGATGGATCAATTCCAAGTATTGCCGCCATTAACAAAATGGTCGTGTTACCATACCACATTAAAAAGTTCATAAGGGCAATGAGCCCACGGGTACTCCACGCATTTGCTAAAAAGCGGAACGGAGTTTCCATTCCCATAGACATTAAAATGCTGTTAACCGGACCCGAGTCGGAGAACAAGGTGAAAAACAGCATGGAAAACGCCGCAGCCATAATCAGGTTCGGCAGATAAATGACAGTTTTAAAAAAGCCGGTAGCGCGTAGGTGCAAACGAATGTCTGTAAACCAAGCCGCCAGCAAAAGCGAAAACACAATTTGTGGAACAAAGCCCATCAGCCAAATGATAGCTGTATTGCTCGCATACATATAAAGGTCTTTGTCAGAAAAAAGCGCCACATAATTATCAAAGCCTACAAAACGGGGGCCAACGTGGGTTAGGCCAACCCAGTAGCTTTCTAAAAAGCTGTTGTAAAAGGTTGAAACAAGAGGAGTCATTGTGAAAATAGCAAATGCGATGAAAAACGGGGCAATAAAGAAATAACCCCACTTGGAATAGTTCACGCCTTTTGCTCTTTTCTTCTGACGATTCTCAGGGGACTGTTGTGCAGAAGATTGATTGGGTTTTGTTAACGTGGTACCGGGCATGGAGCTTCACCTCAAATCCGGGGATTATAGCAGATGAGCCCCCAGGCTCAGGGAGCGGAGCAGTGAACCGCTCCCTGAAAAGGGGCACCTGGCAAAAAAAGTGAAAGAGTGTGAGAAAATTAGGAGGCTCGTTTTAAGTTCGGGTATTTTTCCATAATGGCTCGGTAGAAGTTATCCAAAGCCTGATCCTTTGATACGTTACCGTCAAAGTAATCTTTAAATGCTTTCTGGAATTCTTCTGTCATGCCCTGGTCGTATTTGGAGAGGTTTTTCATATTGATTTTGGGAGCCGCAGCGGCAAACAAAGCAATATGGTTCTGGCCGCCCAAGAAGGGAGATTTGTAATCGCTCTTCGCCAGCTCGCCCATAGCGGTCTGGTTATTGGTAAAGTCTTCGGTATCCAGTGTAATCTGCTTCATGGTGGCCTGGTCGCAGGTTAAGGTCTTCATAACATCGCGCACTATGTCAACGTTATCGGTTCCCTTTGCTCCGCAAATCCAGCTGCCGCCCCAGTAGTAGTTTGCAGGGCCTTGGCATACTGCGTAATCGCCGTAAATACCATTGCCTACTTCTTCCTTGCCGCCTTCCGCTACTGGTTTCGCCAAAGCGTTCTTCAGCAGTGTAAAGTTAATGCCCCATGTGGAGTAGAAGAAGCCAAACACCTTGCCGTTCGGGCCTTGGTCGGCCTGCCACTCTGGTGCCCACAAGGAAGTTTTATTGTTATAGCTCTTATCCGTAAATTCCTTTGTCTGGTCAACCCACTTCATCATAATGGGGTCAATGTGAATCGTATCTTTGTCGTCTACCCATTGCGAACTGATATTGTTCGAGAAGGTACGATAGGAATCGTCATAGCCGGAGAGCATTTTGTAGCCCTTATCATGTGCTGTTTTTGCAGTTGCATTAAACTTATCCCAATCGCTCAGCGCAAGCTGAACCTTCTCGGGGTCATCTGTTCCGAGAACGGCTTTGGCGATGGAACGGCGATACGCAAACAAACCGGGGGTTGCCTGCCAAGAAACGGCCTTGAGCTTGCCCTTGCTGTCTGTTGTAATGTCCTTGGTGTACTCAAACTGGTCTTTCATGTCTGCGTCAGTTAAACCAATATCCGCTTTTACGTCAAGCGTATAATCGGAATCGACATATTTGAGCGCGTTATCTGCCTCAATGAGGAAAATGTCAATCTTATCCGCAGCAGAATCCTGCATCTTCAGGTCGGCATCCAGCTTATTCTGGTAGGCGTTGTTTTCGCTTGGGGTAATTACCCACTCCACCTTGATGCCATCCGGCAGCTTGCCGGCGTCTTTATAGTACTTGTTAAAGCGCTCTTGGAACTCGGTGTTCCAACCATAAATGCGAAGGGTTTTAGCGGAATCTGTGCTCGCAGGTGCAGCGGACCCCGAAGGTGCTCCCGACGCAGCGGGCGTAGTGTTGCCGCCACAACCTGCCGCAGACACCAGCATTAATGATGCTAGCAGGGCGGCCGTAGCCTTCTGAATTTTCTTCATAACTTAAGCTCCTCCTTAAAATAATGCGTTTTTAAACCTTTATGAAAAGGGAAACTGACACAATAAAAGAGGGTATCGCTTTCCCTACAGCCGCCCGAGTGTTATTCCTCTAATTTTCGAACGGAGCTGCCGGGAATGAGCTGCCCTGCCACCATTACCTGCTGTGGTATGGCTAGCTTTGGCCGCTCAATGGACTCAATCAGGCGCGACGCGGCTTCACGGCCGAGCGCGCCGGTATCTTGCCGTAGGGTGGTTAGCCTTGGGCGAAGTACCTGTGAAAGATAAATGCCGTCGTAACCGGCAATGCTAATATCTTCTGGAATATGTAAACCATGCTTTTCAATCTCGTTCATTCCACCGATAAATGAAAAATCATCGGGGTAGAGAATGCAAGTTGGTCTATTGGGTAAATCGAGAAGCTCACGCGTTGCAATGCCGCTCGATTTGGGGTCATGGTACAACGCATCTTTTACATATTCTTCTGGAACATCAATGGAATGCTCCGCGCAGGTACGGTAAAAGCTTGCAAGTCGTTTTCTAGTTACTGAGGTATCTTCACCATGAATATAAGCAATTTTTTGGTGGCCACATTGGTATACATATTCTACTAAGTCGTGAATCCCCTGCACATTGTCTGACAAAATTGCAGTACGACCGTTAAATACATGGTCAATGGTAACCGTTGGAATTTCACTGTTTACCAGCTCAATCACCATTTCATCGGCAAAGTCCACACTGGCTATTACAACACCATCGCACCCGCGGTATTTGCAGTGTTCATAATAACTCATGGAAGCTGTGCCAATGTTGCGGCTAATAAAGGTGATGTCGTACCCCAGGCGCTCAGCCTCAACCTTAAAGCTTTCTAGCACGGCTGAAAAATACTCATGGGTTAAACCGCTGCAGGTTTTGTCTACAAACAAAACGCCCAGATTATTGGTTCTTTTTGTTTTTAGGGAGCGTGCCGCGGCATTGGGTAAGTAACCCATTTCACGGGCTACGCTGCGAATGTGTCTTCCGGTGCTCTCGCTAATATCTTTGTGCCCATTCAGCGCCTTGCTGACCGTCGCGCGGGAAACACCACATTTTTCGGAAATGTCCTTGATTGTAATCATAATTATGGATCCCTCCGCCTCAGATTCTGGATTCATTATAAAGGATTTTCAGAACCAGGGCAAATGGCAACTTAATCGATTTCTGAATTCATATTACCACTCATTACACATTTTTTCAATAGAAATTTGAAATTTATTTTATTATTTTTGTGATAATAGGGAAACAATAATAGGTTGTATCTGTGAAAAACCCCTTTAAAACCAACAAAACAGATGAAATATATGGAAAACCACGAATACGGTTTCGACTCGATTTTGTTATAATAAAATAGAAACAAGTCAAAAATTGTTGTAAAACGGAGATAATCTCTGGTTTTTTATTTTAGTATTGCTTTTTTAATCACGCCGACCTATAATAACAATATACTTAAACGATTTCGTAAATCTTACTCTCTTACCTATTGTTACACGCAGAAAATAATTTTTGACGCGGTAAAGATATGGTGTAGAAATGGAATCACTTTTTTGTAGCAATCAAGAGCAGTTTGAAAATGATGATACGAGGATGGAGCGCCATGAAATACGGATACTTTGACGACCGCGCCAGAGAATATGTGATACAGACTCCGGCTACTCCCCTACCGTGGATTAATTATTTGGGGAACGATGGCTTTTTTAGCCTGATCTCAAACACAGGCGGCGGGTATAGCTTTTTTCAGGACGCCAAGCTACGCCGAATCACCCGTTACCGCTACAACGAAGTACCCGCAGATATGGGTGGGCGGCGGTACTACATAAGAGACGGCGGCGATGTTTGGAGCCCCGCTTTTTTACCGTGCAAAACAGATTTAGACGATTACAAATGCCGCCACGGCCTCGGCTACACCACAATAGAGGGGCGCAGGCATGGCTTAAGCGCAGAGCTAACCTGTTTTGTTCCGCTGGGGAAGCCATGCGAAGTAAATCTTCTTACAATAGAAAATAAGTCAGACTCTGAAAAATCAGTTCAGCTATATAGTGCCACGGAATGGTGCCTGTGGAACGCAGTGGACGACGCGCAAAATTTTCAGCGCAATTTGAGCATTGGCGAGGTTGAGGTTGACGGCAGTGTTCTTTACCACAAAACAGAATACCGTGAGCGTAGAAACCACTATGCTTTTTATGGCGTAAACACTCCTCTCAGCGGGTTTGATACCGACCGCGATTCCTTCCTTGGCCGCTTCGGCACATGGGAATCTCCCGTTACCGTAAGAAACGGAACCAGCTTTAACAGCGTAGCCAGCGGTTGGTACCCCATAGCCTCTCACCGTATAGACCTTGTTTTGCAGCCCGGGGAATCGCGCGAACTCATTTTCGTATTGGGCTACGTAGAACTGCCTGCCGACGAAAAATGGGAAGCGCCCGGCGTAATTCAAAAAGCACCTGCAAAACGCTTAATGGAAGAATTCGCACGCCCAGAACAAGTACAGGTTGCTTTAAAGGAACTCGCAGAGTACTGGGAGTCCCTGTTAAGCCGTTTCCGCCTAGAAAGTAAAAACGATAAGCTAAACCGCATGGTTAACATATGGAACCAGTACCAGTGCATGGTTACCTTTAATATGAGCCGCAGTGCCAGTTATTTTGAGAGTGGTACCGGCCGCGGCATGGGCTTCCGTGATAGCTGCCAGGATTTGCTCGGCTTTGTGCACTTGATTCCCGACCGCGCACGCCAGCGCATACTGGATATTGCCGCCATTCAATTTGAGGACGGAAGTACCTACCACCAATATCAGCCACTTACAAAGCGAGGCAACGCCGACGCAGGAACCGGATTTAACGACGACCCGCTATGGCTGATTGCATGTGTTGCCGCCTACTTAAAAGAAACTGGAGACTCAAGCATATTAAATGAGCCAGTTCCATTTAATAACAAAGAAGGCTCTGAGCAACCCTTGTTTGAGCACTTGAGAAAGAGTGTAGCTTACACCTGCAACAACCTTGGCCCTCACGGCCTACCGCTGATTGGGCGCGCAGACTGGAACGACTGCCTGAACCTCAACTGCTTTTCCGAAGAACCGGGCGAAAGCTTTCAGACCACCCAGAACTTTGACAGCAAAACAGCAGAGAGCGTGCTGATTGCCGCTATGTTTGTAAAATATGGGCGCGAGTATGCAGAAATCTGCCGCCGTTTCGGCGACCCGGAAGAGCAAAAGGCAATTGAACAGCGTGTTTGCCAAATGGAAGCTGCCGTGTTGGAGTCCGGCTGGGACGGTGAATGGTTCCTGCGCGCTTACGACGCCGCAGGGCAAAAAGTAGGAAGCCGCGAATGCAGTGAGGGGAAAATATACATTGAGCCGCAAGGCTTCTGTGTGATGGCAGGAATCGGCGCCCGTCAGGGTCTTGCACCGCAGGCTCTGAAAAGCGCACGGGAGCTGCTCGGCAACCGTTTTGGCGTAGAGCTTCTCACCCCTTGTTATACAAGCTACCACAAAGAACTCGGTGAGATTACCAGCTACCCACCCGGATACAAAGAGAACGGAGCAATCTTCTGCCATAACAACCCATGGCTGAGCATTGCTCACACCGTACTGGAAGACGGCGAAAATGCGTTTGAAGTGTATCGCAAGACCTCCCCCGCATGGGTAGAGGAATTTAGTGAAATACACTGCACCGAGCCTTACGTTTACAGCCAGATGATTGCCGGGCGAAGCGCCAAGCGGTATGGCGAAGCTAAAAACAGCTGGCTGACCGGAACGGCTGCGTGGGCGTTTGTAAACATTAGTCAGGCCATTTTAGGGATTCACCCGGATTTTGACGGCCTACGGATTCACCCCTGCCTCCCCAAAGAAATGACCAGCTATCGGGTAACCCGCCGCTATCGCGGTACGGTATATCATATTTTGGTACGGCGGGCAGAGGAAGGCGAAATCCCCGGTGTTACAATGGATGGTAAGCCGATGAAAAACGGCTTAATTCCGCATAGAGAAGGCCTTACAAACTGCTCCATTGAGGCCATTATTCAGTAATAAACATTCGAACGCTTCATTTATAGATAGTAAGACTTAGCTTTTTGAATCAGTGAGGTGTCTATGGAATTTTCAAAGGACTTTGTTTGGGGAGCTGCCAGCTCCTCTTACCAAACAGAAGGGGACCGGGAGGGCCGAGGCGACAGCATTTGGGATGAATTCTGCGAACGCCCCGGTGCCATACGCAACGGTGAAACAGGAGAATTTGCGTGTGATGGCCTGCGGCGCTACCGTGAGGATGTACATCATTTAAAACAGCTTGGCCTTACTGCATATCGCTTCTCCATCTCTTGGCCACGTATTTTTCCGGAAGGACGCGGTGTGCCTAACCAAGAGGGACTCGCGTATTACGACCGTTTGATTGAACTTCTGCTCAAGGAAGGGATTGTTCCCCATGTAACACTTTACCATTGGGATCTCCCTCTTGCCTTGGAACGAGAAGGCGGCTGGCGCAACCGCGATACCGCTCTGGCTTTTGCAGATTTTGCCGGTTTTATGGCACAACATTTCTCAGACAGAGTACAGCATTATTGCACCTTAAATGAGCCGCAATGCTTTATTGGGCTTGGGTATGGCACGGGTGAGCACGCACCAGGGGCAACCCTAAAAGGCAGTGAGCTTTTCACCTGCGCAGCTAACGCTCTTTTGGCACACGGCCTTGCCGTGCAGGCCATACGAGAAGCAAGCACAAAATCAGTTCAAGTTGGCGCCGCCTCCACCGGTAAGCTATGCTACCCATTGCACAATACGGTTGAAAACCAGGCAGCCGCTGAAGCCGCCTCTTTTCAGATAGATGAAAATGAGTGGTGGTTCTCGCACACTTGGTTTTTGGATGCCATTCTACTCGGCTCTCTTCCACCTGCGATGCAAGCCTTAACAGACTGCATCCCTAGTGAGGATTGGGAAACCATTTGCCAGCCACTTGATTTCCTCGGAATCAATGTATATAACGGCATACAGGTAGATGAAAACGGGGACTATGTAGAGCGCATCACAGGGTACCCGCGAACCTCTCTTAAATGGCCCGTTACGCCACAGGTCATGCGCTATGGGCTTCGGTGGCTGTACCAACGCTACCACATGCCAATGTATATCACCGAGAATGGGCAGGCAAGCAACGACCGTATTTATTTGGATGGTAAAGTACACGATCTAGATCGAATCGATTTTCTCCACCGCTACCTGCTGGAGCTGCGGGATTGCTGTTCCGAGGGTGTACCCATTAAAGGGTACTTTCATTGGAGCCTTACTGATAACTTTGAATGGAATAACGGCTACGACGAGCGGATGGGTCTTATCTTTGTACATTACCCCACCCAACGTCGAATCCGGAAGGACTCCGCCGAGTGGTATGCCGGTATTGTTCAATCTAACGGGCGGCTATTATAACCTAAGCCCCAGTATCAATTTGCTCTCCTAATCTTCATTCTATATAAGTACCCTTCAAAGAACAAAGGGTCACTGCAAAGCCCCTGCGCGCAACGCTCCTTGCGCGCGGGGTTTTTGCCTGCCTTTTGCCAAAGCGAGCGATACATTATTTTCAAATCTTTGCTCTTATTATAGGAAAATAGTAGCTATTTCTATTGGCGTTCATGAAATCGCGCTTGTATTTTTTTCCGAATTTGTGCTATGATAAACCCAATTCCCTTTTTAGAATGATAATAACCGGAGGCTACTGTACCATGGATATAAGAAAGCACAAACGGAGTCGGCTTTTCTGTGCAGCCACAGCCGTTTTATTCAGTATGTCAGTTTTTTCGTTTACTGCGTTTGCCACCAACGAGGTTCCCTTGCAGGGCCAGCCAATCACCGACGGAACCACGTCGGCACAGCAGCAAACAATTGATGATGCGCCGCACCCACCAGATGTTTCGAGCAGTGCAAACGCACCCAGCAACGGCGGACAAGTTGACCCGGGAACGCCAAGCAGTAACGAAAGTTCCCAGCCCTCTTCTGTTCCAGAGGGACAAAACAGCAGCCACACGGGTGGAAATTCTGAAATAGATCCCGAAAGCAGCCATTCTGCTTCTGGCGGAACGCAAGAGAGCCAGATTCCCGAAGAGCCGGAAGACAACCAAAGCTCTTCCAAGCACTCCAACCAAGGGCAAGTCTCCTCGAAACCATCTGTTCCTGTTAAGCCCCCGGCCGGTGTAGCCTCCGCAAAACAAGACAGCCGCGCCCCCACCGATTTTACAAGTGATGATTTAAAGGGACTTCTTTCAGGTGCTGAAAATAGCCTCGCCAGTACAGATGGCTTTTTAAGAGAAGATACGCCCGCCAACACCTCTGCCTCCTCCG
The DNA here is from genome assembly GCF_900176635.1 of Clostridium merdae. Classification (GTDB taxonomy): domain Bacteria; phylum Bacillota; class Clostridia; order Oscillospirales; family Acutalibacteraceae; genus Faecalispora; species Faecalispora merdae. Next base: position 493,664 of record NZ_FXLN01000003.1, read on the forward strand.
GTGGCACTTCAAACCTGCTGCTTGGCGGCATCGCTTTGATTTTAGCCGGTGTAGCAGGCGTGGTCTATTTTGTGTACCGCCAGTTTTTTCTTGGGAAAAGGCGCCCGACCCAGATGAGCGCAACAGGGCCGATTCCTGCAATCCCTGCAACAAAGCCCCTACCAAAGAAATCCACTCCTAGGCCAACTCCTTCTGGCACCTTGGAGCAGCAGGCACCGAGCACTTCGGAAGAGACCTCTCCCGGCCAATATACCGACATTAGCTCCGGTCGAACCAGCGGACCTGATTCCGACGGCTTCGACTGGGATCAGTTCTTCCACAACAACCCTCCGGATGATTCGACAAAATAATAGAAAATACTTCCAACTAGCAGTTAAAATTGTTTCTAATTCATGAACAGTATGTAAATAATTTTCATATACGCTTTACCTTTGGGTCTTTTTTGGGTAAAATAATTACAAATATGTTACACTAATGAAGAAGTTTTAACTTTTTCTAAAAAAGATAAACCAAAGAGGAGTACCTGATTATGAAAAAAGCACTTTCAGCCCTACTGCTGGTGTGTGCCATAGGATTCATGGGTGGCTGTTCCGGAGTCAGTTCGAGTTCCTCTTCCCCCACAGACCCCTCATGGAATGCAATACGTTCAAAAGACACATTGGTGGTAGGTGTGGAAGAGAACTTCCAGCCTCTGTCCTTTACCGATAAAGATGGAAACCTAACGGGTTTCTCCGTAGACAGTGCCCGTGAGGTTGCAAAAGAGCTGGGTGTAGCAGTTGAGTTTAAAACACTTGCTCCCGCCAGTGCCCAGCAATCGCTTAATAATGGCGAGATTGACTGCTTCTGGAGCAGTTACAGCAAGCCGACGCAACAAAGTGACACATCGAACCTTACCTTTGGCTATATGAAGAGTAACCAAGTTGTTTTCGCATTGGCAGATGGTCCGCTTAATAACCTAGCAGACCTGAAAGGCCAACGGGTTGGCGTTAAGGATGGCTCTGGCGGTCAGCAGGCGGTAGAAGCCTCCACTGCCTTCAAAGGCTGCCTTGCACAGCTTGGAACGTATCCAGACTACGCACAGGCCAAAAGCTCACTGGACAGTAAAAAGATTAGTGCTGTAATTATGGACGAGGTGTCCGCTGAGTATTACCTGAAAGAAGCACCCAAGCAGTACCGAATTCTTGGGCAAAACGACTCAGAGCCTGCAGAAGCGCTTGAAACCGGAAACTATTCGGTAGCATTCCGCAAAAATGACGAAAGCCTGACCATAAAGGTGCAGGAAGCACTCAATCAACTTTCGGAGAACGGCACTATTTCAAAGCTTTCAAAAAAATGGTTTGGAACAGATTTATCTGCCGCTTCTTCTACTCTATAAGTGGGACAAGCTATTGCCTTACTTCTAAATTGAAACTCGTTCAGCCCCTTTGTGCTTTGCACAAGGGGGCTTTCTATGTGTGAAACCTTCCTCTTTTATCAACAAGTCTTTCATGTTAAATCTGAAGAAAACTATGATACAGACAAAACTATAAGATAAAAAAATAAGCCAGCGCCGACTCCCGGCACTGGCTAGAATATATATGTGGCTTGATTTAAAACTTGTTACGATGCCGTTAGCAAGGAAGGAAGACCTGTTTTTACGTTTATATCCGTTCCATTACTGGTGATTAAAATTGTGCCCTGCTCATCGGTTCGAACAACATTTATCTTCGCTGCGTTTAAGCGGCTCATTACCTCTTTATGAGGGTGCCCGTAATCGTTGTTCTTGCCGCAAGAAATAATCGCGTATTTAGGCGCTACTGCTTTTAGAAAGTTAGCAGAGGTGGAGCTGTTACTACCGTGGTGGCCTACCTTCAACACATCGCTGCTCAATTTGCTGCCGAACTCTTGCAGCATCTCTTTTTCACTTTCCTTTTCCGCATCACCTGTAAATAAGAACGATTTCTTGCCAAAGGTTAGCTTTGCAACAATGGAGTAATTATTCAGGTCTTTGTAATTATCGTCAAGAGGAGCTAAAAACTCCAGCCGGGCATCTCCTTGGTCATACACCGTCATTCCCGCTTTGCTCTGCGTTAAACGCAGCCCCTTCTTTTCTACGGCATCCAGCATATTTTCATAAACTCGGGTGGTGGGTACCTGGCCGTCTGCCACCTTTGGCAAATAAATTTTGCCGATGTCCATCTGTTTAATGACCTGCGCCATCCCGCCAATATGGTCAGCGTGCGGGTGAGTGGCGATTAAATAATCAATTTTGTGTACGCCCAGCTGCTCTAAATAATCAAGAAGCTTACTGGAGCCCTCCGCCAGCCCGGCATCAATTAATATGTTTTCGCCGCTCGGTAATCGAATGAGCTCGCTGTCCCCTTGGCCTACATCCAAATAGTAAATAGAAACATTATTCGTTTCTTTTACAAAGTCGCCAGACGGAACATCAAACCCAACGGCATAACGGTCTGGGTCAGATGCAAAAATCCACGTTGCTATAATTAATATTACTGACGCAAAAAGCGCCGGGGTCGATACTTTTTTTCGCCGTGTGATAGGAAACAATCCTTTCAATAAAAAAGCCGCCCATATCGAGCGGCTCTTGCTTTTTTAGGTGGCTCCAATTGGCAGGAGATCCAATACAGCATACAAAAGCCCTTCCTATTTCGGGCCTATACCGGATGAATTAGGGTTTCTGGAACAGATTGTAACGGAACAGCAGGCTTTCATCCTCTGCGTTTTCGCATTCCAAAAACGCTTCCGCAATCTTGCCGCCCTCAATTAAATGGGTAAGACCCATCAATTGGGAAAGCTTACTGCGTAAATTCAGGCGGTCACCTTCTCGTGTTACCAGAAATACATTTCCCTTGCATTGCTCTAAAACACGAATAAAGCCGGGTACATCTAAATCATGCAATTCTAAAATTGATTTTCCCATAGAAAATCCCCCCGTTTCTAAGTAAGGGTAATCACCAAAATATCACTCATATTATAACAGTTTCCCCTTATTTGTCAACCGGACTTAAGAGCAGATTTCTACGACCTTACCGTCCTGTATTTGTATTTTTCGCATTGCCTGTGCTGCAATTTTATCATCATGCGTAATTAATATTACTGTCCTTCCCTCACGGTTCAGGCTTTTCAAAATCTCCATAACCTCTTGGCCGGATTGTGAATCTAAATTACCGGTTGGCTCATCCGCCAAAATAACCGGCGGGCGTGCCGCAATGGCTCTTGCAATGGCTACGCGCTGCTGCTGCCCACCGCTCATTTGCCCCGGCCGGTGGTAAAGGCGTTTTTCAAGTCCAACACGCACCAGTGCCTCGCGGCTTAGATTGCGGCGCTCTGTTTTGCGTAGTCCACGGTAAACAAGGGGTAGCTCCACATTCTCGAGTGCATCGAGCGTAGGAATCAGGTTAAAGCCCTGAAATACAAAACCAATTTCCGTATTGCGAATACGTGACAATCGATCTTCCGAAATTTTTGCTACATTCTCCCCATTTAAGTAATACTCCCCACATGTTGGCAAATCAAGGCATCCGAGCACATTCATGAGGGTTGATTTTCCACTGCCGGATGGCCCCACAATTGCAACAAACTCCCCTTGCTCAATTTTCAGATTTAAATCATCAAGCGCGCGAATTTCTTCCTCCCCGTTCCAATAGCGTTTTTCAATCCCTTCAATACGAATGAGTTCCATCATCATTCCTCCTTTATAATTCTGCGGGTGAAATAATCTCCCCAAAACAAGATTTACTTTCCCGCCGCTTTCCTCTATAATAGAGTTACATTTTACCCATTCATTACGGCGCAACCGCGCCCACGATAAAAGGAGCAGGATTTTATGCTGACAAAAGAGTGGAAGCAATTCAAAAGCGGCACCGACATACGCGGAGTTGCCAGTGAAGGCCCCGAGCAGGTAAACCTGACCGACGAAGTGATTGAGCGCATTTCATGCGGCTTTGCCTTATGGCTTACGGAGAAAACGAACAAGAAGCCAAGTGAGCTTTCCGTGGCGATAGGCCACGACTCCCGCATCTCTGCACCCCGCATTAGTGCGGCGGTGACCCGCGCTCTTACCGGCTGTGGCATACGTGTTCTCGACTGCGGCCTCGCTTCAACCCCCTCCATGTTTATGGCTACGTTAGACATCCCCTGCGACGGTGCAATTCAAATGACCGCCAGCCACCATCCATACAACCGAAATGGATTAAAGTTTTTTGTAAAAACTGGAGGTCTCGACGCTCCCGATATTGAAGCCTTATTGCTCTATGCGCAGGAAAACAAAGCCCCCGCAGCAGACAAGCCCGGCAGCGTGGAGCCGAGCGACCATATGAAGATTTATAGCGCTCACCTACGCAGCATCATTAAAAAGGGTGTGCAGGCAGAAAACTACGACCGCCCGCTGGAAGGCTTCCACATTGTTGTGGATGCAGGCAACGGCGCCGGTGGTTTTTACGCTTACGATGTGCTTGAGCCGCTTGGAGCCGACATTAATGGCAGCCAGTTCTTAGAGCCGGACGGAATGTTCCCAAACCATGTGCCAAACCCGGAAAACCAGCAAGCCATGGATTCTGTTTGCAGCGCGACCGTGCTCTCAGGAGCCGATTTAGGCGTTATATTTGATACGGACGTTGATCGCGGCGGCGCAGTAGACAGCCAAGGAACGGAAATCAACCGCAACCGTTTGGTGGCACTGGCTTCTGCAATCGCATTAGAGGGCAACGACGGCGGTACCGTTGTTACCGATTCCATCACCTCAGATGGCCTGAAGTACTATATCGAAAGCACTTTAGGTGGTGCGCATCACCGTTTTAAACGCGGATACAAAAACGTGATTAACGAGGCAATCCGCCTGAATAACGAGGGAATCAACTGCCCCTTGGCAATTGAAACCTCCGGCCATGCGGCAATGCGCGAAAACTATTTTCTGGATGACGGCGCTTACCTGGTGACTAAGATAATTATTAAGCTCGCTGTTCTTCGTAAAGAGGGCAAAACGCTCGAGAGCCTGCTCGAATCTTTGGCCGAGCCGAAAGAAGCAACGGAGATTCGCCTTCCAATTACCGAAGAAGCATTCCGCGAGTGTGGTGAAAAAGTACTTGCAGACTTGGAACAGTATGCAATGGAACAGGGCTGGCAAATTGCACCGGATAATCACGAGGGTCTAAGAGTCTCGTTTGGTAAGAACGAAGGTGAAGGCTGGTTTTTATTGCGTCTGAGCGTTCACGACCCCATCATGCCCTTAAACATTGAAAGTGATGCGGAAGGTGGCGTGGAAATCATCCGCCAAAAGCTTATTAAATTCCTTACCTCCTGCAATGGTTTGAATCTTTCGGCATTGTTGTCGAATTGATTTTCAAAGAATAAAAAAATATAAAATCCCGCGCTTGGTTAGCATGCCCGTGCGCGGGATTTTTTTGCATGTTCTTTGATGAAATTCTATGTTTTTATTGGTAATAAAAAAAGAGACAAATATTGCTCCCTAAAAGTTCTTTTTCACCCGAGTTTTCATTCCATCTCTATGTCTCTACAATAAAAAATTGAAAGAAAAAAAGATTTAGAAGTGAATCGTATTTCTTCCGCTCTCACGTTGTTACACTGCCAATTCGTATATTCTGCCCCGCTAAGGAAAAGATAGATGCGATAATGTTAAATAAAAGGGGATGAACTTTGTTGAAAAAAATAACAAAAGAAGAATACGCAAAAATGGCGGAAAAAGCATCGCCCCCTAGCCCTATATTGAAAAACTGCCTGATGGCTTTTTTAGTTGGTGGTGCCATTTGCACGTTTGGCCAGTTCCTCGTAAACTGGTTCCAAAATTCTGGGCTAGATTTAAAGGAAGCACGTGCGGCGGAATCCATTACATTAATTTTTCTAACCGCTCTCTTCACCGCTTTAAAAGTATACGATAATTTGGCAAAACACGCGGGTGCAGGTACTCTTGTACCCATTACTGGTTTTGCAAACTCCATGGTTTCGCCCGCTATGGAATTTAAACCAGAGGGCTACGTTTTGGGTATAGGAGCAAAAATGTTTGTGATTGCTGGGCCGGTCTTAGTATATGGAATTACCGCCTCGGTAATATATGGCGTAATTATTTTCTTATTTGGCTGGTACTGAGGGAGGGTTTCACACATGGCAGAACGAATCGGACGCTACACCTTGCAGATGATTCAACGCCCCACCATTGAAGGGTATGCCTCCGTAGTGGGTAAAAAAGAAATGCAAGGGCCGTTAAGCAGTTTTTTTGATTTATCGTTTGAAGACACCACCTTGGGTGAAAGCAGTTGGGAGAAAGCGGAGAGCCGCCTTCAAACAGAAGCCGTAAATTTGGCACTGCGTAAAGCCGGGGTGACCGCGAAAGATATGGATTACATTTTTGCTGGCGATTTAATCAACCAGTGTATGTCATCTACCTTCGGACTTCGCAGTTTGGATATTCCGTTTTTAGCGCAATTTGGCGCTTGCTCCACAATGGCTCAAACACTGGCGATGGCATCTATTTTTGTTGAGACAGGAGCAGCACGCAAGGCAGCAGCGGTTACTTCCTCTCATTTTTGCACCGCAGAAAGACAATTCCGCCTACCACTGGAATACGGCGGCCAGCGAACCCCTACCGCACAATGGACGGCAACCGCCTCCGGCTCCGTAATTGTTGGCACCAGTGGCAATGGTCCCTTTGTTTCTCATGTGACCATTGGGCGCATTGCAGACCTTGGTATTAAAGACGCAGCCAATATGGGAGCCGCAATGGCACCGGCTGCTGCTCAAACCATTTCAGACTTTTTGCAGGACACCGGTACCATGCCAAGAGATTATGACCTCATTTTAACGGGTGACCTCGCAGCAATCGGCACCAAGCTTCTGCGAGATATTATGGCAGATAACAACCTGGATATAACCGATGTACACAACGACTGCGGTTTAATGCTGTATGACCGTGAAAAGCAGGACGTTCACGCAGGCGGCTCCGGCTGCGGCTGCTCCGCTTCCGTGCTTTGTTCGGTTATTTTAAAACGGCTGCAAAGCCGTGAACTCAACAACGTACTTTTTGTTGCAACAGGAGCTTTAACCTCTACAACCTCGCAACAGCAGGGAGAAAGCGTTCCCGGCGTAGCGCATCTGGTGCATTTAACCTCTACGTAATTAGTAATGAATAAAAGAGCCACAGTTGCCTCACCAATCGAAGGCACTGTGGCTCTTGTTTTATTTTACAATGATTTTAAAAACATTTTATTGTATTTCAACAGAATCCGATTGCTTGTTTAGGTAAAATATGGTAATATACAACTGTTAAAGTATTTTTTAAAAAAACACCATTTATTGATTAATAAAAGCTCATATAAAACAAAAAGGGCTGTAACATACTTTTCATAATGGATGTACTGCCGGGTTCCGGCAAGAAAATAAAGGAGGTTCTATATGAAAAAGTTCTTTCCCAAAAAGCGCATGGCTCTTGTACTTTCCCTTGCCATGCTATTCACGTCCTTTGGCAGCATAGCGTATGCTGCCGAAACACCAAAAGAAGGTGACCAAGCAACCTTCCAGATTTTGTTTACGAGTGACACCCATGGCTCATTGACAACCTACAACTATGCCACGGGTAAATCCACAGTAGGCAGCTTCTCGCAAGTGGCTACCTTAATTGAAAAAGAAAAAGCAGCATTCAATGGAAGAACCTTTTTGGTGGACAATGGTGACACCATTCAGGGCAACGGCACTGGCTTCTTCATTAACAACGACAATTACAAGCCTTTCCCGTTAGTAAAAGCGATGCAAGACGTAGGCTACGAAATTATGGGCATGGGCAACCATGAATTCAATTTTGGTCAGGATGCTCTTAATAAGGCATACCAAGGCTTTACGGGAACCAAAATCTGCGGAAACGTTTTAAAGCAAGACGGTTCTCTTATGGATGGCTACTCCGCATACAGTATTAAAACGTTAGACAATGGCCTGCGCGTTGCTTTCATAGGCGCTGTTACCCCCAATATTGACCTTTGGGACACATCGAATTTGAAGAAAGCAGGCTTACATACCATCAGCGCATCCGACTCCGTTCGCAAATCGATTGATGAGCTGAAACAGAAGAACCTGGCAGACGTATTTGTTGCCGTTACCCATATGGGCGATACAGGCGAATACGGCAGAGAGGGTTCCGGCGCAGTAGATGTGGCGAAAAAGAACCCCGAGCTCGCCGTTATTTTGGGAGCCCATTACCACACCATCGTGGGTACTGCCGATAAACAGGTCGTGCTATCCAACAATGTAAAATTTATTGAGAATAAGAATGCCGGCGGCTCCTTGGGTAAAGTACAAATTACCGCTACCTATGAAAAGGGACAGTGGGTTGTGAAAAACAAGACCGCTACCGATGCAACAGCAGGCGTGAAAACAGATGTCATCGCTGTTACAAAGGATGTTCCTCTTAACGCAACGGTAGAGAACTCGATTAAAGCAGCAGACCAAGCAGCCAGAAATTACATCACCCAAACCGTAATTGGCAAGCTGGTTGGCGGCCCCCTTGTTCCCGAGCCAAAGATTAAGGGTACCTATGAGGGTTATTTAGGAGACACCGCTCTCATTGATTTAATTAATAACGTAATGTTCTATTACACCAAGGCAGACATTGCCGGCACAGCTCCTTTGGATGCAAACTCAAACCATGCCCCCGGCAATATTACCGTTGGCGGAGTCGTGCAAATTTACAAGTACGATAACAACACCCTGTATAAGCTGGGAATGACCGGCGAACAGGTAAAGCAGTGGATGGAATGGAGCTACAGCTATTTTGGCTCTACGGTAAACGGAGTGTTTAACAATAACGCTGCTGCCGTTAATCTGAAAACTGACCTTACCATTCCTACCGGCACCATGCAGGGCTACAACCAAGACCAGTTCTCTGGAATTAAGTATGAGGTAGACCTCACAAAGCCAGTTGGCCAACGAATTCGCATTCTTTCGATGGCAAACGGAGCGGCTTTCGACCCGAAAAAGGAATATGTGGTTGCTGCTAACAATTACCGCTCTACCACACAGCTTCTCACCACCTCAACCACAGGCGTATTTAAGCCCGGCCAAAAGACCGCAAGGCTAATCGCCTCCGATATTCAGGCACCGAACGGCTCCACCAGTATGATGGATTTAATCATTGACTACATTGGCAAGCAGCCGAACAAAACCATTTCAAACACCTGTGACAACAACTGGAAGTTTGTGAATTTGAATTGGGACCCGGCGTACCGAGCCAAGGCAATTGAGTATATCAATAATGGTGACATCGTAACCGATTTTAAAGTTCCTGTTACAAAGGCACAGGTTCAGAAAATCATGACACAAAAGGGAGATAAATTACCCGATATTTCTACCCTCCCCGCATCCACGGAAAAGGGTACCTATATTGTGAAAGATGGCGATAACTTAAGCAAAATTGCAAAGGATTTGCTTAATGACCCCACACAGTGGAAGAAAATTTACGATTTAAATAAGGGTACGATAAAAGACCCGAATCGTATTTACATTGGCCAAAAGCTTGTCATTCCAGAATAAGCAAATACACATTTGCGTTAAAAGATAGTACAGGTCGATGATTCTATCATCGGCCTGTACTATTAAATTAAAATATCCAACCGAATGTCAGCTGCAGTTACGGTTTAACCATATTTTTTAAATTAGAAAAGAGGCGTACCTTGGTGAGACTTCCTAAAATAGAGTCTTTATTTTTATTTACTCTTTTTCTTCAGCAAATTTTCGATTTTATAATGAGGAAGGCATACCTTCCATGGGACCCCACTCGCAGGTGGCTGGATTTTGGTATGGCGCTTTTTTATGTAATCTATTTTATTCTTATTTTCATTTGGCTATTGCGGCTCAATCAAGAAAAACCAGATTCAGCAGCAGCAGACACAAAGAGAAATCATCCGTATTTTGCGAAGAAAGCAATCTGCTACATTCTTCTTGTTGTCCTATTCGCATTTGGTATTGTAAGCCGAATGATGAGCTTTTTTGAATCGGGCGGCTTCAGCCTATAATTTTGCAAAGCTCAAATAAACGGAGCATACTCTTGTATCTTACGGTAAAATAGAACCAGTTTCATTCTATGACGATTTTAAGAAAGGAGTTGCACCCATGAGATACGAAAGAAAGCACCCTGTGTTTTTAGTAGTTTTATTAATGTTTGTAGCAATATTAGATTATTGGAGCCGGTCTTACTTTCCTCCCAATTTACCTCGTTGGTTTGATTTGGCTTTTACTGTTTTGTTCCTTAGCAGTTTCCTATATTTTTTATATAACTGGATACAAATGCGCAAATATTATAAAACCGAGGGAATTGATGTACCCGCCAAAACAAAAAATAAAGACGCTATTTTTGAAATGGTTTATGTCATACTACCTTTGTGTGCAGGCATTGTTCGATTTTCAGACTTTCTCGGAAAGTCAAACTTTTAAACAACATGATACGTCTTTTATAAAATAAACACTGGAGAATCTCTCATTTTTGCGTGAGAGATTCTCCAGTGTTTATTTATTTATGGGTAGGGCTTTCTTTCATCCGTTCTGCCAACCAAGTAATCTATGCTGGTGTGATAATACTGCGCAAGCTTTATGAGGATGGATAGGGGAATTTCTCTTTCACCACGTTCATATTTGGAATACAGCGATTGGTCACATAGTAAGTATTCTGCCACTTGTTTTTGAGTAAGGTCGTGGTCTTCCCGTAAATCACGAATTCGACTTTTCATTTTTATCACCAAGCTTAGTATACAAAAGGACATATCGTCCTATTGACATTGTGGACTATTTGTCCTAAAATATACTTGAGGTGATTGTATTGGCAGATTATAAAAAATGTATTTTACACTTTTCCATACAATAACGGATATTATGGAGCAACTAAAATATGTGCAATTAGAGACGGAACAACTCTTTCTTACAAGCTCAGAAAACCACCTGCAATTACTGCATACAATTTATCCGTCTAACGAGAAAACAGATTCCCCCTAAATTTATTCTTAGTAAAAGGCTGATATATGTCAGTCTTTTACCATTCTCAGTCCATACCTTACAATACTGTTCATTGACAACTGATTTTCAGAATGGTATGTTATTACTAACAAGATTTAGAAATGAAAGGGAATTTACCATGAAATATCGGGCAACTTTATACACTCGTATCTCTTGTGCAATTCTATTGATTCTGATGATCATTCGAAACCGAATTGAAATAACATATGCAAGCGGTGAGATTGTTCCCTTCTGGATTGAGTATTCTGACGTTGCTATCTTTATTACTTTTATGATTATCTTATTTGTTGACTGGAAGAGAATGCGACTTTTTTATCAAAACCAAGGGGGCGAAGAAGCAAAACAGAGTTATCGCAGGCAAGTCATTATTAACTGGATTGCCGTTGGTCTCTTTGCCATTTACATAATTGGTAAGCTGATGCGTATACTTTCTTTTTAACATAGAGCAAGATTTTTTTAGATTACTGAAGCAAACCATAACGCAAAGTAATGTTAACCACTTATCCCTGGAGAAATATTAATCAATATAAATCTTTTCTCTTTCCTTAAGTAATAGGCTTTTTTCTACTCCATTATACTTGGAGAAAAGGAGATGACACTTTGCAAGAAAAACAAATTGACGCACCGGAAGAACAAAAAGAATCCAATCTTTTTCTAAAAGTACTTGGGTATTCCGTGGTGCTGCTTGGTATTATAAAGGATTATATTTTCCCACAGGAGCTTGCTGCACACTGGTTTCACCTTTTGTTTGCCATTGCTTTTTTCTTAACCATGTGCGGCCTTGTGTATAGCATCGCTCAAAGGCTGCGTGAGCGGCGAGAAAAGGAAATTGAGCCCATACGCGAAATACGGCAAGAGCCATTGCCAAAGTTTGATTGGGATATTGCAGGTACTGCATTCTCTGCGGTTTTTTCTTTTATTCTAGCAGCAACATCCCTACTTAAGTTCTTACGATTAAGTTATTGATTATAAAAAGGCTGCCGCAATTTGCGACAGCCTTTCTTGATTGGAACCCACGCCCCTCTCGCGAGGGGCGACAGAGTATAGTTTGCGGTCACGCCGGTGGAAACAATTTCAATCCACGCCCCTCTCGCGAGGGGCGACGACGCTCTACCTCCATTACTAGTACACCATCCCAAATTTCAATCCACGCCCCTCGCATGAGGGGCGACTGCCAATTGAAGATATTTCAAGTGTTCCGGTTCAATTTCAATCCACGCCCCTCTCGCGAGGGGCGACGTAAGTGCTTGTGCGTCCAGCTCGTCCCAAATCATTTCAATCCACGCCCCTCTCGCGAGGGGCGACTTCCGCGTATTTTTTAGAGCCATCTACCTCGTTGTATTTCAATCCACGCCCCTCTCGCGAGGGGCGACCTGCTATCTGCATCAAACAGAGATATTATTTTTTATTTCAATCCACGCCCCTCTCGCGAGGGGCGACCGATGCTAAAAAAGCAACAGATACTCTCAAAAGCGATTTCAATCCACGCCCCTCTCGCGAGGGGCGACAGAGTATAGTTTGCGGTCACGCCGGTGGAAACAATTTCAATCCACGCCCCTCTCGCGAGGGGCGACTAAACTAAGCTCGTTTGGCAACGCAGAGTTTGAAATATTTCAATCCACGCCCCTCTCGCGAGGGGCGACTATTGGTATTTGTTGTTTACTTGGATAACTTTTTATTTCAATCCACGCCCCTCTCGCGAGGGGCGACATACTTGGAGACCAGCGCAGCGGCACAAACATTATTTCAATCCACGCCCCTCTCGCGAGGGGCGACGCAACACTCCATCTGCTGTATCAATTGTTAAAGACATTTCAATCCACGCCCCTCTCGCGAGGGGCGACTGCAAATACGATACCGACCATGTCATTGACGGTGTATTTCAATCCACGCCCCTCTCGCGAGGGGCGACACCGCTCCCTTATTGATGGATTTCTGCATTGCTTATTTCAATCCACGCCCCTCTCGCGAGGGGCGACTAAATACAGCGGCGCAAAAATCATTACGCCCATATTTCAATCCACGCCCCTCTCGCGAGGGGCGACTGTTCCAGAGATAATTGCCTAAATCTGCTAAATTAATTTCAATCCACGCCCCTCTCGCGAGGGGCGACTATAGCAAGTAATAAACTGCATGTAGAAAAAACTGATTTCAATCCACGCCCCTCTCGCGAGGGGCGACCCACAAATTAAAGCAAAGGCTATGCAGTGTAAAGCGATTTCAATCCACGCCCCTCTCGCGAGGGGCGACCGTGATGAACCCATTGCATGCAGCCAAGACACCAGATTTCAATCCACGCCCCTCTCGCGAGGGGCGACATTCGAGGTGCTCTGTTGCTTTCCCTCGATTGCATTTCAATCCACGCCCCTCTCGCGAGGGGCGACTGAAATGACACAACAAAACGTTGCGGACAAGCTAGATTTCAATCCACGCCCCTCTCGCGAGGGGCGACGTAGTAACTCTTTATGCTCTCGGCTTCTGACAACGATTTCAATCCACGCCCCTCTCGCGAGGGGCGACTGCAAAACAAACAATCCTAAGTTGTTCCTAAGAATTTTGCTTAGCTATTATATCCAATTATATTGCAACGGTGTGTAATTTACAAGCTTTCACTTGCATAATCAATGCAAATTATGTGTGCGAATCCCCCAGACTTTTTATGGTCGCTTAAGGTTCGCACAAGAAGTACACCCTTAACGGCTGTATATAGACACAATGTCCCTCAGAATGGAAGCGGCGGCGGCCGTAGTGCCCGAGGCCCCACCAATTAGCGTAAGGTCTCCCAGCGTATCCGACTCATATTTAACCGCTTTATTTTTGCCGTCTACACGGTAGAAGGGATGTTCTTCGCTTAACTTTTCGGGTGCCACCACCAATTGAAGCTCCTCCCCCTCTCGCTTCGCCCGGCCAATCAGCTTGTACCGTTTTCCCTCTGCCATCGCTATTTGAATGTCTTTTGGGGTGAGGTTCGCAATCCCCTGCATTTTAATATCGGCGAGTGTTTTATTTTCATTCATCACCACATTCGTCAGAATTAGCAGCTTAAAGGCGGTGTCCCAGCCGTCTACATCGAAGCTTGGGTTTGCCTCTGCTATTCCGCAGGCCTTTGCCTTTTCCAAGGCAGTTTCATAGGTACAGCCGGTTTCTTCCATCTCATTTAAAATATAGTTAGTCGTGCCGTTTAGCACACCCTCAATGGAGTAAACCGTAGACCCCGCCATATCAATGGTTCCTCCATTTACAGAGGGAAGCGCCCCGCCGCAGGTACAGCCGATGCCGAGCTTTACACCGTTCTCTCGCGCGGCCTGACTCAACTCCCGGTAGCCATGTACAATGGGGCCTTTATTCCCCGTTACCACATGGATTTTATTTTGCAGCGCTTTTAAAATGTAGCTTTTCGCTGGTTCTCCGGTTTCTTTATTCGTGCTTGTCAGCTCCACCAGTAAATCGATGTCCTTATTTTGCAGCAGAAGCTCTGGTGTGATATTCCGGTTCTCTTCCGTATCATCGATTTCTATGCTTTTGCCATCGTTTGAATCCGCCAGCAAGCGGGTACAATCCAACCCATTCGGGTTGTAAAGCCCCCGCTTTGAGCCCATGATGTATACCACGTCAAAAAAAAGACCCTGTTCCTGTAACACAGCTGCTTTCTCCACGAGCAGCTGAATAAAGGCCTTGCCAACACCGCCGTATCCTATTAACCCAATTCTCATCGTTTTTTCACACTCTCTGTTTATATAAATTAGTTAAAATGCCTATTCTTTATTATAGAAAAAACTGCTTTTTCGGTTTTGTCTTGTCACTGGGTTCCAGCGGCCACCAAAAAAGCAGTTTCAATCTTTACAGCTTTGCACTCTACATGCTTATTACGAAGCAGTTTGTGCTTTTACATATATGGATTAACGAATCACGCGCAAGCGAATGATTTCTTCCATTTGTCTCATTGGCTCCAGTGCGGCATCGTCCACGTCGCCGGTTACATCCAAAATCGTATAAGCATAATCGCCTCTCGATTTGCTCTGCATATCTTCAATATTAATGCCTGCGTTCGCCATCACGCCGGAGAAACGGCTGATGGTGTTACGCACATTGCGGTGGAACACGCAAATGCGAACCGCATGAGCACGAGGCATTGAAATGGAGGGCATGTTTACCGAATTGCGGATGTTGCCGTTCTCAAGGAAGTCTTTGAGCTCATCCACCGCCATACGAGCGCAGTTGTCTTCCGACTCGGGAGTAGAAGCGCCCAAGTGGGGGATTGCCAAAACATTTTCTACACCAATCAGCTCATCAGTCGGAAAATCGGTGGCATAAGCGGCAACTTTGCCAGACTTTAGTCCTTCCAGCACGGATGCTGTATCCACCAGTTCACCGCGTGCGAAGTTCAGAATGCGAACATCGTCCTTCATTTTCGCAATGGATTCTGCATTGACGAGGCCCTTGGTGTCTGGTGTAAGCGGAACGTGAACTGTCAGGTAGTCGCAATTTGCAAAAATTTCATCCAGAGTTCTGGCGTGGTGTACCCAGCGGGAAAGCCCCCAAGCTGCATCAACGGAAAGGTAAGGGTCATAGCCATATACTTCCATTCCGAGGCTTCGAGCGGCGTTAGCCACCAATATGCCGATTGCACCAAGGCCAATTACTCCAAGGCTCTTGCCCTTAATTTCGGGGCCGGCAAACTGGCTCTTTCCCTTTTCTACCAGCTTATTCACTTCACTGCCTTTGCCCTTGAGCGTTTTTGTCCACTCCAATGCAGCGGCAATTTTACGAGAGGTAAGAAACAGTGCTGCAATCGCCATCTCTTTTACGGCGTTGGCATTCGCACCGGGGGTATTAAACACCACGATTCCTTTTTCGCTGCATTTGTCTACCGGAATATTGTTCACGCCTGCACCCGCTCTGGCAACAGCCAGCAGCTCCTCAGGCAGCTCCATGTCGTGCATAGCGGCGGAGCGAACCAGAATACCCTGCGGGTTTTCTACGTTGCTACCGTACTCATAGTTTTGCCCAAGGCGGGAAAGCCCCTCTTCTGCAATATTATTTAAAGTTTTTACACGATACATTTTCATTAACCCTCTGTTCTTTCTTCATATTAATTTCATCCCTGCTTACCGGTGTTAATTGCCTCCCCTCCCAAAGGAAGAGGAGGCATACAATTACCGTTTTTCAGGAACAAGAAAGGGTTCAGGCATTGTTTTTCTCAAATTCCGCCATGAACTCCACAAGCTTTTCTACGCCCTCAATGGGCATCGCATTGTAAATGGAAGCACGCATGCCGCCAACGGAACGGTGGCCTTTCAGGTTTACAAAGCCTGCTGCCTCTGCTTCCTTTACAAATTTCTTATCCAACTCGTCGTCTCCGGTTACAAAGGGAACATTCATCAAAGAGCGATCCTCTTTGACTACTGTACCGCGGAACATTTTGGATTGGTCAAGGAAGCCATACAAAATGCCAGCTTTCTTCTCATTATGAGCTTTCATGCCCTCCAAAGAACCGAACTCACTCTTAATCCACTCCAGCACCAAGCCGCAAACATAAATCGAGTAGCAAGGCGGTGTGTTAAACAAAGAGTCATTATCCGCATGAATCTTATAATTGAACATGGTGGGAGTAAACTCCTTGGCATGACCAATCAAATCTTCCCGAACAATTACCATCGTAAGGCCAGCAGGGGCAACATTCTTTTGTGCGCCAGCTAACAGCAGGCCAAATTTTGAAACATCGATCGGCTCACTGAGGATGCAGGAAGAAATATCTGCAACCAGGGGTACGTTACCGGTATCCGGCAGCTCGGTATAGCGAGTACCATAAATGGTATTGTTCATGCAAATGTAAAAATAGTCTGCATCCGGCGTAAAGGTTTTGGGGTCAAGCTTCGGAATATAGCTGTAGGTTTTGTCTTTGGAAGAAGCCACAATGTGTGCCTCACCATAGCGGGATGCCTCTTCCTGTGCCTTTGCGGCCCATTGACCGGTAACCACAAAATCTGCCTTACCGCTGTTAACCATCAGGTTAAGGGGAACCATTGCAAACTGCGACCAGCCGCCGCCCTGCAAAAACAAAACTTTATAGTTCTCGGGAATGTTCATCAGCTCGCGAAGATTACTTTCCGCGGACTCGATAATTCCTTCAAAGATTTTAGATCGATGGGACATCTCCATAACAGACTGGCCGCTGCCCTGATAATCTAACATTTCATCTGCCGCACGGCGCAAAACCGCTTCCGGCAGGACGGAAGGACCCGCAGAAAAGTTATAAACGCGTTTCATAAATGAACCTCCAATTGGTTTATATAATAGTCTTTTTATTATAGACCTTTCCAAAAATCAAGTCAATTGTTTCAAACTAAAATCAGATGCCATATTGCCCGTATTTTACAGTAAAATTAAGGCTTTTTCTGGCACAAGTACCCGTTAATTATTTCTTCTATACCTGCTAAACTTTTCATTTTTTGCTTTGTTTGGTATACTTTAAATCATATTATAGAATTTGCTATTCCTCTAGAGAAATATGCAGGATTTTTTATTGCAGAATTCATTGAGCGTTTTCGCATACTATTGAGCTACCTTGTAAAACCACCTGTGAAAAGGAGAGATTATTATAAAAAGGCTTATATTGCTCTTTCCTGCTATCGGGCTTCTTTGGTTCCTTTGGCCTGTAAGTGTTGGCATTTGGAACATTGGGAATATTCTAGGAACTGCTCTTTGTATCTTCTTTTTATTATGGGGATTACTTTCACCATTGCTAAAGCACAAGGCCGAAATTACAGGGCACTTAAAAACATATCGTACCGGTACACGAATTCTTACCGTGCTGCTTGTTTCCGGGTTTTTATGGGCGGGCATTTTAACTGCACAAATGTATACTGCCGCGAACCGTAATCCCCCAAGCAACACCACGGCAATTGTGCTTGGCAGCCAAGTTCGCGGAGATGAGCCAAGCCTTGATTTATGGGCGAGAATTGGCGCGGCTGAGAAATACCTCAAAGAAAATCCCCAAGCCATTTGCATTGCAAGCGGTGGTAAAGGAAAGGGAGAGAACCGCAGTGAAGCCGTTGTAATACGGGAAAAGCTGATGGAACAGGGTATCTCTGCCGAACGCATTTTATTAGAGAGCCGCTCCAAATCTACGGAAGAAAACCTGCGCTATTCCGCAGAGCTACTAAAAGAACACGGTCTTTCTCCCCATGTTGCCATTGTTACCGACGAATACCACCAGCTTCGCGCCTCTTGGCTGGCGGAGCAAAAAGGCCTCACTCCCTATGCGGTAAGCGCCAAAAGCCCCCGAATCATTCTTTCAGCTATGTATACACGGGAGCTGCTCGCACTAACGGCAACATTGGTACTAGGCGAAAAATAGTTGGCACAATGGCAAAGAAGTTTTCGTAATTCAGTCGCTTTTTCAGAACACTTGCGTGGTTTACGGGTTCCTCCAAATCATGTATAATAAGGAAATAGAGACAAGCTTCTTGCCCCGCCATTGGTGGGGCAAGAACTGAATAACCGTATTTACATCAGTGGGAAATAAAAATCACAAGGAGGCGGAGTATGGCGGAACAGCTTCTCATCCGGGGTGCCCGGATTTTAAGCCCTGCAAACGGTATCGACCAAATCGGCGACCTTTTGGTGCAGGATGGTATTATCGCTAAAATTGGCGATAACCTTACGGAACCAAACGCCAGCATTATTGAGGCGCAAGGGTTGGTTGCCGCACCGGGACTGGTGGATATGCACGTTCACCTGCGTGACCCAGGCTTTACACAGAAAGAGGACATTCTCAGCGGGTGCCGCGCGGCTGCCGCAGGCGGCGTTACAAGCCTTTTGGCCATGCCGAACACCAACCCGGTAACCGACACGCCTGAGGTCGCGAAAGACATCCTCTCCCGTGCAGAACAAGCTGACGCACGCGTTTATGTAACAGCGGCTATCACCACGGGGCTGAGAAGTGAAGCTCTCACAGATTTGCCGGCACTCAAAGCGGCAGGAGTTACCGCTATTTCGGATGATGGTCGCCCGGTAACCGACACGCGCCTGATGGCCGAGGGAATGAAGCAGGCAGCACTACTTGGCATGCGAGTGGTTTCTCACTGCGAAGATTTATTCCTTGCTGCCGGAGGGTTGATGAACGAGGGGAATATCAGCCGCCAGCTTGGTGTGCCGGGTATCCCCGCCGCCGCCGAGGAATGCGGTACGGCGCGTGACATTGCTTTGGCGGAATCCTACGGAGTACCCATCCATATTTGCCATGTAAGCACGGCGGTTGCCGCCGCGATGATACGAGACGCAAAAAAACGCGGCGTACAGGTAACGGCAGAAACTGCCCCGCATTACTTCTCACTCACGGAAGAAGCACTGCTAACCCGAAGCGGCGATTTCCGCATGAATCCTCCGCTGCGCACGGAACAAGATTTGCATGCGATTCGTAAGGCACTGTGCGACGGTACCATCGATGCCATTGCAACCGACCACGCACCGCATACTCCGCAGGAGAAAGCGGACTTTCTCACTGCACCCAACGGTTCGATTGGTATGGAGACCTCTCTTGCCGTAGGAATCACCTACTTGGTTCAAACAGACCGCCTTACGCTTTCACAGCTGATTGAAAAAATGTCCGTAATACCGGCAAGGATTCTTGGAATCCCCGGCGGCATTTTACAGCAAGGCGCACCAGCAGATATCGTCCTATTTAACGAGACTGAACGCTTTACAGTAGACCCCAACACTCTGCACGGAAAAAGCCGCAACACGCCCTTTGCGGGAATGGAGCTTTCGGGCAAGGTAAAATATACCATTTGCCGTGGCAAAGTGGTGTATCAGGAGGCTTAACCCTCAAGCAGTAAACGAAACACCCCAAAGTCTTTCCGTTTTGAACGGCGATTCGTTGAAAGGCTAGAGAACGAATGCCGAGCCAATATAAACCGCTTATTACATTGGAGGAGGAGCCTTATGTCACTGGACACGCTGATTGAAAAGATTATTCAAAAGCAGAATCCCACCGTTGCGGGATTAGACCCCAAGCTGGAGTATATCCCTCATTTTATTCGAGAAGAATCCTATGCAAAATACGGCAAAACTTTGGAGGGCGCAGCCGATGCCGTGCTGCGCTTTAACTGCGCCCTCATTGATGAGCTGGCGCCGATTGTGCCTGCGATTAAGCCCCAATGTGCCTACTATGAAGCACTGGGCTGGCAGGGAATGCGCGCACTGGCTCAAACCATGGAATACGCTCGTGAGCGTGGCCTGTTTGTAATTACCGACGGAAAGCGCAACGACATTGGCACCACCATGCAGGCCTACGCAGACGCGCACCTTGGTAAAACAGAGGTAGATGGCGAAATGCTCACCCCCTTTGCCGGCGATGCGCTTACGGTAAACGCATACCTTGGCTCTGATGGAATTAAGCCCCTTTTGGGCATTTGCAAGCAAGAGGACAAAGGCATATTCGTATTGGTCAAAACCTCGAATCCCTCCTCTGGGGAATTGCAGGACCAGCTGCTGAAGAATGGCAAGCCGGTTTATTACCAGATGGGTGCAATGTGTGAGCAATGGGGCGAACTGCTGCCCGGCGCCTATGTATACTCCGGCGTAGGCGCAGTGGTTGGTGCAACCTACCCCGATCAGCTGCGTGAGCTGCGTATTGAGTTCCCCCACACCTTCTTTCTTGTGCCGGGCTACGGCGCACAGGGTGGCGGTGCAGACGATGTTGCCCCCGCGTTTGATGCCTCCGGTCTTGGCGCAGTGATAAACGCATCGCGCAGTATTCTGTGCGCTTGGCAAAAAGAAAATGCACCCGAGCAGGACTTTGCAAAAGCTGCCGCTCGTGAAGCGATTCGCATGCGCGACGCCATTACAGAGCGGATAGGGAGGATTGGTTAATACCTATGAAATACGATACCATGCAATGTGAAATTATCTATAAAAAACAGCCCGTACCCGGTGTTCACGACTGGATTGTGGATGCCGAGGATTTTGCCCGCGCGGCAAAGCCCGGGCAGTTTGTTCACGTGCTTGTTCCGGGTAAAACCCTGCGCCGCCCCATCTCTATTTGCGACATTGATGCAGAGAACGGAACCCTGCGCCTTGTTTTCCAAGAACGCGGTGAAGGTACGGAGCTGCTTGGCCAGAAGCACCTTGGCGATTTTATAGACCTTCTCGCCCCTCTTGGCACCGGTTTTACGCTTGGCGATACCAACCGCAGCGCTTTATTTGTGGGTGGCGGCATCGGCGTACCCCCTCTGCTTGCAGCGGCAAAGGAGTTTGGCAGCAACGCAACCGTGATTCTCGGCTTTCGAAATAAAGACAGCGTGATTTTAGCACGCGACTTTGCTTTGGCGGGCTGCCGGGTATTCATTGCAACCGACGACGGCAGCATGGGCTTTCACGGAACGGTAGCAGACTGCGCCCGCCAATATGCAGAGGAAACCGATGTTCTCTTTGCTTGTGGGCCAAAGCCGATGCTAAAAGCATTGAACGAGCTGGTGCAGGAGAAAAAGATACCTGCACAATTCTCTTTGGAAGAGCGGATGGCTTGCGGCGTGGGTGCCTGTCTTGGCTGTGCCTGTAAGATTAAGCGGGACGGCAAAGAGATGTATGGCCACGTGTGTAAGGACGGCCCGGTGTTCGACAGCCGGAGCATCGTGTGGGAGGAATAACGCATGGCAGATTTAAAGGTGACCATTGCCGGAGTTACATTTGAAAACCCGCTGATTGCGGCCTCTGGCACGTTTGGCTTCGGCCATGAATACCAAGAGTTTTTTCCACTCTCTACCCTTGGCGGTATTTCCTGCAAGGGAATCACGCTCAAAGAGCGAGCAGGTAACCCACCGGCTCGTATTGCAGAAACCCCCAGCGGGATGCTCAATGCCGTAGGGCTGCAAAACCCGGGAGTTCAGGCTTTCCTCGAGAAGGATTTGCCTTGGCTTTCCCAACAGGGCACACGCATTATTGCAAATATAGCCGGTAATACACCCGCCGAATACTGCGAAATGGCAGAGAGACTCTCCGACTCCGCCGTAGACATGATTGAGCTGAATATCTCGTGTCCGAACGTAAAAGAGGGTGGCGTGCACTTTGGCACCTCTTGCGCGGGCGTAGAAGAAATCACAGCGCAGGTGCGGCGTTATTGCAGAAAGCCGCTAATGGTGAAGCTTTCCCCCAATGTGGCGGATATTGGTGACATCGCGGCCGCTGCGGAAAGCGCCGGTGCAGATGCCATTTCCCTCATTAACACCTTAACCGGAATGCGGATCGATATTAAAAGCCGCCGCCCCATTCTGCACAACAATACAGGCGGGCTTTCCGGCCCGGCAGTGTTTCCGGTAGCGGTACGCATGGTTTGGCAGGCTGCCTCGCGCGTTCAAATTCCCGTGGTGGGTATGGGCGGCATCACCAGCTGGCAGGACGCCGTTGAAATGCTGTTGGCTGGCGCGAGTGCCCTGCAAATCGGCACGGTATTTTTTAGCGACCCCAAAGCGCCCCTGCATATTTTAAAGGGGCTGAACGAATATATGGAGCAAAACGGAATTTCTTCCGTTACCGAACTTACCGGTGGTGTAAAGCCCTGGTAACGACAATGAAAAGGAGCAGCGAATGACCAGAGTAATCTTAATCCGCCATTGTGAGGCGGAAGGAAACGTAAAACAGATTTTTCAGGGGCACACGGATGCTCCTATCACCGAAAACGGCCGTCGCCAGCTTGAACTGCTGGCTCTGCGCCTGCGCAACACACCCATTGATGTACTGTATTCCAGTCCGTTGGTACGCGCGTACCAAACTGCGGAAGCCGTAAACCAGTACCACAACCTGCCTATTTTACAGAATCCGGGCTTAATTGAGCTAAACGGCGGAGAATGGGAAGGGGTACCATGGATGGAGCTGCCAGAGAAATTCCCGGACATGGAGAAAATCTGGTGGAAAACACCTTACGAGTTCTCCCCCAAAGAGGGCGAAAGCATGCGAGAAATTTACGACCGTATCTGGAACACTGTGATAGAGCTAGTAAAAGAAAACCCGGGCAAAACCATTGCGGTCACCAGCCACGGCTGTGCCATCCGTAACTTCCTTTGCCGTGCACAGGGCTGGCCGATTGAACAACTGAACGACATGGACTGGAGCGATAATACCGCCGTAAGCATTATCGACTATGATGACGCACTACGTTCCACCATTGTTCTAAAGAACGATTCATCTCATTTACAGGGAGAAGCCTCCGTGATTAACCCGCGTGATTGGACGCGCAAAAAGTAACTACCCATCAGCGATTTTGTTACCGATTCATTGCGTAGCACTCTCCCAATGAGTCGATAAATCTGTACGTTTTAGCATATTAAGAAACGGAGGGCATGCCATGAAAATATTAGCAGTAGATTTAGGCAAGGCACGCACTGGCCTGGCTATATGCGACGAAGGCGAACGATTGGCCAGCCCGCTCACAGTGGTGCAGGAGCACAGCCAAGAACGGCTGTGCCTCGCCATTATAGAAGCCGCAAAGCAAAACGGAGCAAAGCTCTTGGTGATTGGCCTGCCCCGCAATATGGACGGCAGCGAAGGCGAAAGCGCGCAGAATGCCCGAGCAATTGGTGCAAAGCTTGAGCAGGAAAGCGGCATTCCGGTTGCATTCTGTGACGAGCGAGGCACCACAATTACGGCACACAATTACCTTAACGCAACCGACACGCGCGGCAAACGCCGCAAAGCGGTGGTGGACGCCGTAGCCGCAACCATTATATTAGAAAATTATTTAATGCTTCGCAAAAACCAAGCCAAATAAATCGTTTAAACAAAAAGAAAGACATCCAAAGGAACTTCGTTCTTTTGGATGTCTTTCTTTTTGCCATGTATTTTACGAAAGGTCTGGTTCCACCAAATAAGGGGTAAGCTGCTGCAATAGCTCCGGCCCTACCCTTGCTATAATTTTCAGCCCATTTTCCGTGTATTCTTCTTCCTGCAAAACGCCATCCTTGCGAACGCGAGCAGCTAATCCACTTTCTGAGAAAGGAAGTAATGCCTCAACCAGTACCGTGCGAACCGGCAGATTCCGCTCAATAGTATCAAGCAGTTGGTCAATTCCCGCTCCGGTAAAAGCACTAATACGAACCGCATTCCCAATCATGGGAACTGTGCCAAGCTCGGGAACTAAATCACATTTATTCAGTACCGGAATCATGGGGCGGTCCTTGCACCCCAAATCAGATAATAGAGTTCGAGTTACCTCAAGGTGTGTTTGCGCTTCTGGGCTTGATGCATCACATACATTCAAAATTAAATCCGCCAACGCTGCTTGTTCCAGTGTAGAACGGAACGCGTTAATTAAGTGGTGGGGCAGTCTGCGAACAAAACCAACGGTATCTATCAGCATTACGGTCACACCACTTGGCAACTTTAAAGCACGGGCGGTGGGGTCAAGCGTTGCAAACAATTGATCCTTTGCCAAAACGCCCGCCTGCGTTAGGTAATTCATGAGCGTGCTTTTACCAGCATTGGTGTAGCCGACCAGTGCAACCGTAATAACGCCATCCTTTTGGCGGCGGCGGTTAATCTGCTCGCGATGCTTCTCCACCTCATCGAGCTGTTCCTTTAGATTCTCAATCTTACGCCGAATGTGCCGGCGGTCTGTCTCCAGCTTGGTTTCACCAGGGCCGCGCGTACCAATACCGCCGCCTAAGCGAGACATCGCAATGCCCTTGCCGCTCAGCCGTGGCAGCAAATAGCGAAGCTGTGCAAGCTCAACCTGAAGCTTACCCTCCTTCGATTTTGCCCGAGCCGCAAATATATCTAAAATTAACATGGTGCGGTCAATCACTCGCACATTTGTTAGCGCTTCCAGGTTGCGGATTTGAGTAGGCGAAAGCTCACTGTCAAAAATAAGCAAATCCATTTCATTGTGCTTACAGTGTTCGGCAATATCATCTGCCATACCGGAGCCAACGCAGGTAGCCTTATCCGGCGATGGGCGCTTTTGCACCATGGAGCCAACCGGGTCTGCACCTGCGCTCCGCGTTAGCTCGTACAGCTCCGCCATTGAAGCCTGTACATCATAATCGCCAGTATCTACCGCCACCAAAAGCGCCCGCTCCGGGTGAATCTCATTTTCAAACAGTTCCATAAAAACTCCTATCCACAACCCGGAACTTAGACCACATCCGGGAACAATTTGTACCTTATCATAGTATAAAAATTACAGTTCGTCAATTGCCTTTAACGTACCGCTATATAAATATACTGCCCGTACAGCTTGTTCAGATTCATCTGAGCACCGCCCGCTTCCGGTGCGTTTTTACTCTGCTTTACGGTAACCTTTTTCCCGCTCATTGCAAGCCCGGCGGTACTGCCCCACTGCGTGGCTACGCCAGAGTTCACCACCGTATAACTGCTGGAGAAATTCGACTCCGTGATCGCCTTATCCTTTGCAAAAAGCAGGAAAAGCTTTGGCTCAAAATCGAGTGAGATGGAAGCTTCCTCCGTACCGGTACCCGTTCGGCTACCCACCACCACGCCTTCATTTAGCTTTTGGCGGTCTACGGTGGTTAAATGCTGCACTACATCCGCAAAATGCTCGCTAAGGATTGTGTCTAAAATTGTATTATCCTGCACAAAATCTTCGCGCCTTGGTTTATCGCTCTCTACCCAGCTATTTAGCCCCAGCTTGGGCGTTTTATTCGTAGATGGCACCCTGTTTCCCCTCCAGTTCCTTCCATTATTCCAGTTCTCGAATCTGCGCCCAGGTATAACCGGGATTTTCTAACTCCTGAAATGATTTTTCTGTATTATTTAGATAAGACCAAGTAACTTTTCCAAAATCAAATAGAATCTCTAAATGCGCAGGCAGAAGCTGCAAGGCCGCCTGCTTTAATCGGTACCGCGTAACCGATTGGTCAAGCACTTCACGGCAAAGCACATACAGCTTTTGTTCTTCCGGCACCTCAAAAAGCTCCGCACGAATACCGATACTAAGCAAAGCCTGCTCGAGACTTTGCTTAGTATTGTCATTTACGGTTACCGCCCCACGGTACAAAAGCATGCTGCGCCGGAGCCCCATCGGCAAATCGGCTCGTTCTGAACCAAAAGAAAGCTCTCGCATCGCAAGCCCTATACTCTGTGCGGTTGGAACAAACGCTTCCTGCGTTAGCTCCTCCAGAGCCTGATATGCTAAATCGAGCCCTGCTGCCGCAGCGGCAAGCTCCGCTTCCACACGACTGTTGCCGTCAAACCGGTAAAGCCGCAGCGGCTGTAATTTATGTTTCAGCGAATCCATTGCCCTCATTTATACCACGCTCCCCATTTGCTGAACATAAACGGGGTCCGGCACAGCGAGCTGTGAAATCTCCATCTTTTTGTCCTTGGTTAAGGTTTCGTCAAAACGGTAATTTCGAATCAGTCCAGTATCCATTAACCTCTTACCGATTTGAGCTAGTATGACCGATTCTCCAACCGAAAGCTGTTCAAAATAAGCTTCGATTTCTTGTATTGCCTGCGCAGTTGCGGCCGCAAGTGTACAGCCCGGTGCGGGGTCAATGTATAACGAGATCGGAAACGCTGCTAATTGCGCCGGCAAAACTGTCACGTTTACATTTATTTCACGCAAGTGATTCAGCTCTGCCTGTATATAAGTAAGAAGCTCTGTGGAGGGCGCGGCTCCCCGACCGGCAGCATAAATGGCAACCGTACCTGCGCCCTGCGCTCGGGGTACAACATTGGCAGATTGTATCCCGTCATACTGCACCACAAAGCTGCGGTAAAATTCCGCATTTGTTCCATTCGGCAATACCTCATAACTTTTTTGCAGGCGCTTGCGAAGCTCATCGTCACTTTCTTCATTGGTTCCACCGGTAAAAGCATTTGCGTTTTGAACGCTTTCTATGCCCGCCGGTGGGGTCAACAACAGCGTTACCGTATTCGCTGCTGTATTTGTGGCTCTGCCACCCTGCTGTGAAACGGCTGGCGCTTGTACTGTGCGGGAACCCGCCGTAAGTGTCACTGCTTTGGTTGTTTCAAAACGGAGACCACTTTCGCCAGAGACAGAGCATACCGTTCCTTCTGGAATCAAAACATCGTACGGCAATGTACTTGTGCGACCGAAAACCAGCGTGCCAGATGACGACACCGCGCTTTTACGGGTGATTCCGCGCTGAGCGGCGTGCATCTCTAGATACTCCCCCTGTGCCGTTTGGGGGAATATCTGCTTTTTTAGCCACTCTATTCCGCATAGCAGGGAATAAACCTCACCTGCTATTACCTTGATTCGAATTCCTAAATCAGAAGCATCGTCTGCCGAAAACCCCGCTAACCCCTCAAAGCTGATCTGCATTCTTTTTAATACGGAATCGTAGCTCTCCATTCTACCCCTCCTCGCCCGTTAGTTCCATTGTAATTGTTCCTATACCAAAGGAGGTAGAAAGCTCGATTGTCAGCCGTGCGCGGCGTGCACCAAGCGGCGTACACAGAACCTGCTCCACCGAAATCCCCGGTAGAGGTGCAAGAGCCTCTTCCACTAATTCACGCGCTCTGGCGTTCAAGTCGGGACCTGACAATACCAGCGTGTGCAATTTACTACCGAGAGCCGGGTCATAAGAAAAGCTTCCCCGCGGCACGGTAAGGCGAATGGTTGCTCTTTGCAACAGCTCTTCCTTCCCGCTGACCGAACGGGGCAGACCATTCTCACCAACCTCAAAATCTCCCTGTTCTAGCTTTGTATCCATTACGATTCCTCCACTTTGGCAAAGATCTGCCCATTTATAATAACGTCCCCACTGTTTTTCAGGCAGATACGTGCTCCCCCGGCAGAATACAATAGCAGTTCACCGGGCTCCAGCTCGCTGCTTTCCACAATGGTACCGGCACAAACGGATTGCTGCCCGCTACCAAGGATAACCGCCTTGGCACCCGCTGGTGGAAGATAGGCAATCCCCCAAGGTGCAGCAAGAGCAAGCTCACGGTACTCACTTTCTCCCTGTACTGCCACTTGAGCATTTTGCCCTCCTGTCACTTTACCAGAAAACACCTCGCCCGTCGTTTGGGATTCCACCATTTTTTCGGTAAGCCACATGCTATTCCCTCCTTACTCAGCCCGACTGCCGCAAGGTAACGCTGCAAACCATTCCCGCGGCATCCAATGAATACTTCACGCTCCACACCGTTAGGCTCTCCACGTGCCCAAAATAACGGTCGTTTATCTCTGCATTTCTCCCCGGCTGTATATTCAGCCACCCCGGTAATACCCAAGTGTATTCCAGTGACTTTCGCCTTGCATTATCAAGCACGTGTCTCCCGTCTGCTGTTTGAGATGTCCCCATACAGCGGCGCCGCCGAATACCATCGCGCAGGGCCTGTTCCTCTTTATAAGAAACCGTAAACCTACCATTTTGAGGGTTACGGGTGAGAACCTCACTGATTCTCTCATGCTCACGACGCGTTCTTGTTCGTGAAAGGCAGCCTTGCCCCAGCCCCAAATCGCCAAAAACAATAGGGGCTTCTTCCTCAATCTTTCCTATGGTAAATACATCGCCGTCCTGCATTGTGGGAACTGCATTCCAAGCCCGACGACAAAAACTTTCAAGTACCTGCCATTCACTCATTCCTTTTGTGACTGTGAAATCACCGATTTTCACAGCTCCATAGGGAACTTGGTACTGTGTAAACCCATAGGGGGCGGCATGGCGTGAAAACACCGTGGAGAACGGAGGGGAGTAATACATTTGCGGCACCGCTTCATTATCGAGTAGCAATGCGGCCATACTGCGCACCTCCACCCCTACAAAATCCCCTTTGGTGGAATGCCGCTCCTGCTGTACATCCAGCAGGCCATAAAAGATGATTTTTTCTCCATCCAAAACACGAAGACGATACAAGGGCGGCAGGTTACTCCATGAAAACTCCCCAACCAACTCGTCTGCCGGAGCACCCGCTCCCTTGGTTATATGAACGGAAAGCGGATTACCGAGTGAATACACTTTACCTGTTGCAGTAATTCCCTCAAACGTCACGGAATCACCAGCCTTTCCCCTTCTTGCAGGTAGTTTGGCCAGCGAATTTGAGGATTTTTCTCCAGAATCTGGTCAACTGTCACCGAGTATGCAGTGGCAATCCTCCACAAATCATCGCCCTCTGCACATTTATAGAGCTGTCCGGAGAGAAGATTTTCTTCCGCCTCGGCAATGCCGTCTTCCCAAAACACAAAGCGGTACCTTACCAAATCCGGTTCCGGGTTTCCAATCATTTCAAGTGATAGAAACCGAGCGTAAAATGGAGGAACATTTGGCAGGGTAAGCACAGAACGCTCGGTTTTCTCGAGCTGGGTATATAGCTTTTGAAACTGCGCGATACAGTTTGCACCGTAAAACTCACCCTCGCCCTCTACCACACGCTTTTGTACCCCATAATCCTGCAAAATGCTCCCGGCAAATGGTGCATGAAGCTCTTTTACCGCTCTGCGGCAAGTTACCGTTAGCTTTTCGGGGTTATGCGGCCAAACATACTCCCCATATTTCATTGGTTGCAACTTCATACCTGCTCACCCTCCAAAATTGGGTGCGGGTAACGGCGGTAATCGCGCTCCAACGCGCGGCTGATGCGCTCCGCTTCTTCTCTTTCCTGCACTGCGGTAGTATCAACTGCCGCGCTCAAATTCTGATTCATACCGCATCTTCCTCTCTTCGTCTTTTTCGGGCAGTGATGATTGCATGCTCCGCTAAGAAGCCATCCCCAGCTTCTGCCTGCTCGGTAAGCTCCAGCCACTCACACCCGTTGTACACAGTTCGTATGCCATCCTGCACAGTAACCAGCCTAAAATCGGTTAACTCCCATAGGGACGACCGATTTGTGCTACCGTTTGGAACGCTAAGCTGCGAAAGCTCTAGCCGATAAGAGGGCTCACGCTCCAGAAAGGCGACCGGCTCACCCTCACCAAAAGCGTATATCGGCTTGCGTTCTTTCACACACACGCATTTCACCGAGTTTGCAGCCGCTATTTTATTCCCATTCAGCTCAATCGAAACACTTTGGCGCTTGGGTAATAACAGCTCCATGTTAGCCCCTGCTTTCCTTACAATAAGCGGTCATACCTACCTCCGCATTCATCCGAAATGCTTCTGTTGTATCCGAATATTCCACCTTACCGCATGAAATGGTCTGCAAACACAACCCATTATCCCCAAACAGCAGTGCATCGCTAATGCGTGAGAATGCGTCCACACACGCATTGGCACCCATTTCCCGTGAAGCAGAAATCCAAAGGCTCACCGTAAGCTCAGCACGGCGCAGAGATTCATCCAGTGAAGCGGGAACAAAACGTACCGGCAGAATTTTAAGATAAGCGCTTACCCCCTCTGTTCTCCCCTTCCGCGTTTCCCATGCCCTTGAAAAACGAATATCTCGAAGGGTCTCCTTTTCCGTTAACTGGTGAAGCAGCTCCTGTTCCAACAAATCAAAATCCGCCATCTGTTTCCTCCCCCGGCAATTCCTTTAAAACCGCCCATAGATATAAAATTTGGTTTCCCACCTCAAAGCATTGTGCACGAATGACCTGGTAGCTTTTTTCGGAGCAGCTTAAAACCACTCCGCTCATTTGGTCTAACCGGCATTCCGGTGGACCAATGTAAGAAAAATGAGAATTATCAAAGTACCCCTCCGGCATCCAAACATCCTTCGGGGTAACCTTGTTTTTGTAATTCATCGCCTGAATGAGCGCATGCACTGTTTGTGTCTCAGCATTATCTGCGGTCACCGTTACATTACTACCATACTGCCGGAGCATTCGGCGAAGAAAGACAGACCGCCTCATGACTGCACCTGCTTAAAATAAAATTCAGTATCGCAGAGGTAAGGGGAGACCGCCCGCCGAGCCTCCTGCCACAGCCTGCGAGCTGCCTCCATTCCAGCAAGGCTTTTGGTTACACGTACCTCACCTGCTGAAACTTCACTTTCTACCCCACTGCTTTGCGCCACCGTATAGCGGTAAAAAGCCAGTGCACCAGCAGCTGCATTCAGCAAAGCCCCCGCACTTTCTTCCTCCCTAAGCACCTGTGCGCTCAGCTCCTGCATGGCCTCCTCACATAGCCCAAGCCACACCTGCGCCTCTTGCGGGGAAAGCCCCGAAAGGCAAAGAAAACGTTCTTGTATTGCTGGCAAATTCATCGGCTTTCCCTCCTTTCTTATTCTCCGGTATAGCTCACAGCTCTACTTGCGCCAGCAAATATTTTCGCAAACCCGGCAATCACACTAATCGAAGCACGCTCTAGCTGGCGGTCTATCAGTTTGTCCGAATCTGTTAGCACTTCACCGGCCTGTACCATCTCCAAGGCGCAGTTTTTATCAATACCAATCATGCGGTTACCGGAAAGTGACGGTACATGCAGAAGCTTTGCACCCAGTGGGGTGGCCAGCTTACCGGTACCCTGAAAATCCAACCCCGCTTTGGAATCCTGAAACTCCTTTAAGTTCAAAATATCTTCCACTGCTGGGGTCGATGCCAAAATGGTATTTAGCTCATAGGGCTGCAACGCACTCCACAAACCAATCACATTTTTATATGCCAACGCACCACTTACCTGCGTGACCGGTGCAGGGTTTGCATTACCGTCCCCATCAAGCAGAACATCGACAGCGTCCTCTAATTGAGCACGGGCAATATAGGCACCAATTTGCCGCAGAGTGACGGTAAACAAATCCAGCTTTTGAAAACGCAGTGCTTCATAGGAAGCAACCAACATGCGGCCGCGCTTGTGCAGGCGCACAAGATTCTCCTGTGTTTTCACTACTGTTTGAGGGATTTGTGCACCCTCGGCGACCGGCAAAAGTTCTTTTTCACGCGGTAATGGGTCCGATGTAATTGTGCGGTAATCCATCGAATTGATTTTAGTGACCGTCGCAACGATGGACGGCAGCAGGTCTGCCCGCTCCATCCCTTGGCGAACCGCACGAGATACATATTCGGGGAACAAAGCCGCGCTGTCACTGGTTTGGAAGAACTTTTCAACCGTATCAGAGCCGGCTCCTCCCACACGAATATCAAAGCGCTTTAGCTGACGCTGGTAAGCGTCCAGCCCGGCAAAGGGAGTTCCCTCATAATGAGTAGAGGGGTCGAGCTCCTCCAAGTTTTGGGTAAACGTTTTACCTGTACCGTACATTCCTTTTTCTAATTTTAGAGTATCGTAAAAAGCCATTTTATCTTCTCCCTTTCTGCTTACAGAATAATTCCGCATACGGCTGTCGCGGTATCTACATCCACTACCAAAAGCGATCTTCCGGTAGAATCCACTTTCACTTTTCCAGCCCCATCTCCGCTAAACGCTTGGTAACCCACTGCGGGCGCCGTACCGGAGTAGGGCACTTTCACATAGCCAGCTAGCTGAACAGCGGCAAATTCGCCGCGAACATTTCCTGCAATGCCGCAAAATAGCTTGCCCGCCGCACAGGGGGCAACCTTTCCGTTAACGCTCATCATCACCGGCATACCGGCTACAGTTCCTTGTGCCGCCTCAAAGGTAACCATCTTTTCTCCAAATCCATTTAGTTCTACTTTCATTTTGAATCCTCCCCTTTGTCGTTAAATTCGGAATACATCGTTCCTACCTGCTTCCTCAGCCACAGCTTCCCTCATCAGCTGCGGGCGCATGGGCATTGCATCGGTGGCCTTTTGCTTGAGAGACTTCTCGAGCAAAATCAGGTCATCTAGCTCCAAATTTTTTACTGCACGGCTCATTACGTCACAGGGAATTCCTGATTGATTGAGCGCACAAAGCCTTACAATACTTTTACTTACACTCTCACGGTACTGCCTGCCGCTTTCTGCAAGCGCTTTTAGCTCTACTATGTGTTTGGAGAGCACACCTGCCTGTTCCGACGTAAGTGTAACACCTTGCCCGGATTGTAACGCTTTCTGAATATGTTCCATCCCCAATTCACCCTCTCTTTCTGGTAAAAAGCCTTTGATTACTCCGGCTTGCCGCTGTGCCGGCACCGCAACAAACGACCATTCATAAGCGTCTGTCGGTTCATCTAATACCGTACAACAAATGCTATTATCATAGCTGTGTCCCTTAACGTGTGTACAAGTTTGACTTTTACGGTCAGCTCCACAAATGGAGCAGCGAGCTTTCCCAACGGCACAGCCAACGCTTACCTCTTTTTTTATTCCCGACTCCAGCTCCAGAATCAAATCGCTATTCTTCTTGGATTTGGGTAAATATGCCCTTGCCACCAGTCGTGTGTACGCTTCCCCCGCCTGTGTCTTTTTCTGCGCATCCGTCTCTATGTGCGTAGAAAAAATGCGTGCGGTTTGGTCGCCGCTTTTCATGCTATGGTCAAACAATCCGGTTTTCCCAAGAAAAAGCTTACCCAGCCGCTCTAAGGCGGAGATGGTAAACCGTTCAAAATCACGGTCAACCTCGTTATCGCATAGCACAACCGAAAATACATACAGCTCTTCAGGGGAGAACTCTCGCCTTGTATAGCGGCTTATACACTCTAACTCTTGTTCAGAAATCGCCGCCTCGGCACTTTTTAAAACATATCCCTCTCTCACGCTTTTCCCTCTCTCTCTTTTTGCACATCCCACTCCAGCTTTGCAGCCTGTGCGTCTTTCAGCCTTGCGCCCGCCAGGTCAACCGTATCCTGCAAGCTAATGTCTTCCCAAACAATTTCCATTTGCTCCGAATACCCATTCATCGCAAGCCATAAGCGGCATATTTTCTCGATTACCGGCTCCAATAGACGCCGGTAGCTCTCCAATTCGCTCGTGAGAAGATCCGACTGCTGGGAGGACATTCGCTCCGTAGACGACCACGAAAGCCCAAGCAAAAACGGCGGCACACCAAGCTTCGCAACAATCTGCTCCAAAAGCTGGCGAACTGGAATCTGGCTGTCCAAAATCTGGTTATCCGCGCCAATTACGCGAATACTTACATCACCAACAGCAACAAAATCGCTTACCCCAGCTCCCGGCTGCATGGCCCGGCTCCATTGCTCCGCAATCTGCCGGGCACGCTCCGCTCCGAAAGCGCGATCCCCCTCTCCGGAGGGTTTATAGGTAACTGCAAAACGGGCATTTCCCACTCGATCCCAGTTCACACCGATGGTGTGGTAAATTTTCATGAGAATTTCTCCCATAAACGGCAGACCCCTTAAAATCGATACTCCATGTACTTCGCCCGGCTGAGGGTTTAGTGCAGAAAACAGCAGCAAATCGGGGTTTCTTACCGGTACCAACTCACCGGACTGCCCACGAACACAAAGGCTCACCTCCAGAGGATTTTCTCCACGCTGAAGCTCCAAGTGATCCAGCTTTGCATTGTAAAGCCCCGCAATGTTAGAAGCATCTGTCCTCAATAAAATTTCACCCACAGCAGTACCATAAGTAAGCATTTGATCCAAATAAGTACTTAAAAATGCCTGAATACCGTTTTGCGCCATACCTACCGGAACATGCTTTAAAAAGGCATTCAATGCACGTTGAGCAGAAGAATCTGGGCAATCCACATAAAAGGTACCAATGAGCCTTACTGTTTTCTCCAGTGCAGCCGATATCAACGGAACCGACTCCCGTAGTGTGCCGTACAAGCGCTGTTCCCCACCGGAAAGCGGTGTACACCGGTTCCAGCTCCAGCCCGACTGCCACTCGGAACGCAAAGCCGTTTGTGCGGCGGGAACGGAATCCGCGCTCTTTTTTGTTTTAAACCAACCCATCGTATTCTCCTGTCCGGCGCGGTGCAGCTACCGCATAGCAGCCTGCCGCGTCTTGCTGTAATATCGTTGCGGTAAAATATCGAATGTCGTCCATGGCATGGTCGTTTTCCTTGATTGGGGTATCCTTAGTGTGATCGGAGCTCCAACGGTACAGTGAAAATTCCCGCATAGCATCTGGGCAGGTATCGCAAATGCGAATCTGCCCCTCCTTTAATGCAGCCGCAACCTGACGTATTCCGTCTACTACATCGTTTTTTGCCGGTACCACTGGGTAGCTCCCGTGCCGGCGAATCACCGCCATAAAGCTTGCCGCAGAAGGGTCGGCTACAACACATTCGATTCTTCGTGCTCCTGCAAGCTTACACAAACCGGTATAATGCTCCTCATCCGTTCGCTGAAAACCCTCCCGGCGGGAATCGTAGTAATACTCTGCCAGCCGATACCAACAGCCGTTCTGTTCCCCCCATAACCCAAAGGAGGAGGGGTTGACTGTGCCGTAATCACAAGAGATGATATACCGCTCAAACACACCGCTAGGCACGGGGCAAAATTGCTCCTGTGTCATAAAAGGGTACACAAGCCCCTCTGCCGCCACCCATTCTCCCAACACAAAGCGCCGAAAAAAAGTTCCGGAATACAGCCCGCGGTAACGCTCTAGCATTGCTTTTGAGAGGGACGGATTATCCTCCATTTGAAAATGAAGATACAAGGCTCTTTTTTGCGGTGCATTTACAATCCATTCGCGGTAAAACCAATGCTGTGGGTTCTCCGGATTACAGTTGAACCAAAAAGTTGAACCCTCAACCGAGCAGCGAGCCAGTGCCTGCTCTACAAATGAGCGGGGCATCAAAGCCACCTCATCAAACAACACCCCCGCCAGTGTCATCCCTTGTATGAGTGCACCGGAAGACTCATCCTTACCACCAAATAAATAGTAACGATTTTCTCTTCCGCAAGCTGCAATCGTCAGCATGTTTTCAGAGAGTTGCATCGTACATTCAAAACCGTTTTCCCGTAGCACCGGCATCAAAGGCACGACTAAATTCCGGCGCAGCGAACGAATGGTTTTTCCGCAAAGGGCAAAGGCTTGTCCATGAAAACGGGAAAGCGACCATGAAATAAAAGAGATACCAAGGCACATTGTTTTCCCGCTTCTTACCGCTCCGTCACAAATAACAGCACTGTACTGCTCATAAGGGCTACCCTTGCACCACCAGCTCAATGCCTGAAGCTGTTTTTTTGAAAACGGATGAAATGCCAAGCTTATTCCCCCTCAATAGAATCCGTCTGAAAGCAGCTTACACTTTGCTCTAACGCACGGTAAAAATCACCGGCCCCTTGTTTGCTTTCTTCACTAATCTGCTCAAGGCACTGCATCGCCTTTATGCGGTCAAAAAACTTAATCTCCATTCCCCCGCCCTTTGGGCGCTTAATCTCTGCAACATTAAATAAATCCAATTTACGTATTTCCATTCCATTAGGGTCATCGCAGCACATCAGCCACACCGCATCTGAAATACCACCAAACGCCAGCTTGTCGTACCCGCGCATAATCTTTCGTTTCGATTTATCGGTTTGTGTCATGTAAACTCCTTTCTCTCTTTATTTTCACTTTTTCGGTAAAACGTTTTTTTATCAAGAATTTATAGAGTGCTTTTTACTTTGTTGCGTCTTTTCCCACAATCTTTTACTTTCTCTACCAAAATTCGACTGCTTATGAATCCCCCCGACAAATTAAAAAAACTTTCTCCCGAAAGAGAAAGTTTTCTAAAATTATTTTATTTAACCCTAAAAAAGTCGTTTCCTATCACATAAGGTAAAATATTCAAGTAAATATACAATCTGTATTTTTTAAATTTGGGTTGACTTTTTTCTTTAAGCGAGTATACTGTACATATAGTGTATATACAGTATGACGAAAGGAGAGCTACGTGGATATTCTTATCAGCAACTCCGACAGCAGACCCATCTATGAGCAAATTACGCATCAAATTAAAAATCAAATTATCAATGGTGCGCTAAAAGAAGGGGACGCTTTACCATCCATGCGCGTTTTAGCAAAGGAACTGCGCATCAGCGTAATTACAACAAAACGGGCTTATGAAGATTTAGAACGGGATGGCTTTTTAATCACACGGGCAGGCAAAGGTAGTTTTGTTGCCGCACGAAATGTGAATGCTATTCAAGAGGAGCATCTGCGCCAAATGAAAGAGCACCTTTCAAAGGCAGTTCAGCTTGCGTTATTCGCTTCCATTTCACAGGAGCAGCTTTCCGACCTTCTCAACCGTTTATACAAAGGAGAATCTATATGAGCAATTTATTAGAGGTTCGTGGCTTAACAAAAACCTTTAAATCGTTTTCTCTACAGGACATCAGCTTTTCGGTTCCCGGCGGAAGCATTATGGGAATGGTAGGCGAAAACGGAGCCGGTAAAACCACTACCATTAAATTAATTTTAAACGAGATGCAATCGAACGGGGGAGAAATAAAGGTTTTCGGGCTCGATTTAAAAAAGCATGAGCGCAAAATTAAAGAGCAAATTGGTGTTGTATTCGACGACAGTTATTTCCCGGGTGATTTTAATTCTCACAACATAAGCAGTCTTTTAAAAAATTTCTTTCAAACTTGGGATGAACCATTATACCAATCATATTTAAAGGAATTCAATTTACCCAAAGATAAGAAGATAAAGGACTTTTCAAAAGGAATGCGGATGAAGCTCTCCATCGCCGCAGCATTGGCTCACCACCCCCGCCTACTGATTCTGGATGAAGCCACCAGTGGTCTTGACCCCGTAGTTCGCAGCGAAATACTCGATCTACTTCTGGATTTCATTCAAGACGAGGAACATGCTGTTCTATTTTCATCACATATCACGGCAGATTTAGAGCGAATCGCAGATTACGTTACCTTTGTTCATGATGGCAAGGTACTTCTCAGCGATTCAAAGGACGCAATTTTGGATTCCTACGGTGTTGTAAAGTGCAGTGCGCAAGACTTTGCGAAGCTTTCAAACAAGGAGTACCTCCGCAATCGTAAAAATTCCTTTGGCTGTGAGGCACTTGTCGCAAACCGTACGACTTTCCAAAAAGCACATCCCAGTCTAGTTGTTGATGCCGCCGGCATTGATGACATCATGGTTTTCTACGGAAAGGAGCATCACCAATGAAAGGCTTACTATTAAAAGACTTTATGATTTCAAAACGCAGTCTTACTTCCTTTGGCATTGTCCTACTTCTATTATTTGCTGCATCCTTGGCAATGCGTTCAAACCTCTCTTTACTCAATGGGGGACTCTTCTCCTTTATATCAATTTATTTTACAATTTTTTTATCTTTTAATCTATTTACGTATGATGAAACCTGCCACTGGAACATTTTTGCACTGTCGCTGCCAGTAAGCAAACGTGTGCTCGTTAGAGGGCGTTATGTTTTCCTGTCGCTCGTGCTGATTACCGCAGTAGGCATTTCCTTTCTATTTTATATCGCCTTTGGTTCTGTATTTAGTTTAGAAATATTACTACAAATAGCGGCCTCCATAATGGTTTCTCTTATACTAATTAGCTTTTTGCTTCCCCTAATTTATCATTTTGGTTCTCAAACTACAAGAACTCTGCTTATGGTAGTGTTTGCCTCATTCTTTCTGCTGGCATTTGTGTTACAAAATCTTCCCATAGCTCCCCCCTCCCTAAATGACCAAGCAGTGATTCTTCTTTGCTACGCCGCTTTTGGAATGTCTATTCTTTGTTTTCTTATATCCTACCTTGTTTCTTGCAAAATTGTAGAGAAAAAGGATTTTAATTAATGATATTTGCAGTATTAATAAAGTTGTTCCTTTTTTATACACTGTATTATCTTTTTCTTTAAGATTCTCAAAAATAATTATTTTTTTGCAAAACTGAATCAGCATCAAAAATCTTTTTATATAAGGGCATTTTTATAATTGAGCGGAATCGAAAACGATTCCGTTCTCTTTTTTGTCCACTATAGTATTAATTTTAAAAGTAAATATTGTAATTAATTACAAAAAGAAACGTTTTTTTTCGGCATGCTCTAGCCCTCATTCAGATTGACAGATTTCGACTAGTCTTATATAATTGACGCAGTCACAATATGGGAAAATTTTACATAAAAAATAAAAACATTGAGACCGAATAGAAACCAAGCTTCTATAAAGCTTGGTTAAAATTGTTGTTTTGGAGGGTCCCCATGAAAAATCTATCCATTCCTAAAAAATTGACAATAAGCTTTGCTTTAGTGGTCATCTTATTCAGTGGAATGATCGCATGCATTATCACGCTAGGTATGAAATCCATAGCAAGCTCCTTAAGCAACTTTTACCAAGGCCCCTACCAAACCGTTACTTCAGCGGAAGATTTAAGCAAGGCATTAAATGCCCAGCAAAAGTATTTACTTATGTATCTCACAAACGATGATAAAGACGCTATTGTCGGCTATCAATCAGAGCTACGCCGGTTAGATCTCTCCATGCAGTCCGACATCGCCATTTTAAAGAATAATCTTATTTTACAAGACAACCAAGATAAACTAAATCTGCTTATTTCAAACTCCACGAATTTGCAGAAGCTTAGCAACCAACTGCAAGAAATGTATAGCCGCGGTGAGATTGAAGAAGCAAAAAAGCTGTATTATTCCGATTTTATTACTACTGCGAACTCATCGCAAAGCTTATCCTACACGTTAAGCTCTTCCTCCAAATCGGTTGCAAACCAATTTTACATATCGGCAGGTAAAACAGAAAAGCAAACCTACCAAATCATTATGATTTTAAGCGGCATAATTTTATTAGCTGTTATTCTTAT
The DNA here is from genome assembly GCF_900176635.1 of Clostridium merdae. Classification (GTDB taxonomy): domain Bacteria; phylum Bacillota; class Clostridia; order Oscillospirales; family Acutalibacteraceae; genus Faecalispora; species Faecalispora merdae. The sequence continues at coordinate 533,175 of NZ_FXLN01000003.1, forward strand.
CTGCATTTACGTGGTACGCCTTATTACAAAGCCAATTAAACAAATTGAATCCGCCATGCTTCGCTTCTCGGAAGGGGAACTCGATGTGGATATTTCCTACACTTCTAAGGATGAGCTAGGTGTGCTTGCCAACAGTATGCGTGCTATGTCCAACAACTTAAAGGGATACATCGACAATATTTCTTATGTTTTAGGCACTATTTCTAAGGGAGATATGACCGTTTCGGTAGACATTGATTACAAGAATGACTTTGCACCCATCAAAGAGGCACTTACTACTATATTGGATTCACTCAACAGTACCCTTTCGCAAATTCACGATTCTGCAAATCAAGTCACCACAGGTGCAGAACAGGTATCCATCGGTGCTCAAACCCTTTCACAGGGAGCTACCGAGCAAGCCAGCTCCATTGAAGAGCTTGCCGCTACTCTTTGCGAAATCTCGGATAAAGTAAAGGCTAATTCCGACAATGCTCAAACTGCTAACGATAATGCAGAAAATACCGTCCGTGTAATTCAAGACGGAGACGCAATCATGCAGCAGCTGGTCGGCTCCATGTCTGAAATGGCGAGAACCTCTGCTGAGATTAATAAAATTATTAAAACAATTAACGATATTGCATTCCAGACCAATATTCTAGCTCTGAATGCAGCGGTTGAGGCCGCTCGCGCCGGTGCCGCTGGCAGAGGCTTCTCTGTTGTCGCGGAGGAAGTACGAAATCTGGCTAGCAAAAGTGCACAAGCCGCTGATAATACAACCGCTCTGGTAGAAAACACCCTGTCTGCCATACAGAACAGCACCAATTTGGTTGGTCAGGTTCGCAATTCTTTGGAAGAAATTTCAAAGAAAGCATCCATTACGACCAATGTCATACATGAAATAACGATCTCCTCACAAGAGCAAACCGTGGCAATTGATCAAGTAAACGAAGGTATCAATCTAATCTCTGGTGTTGTGCAAACCAACTCTGCAACTGCGGAACAAAGCGCGGCAGCCAGTGAAGAGCTTTCCGGTCAAGCGGAGACTATGCTCAGCTTGGTAAACGTATTCCAGCTCAAAGATGGCGATCGTACCTCCTTTTCCTCATTTGCATCAGAATACGATTTCCCTCAGGATAGTATCACGGAAAACAGTATGACTTACGATGACGGCCAGGAGTCCACCGATTTTGAAGAACCACTTCCACTGGAGGAAGAAGCTGAAGAAGAAAAAGAGCTTACCACTACACTCTAACATATTTTTATTTCATACATTTACTAAAGCCACCGGATTCTCCGGTGGCTTTTTTGTGTGAGCACTCTCTTATATAAAAATAGAAAAGATATTTATAAAGTACTAAAATCACAACTCATTTATTAACAGGCAATCTTTTAAATAAAATAGCAAAGTGAAGAAGAATTCAACTCCTCACTTTGCTCTTATTCATCTAATTATTTTACGTTTATGGTCTTTTGTGTATCACCGTTATCTGCTAAAAGTGTAACAGTCACGTCAAAGGTCTTCCCATCCTTACCAATCTTTCCAGGTCGATAAATACTAACCTCCATTTTTTCTCCTGCCTTGTGCAGACCAAGCTTTTGGTATAGCTCTGCCATGGTAGAAATCTGGTTTCCATCTACCTTTGTAATAATGTCTCCTACCTTTGCCTCTGTGCCGCTAAAAGCACTTTCGGAATCTATGGCAGCAATAATCACACCCTGCGGCCAACCTAGTTGCTGCTGAATACTAGACACCTGATTCGCACCAATACCCAAGCGTGCCCGCCCAGATACATACCCGTTTTGAATCAAGTCATCTACAATTTCCTTAGCACGTGCAATGGGGATGGAAAAGCCCATTCCCTCATAGCCTTCCGCCACCAGCTTCGAGGTATTAACCCCCACAACCTGCCCATACAGGTTTAATAGTGCTCCGCCAGAAGCCCCGGGGCTAATTGCTGTATCGGTCTGAATATACGTCATATTGGCTTTTTCGCTGTAACCCACCGAGCGATTCAAACCCGAAACTACACCCCGAGAGAGCGAGCTTGCAAAGGTCATTCCACCGGGGTTGCCAATTGCCAAAACCCAATCGCCCACCTCAAGCTTATCGGAATTACCAAAAGAAGCTACGGGCAAATTTTTGGCATCAATCTTTAGTACTGCCAAATCCGTTGTTTTATCAAAACCAACCACAGCGGCATTATACTGGGTATTATCATGCAGAATCACACGAAGCTTTTGGTGCTGCTTTGTGTCCTTAATTACATGCGAGTTGGTAATGATATACCCATCCTCACGGCAAATAATTCCGGAACCCGAGCTTGTGCCTTCTGGCATTTCGCAAACCACACCGATGATAGAGGGAGAAACCGCTTTATAAATCGCTTTAGCCGTGCTTTCGTCGCTTGCGGGAATTGGTAAAACCTTGATTCCAGCAAAGCGTGAGTCTGTAAGCACGCCAGTAGGTGGTGGCTCGGCTGTATCCGAAATCTGTGGAGAGGTTTCTGATTCCGGTGGCGCCTGTGACGGCTCTTGCGGAGCCTGTGAGGAACCAGTAGACTCTTCTGTTTGAGGGGAATAAGCAGTAAACAGGCTAATACTAAAGAAACCAAAAACAAAGATAGCTCCTAGCGCAATGAGCATTCCAATAAATAAACGGTAACCCTTACTACGCGGTGGTTTTGGAGTATATTCCGGTGGGTATCCCATTCCTCCACCAAATGGCGCATACACTCGCGGAGGCTGGTAGCCAAACGGCACCTGCCCTCCCTGCGGCGGATAAGGTGGGTACCCATAGGGCGGTGGGTAGGGTGGGTAACCAGCCGGCGGCGTCCACCCGTTTCGCGCATCCCCATAGGGGCTTTGCTCCGGATTTCTATCACGATTGGGGTCAGAGCCATTCGGGTGGTACGATGGCTGCTCTTGCACAGGCTGCCCGTACACAGAACCATATGGGTATTGGTTTTGCTGCGTTGTTTCCTCTTGCTTAGTACCAGCCTGCTCCCCTTTTGCGGCATCAGTCGGCGCAACGGGAGTTTCTTGTGGTGGATTCTCCTGAGATGGCTCCTCCAGCGTCGGCTCCTGCTCTAGTTCCTTATTGTCTTGCGCCATTTCTATCGCATTAGATGGCTCATCCCGTTCGACGTTCACAGAGGTACTTTCAGGTACTTCTTCACTTAATTGTCCATCCTCTTGCTTGGTACTCAACACGTCGTCTGGTATGCGGTCATTTTCTTCATCGCCCGCATCACCCAAGAATACCTCCCGAGAAAAACCCTCTGGTAAAGCATCCGGCCGCTGGGATTGCTCTGGCTTGTCGGCATCCCCCTCATCGGGTCTTTTCCAATCGAATTCGTCCATACTCAATCCCCCCGTAAATGATTTACCCCTTCGTGTCTTTTTTCTCTTTAGGGAGCTCCTTAAACGGCGCATCCTCCGCTTCCAGCTTTACCTGCTTCTCTTTGTTTTTCGGCAGCCAAAATTGGAACTCACAGTACTCATTTTCCACACTCGAAACTGAAATTTCGCCACCGTGCAGCCCAATAATGGTGCGAACAATATATAAACCCAGTCCCATTCCATTCTTATCATAACTGCGCGATTTATCCGTTTTATAAAAACGTTCAAAAATCATGTCTACTTCGTCGGGCGGGATTCCCGCTCCGCTATTTTTCACCCGCACAATATTACGGTCGGGTTTTTCATCCACATGAATTTCAAGGTACCCACCGGTATTGGTAAACTTTACGGCATTTTCAATCAGATTATACATTACTTGGTGTATCATATCCGGGTCGCCGTCCACAAACAAGCTCTCCGCATCCTCCAGCCCACGCACTTCCAAATGCTTGTCTTCAATCGCCTTTTCAAAAGACAAAAGGGCAGAAAGAATGGTATTGGTTAAATCAAATCGGCCGGGCCGCAGCTTTAACTCTCCATTGTCAATCCGAGAAAGGTCGAGCATCGTGCGAACCAAGCGAGAAAGGCGCTTAACCTCAGTTGAAACAATCTTCAGGTATTTCTCCTGCTGCTCCGGTGGAATTGTTCCATCCAATATACCATCAATAAACCCGGCAATGGTAGTCATCGGGGTTTTCAGCTCATGTGAAACGTTGGCAATAAAGTTTCGCCGCACCGTTTCACCAGACGCAAGGGAGGCCGCCATATTATTAAATGCCTGTGCAAGCTGGCCAATCTCGTCGTTGCTGCTAACCGGAACACGAACCGAAAAGTTCCCCTCACCAAAGCTATGCGCCGCCAAAGACATTTCATGCAAAGGTCGTACCAAACGATACGAAAATAACCATACCATCACAAAAGACAGCATAAAAACTACTGCCGCAGCAATGAGAAACATGCGAAGCGCCTCCGTGCGGTAAACCTGCAAGGAGTAGATGTTTGAGGCCGTAAAAACGGCTCCAATGGTTACAGCGTTTCCATTGTCACCAACCACCTGAATGGGTACACCTACAATGTAGTGTGGCTGCTGGTATAGCCCTTTCATCGTACCGGTACCTGTAAAACCGCCCTTTACCACCTGATTCATAATTTCCGTGTCCACAGCTCCGGCACCAACATCTCCACTGCCGGTATAAGCAGAGAGAAGGCGAACACCGTTTTTATCCGTTACAAAAATGTCCGCATCAATATTGACCGAAAATGCAGAGATGAATGCCTGCATTCGTTTGCCATCCACCATGTATTGGTTGTTTTGAATCATGATTACGCTTTCTGAGGCAACCGCTGCTACGCTCTGCGCATTTTTACTCAGAAGCTCTCGCTTTTCGTCCTGCCAGTAGCGCGAAATAAAGCTAATCATTACCACACCCAAAAAGATGAAGCTAACAAATATAATCAGCAGGGTAATTCTCAGGTACTTTTTAAACAGAGTTTTTTTCACTCCGGAAGACGCCCTTTCCTAACGACCATTTATTCCTTCACTTCAAACTTATAGCCTACGCCCCAAACGGTTTTCAAGGCCCATTTTTCAGAAACGCCCTCCAGCTTTTCGCGCAGCCGCTTTACATGAACGTCTACCGTACGGGAATCTCCATAATAGTCAAATCCCCACACCTCATCCAGCAATTGGTCACGAGTAAACACCCGGTTGGGGTTGCTGGCAAGGTGGTAAATCAGCTCCATTTCCTTGGGGGGCGTGTCCACCTGTGCTCCGTTTACACGCAGCTCATAGTTTGTAAGGTTAATCGAAAGCTTATCGAATTTAACTTCCTTTATAAGTTCATCGCTGTTTTTGCCTACACGGCGCAGCACCGCTTTAATACGAGCAACTACCTCTTTGGCTTCAAACGGTTTTACCACATAGTCGTCCGCTCCCAGCTCCAAGCCAAGTACCTTGTCAAACACTTCGCCCTTTGCCGTAAGCATAATAATGGGACATTGAGATTTCTTGCGGATTTCACGGCATACCTGCCATCCATCCAGCTCCGGCAGCATAATATCCAACAGCATTAAATCCGGGTTCTCTGCATCAAACAGGTCTACCGCTCTTTTGCCATCATTGGCGATTGCCACATGAAAGCCTTCCTTTTCCAAATACAGCCGAAGTAGCTCGCAGATGTTCTGGTCATCATCAACTACCATAATTTTTCCTGCCGCCATTTTAACCGTCCTCCCGTTCTGTCTATAATTAAAAAATAATTCTTGAATAAAGCGATGCCGCTTGTACGTATTGCTCTGCTCCATAACAAATGTTGTGTTGCCCGCAGAGTACAAACAAGCCTATTGCAGTTATTATACCAGTAATTATACTAAAATGGTCAATAAAAAGGATGAATATTTTTTAAAGCTTTCCCCGTGCAAAGCACCGCCGAGTGGGCACCAAACTACATTTTACAAAACCGTTGACAACGCTCTCTCGAATTCTTCTAAATAATCAAAATTTGCCGCAATTTCTATTGCAGGTTGGGCGTTACAATGGTACACTGTTATGTATGGCTTGCAGGAGGGGTTCCCGGTATGAATAAAGTGAAAAAGCTGTGGCGTTTACTCACCTCACCAGAGATGCTTTCGTATTTGGTATTCGGTGTTCTCACCACACTCATCAATATTTTTTTAGCCGGCCTTTTATACGATATACTGCATTGGAATCTTTACGTTGCCAACACCTTGGCTTGGCTCGTTTCCGTCTTGTTTGCCTTTTTTACCAATAAGCTATTTGTCTTTCAAAGCAAGAGCATGGCGTCGGCGGTACTCTTGCGTGAATCCATGTCCTTTTTGGGAGCACGCCTGTTCTCATTGGGTGTCGATACCCTCGGCATGGGGCTTTTGGTAGATTTACTGCACTGGAACTTCTGGGTGGCGAAAATTATCATGAACGTGATTGTCGTCATTCTGAATTACATTTTCAGCAAGCTGCTGATCTTTAACCAGAAAAAATAAAGGGCCGCAGCCAGCGTCCCGAACTTGGAGGAAGAAACATGCTTAATAACAGCGAAAAGACGATGGAAAAAATTGTTGGTCTGTGTAAAAACCGGGGATTTGTCTATTCCGGCTCCGAAATTTACGGTGGACTTTCCAACACATGGGATTACGGCCCGCTGGGAGTGGAATTTAAAAATAACGTAAAAGCGGCATGGCGCAAAAAATTTGTGCAGGAAAGCCCCTATAACGTAGGGCTTGATTCCGCTATTTTAATGAACCCGCAGGTATGGGTTGCTTCCGGCCATGTGGGTGGCTTCTCAGACCCACTTATGGATTGCCGCGACTGCCATACCCGCCACCGTGCTGACAAGCTGATTGAAGATAAAGGCGGCGATGCGAACGGTATGACCTTTGAGCAAATGTCCGACTATATTAAAGAGCACGACATCGCATGCCCCGACTGCGGCTCGAAGAATTTTACAGACATCCGCAAATTCAACCTGATGTTTAAAACCTTTCAGGGCGTAACCGAGGACGCAAAGAACGAAATCTTCCTGCGACCCGAAACCGCTCAGGGTATTTTCGTAAACTTTGTCAATATTCAGCGCACCACACGCCGTAAAATTCCTTTCGGTGTGGCACAAATCGGTAAATCGTTCCGTAATGAAATCACGCCCGGCAACTTTACGTTCCGTACCCGTGAATTCGAGCAGATGGAACTCGAGTTCTTCTGCAAGCCAGACACCGACCTCGACTGGTTCTATTACTGGAAAGACTTCTGCAAAAAGTGGCTCTTAGACCTTGGTCTTAAGGAAGAGAACATCCGCCTGCGTGACCACGAGAAAGAGGAGCTTTCTTTCTACTCCAAAGCCACAACAGACGTTGAGTTTCTATTCCCGTTTGGCTGGGGTGAGCTGTGGGGTATTGCAGATCGTACCGATTACGATTTAAAGCAGCACCAAACACACTCTGGTAAAGCACTGGATTATTTTGACCCCGAGAGTAACGAGCGCTATATTCCCTATGTTATTGAGCCCTCACTCGGCGCAGACCGCGTGACGCTAGCCTTCCTGTGCGACGCATACGACGAAGAAGAGCTCGGCGAGAACGACAGCCGTGTGGTTATGCACCTGCACCCGGCATTGGCTCCCTACAAAGCCGCTATTTTGCCGCTTTCTAAGAAGCTGAACGATAAGGCGCAGGAAGTTTTTGCAAAGCTCTCGAAGCACTTCATGGTCGATTACGATGATGCTGGTTCCATTGGTAAGCGTTACCGCCGTCAGGATGAAATTGGTACTCCGTTCTGCCTCACTTACGATTTTGAGAGTGAAGCCGATGGCTGTGTCACCATTCGTGACCGCGACACCATGCAGCAGGAGCGCGTCTCCATCGATAAGCTAGTAGAGTATATCGAAGCCAAAATCGAATTCTGATTATATTATAAAAAAGGCTCTGGCCGTTCTTATGAACGAACCAGAGCCTTTTTGCATTTTAAAGACCATCAGCACAAGCCTTTTACATATTCCACTAACGGGGCAATGGAAGCTTCATCCATAAAGTCGGCTGTCTTTCCATACGTTTCTAAAAAGAGTCGATCCTCGTCATTCCATTCTTCGGGCGCTTTCGGGTCAATCGTCATTTTCTTCATCATTGCCATCATGCCACGGTGTACGAGACTGAGGTCACTGTAATCGATTGCACCACGCAAATGGAATCGCTTTATTTTTTCTTTTTGCTCCGGGGTGAAATTACGATTTAAAATTTCTGTGTAATCCGTAGTCTCTGGGTTTGCCAGCCCTACCGTAAACACCACCAGTGTAGGACAAGGGTGTTTTAAAACCAAATCCACTCCAGCTACCCCGCCCGCATAGAGGCCACCGCCATAAATTACAATATCAAAGCTTTGCAAAGAACTTGGTGGTACTTCGGAGCGTTCAAAGAGTTCCGCCCCCAAATCCCTCGCAATCCACTGTGAATACTGTTTGGTCGAGCCATATTTAGACTGATAAATCACTGCAATCCGCTTCATCCAATTACCTCCTGTTTTTAACCAATCACCATACCACCGTTTACTCCCAGAACTTGACCAGTAATAAAGTCTGACCGGCTGTCTGCTAGAAAAAACACGGCTTCTGCAATATCGCAACACGTACCAAGTGCACCTAGCGGAGTTTCTTCGCAGAGCGATTCCAATGTCTCGGCAGGTAGAGCACCGTTCATTTCAGTGTCAATTACGCCAGGTGCTACACAATTCACCTGTATTCCGCAGGGGCCAACCTCCTTGGCTAGCGCACGAGTCATCCCAATAACAGCCGCTTTCGCTGCGGAATAATGCACCTCACAAGAGCCACCAATTTGCCCCCACATCGAGGAAACGTTCACTATCTTGCCACTGTGGCGGCGAATCATTCCTTGCAGTGCTCGGCGACTGCAATAAAATGCACCATCCACATGAATGGCAAACATCTTTCTCCAATCGTCATCCGTTAATTCGGTAAAAAGCTTTTGCTGCGCAATACCAGCATTATTAACAAGAACATCTATGCCCCCAAAGTGCGCCTCTGCCTCATCAAACATATTATCAACCTGTAAACGGTCGGCAACGTCCGCGCAAATGGTAAGTATTTTCTCGCCTGCTGCTACTCCAAGCTTATATTCCAGCTCCCGTGCAAGCTCTTTCGCATGCTTTTCGCTTTTATTATAGTTGATAACTACTTGGTAGCCTGCAAGGGCAAAATGGCGCGCAATCTCACTGCCAATTCCACGGGATGCCCCGGTAATGAGTACCGTTTTGCACTGTTCCAATTCATTCACCTCTCCGGTTTCTTCTTTATTCCATGTTTCCGGTCAACAGCATTAACGCAGACAGTGCCGCAACCGGAGCAGTTTCCGTACGAAAAATACGAGGCCCAAGCGTTGCAACTTCTGCGCCGCTTGCGCATGCCCGCTCCACTTCTTCCTCCGCAAATCCACCTTCTGGGCCAATAAAGAGTGAAATGGCATTCTCTGTACGAAGACCAAGGCTGCTCAGGCTCTTTCCGCCACCCTCATAAAAGAACAGGATTCTATCGCCTAGTGCAGTAGCTTGCTCCAATGCTTTTGTATAGAGAGTAATTGCAGTAACCTCCGGCACAATTCCCCTGCCGGACTGCTTGGCAGCCTCCAGCGCTATTTTCTGCCAGCGTTCAACCTTTTTGCGCGCCGCCTTTTCATCTGGGCGAGAAACACAACGCTCACTGAGAACGGGTACCACACGGCACGCACCGCACTCAACCGCCTTTTGTACCACAGAATCCATTTTATCTGCCTTTGGTAGGCATTGATACACCGTTACAAATACAGTTGGTTCACTGGCGCTTTTTTTCTTCTCTAGCACGCGCACCTGAGCACGAACCGATTCCGTTTGCAGCAATACACAACGGTAATCCATTCCTTTTCCATCACATAACGTCAGCTCTTCCCCCTCACGCATCCGTAGGGATTTGACAATATGCGCTCCATTCTCCCCATCCACCCAGGGCTCGTCCCCCAGTTCACAGGGAAAATCGATAAAAAATCTTGGCATGCTTTCACACTCTTTCTGGCCAGCGGCCCAACCTGTAAAATCAATGGTTTTATTATATTCCATACAAAAGAAGAAAGTCAAATCCGTTCCGTAAGTCGATGCTCGTTTCAATTACAGGGCAAAATTCATAGATTTTTTATGCGATATAAGAAAATAGCACTTTCTTTCTATATCACCAAAACTTGCTTTTCAAATAATTACTTTCACTCCGTTTTTATATCTATTGTAGGGAAAACATTGCAGATTTCGTTATCATAAGCTAACTAAAGTTGCTTTATTCTTCATTTCCCACATTTTATATAAAACCAAATCCCCCCGCCGGGCCCGGCGGGGGGATTCATATTCTACCGCAGCATTTGGTGCGGCAAGTATTTTCATCAAACCAGAAGTAAATTAGTCTTTTGCTCTTGCTTCCAGCTTTTCGTAGGTCTTCTTCGCATCTTCCTCAGCCTTATCGAACAGCTTCTCAGCACGCTCAGGGAACGCACGGGTCAGCGAGCTGTAACGAACTTCACCAAGAATAAAGTCACGGTAGCTCTCGGTGGGAGCCTTGCTGTCGAGCTGGAAGGGATTCTTACCTTCGTCTGCACGGCGGGGGTCAAAACGGTAGTTGTGCCAGTAGCCGGCTGCAACTGCCTTCTTCTCTTCTGCCTGTGCAACGGTCATGCCGCCCTTAATACCGTGGTTAATGCAGGGAGCATACGCAATGATGAGGGACGGGCCGTTGTAGCTCTCCGCCTCGTGGAAAGCCTTTAGGCACTGGTTGTAGTCTGCACCCATCGCAACATGAGCAACATATACATAGCCATAGGTCATGGCAATACCAGCCAAGTCCTTCTTCTTAATTGCCTTACCGGTTGCTGCAAACTGTGCTACAGAGCCAGTAGGAGTGGATTTCGACGCCTGACCGCCAGTGTTGGAGTAAACCTCGGTATCGAATACCAAAATGTTTACGTTCTCGCCGGAAGCGATAACATGATCCAAACCGCCGAAGCCAATGTCGTAAGCCCAGCCGTCACCACCGAAGATCCACATGGATTTCTTGCCGAGGTAATCGCTGTCATCGAGAATTAAGCCAGCCAGTCTTGCAAGCTCGCCGCCTGCGGACTTTGCCTTCTCCAACTCTACCAACAGAACATCAGCTGCCTTTTTATTCTCGCCGCTGTTCGGAAGAGTTTCGATATACTTCTGGCAGGCGTCCTTCAGTTCAGCGGATGCCTCATTGAGAGCCATAATATTCTCAACATAATCAATCAAGCGGTTGCGAACAGCCTTCTGGCCAAGAGCCATACCAAGGCCAAACTCAGCATTGTCCTCAAACAAGGAGTTCGCCCAAGCGGGGCCACGGCCCTGACGGTTAACGGTATAGGGAGTTGCCGGTGCGGAACCACCCCAAATGGAGGAGCAGCCGGTCGCATTCGCAATAAACATTCTATCGCCAAACAGCTGTGTTGCAAGCTTTGCATACGGTGTTTCACCGCAGCCTGCGCAAGCGCCAGAGAATTCAAGCAGCGGCTGAAGGAACTGGCTGCCCTTTACAGTGCTATCCTTAAACTTCTCATGCAGTTCCGGCTTCTCAGAGAGGGTTCTGCCGTATTCAAATACTTCAGCACCAGCAAGCTGAGTATCGATGGGCTTCAGAACCAGTGCCTTGTTGCCCTTCATACCCGGGCAAACCTGTGCGCAAGAACCGCAACCAGTGCAGTCGAGGGTAGAAACAGCAATGGTGAACTTCAGGCCCGGCAGACCATTTAGGTCTTTGGATTTTGTCTGTGCAGGTGCATTTGCCAACTCTTCGGGAGTCATGACGAGCGGGCGAATAACCGCATGCGGGCAAACATAGGAACAGAAGTTACACTGAATGCAGTTGTCGGGGTTCCACTCGGGAACATCAACCGCAATACCACGCTTCTCGTAAGCAGCACTGCCCTGCGGCACGGTACCGTCAGCATAATCCTTAAAGTTAGCAACCGTCAGCTTGCTGCCACGGAATGCATTAACGGGGTCAAGAATGTTCTTTACATAGCTAACCAGCTCAGGGCGGTCACCCTTAATTTCTTTGAGCTCGTCTGTGTCAGGCGCATTCTTCCAGCTCTCCGGAACTTTCACTTCTTTAAAGCCATCCACACCACGGTCAATTGCAGCATGGTTCATGGCAACAACCTTGTCACCTTTTTTGCTGTAAGACTTTGTCGCAGCAGCCTTCATGAATTCAACAGCCTGCTCAATCGGAATAATGTTCGCGATTTTAAAGAATGCAGATTGCAGAATGGTATTGATGCGGCCACCAAGACCAAGCTCTTTACCAATCTTAATACCATCAATGGTGTAGAAGTGAATATCGTTTTCAGCAATATATCTCTTCATTTTGCCGGGCAGGCGCTGCTCGAGCTCTGCTTCGTCCCACGGGCAGTTCAGCAGGAAGCTTCCGCCTTTTTTCAGGTCTTCCACAATATCATACTTGTCAATATAGGAAGGGTTATGGCAGGCAACAAAGTCAGCCTGAGAAATATAATAGGTAGATTTAATCGGCTTGTCACCAAAACGCAGGTGAGAAACGGTCAAACCGCCAGATTTCTTAGAATCGTAATCGAAGTAGCCCTGAGCAAACATATCGGTGTGGTCACCGATGATTTTAATGGAGTTCTTGTTGGCACCAACGGTACCATCTGCGCCAAGACCCCAGAACTTACAAGAATGAGTGCCCTTCGGAACGGTATTCACACGCTCTGCCAAAGGCAAAGAGAGGTGAGTCAGGTCATCCACAATGCCAATGGTGAAGCGCTTTTTCGGTGCTTCTGCCTGCATGTTGCGGTATACCGAAATAATATCATCGGGAGTAGTGTCCTTAGAACCCAAGCCATAACGGCCGGAATATACAGGAACAGTGGAGTAGTTGCTGTCTGCCAAAGCAGCAAGAACATCCAAGAACAAAGGCTCACCAATGGAGCCGGGCTCCTTGGTTCTGTCAAGCACAGAAATCTTTTTAACAGATTCCGGCATAACATCGAGCATATATTTTGCAACGAAGGGGCGGTACAAGTGAACCTTTACCAAACCAAGCTTTTCACCGGCGGCATTTAGGTAATCAATAACCTCTTCAATACAGTCGCAAACGGAACCCATGGCAACGATTACTTGTTCTGCCTCGGGGTGCCCATAATAGTTAAAGGGTTTGTAGTCTGTGCCAATCTTTGCATTGACTTGGTTCATGTAGTCAATCACCATTTCAGGCACAGCGTCATAGTACGGGTTGCTGGCTTCTCTAGCCTGGAAGAAGATGTCGCCGTTCTGTGCGGTACCACGCAGTACGGGGTGCTCCGGGTTTAAAGCACGGCGGCGGAATGAAGCCACAGCGTCTTTATCGAGCATATCATCCAGATCTTTGTAATCCCATGTAGCAACCTTCTGAATCTCATGAGAAGTACGGAAACCATCAAAGAAATGGAGGAATGGAACTCTGCCACGAATGGCAGCTAAGTGTGCAACCGCACCCAAATCCATAACCTCTTGCGGGTTATTGGAACACAACATGGCGAAACCGGTCTGGCGGCAGGCATAAATGTCAGAATGATCGCCAAAGATAGAAAGTGCATGAGTTGCAAGAGCACGCGCAGAAACGTGAATAACTGCGGGCAGAAGCTCACCGGCCATTTTGTACATGTTCGGAATCATCAAAAGCAGGCCTTGTGAAGCGGTATAAGTTGTCGTCAGCGCGCCTGCTGCCAAAGAGCCATGCACCGCACCGGCCGCACCAGCCTCAGACTGCATTTCCGTAACCTGAACCTCTCTGCCAAACAGATTTTTCAGCCCATTTGCGGCATACTTGTCCGTTTCGTCCGCCATCACCGAAGAAGGTGTGATCGGATAGATGGCAGCAACGTCCGTAAACGCATAGGATACATGCGCTGCGGCGGTGTTACCGTCTATGGTTTTTGTTTTTCTTGCCATGTAAAATTTCCTCCTTTAAGGATACAGAATTAGGAAGCGAGCATATCAATTTGCACAGCCCTATACCTTATCTGTGCCTTCGTTTATTCTATCATTTTTTTAATATAGTGTAAAGGTAAACGGTTCTGAATTTTGGCTTTTCAGTGTATTTTTCGAAAAAGCAATTATAGCACCTTTTTACTGTGTTTTTATTCGTTTTCCTTTCTCTATTTCTTATTTTCCCCCGTTTTGGCGGTAATCAGGGCAAAAAAGGCTTAACAACCAACTCTATATCCCTCGCGCAAACGCTAAACTGCGCGCACCCCTTGCTACGTGTTCTGGGGAAGTTTGACATGTTTGCTTTTGATACGATACAATAGAAAGCATATAACTCCATTGGGCCGTTCGGAATCGTACCGAACAAATTTCCAAATTGAAAGGGGAAAAATACATGCCTCCCGATCCCGCGGGCATACTTTCCGGCGCTCCCATGCTATTAAGCGTGCAGAACGCCGAAGCCGTTAACCCAGACTCGAATCCGTTTGTTTCATTGTTGATTCTATTCCTGCTTATTTTAGTCAACGCATTTTTTGCTGCTTCTGAAATTGCTATTATCACACTCAATGATAATAAGATTCGGCGTATGGCGGAAGACGGCGATAAGAAAGCGGAAAAAATTCTAAGGCTGACGGAAAACTCCAGCCGGTTTCTTTCTACCATCCAAATTGGTGTAACGCTGTCCGGTTTCTTAACCTCCGCATCGGCATCGCAAAGCTTTGCCGCGATTTTAGCGGAAAAACTGAGTTTTCTGCCTATTTCTACTTCTCTGCTGAACGGTATTTCCACCGTACTTATCACAATTATTCTCTCTTATTTCTCTCTGGTTCTGGGCGAACTGGTGCCGAAAAAGATTGCCATGCAAAAAGCCGAGGAGCTCAGCTTTCGCTTTATTGGCATCTTAAGCGCCACAGCATCCATTTTTAGTGTTTTTATCACTTTTCTTACGGTTTCCACCAACTTTGTGCTCAAGCTTTTGGGGCTCGACCCCAACTCCACAGAGGATACCGTTACGGAAGAAGAAATTCTAATGATGGTAGACGTTGGCGAAGAAAAGGGACTCATTGTTGGCAGTGCAAAGGACATGATTGAAAATATCTTTGATTTTGCAGATACCACAGTAGAAGAGATTATGACCCACCGTACCGATGTTGCCGCAATTGAAGACACCAGTAGCATCAGCGATGTAGTTGCACTGGCAATTGAAGAAGGGTATTCTCGTATTCCTGTTTTTCATGAGGATTTGGATACCATCCTTGGCATTATCTACGTGAAGGATTTACTCCAATACGTTGGCAGCGAAATCGATGGCGACGTAAAAATAACAGACCTGATGCGCCCCGCTTACTTTGTGCCGGAAACCAAACGCTGCACGCAGCTCTTTACGGAAATGACAGAGAAAAAAGTGCAGATTGCCGTTATTGTTGACGAATACGGCGGCACCTCGGGTATCATCTCTCTGGAAGATTTGCTGGAAGCTATTGTAGGCAATATTCAAGATGAATTCGACGATGAGGAAGAAGAAATCCGCCGCGTGAGCGACAATAGCTACACGGTGGAGGGCAGCACCTCAATCGATGAAATATCGGATCTGGTGGGTGTTGATTTGCCAGAAGGCGATTACGATACCATTGCGGGCTTGGTCGTTGAAAAGCTTGGCCGCATTCCTAAATTCGGCGAGCACCCTACCATTCACGTAAAAAACCTAACGTTAACTGTTCAGGAAGTGGAAGAAAACCGTATCGCCCGTTTACTGATTGTAAAAGACCTTACACTCCCCCCTCCGGGAGAAACCGGAGACAAAAAGGCTTTACCGCCAAAAGGGGATTCTAATTCTATAAAAGAGCACAGCCATCACCCGCATATCTCCTCTTTTATTGATACTGAACAATAAACTACTTTGCCCCGCGCTATTCGGCGCGGGGCATTTTTAGTTTCTATCCGTATCAATCTTCTTTTGCAGTTTTAGAGAGATAACTCAACACAAACGCAACCAACGCGGAGATAGAACAGAGAACACAAACTGGAGTTTGCAAGGAGCTCTTCGCCCAAATAGCCAGAGCACCATTCATGGTGATAACCGAAAAGAGCTGAATCGCAACCAAACATATGGCGGATGCGATAGATAGAATTAAAAACAACAGAAATATATTATTGACGATATTTTTCATGCTACATCAACCCCCCTATGATGGGTAAAATCCCCAATGCGACCAAAACGCCGACCAGAACAAGCGGAATTAAATAGTTGAAAATCAATGGCTTGAACATGACACTGACGTTTTCTACGCCTGCAATACTGCTGGAAATAAAAATGGGAGAGGACATTGGAGGGGAGCAGCCCTCGGTAGAAACAAACAGTAGGAACGCTACAACGGCAGTAACAGGGGGAACTCCCACAGCTACCATAGCAGTATAAGCTACCAAACCAAGGCTAACAGTAGTAGCAGTAGCATTTAGCGGACCAGCTACCAGTGCTACCACAAAACCAATGATAAGAATCATGGCAAACTTGGGCAGATTTAAGTTACCCAAAATCTCACTCAGGCCATCACCAAAACCAATCAGCGTCAAAGCAGAGCTTCCAGTCAGAGCGAATAAAGAAACCGCACCGCAAGAGCAAACAGTTTTAGAGGTGGAGGATAAGAGTGTTTTCCAGCCGTCCCAGGTTTTTGGCAATAGCTTTCGACCCAGAACTAAGCAAATGGACATAATCAACACCGGAACCCAGATAATGATATTAATCGCGTTCACGGCTTTCGACCCAAAGGAAGCCTGATTCTTCAACATTTCACCAACGGGGCCAATAGTCAAAACCAGTGGTATAACAATGCCCAAGAACATTAGTAACGATGTACCGCCTTTTTTAACCGCAACGCTTAATTTTTCAGCGTTGCTGTCCATAGCAGGAATCTTATGTTTCCATACATAGTAACGTACGACAAGCAAACGATAAACTAGAGCCCAAAACGCACCACACAGCAGGGGTACATACAAATCACCGTAGCTGACCGCTTGCGCGATGGGGGCAAAACTCAGCATCAGAAACAAAGAAGATGCCGCAGGGCCACAGATTCCAAGATCAGCATTGCCCGTATTAATGGTGGCAGCTGTCTCCTTCGGCCATCCAGACTCCAGCATCCACGGAACAGTGATAGAACCCACAGTTGCAGAGTTGGCGCTGCTTGCACTTGCCACCATTCCAAATAAGCCGCTGGCGCAGGTGGAAGCATAAGCGGGGCCGCCGCGAACACGCCCTAATAATGAATTCAAAATGTTAACCAAATGGTTGATGATTCCTGTTTTCTGCATAATAGAAGCCATTACCGTAAATAGAATAATAGCTGCCATTACATTTTCCTGTACCGCATCCGTAAAGCTGCTGGCCAGTGTCGCGGGAATCTGATTAATTCCGTTGAAAGCACAGGCGATGATCATTCCTAAGAACATCGCCTCCGCGATAGTGCGTTTTAAACCGAGATACCAAAACATTACAAACAGAATATAGACCACAAAGGCCCAAATTCCAATTCCAATACCCATAGATCAACCCTCCTCTTAAACTATTTCTTCTCAGAAGCAGAAAGCCACTCAGCGTTAACAACGTCACGCATTGTCCCTGTTTCTGCTAAAGATGTAATTTTATCGGCGATATAAGGAATCATCGCATCGACCAAATCAGCCGTAGTTCCGCCAACGTGAGGTGTTATAATCACATTAGCGCATTGCAACAACTGAGCTGTCGTTTCGGAATCTTCCTCCTCCACGCAATCCAGGCCCGCTCCGGCCAATTTGCCCTCGTTCAGAGCCTTTACCAAAGCAGCTTCGTCGATTAAACCGCCTCTGGCGGTATTCAGCAAACATGCTGACGGTTTCATCGCGGCAAGCTGTTCTGCGCCAATGATGTGGCGGGTGCTGTCCAGCAGGGGAACGTGAAGAGATATCAAATCTGAAGTAGACAGGAGCTCTTCCAGAGAAACAAAAGTCATATTGTTTTGCTTCTCCACTTCCTCCGGTAGGCGAAACGCATCGTAATATTGAACACTAGCACCCAGTGCCTGTGCCAATGCAGCTACACGGCGGCCAATATTTCCTCCGCCAATGAGCCCCACCTTTTTGTAATTAAGGGAGATGGAAGAGTCTGCAAACACTCCTCTGTCCCAGTTTCCAGCCTGCACATTACGGCTGTAACCCATTATTTTGCGGTTTAGCAGAATCATCAGGCCTAAGGCCAGTTCCGCTACGGCATAGGCATTGACGCCGGGCGTGTTTGCTACCATAACGCCGTGTTTCCCCGCTGCTTCAATATCTACCGAATCGTATCCGGCTCCCCAGCGAATTACCGCTTTTAGGTTTGGATTATTTGCGATGACAGCCTCTGGAGTTTTCAAAATACGAACGATAATGCACTCCGCGTCTGTCATAGTGTTATAATCATCCTGCGACAAAATCTGAGTCACGCGATGCTCCGGAAGGAGCGACTGAAAACGCTCCAAAGTTCCGGTGGAGTAAGGGCCTGCAAGTATCACATTCATGCTTTTTCCCCTTTCGCCTGAATGCGGGCAGCGGTTTCACGCATCAATTCCTCACTGGGATTTTTGCGATCGATGATAGAGGTTTCCACAATCAGCGGATACAACCCTACGTTGCATTCACCAGCAACCTTACGGAAGAGAGGCATAAAAGTAGAGTGAGCGCCACTATAACCCAAAATCAAATCTTTAGGTTTGATGGGGGTATGATATCCCTCTTTCTCCATTGCAGGGATCAACTCGCGATCTTCAAAATCCAGAAGCTGGTACAGATCAACTTCCTGTGCGGCACCTTTCATCTGCATTAATGCAACAGCAATCTCAGTCGGAAGATTTCCTGCGCTGCGAGCCATGCCCAACAGACCACAATCCAGCACATCAACACCATTTTCAAAAGCAGCCAAGGCGTTGGCCGTGCTCAATCCCAAATTATTGTGGCAATGGAAGCCAACCGGAATTTTAATGCGTTCTTTCAAAGCTTTCACATAAAGTCCAGAATCCTGTGGCAGCATAGTTCCAGCCGAATCCATAATGGTAATTTCATCTAAGCCGTGTGCCTCCAGACCGGCAGCCTCTTCGGCCAACTCTTCCGGGGTAAGAAGATAAGCTTTCATCAAAGAGTACCTTGCGGTAATACCATGCTTTTTTACATCCTCAATTACGTGGTAGGCTTTGGCTCCGTCGCCAGCATCCATACCAATTCGTAAAAAGGAACATCCCTTGTCTGCCGCCATTGCCACATTTTCCGGCTCATAGCGCTTGGCATTTAAAAACATGCCGATGTCTGCTTGTGACAGGTAAGGTTGGATTAAATCCAGATAGGCAGCATCGCTAATGGGAGCAGGGCTCCCCTTTTCTGTTGCTCCAAGTCCCTTAGCATTTCCCATCTCAATAATGTGAATGTTACTGCGGATTAGACCCTCAATCATTAATTTAGTCAGTTCCGGGGAAAACCCGTTTCCGACAACATTCGCGCCGTCACGCAGCGTACAGTCCATAATTTTCACAAAATCACTCCTCAATCAATTGAATTGATGTATTTTTTCGATATAATTAACATACTAGAAATTGCAGCAGAAGTGAAACACAAGTCTTTTTTGATTATCACAAAGAATTTTTGTGACTTTAAAGAAAATTCTGCATTTTGACAAATAAGAGGAAGTCGAGTATGCTGTTTTAAAGGGGTGACGGCAAAGTGCAAATCATTTAAGGAGGAAAAATTATGGACACCACCAGTCTTTATTATTTTACAGAGGCGGCAAAAGACCTTAACTTCACACAAACAGCAAATCGTTTGTTTGTGTCTCAGCAAAATTTGAGCAATCACATTGCAAGGCTGGAAATTCTTTTGGAGTGCAAGCTTTTTCAGCGAAAACCCAAGTTGGCTCTTACATATGAAGGGGAGCTTTTCCTCTCTTATGCCAAAGAAGTGGTCGCATCAGAAAGCAATATTGTAACAGTATTAAAGTCAATTCAAAATGAAGAGACGGGCGAATTGCGCATTGGAATGACAACACCCCGCGCGAGCATCATCATTCCAGAAATTATGGAGCAGTTTATCGAAGCCCACCCGGGTGTCCATATCAAGTTGTTTGACCAGCCCTCCTATCAGCTGGAGAAAATGCTCATTGATAATAAATTGGATTTTTGCATTGGAGTAATTTACTCAGAATACCCAGAGCTTCAATCAACGCATCTGCTAACAGATAAGGTTTATCTGTGCGTCTCTGACGTGCTACTGCGCAGCTGCTATGGCGAACAAGCAAACGAATTGCGAATGCAGGCGGAGCACGGTGCAAATATTGCCGATTTTTCCCGCCTTCCTGTGGTCATGCCTACAAGCAGTATTCCATTAAGCCGTGCGATTCTCTCCTGCTATGAAGAGTCCGGCAGCCAGCCTAATATCTTGCTGACTACTACCTACCCTCAGTTCTTTCACTCGCTCTACTTTAGTGGGATTGCCGCAGCCTTTTTGACGGAAATGATTCTGGACGATACCCTGCGCTACCAGCAGGAGGGAACCGAAAAGTTCCACACCTTTCCCCTGCTACTAAACGGGGACTTTTTATACCGGGACATTACACTTACCATCAACTGTCGCCGGTACTTGTCCAAACCGGCCAAGCATTTTATATCTTTAACACAAAATATGTTTTCCTCTATTTCACAAAAAAGAAGGACCGATAATAACTAATCATGGCTGCCAGCAAGAAAATTCACAGCAGCCCCATAGCTTTATATCAATTTGCGCTTTGAATGCCATAAAGGCAGTACAAAGCGCTTTTTATTTCTATCACTTTTTTCCATTTAACTAACAGCACTTGACAATTCATCTACTATGTAATACAATGTAGTTGCTACTTTGCATTACAAGATAGATAAGTCAGGAGGGAGCACCCGCATGATACCATCACAAATGCTGAAGGGTACGCTAGAGGGCTGTATTCTAAAAATTATAAGCCGGCGGCAAACCTACGGCTATGAAATATCGCAGGAGCTGCAACAATATGGATTTACCGACATTTCGGAGGGAACCATCTACCCACTTCTCCTGCGACTCGAAAAAAGTGGACTTATCACCGCAGAATACCGAGAGTCTACACTTGGCCCCCGCCGCAAATACTTTTCTTTATCCACAGAGGGTCAAGACGAGCTTAACGGATTTTACACAAACTGGAAAGAACTCGAGACGGCAGTAAATAACCTATTTCTGCATGGAGGGAATCAAAATGAATTTGAAATCTAAGCAGCTCAACCGCAGTAACAACAAACTTGATAAAAATTTATTTCCAGAATACGTTCCGGTAATGGTAGATATGGTCTGTTACCTACGTGCATCCCACTTATCGGAATATCATCAAGAGATTGTTCGGCAGGATTTGCTAGAGATGCTTCTCTCCGCACAAGAACGTGGCGACTCCATTGAATCGGTTATCGGTAACGATTATAAGACCTTCTGCGACGAGATTATCGCCAGCTTACCTGCGAGAACCGTTCCACAGCGGATATGCGGGGCACTCAGCACCTTTTTTCAATGTGCGGCAATTTTAAGTGTGATTGGTGTTCTATTTTCCAAGGATACCTACCGTATTATCCGTACCGCCTTTACCAATCAGCCTGTCGATTTTCTTATTTCTGTACCGATTAGCAGTGTGATTTCCTTTGCCTTGATTATTGCTTTTTCTGCTTTTATTGTTCAATCTATATGTAAAACCGTCTTTCAGACAGAAAAAAAGAGACTCGGTTTTGGAAAGGCATTTTTAATTGGTGTCGGAATTATGGCATTCTTCTTGCTCATCGCATGGTATGGGCAGGCAATTGCATTTACAGTATCTATTTGGTCAGCCTGTATTGCAATCCTTGTTATGTTCGCGCTGTACCTTTTTTTTGAACGATTTGAGGGATAAAAAATACGCCGAAACAAGTTTTACACTTGTTTCGGCGTTTCGTTTATTATAATTAAATAAAAACTCAAGAAGTAAAGAAACTCTGGTTGCGGGCGGCAACACCATTTTGTTTAACTCCGGCTGTCACCATAACCCGTATGGAGGAATGCACGCCGCGCACGGTAGAACTTACCGTTGTGGGGTCCGCACTTGCTCTCAGTGCGGTAATACGATAATACACATCCACCTGTCCGTCACTTCTTGCCACACGGCGAAGCTCCTTAACCGATGCAATATGAGCACGGCTGGAAGTCGTTTTCACTTCATCCGCAGAGGCTCCCGAAAGAGTCACCTTATAGTCATAAATATTACCCGGTGCAAACTGGTAGCTTACCGTGTCTATCATGACCCAGCCACGGTTTGACGGTGTAGGCGTTGGTGTAGAACCCGTTGTAACGGTTAAGGTATAGCTCGTAGTTGTTCCGTTTGAAGATTTCACAGTGAATACGGAGGTACCGGCTGAAATCCCCTGCACTTGGTATTGTGTTCCACCATTCACTGCTGTACCCGAACCCAATACTTGCGCCACACTGGGGTTACCAGAGGTCACGGTGAAGGTACCGGAGGTTGGTCTTTGAATGAAAATAGAAGCCGTGCCCCCTATACCAACAGTACCGGTGTAGCTGCTAAGCTGAACCGAATCTGTTGTACCAGAGCTGGAATTATTATTGCTATTCGGGTTTGAAAGCCCTAAGTTTGTGGGCGTAAATACATAAGAACCACCAGTAGTCACACTGATTTTAAACTCATCATCGTCATTTAATTTGTACCGAGAACCGGTCACATAAGAAAGCTTCGAGCCAGAAAGCTTATACAAATAGAATGAGTTTTTCTGGGCATTATCCAAATCGTAAAATACGGGGTAAGTTAGCTTTGTGTCATCCCCCTTATCCACCGGAAGAATAAGCGAAGTGTTCTTCGGCAGCTCACTTGTGTACTTCATCTGCAAAACGGCGCTGTTTACCGTAATGGGGTCAGATAGTGTAATAGTTGAAACCGAAGTCATTTTCAGCGCCAAATTAATATCGGCAGCTTTATCCATTTTACCGTTGGTAAATTCCCAAGCATATTCCTTGTCTCCGCCTTTGGAGTATATCTCAAAGGTAGCTTTTTTGCCGCTCTTTTCAATCGCCTGCAACGTGGATTTCGGCACCGTAATGGTACTAATATCCTGTACGGCCTTTGAGGTTGCGGACTCAAAGTTCAATTGTACCGTTACATTTTTTTTATCATTGGTCAGAATGTATTCAATTTCAGATAGCTTTGCAGCATCAAATTTAAAGCTGGTACCAGTAATATCTATGTCAACCGTTTGGTCGCTCGACGCAGCTGCAACTGTTTGTAGAGGCACCGCTGTCCATAACAGACCCATAGACAGCACCATCGCCATCCATTTTTTTCCTAATTTTCTCATCGGCTTTCGTTCCTCCTGCATTCTGCTCGAACAATCGAGCCGTTTTACTGTAGGTTGCCTAATTATCACAATTTCCCTTTATTTCCCTTTCATTATATATAAAATCTAACTATGCGTCAAGGCAACGAATGGATTCCCTTGGCTAAGTTATTGAATTTCTCTGGACCACTCCCTATGTTTTTTGCCCCGCCAAGTACGAGAGGCAAAGTCATAGCACAAAGCTACTAGATTCATAAAAACTAGTATAATAAGCCTTATTATAAATAAAAAAAGCCGGATTAAAAATCCGACGAAACAGAACAAAATTATTGATTATGTGATTTATTTTCCCATTTTTATATATTTATCTTGCATTATATGGTAAATAATGTTAATATTTATGTCGTAAGGTAATGTAAAAAGCAAAGCAGGAATGAGTGCTGCAACACCCACCCCCTGCTACGGAGACTACACCTCCATAACAACAGTTTTCACTGCGCTTTGCCACACAATTATAACCCATTATTTCCCTTTTGTATAGAGGGGACAGAAATGGGGCCTTTGGAATTATGATTGCGAAGCTCGGCAATGTGAGGACTGAAACCGATATGCAATGTATCGCTTGTTGTGGAGTACCCTTTTCAATGAGGGTTTCCGTGACAAGCGCTTTTTTATTGCCTTGCAGACAAAGGCAACGCGGAGCTGGGAATGGGTTGTTCATTTGGTGAAACGAAATCACCTAGATTAGATAGTGGGATAATTATTAAGTTCTATCGCAGTTTTTGAATCAGCAGATTTCCATTCCCCTGGAGAAAAGCAAAATTGCGAAAGAGTTCTCTTGAGCATATGGAGGATAGAACCCAGCTTCGCCGCGCTAATGTCTGTAAGCATGTAACGCCGCACCATCGCCCGTGCGGCTCACGCCGTTCCTTGATTGGAACGGCGTTCTTTTTTGCTCTTTTTTCATTGCTCTCGTCAACTAGTAGAAACATGCTCAGAAGCTAATTTCTTTTTTCATTTGTGAGCAGCAAATCAAAACGTAATTTGCAATCTGCAACGCGCAGGCTTGTTTCCTGTGCGGAAGATAGATGCAGAGCGGTAGCTCAGTCGGATTCCAAAGGCAGAGCCTTTGGTCGTTGAGAGGGGATCCAAGGGTTAGAATCGATACTCTCCCCTTGAAAGGCCTTTGCCTACTTTCACCCTTTCGTGAAAGTAGGTGCCCGCCCCGGCATGAGGGGCAAAGCCCTGCGCCAGCAGAATTCCTGCGCCCGAGCGCAAAAACCTCTTTTATGAACAAATCAATATCTCCCTAAATCAAAAGGATGAGTGAATATGGCACGAGGGGCAAAGCCTTGCGCAGCAAAAACTCTGCACCCAAACGCAAAACTCAAAAAAAGATTTATATAAAAATATTATAGCGGCTAGTGCCACAAATAATTTCTTCTTTCTTTTCATTCGCCCCTCAAGCCGGGGCAGGCTCGCCTTTTCTCGATGAGGAGAAAAGGCGGAAAGACTCACCAAAGGCTCTGCCTTTGGAATCCGTTTGGGAAACGACCCCAAACTAGAAAACAAAAGCTACTGTAAAGGCGCTCCATTAAAAATGCCCACTCTCCTAGCCATTATAAAAAATATGCAAAGTGATTCCGTCCGTCGACGGTCATTTTTAGAGCGCTCTCGTCCCCTCGCTGAAACAGGTTCGGTAGCTGATACTTCTTTTATTTAGAGCTGCAAAGCTGAACCTTCCGCACAATCTGCAACGCGCAGGCTTGTTCCTGTGCGGAAAGAAGATGCAGAGCGGGAGCTCACCCGGATTCCAAAGGCAGAGCCTTTGGTCGTTGAGAGGGAATCCAAAGGGAGAGAATCGATACTCTCCCTTTGGAAGGCCTTTGCAACCTTTCACCCTTTCGTGAAAGGTTGTGCCCGCCCCGGCATGAGGGGCAAGCCCTGCGCCAGCAGAATTCCTGCGCCCGAGCGCAAAACTTCTTATATAACAATATCTTTATTAAAGCAAGAGAAAGCATAGCATGAGAGGCAAGCCCTGCGCCAGCAGAAACCCTTGCGCCCAAGCGCAACACTTCTTTTACTAGCCAAACAAAAATTTTCTCTAAACTAAATAAAAAAGAGTCTAACAGATTTTAGAGCGGCTAGTGCCGCAGAAGATTTCTTCTTTCTTTCATTCGCCCCTCAAGCCGGGGCAGGCTCGCCTTTTCTCGATGAGGAGAAAAGGCGGAAAGACTCACCAAAGGCTCTGCCTTTGGATTCCGTTTGGGAAACGACCCCAAACTAGAAAACAAAAGCTACTGTAAAGGCGCTCCATTAAAAATGCCCACTCTCCTAGCTTTCTAAAAAAACAACATTCAGATTTCATCCGTCGGCGGTCATTTTTAGAGCGCTCTCGTCCCCTCGCTGAAACAGGTTCGGTAGCTGATACTTCTTTTATTTAGAGCTGCAAGGCTGAACATTACGCACAATCTGCAACGCACAGGCTTGTTCCTGTGCGGAAAACAGATGCAGAGCGGGGGCTCACCCGGATTCCAAAGGCAGAGCCTTTGGTCGTTGAGAGGGAATCCAAAGGGAGAGAATCGACACTCTCCCTTTGGAAGGCCTTTGCAACCTTTCACCCTTTCGTGAAAGGTTGTGCCCGCCCCGGCATGAGGGGCAAGCCCTGCGCCAGCGTAATACCTCACTACAGAACGCATATTAAGAATAAAAAATGAGAAGAGTCACAGAATCTTCTGCCTCTTCTCATTATAAAACAACTATTTAAAATTCGGCATGTCGCCTTCCTCGTGCTCCGCTCCCTCAAAATAAACCTGATACCACAGCAGGAACACAAACACCGTCCATATGCGGCGGCTGTAATCACGGCGGCCTTTAAAGTGGTCTTCCAAGTACCGCAAAAGCTCCTCTGTATGGAAGAACTGCTTTGCCAAATCGGAAGAAAACGCGTCTTTTACCACTTGGTAATACCGTTCATCTCTTAGCCACACACGAGTAGGAACCGGGAAGCCCAGCTTTTCTTTCTTCGCTGTACGAGCCGGAAGATGACGAAGTGCAGCCTGGCGCATCGCATATTTCGTGGTGTCATTTTTCAGGCGTAAACGCTTCGGAATAGACGATGCTACACGGAACACCTCTTTATCCAAAAACGGAACACGCAGCTCAAGCGAGTTAGCCATACTCATGCGGTCTGCCTTAAGCAGAATATCTCCTACCATCCAAAGATTCATGTCGAGATATTGCATGCGGGTCACATCATCCAAATCCTTTACGCGGTCGTAATACGGCTTTGTAAGGGTTTGGGGCTTTGTCGCAATCGAGGGGTCTTTGAGCAAACGCTTTTTATCCTCATACCCGAACATTTTGGCATTGCCAATAAAGCTTTGGTTTGTAGGCAATTCACCACGTGTAATAAAGCCTTGTCCCACAAAATGCCACGGCACCTTTTGCACAACACGGCGCAAAAATGTGCGAAGCCATTGTGGCAGCTTATGGTATTTCTCAAAAACATCCGGTTCATTGTAAACGGTGTAGCCACCAAAGAGCTCATCCGCTCCCTCGCCGGACAATACAACCTTTACATACTCACTCGCAAGCTTTGATACAAAAAACAGTGCAATGCAGGAGGGGTCCGCTAGAGGCTGATCCATATGGTACTGCACTTTTTTAATATTGCCCCAGAATTCTTCAGAGGTAATTAGCTTCTTATGGTGCTCAACGCCAATCTCTTTTGAAAGAGTTTCCGCAAAATCAATCTCATTGTACTTTTCGCCAAAATCAAACCCTACGGTAAAGGTTTTCTGCCCCGGGAAATACGTTGCCACGTAGCTGGAATCCACACCGCTAGACAGGAAGCAGCCTACCTCAACGTCGCTAATCTTATGGCATTCTACGGATTCCTCAAACACCTTCTCAATGCGGTCAATTGCTTCCTCTTCCGAGAGGGATTCATCCGGCTCAAAGCGCGGCTCCCAATAGCGGGTGGTCGTTACCTTACCGTCACGGTACCACAGGTAATGGGCGGGCAAAAGGCAAAACACGCCTTCAAAAAAGGTTTTCGGCGGCACGGCATATTGAAATGAGAGGTAATTGTTCAGCGTATCGTAATCTAGGCGCTTTTCAAACCCCGGGAACTCTAAAATGCTTTTAATCTCCGAGCCATACACAAAATGGTCGTTTACCGTTGTGTAATGCAGCGGCTTAATGCCAAAAAAATCTCTCGCAATAAACAGAGACTTATCTTTGGTGTTCCAGATTGCAAACGTGAACATTCCGCGCAGGCGGTTCAGCAACCCCTCCTGCCACTCTTCAAAGCCGTGAATCAACACTTCTGAATCTGTGTGTGTCGTAAACACATGGCCTTTTTCAATCAGCTCATCACGCAGCTTCTGGTAGTTGTAAATTTCACCGTTAAAGGTAAGCACCAGCGTTTTATCTTCGTTAAAAATCGGCTGGTCGCCCGTAGAAGACACATCGATAATACTCAGGCGGCGGAATCCCATTGAGATATCCTCCGTTTGAAAGGAGCCACTGCTGTCTGGCCCGCGGTGTGTAATCTTGTCGGTCATGCTTTTGAGCACGGCCTCTCTATCTATAATTTCGCCTGTAAATCCGCATACTCCACACATAACCTAATCCTTGAGTCCCTTCTCCGGTTATTGCTCCAGCAGCGTTCTGGCAAGTGCCAAATCCACCAACTGAAAGCCTGATTCCTGAAAATCTACCCGCTCTGCAGCGCGAAGCGATTTTTCATATACTTCTAGCCGAACCCCTTGGTATACCGGCTTCTCTTCGCCCCGAAGGAACATAGAAAAACCCAAGTAGTCCAGCTCTTCACTCATCGTTAAAAAAAATGTACGATCCACCCGTGTTTGCTGCTTGCTCTCTGTCAGCTCCTGTAAAGCGAGCTTCACCATCTCTAGAGCCACATCATTGAGTCCGCTTTCAAAAATCATTACCTTTTCTTTCAGCTCAGCAGGGGAAAGCACCAATCTTTTTTTCAATCCCGCTAATCCCGGGTGTCGTTGTTCCGCCTCAATTACCTGCTGGGTACGCCCCGAAGGTGATAAACAGATTAATAGCCCGCGCTCTTTATCGTGGTACAGGCATGGGTAAACCATCTGCGCCTGATAGTTACAGTCGGGGCATTCCCAGAAGAACAGAGTTTCATCCAACATGCGCTCCCGCTGTTCCGGGTCGGCAGAAGCGTCAATCTCAATCCACATATGGCTTTTGTTTACCGCCCCGCAACCGGGGCAGCTCAGCTCTTTGGTAATGCAGGCTGCCATTCTAACACCCCATTGCTTCTTATTCTAAAAGTTTGTACCAATTTTTCTTACTTTAATATGGTTCCGCCGCCAACCACCAAATTTTCTTGGTAAAATACCACCGCTTGTCCCGGTGTGACCGCACGCTGCGGTTCATCAAAAATCACGCGAACCTGTCCCTCGGCATCAGGCACCACCCGTGCCTGCGCCGGCATTGCTTGGTAGCGTACCTTTGCCTGCACCAACAGCTCGGTAGGCGGCTCATCAAACGCAATCCAATTCAGGTCGCCAGCCACCAGCTCTTTTGCGTACTGGCTGCCCTCTGGCCCAAGAATAATTCGGTTATATTCAGCATCAATTGCTGTCACATACATTGGCTGGGGGAAGCTAATACCAAGTCCCTTTCGCTGGCCCACGGTATAATGGGTAATTCCCTTATGCCGCCCTAGCACATTGCCCTGCGCATCTACAAAATCGCCCTCCGGCAGCTCTTTCCCAGTGTAGCGGCGAATAAACCCGGCATAATCTTTGTCTTCCACAAAACAAATTTCTTGGCTATCTGGCTTTTTCGCTACCGGCAGCTCTGCCTCCTGCGCCAAACGGCGCACCTCCGGCTTCTCCAGTTCACCAATGGGGAAAAGCGTGTGTGCAAGCTGTTCCTGCGTTAAGGAATACAGTGCATAGCTTTGGTCTTTCCCCGCAGGGGAACGGTACAAAAGCCACCGCCCTGCCTCATTTTGCCGCACAATGGCATAATGCCCAGTGGCAACGGCATCAAAACCAAGCTGTTTGGCACGGCGCAGCATTTCTTCAAATTTTAAATACCGGTTGCAGTTAATGCAGGGGTTTGGTGTACGCCCGGCCTGGTATTCCTTTGCAAATGGGTCAATAACATCGCGCTCAAACTCCTGCGTAAAATTCATGACCAAATGCTCAATCCCTAGCCGGTAGCAAACACGCCGCGCGTCATCTATGTCATCTAAAGAACAGCAGCCACCGTTCTGGCTGCTGCACATGTACTCATCTGGGCGAAGGCGCATGGTCATTCCCGTCACTTCATAGCCCTGCTTCTGCAGCAAAAGAGCAGCGACAGAGCTATCCACCCCGCCGCTCATTCCCAGCAGTATTTTTTTGCTCATTCTTTCTTTTCTCCGTCCTGTTCGCTGAGCTCCAGCTTGCCGTCACTTGTTAGGCGGAACGCTTTTCGCTCCGCCTTCACATCATAAATCAATTCTCGTGTTGCCTGCAAATCCAAAACCTGCGGGCAAACAGCCCCTGCCTGCTCAAGCTCTGTGCGCAACAGGTTGGCTGCCTCTCCGGCACCGCCGGCGTGGGTAATAAACCCATACACCGTTTTGCCGCTCAAATCGTATTCCCGAATAAAGTCGTTTACGGCAGGCGTAACATTACCCGCCCAAACTGGGGAAGCTACAACCAGAGTATCGTACTCTGAAATATCGGTATCAACAGGCAATATGTCGCCGCTCTTGCGCCGAATTGCGTCATACACGCCAAGCGTATATGCACCAATTAGGCCACGGCGGGCAATTTCCTTTAATTCCACAAAATCGGCGTCCAGCGATTTTGCCATACAGCCGCACAGCTTTTTTGTTTTCCCCGTTTGAGAAAAACAGACGATTAAAGGTTTCATGCCGGCACTCCCTTACTCTTCGCTGGGAGGAATCACACTGCCGTCTATATCGTCGGCGGCTTCACCAGTGGTTTGGGATTCTGTTACACGAAACTCATCATCGTATTCTGAGGCCGCGTGGGAATGGCTTCTTCCAACCCCATCAACTCGGTGCAGTTCACGTTCATCCTCATACAGGTCGTCATCGTAGCTGTCAAACTCCACATCGCGAGCCTGGCAAGCATAGCAATCCTCATAATCCTCGTACTCGTTGTAGTCGTCCTCTTCCTCGTCGGTAAGTTCCTCCAAACGAGTCAAAGCACGGTCCAACCGGCGGCGAGAATTTTCAAGTGACAAACAGTGGCGCTCTGTCTCTTCCAAGTCTTTGTCGCGCAGATTATTAAAATAGTATTTACCCAAAGCAATATACGCACGGTCAATGTTCTTTTCCTCACTGCGAACTACGGCCTTGATACGGTTAATCAGCGCACTCTTTCGGTTGGCTTCCACTACAAAATCAATCGCTTTTGTCACACTGGATGCGACGGAAGATAAAATTTTCATAGCTTCTCCTTTATCCGCTGCACCGTTTCGTTTGAATTGCCGGGAGTCCGGCCGAAACGGCAAATTTTTTCAATTGCTGCACTTATTATATCGCAAAAGGTCATGGAATAACAGAAAAATTTTGTGAATTTATTTTTTCAGAAGTATTTTAAGAGACCAATGCTTGGCTTTTCTCCATACAAAGGGTAACCACTCGCTCCGGAATACCCGAAAGCTGCGAAACACACTCTACTGTAAGGGGATGATACCACTCTCGCCAGTCTGGTAGTCTATCTCGCAACAAGAGGCATGCCGCGAAATAATCTGCCTGATTTTCAATTCTGGGAATACAAAAATTCGTAGTCTCACTTAGCTCAATCGCATTCGTTTTCCCGTGCAAAAGAACATGCCCCAGCTCGTGTGCGCAAATATAATCGTGCAGCTTGGGGGAAACGGCTAAATTAAGCACAATCGTAAAACGCTGCTGAAAACACAGGCAAAAGCCATTTACGCACTGGGGAAGCTCTTGCCACAGCACGGGGATGCCCAGGAGGTCGCACAGCTCAAACACGTCGCTGTTGCCATAGCGCAGCCGCAGTGAGCGAACCACCTGTTCAATCCTTTGATTCGTCATTTTCTCCCTCCTCCGGAATGGCAATTGCAGCCGCCACTCGGATTGCATTCACAATTTTTTCTCGGTCTGCCTCGGAAAGCGGTGTACCATTAAACATCAGCCCCTGCTGATTTTTTAGAATGTTGGTAAAGCGGTCTATTACAGAGTTCACCTCTTGCTCCTGCCCCGCCTGCGGCTCCTGCCGAAAACCCAAAAGAGTGTCGGTACTCACATGGAACATGCGTGCTAAGCGCGCTAGTAATTCGCTGTCCGGCTCACGCCGACCCTGCTCGTACATGCCCACAGCAGAAGCAGAAATGCCCAAGCGGGTTGCCAGCTGTGCTTGTGTAAGCCCATATTCTGTTCGCAATCGTTTCAATTCAGCCGAAAACATAACGCTCACCCATTCAAACCACTCCTACGAAGCCACCACAATCATACTTTCAATAATATGTACTTTTTCGGAGTTTTAATTGATGCTATTGTATCACACATTTCGTGTTTTATCAATCGATTTTAAAATTTATAACGCCTTCTTCACGGCATTGTCCCAACTATCACCCTGTGACATAATTATCGAACATTTGTTTAATAATTTGGTTGAATCACGGGTATGGCTATGTTATGATGTATTTGACAAGCCCCGGTAATTCATTCCACTCTGCCGTGCTTTGTCATTCAATCTACACGTTACGTGTATTTAAAGGAGAAATGACATGGATTATATGAGTTGGGGAGAAGAATATCTTACGGAAGCGAAAGAGCTAAAAAACAGAGTTGATTTTTTGCGTAATCAACGAAAAGAAGCCACGGCAAATGAAGCAAAAGATATGGATTTAAGAATCGCCATAATTTATTCTATGTATTTGGATTGCCGAGAAACCGGGAAACTGTTACAAAGCTACGCGAAAAGAGGTGGAAAGCTTTGAGGAATAAGCGCTTATCGTTAGACCAATTTACAGAAGGCCTTGCAGGATTTCAATTATATGCCCGGCAAGGGGAAAGTTCCGATACTGAGTACCACCGCATGCTACAAACACTTCGCAAGGCGATGGACGGCGAGCTCACAGACCGCCAGCGTGAATGCTTACAGCTTTGTTTCTTTGATGGCTTAACAGCTAGGCAGGCGGCAGATGAGCTTGCCATTCACGAGTCTACTGTAAGCAGGCACTTAAAAAAAGCACGCCAGCGCTTGGGGCGCGTGCTTTTATACTCATTTGACCGCCTGGAATAATATTGACAAATACCCTGCCCTGCTGTAAAATAAAACAGCTAGTTGCCCTGCGGGGCAGGGTTTCCATTACCATTTATCATTTGTCTCCGTAGCTCAGCTGGATAGAGCGTTCGCCTCCTAAGCGAAAGGCCGTGCGTTCAAATCGCGCCGGGGACGCCACAAAAACAGCCTGCAAACAAAAAAGTTTGCAGGCTGTTTTTGTGGCGTCTTGACAGCAATGATATAATAAGTTAGTTATAACTAATTGGACATTGAGATTAAATTTATGTGTACATCGAATTATACATGCATTAACTTAATCACACATGTAAAAACGCGAATGCAACTGTTAGTATTAACGAACACAGTGAAAAAGGAGAACTAAAATGTTTCAGAGAACAAAAAACAAAGGTATTATTGCGGTAATGCTCTCCATGACATTACTCTTTTCCGCATGCAATATGTCAACTGAAAAAACGGATGAAAAGAACAATCTATCCTCCCCAGCTTCCGTGAGTGAGGTTTCTAATTTGTCAGACACTAAAACAATTCATATGGAATATGGAGATGTCGAAATTCCAAAGAACCCTCAAAAAGTTATTATCGCTTATAACCAAGGTGATTTAATCGCTCTTGGCATCACCCCGGTAGGCGCTACCTTTAGCGAAGGTTCCGCATTTGAAGAATTAGCAAAAGATGTCACAATAATCGATGGATGGGAAGTTCATCCGGAAGAGCTTATGTCATTAAATCCTGACTTAATCATTTGGGGTAGCTATGATCAAAATAGTTATGCGACCTTATCTAAAATCGCA
This sequence comes from Clostridium merdae, assembly GCF_900176635.1. Lineage (GTDB taxonomy): Bacteria > Bacillota > Clostridia > Oscillospirales > Acutalibacteraceae > Faecalispora > Faecalispora merdae. The sequence continues at coordinate 566,542 of NZ_FXLN01000003.1, forward strand.
CCTACTTTAGCAGATAACTTTTTTAGTATGAGCTATGATAAGCGCCTTCGCTTTTTCGGTGAAATATTTAATCGCGAAGAAAAAGCAGAAGAACTGATAAAATCATTTAATCAAAAACTAGCAGATTCCAAATCGAAATTAGCGAAAGCTGGGCTACAAAACAAGAGTATTGCTTGTGTTGAAGTATTTGGCGGCATGGTGCGCGCTTATGAAGCCGGACGAGGCGGTAATCTTGTTTATAATATGTTAGGTATTTCCGTTCCAGAAAAATTGTCAAGAGCATTTAAAGATGGCGCTGTGGACCTTTCATATGAAGTACTCCCAGAGTATATGGGCGATTATATACTGCTGAATACCGGAAAAGAAAGATTAGCTGATAACAAAGTGTGGGAAAACCTTCCCGCCGTAAAAGAAGGCAGGCTGATTCAGGCTTCATCCGATATGTTTTGGTTTAATGATATTCTTTCGTTATCTGCTCAAATCGACATTATTACGAATAAAATGTTGGAACCCACCCAATCATAAAACTGTTCGTGCACAAAAATACGCAAACGAATCTTACAACTAATTAAATAGATAAAAAATTCCAACAGCTGCAAGCTCTTTACAAATGTGCTTGCAGCTGTTCTTTTTTAAATTAACGAGACTTTTTTCTCAATTACTGCTACGCAATTCTAATGTGACACTTGCACCCGGCCCATCTTCGCGGTTGGCAATGATTAGCCTACCGCCATGTTTTTCTGCTGCAATTCTTGCAATATACAGCCCAAGTCCGTAATGCTTACCACTGCGCGCCGCTTGCTCCGTGTAAAATTGTTTGTCCGCATTTTTCAGCGCTTCTGCAGAAAATCCGGAACCTCTGTCCGCAACGGTAACAGATACGAAACCCTCTGCCCCTCCGGTTATTCCCAAGGTAATAAGAGAACCCTCTTGCGAATGCTCGACTGCATTATTTAACAGGTTAATTACCGCACTGCTAATTAGAAATCGGTCACCTGTAAAATTCTCCGGCATTTCTTTTGCTTGTAACACAAAATCAATATTCTTTGTCTTACAGAGTGCCATACCCTGCTTTTTCAATTCATTTACTAGCTCTGGAAGAGCAAACAGCTGCTGGTTGGTATTTTCAGCATCCTTTGAAAGTGATGCCGCAGAAATCAAAAGGCGGGTGTAATTCTCAATTTTATCTGCACTTGATTCAATGTATTTCAGCAATTCTTTGTCTTCGGCTTGCTTGGAACTCTCCAGCAATAATTCTGTATTCCCTTTAATCACCGTAAGCGGAGTTTTCAGGTCATGTGCGATGGCAGAGATCTGAAAATTTTTGCTCTGCTCCATATTCCACTGCTCTTTTAAAGACGTGGAAAGAGCGGTTTTTAAATCGTCAATGGAGAGAAGCACCGTGTTTAGTTCCCGTATTCGAGTAGGGTGAATTTCAAAATCCAAATCCTTTTGCCGAATGGCATCTGTTGCTTTGGTAAGGGGTGTCAGCTCTATTTTCAGGCGTTTGCTAAATTTTAGTGCGATGAGCACTGCAACTAACAGGAAACATAAAAAAAGAAAGAGTAACCCTGCCAACTCTGGATTCGGAACGACTTTGTGCATCTGTGGGTTTGCAAAATGCACAATAATGTCAAATTCAACAATTAGAAGGCTTCCGTCTGCCCGCAAAATACGCCGATATTGGTTCTGTGGCAGTTCTTCTTTGGCGGCAACAGCTCCCTTAATTTTTATGATCGCATTTTCAGGCATATCGGTTTGTAGCAACACATTTTCATCGTTAAAAAGTGCATAGGTGCAGGGGTATGGTACTTCAGCAGGCTCAAACGGCACACTTGTGGCAAGCTTGCTTTCACTACTCTGGAGTGCCCGCTCTGCATGGTTCGCCGTCAAAAGAATTCCTGTGTTCATTGCAAAATAAAAAATAGCAAACATAGCAAATACCAACAATAGCAAAATCAGCCAAAACCCCATTAAGTAACGTAAAAACAGCATTGATAGGGAGGACGCTTTCTTCACTTCCATGTATAGCCTACCCCCCATACCGTTTCAATGGGACAATTCCCGTACTTCGTAAACTTTGTGCGAATGTTCTTTACATGCACACGAATCGCCGCAATATCGCTTTGGGAATTAAAGCCCAATATTTGCTCCAGTAGATATTCCAGCGAAAATACCTGCCCCTTTCTGCGAGCTAGCAGCTCGCAGATTTCATATTCACTTTTGGTAAGCGGAAGAACTTGGTCGTCATAAAACACTTTTTTCTCAGATAAATCGAACCGCACCTTACCTAACAGCAGCGTTTGGTGGTGCTCCCGGTGCTCTCTTCGCAGGTGAGCCGATACACGGGCACGCAGCTCTGCAAGGCTAAATGGTTTTTTAATATAATCATCCGCTCCAATAGAAAGCCCATCTACAAGGTCCTGATCCATTGTTTTTGCAGTAATAAAAAGAATAGGCGCATCCACATTTTGTCGTATGTGTTTACAAAAGGAAAAGCCGTCGAGCTCCGGCATCATTACATCTAGCAAAATAAGGTCATAGACTTTTAAATCTTGGGGAGTCAGACCAACCGCGCTGTTTTTACAGGTAACGCAGTGCCCATCTCTTGTTAAGGCATTCTCAATCAGCTTGCAGATTCCCGCATCATCGTCAATTGCAATTATATTTGCCATTCTACCGCCTCCTTTGCACCTCTTTTATTATCATGACTTTTAAATCTATTGTATCATCTTTTTAAGTGTATATGTTTTTAGAGAATCAATTTATAATCAAAAAAGATATTAACAGGTGCATAAAAGTTCACTCTGTCCCGTCCTTTCTGCCCTCCCATCTGTTGCTCCATAAAAACAAAACAGATAACAATACAAGGCAATATACCGCAAAAACAGCCAAACTGGTTTTCACACCGGAGGCTTCCAAAAATGCAAGCCCCTTTGTATTTGCCTCCACCAAAATGGTGCAATAGCGAGTTGCCATACCCCACGGTAAAAAAGGCCAAATACCATCCCCCAGACCTGTAATCAGCAATGCCGAAAGCAAGCTGCCTATTAGCCCTAGGCCAAGCCCTATCCCTTTTCCTAAAGAAAAACTCAATAAATATTCCAAAAGGTACAACGGCATATTCCCTAAGAATAAGAGCAGGGCTGCCTGCCAAAAAAGTGACATGGGCAGTAAGGTATTCCCTGTTGCAGTAAATACAACTCCGAACCCACAAACAGCCACAACGCAGGCAAGAAGTCCAAATAACAATAATACGCTTAACTTGCTAAAATGCGGTGTTTGTCTCTTACCCGGCCAAGCAAGCATCAATTGAAATCCTCCGGCATTTAGCTCTTGTTCGCTGGCCATTACTACAATGATTCCAGTTAAAAACGGGAATACAAGCGCCAAAGCCTGTAAATAAGCTATCACTTTCAGAATCTCATCCCAACGCGACGTATTGTAATAGAGAAGAAAGATGCCCGCACCCAAAAGCGGGACCAGCAGGTGGATTGGCATAAGTGCGGAGTGTATAAATCGGTACGTATCTGACCGTAAATTACGAGTGAAAGTCTGCATGGTTATACCTCCTTTTTTTGGAACCACCTTGTCGTTACCACCGTAGCTAGCAGGAACAGCGTAATCGAAATCAACAAGCCCGGTACGATCACGCCCTTGTTTGTAAGCTCACTGCCTGCTTTTGCCCACAATCCATTTGGCAATACACCAATGATGGGGGTCATTAGGCGGGCTGGGATAGAAAAAGGGTTCCACCAAAGCTTCTCCGTTGCAAAAAATACTCCTACTCCCAAATTACACGCAAAACTAAGAAAGACAGCCGCAAAGGTTCCCAGTTTTTCGGTCACAAACATCCAAAGCGGAATCTGCCACGCAAAGGTAACAAAGAGCACCAGACTGCCCACTAACCCGGCAGCAACTGGAACTGTTTGCTCAAATACAAAGCCACCCAGTGCGGCACCTGCAAAAAAGAGCATGCAGGTAGCAAACAAATACATCGTTCCCAGTATAATTTGCGCCTGCCATAGCCTGCCTTTCTGTACGGCAATGCCAAACAAGCCATGTCTATTTTTTTGTTTCTCCCGTGCGGTCATAAATGCTGTAAACATGGTAAAGCTGCCAGGAAGTAAAATGGTGTACCACCAATTATAAGCACCGTTTTGAAGATTGGCGCCTCCCATTAAAAATACACCCATCAGAAGCGTCAGCAAAGGTGCTAGCCAAACAAAATTCGGCTGAAAGGTGTGTTTCTGTTTCAGCCATTCCGATTTAACGAAATTAAGCATTTTGTACACCCGCCTTTCTCACAACCTCCATAAACAGCTCCTCCAAATCCCCCTCGGCATCAATTTTATCCTCATACCAAAGTCGTCCGTTAGCAACAATTCCAATGTGATTGGCAATGTGTTGTACCTCAGACAAAATATGGCTCGAGAGAATTACCGTAATACCCTGTGCGGGAAATGAGCGAATCAGCTCCCGCAGCTCCTCAATGCCAATCGGGTCAAGACCATTGGTCGGCTCATCCAAAATAAGCAGCTTCGGGTGGTTCAATAGTGCCATGGCAATGCCCAGCCGTTGTTTCATGCCCATTGAAAAGTGACCCGCTTTCTTTTTACCGGTATTTGTTAGCCCCACTGTATGCAGCACTTCATCCATGCGGCTATCTGGCAAGCCATAAAGCAGGGTTCTAACCTTGAGATTCTCACGAGCAGTTAGGTTTTCATAAATGGGGGGTGATTCAATGAGTGCTCCAATATCCATCAGTGATTTGCGACTCCACGGCCTACCCTCAAAATAAATTTCACCCGATGTCGGCACAAGCATTCCTGTAAGAATTTTAAGCAAGGTGGATTTTCCCGCCCCGTTTGGTCCAAGAAGACCATACACCGAATTTTGCTCAACCGAGATTGAAATATTTTGATTTGCCGCTTGGCCCTTAAAATTCTTGCAAAGGTCTTTTGTTGTAAGTATATACTGCATCAAAAACGCTCCTTTTGTTTTCTTGCTATTAGCATAGCGAGCGTTTCTAAAGATTTTATAAGCTTTTCAAATATAAAAGCATCATTTAAATTTAATAGTTATATTACAAAAAAAATAGACAAATAACAAACGCGCATTGCCCAAATGGCAAGAAATGCCTGTTTATTATTCGATGAATGAAGTAAAAAAATATATAATTCAATTCTATATGTAGTTTAGTAAGACAACAAAAGGAAAGAGTGCAACGCATTTTTCAGCACCATTCCTGCAAATGGACAAGCTTTCCAACGTTATCTCGTTTCACAATTCTAAAAAATTTGTAATATTTGTATAAATTTTTTATTATATTTATCTTCAAAAACAGCTTTTTACTAAATTTAATCTTGACAAAATTTATCCAGTTTGCTAGAATGCAGACAGAAAGCGGAGGTGTCACATTGCTCATCACAAAAGAAACGGATTATGCACTGCGAATTCTGCGCGCTCTGGCAGACGGTAACCGCCAAACTGCCGCTGAGCTAGCAACAAATGAGCAGATTCCCCAACAGTTCGCCTACAAAATATTGAAAAAGCTGGAGAAAGCGGGCTTTCTTCAAATCACACGCGGAGCAGAAGGTGGCTGTTCCTTAACGGTAGACCTTAATTCTATTACGCTATACCAGCTAATTCGTGCTATGGAACGCGAGGCCGCTGTAAGCGCCTGCACCGAACCAGGTTACGAGTGTCCATGGCGAAAGGCGCACGGGGGTGAAATTTGCAAAGCACACGTTCAATTGGCACACATTCAAAAGGCCATTAACCGTGAGCTCAATTCACACACCTTGCAATCTATTTTATTTGGCAACTGACCTTCCCTCTCCATTTTTATTTGTAGCAAAAACCTAACGATAGATTAGTCGCAAAAGGAGGAAGCAATATGTTATTCAAGACCACACAGCAGCACGAGGAACTCCGGGCGAAGGTTCGGAATTTTGCAGAGGAAAAAGTAAAGCCCCTGGCCTTTCTGCTGGATAAGGAAAATGAGTTCCCCGATGAAGCAGTAGCCGAACTGGGGAAATTGGGACTGCTGGGCATCCCTTACCCCAAAGAGTGGGGCGGCCTGGGACTGGATATCATCAGCTATGCCATTGCAGTAGAAGAGCTCTCCCGTATTGATGGTGGCACCGGAGTGATTCTCTCTGCACATACCTCTTTAGGCACATGGCCCATATTTGCCTTTGGTAATGAGGCGCAAAAGAAAAAATACTTAATCCCGTTATGTAAGGGTGAAAAGCTCGGAGCCTTTGGGCTAACCGAAACTAACGCAGGCTCCGATGCAGGCGGAACAGAAACCACCGCGATTGACAAAGGTGATTATTACTTATTAAACGGCAGCAAAATCTTTATTACCAATGCCCCCAAGGCAGATGTTTACGTTGTATTCGCTGTCACCACTCCAGACATAGGTACGCACGGCATTTCGGCATTTATTGTTGAAAAGGGCTGGAAAGGCTTTGAGTTTGGTGACCATTACGATAAAATGGGCATTCGTTCCTCCTCTACTGCGGAATTAATTTTTAACGATGTGAAAGTACCCAAAGAGAACCTTCTCGGCAAAGAGGGGGACGGCTTTAAAATCGCCATGGCTACGCTGGACGGCGGCCGTATCGGCATTGCTTCGCAGGCGCTGGGAATTGCACAGGGTGCGTTTGACCAAGCGGTGGATTACGCAAAAGAACGCGTTCAGTTCGGTAAGCCCATTGGTTTTCAGCAGGCAATCTCCTTTAAAATTGCAGATATGGCAACCAAGCTGCGCTGTGCACGCTTCCTGGTTTACTCTTCCGCAGAAATGAAGGAGCACCACGAGCCTTACGGCATGGAATCCGCGATGGCAAAACAATATGCCTCCGACATTGCACTTGAGGTTACAAACGATGCGCTCCAAATTTTCGGCGGCACCGGCTACCTAAAGGGCATGGAAGTAGAGCGTATGTACCGCGATGCAAAAATTACGACCATTTACGAGGGTACCAACGAGATTCAGCGTATTGTGATTGCCTCTCATATTCTAGGCAAACCGCCAAAGAAAGCGGGCGGAGCCGATCGCCGTATGCAAAAACCCGCACCCATTACCGGTGTGCGTAAAAAAGTTCTTTTTCGAGAAGGCGACGCCAAAGAGCAGGTTCAGGCTTTGGCAGAGGCGCTCAAAAAGGATGGCTTCGACTTTACGGTCGGCATTGCACTTGATACCCCAATCGCTCGTGCGGAGCGCGTTGTTTCGGCGGGTAAGGGCATTGGGGAAAAGAAAAACATGAAGCTAATTGAAGTTTTGGCAAAGGCCGCAGGTGCTGCAATCGGCTCCTCCCGCCCAGTAGCGGAAACTCTCAAATACATTCCGCTCAACCGCTATGTGGGTATGTCCGGCCAAAAATTCACCGGCAACCTGTACATTGCGTGCGGTATTTCTGGTGCGACTCAGCACCTTAAGGGAATTAAAGACGCTTCCATTATTGTAGCAATCAATAAAAACGCAAATGCTCCTATCTTCAAAAACTGCGACTACGGTATTGTTGGCGACGTTAATGAGGTTCTTCCCTTGCTGGCGGAAGCTCTGGGCAACGGCGAAAAGCAACCCGCACCGCCCATGATTAAGATGAAGCGCCCGCAAATGCCCAAACCCCAGCCGATTGGCCCCCGTTACGTATGCTGTGGCTGTGGCTACGAGTATGTACCGGAGCTGGGTGACGAAGAGAGCGAAATTGCTCCCGGTACTTTGTTTGCAAAACTGCCGGAAGACTGGGTTTGCCCAGAGTGCGCCGAGCCCAAGGAACAGTTTATTGAGGCTTAATAGAGGGAGGTAAAACGATGTATTGCGTCAGAAATGTTACCGAAGATTTATATTGGGTAGGAGCCAATGACCACCGGCTCGCCCTGTTTGAAAATGCGTATCCCATCCCCAGAGGTGTTTCTTATAACTCTTACCTACTGTTGGATGAAAAAACTGTATTGTTCGATACCGTCGATTGGTGCTCCTGCCGCCAGCTGGTCGAAAATGCTCAGCATGTACTAAACGGCAGACCTCTCGATTACCTTGTCATCAATCACTTAGAGCCAGATCACGCCGCCTCTATTGATGAGATTCTGCTTCGCTGGCCAGATATTACTATCATCAGTAACGAAAAAGCCTTCATGCTGATGCGCCAGTTCGGCTTCCATGTGGATGAACACAAAATGGTAGAGGTGGCAGAGGGTGATACCTTTAGCTTCGGCAAGCACACCGTCACCTTTGTATTTGCTCCCATGGTTCACTGGCCGGAGGTTATGGTTACGTTCGATGTTACAAACGGTGTTCTGTTCTCTGCCGATGCGTTTGGTACCTTTGGCGCTCTGGACGGCAAACTGTTTGCAGACGAAGTGAATTTTGACCGAGACTGGCTTGACGATGCCCGCCGTTACCTTACCAACATTGTTGGTAAATATGGCCCGCACATCCAGCTTCTACTGAAAAAAGCAGGCGGCATACTAGACCAGATTAAAATCATCTGCCCGCTGCACGGTCCCGTTTGGCGTGAAGATTTAATGTACTTTATTCAAAAGTACGACACCTGGAGCCGTTATGCACCAGAAGAAAAAGGCGTTCTGGTGGTTTATGCCTCCATGTACGGCAACACCGAGTCTGCCGCGCAGGCACTGGCTGCCAAGCTTTGCGATAAAGGTATGACGAATATTGCATTATACGATGTTTCTTCTACCGATGTATCACAGCTTATTTCTGAATCCTTTAAATACAGCCATATTGTGCTTGCCTCCGTTACTTATAATCTGGGTATTTACCCAGCCATGCACAACTTCCTTCTTGATATGAAGGCATTGAACGTGCAAAAGCGTACGGTCGCCATTATTGAAAATGGCTCTTGGGCTTGCTGCTCCGGCGATTTAATGCACAAGTTCCTTACCGAAGAGATGAAGGATATGAACGTGCTCAATGAGCGAATCAGTATGGCCTCTTCTCTTGGAGCAGATAAGGTAGTAGAGCTGGATACGCTTGCAGATGCCATTTTAGATTCGATGAAGGAAGAAAACTAACCTATTACCCTGCGGTATCAACTGCCACTCCCTTGTTTTAATTGCTGCGCAGCGAAGCACGATGCTGACGTAAGCAGCTTGACTCCGCAGATTAAAAATTGCCGATTCCCCTGCTAGTACCCCTATATTGGCAGGAGGGTCGGTGATTTTTTTCGCAAATAGAGCCGGCGCAGCATTTGCTGCGCCGGCTCTATTTGCATTTTACTATTTTGTAAAGCTATAACACTAGCATGTTATAACCCAAGCTCTTCAGGCTGTACCATGCCAGTTTGAATCGCCCGGTCACGCAGGAAAAGATACAGCTCTGCAAAGGTTGCATACACATACACCATAATCATTACATTGCCCAAACGTACCACGATTTGACCAATCGTATTTATCACTGGTGAGACAAATAACCACATGTCAAAAAACGCGCCAACGAAAAGAAGAAGTATAAACCACCCAATAAATGAGAGCAAGAGCACAAAGATTGCGCCTTTTTCTCCGTCTGTCATCTTACGGCTAATCTCTCGCGCCCTCTTCCCTGAAAGGTTCGGGTTATCCGACAGCAAAAACGGTACCATATAGTATTCAAACGTCTTTATAATACCAGGAATGAGCAGCAAAAGCGACCACAAACCAATAAATAAATTGGTTATAAAACTTACCAAAATCACATTGCCGTATCCTCCACGGAATGCCATCAAAAAATCGGAGGGTTTACCTGCATTAAAGTGATTTCGAACAAAAAAGCCGCGCAGTCCCACGAAAATTGGCGTCAAAATCAAGATGCTAATCAAAAGATAAGTTAAGTTATAACCCAACGCCTGCCCGAAAGATGGCATTGGTGTACGACGGATAAATGCATTTATGATATCAGTATTGATTTTATCATACCCCGAAACATACCCAACAATAGCCGGTAATAACTCATAAGCTGCTACGAGCAAAAACGCTATCCAAAACTTTTTCCCGCGGATTGCGATTTTTGCGTTACTTTTTAATATCTCTCTGCTCCACATGCTTTATATTAACCCCTTTCCTATTTCATGCAACCATACCGTTAGTACCGCAAATTCACTCTACAATCAAGAAGGGGCTTGCGTATTCTCTTCCTCTTTTTCTTCTGGATTAGTCGGAATAGCTTCACCCGCAGATGCATCTGTTCCAAGAAACTCCGGTAAATTCATGCCTGCCTGCTGGAATAGCTCATTCATCGGGGGAATGGATTTGAGCATACCAGAGAGAAAGTTCGCTGTGGTTGGCGTACCATTTTCTCCACCGCCCATGCTGTCCCACACAGTGACCTTGTCAATTTTAATATTCTTAATGGCATCCACCTGAAGCTGAACCAACTGCTCCAGTTTATCTGCAATAATAAATTTGACTGCCGCATCCGGGTCACCGCCTGCCGCATTCACAAGCTGCCTCATACCGGTCGCCTGTCTGGTTAAAATCTCTTCCACGCCTCGTGCCTGTGCTTCCATTTTTGCATAGATTGCATCCGCTTCACCTCTGGCTCTGCGGCGGGTTACCTCTGCTTCTGCCTCAGCAGAAATTTCTTTCTGCTGCTTATCGATTTCAGCGTTAACCACAATATCTGCTCTTTGGGAAGCCCTGACAAGCTCGGCACGTTGCTGCTCGGCACGCTCCTGTGCACCATAAGCCTCCTGCAATGCCATAGCCGCCTGCACCTTTTCAGCTGCGGTTGCCTGCCGCAGTGCCTCGGCTTCCTTTTCACGTCGATTTGCCTCTGATTGTGCCACTTCTATTTTTGCATCATTTTCGCCCTGAATAGCAGTAGCATCTGCCGCTGCCACCTTAATACGCTGATCCATAAGCGCATTTGCATGGCCAATTTCACCATCGCGGTTCTTCTCCGCCACGCTCTTTTTCGCATCGTTAATTGCTTTGGCAGCGGCTTCCTTACCCAGAGCGTCAATATAGCCGGATTCATCGTTAATATCCGTCACGTTTACGTTAATCAGGCGAAGACCGATTTTCTTCAGCTCAATTTCCACGTTGTTTGAAACTGCAAGCAAAAACTTATCACGGTCGGTATTAATCTCTTCTATGTCCATAGTTGCGATGACCAAACGCAGCTGACCAAAAATGATGTCCTTTGCCAGCTCTTGAATTTCAGCCATCTTCAACCCCAGTAGCCGCTCTGCCGCATTTTGCATGATTCCCGGCTCTGTTGAAATACCTACTGTGAATCTAGATGGTACATCGACTCGTATGTTTTGTTTTGATAAGGCGCTTTTCAAATCAACATTGATGGAAATCGGCGTTAAATCCATATATTGATACGCCTGAATAATCGGGATGATGAAAGAGGCACCACCATGAATACATTTTGCAGACTTTGTCTGCCCCGATTTGTCATTGCCAACTCTTCCGTAAATGACCAAAACCTTGTCGGACGGGCACTTGCGGTAGCGCGAAAGTACACCAAGCAAAGCGGCAAACAGCACAACCACAATAATTGTAATTGCTACAATAAGTTCCATTCCCATAAAAAAGCCTCCCATTAATCATTTTATTTCTACTTAAACTGGTTTTTCGCCAAAAAAGAATCCGCTAAAATATTATTAGTTTTCTTAGCGACTGTAAGGTGAAGTAGCATTAAATCTCACACCGTCTTAAATATCCTCTGTGCTTCCTTCATTAACGAAAGAATCTAAGGGTTGTTCCTCCGGTTCCACTACAAGAACATTATCGGCGCGAACATCAATCACACGTACAAACGCGCCACTGGGTATATTCATTAACCCATCTGTAATGGCAGAAGCTTCAATAAAGCGCTCCTGTATGGTTAGGTTTACTTTTCCCTGCCCCGCACCCCGTGCCGGTATCATCAAATAAACCGTTGCCGTCTCCCCGAGAGCGTTGCGCATTTGCAGTGTACCATTAGAGGCAAGGCGTGACGTTAGCTGAATAATCTTCGCAACACCGAACATGGCAGCCGAGCCCAAAACAGCTCCAATCAATACCGCAATTGTACCCGCAGTTCCAGATTGATACGCAAGAATAGCCGTCCAACTGAAAACCGTGAGGAATGCCACGATTCCTTCTAAGGTAAACAGGTGAAGGGCTCCCAAATCACCGGGACTTCCGCCATCCCCTGTGCCAATATCGCTGGAATCGAAGTTTCCATCTCCGCCCAAATCCAAATCAAAATCGGTCGAATCTCCAAAGCTATCAAATCCAGAAAGGTCATCAGGGTTCACCCCCGGACCACTTTGCCCAAAGCCAACAATTGTCATAATAATCTGGATGAATAAAATTAAGCTCGAAGGTACGGCAATACAGTATAATACCTGCGATAATAAATCCAGAGTTCCCCACCACTCCTGCATATTCCTCACCTCAATGTAAATGTAATTTACTTTTAGTATATCACCCCATATGGTCTATGTCAATTGATTTTCCTGTTATTTGTTAAAGATTGCTATTCTCTTTCAAATAGTTTTAGTTGAAAAATAAAACAGAAGTTGCTATACTAGTGTAAATTAAATTTACATAGCAATGCGGAGGTGAATTGGGAATGGATGCACAGAAACTTGGCCGAAAGATACGGGAAGCCCGCCTAGCCAAGCGTTTAACACAAAGTGAGGTGGTCGGCGACTTTATTACACGCAATATGCTAAGTCAAATTGAAAGCGGAACCGCTACCCCCTCTATGAAAACGCTGGAGTATTTATCTAAGGTTCTGTCTATTCCCATGGTTCAGCTTGTTGCGGGAGATGATCCAATTGAAACATTGGTTCAGGCTAAAAATGCGTTGGCGCAAGGCCAGGCTGATTCCGCCATTCTCCTTGCGAGCAACTTAACGCACGACCTGCACGACGAAAGCGATGCGATTGCCGCCCGTGCACACCTAGTGCTGGCACGGCAGTATGCGCAGCAGCAAGAATATGCAAATGCCACCACTCATGCACGTCTCGCGGCGGAGCATGCACAGCGCGGTGTTTACGCATCCGTAGATATTCGCGCCAACGCACTTTTGTTGCTGGATGAAATCGAAAACTCTTGAGGGAATGTGGCAACCGTGCTGCGTTCCCTCAAATTAATTGCTTCGGTTCCCATTTGACTTTTCGTGTGTTATAATTGCTTTAAACTAAGAATTATTCCATTCCATCCGCAGTTTCACGGCAAACACACTCTATAACTTGCCGCAGAGCGTTTTGTATTGAAAAGGAGATTTCGCATGAAGCATCCAGTAACCGGCATACCATCCGATTTTAGCCGGTACCCCGCCGAGCAAGAAAAAAAGGCTCTTCGCTGGGAGGCGAATCGTCTTTGTGTTGTTTTAATCGTAATTCAAGTACTTGTTATGGTACTGTCTCTTTCCTCGCGCCTGTATTTGAAGGAATTGGGGCTTGTGGGTTTCCCTCTGGATGCTTTTCAGGGAATACCGCCCATTCTATACTTTTTTTCTTACTCCTCGGTGTATTTAATTGGGCTAACCCTACCCGTATTTTTTTATATGGGTATCCGCCATATTTCTCCCTCCAACGCGCTTCGGTTCGAACCCGTTCAGCCTCTATTCGCTCTGGGAATCGTAGTATTTGGGGTAGGAATTTGCACAACGGCAAATATTCCGTCTAGCATGCTGGTCTCCTTCTTTCAATCCATGGGGTACAGCGGAAAGGTACCTGAGCTGCCATTAAATGAAGACCCCTTGGTACAGGTGCTCTTTTTTGTGACACTCGCACTCATTCCCGCTTTAACCGAAGAGCTTATCTTTCGTGGCGTAATTTTAAGCGGTCTGCGACAATTTGGAGATACCATTGCCATTTTCAGCTCTGCCTTTTTATTTGCACTCTATCACGGAAATTTCGCGCAGATGCTGTTTGCGTTCCCGTGCGGTTTGGTTCTAGCATTTGCCGTAATCAAAACTGGGAGCCTGTGGGTATCTATCCTCATCCATTTTATTAATAATGGTACTTCCGTTCTCTTCCAGCTATCTCAATTTTACACGGATCAAGCCACTGCCAATTCTGCGTACGTCATTTACTTTTTCGGCTCAGCCATCGCTGGCGTCGTAGCATTGGTTTTGCTTTCCCGCCATAACAAAAACTTATTCGAGCTCAATGAAAATAATTCTCTGTTATCACCCTCGCAAAAATTCATTACTACTCTTTGGAATCCTGCATCCGTTGCTTTGATTCTGATTTCGCTTTCCACCGCAGTTTATACGCTGGAGAATTTTTAATATGAGAAATGCGGAACAAGATGAGAAAATGATGCACCTCGCGCTGGAGCTGGCACAAATTGCTGCTCAGGAGGGTGAAGTTCCCGTTGGTGCCGTCGTGGCAAAAGGCAATGAAATTATTGCAGTAGGTAGAAACCGCCGGGAACAACAAAAGAACGCTCTCTGCCACGCAGAGATTGAGGCGATTAACGCGGCCTGCCAGGCATTGGGCGGTTGGCGGCTTTGGGAATGCGACCTTTATGTTACGTTAGAGCCCTGCCCCATGTGTACCGGGGCAATCATCAACTCTCGCATTGCCCGGGTCGTGTATGGCGCAAGCGATGCAAAGGCGGGCTCGTGCGGCTCTGTGGTGAATTTGTTTGAGCTGCCGTATAACCACCAACCAGAGCTCGTCTCTGGTGTTTTACAGGAGGAATGCGGCGCTGTGCTTACCCAGTTTTTTCAAAGCCTGCGCGACAAACGCTCCAAAAAGAAAAAGGAAGTCGTGGAGTAACCCATTTTATTTTACAATACACCAATTCTCGTATAAGGGATTATAATAGCAACAGGGTTTTCACCGGTTATTATTATAAAACATAACCGCAGCCTGCTAAGCAGGCTGTCCTTTTTTATTCACACGATTTAACTCGAAGAAACCCTGTGCTACGCTTTCATTTCCCTATGGGAAATATAAAATTTATAATAAATGAGAGGATGGGTTCGCCAACATGTGTACATCCATTACACTCCTCAACGCACAAGGGGAAAACTTTTTAGGCCGTACATTAGATTTTTCATATGATATTGAGCCAGAACTCTTTATACTGCCACGCAATTATGTATGGTATGGTGCCTATGGCAGCCAAAAAATGCACAATCTCTACGCAATCATGGGGGTTGGGCAGGAGGAAGGCCCCCTTTTGGCGTTTTTTGATGGTGTAAATGAAAAGGGGCTTGCCGGAGGAGCGTTGTATTTTGCTGGTTATGCAGCGTATGAATCCAAACCTACCCCGGGGAAAATGCCGGTAGCCGCAATGGATTTTCTTCATTTCCTTCTTGCTAACTGTGCCACCGTGGAGGAAGCAGAAAAACTGGTTCCGCAGGTTTCTATTTTAGGATTCACCGACCCGGTTACCGAATCAGAAGCCCCTCTGCACTGGATTATGACAGACCGCAGCGGGAAAAGCATTGTCATTGAACGCACGGTTCAGGGCACTAATGTGTACCAAAATCCCATTGGAGTATTGGCAAACAGCCCGGACTTTCCTTGGCATTTAACCAACCTAAAAACCTACTCACAGGTATCACCCAGACAAACATCAAAAAGCCAGTGGGGCGACCTTACGTTAAAGCCCTTTGGGCAGGGAGCGGGAACCTCCCTACTCCCTGGCGGCTATACTGCCCCGGAGCGCTTTGCACGAACCACATATCTAAAAACACACCTGCCTGTGCCTCAAGCCAAGGATGAAACCGTAATGGCTGGTTTTCATGTGTTAGAAAGCGTCTCCATCCCCAAGGGAGCTGTCATCAGCAACCGGGAAACCTTTGATTACACAAGATACACCATGTTCCTAAACACCAAAACCTGCGAATACTATTTTAAAACCTATGAGAATTCACAGATTCAAACTGCAAATATGTGGGAGAATTATCGCGAGGGGCAATCACCCATTCGCCTTGGCTCCTTAAGCCGTCCTATCCAGTTTGAAAAAATTACTGCCATTTAACTTCCTGTTTATCCGTAATAATCGCCCAATTGAAATACTTGGAGTAAAAATAAAAGTGTTTTCAACAATCAGTTAACAAATTGTTGAAAACACTTTTCATTTATCAGCTAATTAAAATAAACCTCTAAATTGTTAAAAAATGACTGTCCGTTACAACGGACAGTCATTTGCTTATATCTCTTTATTTCTCGAATACTGCGCCGCGTGAACCGGAGGTTACATGCTGTGCATAACGCTTAATGTAGCCAGTAAGCTCCTTTTGCGGTGCTTTCCATTCCTTGCGGCGGCTTTCCAGCTCCGCTTCATCCACATGCAGGTTCAGCACACGATTGGTGATATCCACATCGATCATATCGCCCTCATGAATCAGCGCGATGGGGCCACCGACAGCGGCTTCCGGAGACACATGGCCTACCGCCGCACCACGTGTTGCACCGGAGAAACGTCCATCCGTAATCAGTGCTACGCTTGAACCAAGACCCATACCTGTTAACGCAGAGGTGGGAGTTAGCATTTCACGCATACCGGGGCCGCCTTTCGGGCCCTCATAGCGAATCACAACGACGTCACCCACATGGATTTTACCAGAGAGAATTGCCTCTGAGGCATCCTCTTCGCAATCAAAGCAGCGAGCCGGGCCGGTATGCTGCATCATTTCAGGGGCAACCGCACCTTGCTTTACCACCGCGCCATCCGGTGCGATGTTGCCTTGCAGAACAGCGATGCCGCCATCCTTGCGGAATGGGTCTTCCAACTTGCGGATAATTGTTCCATCCGCTGTGGGAGCATTGCTGATGCGGTCTGCTACCGTACCCAATACCGTTTTGCAATCTGTGTTGAGCTTACCGGCGCGTGCCAGCTCTTTCATCACAGCGGGAATGCCACCCACCTGATTCAGGTCGGTAATAAACACCTCACTGGCGGGGTTCAGCTTGCAAAGCTGCGGGGTATCTTTGCTGATGCGGTCAATATCGGTAATATCAAGCTTTACGCCACGCTCATAGGCAACGGCGGTCAAATGCAGCACCGAATTGGTGGAGCAGCCAAGAGCCATCTCCGAACGAAGCGCGTTCTCAAAGGATTTCTCTGTTAAAATATCGCTAGGACGTAAGTCCTCACGGTACAGTTCCAAAATGCGTTCGCCCGCCGTTTTGGCAAGCTGAATGCGTTCCGACATAACAGCAGGAATACTGCCATTACCGGGCAGCGCCAAACCGATTGCCTCGGTAAGACAGTTCATGGAGTTTGCAGTGTACATTCCAGAGCAGGAGCCACAAGTAGGACATGCGGATTTCTCCAATGCAGTCAGCTCGGCTTCATCAATTTTACCGGCGACGTAGCTGCCAACAGCCTCAAACATTTCAGAAAGGCCAAAGCGAACACCGTTATGTAAGCCCGGCAGCATGGGGCCGCCACTCACAAAAATGCTGGGTAAATTCAGTCGGCAAGCAGCCAAAAGCATGCCCGGTACGACCTTATCGCAGTTGGGGATAAACACGACGGCATCCAGCGGGTGTGCGGTAAGCATTACTTCCACAGAGTCTGCAATCAGCTCGCGCGAGCAGAGCGAATACTTCATTCCCTTGTGGTTCATAGAAAGCCCATCACAAACGCCAATGGTATTGAACTCAAACGGTACACCACCTGCGTTGCGAATACCAGCCTTTACTGCCTCACTAATGTCTTTTAGGTGGCGATGCCCGGGAATGTAGTCACTGGCGGAATTCACTACTGCAATAAAGGGTCTCTTCATTTCGTTTTCTGTTAGACCCAATGCGTAAAGCAAAGAGCGGTGTGGTGCGCGTGCGGCGCCCTCTTTCATTAAATCGCTTCTCATCGTGTTTTTCCCTCCTAATACTGCCTATCGGCTTCACTAAAATGAAACAATTGCCGCCCAAGCGGCATTCTGTTTCACGCTTTCCTCATTTATTTCCCATACACCAAACGGTCAAACAGAGCACGGTTTTTTTCATAATAAGATGCCTTTTCTGTGTTCTGCTCCAGTGGTGTTCCCTGAAATACTCGCATAGAAACGCCAAGGCCATCCAATTGCTCGAGCACCGATTTCCGGCTGTCTGCATCCAAATTACGCAAATCCTCTTCTGTAATCAAAGAAGAAAGGGGCTTTGCGTCCTTCCACGGCACACGCATTTCGGCTTCTTTCTCTTCCCCATGCTTTGGCACTGTGCCATTCAGGTTCGAGAAC
Source organism: Clostridium merdae (assembly GCF_900176635.1). Lineage (GTDB taxonomy): Bacteria > Bacillota > Clostridia > Oscillospirales > Acutalibacteraceae > Faecalispora > Faecalispora merdae. The sequence goes on from NZ_FXLN01000003.1 coordinate 584,702, forward strand.
ATTTGCCGTGTTTTTTGGTGCGATTCAAAACTCGCTTGATCTGTTAAAAAGATGATACTGTCTCCCGTTTCCAGGTCAGACAGGAACTTCGCTACACTTGCCATTTGCAGGTTGGGGTCGCTTACCGGCTTATTCTCACCCATCACAATCATGTATGAATTCACACGCACAACTACGCGGCCATCCCCATTTCGGTCTTCCCCGTACTGGGCTAATTTTTTCTCCAGCACCGAGGCGGCATCATCTGAGAACTTTGTTTCTGTCAGAACTCCAATTTGATAATCCGGCTCCACCTTTGTTGACAGCTCATACACAAAGCCTGCAACCAAAGCAAACAGCACCAGAACAATCAATACGTGAAATTTATGGTAATACCAAAAATTTTCCCATTTCCCTTTGGGGCTTTGGGGAGACGCTTCACCATTTGAGTGAATCGAATCATCCCCTGCATTCCACAGATACCGATCTCTTGCCAAGCGAAATCACTCCCTGGGTTTCATAGTGGGGAACAAGAGTACGTCACGAATGGAGGCACTATCTGTGAGTAGCATTACCAAACGGTCAATGCCCATGCCCATTCCTCCGGTTGGCGGCATACCATATTCCAAAGCGGTAATAAAGTCATCATCAATCATATTCGCTTCTTCGTCTCCCGCTTCTCTGAGCTCCATCTGGCGCATAAAGCGTTCACGCTGATCGAGGGGGTCATTGAGCTCTGAGTACGCATTTGCAAATTCACGGCGGGTAGCAAACAGCTCAAAGCGCTCAACCAATTCGGGAACATCCTTTTTGCGCTTTGTCAGCGGAGATACCTCTACCGGGTAATCGTAAATAAAGGTGGGCTGTATCAGCTCGCCCTCCACCTTTTCTTCAAAGAAAAGGTTCATAATGTCGCCCCAGGAGTCGGTTTTCTTTGTTTCGAAATGGAACTTCTTCGCTTCTTCCAGTGCACGGGCGGTATCTCCCTTAAACGAGAGAAAATCAATACCGGTGTACTTTAGAATGGCATCGTTCATTGTCATACGGCAGAAAGGCAGCTTCAAGCTAACCTCTTCCCCTTGGTACGAAATCTCCTCAGTACCGCACACCTCTTTTGCGCAAGCATTAATGAGGCGCTCGGTCAAGTCCATCATACCGTTGTAATCGGTGTAAGCTTCGTACAGCTCAATGGTCGTAAATTCCGGGTTGTGCTTTACGTCCATACCCTCATTACGGAACAAGCGGCCAATTTCATAAACCTTTTCCATGCCACCTACAATGAGGCGCTTCAAATAAAGCTCCGGTGCAATACGCAGGTACAAATCAAGGTCGAGTGTATTGTGGTGGGTAATAAACGGGCGAGCAGAGGCGCCACCGGGAATCAGGTTCAAAACAGGGGTCTCTACCTCAACATAGTTACGTTCATCTAATATACGGCGAATTGTCGCAATGACACGGCTGCGCTTCTCAAAGGTGTTTTTCACTTCAGGATTTACGATCAAATCCACATAGCGCTGGCGGTACCGCAAATCAGTATCCTTTAGGCCGTGGAATTTATCCGGAAGCGGAAGCAACGATTTTGCCAAAAGAGTAATGCTTTTAGCGTGAACCGAGATTTCGCCTCTGCGAGTACGGAATACAAAGCCGCTAACGCTCGCAAGGTCGCCAATATCCCAGTTTTGCAGACCACGGTATGTTTCTTCGCCAATATCATCTATTTTCAGGTAGACCTGAATACGGCCTGTACGATCCTGAATATCCATAAAGCTGGCTTTGCCCATATCGCGCCAGCTCATAATACGGCCGGCAATCACTACATCCTTGTTTTCTAGCTCTTCAAAACGGTCGCGAATGTCTTGTGCAAAGGCATCCCGCTCACAAACTGTAATTTCGAATGGGTCTTTGCCGCTCTCCTGTAATGCAGTGAGCTTGTCCCTACGAATTTGAAGGAGTTCGCTAATATCCTGTTGCTGTTCCTGCTCCACAGGCTCTGTTATCTTATCACTCATAACTAATTCTACTCTCCCTGTTTACTGTATTCCTCCGCAATCGCGGTATATGCTATAAAATGAAATGGTTTTCACCTGCAAAAAGAAAGGCACTCTAAAAATCGTATGCAGTTCTTTTATGTGCAAAAACGGGGCAGGGTGAAAATTTTCACTCCCGCCCCGTGTGTGTACTGTTCCGGAATCCTTATTTCGAAATGGTAAGAATCTCATAATGGATAATTCCTGCCGGAACCTCCACCTCAATTTTATCACCCACACCGTGGCCCAAAAGAGCCTTGCCAACTGCGGATTCATCCGAAATTTTGCCGTTAAGAGGATTCGCTTCGTTGGAACCAACAATTTTATATTCCTTAATAGAAGAATCTCTTCCTTCCGGAGTTACGCGAACCTCAACCTTAGAGCCAATGTGAATATTTTCGTTTCCTAATTCACTTTCGTCAATCACGACTACGTTTTTCAGCATTACCTCAATATCGGCAATACGTGCTTCCATAATCGCCTGGTCGTTTTTCGCTTCATCGTATTCACTGTTTTCGGACAAATCACCGAAAGACAAAGCGACTTTAATTTTTTCGGCTACTTCTTTTCGTTTTACCGATTTTAAATATTCCAACTCCTGCTCAAGGGCTTCTAAGCCTTCTTGGGTTAAAATGACCTGCTTTGCCATCAGTTGTTTACCACCTTTTTCAGAGTGAACTTATTCGCCAGACCTTAACTAGCCAACCAATGCAAAAATACAACGGGTTACCAGCAGTCTGACGGTTCTTCGCAATATATCTATTATAGTGAACAAGTATGAGTCTGTCAACGTATTATTTGGCCTTTGCGGAAGAGGTCGCGGGTGCTTTTGCACCGGTTTGAGCCGCACTGTTGTCTAAGTTACCACTGTCAGTACCGGGAATCTGCTGAACATCTGCTCCTTGCTTTACCAGTGCCGTTACAGAAGCCTGAATTTGCGGGTCTTCCATCATTGTAAGGGAGCGGCGCAGCAGCAAATCCTTTTGTTCGGGGGTCATTTCAACCTCCATGTCTACATTCACGCCGACTCCATGAAAGGTCTTACCATCAATTCGGGTATAGTTACCAACAGAGAGCTGTATTGCAGACCCATCCGACAAAGGAATTACATCTTCCTTCATGCCGCGGCCTGCGGTTTTCTCACCAATCAGTTTTCCCTTCTTATAGTCCTTCATATCCGCAGCAAATATTTCCGCCGCACCGTAGGTGCTGGAATTCACAACAACACTAATGGGCAAATTAATTTCACCAGATTTTGAGCTGTACTCCACCGTAATTTTCCCGGCTCTGTCTGCATAGCTAACAAGGCTAACCGCAGGCAAAAATTCATCCAGCACAGAGGCCATAACCTCTACACTACCACCAGAATTATTACGCAGGTCAACTACAAAGCCGACTACCTTTTTCTCTGTTAAATTATTAATTGCCGCTACAAACTGATTTTTGGTCGTACTTTGGAACTCCGAAATAGCAATGTATCCTACATTCCCATTAATAATCGAGGAAGAGACCGTAATGCGCTGGTATTCCGCGCGGGTAACTGTCACATCCATCTGTTTTGTGGCAGTCTTGCCATTCTCCGTCGTTTTGCGCAGTAAGCCAAGCTTTACCGTAGTACCCACCGTGCCATCCAGCTTATTCACGGCCTCACCGTAGCTCAGGCGAATCACCTCTTTGCCGTCAAGTGAGAGAATAACATCACCCTTTTGCAAACCAGCCTTACTGGCGGAGGAGTTCGGCAAAACCTCAATTACTTCCATATTACCATCCGCATCCTGTACGGTGCGAATTCCAACACCAACCGCCTTTTTCGAATTGGAGCTCAGGTAATTCTTATATTTTTCGGCAGAAAGATATTTCGCACCAGCATCGCCCAGCCCTGCCATATACCCGGCGGCAATGCCGTCGTTTAAATCGGTTTCTCCAATTTTCCCAATATAATCTTGCCGTACCTTTTGGTCGATTTCACTGAGCTTTGTGTACATGGCCTGACGCTCGTTTACATCAGCCACTTTCTCGTTAAAGCGTCCCATCGCATAGGTATACGTCAAAGAAACCGTGATTGTGGCGGCTACCAAGGACATAGCTGCCGCTGCACCGAGCGATATTTTTTTGCTCATATACTTTCTCTCCATCTTTTCATATCGTCAAACTGCTCAACGGTTATTTTCGATAAAAGCAGCAATTTCTTCCCCCACCTGCGGCAAGGGAAGAAATTAAACATCTTGTCTAGTAAGCGGCGTTATTTGCCAAACCACTTCATGGGGTTTTGTGCAACACCATTTACACGAATTTCGAAATGCAGGTGGGGGCCGCTGGAATCTCCCGTGCTGCCCACATAGCCAATAACCTGCCCTTTTTTCACCACATCACCAGTATTCACAACAATTTTGCTCGCATGCCCATAACGGGTGGAATATCCGCCGCCGTGGTCTATGTACGCGCAAAGACCGTAGCCGCCGCCCCAACCGCTGTGGTTGGCAAGAATGACCTTGCCGCTGTCGGCTGCAACAATTGCTTTCCCGTAAATACCAGAACCCGCAATATCAATTCCCTTATGGTTACGGCCGTCACCCCAATACGAAGTGAGCTTAGTATACCCAGGAACCGGCCATGTAAACTGGCCTTTACTCACATAACCGCCGCTGGCCTGATTATTGTTGTTATTATTCTTAATACTGGCGTAGTAATCTTTATACCATTGGTCAACTTCGGCATCCACTTTCTTGCGTTCCGCCGCCAATCGGTTATTCTCGGAATTGGTGGTAACCACATTAGCAGAAATCTCGGTTAATATACGTGAGCTTTCGGATAAGAGACCCGACAGCTCCGTGTTTTTACTGTCCAGCTCTTTTCTGGCCTGAGCGGCACTCTCGCGATTCTCTTCAATCTGCTGTTTTTGTGTTTTAATCGCCGCCATATCCGTTTTCAGTGTGTCAATTACCTGCTTATCGTGCTGTGAAATGGAACGCACGAGCTCAGTTTTATCTAAGAAATCGGTAGCATCCCGCGCACCTAAAATCAGTTCCAGCTGAGAGGATTCCCCCAGCAGGTAGATCGCGCGAACGCGCTGCTTGAGCTGCTCTACGTTGGCATCAATGCTACTTTGCTTTTCTTTAATCTTCGATTCTTTATCCTTTATATCAGCATTCAAAGCCCTTATTTGTTCACCCAACGTGTCAATTTGGCTTTGCACTGTTTGCACCTGAGTGTCCAGTGCGTTTTTGTACTCCTGCTGCTTTGCCCGGTCCGCCTTTAGCTGACGAAGCTTGGCGGCAGTCGCCTCTTGCTGCTTTTTCAGGCTATTTTGCTTATCCTGCAATTGTTTGATGGATGAGCTGGCCTGCACCCCGTACGGTACACTTGAAAAAACGAGAGTGACCGCTAAAACGAGTGCCACAATGGAACGCTTGCCTTTACCAGCCAATGGAACTGCCTCCCTTCAAATATTTACCGATTGATATACCCCCGCCCAGTGCACCAAAAAAGGCACCTGCAGCAATGAATAACAATATAATCTGCCCCATTACACTCCCCAGCGGAAGAGGCTGGAAGAAAGGAACAATTCCCGTAATGGTTTTCAGGGTTTTATCATAAATAAGCGCGAGCAACCCACTCGCCAAAAGACCGGATAACAGACCGATTAAAATACCTTCTACCACAAACGGAACGCGAACAAAGCTATTCGTTGCACCTACCGATTTCATCACGCTTATTTCGCGCCGGCGCGAGAACATGGTAATGCGAATGGTATTTGAAAGAATAAAAATAGAAACCAGGCTAAGAATCAATATAATCCAAGAGCCTGCCGTTGTTACCAGGTGGTCAAGGCTTGTCAGCTTTGCAGCTACATCCGAATAATCGCGAACCTTATAAACACCCTCCAGCGAGCTGATTTTACCTGCTGTCTCTTTGTAATGAGCAAGGTCTTTCATCTTTACCTTGAACACATCATTGAGGGGGTTGTCATCCCCCAACAGGGTGGTAAACACGCTGCCGTCGTCCCCCATTGATTTCATCAGCGCTTCAAGCGCCTCACCTTTAGGAACAAACTCACAGCTTTCTACATTTTCCAGTTTTTTAATCTCTTCCCCTACTTGTACCGATTTCAGGGTAGGGAGGTCGTTTGCCATATATACGGTAATGGAGTTATCGCTTTCCAGCGACTGCATTGCCATATTCAAGTTCATAGAAAAGAGTGTGGCGGCGCCCGTCATCAATAAGCATGCCACCAATACACCAATGGAGGCGAAGGCCATCATTCGGTTTACCCAAATGTTTTTTACACCTTCTTTGAGTAAATATTTGATACTGCTAATTCTCATCGGGTACCTCCAAAGCAAGATTGCAGCTGTCGGCCACAACCAGCCCGTCGTTAATCTCCACCACTCGGCGGCGGAAATGCTTAACTAGCCGGTGTTCATGTGTGACCATCAGTACGGTAGTGCCCCTGCGGTTAATCTCACTTAAAAGGCCAACAATTTCAAACGAAAGCGCGGGGTCTATGTTACCGGTAGGCTCGTCCGCAATAATCATGCTGGGGTTGTTTACCAGCGCGCGTGCAAGCCCCACCCTCTGCTGCTCTCCGCCGGAGAGCTCCTTCGGGCGGCAATTCGATTTTTCTTGCAAACCAACCAAATTCAATATGTAAGGGACTCGCTTCTTTATTTCTCTTTGCGATGCACCAACAACGTGCATTGCAAATGCCACATTATCAAACACCGTCATTTTATCAATCAAGCGAAAATCCTGAAACACCAATCCCATCGTTCGGCGAACATAGGGAATGTCTCTGCGCTTTACCGTAGAAAGCTTTCGCCCATTTACAATAATCTCACCGCTATTCGGCGATTCCTCACAGGTAATCAGCTTTAAAAAGGTACTTTTACCGGCTCCGGAAGAACCAACGATAAAAACAAATTCCCCTTTTTCTACTTTTAAATTCACGCCTCGGAGCGCTTCTGTACCGTTCCCGTAGGTTTTGCAAACATCTATAAATTCTATCAATGTCATCGCTCCAAAAAAATAAATTTCCCCGCTTTTACTGTCTGCGCATACACCAAAGCACACGAAAAATCGACAGTATTTCTCCCTAAAAACCAACACCCACTGGTATGTTTACATAATACCAATGGGCGAAAGATTTATAGTTCTTAAAAAGAATAAATTTGTAATTTTTCTGTAACGTATTTATTCTTTACTATCAAAATTTAACTGGGTTCGAGGAGAGATATTTCTTAACCATTAATGCTACTTTAAATACGATGGCATCCTCGAACTCACGCAAATCCAACCCGGTAATCTTTTTGATTTTTTCCAAACGATACACGAGCGTATTGCGGTGAACAAATAGTTTACGTGAGGTTTCCGAAACGTTCAGGTTATTTTCAAAGAAACGCTGAATGGTAAACAGAGTTTCATGGTCGAGCGATTCAATGGAACCGCGCTTGAATACCTCTTTCAGGAACATTTCGCAAAGAGTTGTGGGAAGCTGATAAATTAGGCGGGCAATACCCAGGTTGTCGTAGCTGACAATGGATTTCTCCGTGTCGAACACCTTGCCAACCTCAAGAGCAACCTGCGCTTCTTTAAAAGAACGTGCCAAATCTTTAATACCAACCACAATGGTACCAATACCAACCACGCAGTGGGTATAGAACTCACTCGAGAGCGTATCCACAATGGAGCTGGCAAGCTTATCCAAATCCTTTGGCTCAATGCCGGTACGAATTTCTTTAATCAATGCAATATCGGTTTCATTGATATTGATGATGAAATCCTTGTTTTTATCGGGGAACAAATTCTGAATCACATCATAAGCAGAAATGTCTGATTTGTTCGAAATCTTAATGAGCATACAAACACGGCTTACGTCCGAGTTAAAATGCAGCTCACGGGCTTTGAGGTAAATGTCTCCCGGCAGAATATTATCGAGAATTACATTCTTAATAAAATTGCTGCGGTCGTATTTCTCATCGTAGTATTGCTTTATGCTGCTCAGCGATATGGAAAGCAGGTTAACATATTTCATCGCTTCGCTGTCGCTGCCCGAAACGAATACAGCGTATTCGGGACGGGGACGGCTGCCAAAAGACTTGTAGGTATAGCCTCCTACCACAAAGGGATTGGGCGAAGCAATGGTGTCCGGAGTAATGCTTTCGTTCACTTCACCGATCCGACCCAGCTCGCTGCAGGCAATAATAACCGAGGTCTCGTCAATGACGCCGATTGTTCTGTCAATCGCGTCGCGCATTTGGTGAATAACTCCCTGAAACAGTCTATTTGACATGATGCTCCCTCACTTTATCAGTTTTCCAGATGAACTGGATAATACAAGTAAAATTAAATTGGTATTGTCCAATATATTTTACACAAATTTTCACTAAATTTCAAGCTTGGAACCGATTATTTGTTAAAAAACTTTCTGCTAAGGAATTGAATAGCGTTTTAAAGTGAAAAATGGCACGCTTGTATGACAAACGTACCATTTTATCATTCATTTTTCCTCACGAATTATACTTTGGTAAGCCTCCGGGTCGGTATCCCCTTCCGTGCTAAACAGCAAAACAGAAGCGTTTTCATCCAGACCCATTTGCAGCCGCTGTTCCCGCATTTCCGGTGAAAGGCATAAATGCACCAACAATCCTAAACCCACCGCACCGGATTCGCCTGAGATAATTGCTTCATCCCCTTGAGCAGGATGTGCCAGTGTCCGCATGCCAAGCTCAGTAACCCAGTCTGGGCATGCGGCATAGCAGGACGCCACATCACGCAAAATAGGCCAAGTAAGTGGGTTTGGCTCTCCACAGTTCAGCCCCGCCATGATAGTTTCGGGATTCCCACCAATCGCTACGGGTGCACCTGCTTTTGCCGATTCAAACACACATGCAACGGTATCCGGTTCCACAACAACCGCATAGGGAGGATTTTTTATCAATTTTTGCTCCAAATAGGCCAGAACCCCACCTGCCATAGACCCCACACCTGCTTGAAGAAACACATGAGTAGGAGCTTCGTTCCCGGCAGTCTTCATCTGCTCCAACGTCTCTGCCGCCATGGTAGTATACCCCAAAGCTATATTGCGGGGTATTTTTGCATACTCTGCAGTACCGGTATCCTGTACCAAGGTTTGGCCATTTTTACTTGCCCAGCTTGCCGCAAGTCGCACCGCATCGTCGTAATTGAGCTCGGTCACTTCAACCGGTGTATCATTGATGCTGCGAATCGCCTGCACGCGGCTCTCTTTTGAGCCTTTTGGCATGTACACCCTCGCTTTACAGCCAAACAAAGCGGATGCCCACGCCACACTTTTGCCGTGGTTGCCATCCGTTGCAGTAACAAATATGCGCTCACGAGCTTTCTCCTTGGCCTCTGGAGCTGTTAACACAGCGTAATCTGGTGCACCAGAAAAACCGGCGTCTTCCCATAAAATCTTAGCAATCGCATAGGAGGCACCCAGCCCTTTAAACGCATTCAGGCCAAACCGCTTGGATTCATCTTTAATAAAGATGTTCCCAAGCCCTAGCTTTTGTGCTAAGTGAGGCAATGAAACGAGTGGTGTTTCTTTATACTGAGGTATGGAGCGGTGAAACGCATGTACAAAAGACAATTCCTCATCCGTAAAATACCTAAAATCTTCATGGTGCACGGGAGCACCTGCCAACAGAGCCACTTCTCGAGCCATAAAAACTCTCCCCTCAACTCAAATCTTTACAAAAAAAGCCGTGCGTAAAAAACGCATGGCTTTTTCTTTTTCCATAGAGGTGCTTAAACTCAAACGGAAAAACTATGTTAAATTGAGTATATCAGCTTACTCCCGCAAATGCAAGGGGGGCGCTTACTCCGCCTTAGCGGGCTGCTGCTCTTCAATTAAACGGCCACCTAACCGGTGCAAAGCAGCACAGCCTGCACCGCCAACAATATTGCCAAGTGAAATTACCACCAAGCTCAACAGGCCTTTTCCAAGTGCGCCTGCCATCCAAAAATAAAACATATCGGCAACGCAGTGCTCAAATCCGCAAAGAATAAAGACCATTACGCTAAAGACGATTCCTAAATACTTTGCAACCGGGTGCGGATTCTCACGGTAGCCATCCACCGCTACATACATAAGCAGGCCGCAGAAGATGCCAAGGATGAAAAGGCTCAAAAGATTGTCACCCAGCTTAATTTCAGCCAGATGCAATGCTTTTTCATGCAGCTTTCCGGCCTGGCGTGTAGCAGACATTGCCACGCTCAATAAAAAGGTTCCCAACAGGTTGCCGAGCCAAATTACAAGCAGCCAAAACACTTTTTTCGGGTCGCGGTACGAAATGTATGCCAGCTTACCGGTAAACAAGTTCCAGCGGAACACGCAAATCGTCATTAATCCAACAGAAAACAGGAAGGAGCCAATAACCGGATTTTCTTGCAGCATGTAAATCACACAGCCTATGCCAATGCTGATTCCCGCCAGAATGGCCAGTACGAACGTTCCCGCCCAAGTTCTAATTCTATCCATTATAAATCCTCTTTTCCCCAGCGGGCCGCACCCGCAACATTAGTTACTAACACCCGCCTATTTTAGCACAGATGCTTTTTCAATCCAACGTCAGCGCGTCTTATATTCGTCTACGCTTCTCTGAATAGCAAGAAACGCAAATCTATAGCTTTTCGGCACAAAAGTGCGACTCTTCCCCACTTACTTTCTAATATCCCATTCATAGTGTAATTGTGTTGATTTTTTTAAAATTAAAAATAGAAAACATATCCACTTATTTATCATTGATTTTCAAAATAACAGATATAAAAAACAAGAAATAACAATGGTGTTTTTGAAAAATATAGCATTTTGAATCTAATTTACAGTCTTTTGTTATAAATTTCCCCAGTTTTTAAGACGATATAAAAGACTCCACTGCCCGAATTAGCAACAAACCAGTCTCTGCTACTCGTGTAAAACGTAGTTAACACTTACTTTTTTTGCAAAGCCGGTATCTTAAATATAAGATGATAAAAAAAGAGGTATGCGGTAAACACCGCATACCTCTCATTACATTCAATTATTTCACTTCTCCGCCTTCGACCACAAGGCTTTCGGGCTTAACGGCATCGCCGTACACAGGTTTTAAGGTCTCTTCAAAGTCCTTATGGAAGAAATTCTCTTTGCCCAGTTCCTTAATCTCATTGTTGAGCCAATCGAGCAGGTCTTTGTTACCCTTCTGTACAGCAGGAGCAATGGTATCTACATTGCCAAGGCTTTCGATTCCTACTTTAAAGCCGGGATTCTTGAGTGCCCAAGCCAAAACCTCTGTATTATCGGTCGAGAAAGCATCGCCGCGACCATCCAAAAGGGCATTGTAGGTTTCGGTATACTGGTCAAACTTCACCAGGTTAATTTCCGGGTGGTTTGCTGTAAAATACGTTTCAGCGGTTGTGCCCTTTGCTACAATCAGCTTCTTACCGGCAAGCTGCTTTGCATCGGTAATCAGGTTCTTCTCGGGGCTTACAACACCCAGAGAGACTTTCATGTAGGGCAGTGCAAAATCAACAGTTTCGGCACGCTCTTTTGTTACGGTAAAGTTTGCTAGCACAATGTCAACCTTACCGGTTTTTGCATATTCCACGCGGCTGGCAGGCTCTAACGACACATACTCCGGCTTTACACCTAAGTCCTTTGCAATTCGTTCCGCAAAGTAAACATCGTAGCCTTGGTATTTGCCGTTGGCATCTACGTAGCCAAAGGGGTTTTTGTCGCTGAATACGCCAATAATGACCTTACCGCTTTTCTTAATCTCTTCTACGGAGCGAGCCGTGCCGGTACCCTGTGCAGGAGTAGATGCCTCTGCGCCGGAGGACGCCGCTTTATTGGAGGAGCAGCCCGCGAGCACCCCAACGGACAATGTAAGAGCAAGAGCAAAAGATAATGCTTTCCATCTGTTTTTCATCAATAATTCCCTCTTTCTAAGCTAATTTACTTTTTGCTAAGTCATTTTTCGAACGTAAAAATATTTAAAAATCTTTGTAGTCGTTCTGTTTCCGGTTTTGTAAAGAATTCTTCCGGTTCACCAGATTCCACAATTTCACCGCGATCCATAAAAACCACTCGGTCCGCTATCGCTCTGGCAAACTGCATTTCGTGTGTTACAATCACCATGGTCATCCCACCCTTGGCAAGCTCGAGCATAACGTCGAGAACCTCGCGTACCATTTCAGGGTCAAGTGCTGCCGTTACTTCATCAAACAGCATAATTTCCGGCTGCATCATCAGTGCGCGCACAATCGCAACCCTCTGCTTTTGGCCACCCGAGAGCTGGCGGGGAAAGGAGCTCTTCTTTTCCAGAAGTCCCACACGCTCCAGCATGCTTTCCGCCATTTTTTCGGCTTCCTCCCGCTTGCGCCCCTGCACCTTAAGGGGGCCAAGGAGTACGTTTTCCATTACCGTCATGTGGGGAAACAGCTCATAGCTTTGAAACACCATTCCAATTTTCTGGCGAATCTGGCTCCAATCGGCGGAACCATCCGTCAGTACCTGCCCGCTGAGCACAATTTCTCCGGACTGGATGGGCTCCAGCCCGTTGATACATCGCAGCAAGGTGCTTTTCCCGCAGCCGGAGGGGCCAATCACCACAACTACCTCACCACGGTTTACGGTAAGAGAAACATCCCGCAATACATCTGCAGAGCCATAATCTTTTTTCAGCTGGCGTATTTCCAGCAGAGTTTCTGTTTTACCCATCTATGTTCTACTCCTTCCAGAGCCTTATTTATTCAAAACATTCAAGTGCTTCTTTCTCTGTCCCGTCACAAAAAAGCGGGACTATGAAAGAATTATTCCTGCCACTTTTTCTCTAGTCTTCCCGCCAAACGAGAGATGGGGAAGCAAACAATAAAATAGAGGAAGAAAATCGCGCCGTAAATCCACAAAGCTGCGCTGGGCGCCGTGTAACGGTTTGCCTCAATAATCTGCTGGCCAACCTTGAGCACCTCTACCACACCAATCAATACGATGAGAGAGGTCGTTTTCACCATACGCGTTGCCAAATTGATGGCAAGTGGTAATAACCGGCGGAACGTTTGCGGAATAATGATATAGCGGTAAATCTGCACACCGGTCAGGCCGATCGCCCGCCCGCTTTCGTATTGATGCTTTGGTATAGAGATGAGCGCACCACGCACCAAATCTCCCATTTCGGCAGTGCCCCAAAATACAAATACAATAATAGCAGATATTTCACCCGAAAGATGAATTCCAAAGGTTTTGGCAACGCCAAAGTACACGAGGAACAACAGCACCAACTGCGGCATAATTCGAACCGTTTCCAAATAAATGCGAGAAAGTGCTTTTGTTATCGGGTTTTTGAGCGTCATCACCATGCCGAGTAAAACGCCCAACACCATCGAAATGGCAACGGAGAGCATTGCAATGCGCACTGTGACCCAAAGGCCCTCCAGTAGGCGCACCATATTGCGCCCGTCTAGCAGTATACTAATTCCCAAATCCGGCATAGCGCAGCCTCCTTTCCAAAAGCGAAGAGGCTATCGAAATCGGCAGCAGGATAATGAGATACGAGGTTACCAGCAAGAACAGTGCTTCATCCGTTTTATAGTATAGGCCGATTAAATCCTTCGCAACGTACATTAGGTCTGCCAGAGCCACCACGCTGAATACCGATGTCTCCTTAATTAAAAAGATAACGTTGGCACACAATGCTGGCACGGAAACAGAAAGTGCCTGCGGCAAAACTACATAGCGAATAATTTGTGAATGTCGCAGCCCAATGCTGAGCCCTGCCTCGAGCTGACTCTTTTCCACTGATTCAAGCCCACTGCGGAATGCTTCTGCCATATAGCTGCCACCCAAAAAAGCCAGGCCTAGAACGGCACAGCTCTCAGAACTGATGACAACACCAAGCTTCGGCAGCCCAAAATACAGAAAAAACAGTTGAACCAACAGCGGCGTATTGCGAGAAAGCTCAATATACACGCCCACAATTCGGCGCATTACGGGTACTTTATAGTATTGAATCAGGCTGCAAAACAGCCCGACAAAAAATGAAAACAAAACGCCCCACAGCGCAATTCGCAGTGTAAGCAGTGCCGCCGTTTGGTACATTGGCACGTTTTGTTGTATAAATTCAAAATCCAAAATCCAGTTCCTTCCTCATATGTGATCTCAGATAGATAAATCATTATTATAAAATACTTTTTCTATGATACGGCGTTCGCAAAAAAGAGTTCCACCTATATCGTAGTAATCATATATGAATTTGTGTTTACATATTACTACATCTGTTCCACCGTGTCAACTATCTGATTTATATTTTTGAAAAGCTGCAAAAATCGCACGAAAGTTGCCCAAATTCGGGAGCGGCAAGTGCTTTTCTTTCGTGCAGCAATACAGTTTTAATCTATTTACAGCTCAAACACCATTGGGGTATAGTGAGACTCCACCTTTTGGAAGCCAAGGTATTCGTATAATTTTTCCCCTTGCTTGGTCGCGTCTAGCTCTACATGGCATAAGCCTCTCTTGCGAGCATCCTCCAACGCCATATTCACAAGCTTTGCGCCCAAACCCAGCTTACGGTACTCAGGGCGAACGTAAACGTTCATCAGAGTGCCTACCTTTCCATTTAAAAACGCCGGGCTTGCCGGTTTATCCGTCATCAGCATGAATACGGTACCCGCCAGGCGACCGTTTTCTTCCGCAACATAAGCAGCCAGAGTATCCCCCAAAATTCGCTGAAAACAGCTGGGTAGCTGTTCTCGAATTGCCGCTTCCTGTTCTTTTGTCAGAGTTCCCCAATCCGCTTTGAGGTATTCCACGCGCATCTCGGTTAGTTCTGCGCAATCGGCGTATTCACCGTTTCGGAATCTCATTTTGTATTCCCCTTTCCTCTTCTGCATCCGCAATAAAAGTGGTACGATTGTGCACTGTTTCTTTTACCGTTTCTGGCTTTATCCCATTCATAAAGACCAGTATATCATAGAATCTGGTTGAAAAAAAGTTTTTAAGAAAAGTACATTTCTATAAATGGAATCGTTCTCCTGCATCGCTCTGTTAGCAAGGCTTTCTTCCGATTATAATCGCAATTTACTTATTCCATTCAATCTCTTTTGCTCTTCCAAATGGCTTTAAAGAGTATAACCTATACGTATAAATATGACAAAAAAAGAAGCCCCTGAACAACAGGCGCTTCTTTTGGTTTATTGTATTACTTATTTATCCGAATGCTTTACTTCATATTCCACGCCGCCAACTACCACTTTCTCAATGGTGGCAGGGTTTATTATACGGGAGAATTGTCCGCTAAGCACAAGCTCCCCATTGGGATTGCGCTCCCCTTGGAATTTACCTACGAGAGGCATATCTTTGGGGTCATCGGTCAAAACCGCTCCGCCACCGCCGCCAACGGTACGGTCACTGGCGGCAAAGCTCATCTCGATTTCTTCCGTTTTCCCGTTTGAGAGCTTTAGCAACATACTAGTTGGGGGTAAGCCACCCTGCGGATTCTTCTCATGACAAATGAGCAGTAGACCCATAGGCGATATTTGCAGCTGTTTGAGCTCTGTATTCTGCACCTGCATGTTTTCCGGGAAATAAACAACGGCATTCCCAAGCTGATTTTCCAAAGAGACGGAAAGTGAAATGGGGGCTACCTGTCTATTTAAGGAAAGTGAGACGTCGGCAGCCGTAAAGTGCTGCTTGCTTACAAGGTCTAAGGCATAGTAGGTCTTACCCGGTACGGTAAATTCCTCCAGAACATGCCAGCCGTTGGAGCGAATGCCGGTATTTGAGGTTACGGTAAATAAGTCTTTGTCATCTGGTTGATTGCCAGTTACAGAAACAACCATATTCGTGACAAAGCCATCGGTTACCATAGCTTCCACCGCCATACTGCGCCCGTTGTCGGTGGCCTTTATTCGCGGCGTCACAATTTCATTTTGAACGGAGGTGGCACTGCTGCCAAAAATGCCTTTCATATAATCCAGCCCGCCCAATGCAACCGTGGCAAACACAGTAACGCTTAACAGGCTTGCAATTACAGCAGCAAGCACGAATCGACTCGAAACTTTTTTCACGCTTTTCTCCTCTTTTCCATACAAGTGTTCCTTGCGCTTTTGAAGCGCAAGAGATTTGATGCGGTCATAGGAGGGGGAAACAGAAGAATCGCCCTGTGGCTCTACCGGCAATATCATGTCTTCGGGTATCTGTGAAGCCATATTCGAGATTATCCAGAACTCTTCTCTCTCGTCCTTTCTATTCACAGTCATATCCCCTTTCCTGTAAAATTACCTTTAATCTGGAACGGGAGCGGTGCAGCTTTGTTTTAGTGGTACTGGCGTTTAATTGGAGCTGTTCAGCAATTGTCTTCAACGGTTCTCCAAAATAATAGAAGCGGATAAAAATTTCTCTTTCCGGTTCACCAAAGCACTCCACAGCCGTTTTTATAATCTCCTCTTGCTCCCGCCGAATCGCTAGTTCATCCAATTGTTCTTGGAACACAACCGGAAGAATATCGTCATCGTAAGAAAGAAATTCATTACCAGATTTTCTGAGCATGTCGATGCTGGTACTTCGCGTCACCTGCGCGATAAACGCTTTCAGGCTTTTTACACGGATTTGATCGCGCTTCAACCATATTTTGAAGAAAACATCTGCGGCTACCTCTTCTATATCGGCATCCGTGAGGGCTCCCCGGGAGATTCCGCTGATGATTGCCGTTACATAACGAGAGTAACGGTCAATTAACGCAGAATACCAAAGCTCCTCGTCATCATTGAGCATAGCCATCATAGTTGTATCATTCAAAATATCCCTCCTTAAGGCACTTTCCGGAAAGCACCTAACAATACGGAAGAAGTTACCATATGGTTTCACGTTTTCCAATTATCATTTATTTTTTTATAATTTACATAAAAGTATGGAATGACTTTTAAACGGCGGAGGCTATTTTCATGCAAACCTGCTCCCAAAACGCAGAAAGCGCACTCCATGAAAAGGAAGCGCGCCCGAAAGTCCTATTTCTTATATAATAAGAGCATTCCCATACTATTTTCATTCTCTAACTTGTTTTGGAAAAGTAAGGGCGAACAAACCACCCATCACAAAATACACCGCGCAATAACCAGTGCCAAAAAGAATGGGTAGCAGAACAATTATGCCAAACCTCTTCAATAAAACAAATACCACATAAACCAAGAGAATGGCAGCAATGAATGGTTTTGATTTACGCGCAAGCCACGGAATTCCACGAAACGGAAACAAAGAGCATAGAAGCGTCACCATAAAAGCGGCCACAAAAAAGTAGAACGCTGGAACTGCTATAAACTCATACAGAAAATCGAGAGCTGTACCAATAGACCGATAATAGAAAACCGTTGTGTAATAATAAACATAGAGTAAGCTTAAGATGCTAAAAAGAGCGAAAATCGATTCTGGACGAACTGCATTTTTTCTCATGGGACTTCCTCCTTACTTCGATTCATCTTCACAACAAGGAGTATCTATGTTCTTTTCTAATATATATTATAGCAGATGATAAGCAAAAATCAAAAGAACTTACTTTCCCTTATTTAGGGCATTTGCACATAGCTCCCCAGCAAATTTATATAGGGTATCCGCAATCACTTGTTCGGGTTTTAGCCCTCCTGCATGTTCTCCAATCTTCTTGTAGAACGTATACAGATAATCTTCCATCCTAATAGTAACCTTTTTCACACAGCTTGTCCTCTCTTTCTATGTATACTCTTATCAAGAGTATACTCAATATATTGGTCATAGTCAATCTATTGAGGCGTGCTATGCTAAATTGGGTGATAAAAATGATAAGCTATGAACCGTTTTATAAAACACTCATTGAGAAAAATATAACTGAGTATTATCTAATTTATAAGCAAGGAATATCCGCCAACATTTTGCACCGGATGAAGCACGGCAAAAATATTACACTAAAAACGCTAGACACCCTGTGCTTTATATTAGATTGCGATGTGTCAGATATTATCGAGTACAAAAAAGATATGTGAAGTAACTAGAATTTCGCTCAGTTTTATTAACTGCATTCTCAATTTGAATCGGTCGCTCCTGATTTTGGGGCAAAAATAACCGACCGAGCTAACAAGCGGCTCGATCTGTTGTAGAATGGACGGCACAATCATGAGCAGTCAAAAGATAAAGCAAGATGATGAGATTCCCATCGGCAAAAACATTCAAGAGATACGGCTGAAAAAGAAAATTGGGCAAACCGAACTCATCCGCCGGCTTCAGCTTGCAGATGTAGAAATGACGAGAGAATCCCTAGTAAAAATCGAACGAGGAATTCAACATATTTACGCAACACAGCTGCGAGCCATTCGAGATGCACTCGAAACCTCTTACGATGAACTGCTCAAATAAAAAGTTTTAGAATAAAATAATAAAAGACCGTCGATATAAATCGACGGTCTTTTATGGCTGGGCTGGATGGATTCGAACCATCGGGATGACGGAGTCAAAGTCCGTTGCCTTACCGCTTGGCTACAGCCCATTAGACATGTGATAACGAATAAGAACGAGGCAAAAATTTTCATCTTTGCCTCGCCTTCTTCAGTGGGGTGGAAGATGGGATTCGAACCCACGATCTCCAGTGCCACAAACTGGCGCTTTAACCGGCTAAGCTACATCCACCATATATGGCGCGCCAAAAGGGATTCGAACCCCTGGCCTACTGCTTAGAAGGCAGTTGCTCTATCCTGCTGAGCTATTGGCGCGAATATCTTGGAGCGGGTGATGGGAATCGAACCCACACGACCAGCTTGGAAGGCTGGAGTTCTACCACTGAACTACACCCGCAATCAAAAGCGACGTTATGAATTATAACATGTCCTCGTGCCAATTGTCAAGATAGGTCACTAAATTATTTGCATTCACGGTAAACTCTTTCTCAATAGAAACACAACCAATATCTAAGCTTTTAAACCGTTTTGCAACTGCTCCATACAATTGATTTCTTCTCTCGCTCAGCTTCTCACTAAATCTTACATTTATTAAGTTCATTATACCCGAATTAAGTTCCAAAAAGCAACCGATATTAGCCTTTGTTAATTAATAAATCAATTTATATATTTAAATTGATATTTAATAAAAGCGCCTTGAATCAGATTACAAAACTGGTTCAAAGCGCTTCTTATTCTGCATGAGCTGGTAACACAAATACATCAAACCATAGTGATTAGATAATATCCAGCTTTATTTCATCATTTTCTTCCGTTACAGCAATACCAGACAACGGCGTATCGCTATGCTCCACAATTTCAGAGGTAATGCGATCCTCTACCTTACGGCGAATCAGGTTGCGCAAATCACGCGCACCACTCTTACCTCCAATGGCATGCTCCGCAAGCCATTTTATCGCCTTTTCATCGTAAGCAAAACGAATTCCACGCTCTGTGAGTGCGGCTATATACTCTTCCAGCATCAATGCGGCAATCCTAATAAAGTCCTCCACCTTGAGCTTGTGGAACACAATCACTTCATCCACACGACTTAAAAACTCCGGCCGCAGGAATTCCGAAAGAGCCTTCATTGTCTTTTCACGGGTTACGTCAGCATCCGTTTTGGCAAAGCCTAAGGCACCCTCACGCTTTTCACTGCCTGCGTTAGAGGTCATGATAATGATCGTATTTTCAAAATTGACCGTGCGCCCCTGTGCGTCTGTAATGCGCCCTTCATCCAAAATTTGAAGAAGGATGTTCATTACATCGGGATGCGCTTTTTCAATTTCATCAAATAGCAAAACAGAATACGGGCGACGGCGCACCTTTTCAGTGACCTGCCCAGCCTCGTCGTACCCCACATAGCCGGGGGGTGAACCAATAATACGCGAAACCGAGTGCTTCTCCATAAACTCAGACATATCGAGTCGGATGAGCGTTTCCGGCGTATCAAACAGCTCTTTTGAGATCACCTTCGCCAACTCCGTTTTACCCACGCCGGTTGGGCCGACAAAGATAAAGGATGCGGGGCGGCGGCGAGGACTAATTTGCACCCTGCTGCGGCGAATGGCTGCCGCTACAGCAGTAACAGCTTCTTCCTGCCCAATTACTTTTTTATTCAAAAGCTCCTCGAGACCAGCAAGCTTTTTCAGCTCACTTTCCTCTACACGGCTGGCGGGAATACCCGTCCACAATTCGATGACATGAGCCAAATCATCAAGCCCCACATCAGCGCCGATTGCTTCGGGCATGAGTACGCGGGTCTTTTCCTCAAGGCTTGCAATTTCATAACGAATTTGCGCTAGCTTCTCATAATCCGGCTCTACACCATCGGCAGTCAGGTCGGTTTCCTCCTGGCGCAGTGTATCTAAGCGGAAGGTTGCAGCATCATAATCCGCCATCTTCTGGTTGCGGAGCGCGGCACTGGCACAGGCCTCATCCAAAAGGTCGATTGCCTTATCCGGCAAAAAGCGGTCGTTAATATAGCGTTCCGACAATACCACCGCACGACGAACCACGTGATCCGGTAAATGCACACGGTGGAAATCCTCATAATAGTTTTTAATTCCAAGCAAAACATTGGTTGTTTGCTCTATGGAAGGCTCTCCAATTTTTACCGGCTGAAATCTTCTTTCCAGCGCACTGTCTTTCTCAATATACTTGCGATACTCGGTAAAGGTGGTCGCACCAATCACCTGAATTTCACCACGTGAAAGAGCGGGCTTTAGAATATTAGCAGCGTTCATGGAGCCCTCTGCATCACCAGTACCAACTAGGTTATGCACCTCGTCCACAAACAGAATCACATCGCCGTCAGCCTTCACTTCATCTACCAAGCCCTTAATACGGCTTTCAAACTGGCCGCGGAACTGTGTACCGGCTACCAGTGCGGTAAGGTCTAGTAAATGAATCTCTTTTTTACGCAATCTTGCGGGTACATCTCCCTGCGCAATGCGAATTGCAAGACCCTCTGCAATGGCGGTTTTACCAACACCCGGCTCACCAATCAAGCACGGGTTGTTTTTGGTTCTGCGACACAGAATCTGAATCACACGGGCAATTTCCTGATCGCGCCCCACAATGCGGTCTATTTCGTTGTTTCTGGCTCTTTTTGTGAGGTCCGTGCAGTAGGTATCAATATTGCGTCGTTTCTTCTTATTCTCGGTCTTCTTATGCTCTACCGTTTGCGTGGCTTCTGTACTGCCGGAGGAAGCCTCCGGTGCAGGCTTATTATTGCCGCCAAACATACTTTGAATGAGCGGGAACGTGGCTGCGCCGCCGGGCACAAAGCCGTCGCCGTCCTCTGTGGTCTCTGCCAGCTCTCCCATCATCTCGTCGAGCTGATCCTCCATTGTCTCCAATTGGTCCTCTGTAATGCCC
Source organism: Clostridium merdae (assembly GCF_900176635.1). Taxonomy (GTDB): domain Bacteria; phylum Bacillota; class Clostridia; order Oscillospirales; family Acutalibacteraceae; genus Faecalispora; species Faecalispora merdae. The sequence continues at coordinate 606,043 of NZ_FXLN01000003.1, forward strand.
ATCTGGCTCATCATATCCTTAACAGGCTGAATACCCATTTCTCTGGCACATTTGAGGCAATATCCTCTGGCATCCTTTGCGTCTGCACTGGAGGCAACAAACACAACGGCTGGGCGTTTTTTGCATCTTGAACAAATCATCTTGTGAATTCTTTCCTCCGCTGCCGCTACGGGTAAAAATAGGGTGCTGCCCTGCGGCGAAATTGGGGCAAACCGGCACCAGTCAACTCGATTTGCGGTTGATGGTGCGTCTGGCCTTCAACTCTAAATCCACCGTGTCTTTGGGGTCTTCAGAGTGAAGAGTCGACCAGAATATTCCAAAATATCTTAAAAAGGCGTATACCATCATACCGACGGTCGCCGACAAAAGCGTAATTGTTAGGTAAAAGTTCTCGTAGTTAAAAAATCCTTTTAATACATAAATAACGGCAAACGAAACGTAGAACATGGCTGTTGCTACCTTGCCGTACCATTTTGCAGCTGTTGGTCTTTTTTTGCGTTTTAAAAGCACACAGGCCGCTATAATCATCACGGTCTCTTTTACTACAAACACTGCCAAAAAGGGTACCAGCACCGGCTCTACAATTGCCATGCAAACCGCTACCGCAGCTTGCGTTAGCTTATCTGCTAATGGGTCAAGCAGCTTGCCAAGCTCCGTAATTTGGTGAAAGCGGCGGGCAATGTACCCGTCTACCAAATCCGTAAGGCCAGATACCACCAGTACGACTCCCGCTGCCTTCCACTGCTGGCCTAAAAAATACAGCACAAACGGTGGAATTAAAAGAATGCGAAAAACAGAAAGCGCATTCGGAATCGTAATGTTTTTGTTAATGTCCTTCATTTCTCCACTCCCATCAGCCACAGGGCTATCCCCCATTATTCCTCAGGGAACAGGAAATTAACCGGGCTTTTTTCATAAAGCGTTTGGTAAACCCAAGAGGTTTTAAATTCACTCTGTGTAATCCCAAACAACCCATCCTTCATCATGGGCAAAGCAAGCTGAAGCAGCATGCAAACCAGCAGTACAATTGCACAGCCACTGAAAAAACCAACCACACCGCCGGCTGCCATATCAATTTGGTGTAAAATTGGCAGACGAGATAAAGAATTTAGCATGCGCAGTACAATACGCACTACAAAATAGATTGCTGAAAATAAAACGACCGTAACTACCAATCGGGTGAAGCCGATGACGGACGGAGAAAGCAGGTTCGCAATTTGCGGTGCCGCTTTTTCAATGGAACCGTTTAGCGCAGACAAAAAGCCTTCGCCCGAGATATGGCTGCCTAAAAAGGACGGCAAAGAACCTTGCAGTGCCTGCACTTGCTGCTCTGCACCTTGCCCTGCTGTTTTTTGCAGAGTCTCCGTAATTTTGCCCACCATATTGTCGTAAATAAAGTTTTGGTACAATGCGCCTGCCGCCATGCGCCCAATCACCGCCGCCGCTACGGAAGCAACTACATAGCCAACAAACCCAGCCAGGGAACGAATTAACCCCTTTTCACAGCCTACAATCGTAAACCAAGTGAGAATTCCAATTAAAATTAAATCAATAATGGTCACCAGGCAACCTCCCCAATTTCTGAACCCGCCGTGCGGGCATAATAAAATGATACAGGCTGTCGAGCGAGCCTTTCTAATAATATATCACAAAGCAAATAGTACGGCAAGGTAAGAAAAAAAACAAAATGTAAACAATGCGCAACATAGTTACGAACAAAAAACAGCACTTTCCCCTAGTCCAATACCGGTGAAAGCGCCGTTTGTTTACTTGCCGGAAGAGTTAAGCGCAGAAGCGCTTCCTGTTGCTTGCTCCTGCTGTTCACCAAAATTTTCTAAGCGGATTTCATTAAAGCCTAACACATATACCGAGCTTTCGTCCCGTAATGTAATGGCTCGGGCATCCTTTCCGCCACTGCATATTCCCTTTTGTGAACCACTGGATGCAGTATATGCGTGAATGCTTTCGTCACTCAGCAGCACCGCAGCCGTATCACCATATAGTGATACATCTGTCGCAGTCTCCCCCAGCGGCACCGAAGCCACTTGCTTTCCCTTTACATCCAGCAGCACAAGGCTTGCAGAGGCCGCATTGGCGTAAGGCGACAGCAATAGTGCCGTTCGACCATTGTCTACCGAACTGCCAATATAGGTCTGTGAGCCATAGCTGTAATCGGTTTTGCCCCCATTTTCAGAAATCACACTGGTAAGGCGGTCGCCAACAGCAACAACAGCTCCATTTTGCCCATAATTGAGCGATAATATTAAATTATCTTGAAACGTAAGCTGAGAAAGCGGCTTGGGACTGCTAAAGTCAAATAAATAAACAGCTGAAACCATCGCTCCGTTTTTACTGGCTACGCCAGCTACTGCGGCACGGGTACCACTGCGATTCAGGGCTATATGAGTAATGTAATATCCTGAGAAATCGTAAGTATAAAACGGTTTACCGGTCTCACCGTAGACCGAAAGGCGCGAGTAATACCCTTGGCTTTCCGTTGCCAGGGCAACACGTCCGTTACCAGCAATTGCACCGGCAAGAATATCTGCCTCCGCAATGCGTCGTTCTCCCGGCTTGGAAATGCTCTCCACCTGAAAGCCGGTGCCGCCTAGGTTATACACCAGCACGCGCTGACCCCATGCCTTTGCAACGGGGTTCGAAAAGCTGTGCTGTCGGCGCGTGAGCTCTTTTGCAGTGGAGTTTAAAACAGTAATGGAGGTATCGCTCACCACGAACACATTTTTATCTGTGGCAAAAAAATTGCCGGGAGAAATGTTGCGGCCGTTGTTCAACGAAGCCGGGTAGCCGTCCCCCATACCCATGCCCACTACCTTGGACTGAATCCAGCCTCCAATGTTTTGCGGGGTAAGGTTATCGAGATTAAACCACACCAAAAGGCCGGCAACTGATAGAAGCAATATAAGTATCACCCGGTACAGCCAACGGGGCATCTGCGGGAATACGACTCGCTCACGGTGCTCCCGCACATTTGGGTTGCCCTCGCGGTCAAGCTCTTCCAAATCACTTTCGTCATCTGCAAAGCGCTTTCCCTTTCTCTTTGGCATTATCCCATCACTCCCTCATCGTAAAAGACTCGGTTTAAATACAGTCCGCATGCGGGAGCGGTTGGTCCTGCCGCATTGCGGTCACAGCACTCCAATATTTGCGGAATCTGCTCCGGCTCAAATTTCCCCTGGGCGACACGGAGCAGTGTGCCCACCATAATGCGCACCATATTATACAAAAAGCCATCCGCCGCTACGGTAAAGGTGACCATGTCTCCGCTGCGGCTTAGCTCCGCTTTCGTCACAGTACGAACCATGTCACCTCGGTCACGTAAATCCAGTGTACAAAAGGATGTAAAATCGTGTGCACCCACATAATGAGCCGCCGCACGATTCAGCTTCTCCAAATTCATTGGGTACCAGTAATGCAGCGCATATCCATTTAAAAATGGGTTACGAACCTGCGTATTCCAAATTTGGTATACATACTCTTTACCACGGCAAGAATACCGCGCATGAAATTCCATTGGAACCTCCCGGCAGGAAAGCACCGCAATATCTGGCGGTAGAAAATGATTCATCGCTGCCGTCAGGCGCTCCAGTGGAATATCGCGCTCAATGTGTACGCTAATACAAAACTGGCGAGCATGTACACCCGTATCGGTTCGGCTACACGCTTTTAAATCGGGAGTACTGCCCAATACCCGACCCATCGCCTGTTGAAAAACCTCTTGCACAGCAAGGGCATTCTTCTGCACCTGCCAGCCGTGGTATTTAGAACCATCATAGCTGACAATAAAAAGGATATTGCGCATCATTTCCCCTCCTTATAGTAGGCTGGGCATTAAAATAACGCACAAGGTTACACCCATGCACGCTGCGGATGAAATGGCAATTGCCCATCCATCCAGTGCCGTCATGCGAAGGCTCTTCATTTTTGTGCGACCATCTCCGCCACGGTAACAGCGGCATTCCATTGCCATTGCCAGCTCATACGCACGGCGAAAGGACGATACAAACAGAGGGATTAAAATGGGAATGAGGGCTTTTACGCGCTGAATGGCGCCGCCGCTCTCCATATCTGCACCGCGTGCCTTCTGTGCACACATAATCTTATCGGTTTCTTCCAGCAAAGTCGGAACAAACCGCAACGCAATCGTCATCATCATCGCGATTTCATGTACTTTTACATGAAAAATCTTCAGGGGCTTCATAATCCGCTCCAGCGCATCCGTTAAATCGGTTGGAGAGGTAGTAAACGTAAGCACCGAACTGAAAAGAATTAAACTGATGATACGCACCGCAATAAAAATACAGTTAATGACGCCGCCAGTGCGTATCGTTAAAAAGCCCCACTGCACCAGAACATCACCACTGCCATAAAACAGGTTCAGTACCGCCGTTAAGGCCACCACAATAATAACTGCTTTCAGGCTTTTTAAATACTGACGCACCGAAATACCAGAAAGAAGCATGGCGCTAAGCACCATCCCCACCATGAGAAGCATAGCGGGCAAATTATTGGCAACAAAGATAAATATAATAAAAGCAAAGGTCAGTACAATTTTAACGCGGGCATCCATACGGTGTACCACAGATTTCCCCGGAAAATACTGGCCAAGCGTTATATCCCGTATCATCGTACGCATCCCCTCTCCCGCAACAGCGGCATTAAATCGCGCAGAGCTTCTTCAACCGTAAGAGCTCCCTCATTTACCGGGTAACCTTTGGAGCGCAGCAGGCTCATAATTTTTGTAATCTGCGGCACGCGAAGCCCCATTCCCTCAAGCTCCTCTCTGCGAGAAAAAACATGCTGAACTGAATCGAGCATAGCAGCCTTACCATGGTTCATCACCAAGGCACGGTCTGCAACACGAGCAATATCCTCCATGCTGTGCGAAACAAGCAGAACGGTGTTGCCGCGGCGCTCATGGTAGGTGCGAATTTGGTCAAGCAGCTGGTCGCGCCCCTGCGGGTCAAGCCCTGCGGCTGGCTCATCCAAAATTAGAATTTCGGGGTCCATTGCCACCACACCTGCAATGGCTGCACGGCGCTTTTCGCCGCCTGAAAGCTCAAAGGGAGATTTCTCTAACAACTCAGAGCGAAGACCAACAAATTCTGCCGCCCCAAGCGCACGTTCCTTTACTTCCTCTTCCGAAAGCCCCATGTTACGCGGGCCGAAGCAAATATCCCGAAAAACGCTTTCTTCAAATAACTGATACTCCGGATACTGGAATACCAGCCCCACCTGAAAGCGAACTGCGCGTATCTTTTTGGGCTCCGCCCAAATATCTTTCCCATTGAGCAGCACTTGGCCGGAGGTAGGGCGCATAAGGCCGTTGAGCTGCTGAATCAGTGTTGATTTTCCCGAGCCGGTATGGCCGATTACTCCGAGAAACTCCCCTCGGCGAATCGCTATATTTACGTTATCAACTGCAACCTGCTCCATAGGAGTCCCCATACCATAGCGGTACGTTAAGTCTTTTGTTTCCAATATCACTTCGGACATGCCGTTTTGTTCCTCCGTTTCGCCGGGTCAGGCCTTGAGCAGCAGCTCAAGGGCGGCTACACATTCCTCTTCGTTTAAAACACCCTCTGGTACGGTGCAGCCGTTTTGCCCAAGCCGGTACAAAAGCTCCGTTGCCTGGGGAACATCTAGGCGGTGCTGCCGCAAAAGCTCCACATGCGAGAACACCTCGCGTGGCAGCCCCTCTACAAGAATTTCTCCACCATCCATTACAATTACACGATCAGCCTGCACTGCCTCATCCATGTAATGGGTAATGAGTACCACGGTAATACCATGCTCGCGGTTCAGGCGGCGGATGGTCTCCATAACCTCGGTTCTACCGCGGGGGTCCAGCATCGCAGTTGGTTCATCGAGCACAATGCAGTCTGGCTGCATTGCGATGATACCCGCAATGGCGATGCGCTGCTTTTGCCCGCCAGAAAGCTTGTACGCGGAGTGCGAAGCATATTCCGCCATCCCTACGGCTTGTAATGCCGCATCTACCCTTTGGCGTATTTCTTCCGGTGGAATCCCAAGATTCTCCGGCCCAAACGCCACATCTTCTTCTACAATGCTGGCTACCAGCTGATTATCCGGGTTTTGCAGTACCAAACCTACTCGCCGACGAATTTCATATTTTAGGCTTTCGTCTGCGGTATCCAAACTATCCACATAAACATGCCCTCCGCTCGGGAGAAGCATGGCATTAAAATGCTTTGCCATGGTAGATTTTCCGGAGCCATTGTGCCCCAAGAGTGCAACGAACTCGCCTTTTTTTATTTCCATAGAAACATCGCGCAGCACCTGCTGTGCCTGTTGCCCTTCTTCGGTTGAATCGTAAAAAAATGATACGTGTTCCGCCTTGAGATATTCCATACCTGCTCCAATTTAGAAGGCACTGCCTTCTTTTTTAATATTTGCCTGCTCCATAAAGCAGAGCCTCTAAAAGCCTTTATACTAATTCCATAAATCGACAACCTTCGCATAAGGAAGAGTCGATTATTTTATCGATGTAATCAAATGCGAATTGGCTTAATCAGCCTGCCAAATCGCAGTATTGCCGCAAGGCAGCACCATACCGCTTTGTGTAACCGGAAGACCAATTTCATCCGCAGAAACGGAACCGCCGTATTGCACTTTTAACAGTGTTCCCAATAAATACACCATTACCGAAGGAGAAAGCCCCGTGGTATAGGAATTTAAAATAAAGAATAAAGCGTCTTTCGACAGCAACGGGACACAAAGCTGAACAAACGGGTACAACTGCTCTTCCAGCTTCCAAACCTCCCCGCCCGGCCCACGCCCATAGGACGGAGGGTCCATAATAATGCCATCATAGGTGTTGCCGCGGCGCTGTTCGCGCTGTACAAATTTTACGCAGTCATCCACCAGCCAGCGAACGGGCTTGTCCCCCAAACCAGATGCCACCGCGTTTTCTCTAGCCCATGCTACCATGCCCTTTGAGGCATCCACATGGCAAACCTCTGCTCCGGCTGAGGCACAGGCCAGCGTTGCCGCTCCCGTATAGCCGAACAGATTCAGCACTTTTACTGGGCGTTTGGCCTTTCGAATTTTATCTTGAACAAAATCCCAGTTTACCGCCTGCTCGGGGAAAATGCCGGTGTGCTTAAAGCCCATTGTTTTGAGCTGAAAGGTAAGCTCATGGTATTTGATTTTCCACATGCCCGGTACCGCACGGTATTCTTCCCAGCGCCCACCGCCGGTGTTCGAGCGTAGGTAGCGCGCATGGGCACGCTTCCACATCGGGTGCTCCCGCGGAGTCTTCCAAATAATCTGTGGGTCGGGGCGAATTAAAATCACTTCACCCCAGCGTTCCAGCCGCTCCCCGTCGGAAGCGTCCAGCAATTCATAATCGTTCCAGTTAGCTGCTCTCAAATTATTCCTCCGTTAAGACAAGCGCTCGCGTACAACATCGGCTACTTCGTGCGCCAGCTTCGTAATTTCATCGTGGTCTTCTCCCTCAATCATAACACGCAGCAACGGCTCTGTGCCCGAGGGGCGCACTACAACCCGCCCGCCGGAGCCAAGGCGCTCTTTCGCGCGTTCAATTGCCTCGTTTACTTCTGGGTCGGTATAGAAGCGAAGCTTTCCCTCACGGCTTACGGTTACATTCACCATCACCTGCGGGTAACGAGCCATTAACGTTGCCAAGCTGGAAAGATGTGCTTTGCGGCGATTAAGGATGGTTAAAAGTTGCACACCCGTCATTTGACCATCGCCTGTTGTGGCGTAGTCCAGAAAAATGATGTGCCCGCTCTGCTCGCCGCCAAAGTTATAGCCCTCTTGCAGCATTTCTTCCAGCACATAGCGGTCGCCTACCTTGGTCGCAGCAAATTTAATGCCGTTTTCTTCACAGAAGCGGATAAAGCCCATATTGGTCATAATGGTACCAACTGCCGCACTCTTCGATAAACGACCCTGCGATTTTAAATCCAGCGCACAAATCGCCATTAGGAAGTCACCATCTACGAGCTTCCCTTGTTCATCTACTGCGAGGCAGCGGTCTGCATCGCCATCAAATGCCAAGCCAGCATCCATATGATTAGCGACCACATATTCCATGAGTGTTTCCATGTGGGTGGAACCACAGTTATCATTAATATTAACACCGTTGGGCTCATCCGAAAGCATGTGGCACTCCGCACCAAGCTCGGTAAACAGCTCCTTTGCAGTTGTTGCAGCGGAACCGTTGGCGCAGTCTAATGCAACACGCAAACCGCGCAGCGCACCCTCCGGCACCGTGCTTTTCACATGGTCAATATAATCGCGCAGTGCGTTCGGTGCAGAAGAAATCGAGCCAACCTCACCACCTGTGGGGTATTGCGGCTTCTCTTCATGGTCGAGAACGATTGCCTCTATCTGCTCCTCCAGTGCATCGGGCAACTTGTAGCCCGTGCTGCTGAAGATTTTAATCCCATTAAACTCGCACGGATTATGCGAAGCAGAAATCATTACGCCTGCATCCGCACCGTACTTTTTCACCAAATACGCCACTGCAGGGGTAGGAACAACTCCAAGATGCACCACATTCGCACCAATACTGCAAAGGCCTGCCGCCAATGCACTCTCCAGCATATCGGAGGAAATACGGGTATCCTTACCAATTAATATTTTAGGGTGACGGCGGCCGCCCTTGCCCAACACCATTGCTGCGGCACGGCCAATATTCATTGCCAGCTCACAGGTTAAATCCGCATTTGCAACGCCTCTGGCGCCATCGGTTCCAAACAATCTTCCCATGTTGCGTCTCCCATCGATCAATTCAATCGTTAATCTTAACATTTAACTCTTTTATCGCCCAAACATTGCAGAAAAATCTGCCCTGTATGTATTAAATTATAACTTTAATTAAAATAGCTTTTGCTGTGCTCCTGCAATATCTTCCGGGGGAGTAAGCCCCAAATGCAGGTATGCAGCACGTGTGACACAGCGCCCACGAGGAGTACGACTTAAAAAGCCAATTTGAATGAGGTACGGCTCGTAAACGTCCTCGAGCGTAACTGATTCTTCACCAATTGCAGCGGCAATGGTATCGAGCCCCACTGGCCCGCCACGGTAATAATCAATCATGGTGTGGAGCATGCGGCGGTCGTTTGCGTCCAAGCCAATTTCATCCACCTCAAGCCGCTCCAAAGCACCTCGTGCCGCTTCTACGGTAATCACACCATCACTGATTACCTGTGCAAAATCGCGCACACGGCGCAGCAGGCGGTTTGCGATTCGCGGCGTACCGCGCGAGCGAGAAGCCAGCTCCAAGGCGCCTTCCGGCTCAATCGGCATATCCAATATACCCGCACTGCGGGTAACAATCTGTGCAAGCTCCTCTGGTGAGTATAATTCCAAACGTAGCACCACGCCAAAACGGTCACGCAATGGCGCTGAAAGCTGACCCGCTCGGGTCGTTGCACCTACCAGTGTAAACGGCGGGAGCGGCAGGTGGTAAGAAGCCGCCATCTGCCCTTTTCCGGTAATAATGTCCAGGGCAAAATCCTCCATCGCCGGGTATAGAATTTCTTCTACACTGCGGGACAAACGGTGAATCTCATCAATAAACAAAACATCACCCGGAGATAGATTCGTTAAAATCGCCGCTAAGTCTCCCGGTTTTTCGATTGCCGGACCAGATGTAATGCGTACCCCCACACCCATTTCGTTCGCTATAATACCAGCTAGCGTTGTTTTACCAAGGCCGGGCGGGCCGTATAGCAGAACATGGTCGAGTGTTTCTTTTCTCTGTTTTGCCGCTTCCATAAAAATGGCAAGGTTTTCTTTTACTTTTTTCTGGCCAATATATTCAGAAAGCTGGCGAGGCCGCAGTGGGTTTTCCACCTCTGCATCCTCCGGGTTATAATCGGGAGCTACGACACGGTTTTCCAGATCCAGTTCGTTTTCAAAGGAAAATTCCATGCCTTAACGCCCTCCTCCCATAGATTTGAGTGACAGCCGTATGAGCTCCTCCACCGGAAGAGTGCCGTCAAACTTACCAACAATCTGTGCGGCCTCCGTCGGCGACCAGCCAAGCACTGCCAATGCACTTACCGCACCGGCGGCATTGCCAACCGCAGGGTTTACTGCTATATCGCCATCGGCAACCGTAGCAACACCCATTTTCTTCACTTTGTCCTTAAGCTCCAGCGCAATTCGCTGTGCCAGCTTCGGGCCAACACCGCTCGCACGGGACAACGCCTTGCTATCTCCCGATGCCACTGCAAGCGCCACCTGCTCCGGTGACAGCTCCGACAATATAGAAACGCCCACCTTCGCGCCAACACCACTGACCGATGTAAGCATTTTAAAGCAGTTTAGCTCTGTCATGGTGTAAAAGCCGTATAAATCCAAAGCATCTTCCCGCACACTCAAGTGGGTGAATAGGCGTACCTTTTCGCCAATTTGCGGAAGTGAACGCTGTGTACTCATTGAAGTAAAGCACTTAAACCCCACACCGCCACATTCCACAACAGCAAGATTCGGTTCTGCATGTATTAAAATGCCCGATACACTGTAAAACATTTATCTCATTCCTCCCGACAATAAGGCGCGGCGCAAAGGCGAGCCTGCCGCTTGTCCGTGGCAGATTGCCATTGCAAGCGCATCCGCGGTATCATCCGGCTTCGGTAATTCCGTAAGGCACAAAAGCTTACGCGTCATCTCCATCACCTGCGGTTTTTTTGCCTGCCCATAGCCGGTAACTGCCTGCTTTACCTGAAGTGGTGTATATTCAAAAATTGGCACACCAGCCTTTCGAGCCGCAAGCAAAATCACTCCGCGCGCTTCTGCAACACCAATCGCCGTTGTTTTGTTGTTTGTAAAAAACAGCTTCTCAATCGAAACCGCATCTGGTCGGTTATGCGCTAAAACCGCACACACCGAATCGTATATTGAAACAAGGCGGTCTTCAAACACTTCACCCGCCTGTGTTGTTATTGCGCCGTACTCCATTGGGCGGTATTTGCCCGAGCGCGCACTTACAACACCGTACCCCACAATCGCGTACCCGGGGTCAATGCCCATAATTACCATTTCACCGCTCCGCTCTGTTTTCGTTCTCTATTATACCACAGGCGCAAAGCGCCACAACGGCATATAAAACTTTTGGATTTCTTGTAGCCGCTTTGCGGGTATTATACCATAAAACCATGCTTGTGAAAAGCATTTCAGGCTGGGAGACCCATATTCTGAACATTCCAAATCGCAGGGTGTTTTTTCGTATTTTTATTTCCTTATCCAGTATAGCAAAAGGATGCCGATTGTCAATTAAATATGCAGAAAAACAGTCGACAATTAGATCAACATTTTTTAGTTCGTATATTTTTTACCCTCTTGCTCAAAATAAACGAGAAACGGAGGGAACGAAAATGACCCGCAGAAGAAAAATTCAAATCGGCAGCGTAGCCACTGCTCTGGTGCTATTGCTCACCGGCACCGCAATTGGCGGATGGTGGACCGCAAACCGGTACCGAACAGACCTTGAATACAGCTACCGCCGTTCGCTCAGTGATTTGGGGGATTATGTGTCGAGCCTTGAAACAACGCTGACCAAGGCGATTTACACCAATACCGCCACACAACAAAGCGGTATTGCAGCACGCCTGATGCGTGATTCCAGCGGTGCAAAGGCTGCCCTGTCGGCGTTACCCCTCAAAGGGGATGAATTTGACAATATGAGTAAATTCATTTCACAGGTAGGCGACTTCTCAACTTCCCTTTCCGGCAAAATTAATGCCGGTGGGAAAATTAGCGCGGATGAATACGAGCAAATTCAAAGCCTTGGCAATTATGCCACCAAGCTGCGCCAGGGGCTTTCACAGGTTCAGGATGAGCTTACCGCCGGGAATGTTACAATCGGCGAAACAGAATCTTTGGTAAAGGGCCTGCGAGCCTCGCAGCCCGTTTTCAGTGACCGACTGGAGAGCGTCGCCAAAGACTTTGAAGATTACCCCAAGCTGATTTACGATGGTCCGTTCTCCGACCATATTGGCCAGCAAAAGCCTAAACTGATTGATGGCAAAGAGGGAATTAAGCAGGGGAATGCGCAGCTATTGGCCGCAAAATTCTTAAAGGTTGACCAATCCAAGCTCACGCACACCACAGACAACGAAGGCGGACTTCCCACCTACAACTTCATGTATGGCGACATTCGCGTATCCATTACAAAGGCGGGTGGTGTACCTGTACGATTGTTGAACCCTCGCAATATTACCAACGATAAGCTCGATTACCAAGCATCTTTAAAGAAAGCCAAAGAGTTCCTTGAATCCCGTGGATTTACTGGCATGAAAGAAAGCTATTACTTTATGCACGACGGTAAATGCACCATCAACTTTGCTTACGATATTAAAGGAACCGTTTATTACCCAGATTTAATCAAGGTCTCCGTTGCAATGGATAATGGGGAAATTGTTGAGATGGACGCAACCGGCTACGTGATGAACCACACGAACCGTGCTGTACCAAAGGTTGCGCTAACCAAGGCGGAAGCACAAAAGTTTGTTAGCCCTTACCTTACCGTAAAGGAAGGCAAGCTGGCAATCATCCCAACACCCGGTCTAAACGAAGTAACCACCTATGAATTCTTATGCGAAAGTAAGGATAAGAAAAAAGAACAGGTTCTAGTGTATATTGATGCCAACAAAGGCTTTGAGCGCGATATTTTGATTCTGCTCTTCTCCGACAACGGCGTTCTCACTCAATAAGATTATAAAAAAAGGCTTATCGATTCACCACTTTGGCGGATACCGATAAGCCTTTTTTATTTATTCTTGCGGCGGAGTATTGTTATCAAAAACATCTGTGTCGTCGGGAACTTCTTCCCCTTTTATGGAAGCAACCGGAACCGCATGCTTTTTTCTGCGGCGGCGCAATACCAGCCCCAAAACAGCACCAAGTACCACCGCCAACAGTATAATTGGCAGGCCCCCAAGCAATACAATAATAGCGCCCTGCCCCGCTTCAGCCATCCAGCGCAGAGACAACTGGAATTGATGTGATATTTTTTCACCAAGCGTTACGGGCGTTTTGTCTATAATGGTTGCCTTGCTCACTTCGAACAATTCCACAGTAACCGTACTATAATTGATGAGCGAGTCATATTGCCGCAGTGTACCGGTAAGCTGATCCATTTGGTAAGTCACATCTGCCAAAGCCTTTTCCAGCTCTACGATATCAGCCATTTTATCCGCTTTTTTCATGAGCTCTAAAAGGCGGTCTCTCTGCGTTTGCAATGCTTTTAAATGTGCTTCCGTATCATAGTAGCTTTCGGTTATATTTTCACTCGTGCTGCTTACATTCAGAACTGCACCAATGGTTGCGGCTCGTTCTTTCCACAGCTTCAGCTTTTCCTGTGGAATACGCAGTACATAATGAGCGGTTCGGCTTTCGTTCTTTTGCAAGGCGCCGTCGCCATCAATTCCGGATTCCTGAACATAGCCGCCCAGTTCCTCTGTAAGGGATTGCATGGTTTGAACGGATTTATCAAATTCCAGTGTCTCCATGCGATAACTTAGCCGTTCAATTATCTTTTGGTTGGCAAGTGGCGGCTTTTGAGATGCAGGGGCACCGCCCACAGCCTCGGCAACTTTTCCGCTCTCCTGAGAATCCGCAACTGTCATTACCGAAGAAGCCTTTGCCTCTACACTTTGGGCGGCTTTCGCATTGTTGCTTACTCCGACTGCAGCACACCCAGTAAATAGCAGTGAAGTAGAAAGAATGATGGACATTGCCGCAATGGCCACCGTTTTGTTATTTCGAATTTTCACGGGAGCATCTCCTCTCTTGGTTAAAAGGGGGTTGCAGGTATCACCTGCCCGTTTTACCAGATTATAACAGACGATATTATTTCCTGTAAAGAAACAATCCCGTAACCTTGCTTACAATTCTTTTGTTATTTCAAAAATTTTTCTTTTCTTTTCATTCGCCTTACGAGCGGCAAAACGATACCTTACAAATTAGGAAAAGAAATGTTGCAATACATGTTTCTGCGGGAGGGTGCGAGCGTTTAAAAAAAGCAAAAAAGAACGCCGTTCCAATCAAGGAACGGCGTGAGCCGCACGGGCGATAGTGCGGCGTTGCTTGCTTACAGACATTAGCGCGGCGAAGCTGGAAAAAAATCTATTATCCCATATGCTCCAAGAGGTGCTCCCATTTTTTGCTCTTCCACAGGGGAGTGGAAAACACTGCTGATTCAAAAGTTACTTCCTCCATAACCCACACAACTGTGCGGGAATCCACTTCTGTTTAAGTGAATTCCAATTCCAGCCTCGCGTTGCCTTTGTCTGCAAGGCAATAAAAAAGCGCTTGTCACGGAAACCCTCATTGAAAAGGGTACTCCACAACAAGCGATACATTGCATATCGGTTTCAGTCCTCACCTTGCCAAGCTTCGCAATCATAATTCCAAAGGCCCCATTTCTGTCCCCTCTATACAAAAGGGAAATAATGGGTTATAATTGTGTGGCAAAGCGCAGTGAAAACTGTTGTTATGGAGGCTACAGCTCCGTAGCAGGGGGTGGGTGCTGGTACACTCATTCCTGCTTTGCTTTTTAAATTACCTTACGACATAAATATTAACATTATTTACCATATAATGCAAGATAAAAATATAAAAATGGGAAAATATATCACATTATTCATTGTTTCGTTGTATTTCGTCGGATTTTTAATCCGGCTTTTTTTATTTTATTTTTCGATACGGCATATTATGCTAGCTTTTGTTTATTATGTAGTTTTGCGCTCAGGCGCAAGGGCTTCTGCTGGCGCAGGGCTTGCCCTCATGCCGGGGCGGGCACCTACTTTCACGAAAGGGCGAAAGTAGGCAAAGGCCTTCCAAAGGGAGAGTATCGATTCTCTCCCTTTGGATTCCCTCTCAACGACCAAAGGCTCTGCCTTTGGAATCCGACTGAGCTCCCGCTCTGCATCTTGTTTCCGCACAGGGACAAGCCTGCGCGTTGCAGATTGCATGTAAGGTATCGTTTTGCCGCTCGTAAATAAAACAAGTAACCTAGCTACCGAACATGTTTCTGCGAGCGAACGAGAGCGCTCTAAAAGTGACCCAGCGGCTGAGAACACAATCTTTTCATTTAAAAGAGGCTTGCAAAATGCAGGCCTCTTTTGCGTTATAATAGAGAAAGATTATAAAATTGAAATTTCAGTAGACTCTGGTAAAGCCTGCATGCTTTTCTTTGGAAAAGTAAGCTTTAAAATACCATTCTCGTATTTTACCTCAATCTCTTCGGGGCGAACATCTCCTACATAAAAGCTGCGGGAGCATGCGCCGCCATAGCGCTCTTGGCGCAGGTAATGCCCGTCAATATCCTTTTCTTCCTTGCTCATCTCGCGGGATGCGCGAATGATTAGGTAACCGTTACTCAAATCCACATGGATTTCATTCTTTTGAAAGCCGGGTAAATCCATACAGATTTCATATGCGTTAGGCAGCTCTTTTACATCCGCTTTCATTAGGTTTTGCCCCAATGCCCCCAGTAGAGGGAGCTGACCGCCGAAAAGACTGGTCTCAAATGGGTCATCAAACAATCGACTGAAAAAGTTTTCACCAAATAAACTGGGCAGCATGCTTCATTCCTCCATTCCAATCACACAATTTCTATTGCCCGTTTTGCAGCACTTTACAAGGGGGTTAACCTTTGTGCCGTTAATACATAATACGCAGTGTGTGTGCAGAGGGAAAAGAATAGCGCCACCCTTGTATCAATAGGTGACGCTACGTTTTAAAATATTATTTTGTAATTTAGTACACGAACATTGCCACTATTCCAGCAAGAATAACAGACAAGATAACGCGTTCCGCCCAAATGATGACTAGATCCCGTATTTTAAGGGGGATTTTTGTGGAGAGGATGCAAGGCACCACTGCCGAAAAGAAGATGATTTGAGAAATGCAAGTGACCGCAACAACGTAGCGTGCTTGAATGGATGCACCCACAAGGAATGCCGTAGGCAAGAACATTTCAGCAATACCGGTAGCAAGTGCCTGTGCAGTGACCAGTGCTTCCGGAACCTGCACGAGTAGCGTAAAGGGATAGAACAGATAACCCAGCACATTAAAAATAGGAGTAAATAGAGCCAACAACATACCGGCAAGGCCGATAGACATGATGGTCGGTAATATAGTGCTAATCATTCTGCCGCCATCTTTTGCACTTGCTAAAACATTATGGGAAATGGAACCAGAGTTTTCAGACACGGTTAAGGCCTCTTGAACTGCCTTTTGAGCACGACCAGATTGAATAACTTCTTCTGGGTCGGGCGTTACGCCTTCCATGTATTCATTTGGGATTTTTGTAATGGGGAAAAGTCTGGCACCAATTGCAGTAACAATAAAGGTAATCACCAGCGTAGACCAAAAATAAAAATTCCACTGATCCATAAGCCCGAGGGTTCGAGCAACAACAATCATAAATGTAGCGGATACGGTAGAAAACCCGGTTGCGATAATCGCCGCTTCTTTTTTCGTATATCTTCCACTTTGATATACTTTGTCGGTAATCAGCAGCGCCAAAGAATAGCTGCCCACAAAGGATGCTACCGCATCAACTGCGGAACGACCGGGGGTCTTCCAAATTTTACGCATGAGTGGCTGCATAAACACGCCAATAAACTCCATTAGACCGTAGTCAGTTAAAAATGCAAGGAATAGAGAGCCAAGAGGAATTAAAAAAGCTAAAGAACAACAAAGGGTATCGAACAGGAATGGGAATAGGTCTTTATTTTCATAAAGAAAAGCCGGGCCTAATCGCCATATGTACATTACACCGCAAACAACACCTAAGATTTTGAAGATAGTAAAGAATAGGTCGATAGGGCTTTTATTCCAGGTCTTTTTAGCAAATGGAAGAATTGCACCAGCAAGCATAATGAGGAGTACTACGTATTTTTGTGCGTCTCCCAAAAGGGCCCGAATAATGGTAGTTAAATGGTCAAGAGGAATCGAACTTTTTCCATTATAAGGGATTGTAACAAAAAACATGAAAATACCAATAAGACTACAAACAATAAACTTCGTAATGATGACTGCCTTTGATTTTTTAGATAATGTTTCTGTTTGCATAAAAGACTTCCTCCTTTAAATAGCCCCGTTGTTGCGAAAGGTTTACCGCTTTACCATAAAAACGACAAATTTTCGTCTAATTCTTAAAATTAAGAATTATTTTAAAGCTGGAGTCGTTTATTTTTCGTTCATATACTTTTATATAGAAAAGAGACCGCAGAGAAAGATGCTTTCCTGCGGTTTTTTCTATAAGAGTATAAAAAAGTATAAAGTGTGATTACGATTATTCTATCGATTTATTTTTTAGAATCGTAACAATTTCACCCTGGAAAATGTTGTGGTAGTCTTTTTCTGGGTACCATCTTTCATCAATGGTGTCATCCAAAAAGCCTGCGGGGTCGAGCATTTGGCGGTGCAGCTTACGGCAAATTAGCACCAGCTTTGCTTCTTTAAAATAGGGCGCCTTTTCATCAAAAGCAGGGGTAAGGCCGGTTTCTTTCTGTTTGTCGGTATCACGACCAGAATGAGCGCCGCAGAAGGAAAGCGCCTTTTTATAGGAGTCATCAAAGAAGTTCAGGGCATAATATTCCTGCTCATTTACAAATTCTAATGTATACCGCTGTGGGCGAATATAGGTGCTCGCAACGTTTTTACCCCAAAATACGCCAAGGCCACCCCAGCTTGCGGTCATCATATTGTATTTTTGTTCGGTTCCTGCTGAAATCAGCATCCAATCCTTACCGATTAACGAAAATGGATTAAGGGACAAGTCTTCCGGCTTTATTTTTTCCAACATGATTCATAACCTCCATTTATCTTACGTTTCAATTCATGATACCTAGCCAATGGGAAAAAAGCAAGCGGATTTTGCGGTGCAGGGCGGTTCAAAAGGGTATTATTCATTCTACCCCAAACACAGCAAAAAAAGCATCTCTTCTTTGTGACGAATGGATAAATTGAATAATTATGCAATTTGGGGTTGATTTTTTCATCTTTAAGCGTATAATTAAACACAAGACATAGGCGTGGAAATAAGATTAATGAAAAAGGAGTGCTTTAAATGGCAAAGCAAATTAAGAAAATTGTGCTGGCGTATTCCGGCGGCTTAGATACATCTGTCATCATCCCTTGGCTCAAGGAAAGCTATGAGGACTGCGAAGTAATTGCAGTAGCGGCAGATGTTGGCCAAGGTGACGGCGAGCTGGCAGGACTGGAAGAAAAGGCAAGAAAAACCGGTGCCTCGAAGCTGTACATTGCTGACTTGAAAAAGACATTTGTAGAAGATTACATTTGGCCGACCCTGAAAGCCAATGCCGTTTATGAAAGCAAGTATTTGCTCGGCACTTCTTTTGCAAGACCCATTATTGCAAAGAGACTCGTTGAAATTGCTCAGGCAGAAGGTGCTGACGCAATTTGCCACGGCTGCACCGGCAAGGGCAACGACCAGGTTCGGTTTGAGCTTACCATTAAAGCGCTGGCTCCTGAAATGCTTGTTATTGCTCCTTGGAGAGTATGGGATATTAAATCCAGAGAAGAAGAAATTGAATATGCTGAGTCTCACAACATTCCGCTTAGCTTTACCAAAGAGACCAGCTATTCCAAAGATAAAAACCTGTGGCATCTTTCCCACGAGGGTCTGGATTTGGAAGACCCCGCAGGTGAGCCGCACTATAATAAAGAAGGCTTTCTGGAGTTGGGCGTTTCGCCCGAGCAGGCTCCCGATGAACCAACCTACGTTACCGTATCGTTTGAAAAGGGCATTCCCACGAAGCTCAACGGTGAGGCTCTTGATGGAATTCAAATGATTGAGAAGCTCAACGAGATCGGTGGCAAAAACGGAATCGGCATTGTCGATTTGGTCGAGAACCGGTTGGTTGGTATGAAATCCCGCGGTGTGTACGAGACCCCCGGCGGTGCCATTTTGTACCACGCACACAATAAGCTTGAAGAAATTACTCTCGACAAAGAGACCTACCACTACAAGCAAGGCATTGCCCTCAAATTTGCAGACATTGTCTACAACGGCCAGTGGTTCACCCCTCTGCGCCAGGCGCTCTCCGCTTTTGTGGATAGCACCCAGCAGTTTGTAAGCGGCGATGTAAAGCTTAAGCTGTATAAAGGAAACATTATTGATGCCGGCGTAACCTCTCCCTACTCTCTGTATGATGAAGAAGTTGCCACATTCAGTGAGGATCAGGTTTACAACCAAGCGGATGCAACAGGCTTTATTAACCTGTTTGGCCTGCCGCTCAAGGTGCTGGCTCAGAAGAGAAAATAAGAATCCTGCCGGGTTTGGCATGGGATTTGGCGGGAGGCGGACAATGTTTTTTGTTCGCCCCCGTCTGCTTTTTTAGAACAAAATAATGGAGGCAAAACCACATGAAGCTTTGGACAGGACGCTTCCAAAAGGAAGTTGACCCGAAAACGAACGATTTTAACTCTTCCATCTCGTTTGACAGCCGGATGGCAAGAGAAGATATAGAGGGCAGTATTGCGCATGCTACCATGCTGGGCGCAAGCGGCGTGATTGAACAGCATGAGGTTGAGGTCATTTGCGATGGCCTGCAAGGAATTTGGCAGGATATTGAGAGCGGAAAGCTCCCCATTGACCCCAACGCAGAGGATATTCACACCTTTGTGGAAGCAGAGCTGACCGCCCGCGTAGGCGATGCAGGCAAACGCCTGCACACTGCCCGTAGCAGGAACGACCAAGTAGCACTCGATTTGCGCTTATACCTGAAAAAAGAATGCACTGTATTGCAATCACAGCTTCGGCAATTAATTACAGTGTTGTGCAATAAGGCACTGCTCCACAGCGAAGATGTAATGCCGGGCTATACGCATTTGCAGCGTGCACAGCCAATCACCTTTGGTCACCACCTGATGGCATATGCCGAAATGTTCCTGCGGGACATTGACCGCATTGGCGACGCGTACAAGCGCATGGACGTTCTTCCCCTTGGTTCCGGTGCTTTGGCAGGCACCACGTATCCCCTGAACCGGGAGTATACTGCTCAATTGCTGGGGTTCTCCGGTGTAAGCCAAAATAGCCTAGACGGCGTCGCTGACCGCGATTTTTGCGTAGAGCTTGCCGCGGCTGTGTCTCTCGCGATGGTTCACCTTTCTCGCTTTTCCGAGGAAATTATTCTGTGGTGCTCATGGGAATTCAAATTTGTAGAGCTGGATGATGCGTTTTCCACTGGCTCAAGCATCATGCCGCAGAAGAAAAACCCGGACATTGCCGAGCTGGTACGTGGCAAATCGGGCCGTGTGTTTGGCGATTTGATGACTCTATTAACTATGCTCAAGGGCTTGCCGCTTGCTTATAACAAAGATATGCAGGAGGATAAGGAAGCCATTTTTGATGCAGTGGATACCTTAAAGCTTTGCCTCACGCCCTTTATCCCAATGATTGAAACCATGAAGGTACTGCCGCAAAATATGCGCGCGGCGGCGGCAAAGGGCTTTATAAACGCGACGGATTGTGCAGACTATTTGGTAGGCAAGGGACTGCCGTTCCGCGATGCGTATAAAATTACGGGGGCTTTGGTTGCCCAGTGCATCGCCGAAGGGCAAACACTGGAGAGCTTGCCTCTAACGGAATACCAGAAAGCAAGCCCCTTGTTTGACGATGGTGTGTACCATGCTATTTCATTAGAAGCTTGTGTAGCAGATCGTAAGGTAACTGGCGCTCCCGCTCCTGAAAACGTGAGAGCGCAGGCAGAACGGGTATTAAAGCTTTTAGAGCAAGTTTAAGCTAATAATAAGCTTGTTTTCTTAAATCATATTTTTATATAAAAATTTTTCTATTAGCTATATAAGTAGCTAATAGAATGAGAAGTATCCATGAGGAGGAATGAAACATGATAAAAGCGGGAGTCATTGGCGCTACTGGTTATGCGGGGGCAGAGCTTGTTCGTTTGCTGTTGGCGCACCCCGAGGCGGAGCTTACCGCAATCAGTTCCGTTAGTTTTACCGGGCAGGCACTCAGCGAGGTTTACCCGGCATACTTTGGCCAATGTGATATGACCTGCACGAATCAGGAAGAGGTCATAGAAAAATGTGACGTTATTTTTGCCGCGCTTCCTCATGGGCTATCCCAAGAGCTGGCACAGCAGTGCCACGAAAAAGGCCGTGCGTTTATTGATTTAGGCGCAGATTTTCGCTTAGAGGATGAAGCGGAATATACCGAGTGGTACGGCGGCGGTTTTCAAAATAAAGAGCTGCACGAACAGGCGGCATATGGCCTGCCGGAGCTATTCCGTAAAAACATCGTTGGCAAAAAGCTGATTGCAAACCCCGGCTGTTACACCACCGCAGTACCGCTTGCACTGGCTCCTGCCATCCAAAATGGATTGGTAGAGCTTACTGGAATCATTGCAGACTGCAAATCCGGTGTGACGGGTTCGGGAAGAAAGCCCTCTCAAACAACACATTACCCTGAGCTAAATGAAAGCTTTTCCGCTTATAAGGTGGCAAACCACCGCCATACACCCGAAATAGAGCAGACTCTTACACATGTTGCAGGAGATAAGGTTCATGTAACCTTTGTTCCACATTTGCTTCCCATCAATCGTGGTATTTTGGCTACCTGTTACGCGACTCTTAAGCCCGGAGTAACCGAGGAGCAGCTGCGTGAGGTGTACGAGAAGGCATATGCGAATGAACCATTTGTGCGCCTTTTGCCTAAGGGCATGTGTGCAGACATCAAGAACGTGCATTACTCCAATTTTTGTGATGTTTCTTTGTTTACAGACCCACGCTGTGGGCAGCTCATCGCCATTTCAGCCATTGATAATATGGTCAAGGGTGCGGCAGGGCAGGCGGTGCAAAACATGAATTTAATTTTTGGAATACAGGAAACCGCCGGGCTCATGATGATGCCCCCGGCATTTTAATCGGCAGAGCAGGAAGGGGAAATTCAATATGAATTTGGAATGGATTGAGGGCGGCGTAACGGCTGCCAAAGGGTTTACTGCGGGCGGCGTATATTGTGGTATCCGCAAAAACAAAACCAAAAGTGACCTTGCCATGATTTATAGTGCAACCCCCTGCTCCGCAGCGGGAGCATATACTCAAAACCTAGTAAAGGGCGCGCCGGTTGTGGTTACAAAGAAAAACCTGACCAACGGCATTGCACAGGCGGTTATTTGTAACAGTGGTAACGCCAATACCTGCAATGCAGACGGGGAAGAAAAGGCACTACAAATGTGCCAAATCACCGGTGAGGCACTGGGTATTCCCGCAGAAAATGTGATTGTGGCGTCTACGGGCGTTATTGGGCAGGTACTGCCGATTGAACCGATTCTCACCGGTGTGCCCGAGCTGGTAAAGGCACTGTCTGCCACTGGTTCGGATGCAGCAGCAGAAGCAATTATGACGACGGACCTAGCGAAAAAGCAGGTTGCAATAAACGTTGATTACAATGGCTCTGCGTTTGTAATTGGCGGCATTGCAAAAGGCTCCGGCATGATTCACCCCAACATGGCAACCATGCTCGGCTTTTTAACCACAGACGCACAGGTTGCTCCAGAGGTGCTCTCAAAAGCATTGAGCCTTGCGGTGAATGATACGTTTAACATGGTCAGTGTGGATGGTGATACCTCCACCAACGACATGGTTACCATTTTGGCATCCGGTAAATCAGGAGTAACCATAGAATCCGAGGGTGAAAGCTTTGAGTTGTTTACCGAAGCACTCAAAGAGATTTGTACCTCTCTTTCCCGCAAGATTGCAAAGGATGGCGAGGGTGCAACCAAGCTTCTTGTGTGCAATGTAGTGGGCGGCAAGGACGAAGCAAACGCAAAGGCAGTGGCGAAAAGTGTTATTTGCTCCAGCCTTGTAAAGGCAGCCATGTTCGGCTCAGACGCAAACTGGGGCCGTGTATTGTGCGCGATCGGTTATGCGGGTGTTCCGGTAGATATTATGAAGGTAGATGTTGACTTCGAGTCCAAGGCGGGCAGTATTGCAGTTTGCCGCAACGGCGCAGGAATTGTTTTTGATGAAGACGTGGCAAAAACAATTCTGGTTGAGGATGAAATCAACATCAACGTCACCTTACAGGACGGCACTGCAAAGGCCACGGCTTACGGCTGCGATTTAACCTATGATTATGTGAAAATCAATGGAGATTACCGCTCCTAATTGGTGTTGCTTCGTTTCAATACGCCCGTACTCCGGGGGAATAAGGATGTGAAAGAATGAAAATTTCAAACAGCGATAGAGCGCAGGTACTGGTTCGTGCGCTGCCCTATATACAAACCCATAAGGGAAAAACCGTTGTTGTAAAGTACGGCGGCAATGCAATGATTAACAAAGAGCTGAAAGCCGCTGTCATGAGCGACATTGTGCTGATGCAGCTTGTGGGAATCCACGTGGTGCTGGTACACGGCGGCGGTCCTGAAATTAGCTCGATGCTCAAGAAAATCGGCAAAGAAAGCCGTTTTGTAAACGGGATGCGTTACACGGATGAAGAAACGGTAGACGTTGTGCAAATGGTGCTTGCCGGAAAAGTTAATAAAGGGCTGGTTCAGTTCTTGGAGCGCAACAATGGCCGCGCGGTTGGCCTGTGCGGGCTTGACGGCGGGATGATTCAGGTGAAAAAGCTGGAGGCCGAGGAAGACCTTGGCTTTGTAGGCGATATTACCGAGGTGAACACCTCTGTGATTACGGATGTTACTGAGGCCGGTTATGTTCCGATTATCGCGACCATTGGCGCAGATGCAAACGGTACGGTTTATAACATCAATGCAGACGTGGCGGCGTCACGCATTGCCGCTGCCTTGGGTGCTGAAAAACTGATTCTTATGACCGATATTCGCGGCCTGTTGCGCGATAAGAACGACGAAGACACCCTCATTCCGCAGGTGAACGTGAGCGATGTACCCCGACTAAAAAAAGAGGGTATCATCAGCGGTGGTATGATTCCTAAAATTGATTGCTGTGTGGAGGCGGTACGGCGCGGCGTGCCCAGAGCACATATCATTGACGGGCGCACCCCACACTCCATTTTAATCGAGCTGTTCTCCGACGAGGGGATTGGCACCATGTTTTATTAACGACGTTTTATTTAAGATAGGAGGGAAATAAAATGCAAATACAAGAGGTGCAGAGCTGGGAAAAAGAGTTTTTAATGCCTACTTACAACCGTTTTCCGGTGGCGATTGCCAGTGGTTCCGGCGCGAAAGCGGTAGATACCGAGGGCAAGGAGTACATCGATTTTGGCAGTGGCATTGGCGTAAATTCATTGGGGTATTGTGACCCGCAGTGGGTAAAGGCTGTTGCAGAGCAGGCCGCTACTTTACAGCATATCTCGAACCTATACTTTAGCCCCGTGAGCATTCAGCTTGGGGAAAAGCTATGTATGGCAAGCGGGTATTCCAAGGTGTTTTTTGCAAACTCCGGTGCGGAAGCGAACGAGGGCGCAATTAAGCTTGCAAGAAAATACAGCAATGACAAGTACGGCGAGGGGCGCGGTACGGTCATCACGCTCATTCAGTCGTTCCATGGCCGTACCATTACCACACTTACCGCAACCGGGCAAGAGAAGCACCACCAGCATTTTACTCCCTTTACTCCCGGATTTGCTTATGCAAAAGCCAATGACTTAGAGAGCGTAAAGGCGCTTGCAGATAACACGGTGTGTGCCGTAATGCTTGAGATGATTCAAGGCGAGGGCGGTGTTTTACCGCTCGATAAGGAATTTGTACAGGGTGTTGCCGCATTTTGCAAAGAGAACGATATTCTTTTGCTGGTGGATGAGGTGCAAACCGGTGTTGCCCGTACCGGCAGCTTCTTCTGCTTTGAGCAGTTTGGCATTCAGCCGGATGTGGTTTCGTGTGCCAAAGGCCTTGGCGGCGGTTTGCCCATTGGTGCGGTGCTTTGCACCGAAGAGCTAAAAGATGTGCTTGGTGCGGGTCACCACGGCACCACCTTTGGCGGAAACCCCATTTGTGCCGCAGGTGCTCTGGCAGTACTCGAGCGCGTAACGGCTCCCGGGTTCCTGGAAGAGGTTCTGAAAAAGGGAGAATACCTGCGTGAGAAGCTGCACGCTATGCCACAAATCGCCGGGGTACGCGGCATGGGTATGATGCTGGGTGCATCCCTCAAGCAGGGAGAAGCGGGTGTTATCGCAAAAACCTGCGTAAAAAATGGCCTGCTCATTTTAACCGCACATGATGTATTACGGCTGCTGCCGCCGCTCACGATTTCGTATGAAGAAATCGACAAAGGCATGCAAATACTGCAAAAGACGCTCGAGGAGGAGCTTTCATGAAACATTTGCTGAAAATGCTTGATCTTTCCGCCGAGGAGATTACCGACATCCTCAATACGGCAGATCAACTGAAATATGAAAAGAAGCATAACATTCCGCACCCGCGCCTTGCCGGGAAAACATTGGGAATGATTTTCCAAAAGGCATCCACCAGAACGCGTGTGTCGTTTGAGACTGGTATGTATCAGCTTGGTGGTTACCCGCTGTTCTTATCCTCGAACGATTTACAGATTGGGCGTGGCGAGCCGGTGCAGGATACCGCCCGTGTTCTCTCCCGTTACCTTGACGGCATTATGATTCGTACCTTTGAACAATCCGAAGTGGAAGCGTTAGCGGAGTACGGCTCTATTCCGGTTATCAATGGGTTAACGGATTTTGCTCACCCCTGCCAGGTTCTTGCAGATTTAATGACCATTCGCGAAGCGCGCGGCCAGCTGGATGGCCTCAAGATGTGCTTTATTGGTGACGGCAACAATATGCTTAATTCGCTTGCGGTTGGCGGTCTAAAAATGGGCATGAAAGTTTCTGCCGCTTGCCCCAAGGGCTATGAGCCGGACGCGCAGGTGCTGGAGTTTGCAAAGGGCAACCCGGATTTCTTCCTGACCGATAAGCCCGAAGAAGCCATTGCTGGTGCAGATGTTGTGATTACCGACGTTTGGTCCTCCATGGGAATGGAAGGGGAGAAAGAGAAGCGTGAGCACGACTTTGCGGGGTACCAGATTAATTCGGAGAATCTAAAGCTGGCAGCACCCGAGGCGATGGTACTGCATTGCCTGCCCGCTCACCGCGGCGAAGAGATTACCGCAGAGGTATTTGAAGCCCACGCCGATGAAATTTTTGAAGAAGCAGAAAACCGCCTGCATGCGCAGAAAGCGGTTTTGGTAAAGCTTCTGGGTTGATTTTTTTAGTATAATTATAAACTTACTAGCGCTTTGATTTGGTGGAACGCCATTTCAAAGCGTTATTTCTTTAATTGTTATTCTTTGTTGGGCACTTTAAGTTAATTGACTATATTTTAAAAAAGTGTTGCACTATGGCGCAAGGCTTCTTTACCCACAACGGCAATTACTTCCTAAGAATTGTAAAGAAAGCACGCGGCATGAGGGGCGAAGCTCAAAATAGTAAAAAAAAAGAAAGGCTTGCATTTGCAAGCCTTTTCCTGTACTTATAACGATAAATTAAGAAAGCAGCATCCGGTCATTCACCAGAGCATCACCCTGTGCAGACTGGAAGCGTTTGAGAAGCTCTTCTACGGTAAGGTTCTTCTTTTCTTCCCCTTCAATATCAAAGAGGATACGACCAGAATTCATCATAATAATGCGGTTGCCATAGGTCAAGGCGTCCTTCATGTTATGAGTAACCATCAGCGCCGTTAAATTGTCGCGCTTTATAAACTCTTGGGTCAAGTGCAAAACGGTAGCTGCCGTTTTGGGGTCAAGAGCGGCGGTGTGCTCGTCAAGCAGCAACAGCTTCGGCTTTTGCAGTGTTGCCATCAAAAGCGTGAGTGCCTGTCGCTGGCCACCCGAAAGAAGGCCGACCTTACTGTCGAGGCGATCCTCCAGACCAAGCTCCAGTACCTTAAGCTGCTCTTGGTATTGGGCTCTTTCCTCTTTGGTGATGCCCCAGCGCAGTGTGCGGCTTTTGCCACGGCGGTTTGCTAAACCAAGGTTTTCTTCAATCCACATGCTGCCTGCGGTACCACGCATTGGGTCCTGGAACACACGCCCAAGTAGCTTTGCACGTTTATATTCCGGCAAGAAGGTAATGTCTTGCCCATCCAGTTCGATTGTACCGCCGTCACAAGGGAACACGCCGGCAATCAGGTTCAGCAGGGTGCTCTTTCCCGCACCGTTACCACCAATAATGGTAGCAAAATCACCTGGCTTCAAGTGCAGATTCAGGTCTACCAGTGCCTTTTTTTCATTGACCGTGCCCTTGTTGAAGGTACGGCATACATTTGTTAATTTTAGCATTGCCATTCCTCCTTAACCTTGTTGGTTCGGCTCGTCGGGGTCTTTATCCGAATTGTCTATCGCATCTTCCAACGCTTTATCCGGCACCATTCGCTTGGGGCTGTTTGCAGCACGGCGAACCATATAATCCTGGAACATCCGGTTCATCGTAGGCATAAACAACGCCATAGCGACCACAACCGAAGACAACAGCTTCATATCCTGCGATTTCAGGCCGTAGAACAGCACAACAGCAATAATGATGCGGTACAGTACCGAACCGGCAATCATTGCTGCCAAGCGCGGTAAGAAGCCCATAATGCGGCCGAGAAGCACTTCGCCAATAATGACGGATGCCAGACCGATAACAATAGTACCAATACCCATGCTTACATCGCCAAAGCCTTGAACCTGTGCAACCAATGCACCAGAAAGGCCAACCAAGCCATTGGAGAGCACCAATGCCAAAATAACCATGGTATCCGTATTCACGCCAAGGGAACGAACCATGTGAGGGTTATTACCCGTTGCACGGATGGCACTGCCAAGCTCTGTTCCAAAAAACCAGTAGAGGAAGAAAATCATCGCAATGGCAATCACACCGCCCAGCAAAAGCTGCGAGTTGTAGCGGGAGAGCATAGGAACCCATTGGCCCACCTGCATGTCCACCGTATCCACACCCAATAGGGGAACATTTGCCCTGTCGTGCATGACACGCAGGTTGATGGAGTACAGTGCTGTCATAGTCAAAATACCTGCAAGAATCCCCGGTATCTTCATTTTCGTATTTAAAAAGCCGGTTATAAACCCGCAGGCCATACCTCCTGCCATTGCAAAAAGCAAGGTTAGAAAAGGGTTCATGCCACTTTCCGTTAATATAGCGGAAATGGCACCGCCGGTGGCAAACGAACCGTCTACCGTCAAATCGGGGAAATCTAAAATACGAAAGGTAATGTAAACGCCCAGCGTCATAATTCCCCATAAAACGCCCTGAGCAACTGCACCGTGAACGGCTCCCAGTAAATTCATAAGATCCATAACGTTCCTCTATTCCACTGTATTTATAACAAGTTTCAGGCGGTGGGCTTCCCCACCGCCTGAACTCCGCAAATTGCACACACAAAATGCGGGAACATTCAATAAATTATTGTAAACGAATTCAAGAGAGATTGCAACCCTTTATTTCTTGGAAGAAGCTCCCGAGGCAGCTGTATCCTGCCCTGTTTTGGTAATGGTATCCGGGAAAACCAGGCCCATTTTTGCGGCTGCTTCACTATTGTAGATGATGTCGAGCTGGGTCTGGTACTCGATTGGCATTTCGCTAACCTTTGCCTCACCCTTTAACACCTTAATTGCCATTTGGCCGGTCTGGTAACCAAGCTTTTCATAGTTTAGACCCACCGTGCAGGTTCCACCGTCCGACACCATGCCAACCGCACCCGGGATTACGGGGAGTTTATTGGCAGTGGTAACTGCGGTAACATTTCTCATGCTAGAAGCCATGAGATTGTCGGTAGGAATGTAAACACCCTGCACCTTGCCTACCATAGACTGTGTTACCTGCTGTACCTCGTTGGAGTTGGAAGCCGTAAACTCTTGGTATTTCAGGCCAAGCTGTTCGCAGGCAGCCTTTGCCCACTCAATTTGCAGCTTGCTGTTGGTTTCGCTGGAGCTATACAAAAGACCAACCGTTTTTAAATCCGGTACAAGAGTCTTTAGCATTTCCATCTGCTCTTTTACGGGAGTTTTGTCGCTGGTTCCAGAAACATTCTTCCCGGGCTTTTCATTGCTTGCCACAAGCTTTGCGTCGGCTGGGTCGGTTACTGCAGTAACCAGAATCGGAGTATCTGTAATCACCTTTGCCACCGCCTGTGCCGCCGGTGTACCAATTGCCAGAATCATATCTGGCTTTTTGTTGGCAAAGGTATTGGCAATGGTAACGCAGTTCGCTTGCTCGCCCTGTGCGTTCTGCACATCATAAGTAACGTTCTGCCCCTCTGTATAGCCCGCATCCTTCATTGCCTGTTGAAAGCCTTTGAGGGTTGCGTCCAGAGATGGGTGAGTTACAAGCTGAGCCACGCCTATGTTAATGGTTTGTTTGCCGCCTTGCGCAGAGCTCTCCGCCACTGTAGACGAAGCACTTGCCGCATTCCCGCAGGCCGTAACAGACATCGCCATTACTGCGGCCAACGCCGCGGCGGCGATTTTGTTTGTTATTTTCATATTCGTCCTCCTCAAAGACGCTTTATCTAAGTGAAGTGTTCATTGTTTTAAAGCATCAAATCAATAGCTGTATTTTACTCTGTGCCGTAAAAAATGTCAAGTACTGATTTCTGGTTTCTGGCTCAAAATGGGCAAAATCTCCTATTTTCTCTGCTTTCCACAAATCCGTAGGGACAAAAAAGGCAGGTGGAATGCACTTCCACCTGCCTGCACCGATTAATAGCTACCGGATTTTTCTTTATTTTGCCGGGGCAACATCTGTACCCTTTAGAATCTTCTCTGGAAGAGTAATTCCAATTTGCTTCGCCACCGTACCATTGTACGAAATGTCGTACTCGGTTTGGTACTCAATCGGCATATCAGCCGGCTTTGCCTCACCCTTCAGCACCTTTGCCGCCATTAGGCCGGTTTGGTAACCGAGCTTCTCGTAGTTGATGCCAACTGTGCAAAGGCCGCCATTTTGAACCGGGCCAACCTCACCAACAATTAAGGGGAGCTTTGCAGAAGTTGTAACCGCCGCAACGGTCTTCATGCCGGAAGCCAGCATATTATCCGTTGGAATATATACCGCCTGCACCTTTCCTACCATAGACTGCGCCACCTGCTGAATTTCATTGGTGTTTGAAATGGTAAATACCTGCGATTTTAAACCAAGCTCCTCACAAGCTGCTTGTGCCCACTTTGCCTGCAATTGGCTGTTTGTTTCGCTGGAGGTATACAAAATACCAATATTCTGAATATTGGGTACAATCTCTTTGAGTAAAGAAATTTGTTCTTTCACCGGTGTTTTATCGCTCGTACCGCTTACATTACGGCCAGGCTTCTCATTGCTTGCCACAAGCTTCGCTTCGGCTGGATCTGTTACCGCAGTAACCAAAACTGGCGTGTCAGAAATTACCTTTGCCACCGCCTGTGCAGTTGGTGTTGCAATTGCCAGAATCAAATCTGGTTTTTTATTGGCGAAAGTATTCGCAATGGTGATGCAGTTCGACTGCTCCCCTTGCGCATTCTGAATATCATACGAAACATTCTTTCCTTCTTCAAAGCCCTGAGAGGCAAGAGCATCCTTAAATCCTTTTAGAGTTGCATCCAATGCGGGGTGTGTTAATAGCTGAGCGACACCAATGTTCACCATTTTGCCAGTGGAAGCCGCTGGAGCTGCCGCAGATGAAGAAGCCGCACCGCCATTGCCGCATGCGCCCAAAGAAGCCGCCATTGCAACCGTTAAAACTGCCGCAATCACTTTTCGAAATTGTTTCATATTCTCCTCCTTTTGCGGTATGTAATATTCTCCGCAAACGATTTATTGGTTTAAAGCATCAATTGCTAAAAGTAATTGTACTCGCCAAGCGAAAAAAAGTCAACCCCCGAATTCTTCTTTTGCCTGAATTTGGGGTTTCACGCAAAGAAAAAGGCTAAAAATCGGTAACGGAGAGGTTTTTAATCTATTTCTCTTTTTCATTTCCCGAATGTAATTAAGTCACAGACGCATACAAAGAGAACTGCTATACTGTAAAAAACACACAAGGAGGCAATTGAAATGGCAGTAATCCATCTAAATAAAAACAATTACAAAAAGGAAGTATTAGAATCGGAGCAGCCGGTTCTTATCGATTTTTGGGCACCTTGGTGTGGCCCCTGCCGTATGCTAGGCCCAACTGTTGATGAGCTTAGCAAGGACCTTACCGGCAAAGTAAAAATCGCAAAGGTGAATATAGATGAAGAGCAAGAGCTCGCACAGGCATTCCGAGTTATGAGTATTCCCATGCTGGCAGTTATGAGGGGCGGCAAAATGGTTTCATCCAGTGTTGGCCTGCAAAGCAAAGCAAAAATTATGAAGATGCTTGAAAAATAATGCTTATATAAGCAGTTCCATTGAAAACAAGGGGAGGAACATTTTATGAAGGTTGTTATTATTGGCGGAGTGGCCGGTGGTGCGTCCGCCGCGGCCCGCCTGCGCCGGTTGGATGAATCCGCCGAAATCATCATGCTAGAACGCGGGCCATATATTTCGTACGCAAACTGCGGTCTGCCTTATTATGTAGGCGGAGAGATTAATCAAAAAGAGGCACTCACCTTACAAACGCCACAAAGCTTTCATCAAAGGTTTGGCATTGATGTGCGAACCGAGCACGAAGCCGTTGAAATTAACCCAGAGAAAAAAACAGTGCTCATTCGTGAGCTTGCAACCGGCAAGGACTACGAAGAGAGCTACGATAAATTGATTCTATCCCCCGGTGGTGAACCGGCACGTCCACCAATCCCGGGAATTGACAGCCAAAATGTTTTTACACTGAGAACCGTACCGGATTCCATTCGAATTCGCGAATTTATACAGCAAAAACGGCCCCGCAAAGCCGTGATTATGGGCGGTGGTTTTATTGGCCTTGAAATGGCAGAAAACCTAATGCGCGCTGGAGTTGCCGTAACCGTTGTTGAGGCGATGGAGCATGTGATGGCCGCACTCGATTACGATATGGCAAGTGAGGTTCAGCAATACCTGCGCCACCAAGGGGTAGAGCTGGTGCTTTCCCAGCGAGTTACCGCCATCACCCCACAAGAAAACGGGTTGCTGATTGCACTTGAAAATGAAACCACTTTGGATGCCGACCTCCTCCTCCTTTCTGCCGGCATCCGGCCGGAGAGCACGCTGGCGGCAAACGCCGGGCTTTCCGTTAACAAACGAGGAGCCATAAAAACTGACAGCCACATGCGTACCTCCAACAAAGATATTTACGCGGTAGGCGATGCCGTTGAGATTACCAACCTGGTTACCGAGCTTCCCGGTTATGTGCCGCTTGCAGGGCCTGCCAATAAGCAGGGGCGCATTGCGGCAGACCACATCAACGGCCTACCCGCCAAATACCGGGGCACACAAGGTTCCTCCGTAATGAAGCTGTTTGACATGACCGTCGCCTCCACCGGCCTGAACGAAGCCGCCGCTAAGGCCGCCGGGCTGGAATACGATAAAATTCATATCTTCTCCCCCTCTCACGCCACCTATTACCCGGGTGCAGCAAACCTAACGCTCAAGGTGCTGTTCGAGCTGCCAACCGGTCGTATTCTCGGCGGGCAGGTGATTGGGTTTGATGGAGTTGATAAACGCTGCGACGTATTGGCCACCGCAATACGCGCAGAGATGACCGCCTACGACCTCGCCGAACTGGAGTTATGTTACGCACCCCCGTATTCCTCCGCAAAAGACCCGGTCAACATGGCCGGCTTCGCCATTGAAAACATCCTCACAAAGAAAGTTCGCCAGTTCCATTGGAACGATATTCCCCGTATTGTTGATGACCCAAATGCCATCTTGCTGGACGTAAGAACCGATATGGAATGGAGCAACGGCTCGATTCCCGGTGCAATTCACATTCCGCTCGATTCCCTGCGGGATCATTTAAAAGAGCTGGAGCAAGAAAAAGAAATTTATGTTCATTGCCAAAGCGGACTTCGCAGCTACTTAGCATGCCGAATCCTCACCCAAAATGGTTTTTCCTGCTCTAATTTGTCTGGCGGTTACCGGCTGTACAGCCTCATTCGCGGCAACCAGTCTTACGACCAAACCCCCGCCCACCCCTGCGGGCTGCATATTTAAGTTTGTTACACAAATATTTTCATCTCCCTTGAATATAATGAATACAAACCTTATACTGTTATTACAGTATTTGATGAAAGATGGATTTTCTCTCAACCGCCACAAGAGGGGAAATCCTCCCTTTTTTCCATAGATTTACGACGTTCGGATTGTATTCATAAGGGGGGGTGTATTTATGGAGCAAACCGCTCCAATTACATTGGAAGAAATTTTTCCCCAGTGGGAGAAGCTTACACCGCACCAGCAGGAGCTTGTACGCTCACAATCGCAACCCAAGCGGTTTACACGCGGGCAAATTGTGCACCAAGGCCACAACGACTGCTCCGGCCTGCTGCTGGTGCGCGACGGTCAGCTGCGCGTATTTATTGTGTCCTCCGGCGGGAAAGAAGTTACCCTATACCGCTTGTTCTCATGGGATATTTGCCTGTTTACCGCATCTTGCATTATGAAGAATATCAGCTTTGAACTGCACGTACAGGCAGAGCGAGATTCGGATGTATTCATCGTTCCGCCAAAGCTGTATGAAAGCTTGATGAAAGAGTCGCTTGCGGTTGCCGATTACACCAATCAATTGATGGCTTCCCGCTTTTCCGATGTGATGTGGATGATGGAACAGATTTTATTTACCAGCTTCGACAGTCGGCTTTCGGCATTTTTGCTGGAGCAAAGTGAAATTGAAGGCTCGAACGACCTCACCCTCACTCATGAGGAAATTGCCCGTCACCTTGGCAGTGCACGCGAGGTGGTAAGCCGTATGCTCAAATACTTTGCCGATGATGGTCTGGTTCAGCTCTCCCGCGGTAAAATTACACTGGTTGAGCCCAAACGGCTACGCGGCTTGGTACAATAAAACAACCTAACATTTACTTACCGACTATTTAATGATAGAAAAAAGTAAAAGCTCCGCCTCTTTTATTTGAGAAGCGGAGCTTATTTTATTAATTAGCTTATTTTGATATTAGCCTCTGCTTCGTTCAAAGCCTAAGTAACGAGTGCCCTGAAATGTAAGCTTACCGCGGTCACCCTCTGCAAGCAGGCCGTATTCGGTGCTTTTTACATAGAATTCCATACGGTCGCCGCTTTCCACCTCAAAAGTAATATAATAGGAGGTTGAGGTGTTGTCATGAGCCATGTTGGGATCCGTACCATTGGCATAATGCTGTACGCTAGCGCGCTTTGCCACAATATGTGCTTCCACGGTAAGAACCGGAGAAGCATTGTTCTTCTGCCATTGTTTTGCACCTTGTACAATCCGAACCAAAATTAGGATGAAAACAACAACAAACATCGCCGTTACAATGTAAGGAATTACATTGAACATAACACCCTCAATGCCGCCAAACCCCATTACCGATTCCAATTTGCATTCTCCTTTCGGCACCGTACTTTATTTCTACTTTACAGAGAAAGGATCCTCTTCTCTATTTTGGTTCCAAAGGTACTCCGCGCTGGCAGCAGATTCTTCCGCCACGTCCAGGCCAAACTGGTCGCAAAGAAACCCCAACGCCATATCCATTCCGGCAGAAATACCGGAAGAGGTATAGTATTTTCCGTCAATGACCCATCTGGCGGAATACTGCCAGTCAACCTTTGGATTTACCGACACTGCCCAATCCATCGCCCGCTTATTGGAGGTTGCCTTGCGGTCATCCAGCAGGCCGGTTTTCGCCAAAAGACCCGAACCAGTACATACCGTAAGGCAATATTCCGATTTTTCAGCTGCTATGCGAAGCCGCTCCAAAAAACAGCGATCCTCTACAAGAGGACGAGTTCCCTTGCCGCCCGGGATAAGCAAAACCGCCGTTTCGCTAACTGAATCGAGCGAGCAAGTTTCTACCGGCACTCCCTGACGACTGTGAATTGTTCCACCCTTTGATGATACGAAATTAAAATGACATTCACTGTGTCGACCCAACATTTCTACCGGCCCAAACGCATCCAGTGTTTCAAAGTCTGAAAATAACAGTACATTAATTTCCATTTAATTCACCTTTCTCATCGATTACGGCCTGTCATCTATTCTTATGCTCTTACCCATTGCATGCAGTATTCGATTTCGTTATTTTCCTCATCCTGCTGTTTTTGAGTTACCTCAAAGCCCTCTCGCTGATAAAATGCAAACGCTTTTTTGTTTTTTTCATATACACAAAGCGAAAGCTGCGAGTAACGCTTCTTCCACTGCTCAAGTAAAGCCTTGCCAATTCCCCGCGAACGCGCGGCGGAATCTACAAAAATACCGGCAATATGCCCTTGATCCAACCCTGAAAAGCCTAAAATCTTTCCCTGTGCTTCGCAAACAAGCACCTCAGCTTGTGGCAGCAATTGCCCTACCATTGAAAGGTTCCCCTTCCAATACTCTTCGGGTATAAAATCGTGTGCCTGCAAGTTCGCAGAAAGCCAAATCTCCAGCACGGCGGGCAAATCCTGCTCTTGCATCGCACGTATCGTAACGGTTTCCATTTCAAAATAAGTCATTTCTCTTTTATCTTTCTTAATTTAATAATCTGAGTACCAAACACGCCGCCAATTAGGCAGGTTATGGCGAATACAAAGGTATATATCCAAGCCCCCTCATAATACAGAAACGCGGAGGGCAGAAAAATCAAACCCGACAGCAGTGCAAAAAGAAAGCTGCCAAACGGCCGGAACACACTGTAAATGAGTGAGCATAAAAAGCTCACTATAATCATAATTCCAATCTTCGGGAGCACAGCCATCCCAAGCTGGAGCAACGCAAACGGAAAAGCATAATACAATACCGCCATTACTAATAAGAAAGGAAGCATACCTGTAAATCGTTTCATTTTACCCACCTGTACTTTAAAATTTCACTTCGCCGCAATGGAGGAAAACCTCTTGCCACTGCTTTTAAGAATACCATAAAAAGAATGGAAAGGCAAAATACGAATTGCAAATAGATGGCGTCTTTTTCCATTGTTTTTATTATTTTGTTATATTAATAAAGCGTTTTACTGCGCTTGATTCTCCTTGGATTATTGTTAATTAAAATGAGATAAAAAATTTGTCCAAAATAAATCTCAAAAAAGATTGACAAACAATTAACAAATTCGATATAATAGCAATAGAGATGTAAGTTAAAAAAATAACAAACTTATTCCATGCTCTTATTTGCTTAGAAACACCACTGTATAACTTGAATCGGAGGAATCAATATGGCCACAAAAAAAGTGAACGAGATTGCCGTACAGGAACCCGTCGTTGTTGTATACCAGAATACAGCGGCAGAAGCACTTGCCTCTAAAATGAATTCTCTGCGCAGCGCCCAGAAGCTTTTTTCTACCTATTCTCAGGAACAGGTTGACCAGATTTTCCTCGCCGCTGCCATGGCAGCGAACCACCAGCGTATTCCCCTTGCCAAGCTGGCAGTTGCTGAAACCGGCATGGGAATTGTGGAAGATAAGGTCATTAAAAATCATTATGCTTCCGAATACATTTATAATGCTTATAAAGATACAAAAACCTGCGGTGTGCTGAGCGAAGATTCTTCGTTCGGTGTGCAGACCATTGCCGAACCAATTGGCGTGATCACCGCGGTTATTCCCACCACCAACCCAACCTCAACTGCTATATTTAAGATGCTTTTGTGCCTGAAAACCCGCAACGCCATTCTTATTTGCCCGCACCCCCGTGCAAAAGAAAGCACCATTGCGGCTGCAAAGGTCGTTTTGGAAGCGGCGGTTGCCGCAGGCGCACCAAAGGGGATTATTGCATGGGTTGACTCCCCCTCCTTGGAACTAACCAATCAGGCAATGAAAGAAGCTGACCTTACCCTCGCCACCGGTGGCCCCGGTATGGTGCAGGCAGCTTACTCCTCCGGTAAACCCGCCATTGGCGTTGGCGCGGGGAACACACCGGCGATTATTGATGATTCTGCCGATTTGGTTCTTGCCGTAAATTCCATTGTACACTCCAAAACGTTTGACAATGGCATGATTTGCGCTTCGGAACAGTCGGTTATCGTGCTAGACAGCATTTACGACCAAGTGAAAGCCGAGTTTGCCGCACGCGGCTGCTACCTGCTCAACCCGGAAGAAACCGATAAGGTACGCCGCACGATTCTTATTAATGGTGCGTTGAACTCAAAAATTGTTGGTCAGTCCGCCTATACCATTGCAAAGCTTTCTGGTTTTGAAGTACCAGAGAAAGCAAAAATATTAATTGGAGAAGTGGAAAGCGTAGAGCCGCAAGAAGCGTTTGCACACGAAAAACTAAGTCCTGTGCTTGCCATGTACCGTGCCAAAAGCTTTGACGACGCCATTCAAAGGGCGGAGCGCCTTGTGGCAGACGGCGGGTATGGTCACACCTCTTCCCTGTATATTAACACAACCACACAGCCGGAACGGTTTGAGCAGTTTACCAAGGCAATGAAAACCGGCCGCATACTCATTAATACCCCTGCGGCGCAGGGTGGAATTGGAGATTTATATAACTTTAAGCTTTCTCCCTCGCTCACCCTTGGCTGTGGCTCTTGGGGCGGCAACGCTGTTTCTGAGAACGTAGGCGTAAAGCATCTGTTAAACTATAAAACGGTTGCCGAGAGGAAAGAAAATATGCTTTGGTTCCGTGCTCCAGAAAAGGTATATTTTAAGAGGGGCTGCCTGCCGGTCGCTTTGAACGAACTCAAAAATGTTCTTCATAAAAAAAGAGTGTTTTTGGTGACCGATGAATTCTTGTTCCGCAACGGCTATACCAAAGGCATCACAGACCGCCTCGACGAGCTTGGTATCGTACACACCACCTTCTTCCACGTGCAGCCGGACCCCACCCTAAACTGCGCAAAAGAGGGTGCCGCCGCAATGGACGCCTTTCAGCCGGATTGCATTATTGCGCTCGGCGGTGGCTCCGCTATGGATGCGGCAAAGATTATGTGGACGATGTATGAGCACCCTGAGGTAGATTTTATGGATTTGGCCATGCGCTTTATGGATATTCGTAAGCGCGTGTATACGTTCCCAAAAATGGGCGAAAAAGCCTATTTTATTGCAATTCCTACCTCCGCAGGTACCGGCTCTGAGGTCACTCCCTTTGCTGTTATTACCGATGAAGCCACAGGAATTAAATACCCGCTTGCCGATTATGAACTGATGCCCAACATGGCGATTGTAGACGCAGACCTGATGATGAACATGCCAAAGGGGCTTACCTCTGCCTCCGGTATTGATGCCATGACCCACGCACTGGAGGCCTACGCCGCCATGCTGGCAACCGATTATACGGATGGCCTTGCGCTCAAAGCGCTGAAAAACATCTTCACTTACCTGCCAAGGGCCTATGAAAACGGGGCAAACGACCCCATTGCCCGCGAAAAAATGGCGGATGCCTCCACCATGGCGGGTATGGCGTTTGCGAACGCGTTCCTTGGTGTTTGCCACTCGATGGCACATAAGCTGGGTGCATTCCACCACATTCCTCACGGCGTTGCCAATGCACTCATGATTCAGTATGTAATGCGCTACAACGCTGATCCTTGCCCGGCGAAAATGGGAACATTCCCGCAGTACCAGTACCCGCACACTTTGGAGCGGTACTGCGAATGCGCCGATTTCCTTGGTATTCCCGGTAACAATGAAGAAGAGAAGTTTAATGGGCTACTCAATGCAATTGAAGACCTGAAAGCAAAAGTAGGGATACCCAAATCCATTCAGGCGTATGGAGTTAAGGAAGAAGATTTCTTAAAAACGCTGGATGAAATGACCGAGCATGCGTTTGATGACCAGTGCACTGGAGCAAACCCCCGCTACCCGCTGATGAGCGAAATAAAGCAGATGTTTTTGGATGCTTATTATGGAAGATAAAAAAGTAAGCAAAAAGGAGCTGGGCAAATGCCCAGCTCTTTTTATTTTACAGCTTATATTTGTGGAATGCCGTTTCCGTATCAAAATGAACCTCTTTAAAAAAGAGAACTAACCAAACAACAAATGCTAGGATTGTAAAAGTGACGGAGAAAATACTTGTTAGCACTCCGCCAACCGCAAAGAGGAAGAACCAAACAAACAACATATTACGCATATCTTCACTCATTTTCAATTGGTCATACTGTTTGCGCTCATCCTTTGGCAAAGAATTAAAGCCACTGATTAGAACAGCGCCCTTTTCCTTTAACACTGCAAAAATAATTGCCAGCAGAAGAAAAAGTGCCGCCATAATTGTACAAACGATTGTACCAATACTCATCGCTTTCGCCTCCATTGTTCTTCAGTCTTATCATGATACCCCTTATTCTTCACTTCTGTCAAGGAATTATAAGCGTTACCACTAGTTCCGAACAGGGAATATTCTTGTTTATTTGTTTTGCTTAAAAGCTTATTGAGTATATACACAATTAGTATATTTTATTTCATTTATACCATTGGTTTATCAATTGTTTTATTTGCTCTTTTGTTCAACTTGGAAGCTTCCTAGTTAAATTAAGCTCGTAAAAAAGCCCACTGACTCTGCAAATGAGAGTCAGTGGGCTTTTTGTAAAATTATAATTCCAACAGCTTTATAGCATCAACATAAGAGGCAATTCCCTCCGCCACTTTTTTCGCCTCTTTCATTGCCAAAACAACGGTTGCTGGCTCATGAACAACATCTCCACCGGCAAAAACGCCCTTTTTCATTGTCATACCATAGGGCTTGTCCTTTGTAACAACATATCCCTTTTCATTTACAGAGATACCTGTGGTGGTAGATACAATTCGGCTGGCAGGCTTTGAGCCAATCGCAAGCATAACTACATCGGCATCTACATGAACAAGCTCGCCGTTTTGCTTTAGGGTAATTCCGTTTACACTTTCTTCCCCATCAAACTGTACTGGCTCAGAGTGCCACAAAAAGTTTACCCCTTCCTCCAAAGCACTTGTGTATTCCGATTGAAGGGCAGGCATTTCTGCTTCTCCCTTACGGTACACAATGGTAACTGAGCCCGCTCCAGCTCTTAGTGCAGTGCGGGCAGCATCCATTGCCACATTTCCCGCTCCCACAATCACCACTTTATCTCCCTGCCTGAGCGGCACTTCCTCTCTACCCACTTCACCGCTGTTAAACAACGCCACCATACGTAGAAAGTAGATGGCCTGTAAAATGCCAACCTTTTCTCTTCCCGGCAGGTCAATATCTTTGGCTAAAGCAGTCCCGCTGCCAATAAAAACAGCATCAAAATTTCGGGCAAATAAATCATCCACCGTTAAATCTGGGCCTATCATCACATTAGTTAAAAAGGTTACGCCCAAAGCTTCTATCTTTTGAATTTCTTTTCGCACAACTTCTTTGGGAAGCCGAAACTCCGGTATACCGTATATGAGCACTCCCCCAAGTTCAGATTCCTTTTCATAGATGACTACATTAAAGCCCTGCCGGGCGAGATCACCTGCAACCGTTAGCCCGGCTGGCCCCGAACCGATAATTGCGATTTTCCCTCTTGTTTTCTGCACAAGATTTTCTTTTATTAATCCCATTTCCGCATCAAAATCTGCAATAAATTCCTCTAGCTTACCAACCTGAATCGGCGCACCCTTTGCATTGAGAACGCAGTGGCCTACACACTGCTTTTCATGCGGGCATATTCGGCCGCAAACCGCAGGCAAATTGGTTTTTCTGGCTAATATTTCTCTGGCTTCCCCTAAATTCCCTTTCGAGAGCTGGTAGATAAAATCGGGAATATCATTATTAATGGGGCATCCCTTTTGGCAGGAAGGCACCTTACACCTCAAGCAACGTTTTGCTTCTTGAATCGCTTCTTGCATTGCATTGTTATGACACCCCACGTGCTTTTCTAAACTAGACATAAGTACCTCCAAGCATTTAAAATACTTTCATTTTATTCGATATCTGCCATAGAAAAAAGCATCATTATTTTTTTAACGAAAAAAGCACACCATAAATACACAAGTAAGAGCGGTTTAAGCCATGATAGCCTAAACCGCCCTTTTCATTCACAATAAATTTGTTTATATTTTGTATCGAGTACCTATCCTATGTTCCTATTCGCTATCACTCATCTTTAATTAAATTATACAGAGTGACTTATGTAAAAAATCGAAAGATATTTTTCCGTATCTTCCATACCAATTTACGAAATATTTTAGACAAAAATAATAGGACGAGCCAGATAACACCTACATTACCTGCAAATTGTAATGGATTTATAGCCAGTCCGGCCGGGAACTCTGAAATATGTCCGTGCAAAGTTATAAATGAACCGGGAAACCCAAAATAAGAAACCTGCGTAGAACTTCCCTCGCTAATTGTAAAAACTCCTGCAACCAAAGAAATTGCCACTGCAAGAATTAGCAACCTACCCTTTGGTCTTTTTATAAATTTTTTCATTCTTCACTCCGAAATATGCCTGTATTATTTTGCTCATCCAAATGTACCAACGGCATCGCTTCTTTAGGCGTGTATTCTTTTAAAGTTTAATCAACCCGATTAATTGGCTGACCGATGGAAAAGGCCTTAATGTTCTCTTCAATTAATGCGACTAAGCGCTGCCTTGTTTCCAGACCACGCCATCCCATGTGTGGAGTAATGATAACATTGTCCATTGTATACAAGGGGCTTGCATCATCTAATGGCTCCACTTCTTGTACATCTAAACCGGCTCCTGCTATTACATGGTTTTGCAATGCGTCAATCAATGCTTTCTCATCAATTAAAGCTCCTCGAGCCGTATTGATTAAAAATGCGGTGGGTTT
This sequence comes from Clostridium merdae, assembly GCF_900176635.1. Classification (GTDB taxonomy): domain Bacteria; phylum Bacillota; class Clostridia; order Oscillospirales; family Acutalibacteraceae; genus Faecalispora; species Faecalispora merdae. Next base: position 647,821 of record NZ_FXLN01000003.1, read on the forward strand.
CATCATTGCGAGTGTTTCTTTATTTATCATATGTCTTGTAGATTCGTTTAGCGGACAATTCAGAGAAATAAAGTCACTTTGGTTTAACACTTCTTCCATCGTTGTAAAATGAATATTTTCTAAATCTTCTCTGGGCGTTCTGGATGAAACTAAAATTTTCATTCCCAGTGCCGTAGCTACCTTGATTACTTCTTTTGCAATATTACCAAAACCAATAACACCCAATGTTTTACCATTTAACTCTACATGGTCAACCATTAAGTGTTTATGGAAATTATCGCGATTCCCTTGCGAAAGCATACGAATTTGTTTTTGCATGGAGCTTGCCAGATTCATCATGAAAAGAATCGCTGTATGCGCAACTCGTTCACTGCTATAAGCTGGTATGTTACATAATTGAATTCCTTTTTCACGAACTGCATCCAAATCAATATTGTTATATCCGGTTCCAGCTTCACAAATCATCTTTACACTATCCGGGAACTTTCGAATCAGGTCGCCGCTGACTTTCATCTCTTTTGTAACAACAACCGTGAATCCATCCACACGCTCTAAAATTTTATCTTCCGGCGTTTCATTATAAATTACCACATCAGATGCAATCTGTGAGTAATCCACGTTTCCATCGTAATTCACCAGGCCAGCATTCAGCACAACAGTTTTATCATTCATATTTTGGCTCCCTTCATTTGTAACTTTTGTAGCAATATGCCCTCGGCTTGTCTGGGCATTCCAAATTATATTAAAACTATCATAGCACGCTTCACTATATAAAGAAAGACATAGTCTCCTTTAACCCGAGACTATGTCTTTCTTTATTTCACATACCGGGATTTCACAAACAACACGTATGCAAATCGAGTTTTCTGGCCTAAAGTCACTTTCCACTCATTATTGCCTTTTTCCATTCTTGTATCTTTTGGCTAGAGGACTCATATTATCATTACTAATCGGAGTCTTTCTTCTTCACTTTTTATTACTCCAACCGTCTAGTTACCTTCCTGTCATATGCTTGTCTATATATCCGCAATAAAAATACCATCCGAAAGTGATTCCTAATATAAAAATATCAAAAACTGCGACACTTACTCCTAAAACATTTAATCTATTCCGAAAGATAAATGTGAAAAGGAGTAATAATAAATCGGCTACCGTAGAAGTGAAAGCAAGCGTTTTTGCCCATTTACTACGTATAATTAATAAGAACGGAGAGAAAAATCCCCCAAGCAAATTTGTCACCCATAATACTAAGAAATAAATCGGATAATTTGTAAAGTAATCCACGACTTGCTTCCCGTAACCATGAGTTACATAGTAATTCTGATTGTGTGTTAACATCATAAATAAATCATATATTCCCATGCTGTAAAGAAAAAGGACAAAGAATGAAAATAGCCATAAATGCCATGGATTTCTTTTTATAATCATTGTCTTACCCTCATAATTATTTTAAGACTTCATTGACTATAGTCTTTCATTTTTACCACTACTTATAAAGTGTATTACATTTTATTTATGTTTCAACCCTCTCGGGATAATATTCTTCCAAACCATAAGAAAAGAGCAGAAGTTTTGCCCCTGCTCTTTTCTTATGGTTTGCTATTTTGCATTTTCTATCAATTAAAATCCACGCAATTTCAGTCCAAACAACTCATTGTCACCTAAATCTTCTATTCGAATTACATCGGAAATCCCCAGTAGACCATTGTTTAATTTTTTTGTTGCCATCTGCTTTGAACTTCAATAATCGGAGCTTGTTCACTATATAAATAGCCTTTGTTGCAATTGGCTGATCAAAACCCAAATAGGTGGTAAATGTCTTTTCCTTATATTTTAAGTTTAACATGTGCTGATCCACGAAATTAAAATTACATGTCCCTAAGATTTTATGCCCAGTATGAACCGCACTCTTAAGTGTAAAGGGGTGAATCGAACCGAGCGTTTTATGGTTGTAGCTTTTCAGAAAATTATCTAACGTCCACTGAATGGCAGCTTCCCCATGCTTTTCCCCCAACCCTAAAATAACCTCAATATTAATTCTATTTGCTGAAGAATTCATCATGACAAATTTTTCTGCCAGAAGATTCGTAAGTCCAGGTGCCAACCCTATCCCTAACAGTATTTTGCTTGAGCCCTGAAGTTTTAATTGTTGAATTTTTTCAATATACTCCGAGTTTGCAGTTACATCCATATAATCAATTTCGTGGGCGTCACAAAATTCCACTAACTTGGTGTTTTCCTGATCGATACAAACAATCACCCAGCCAACATTTTCAAGCTTTGCAAAGTCTATATTATGAATATCCATGGGGCAAATTTCCGCTTGAATATTTTCCTTTTGCAGAAAGCTTCTCATTTTATCTTCACTGCGTCCAGCTAAAATTAAGTTGTAGTTTTGCAGCTCCTTCGTAATATATTGCCCTACCTTGCCGTGTCCCCCAATAATCATGATTTTGCGTTTGCAATCCATTTGTATTCGCCTCCCTTTCAAAATTGATTTTTTAAGCTGCTATCACTCGTATACACAGGTGACGCTACCCTTGCGAATGTCGTTGCGTACAGCCGCTGCGCTGCTCCTCTCTAAAAACGTGCCACCGGCACGTTTTCTTAACGCTCAGACCCTTTCGGGTTCAAATCCCTCCCGAATATTAAGAATAGAGCAGGAGCGAAGCTCCTGTATTAGTTTTGCCCGCCCAGAGAGACTCAACGGCGATTTCTCGCCTCCCAGCTTGCGGCACAGCCGCTGCGCTGCTCCTCTCTAAAAACGTGCCACCGGCACGTTTTCTTACCGCTCAGGCCCTTTCGGGTTCAAATCCTTCCCGAATATTAAGAATAGAGCAGGAGCGAAGCTCCTGTATTAGTTTTGCCCGCCCAGAGAGACTCAACGGCGATTTCTCGCCTCCCAGCTTGCGGCACAGCCGCTGCGCTGCTCCTCTCTAAAAACGTGCCACCGGCACGTTTTCTTAACGCTCAGACCCTTTCGGGTTCAAATCCCTCCCGAATATTAAGAATAGAGCAGGAGCGAAGCTCCTGCTCTATTCTTAATGGCCCGCCCGGAGGGATTTGAACCCCCGGCCTTCAGAATCGGAATCTGCTGCGATATCCAGCTTCGCCACGGGCGGAAATATTACCATAGTAGTATAGCACACCCATTGCGGTTATGCAATGCTTGCCCTCTAAATTTTGCCCTACTACGCAAACCTAAGCATTTTGGCGCATACAATGGAACAAGCTATGGAAAGGAGAAAGCACATGCAATTTCCAAAACATCCACAATACGCTCAAAATAAAAAAACATTGTATCAGGTAATTGCCGGTTCTCTCGAGGCAGGCTCTAGAAATGGCTGTCATCACAAACTGCAGGAAAAAGCCACTTTACTCGAGCAAGCAATGGATGACACGCTGCTGGTAATGGCACGCATGGTCGAACAAAAAGACCCTTATACTGCAGGGCACCAGCTGCGGGTGAGCTGCCTTGCAAGCGACATTGCTCTACAAATGGGCTGGTCACCGGAACGGTGCGATTTAATACGCCGTGCCGCCATGATTCACGATATTGGCAAAATAGGGATTCCCAGTGACTTACTCACAAAGCCGGCACGCCTCACCCCTCTGGAAATGGAGCTAATCCGAACCCATGCAGAATCAGGCTACCAAATGGTAAAAGATATTTCTTTCTTTACGCCGCTGGCAGAAATAATACGGCAGCACCATGAGCGTTTAGACGGCTCTGGCTACCCACGCGGCCTGACGGGAGATGAAATTTTACCGGAGGCTCGCGTACTTGCTGTGGCAGATGTATTTGAGGCGATGAGCTCTCACCGTCCCTATCGCCCAGCAAACTCTTTAGAGGCCTCCTTGGCAGAGATTTCAAACCGTTTGCTGTATGATGCCGCTCCCGCAAATGCGCTGCAAATTTTAATATGGGAAAAGGATTACCGTCTCCCAACCTAAACTTCAGCAATTGAAAAGAATCACCTAGTAAGATATAATTATTTTAAAATTGACCATTTCTGTATGCTTCTATTTACGTGAAGTGAATAGAAGCACGCAATGTGGAAAGGATTTTCAATGAGCGATACACCGTTATATACTGCTCTATTAGAGCATCAACAAAAAAACCGTGCCTCTTTCCACACACCGGGGCATAAAAATGCAGCAAACAGCTTACCCGCTGACCTACTTTCTTTGGATTTTACGGAGCTGCCAGACACCGACAGCCTTTTTGAAGCCGAGGGAGCTATTCTCAAGGCGGAACAGCGAGCGACTGAGCTGTTTCATTCCGCACGCACATTGTTTTCTGCGGGCGGCTGCACGCTCTGTCTTCAGGCAATGCTTTTTTTGGTGGCTCCTCGCGGTGGCACGGTTCTGTTTGACCGCGTTCTACACCGCAGTGTGGTTCATACCATGGCATTGCTAAACATAACCCCCGTATGGCTTCTTCCCCGCCCAAATTCCGGGCGCGGGCTTCCCGGCAGGGTAGAAAGCGCAGATGTACTCACCGCTTTGCAAAAGCATCCCGATGCCAAGGCTGTGTTTCTTACCAGCCCCGACTATTACGGCGTTCTGGCAGACATCTCTGCAATCTCCGCCGTATGCCGTAAAAATGGTGTTCCTCTTTTGGTGGACAATGCGCACGGAACGCATTTGGCCTTCTTAAAAGAAAACCGACACCCTTTATCTTTGGGAGCGTCCGCAACGGCATGCTCTGCGCATAAAACTCTACCTGTGCTAACCGGCGGCGCATGGCTTAACCTTGCAGAACCGACCTTTGTAGCGGATGCCAAGCATGCCATGTCGCTATTCGGCTCTACTAGCCCCTCTTACCCCATCATGGCTTCGCTGGATATTGCTCGGTCGTGGGTGCAAAATAGCGGTTATACCGCCTTTGCCGAATTGGAAGAGCGCGTTGCCGCTATTCGGAAGCTTGCCGCCAGACTAGGTATTCCTGCCCCAGAAGGAGAATGTGACCCCATTCGCCTTACCTTACGCACTTTAGAAGCCGGAATCACGGGAACAAGTGCTGCAGAGCATTTTCGCAATTGTGGTGTAGAGCCGGAATACGCAGACACCGCTCAGGTTGTACTCATTGCGACTCCGTTTAACAACGAAAGCGATTTTAAGCGCGTGGAAAACGCAATTTGCACACTTCCATTGGGAAAGGAAATGTCTGGTACACTTCCTGCACTTCCCACTCTTCCCCCCATGCTTCTCACCCCAAGAGAAGCATTGTTTTCTACCAGTGAGCAGGTTTCACTGGCGCAATCAGTCGGCAAAATCGCGGCTGAAACCGCTTGCCCTTGCCCGCCCGGAGTACCAATTGTGATGCCCGGCGAAAAAATAACAGACGAAATTGCCGAGTTTTTACGTGGGTATGGCATTTTTTCATTGAAAGTGGTAAAATAACATTATAAAACCATTTCGCTTTTTGAAACGTTCCGCAACCTGTATAGGAGGGATATATTATGAAACTGATCCTTGCCATTGTCAGCAGTGACGACAGTGCCACGGTACAGGCCGCATTAACGAAAAAGCAATTTCCCATTACAAAACTGGCTACCACCGGCGGTTTTTTAAAAGCCGGAAATACCACCTTTATTGTGGGTGTAGAAGACGATAAAGTAGAAGAGGTCATTTCTGAAATCTCTGCTCATAGCAGCCGCCGCACCCAAATCGTGCCCAGCGCTTCAGCGATGGATTTAGGGCTTTATGCCTCTTTCCCCGTAGAGGTCACGGTTGGTGGTTCTACCATCTTTGTTATGAATGTTGAGCGGTATGAAAAAGTATGATTTTTGAAGGTTTTATCGGTAACGAATCCCTGTGCCAGCAGCTTTCGCTTACGCTGGAGCAGGGGCGTTTGCCCCATGCGGTGATTTTAGAAGGCCCCACCGGCAGCGGCAAGCGTACCTTGGCAGGGATACTGGCCAGAGCATGCGTTTGCACCGCGCAGGGTGAGCGCCCCTGTGGAGAGTGCCCTGCCTGCAAAAAGGCCATAGCGGGGTCTCACCCAGATATTATTGTGGAAAGCGGCGGCACTGCCGCACGCTCATTTCATGTAGATGCCGTGCGCCGCATACGCTCCGACGCATATATTAAACCCAATGAGGCTTCCCGAAAAATATACTGCCTGTTTGAGGCTCAAACCATGTCGGATCAAGCGCAGAATGCACTGTTAAAGGTGCTCGAGGAACCGCCAGAGGGGATTTTATTCATCCTCACCTGCCCGTCTGCCTCTGCTCTGCTTCCTACCATACGTTCTCGTTCGCTTATTTTAACGCTTGAACCACCAATAGAGCAGTCTGGGGCAAACCCGGAAGCCGAGGCGTTGGCGTCTCAAATTTTGCGCGAGCTGGTTTTGCCGGATGAATCTGCCGTGCTAAAAACCTGTGCTTCACTCATACAAAACCGCGAAATGCTTCGCCAGGTGCTTGACCGCCTTACCCTGCTATTTCGTGATGCTGCTGTATTGCGTGTTGGCGGTGCATCCCTTACACGCGACCCCTCTGCCAAGGAGCTGGCGCGCCTGCTTACGCGAGACCGCTTGTTAGCGCTGACGGAGCTAAGCATTCAAACGCGCAGGCGAGTCGATTTAAACGCAAACAGCACCCTGCTCGTAACCGTATTTTGCGCACAGCTACGTGCTGTGGCAGGTTTTTAATGCCCCACAACCACACAAAGAGTAATTACAGGCGTGTCTTTCCCGCTCGCTTCGGTAAGGACATGCCTGCTGTAAATTTCTATACATCCGTCTGTAACATCATCTAATTTTATCATAAAGGAGATCGCTATGGCCGAAGTAATTGGCGTACGATTTAAAAACGTGGGCAAAGTGTATTACTTTGACCCCGATGAAAATAATCTGAAAAAAGGCGACATGGTTATCGTAGAAACTTCTCGCGGAGTTGAGTGCGGAGAAGTAGCGATGGAGAATCGTCAGGTAGATGACGAAACCATTGTACAGCCACTGAAGAAGCTGATTCGCATTGCAAATCAGGAGGACCTGAAAAAGCTGGCGGAAAATCAGATTCGGGAAAAAAGTGCTTTTGAAGTCTGCAACAAAAAGATTGCCGCACATAAGCTCGAAATGAAGCTGGTTGACGTAGAGTACACGTTCGATAACAGCAAAATTTTATTTTACTTTACTGCCGATGGTCGTGTGGATTTCCGCGAGCTGGTAAAAGACCTCGCCTCGGTATTCCGCACCCGCATTGAGTTGCGCCAAATTGGTGTGCGCGATGAAGCAAAAATGCTCGGCGGCCTTGGTATTTGCGGCAGGCCGTTCTGCTGCTCCACCTTTTTGGGGAGCTTCCAGCCGGTTTCCATCAAAATGGCAAAGGAACAAAACTTGTCTTTAAACCCGGTGAAAATCTCTGGCACCTGCGGTCGTTTGATGTGCTGCCTGAAGTATGAGCAGGAAGCCTACCTAGACCTTTTGCGAACCACCCCGAAGCTCAATGCCATCGTGATGACTCCCGAGGGGCGTGGTATCGTGGTTGACCAAAACCTGTTGACCGGCGTACTGCAAATTCGGCTCGATAAAGCACCGGATGCAGCACCCACCACCTACAAAGTAAAAGACGTAAAGCTGATTAAAGACGCTCAGCTTCGTGTGAATAAAGCGGAGCTTGAACAGCTCAAAGAGTTGGAAAAGGATTGAGATTCCATTCACGAATTGCGAAAAACCAGTTGCATTTCTGCCATTGTGTGTTAGAATAAGGGGGTAATACTTATACTTATTCTGGAGGTGCTTAACAATGGCATATGTTATTAACAGCGATTGCATTTCCTGCGGTGCTTGCGCAGGTGAGTGTCCCGTAAGCGCTATCTCTGATGGCGCAGACAAGTACGTAATTGATCCCGAGCTCTGCACTGAGTGCGGCGCTTGCGCTTCTGTATGTCCCGTAGGAGCCCCGAACCCCGAGGCTTAAGGTTCCAATGAAGCGATTTAAGGCGGAGCGTTAATTGCTCCGCCTTAAATTTTGGGACATGCACCGCGGGTTTTACCACCCGCTTTTTTATATAACCTAACTCCCCCGCCTGATGCGGGTGATTTTTATAGATACGACATTGCTTTCGGAGGTAACTCATGCAGCCCCATTTGGAGCCACTTTCTCCCCGTATTTCCGTATTCGTTTCAGAGACCCACCGCTTTAATACCGACACCATCCTGCTGGCGCATTTCGCGGCACCCAAACGGGGCGAGAAATGCGCCGATTTCGGCACAGGCTGTGGGGCAATTCCACTTTTGTGGCTTGCACGGTATGCTCCTGCTCGTATTTGTGGCGTAGAGCTTCAGCCGGATGCCTGCGAGCTTGTGCAGCAGTCGATAGCCCATTGCGGAGTCGAAGACCGGCTTCGGGTGATTCAGCAGGATTTACGCCTGCTGCCCGATGCAAAACCGCGTGACCCCTGGCTGGAGGATTGCGATTTAATCTCCTGCAATCCACCCTACAAAGCACAGGGTACGGGAATTGAAAACCCAGAGGAAGGCAAGCGGCTTGCTCGCCACGAAGCAACTTGCACCATGGAGGATGTAGCATCTGCCGCGGCCTCCTGCCTGCGGTATGGGGGACGCCTTTGCATTTGTCAGCGCCCGGAACGCCTGACGGATATTCTGCTGACTCTAAATGCAAACGGCCTTGAGCCAAAGCGCCTGCGGTTCGTACAGGCACGGGAGGGCAAAGCGCCAAAGCTGTTCCTGCTTCAGGCTCGTAAAAATGGGCAGCCCGGTGGCTTGGTGGTAGACCCACCTCTTATCATCCACAATCCCGATGGTACTTTTACCCGGGAAATGCTCGAAATCTACGGGGACTATAAACAGGCTGCAAAAGGTACAGAAAGCGATGATTCCAAAGGGTAAGCCCTTTTCCTCGTTTTTCTCACTTGGTGCACATTCAAAATTTAGGAGGGGCTTAAATGGCCGGAAAACTGTATGTTGTGGGTACGCCTATCGGGAATTTATCGGACTTTTCTCCCCGGGCAGCTCGCACCCTAGAAGAAGTGGACTTTATTGCCGCGGAAGATACCCGCGTTACCATAAAGCTGTTGAATCATCTCGGCATTAAAAAGCAGATGGTCAGCTATTTTGAACACAATAAACAAGAGCGCGGCGGCATGATTACTCGAAGAATCCTTGCAGGTGAGAACTGCGCGCTGGTCTCCGATGCCGGTATGCCCGCAATTTCAGACCCCGGCGAGCTTTTAGTGGCACAATGTGCAGAGTTGGGAATTCAAACCCTCGTCGTACCCGGGCCAAGCGCGGTAATCTCCGCATTGGCAATCTCTGGTCTTCCCACAGGCCGTTTCACATTTGAAGGCTTTTTGAGTGTGAATAAGCGCGCCCGGCGGGAGCACTTGCAGCAAGTGGCTGCGGAAAACCGCACCATGGTATTTTACGAAGCTCCTCACAAGCTCACCTCTACCCTCTCGGATATGCTTGCCGCTTGGGGAGATCGCCGCATCGCTCTCGTTCGCGAACTGACGAAAATCCATGAAGAAGTGATTCGTACCACACTTGCCGAAGCGGTACAGCGCTACACGCAGGAAAGCCCCAAAGGGGAATTTGTTTTGGTGATAGAGGGCGCTCCCGTACCCGTGGAAGAACCACTCACCCTTGAGGATGCCACAGAGCTAGCACGCACTTATTTGGAACAGGGCAGCTCCGTTTCGGAGGCGGCAAAACGTGCGGCAAAGGAAAGTGGACACTCAAAAGCAGAGATTTACAAAATAATTTGCGAATAATTATTATTTTATTGCTCTATCCTCTTGAATTTTTAACAAATTTTAGTATAATAAATAAGAAGCGATCACATCCTATTGCTAAGCGCCCGTATTCCGGCGCTTCGTTCCAGCGTAAAAATGCGTCTGGAGCAGGGTGGCATCCCTTACTGATATTTACAAGGAGGACGTACCGTATGGAACTGAAAGGAAGCAAAACCGAAGCGAATCTGCTGACTGCATTCTCAGGAGAATCTCAGGCCAGAAACAAGTACACATTCTATGCTTCTCAGGCAAAAAAAGAGGGTTACGAGCAAATCGCAGCTATTTTTGAGGAGACCGCTGGTAACGAGAAAGAGCACGCCGAGCTATGGTTTAAATACCTGCATGGCGGAGCGGTAGGTGCCACTAGAGATAACCTGTTGGACGCTGCTCAGGGCGAAAACTATGAGTGGACAGAAATGTACAAAGAGTTCGCCGAGACCGCAGAGCAGGAAGGCTTTAAGGAAATCGCCGCTACCATGAAGATGATAGCATCCGTTGAGAAAACTCACGAAGAGCGTTACCGCAAGCTGCTGAAAAACGTTCAGGAAGACCTTGTTTTCCAGAGCGGCGAGAAAACCGTTTGGGTATGCCGCAACTGCGGATACATTCATATTGGCGAGAAGGCTCCTGGAATCTGTCCCGCCTGCAAACATGCTCAGGCTTACTTTGAGCGCAAGGCTGAAAACTATTAATTTTTCAGCCGTTGCTTGAAGCAAAGCAACAAGGCTGTTTGCATTTGAATAGAAAGGCGGCAGTGCCGCCTTTCAAAAAAGCCACGGAACGTTCTGTTCCGTGGCTTTTTTCGCTCTTTTGTTGGTGATTTCTTTGAGTGATTTTTATTCTCTTGCAGATGCGACCCGCCGCGTTTACTGAAACTAAAATAAAAAAAGCCGGATAAAATCCGACGAAACAGAACGAAATTATCAGTTATGTGATATATTTTCCCATTTTTATATTTTCATCTTGCATTATTTGGTAAATAATGTTAATATTTATCTTGTAAGGTGATTTAAAAAGCAAAGCAGGGATGAGTGTCGTAACCACCCACCCCCTGCTACGGAGATCCAGCCTCCATAACAACAGTTTACACTGCACTTTGCTTCCCAATTATAACCCATAATTTCCCTTTTGTATAGGGGCAAGAATGGTACCCTTTGTGATTGTGAGCCGTGCGTTTAAGTGCAGACTGCATTCGATAGAACTTTTATCGCTTGTTGTGGAGTACCCTTTTCATTGAGGGTTTCCGTGACAAGCGCTTTTTTATTGCCTTGCAGACAAAGGCAACGCGAGGCTGGGTATATAGGTAGTTATTGACCGAAAAAAGACTGCCATGCTTGTGTGGGAAGAAGTCAGCTCTTTGAATCAGCTATGTTTTCCACTCCCCTGGTAAGGCATTTGCAGGAGAGTTGACGCCGAAAGTTGGAGGATAAATAGAACCCAGCTTCGCCGAGCTAATGTCTGTAAGCAAGCAACGCCGCACTATCGCCCGTGCGGCTAACGCCGTTCCTTCATTGGAACGGCGTTCTTTTTTACTCTTTTTAACTAAAAGTTTACTTGTTCATTCATGTTAGAAATTTTAGCTATATTAATAAAAGAAGTTTTGCGCTAAGCGCAAGAGTTTCTGCTGGCGCAGGGCTTTGCCCCTCATGCCGGGGCGGGCACCTACTTTCACGTAAGGGTAAAAGTAGGCAAAGGCCTTCCAAGGGGAGAGTATCGATTCTCTCCCCTTGGATCCCCTCTCAACGACCAAAGGCTCTGCCTTTGGAATCCGACTGAGCTACCGCTCTGCATCTATTTTCCGCACAGGAAACAAGCCTGTGCGTTGCAGACTATGCGTAAGGTTTTGCTTTGCCGCCCGTAAATGGACGAAGTACCTAGCTTCCTTAATATGTCTCTGCGAGCGGACGAGAGCGCTCTAAAAATGACCGCCGACGGAAGATTGCAAATTGCTATCCGTTTGTACTAGCAAAGGAGAGTGGGCATTTTTAATGGAGCGCCCTTACAGTAGCCATTGTTTAACGGATTGGGGTCGTTTCCCAAACGAATTCCAAAGGCAGAGCCTTTGGTGAGTCTTTCCGCCTTTTCTCCTCATCGAGAAAAGGCGAGCCTGCCCCGGCTTGAGGGGCGAATGAAAGAAAAGAAGAAATTACTTGCGGCGGCAGTCGCTTAAAAAATTTTTACAATAAATAGCGCAGAAAGATATAAGTTTATCTTTTGGACTCTATTTTCTTTCGCATATAAGCAACTATAAAAAAGACCCATCTATGTAAAAACACAGATAGGTCTTAAATAACGCTTACTAGAATAGAGCATTAAATTATACGTTGAAACGGAACAGCACCACATCGCCGTCTTTCATCACATATTCCTTGCCCTCTGAACGTACCAGCCCTTTTTCTTTGGCTGCCGTCATCGAACCGCATTCCATTAAATCGTGATACGCAACCACTTCCGCACGAATGAAGCCGCGTTCAAAATCAGTATGGATTTTACCAGCCGCCTGCGGTGCCTTAGTACCAATCGGAATCGTCCAAGCGCGCACCTCCTGCTGGCCAGCAGTCAGGTACGAAATTAGGCCAAGCAACGAGTAGCACTCACGAATCAGGCGGTCAAGCCCAGATTCCGCTAACCCCATGTCCTCCAAGAACATTTGCTTCTCTTCCATCTCCATACCAGAGATTTCGGCCTCAATCTCTGCACAAATTGGCAGCACACCAGAATTTTCTTCTTTTGCCAGCTTCTGAACCACCGCGTAATACGGGTTATTTTCCACGCCATCCTTAAAATCGGTATCGCTCATATTGGCGGCGTATATGACCTGTTTATTGGTGAGCAAAGATACCGTTGCGAGAATCTCTGCCTCTTCCTCAGTGCATTCCACACTGCGAGCGGTATGCCCAGCATCCAGCTCCGCACGTACACGCTCCAAGAACTCGCACTCGGTCTGGTATTTTTTATCTGCCTTAAGCATTTTACGGCTCTTGTCCAAACGGCGGTCAAGAACCTCCATGTCGGAGAGTATCAACTCTACATTAATGGTCTCCACGTCACGTGCAGGGTCTACACTGCCATCAACGTGAATAATATCGTCATTCTCAAAGCATCGTACCACATGAACAATCGCATCTACCTCGCGAATGTTCGCCAAGAACTGGTTGCCAAGGCCCTCACCCTTGGAGGCGCCACGAACCAAGCCCGCAATGTCTACAAACTCGATGGTAGCAGGGGTGTACTTTTCGGGGTGATACATTTCGGCAAGCTTGTCCAAGCGTTTGTCCGGCACAGCAACCACACCAACGTTGGGCTCTATAGTACAAAATGGATAGTTGGCAGACTGCGCTCCGGCGTTGGTAATAGCGTTGAACAATGTGCTTTTTCCAACGTTGGGCAGCCCGACGATTCCCAGCTTCATTTCAATCATCAACCTCTTTCTCTTACAAAAGCATTCAGCTTATTATATTCTTTTTCTGCTTTTCACGCAAGGCTATTTCAGCCAATCAGCCCAAGTCGCTCCAACAGCCATGCCAAAGCGTAAATAAGCGGCTGGTGAGCCATGTAAATAATCAGCGCCCAGCGTCCCATCCAAGAAAAGAACGGAACCCGGCTGGGGTACATCCATTGAGGTGCCAAGCCCTTTGCGACCGGTATACCAATCACCGTGCCCGCTAAGAAAAGAAAGCCCCAAGGCAGCAGCGGAAAATAATCGGATGACCGAAAGGAAGAATCGTAAAACCCGAGTGGAAACAACCCGGGGATATGATAGATTTCACCCGGCAATGGAATCACCGACACCGGTCCAAAGCCCAAATAGCCGGATGGAATGGGTCTGGTAAAAAAATACAGGAAAACAAATAACAATACAATTACCCATGAGAACGGGATTTTTTTCAGGTATCGTCCCAAAAGGCCGTACAGAATCATACACACAGCAAGAAAGTGCAGAATTCCGAACCAAATCGCGTAGTCCGGCGTTACAAGAGCCGTAACCAGTGTAACTGCCAAAGCAATGGCAAGCAGGCGCAGCCCCCTTCGCAAATTTGAGCGAGATAAAAGGGACGAGATTCCCGATATCATGATAAATAACGCTGCAAAAAAAGGCTCTGCCGGGGTAAAGAATTGAAAGAGTATCATCATCCACTTGATTTCATACAAAAAAGCAAATGTATAAAATGCGTGGTAAAAAACCATGCAGAACACTGCAAAACCACGCAGTTCGTCCATTAAGTATAGGCGAGGCCTCTGCCCCGCCGCCGGCGCCTTACTTTCTTCGCTCAAAATCATTCCTCCTGCCATTACCATTGCCGTTTAAATTGGTAATGTTCTTACTAATTGGCATTTTTGTGAAGCGACTATACAAAAATTGCTCGATTTTCACGGGAACATAAGCAAATTTACCGCTTCAAACCTAGGCCGTACCGTGTTATACTAGTTTTAGTGAAGATTGCCCGGATTGCCCGGTGCATGTTTTCACTGCAATTAGATAATTTTCTATTATTTATTATATCGAAGGAAAGGAAGAATTACAATGAATGAACCGAAAATTGGACAAACGCTTTCCCGCGATTACACTGTAACAGCCGCAGATTTAGCCTCCGCTTTTGGCAGCGGTAGCGTTACCGTTTTAGCCACTCCTAAAATTGTTGCATTAATGGAGGGCGTTGCCGCTGAATTGGCACAAGGCTACTTAGAGGATGGAATCACCACCGTAGGAGCCGAAATTAGCGTAAAGCATATGGCACCCACCGCGGAGGGTGTAACAGTGAAAATCACCGCAGAGCTAACCGAGTGCGACGGCCGCAAATTTGCCTTTACTCTTCAGGCATTTGATAACGTAGGCCTAATTGCGACTGGTAATCATGTGCGAGCCAGCATTAAAACGGCAAACTTCCTTAAAAAAGCACAAGAGCGCGCACAGCAATAAACACACCGCAGAAAGGAATACCCATGAAACCTGTTTATCCCCTCGTTTTATTTGATTTGGATGGTACCCTAACGGAATCCGGCCCGGGCATCCTGAGCTGCGTGAGTGAGATTATGCGGCGTTTGGATATTCCCGTACCCCCGCCAGAAGTATTGCGTACCTTTATCGGCCCTCCGCTCTTCCAGAGCTTTTCGCAGACCTGCGGCCTCGATGATGAAGTTTGCGACCAAGCCGTAAAAATGTACCGCGGTTTGTACGAAACGGAAGGCATTCATAAAAATTCCGTTTACCCAAACACCATTGAGCTATTAACAACCTTGCGGAAGGCTGGTGCAAACATTTGCATCGCTACTTCAAAGCCATTGCCGCAGGCAAACCGCGTGGCAGAGATTTTTAGGCTTGCACCACTGGTCGATTTTATTGCAGGCCCCGCGGGAAGCTCCGAGAGGGAAAGCTCAAAGCTAGAGCTTATCAACTCATGCCTTGCGCATTTTTCCGTAGAACCGCAACACGCTGTGATGATTGGGGACACCAAGTTTGACGCTGATGGCGCACAATTGGCAGGCACAGCGTTTATTGGAGTTCTTCACGGCTACGGCACCCGTGAAGAAATGCTCGAATATTACCCAAAGGCTCGCTTTGCTGCAGATTTTTCAGAACTGGAGCACATGCTCTTGACAAACTGATTCAATGCGGATATAGTGAAACTTAGAACTGAATACGGGGTGCTGCGTATACGCGGCTGAGATGAGGCGGATTGACGCCTATGTCCCTTTGACCTGATCTGGATAATGCCAGCGTAGGAAATTTTTGCAGCATAGCAAAACGCATTGTGGTATTTTCTGCAATGCGTTTTTTGTTTGCGGCAGTTTTTCAGGGAGATCGGCAGTTCATACATCGGTTATCCGTTACCGGAACAGCGGAAGTGTCAACACCAAGCAAATAAAAAAATTGGCTGGCACAGAAAGGATCTTTTATGAAAAAAACAAATACCATCGTACTTGTGGAATGTGCGCTTATGATTGCACTCTCCACTGTTCTGAGCATGATTAAGGTGTTTGATTTGCCGCAGGGCGGGTCTATTACCTTGGCGAGCATGGCTCCCCTCGTTCTCGTTTCTTATCGTCACGGTGTGAAATGGGGTTTGGGAACGGCATTTGTTCACAGCCTGCTGCAAATACTGCTTAACTTCACTGCCCCTCCTGCAAAAACGCTGACAGCATTTTTGCTTGTGGTACTGCTGGACTATGTACTTGCTTTCACCGTGCTGGGGAGCGCCGCTTTTTGGGGCAAGCCATTTCATAACCGTTCCGTAAGTATTGTTTTTGGCGTTGCAATTGCTGTTTTTCTGCGCTTTATGTGCAGTTTTCTGTCCGGTATCTTTATTTGGAGCGAATATGCTCCGGATGGCACCCCTGTTTGGCTGTATTCCTTAGTTTATAACGGAAGCTACATGCTGCCCGAACTGGTAATTACCGCTGTGGTTACCCTTACTCTCGTTAAAGTATTAGACAGAACAGGGAACCGCTCCGCGCATGCCGCGTAAAGCGCTCTTACCAAAGGATAGAGGGCTTGTTTGGAGGAAGTCCACAAAGTTGGGACAGACCTGTAAACAAATAGGAGGGCTTGTCATAAAATACATTAGGTGAGCCAAACGCCTTCTTCCAATTCATGTTCCTCCTATTAATATATAGTTCACCTTGCCGTACAGAGGCAAAAGAGGGAAAACCGTGCCGGCGGTTTTCCCTCTTTACTATTTACTTCGCATAAATAAACTCTATGGAAGACAATCTTACCTTTCTTAATGCCTTTATAGTGTCAATCCAGTAAACGCAACATAATAGAACCCAAAACACAAGTAAAAAAGGAAGTCACCGGGTCCACCGGCGGCTTCCTCTTTTTAGAGTTAATGCTTGCAGTCACTTACATTTGGTTTTTCTACCGTACTACGGCTAAATAACCCTCGAACGAACGCAACTAGTTTATTCTGTTGCATTACAGTGGAGTTCTCCGAAAATACAATAAGTGCACAAATCAGGCTGGCAACCAGCAAAAGGAAGAAACAGCCTAAAAGTAAAACCGAACCGTACGATGTGCCCAAAGCAAACTCATAACGCTGCTGAAACGAAGACAAAACTGCCGCCGCTACCGCAGTGGCTACGGAACCAATAAACTGCTGGAGTGTATTAATAATCGCGTTGCCATCCGGCAGCTCTCCTGCTTGCAGAGCACTCAGGCTGCTTGCCATGAGGTTGCTATACGATAGCCCTAAACCAACCATAAACACCAAATGAGAGGCAATGAGTAAAACTACCAAATTGCTGCGCAGCAGCGCGGCAAGCAGTAACATGCCTACACAAGCAATGCTAATGCCTATTAGAATCGGCTTTTTTGCACCCGATTTATCTAAAATTCGGCCGGAGATTGGGGCAAGCAATGCTCCAGCCAGTGCGCCGGGGAACATAAACATTCCCGCCGCGGAGGAATCCAGCCCCGTAACAATTTGCAAGTAATTGGGGAAGACAAAGGAATTCCCTAAAAGCAGGGCCTGATAGATGAGAAAACAAACCATCATAGCAGTAAATCGCTTATTTTTAAGCACACTCAAATGCAAAAGCGGCTTTTGTCGATTAAAATGCATAAACAGCCCACCTGTTATAATACTACCGACAAAAAACAGCGCTGCGTTAATTACCTGGCTGGCACTGAGTGCCATTAAAACAAAGGTAAATGTGGCGGCCAAAAACACGGCGCTCCAAATTGAAATTGGTTCCCGTGCTTGCTTTTGTTCTTTGGGAATAGAACGCAGACCTAAAAACAAAGAGAGAATAATTAGTGGAATTAAAAAAAGGAAAATATCGCGCCAAGTAAAGTAATGAGAAAGGACCCCTCCGTACGTGGGGCCAATCGCAGGGGCTATTGCGGTGGTCAGTGTACCGATTCCCATCATCATACCGCGGCTTGATTCCGGCGCCTTTGTTAGAATGATATGGAACATCAGCGGTAATGCGAGTCCGGTTCCCACCCCCTGTAATAAACGCCCCAATAGCAGGAGAGCGAAGGAAGGTAAAAAATAGTTGACCAACATGCCGGATAAAAAGAATAGGTTCGCACAAACAAACAGGGCCCGAATCGAAAAGTTCCGATTCAAATAAGAGGACAACGGAACAATAACCGAAATAGCCAAAAGGCAAATGGTCGTAACCCACTGCACAGCGGCGGTTGTTACACCAAACTCGTGAATTAAGGTGGGAAAGGTTACGTTCATAGCGGTTTCAATTAATACGCCTGAAAAAGAGAGCAGCCCGGTTGCAATCACCGCCGCAATTAAGTGAAAATTCTTTTGCTTCGCCATAATAACTCCTTTATAAAAACAAAAAAGAGACGAAAATTATTATTTTACAATAATAATTTTCGCCTCTATTATCAGCACAAAACGTGCTCTCTGTACGAAATCCTTTGTATTATACTCGAAAATCTAAGATTTGTCAAATGGGGTATTTTGTTAATCAGCCCATCAAATTTAGCTCTTCCGGCTGTACCATGCCGGTTTGAATGGCGCGGTCACGCAAAAAGATATACAGCTCTGCCATGCTCGCATAAAAGTACGGCAGAACCGAGCACATTGCTAAAGAAGTAAGTATATCAATCACAATCTCAGGTATATGAAGCATCCCCAAAACAATAATTCCCAATAAAATTAGGGCAAACCAGCCAAGGAAAGAGAGGGTTAAAACAAATATAGAGGCCTTTTCCCCGTCCGTCATCATGCGGCTAATTTGCCGTGCTCTGCTACCCGAAAGCTTCGGATTGTCGGACAATAAGAACGGCACCAGAATGTACTGGAAGGCTTTGTAAATACCGGGAATAATCAAAAGCAGCGTCCACAGCCCAATAAATAAGCTCGTCACAAAGCTGGTAAAAACAACATTGCCATACCCATTGCGAAAGCCCATGAATACATCTGTAAATTTACCTGCATGAAAGCGGTTGCGCACAAAAAAGCCGTGCAAACCCACAATAAGAGGCAACATAATAAAAACGTTAAACAAAAAGTATGACAAGCTGTAAGCGGTAAAAACATTTCTATCAACCAAACGAATACCTGCCGCAACGCCATCTACCCATTTTTGATATATTTCCGAATAGCCAGTCACCCACTCCAACAATGGGGGAACGAACATGATCATTGCCGAAACAAGATATGCCACCCAGTACTTTCCACCGCGAATTGCCTCCTTGGCGTTACTTTTTAGAATTGGTCTACTCCACATAAACGAATCCCCTTTCGCTATTTGTTTATCATACGAATAAAGGAACGGCACTATTCCACCGCACTGCCTTCCCCTATTCGAGTTTTTTCGCAGGAATATGGCTCTTTTTGCCACATTATAACATTGTAATGACATCTTTTTATTCTTCCAGCCTGTTTTGCAGGCTTCGAACCAAAACATTTTTATAAAAAATTATATTATAATTAAGAATGGCCTATTGCCATATTATTTTATTTCTTGATACTTATTTCTTTCCCAAATAAAAAAGGAACAAGGGATCAGTTCATCGGCGATTTTCTCCGACCCTGCCTGATCCCTTGTTACCGATTGTAATCTTAAAACAAAAGCAATGTAATTCGCTTATTCAGCGTATTTATCTTCGTCGCTCCAAGAATACATCTTGCGCAGCTCTTTACCCACAGACTCAAGCTGATGCTCGCTTTCGATACGGCGGCAAGCATTAAAGTGTGCGCGGCCATTCTTGTTCTCTGCAATCCACTTGCCGGCAAAGGTACCGTCTTGAATCTCGCTGAGAACCTTCTTCATTTCTTTCTTAGTTTCTTCAGTAATTAGGCGTTTGCCGGTCTCATAATCACCAAATTCCGCTGTGTCAGAAATGGAATATCTCATCATGGAGAAACCGCCCTTATAAATAAGGTCTACAATCAGCTTCATTTCATGAATGCACTCAAAGTAAGCGTTTTCAGGGGCGTAGCCAGCCTCTACCAATGTTTCGAAGCCTGCCTTCATCAGAGCACATACACCGCCGCACAGAACAGCCTGCTCACCGAAGAGGTCTGTTTCTGTTTCATCACGGAAGGTTGTCTCCATAACAGCAGCGCGTGCACCACCAACACCTGCACCATAAGCGAGGGCGACGTCGAGAGCATGGCCAGTGTAGTCTTGCTCAATTGCCACGAGGCAGGGAACACCCTTGCCCTCCTGGAACTCGCTGCGAACGGTATGGCCGGGGCCCTTCGGGGCAATCATGAACACGTCCACAAACTTGGGGGGCTTAATCTGGCCAAAATGAATGTTAAAGCCATGAGCAAATGCAAGAGCCTTGCCATCGGTGAGATTCGGCTCAATGTCATTCTTGTACATCTCTGCCTGACGCTCATCGGGGATAAGAATCATGATAATGTCCGCAGCTTTCGTCGCCTCGGGAACGTTTAGAACCTTAAGGCCCGCCTTCTTTGCGCGCTCTGCGCTTTTGCTGCCTTCATAAAGGCCTACTACAACATCAACTCCACTGTCATGCAGGTTCAGCGCATGAGCGTGACCCTGGCTGCCATAGCCAATAATCGCTACGGTCTTCCCCTTAAGTACGTTAATATCGCAATCGGCTTCATAATAAATCTTTGGCATAACATGTTCCTCCTTCAGCAGGTATAAAATTTATAGACAGAGTTCAAGTTTCATTTGCTAAGTCCGCTTAAACGCTCTGTTTTCTGGTAACCTGGGGTCCTTGCTCCAGTGCAACGGTGCCAGTACGTGCAATTTCTTTTAAGCCGTAGGGCTTAAGTAGGGTAAGCATAGTCTCAATCTTCTCTGCGGTATCTGCAAACTGTATGGTAAGTGAGGTTAAAGAAACATCTACCACACGTGCCCCAAAGAGCTCTGCAATTTGAATAATCTCAGGGCGGTACTGCGGGGTGCAGCTCACCTTAATGAGGGCAAGCTCACAGCTAATAAACGGGCCGGTATCGTCAAGGCGCTTTACCTTGATAATTGGAATCAGCTTATTGAGCTGCTTTTCCACCTGCTCCATCACATATTCATCACCGTTGACGACAATCGTCATGCGGGAAATAGCCGGGTCTTCCGTTACTCCCACGGCAAGGCTGTCAATATTAAACGCACGGCGAGAAAACAAACCAGAAACTTTCGACAATACGCCGGGCTGGTTTTCCACCAAAACGGAGAGTGTATATTTCATAGTAGCGCCCTCCCTCTCAAATAGACGGCAAGGTTGGGTCAACCTTGCATACTAGCAGATATGGCTTATCGGAAGCGAGCATTACCTTGGCAAGCTCTTCTGCTTCGGGGTTATTCTCCGCCTGTGCGGATTCCATTCCGTAAGCTCTTGCCAATGCCACAAAATCGGGGTTCCCGTGCAGCACAGTGGCCATATGCCGCTTGCCGTACATTTTATCTTGAATTTCCCGAACCATGCCGAGGTGACCGTTTTCCATTACAATAATTTTAACGGCTACATCGCTCTGCATGATGGTACCTAACTCGCACATCGACAT
This sequence comes from Clostridium merdae, assembly GCF_900176635.1. Lineage (GTDB taxonomy): Bacteria > Bacillota > Clostridia > Oscillospirales > Acutalibacteraceae > Faecalispora > Faecalispora merdae. The sequence goes on from NZ_FXLN01000003.1 coordinate 669,033, forward strand.
TTGGAACGAACCATCCCCGCATACGGCAACTACCTGCCTTTTGGGCTTCGCCAGCTTTGCTCCAATCGCCGCGGGAACGGAATACCCCATGGTGCCAAGGCCGCCGGAGGTTAAAAAGCGCCCTTCTTTCACATTAAAGTTGTTAACAGACCAAATCTGGTTCTGTCCAACATCCGCTACGAGGATGGCATCTTCCTCCATCATGGAAGAGAGAGTACGCATAAACGAGCGGGGTTCCACAAAATCCTGAGAAGGCTCGCCATGTGGAACCTCCGACTCCCGAAGCTCGTGAACACGGCTTAACCATTCCTTTGGAACCGCGCAGCTTACTTTATCGGTAAGGCTCTTGAGTACTAAACGAATATCGCCAACAATCGGAATATGCGCGGTAATGTTCTTGCCGATTTCCGCCGGGTCAACATCAATGTGAATAATCTGCGCCTTGCCGCCCAGCATTTCTGGGGCTATAATGGCTCGGTCACCCACACGAGCGCCGCATAAAATGACGACATCTGCGTTGAGCAAAGCCTGATTTGCACTCTTTTTGCCGTGAGAGCCAACCATACCAAGGTAAGAGTCGCTATCCATGGGAATAACACCGATTCCCATCATTGTAGACACCACCGGAATACCTGTTTTCTCTGCCAAGTCCATCATTTCTTTTCTGGCACCAGCCAAAACCACACCACCGCCACAACAAATCAATGGACGTTGAGCTGTGGCAAGCACCTCAATCGCGCGCTTAATTTGCAGGGCATGTCCCTGCGTTCTGGGCTTATATCCAATAATATCCGCATGCTGCGGGTATTTAAATTCTTTAATTTCATTCTGCTGTACATCCACAGGCACATCAATGAGTACCGGGCCGGGTCGGCCGGTAGTTGCAATATGAAACGCTTCCTTAAAAACGCGTGGCAAATCAGCCGTATCCTTTACTAAGTAGCTGTGTTTGGTAAAGGGCTCACACGCACCGGTAATATCCGCTTCTTGGAATACATCGCGGCCAAGCAGTTCCGAACGGACCTGCCCAGTGATGGCAATGAGCGGTACCGAATCCATATACGCAGTTGCAATGCCGGTAATCAGGTTGGTCGCACCGGGGCCAGAGGTGGCAATGCACACACCGGGTTTACTGCTCGAGCGGGCATAGCCGCTCGCAGCGTGAGCTGCGTTTTGCTCTTGCCGTACCAATACATGTTGGATGGAGGACTGCGATAGTAAGTCGTAAAAAGGACAGATTGCCGCACCTGGATAGCCGAATGTAAGGACGACTCCTTCTTCCTCCAGGCATTTCACCATGATTTCCGCTCCGCTTATCATCGTACTCCACCTTCCTAGAATAAAATTTTAATAAAATGTCGGAACTTATCGCTATCTCTGTCTTCAAATTATTCAAAAAAATTATACCCTTTATTTCAACATTGAAATAATCTCTAAAAAAGACATAGAGAAAATCGGTGGTTTTCGATTTGTCTCAACGCAACTGAAAAGCCACCGATTCATAGCTCAACAAGTTAAATTACCTTTAATTATAATATGATACTTCAACCGAGTCAACAAAAAAAGCGGTGTACCGCTCCCCAAAGGAAGGCGATACACCGCGATACTTTTGTGCAATTCTTCTTATTTCACCAAAGATTTCAGTGTTTCAATCTGAGCAGGAGTCAGGTCGATGATGTCACTGTTCTCCATACCGGTAGAAACATCCTCAATCAGAACCATCTTGGTGTCCTTTTGAGTCACAGTATTGTGCCACAGGGACTGAGGGATATTGTAAACCTTGAACGGCTCCATCTCCAGTGCTTCCATCTTCAGCTCGCCGTCAACCTCTTCTGCACTGATGAGAGTGCAGCGGCCGCTGAGCAGCACAAACAGCTCGTCGGTCTTATTGTGGCGCTCTAGGCAGGTGGTACCGGTAATGTCGTTAGCGGGCTTCCAGTTCTTAATGCCGATCGTCCATTTCTCGTTCTCGTAGACTCTCTGCATGCCTTCGCCGTTCATTTCAAAGCTTTGAATTTTCATGGTTGTGTCTCCCTCTTATTTCAGCAGTGCCTTTGCTTTGGCTACAATGTTTTCCGGAGTCAGGCCGTAAATGCGGAACAGGTCTGCCGGCTTGCCGGATTTACCGAATTTATCCATAACACCAACGCGGTCAAACTTCGCGTTAGATTTACCAGCCAATGCCTCTGCAACAGCAGAACCCAAGCCGCCAATGATGGAGTGCTCTTCTACCGATACGATAGCGCCGCACTTCTCAGCCATCTTCAAAATGGTCTCGTCATCGAAAGGCTTAATGGTGTGAACATTCACAACCGCAGCGCTAATTCCATCTGCAGCCAGCATTTCAGCAGCCTTAAGTGCTTCCGGAACCATCAAACCAGTGGCAACGAGGCAAACGTCAGAGCCGTCTTTCATAATGTTTGCTTTACCGGGAATGAAGGGGGTATCATCTTCGGTAATTACATCGCAAACCGGGCGGGCAACGCGAATATAAACAGGGCCGTCAATTTCTGCCGCAGCAAAAACAGCCTTCTTTGTTTCAATGGGGTCGCAGGGAACAAAAATGGTCATGTTCGGAACAACGCGCATCAGAGCCAAATCTTCAATGGACTGATGGCTGCCACCGTCTTCACCAACGCAAAGACCGGAGTGAGACAGACCAAATTTAACATTTGCATTTACATAGGCAACCGAGTTACGAATCTGCTCGTAAGCGCGGCCGGTACCAAACAGAGCAAAGGTGCTTGCAAAGGGAATGAGGCCGGAATGAGCAAAGCCCGCAGCTGCGCAAACCATGTTTGCCTCAGCAATACCAAAGTTAAAGAAACGATCCGGATAGGCATCCAGGAACATGCTGCTCATTGTGGCGTGTGCCAAGTCGGCATCCATAGCCACAACTTTATCATTTTTAGCGCCTAGCTCAACAAGAGCCTCACCATATGCTACTCTTAACGATTTTTTCTCAGCCATTGATCTCAACCCCCAGTTCCTTCATTGCAGCTGCAAAGTCGTCGTTGTTCATCGGCTTGCCGTGCCAGCCGTGGTTATCTTCCATAAAGGAGATACCGTGGCCCTTGTGGGTGTGGCAGCAAATGAACTTCGGCTTACCAACTACCGGCTTATTGATTGCTTCGGTAAGCGCATCAATATCGTGGCCGTCTACTTCCAGGCATTCAAAGCCGAATGCACGGAATTTTTCAATGGGATCACCAACGCTCATAACCTGATCGTTGCTGCCGTCTATCTGAAGGTGGTTAAAGTCGAGAAGTACCGTAAGGTTATCCAGCTTGTAATGAGCAGCAGACATAGCTGCTTCCCAAACCAGGCCTTCCTGCATTTCACCGTCGCCGATGAGAGCAAAAACCCTGTAATCTGCTTTTTTGTATTTTGCTGCCAATGCCATACCGCCGGCAATTGCAATACCCTGGCCCAAAGAGCCGGTGTTGCAGTCAACACCCGGGGTTTTGGTCATGTCGGGGTGACCCTGCAGGTGAGAATCTGCCTGGCGAAGGTGATTAAGGTCTTCCTTCGGGAAAAATCCTTTTTCGGCCAGAACTGCATAAAGCGTGGGGCATGCGTGTCCCTTACTCATTACAAAACGGTCGCGGTTTTCCATGTGAGGATTCTTCGGATCGTACTTCATTACATTCTCGTACAATGCCACCAAAATCTCTACGCATGAGAGGGATCCGCCGGGATGGCCCGACTGGCAAGCATAGAGCGATTTCAAAATATCGACTCGAAGCTGCTTGGCTTTTGCGTTCATTTCGCTGTTCATTTCGATTACTCCTTTACAATTAACCCTTCACGGCCCCCGCGGTCAAGCCTTCCACCAAACGCTTCTGCGCGAAGAAAAACATGATGCAAACGGGGATGATCGTTATGATTCCGCCAGCAGTTAGAAGATCCCACTGGACCCCCAGCTGACCGATCAGATTTTTTAGAGCCACAGGTATTGTGCGGTTCCCCTCATTGGTGAACATCACGGCGAAAGTGTATTCATTCCAGGAGGTCATGAAGATATACACACCCGTAGCAACAAGACAGGGTACCAGCACAGGGAAGATAATGCGGGTAAATGCCTGCGCGCGATTGCAGCCGTCAACCATAGCGGCTTCCTCCAAAGACAAGGGCAGGTCGTTGATAAAGCCATTAAGCAACCATACCGAGAACGGAATGGTGAACGTGGCATAAGAAAGCACCAAAGATGCGGGGGTGTACAAAAGGCCCATACTACGCATGATAGCATAAAGCGGAATCAACAGCAAGACCGTAGGGAACATGTTATTGGTTAAAAATAACACCATAAATGCTTTTCTGCCGGCAAAGCGATAACGAGAAAACGCATAGGAAGCCAGCATTGAAACGGTCAAGGTAATCAGTGTGGTAATAATCGCAACCACAAAGCTGTTGCCCATGGGCTTTAAAAAGTTAAAATCTACAAAAAGCTTTCTGTAAGATTCAAAAGTCACGTCATGAGGCCAGTAGGTAACTACGCTGCCATAAAGCTCAGATTCCGGCTTAATGGAGGTAACAAACGTCCAATAAAACGGGAAGAGCAACAGCAGTAACATTACAAACAGAGGCAAGTAAAGCAAAAGAAAATTTTGCATGGGTGTTCTTTTATGCTGCATAACTTTACGCCTCCTGACTCGCAAACATATTTTTTAAATACGGAATCGCTACCAGCAACAACAAGAAAGTAAGCAGGAGCGACATAGTAGACGAATAACCCAAGTTCAAAGCATTCGCCTTGTTAAACACATAAACGCTCAGGGTCTGCGATGCGTATGCAGGACCACCGCCCGTCATGTTGAAAATCACGTCCACCGAGTTTGCTACCCAAATAATACGCAGCAAGGTGGTGACGAAAATTGTGTTCTTAATCGCAGGTATGGTAATGCGGAAAAGCTTCTGAAAGCTTGTGGCGCCGTCAATATCGGCCGCCTCATACAGTTCACCGGGCACGCCCTGCAAACCGGCCAGAAGCATAAGGGCAAAGAAAGGAATTCCCTGCCAAATAATCGTAAGAATAACGGACGGCATAACCGTAGAATCCTGTGCTAGGAACGGAATGGGTGCCGAAATAAAACCAACCTTCATTAAAAGGTCGTTGAGCACGCCATAGCTGCCGTCGTAAATCCAGCGCCACATTAAACCAATGAGAACGCCGGGGGTAACCCAAGGAATCAAGCTCACCGCACGCACAACACCACGGCCGCGGAAGCTCTTATTCAAAAGATTTGCCAGAATAAAGCCAAAAACAAACTGGAAACCAACACCGAACACAACCCATAGGATTGTCCTCCAAAGGGATGCCCAGAACAGCTTATCCTGCAGCACATCAATGTAATTGGTAAACCCAACAAACCCGATGTCGCTTGGTCTTCTTAAATCATAGCTTTGAAAGCTCATTAGAACCGCATTAACAGCAGGGATTAAAACAACTGCGATAATAATAAGCACCGCAGGCGTGATCAGCAAATACGGCCAAATATTCGTCTTTTTACGCTGCACTGTAATTCACCTCTTTGAAAGATTGGGGCCGCGGCCGAACCAGATTCTCGACCGGCCGCAGCCCACAGAGCCATTGCTTACCGTTTATTTCTTGCCGTACAGGCCTTCCTGCAGGGTCTTCATGGCGTCAGCAGCGCTTTCTTTGCCAGAGAGGGCAGAAGCAACTGTGTTCGGCCAAATGGTGCTGATCCACTCGGTGGTGGTGTCTTTAATCGGGATAATGCCCGCATAGGACTGACCAGCGATGGAAGCCTTCATGAATTTGTTCTCTTGGAACTCGGGAAGAGCCTGAACGGTTTTGCTTACAGGCACGTTGCCAGTAATTTTGCACCATTTCTCTTGGCCTTCGCCTGCTGCCAGGTAAGAAATCCACTCGAAAGCAGCGTCCTTATTTTTGCTGGCCTGGAAGATAACGTTCTCAGTGTCGCCCATAGAGGTCCACTGGCCCTTGCCCTTGGGGAAGGGGAATGCGTCAACGTCATCACCAAAGGTTTCAACCATGCCCTTGGAAGAGCCGGTGTGGTGAATGGTCATTGCTGTTTTGCCAGACTTAAAGTTTGCAATAATTTCATTAAAGCCGTCCTGTGTAGCGGTCGGAGGAACATAACCCTTTTTGTACAGGTCAATGTAGTCCTGCATGCCCTGAATAGATTCAGCGCTGGTCATGTTCTCAAAGCTGCCGCCACGGCCATTGATGAAGCTGCCCCAAGGCTCTTGGCCGCCCTTTGCACCGCGCATACCAAAACCATAAATATCGGTTTTGCCGTCGCCGTTGGTGTCCATGGTGGTCTTTTTGATTGCCTCAAGGAACTCTTCGTAGGTCTTGGGAACTTCTACGCCAGCCTTCTTGAAGATGGACGGGCGATAGTAAACGTACAGAACCTGAATGTTCCAGGGCATGACATACATTTTGTCAGAACCGCCGGCCTGCTTCATAATTTTGTAGATGTTATCATCGATGTCTGTCTTCTTGTCCCAATTTGCAACGTAATCATCCAAGTTTGCAAGCAGGTTGTTTGCTGTAAACAGCGGGGTCGCCGTCAGCTTCCAAGCTGCGGTGTCGGGGCCGCCGCCGCCCATAACAGCGTTAAACAAGTTCTCGCTGTATGCGCCGCCATCCCAGGGGTATTCTTCTGCTTTTACGGTAATGTTCTTTTTGTTGGATTTGTTAAAATCCTCAACCATTTCCTTCATCTTAGCAGAGTACTCGGAGCTGTCTGCCCAGTACCAATGGGTAATGGTAACCGGTTCGCCACTTGCCGCTTTAGACTCTGTTGCGCTGGAAGCAGCGGGTTGTTTGGCGCAGCCGGCAAACGAGGTTGCCGCGATTGCAAGCGCCAGGGTAAGTGCCAGTACTTTTTTCCTTTTCACTTTCATTCCTCCTAATATTTGGGCTGAGAATCGTCCAAGGCCTGCATAATGTGCCGCCGAGTCTCTTCCGCTGCGGCATCCGGGTTTTTATTCCGTATTGCCTCATAAATGCGGATATGAGCCGCGATTGCGCGCTGATGCGTGCCAGGAACATTCATCGTTTCGAGATATCCTTCCCGAATCGATTCACAGATTAAAGGCAAAATGCGCATTAAAACGTCATTCTGCGTGCACTCTGCCACAGCGGTATGAAAGTCTACGTCGCGCGAAGGGTACTCGAGCCCATTAATGAGCTCCGCGGTTTCCATATCTTCTATCGCCTGGCTGAGCCTGTTAAGATTCTCGCTGGTGGCTCTTTGTGCCGCCAGCCTCGCGATTTGCGGTTCTATCAGAAGTCTGCTTTCGAGCAGGTTTTGAAGCAGCTTATTTGGATTTGCAAAGTGCAGGCCTAAGGGGTCATTCTTCAAGCCGGGGCTTTCAGAGATAAAAGTGCCCTTCCCCCTGTGAATTTCAACAACATTATCGGCAATCATCAGCTTGACCGCTTCCCTTACAGTGGAACGCCCTACGCCAAACATGACCGAAAGTTCCCCTTCACTTGGAAGACGGTCGCCGGGTTTCAGATTTTTTTCCACAATCATTTCCTTTAGCTTTTTGGAAATTACGAGCGGAAGCTCTCTGGTCCCAAACAAAATTTGACTCATGTTCACTCTCCTCGGCTTCCCCTGTTCGGTACATCTTGTTCCCTCTGGGCAAGATTTCGCATCAAACTAGGTTTTTGTGCAATAACACAAATTCAACGACTTGATTATACCAAACACAAAATTGAATTTCAAGACTTTTTATAAATATATTTAGTTTATAGAATCAAATTTATAAAATAACACTAAAAAACTACTAGATGTGATGTGACGTCTGACGACTGACATCCGATTAGATTTTGGCACTACTAAAACAAATTCCAATATTTTCCTGATCTTCTCTTCTTACATTTTATTTCATACCGCTCACGCGCCGTAATCTCACCTCCAATCTTATTGTCTGCAAGCAAATTTAAAACATACGGAACTTTCCCATTCGTTTTATGAAAATTACACAACTCCCAAGCATCATTCATCATCAATTTGTAAACGATTTGAAAACCGCATGTTTCTGCTTGATTATACAAGATTCGACTCTGAATGTCTTTATATTTTATGAAAATCGTTTTTTATAACGATTTGTATTTGAATTTTAGAAAACTCCTCATTGCTTTGAAAATAAAGGTATAATGCGCTCTTTGGCTTGACTTTACTACTACCCACATATAGAATAAAAGCAGAAAACGCACAGTTGTAGAATGCGAATCGAGAAAGGGTGTTTGTTTTGGAAAGTTTTGTGTACCAAGTACCAACCAAAGTGATTTTCGGTAGAGATGCAGAGCTGCAAATTGCACCGGAAGCCGTAACCCGCGGTATAAAACGTACGCTTTTGGTATATGGTGGCGGCAGCGTTGTAAAAAGTGGGCTGCTTGACCGAATGGAAAAATCTTTGGCGGAAGCAGGAATTGAAGTGCAAACCCTTGGAGGTGTGCAGCCGAACCCGAGACTACAACTGGCAAGAATAGGCGTACGGCAGGCACTGGATTTTGGCGCAGATTTGATTCTGGCTGTGGGCGGCGGCAGTGTAATTGACACCGCTAAGGCAATTGCCATTGGTGCCGCAAACCCCGAAACCGACATTTGGGAATTTTGGCTGCGCAAGCAAACCGTTACCAAAGCATTGCCCGTAGCCGTAGTACTTACCATTTCCGCAGCAGGCAGTGAAACAAGTGATTCCGCTGTTTTAACCGACGCAGATTCCAACACTAAGCGAGGCCTGAATACCCCGTTTAACCGTCCGGCATTCTCGGCTCTGAATCCGGAATTAACGATGACCCTTCCCAAATTCCAAATCGCCTGCGGAACCGTCGATATGATGATGCACACAATGGACCGCTATTTTAACCCGGTGGTAACCAACCAAGTAACGGACGAGTTATCAGAAGCCTTGCTGCGTGTCATCATTCGCAATGGCCCTATCGCACTCCAGAACCCGAATGACTATAATGCAATGAGCGAGCTGATGTGGGCAGGCAGCCTTTCTCACAATGAATTAACTGGCCTTGGTGGGCAAAAGGATTTTGCCCCGCACCAGTTAAGTCATGAGCTTAGCGGCCGTTTCGACGCAGCACATGGCGCAGCGCTCTCTGCCATTTGGGGCGCGTGGGCCTCCTATACCCGCCGAATAAATCCGGAGCGTTTTGCACAATTTGGCAAAAATGTATGGGGACTTACCGGCACAGATACAGAAGAGCTTTCGAAAGCTGCCATTGACGCTAGCAACCGTTTCTTCCGTTCGCTCGATATGCCAACGAACTTTACAGAACTAGGCATTGGCGTTCAATCTGACAAAGTAATCGAAGAGCTTGCGTGGAACTGCTCCTTTGGTGAAACCCGCACTGTGGGAACCTTCCAAAAGCTCAACAGCAAAGATATGGAAGCAATTTATCATTTGGCGAATCATTAAATCTGGCTCATACACTTGTATTAGAAGATTATGAAGCTTTACAAACGTCTGCTCTATTTATGAAAGGGGATCTACGATGAAATCAACTTTTCTGCATTTTAACTACAACGTGTTTGACTTGGAAAAAAGCCTCGAATTTTATAGCAAAGCATTAGGGCTAACAGAAAAACGCCGCAAAGTCGCTTCAGATGGTTCCTTTATCCTCGTATACTTAACGGATAGCGAGACTGGTTTTGAATTGGAACTGACATGGCTGCGTGACCGTAAGGAACCCTATAATCTAGGTGATAATGAAATTCACCTTGCCGTGCGTGTTCCAGATAAAAAAGAGGCTTATGAGCTACACAAAAGCATGGGCTGCATTTGCTATGAAAACCATGAGATGGACTTGTATTTTATCAATGACCCGGATGGGTACTGGATTGAGATACTCGATCGTTAAGAGATTTTATAAACACATAAACGTACACCCCCTACTGATAAATTGGTAGGGGGTGTTTTATACTTATAAAATTTCTAAGTTTTTCTTTTACTTGCGGGTAGAAAAATGAAACTGTAAGCCGTTATCAATCCATTATTAGAAAACTCTCACCGGCTTTCTAATGAACTGGTAGCTTTCATATTCTACTTCACAATAATATAAAAGCCCTATTTTTAAAAATCCGACGAAACATGACGAAAGCAGTGATTATGTGATATTTTTTCTCATAATACAAATATATCTTGCAATTATTGGTAAATAATGTTAATATTGACCTTGTAAGGTAATGTAAAAGCAAAGCAGGAATGAGTGCCACCAACACCCACCCCCTGCTACGGAGCCAACGCCTCCATAACAACAGTTTTCACTGCGCTTTGCCACACAATTATAACCCATTATTTCCCTTTTGTATAGAGGGGACAAGAAATGGGGCCTTTGGAATTATGATTGCGAAGCTTGGCAATGTGAGGACTGAAACCGATATGCAATGTATCGCTTGTTGTGGAGTACCCTTCTCGATGAGGGTTTCCGTGACAAGCGCTTTTTTATTGCCTTGCAGACAAAGGCAACGCGGAGCTGGAAATGGAATTCACTTACACAGAAGTGGATTCCCGCACAGTTGTGTGGGTTATGGAGGAAGTAACTTTTGAATCAGCAGTGTTTTCCACTCCCCTGTGGAAGAGCAAAAAAATGGGAGCACCTCTTGGAGCATATGGGATAATAGATTTTTTTCCAGCTTCGCTGCGCTAATGTCTGTAAGCAAGCAATGCCGCACTATCGCCCGTGCGGCTCACGCCGTTCCTTTCATGGAACGGCGTTCTTTTTTGCTCTTTTTTCAGCGCTCTCGCCAACTAGCAGAAACATGCTCGGAAGCTAATTTCTTTTTTCATTTGTGAGCAACAAATCAAAGCCTTACTTGCAATCTGCAACGCACAGGCTTGTTCCTGTGCGGAAATAAAATACAGAGCGGGAGCTCACTCGGATTCTAAAGGCAGAGCCTTTGGTCGTTGAGAGGGAATCCAAAGGGAGAGAATCGATACTCTCCCCTTGAAAGGCCTTCGCCATAGCGCAAATTCTTTTTAACGAAGTCATAATATCTAGAAAGATAAAATTTGGCGCCAGGGTCACAACCCTGGCGCCATAGACCTTGCACCGTAGCGCAAAACAATTGATATTATTCGTAACGCAGTGCCTCAATGGGGTCTAGCTTTGCAGCCTTGTTCGCCGGGTAGTAGCCGAAGAACAAACCAATCGCCATTGAGAAGCCAACCGCTACCACAATAGAACTGATGGTAGGCACAACCGGGTGTTTAATTAAAATACCACCCAAATACCCAAGCGCACCGCCGGTTATAATACCCAAAATACCACCTATCACGCATATAATCATTGATTCCACAATGAATTGAATGCGAATAGCACTGTCCTTTGCACCGAGTGCCTTGCGAATACCAATTTCGCGAGTACGCTCTGTAACGGATACCAGCATGATATTCATAACTCCAATACCACCAACTAATAGCGATATTCCTGCAATTACCGCAATAGCAAGAGACATGGTACTTAAAATATTATTCATTTCAGAAAGCTCAGAGTCAAGGCTGACCGCTCGAATCATAACCTTTTCATTTTTGGCGTAATAGGTATTGTTAAAAAAGTCCATGGTGTCTGCCGTAATTTTTGCGTAGTTTGAGCCCATCAACGCACTTACCATAAAGGTGCTGTAGCCGTCGTTGGAATTATTAATTCGGGTTGCTGCGGCAAGGGGTAAATACATGTTGGTTGTATCACTCTGCCCCATCATCATCTGCATGGTGCCGTTTTCCAGGCTAGCATCCTCATAAATACCGATGATGGTTACGGTTTCACGCCCGGTATCAAGCGAAACCTTTATATCCTTTCCCAAGGGATTGGGATCCCCGGGAAATAACAGCACAGCAAGCTTTTCAGAAATAACCGCTAGATTATTACCCCGTTGTGCGTCGCGGTCTGTAATAAACCGACCACTCTTAATTTTAACATTTTTAGTGATGGCGGCACCGGCGTTTACTCCTGAAACATCTACCTTATACGTTTCTCCTCGAAACTTAATCGTTCCCGAACCAACACCTTGAGTAAGACCTATTCCGTTGATTCGGTCACCGTAGCGCTCCACATATCGATCCAGCATTTCATCGGTAATCATGTCTTCTTCATCCATAGACATGCTTCTTGCATTATCCTTGGGAGATACATAAACCTGAATATTGGTAATACCAAACGTCTCAAGCGCCTCAGTTACAGAGCTTGTCATCGCTGTACCAACGGATGAAATGGCAATAACCGAGCCAATACCAATAATGATACCCAGCATGGTAAGCAGTGCACGCATCTTATTTGAGATAAGGCCCGCTACCGCAAGGCGAACATTCTCCATTAGGTTCATACAGCCGCCTCCTCTTCTGGGCGGCGAGCACGCTCCCGGTTATCCACATCGCTTACGATGTATCCGTCACGAATGGTGATGATACGATCGGTTTCTTGCGCTAGTTCTTGGTTATGCGTAATGAGCACAATCGTCTTTTTCTCTTTTTCATGCAAGGTATGGAATAAATCCATAACCAAACGCCCGGTAGCACTATCGAGCGCACCCGTCGGCTCATCCGCCAAAATAAGGGCCGGGTCGTTTGCCATAGCACGGGCAATCGCCACACGCTGTTTTTGTCCACCAGAAAGCTCGTTTGGCATATGCTTCCCGCGTTCGGACATCTCTACCAGCTGCAACAGCTCCTTTGCCCGCTTTATCCGCTGCGAATGGGGCACCCCTGCATACAGCATGGGAAGTTCCACATTGCCAATCGAAGTAGAACGTGGTATGAGGTTAAAGGTTTGGAACACAAAACCAATTTTTCGATTTCGAATATCAGAAAGCTTGTTGCTCGACATATCTCGTATTGGAACGCCGTCTAGCTCATACTCTCCAGAAGTGGGGCGATCCAGCGCGCCAATCAGGTTCATCAATGTAGACTTACCCGAACCGGACGCACCTACAATCGAAACAAACTCACCTTCGTAAACCGTTAAATCAATTCCATGCAGAATTTCCAGCTCATTTGGTGTACCGAGGTAATATGTTTTTACAATGTTGTGCATCTCAATGATGGTATTCCTGCTCATTACGACGCCTCCCCGGATGCCCCGCTCACTGCATCTGCCAAAGCAGAGGCGCCGTTCGTCACTGTAATAAGCATTCCGGGAGACATCGATTTCGCGTCGGTGATAACCGGCATCCCAGCAGTGAGACTCTCACCGGTAATTTCAATGGCCAAATCGGTTTCTACACCTGTTTTAACCGGAATTGCGACTGCCTGGTACGTATTATCGGCTTGCTTCTGCGGGGTATATACAATTGTTTCCCCCTTCTCATTTGTGGTGAGCGCATCGTAGGGTACAGACAGAACACTGGGTCTTTCCTGCGTAATAATCTTTGCTTTGGCCGTCATGCCAATACGCAGGGGAGTGTTCGGTGTTTGAATGAGAACTTCTGCCTCAAACTCTACGTTATTGTTTGTAGTAGCTGTTGCGGCAGCAGCGGTTTTAGATGAGCTAACACCAATTGCCGCAGGGGAGATTTTCTGCACAATGCCTTCATATTCCACACTGCCCGTAGCGTCTGCCGTAATAATTGCCTTCATTCCCTCTTTCACGGAAGGAAGGTCGTATTCTTTTACTTTTACTTTTACCAGCAAGCCCTGTGTATTTTCAATGGTAAACATTAGGCCGGTTGCGGTTGCATTTTCTTCGGCATACACAGCGGTAATGGTACCGGAGGTAGGCGCTGTTACCGTGCATTTTTTCAGGTTGTCATTAAGCGTGCGAATGTCGGCCTGAAGAGATTCCGTGTTTGCCGCAATCTTTTCAGAGGTAACAGCATCCTTTGCGCTGTTAATGGATTGATTAGCAGCCGTTTGGGCGGCCTCCAGAGAGCGAACGGCGCTGTCGTAAGCAAGCTGAGCATCCTCAACTGCTTTCACATAATTCTTCATCTTATCTGTGGATGCGTTCTTCGCGTCAATAGAAGCGGCATTAAGAGACTTTTGCGCATTGTTATACGCAAGCTGGGCATCCTCTTGAGCTTGACGCAGTACCTTCAAAGATTTGAAACCTGTATTTTCATTTGTAATACCGTTTTCTTCCTCAAAGTCGTCAATTTCCTTTTGCTTTGCATCAATTCTTTCTTGATCTGCCTTGCTATTCTTTAAATCTTTCAGATCATCTTTGAGGTCTTTGAGGCGGTCTTTAAACTCTTTCTTGGCGTCGTTGTATTCCTTGTTTGCTCGCTCATAGGCATTTTTCGCTGTATCGAGAGCAGCATTCGCAGACACCAACTGGTTTTTCATCTCTTGATCAACACGAGCCTGATTCACATCTCGGTCATCAATCGCCTTGCTGAGTGTGCGCTGCGTATTTGTCACCTGGTCTTTAGCAGCATTTATCTGGGTGTTCAGCCCTTGATCCAGATTATTTTTCGCATCCTGGTAACTTTTCTCTGCAATTTGAATTCGCTGCTGCGAGCTTTGGGTACCGGTGCGAAGAGCAATTTGCTTTTGCTGTAAGTTGTTATGTAGGTCAGTTTCATCTAGCTTCGCTAGCAGCTGCCCGGCTGTCACTTTATCTCCTACTTTTACCGGCACGCTCTTTATGGGTGCTGATACCTCAGCGTAAACGTAAACGGAATCCGTACTTTGCACATTACCGCTAGCCTCAACGGTACCGCGCAATGTTTGCTGCGCTAAGGTCTCCGTTTGCACGGGTGTTGCCACAGGGCCTTTGGGAGAGAAAAGGGCATACGCAGCCGCAATTCCAACCACTACGACTCCCGCAATAATAAGTATTTTCTTTTTTTTCACGGCGTTATCCTCCAATGGAAAAATGAGAAACCCTACTCAAGTTGTATTATTTTATTAGTACAATAATACACCAATTTTGAAATAAAATCAATCGATTTCATTCCCATAGGCTCTATTCTTCAGAATTTTACAGAATAGTCATAATTCTGCAATTGTTTGAACACAAAATTGTTAATGAAGTTAAATATATAATAAATACAATTTTTTCTAAAGTCAAGATAATTAAACTGGAAAGAATATGAAACAGTAGTTTGTATAAAGGTACGGTTCCACCTTAGGTGTTTTTATGGTAAAATAGCCTCAATTCAATAACTTGGTGGGCAAGACTGCATGCTTTTGCAGAGAAAAGCCAAAAAAGGAGACTTTTATGAAGCTGCAAGGATGGTATTTGTATAACAGTTCCTTTGTTTTAAGAACAGAAAAACAGTGCTTTCTATTTGATTATTACCCATATGCTGGCGAGCCCGAAACAGGTTCTCTGGAATGCGGCAGGCTTGACCTCGAACGTATCCGTGATTTTAGGCTGCCGTTAACGGTATTTGTTTCTCACGCGCATTATGACCATTTCGATAAAAGTATTTTTCTAATTGAGAATAAAATATCAGACGTTCATTTTGTGCTTTCTGACGATGTTCCTGTTCCACACGGCTTTTCAGACGAGCAGGTATTGACGGTACAAGCCGGTAAAGAATACCAGTGGAATGGGCTTATGATACGCACTCTTCTCTCCACCGACGAAGGGGTGGCGTTCTTGATTCGCACACCAGAGGGCACCATTTACCATGCAGGAGATTTAAACTTTTGGGATTGGGAAGGTGAAAGTACTGCATACCGCCGCCAAATGGAGCAAGATTACAAGCAGCAAATCGACTGCATTGCCGGTGAGCACATCGATTTGGCATTTGTTCCACTAGATGGCCGCTTGGAGGGAACGTACTGGAAGGGCTTGGATTATTTTATGCGCTCTACAAACACCCAGTACGTTGTGCCCATGCACTTTCGCGACCAGTACGAGGTATTTGACTGGCTGCGCCAACAACCAGAAGCAAAGAATTACCTTAACAAGGTTGAAATGATCACCCATAGCGGGCAAACATTTTGTCTAGACTAACAAAGAATGATACAAAAAGCGCGTTAGGGAGTTTCCCTTTCGCGCTTTTTTACGCGGGAAAATTTCGCCTGCGGCGAGATTAACCCTTTATAAATTTTTCCATAAGTAAATGGCCTGTATCAATCCGCAAGCCGGTTGCCGCCGCAGATTCCTCCGAGAAGCATTCCACTCCGGTTGTCGGCTGGCTCTTACGGTAGATGAGGAACGGTACGGGGTCGTTGGTATGTGTGCGCAGTGCCAGCGGTGTTGGGTGATCCGGCACCACCAAAATACTGTAATCATCGTACTGCTCTAAATTCTCGAGCAGTCCTTTTAAAATACGGCTGTCAATGTATTCAATGGATTTAACCTTATTTTCAATCTCGTGGCGGTGTCCGCATTCATCCGGTGCCTCTACATGAATGTATACAAAATCCTGCCCATTTGCCAGCTCATCCATTGCTGCCTGCGCTTTTCCTTCAAAATTCGTATCAATATAACCAGTTGCACCCTCAACATGCACTACGTTCATGCCGGAGAACTTACCAATGCCCTTGAGCAAATCCACCGCAGAAATCATAGAGCCCTTGAGCCCGAATTTCTCTTCAAATGCAGAGAGCTGCGCACGAACACCCTCTCCCCACAGCCACATGCTGTTTGCCGGGCGTTGGCCGCGAGCGACTCGCGCCTGATTCACAGGGTGGTCTTTGAGCAGGTCGTATGATTTTACCATCATATCGTACTGCTTTGCCGCATTGGGGTGCGTGGGTATGTACTCGCGAATCGGTTTGCCAGTAATATCGTGCGGAGGGGTTAAAGTACCCAGCTCCAGCGTGCCGCCGTTCCAAATTAGGCAGTGGCGGTAGCTTACACCGCTGTACAGCTTAAATTCCTCATTGTCGAAATGCTCCGCCAAATATGCGATGAGCACCTCAGCCTCTTCGGTAGAAATATCATCGGCACAGTAGTCGAGAATCGTTTTGTCGGCGTACTCCGGTTCCTCCGAAAGGGTAACCAAATTACAGCGGAAAGACACGTCCGTGGGCTTCATATCGATTCCAATACTGCCTGCCTCCAACGGAGAACGGCCGGTATAATACACGGCGGGGTCGTACCCCAAAACCGAGAGGTTTGCAACATCGCTACCGGGCTTTAAGTGGTCCGCTACCGTTTTCACCAAGCCGACCTGCGCCTTCTTTGCAAGAGAATCCATATAGGGCTTATGAGCGGCCTGCATGGGGGTCTTACCGCCCAGCTCCTCCACCGGATAGTCCGCCATTCCATCGCACAACAAAACTACGTATTTCATGGAGAGTATGTCCCTTCTGTATGATGATTTTTCACTTAATTTCATTTAGTCTATTCTAACATAATCCATTTTCGTTTTCAAACGTTTTGTTATTGCAACCAACCGCGAGAGTAAACTCCGCCAACGATTTGAAGAACCAGTGTAACCACATAAATAACAGTACACAGCGGAAGCCTGCTTTTCCCCAAAACAGGAACCGAATGATGAAGTGCAAATATACCTGCTAACAGACCCAAAGCAAACCCCAACACCCCAAACGAAAAAAGGCCGGTTGCCATTAATACCGGTACCATTACCGTAGCCCAAATGGGAATTTGCGCAAGGGAGGTGTACGGCTTCCCTGTTTTTTGATAGACTCCATCCACTGCTACATCCACTCGGTTACCCATTGCTGTAATGTGAATATCGGTTCCATCCACCGAAACATCTTCGTCAATTACTCGTACAAATAGATTTTTACTTTTCGCCGCACGCCGTTTACCATCCACATGCACGGTTGCACGAAAGAGACCAAAGCGAATACCTACCTCATGGGGTTCGCCATTTACCGTAACCGTCCAGTTCCGAAAGCCATCCATTCCTTATTCTCCGTTCTGCTGCGGGTCCTGCTTGCCCACCATATTTGAATCAGCACTTATGCCAATTTTGCTATACTCATTATTATACTACCTGTGGCGCTGCCTCGGCAATAGGAAGGAGCGTTTCCTCTGCTTTAAAACAGCAAAAAGCCCAGATAAAAGAACCCCCCATCGGCGTAAATCGGCGGTGTTTCGGCAGCTATTATGTATTATGAAAGTTCATTGCATCTATATTTTTCTTCACTCAAGCTTCAAAAACAAGAACCAAAGCACTCAGCAAGATTTGTGGTATTCATTATAAATAAAAAAGCAGTTAAGATTTCTCTTAACTGCTAAATCAGCATGTAGATTATACAGACCTTACCGCTTCGGCCAACTGCCGGCTCGGTATGCTTTTGCAGGCGCTAATTCCAATATATCGCGCAGACCTCGTTTGTCTTGTCCTGTATAACTTGTTTATAGTATAGCTCCACTTATCCGATTTGTCAATACCCAGTTTACTATTTTACCTGAATTTAACAAATAAACAATAATCAGTTCTGTTTTAAAGAATCCTTTTGTTTCAACCCTTTAATAACGAAGTACTTGTTCCTAATTATAAATAAAACAAAAAAGCAGCTAAGATTTCTCTTAACTGCTAAATCAGCATGTAGATTATACAGACCTTACCGCTCCGGCCAACTGCCGGCTCGGTATGCTTTTGCAGGCGCTAATTCCAATATATCGCGCAGACTCCGTTTGTCTCGTCCTGTATAACTTGTTTATAGTATAGCTCCACTTATCCGATTTGTCAATACCCAGTTTACTATTTTACCTGAATTTAACAAATAAACAATAATCAGTTCTGTTTTAAAAAAACCTTTTGTTTCAGCCTTTTAATAATGAGGTACTTGTTCCTACTTATAAATAAAACAAGAAAGCAGCTAAGAATCCTCTTAGCTGCTGCATTTTCATTGCATTATACAGGCCTGGCCGTTCCGACCGAATGCCGGCTCGGTATGCTTTCGCATGGCGCTAATTCGAATATATCGCGCAGACTCCGTTTGTCTTGCCCTGTATAACTTGTTTATAGTATAACTCTGCCTATCCGATATGTCAACACATCAGCAAGAATTTTACACAAAATCAACAAAATTGTAACAATTAAATCCCTAGCAGTTTTGGAGCCGCCTCTTTTAGCTTCTCGGTAAGTGCGAGTGCCTCTTCACGGTTTGCACCACAAGCAGAGAGATATACTTTAATCTTTGGCTCTGTACCAGAGGGTCGCACCATCAGCTTGCAGCCGTTTTCCATGCGATATTCCAGTACATTGGATTTTGGTAGGTTAATAGGTGTCTGAGTGTCGCCATCAAAGCAAATGCGGGTTTCATAATCGCTGTGGCCAACTACATCAAAGCCGGCAATTTGGGTGGGGGCTTCTTTTCGCAGAGCATCCATCATAGCGGTCATCTTATTCATACCATCCTGCCCTTCAAATACAAAGTTGAGCAGGTCATTGATATAATAGCCGTGTTTTTGGTATAGATCATTCATCGCATCCACCAGGGTTTTGCCTTTACGTTTGTAATCAAGCGCCATTTCGCATATAAGCAAGCTGGCGTTCACGGCGTCCTTATCACGCACATAGCTGCCAGACATATACCCGTAGCTTTCTTCGTAACCAAAAATGAAGCGGTGCTCTTGCCCCTTGGCCTCCAGCTCCCCAATTTTCTCACCAATAAACTTAAAGCCGGTAAGAACCTTGAACAGCTCAATGCCATATTCCGCGGTAACGGCTTCATTTAAATCGGTGCTTACAATTGTACTGATTGCTGCTGGGTGCTCCGGCATCGTACCATTTTTGCGGCGCATACGGGCGACAAAATCGAGCAGAAGAACGCCCATCTCGTTGCCGTTGATGAGTACAAACTCCCCATTATGGCGCACCGCAACACCTGCGCGGTCACTGTCTGGGTCTGTTGCCAGTAGCAGATCGGGCTGCAAACGCTCACTGAGCTCCAAGCCCTTTTGCAATGCCTCGCGGAACTCCGGGTTCGGGTAAGGGCAAGTCGGGAAGTTCCCATCCGGCTCCGCCTGTTCGGGTACAAGTGTGACATCGTGAAACCCAATTTCACTTAGAACACGTGTAACACACATGCGCCCCGCTCCGTTAAGAGGGGTATACACCACTTTAAGGCCGCCGTCCACATCGTAAAGAAGGCTCTGCCCTTTTACGGCTTCAATGTACGCATCCGTTACCCTTTGCGGGATAATTTGTATCAGGCCGTTTTGAACGCCTTCCTCATAAGAAATATGTTTTACTTCACTGAAAATATCGAGATTATTGATTTCATCAAGCACACGGTCTGCCATTTCCAGTGAAATTTGGCAGCCATCACTGCCATATGTTTTATAACCATTGTATTTTGCGGGGTTATGGCTGGCTGTAATGTTAATGCCGGCATCGCAGTGCAGGTAACGCACTGCAAAGGACAAGGCGGGAGTAGGCATTAGCTCTGGGTAGAGGTGAGCGTTAATGCCACTGGCGGCTAACACGCTTGCCGCTTCCCTTGCAAACAGCTCCGAATTAATACGGCTGTCGTGCGCAATGGCTACCGAGCCACCGGGCTTTTTCTTATTCAAGTAATTTGCCAACCCTTGTGTCGCCTTACGAACCGTGTAAATATTCATCCGGTTTGTACCTGCGCCCAACACGCCGCGCAAGCCAGCCGTACCAAACTCTAAGTTGCGGTAGAACCGGTCGTTAATCTCCTCCGGCTGATCAGAAATTTCTTCCAATTCTTGGGTCAGCTTCGGGTCTTCCAAAGGGGTATTGCGCCATCTCTCATATTCTGTCATATCTGGTACGTTCCTTTCCTTTCGCCCGACTTAAAGACGTTAATTTCTATAACCATAGAGTAGCATCGGCACATCGTTTTGTCAATGTGAAACAAGGCGGATTCCCTGCACGAACGTTCCTCTTCCCAAAAGCTTATTTGTGATTGGCGCGAATCAAATTTGTTACAACGCCTTGCGGTGTAATATCTACAATTCCATAGCTTGCATCTGCCCCTCGCAGGGAACCGGGGTTCATAATATATAGCCCATTTTCGTACTCAGTGTAGGGTATATGTGTATGCCCAAACAGTAAAATGCTTGCTTTTTGCAAACGGGCAGCAAGCTTTATTTCATCCAATGAGTATTTTACATTGTGCAAATTACCGTGTGTATAAAATATTTTGCGGTTCTCCAACTGGATTTCGCCCAGAGGAGGAAGAGCCGAGCACCAATCGCAATTACCGCGAACCTGCAAGAACATTTTATTGGGGTAAAGGTAACGCTCGTCCTCTATATCATCGCATCCGTCCCCCAAATGGATGATTACCTCTGCGTTTGGCTGCGACAAAATCACCCGATGCAGGGTGTGTTGGTCTCCGTGTGTATCTGACATAACTAAGATTCTCATGGTAGCTCCTTCATTTTCTTTGCTGAGTTTGCTGTATTCTGCTTTGTCCGCACTATTTTGGATGCAACTTCTTTGCTTTCAAAGAATAAAATGATAGTACTCGCAGAAAAACCAGCGATTTTAACGTGTCCACACAGTTTTCATTTTCATATCCCGTACCACTGATTCATATGATAGGAAAAGGGGTGATAACAATGCAATCGAATCAATCCAACGATAAGCAGGTCCTGCTGAATATGCTGGCACAGCACCTTGGCAAGAGTCCAGAAGAAATACAACAGCAAGCCGCAAGTGGCAATTTGGCAGGTTTAATGCAGAATATGAACCCGAATGATGCGGCTGCTCTGCAAAAAGTTCTAAATGACCAGCAAGCGATTCAAAAGCTGATTAGCTCACCGCAGGCACAAGATTTAATGCGCCGATTAAACGGTAAGAAATAAGTAAAGGGTGTGAGGGAATGGATGATCTCACCAGCAGAATCAACGAGGTACTCAGCGACCCACAGGCCATGCAGCAAATAAACAGTTTGGCCGCCTCGCTGGGGCTGGGGAATTCCATGCCTAATACCCCCACGCCCCCGGGGCAAAATGCACCTGCTGGTAATAACCCCCTGCAAGGGCTAGATTTAAGTAGCTTAGCCAATCTATTGGGGAACGCCGGTGCTGCTCCCTCGGGCGGCGGGAACATATCACAGTCCCCCGGTGCAGCCGGCGGGCTGGATACCGCAAAAATCGCCTCTCTGCTCTCTAGCCTTGGAGGGGCAAACGGGTTGGGCGCACTTTCGGGGCTATTGGGTGGGAATAACGGCGGTGGGCTGGGCGCTCTTTCTGGCCTGTTAGGCGGCGGTGGCGGTGGAGGCGGATTGGATGGAGATATACTGCAAACCGTAACAAAGATTCTGCCGCTGCTCACCGCATTCCGCCAAGAAGATAACAACACTCGCCTATTGCATGCCTTACGGCCTTTACTTGGGGCAGAACGGCAGAAAAAAGCGGATGAAGCAATTAAAATCCTTTCCATGCTGCGCCTATTGCCAATTCTGCGTGGGCAAGGAATCTTATAACGGAAGGGGGATTATAAAGTGGCAAGCAACGAAACAACCAATATGCAGCAAATGCAGCAGGATGCCATTCGCAGGGTACGCGAGATGCAAAGCCGGGCAAACCAAAGCTTAAACCGCTCTCAGCCGAATGCTTCTCAGGAGCACCCTGCACACGAAGCCGGCCAGCAATCGCAGCAAAACCATTCATCGCCGTCCTCTTCCCGTTCGGCTCCAGCTCCCCCTTCCTTACTGCCTGACCTATCATCTCTCCCGCAGGCAAGCTCACTGAATAGCTTGTTCGACGGCCTGCTGCAAGACGGCGAGCGTACACTGATACTGGTTCTTATCTTGATTCTTGTTTCTGAAAAGGCAGACACCGGCCTTATTTTTGCTTTAATGTACTTAGTTATTTAATATCGGCAAAACATACTTCGTTATAAAATGGAAACTACATGGCAGCAAAATACGTTTCTTTGTAAGTGAGCCCGAGCCGTATGGCTCGGGCTCACTATTTTTTATGTCGCTTTTTCAGCGCGAACAGCCGACACGTATTCGCTTTTGCCATCGGCTGTTTTCTTTAGAATATATTGCATATACTTAACCGGCTCAGGGGAAGCATTTGAGCTTTCGGTGGCATCCTGCCAATCGCCAACCACATAGCCAACGCGGAGCGTAACCGTATCTCCCGATTTTTTACTGCTAATTGTATAGGGAGCAAAGCTGCTTTGCGAGCTGTACGGTGCCACACGGAATACGTTCTGCTGCGAATCGTATTCAAAGAAGGTTTCTTCCTTGGGGTTGGTTGGTTGCAGGTTACAATCGGGGCCAAACAGGGCATGGCAGGCATCTACCACATCGCCCAGAGGAACAAGAGTGCGGCCTTGGTCGTCGTAGCTGTTGTACTGCGCCCCGTTTTGTGTAACGGCACGCCACAGGGATGCCTTCATCACCATTTCCGCATTTGCTTCTTCTTCATTCTCAAAAGGCTCGGGGTCCTGCATTACAATAGGTGACAGAAAAGTGTCGTAAGCACGAAGCTGTGTGTCATCAGTCGCCGCACGGTAAATTTGGCGCCCAACTCCCCACACAAGAACCGAGAGGCCAACAAATGCAAGCACCATAACCAAAGCACCAACGCCAATCCCATAGCGGTATTTACCCCGCCTGCGCAAGGAAGGTGTTTGCTCCGCAACTATAACCGCAGTTTCTTCTGTATTCTCAGCCTCTGCCTGTTCTTGTTCCTCCGGAGTAAGTGTAGCTTTTTTAATTAATAGAATATCATCGTGCGTCGCAGGTTCATCCTCCGACAAAAAGTCATCCAGCTCCGGCTCTGGCTCGGGGTCCGGCGCTTGCGCCGCCTGCGCAAAATCGGCCGCAACTTTTTGCGCTTTCAGGCGAGCCTGTTCAGCGGCTTCCAGTGCAGCGCGCACCTTTTTTTCTTCCGGGCTGCGTTTGGCGGACTTTTTCTTTTTATCCGACTTTTTTTGGTAAGCGGATCGATAATCGGTTGAAACCTGGTTTTCTTCGCTTTTTTTACTCTCAGCAAAGCGGTCAAAATCGATTTCTTCCACTAGTTCCTCGGGAAGCTCGCCGTGTTCCGCGGCATTTTCCTGATTCTTTTCATTTTGCTCTGCGTTCATGGCCTCTCCTTTTACACTCTAATCTGCCCGTCACCGGTTATTATAAACTTCTGAGATGTCAGCTCGTTTACACCCATAGGCCCTCTGGCATGCAATTTCTGCGTAGAAATGCCGATTTCTGCTCCAAGGCCAAACTGCCCGCCATCCGTAAACCGAGTAGACACATTCACATATACGGCGGCAGCATCTACACGAGAAGTAAACGCTCGAGCATTGCCGTAATCATTGGTAACGATTGCCTCGCTGTGCCCGGAGGAATACTTGGAGATATGCTCGATTGCTTCATCGAGTGAATCTACCACGCGAACCGCCAGAATATAGTCTGAAAACTCGGTTGCCCAATCATCATCTACTGCGGGAATGACCGTATCACAGGCTCCCAAATATTGCAGCGAACGCTCATCAGCACGAAGCTGAACGTTTTTCTCGTCCAGCAGTTTCTTTGCTACGGGTAAAAACTGTTCTGCCACTGCCTTGTGAACCAGCAATGTTTCTGCCGCATTACAAACGGAGGGGCGGGAGGTTTTGGAATTGAAGATAATATTTGCCGCCATCTCCAAATCGGCGG
The DNA here is from genome assembly GCF_900176635.1 of Clostridium merdae. GTDB lineage: Bacteria > Bacillota > Clostridia > Oscillospirales > Acutalibacteraceae > Faecalispora > Faecalispora merdae. The sequence goes on from NZ_FXLN01000003.1 coordinate 693,510, forward strand.
ATTCATCTACATATACATGGCAGTTGCCCACACCTGTTTCAATGACGGGTACACGGGAGTTTTCTTTTACCGAACGGATTAACCCTGCGCCACCGCGGGGAACGAGTACATCGAGATACTCGGTAAGAGCCATTAGCTCCACCGCGCTTTGGCGGGTAGTGTCTTCTATGAGCTGAACACTGTCTCGGGGCAGCCCGGCGCTTTCCACGGCGTCACGCATGACCTCTGTAATAGCGGTATTGGAATGAATGGCCTCTTTCCCTCCGCGCAAAATTATTGCATTGCCGGCTTTCAGGCACAACACCGCCGCATCTGCCGTTACATTGGGGCGGGCTTCATAAATCATGCCGATTACTCCCAAAGGAACGGCAACCTTTTCAATCTTCATTCCATTGGGGCGAACCTCACCTGAAAGAATACGGCCAATGGGGTCTGTTTGTGCCGCCACCTGCCGGGCACCTTCTGCCATATCTTTGATTCGTCCCTCATTTAAAGTGAGGCGGTCAAGCATGGATTCACTCATACCACCGGCTTTTGCCTGCTCTAAGTCTAATTTATTTGCTGTGATTATTTTGTCCACATTTGTAACCAAACCGTCCGCAATGCTCAAAAGAGCCACATCTTTTTTTGCACCGGCTGTTGCCAGCACGCGGGAAGCCACCTTGGCTTTTTGTCCCATCTCTTGCAATTTTGTCATCATACTTTCTCCTTTCAATATGAGAAACACTCCATTCTCTTGGAGAGATTCATAGGCAAATCCATTTGCATCTCTATTAATGCTATCTCTTCGCCAATGGCAAAGATGTAAAAAACGCGCGTCCGCCGGCAGACCCCTTTTAGGGGCTGCCTTTGCCCAGCTTGTAACAAGCTGGGCAAACCAATGCCGAACAGGCATGGGGCGTGCGCGCGCGATGTTTTTTTATTCCGCTTCGAATATCGTCCCCAGGTCTTCCCCTGCCAATAGGCGGTACAAGTCCCTTGGAGCAGCGCCGTCAATGATGCCGCACGGAATCCCTGCTGCGGTTGATACCATTGCCGCAGAGATTTTGGTACGCATTCCCCCGGTTCCTCTTGCAGAGCCTTCCCCACCGCCGAGCATTTTAATCTCATCGGTTATCTTTTTTACGCGTGGAACTCTCTTTGCATTGGGGTCCTTTTTGGGGTCGGCCTCGTAAAGGCCATCTATATCGGTCAGCAGTACCAACAGGTCTGCATCCGCCAAAACTGCCACCGTAGCAGAAAGCGTGTCGTTATCACCAATATGTGCGCCCATCAATTCATCAATTGACACGGTATCGTTTTCATTTACTACCGGAATAATACCCATGTCGAGCAGAGCACGGAACGTGTTTTGTACATTCCTCTTGCTAATCTGCTCGGTCATTACATCGCTTGAAAGCAAAACCTGCGCCACCGTGTGATTAAACTCCCCAAAGAATTTATCGTAAAGGAACATCAGCTCACACTGGCCCACAGCCGCTACTGCCTGTTTTTTCTCAATCTCACGCGGTCGTTCCTTTAACCCCAGCTTGCTCATGCCGACCGCTACCGCACCAGAGGTAACCAGAATCATTTCTTTACCAGAATTCTGAAGGTCGCTTAAAACCTTACAGAGTTCTTCCATTGTGCGGAAATTCGCCTTGCCATTATCGTATGTTAAGGTAGAAGTACCAACCTTCACCACGATACGCTTGGCTTGTGTGATTTCAGACATTCCTTTCACTCCTTTTCCTGCTACTATCCATATGCAAAACAGGGCAAACCTGCTCAACAATCATAAAAGCGCTAAATTTTTGAGGATTCCCCAATACCCGCAGTCGTCTCTTCCTGCCCTCTGCGGTAACGTGTCTTGCCACAATACACACAAGCACACAGTGCAGCAAATACCAACACAAGAGGTTCACTTGCAGCGGATAACCCCAAAACAACACCAGTCAAAACATCTGACGGGTAGTGCACAAACAAATAAAGACGGGAAAATGCGATTAAAAAAGCAAACACAAAAGCAGCAATACCCATCGCATGGTTCGCATAGAAAATAATTAAAGCCGCTCCAAAGGAAGACATGGTGTGGCCAGACGGAAACGAGTAATCCGTTGGGCAGCTCAAAAGCAATTTTACATCCGTATATGTATGGCACGGCCTTGGCCTAGCCACAAGAGGTTTTAAAACAAAGTTTGTTAAAACACCGCAGGCTGCTAGTACAAAAAACAGTACAACACCTGCTTCGCGGTAACGCGGCATCATAAAAAACAACACCATCACTGTGGCCCAAACAGCACCAACATTGCCGACTAAAGAAATATACGGCATAATCGCATCAAATAGGCTGCACCGCATTCTTCTTTGAATCAAACGCAACAGCTTTATATCGATTGCCTGTATTCGTTCAAACATCAAATAGTTCCTTTCTGATCCCCGCCAAATTAGCTGCCTAATACAGCCCGGGGATTTCATCTCACTTAATGTACCTTCCATTCCCTAACTTAACATAATTCATCCATAGCGATGGTCTTATGTAGTATTATACCTTATCTCAAAATATCTCACAAGGGATAAAGCCGTGAAAAAAGTGAGAACTTTTTGGGAATTTGCCGTGTAAAAAGCACAGTAAACAGCAAAAAACGGCTCTAATCGCTTTAGAGCCGTTTTTTAAAATAGCACTATATTTACTGTGTTGATTATATAAAATGTTCAATGATATACAAGGTTTGAGAGGATTCTACATAGTATAAGTACATTCTCGTGCTGCCTTTTTTCACTGCCTTCATTCTGAGTGTTACACCATCAAAATTTGGAAGATATCTCTTTTCCACCGTAATTCCGCTGGACAGTATTTTTAACACGTCCTCTCTTTCTTCCTCCGGTATTGTGGTAACAGGTATCATCTCCGCAGGAAAATCTGGAGTCTTGTCATACTGAAATACATGGTAACGCTCGCCATCTCCATGAAAACTTGCTTCACTTTGCACTTCATACAACTGTTTTGCATTCGTGGGCAGCGAGATCTTCCAATTCAGCCGAAAGACAAAAAAGTAATCTCTGCCGTTTTTGATATGATTCCCTATTACGATAGAACTGACTAAAATTACAGATAAAATTATAACGACAACTCTAATTTTCTTGTTTTCCACAAGTAAAACCTCTCATTACATAACACATTATATTTTTAATAGACATTTAACAATTAATGCTTATCAGGCATTCTCGCGGAATGTAATCGTCACATCAATAGGATAAAGAACAGCTGCATTCTGGCATAGCCATGCCCAATTATTAACAGATGCTGTAAATGGACTATCATAGTCTTTCATGTATTCAAAATCAAATGTATCCGTTATCTCAACTGCATAATTATTTGTAGACTTAACAGTACTAATATCAACTGAATGTAAAGCATAAAATAAGTCTGAATTATCGCTTTTCTCAATGTTGAAAGATCCACTGGAATATGCTTCTTTATTTCTCATAACAGGTTTCATATAATTTTTATATGGCGTAGTCTTCCTTATTTTTTTTCTAAATAAACCGTCTGAACTGGCTGTTTCATTATAATCTTTTCCCTTAACAGAGCATTTTATAAGTTCTGCTGAACAAGGATACCCTTTTCTTTTAGCTATCATTGCTGCTGCAAGCCAAGCATCTTGTAAATCATTGAAATGAATTCCAGGATTTATAGGAGTAATCCCATTGGGCCTAATCTGTTGCGGATTTGATTTTTTTGCTATTGAATCAATAAATTGGTTAAGTTGTCCAACCGTCATGCTTTCAAATCTTTTCTGATTTGCATCTAATGCAGTATAAGTGCCCTTTTCTGACACTAAAAAATCACTTGCAAAAACTGGAATACCAGAAGATATTACAAAAGACAATGCCATTATACCACTTAATACTCTTTTTTTCATCTTTTTCAAAATTTTAATAACTCCTTTCGAAATAACACAACTTAGTTTTTAACATATTCTATAATTATTACAAATAGAAAGTCTTTGAAAAACTAAAAAATACTTATCCTCCTCTCATAAATAAACTTAGTTTGTTTTTCAAAAGCCTTTATTAATATAACGATAAGCAAGTTCAATTTGTCACACATTTATTTAAATAATATATTTTATATTTAAAAATAATAAAAACTTACCAACATAACCGGTGGGTATTTCATATGCTGGCTCCACTTTATTGACAAATACTTCTAACCTTATCTCAAAATATCTTACAAAGAATAAACCTGTGAAAAAAGTGCAAAGTTTTTGGGAATTTGCCGTCTAAAAAAGCACAGTAATCGTAAAAACCGGCTCTGATGCAATCAGAGCCGGTTTCAAAATTTTTAGTTTATTTCGCTGTATTGTTTAGTAAGAATACCTATTGATTCATTTTTTATTTCCATTTAGCCTCTTTAACGCCTCTGCATATTCAACAAACCGGGGGGATTTCTCATCCATATCCTTTTGAGTTACCCCACGCCAGATACATAAATCATCGAGTATGGATTCCTCCACGTTCATGGCGGACATGTACTCTGTTTTCATCTCTACTTCGAGAATAGACTCATAATTACTATTTGTAAGCTGTGCCGCTGTAGCTCTTTGATTTTTCTTTTTTTCTTTCGTCTTTTGAGGGATTAGAAATGCACGGAACTCTAAATCCAGTTCTTCCTCTGGATATTTCAACGCTCGAATAAAGGAATCGCTTCTTCTACGATAATGCTGCTTTTCTTCGGGAGTAAGCTCTTTTTCTCTATCTTCCTGCAAAAGCTCCGGAAAATAATTTACAATCACATTCGCTTTTATTTCTCTCATGCGCTCTTTTGGTAAATTCGTAGGAACAGCATGATACGTTTCAATGAAGTAAGCAAGCATTTGTTCAAAGGTTCGCTCACTTGGCTTAACACTCTTTGCAACTTCGTTTAAAAAAGCTTCCTGCTTTTTACGCATTTCTTCCGTTTGTACACAAACAAAGGTTGCAATTGGTCCATCTGCCTCAATCATTATTTTCTTCCTTTCTTTTGTAAGATAATTATAGAATAAGATATAGTAAAACGGCTCCCCACAAGGTGGGGAGCACGATTTTTATAAAAGCATTTAACTATATCTCGATTACTCGCGGGGCCTATTGGTATTGGGGCGGAAGCCATTGCTGCCGCGGCGGTCGTCACGGCGGTCATCTCTGCGAGGAGCCGGACGGCGAGGTGCGTCTGAAATTTCGTTTTCCGGTACAAGACCCTCAACCTCAATCAGTGCATCACGACGGGAAAGGTTCAAGCGACCCTTATCGTCAATCTCAAGCACTTTAACCATCACTTCATCGCCAACATTGACAACGTCGGTCACCTTCTCGGTACGCTTTACATCCAAACGAGAAATGTGAACAAGACCTTCCTTACCGGGGGCAATCTCAACAAATGCGCCAAAGTCCATGATGCGGGTTACCTTACCGTTGTAAATGGCACCGGCTTCGGGGTCATTTACGATGGTATCGATAATGGTCATTGCACGGCGGCAGTTGTCAATGTCAATGCCGGATACAAATACGTGGCCATCATCTTCAATGTCAATCTTAACGCCGCATTCAGCGGAGATTTTCTGAATAACTTTACCGCCGGAACCGATAACCTCACGGATTTTCTCCGTAGGAATCACGGTAGACAGCATCTTTGGTGCATATTTAGAAAGCTCTTCACGTGGCGCGGGAATCTGCGGGAGCATAATATCGTTGAGGATATAGTCGCGAGCCGTGTGGGTTTTTTCCAAAGCTTCCTTTACCATTTCAGGGGTAAGACCATCAATCTTCAGGTCCATCTGAATGGCGGTGATACCCTCATGGGTACCGGCAACCTTAAAGTCCATATCGCCGAAGAAATCTTCCAGGCCCTGAATATCAACCATGGTCATCCAGCGGTCGCCCTCGGTAATCAAACCGCAAGAAATACCAGCAACCGGAGCCTTAATCGGCACACCGGCATCCATCAGTGCCAAGGTGCTACCGCACACAGAGCCCTGCGAGGTAGAACCGTTCGAAGAGAGAACCTCAGAAACCAAGCGCAACGCATAGGGGAAATCCTCAACGGCAGGAATCACCGGCAGCAATGCACGCTCAGCCAAAGCACCATGACCAATTTCGCGGCGGCCGGGGCCACGGCTGGGTCTTGTTTCACCAACGGAATACGAGGGGAAGTTGTAGTGGTGCATATAGCGCTTGTACTGTTCCTCATCGATTCCATCCAAAAGCTGGCGGTCTGTAACCGGGCCAAGGGTAACAATGGTGAGTACTTGTGTTTGGCCACGGGTAAACATACCGGAGCCGTGTACACGAGGCAGCAGACCAACCTCAGCAGCGAGCGGACGAATCTCATCCATTCCACGACCATCCACACGCTTGCGCTCGTCGAGCAGCCAACGGCGAACCACATATTTTTGTGTTTTGTAGAGGCATTCGTCAATCTTAGCCGCACTATCGGGGTAAATATCGGCGAACTTCTCATGCACTTTATCGTAGATGGGCTTGAGGCGAGCATCGCGAACTGTTTTATCGTCCGTATCCAGTGCAAGGCGAATGTCTTCAATTGCAAACTCTTTGATTGCATTGAGCATGTCCTCATCCGGCTCGTTGCTCGGGTAGCTGAACTTCTCTTTGCCGATTTCTGACTTCATCTTGTTGATGAGCTCAATAATCTGCTGGTTGGCGGCATGACCAGCCATAATACCATCATACATTACTTCGTCGCTTACCTGCTCTGCACCAGCCTCAATCATGGCAATGCGAGAATCGGTAGAAGCAACGGTAACAGCCATTTTGGAGTTTTCTCTTTGCTCGGCAGTGGGGTTGATAACCAGTTCGCCATCCACATAGCCAACCGAAACAGCAGAGATCGGCCCTCTCCACGGAATGTCTGAAATGCTGATAGCAATGGAGGTACCTACCATGGCAACAATTTCAGGGGAGCAGTCGGGGTCTACCGACATGACAGTGCAAACAACAGAAACGTCGTTGCGCATATCCTTAGGGAACAAGGGGCGAATGGGGCGGTCAATTACGCGAGAAGCCAAAACAGCCTTCTCTGAGGGGCGGCCTTCGCGCTTCATGAAAGAACCGGGGATTTTACCTACTGCATAGAGCTTTTCCTCAAAATCAACCGATAGCGGGAAAAAATCGATACCGTCGCGCGGCTTAGCAGATGCGGTTACTGCCACGTGAACAACCGTTTCGCCATAACGAACAAGGCAAGCTCCATTAGCCAGCTGTGCCATTTTGCCGGTCTCAACCACCAGAGGGCGGCCTGCGAATTCGGTTTCATACACCTTGAAATTCTCGAACATCAAATAATCCTCCTTGTCACTTCAACTACATTATGCCCGGGAGGGAAGCAGGCTTAGCAATAAAACCAATTCCTACACAAAAATTGTTGGGAACTCGTTTCACTGCTAAAACCCGAAACCTCCCATTTCTTTATGGTTTTGCTTAAATATGCCTAAAAGGCAGACGGCTAAAAAAGCCGTCTGCCCGAAACAGCGTGCTATTACTTACGAATGCCCAACTTCTCGATAATGACGCGATAACGCACAATATCTGTCTTGGTCAGGTACTTCAGCAAACTTCTTCTCTGGCCAACCATTTTCAACAAACCGCGGCGAGAGTGATGGTCTTTCTTATGTGCTTTGAGGTGATCGGTCAAATCGTTGATTCTCTTGGTCAGAATCGCAATCTGAACCTCGGCGGAGCCGGTGTCTCCCTCGTGTAAAGCATACTGCTCAATAATCTGCTGTTTTTCTTCTTTTAACATATTTTTTCCACCCTTCCGTGCGAGTTACGCACCTATTGTACCCTCAAACCCAGCATAAGGCTGGTGAACTCCCCAAAGGGGCTTACTCCTTGTTCCGGGTAAGGGGCAATTTAACCTATTGATTATATCATAGCTTCCTGTGTTTGTAAATAGGGAGCAGCCAAGCTGCGGGCGGTCTGTGCGTCCCGCAGAATCGCTTCGCGAAGCTGGTCTAAATCTCCAAATTTCTGCTCCGGGCGCAAAAAGCAAACCAGCTCTACGGGTACGCGGCGGCCGTATAAATCGCCCGAAAAACCATCAATCATGGTTTCTGCTAAAACTCCGTCAGAACCCACAGTGGGGCGAACACCGATATTGGTAACACCGGCATATCGCTTGCCATTTACCGTTACCACAGAGGTATACACACCAAACCGCGGTGCAAGGAACCCGGGCGGAAACGGCTGGTTAATGGTTGGCGCCCCAAGCTGCCTGCCAAGCTGGCGCCCGTGCGCAACCGGAAAATCGATGGAATAAAACCGCCCTAAAAGGCGGGCCGCCTCCGTCGCATCCCCTAATAGCAGAGCCTTCCGAATGCGTGTTGAGCTAACCGGCTCACCATCTACCGTAAGTGCAGGAACTATCGAAACCTCTATTCCAAACTCCGCGCAAATTTCGCGCAGCTCATTGCTGCCGGCTGTACCGCCGCGGCCAAAATGAAAATTAAAGCCACAGCTCACTTCTTTTGCGCGCAGAGTATGATGCAATATTTTCTCAACAAACTCGCGGGGCGAAAGCGACCTTACCTCTTCAAACCGAGGCATGTACACTCGGCGAACACCTAAACCCTCTAATACACGCATTTTGCTTTCGCACGAGGTCAGGCGCAAATCACCCTCCCCTTTTAACAGCTCCTGTGGGCTGGCATCAAAGGTAAAAACCGTTGGCACAAGCTTACGGGCTGTAAATGTAACGCACGAAATCACTCTTCTGTGGCCTAAGTGGACTCCGTCGAAAGCGCCCATTGCCACTGCACTTTCTGAAGGTGCTATCTGTTTCAAATCATGGAACACCTGTAATCTCAAACAAAAACCTCCCGACCAGCGCAATCATACCATTTTCTCACGGGAAACCGGCGCTATTCGGCTTTTTTATTCTCCTGTTCTGCTGCAAAACAACCGCAGAACGGCAAGCTCCTGCGTTTCTGCATTTGCCTGACCCAGCCCTAAAAACTCCCCCGTTGAGGAATACACCCTCACTCGCTCCTGTGGCGCTAACGGGCTGCTCAGGCGCAAGCGCTCCAATGCAAGCGCCCCACCATTTTGAAAGCGAACGCTCTGCGCGGCTGTTACCGAAACCTGCGGCAAGTGGAGAAACAAGCTTTCTACCGATAAAACCCTACCGGCAAGCTGATTCTCTTCCGCAAGTGAACGAGCCTCTTCGAGCGGCAACGCCTGCTCGAGTGAAAAGCCACAGGCACGAGTACGGCGCAGTGCCGTCATAATCCCCAAGCTTCCCACGGCTTGTCCTAAATCTGCACAAAGCGTGCGGATATACGTTCCTTTCGAGCATTCAACCAGCAAGCTACCCTGCCGTTCCTGCTCATTGTATTCCAAAAGCTCCAGCCGGTAAATGGTAACCGGACGGGACTCACGTTCCACTTCAATTCCCTGACGCGCCAGCTCATACAGATGCTTACCGTCTTTCCGCACTGCTGAATACATCGGCGGTGTTTGCATAATCTCACCCCGAAATTGGGGAAGAGCTTCCTCCAGCTGCGCACGACTTACCGGAGCGTTACTCTCGCGAAGCACCTCGCCCGTATTATCCTGCGTATCGGTTTCTACTCCGAGGCGAAACACCGCGCAGTATACCTTATCGGAATCCTCCAGCAAAGAAGCGGCACGAGTAGCTTTCCCCAAAAGCAGGGGCAAAACCCCTGTTGCCATTGGGTCCAGCGTACCGGTATGGCCAATCTTTTTCTCTCTGCAAAGGCGGCGTGCAACCGCGACCACGTCAAACGAGGTAAAGCCGCAGGGCTTATCAATTATTAGGACTCCGTCCATCGGGGTCACCTCACATTGTTTCGAGAACCTTACCAATTACTTTTAAAATCTTTTCACGAGCCGACTCAAAGTCTTCTTCAATGGTACAGCCAGCTGCTGCAATATGGCCGCCGCCGCCGAACTCTGCACATATTTTAGCCGCATTTACCTGCGGCAATGTGCGCAGAGAAACTTTATAGCCGCCTATTTTGCGCTCCCGCATGGTAACGCCCACTAATACGCCCTCGATTTGGCGAGGGATTGCCGAAAGGCCATCCAAATCACCTTCGTCAGCACCGGAAGCATCGATCATCGCACGGCTAATTTGCATCACCGCACAGCGCGAATCAAAATAAAACTCAATCGAATCCAAAACGCTGCGCTCCATTTCAAGGCGGGCGCGAGTTTTCGTTTCGAACATCTGGCGATTAATGTCTGCGGCATCGATACCGGTACGAATGACCTGAGCAGCAATTTCGTGCGTGCGTGCGGTCACATTGGTATAGCGGAAGCAGCCGGTATCTGTGGTGATTCCGGTATAAACCGCCTGCGCAATCACTTGATCCGGCACCACACCCAAACGGCAGATTACCTCATAGATAATCTCACACGCCGCAGCGGCGGTGCTGTCTACATACGATTCTTTTGCGAAAATCTGATGAGAACCGTGGTGATCAATGCACAAATCAATGTTACCGGCATGCTTTGCGGCGAGCACCGGGCCTAGCAGCTTAATGTCTGCTACGTCCACACTTACTACAAATTGCGCGGGGAAGTCCTGCTTCTCAATCTCTTCGAATAAGAAGCTATATTTTTCAGAAACGGGGTCAGCACAGGTGCAACGGGCACGCTTGCCAAGAAGGTGCAGTGCGTGGCAGAGTGCCGCCGCACAGCCCAGTGTGTCGCCATCCGGGAAATGGTGGCTTAATATTTCAATGTCCTGCGCGTTACGCAGGAGAGAAACCGCGCGCTCGAGATCAATCATCGTGATCCTCCCCGTTTTCTTCTGCACCGTCTTTCCAATCCATCAAAAGCTTATTGATGCTTGCGCCGTATTCAATGGAATCGGTCGCACGAAACAAAAGCGCTGGCACATGGCGAATTTTCAGTCGAAGCCCCAGCTCACGGCGAATAAAGCCGCCAGCCGATTTTAGCCCCTCTACTGCAATTTTCGCTTTCTCCATACCCTCCATTGCACTGATAAATACCGTGCAGTACGAAAGATCGTTTGTTACGTCCACACGCACAATGCTAATGAGGCCGCCTTGAACACGAGGATCCTTAAGCTCACGGAAAATTGCCGTGAGCTCGCGGTGAATATCTTCTGTAATACGTTCTATTTTATGGCTGGGCATTCCTTAATCCTCCCGGTATTCCTCCATGACAAAAGCTTCCAGAATGTCGCCTTCCTTTACATCGTTGAAGCGATCCAAACCGATACCGCAGTCGTAGCCCTCTGCCACTTCCTTTACGTCGTCTTTAAAGCGGCGCAGAGAGGCTATTTTATCTTCGGTAATTACGATTCCGTCACGCACCACGCGAACCTGGGCGTTTCTGATCAGTTTGCCGGATGTAATATGAGCGCCAATAATGATGCCCACATTGGTGATTTTGTAAATTTCACGTGCTTCTGCCTTGCCGAGAGCAATCTCGCGGAATTTCGGGGCAAGCATGCCCTTCATTGCAGATTCAATCTCGTCAATGCAATCATAAATAATGCGGTACAGTCGCATATCCACGCCGTCGCGCTTTGCGTTTTCTTCGGCAATGGGGTCTGGGCGAACGTTAAAGCCAACAACAATGGCATTGGAAGCATTCGCAAGCATTACGTCAGACTCACTGATGGCACCAACGCCACCATGAATGACAGAAACGCGAACCTCTTCGTTCGTGAGCTTCTCCAGAGACTGGCGAACCGCCTCCACAGAGCCCTGTACGTCTGCCTTAACAATGACTTGAAGAGTCTTCATTTCACCCTGCTGCATTTGGTCAAACAGGTTATCGAGCGTGACCTTGGTCTGCGCACGGAACTGCTCTTCCTTCTGCTCGTTGTAGCGTTGCTCAACTAGCTCACGAGCCAAGCGCTCATCGGAAACGGCATTGAGCGTATCACCACCGGAAGGTACTTCTCCAAGGCCGGTAATCTCAACCGGCATAGAGGGTCCTGCTTCCTGCACACGGTTACCACGGTCATCCATCATTGCACGCACACGGCCAACGCTGGAGCCAGCCACTACAATGTCGCCCACATGCAGGGTGCCGTTCTGCACCAGCACGGTTGCGATGGGTCCGCGACCCTTATCCAAACGAGCCTCAATAACCGTGCCCTTTGCAGCACGCTCGGGGTTCGCACGAAGCTCCTTCATATCGGCAACCAGCTGAATCATCTCTAACAAATCATCGATGCCCTGCTGTGTTTTGGCAGAAACGGGGATGCAAGGAGTTTCGCCGCCCCATTCTTCCGCAACAAGGCCGTATTCGGTTAGCTGCTGCTTTACATGGTCGGGATTCGCAGCGGGCTTATCCATTTTATTAACCGCTACAATGATGGAAACGCCTGCCGCCTTAGCATGGTTAATTGCCTCAATCGTCTGCGGCATCACACCGTCATCCGCAGCAACAACCAGCACTGCAATATCGGTTACCTGCGCACCACGGGCACGCATGGTGGTAAACGCTGCGTGGCCAGGGGTATCGAGGAAGGTAATGGGGCGATCCTGCACTTCAACGCGGTATGCGCCAATGTGCTGGGTAATGCCGCCCGCTTCGGAAGAAGTTACCTTTGCATTGCGAATGGCGTCAAGCAAAGAGGTTTTACCATGGTCAACGTGACCCATAACCACCACAACGGGGGCACGGGGAATCAGGTTGTCATCCTCATCTTCACTATCGTCAATAATTTGCTCTTCAATGGTTACAACAACCTCTTTTTCTACCTTTGCATGGAACTCCATGGCAACAAGGGAGGCGGTATCGTAATCAATGGTATCATTTACAGTAGCGAACACACCCATCGCCATCAACTTTTTGATGACTTCTGCCGCGGTTGCCTTCAGGCGAAGTGCAAACTCGCTGACGGTGAGCTCCTCTGGAATGGTAATTGTCATTTGCTTTTGCTTGCGCTCCTGCGCAATACGGCGCAAACGCTCGCCCTCGGTCTCACGGCGGGCATTTCTGGGCTTGCCGCGGTACTGCGAGCTACGCTGTGTCAGCTTTTGCTTTTTCACAACGTTGTCTGTCTTCACTTTTTCAGAAGCCATACGGTCATACTTTTCGTTGTAGCGGTCGAGCTCTACGTTAGAGGTACGAGTGTCTACAATACGCCCCTGGGGCTTACGAACCACATTGGAATCTGCAGCAGAGGCGGCAGGCGCATGGCTTTGATGCGGCTGTGCATTCTGGCCGTGGTGCTGGTTCTGCTGCGGGCGATTCTGACCCTGTTGCTGTGCAGGGCGCTGTTGGCTCTGCTGCGGGCGGTTTTGACCCTGCTGCTGGCCCTGAGGGGCAGTTGGTTTGGGGCCTACCGGTGTAATTTTACCCGGTTTAACCGCTTTACGCACGGGTGGCTGTGCCGCCGCCGGAGCCTGCTGCTGCACGGGTTGTGCAGGCTGTGGCTGTGCCGGTTGTGCTGCTTGCTGTACCGACGCAGGCGCTGCGGGCGCTTCCGCCTGAGCGGTAGCCTGCTGTGTTGCGTTCTGCGCATTATCTGCAAAATAGGCGTCTAAAGAGCCTGTGCTTTTCTGCTGAGTAATGGACTCAAACACCATATCCAGCTCTTTCTCGGTTAATGCAGTCATATGTTTTTTGGTTTCATCGCAATACTTTTGAATAATATCTAATACAACCTTATTCGGTACGTTAAGATCTTTCGCTACTTCGTGCACCCTGTATTTCATCATCATTAACTCATCCCTCCCGTTTGTCTGCCGCCTCATTGGCCAGCTCCGTCAACCTCTTAGCGAATCCCTGATCGTTTACTGCAATCACACCGATTTTTTTGCCAATTGCCATACCGATTTCATCCATGCCATCTGCAAGTATAAGGCAAGGCACCTCAGCCTGCTGAGCCGCCTTTTGCGCATGGGTGGCAGTGCGCGCAGAAACATCCTGCGCTAATACGATCAGTTTTGCTTCTCTCTTCTTCAAGGCTTCGTCTACGGCATCATGACCCAAACTGAGCCGGCCCGCGCGCCGGGCGATGCCTAAAAGAGAGAGAACCCGATTTGTCATTTTCCGATCTCCTCCTCCAGGCGGTCGTACACCTCCGGCGGTATAGCGCAGGAAAAAACCCGCTCAAACCGCTTGGACTTACGCGCCGCTCTCAGACAATTAATATCCTTACATACATAAGCACCGCGCCCGGGTTTACGGCCGATTAAATCCAGCGAAATCTCCCCTGGCCCAGTGACCTGCCCCGAATCATCTTTCACATCCGGCGCTTTCACCACCCGTACCAGCTCTTTTTTCGGTTTCATTTCTCCGCAGCCTGCGCACATACGCAGGGGCACGCGCTTTTGTATCATATAACACTTACTCCTTCCCGCGCAGCTGCGCGGCTTCTCTCCCTATTTTACATGGGATGGGAGGCTCCCCGGCCGATTGCCCTATGTTATTCTTCCTCTATTACCTCTGCTTTTTCAACAGCTACTGGCTCTTCGCCAAAAAAGCCACTTTCGGGCTTAATATCAATCTTCCAGCCGGTTAGCTTTGCAGCAAGGCGGGCGTTTTGGCCCTTGTTGCCAATGGCAAGCGAAAGCTGGCTATCCGGCACGGTAACGCGGCATACGCGAGAGCCATCCTCTGCCACCTGAACAGAAACAACGTCTGCCGGGGAAAGTGCGGAAGCAATAAACTGAGCGGGGTCTTCACTGTACTCCACAATGTCGATTTTCTCGCCGCCAAGCTCATTGACGATATTCGAAACACGGGCACCACGTGCACCAATGCATGCACCTACCGCGTCAACGTCTGCATTGTGGCTTTGCACCGCAAGCTTTGTGCGCGAACCTGCCTCGCGGGAAACTGCCTTAATCTCAACCACGCCGTCATAAATTTCAGGCACTTCGGTTTCAAACAGGCGCTTTACCAAGTCGGGGTGGGTACGGCTAATCATGGCACGGGGGCCTTTTTCCGTCTCTTTTACATCCACCACATAAACTTTTATATGGTCACCTTCACGCAGCTGCTCGTCGCCAACCTGCTCACTTTTGGGCAGCACGGCTTCTGCCTTGCCAATTTTAAGAGTAGCCGCTCCGGAACGGGGGTCTACACGCTCAACCAATGCGCTTACCAGCTCCTGATTTTTGCTTTGGAACTCCTGCATCATTTGCCCGCGCTCACCGTCGCGAATGCCCTGGCGAATAATATTTCTAGCAGTTTGAGCAGCGATTCTGCCAAACTCCTTGGTATTGAGCGCTACGTTGACCTTATCTTCCATACCTGCCGAGGGGTCGATTTCTCTAGCCTGCGCCAGCGAAATTTCTTTGCCCGGCTCTTCCACCTGCTCTACCACGGTTTTACGCAGGAACACTTCAAAATTACCGCGGGCGGCGTCCATGTTGATGAGCGCATCCTCATTGCCGTAGCTGTTCTTACAAGCGGTTAAAATCGCTTTTTTGATTTTATCCAGCATAAAATCGACCGGGATGCCACGTTCCTTTTCCAACAAATTCAAAGCCTCAAAAACTTCGCTGTTCATCTAACCTTACTCCTCTTCAAAATCGTCATCCAACAGGCGCACCGAGACGCTGTCTTTCTGAGCTATGGTCAATACTTCTTCCTCATCAACTTGCAGGCGGATTTCTCCATCTGCCAAAGAGAGCAGCTCCCCGTTAAGCTCCCGGCGGCCATCTGGCAGCGGGCGAATCAATTTAACCCGCACCGGCGAGCCGGTAAAATGCTCAAAATGCTCCGGGCGGGTCAATTCTCTGTTAATCCCCGGAGAACAAACCTCCAGGCAATAGCTTTGCTCAATTAAATCTTCTTCATCCAGCAGGGTGTTCAGCTCACGGCTGACCATTACGCAGTCATCCATACTAATACCCTCGGGTTTGTCAAGAAATACGCGCAAAAACCAATCTGCGCCCTCTTTTACAAAGCGAACGTCCCAAATTGTAACGCCTGTGCCGCTTGCGGCCTTCTCTGCCAACGCCCAAACAGCAGTTACGGTATTCCCCGATTTTTTCTTTGCAGCCAACGCTTTCACCTCATAGACAAACAAAAGAGCGGGTCACCCCACTCTTTCATCCTCACCGTTATTTACTCAAATTAGTATAGCATAATACTTTTTAAAATGCAACTTTAATTTCAGTTTTCAATCTGCCGCGCCAGAAAAGAAGCCGCGGCCTGCGTGAGCTTAATGTCGCTTGCATCCGGCTGTTCGGAAGAATCCCCCGCGAGCAGCACAACCGCTCCCATAACGTCGCTAGATGCAATGATGGGGTACACCACCGACGCAGCACGGTTAATGCCTTCTACCGGTTGCAGGGGTGGGCTGTTTTGGTCACGCACATACGTGTGGCGAGCGTGCATGGTCTCTTCCAAATCCTGCGAGACACGACGCTCCATATATTCTTTGCGAGATGCACCCGCTACTGCAATTACATGATCGCAGTCACATACAAGAGCTGGACGGTTTGCAATTTTACTCAACACATCTGCGTACTGTGCTGCAAAAGCAGACATCTCTCCAACGGCTGAATACTTCTTAAAAATAACGCCACCCTCGGCATCCGTAAATATTTCGAGAGGGTCGCCCTCACGGATTCTCAGAGTACGGCGGATTTCTTTTGGAATAACGACACGACCCAGATCATCAATTCTTCTGACAATTCCTGTTGCCTTCAAGATAATACTCCCTCCTGCGTTTTGATTTGTAATTATTATCCGCACTCTCTTTTCTGTTATTCATGCAGTTACCAATTCCGCCAAGGAATTCCTATGGAGGATTTTAACAATTGAATCGGAGGAATGCGCTGTTCTTTTGCCCCATTTTGGTGTATAATATACGCCATAAAGACGTGCATCGTCGCAAATAAATTTTTACATATTTTAACGCTCAAAAAAATTACCCAATACACAGGAGGAACTCCCGTTGAAACAAAGATTTTTACTTTTATCGGCCTTGCTAGTGCTGGCATTGGCTATGACCGGCTGCTCCGCACGCACTGCCGTAGACGCAAACGATTTTAAAACCATGGCCGAAGCGGCCGGTTACACCGTAACTGACAATACCGAACAGCTGAGCGGTGCAAAAAGCTATATGAGTGCAACCGATAAAAATGGCAATGAGCTGTACTACGCCGCTCTTGCAGACGACAGTGTTGCTCTGCGGATGTACAATTCATTAAAAGATGGAATTCAAACCGGCGGTAACAAACCCACAAATTTAGACTCCACCCCATACGCAAAGTATACGGTAACAAACGGCGAGCTTTATTACCGGGTAAGCCGAGTGAACAATACCGTGATTTACAGTAAGTGTTTAACCTCTGACCAATCAGTACTCGACAAAATGCTGGATTCGATTCACTACTAAATTTTTGTTTTAGGGAGTGTCTGCATGAAAAAAGTTTTGGTTTTATCGCGTTTATCCGATTCGCAAAAAGAGCGTCTGGAACAAAGCATTCCCGGTGCTGCAATTACTTATGCCACCTTTAAGACGGTAAGCGAGGAACAGCTTTATGAGGCTGAGATTATTTTTGGCAACCCGCCGCCTGAAAAGCTGGCCAAGCTGCCGAATTTGCGACTTCTGCAATTGAGAACTGCGGGCAGTGATAAATACGATGCCGAAGGTATTCTACCGCCCAACTGTAACATGATTAGCGCGAGCGGTGCATACGGAGTTGCTGTTTCAGAACACATGCTTGCTCTCACGCTCTCTTTTTGCAAAAAGCTTCACTTGTACCGAGACAACCAACTGCAATCCTTATGGAAGGACGAGGGCGAAGTGCAATCCATCTCCTCCATGAACATACTGGTGATTGGGGCAGGAGACATTGGTACCCATTATGCGCGTTTGTGCAAAGCGCTCGGCTCTTACACCATCGGTGTGCGTCGCTCGGGTGGTACACCAAACGGAGCTTTTGATGAAATGCACACGCTCAGTGAGCTCGAACAGCTTCTTCCCAAAGCGGATGCAGTGGCAATGGCGTTGCCGTATACGAGCGAGACACATCATTTTATGGACAAGCACCGGCTTGAGCTCATGAAGCCGGGTGCGTTACTGATTAACGGCGGTCGCGGTAAATCCGTAGACCAAGAAGCGGTTCGAAATGCTTTGCATAGCGGGCAGCTCGGCGGTTTTGTCACCGACGTTTGTGATCCCGAACCTCTGCCGGCAAGCGACCCCTTGTGGCAGGAGAAAAATGTGATTCTAACACCACACATTGCAGGGCTGTTCCATTTGCCCAAAACGCTGGATCTGGTGTTAGAGCTTGGCGCACGGAATATAAAGCGCTTTATCGAAAAAAACGCCTAATTACTTTATTAAGAATACGAAAAGTTCCCTACTCTTTTAGAGTGGGGATTTTTATTTGAGGATTTCAAGAAAGTTTTCAACAAGTTGTTAACTTTCTGTTGAAAACCAATTTTATTCTTCTTTTTCACTTGATTTTGCTGTTATTTTTTAATGCACTCTCGCCAATGCGCAGAGCGGGGCGAGGCTTCTGCTGGCACAGGGCTTTGCCCCTCATGCCGGGGCGGGCACAACCTTTCACGAAAGGGTGAAAGTAGGCAAAGGCCTTCCAAAGGGAGAGTATCGATTCTCTCCCTTTGGATTCCCTCTCAACGACCAAAGGCTCTGCCTTTGGTGAGTCTTTCCGCCTTTTCTCTTCATCGAGAAAAGGCGAGCCTGCCCCGGCTTGAAGGGCGAATGAAAAGAAAGAAGAAATTCTCTGCGGTGGCAGCCGCTTTAAAAACACTTAGACAAAATGAATGGCGCCAAGGCAAAGCCCCAGCGCCATCAAAATCTTGCGCCGTAGCGCAAAATTAAATTATTAAAAAAGCTTGCCTCCCGCAAAACCAAATATCGCGAGCGATAAAATACCTACATACAAAAACACCGATGGCAAACCTTGAAACGCTTTTGGCATATCGGGGTTTTTCAGCCGCTCCATAGCATGAGACAATACAAGAGCCGCCAAGAAGAACGCCACTCCTGACCCAATCGCATAGCCGGTAATCTGCCATTCATTCATACGAAATACTCTTTGAATAAAGGGCATCGACAAAACTAGGCAGTTAATGGCGGAGGAAGAAAAAACAGGCTCCAACCTTTTATAACGTGCCGCAAAAAATACGCGGTATATAAGAGCCGCAAGCAAATACAAAACCGCAACACACGCCGCAAAGATGGCGGGGCGGTAAAATGCAATGGGGCTCATTCCCGGAATCAACTTATTAATACCGATTCCAAGCCATGCAGAAAGAAGTGTAAATAAGCTCAATAGACCAGCATAAGAAAGCAAAATTTTGGGCCTGCGTGCCGCACGCAGTACGCGGCTAAAGCCAATTCCCCCACAGAAAATCACATTCTGTGCGGTAATCGCCAAAACTGCATAAAGAAATAACTGAGCTGCCATTTCCATTACTGCTTCGCCTTCCTTTCTGCCGCCAGTCGCTTCGCATTCATGTGCTGAATGAGAGCAGCAATCATACCCAGCAGCAAGAACCCAACCAACGGGTATGCCCCCGCGTGGTACACGCCGCCCGTATTTGCAACGAGCTTATCCCAAATCTCCCGGAATGCGGCAACCAAAAACAATACGGCGGAAAAGCCAGCCGTACAGCCCAAAGAATCCATTAGCACCGCTAGCGAAATATGCGTAGGCGCATAGTCATTCGCACGAGAAAGCACAATCGAGTTGCCTATCATTAAAATGGCATACACCCCTAAAGTCGATACCGTTTGCGGCAAAAGCCATTTGGTAAGATAAGCTGCTGGAATATACAAAATTCCAGAAAGCACTAAAGCCAAGGCCGGGCGAATCCATACTGGCACCTTGAGCCACCCGCTGAGAAGGCAAACCGGAAGCATCATCACCAACATCATGAGAGAGAGCACGGCAGCATTTTCTATACTATACCCCGCTCCCACTACAGGGAAGAGACCAAGCGCGCCAAGCGCCACAGGGTTACGGTAGACTAGACCATTGAGAAAAATGCCGATGCTTTCTTTTACCAATCGCTGCTGGATTGTTTTCTTAGAGCCCCGCGAAGCACTTTTGCGGCTGCCCTTTTCCATTATCTGCGGCTGTGCCTTGGTCTTCTTTTTATTGCTGCTCACTACGCCTTGCCTCCCTTCTTGTTAGAATGGCAATCACGAAGCTGTCAATCACCGGAGAAATCGCGTTCATAAGCAGCACCGCAAAGCATGCCGCCTGCTCAAAGGCGCCATAGCGGCGCATCAGCATAATCAGCACGCCGGCAACAGCACCATAAATTGCTTTGCCCACCTGTGTGCGGGGTGATGTAACGGGATCCGTTATTAAAAACACCGCGCAGAACAGTAACGAACCGGAGAGCATTTCATACTTTAATGAAGTAAGGGGAGTAACCATGATGCGTGGGAACAGCAGTGCCATGAGCCCTGCGGCTGCCAAAAAGCAAACGGTGATTCTCCAATTTACGGTTTTCTTCACGATTAAATAGACCGCGCAAGCGGCAATTACTAACACGGCAGTGGTGCCAATAGCACCGCTTGCATTGCCCCAAAGCATTTCAGAGGGAACTTGAAAGGGCTTTAGCCCCTCCTTTAACACCGATGAAGCGGACGGCTCTAAATATGAGAAGACCTTCTGCGGCCAAAAGACGGTAACAAACGCTACACCTGCGGCCGCCGGATTAAATGGGTTATTCCCGGTAAACCCAAACGGCACACGGGCAACCAGTACTGCAAACGCCGCTGCTGCCATAGGTAGCCATAAAGGTGCATACGGCGGCATTAGCATTGCAATGATTAAGCCGGTAACTACAAAGGATAACTCCGATATATTTACTTGACGCTTTGCAACCATACAAGCGGCTACCTCACAAATAAAGCAAGAGGCCATGGATACAAAAGCAATCAAAAGCACTTGCAGGCCATAATGAACAGTAGGCAAAGCCAACAGGAGTGCCAGCGCCAACAGCATGTCCTTAATCATGCTAGACACCGTTTGGCCACTGCGGAGAAACGGCGGTTTTTGTATTATAAGTTGCTGCATTCAGCGCTTATCCCCTTTCTTTGATTTCCATTGCGCGGGCTACCGCCTCGGCAAGCTCCAGCCCGGATGGACACACGACAGAGCAAGCGTTGCAGCCAACACAATGCTCGACCCGCAAAAGCTGCTTTGCATCGGGGAATTCCTGCCCCTGTATGCGGCGGTAAATATTCCAAGGCATAATCCCAACCGGGCAGGCTGCTTCGCACTTACCACACCCAATACACGGGAATACCTTTACGGTCTGTTTGGCCTCCGGCAGCACAATCAGGCAGCGAAGGTCTGCGGTAACCGGTGCAGAAAGGTCCTCCACACGGTTTCCAGTAATGGGCGAGCCAGCGATAACTGCCGTGCGTTTCTTACGCCCACAGGCTGCGAGCAGCTCCCCAATTGGCATGCCGAGCGGCACACGCAGGTTCTGCCAGCGAGATACGCCCTCCCCCGCAACGGTGATAACCGTGGTTGTTTGGGGAATTCCTCGCTCTGCTGCCTGTGCAAGCGCTTCCAGTGCCTGCACCCCGATTAAACCCGGGTGAAAGCCCTGCTTTCGTAATCTCTTGATTAACCCCGGCTGTGCGGGGTAACGACCACCGCTGCCAACCAGAAGATCTGCAATATGGCCTGACACATGCGAGTAGCTGCGCGCCCGCAAGCCGCTCACTACCGCAACGCCGGTCTTCTTCGCGCCAACTGCCAGAGCCGCAAGCTCCAGCCCTCTTTGTACCCCCTGCGGGTTCTCCCGCAGGACAGCCAAACCACTGCAAACAAAAGGCTCGTCATCCAGCACATTTGCACCAAGCCAATCAATTTTCATTCTTCTGAGGCGTTTTAGCTTCTTAAACAAGGGTATTCCATCATATTCATCAATAATCCCTGCTACTGCAGCAAGATGAATGAGCCCCTGTGGGGTAAGCTCTATTTCTGGAGCTCGCAGCGTTAGCTCCTGTTCCTCACCGTCCTGCTCAATCACCGCACAATCTACGGTGCCCCGCACCGGGTGGGAAAAGGTTTGAAAACCAGTAACGATGCCGCTTACTGGTGACGTAACGGCAACATGACTGCCCGGCATAGAAAGCTGTGAAAAGCGCAGTACCGTCTCTTGTACTCGCACACAGCGGTCTGAAATTGCCTGAGCACCCGGCAAGGGAACATGAAGTACCTTTGGCGCCGGCAGTACTAAAATCTTCGCTTTCATGGTACGGCTTTTTTGTTGTTCCAGACGAATACCGGAAGAAAAAAACGAAATCATTGAAATCACCTCTTACAAAATACCGGGGCCGTTAATATTATAGTAGTGAAGCTCTAAATGTGATTGGGGGTGTTCGATTGAAGACAAAAGCCCTGGATGCTTCTCACCTGCTGATCATCCTAACCGCACGGGAAACCCGAGCCTTGGGGCTAATGCAGGGACTAAGCTGGAACAGCCTGCACTGCCGTTTAACCATTGCCCGTATTTTTGCTGCGGCCTGCGCCAGTACCAACTTCACACTAAAAAGAGATCAGGTGGCGATTCGAGCGATGGCAACCGCAGACGGTGAAACCGTGCTAATGTTTACCGCGGTATCCCCAGCAAAGGCTAAAAAAGGAGAACCGCGTAAAATTTACCGGATTAAATGCTCCGGGCCCTATGTGTATGAACTGGAAAACGCCGGAGATCTACTAGACGTTTTGGAGCACCTATACCGCATTAACACCCTTGGCGGGTGCCAGCTCTTGCGGTACGGGAGCAACTACCGGCTGATTCTCTCCCCGTATTTTGCAATGAAAGAAAAAACAGAAGCATTTTTAAAAGAGTATGCCCGACTGCGCGGCATTGGGAAAACTGCCGCTGCATTGTGTATGGAACATGGTGAGCTTCTCTCACGTGATGCAGTAAATCAGGTAGGGGGCTGCCTTTAGCAACCGGCAGACTGCAGCTGCCGGATTGCCGCAGCGGGGTCAGCCGCTTTAAACACGCCTGTTCCCGCTACGCAAATATCTACGCCTGCCTGAGCACAGTCCAATACCGTTTGGGCGTTGATCCCTCCGTCTGCTTCAATCAAGACGGAGGGATTTTTCTCTTTTAACTGCCGTGCCTTCAAAAGCGGCTCCGGCATAAAGCTCTGCCCACCAAAGCCGGGCTCTACCGTCATGAGCAGCACCATGTATAGCTTGTCCAAATATGGAAAAATCGACTCAGCCGGTGTATTCGGCTTTAGCACCATAGCGGGCCTTACGCCATGAGACACAATTTCAGCGATTACCTCTGCCGGGTCATCTGCACATTCCACATGGAACGAAATAATATCTGCCCCAGCCTTTGCAAAATCGGCTATGTATCGTTTGGGGTGCTGTATCATCAGGTGAACATCAAACAGCATAGATGTATGAGGGCGCATGGCGGCAATTACCGGCGCACCAAAGGATATATTTGGCACAAAAGCGCCGTCCATTACATCCAAATGAACGTAATCGGCACCGCCATCCGTTATTTTTTTTAGTTCGTCCGCTAAATGGGAAAAATCGGAGGCTAACATTGAGGGTGCTACTAACATAGTTGAGAACTCCTTCCTGCGCAAGCGCAGCGGCTGTTTTTGGGGCAGATTCTCCCGCTGGGAGGTTCGGCGCCCCATTCTTTTTGCGAAGGGCACCGCTCCCCATTTCAATCTGTTCTATTTTACCCCAAATTCCACCCTTTTTCAAGCACAGTGTCATCCCTCAAAACACGTCCAAAAAGAAAATGCCCGCCACAGCCGAAACGACTGAGGCAGGCAATCTATTTGAAGCGGTACTCAATCTCGCCCGCATTCCATACTATGCGCTTAATCACACGAACGCCACTGCTTTTTAACCAGCAGCCACCAAACGCTGTGCCACTGCCGCTACCACAGGCATCGTCAGAATAGAAAACAACGTGCTCATTGCCACCATCTTACAGGCAAGGGGCACATCGTTCCCCAGCTTAATTGCAAACAGAACGGAGTTCATCCCAACCGGTGCTGCCATAAGAAGAACAGTGGTAATGAGCACTCCGGAATCGGGCTGAAGAAGCCACAGCGGTACCAAAAATACCGCCGGTACAACAACAAGGCGCAATACAGTAACCTTTAAGACCTCACTGTCTGAGAAAATCTCTTTTATCTTTAGCTGTGCCAAATAGGTACCTACCACAATCATAGCAAGCGGGGTGTTCATTGCACCCATAGAACCCATGGTAGCCATTATCGCTTCTGGCAGCTGTAATGAAAATGCAAACAACGGTAGACCCACCGCAAAGCTGATGGTGCCGGGGTTGAGCAAAGCGTTTTTCAGCATCTGCCTGCGGTCATCGCCACCGCCGCCCAGAAGAAGGTACCCATGCGTCCAAGTAAGCAGGTTAAAAGCCACTAGGCAAGCCGAAGCATACACAACGCCTGCATTGCCCAGAATCGCCTGTGCCAGCGGCAAACCCATAAACCCGCAGTTGGTATACACCACACCGTAACGCAGCATCCCGGCTCGTTTTGGTGATTGGGAGCGAAACAGAAGCTGCATTGCAAGGGCGGCAGCAATCATCCCGACCAAAAACAAACCGATGGTTAACAGGATGTTCCCGGTACTCACTGAGCCAGAATTCCCCTGCAATGCCGAGATGATAAGGCAAGGCCCTACAATATACAGGAGCAAATTCGTCAGCTGTGCGGCGCCGCGTGATGTAATGATGCGCTTTTTGTAGCAAAGGTACCCTACGCCCATCATTAAAAACATGACGAACACCTTCTCTGCCACAGTGAGAATCGATGCAAGCAAGGTTAGTCCTCCCTGTGGGTATCCGGTGATTCTTCTTCCGGTAAGGCTTCTTTTCCTTCCGCCTCTTGTGTCTCCTCCGGTTCTGCCGGCTCAAGTGCATCTAGCTCGGTATCGTTCGGTATGCTCTGCTCTTCTTTATCGTTTTCAAGCATTGCCTCAGTTCGTTTTTTCTCACGGTAAAAGGCCACGCTTACCACAGCCAGAGACAATGCAGTTACTCCACGCAGTATCCACCCCATATTCCCGGAGAACATGTGGTAATCTGGGTAGAGAATATTGGTCAGCCACCAGCCGCCTAAGAATAAAAAGTAAACTCCAGCGAAAATAAAAATCTTATTTTCCTGCCGAAGTTTGAAAATCATAATCAACCCTGCCGCAAACCAGATAACGGGGTAAAGATATGCCATCATTCCGTATTTCTCTCCTGTTCTCTTCACAGAGAATTTCCCGGGTTATTTCGTTACAAGGCGGCAAAAAAGCCTTGCCTGTATGCCCCTCGCTTTTGAAATGAAAACCCAAAATAATGTTCTAAGTATAATTCGCCCGGCGGGGAATGTCAAGGATTCCCGCATCGGCGCTAAATTGGGAGCACAATTTGCAAGCTCTAAACCGCGCTGCTGTTCAGGCAAAGTCGTACGCAAACGGCAAGTGTGAAGATGCTGGGCTCTTAAACGATATTCTTTGCAAACCGCCAGCAAACAGCAGCCCGCGAGCAAGCCTTGTAGAAGGCTTTGCATTGCCTGCATTGCAAATGCACCACCCGGTACGAGTAATCCCATAATTCCAGATAAAGCGCACAAGCCCCAAATTCCCTTTGTCCTCTTGCTACGTGGGCGCTTGCAAAGAAAAACGACCGCAGCTATCGCTAGAGTTACTAAGGTTACCACTGTACTCATTTTTAGCCCTCCGAAAACCGCTCATATGTTCGATTAGTGCTATTTTATCAAATGTATGTTCGATTTGCAAGAGGGTGAATCAAATTTTTTAATGAATGAAGCAGAGCCGCTCCCGCATTATAGATATTCTATACTGTGGTTTTATCCTGTAAGCTCTTTTTACCACTAAAAGCACAATCTATATGAAACCCCTTTCCAGAGGTTTTTTACATATTCTGCAATTCTATTTTACCATAATGGCAGTTGAAACAACAGCAATCTGCCAACTTTTCAAACGGCTTGTATTCGGTCTTTGTCCGCATCATGCCGTAAATAATTCTTACAGCCCTTCTGGTTATGCAGACAAAGGCTTGCGGCTTTGTTTTGCCTCGGCTTACATCAACCCGCAATGCGGGCTGCGGCATTTTGCATAGGTGATCGGAATTGGTGATACGGTCACCTGTCAGATGGTCGGATTATAAGAACACCCGCATTTACCAAGGGGTTACATGGTGGCCATTATTGACACCTGTGACTTTTAATGAAATGTTCAAATAAAAAAAGGCGGTTATTTCTGTTGAGATAACCGCCCTTGCATATCTAAACTATGATGGCAGGCTACTACACTTACACTATTTCTTATTAGCCAGCTATACCATCATATGCATCACCATATGGCACAAAATCATCTTTTAAAAAATACCAATACCCCCCTCCATTATTTATAAAGTGTTCTAACAATTCAGTAAATGATTTAGCAATTATCGGCATACCTCCCATTTCAGGATAACTATCCCAAAATGCTTTGTAGCATTGACCCATCCGCTCTTTATTAAAATCAATAACTGCATAATCCGAATTATACAAGTCAGCAATTATAAACCAATCTCTAGATATTTCGCTATCATAAGTTCCCTTTTCAATTTCGGCATTAATAATATCCTCACCAATAATTACTGGATTAGCAAAAACGACCTCTTCTGGCTTAACAATTTTAATAGCATAAGCAGCACCTTCAAACAGGCTCATACCTCCACAAAGACTATAAAACTCTTTTACATCGTCTGGGATTGCTAAATTATTTTCCACTTGTGGCATCCTCGATGGAGGTAGCACAATGCAATTGGGTAAAGTCTTTGCTTTAGCAATTAACTTTTTAATATTCATAAACACTTCACTCCATTACTTTTCTAGTCCATAAATATATCTATGAAATTCTTGATAGTAATCTCTTCAGACAATTTTTGTATTTGCTATGGAAAGATACTTTTCCAATCAACTTGCCCTTTGAATCCATAGTTTTCATATTACCATTTTCCAAATACAGACTTTGTTGCATTGTGTTGTTCTGGCGTTAATGCCATTGCTGTTTAATCGGCAGGTCTGGATTTATAACCAGGAATATTTTTCTGTGCCCGCATATCCATTACTCCATAATAATTTTGAATGCCTGGTGTTTTATCTCCATACTTAACTATATCAAATGACTTTACATTGCCAGCCTCACTTACTCCCGTGTAAGGAGTGCTCTGCTTCTCTAATTTTTCAAAAAAACGGACCGAGTATTGTAAAGCCTCTTTTACAACAAGCTTCCCTTTGAAAGGAAAATGGGTGCAAATACCAAAGCGATGATAGACATCAGCTTAATCAGCGTGTTCAGCGCAGGGCCAGATGTATCCTTAAACGGATCCCCTACCGTGTCACCTACAACTGCCGCCTTATGAGCATGGCTGCCTTTACCGCCGTGATTCCCCTGCTCAATGTATTTTTTCGCATTATCCCATGCGCCACCGGAGTTTGCCATGAAAATAGCCATCATCACACCGGTAACCAAAGCACCTGCCAATGTACCTCCCAATGCTTGTACACCCAGCAAAAGCCCTACTGCCACCGGAGTCATAATTGCAATTAGTCCCGGAGCAAGCATTTCTTTTAACGCGGCACGCGTAGAAATTGCCACGCACTTTTTATAATCCGGCTTTTGGGTACCGTTCATAATGCCGGGCATGGTGTGAAACTGGCGACGCACCTCTTCTATCATTTCAAAAGCGGCCTTGCCAACCGATTCCATAGTAAACGCAGAGAACAGGAACGGCATCATACCACCAATAAGTAAGCCAATCATAACACGAGGCTCCAGAATGCTAATGGAGTCAAGCTCAACTGCCTCCGCATACGAAACAAACAGGGAAAGTGCGGTCAGCGCCGCCGAACCAATTGCAAAGCCTTTTCCTACTGCCGCTGTGGTGTTACCCACCGCATCAAGCTGGTCGGTAATCTCACGCACGGAAGAATCCATCCCGCTCATCTCTGCAATACCGCCTGCGTTATCTGCAATTGGGCCGTAGGCATCAATTGCAACCGTAATCCCTGTGGTGGAGAGCATCCCCAAAGCGGCAAGAGCAATGCCATACAAACCGCCAACCGAGTAAGACACAAAAATGGCGGCACAAATCGTGAGCAGAGGAATGGTAACGGATGTCATTCCGACTGCAAGACCACTGATGATATTGGTTGCCGAGCCCGTTTCAGACTGACGGGCAATTTTTTTCACAAACCCAAATTCGGCAGAGGTGTATACTTCCGTTAAAATTCCAATCAAAACACCGGCCAAAAGACCGGCCACCACGGCAAAGCCCGGCATAAGGCCATCGAACAGCCAGTTGCTAAGCAGGAGCGCGCCGATCATTACGACAATGCTCGCAAAGTGCGTGCCGCTGTCGAGCGCACGCTTGGGATTCTTCTGATTGCTCATGCGTATTAGAATCGTTCCGATGACAGAAGCAAAAATGCCAACTGCCGCCAGCAGCAGCGGGAACAACGCTCCCTTTTCGCCGAAAACAGCCAATCCCAAAGAAATGGCGGAAACGATGGATACGGAATAGGACTCAAACAAATCGGCTCCCATGCCGGCTACGTCGCCTACGTTGTCACCCACATTGTCGGCAATAACCGCCGGGTTACGCGGGTCATCCTCCGGAATCCCTTTTTCAACCTTTCCTACCAAGTCGGCGCCTACGTCTGCCGCTTTGGTGTAAATACCACCGCCCACTCGCGCAAACAGCGCAATGGAGGAAACGCCCAAGCTGTAATTAAAGAGAATATTGGGGTCGCGTACGAAATAATACAGCATTCCTACGCCCAAAAGGCCAAGACCCACCACGCTCAGCCCGGTTACAGCACCACCGGAAAATGCAATACCAAGTGCACGGTGCATTCCGTGCTCTTTTGCCGCATTGGCTGTGCGCACATTTGCGCGGGTAGCGATGTTCATGCCAAAAAAGCCTGCCAGTATGGAAGAAACCGCTCCCATTAAAAATGCGCCTGCCCCCAAAAAGCCAGACACTGCTGAAATAAGTGCAAATACCACAACAATGAAGACTGCCAGAATCTTGTATTCTGCCCATAAAAAAGCGTTTGCCCCATCTCGAATTGCCGCTGCAATTTCTTTCATCCGCTCTGTGCCTTCCGCTTGTGCGGTTACCTGCCTTGCCAAAATCGCCGCTGAAAGCAGCGCGACCAGCGCAGCACCTGCTGCTAGGTAATAGTACAAATCCATTCTAATTTTCTCCTCTGTATTCGTTTTTCTTAAATGCGGTTGATACATAATTCATTCGTGCTACGTGCGTTCCCGAAAAGCAAAACCGCATAAAAAAATAAAGATATGTTGCGCAATTATACCATGTTGAAAAGTTGAGAGTCAAGAAACAAGCCATTTTTAGAGTAAATTGTAAAAAACATTTAAGAATTATGCACAAAATTCGATGGACTTCGCGCTTTCTTTCTTTTTACGAAAACTAAACGAAGCTTGCTTTTATCGCAGTAAAACATTCATATTGAGTGGATAACGCAAAAAAAGGAACGGCAGAAATTCTGCCATTCCTTTTTCATTTTTTACGCAAGCCGTGGTCAGTCTAGAACATAAATCAGCATATTGCGAACACCAAAGCTGTTGCACTGGCTCTCAGTATCGTAATACAAGTCAACCAGTACACGACCGCTGCGCATTGCACCGCCGGTGTCGGCTGCCTCGGCATAACCGTACACTACCTTTCCATTGGGCGAGGTAATATACAATTTTGTTCCATAGGGAATCACTTTTGGGTCAACCGCTACATAGCCAACCTGAGCCAGCTTACCGGTTGAGGTGCGACCGCCGTTTGAGGTATACGCCGTCGCCTTGCCTTTAATGACTTTGCGATAATTTACCTGCTTACCGTTACTGTCTGTAAAGGTAGGTGTAGCAGATACTTCTTCCTCCTGATCAGCAGGGGAAACCAGCTTTACTTCGGCAACCGGTTGTTTCACAATAGCACTGCTAACGGTTTCGGAGTCTTCCACCGTACCGTCCACAAGCTTCTCGCGAACAACTACTTCGCGCTGGCCTTGTTCACCAACCGTTGTGACACGAAAAGCACCAGGAGAAACCGTGTCGCTCTCTTTTTCAACAGTCGTAAAAGGAACATCTTCTGTTTTCTTTACTTCACGATAAGTCACTCTCTTAACAGCCACTACAAGGCCATCTCCCACCGGTGTATCGAGGGAGGGGGTAACGATGTCGTCTTTCCCCAGAGTAATGCCGCTCTCTTTTAAAGCCTGCTTCACGGTTCCTTCTGAGACCGTGGGGCTGCGGAAGCCTCCATCAAACAATACATGAATTCCATACTGCTTTGTTAGCTTTACCTGGTCGCCCGAGGTCAACTCCTGGTCAAGCGGTACATTCAGCTTATCTTTTCCACTAACCTGTACGCCAGCCTTTTGGAGTGCCTGAGCAGCGGTTTCATTCGTGTACATAATCACAGGAGTGGTTTTGCCCTTAGCAGATACGTTTACTTCGTATCCTCTGCGAATATGAATGAAGATTCCATGCTCGTCATTTCTAGTTACCACATCGTGGGGGCCTACCTCAACTTGGGCCTGTGCCAAAATGTCTTCGGTTTTGGAAGACAGCACTTGAATGGTATACGTGTTATTATCATCCACGATGGTTGCGGCAATGGTTGTTGCAACCGCTGTTACGACTGAACTTAAAAAAATAATCATCGTTAGCGCAAACGCTACGAATTTTTTAGCCGGAAAATGTAGTTCCAACTGCATTGTCTCCTTTCTTCTTCCTCAACTGCTCTGAAAATGAAAAAACCGCAAAGAAGCTTTGCGTCGTTGAGGTAAGGAATTCGGATTTCGTTGATGGCGTTATTATATCTGCACAATATGAATGCTGTCAAATTCAATTCCATTGTATTTTTGTACTGTTTGCACAATTGAAAAATCGAATAATTCTTTTAAAGATATTATAAACGCCTCTTTTCTTCGAATTTCTTTTTTTTCGTCGGGAAAACGTCCCCCCCTTTCTGTGCAAACTGTAAGAAAATGAACGGTTACAAACTTGTTACAATCATTACAAGGCTGTTTTTCTTTGTAAAATAAGAGATTATTTCGGCATAAAATCATAAGCAATACCGTAACTCACATTTAAAAAATTCAGCTATAGCTAGATTTTTAACATATTTTTGTTTTTCTACATTGGAATTACATAACCTGTAAGAAATTGTCTTTTCCTACCGAAAAATAAGTTTAAAAAATAACAGTTTGAAACAGAGTGATAACCGCTTTTTACACGGCAAAAGCGGAGTTTTAAGGAGACCTACTGTTTCACATTTTCATAAAAAGCCAGAGTATAATCGCATGTATTTGTAATTATTTACCTGTTAATAATTGACTATTTGTTATGTACCGAAAGACAAAGTCGAATTAATTCACTTTTTATATTCTTATTTTGAAGCGATTTCTTTCTATCTAATCATTCCCACTTATTAGAGAAGAATTTTTACATATTTCTTTTGGGAGTTTCTTGGATTACGAATAGGTTGTCCCAAAAAAAGCCTTAACAGGCCATATTACAATGCCTAAAACTTAGATTTTAAAGCCGTATTTTCCTTTCATTATATATAAGGATTTTGCGTGTAACTTTTGCACTGCAAAAACACACGCGCTGTGATTTAAAAATGTAAAAGAAAATCAGGAAAAACCTATCTTTATTCCTCTTTTTTATGAATCACAAAGTGCTTGTATTTTCTCCTATATATAATGAAAAGGAAAATGACGTAAAAAACCGCGCTTTTCAGAGTGAAAAGCGCGGTAAAATAGCACCTATTCTTTTGTCCGTTTTTAATCCATTCTTTTATAATAATCGTATTTTGTTTTCACAACTGATTCCATATCAAAATCAGTTAAAATTGCTTCTTCATTTAATATTTGCTTTTGAATTAGTAGTTCTTTTTTATTTGAGGGGAGCATTGCGACATACGGCCTGCCATTATACAAATAGTGATAAAAGAGTACTTTGCCTTGCCGATATAGATCCAATAAGATATTGGCCATCTCGTAAATCATTACCTTTGAAAAGGCGATCTCATTTTTCAAATTATACTCCAGCGCATATTCTTTAAACACACCGGTCTTATCGTGCTCCGCAATCTTTTCATCAAAGTACTTGGTAAACTTCTTCCAGTACTGGTCAATAATATCATCCAGAACACGGTGCGTTATTTTTGTTTGGACTATTTCTTCTAAGCTAATGTGCTCATCCGCAAAGGCGGTTAATGCCTCGTTGTATTGATCACCGGTTGTAATAACGGACACATTTCTTTTATTGGCACGAATTACGTTGAGTAGCGGAGTCATGTCTTTGTCGTTTGACATAATAAAGAATTCGTCTATATTGTGGTTGGAATAGATGGAACCAAGCACATCTATTGTAATTTTCAGGTCTGCATAGTTTTTACCCTGGTTCGCTGTGTGAATGGTTTCAACCCCATAGGATTGCAATAGGGACTGATGATAGGACTCGTGTAAATCGTTATTATCAAAGTTACAATAAACCGCTATGTTGACTACACGCTTGCCGTGTATACGGCACCATTCCCTCAGCTTCTCAAAAAAGGCCAAGCGCAGCATATTTTGATTTTGCTCCAGTAAGCACTTATAAACGTTTTCGTAGTCGATAAAGACCGCAACGTTAACTGGCTGCTGTTTATTCATTGCATCCATCGTTTTCACCTCTTCTTGAGCGTAACACATCTTTTTTGCTTTTACAATAATATTTTATAATCATATAATCTACTAACAGTATAGCCCAAGGTCTTTCTAATTATTGCTAGAAAGGCCTTGGGCACTCTGACTTCTTTTAAAATACAAGCTCACAGCGCATAAGTCTGCGCTCAATCTCTTCTATAATCTTTTTTTCCTCTTCTACACCATTTGCTACAAACGTAACCGAAATACGGATGTAATGCCCCACATCATCCCACGGCACCGTAGAAATACATGCGTTGCGCAGCAGGAAATCCGAAAACTCATCTGCAGTCGTAAAGGAGCGGCCATCGCGAGTCCCTTTTGGTATCTCCATATACTCATAGAAAGAGGCCTTGGGAGAAGATGCCACAAAACCAACTCTGCGCAGAGCAGCGGAAAGCAGCTCATGCCGCCTGCGATACTTTTCGCAGGTAGCCTCTGTTATCTCTGGGTGGTGAAGCGCATAGGCGCCTGCATGCTGTATCGGGATAAACTGTCCGGAGTCGTTATTATCCTTTACCGCTGCAATTGCTTTCACTATTTTTTCATTGCCCGCAACAAAGCCCAAACGCCAACCGGTCATATTATACGATTTACTCAACGAGTGAACCTCAATACCAACCTCCATTGCGCCCTCTACGGACAAAAAGCTGAGCGGACGCTCCCCAAAGGTAAGCGCACCATAAGCGGCATCCTGAATTACAATAATCTTATTTTTCTGCGCAAATGCAATTACTTCCTGATAAAACTCTTTCGTTGCAGCCGCGCCGGTGGGGTTATTGGGGTAATTAAGGTAGAGAAGCTTTGCTTTCAGTAACACAGCCTGTGGTATTGCTTCTAAGTCTGGCAGAAAATGATTCTCTCTCAGCAGTGGCAGAGGATATACCGCTCCACCCAGCCACTTTGTCTTTGTACCTAAAATGGGGTACCCCGGTACCGTCATGAGTGTAATATCGCCTGGGTTGATAAATGCCTGCGGTATCATTGCCAAAGCAGCTTTGGAGCCCATGGAGTGAAGCACCTGTGTTTGCGGGTTTAGTCCGCCCACGCCAAATACATTCTCCATGTACTCTGCTGCGGCCTGCTGAAACAAAAGAATGCCGTTATCGGCATATCCGCGGTTCTTCCACTCCTTTGCCTGCGCGTGGAGAACATCAATTACGCCGGCGTCCGCCATTGCATCTGGCTCACCCACACCCAAATCGATCATCGGGGTTTCCGGGTGCTCCCGCTCCATCTCTCGTCTTGTTTTTTTAATCTTCTCAAACTTATATAATTCCACCTGCTTGCCAAATGATGAACCGCCTATGCGCTCTGCAAACAGCTCCTGAAGATATTCCACTACACCCCATCCTTTCTAGTTTTCTTTCTTATTGCTAAGTATAACAGGATGTAGTATGATATGTAAAACCGATATAACCGATTTTTATCATTCGTTTTTTCGATATAATGTTATCTATTTTGTTACAAAAGGCGGCGGCGTATGAATACTGATATGTTACAAACTTTTTTGCTGCTTGCGGAGCTTAAGAATTATACCCATACCGCAAACCAACTCTTTGTGGCGCAATCTACCGTTACAAACCGCATTCAGGAATTGGAGGCTGAGCTTGGGAATCCTCTGTTTGTTCGCAACCGAAAGCAGCTTCGGTTAACCGAGCAGGGTGAGCGCTTTCTTTCTTATGCAAGGCGTATTGTAGAGCTTACGCAGAGCGCCGCTGAGGAGCTCGACAGTATGTCTCACTACCAAGCCTCTCTGCGGATTGGCTCGACCAACACCATTTACGACTGCCACCTGGCACCAAAGCTCGTTGGCTATTCCCTTAACCACCCAAACACAAAGCTGAATATTGTGATTGGGCACTCGCATTCGTTAATTCAAATGCTTCAGGATCACACACTGGACATCGCCTTTACTTATGTGCCGTATACCAAACGCAGCATCTCCTGCTCTTTGTTCACCACAGACGAGCTACTATTGGTTACCGCTCCGCAAAATAAAGAATACCAGCAAGGGATTCTACAAAGAGAGCTTGCCGGCATTCCGTATTTATATTGTGACTTTCCCTTTCAGGAGGTTGGTAGCTATATACGCGACCTGTTCCCGGCGGGGCATGCATTTCCTCTGGAGATTGACCGTAGTGCCAACCTGCTGCCGTTTCTATACAGCGGTAAAGGGTATTCCTTTCTTCCCAACAGCATGGTCAGAGCTTCGATTGACCATGGGGTGCTTCGTAACATTCCTCTGCTCGATTTCTCCATCCCCCGGGTAAACTGTTACCTGCTTTCTCGAGAGACTGCGGAAAGCGAAGCCTTGCTAAGTGCGTTACAAAAATCCATCTAGAATACGATCAATCGTCCTCTTCTTCCAGCTTCTTTTCAAGCATCTTTTGCCCTTTGTTATTGAACCAATATATCACTGCAATGATCAATGAAATGAAGATGACCGAAGACAGGGTGGTGATGAAAATCGTAGCGATAAAATACCCGTCGAAGATTCCCGTGTATTTATCCCCGTAAAGAGTGTAATTCTTCACCCCAGTAATAACACCAATAATAAGGCTTAAAACCACAATGGCCAATACCGTTAAACGCTTTCCGGATTTTGTGGTGCTTACAAAGTTATTCCCCAGCATCATGCTGCGAATGGAGATATATAGCGTTGAGAGAACAATGATGCCAAACTCAACTACATACTGTGAGAAGGCGAAATCTAGCACGTAAGACTTCACAATGATGGATGCCGTAGCAAGAAATAGTACTAACACGTAAGCTTCACTTTGAATCTTATAATTGATTTGTAGAACTCGTTCATCTTGGATTTTCATTCTAATACCTCCCAAAAGATATCGTTTAAGGTTTTATTGAGAGCTTTGCAGATTGCCGTGCAAAGCTTTAGCGTTGGATTATAGTTCCCAGCTTCAATTAATCCGATTGTTTGCCGCGTAACACCAACCATATTTGCTAAATCTTCTTGGCTCATCTCCAATTCCATTCTAGCCATTTTAAGCTTCTTGTTTTTCAAAACCATCCTCCTCTCTGCCGCTATTATACGATATATCTTGCATAATGTCAATTATATATTGCATTTAAGTTTAAAAAGTGCTTCTATTCCAAAGGCCTTAAACAGGAGGGATATCGGTGAAAAAAGAATTCATTTACCAAAGCATGGATTACATCATCCAACATTTTAACGAGAATCTTTCGGTTCAAGATGTTGCAAAACATTTTCATTTCTCAAAATTTTATTTTTGCCGATCCTTTAAAGAAGTGACCGGCGAAAGTATATATGAATTTATCAAACGCTTGAAATTAGACCAGAGCGCCGTTGATATGAAGCTGGAAAGGAGCAAAGCAATAACCGATATCGGGCTGGACTACGGATATAGTTCTTCTAATTACAGCTCGGCATTCAGAAAGCACCATCATGTTTCCCCAGCAGAATTCCGTAAATCTACCAATGTAACGGGTATGACGAATCCGTTCTATCCCGAAGGGCTATCCCGCTTTGATCCATTTGAAGAATACGATCGTAAAATTCTGATACAGGAGCTGCCGGATTTTCTCGTGGTCTACGAACGAATGATTGGTAATTATATCGATTTGAAAGAAAAATGGTACGACTTTTTGGATCGATACAAAGAAGATATCTCCGCAGATACCTTATTAATC
Organism: Clostridium merdae; assembly: GCF_900176635.1. GTDB lineage: Bacteria > Bacillota > Clostridia > Oscillospirales > Acutalibacteraceae > Faecalispora > Faecalispora merdae. The sequence goes on from NZ_FXLN01000003.1 coordinate 729,904, forward strand.
GAACGGTTTTATAACGATCCATCGATTACCAGCTTAAATAGCTGCCTGTGCGATATTTGTTTTACGACAGATGCGTTTTGCAAAACGGACCAAATGACAACTGTAACAGGCGGCAAATTTGCAACCTACCGCTTTCAAGGCAAAATACAGGACATTTTTGGAACCTTACAGGGTCTGTTCAGCATCTGGCTGCCAGAAAGCGGTTATGAAATGGACGGAAGATGCGGACTAAATATATACCGCAAAATCGACAAAGAAAAGGGCTCCGTTACGATGGACTTTTGTATCCCTATAAAATAGAGCAAGAATTCAGAAGTAAAAAACCAGACTTTCTTCTATGATGAGAATCAGCCGAATGCGGCAGTTCTCGTAGAAGAAAGTCTGGTTTTTTTAAAGAAAGAAGGGTATCTATATGTTTGATATCAGGAAAACACAGGAACGCGTCCTTTTCGATGCCATTAGTAATCGTAGCGATCTTAAAACAGCCGAAGAAATTGTATATGGATACGATGGCTTGGCAAGAGACGAGAGTAATCCTACTTGGGTAAAATCGACCATGCACAGGCTGGAGAACAAGTTTGACTTCAATACCATAAAACAAATTCGAATGGATTGCCAGTGTGGCTACGGAATGGAACAGAAGCTTACGCTCTTACAAAAATTAAAATCAAGCGCATCGAATCTGGAAGACTTTGTACACTCAGACGAGGCAAAAAAGGCAGGTCTGTTCTGCAGAGAGGGTGAACTTTATTTGCAGTTTTTCTTTTGTCCTTGCCCAATGCTTGCCGACGTGGATCAACTAGAGAGTAAAACATGGTGTCAGTGCACAACAGGCTATAGCAAAGTACTGTTCGAAAAAGCGTTTGGGTGTGATGTTGATGTAAATTTATTGAAAAGCATTAAATCAGGAGACGATATCTGCCTTATGAAGATTATCCCTAACGGTTTAAGTTGGGAATAAGTACACTCAAGGCTTATCACGGTATTCAATTGTGTACAGAAAGGGAAAGTACAATGACCTGCCTGAAAGCAAAAAAATATGAAATTATCCCTACAGAACCATATAAAATAATCCGCAATTGTTCCGGATGTGGACGAAAAAATAGTTTTTTCACTACCGGAAAAATCAGAATCAACGCCAATGGAAAACAACTTGACATATGGTTAATCTATCAATGCGAAAAATGTAGACACACCTATAATCTGCCGATTTATTCACGCATTAATAGAAACGAGCTGAGCCAATTGGAATATGAGACGCTGATACAGAACAACGAAGAGACAGCAAATAAATGTGGCTATTGCAGAGATTTGTTAACAAAAAATCACGCAGTTATTTTAGAAGAACCCTCTTACCTCTTTAAAGAAATTGGAAATAGCATCAAAGAAAATACAATCGAGTTTTTGAACCCTTATAAAATTAAAACTCGCTATGACAAGTTAGTTTCAAAGTGTTTTGGAATTCCCCGTTACCTAGTAAAAAAGTGGCTAGATGCTGGCACATTAACTGTAATTTCCCACTCAGATGTTCAGCTTGTGTTTGCATACGGATGATACACCACCGTACAGAGGCAAATGGCTGTTAAAATCTACAACAAAAAACCTTTTTACAGAACAAAAACCCCCGAAGCCAAACGCTTCGGGGGTTTCGTATATTCCAAATGGAATAAAATTATCTCTTGGAGAACTGCGGTGCGCGGCGAGCCGCTTTCAAACCGTACTTCTTACGTTCCTTCATTCTCGGGTCACGAGTCAGGAAGCCTGCCTTCTTCAAGGAAGAACGCAGATTCTCAGTGTCGAACTGCAACAGGGCTCTGGAAATACCATGGCGAATCGCACCAGCCTGGCCGGTAACACCGCCGCCAGCAACGCGGCAAACCACGTCGAACTTGTCAGCAGTATTGGTCAGCTCAAGAGGCTGACGCACGATCAACTTGAGGGTCTCCAGACCAAAATAATCGTCAATGCTTCTATCGTTAATGGTAACCTTACCGGTTCCCTGATAAATTCTGACGCGGGCTACAGAGCTTTTTCTTCTTCCAGTTCCGTAAAAATATGGAGCCTTATCGTACATACTAATCCCCCTCCCTTAAAGTGCCCATTCAGCGGGCTTCTGTGCGCTGTGCATATGCTCAGCACCGGCGTATACACGCAGTCTGGTGAGTGCCTCACGGCCGATGGTGGTTGACGGAATCATGCCCTTAACAGCAAGCTCCATTGCCTTTTCAGGCTTCTCACGCATCAAAGTGTCGTAGCGAACCTCTTTCAGGTTACCAATGTAGCCTGTATGGTGGTAGTAGTACTTCTTCTGAAGCTTAGAGCCAGTAAGAACTGCCTTAGCGCAGTTAATGATTACAACATGATCTCCGCAATCCACATGGGGAGCGAAGGTGGGCTTGTGTTTGCCACGCAGCAAAACAGCAGCCTGTACCGCAACACGGCCAAGCGGCTTACCGGCAGCATCAATCACATACCACTTGCGGTCAACCTGACCCGCTTTGGGCATATAAGTAGACATGAGCGTTTTCCTCCTAAATAATCGTCTGTTTATTCCTCGCAAACCCAACAGGGTTTTTTCCTAAAAGAACAGCTTCTCTACGGAAGCGATGGAACTGCATTTCTGATATTACCACAACCGGCGGCAGCTTGTCAATGGTAAATGCCCAATTTTTTAATCTATTTTGTATTCCCTCTTATTTTCGCCTGTTTTTACTGCTTTACTCCCTGTATCTATTCTTTCATTTCATTTTTTACCAACTTCAAAATATTCAAATAGAGTTGCCAGGTCATTGATGCTATCGCATGAATTTTGCAGCTTACTCAATCATTTGAATTTATCTGTTGGTTATTCAATGATAAGCTCTACATATTTGCCAACCTCTTTGTTATATATGTGTTTTCCAATTAAAGAACGTAGATTTTTAATATCCTTTAAGTTGGGACTAGCAAATTCTTGGTAACACCTTTGGGATTCAGCAGTATTTAATTCTTTGTAAAAATCTGAAATATGGCAAAAGAATTTATCAAGTATATCTTCTAAAGGGTATTGTGATATCGTGCTCGCATTCGTACCTTCATCGAATTCTGGCTCTTGGATAAATGATAATGAGGTTACATATAGTCTCTCACCATCATCTTGTACTTCATAGATTCCATTTTCAATCTCTGAGTAGATAGCACTGTTATATTTGTTTGCTGAATAATTATCAATTTGTTTCATTGCTTTGTATCCTTTGTATTCTAGTTTTGTGAAAGAAAATGAACTTAAAAAAGTACTGTATATTTAACTTTTAATATACAGTACTTTCTAATTTTTATATTCTTGAATGTAACAAATAGGAGGTTTTCATTTAATTTCCGTCATCTTGAATTCGCTGTGGAAAAACCACGCTGTCAAGTCTCCATTCTTCCCCTTGCTTTTTCAGGTGCAGACTCTTTTTGATTGCTGTGGACCCCTGCGTCTGCATTGTCATTTCTACTGTTATCTCATCTACCGTCTGCCGCATAATTACTGAAGTATCGACCATATAATCCATTGCCTCAGGTGAAAGTACCGCTTGATCTTCGGAGAAATATAGCACACCGTCAATTTCCTTTAAAATAGGGTCTGAGCCCTTAAATAACTCAGCGCAGTACTCATCCGCCGCTTTATTCGTATAGATAGACTGCATTACTGTCCGTATCTTTTCGCTGGAGTTGTATTCACCGCTGGTAATTGGCCGCAAACCCTGTTGCGTTGCTTTACTTGCCTGCCCGGTGGCAGAGCCTCCAGCTGGGGCGGCATCCGCAGAGAAATACGTCGCACTCCTCTGGGTAGCGCCAGATAAATCTTCTTCTGTAATTTGCGTTTGTACCTGTTTTGCTTGATCAAGAAGCCCTTGTACCACCTCTTTTACTTCTTCAGAGGAGAGTGGCTGTTTTTGAACAAAGCTTTGTACCTCTAGCACATCGGCATCTTTTGCCGGTGCCAAAGCGCCTTCTTTTTCTAATGATTGGGTACAGCCCCACATTAAAATAAAAGCCGTCAGACAGAGCGCAATTCCAGATACTCTGTTCATGAGCTCATCCTTTCCTAATATAATCCTAAATTGGATATAATTTGCAGTATTAGCATTTTACACTAAAAATGCGAGAAGTACAAGAAACGTTTTTGTAACCTACATTGTCAACCACAAGAAAAAATTATTGTTGACAATGCAAATTGCATTCGGTATAATACAAGCTATGAGGAGGGTACTAAAAATGAAGACAAAAAACTTAGCGCTAACAGCAATGTTTACAGCGCTTACAATGGTATTGGGGCCACTGGTTATTGTATTACCCTTTACCCCTATTCCAATTACCTTGGCGCTTATTCCAATCTACTTATGCGGTGCGTTACTACCCAAGAAGAACGCGTTCAGCGCACTGATTGTTTACTTATTGCTTGGCTGTGCCGGTTTGCCGATATTCAGCCAATTTAGAGGCGGACTTGGTGTTCTCTTTGGGCCGACCGGTGGTTTCTTGCTCGCTTACCCGGTTATGGCATTTGCAATTGCACTGCTTTTGGAAAAGCTCCCCCAACAGCGCTTGTACTCGCTCGTGATTGCCTTTGTAACGGGTCTTATCATTTGCTACGCTTTTGGTTGCCTTATGTTTATGGCGGTGGCACATGCAGACCTCGCAAAAGCGCTTACCTTAACGGTGATTCCCTTTATTCCGCTTGATTTAGCAAAGGTTGCATTTGCCGCTGTGGCAGCGCTCGCACTTAAAAAAGCTCTATACCATGCAAAATTGCTGCCACTTACCTGATTGATTTCCATTTGAAACTAAGATGAGAAAGACGCTTCAATTTTGAAGCGTCTTTTTTGCAGCATATATTAAATAGAACAAAAAAACAACCACCCTATTGGGTGGCTGCTTTTATAGTGTTGGCATCATCCTATTGTCCCGGGCCGTTACCAGCCAAGTATCTTCGGCACTGATGAGCTTAACTTCTGTGTTCGGAATGGGAACAGGTGGACCCTCACCGTCATCAACACCAACTGTCTATTTACTTTCGCCGTCGCTCTCGACGACTTAGATATAATAACATAGGCTCAGACAAATTGCAAGCCTTTTTTCAAAAATAATTGAAAAAAGTTTTTAAAAAGGTTTTGTTTCCCTTTTTTCCAGCAAAAACCGCCTTCTAAACCGCATACAGACTCATATTTGCGGTTGTTTTAGAACACTTTCGTTTGAATCCTGCTGTTTTTTAACCTTTTCAATCCACTTTTAAGTATTGCTCCATCTTTTAACTTTTATACACTCTAGCTTGTAATCACCATTATTTATGATAGGGAGGTCTGTATCCATGATACAGACCTCCTGCAAAACACATATCATTATACTTTTCACTACCGCATTTCAGGCGCTTCTAATATATTATGGCAAGCGGCATATATCCCTAACGTTACTAGAATACTTCCAAGCGCGAAACCAAGTCCGGCAAAATACCAAGGAAGCTCTAATAGAGTCAATGCAACCAGAGCAATAATACCGCCCGGTATTGCTAATATAACCAAGCATATCAGCTGCAAAAACGCAAGCAGCCCTTTGGTTACTGGCTGACCAAATAATCGGAAGAATAAAATACTGGTTGCTGTAAACAGCCAAGCAAAGCCTGTATACATAAGAATTCCACATATGACAATGATGGGATTCACCTGAAGATAGAGCCCCAAAACAGTAAAAGTAATAACGGCATCAAACAGAGGCTTTATCAGCGTTGTGGCGCTTGCCCAAACCAAGCGGGAAAGGGAAGAAGTGGGAATTAAATAGACATAGGGCTTTTTGAGCTCATTGACCCAATCCGCAGAAATTTGAAAGAAATAGAGCAAGTAAATCTCAGTAGATAATATGGTGGCAAACATAGTTTCAACATTTCTAGGCTCACCGTCTCCGCGTGCCATTCGTTCTATAAAGACAGCCATTCCCATTGCAATCAATAATATTAGCAAGGTAGATGTTGTTAAGAATCCCAAGCGATTCCTGCGCTGCATTTCACACAGGTGCTTATAAAATAAGGTGCTGGAGCCCCAACCGCCGCGAAATCCAGCTTTCTTCACAGCACCGCGATTCCGAATCATTGTGAGGCCTAAATTTTCGTTTTCTTTTTTAGCCTGCTGCATAGTATAAACTTTTTCTGTACTTTGCAGTACGTCCTCATAGTAATCGGGGTTTCCCTTTACCAAAATAATTACACTCACAACAGCCAGCACCGCGAGCAACACAGTGTATAGTACAGCTTGGCCTCCATCGCCAAGAATCAACCCAAAAACAGCCCCGCGGAACCATCCCACAACTGGAAAGCCATTTAATAATGGGGATGCCGCAGCCTGTAACGCAGCATTATACAAATCCTCTGATAAAAATGCACTCGCTGCAATATAAATGGCTGGCAGAGCCGTGATACCATAAATAACATAGCTAAGTATTTTACGACGTACAAGATTGCCATTAATCACATTATACAGGAGCATCGATAAGATTTGAGACAGCACCAAAAGGACTGCCAAGCCTACAATCATAAGGAAGACCTGCCCTGGGGTCAGGCCGAACATATTCACCAGCATTGGCGAATAGAGCATAAGAAGAACAATCATCAGCAGCAGTGATCCCATTTGCTTTACTAACCCATACGCCAAAATCAAATTAGGACGAAGGGGCGAAACAAAAAGGAGGTTCACGTCCGGCATATTAAAAAAGGTAGAGCCCGATTTTAATCCAGAGATTATCACCATAACCATAAGCGCCAATAGCACGAAGAAATAAATACCCTGTATCATTTGAGAACCAGTGGTAGTTATTTTTAAGGCTGCGTCTTGCTTTATTAAAACGGACGCCCCTATTAACACAATTATTAATAGATACGAAATCAGCTTTAATGGGTGGCGTATCATATTTTTAAGCGAATTTTTCGCTTGTACAAGCATTAGGTAGCTAATTGACTTCATTCGGTAGCACCTCCGGCCGCCTTTTCCGTAATCGAGAAGAAAAGTTGCTCTAAATTCTCTCCGCTCTCTTCAATCTCAGCACGAGTACGGATCGCCATTACCTTACCGGACTTCATGATCAATGCTTTATCCCAGAATTCGTCAACACTGTCTATCATGTGAGTACTTACGAGGATAGAGCAGCCCTCTGCCCGCAGCTCCATTAAAATGGCTTTCAGCTCTTTAATCGCATGGGGGTCTAGACCCACGAGCGGCTCATCAAGCATAATAACCTTGGGCTGCGGCAAAAGTGCACAGCACAGGCTTACCTTCTGCTGCATTCCCTTTGAAAGCTCTTGACCCAACTTGCCTTTTTTATCATCCAGCTCCATTCGCACCAACAGTTCTTCTGCACGCTCGCGCCAATTTTGCAGTTGATATGCACGCGAGATAAACTCCATATGCTCCCACACCGTTAAAAGTGGGAATAAAGCAGGCAGCTCCGGAACATAACCGAATACACGGCGAGCCTGTTCTTTTTTATTGGGGATTCCACAAATCTGAATCGTTCCGTGAAAACGCAATAAACCTGCAATGCACTTGATAGTGGTAGATTTCCCCGCACCATTCGGCCCCATTAGCACCGCAATTTCACCCGGACGCACCTCAAAGGACACATCATCGTTTGCGAGAAGGCGGTCATACTGTTTGGTTAAATTCGTTACTGTAAGCATATGGTTTCCTTTCATATTCCGTTCTTGACCATCATTCTTAATCCTTTTAACGATACAAGATGCTAACTAAAATGTCAAGAAACGAGCCCTGATTACCAAGACATTCCTGGTAAAAACTATAATTTATTCTTCCTCTTCAAGAAAATGCATTTTTTTATTTTCTTTTGACTGGGATATGTCCTCTATATCAAAATAAAAAACTTCTTCAAAAGCTTTCTCCAAGGCCATACTAATTAATAGAGAAAGCCTTGCACTGGGGCAAAACTGTAAATTCTCAATGGAACTAATCGTTTGCCTAGATACCCCCACCATCTCAGCCAAGTCCGCCTGGGAAAGTCGCTTTTCTGCACGCCACATTCGAATTCGATTTTTGAAAACTAATATTTGTCCCATATCCATTCACCACGTCTGCAAAAAATACAAAAGCAGGTTGGCGATTGCTGCCACCATAGCGGACACCGTTGCCACCAAATCCGTTTTTCGGCGATATGCTTTGTATTTATGCAAAAGAAGAACTGAAGTATATGCCCAGAGTATTGCCATTAAATCGTTACTTTGAAGCCCTTTAAATAAATTATATATGACCAAAAAAATCATTAAGCACATTAATACAATTTCGCCTTTTCTTCTCGCACGGTTGTCTACAAATTCTATCCCCTCATCGTTGATTTTGGCTTGCTTATTGATTTTCAAAATATCATTGTAATCCATATTCATCCTCCTTATAGACGTTAACTTCGTCCTCACACTTTGTATGCTTTATATAATTTAAGGTTTTCTCACGAGTCATACCTAGCTCCTCCTCCTTTAAATTACATTTATAAAATAACATATATAAAATGCAATGTCAAGTAAACTTGTCACTATGTTATATATTCTTGTCAATTTAACCATACTGAATCGAAAGCTTTCTGCAGTGCAGATTACAATTAGAAGAGAGGCAAAAAAATACCAGCCTCTTGTTCAAGAAGCCGGTTAATTTATGGCATAAAAAAACGAGAGCAATTATGCTCTCGTAAAATACATTTTCAATTCGTTTTTAACGGGCACTGAAAACTGAATAAAGAAGAAACAGAAGTAAAGCGATTGAGCAAGGCCCAACCAAGAAATATGGTCAAGCCCTCGACCGATTAGTACTGCCAAGCTAAATGCATTGCTACACTTACACACGCAGCCTATCAACCTTGTAGTCTTCAAGGGGTCTTACTAGCTTAAGCTATGGGATATCTTATCTTGGAGTCGGCTTCACGCTTAGATGCTTTCAGCGTTTATCCGATCCGTACATAGTTGCCCAGCTATGCTCCTGGCGGAACAACTGGTGCGCCAGAGGTACGTCCATCCCGGTCCTCTCGTACTAAGGACAGCTCTCCTCAAATATCCTACGCCCACGACAGATAGGGACCGAACTGTCTCACGACGTTCTGAACCCAGCTCGCGTACCACTTTAATCGGCGAACAGCCGAACCCTTGGGACCGAATACAGCCCCAGGATGTGATGAGCCGACATCGAGGTGCCAAACCTCCCCGTCGATGTGGACTCTTGGGGGAGATCAGCCTGTTATCCCCAGGGTAGCTTTTATCCGTTGAGCGACGGCAATTCCACTCTCATACCGCCGGATCACTAACTCCAACTTTCGTTACTGCTCGGATTGTCATCCTCGCAGTTAGGCTAGCTTACGCGTTTACACTCTAAGGCACGGTTTCCGTCCGTGCTGAGCTAACCTTTGAGCGCCTCCGTTACCTTTTAGGAGGCGACCGCCCCAGTCAAACTGCCCGCCTAACAATGTCCCCCGGCCGGATTCACGGCCGCAGGTTAGAATTTCAACCATTTAAGAGCGGTATCCCAAGGATGACTCCACCATAGCTGGCGCCACGGCTTCCAAGTCTCCCGCCTATCCTGTACATAAATGATCAAAACCCAATATTAAGCTGCAGTAAAGCTCCATGGGGTCTTTCCGTCTTGTCGCGGGTAACCGGCATCTTCACCGGTACTACAATTTCGCCGGGCGGGTAATTGAGACAGTGCCCAGATCATTACACCATTCGTGCGGGTCGGAACTTACCCGACAAGGAATTTCGCTACCTTAGGACCGTTATAGTTACGGCCGCCGTTTACTGGGGCTTCAATTCAATGCTTGCACATCTCCTCTTAACCTTCCAGCACCGGGCAGGTGTCAGCTCCTATACTTCATCTTTCGATTTGGCAGAAACCTGTGTTTTTGCTAAACAGTTGCCTGGGCCTATTCACTGCGGCCACATTTCTGTGGCACCCCTTTTCCCTAAGTTACGGGGTCAATTTGCCGAGTTCCTTAACTACCCTTCTCCCGTTGGCCTTAGAATTCTCTTCCTGTCTACCTGTGTCGGTTTGCGGTACGGGCGCCTTAGATATACATAAGACTTTTCTCGCCCT
>NZ_FXLN01000002.1 GCF_900176635.1 Clostridium merdae
ACGCGTTACTCACCCGTCCGCCACTAAGTAAGAGCTAAGCAAGCTTCTCTCTTACTCCGTTCGACTTGCATGTGTTAGGCATGCCGCCAGCGTTCGTCCTGAGCCAGGATCAAACTCTCTAAAATATTGTATTAAAATGACCGAAGTCAATCTAATCTAATTTTAGAGCATTTTGTATCTGCTCAATTAGTACGCTTTCGCGTTTCTTAGGTTTTTATAGAGTCCTAAGAACTCTTATCCGGAAGTACTCACTCCTCGTTTCCGAGAAGCTTTCTCTCAAAAAATTACGGGTTCTTTTGTCTTTCTCGTTGTTTAATTTTCAAGGTCCTGTCCGACTCTTCAGCGCTTTTCGCTTTCCGTGTCGTGCGCCGTTCTCTGTGGCGCTTGACTATAATACCAAACCACACAACTAATGTCAATGCTTTTTTTAAAGTTTTTTCAAGTTTTTTTCAAATAGTTGGTTTTTCGACCAAATTTTCCAGGTTTCAAGCCATTTTTCGACCTTTGGGAATTTCGAAGTTTTTTCGCCATTTGAGTAGTAACGCCATCTTTTACTCTGTATAAAACCATTCTACAGGGGAATTCTTTTCTAAAAGGACTGAAAGAATAGGTTGTGATAACAATGAAACATGCGCAAAAAACAGAATATAAAGAGTTTGGGAAGTACATTTGGCGCGTTATGATGATACTACTTGTGAACCTTTTAATGATTTCAATTGTAAGCGGTGTAGGGGAACAAGCTGTTTCTAGGCTACGCGGAAGTACATCTGTAGAAACTCTTTCCCGAGTGGGCTCACGTGGCGACGAAGTAAAGAAGATTCAAACGAAACTGAAAAACTGGGGGTACTTCTCTGGAAGTGTCGATGGCATCTTTGGAGAAGAGACTCGCCAGGCGGTTGTTAAGTTCCAAAAGAAGAACAACCTACCGGCAGACGGCGTTGCTGGAACAGAAACATTAAAGGCTATGGGTATCACCTCTGCTTCCTCATCATCGCCTTCGAAAGATTCCGGTGGCGGCCAGGGCCAATACAGCAGCAGTGATATTGATTTGCTCGCACGCGTTATCTCCGCAGAATCTCGAGGAGAACCGTATTCTGGTCAAGTAGCGGTTGGCGCTGTGATTCTTAATCGTATTACGCATCCCTCATTTCCAAATACGCTTGCAGGCGTAATCTACCAGCCGGGTGCATTCTCATGCCTCAATGACGGTGGCATTAACGCAGCGGTGGCAGACTCTGCCTATAAGGCGGCTCGCGACGCAATTAACGGCACCGATCCTTCGGGTGGGGCTATCTATTATTATAACCCTGAAAAATCGACCAGCAAGTGGATTTTCTCCCGCAAAGTAATTACGGTGATTGGAAAGCATCGCTTTGCGATTTAAGTAAAACCACACTGTTTTTCTATATATAAGAAGAGTGGCTGCAATAAACAGTCCCTCTTCTTTTATATTTTATAAATATTTATAACAATCGTAGATTCATAAGTGCTATACTAATAAGTATGAATTATAATTACGCTGACAATACTCTAATTAAAAACCATTTTGAAATCGTGTATATGGATTTATTATTTAGAAAGCATTGTTTACCATGGATGATTCAATAGAATTGTGTGCTGAGGTAATTACATATGACAACAAAACAAAAAACTCTGATTCGAACTATATTAAAAATCTTCCTCGTCTTTCTTTTATTCTTTGTATTCGAGAATTGGAAGTATCTTTTCCTATTGCTCGTTTTGGGATGGCTGATTTTTGACATTGTAAAGAAAAAAAGAAAATCAGCGCTCTTTGACTTGCTAATCATTGTTTATGCGCTTGTTATTATATTTGTATCACCCGTCCAAGGGCTTACGGAACAAATACGCTTTTATGTATTGGAAAGCCGGTATACCTCTGTAACGGAGCAACTGCTGCCCAAATTGTCTCAAGAGAATGACACCTCTTGGGCAGAACTCCAAGACAACCGCTGGCTTGGACTTGCAGAAAGCCAAACTCTTATATATGTAAAGCACGGCAGCGACATTTTAATTTACTACCCAACATGGACTAATTTTTTTAGAAGCGGCGGCTATGTGTTTTACAGCAGTGAAACTGCACGGGATTTTTGGGAGCATCCCCACCAGTATGATGATTCGCTTTCAAAAGATTCCTCCTATAATGATAAAGAGCCATTGAATAGCAATTGGGACTACATTAAGGTCTATTGATCTACAACCATATTATTCTTAATATACCTTTTTGAATTATCGATACTAAAACAAACCGAATCTATTACGGCACATGGGATATGTAATTTATTCTCCTTTTCCACTATATCATTAAGAAAAGCCTTTGCTCATATGAGCAAAGGCTTTTTCGTTTTTGTTTTCAATTACTTTTGAAAGTTTTGAAAAATGGTCTTCACTGCTTCCGCACGCTTTTGATGGATCTCAGCGTTTTGCGTATCGGTATACACCATCAGATAATCACCATTGAGTGTTGCAGGAACCTGCTTCTCCATGATGGTAAAGGTGCCTTTTTCTTTTATTTCCGTTAACACCTTGCTTGCTGCTTCATTTTGGTTTGCAGAATCGAATCGATACAGCTCAAGAGTTACATTGTCTTTTCCCTCATAGCTTGCACGATACCGAACTCCCTCTTTCGCACCAATCATGCTGGCTTCCATGGGGATTGCATCGCCTGCGGCAACGCCCTTCGCTACCATATACTCCTGAAGGCCCTTCATGGAGTTTTCAAACGTTGCCGGTGCCTGGCTCTGCCCTGCCTGAGAAGATGTCTCAGCCGCTGCCTGCGACGCCGCTGCTTTGCTGGCCAAATATTCCGCACTGCCCACATCGCCAGCGCCGCACCCTGCAAAAGAAACTGCCATTACGCTGGCAGCCATAATTGCCATCCATTTTTTCATAGGGGACTAACCTCTCTTTTTCCGATTTCCATTATTAATTCACGAATTTTAATTCAATCATTCAGACGCCAACAAATAATTGGTATTGGCACTGATTATGCTTTTATAAAAAACTACAGTTTAAAGTGTTTCAAGTTCATATGCTTGTACCCGCTCCCCGCTTAATAACCAGTTTTAAACGGGAATCACTTCGCCTAAAAATCAATCCAACAGGCAAGAAGCTTAACTTTGGTTATTATAACGTATCCCATAAAAAAATGCAACGGGCAGCTTCCCACTGGTTGCCGCTCCGTTTTATTCCTCTATTCAAAAATAGACATTCGCATTCCACTCATTATTACAATAAGAAATACCCGCTGGTAATCCGTTAAGAAAAATAAGATTTTTGCTCGTATTTTGGCCGGAATAGCTCACACCTGTCCTACAAAAAACATATACTGAAAACGGGGTATCTTTCCGCAAAATAAGACAAAGGACTGTGACGATATGTATTGCCAACCTGCAGGTCTGCTTAATTTATACTGCTTCACAGAACGGCTTCCTCTTAGTGAGGCTTGCATCTATCTAGCGGATGCCTGCGGCAACTATGTAAGCAGCGGGAAAACAAATAGCAGGGGGCTGGTTCAGCTCCACTTTAGAAACGACGGGCTCTACCGTATTTGGGCGGGAGAATGCAGCCCATTTCAACCAATGGCACAGGGCTGCGGCGTATGTTTGAATACCGATTGCAGCAACCGCCTTTCGTTCCCGTTCCGCACAATGCAGGAAGGTTCTTTACTGGTTACTTTACGGGACAAGAACTACCCCGAATACACCTTATCAAAAGGAGTCTTTACGTTATGGCGGATATACTAATTGGCACTGCCCAAACAAATGAAAATGGGCTAGCCGCTTTTACAGGATTGCCTCCCGGAACCTATAAGTATGTACAAACCAGTGCAACAACGGGCTATACTTCAGACCCTACCGAGTATACCATTACAATTACCAATGCTACCCCTGTTGAAGCAGACCGCACCAATACACCAACGGCTACGGGAACCATCACCATTACAAAAAGTGTTGCTGGGTTCCCTGCCTATGTGCTTCCTGGTGCAACCTTTAAATTGGCAGACAGTAATGGCAAGGCACTAGTTTCGGTTTCTTCGCCAACAGCTGCGGATGGTACTCTAACCTTCCAAAATGTAATGTCGATTGCCGGAACACCTCAAACGTACGAGGTTACAGAGGTCGCTGCTCCCTCTGGGTATGAACAGAACACCACAAAATATGATGTGCCTGTTACTGTTAATCAAACCGCAACACAAGCCGTTCCCAATACCCCATCCGTTCAGGGCGCATTGGACATTACTCTTACCGACACAAACTATACAAGCTATGGTCTACAGGGCTCAGGCTACGATCTGTACCTGGTTACAGACTAAACAGCCAAAAAAGGGCTGGCATTTTGCCAGCCCTTTCCCTTTGGGTACTCATTATTTTGTAATTAGAAAAATACCCATTACGCAAACGCACATTCCCAAAAGCTGGCGTGCCGTAAAGCTCTCTTTAAATAGAACATAGCCGATTATCAGCAGTACACAGGCAAGCGCGACATTTGCTACCAAAGAGCCTACGCCAACCTTCCAGCCTGCACGGTACACAAATAAATAACCAAGCTCTAAAAATACGATGGCAAAACCTAGGGTAAAGCTTGTCCAGTTCACCTTATGTACCTCTTGCAAAAGGTTTTTGTTCTCCCCCATGACTAAATACAAAACCAAAGATGAAATTGCGGCTGTAACATAAGTAACCATAAGAGATGCAAGCGGCGCAACATCACTCGGAGTAGACTTTGCACACAAGTGGTACAAGCTGTTTGCCCCTACCACCATAAGAATGGGCCAAATATAATTCCACATAATACCTCCAAAAAAATCGCAAACAAGGGTTTCCCTTGTTTGCGACAGTGTGCTACAACTGTTAAACCGGCAAATGTATTTCCATTTACACGCAAAAGAGTAAAGTTAAGAAAATATTCTTTACCATTTGTGAAATGCTTTTTAATTATTCTTTGCCGTTTCTTGTAAACGCCCAGGCTACTACGCCAATAATAACCACCACTATTGCGGCAATGGCGAAAATACCAACCATACTCATACCAGAAACCTGTTGCGACACAATAATAGAAGTTGGGCCATCTGCGCTACCAATCACTTCCATTTCATGTCAATTCCTTTCTTTATATGATTTTTTTATCATAACATTAAACTCTTTTTTTGTAAAGTTTACAGGCGAACCACAAATCAAACTGCTCTATTTTTTCAAAGCAAACGATTTGTTCTCTTTATCTATATTTTATCTCTCTATTATTGTCGGTATACATTCCCAGCAATCTTACTTAAAGAGTGAGCATCGGTAATGAGATACCCCGCCTTTGTTTTTTGCAGTAATTTCTTATCACACAAAGAACGGAAAACACGAAGCAAATGCCGCAAGCTGCAACCAAGACTTTCTGCTAACAGTGTATAATTGGCAGAGAATACTCCATTCTTCTGCATAACCAGTATATACCCTGCCAGCCGCTGCTCCAGTGGGTACAATAGATTAATGGCAATGGTTGAGTTATTTCGGTCTGTTTTGGCACAGGTTTCACGACAAACAAATTGTAAAAAAGAATTGTCTGACAAAAGCCGCTCCCTGTGTTCTTGTACCAGTGCAGAAAGGCAATAGGTTTCTTTTAAGGCTTGTACATTTGTTTTTGCGAGTGGGTCGCCAAACAGCTCAAACTCCCCCATTACTTCAATATCCTCATAAATGCACAGAAGCACGTTGCGTCCATTTTCGAGCGTTTTAAATACCTTGCAGCTGCCTGCAAGCATTATTTGTAGGCTGCCCGCCTGCCTGCCCTCTTGGTACAACAACTCACCTGTGTCGTATCTACATAGTTTAAAGCAATCAAATGCTTCCGTTGATAAACTAGACTGCACTCGGTTTATTTGCTGCAACAAATCCGGCTTTTGAGAAAGCTCCAGATACTTAATAGAGAATTCCTCCTTTTATGACATTTGTCATAACTGCTCTTGCGAACTCTATGCAATAATAATACCATAAATAAAAGCGCAGAGGGGCGTTTGCATGAACTTTTTCCTTTTATTGGTAAGCGGAATCTGTTTGGGGCTGATGGTAAGCCTGAATGGAATGCTGGCTACCCATTTTAATTTATTTGAGGTCAGCTTTTTGGTTCACATGATTGGAGCGGTATTGCTAGTATTGTCAGCTATCTTTATTCAAAAGCAAAAAATCACTTTAACGGGTGCACCGCGCTATGTTTACCTGGTTGGCTTTTTAGGAGTAGCAATGATTGTTACCACCAGCCTGAGTACCACTTACATTGGAGCGGCTCTAACCATGGTGCTCTCCATTACCGCACAGCTTATCAGTTCGGCGGTCGTTGATCACTTTGGGTGGTTTAACGTACCCATAAACAAATTTAGTCTGCGGCGCATTCCGGCCTTTGCGGTTATTTTGACCGGCCTGCTGCTTATGATTTTCTCTTAAAGGGGGTAGATGAATGTTATTCTTTGTAATACTTGCCGCAGTAAACGGGTTTATCGCCGTTGTAAGTAAGATGATGAATTTAGAGGCAAAAAAATCTTTGGGTACGGTAAACGGTACTCTGATTAATTATATCGAAGCCTCCGTCGTTTCACTGATTATTGTTCTTTGTATGGGGGACACCCACCTTTCCAATTTTTCGCACTGGGCTTCCGTCCCTCCCATTTACTTGCTGGGCGGCGTTTTCGGTCTGGTGGCGATGGTGTTAACGGTAATTGCGATGGAAAAGGTGCGTATTTCTTACTCCACCATAATTTTGCTGGCCGGACAGCTTGGAACCGGATTTATTATAGATGCGATTCTTGCCGGGAAGGTTGTCCCGCTCAAGCTCCTTGGGCTTATTATTGTAATCGCCGGAATTTTTATTGACCAAATGGCTACCAGCAAAGAGGAGAAAATCCCCAAAGAAGAAACGGAATAACCACAAAGGACTTCCCCCTATGCTACGGGAGGATTTTCAGAATAAATTAAATTAAAGTTTCGCTCTTTAATGAATGAATGCTACATTAATAAAGGAAGGAAGCACGCTTCGTGCTTCCTTCCTTTATTTTCGGTTATAAAAGTTGCAATAGGTTACGTGGTCATTAACCATCCCAACGGCCTGCATAAACGCATAAACGGTTGTGGTACCTACAAATTGAAAGCCGAGCTTTTTCAGCTCCTTACTAATAGAATCTGAAATTGCGGAGCTTGCCGGCACCTCGCTTAATTGGTTCCAATGGTTTACAATAGGCTGAAAACCCACAAAGGACCATAAAAAATGATCCAAAGAGCCATGCTTCTCGCACAGTGTGTAGTAAGCCTTTGCGTTATTTACTACCGCTTTAATTTTCAGCTTGCTTCGAATGATTCCTTTGTTCTGTAATAACTCTTCCATTTTTTGATCATCATAGGTTACTAAAACAGCGGGGTCAAAGCCATCGAAAGCCTCACGCAATGTTTCTCTCTTTAATAAAATAGTTGCCCAGCTCAACCCGGCCTGTTTGCCTTCTAAGATGAGCATCTCAAACAGCTTTTGGTCATCATGAACCGGTATGCCCCACTCTGTATCGTGATACTCCTGCTCCAGACGGTTATGCTCCGCCCAATCACATCGTTTCATCGAGGCTATCTTTTCCTTTCTATAAATAAGGCCTTATTGCTCCTCTTCTTTGATGACGAGCATATTGT
This sequence comes from Clostridium merdae, assembly GCF_900176635.1. GTDB lineage: Bacteria > Bacillota > Clostridia > Oscillospirales > Acutalibacteraceae > Faecalispora > Faecalispora merdae. Next base: position 7,677 of record NZ_FXLN01000002.1, read on the forward strand.
TTTCGTCAAACTCCCATTGAGGGCCATATGCTGCCTCCCAATAGTAACCGTCAGGGTCTTGAAAATAACCGCTGTATCCGCCCCAAAACACTCGCTCCGCTTTTTTCGCGATGATGCCGCCGCTGCTCTCCACCAATTCCAGAAAAGCGTCGACCTCTTCTTCTGTTTTAAAATTGCAAGCAAGAGTGATTCCGCAAAAGCCACCGGCGGAGAGCTTGGGAGGGTTTTGCTCATTGATATCTTCCGCAAGCTTATCAATTGGGTATAGTTCGAGCTTGCTCCCCTCGGTATCAAAAAACACAATGGGAGGATTGTTCTCCTTCTCAAAGGTATGAAAGCCTATTTTTTTGTAAAATGCTAACGATTTTTCCATATCCCTTATGCCAAGGCAGATTAAATTAATCCGATTCATCGTTGTTCCGCTCCTTTTTATTTACGGCTTTATTTTAATGGTTTAAATTGTCTATTTGAATTAACGCCTTTTGAATATCCTTTTGCACAGGCGGTTGCATGCTCTCCGCATATCTTCCTGGATTGGCACGCAGCAACGCATTTTTAATATCTTCTTTTAATTCCGGTTTATATATTGCGATGGTTGGTAATGCCTGAATACACTGCCGGGCTGTAATTGGTTTTTCATCTGCAATATGCTTTAAATAGGAATCAATTATTTCATCAATCTTATTGTCTGTATCCCATTTTGCATTGACGGCAATTAAAACAATTCCTCTTGTACGTAAATAGGAGTTTGGACTACTCAGCAGCTCCGCAAAGACATTAAAGAAAGGATACACTTCGGAAGATAGGCTGCTTTCATTCTCTAACTGCTTTAAGCATCGATAAGCTTCTTTATGGTTGCTGTTTTTTAGACCATTTACAAGTTCCGAAATGTTTGCCATATAATCAACCCTTTCTCCGTCTCTATTATTTGCTTTATGATGTAGTATTATAGAAACAGGCACCATCTGTTTCCACATTTATCAATCTAAATCTGTCATGAGTGAACTGAATTTGCAGGTTGCAAGCCGCATCAAAATATTGGCATCCTCTTTTAATACTTCATTTGGATTATAGCATAGCTAAAGAATAAACAATCTGTAATTTGACTCATTCTAACATAGATAAAATAAAAAGTCATGCAAGAGAATAATTCTCTTGCATGACTTTTTATTGATGGTAGACACAGGGGGACTTAACGGCGTCTATTGACGCCTCCCGGCTTGCGGCACAGCCGCTGCACCGCTCTTCGCTAAAAACATGCCACCGACATGTTTTCCATACGCTCAGACCCTTTCGGATTCGAGTCCTTCTTTGTGTAATACAAAAAGAAAAAGAACCCAGCAACTAGGCTGAATTCTTTTTCTTGGTGGACGCAGGGGGACTTAACGGCGTCTATTGACGCCTCCCGGCTTGCGGCACAGCCGCTGCACCGCTCTTCGCTAAAAACATGCCACCGGCATGTTTTCCATACGCTCAGACCCTTTCGGGTTCGAGTCCTGCTTTGTGTAATACAAAAAAGAAAAGAACCCAGCAACTAGGCTGAATTCTTTTTCTTGGTGGACGCAGGGGGACTCGAACCCTCGACCTCTCGCGTGTGAGGCGAACGCTCTAACCAGCTGAGCTATGCGTCCAAATAAACGATTCCCCCGAATGATTCGGGGGAATGTTTTTGTGTGGTGACCCGGACGGGATTCGAACCCGTGAACCCGCCGTGAAAGGGCGGTGTCTTAACCACTTGACGACCGGGCCGCTGGTAGCGGCAAATGGACTTGAACCATCGACACTTCGGGTATGAACCGAATGCTCTAGCCAACTGAGCTATGCCGCCATATGAACAACGCACAAAGCGGAGCGATATTCATTATATTATATACTTGTCCCTCTTGTCAATACAAAAAATCAAAAAATATTTTTTCTTTTTTTATTATTCGACTTTTCCTTGGTATTCAAAGCTTATTCCGCGTGGATTTACCCCTCGCATGAAGATATAGCCATCTTTTTCTTGCCGCTGTATTTGCAGTACTTCTCCCTCAAGGCTTTCCATTGCATAATGGATCTGAAATTCACGCAAGGTACGCCCGTGCATTCCGCCGGGAACAAAGTCGCAAAAAATATCGCTATACACCGAGTTATTGACATGGCCGTTATAGTCTAAATCGGAGTAGCGTATTTCACGTTCACCAACAACTGGCATATCTTTAGGCAGGCTAAGGCGGTCAAGCCGCTTCCCACCGTTTTCGCCGGCACCTACACCGTAATCCAGAAAAGCCCTAGGGCGCAGAAGCTTATGCTCTTGTGTGCTTACCACAACGGAAGCCTGCAAGATTTCTGCCAAATGTTCTTCGCCACAATAAAAATCAAAGCTGCGATAAAACTGTACCCCTACCACTCCGCATGCACGCGTAACAATTGTTACCGGGTCATGCTGGCTAGGCCAGCGGTGAATGATTCCACCAGAACGGGTAAACACAAACACGATGCCATCTTTTGACATTTTTTCATGAGTAAGATCATAGCACGCCAAATGAAGCTCACAAGCCTCTTGGCAATAGCGCAGCAGTGCAGATGGTCGCAGGGTCACGTTTGCATCCATATCGTATGTTTTAAGCTGTACCTGTTGTGTGTATTCACTGAGTTTCGCATTGAGTCCCATTCTCTACGCTCCTTTTAAAAGAACCGCCCCGGACAATTCCGAGGCGGATGACACGTGAAACTTCCGCCCGCTTATCAGGTTCTTAGCGGGGTTCGAATTCATTCTGAACCAAATTTGTTTATTCCGGGCATTTAATTACATCTACACCCATAAACGGGCGCAAAACCTCCGGAATGGTAACGCTGCCGTCTTCATTCTGGTAATTCTCCAAAATAGCAGCAACGGTACGGCCAACCGCAACACCGGAGCCATTGAGAGTATGCACAAGCTGAGCCTTATCACGAGGAGTTGCTTTAAAGCGGATTTGCGCACGGCGTGCCTGAAAATCCTCAAAATTTGAGCAAGAGGAAATTTCAACATAGCGATTGTAAGAAGGCATCCAGACCTCAATGTCGTAGGTTTTTGCCGAAGAGAAACCAAGGTCACCCGTAGCAAGGCAAACAACACGGTACGGCAAGCCCAAAAGCTGCAATACACGCTCTGCATCATTTGTCAGAGATTCCAGCTCCTGATAAGAGGTTGCAGGGTCTGCAAATTTAACAAGCTCAACCTTATTAAACTGGTGCTGGCGGATAAGGCCGCGGGTATCGCGCCCTGCAGAACCAGCCTCCGCACGGAAGCAAGCAGAATATGCGCAGTATTTAATTGGCAGGCTCGCGCCCTCCAAAATCTCGCTTCGGTGCATATTGGTTACCGGCACCTCTGCAGTGGGGATAAGGAAGTAGTTCTCAGCGGTGTCTTTATTGATTACCTTGTACGCATCCACTTCGAACTTGGGCAATTGCCCGGTACCGGTCATCGATTCCCGGTTTACCATGAACGGAGGGAATACCTCGGTATAACCGCCCTCCGAATGTGTATTTAGGAAGAAGTTGATAATCGCACGCTCCAAACGGGCACCCAGGCCTTTATAAAAATGGAAACGAGCTCCGGTTACCTTTGCCGCTGTTTCGGGGTCTAATATTCCAAGCTCTTTTCCCAGATCCCAATGGGGCTTGGGTTCAAAAGAGAACTTAGTCGGTTCGCTCCAGCAGCGCAGCTCTTTGTTCTCAGAATCATCCTTACCCAAAGGAACATCTGCACAAGGGATATTTGGCAGAGTGAGAAGCAAGTCACGCTGTTTTTCTTCCAGCAGTCCAAGCTCGCCATCCAACCCTTTAATTTGGTCGGAAAGCTGTTTGAGCTGAGCCATCAGCTCGGTTGTATCTTTCCCCTCTTTTTTCAGAATGGGAATTTGCTTTGTATCCGCATTTTGCTGAGCCTTCAGGCTTTCTGTTTCACCGGTTACACGGCGGCGGTCCACATCAATTTGCAGGATGGATTCGATAATCTGGTCGGCATCCATGTTTCTGCTTTTCATCGCCGCTTTCACTCGTTCGGGGTTCTCTCGAATGACTTTAATATCTAACATGTACGTTCTACTCCTTTATTTTAGTGCTGGGACCCTTTTCTAGTTCAGTCTGTATGAAAGCGCAGGCTGTTGACCAGATTCGCTAAATCCTCTTCACCATAAAATTCTATTTGCAGCATTCCTTTGTTCTTACCGCCATCCACCTTTACCTTGCGGCCTAAGTGTGTATTAAGCGCTAGCTCTACCTCTTCAAAGTAATGCGGCTTCTTTCCCTTGGGTGATGCCGACTCTGCACTAGGCTCATGCAATAGGAACTTCTTTACCATTTTTTCCAGTTCTCGCACAGAAATACCATGCTTTACCGTAAGCTGTGCCATTTCGAGCATGTCCTGCTCTGATTCAATGGGCAGCAGCGTTCTGGCATGCCCGGCAGACAGCTTTCCGGTGCCCACCAGTTCCCGTATGGATTCTGGCAGATTCAGTAAACGCAGCACATTTGCAACCGCAGGCCTTGATTTGCCTACTATTTTTGCGATCTCCTCTTGCGTTAGCTCATATGTCTCCATGAGGGCTTGATAGCCCTGTGCTTCTTCCATAGCAGTTAAGTCTTCTCGTTGCAGATTTTCAATCAGCGCAAGCTGCATTACCTGACGATCCGTCATTTCACGTATTACAGCTGGTACTTCCGTAAGCCCGGCCATTCTGGCGGCTCGCCAACGGCGCTCACCCGCTACAATTTGGTAACCACCGCTGACAAGCGGTCTTACTAATAGTGGTTGTAAAATACCATGCTGTGTAATGGAGTCAGCCAGCTCTGCCAAAGCACCTTCATCAAATTGCTTTCTGGGCTGACCACGGTTCGGCTCTATCTCTCGCAGAGGTAGCGTGATGGAGGCATTTTGATTCTCCGTATCATTTTCTGCAAAGATGGCGTCTAGGCCCTTTCCAAGACCGCCTCTCTTTTTCATTCCGTACGCCCCTCTCCCTGATTATTCTGAATAATTTCCATTGCCAACGCTTCGTAGGCAGTAGAACCCTTGGAAGCACGGTCAAAATACAACACCGGCTTCCCGAAGCTAGGTGCTTCCGAAAGCCTTACCGTACGCGGTACAACCGTAGCAAACACCTTACGTGGGAAATACCGCTTTACCTCATCCACCACCTGCTGGGTTAGGTTCAGGCGGCCATCGTACATGGTAAGCAATACCCCTTCAATATCGAGCTGGTCGTTATACTGCCGTTTCACGCGCCTTACCGAGTTCATAAGCTGTGAAAGCCCCTCTAATGCGTAATATTCGCATTGCACCGGAACCAAAAGTGTATCTGCGAGGCACAGTGCATTGGTTGTGATGATTCCCAAGGAGGGGGGGCAGTCCAGAATAATGTAATCGTATTCTGAGCGCAACGGTAGAATAGCGCAGCGAAGAATCGCTTCCCGATTTTTCAGGCTAACGAGCTCAAGCTCTGCGGCGGCTAAATCCATACTAGAGGGAATTAAATCCAAATTTTGGAACCCAGTATGAATTCGCACATCACTCGCCTTTGCCTCATCCAACAGAATCTCATATACGGTGCTTTTCAGCTTGCGACGGTCTACCCCTACCCCACTTGAGGAATTACCCTGGGGGTCAATGTCGATAAGGAGTGTTTTTTTACCCAAACTCCCAAGAGAAGCCGCCAAATTAACGGCGGTAGTCGTTTTGCCTACACCGCCTTTTTGGTTTGCAATCGCAATGATTTTGCCCATGTCCTATGTTCCCCGCTTCTCTTACTTTTTATAAAATCAGTATGTATCACAGCAGATTCACCGGTAAATAAATCGCTGAGACCTGATTCTCAGCCCTATTGGCTGTACTGTTACTCATTATAACACTCTTCGATTATAAGATAAAGGGCATTTGGGCAAAAAGTGCTTGTTTCACGTGGAACAACGGACAATGGTAGCCCTGTTTTGGTAGAAAGTAATTTTAAACAGCCTTTCGGAACACCTGTGGATAACTGGTGAATGCGCTTATCTGTTTTTCCCGGTGTCTTCAACTGTGGAAAACTTTTTGGCGTGGCATTGTGTTTTCCACATGGCGTTTTGTGCCTTCTTCATGCTTTTACTATTTTTTATTTTGCGCTATGGATAATGAACAGTAAAAGAGCGGAGCTTATGCTCCGCTCTTTTACTGTGGAAAATAAATAAGGGAATGGGGAAATTCCTTGTAAGTAATTTGAGTTAGGCTGGTCTTTTTTTATTCGCTACCGCCTGTTCCTTGGGAATTCGAACCACATATTCAATATATTCCTCCGTTTCGTGGTTCTGCGCCACTGCGTCAATTCCGGATTGCCGCATGGTGTCTACTGCATGACGTATCGTATTTAAAAATAATCGAACGTCTTTTATTACAAAAGTACGTTTATTTTTTACTACCTGCGGCTGCATCGATTTTTCCAGTTCTTCTGCAATCAAATCCTCTGTTTGCCGCACGTTTAAGCTATCATTAATTATTTTATGTAATATACGCAAGCGAAGCTCCGAATTCTCAATACGCAGCAATGCACGCGCATGGCGTTCCGTTAACTCTGCGTGAGAAATCATGGTTCGCTCACTCTCTGAAAGACGAAGCAGGCGAAGCTTGTTCGCTATTGCAGATTGGCTTTTGCCTAACCGGGCTGCCGCTTCCTCTTGGGTTACGCCCCACTCATCGATTAACCGCCGTATCCCCTCTGCCTCTTCAAAGATCTGCAGATCCTGTCTTTGCAGATTCTCGAGGATTGCATACACGGCAGACTGTTGTTCATCGCAGTTTACCAAAATACAAGGTGCACTGCTCATACCCGCCATAAAACAGGCACGCATTCGCCGTTCCCCCGCAATTAGCTCGTACCCACCCGGTACTCTTCTTACGGTTAAAGGTTGCAGCAAGCCATTGGACCGAATACTATCTGACAGCTCCTGCAGCTCTCGCGGCGCAAATATGCGGCGCGGCTGAGATGGATTAGGCCGAATCTGATTCAGCGGAATCTCATTGACCCGCTTCTTTTCTTGAAAGAATAACAAAGCGCCGCCCCCCTGCTTGTCTGTTTTTTCCAGAATAGCATAGAGGGCGGCACATGTTCTGTTGAATTATGACTTGTCTAAATAATATTTTGGCTTATTTTATGGCTTTTAAAGGGGAGTTTTCGCAATTTTTGAGCCGTGACGCGGATATTTGTCGGACGTAGCCGACGTTTTACGGCAGATAATAATATTTCGCTCGCTGCCATCCGGCAAGGTAAAGGCCTTGCTTTTCTCCGCTCGAGCGCCCAATAGTTGAATAGCCTTCGCTCCGGCGTTCAGTTCTTCCGCTGCGCCGGGCCCCTTCATTGCCGCAAAAGCACCACCCTGCCGCACAAACGGCAGGCAGTACTCACACAACACCGGGAGAGCAGCCACAGCGCGCGCGCATGCTAGGTCGTAATTCTCCCGCAGCTTTGGCTGGCGACTGCCCTCCTCTGCTCTTGCATGAATCAATTCGGCAGAAAGGCCCAAAGCATCGCACACGGCTTGCAGGAAGTTTAATCTCTTCTGTAAGCTGTCTAATAACGTTAAGCAAATGTCTGGCCGGTAAATCAGCAGAGGTATTCCCGGGAAGCCCGCACCGGTTCCAACATCAATTACCTTTGCATTCTGGGGAATCTCGACTGCTTTTAGCAATAGAAGGCTATCTAAAAAATGTTTCTCTACCACCTGCTGCGGCTCTATAATGGCGGTAAGATTCATCTTTTGGTTCCATTCCAGCAGCAGCTCCATATAGCGCTGAAAGGCCGCAGCTTGTTGAGGGCTAAGGGGAAGTCCATTCGCCCCAGCCAGCTCTATGATATGCTGTTCTATATTACTCACAGAGCAGCGTCCTCCTTTTCTTCCTGCCGAGCAAGCCAAATAAGCAGCACCGAAATATCTGCCGGGCTAACGCCGGAGATACGAGATGCTTGGCCTATGCTCGCAGGGCGAATTTTTTGCAGCTTTTCCTTTGCCTCTAAGCGAAGACCGGTAACTGCTGTATAATCAAGCTTTTTCGGTAATAGACGCTGTTCCAAACGCCGCATCTCAGCAATGTCTGCCTTTTGGCGGCGAATGTAGCCCTCATACTTAATTTCAATCTCTACATTTTCGAATACTGAAGCTGGTAGCTCTGGTCTCTCTGTATCTATAGGTGACAGCACCTCATAATTGAGTTCTGGCCTGCGCAGTAAATCAATCAAATGTACTCCTGTAGTAACTGGGGTTGTTCCACGTGAAACAAGTATTTGGTTCAGCACTTCCGTTGGAGAAAATACGGTTTGCATGGTACGTTTTTTCTCCTGCTCTTTGAGCGCCTGCTTTTCTTGGTAGCGAGCATAGCGTTCTTCCCTAACCAGGCCAAGCTCATGCCCAAGCGGAGTCATACGCTCATCTGCATTGTCTTGCCGCAAAACAAGGCGATATTCTGAGCGTGAAGTCATCATGCGGTAGGGGTCGCTTACGCCCTTAGTCACAAGGTCGTCTACGAGTGTTCCAATATACGAACCGGCGCGATCCAGTATAATCTGTTCTTTTCCCTGCGCTCTACGTGCCGCATTAATACCCGCTAAAAGGCCTTGTGCGGCGGCTTCCTCATAACCGGAGCTGCCATTAAACTGACCCGCACCATATAGACCAGCTAAATCCTGAAATTCAAGCGTTGGGTCGAGCTGGAGAGGGTCTACACAATCGTATTCAATGGCATACGCACATCGCATGATTTCTACATTCTCTAACCCCTTGATGGTACGGTAAAACGCAAGCTGAACCTCCTCCGGTAAGGATGAGGACATTCCCTGCAAGTACAGTTCCTCCGTATCAAGACCGCAAGGCTCAATAAAGAGCTGGTGGCGCTTTTTATCGGTGAATCGCATAATTTTATCTTCGAAGCTGGGGCAATAGCGCGGGCCAACCCCTTCAATTTTGCCTGCATAGAGCGGTGAGCGATGTATATTCTTGAGAATAATTTCCTTTGTTTCATCGTTTGACCAAGCCATATGGCACACTGCCCTATTTTTGGGCAGTTCAACCGTATCGTAAGAAAACGGAACCACCGGCTCGTCTCCCTGTTGTACCTCTAAGTCTGTAAAATCCACGCTGGAGCGCAGCACACGAGCAGGAGTACCTGTTTTAAAGCGGCGCAGACTCACACCAAGCTTACGAAGCGGCTCCGATAAAAAGGCCGCCGGGAACAATCCGTCCGGTCCACTTTCATACGAAACATCGCCTACATAGATTTTACCACTCAAATAGGTTCCGGTAGCAAGCACCACGCATTTTGCAGTAAACCCTGCACCCATTCGCGTAACCGCCTGCCAAGTACCATCTTCATTGCGGAACAAATCGATAATCTCACCCTGCTTGAGCTGAAGGTTCGGTTCCAGCTCGAGCTTATGCTTCATAATCTTGGAGTACTCCCGGCGGTCAATCTGCGCACGCAAAGAGTGAACCGCTGGGCCTTTTCCCAAATTCAGCATCCGGCTTTGTAGGGTACACGCATCTGCCGTCTTCCCCATCTCGCCGCCAAGAGCATCAATTTCGCGAACGAGGTGACCCTTTGCCGTACCACCAATAGACGGATTACAAGGGCAGTTGCCTACTGCGTCCAGATTAATGGTAAAGATTACGGTACGGCAACCAAGCCGTGCTGCCGCCAAGGCTGCCTCAATTCCGGCATGGCCGGCACCAATTACTAGTACATCATATTGATCTGCCTGATACATCGTCTTTTGCACCTGATTCCTTTCCGCCGTATGGCGGTTTCCGAATTATTTCCCCACTGGCTCTTTCTCAATACTTATTAGAAAGCCAATTATTTTCCAACACAAAAATGGGCAAAAACCGTTTCTACTATCTCGTTGGTCGCGCGTTCTCCGGTAAGCTCTAGCAATGCGGAAACCGCACCTTCTACGGATACCGTAACCGCATCGAGTGTCATTCCCCCAGCTAAGGCTCGTATGGCCTCGTCCAATTCTTCTTTAGCACGGCGCGCGGTATCGCGTTGTCGTTCCGTATACAAAATTCCCTCAGAGGGGTTTAAATCTGCCGTGTGAAGAATCGTTTCTACTGCTTGCTGTAACTCAGTAAGCCCATCTCCGCTTTTCGCAGAAATATATACATATTGTTGAAATAATTGATTTATATACTCATTGTCAATTTTCGATTCCAAATCACTCTTATTAATGATTGCGACTGCGGGCATACCAGCTAAGCGGGTAATCAGCTCATGATCCTGCTCTGTGAGGGGCGAAGAAGAATCAAATACCGCTAGCACAAGCTGTGCCGTGTTCAGTCGATTCTTCGCGCGATCCACCCCAATGCTCTCCACCGGGTCTTCAGTCTCGCGCAAGCCCGCGGTATCAGCAAGGCGCAGAGGTACACCGCCAAGCAGAACTGTTTCCTCCACAATATCGCGAGTTGTACCGGCATATTCCGTTACAATGGAACGCTCACAGCCCGCCAGCAAATTCATCAAAGTAGATTTTCCCACGTTTGGCCTGCCAACGATTACGGTATCCACACCCTCACGCAGAACCCTGCCGGCGTCGAATTGACTCAGTAGCCTTGCCAAATCGGTCTCCACCTCTCGAAGAGACTGAAGCAAGGATTCTTCATCTAGCTGCGGAATATCGTCCTCCGGGTAGTCTGCCCAAGCAGAGAGGTGGGCTGCAATGGTAAGCAGCTTTTCACGGCTCGCATGAATCCGGCGATAGAGAGCCCCCTCCCGGCCTGCACGAGCCGTACGAAGCGCTTGCCCGCCCTGTGCACCAATCAGCTGCATGACCGATTCAGCCTGCGTTAAATCCATCTTTCCATTTAAAAACGCGCGGCGGGTAAACTCACCGGGACCGGCGGGAGTTGCCCCGGCCGCCAAAACGGCGTCCAGCACGCGGCGCAAAAGGTACAAACCACCATGGCAAGAAAGCTCCACAACATCCTCACCGGTATAGCTATGGGGGGCAACGAATACGGTAGCCACCGCTTCATCAATTCGCTCTTTCTCTTCCCCGCCATATACCCAGCCATACAGTGCCGTGTAACCCGGCAGTTCTTCTATTTTCTGCCCTCTGGCTGAGACAAATACCCGGCCTGCAATTTGCCTTGCACCTGTACCAGATATTCGAATAACACCAATTCCGCCGGGTGCTTGTGCCGTTGAAATTGCCGCAATAGCGGAAGTTCTTTGTTCCATGATTCTCTCCTTTTGTGCCACAAAAAGCGGCTCGTTTTACGAACCGCTTTTCTATCGTTCTTATACTATGAAAAAGTTAGTCCTTTTTTGTGTCAATCTTGCTGTACAAAGGGCTGTTCCCCTTTTTGACGGGGCGGCTCTCCGCAGGCGGGGTATAAGGTGCTCTTTGTTCCTGCACCGGGCGTCTGTCTCTACTGTCGCGCGACGAGGAAGTGGAGGAAGAACGACCGCCATAGTTTTTACTTCCGCCCTGTGGGGGGCGGCCGCCGCGGTCTTTGTGGAAGTCCCTTCCACCACGAGAACGGTCATTCGGCCGGCGGAACGCTGGGCGCTCGCCGCCTTCGGGGCCAATTACCACATGGCGCGCAAGGTCTTCCCCTTCGCTCCAGGATTTAACCCCTTCTACCTCTTGAACCGCCGTATGTATAATGCGGCGCTCATAAGGATTCATAGGCTCCAGTGAACAATTACGCTGGGTTTTCAAAGCCTTTGCCGCCATTTTTTTACCGAGTGACTCCAGCGTTTCCTTGCGTTTTTCTCTGTAATTCCCAATATCAAGTGTAATTCTAAAGTAAGAATCCTCCACGTGATTTGCTACCAAACCGGAGAGATACTGCAAAGAATCGAGTGTTTCTCCTCTGTGGCCAATAATAAAACCAATGTCGTCACCAGTTAAGGTGAGCAGGGCTCCATTTTCTTGCTCGACAATCTCAATTTCGACCGATGGAATACCCATCTGCCCCAAAACCTGCTTTAGATAATCGGCAGCTGCCTCTGCGGGGCCAGACTTCATAAAAGCGCGTACTTTCGCGGGTGCGCCGCCAAAAAGGCCGAATTTCTTTTTTTCGGGAAGCTCCAAAATCTCAAATTCCGCTTCATGTGATTCTACCCCAAGCAGTTTGCAGGCTTCTTCAAACGCCTGCTCCACGGAATCTCCCGTTGCAATCGCTTCTTTAACCACCTTCGCACCTCCAATAATTGAATCAGAAACCGCTTATTTTTTCTTCCCCAGGTAGTTGTCTTGCCCACCTGCGGATTTTCCGCTTTTCTTTTTCTGTTCTTTCTTCGCTGACGAATCTTCTTTTTTAACATCTGTTACAGCAAATCGTTCTGCTGTACGCTGGCGAAGATGAGCCGGTTGAGGCTCGATAGCCGCTTCTTCTATCTCAAGCAGCGCAATTCGCTGTGCTTCCGCCTTTGCGGTAAGAGAAGCCGGGCTGAAAAACGCATGTACTAAAACCACTTGAATCAGTGCAGTAATGGTAGAAATAATCCAGTAAAAACCGACTGCCGCAGGTACAGACATAGCGAATACAGCGGTAATGGCAGGTAAAATATACAGCATCATCTTCATTGCACCCTGCTGCTGCTGCATACCGGGCTGCAAACGCATAGTAATAATTTGCGTAATAATGGATGATGCAAGGCACAGTATTGGAATCAACCACAAATTGGTTTGGAACATAGAAACAAATTTCCCAAAGAAGCTGGAAACAGTAACGTCAGAAGGTGTTCCTAAGAGATTGAGCCCTAAAAAATTAAAGCCAGAGCTGAGTGATTGTATTTTGGCAAGCTCATCACCGTTGAACATCGTCAAATAAGGGCGAAGTTCTGTAAAATGACGAACAATTTCCATTTCATTATAGAACCCATTTTGATAAGTAAAGTTACCGCTAATACCGGGAACCGACTGCAATACCCCCACTGCCTGCGCTACTGCTTCTTTACCAAGATGCAGCGCATTTGAGAGCGGGTTTACCACGGTATAATACAGACCAATCATAATCGGGAACGGAATTAACATAGGCAGGCAGCCGCTAGCGGGGTTGTACCCCTCTTTTTCATACAGCTTCTGCATTTCTTCATTCATTTTAATACGGTCATTGCCGTATTTTTTTTGCAGCTCTTTCTGTTTCACAGAGAGCTTTGAGTTCGCCGCCATCGATTTTTGCTGCTTAATGGAGAACGGGAACATAACAATTTTTAAAACTATGGTAAATATAATAATCGCTACGCCGTAATTCTTAAAGATCTGATAAAAAACCCATAGCAGATATCCTAGAAAGCTGCCGAAAAAATTGCCTATTCCTGCCATATAAAAACCTCTCTGTTTCAAATATTACGGAATCGCTCTTCCATACCAGATTCTATAGAAAACAGCGCAATTTTTGAAAACGCCGTTACTTTCTATCTTTGAGCCTGCCTAGCAGGCTTTCTCCCCGCTCCGGTACGGGGTCATACCCTCCCGGGTGAAATGGGTTACAGCGAAGAATTCGCCAAATCGCCATGAATAATCCTCGTACCACACCAAATCGTTCAATCGCAACAATGGCATAGCTACTGCAGGTAGGAACAAAACGACAGCTTGGGTGCCGCTTTAACGGGGAAACCCATTTTTGGTACCCCCGTATTATTAAAATCATGATGCGTTTCATTTTAAAACACCAGCCTGCGTTAATTGCTTTCGCATATCACACAGGATGTCCGTACTTTTTACATACGGTGTTTTTGCCCGCGCTACAAAAATCAAATCATACCCGCCGGTAAGCTCTGGCATCATTTGCCGAGCCGCTTCGCGAATAATACGACGAGACCGATTGCGTTTTACCGCATTTCCCGTTTTTTTGCTGGTGGTAATTCCCACCCGTATGCGGCGCGCGCGGTTTTTCATTACATACGTTACCAGAATTGGTGAGACAAAGGATTTTCCTTTTGCATACGCACGGCGGAAGCTGCCATTTTCACAAACCGGGACTATTTCGCTCATTGTGAAACTTTAACCTCCCCATACTCTGGCCATTTGAAAAACAAAACAAAGAAAGGCCACACTGCGGTGGCCCTTTCAAAGCTTCAGTAAGACAAACGCGCTCTTCCCTTGGCCCTGCGGCGCGCCAAAACTTTGCGGCCGTTTCTATCGGACATTCTCTTTCTGAACCCATGCTCTTTTTTTCTATGGAGCTTCTTAGGCTGATAAGTTCTCAGCATGAAAAACCCTCCTTTCGGGTACAAACCTTGCAATTTAGCATTATAGCCTAATCACAGGCAAACTGTCAATAAAAAAATACAAATCCGCCCGATTTTGCTTTTGTCTCATCATACCATACAACTACATAAAAAGAAAGCTGGTAAAACATGTTTTTTCTATCTTTCTTTATTTCTCACAAAAATAAAAACTGTTTTCCAAAACTTGTCCCTTATTTCATTGAGACAACTTCAAGTATTTCCATAATTTGTGGAGGTTCTTTCTATATTATATATTATTTCTTCTTTTTTACAGGGAAGAAACAGAAATTTCAGAATAGCAAGTAAATTATTTCATGCTATAATCTTATTTTACTATTTTCACAAATATTTTATTAAAATTTAAATGTTAAAAACATATGATTATTTTCAACAGCTTTTTAAGGCTACCGTGAAAAACCGTGACGTGCTTTTAAAAGTTTTTCACAATCCTGTTTATAAGATGTGGAAAAGGATTTGAAAAATTTTCTTCTTTATGCTATTATTATGTTAATTATCCGTGTAGAACCGAGTTTGCTTTATGCACGTTGTGTTTCTGGAACGCTCCGGCAACAGCTCGGTTTTTTCTTTATTTTTTATATCACCGAAAGGTATGATTGTTTTTATGGAATCCTTTACCGAAGCGTGGGGCCTTGTTTGCGATTTTTGCAAAGCCCGCATCACAGAGGTGGCATATACCACCTGGATCCACCGGATCCGTCCTGTCAGCCTGGATTTTAACAAGGGAATTGCCGTACTGGAGGTTCCGAATGAATTCCACCTTCAAACGTTAACCCGGTGCTACACTTCTCTTCTTCAGGAAGCATTCAACGAAATCTTCGGCGAAGGCATTCAAATTCAACTTTGCACCCCCGAACAACTGGTGCAGAATAAAAAGCCTGACGCCGTACCACTTTCCAAAGATGACTACGAATACACCTTCGACACTTTCATTGTAGGGTCATCAAACAAATTTGCACACGCCGCCTCTATGGCGGTGGCTACAAAACCCGCCGTGTTGTACAACCCTCTTTTCATTTATGGGAATTCGGGGCTTGGCAAGACGCACCTTTTGTACGCTATTTGCAACGAAATTTCAAAGACGTACCCTCAAATGAACATTATCTATATTAAAGGGGACGAGTTTACTAACGAGCTGATTGAAGCCATTCGCCGTGGTACAACGGTAGAGTTTCACCAGCGTTACCGCAAGGCGGACATCCTCCTCGTGGATGATATTCAGTTTATTGCAGGTAAGGATTCGACGCAGGAAGAGTTCTTCCACACCTTTAATACCTTATATGAAGCGAAAAAGCAGATTGTTTTAACGTCTGACCGCCCGCCGAAGGATATTGCCACACTGGAAGAGCGACTGTTAACCCGCTTTGAGTGGGGTCTAACTGCCGACGTACAGCCGCCAGATTTTGAAACGCGCATTGCAATTATTAAGCGAAAAGCAGAGCTTCTCGAAATTGATTTGCCCGATAATGTGGCAGAATATATTGCAAACCGCCTGAAAAATAACATTCGGCAGCTCGAAGGCGCCGTAAAGAAAATGAAGGCTTATTACCTGCTTGCCGGTGAGTCACTTAGTATTTCGACTGCACAAGCCGCAATTAGCGACATTATTAATAACCACCAGCCCGCACCAATGACGATCGAGAAGATTATTGAAGAGGTAGCGCGCACGTTTGGTACCTCCCCGGAGGACATTCGCTCTCCCAAGCGCTCGGCAAATATCTCTTCCGCTCGCCAAATTGCCATGTATGTAGTACGTGAAATCACGCAGCTGCCTATGACCTCCATTGGTGAGGCGTTCGGCGGCCGTGACCACTCTACCGTTGTATACGCAATTCAGCAGGTAGAAAAGAACATTGGCCGCGACCCGAAGACACGTGATACCGTTCAGGATATTATAAAAAACATCCGTGATCGTTAATCGCGTGATTACTCCCTGTATTATTACAAATAGTATAAATGGAAAAGTGGAGGCTTTCTCCACTTTTCCACAAATTAAGGGGAAAACCCTTTTTTCTGTGTGAAATATTATAAACTTCTTTTCAACATTCCCCACAGAGTTTTCAACAGTGTGTTAAAACTCAAAAATACACTCCATACTCTCAACAAATACTCCACAGTGGGTTCTGGAAAACAAAATTGTATTTTCTCCTCGGTGTTCCTCACTTTTCACCAGTTTTCAACTTTTCAGTATCCCCTACTACTACCGCTAAATCATAACTATCCTTTCTACTCTAAATAACGTAAGGTGGTAAGAACGATGAAGATAATATGCGACCGCAAGGAATTGGTGGAAGCAGTGTTGAATATTCAGCGAGCCGTTTCCTCAAAATCCTCCATACCGGCATTGGAAGGAATTTTAATACAAACAAAGGGTGCCGATTTGTTCCTATGTGGCTACGATTTAGAGCTTGGTATGACTACGACCATTTCCGCTCAAATTGAGCAAACGGGAAGTGTGGTACTTTCCGCGCGTTTATTTGGTGATATTGTTCGCCGATTGCCGGGTGACGATGTTTCCCTTTCAGTAGATGAAAAGAATGTGGCATCCATTGTAAGTGGTGCCAGTGAATTCTCAATTGCAGGAATTCCTTCCGAGGAATACCCGGAGTTACCCTCCGTCTCGAGTGAAACCTCCATTGAAGTTCCAAACGGGATTTTAAAAAGCATGATTCGGCAAACCTTGTTCGCTGTGTCGGAAAGTGACATGAAACCGGTACATACCGGAACGTTGTTTGAGCTGAGTGAAAATAAAATCCGTCTTATATCCGTAGATGGTTACCGCCTTGCCGTACGTGATGAACCCATTGCATGCAGCCAAGACACCAGCTTTGTGGTTCCCGGTAAAACACTTTCGGAGGTATTAAAGCTTCTTCCGGAAAATGAAGAAAACCTGAACCTTTTCATCGGCCGTCGGCACATTTTATTTCAAATTGGCCGTTATACCCTGATTTCACGCCTGCTGGAGGGTGATTTTCTTGATTATAAGGCCGCGATTCCTGCTTCTCACACAACAGAGATTCTGGTAAAAACCAGAGCGTTTATCGACAGTGTGGAGCGTGTCTCACTCTTGATTACAGATCGTCTAAAAAGCCCGCTTCGCTGTGTGTTTGATGAAAATCGAATTCAGCTATCCTGCTCTACGGCAATTGGCCGTGCAAACGATGAGCTGGAATCACAGGGAACCGGTGGTACGCTTGAAATGGGCTTTAATAACCGGTATTTATTAGATGCGCTTCGTAACACAGAGTGTGATGAAGTAAAAATTCAGCTCAGCGGCGCTTTGAGCCCCATGAAGGTCGTTCCGAAAGATGGCAGCAGTTTCTTGTTTTTGGTTCTGCCCGTTCGCCTAAAAAGCGGCGTTTGATAATTAGGAGGCTCTATGGAAATCATTTCAATTGATACTGAGTTTATTCGGCTCGATGCGCTGCTCAAACTGGCTGGTGCAGTAGAAACTGGTGGTCATGCAAAATTTGCGGTGCAAAATGGCGAGGTTTTAGTAAACGGTGAAGTTTGCACCATGCGAGGCAAAAAAATGCGTGGAGGCGACCGTGCTGAATTTCAGGGCAAGCTATACGAGGTGAAAAACCTGTGATTGTAAGCAGGCTATCCTTTTTAAACTACCGCAATTTATGTGAAGGGGAATTTCTTCCCGATTCGCACATGAATGTTATTTTTGGCCAGAACGCGCAAGGAAAAACTAATTTACTCGAAGCCTTGTGGCTATTTACGGGTGGTCGTTCGTTCCGCGGTTCTCGTGACCATGAGTTGATTGCCTTTGGGCAAGAAGCCGCAAAGCTTTCTCTTACTTTTTTTAGTGAGGAACGAGAACAAAACGCAATTCTTACGATTCAAAACAAAAAACGGTCTGCATCCATTAATGGCGTAGATTACGGCGGAGTGATGGAGTTGGTTGGAAAATGCAGAGCAGTGGTTTTTTCACCGGAGCACCTATCTCTGGTAAAGGATGGCCCTGCCTTGCGACGCTCTTTTTTGGATGGTGCGCTCTGCCAGCTTCGGCCAGTTTATACAAAGCTATTATTTCAATACAATCGTGTGCTCCAGCAGAGAAATGCACTGCTGAAAGAGATTCCCCGCCATGGCGAGCTGCTTGATACCCTTGAAATCTGGGACGAAAAGCTTGCCCAACGCGGAGCAAGGATAATTCTAGAGCGCAGCGAGTACATTCGCTTGCTTTCTCAGCCGGCTCAAGTATTTTACGGAGGAATTTCAGGCGAAAAAGAACAGTTCTCAATTCGTTATCACACGGTAAATGGCAAAGGGTCAAACAGCGAAGCGCAATGGCAGGAGCATCTTTTTCAGTTACTTGCCAGTAATCGAAAAGAAGATATTTCCGCAGGGTTTACAACGGTTGGCCCTCACCGTGATGACCTTGAAATACAAGTCAATGGAAGACTCGCGAGGAGCTTTGGTTCACAAGGTCAGCAGCGCTCCTGTGTATTGGCATTAAAGCTAGCAGAAGCAGAGGTTTTGCAATCTATTTCTGGTGAGTCACCGGTGATTTTACTCGATGATGTGCTCAGTGAATTGGACTCTGGGCGGCAAGATTTTTTACTAAATCAATTGGGGGAAAAGCAGGTGTTTTTAACATGCTGTGACCCCGAAATAGCGGCCCGTTATTCTGGGGGCGGAAGATTTGAGATGGAGCAGGGGCGGTTGTCCGTCCGGCAGTAAGGATGTGTTTTATGTATCTACACCTTGGGCAGGACACTGTGATTCAAACCAAAGATATCATCGGGATTTTTGATTTAGAAAATTCTACGATTTCAAAATATACCCGGGAATACCTTGCAAAAGCAGAAAAAGAAGGCAGAGTAGTCAATGTAAGTATGGAAATGCCGAAATCCTTTGTGCTTTGCGGAAATAAGGCAAAGCAAGTAACGGTGTATATTTCGCAGATTTCTTCCACTACACTGCTCAAACGTAGCAGGTTTATGGCGAACCTTTCAAATGTGTAACGAAAGGCCAAACAAAGGAAGAAAACAGGAAAGGAATGGCGAAAGGCGATGAAGCTACAATTACCGGTATGCCCACATTGCGGGCAAAAGGTCGGTTATGTGAGAGCTTGGTTTTTAAAGCAGGAGGGGGAATATCGCTGCCCAAATTGCGGCGGTTTTTCCGGAGTATTTTTAAGTACTGCAGCACCTCTATTTGGTTCTGTTGCCGTTATTATTTCGGTTATAGTATTTTTGGTGCTTCGGTTTGTAACAGGTGGCATGCCTTTTTATGGAGTTTTACTGATGGCGTTGCCTTATCTATTATTTTTTCACTCCGCACCGTTCCTTGTCCGGTTGAGAAAACCAGGAGCACGCAAGCGACCGTCTGCTCCACCGCGGGCAGGTACACCCCCGCCGAATGCGCCGGGAAACCGACCCGGACCTGGGTCAGATCAAAAGCATTCCTTCAGACGTCTTTAACGATAACAAATTGTTGATATATAGGAGGGTTCTACTTGGAGTTTAGCGAAATGACTCAAACCGATCAAAATTACGATGAAAATCAAATACAGGTTTTGGAAGGCCTTGAGGCTGTGCGTAAGCGCCCCGGTATGTACATTGGCTCAACCGGGCCGCGTGGGCTGCACCACTTGGTATACGAAATAGTCGATAATGCCATCGATGAAACGCTGGCAGGCTTTTGCGACCGTATTGTGGTTAAAATTCTGCCGGGCAATATCATCAGTGTAGAAGATAACGGTCGTGGTATTCCAGTTGGCATTCAACACAAAACAGGAATTCCTGCGGTTACCGTAGTATTTACCATTCTGCACGCCGGCGGTAAATTCGGTGGTGGCGGCTATAAGGTATCCGGAGGTCTGCATGGTGTTGGCGCCTCTGTTGTCAATGCTCTTTCTGAATGGCTGGAGGTCGAGGTTTTTACAGAAGACGGCGTATATTGCCAGCGCTTTGAGCGCGGTATCGCTGTAACAGAGCTTGTAAGAACGGGTGATAGTGACCATACCGGTACTGTCGTTCGCTTTCAGGCAGACCCTGAGATTTTTCAGGAAAGCACAAATTATGAATACGATATTCTGCAAAACCGCTTGAGAGAACAGGCATTTTTGAATGCGGGTGTTCACATTGAGCTGGATGATGAGCGGAATCCCGACCATATCATTCACAATGTGTACCAGTATGAAGGCGGTATTCGCAGCTTTGTCGAATATCTAAATAAAAAACGCTCTCTCGAAGTGATTCACGACGAGGTCATTTATTTTGATGCGGTTGCGGCGGATGACAATGCCACAGCTGAAGTAGCAATGCAATATAATAGCAGCTATAATGAGCTTATGTTGTCTTTTGCCAATAACATACACACAACGGACGGCGGTACACATGAGGACGGATTTAAGCGAGCTTTAACCAGAATCATGAACGATTACGCTCGAAAGTATAATATCCTGAAAGAAAACGATAAGAATCTCTCCGGTGAGGATGTTCGCGAAGGCCTTACAGTTATTATTAGCGTAAAGCTTAAGGAAGCGCAGTTTGAGGGCCAGACCAAGGCACGCCTTGGCAATACTGAAGTTTCCGGCCTTGTTTCGCAGATGGTCGGCGACAAGCTGATGACCTACTTGGAAGAAAACCCCACCATTGCCCGTGCAATTTTTGATAAAGCACTTTCTGCGGCAAGAGCACGTGAGGCGGCAAAAAAAGCGAGAGAATTGGTTCGCCGTAAATCGGCGCTGGAATCTGCCGCGCTTCCCGGTAAGCTTGCGGACTGTCAATCTCGCAACCCGGAAGAGACAGAAATTTACATTGTTGAGGGAGACTCCGCAGGAGGCTCCGCCAAGGGTGGTCGTGACCGTAAATTCCAGGCGATTTTACCGCTTTGGGGCAAAATGCTTAACGTTGAAAAAGCCCGACTCGACAAGGTGTATGGCAATGAAAAGCTGATGCCGGTGGTAACGGCGCTTGGCTGTGGTCTGGGTGAAGAATTTGATTTAAGCAAGCTGCGTTATGGTAAAATCATCATTATGGCGGATGCGGACGTCGACGGTTCGCATATCCGTACGCTGTTGCTTACCTTTTTCTTCCGCTTTATGAAGCCACTGGTGGAGCAGGGGCATATCTATTTGGCACAGCCGCCCCTCTATCGTATTACCCGGGGAAAAAACCACCGCTATGCGTATTCCGATAAACAGCGAGATGCGATTATGGCAGAGCTGGGCGGAACCAATTACGATATTCAGCGCTATAAAGGTCTTGGTGAAATGGATGCGGATCAGCTTTGGGAAACAACTATGAATCCGGACACTCGCACCATGCTCCGTGTGGAGATGGAGGATGCGGCAGCGGCAGACGAAACCTTTACTATTCTGATGGGAGATAAGGTGGAACCCCGCAGACTGTTTATTGAGCAAAACGCCAGATACGTCACGAATCTGGATATTTAATCGGCAAAAGCCCGGTGATTTGGGTGGCTGCCTAATAAAAATCGGGAGGAAATTCAGGAATGAATGACAATCAGCAAACACAAGAAAATCGTATGGAGCAAGCGGAGCAGGGCGAACCTGCGGAACCTCCGCAGCAGAGCCGCTCACAGACCCTCAATTTAGTAGCGGATGAGGATGCTGCCGTATACGAAGAGCAGCAAACAGGGGTGCGTTTTTCTTATGTTCTTCGGCAAGAAGAATTTTATGAGGCACTCCGGCGTGAAAATAAACGCAGTCCTGCATACAAAAAGCACATTTTGTGGTTGGTACTGTTGGGCGGCATTACAATTGTTTGTGTGTTGTTTGGTCTTATGGCAGGTAATTCAGGCCAATTATTCCGTATTGCTGTACTTAGCGCACTTTTTGGTTTGTTTTTGTGGATTTCTCCTATATTGCGAATGAAAGGTTTATCCAAGCAATTGACCACAGGAGATGAAATTGGCGTGGCGGTATACCCAGACGAAATTGAAGTAGAAATTGGCGATAACCACTGGAACATACCACTCAATAATACCGCAAAAATGGATATGACCCCTCAATTAATATTGCTGCATAAAAGCGAGGACCGTGGCTTGGTGATTCCACAGCGGAGCATTGAACCCGCTATTCGTGCAGATGTATTGGCAATTCTTATGGCAGGAACACAAAAATATGAATAATGCGAAGCATGAATAATTGGTTGGGCAGCCAAGAAAGGAGGCAGTGGGTATGGCAGAGTTATCTCGTGAAGTGCCAATTTTAAGCTTTGAGCAGCAGCTGAGTGCGGAAGACTATGCACAGTCAACTCTTATGTACGAAAACACGCTATATCCCTTCCGTCGTTTTTGGGTGCGCGCGGGTCTTTGTATTTGTGCCGCTGTGCTGGCTGCCTCTACAATTCCCTGGTATTTGTCTCGGTTTGCTACAGGTTTTGTACCAGCGTGTGCCGTCGTGTTCTTTTTGGCATTAGCTCTTTTCTTTTGGAGGGAACAGCCTAGGCGCCGCCTGCACAGTGCGGTACTGCAATTTTGCAATAGCAGAATTTTGAGGCTTCCCAGTAAAATAACAGTTTACAAAAGCGGTATAGAGCTTGAAAATGAAGTAGAAACCCTAAGTGAATACTGGACGGATTTTTCCGGGTGTGTAGAAGGGCAGCATTTTTATGTGCTGTGGGGTGGCATGTCGCGCCCACTTCTCATCTTAAAAAAAGGTTCTCTTTCCCCGGAAGAGGAGAAAAGCCTGAGCGCTCACCTGCGTAATACGTTTGCTGGGCGTTGCCGTTTGGAAAACGGCGGGAGGTTTCAATGACCCCACGGGAGCAAAGCGGCCACCAGGTGGTGATTAGCTTTTTGATGACACGAGAGGATTATGTAAACAGAGGGCATGCGGCTGCACGTGCCGCTTGTCGTACGGCAGAGGTTACAATATTGCGTTGGAGCGGTTTTCTGTTAGTGGTTGCAGGTATTGTACTGCGAATCTTTTTTGCTTCAAATGTTTACAGTCGTTCGCTTTCTACTGCAATTGTACTGCTGGGTACCGTAATTGGCTTTGCCCTAGACAGCTGGCAGCCAGCACTGGTTCGCTACCAGGCGCAGCGGTACTACGATACGCACGGGGAACGCATGCTGGCGCAAACCATGCTTTTTGACGAAGAAACCATATCCATTCAAACAGACCGGTATCGCGCAAAGCTACCTTACAATTATTTTTACATGGTCTATGAGGATGCGAAGGTGTTTTTACTATATACAGGACAAAATGAGCTTTGGGTTCTACCCAAGCGGGCGCTGCCCCCCTGGGACCTTATAAAGGTGCGGGAGCTATTAAAACGGAATGAAAATTACAAGCGGGAAGGTGTCCGATAAATGGAGGAAATGCAAACAAACCGGGTGATTAATGTTGACCTGGAAAAAGAGATGAAACAATCCTTTCTGGATTATTCCATGTCGGTAATTATATCGCGTGCTCTACCCGATGTACGCGACGGCCTCAAACCGGTACACAGAAGAATTCTGTATACCATGTTTGAGAATGGCTTGTCGCCCGAAAAGGGCTACCGTAAGTGCGCAGATACGGTCGGCGCCGTGCTGGCTCGGTACCACCCGCATGGTGATGCGTCGGTATATGACGCCTTAGTGCGTTTGGCACAGAATTTTTCTATGCGCTACATGCTGGTGGATGGTCACGGTAACTTCGGTTCAGTAGACGGTGACCCGCCTGCTGCTTACCGTTATACAGAGGCACGCCTTGGCAAGCCTGCGGTTCGCATGCTTAACGACATTGAAAAAGACACGGTTGATTTTCGACCTAACTACGATGACCGCTTAAAAGAACCTGAGGTTCTTCCGGTTCGCTTCCCCAATATATTGGTGAACGGTTCTACCGGTATTGCCGTTGGTATGGCTACCAATATTCCCCCTCATAATATGAGGGAGGTTATCGACGGCCTGTGTGCACTCATCGATAACCCAGAAGCAACCATGGAAGAACTCATGGAGCATATCAAGGGGCCAGATTTTCCCACCGGCGGCATCATCATGGGCCGCAGTGGAATTCGCGCCGCTTATGGCACCGGCCGTGGCCGTGTGATTGTGCGTGCCCGTGCTGAAATTGAAGAGGAAAAGAACGGCCGCTTCAAAATCATTGTATCGGAATTGCCCTACCAGGTAAATAAGGCTCGTTTGATTGAAAATATTGCCGAGCTGGTGAAGGACAAACGCATTGAGGGCATCTCTAATATTGAAGATCACTCCGACCGTAACGGAATGCACGTTGTGATTGACGTTAAGCGCGATGCCTCTCCCCAAATCGTTCTGAATCACCTGTATACCTATACCCAAATGCAAACAACCTTTGGTGTCATTATGATTGCCATTGTAGATGGCGAGCCGAAAACCTTAACCCTCAAAGACATTTTGCAGGAGTACATTCGCTTTCAGGAAAGTGTTATTGTGCGCCGCACCCAGTTTGAGCTGCGCAAAGCACAGGAGCGCGCTCATATTTTACGTGGTCTGCAAATTGCAATTGACCATATTGATGAGGTTATTTCTATTATTCGCAGCTCAAAATCCATTCCCATGGCGAAAGAACGACTAACGGAACGCTTTGAGCTCGATGATATTCAAACACAGGCCATTGTGCAGATGCCCTTGGGTCGTTTGACTGGTCTAGAGAGACAGAAGCTTGAAGATGAGCTTGCCGCATTGATGCTAAAAATTGCAGATTTGGAAGACATTCTCACCAATGTGCCTCGCCAGCTCTCCATTATTAAGGAAGAGGCATTGGCGGTAAAGGCAGAGTTCGGTGACGAACGACGCACCGAGATTGCAACCATCAGCGGTGAAGTAGATATTGAAGACCTCATTCCGCAGGAGGAGTGCGTTCTCACCATGACCAATTTTGGCTATGTGAAGCGCCAGAAGGTAGATACCTACCACATTCAGCGCCGAGGTGGCCGTGGTGTGTCTGGTATGACACGCCGTGAAGAAGATGTGGCAACTGAAATGTTTGTCATCAATAGCCACGACTATGTGATGTTCTTTTCGAATCTGGGTCGTGTCTATCGCCTGAAATGCTACGAGGTACCGGAGGGCTCCCGTACCAGCAAGGGCATTAATATTGCGAACTTACTTCCCCTTTCTGCCGGTGAAAGCGTAACCTCTATGCTTCGTGTGCCGGAGTTTGATGAGGAAAGCTACCTCGTGATGGCAACAAAGAATGGTATTATTAAGCGTACGGCACTGAGTGCTTACAATACGGCACGTAAGGGCGGCGTTATTGCAATCGACCTAGACGAAGGCGATGCCCTGAGCTGGGTACGCCGTACCGACGGCAGCAGTGAAATGCTTGTTGCTACGAAAAAGGGTATGGCAATTCGCTTCCGCGAAACAGATGTTAGAGCCATGGGGCGTACCGCTCGCGGTGTGAAAGCCATCACACTCAAGGAAGGCGATTGTGTTACCGGCCTTTCCACCATTCGTGAGGGTGGCTTGGTACTCACTGTTTCTGAAACCGGCTATGGGCGTCTTTCCCCCATTACCGATTACCGCACACAAACCCGCGGTGGTAAGGGCTTGCTTAACTATCATGTTGCTAAATACGGAGATGTTGCTTCCATTAAGGTGGTTGACCCCGAGGATGATATTATCATCATTTCTTCGGACGGTGTTATCATTCGTATTCATGCCGCTTCCATTCGTGTGTGTGCCCGCCCAAGCAAGGGTGTGCGTGTTATGCGTGTGGATGGCATTGAGAACCGTGTTGTCACCTTGGCAAGAGCCCCGCATGACGATGAGGAGGAAACCGACGATTCTTTGATTGAGGATGACGGTACTGCCGAAAGTGCGGAAGACTTGGTGGAAGAGGATGTTGTTGACGAAGTAATTCCGGAAGAGGAAGTAGCTTCTGATAACGAAGAATAAACACCTTTTCCACGTAATGAATTCTTAAAGTAATTGAAATGCCCGCTCTTGGCAGAAAAGCCGGAGCGGGCATTTTTTCTCCCTTTGACTTTTCTTCTTGCCGGTAATATAATAAACAAACAAAGATAAAAACACAGTCCGGTTGGTAGTCCGGGCGCGGTGAAAGCCGTCAGTAACCTGCCTCCTTGGTTGTCCGTTCTTTGTAGGGCAAATTATTAAGGAGGGTGTACAATGGAGTCCATTTGTTCCAAACTAACCGTGTTTTTTGAGTCCCCTTTTTGGGTTGGGGTTTACGAACGTGAATGTGGTCGTGTGTATGAGGTTTGTAAAATTACATTTGGGGCAGAGCCAAAAGAGTATGAAGTGTATGATTTTTTGCTTAAGAATTATCATCGTCTTTTGTTTCGGCCGTCTTTTCAGGAGAATGTAACATTCACTAAGATCAAAAACCCAAAACGCTTGCAAAGAGCCATTCACCGGCAGGTTAGCCAGACCGGTGCCGGTACAAAAGCACAACAGGCTATAAAAAAGGCGCAAGAAGAAATGAAAAAAGAACACAAGGTGGTTTCGGCACAGCAACGCGAGGAAGAAAAAATTCGCCGCTATGAGCTTCATCAAAAAAACCGAAAAGAAAAGCACAGGGGTCATTGACCCCTGTGCTTTTTATTTGAGGTGACAAGGATATGATACGAAAAGAATAGTCAACATCTTTTGTAGATAAGCTTTTGGGGAGTGTAAAATAGGAGAGGTCTTTTAAGTGAAATAATATTTCTCATGGAAAATGAAATTTGAATCGCTCTAAAATTCATTCATAAAAAGTACATAAACAAGCGCTTACAAATAAATATGATTATTTTTATACAAATTGCGTATTTTTTTGAAGTTTTAAGCGGTTTTCATTATGCGTCATACGAATTTAGTTATAATGTATTGACGTGGCGTTTTAACTGTGGTATTAATATATGCAAGACTTCTGTTAAAAAAATTTTTCCACGCTTCTGCCGCCCATTCAGAACAAAAGATTTTCACACTCTTTCAATATCTTTTTTTGAATGGACGGCAACCACACACAAACAAATCATGAATTCGTTTATGATGAAATAATAAGACCGATCCCCGGTTAATAGTAGGAAAGACCCGAAATGTGTTGCAAGTATTTTTGTAACGGTTGGGGTCTTTTTCTATTTTATTTACGATACAATAGCGTATAAAATGGGTTTCAGAACAGCTTTTTCTATGAAAGGAGTGTGGATTTTATTGTATCACCTTGTAATCAAAAAT
Organism: Clostridium merdae; assembly: GCF_900176635.1. GTDB lineage: Bacteria > Bacillota > Clostridia > Oscillospirales > Acutalibacteraceae > Faecalispora > Faecalispora merdae. The sequence goes on from NZ_FXLN01000002.1 coordinate 35,056, forward strand.
GGGGTTTTGGCAGATGGTACGCGTGCCAAACCCCAAAAGGCAGATGTTTGTATTAAAAATGGGATGATTGTTCGTGTGTGTGAACGGTTCGAGGGAGAAGCAGAACAGGTGCTTGATGCAAAAGGCCAAATCGTGGCTCCCGGCTTTATTGATATTCACACGCACTCTGACGCCTGCCCTCTCATTGAGGATTATGAGCCGCTGGCGAAGCTGTACCAAGGGGTAACGCTCGAAATAACCGGTAACTGCGGAATATCTACTGTTCCAAATAATTCAACATACCGGGAAGAAGTAAATCAATATTACCAGAAAACCCTAGGGATACCTATGGGAAACCTAGAGCTGGGAGAAGACTCCATTCTTAATGTAGCAAAGCAGGTTAAAAAAACACCGCCCTCTTCCCACTATGGAATGCTCATTGGCCATGGAACCCTGCGCGGCAGTGTAATGGGGTTTGGCCTTCGTGAACCCAGTGCTGATGAGTTGGAAAAAATGGAGCAGGTACTCCATCATGAGCTACAAAATGGAGCGTTTGGCCTATCTTTGGGGCTGATTTACCCACCAAGCAGCTTTGCAGGGAATAAGGAATTAGTGACCTTGGCAAAGGTTGTAAAGCAACATCAGGGGATTTTAGCAGTACATATGCGCAGCGAGGGCCCCCGCGTATTTGAGGCCGTTGATGAAATGCTGGAGATTGCCCGGCAATCGGGTGTATATTTACAGCTTTCTCACTTAAAGCTGATGGGAAAGCCACAATGGGGGCGGGCAGAAGAGTTGCTAAGTAAGCTGGAGGATGCCCGTACAGAGGGGCTTGCCATTACCTGCGACCAATACCCCTATACAGCTACCTCAACCAGCCTTACGGCACTATGCCCTAAATGGGCGTTTGACGGTGGCATGCAAAAATTGTTGCAGCGTGTTATTAAACCGGAACCACGCCTATTGAATGATATTCGAGCGGAAATGGAGAATCGAGGAGGAGCCGAAGCGGTGGTAATCGTATCTACGATGGACCGAATGCCGGAGGCGAGCGGCAAAAACGTAGCAGAGCTTGCTTTACTGTTGCATTGTTCTCCAGAGGAGGCCGTTACCCGCTGTTTGGTAAAATGCCAAGGCGCGGTGAACTGCAATTATTTCTGTTTGAGTCCAGAGGATATGCTCCATATAATGAAGAATATGGAAATAGCAGTAGATAGTGACGGCGTAAATTACCCCTACGATCCTCATATAATGAAAGAAAGTATACACCCCCGCAGCTATGGCACCTTCCCGCGCTTTCTGCAAACGGTGCGGGAACATAAACTCATGCCCATAGAAGATGCGGTATATAAAATGACAGGTCTGCCTGTATCGATACTCGGAATTACCGACCGCGGCACCATTGCACCGGGCAAAGTGGCAGATCTTACGGTGTTTGAGCAAGAGGTAGTCAAAGACTGCTGCACTTTCCTAAACCCCTTACAAAAGCCAGAGGGAATCTCTCATGTAGTGGTAAATGGAGTGCCTGCCATCCAGAATGGGGTGAGAACAAAGTCCCGAACTGGTGAATTGCTTCTGCACACGTTATAAAATAGAAAACAGTAGCGCCGCATTAAAAATACTTGCGGCGCTTTTCTCTCGATTTAAATTGCTGTAAAATAGCAAGTACAAAGCTTGACTTTGCGTATACTTCATGTTGTATACTACAATAAGATGCTTATAAAATAAAAGAGTAGTTTTTTATTTCTTTTATAAAATGATGTAAAAATGGGGGTTGTTACAATGGCTGCTAAAAAACTCGGTTTTGGAATGATGCGCTTACCTCTTAACGATCAAAATGATCCCGCTAGTATTAATATGGAAGCTACCTGCCAGATGGTAGATGCCTTTTTAGAGAAAGGCTTTACGTATTTTGATACCGCTTATATGTACCATGCAGGTCAGAGTGAGATTGCAGTTCGCGAGGCACTTGTAAAACGGCATGACCGAAGCTCGTATACTCTTACCACAAAGCTGCCAACCATGTTCCTAAAAAACGAGGGCGACCAAGAGCGTATTTTTGAAGAGCAGTTGGAGAAGTGCGGAGTGGAGTTTTTCGATTATTATTTGCTCCACAATTTAAATGTAACCAATTATGAAGCGGTAAAACGCTTCGACAGCTTTGCGTTCGTAAAACAGAAAAAAGAAGAAGGCAAAATTCGCCATATTGGATTTTCTTTTCACGATACACCAGAGCTGCTGGATGAAATATTAACAGCACACCCGGAAACGGAGTTTGTACAGCTTCAAATTAATTATTTAGATTGGGAGAGCCATAGCATACAATCTCGCCGCTGCTGGGAGGTTGCGAGAAAGCACGGCAAGCAGGTTCTTATTATGGAGCCGGTTAAGGGCGGTATGCTGGCAACCCTGCCGGAAAAAGCAGAGAAGCTTTTAAAAGAGAACCAGCCCGAATGGTCACTGCCCTCATGGGCAATACGCTTTGCCGCCGGGTTAGACGGTGTAATGATGGTGCTCAGCGGAATGTCTAACATGGAGCAGGTGCAAGATAATACCGGTTACATGCAGCATTTCGAGCCGCTTAGCGAAAGTCAGCGCGCACTATTACTTGAGGCAGTGGAGTATATAAATGAAACGATTGCAATTCCCTGTACCGCCTGCGAATATTGTGTAAAAGGGTGTCCCAAAAACATTGCCATTCCAAAGTACTTCTCTATGTATAACATGGATAATCGCGAGAAGATTCGTACTGGAGACCCCAACCGTTGGACGATTAACGGCCTTTATTATTCGAATATGATAAAAAGCTTTGGAAAAGCCTCCGATTGCATCGCGTGTAGAAAATGTGAAAAGAGCTGTCCGCAGCATATTGAAATTGTAAACTGGCTGAAAGAGGTTGCCAAAGTATTTGAGCAGGAATAAAAGCATATTCCCATATAAATTGAAAGAAAAATGAACATAAGAAAAGAGTTTTCCACGATTTTTGAGACCCTCGTGGAAAACTCTTTTTGTTTTATAATTTACCGGCACGCAGCAATGCGTCTATTTTTAGTATGATAGTCTGGGTTTTAGCATCCGGCAGCTTATTTTCCAGCACCATTTGCACCGCCTGTTCCAGTGGAATGCGCTCTGCCTCTAAAAATTCACCTTCATCCGGTCGGTTTTCCCCTACGGAATCGACCCGGCAAAAATAAAGACGAATAATTTCATCGCAGTAACCCGGTGACGGGAATAAATCTCCTAAAAAATGGTAATCCTTTCCAATAACTCCCGTTTCCTCCAATAGCTCTCGTTTTCCGGCCTCCAAAGGGTCTTCCCCACGTTCCAGTTTGCCAGCGGGAAGCTCGGTTACGACTTCTTGATACGGGTAGCGGAATTGCCGCACAAATAGCAGCTCATTTTGTTCGGTAAGTGCACCCACACAAACACCGCCGGGGTGCTCCACTACTTCACGCAAAGCAGTTTTGCCATTCTCCAGTAAAGCGTTATCAATACGTAAGTTCACAATTTTCCCACGGTAACGGTACTCTTGTTGTAAGGTTTCTTCCGTAAGCTTCATGAATGAATACCCTCCATAACCCAATTGGTGTTTCATGCGAATTTTCATCTTATTAATTATAGCATGAAATTCTTTTAATAGCCAAGCGTATATCGGTAATTTACGCACAATGAAAATTCGCATAGCCTACCTGCGACAAAGTTCTTGGAGGAAGGTCGCTTATACTGGGATTACCAGAAAAAGGGGGTTATACAATGGAACAGCAGCTATTGCCGCCGGATTATTGCATGTTAAAACAGCAGATGCAAGAGCTGGCAAACTATCCGTTCGCGAGGGTTGGTTCGATTGGGTGCAGTATATGCAGCCGCCAAATATACTCTTTTTCGGTGGGTAACTGTGATGAAAGGGTGTTATTAGCGGGGGCATTTCATGGCATGGAATGGATTACCACAATGATATTACTCCGCTTTGCTCATAGGCTTTGTGAGTCTGTTCGTGACCACACGTTACTGGCCGGTGAAGATGTGACGGCGCTTTTAGGCAACCGAGGGGTTTGTATCATCCCCTGTGTGAATCCAGATGGAGTTGCCATTTCGCTTTGTAACCCAGAAAAGCGGTGGCAGGCCAATGCACGCGGCGTAGATATTAACCACAATTTTAATGCGGGCTGGTGCGAGCTGCGTGAACTGGAGATTGAATCTGGCATTACCGGGCCGGGCCCGACCAGATTTGGCGGAACTTGCCCTGAGAGCGAGCCCGAAACGGCTGCAATGACCCGGCTATGCAGGCGGCACTGCTTTTGCCAGGCACTTGCCTTTCACAGCCAAGGGGAAGTAATTTACTACGATTTTGGTGAACATACCCCACCTTGTTCCCTTGAGATGGCACAAAGGCTGGCGGATGCAGCAGGGTACCAGGTAGAAAAGCCGGAAGGCCTGGCGGTGGGCGGTGGCTTTAAAGATTGGTTTATTGACTGCATGAGGCGACCCGCATTTACGGTAGAGGTAGGCATGGGTCAGAATCCACTTCCAATTGAACAGTTTGAGCCTATTTACGAGCAGCTGGAGCCAATGCTTGTTTTGGCACTGCACCTTTAGCTTAAGATTCTAGTAAGATTTTTTTCAGGTTTGTGTGATTGAAAGACAAAGGATGTTGTGGTAAAGTAAATGAGCCAGCAAAACATGAAGCGTTGGGAATTTTACTTTAGAAAGGATGTCATGGTGATGAAAAGAATGAAAACAGCATCATTGCTGATCGCTTCCATAATGGTTTTTTCGGTGTTTTTTGGGTGTAATAAGAGTGCGGAGAATACATCTTCTCTGTCGTCAGAGCCGCTTATTTCCGCTCCGCAATCGCAGGCTCCCTCAAAGGCCTCTTCGGGCTCGTCTTCGGCAGTGTCTTCTAGTGCCTCCGGTACTTCTTCGGGAGCATCCTCTGCTACATCTTCCGGCCCGGATGATAAAGCAACCTCCCTTAAGAACATCGTAACGAGCAACAAAGAGTTTAATAAGCTGTTTGTAAAGAACCCCATCGACAAAGCCTATTTGGCAGAGATGGAAAAGGCTTCTTCCAGTGCCGATATGATTAAGGTGAACGAAAAATACACCAAGCTCTGGCAGACAGAAATTGACTCCGGCTATAAAAAGCTTTTGGCAAAAGGACCGGAATCCAAAAAGAAGAGCTACCAGAATCGCCAGGAGAAGTGGGTTAAAAATACTCCTGATGATTTGAAAAAGATTGCAGAAAAAGCACAAAATTCTGGTTCCACCGCGCAGCTCACTATTTCAGGTGAAACCATGGAACATTACAGAGAGCGCGCAGCAGCTATCTACAAAAATCTGTATGCAGTGGATGCGAAATTCACCTATGCATATACTGGTAAATAATTCGCTTTTCTTCAATCAGCCTGTTGTTTTTTCAACAGGCTGATTTTTGTTATAATTCTATATTTTATTCTAAGATAGGAACAATTCATAAAGGAAATGTTACGGCATTGGCGTAGATAAAAAGAAAAGAATCTGTTACACTGTTAAAAAACAAGGAATTAGGTGAGTTAAGTCAGAAGAGAAAACAAAATTCGATACTTTTATGTTAGTTAAATATAACTTAGATGAGATAAAAAGAGAGAGGATAAATAGCATGAAAAATGAAATAAGAGCATTTCTGTTTCTGGCCTTTGCGGTAATCAGCTTTTGTACCCACCAAATATGTGACCGACTGTTCTGGGTGGCGGCTTATTTAAGCCCCATAAGACCAAATGAGGAGAGCCTAGTGTATGGTGGAGTAGCACTTTTTTGTATTTCAATTGTATGTATGGTCTTATCTATCTTCTTCTTTGTAAAAGCCTTTCATGAAAAAAGGGAATAAATACAAAAGAAAGACCCCAATTGGGGTCTTTCTTTTGTATTCGTCCTATATTATTGTCCGGCCTGCACGGTACCGTTTGCAGATGCGGTAAGAGTGTCTGTTACTAGGCCATTAATATTTGTTGCGGTAACAAGGCCTTGGGGAACGTTGTCTACCACTGCTAAATAACGCCGGTCGTTAACTGTGTAATATTGTACGGTAACCGGTTTTTTTGCTGCGTCGTAAAAACGGAAGCGTACTGTTAATACAGGCGACTTACTCATCGCTGTCGCCACACCGTCAGAGTCTGCATTTGCTTCTTCCAATAGCTGTACAGCAATGATATTTTGATAATACTTTTGAAAGTTTGGCTCATACGTAACGGCTTTTCCATTGCAGGTAACAGTATAATCGAACACTTCACTGTCTTTGGTAGATTTTGCAGTGTTTTTTGTGCGTGTCTTTTCAAAGGCAAAAGCTTGGTCTTCCGACAAAACATCCATTCCACTAACGTCCGCAATGTTGAGAAGCTGTACAAATTTGCTTCTCAGGCTAAACAGCGTCGCATTCGCCCATACAGAGGCGCTTTCCTCCCGAATGGCGTAGATAGCATCAATATCGTCTGCCATCACATACCACAAGCCGTTTTCTACTTTGCCTGCTTTTAAGGTATGGGAGTGCTTATCGGCGGTAAAAGAAAGCGTGGTAGACGGCGCATCCAGCCCATACTGCTTTTTCAGTTCTGCGGAGGGGCGAATCGCCGTTACTTCATCTGCGGTAACGGTTGAAATGGTGGTGGCGAGCGTAGAATACTGCGTTTCATCTATTGGTAAGGTTTGCTTTCCGTCTGAAACCGTAACCGAGTTGTTTTTATTGCTGATACTAAGCTGTTCGCCCAAATGGGTATTGGTAAGCGTTATCGCTTCAATGGCAGGGGTCTCTTGCCCACTACTGGCATTGGTAAGGGAATACAGCTCTTTCTTAACAAAGTCCTTTGCGCTGCTGAAAATACCGCTGTCTACGGAGACAACATAAACATTGCTGGAGTTTTTGCCAGCCATATAGTAACCGTCAGAACCGGCGGCCTCATTGCCTAAAAGGTAATCAAAGCTTGTGCCATCCCGAAAATTAACCTGAACTTCCGCAGTGGGGTGATCTAAGCCATATTCATTTAAATTGCTGACGGAGCCAACATTCTTAGAGGCAACTAGGCTAAAGCCATCTTTCACTACATTTTCAGCTGCTGTTTTATATAAGGGGAGTCCCTCCAGCCCCTGCACCACATAAGTGGTTTGGTCAGAAAGACCGGATGAGGTGCCTACGGTACTGGGAATAATGACAAAGCCGCCGTTTTTGTTTTTTACCTGCATCGATTTCACGTCTTCAATTTGCTTGGAGAGCAAACTGATGGCGGTATCATCCGCAACAGAGGAAGTGGTCTCCGGTTGCTTTTCAGTCATTTTCAAAGCGGCGAATACACCGGCTAATACAATGAGTAGGCCGGCGGCCGACAGAAGATTTCTTTGGAGTGGTTTCATATTATAGGTGCCTCCTCTTTAGGAAAACGACGAAGCCCGCCGCTAAAACGCAGAGGGGGATGAATACTGTAAACAGCCCAAAGCCAATAATCATACTGGCAGCCTGTGAAAGGTTAATGTCTACCTGATTTGTTTGAACCGGTGTAACAAGCAAGCCGGTGTTAGAATCCGTTTCGCCGGTGGCGTAACGGATGAGGTCGGCAACGTATTTGCCGTTGCCATAGGCAGAGGCGTTAATGACTCCCTCTGCAAACATGGGTGAGCTGCCCGCAACAATCACGTTTTGCTTGTAGACGGTACCGTCTAACGACATGTTTTTCTGTGCGAGTGCTACCGTGGTATATGCTTGCTGCTTTGCATTTTTCACTGTTTCTTCCGTAGATTTTGAGTCGACCAGATACGAAGTATTATACGAGGTTGCCAAAGAATGCGTGGTCACACCATCACGAGAGGTGAATAAAAGATTGATGGGGCTGGATTCCGGCATCACTACGTTTTCATATTGTGAGACCTGCGGGTTAAGCGTTACCGTGGAAGCTACATTTGTTTGTGTGAGAATGAATGACGCGTTCGATTGTGCAATATGAGTTTGGTCGCGCTCAACTACCACTGCACGCGGTACCTCAATTCCCCATTCCTTCAGGAATGCGGAAAGGTTTGGTAACGCCTCCTGGCTGGGGTAGAAAGTAATCAGCAAGGAGCGGTCTGTGGTAAGCTTAGCGTTTTCTAGGAACGCATCCAGCTTTTTCAACTCCTGCGGTGTATAGTCGGTCGCAGGAGAAGCCAGCATCACCATTTGCGCATTAGCAGGGATGGCATCCGTTAAGATATTAAAGCTAACTGTTTCAAAGTTTGCGTTCTTTAGTACATTTTGCAGTGCAGAGCTGTCGTAAATTTCTTCATGGCCTGTTGCAAATGCAATCACTGGCAACTTTGTACTGTTTACTTGGCTAATCGCCGAGGCCAGTGCCGTGCCAACCATAGAATACGAGGTCGCCTGCCCGGTGGTGTAATCCGTTTGTGTGTTAAATAAATCCGTTATTTGTAGTACACGGTGGCGTTTTTCGGTACTGACCACCACACAACCTGCGCTCAAATTTGCTTCCTGAAGTTCGGAGGCGTAGGTTGGGTTCTTATCAAGGTCTACATATTTTACTGTGATGTTGGAGTTGCGCTCCTTTATTTTATCAGACAAAATAGCAACTTGGCTGTAATTAAAACCATAACCAGAATACATTACGTTATCGCGCACATCATTTTCAGGTCCTAATATCGTAATGGTGGTGGGGAGCTTAATCGAATCAATGACTTTGACGGCATCCTCTGTCAGTGTATTAGTCTTTTGTGCTGAAAGGTCAAGATTTATAGAGGGGTACCGGGTGCTGAGCATTGATACAATAACATTCAATAGAATAATTACGGCAAGAAAAATAGCGGTAAATACCGTAGAAATACCACGGCGGCGCACCTTTTGAGAGGCCAGCACGCCTCCAAGGCGCTTTTTGGGAGAGACTGCATCCTCTTTTGCAAGGCTGCTGGAAGTTGGCGTTTTTTCCTCAAGGGCGGCTTCCTCTATGGCCGTATCTGTGGTGGTATCTATTCTTTGTTCATCCGCGTGGGTTTCTTCTTCTTTTAACACAGTTGGCTCAGTTGATTCTGTGCTTTGCGGTGTTTTTTTCTCTTCACTCATTTGGGTCATCCTCCCTTCAATTCCAGCGGCGGCTTTCCAATCGCCGTGCGGTAAAGAATAAAAATACCGCTGCAACGCTTAGAAAGAACACAATACTGGAGACATTGAGTACCCCTGTGGTGAAGGGGGTGTATCGGCTGTTAAATGAAACCCAGCCAATCAGCTTGGCAATCGCTGCATTCGAGATAGAGCCGGAGAGCTGGTCGATAATCAGCAGGAACATGGAAGCGGCAAATGTGCCAATGGCAGAAATAATCTGGCTTTGCGTAAGGCTCGATATAAACACGCCGATGGAAATCATGGCGGCACCGTACAGCAAGGCGCCAAGGACAGTACCAAGCACCGTAACCCAATTCAGGTTCGACACAAAGGAGATAACCACAGCGGGCAGCAAACTGCCAAGCAGTGCAATGCCAAAAACGCTCACGCACGCCAAAAACTTGCCCATAACAATACCCATTACCCCCACGGGGGCGGTGAGCAGGGCTTGGTCGGTTTTGTTGCGGCGGTCTTCACTTATAGAGCGCATGGTCAGTATGGGCACAATCATCATGCACCAAATAAACATGGTGCCGTAAACACTAGTAATGTAAGAGGTGGAGCGGGCATTCATCACCATTGCATAGTAAAAACCAAACAAGGCCAGCAGAACAGCCACACACACATAGCCTATGGGAGAAGAGAAATAAGATTTCAGCTCCCGTTTGTAAATTGCTTTCATTCGCTTTCTTCCCCCTGTTCTTCCATTTGACCATCGGTAAGGCGTAAAAAGACCTCTTCCAGAGTCAGGTCGTTTGTTCGCAGTGAAAGAATGGGCCATCCCTTGCGGGCGGCCAATGCAAATAAATCGCGCCGCAGGTCTGCCCCGGGTTCTCCCTCAACCGTAAATTCGAACACACCGGGTTCTTTTTCACCAAGCGGCTGTACCTCTTTTACATTGGTAAGGGTGCGAAGACCCTGCGCCAAGTCGTTTTCTTTGCCCTCCAAACGCACAAGCAGCTTATGGTTGCCGGTCATTTGGTGCGAAAGTGTATCTGGTGAGCCATCTGCCACAATATTACCTTGGTTAATTACCAGAATGCGTTCGCATACTGCCTGTACCTCCGGTAAAATATGCGAGCTTAAAATAACCGTGTGGTTGTCGCCCAGCTTTTTAATCAGATTACGGATTTCAATAATCTGCTTGGGGTCAAGGCCAACGGTGGGCTCATCCAGTATTAGTACAGGCGGGTTACCCAACAAAGCCTGTGCAATTCCCACTCTTTGGCGATAGCCTTTTGATAGATTTCCAATTAAACGCCCGTATACATCCTCAATTTTGACTAGGGAGCAAATTTCTTTAATATGTTGCTCGCGGGGAAGCGATACCTTTTTGAGCTCGAACATAAAATTCAGGTATTCCTTAACGGTCATATCCATATACAGCGGGGGAAGCTCCGGCAGATACCCAATTTTTTTCTTTACCTCATTGGGGTAATCCAGAATATTCTGTCCGTCTACGGTAACTTCGCCATCACTGGCAGAAAGGTAACCGGTAATAATGTTCATGGTAGTGGATTTACCGGCGCCGTTTGGCCCAAGAAATCCTAAAATAGTGCCTTCCTCTACGGTAAAACTGACGCGATTCAGCACCGTTTTAGAGCCATACCGTTTTGTGAGGTCTTTTACCTCTATCATTACAAACGTCCCTCCTTCGAGCCATTCCCCAAAAGCGGTGCAGCACTTTGCTGACCGGTGTTTATGGGAAGACCATTAAACCTATCATATCAATGCAGGACAGGTTAAATGTAAACAAATTTTTAAGAATTTTAGGCATTCTTATGAAAAAGAGAATTCGTGGAGTTTCGTGCAATTATTTAATTCGCTTGACGAAGCTATGAAAAAGCCCTAAAATAAAATGATATATGAATATCAATAGGTCTTTTGAAGATTTAAAACTGGCAGAAAGTCAAAATGATAAATTGGGAGTGGTCACAGTGGCAGAAATAAAGGCATTCCGCGCGCTGCGCTTTTGCACCGAACAGGCTGGCAGTATCTCAGAGCTTACTTGCCCGCCCTACGACATTATCAGCGAAGAGGAGCGGCTCGCTTTTCTGGAGAAGAACCCGCACAATATCATCCGGTTAGAGCTGCCGCGGGGCGAAATGCCCTATCAGCAAGCCGGTGAAACACTTTCCCAATGGCTGAATGAAGAAATTTTGCACCGCGATACACAGCCCGGCCTCTATATTTATGAGGAAGAATTCGAGGCTTATGGGGAAACTCACCGCCTGAAAGGCTTTATCTCTTTGGTAAAGCTGGAGGAGTTTTCAGCCGGTGTGGTTCTGCCGCATGAAGAAACGCTTAGCAAGGCAAAGGCGGATCGCTTTGAGCTGATGAATGCCACAAACTGCAACTTCAGCCAGATTTATTGCCTGTACATGGATGAAAAGCACGATACGCTCTCCCGCATTGATGCTCTTTGCAAAGATACACCGCGTTATGAGTTCAGCGACGGTTTGGTTACCCACCGCCTGTGGCTGGTAAATGATCCCGTGGCGATTCGCGCCATCAGCGATGAGTTCGAAGGCCGCAAGCTTTATATTGCCGACGGCCACCACCGTTACGAAACGGCGCTTAACTACCGCAACGCGTGCCGTGAAAATGGAACGGCAAACCCTGCGCAGGATTATGTGATGATGATGCTGGTAGATATGCAGCACCCCGGCTTGGTCGTATTCCCCACTCACCGCTTAGTTCGCGGGCTGGAGGGCTTTGACTCCGCAAAGCTTTTAGAGCAGTGCAAAGAGCTGTTTGATGTAACGGCGATGGAACAAAAAGACACCATAGAAGCCGTTTTGGCAGAGCAGTACGCCGAGGGTAAAAAGGCATTCGCCTTTTATACCGGTGATAAGGAGTGGCACCTGTTGGTTCTTCGTGACCTTTCGGTTATGGCTGAGCTTCTGCCAGACAAAAGCGCCGCCTCCCAAGGGCTGGATGTTACTGTATTGCATAGCCTAATTCTGGAAAAAATGCTCGGCATTGATAAAGAAAACATGGCGCAGCAAATTAATTTAACCTACACCCGTTCCTTGCCGGAAGCAATGGCTTCGGTGGAGAACGGTGAAGCACAGTGCGCGTTTTTGCTCAATCCCACCCGAGTGGAGGAGATTCGCGATGTTGCTGCCGCAGGAGAAAAAATGCCGCAAAAATCCACCTATTTCTACCCCAAATTAATTACCGGGCTGGTCATGAATCAGCTGGAAGAATAAAGTAGCTTAGGCTACAAAAAACAACCAAAGCACCCTATGAGCAGGAGCCGCGAGTTCGTTTTCGCGGCTCTCGTGTTGTGTTTTTATCGGCCCCTGTTTGGCAGCAATTTTTCTTGAACTCACCTGTTATCTGTGCTACACTCGGTAATGAATGAGAGCCGCAAAGGAGAAGGGATTCCGTGAAGAAGGAAAAAGAAAAGAAGAAAAAAAGAACCCGCATGTTGGAAGAACCGGAGCTGCAACAGGGAGATACAACTCCCGAAAAACCGCAGCTGGGTGACGCAAAGGATTCCCTCGAGCTGTTACACCAGAAGCTGGGCGGCAAGTGGAAGCCCCGCGTTTTATGGGTGTTGCAAAGCGGCGAGAGCATACGCTACCGTGAGATTAAGGCAGAAATCACTGGTATAACGGATATGATGCTGAGCCAGAGCCTGCGCGAAATGTGTGCCGATGGCCTAGTGGAGCGCCGCCAATTTCAAGAAATACCGCCAAGGGTGGAGTACCAAATTACACCGTTGGGGGCAGGTGCCCTGCCGGGGCTTGAGCTATTGGCAAAATGGATGAAAAATAATTTTAAGTGAGGATTATTAAATGTACAGCTATTGGTTTGTGATGGAGCAAAGCCTGGACAAGCTGGAGGACGCTCGAGCAATTCGCCATACTGTTTTTGTAGAAGAACAAGGATTCCGCAATGAATTCGACGAAATAGACCCCATCGCACACCATATTGTGGTGTATATTGAGAATACTCCCGTTGCAACCGGGCGTGTTTTTCCCGGGAAAGGGGAGGAATACATCATCGGGAGGATTGCGGTCGGGCGCCCTTACCGTGGGGAAGGCTTCGGCCGAATCGTAGTAGAAAATTTAGAAAACCAAGCCCGGGTTCTTGGTGCAAAGGCGGTCATGTTGTCTGCCCAAACGCAGGCGCGCGGCTTTTATGAGTCGATGGGCTATGAGGCGGATGGAGAGGTTTATTTGGAAGAGCACTGCCCGCATATTAGAATGAAAAAGTATTTGCAACCCACAATTTCCGGGGTAGATTCCCTTGACATTACACATCATACGGTGTAGAATTAAGACCGTGATTCTATATATAGTGATATTTCCAAAAACCGAAAGATGAGAGGGAACGAAAAATGGCTGTGACAAATAAAACGAAAAAGGTGATTGATTCCGATACGATTTCTTCCATTATCAAGCGCAATGGTGTAACTGTGCCCTTTGATCCGGATAAAATCCGCAATGCAATTTTTAAAGCCAATATACAGATTGCAGATGAAAGAATTAGTGACGAAGCACTGAATCGCCTAACGTTTTCCGTGGTTTCTTCCATGCCTGCCGGGGAAATTCCCACTGTCGAGCAGATTCAGGATACAGTAGAAGAAAAGCTGATTGCTGCGGGTTATGCCAAAACAGCAAAGGCCTACATTCTGTACCGAGCGGAGCATACCAAAATCCGCGAGATGGACCAGAATCTGATGAAGATTTATGAGGACCTGACCTTTAAACCCTCCGCGGAAGCGGATTTAAAGCGTGAAAACGCAAATATCGACGCTGATACCGCCATGGGCACCATGCTCAAATACGGTTCGGAAGGCGCCAAATGCTTTTATAACACATATGTGCTGCCTCCTGAAATCGCAGAGGCACACCGTAGCGGCGATATTCATATTCACGATATGGATTTCTATGCCCTAACCGAAACCTGCTGTCAAATCGATTTGATTAAGCTGTTCCACGACGGCTTTTCCACCGGTCACGGCTTTTTGCGTGAGCCGAACGACATTCGCAGCTATGCTGCACTCGCTTGTATTGCCATTCAGGCGAACCAGAACGAAATGCATGGTGGCCAGAGCGTGCCGAACTTCGATTACGCGATGGCAAAGGGTGTTGCCAAAACGTTCCGTAAGTCTTACTTTAAGGCTCTTACCCAATACCTGCACATTAAAGAAGACCTCTCTTTGGAAGATGCGATACTCTTAGTAGGCGAAATTAAGCAATCCGTTACCGAGCCGGTTACCCTCGGCAATATGGAGCAGTACCGCGAGGTTATCAGCAGCTGGCTGCCTGAGCACCAGAGAATCCACGGTTACCAAGAGATTAGCTGGGTCTCCGCAGCGGCGGCGCATGATTATGCTCGTGAGGTTGCAACCCGTGAGACGAATGAAGCGACCTATCAGGCTATGGAGGCGCTGATACATAATCTGAATACTATGAACTCCCGCGCGGGCGCACAGGTGCCGTTCTCTTCCATTAACTATGGAACCGACATCACTCCCGAGGGTCGCATGGCAATGCGTAATATGCTGCTTGCAACGGAGCGCGGACTTGGTGAGGGCGAAACCGCCATCTTCCCCATTCAGATTTTCAAGGTAAAAGAGGGCGTGAATTACAACGAGGGCGACCCCAACTACGATTTGTTCCAGCTCTCTTGCCGCGTTTCTGCGAAGCGCCTGTTCCCCAACTTTAGCTTTATTGACGCTCCGTATAACCTGCAATACTATAAGCCCGGTCAGCCGGAAACCGAGATTGCTTACATGGGCTGCCGTACCCGCGTCATTGGTAATGTGTATGACCCGGAGCGCCAGGTGGTAAACGGCCGTGGTAACCTGAGCTTTACCTCCATTAATCTGCCCCGCCTTGGTATTTTGGCGGAAGGCGATCTTAAGAAGTTCTATGCTCTGCTGGATGAACGCATTGAGTTGGTCATGCGCCAATTGCTGCATCGTTTTAAAATTCAGTGCGGGAAAAAGGTATATAACTATCCCTTCCTAATGGGTCAAGGTGTTTGGATTGACTCTGATAAGCTGGATGTGACCGACAGTATTGCAGAGGTACTCAAGCATGGCACACTCTCCATTGGCTTTATTGGTCTTGCTGAGACCTTGGTGGCCTTAACCGGTAAGCACCATGGGCAAAGTGAAGAATCCCAAAAGCTGGGTCTTGCCATCATTGAGCATATGAGAAAGCGCATGGATGATGAATCCGAGCGCACCGGCCTCAACTGGAGCCTGCTAGCTACCCCTGCAGAGGGGCTTTCCGGCCGCTTTGTAAAGATTGACCAGAAGCGCTTCGGTAAGCTGCCGGGGGTTACTGACCGTTCCTATTACACCAATAGCTTCCATGTACCGGTGTATTACCCCATCTCCGCTTACAAGAAGATTCAGTTAGAGGCTCCCTACCATGCCCTTACCAATGCAGGTCATATCAGCTATGTTGAGATGGACGGCGACACCTGCAAGAATCTAGAGGCATTTGAGTCGGTGATCCGCTGCATGAAAGATGCCGGTATCGGCTATGGTTCCGTAAACCACCCGGTAGACCGTGACCCCGTTTGCGGATTTAACGGAATTATAGATAATGAGTGCCCTAAGTGCCACCGCCATGAGGAGGAAGGCGTTCAATTTGAGCGTATTCGCCGTATTACCGGGTACTTGGTTGGTACAACAGACCGCTGGAACAATGCCAAGCGCGCCGAAGAGCACGACCGTGTGAAACACGGCTGCGGGTGCACCAGCGGACACTGAACACAAGGAGCGACAAACCATGCTGATGCTGTCTGGTATTGAGCCGGAATCGATTGTGGACGGAGCGGGCATCCGCTATGTCATTTTCGTACAGGGCTGCCCTCACCATTGTCCCGGCTGCCATAACCCCAAAACACATCCGTTTCAGGGTGGCGCACCGGCAGATATTCCGGCAATTCTAGCGGAGCTAAAAGAGAACCCAATGCTAAAGGGTGTTACATTTAGCGGAGGAGAACCATTCTGTCAGGCAGAAGAGCTGGTAGAACTCGCAAAACAGATTCGCAGAGAACTACCCCGGCTGGACATTACCGTGTACAGCGGTTACACACTAGAGCAACTGCAAGCGATGCAGCAGCCCGGCGTGCAGGAACTGCTAGAGCAAGCTGATTGGCTGATAGACGGAATGTTTTTGCAGGAGCGGCGCGATTTAACCTTGCGTTTCCGGGGTAGTCGAAATCAGCGGATTATTGACCTGCGGGGACAGCAGCCAATCATTGTAGAATAAATGGATTCCCGCACATTTTGTGCGGGAATTTTTTTGTCCATTTTAATTTCGGACAAGCTTTCAACAGATTGTTAACACCGTGTTGAAAACTTGTTATATTTAACTGATAGTTGTAAAATAATCCATTACTTTTACATATATAGAATGAATATATTTGAGCTTTTTCTTACATTGTGGACTGGATATAATCGGAAATATATGGTAAAATGTATTTTCAATTTTTAATATAATATATTTTTATTAAAAATATTAATAATTGAAGCTGTTATATTTTTGTAAAGGAAAGTGATAAAGAATGGGTCAAATTTTTCAAAACATGAATGAGGATTACATCGAAAAGCATTATCCCAATCGCTCCGTTTTTGAGGCGTTTGCAAAATCAACGAAAAAGCTAGGTATCGGAGTTTACATCTTTTTTGGGATTGTTCTTGCGGGATGCCTTGCAGGGCTAGTGTGGTCAATTAACCAAATCAATACATACAAACAAATTGGCGATACAGAAATGGCAGATGTAGGTATGTTTATATGCATTGTTTTTGCCGTGTTTGCTCTTATCTCAGCACTCGCTATCGTGATTACTGTTATACGCGCGAAAAGGGGAGCCGAAGACTGGATTAAGAAAAGTGCAAGTAATAGCAAGCTTACAGAATCAGAAATCCGTGAGTTTGAGCAGCAAGCAATGGCGTCAGACAGCTATATTCTAAAAATGCAGGATGCGATCGATTCGGTTATGTCTGGTGCTAAAGATGGAATTTTAACAAGAGATTTTATTTATTTGGCGGACATAAATTTAACAGTAATGCGCTGTAAAGACCTTGTGAGTGCGTGTTTAACGGACATGGTAATTTATATTGGTGAGCAGCAAAATCGCAGACCGGTACATTACCTAGGCATTCAATTGCTTTCAAAGAATGGTGCACATTCATTTGCAGAGGTTTCGCCGGAGGCGGGAAATGCACTGGTCGAAATGCTATTGCAAAAGTACCCCACAATTGATACGTGCGATGGTCGTGTTTTGACCGAAAAAGAGTACGACGAATATAAGAAAAGTGAGTTAGCTAAAGTTTAATTTATTTGGATGGAGTGAAGGTGAAATTCCTTCACTCTTTTTTGTAAAGAAAAGCTTTCTGCTGGAGCAGGGCTTGCCCCTCATGCCGGGGCGAATGAAAGAAAGAAGAAATCTTCTGCGGTGGCAACCGCTTTTAATACTTTGTTATAACTTAGCAAATAAAAAATTCATTTATTACGTTGGTTTTCCGGTTCATTCTTCTCTGCTAAAAGTACAAGCCTTGGTTCATTAGCAGAAAGATAGCATTCTTCACATTCCAACTGCGCTTGAAGTAATGTGGCAATGGCTTTATCTGAGGCACGCAGCATTTTAAAATACATCTCTTTGTAATTGGGCATTGCAGTTATCCTCCAATAGATATGTTTTAGATACATTTTATATCTATATACGACATTATAGCATAAATCAACCATAAAATGAATATACTATGTATCTGTTTTGGGGTGATTTTATGGCCATAAAAAGTTTATCAATTCGAATTGACGAGGAACTGCTAAATAAGCTTCACGTTGTTGCAGACTACGAGGGTCGTTCTGCGAACAGCCAAATCCTTATTTTAATTCGTAACTGTGTAGAGCAGTTTGAAAAAGAGCACGGAACAATTGAAATAAAGTAAAAAAGAAAGCCCCACCTTTTATAAGGTGGGGCTTTCTTTTGTTTTCGCTGTACCGGAATCTTATACCTTTTTAACCCGTGAGGAAGCGATTTGCGAAGAGACTTCCGATTTATCAGAGGAACCGGTTTTCTTTGAGGAATCACCGGACGCGGTAGAAGAATAACTGGATGACGGCTTTTCAGAAGAGCTAGGGGGTGCGCTATGCTCTGCGGCGGACGAAGAAGATTGGTTACTGCCGGAAGAAGGTGCCTGCGAATTCTCACTGCTCGGGCTCGGGCTTGAGCTCGGGCTAGGCTTCGAACTGGGTAGGTTACTTTCTACGGTAGAAGAAACTTCATCGAACGGGTAAGAGGGCACGCCGTCGGGGTCTTCCATGTCGTCGTCAATATCAGGCGGAGTGTAAATGGGGTCGTCGCTGGAGACGGAGCTTTCACCTTGCCCGCCGGAGGTAGCACCGCTATTCGAAGAAGTATTGGAGTGAGGTTTGGAGGAAGAGGGCTTTCTGGATTCTGTACCTGAACCAAAAGGCTCTTCCGTTTGCGGTTCACTCGTTATACCGCTTACCGTAGAGGAACTGTCGTTACCGGGGGTTGTGGGGTCTTTGCCGGGCTGGCTGGAAGAAGAATCGCCTTCCTCACCTACCACTAGTCCGCTGACTTCAAGCTTCTTGTTTTCCATCAGCTTATTGAGATCCTTCAGCGACATTTTGCAGAGCTCTGCTGCGTCGAGCGAAGAATCCTGTTCCGTCAGCTTGCGGACTAAATCCGCCTTGCCAAGCGAAACCTTGTTTGCGCTGGCGAATTTCTGAAGATCGTCCGACAAAGTATCCGTTTGACGCAGCACCGTAGCGCTGGCGTTATTCTCTTTCAGGACGTTTTCAATACCGTCCGCCATTTTATCCTGCAGCTGTGTTGGGGTTTGCCCACCACTACGGCTGGCAACGGAAATAAGGATTGCATTGTCTTTGCTGTTTTTGCTCAGGTAACCGTGCTCTAACAGTTCATTTACTATAGAGCCGGTTGCTTCCTGTAGATCCTTATCCCGCAAATTCATATTCTTCAAGATTGCGGCCGCGTCATCGTTCGAGGCTTTCGATTTAATGACTCGGTCATTCTGATCAATAGTTAGCTCTATACTGGGGTTCACGTCAATACTGACGATGGAATCCACCTTCGGCTGTGCCAGGTAAAATACACTCAAAAACACAATGCAAACGGCTGCCATGACGCCTGCAATCTGAAATTGGTGCCTTTTTCTTGGCACAACCACTTGGTTGATTCCGCAAAGGGCCTCCTCCGCTGTACGAGACGGCGAAGGGATTCCTTCTGCCGAATAACCTGGCAGAAGGGTAGGTAATAAGTCCGGTGTGGATTGCAGAACAGCGAATTTGAGCGATTGTTTCAGCTCAGATCGTTTCATTGAACTGCCCCCTCTCGGACGGATTTCTGGAGCTTGCGCATTGCACGGTGATAAGAAGACAATACCGTACCCAGTGGTGTTTCCGTTAAAGATGCGATTTCAACAAACTTCATCCCTGCGGCTACATGCAAAAGCACGATTTTGCGTTCCCTCTCTTCTAAGATAGTCAAGGCACTTCGTAAAACAATGTTGTCGATGGCTTGCGATATGTTGTCTTCGCTCGAGGCATCTTCATGGTCATCGTAATTTTCAAGCTCCTGCTTCTTAGCGCGGCGCAGCTCCTGATAGGCAAGGTTCTTAGCGATGGTAAAAATCCATGCCATTGGCTTGCCCTGAGGGATGTAAGTACCCACAGACTGGCGGACGCTTAAGTAAGTATCCTGCATTAAATCCTCTGCGGTTGCGGGGTTTTTCACCAGAGAAAGCAGCAGCGCATACACGGCATGCTGCGTATTCAGGTAAAGCTGGGCAAACGCCCAATCCTCTCCCGCGGCTACGTGCCGCATCAAATCATCTGTGGGGGCTTGATATGATTGATGGTTCCCGTTTCCGTTTCCAGTCACCATATAAAAACTCCCTCTGTTAGAATAATGAAATTCCGTGCCATTTTATTGCACAGTTCAAGAAAAAATAGGAAAAAATTTTTACATTTCATAAAAAACGCCGCTCTTTGTGACAGAACGGCGTTGAAAAAGGTCTCTTTGCCGGCTGGTAAAACGTAAAAAACCAACTTTGGCACACGGTATGGGGTACCTTGTTCAGCTTGCCGTACTCAGCCAATTAGAATAAAACCGGCATAGGTAATATTAGTCGTTGTTCTCTTCTGCCGAAGCAACAATGGAAAGACCAAGCTCGGTTAACTGCTTTGCGTCGACTACGTCGGGAGCATTGCTCATCAGCTCGCTGGAGTTTGCAACCTTCGGGAACGCGATTACGTCGCGAATGCTATCGCAGCCCAGCATCAGCATTACCAGGCGGTCAAGCCCGAATGCCATGCCGCCGTGTGGCGGTGCGCCGTAGCGGAATGCGTCAATTAAGAAGCCGAAGCGCTGCTGTGCCTGCTCTGGCGTAAAGCCAAGAGCCTCAAACATTTGGCGCTGTACTTCAGGAGAATTAATGCGGATGGAACCGCCGCCAAGCTCATTACCATTAAGAACCAAGTCGTAGGCCTTGGCGCATACGCTGCCTGGGTCGGTCGTCAGCTTATCCAGGTCTTCCTCACGCGGTGCGGTGAAGGGATGGTGCATAGCCACATAACGGTCTTCTTCCTCGTCGTACTCAAACAGCGGGAAGTCTGTTACCCATAGCAGGCAGGGCTTGGAATCATCAATCATGCCAAAGCGTTTTGCAAGCTCGCAGCGCAGAGCACCTAGGGATGCAAATACTACGCTGTTTTTCGGGCTGGCAACGAGAAGCAGAACGTCTCCTGTTTCAGCCCCAAGTGCGGTTCTTACCGCTGAAGCCTCTTGTTCGGAGAGGAACTTTTCGTAGCTGGAGCTTTCGCCGTTTGAAGTCAGGCGAGTCCAAGCTAGGCCCTGTGCACCGTAAGCCTTGAGAGTTTCGGTCAGCTTATCAATTTCCTTACGGCTCAGCTCGTCTGCCTTGCCCTTTAGGTTGATACCTCGTACCGAACCACCTGCCGACAAAGCACTTGCAAATACGCGGAATTCGGTATCTTTTAGAGCATCGCTCAGGTTAATGAGCTCTAAGCCAAAGCGCAGGTCGGGCTTGTCGGAACCAAAGCGTTCCATGGCCTCGTGCCAAGTCATGCGCTGGAATGGTGCGGGAACATCTATGTTCTGCAAACGCTTGTATACGTCGCGCACAAAGCCCTCACCAATTGCCATAACATCCTCCGGTTCAACAAAGGACATTTCAAGGTCAATTTGGGTAAACTCAGGCTGGCGGTCTGCACGCAGGTCTTCGTCGCGGAAGCAGCGGGCAACCTGCATGTAACGGTCAAAGCCGGAGAGCATTAACAGCTGCTTGTACTGCTGGGGAGACTGGGGCAGTGCGAAGAAATTCCCGGGGAATACACGGGAAGGAACGAGATAATCGCGCGCACCCTCAGGCGTAGATTTAATCAGGACGGGAGTTTCAATCTCCAGAAAGTCATTGTCATCAAAATAATCGCGGGCTATTTTTACAATCTTGTGGCGCTGGATAATCTTGTCCTGCATATCAGGGCGGCGAAGATCCAAATAGCGGTATTTCAAGCGCAATTCTTCTTTTACGTTGGAATTCTCCACGATTTCAAAGGGCGGTGTTTCTGCTTTCGCAAGAATACGCAGCTCCAATACCTCAATTTCCACATCTCCGGTAGGAAGTTCGGCATTTTTCGCAGAGCGCTCGCGCACGATTCCGCGCACGGCAAGTACATATTCTGCACGAACACTGGCAGCCTTTTCAAATATCTGGCGGTCGGTGGTATCGCCGAATGCCAACTGTAAAATTCCGGTACGGTCACGCAAATCGACAAAGATTAACTGACCCAAGTCGCGCTGGCGCTGTACCCAACCGCACACTACCACTTCTTTTCCAACATGCTCCTGCCGCAGAGTGCCGCAGTAATGAGTTCTTTTTAGTCCGCTCATAAATTCTGACATTGTATCGTTCCTCTATCCTCAGGCTGAGCCTGGCAGTTTGTTTTCTAGAAATTTTGCATTTGCAACAAGCATACCATTCCCTCTTTCGAAAAAGAGGGAATGGAGTTGTTTGCATAATATCTTTATTATAGTAAAAAAGCGACGCTCCGTCAAATAGACGGGTTTGCACCGGCAGTGCCTGCCGCTACGGTTGCCGCCAAATATTCAGAGGCAAAGGTCTCTTCCTTCAAGGAAATTTCGATTAACTCACCGGTCTTCATGTTTTTGAGCTTACCGCGTCCGCTTTGCAGCTCGTCATCACCCAAAACTAGAGTGTAGACCGCGCCAATCTTATCGGCATACTTCATCTGTGCTTTCAGGCTGCGCCCGCAGGAGTCAAACTGAGCAAATACAGAGCACTCACGCATGCGGCGAACCAAAGCAAACGCGCTCTTCTGTGATGCTTCGCCAATTGCTGCAATGAAAAGCTCGCACTGCGACTGTACGGGTAGCTCAATCCCCTGTGCTTGCAAAATCATGAGAACACGCTCTAAGCCAATCGCATAGCCCAGTGCAGGCAAGGGCTTGCCCCCCATTTCAGCTACGAGGCCGTCGTACCGCCCGCCGCCGCAGAAGGTGCTCTGCGCACCAAGGTCACTCGAAACAAACTCGAAAACGGTACGGGTATAATAGTCCAGCCCGCGAACGATGGTGGGGTTAATCTTATACTCCACACCAGCGTCGTCCAAATAGCCCTTTACACCATCAAAGTGATCCCGGCAGTCGTCGCACAGGTAGTCGAGCATAATGGGTGCATTCTTAGCAACCGCACCGCAGGGCGGATTTTTACAGTCGAGAATACGCATGGGGTTGCGATCTAAACGGTCTTTGCAGGTATCGCAAAGCTGATCAATGGACGCCGTAAAATACTCCTTGAGTGCTTGGTGGTATTTTGCACGGCATTCCGGGCAGCCAATGGAGTTGATTTCAATGGAATACCCTTTCATGCCAAGGCGGTCAAAAATTGATTTACCGAGCAAAATGGTTTCTGCATCTGCAATGGGGTCAGCAGAGCCAAACGCCTCCACACCGAACTGGTGGAATTCACGCAGGCGGCCTGCCTGCGGCTTCTCGTAGCGGTAGCAGGAGGTAAAATAGAACAGCTTTACCGGCAAACCGTCATTATAGAGTGCATGCTCCAGCAGGGCGCGTACTGCGCCGGCGGTTCCTTCGGGGCGCAGAGTGATGGAGCGCCCACCTTTATCATTAAAGGTATACATTTCTTTTTGAACCACATCTGTGGTTTCACCTACGGAACGCTGAAACAGCTCGGTATGCTCAAATACGGGTGTGCGAATCTCCCCGTAGCCATACAAAGATGCCTCTTCGCGCATCACCTGCTCAACGACCTGCCAGCGTGCTGTTTGCTCGGGCAGAAGATCCTGTGTACCTTTGGGACCCTGAACCAATAATGCCATAAAAAACACTCCTTATTATCTGTTCCCGCCAAGTTGGTGGGCGAGTTAAAACAAAACCCCCCGCTCCGCTGAGAGCGAGGGATCCTACCTGAATAGAGATAAATCCCAAGATCAGTACTTCGGATTTAAGATGTTGCGCCAGTCCAGGTCACCGCGCTCCAAACCGTGGATGAGTACCTCCGCGGTGGCGATGTTGGTAGCCACAGGAATATTGTGCATGTCGCACAGGCTCAGCAAATTCATATCGTTGGGCTCGTGTGGCTTCGGACTCAGGGGATCGCGGAAAAACAGAAGCAGATCCACTTCATTATACGAAATACGTGCCGCAATCTGTTGGTCGCCGCCCTGCGCTCCGCTTAAAAAGCGCTGAATACTCAGCCCCGTGGCCTCCGATACCAGCTTGCCGGTAGTGCCTGTCGCGCACAAGCTGTGTCGGCTTAGCACCCCGCAGTATGCGATGCAGAACTGAACCATCAGTTCTTTTTTGGCGTCGTGGGCAATCAATGCAATATTCAATGCTTAATCCTCCTTCATCTGAATTTAATGAAATAGTAGTATAGATGATTTACAGCCTTTCCAGCCTTGCAAGGGGAACCGATTCTCCCTCCAGCCGAGCGGCCAGACGGTGAAATGCCTGCATTGCGGAAAAGTTTGGTGAAACTGGCCTGCCACCGGTAAAAGCGGCGGCGGTTTCCGGGTCTTCCGGTACAATGCCAATCAGCCGGATTCCAGCGGAGTCAATTACATTGTCCAAATCATGGAATAAGCCAGATTTCACAAAGTTTTTATAATGGAACCGGTTTACCACCAGCCGCTGCGATGCAATGCCATTTTGCGTAAGCAATAGGCGCACCTTGTCGCTGCCGCGCAGGCAAAGCGGGTCTGGTGTTGCTACTACAAGTGCCCTTTGTGCTGCGGCAGCCGCAGATTCAAAACCTGCGCCAAGCCCGGCGGGGCAATCGATGATTACGTGGTCGTAGTAGCGTGAAAGAATGGGTACCAATTGCCGCATAAAATGAGGCGGTATCACATTTTCTTCCCGGTAGGGTGCGGGCATTAAAAACAGCCCGGGAACCCCGCAGTCGTAAATAGCGCGTATTGGCTCGCATGAGCCGGAAACGACGTCTGAAATATCGAACATTACTTCATCGTCTAAAGCGAGCATACGGTCCAGGCTTCGCAGCCCGGCATCGCCGTCTATCAACAAAACCCTACGCCGCCGTTCGGCTAAGGCTCGTCCCAACCCAGCACAGACGGTGGATTTCCCCACGCCTCCCTTGCCAGATGTGATAACCGTTACCGCTCCCATAAGTCACTTCCTCGCTAGAACCTCACGCCGTAAGCGGTAACAACCTGCCATACGGTTTTATGAGTCTTCAAACTCGCAGCGAGATATTCTTCCAACTTAAAAAATAAAGTTCTCGATTTCTTCTCACTTACGTTATCATACTAACACAATTGTGAATCTCCGTCAAAGATTTTTTTCAATATTTGAACTGCAATAGTCACAATATATAAAATACTTTTAAAAATAGAACACAAAGGCCGTTTGGTGTGGTTTAACCCGCCGAATTCCCTGTATTGCTGGATGCCGAGCCCGAGGAGCTTGAACCCGGTTGTGCTGCCCCAGAGGAGGCAGAAGAACTGGATGACGCCCCTGAAGAGGTGCCGGAGGTTGTTGACTCCTGCTTTGCCGGGAATACTAAATTCCCGGAAGCATCCACTGTTTTACCAAAGAAATAAGCATCAAACAAATCGCGTGCAACCGCTGTGGAGTACTTGCCGTAAGCACCATATTCCAGCACAACGGCCACTGCAATCTCGGGTTTGTCGTAGGGTGCAAACCCAACGAATACGACGTTATCGGAATGTGGTGGTACCTGTGCAGTACCGGTTTTACCGGCTACGGCAACACCATAGTTTGTAAAGGATGAGGCCGTTCCTCCCGGCCCAGCAACAGCACGCATACCACGCTTTACAATATCCAGATTTTCTTTGGAAACACCAACATGATCGACTACGGTAGGTGCGTTAGGGTCGTTTTGCATCACGGTCTTTTCACGGTTATAGTCTGTCACCTTGCTGATGAGATGTGTTTTCATCCGCGTGCCGTCGTTTACCAGAGTGGCAACATAGGTAGCAAGCTGTAAAGGAGTAAAGGAGTTGTCAGCCTGACCGATGGCTGCCTGAACTACGTCACCGCCGTTCCATACTCCACCTGCATTCACACGAACCTGCGGGCTGGAGAGAACACCTGCACCCTCGTTAATTTCAATACCTGTTTTCTGCCCAAGGCCAAAGCGCTTGGCGTATAAATCGAGTGTATCGATTCCCATGCGTCGGCCAGTATCGTAAAAGAATATATTACAGGATTTTTGAAGCGCAGTTACTACATTTATTGTGCCGTGGTAACCCATGCAGGTTGGCTGGTAATCTTTCCAGAACGTGTAAACACGGTGGCAGGTTACCGTGGAAGAGGCATTGATATAGCCCTCCTGCAACGCCGCAGATGCAACAACGGGCTTAAAAGAAGAACCGGGCATGAAAGAGCCAACCAAGGCACGGTCATACATCGGCTTTGTTTTATCCTGAAACAAACCGGACACATAAGAAGGATTGGAATTGTACTGGTTTAGGTCATAGTTTGGGAATGTTGCCGCTGCCAATACAGAAAAGTCCTTTACGTTCAAAACCACTGCACCGCCGGCAACGCAGTCTGCTCCCTTACCGCCGGAACGCTTGCCCTCATCCTGCGCATTTTTAACGTTATTTGCAAGTGAGACCTGTGCCACCTTTTGTAGGTTTTTATCAATGGTAAGGTAAATGGAATCACCCGCGACTGGTGACTGTGTGACTGTACTGGAAGCCACGGCTCCAGTTCGAGTGGTTTCAATTACCTTTAATCCGTTTGTACCGCGAAGGTACTTTTCAAAGTAAGATTCAATACCACTTTTACCAATGGAATCATTGTAGGCATAACCGCCCAAATTATCCAGACTGTAAGTGTTTCCCTGTTTCTTTTCCTCTGCGTATTCTTCCTGCGAAATAGCACCCAGTGTACCGAGCACATGCGGTGCTACCGTACCGTCCGGGTAATCGCGAACCGTGGTTACTTCAACCGTTGCACCGGGCAGGTTTAGAGTGTTTTCGCTAATAATACCCACCGTGTCGGCCGAGACTCCGGTTGCAAAGGTATAAGGCGTAGAAATGGAGAAGCCGGAAATCGCCATGTTATAGCGTACCGAGACAATCGCACGGGTTTGGTTCGGAGAGTAGCCGTCACAATCGTAGTCTTTCTTCATTTGAAGAATGCACTGCTCGGCGGTTGCGTAATTATTCAGGCGCAGGTGCTTAATTAAGGCCGCAACATCCTTATCACGACCGGGAATAAACTCGTATGCCCCCGCGGCAGTTACCTGAATAGGCAATTCATCAATCCATGCTTCTCCTCTCTTTTGAAGAAGCGAAACAAGCTGAAGAATCGTTTTGTTTTGTGTGTCCTTTGTCATAGCCACCTTGTCAAACACGATGGCATACACGGTTTTATTTACGGCAAGTGCACTGCCGTTGCGGTCCAGTATCTCCCCGCGGGCGGCGGTCATTTTTACAGAGGAGGTGTTCGTTCGGGTAGATACCCCAAGCCAGTAGGCGCCATTGATGACCTGCCAGTTGATTAAACGGAGACCATACACGCCAAAAGCAATAAGAAGAACAACGATGCAAAATAGATAACGGGATAAACCCTTAAAGCGATTCATGGAAAACCTCCTGTCAGCCGGCGCTTTCCCGGATATTCAATGCAAAGGCCCGGTTAAAGGCGTAAATGAGAGGCACCGGAAGCAGTGTGTAAACAAAGCGGGGTAAATAATGGCTGACCAAAGCGACACCCGGGTATTGGTACCCGACAAACACATAATAGAACAGCCATTGCAAGGTGAAAATAAAGGCCACTACTGCGGTAGAAAGCAAGAACGCAGTGAGCAGGTTGGCTCGCAGCAGGTGAACCGCCATGAGCCCTGCACAGTAGCAAAAAACGGAGAGCAGGAGGGTGTGAAAGCCCAGCGACGAACCGCCGCTCATGCCAAAATCGAGCAGTGCGCCGCACATGAGGCCAAAGCCCATTGCTGCGGTTTCGCTTTCAAACAGTGCAATACATATGGCTACCGGCAAAAGCAAGACCGGTCGGGCACCAAACACCGGAGGAATCAGCCCTGGTGTTTGGTTGATTAAATAGATTACAACAATTTCTATAGTATAGGCAAAATAGCGCAGCAACTTTCTCTTGTCTATCATTTAGATGCCTCCGAACCGGAGGTCTTGCTGCTAGAGGAGGAACTACTGGAGGGGGCTTTGCTGCTCGACGGTGAGCCAGAAGGCTCTGGCAGCGAATTAAGAGCCTCTCCCTTGCCAAGAAAGCCAGTAATGATGAATACATCTCGTACCGTCTTCGGGTCAACAAACGGTTTAATCACTGCCATATACGAGACGCTGTAATCTTCGGGACCAACGGAGATGACCGTACCCACCGGCAGGTTCTTGGGGTAAATGCCGCCAAGGCCGCTGGTAACAATAATATCATCCTTTTTCACCTTTGTTTCAGAGGAAAGGTAGCCAAGCTTTGCGTAACCCTGCTCATACAGTTTAATATTACTGCTAACAACGCCGCTCTCGCGATTTAAGCGGTCGAGCGCCGCCATGTTGGTGTCTGGTGAAAAAATAGTGGTCACTTGGCAGAAAGTGGAGCTAACGCTTGAGACCCACCCTACGACTCCGCTTTGCGTAATAACCGGGCTACCGGCAGTAACCCCTGCCAAGGTGCCTTTGTCTACCGTAAAGCTGCCAAATACATCGTTCGGGTCGCGCCCTACAACAGAGCCGGAGACAAACGTAAAATCCTTGTTTTCGTTCTTTAGCTCTAAAAAGGTTCGGTACTGCTCGTTTTCCTGCTTTACCTGGTAATAATCAATCAGCTTTGCACGAAGCGTATCTACCTCATTTTTTAAATTTTGGTTTTCACTTTCAATATCACCGGCAGAACGGCCTACGCTTGCGGCTGCATTGTTGGAGATGACTGTGGAAACCTTTTGCATGGGGGTGAATATGTGCCCCAAAAGAGAAGAAAACACAGAGCTTCCCCCTGTGCCGGCCGAATAAATCATAATGCCTAATACAATAAAAACAATGCCCAGCAGAGCTTTAAAGCCCTTGCTGTGAAACACATCTCTCAAATCGTCACCTCCATGGCGTAGAGTGCGGCAACAAAACAGTCACACTCCTGTTGAATGAAAAAAGCGGAGAGCCTCCAAGAAACCCTCCGCGAAAGAACTATTGCAGGCAAGGCTTATCTCTTCCGCGCCTTGTAGTATTCAGACGGCATGGTAACCTCCAGCCGCTTTCCGGTTCCGTCTACCACGCAGTCGAGCGGGCTGTCTGCCACATGTACCGGCATGTTGGTTTCCTGTGAGATCAGCATGTCCAAACCGCGCAGCAGAGCACCGCCGCCGGTAAGCATAATACCGTGGTCAATAATATCGGCAGAAAGCTCAGGCGGGGTTTTCTCCAGCGTGCTTTTTACAGCATCCACAATCAAAGAAAGCGGGTCTGCCAAAGCTTCCCGAACCTCGTCGGCATGAATGGTTACATTTTTCGGCAGGCCGTCGAGCAGGTTACGGCCCTTAATGACAATCGTAGCATCTCTGGTCTCTTCCGTGGGGAAAGCAGAACCGATGGTGATTTTAATTTCCTCAGAGGTACGCTCACCAATCAAAAGATTATATTTCTTTTTGACATAAGAAATAATCGCTTCGTCAAACTTGTCACCCGCTACGCGAACGGAACAGGAGGTAACAATGTCTCCCAAAGAAATAACGGCTACCTCAGTGGTGCCGCCGCCTAAGTCAACCACCATACTGCCGGTAGGCTCAGCAACGGGAAGCCCTGCTCCAATCGCAGCCGCCATAGGCTCTTCAATCAGGTCAACCTGGCTTGCTCCTGCCTGGCGGGCAGCGTCTTCCACAGCGCGGCGTTCAACCTCGGTAACACCAGAGGGAATGCACACCACAATGTGAGGCTTGCTAAACATATTTGCTTTAGTTGCTTTTTTGATAAAATGCTTGAGCATAGTTGCGGTTATGTCAAAATCCGCAATAACACCGTCTTTTAGCGGACGAACCGCTACAATGGAACCCGGGGTGCGGCCGATCATTTCTTTGGCCTGTGTACCAACAGCCAAAACCGTGTCGGAGCGAATATCTACCGCCACAACTGACGGCTCGCGCATCACGATTCCTTTTCCTTTCATGAACACCAAAGTATTGGCTGTTCCCAAATCGATTCCGATATCCTTTGCAAACATGGATGTTCCCCTTTCATTCCCGCCCGTTTTATGTGTATCAATAATGTATTGAATGAGTTTCTGTCAATTCTTGAAAAAGGGCGCAAAAACCCAATTAGACCGAATAATCCTATTATAACCGCTGTACCGTCATTTCTCAACAGGAAACCGAAATAATCACAAAAAATTCATTTTTTCAAATAGGAATGATTCACAAAAATACTAGGAGTAGCGCTTTCTTGCTCCCTCTCACCAAATCATAAGGAAATATTACCCGTTTTGCGTCTCGCTTAATCAGTGTAGAGGTATGATTGGACAAGAGAAATAGTGTGGAATTAGAAATCTTCCGCATGAACAGCGTTTGCGATAATCTCTAAAATAATTCGATTATCCGATGGCTCATAAAAAGTGATTTGAACTGCTTCTTCCACTTCCGCTTTTGTTCCTCCGCCGTCTATCATATCTGCAATTAACTCATCTAATAAATCTGACTTTTTAAAAATCTGTATATCACCGATTGGTTGATCCGTTGACTGTCTGTCTTTGAGTCGCCAGCAATCCACAAAAATCAACTTTAATCCTTTTGCATTCCATCTTTCAATTACAACCTCTGCTTCGTTCCGAATGATTTTTATACTCTTGATAGTGCCATCCGAAAGACCCAAATGATTTAGATTATCCATTACTTCCTCCGTTTGCAGTATACTTTGGCGAAAATCACTTTGCACTCAGCTCGATTACTTGCTACCCCAATAGAAGTCGTTTGCCTCAATTGTGGAATTGGTGCATTTTGCAGGAGTGTTTTCCTATGATGAATCAAACCCTCAAACGAGAGCTCGCTTGAGGGTTTGATTTGTTAGAGTTATGGGAAGAAAATAGATTACCGCAGATTTTTATCGAGCCAAGCAGAATATGCAGCAAGCTGCTCTGGTGTGTGGAAGAAATGCTCTGCGCCGGGTACCACTTCTAAACGGCTTGAAAAACGCTCGACAAACGAGTTGATGGTATCGCGCTCGCACAGGGTATCGTTCTCCCCGTACAAAATCGCAGTGTCGCAGTTCCAGTGCTCAATGGGGTGTTCCTTTACATAGCAGTAGGTATCCCAGTATAAGGTTTCACCCATGGGGGTTGGAATTTCACCAAGCTTTTGCAGTTGTTCCTCCGTAACCTCAAACCATTTCATCATATTGGTAATCATACGCTGCATGTCTACTAAAGGAGATAAAAACAGTGCTTGGTGCAGCGGTTCTCTTGAAAATTCCAGTAGGCTAAAATAGGCGCCAAGGCTGCAAGCAAACAGGCTGATTTGCGACCAACGCTGTTTGGCGTAGTCCATCACTATGCGTAAGTCCTTTACACTGTTTTGCACCTTGCAGGGAGGCTCTGTGCCAATGCGGTCCCCATGAGCTGGCAAATCAAAGCTGATGACCTGAATGCCACGCTGCGCGGCTTTTTCCGCTAGTATTTCAATAGAAGTATCTTTTTTATGAGAGTGACTGCCGTGTACGGCAAGAATCACTTGGTCGGAACTATCTCCCCAAACAAGTGCGGGAATCTGTTCAATTTTCATTGTTTCTATTTTCATACAATTATTACCCTTTCTAAGACCGTGAATTTACAACATTACTTTTGAAGATCTTTGCTTAAGCAGTTGTTTCTCCACGAGGGCATTCCTTGGCTTTAAAAAGGAATTTTAGATTACATCACTCGCCTGAATGCGCCCCATGGGGTGTTACTCAAGCAATGAATCTGTTATGTCATAACGTCACTTGCTTTCTGAATAATATAAAGTCATTCTACCACAAAAAGAAAAGACTATAAATAGAAAGACCAGCTATAAAAAGTCAATAGGCAAATACAAAAAAATCACCGATTTTTTTCAAAGAAAGAAATTAGGACGCCATCAACATTATACTCTTTGGTAATCTCGTAGCCATGCTTCTTGTAAAAATAATGATTTCTCAATTTGTCAGAAGGCGTTTCCAGAGACCAATGTTTTGCATCGGGGAAAGATTCATCAATAAAAGACAGAGCAAGCTGGCCGATCCCTTTGTTTTCATAGTCAGGAACGATACAGATGCAACCCAAAAAATAATCGGCATTGCCATTGTCTTTTACAATGATGTCGCCAACAACAATGTCATCGGACAATATTTTGTAGACAAAATTGCGTGATATGCTTTTCACCATGCTGTCGCGAGAGCGGTTGTATCCGGGGCAAATGCCGTATTTGATGAAATCGGAATAAAAACTTTGATCCTGTACAGAAATTAAGGTATCTGCGTCCTCTAAAGTAGCACGTGCAAATTGGATATTCATGTGATTTTTCCTCGTTGTTTTGTTTCTTTGGCGGCGTCGCTTCATACGGCCTGTTCTTTCTGAGAATGGTAAAATTTGATTCACGGACAGGGTTACCCTCTGGTTTTTTACGGCAATACAACCTCGTTAGATATGCAGCGCTTAACGCTATCCAGCTCATTCGTATCTGACTGTAAAGACAGAGGCGAAATTCTTTCGTAAGAAGCTTAAACTTCAGGGAGGAGTTACTGCGCCCTCTGCCCGTTACGCTCATTATCCCATATCCATTACTGGGTAACAAGTTTTATCCGGTGTACTTGTCATAAACACCGCAAATACATTTGAAAAGGAGTTGATTCTTTTGAGAATCAACTCCTTTCGAAATGCTTTAACGTTACCCGTTGGATTCACCAGTTGAAACTGTGCTATCGTCGTCCTCAAAGTCAGGAGTGTACACTTCGCCAGCCTCCCAGCTTTTGGTGAGCTTTGCAACAACCCCACCAAGAAGCAACAATGCCAGAATGTTGGGGATTACCATGAGACCATTGAACAAATCCGCAAGACTCCACACCAGGTCTACCTTGAGGGCACAGCCCACACCAACAAAAATAGAAACCAGTACCGCATAGAGCGAGACCGCCTTTTTGCCAAATAAGTACTTTACATTGGCAAGGCCAAAGAAGTACCAGCCCATGATAGTTGCAAAGGCAAAGAAGAATACGCAGATGGCAATAATTACATAACCAAACTGACCAAACACCTCGGAATAAGCAGCCTGTGTAAGCTGAATGCCGGTTACAAACTCCCCTTTACCATCCTTAGAGCCTAAAACACCGGAGGTTAAAATGGCAAGCACGGTAAGAGGAAGCAACACAATGGTGTCGATAAATACGCCCATCATGGCAACAAGACCCTGCTCGCAAGGATTTTTTACGCGGGCGAGCGCATGCGCATGAGGGGTAGAACCCATACCGGCTTCATGGGTAAACAAGCCGCGGGCAATACCAAAGCGAATTGCTTGTTGTACACTAACACCCAAAACGCCACCCAATACAGCCTGCGGGTTAAAAGCTCCTACAAAAATATCGTAGAATGCGGTCAAAATATTCTGGTAGTTTACAAAAATAACAACCAGAGAGGCTACCGTAAAAAACACAGCCATAAAAGGAACGACCTTTTCAGCAACGGCAACAATGCGCTTTACACCACCCAGAAAAACCAGCAGAGAAAGCAGTGCAAGGCCGACGCCAACGTATTCTGAACGGATGCCGAAAGCTGCTTCCATTGCGCCGCCAACAGAGTTTGCCTGCACCATATTGCCCATAAAGCCCAGAGCAAAAATAATTAGAACGGCAAAAATGGCCGCAACAACCTTGCCTGCGGGGCCTTTAATAGCGGCCTGAATGTAGTAAGCAGGGCCACCAACCAGAGTGCCGTTCACCTTGGTCTTATAGCGTTGTGCAAGGGTTGCTTCCCCGTAAATGGTAGCCATACCCAAAATTGCACTTACCCACATCCAAAACACGGCACCGGGGCCTCCGGAAACCATAGCAGTAGCCACACCCGCTAAATTTCCTGTTCCGATTTGAGCCGATACAGATGTGATGAGCGACTGGAAGGAGGTCATTCCTTCTTTTTCGCTTGCTTTCTTTCCGCTAAAGGTAATTGACCCAAAGGTAGAGTGAAAGCTTTGTTTAAATTTGCGGAACTGAATCCCTCTGGTCAGAATTGTAAAATAAATTCCGACGCCGCACAGAAGAATAATTAAAAAGAAGTTCCATAAAACACCGTTAATACTGTTGACTAAATGAGAAAACCATTCCAAGAAAAACACCCCTCCAAAATAAATAAGAACAGCCGTCAATTCTACCGGAAGGAGCTCATCCACAGGAAAAGAAAAGAGTCAAACCATACTTAAGGTATGGCTTGACTCTGGAAATACACAAAAAAGGCCCAATGATAGTTGGGCACAGATCTCTGTCCTTTTGCCTGAGAGATTAGCGCGATACGTTCGAGCCTTACACCTTCGGCACCCATTTAAGGGATTCTCCAGAGTTACATCCATTCATAGTCCTCACCCGAAACAACGGGAACCTGAGAGTGTTACTCCTTCGGTAGGCCATGCGGCCGTTTTCCTACGAACTTCACTTGTAGAGTATGAAGTTTGCTCCATCATAACATAATAGCAAAATGAAGTCAATAAGTTCTACAGAGTCAAATTTATGCTGTTAAAAAAATAATTATTCCGTATATACTGGATTTTCTATTACCGTATTAGTTGAATAAAGAATCAAATCAAAAGAGAGGCTTCATATCTTGTCTTTGTTTTAGAATAAATGTATAGAATCAAAAAATACACCCGGCTGTTCCTGTGCAATAAATACAGAGAAGCAACCAGGTGCATGAAATAAAGTATTTCGATGAGGGAATTACGCGTTTGCTCGCAGAACAGCGCCCCCCACTACCATTTTTAAAACCTCAGAGGTCCCCACGCCAATGTCCATTAAGCGACCGTCACGTGCGTAGCGCTCCAAATTACAGGTTTTGAGGTAACCATGTCCGCCAAATATTTGAAGAGACTTATGGCATACCTCGTTAACAGTTTCCGCTACAAAAATTTTAGCGGTTGAGGTTTCTACGGCGCAATCAACGCCGGTGTCCATTCGTTTGGCTACGTCGTCTACCAATAAGCGTGCGGCCTCTAGCTTCACGTGCATTTCCGCCACCATTTCTTGTACGGAATAGAGTGCGGCAATGGGCTTGCCAAATGCACTTCTTTGGTTTGCATAAGTGGCGGCTTCTGCTAAGCAGGCTTCTGCAATGCCAATCCCCATAGAGCACATACCAAGCCTTCCGCCAATAAGGCCATACATTGCCACCTTAAAGCCGCCGTTTTCTTTGCCGAGTAGAGTTTTAGTAGGAACAAAGCAGTCTTTTAAAATAATGCTAGTTGT
The DNA here is from genome assembly GCF_900176635.1 of Clostridium merdae. Lineage (GTDB taxonomy): Bacteria > Bacillota > Clostridia > Oscillospirales > Acutalibacteraceae > Faecalispora > Faecalispora merdae. Next base: position 70,144 of record NZ_FXLN01000002.1, read on the forward strand.
ATTGGAGCTGCGGCACCCCATTTTATTGAGGTTTGGGCCGACCTTCAAGCCCTCGGCTTTACGGTCAACCACAAAAACGCTAATGCCCTTTGCGCCTAGCTCCGGAGCGGTTTTAAATGCGAGAACCAATAGGTCTGCGATGCCGCCGTTGGTAGAAAAGTATTTGGTACCGTTAAGTAGGTAACCGCCCTCTACTGCGGCAGCGGAGGCCTGCATGGAAGCCGCGTCGGAGCCTGCACACACTTCGCTGATGGTATAAGCGGCAATACGCTTGCCGGAGAGTAGGTCTGGCAGCCAGCGCTGTTTTTGCTCGGTGGTGCCGAACTTTAAAATGGCGTCAACCGCCATCCAGTGCACATGCAGGGTTAATGCAACACCGGCACTGTTGCGCGCAAGCTCCGTAGCCATCCGTTCAGCCGCGGCGGTAGAAATGCCAAGTCCCCCAAATTCTTGGGGATAACGCGCACCAAAAAAGCCTGCCTGTGCCATTTCCTCCACAAGCTCTGTGGGAAAGCGATTCTCTTCGTCTAGCTCACGGGCAATGGGGCGCAGCTTCTCATCCGAAAATTGCTTAGCCCGTGCAATCATCTCCTGCTCATCTGTTGTATATCGATTCATCTCTATCCCTCTCAGAGTTCCATCTCATGAAAATCGTCGGCCACAACGAATTCAGCGTCAGTCAGCCGCTCAATTTCCTCTAAGGTAACACCCGGTGCGTACTCTTTTAGGATTAGGTGGCCCTCTCCAACGTCGAATACGGCTTTATCCGTCACGATCGTTTTTACACAGCCTTTTCCCGTGAGAGGGAGAGAGCATTTCTTCATAATTTTGGAGTTTCCCTTTTTGTCTGCGTGCATAAGGGTTGCAATGCACTTTTCGGTGCCATAGCAAAGCTCCATAGCTCCGCCCATACCCGGCCACCATTTTCCCTCTCGCTTTGCTGCCCAGTTGGCAATGTTGCCGTATTGGTCAACCTCTAATGCACCGAGGATGGTAACATCCAAAATCCCGCTGCGCATTGCGCCGAGCGAGGTGGCTAAATCCATAATCGCTGCACCGGGTACGAGAGTAACCGGCTCAGTGCCTGCATTTGTAATGTCTGCCTGTGCATTTGCAGCGGTGGGGCGTGGGCCAACGCCAATTACGCCGTTTTCCCCGTGAAACATAAGGTGTACACCCTCCGGCAAGTAGTTTGAAGCCTGAGTAGGCATACCAAAGCCCAGGTTTACAAGCTGGCCGTCTTTTAATTCCTTCGCCGCACGGCGTGCGATTAATTCTCTGGGATCCATACAAAATACCTCCTTTATCCGTGATTTACTCTGCTTTTAATTTACCGATTTTCAGCCAGTGCTGGCGGTAGATTTCGTTATGTTCTTCTAGGCTCAAGCCCTGAACAACTGCATTTATGAACGGTGCCGCACACCCTACGCGTTCGGGTGGTATAGTGCCTACGGGTACAATTTCTTCTACCTCTGCAATGGTATAGTCGCCTGCCATACCATACATTGCATTGCAGTTAAGGCCGGTATAGCGAAATTCCAGATTGCCAATTTCATCTGCACGCCAAGCTTTAATAATGGAATACGGAGCGCGAATGGCGGGCTCAACAAAGCAATCCATCCCGTTTACATGAATCACCTGTTTGGGCTCCTGTAAATCTGGGAAAAGACCCGGTTCATCCAAAATCCCAACACCAACGGGAACTAAAACACCGCCCAGCCCCATTGCACCGGCGCGAACCTTCTCTGCCAAAGTACCCATCGGGTAATATTGTTCTACTTTCAGGGAGCCTTTGAGGAATTCAATGGTAGATTCCTCCGTGGTGCCAACATGGGAAGAGATAATCTCTTTTACTAGACCATTTTTGTAGAGCATGGCACGGCCAAAGCCGCTTAGACCGGGTTCGTTTGTTATTAAGGTAATCTCTGAGATTTTGTGTTCAATCAGCCACTCGATGCAGCATGTGGGTTCCGATGCTCCCACAAAACCACCCATTAAAATTTTTGCACCCTTTTGTGGGATACAGGCAAGCGCCTCATCCATACTCATTACTTTTTTACCAAGCTTAGACAAGATAAGTCCCTCCTTCTTGAATACGTCACATTGTGTTACGGTTGTTTTGCGAATGGTACTACTAATTGTTATTAGCAAGTTGCGTGCCAACTGCAAAAGAGCGTAAAAAAGTGTAATTTACACGTTTTCTGTGAGTGAACACTGTACCAAGTGGCACAGTGTTCGCGAGACACTGTGTCTAAAACGAGACTCAAAAGAGAAACAAAAAGGAGGCTTCCCTTTTCGGGGAGACCTCCAGAATAAAAAGCTTGTTATTTGATTTGATATTTGTCGAGCTTGCGGTATAGCGCGGAGCGGGAAATTCCGAGTTCGGTTGCTGCATGTACACGGTTGCCGCCGTTATGGGCAAGCGCATCTAAAATTAGCTGCTTCTCCCTTTCAGTCATGGCATTGTGATAACCGGGCTGCTCGTCGTTCTCTCTCTCTTTTTTATTGGTGTGAACATCCCAAGGTTTGTTAGGTACTTTTTTTAGGCTGACAAGCTCTCCCTCACTCCAGTTTACGCCCTGCTCCAGAATGTTTTCCAGCTCCCGCACGTTGCCAGGCCAGTCGTATTCCATAAACTCAGCCATAGAGTCGGGTGTAACGCCCAAGGCATGGGAACCGATACGTGCATTAATACGCTGTAAAAGAAAACGCACCAAATCTGGCAAATCTGCTTTCCTCTGGCGTAAGGGAGGGATGTTAATAGATAAAATGTTGATGCGATAATACAAATCCTCCCGAAACGTGCCAATGCGAATCATCTCTCGCAGATCACGGTTGGTAGAGGCGATGACGCGTACATCTAAGGTAATGGGAGCACGGGCGCCAATGCGCCATACTTCTCTTTCTTGCAATACACGCAACAGCTTAACCTGTACATCCAGCGGCATATCCCCAATCTCATCGAGCAAAATAGTGCCGCCGTTTGCCAGCTCAAATTTGCCGGGGTTACCGCCGCGCAAAGCGCCCGTAAATGCACCGGATACATACCCAAACAATTCCGCTTCTATCAAGTTGGTGGGAATTGCACCGCAGTTAACGCTAATAAATGGTCCATCGCGCCTCACCGAACGGGTGTGAATGGCCTGCGCCACAACTTCTTTTCCAGTTCCGCTTTCACCAGAAATTAAAATGGTGGAATTGGTGCGGGATGCTCTGCGAGCCAGTTTTTTCACATAAAGCATGGATTCGGTTTCCCCCACCAAGTCCATACAAGTGTATAGGTGAATCGGAGTTGTTATGGGGGATACTTTCACAGGGCTCCCGAGTTTTTCCGCAATACTTTTTGCCACCATCATATCGGGAAAAATAGTTTTTACCATAGCGCCAACAACCAGGCCATCCTTTTTGATGGGAAAACGCGCAACGAGAGCCTCTTTGCCTTTTGCTACAAGGGTGTCTCCCCATTCCGAGTAGCCGCGACCCAGTGTTTCAGGCAAGCGACAGCTTGGCATAAAAACCCGAATGTCTTGCCCGAGCATCTCTTTCTCTGTAGTTTGAAAAAAATCTAAAAAAAATTGATTTACGAAAAAAATTCGGCAGTCTGTGTCAATTGCTAATACACCCTCAAATGGAGTGTTCAGCATGGTTTGAATATGTTCTTCTAGCGTTAAATCTGATATGGAAATGAGCTTTGAATTCATAATGCAGCCCTCCAAACGCGATTACTTCAATTCTCTATTAAATAATATAGCAATTTCCATGCCATCTGGTATGGTGGCATACTCAGCAGATTTTTAATAGAAAAGCGGAACACAGTGTGTCTATATCGAGACACTGTTCGCTCGATTTTGAGACACTTTGTGTCATTAACTTCAATGTAACACAAGTAAAAGTAAGATGCAATCGTATTATGGCTGATATTAAATGGGAATAAGAACCTGCAATTCTTAGTTACTTATGTTAGCTTTTCATTTGCAGAATAAAAAATCGTCAAAGGGCGGTTTTTTCGGGTTCAAATTCCTTTGAGTAGATAATGCTAATAAGAAAAAGCAGTCTAACCACTAAGGTTAAACTGCTTTTGGCGCGCCCGAAGGGATTTAACGGCGGTAATACCGCCTACCGGCTTGCGGCACAGCCGCGGCGCCGCTCTTCGCTAAAAATGTGCCACAGGTACATTTTCTAAACGCTCAGACCCTTTCGGGTTCGAATCCCTTTAAGTAGATTATGCTAATAAAAAAGCAGTCTAACCATTAAGGTTAAACTGCTTTTGGCGCGCCCGAAGGGATTCGAACCCCTGACCTTCTGATTCGTAGTCAGACACTCTATCCAGCTGAGCTACGAGCGCAAATCGCTGATGCCTGTCCTAAGACGGAACAGCTTTATTATTATATGCAAAGACAGACAAAAAGTCAATAGATTCTGCAAAATAATTTTCTTTTAGGTAGAAATGCCTTGCTGCTGGTTAGAGCAGCAAGGCTGAAAATCCAAAAGGAGGAAGAGTTAGAACGCCACTACTGGGAGCTTCTCCCACCAAGCAAGTGGCTTTTTCCCAGCCAGTGGGCAAGGGGATTTGTTCCTCTGCACTGCCGGAGTTAAGAGCCGCCATCAGCTGCTGAGCTTCACTATTGCGAATATAACACAAACAGCGCCCGGTTGCCCATACCGGTACAAGCGGTGAATCCTCCAAAGCGGTGTGTGCGGTTTGCCGCAGCTTTGCCAACGAGCGGTACCACTGCGTAAGAGAAGCATCTTCTTTCCCCCATGGGAAGCACCTGCGATTAAAGGGGTCACGGTAGCCCTCCATGCCGGCTTCGTCTCCGTAATAAATACAAGGCACACCGGGTAAGGTGTATTGCATGAGGGATGCGCCGCGTAGGCGCTTAAGCGCAATCTCTCGCTGGTTAGTGCTTAGGTACTGCTGGCTTTGCCACTCACGGTCTCTTCCATTTAGGGTTTCTCCACCCAAAATGGTGAGGGCACGCTCCGTATCGTGCGTACCAAGGTGGTTCATTAAACAGCGCAGAACCTGCGGTGGGTAATTCTCTTGTATTGAAAGCAGAATCTCCATGGCGTCTTTTGCTTGCATACCGGTGTAAAAGCCAAGAATTGCATTGCGGAACGGGTAATTCATAACACTGTCGAGCTGATTTCCCTGAAAATAACGGCGGCGCTGTTCGTAAGCAATTTTATTGGAGGCGTCTTCCCATACCTCGCCTAGAATGAGAGCATCAGGCTTTTCTGCTTTCGCGGCATAGGTGATATGCTCCAAAAGGGAGTCAGAGAGCTCATCCGCTACGTCCAGCCTCCAGCCCGACGCGCCAAGGCGAAGCCACTTTCGTACGATGCCATTTACTCCGCAAAGGTATTCCCGGTAGCTGTCGCGGCACTCATTGATGCAGGGCAAGGTAAGAAAGCCCCACCAGCAGTCGTATTTCTCTGGCCACGACTGGAATTCGAACCAATCGTAATAAGGGGAATCCTTGGATTGGTAAGCGCCCACCGTTGAATAGCGACCCTCGCGGTTAAAATAAACGCTGTCACTGCCGGTGTGGTTAAACACGCCATCGAGCAAAATGTGAATTCCCAAGCGCTGTGCTTCGCTGCAAAGCTGCGCGAAATCCTCTTCTGTGCCGAGTAAGGGGTCGATTCGGCTGTAATCTGCCGTATCGTACCTATGATTGGAGTGTGCCTCAAATATGGGATTTAAATAAAGGCAGGTGACCCCTAAAGACTGTAGATAAGGTAGTTTTTCACAAATCCCTTTTAAATCTCCACCAAAAAAATCTCGGTTTGTAATTTCTCCGGTTTCATCGGGCAACCATTGCGGCTCTTCTCCCCATACAGAGTGCATTTTTCGCCCGGAGGGGATGTTTTCTTTCTTATTTCCAGAGCAATAAAATCGGTCTGGGAATATTTGATACAAAATTCCACCCGAGAGCCACCGGGGTGTTTCAAACCCTGGCTCATAGACGGTAAGCTGCCATAGGTTTGTACCGGTAAGCTCCCCCTTCCCGCCTAACGAACGGCCAATGGTTTGGCTGCCTTGGTTCGTCTGTAATGAGAAGGTGTAAAAATACAGCCCGCTACGTGGCGGAGTAAAATCGCATTCCCACCACTCTTGGTCTTCGCCGTTCATTCCGCACCAAAACAGTTCCCAGTCAAAACTCTCACCGGCATCCTCCTGCATGTGGAGTGTAGCGGCTGTGCACCCAAGAGTACGGGGGAGCGTTATTTTAAAATGAATATTTTGTCCCGCGGGAGTGGCTCCCACGGGGCTTTTATAGATTGGGTCTCTGGAATCAAACATAAAAGAACGAAGCTCCTTCTTCCCATTGCCAACCTGCTTTTTCAGGTATTATGGGGAGTGTATTATTTCTCCGCCTTTTCCACGGGAGGAACCGGCTCCGCGTTCCAAATCTCGGTTGCGTATTCGCGGATGGAACGGTCGGCGGAGAAGCGCCCGGCATGGGCGGTATTGATGAGTGCCATGCGGTACCAGTGCTCTTGGTTCTGGTATAGCTGCTGTGAGAGGCGGCGGGCACGAGCGTAATCATCGTAGTCTGCCAGAACCATATAGGGGTCATTGTTTTTGAGGGAATCTGCAATTTGACCAAAACTTACTCCACGGAAGCCGCGGCTGAGTTCATCCAGCGCATTGTGCAAAACCAAGTGGTTTTGGTAAATCTCCTGCGGGTGGTATCCGTTTTTGCGTTCCAGAACCTGCGGGGTGGTCATACCAAACAGAAGTATGTTTTCATCCCCTACTGCGTCGTGAATTTCCACATTTGCGCCATCCAGCGTGCCAAGGGTCACCGCTCCATTAATCATAAATTTCATATTACTTGTGCCGGAGGCCTCCGTGCCAGCAAGCGAGATTTGCTCGCTAATGTCAGCGGACGGAATCAGCAATTCTGCGAGTGTGACACGGTAATCTTCCAAATACACGATTTTCATCTTCTGGTTAACACGAGGGTCATTATTAATGGTATTCCCCAATTGAACAATAAACTGAATAATCTGCTTTGCCATATAGTACCCCGGAGCGGCCTTTGCACCAAAGAAATACGTTTTAGGGGTAAACTCTGCATTGGGGTTTTCTCTAAGCCACTGGTAGGTGGCAAGAATTTCAAGTGCGTTCAGGTGCTGGCGTTTGTATTCGTGTAAGCGCTTGACCTGCACATCAAAAATAGAATCGGGGTCTAGCTCAATTCCGTTGTTTTTCAATACGTAGGCGGCTATGCGTTCCTTATTATTACGGCGTATTTTTGCCATGCGTTCCAATACAGTTTTATCGTTTTGGAATTTCAGTAGGCGGTCCAGCCGGGCGGCATTGTGAATATAATCTTCACCAATTAGCTCGGTAATTAGGTCTGCGTATTCCGGGTTCGACTGATTCAGCCAGCGGCGGTACGCAATGCCGTTTGTCACGTTACGGAATTTTTCGGGCATTTCGGTGTAGAAATCATGGAAAACAGTTTGTTTTAAAATTTCACTATGAAGCTGTGAAACACCGTTGATGGAGTGCGTGCTGACCACCGCGAGGTTTGCCATTTTTACGTAACCATCATTCAGGGGTGCCATTCTGCCAACTTTATAGCCGTCTGCACCCTTTGCGTGCATTTCAGCACAGAAGCGGCGGTTAATTTCCTCTATAATTTGGTAGATGCGTGGCAGGCGACGGCGGAACAATTCCACGCCCCAGCACTCAAGAGCTTCTGCCATCACGGTATGGTTTGTATATGCCATGGTGCGGTGAACAATGCTCCATGCCTGCTCCCAGCCATAACCGCATTCGTCGAGCATAATGCGCATCATTTCAGGAATTGCCAGAACCGGGTGCGTGTCGTTTAGGTGAATGGCAATCTTCTCCGGCAAATTGTCAAGCGTGCGGTTCACCGAAAGGTGGCGACGAATAATGTCTTGAATTGTAGCCGAAACAAGGAAGTACTGCTGTGTCAGGCGCAGGCTTTTTCCCTCGGGGTGGTTATCTTCGGGGTACAGTACCTTTGTAATCACCTCTGCCATGGCGTTTTGCTCCATAGCTCGCAGGTAATCGCCGCCATTAAACAGCTTCATATCAAAATCGGCTTCGGCAGAGGTTGCTGCCCACACGCGCAGGCGGCTGATTCCCCTGCCATCCAAACCGGCTACATATAAATCGTAAGGAACTGCCAAAACCTTTGTGTAGTCCTTATGGCGTACCACGTGGTACTGGTTGTTCCAAGATTCCTCAATGGTACCATCAAAATGCACCTCTACGGCGCGATCCGGTACAGGCTGAAACCACACGCTGCCACCGGGGAGCCAAAAGTCGGGCAGTTCGGTTTGCCAGCCCTCCACTAGCTTTTGGCGGAAGATTCCATACTCATACCGCAGGGAATACCCCATTGCGGGGTAGCCGAGCGTTGCCAGTGAATCCAGGAAACAAGCGGCAAGGCGCCCAAGCCCGCCGTTGCCAAGCCCGGCATCTGGTTCCTGCTCGTAAAGATAATCTAAATTTACATTCATACCGGAGAGCGCCTCGCGGAAGGTGCCTTCCAGACCAAGGTTAAACAGATTGTTTTTGAGTGAGCGCCCCAATAAAAACTCCATACATAAATAATAAATGGTTTTCGTATCGGTTTTGGTTGCGTTATCTCGAAATTCTTTGCGGCCTTTTACCATCATATCACGTACAACGAGGGCTACCGCTTTGTAATATTGTTCATCAGTAGCGTCCTGCCATTCCACACTCATTTCATGTCCTAGGGTTTCTTTTATACGGGTTTGAATCTCTTTGTTTGTAAATGTATAATTCATATGACACTATCCTCCAATTCCTCATTCCAAAAGTGCCTTACAGCAATGCGGTGCGCTTGGTGTTGTAAAACTGGGAGCGCCGCAATTAAGGGAAGTGCGTTTTTTGTTTGTATCTTTATTAGTTTAATGAAGAGCTTTTCTTAATAAGATATGCTAACTTCAATTTATGTTTATTGTATACCAAAATGAGTGGAAATACAATTCTAATAAACTCACAGAATAAAATAGGAAAAAACGTAAGTTTTGCCATGTTCTCTCAATATTATTCCTGTTGTCTGGTGCGGAGTTGCTTTTCGTTACTACAAGTATTATTTTGTTATTTTTTATGCATAATGCATAAATTCGTATAAAAGGGAATGAGATAGTTTTCTGCTGCAATAAGAAAGAATATATGGCAATTCGGGTCAAGCTCTTTTCTATTTAGCGAAAATGTCTTATAATAAAAGGGATTGAAATTAGCAACGCTAGCCTGCTGCTAAGGCTGTGAAAGGATGGTCACCATGAATAAGATTAAGGTGCGTCTGAATATTTGCGGAACCGAGTGTACTCTTACCTCAGAAGATAATGAGACCTACGTGCTCGCACTTGGGGATGAAGTGGAAAAAAGCATTCAGAGCATAATGGCCAGAAACGACCGTGTATCGCTGACTTTGGCCTCAATTATCACTGCTCTGTCTTTCTGCGACGAGTCGAAGAAAGCAACTGCGGCTGCAGATAATCTGCGGTCTCAAATTAAAGATTACTTAGAGGATTCTTCCCGCAGCCGCTTGGAGGCGGATGAAGCTCGCCGTGAAATTGAGCGTATGAAGCAAGAAATACAAACACTGCGTACGCGGCTCTCGGCAGGAGAAGCGGCGCAGGCGGTAGCCCGTGAAGCAGCTTTCACTGCACCTGTTGTGCCAGAAGTAGAGACGCCGGTGCAAAAAGCACCTGTGCAGGAAGAAAAAGCGGTGGAACAACCCGAAATGCCAGAACCTCCTTATGAGGACGAGCCTGTGGAAGAGCTGCGCCCTGCCGCACCGGCTGTGCCAAATGTGCATACCGGCCATTACTCCCGTCCGCTTTCTGCGGAAGTACCGGAGGAATTGGATCGCAGCAGCTTTATGAGCTTTTTTGAGAAGAAAGAAACGGACTAAAGACAAAACATACCCGTTCGAATGAAGAAAGGGGCGCTGAGATGAGCAACCGAGATTATACCATTGTACTTCTGCTTGCGGCTGCAATGTTTTTAGTTGGCTATAATGTTCTGGAAAAAATGACGACCCAGCCCTTGTCCTCCAATTCGTACGGAATCATAATGATAATTGTGTTTGCACTGTATGTGATATATTTAGAAAAGCAAAGAAAAAAACCAAAAAAATAGCGCTGCACATTTTGCGGTGCTGTAACTGGTATGATTGGGCTGCCTGCGTGTCGTAAGGAGCAAGATTGCTACTTTCGCGTTCGGCGGCCTGTACTATTATTTTATACAATAGTAAGGTTGGGATACAAACAATGGAATTATTAGCACCGGCAGGTTCGCCGGATTCTCTCGTTGCGGCGGTTCGCTCCGGAGCAGATGCCGTTTATTTGGGTGGCAGTGCGTTTTCTGCCCGGGCATCCGCCAAAAATTTTGATGATGATGCCCTGCGGGAGGCGGTGGAATACTGCCACGCTCGGGGTGTAAAGGTTTACTTAGCACTTAATACTCTTTTGCGGCAGGAGGAGCTTTCCGCAGCGGTGGAGCTTTCCCGGTATGCTGCCAGTTTGCCGATAGATGGAATGATTGTGCAGGATTTGGGACTGGTTTCACTCTTGCAGGAGCGTGCACCAAAGCTTCGTTTAAATGCGTCTACACAGATGTCGGTCACGAACCCAGCGGGAGCGCGATTGCTAGCGAAAAATGGTTTTCCCCGTGTGGTGGTTGCAAGAGAGCTTTCTCTCGAACAGATTCGCGAGATAAAGGAAGGCACTTTGAATACCCCAATTGAAATAGAAAGCTTTGTGCATGGCGCATTGTGTATGTCGGTTTCCGGCCAGTGCTATTTCAGCTCGGTGTTAGGCTCACGCAGCGGCAACCGCGGCATGTGCGCCCAGCCCTGCCGCCTGCCCTTCTCTGTGCCCGGCGGCACTGGCAACGACTTGAGTTTGCGCGATCTCTCGATGATTTCTCGTATTTCGGAGCTGGAAGAAGCGGGTGTGACCAGCGCAAAGATTGAAGGGCGCATGAAGCGCCCGGAATACGTTGCCGCCGCAACTGCCGCCTGCCGGTATTCTGCGGATGGTAAGCCGATACCGGCTGAGCTTACGGAAAACCTTTCCGCGGTATTCTCTCGCTCCGGCTTTACCACCGGGTATCCGGATGGCGAGCTTGGGCGTTCCATGTTTGGAATACGCTCCAAGGAAGATGTGACCGGGGCAACCAAAGAGGTATTTGCAAAATTACATGCTCTATATAAGGATGAATTTGCCCGCGTTCCGGTTTCACTGGGGCTGTTGGTGCATGCAGGCAAACCTGTTACGCTCACCGCTACGGATGATGAGGGTCACAGCGCGGAGGCGCTTGGAGAGTGTCCGGAGCCGGCGCTAAATCGCCCAATTGACGAAGAACGCTGCCGTACTCAGCTTGAAAAAATGGGCGGTACTCCATTCTTCGCAAAACAGATTGCTTGCGATATTGAACCGGGGCTTTCTATGCCTATCTCGATGCTTAACCGCCTACGGCGCGATGTTTTGGAGCAATTGCTCACAATGCGCTCCAAGCACAGCCCGGTGCCGTTTACGAAACTCCCTATACCGGAAAAAGAACCGCACAGGCCTGCGAAAACGTTAAGGCTGCGCGCTTCGTTCCGCCGTGTGGAGGATATCCCGGAGCTGGCTAAGCAGTGTGAATTGGTCTATTTACCTGCCATGCTGCCTTCAAAGCAATTTGAAGATTTGCTTTCCCGTGGATTTCCGGTTGCAGCTTCCCTACCCCGTGGGATTTTTGGCACCGAAAAGAAACTTAAGGAACGACTGAACGCCTTAAAAAGCATGGGTGTTCGTGATGTATGGGCAGGCACTTTGGGTGGTGTTGGGCTGGCGCTGGAAAGCGGCCTGAAGGTACACGGCGGATTTTCCCTCAATGCCATGAACACCCCCGCGCTCCAATGGCTACAGCACCAAGGTTTGGAAGATACCGAGCTTTCTTTTGAGCTTAGCTTATCCCAAGCCGCCGCGCTTGGCGGGGATTTGCCTCGTGGCCTTGTGGTGTACGGGCGGCAGCCGCTTATGCTGTGCCGTAACTGCCCTGGGAAAAACGGCTCGCAAAGCTGTGCAGAGTGTGGCGGAAACGCATGGTTAACTGACCGCCGCGGCATTCGCTTCCCTGTGATGTGCGATGGGGATGCCAGTGAGGTTTTGAATTCAGTTCCGCTGTATTTGGCGGACAGAATGCGCGAAGTTCGGGGGCAGGATTTCGGAGTTTTAAGATTTACTGTGGAAAACTCTGTGGAAATTGAGGAAATCTTTCGGAATTATCTTGGTTTGCGGGCTGTGGAAAATACAAAACGTGACAAAGAGCAGCAACCTTTTACACGAGGTTTGTATTATCGTGGTATTGAATAACAAAGCATGCAGGAGGAGCACGAAATGGAACCCATTCGTTTTCAAAAACTACACCCTAACGCTGTTTTGCCACAGCGGGCAACTCCCGGCAGCGCCGGCGTGGATCTAGTCGCCTGCCTGCAAGAGCCGGTGCAATTACAGCCGGGTGGCCGGGCAATGGTTCCCACGGGGCTAGCAATGGCACTGCCTACCACAGAGTGGGTAGGGCTTGTGTATGCACGCAGTGGTTTGGCGGTTCGCCATGGAATTACGCTTTCCAACTGTGTTGGCGTAATTGATAGCGACTACCGGGGAGAAATCCGCGTAGGTTTGTGCAATTTAGGGCAAGAGGCATATACCATCCAGCCAGGGGAACGCATTGCACAGCTCGTTATCACACCAGTGCTTCTGCCGCCTGTGGAACAGGTGGACGAGCTTGACAGCACCGAACGTGGAATCGGTGGATTTGGCTCAACTGGGAAACAGTAACACACAGAAAAGAGGAAAACCAAAATGAAACATAATTGGCTTAAAAATTTGTTTCTGGTGATTCTGCTTGTGCTGGCAGTAGTGCTGGGCAAGCTGCTTGGTACAGTAACGGCAAAGCAACCGCTTTTTTCTTGGCTTGGCATGAGTGCAGATTTTGGTCTAAAGCCTGTAACGGTTGATTTATCTGTGGTGAATTTCACGTTTGGGCTAATGGTTAATATTAATGTGGCACAAGCACTGTTACTTGCAATTGCAATTCTTGTGTTTAGTTCGGTTCATTTGCGCCCCTAAATAAGTTATACATTTTCGTTCTTATAATAAAAAGCCGCTGTTCTTCAAACGAGAACAGCGGTTTTTCATGCCTGTTGATGATTCGGTTTTTATAAAAAGGTTTTCCCCACTTTCCAGCTCTATTGTGGAAAACCAAAGCAGAGGTCATTATGAAACGGAAAGAAAAGCGGAAAAGAGTGATATTGCCTGCTTTGCCATACTATTATTGTTAGAGGATAAGTTCTACCTTTCCTTAAATATAGAAAAAAAGAAGAAGACTTGAAACAAAGTCTTCTTCCATATCAGTCACGATTATTTACAGCCTTCAAAATCCTTGTAGAGCAGGCTGGGCTGGATTCCCTTGTTGTTTTGATACTTGCCGCTGCAATAGGGGTCGTATTCCCCATCAATTGTATGGAAATAAATCTGGCAAACCTCAACATCTGGATAGATAATCAAAGGTTGTACTACAAAAATTTCCAAAGTCCAAAATCCGGCAAAGCCTACATCACCAAAACCAGCGGTGGCATGAATGCACATTCCGAGGCGGCCAATGGAAGAACGCCCCTCCAACATGGGGACAAATCCCTCGGTCTTGGTAAACTCCTTTGTACGACCAAGGTACAAACGGCCGGGTGCTAAGGTAAGACCCTCCGGTGGGATTTCAATGAGAGTAGCAGGGTTGGGGGTTTTCATGTCCAGTACGGGGGCGTCATACACCAAAAGCTCGTTGTGCAGAGACAAATTGTAGCTGTTTGGGTTCATTTTAGATTCATCGAACGGGTCGATGACAATCTCTTTCCCCATATGCTTTAAAATCTCTTTTCCCGATAATATCATGACGAAAGGCTCTCCTTTTTATGCAGTCGGTTTTTATTATGTAATTCACTTCGTAATTACTCTTATGAAAGTAGGGCTTATAAAACATCGTTTTCTCTTAAGAAAAGAAGTGTATTGCATTAAAAATAGATAAGCTTAATTATAGCACATTGCCGATTTTGTGTAAAGAAAGGCGTCACGGAGCTTTTCGTGTCGAAAATAGGAAATACTTGTGTTATAAGGTGAAATAGAGTATCATACACGCAGAAGAAAGCCTTGTAAACCATTAGGGACTATGAAAGGGCTGTGATTTTATGCGTTCTATGAGAAAAAAGGATCGGCAAACCACGCAAGAAGAAGCTTACCAAATATTAGAAGCTGCGGAATACGCAACTCTTTGTACGGTAAATGCAGAGGATGGTGCGCCGTACGGTGTTCCAATTTCTTTTGTTGTAAAAGACGGTGTGGTTTATATTCATATGGCTCCGGAAGGCCAAAAGCTGGAGAATTTGAAAAAAGACCCCCGCGTTTGCATCATGTGTGTTGGTCAAACGCTCCTGTACCCCGAGCAGTATACTACCGATTTTGAAAGCGTTATTATAAATGGAACAGCAGAATTTGTGACTGACCGCGATGAAAAGTTGGAAGCGCTGAAAACACTGTGCGACAAATATGGAATGCCGGAGGGCGGAGCCTTTTTAGAGAAGAAAATGCAGGGCGGAGTAGACCGTATGGAGGTTGTAAAAGTACCAATAGCATCCATTACCGGAAAAGCCCGCTGGAGAAAACCGAAACCGCCCTTGGAGTGACTGGAGGAATACAATGGGAGACGCTGTTGTAAATCGATCGTTTGTATTTTACGGGAAAGAATCGCCCACACCAGAGATACAGCGCTTGCTGCATGCCTCGGAGGAGCTTCAGTTTTGTGTAAAGACATTCCGCGATGTAGCCGCGTTTACCGATAAGAGGATTTTAATCGTAGACCGGCAAGGGATTACCGGGAAAAAGGTTGAGTATTTTTCGGTGCCCTACCGCAGTATTGTTACGTATGCCATTGAAACAGCAGGTGCTCTGGATTTGGATGCCGAAATAAAGCTGGTGCTCTCTGGCGGGATTGTGCTGGAGCTTAGCTTTCTGAAGGACAAAGAGAACCAAATGGAGGGGCTCTTATTTCAGGTTTACGACCTGATAACACAGTATGTTTTGGGATAAGTATTGCCTTATATAGAGGAACAACTGTTTTGCCTTGGGATTCTGTCTTTCTTTTAGGGAAGGACAGAATCCTTTTTTTGAAGATTCATGCCGATTTTTAGTGGGCTATAAACCAGCGTTTATGGCGAGTTCAAAATAAATTCATATTTTTTTTATTGTTTTATAGAACAATTTGTATTTATTTGGAGGACAGAACAAGAAAAACACGATCCATAAATTTGTTAGCTTTGTATAGAATTGTTTTGGAGTGCATGAGTGGAAACCGTGCAAAATTTTTATATAATTCACAATACTTCAAAATACTACAAATCGTAAGGAATCAATATATGGGGGATAACATACACATAAGTAGTTTTAGTACACAATACTTCTTTCTTGACGTGATTCGACCATTTTCGTCTCTCATTTGAAGGAAGTGAAAACGAAAAAAATCATTTTCTTGCTTTTTCGGCATTTTTTGTGCTCTATTTCCCTTGCGGAAGAAAGTCTTAGCCAGCAGTCCGTTTTTTATGGCAAGAAAGGCGGTGAGAAATTCAAAATAAATGGTGTGAATTTTATAAGCACAAGGGATAGTAAAAATGGCGTGAAAATGGGTGAATAAAAAGGACAAAAATAAATTGATTTATTGACGGTATAAATAGATGTATATGTGTCCTTGAGGCGTAGACAAACACCGCCGAAATCCACTGCTGGTCGCCATTTTCGGGCTATTGCCTTTGCAAAACAAATGCACTATAATAAGGGCGTATTCTAAATCGACAGCTCGGACAGGTGACTGCCCAGCGGTAAAAAGGAGGCTGTTATGTCATTCTTAAAGGGGTCCATAGGGGTAATGGATTCCGGCATTGGCGGGCTTACGGTAGCAAAAGAAATCCAACGTATCCTGCCTCATGAGGACATCCTGTATATTGGTGACAGTGCCAATTGTCCCTACGGTAACAGAACGGCACAAGAAATTGCAGAGTTGAGCCGCAATATGCTCCGCTATTTGGGCGAGCGGGGAGTAAAAGTGGTGGCAATCGCCTGCAATACCATCTCAACCCTAGTCGATGTATTAACACCAGATTTTGATTTTAAGATCGTTGGCATTGTAGCGCCATCTGCTGCATATGTTGCGCATTCGGGAATCAAAAAGGTAGGGCTTGTAGCAACCGAGTTTACAGTTGCAACAGGGAACTATGATAAGTTGATTCATCAGCTTGACCCTACGGTACAGGTTACCGGCAAGGGAAGCCCACTACTGGCGGGGCTGGTTGACAGAGGTGACTTTAACCAGCAAGACATTAACACAGAGATCCGTACCCAGATCAACTACATCCTATCCAAAGACCCTGAAATTCAACACATTATATTAGGGTGTACACATTACCCGATTATTGAATCGAATTTCAGAGAGTGTTACCCGGAGATTACTTACATTAATCCGGCTCTGGAACAGGCGAACGCCGTTCGCAGTTATTTGGAGGAAAAAAACTCTTTGGATGAGGAAAAGGAAGGCAGCTTTTCCATTTGCACTTCAGGCGACCCGGAGGTTTACGTTCAGGTGGCAAAGCGCATTGGTATGAAAGAGCCATCTTCCGCAATTCACATTGTCCTTTAAAAACAGTATTCCAAATTTGTTTTTAAGGGTGAAGAAATCAGAAAGCGATTGTACATATTTTAGATTAGCTTTCAGGCAAGGCAGAGTTAAAAATATTGCACAGCCTGCGTTTCGTATTCCACCGCTGAATAATTCAGCGTTAGCGGGAACAGTGCTGTAGCGGAGCACGTGGTTGCTCATGAAAAGCCACGGTTTGGCAGAATTAGGAGTATTCCGACATAGGGGCTTATGGCAGAATAACAAGAACAAAGCCCTGGGTTTGGTTATGTTGGATAAAAAATGCTCCGGCGTCAAATAAAATTTATTGTAACTTTGACGTTATTGTATTTTTCTGTAGCATTTTGACATTGAAGTGTCATACTTACAGACAACCAAATTTCTATTGTTGTAGGAGGAAAACTTTATGGGCGCTCTTAAAGGAGTTATTGATGTCGCTACCAACGATGCTGGTATGACGACAGTAGGCCTGAACATGTACCTGGCGGCAGGTATAGCAGCTATTCTGTTCTGGGTTGGTACTTATTTAGTAGACAAAATCCGTTTTCTGAGAGAAAAATGCATTCCCGCACCGTTGGTCGGAGGACTTTTCTTTGCTTTGACGAACACAGTTCTCAATGCAACCGGTGTTATGTCGATTTCGTTCAACGACACACTGCAGTCCTTCTTTATGTTGGTGTTCTTCTGCACCGTCGGTTTTACGGTAAGCATTCCGCTGCTTAAGAGCGGCGGTAAATCCATCATTATTATGTTGCTGCTCGCAACTGTAATGACATTCCTGCAGAACTTCCTGGGCGGCGGCATTATGGCTGCATTCGGCCAGGATGCCAGACTTGGTGTTGCAGCAGGTTCTACCGCTTTGATTGGTGGCCCCGGCACAGCAGCAGCTTTTGGTGCTACCATGGATGCCCCAATCGCACAGGGCGGTTACGGCATGGGTGGCTCCGGTTCCCTCGTTGGTGTTACTGCAGCGATTTTCGGTCTTGTTATGGGTTCTATTATGGGCGGACCTACTGCAGCAAGAAGAATTCGCAAGCACAACCTCAAATCCACTGAAGCCGCTCTTGTAGACGGTGAAGATGGTGAGACTTTCAAGAGCACCAGCTTTGACTTTACTCAGGCTTGCATGCTGCTCGCAGTTGCAATCGGTATTGGTCAGCTCGTTTCCGTTGGTCTGAAGGCCGCTACTGGCATTACACTTCCCGGCTACATCGGCGCTATGCTCGTTGCCGCTGTTATGCGTAATGTGATTGATGCTGGTGGTAAGAAATTCCAGGCAGAAGAAATTGATGTTCTCGGCAACCTGTCCTTGAACATGTTCCTCGCAATGGCGATGATGGGCCTCAAGCTGTGGCAGTTGGTTAACCTGGCATTGCCGCTGATTATCACATTGGCAGCTCAGATTCTTCTGATGTATCTGTTCTCTTACTATGTAATCTTCAACGTAATGGGCAAAAACTACAATGCAGCTGTTCAGACCGCTGGTTTCATCGGTTTTGTAATGGGTGCTACCTCTAACGCAATGGCTAACATGCAGGCGATTACCCGCCGTTATGGCCCTGCAAGAGAGGCATATTTCGTAATTCCCATGGTTGGCGGCTTGTTTATTGACTTCGTCAACGCAGCAGCGATTACCGGCTTCCTCAACTGGTGGACTCCGTGATTTCGCTTCCCATTTAATTTTGCATAACTAATTGTGTGATTCTGCCGCCCGGCGGTCTTCCGGGCGGCAGAGCGTGGAAAAAGGAAGTTCGGCAGTTCAGGATAAATGGTGTGGTTTTAAACTGGGTGCCGAGTCTGAAAATAGCGCGACGTTACTTTAAAACAAAACAGGAAAGCAAATTTGAAAGGCGTGTACGCACAAATTTCAAATTTGCAAATCCTTTTTGTAATATTTACGTATATTTTCCCTATTTTTAGAGAAAAATTTTTTTATGGAGGTCTTTGTTATGAACGCGTATGTTGAAAGAGTGTTGCAAGAAACCCAGAAGAAAAATGCCAACGAGCCCGAATTCCTACAGACAGTTGAAGAGGTTCTCACTTCTTTGGCTCCTGTGGTAGAAGCTCATCCTGAGTACGAGAAGGCTGGCCTGCTCGAGAGAATGGTTGAGCCCGAGCGTACCATCGAATTCCGTGTAGCATGGGTTGACGATGCTGGTAAAGTTAACGTAAACCGTGGCTACCGCGTACAGTACAACGGAGCAATTGGTCCCTACAAGGGCGGCCTGCGTTTTGCTCCTTCCGTAAACCTGTCTGTTATCAAGTTCTTGGGCTTTGAGCAGACCTTTAAGAACAGCTTGACCACTCTGCCTATGGGCGGCGCTAAGGGCGGTTCTGATTTTGATCCCCGTGGTAAGAGCGATGCAGAGATCATGCGCTTCTGCCAGGCCTTTATGACTGAGTTGTATCGTCACATTGGTCCCGACATCGACGTTCCCGCTGGCGACTTGGGCGTAGGCGGAAGAGAAGTTGCTTACATGTATGGCCAGTATCGCCGTATTCGTGGCGCTTTTGAGAATGGTGTTATCACCGGTAAGGGCCGTTCCTTCGGCGGCAGCGTAATTCGCCCCGAGGCTACCGGTTTTGGTGCTATCTACTATGTAAACGAAGTTTTGAACCATGAGAATGATTCCATTAAGGACAAGACATTTGCTGTTTCCGGCTTCGGTAACGTTGCTTGGGGCGCAGTAAAGAAGATTGCAGAATTGGGCGGCAAGGCTGTTACCATTTCTGGTCCTGACGGCTACGTTTACGATCCCGATGGTATCGTAACTGAAGAGAAGATTGAATTCATGCTTCAGATGCGTTCCAGCGGCCGTGACAAGGTTCAGGATTATGCTGACAAGTTCGGCGTAGAGTTCTTCCCCGGCGAGAAGCCCTGGGGCCGTAAAGTTGATGTTATTCTCCCCTGCGCAACTCAGAATGACATTAACATGGACGAGGCAAAGAAAATTGTTGCTAATGGCATTAAATACTATATCGAAGTTGCTAACATGCCCACCACCAACGATGCTCTGGTATACCTGATGGGCCAGAAGAACATGATCGTTGCTCCTTCCAAGGCTGTTAACGCTGGTGGCGTTGCTGTTTCTGGTTTGGAAATGTCCCAGAACAGCGAGAGACTGTCTTGGACTGAAGAAGAAGTTGACGCGAAGCTCCACCAGATCATGAAGAACATTCATGATTCTTCTGTTGCTGCTGCTGAAGAGTTCGGCTTGGGCTACAATCTGGTTGCTGGCGCAAACATCGCTGGCTTCAAGAAGGTTGCAGACGCTATGCTGGCACAGGGTGTATTCTAAGAAACACAAAACAATTATATTGTTTGGGATAGGCGGGCGTTCTGCGCCCGCCTATCTATTTGTTTACAGCAAAGCAGGAGGCACCCGAGAGTGATGAAGTATAAGGTACTGATATTAAAGGAACTCGATGTTTCCGGAAAGCAAATCTTATTGGATGACGGCGCTGCGCTTTTCGTTACGGATGGCTGTAGCGAAGAGTGTTTTATAAAAGAGCTTCAGGAGCATCAGGTGGATGCGATTATGTGCCACAATGAAGCGGTAACTCCCGCAATGATGGATGCTTCGAGAAACCTGAAGGTGATTGCAAAGCAAGGCGCTGGGCTGGATAATATTGATTTAGAGTACGCAACACAGAAAGGCATTCAAGTGGTTTATGCGCCGCTATGCAATTCAAATGCGGTAGCAGAGCACGCTATGATGCTAATGCTAATGGCTGCACGCCGCTACAAGCGTGTGGACAGTGAGTTCCGAACTGGGAATTGTGATGTGCGCTGCGCATTGCAAGATACATATGAGCTAGAGGGTATGACTCTTGGCGTTTTGGGGTGCGGTCGAATTGGCCAAATGATTGCCAATAAGGCGGCATTCGGCTTTGGTATGGATGTAGTCGGGTACGACCCCTATGCAAAGCAAGAGGAAATGAAGGCGCCCATCCGTCTGCTAAACCATAGAGAAGAAGTGCTAAAAAGAGCAGATATTATTACGATACACTTGCCCTCTTTGCCGTCTACCAGAGGCAGCATAGATTATTCTGCTTTTCAAAAGATGAAATCAAATGCTTTCTTCATCAATTGTGGATGTAAGGATGTTGTCGTTGAGGCAGACATGGCTCGGGCACTCAAAGAAGGTATGATTTTGGGAGCTGGAATTGATGTGCTTGTTGATCAAGCACAGGAATATGGTAATCAAATGATGGAGATGGACAACGTTATCATAACTCCCCGCACGGCAGAATTCACCCGGCAGGCAGTTGTTCGTAGCAGTTCTGCTGCGGCACAGGGTATTGTGGAGGTTATAAACGGTAAACCAATTGCTTTCCCGGGCAACAGAATTGGTGAATAAGGTTTTTTCTCCCTCCCGTATTCTTTGCGAATACGGGAGGTTTTTACGGAAAAGCCATTCAACTTAATTCTTCTTATACATATTAATTCACATTCTAAAACAAGGTCGGAGTACAGAAAAAAACAAATTCCTATTATTAAAAAAATACCAATTCATACAATTTCCTTTCAGCAATTATTCAACATTTCAAAGCGACTAAAAATAAGCGTTTTTTGTCGATAAAATTGCGAATTACGGAATAATACATAAAAAGTCACTCTTTTTCACTGAATCCGTCTATATAGTTGATTTTACGAAAAGCTATGGTATAATTGTAGTTAGATATTAACAATATTTTTCTTTCAAAATTTACTTTTTTTGAGGAGGTGTTTTCTCCCTATAAATTGGCTTTGTACAGCCTGTTTTTGAAGGATAAAAGGGAGGAAAACAAGAAAAACAGGGGAGAAAATAGTATTGCGGTAAGGGGAAAGAAAATGTTGGATTTAAAACACTGGAAGCGAATGTTGCTGATTGCAATTATTGTAACTTTTTCCTCTCAGCTTTATTTCAATTTCTTTACGGATAACTTTCGAATCTCGGCGGCAGTTATTTTATTTCCGGTTTTATTAATGACTATCGCCAAAGATCAAAACTCAGCCGCAATTGGTTGCGTAACCGGTGTTATGGTCTTTATTGTGCGCTTGTTTTTAATAAGCTCGGGAATTTCACAGCTGCAAGACAATATGACTGTCGCGCTTATTGGTGGGCTGTTTTATGTGGCATATGGGTTGCTGTTTTCACTTTTCGTAAAGAACAAGCACACCATTCCGTTTCAAAAACTGATTGTCGCCATGGCACTCAGTGATTTTTGTGCCAACTTTTTTGAGGTTGGGCTGCGTACCGGAATGCGTTACAATAGCATTGAAACACAGATGTACATTTATTTGTTTGGTATTGCGGTAGCCCGTACCATTGTTGCCGGTTCCATTCTGTTAGGGGAGCAAAATTACCGTGCACTCATGAAAAAGATGGAGCATGAGAACCGCTACCAAAGGCTATACCTTATGACGACCCGACTGAAAAACGAAGTCTATTTTATGGAGAAAAATACGGAAGAAATTGAGTCGGCAATGAGTAACGCCTACCGTTTATATGAAAAGCTGTCTACACTAGATCTTCAGCCGGAGCTTAAGAAGATGGCTCTCTCCATTGCCCGAGATGTTCATGAAATAAAAAAAGACTATATTCGCATTATGCAGGGAATACAAAAGGAAATTGATGAACAGTATAGCGAAGAAGAAATGGGGATTCGTGACCTGCTGCAAATATTAAAGGAATCCACATATCGTGTTTTGGAAGCGCGCAGACTTGATATTCAGTTGGATTTTCAAGTGAAGGATGAGTTTGTAGTTGCTGACCACTACTCTTTAATGCTGATATTAGTGAATCTAGTCAATAATGGAATTGAGGCAATTGAAAAGAAAGGCTATAAAGGCTGGATTTTGGTTTCTGTTGAGAGGGAATATAAACACATTGTTTTTACGGTAGCGGATAATGGGCCAGGAATACCGAAAAAAGCAATGGACCGTATCTTTCAAATGGGTTTTTCCACTAAATTTGATGAGGAGACCGGGAATATTTACCGAGGGGTAGGTCTGTCAGGAGTGCAGATGACGGTTGAAGAAAAATTCCACGGTTCTATTGAGGTAAAATCTGAGCTTGGGGTTGGAACGGAGTTTCGAGTAATCATCCCCGCGGAAAAGCTGGAGGAAAATATTATATGAATTTTTATATTGTTGAAGACGATTTGTCAGTAATCAATAATCTGGAAGATATTATTGAAAACCATAACTTAGGCAGTGTGTGTGGCGACTCAGAGGGAAAGGCTCCGAATCCGGAGGAGATTATGGCGTTAAAACCGGACGTAGTTCTGGTGGATTTCTTAATGCCGAATGTTGATGGAATACAGTTGGTATCCGCGCTGCGCGAAATGGGCAGTACTGCAAAGTGCATTATGATTTCGCAGGTATCAAACAAAGAGCTTATTATGAAAGCGTATAATGCAGGCGTGGATTTTTTTATCAGCAAGCCTATTAATGTTATTGAGATTAAAAGAGTCATTGAAAATATTACTCGGCAGATTCAAATGGAGCAGACATTGTCCAATATCCGCAAAATGTTCCAGGTTGATATTGGTTCGGCTGCGCCTGTGGAGAAGGATGATAAGGATACTCCCGTTCGAAGACTGCAATATATCTTAAATCAACTTGGCATGTCTGGCGAGAAGGGCTCAAAAGACATTGTTACGGTGTGCCAGTACTTGTATGACCATGAGAAAACCAGCATGGCAGAAGAGAATATTGGCAAGCTATGCGAAATTCTCAGCGATAACCCAAAGAGCATGGAGCAGCGTATTCGCCGTGCAATTGCCAAGGGAATGTCTAACTTGGCAAATCTGGGAATCGAAGATTTTATGAACGATACCTTTACACGGTATTCCAGCACCCTATTCTCCTTTGAGGGAATCAAAACTGAGATGGATTTTATTCGCGGTAAACGCTCTTCCGGTGGTAAGATTAATATAAAGAAATTTATCAACGGTCTGTTGGTGTTTATGGATCAATAACAAAAAAGCGCTGCCACAATAGGCAGCGCTTTTTTATACATTATCCTTGTCGCTCTAATAGTATGCAATTAATGAAGGACTTTCTTTTTTGACTTAGAAAGTCGTTGCCTTGTTAGTAAAAGAAGTGTTGCGCTACGGCGCAAGGCATTTGTTCTTCTAGTGTAAAATGTTGATATGGCTGCATGATAACCTCCGGTTAAAATGGTGTGTAGTAACTTCATTTTATACATTGGTTCTCTTGCAGTCTATCTTTATTTTAGCCGTGTTGCACTTAATATTATAATCTGCCCTCTCCCTTTGAAAGGCCTTTGCCTACTTTCACCCTTTCGTGAAAGTAGGTGCCCGCCCCGGCACGAGAGGCAAGCCCTGCGCCAGCAGAACCATGTGCCGAAGCGCAATAAGATTTTAAAAAGTAATTATTAGCGGCTAGTGCCGCAGAGAATTACTTCTTTTTTTCATTCGCCCCTCAAGCCGGGGCGGGCTCTCCTTTTCTTGATGAGAAGAAAAGGAGGAAAGACTCACCAAAGGCAGAGCCTTTGGTCGTTGAGAGGGGATTCAAGGGGAGAGAATCGATACTCTCCCCTTGAAAGGCCTTTGCCTACTTTCACCCTTTCGTGAAAGTAGGTGCCCGCCCCGGCATGAGGGGCAAAACCCTGCGCCAGCGGAAACCCTGTGCCAAAGCACAATAAGATTTTAAAAAGAAATTTCTTGCGGCACTGCCGCTTAAAAAGCTGATAGAAATAGCCATCCATTAATTCCTTTTTCATTATATATAGAGAATTCACAGGGACTTTGCAATTAGAAAACCCAGTCACTTCCAACGGAGAATGGAAGTAACTGGGTTTTCATTGTTAGCATGGTGAAAACAAATTAATAGGTATAAAAGCCTTTGCCGGTTTTTCTTCCCAGCGCGCCGCCGCGAACCATTTTACGCAGCAAGGGGTGCGGGCGGTACTTGGTGTCGCCCGTTTCGGACTGAAGTACTTCCATAATAGCGAGGCAAATGTCCAAACCAATCAGGTCGCCCAGAGCAAGCGGGCCCATCGGATGGTTAGCGCCAAGCTGCATGGCAGTGTCAATATCTTCAGCAGAGGCTGTGCCATCTGCGTAGATGCCAATCGCTTCGTTAATCATCGGAATCAACACGCGGTTTACGATAAAGCCAGCGGCATCCTTTGCAACAACAGGTGTTTTGCCAATTTCTTTCGAAATTTCAGTAATGCGGTCAACCAGCTCCTGCGGAGTGTTCAGACCAACAACAATTTCAATCAGCTTCATGACAGGAGCCGGATTGAAGAAGTGCATGCCAATAACGGGGCGGTCCAATTTGGAGGACAGCTCTGTAACCGACAGAGAGGATGTATTGGTGGAGAAAATAGTGTCCTTCTTGCAAATGCCCTGCAAAGCCAAGAACAGCTCACGCTTTGCCTGCATGTTCTCAATTGCAGCTTCCACAACTAGGTCACAGTCTGCAACCTTTTCTTTCAGGCCGGTGGTGATTTTAGCAAGAATCTCGTCTTTCTTTGCTGCTTCCATTTTTCCCTTGGAGACCAGCTTTTCCAAACTTGCCTGAATCTTCTTTTTGCCGCCCTCTGCATAGCTTTCCTGAATGTCGCACAGAACTACTTCGTAGCCCTCTGTAACCGCAAAAGCCTGAGCAATACCGGAACCCATGGTTCCAGCTCCAATTACGCCAACTTTCATGTGAATGACCTCCTGTTTCTATCATTTCTCCACCCGCGGGCAGCCGTAAAGGCGCAAACCCTACTGCGGGTGAAATACAGGCCTTCGGAGCCGGGCGAAAAAATTCCTCCCAGCGGCGGAGAACCATTCGAACCAACTGAAACGGGGAGCGCCCGTGCAGAAAAATCTGCGCGGGACGCCTGACCGAACAATGGTAATTAAGTACCTCACGCTGTTCATAACCCTACGGTTACTGAATGATTGTGAGAAACGATAAATACAAAATAGAGACTCCTGCCAATAATGGCGGGAACAGAATTTTGATTATAAGCCTTCTACGATGGTAGAAACGCCCATGCCGCCACCTACGCACAGTGTGGCAAGGCCCTTACCGCCGCCACGGCGCTGCAACTCATACAACAGGGTGCAGAGAATACGGCAGCCGGAAGCTCCAACCGGGTGGCCAATCGCAATGGCGCCGCCGTTGGGGTTAACCTTCTCTTTATCCCACTTCAGCTCCATGCCTACTGCCAAAGCCTGCGCAGCAAATGCTTCGTTGGCCTCAATAACTTCCAGCTCATCTACGCCCATGTTAAGCTTTGTGAGCAGCTTCTGGGTAGAGAATGCGGGGCCAATGCCCATGATTGCCGGGTCAACGCCAGCCCAAGAGCCGCCTACCCATCTTGCCAAAGGCTTAACGCCCAGCTCTTTTGCTTTTTCTGCGCTCATTACAATCACAGCTGCGGCACCATCATTAATACCGGATGCGTTTGCAGCAGTAACAGTACCGTCTTTCAGGAACGCCGGCTTCATGCCGCTGATTCCTGCCACTGTTGCGCCTGCACGAGCCTGCTCGTCAGTGTTGAAAATGGTAACGGCGCCCTTCTTGCCGGGAATCTCGAGGGGAGCGATTTCTGCATCGAACTTGCCGGCTTTCTGTGCAGCTTCACACTTGTTCTGGCTCCATACGGCAAACTCATCCTGCATCTCGCGGGTGATGCCGTATTTCTTCGCTACATTTTCTGCAGTAACGCCCATGTGGTAGTCGTTGAAAGCATCCCACAATGCATCGTTAACCATGGTGTCTACGATTTTGTTGTTGTTCATACGGTAGCCAAAGCGAGCCTGCTGCAGCGCATAAGGAGCAGCGGACATGTTCTCCATACCACCGGCAATAATGACATCCGCTTCACCGGCACGAATGCGGGAAGCAGCAACGTTAACGCTCTGCAAGCCGGAGCCGCAAACTTGGTTCAGGGTCAGCGCGGGAACTTCCTGCGGGAGCCCTGCGAGAACAACAGCCTGGCGTGCTACGTTCTGGCCAAGGCCAGCCTGAATAACGCAGCCCATGAGAACCTCATCTACGTCGGAACCTTTAATGCCGGCTCTTTTCAAAGCCTCTTCAATGACGAATGCGCCAAGGCGGGGAGCAGGAACGCCAACAAGACTTCCGCCGAATTTACCAACTGCCGTTCTTACGGCACCTGCTAATACAATTTCTGTTGCCATAATGGTGTAACCTCCTAAATTTTCTGGTGGGTCATTCCGCTGTTAAATGGGAATGCACAGCGGTTTTTCACAATTAAAGTCATCTGCCAACCATTTCACTATAAGGAATTCATTCTGAATAATGGAATCAATTCATACCTATTATCTCACTATCGGGGTCAAAACACAAGGGTCGTCTAATTGGTTTTTTTAACAAAATGAAATATGCATTTTTAGTGTTTTTGTCGTTTTATAGATGCAGATACTTTAATTTAAAGCGGAAGGGAAATAACAATTGCATAATGTGAAATTATCTTGTATGATGAAAATCGTAATTTTAGAGCAAGGGACTTGTTTTTCATAAAACGAAATTTGCTACTGAATGAATTAAAGGAGGTATAAACATGGTACAAAGCTTGATACGTGCGATGGAGGTACTCGAGCACCTGCGCAAAGCTGATAAATCCTGTTCGCTGGCAGAGCTTTCGCAGTTGTCTGGTCTGCCTTCCAGCACCGTACACCGGATTTTGCAAACCTTTTGTAGTGCAAACTATGTGTCTCGTGACCCCAAAACACATCTTTATCGGCTGGGTACTGCCCTAATTCCGCTGGGAATGGCTGCCACAAGGCGCTTGCGCTTGAGCGATTCCGCGAAACCTGTACTAAAAGATTTGATGAAGATTACAAGGGAAGATGTTTTCCTGATAATTATATCTGGTAACAGCGGTATGGTACTCGAAAAAGTGGAGGGCCCCAACCCTCTAAAGGTGATTGAACGCTTTGGCAATGAGGTGGATTTGCATTATGGTGGTAGCCGCCGTGCTCTTTTGGCTTTTCAGTCCGAAAGTTTCATCCGCAATTATATTCAAAACCAATTAAGAGAAAACCCCGGTTTTACACCGGAGGAAGAGAGGAAGCTGCTCGCCAGCCTTTCCCATATTCGCGAAGAAGGCGTTGCAATTTCCAAAGGAGAATATATACCAGATGCTGTGGGTGTTGGTGCCCCAGTGTTCGATATGAACGGTAAAGCGGTTGCATCCATTGGTTTAATTGCTCCGCAATCCCGCACAAGCAGAGCACAAGAAGAAGAGTTCAAAGCACTGGTAAAGCAGCATGCAGCCCAGTTATCTTCCTTGTTAGGCTTTGTCCAAAAATAACAATAATGTAGCATCATTTTTATTTAAAATAAAAAACCAATGTCTTGTTTTTTTATTGACACTCATCTAAATTGATGCTATCATTTATTTTGAAAATTCCAAAAAATGAAATGAATTTCATAATACGGGAAACCAAGAGGGGGGATTTAGAGCATGCCAGTTGAGCAGTTATTGCCGCTGTTGTTCTCAGGACTGACCGTAATACTGACGATTGCGATTCTTTCTACGCTGACGAAGATAAAGGCAGCCGTGGAAGAATTGGCAGCAAGGCCAGTAGTAGCGCCGGCACCGCAGCCTGTGGATGATGGAAAAGACGAGATTTATGCGGTCATCATGGCCACGATCAGCGAGGATTTGCAAATTCCGCTGGATCAGCTGCAGTTTAACAGCATTAGAGAGTGTTAACGACCAGAAAGCATCCTTTAACGAACGAAAAAAGAATTATGTTGTGATAGGAGAGACCGATTATGAAATACTTGGCAAGAGTCAATGGCAAAGCATATGAGGTGGATGTGGAGCGTGCTCCCTCCGCTTACAAACCGATTCCCAGAGGAGTCTACACTGGTGAAGTTCAGGCAGCTCCGGCTCCCGTAGCAGCACCTGCTCCCGTAGCGGCCCCGGCACCCGTGGCAGCTCCCGCAGCAGCACCGGCAGCAGCTCCTGCCCCCAAGAAGGCTCCCGCAGCGGCAGCGGCTGGTGACACCCCCGTTAACTGCCCCATGCCCGGTACCATTCTGCAAGTGAAGGTTACCGAAGGCCAGGCTGTTAAGGCTGGCGATTCTCTCTTCATTTTGGAAGCAATGAAGATGGAAAACGAGATCGTTGCTCCTTGCGACGGTACCGTAAAGAGCATTTCTACCGCTAAGGGCGATGCCGTTCAGTCGAACGACCAGCTCGCTATTATCGGCTAATTTCCCCTCAGTTTTATATTGCTGCCGAAAGCTTTTCGGCTTGCGCTGATATAACGGCTCGCAGGATTCTTTAAAACTTAGCTTTGCAGTGAGGCAGGTTTTGCTAAAAAGAATCCAGTGCGGGCTTTTCAGCGGGCATAACCAAGTTTTAAAGAGGCTGGTTTATGCTTTTCCTGAAAATTACAACTTGGCAAATGAGTGTTTGTGTGCTAGAATATACATTAGCACGAGTACATTGTCGAAAAATTAACAAATCGGCCTTTTGGCTGTATTTTTTCGATTTTTCATGTAATTTTCAGTAACTGTCATAATATTTGCCTTTTCAGACCAATTATTTTCAATTGAAAAAGGAGGCACCTGTCAATGGCTGAGCACGGTTACTCAATGCCCTCGTACTTTAAAAATATGCCGATCATTGGTTCGGCAAACCCCCAGGTGAATGCAGAAAACGAAGCGGAATTCCGCAAAGTTGAAAAGGAGATCGCAGAGAAATTTGCAGAAATCCGCAACAGCGGCCGTTCCGATGAATCCATTCATGAGTCTGGCCAAATGACCGCTACCGACCGTATTGAGGCTCTGGTAGATCCCGGTTCATTTCTGCCCCTGAACAGCTTGTTCGACCCCGAGACCAACTCTACCGGCAGCACCGGTATCATTAAGGGTCTTGGTAAAATTCGCGGCAAGTGGGCAGTGATTATTGCTTCTGATAATAAGAAACTTGCAGGCGCATGGGTTGCAGGCCAGGCAGATAACTTGCTGCGTGGTTCTGACACCGCAAAATGCCTCAACATCCCGCTTGTTTATATCCTCAACTGCTCCGGCGTTAAGCTTGACGAGCAGGAGAAGGTATACGCAAACCGCCGTGGTGGTGGTACTCCCTTCTTCCGCAATGCTGATTTGCAGCAGAACGGCATCCCGGTTATCGTAGGTATCTACGGTACGAACCCGGCTGGCGGCGGCTACCACAGCATCAGCCCCACCATCCTGCTTGCTCATGAAAAAGCAAACATGGCTGTTGGCGGTGCCGGCATTGTTGGCGGCATGAACCCCAAGGGCTATGTGGATGACGAAGCTGCACAGGCACTGATTGAGGCAACCAAGAAGCAGGTTAACGACCCGCCCGGAAACGTTGCAATTCACTACGGTGAGACAGGCTTCTTCCGTGAAGCTTACACCGAGGAAATGGGCGTTCTGGAAGCGATCCAGAAGTATATGGATGATATTCCAGCATACAATTCGGAGTTCTTCCGTGTTGATGCACCGCAGGAGCCCAACTTTGAGCCCAGCGAGCTTTACAGCATCCTGACCATGAACACCAAGCGCCCCTACAATGTAGAAAACGTTCTCAGCCGCATTTTTGACGGCAGCCAGTTCGACGAGTACAAGAAGGGCTATGGCCCCGAAATCATCACCGGTATTGCTAAGGTTAACGGCCTGCTGGTTGGTGTCATCGCGAACTACCAGGGTATTTTGATGAACTACCCTGAGTACAAAGAGAACAGCGTTGGCGTAGGCGGAAAGCTGTATCGTCAGGGCCTGATCAAGATGAGCGAGTTTGTTACTCTTTGCGGCAGAGACCGTCTGCCCATCATCTGGTTCCAGGATACAACCGGTATCGACGTTGGCAACGATGCAGAAAAAGCAGAACTCCTCGGCCTTGGCCAGTCTCTCATTTACTCCATCCAGTCCGCTAAGGTTCCGCAGATTGAAATCACCCTGAGAAAGAGCACCGCTGCTGCTCACTATGTTATGGGTGGCCCGCAGGGTAACGACACCAATGCCTTTACTCTGGGCACAGCAGCCAGCGAAGTAAACGTTATGCACGGCGAAACTGCTGCTGCAGCTATGTACTCCCGCCGTTTGGTGAAAGACGCCAAGGCAGGTAAAGATCTGAAACCCACCATCGATAAGATGAATGAGATGATCGAAGAGTACCGCATTAAGTCTGGTCCGCTGTTCTGCGCACAGCAAGGCTTCATCGATGAGATCATCGAGCTGACCAAGATCAGAGATTACGTCATTGGATTTGCTGAGTCCGTTTACCAGAACCCGCGTTCTTTCTGCGCATTCCATCAAATGATTTTGCCCAGAGCGATTCGCGATTTCAACAACGTATTTGCAAAAACTTTTGAAAAATAATTGAATCCTCCGCTTCAGGCGGTGGTTCGTGTTGGAACTCCGGCGCATTGCCCAATCAAACAGTGTGGTATCCACCCTTATGTTGATTAAGGGAGTGCGCCGGTTTTTCTAAACCTCGGCTTTGAATAGCCGAACCCCGGCGTGAACACAAAGTGACACGCCGCCGGAGAATATTTCCGGTATCACCGGGCGCTCGGGAATATGCCGCAGAAGGCGGCTGAGTCTCGGCGCAAAGCTTTATTTTTGGATGAGGAGCTTATAATATATGGATTGGAAAGATCTGTACGCGCAGCGAAAAGTATCTGCTGAAGAAGCGGTGTCACACGTACGTTCCGGCGACAGAGTGGTAACACCCAACGCGGCGGGCGCGCCGATTCATTTAATAGACGCATTGGTTGCGCGAAAAGATGAGCTTAAGAATGTTGAAATTGCCCACATGGTGCCTTTGGCAAAAGCGCCTTATGCTACACCGGAGATGGAAGGGCACTTTATCCACAATTCTATTTTTGTTGGCGGTGCTACCCGTGCTACCGTAGAAGCCGGTATTGGCGATTATACGCCATGCTTTTTTCATAAAGTACCCGAGTTGTTCGACACCACTCTGCCGGTGGATGTGGCTTTCATTCACGTTTCTAAGCCCGATGAACACGGCTGGTGCAGTTATGGTGTAACGGTAGACTACCAAAAGCACGCTGCTGAAGTAGCGAAGCTAGTGGTTGCTCAGGTAAATGAAAACATGCCCCGTACATTGGGCGATTGCTTCATACACGTGAGCGAAATAGATTATATTGTGGAGTGCAACGAACCGATTCTTGAGCTTGGCGCCCCCAAAATTACCGAGATTGAGAAGAAGATTGGCGGCTATTGCGCCGAGCTGATTCACGATGGAGACACCTTGCAGCTTGGAATCGGTGCGATTCCCGATGCTGTGCTTCTGTTCTTAAAAGATAAAAAGGATCTTGGTATTCATACGGAAATGTTCTCGGACGGCGTGGTCGAGCTGGTAGAGGCCGGCGTGATCAACAACTCCAAAAAAACGCTGCACAAGGGGAAGAGTGTTGCAACCTTCCTAATGGGCTCACGGCGTTTGTACGATTATGTTCACAATAATCCCGCGGTTGAAATGTACCCCGTAAATTATGTGAACGACCCGGTAGTCATTGCAAAGAACGACAATTTGGTTTCGATTAACTCCTGCGTTCAAATCGACCTGCTTGGTCAGGTGGTTTCTGAAAGCATTGGGCCGGTGCAGATTAGCGGCGTCGGCGGGCAAATCGATTTCATTCGCGGTGCATCTATGAGCCGCGGCGGTCGCTCCATTCTAGCAATGAATTCCACAGCAGCGGGCGGCAAGGTTTCAAAAATCGTGCCATTTATTGATCAGTGGTCTGCGGTAACTACTTCCCGAAACGATGTTCAATACATTGTAACGGAGTACGGCATTGCAGAGCTTCGCGGACACACCATGCGTGACAGAGCGCGCAGCCTGATTGAAATTGCCCACCCAAACTTCCGTGATTCCTTAAAAGAGGAATTCGAAAAGCGTTTCCATTCAAAATATTAACATAAACGGCAGAATAGTCAGGAGGAAAACAGATGAGCCTAGTTACATTTGAAGCAAAGCATGATAACCTCATCGGGATTCTTACCATGAATCGGCCTCAAGCGCTTAATGCGGTTAACCTCGAGGTCATGAAGGATCTGGAACAAGCATTAGAACAGGCGAAACAAAGTGGTGTTCGCTGCTTAATTCTTACCGGCGCCGGTGAGAAAGCGTTTGTAGCTGGTGCAGATATTGGCGAAATGAGGAATCTAACGAAGAAACAGGGCGAAGAGTTCGGCCTGCTCGGCGATCGGATTTATCATTTGGTAGAACAGTTCCCTGCTCCTGTAATAGCAGCGGTTAACGGTTTTGCTTTAGGTGGCGGCTGCGAGCTTTCACTCGCATGCGACATTCGCCTTGCCTCTGAAAAAGCAGTGTTTGCTCTTCCTGAAGTGGGCCTTGGCATCACTCCCGGTTGGGGCGGCATGCAAAAGCTTGCTCGGGCAATTGGCCCCGGCAAAGCGAAGGAATTGGTATTTACCGCCGGCAAAGTAAAGGCGCAGGAAGCCCTTGCAATCGGGTTGGTGAACGCAGTGTATGCACCGGAAGAGCTGCTTGCAAAAGCAGAAGAACTGGCGTTGAAGATTGCTGCAAATGCTCCGGTTGCTGTGCAGAACGCAAAGCGTGCCATGAACGAAGGCGTTGGCCTTGGCTTATGGGAAGCTGCAGAGCTGGAGGCAAAGTACTTTGGTGATTGTTTTGAAACCCAGGATCAGCGTGAAGCGATGGGCGCGTTTGTGGAGAAACGTAAGCCTACGCCATTCGTTGGCAAATAAATCTTTTAACTATTAAAAACAGGGGGATCGATATGAATTTTGAGCTGAACAACGAGCAGTCGATGGCTCGGGAAATGTTCGCGGCCTTTGCAGAAAAGGAAGTAAAGCCCTTAGCTCACGAGATTGATGAGGAAGAGCGCTTTCCGGCAGAGACTGTTGAAAAAATGAAAAAGTACGGCTTTTTCGGTATTCCGTATCCGAAGGAGCTCGGTGGCCAGGGCTGCGATGTTCTTACTTACATTATGTGTGTAGAAGAGCTTTCTAAGGTTTGCGGTACCACCGGTGTTATTGTTTCTGCACATACCTCTCTTTGTGCTGACCCAATCTACAAATACGGCACCAAAGAGCAAAAAGAAAAATATCTTGTTCCGCTTGCTTCCGGCAAGAAAATCGGTGCGTTCGGCCTTACTGAGCCCGGCGCAGGTACCGATGCTTCCGGCCAGCAGACCAAGGCTGTTCTTGATGGCGACAACTACATCCTGAACGGCAGCAAAATCTTTATTACCAATGGCGGCGTAGCAGACATTTATGTTGTGTTCGCAATGACCGATAAGTCCAAGGGCGTGAAGGGCATTACTGCTTTCATCGTTGAGAAGGACTTCCCGGGCTTCTCCATTGGTAAAAAAGAGAAGAAGATGGGTATTCGCGGTTCCGCTACTACGGAGCTGGTATTCGAAAACTGCATCGTTCCCAAAGAGAATATGCTCGGCCAGGAAGGCAAGGGCTTTACCGTTGCTATGACCACACTGGACGGCGGCCGTATCGGCATTGCTGCTCAGGCATTGGGCATTGCAGAGGGCGCTTTGGATGAGACCGTTAAGTATGTAAAAGAGAGAAAGCAATTTGGCCGTTCCATTGCTGCATTCCAGAACACCCAGTTCCGTCTTGCAGACATGAAAGCGAAGATTGATGCTTCTAAGCTGCTCGTTTACCGTGCGGCTATCCTCAAGCAGGCTGGCGCGAAGTTCTCTACCGAAGCTGCAATTGCAAAATTGTATGCAGCTGAGACTGCAATGGAAGTTACGACACAGTGCGTACAGCTCTTCGGCGGCTACGGCTACACCAGAGAGTATCCCATTGAGCGCATGATGCGTGACGCAAAAATTACCGAAATCTACGAAGGCACCAGTGAAGTGCAGCGCATGGTTATCTCCAACGCGCTTTTGAAATAAGGGGGGGCACGCAGTGAAAATCGTTGTAAGCATTAAGCAGGTTCCAGATACCAACGAGGTAAAGCTGGACCAAACAACAGGAACCCTGATTCGTGAAGGCGTTCCCAGCATCATCAATCCGGATGATAAGGCTGGCCTTGAGGCTGCCCTCCGTTTGAAAGACCAAATCGGTGCACATGTTACCGTTCTTACCATGGGCCCGCCCCAGGCAGACCTTGCTCTGCGTGAGGCATTGGCTATGGGCGCAGATGAAGCAATCCTCGTAACAGACCGCGCATTCGGCGGCGCTGACACTTGGGCTACTTCCTCTACTCTGGCTTCTGCTATTTCGAAGCTCGACTACGACCTCATTATCACCGGCCGCCAGGCAATTGATGGTGACACCGCACAGGTTGGCCCGCAGATTGCTGAGCACCTCGGCCTGCCCAACGTTTCCTATGCGGAGGAAATTGAGGTTGATGGCGATACCTTAAAGATTAAGCGCCAGTATGAAGACCGTTATCACATCATTCGCGTCAAAACACCTTGC
This sequence comes from Clostridium merdae, assembly GCF_900176635.1. GTDB lineage: Bacteria > Bacillota > Clostridia > Oscillospirales > Acutalibacteraceae > Faecalispora > Faecalispora merdae. The sequence continues at coordinate 105,318 of NZ_FXLN01000002.1, forward strand.
TTGGTGACTGCTTTGGCCGAAATGAATGAACCCCGCTACATGACTCCCGGCGGCATTTTTGATGCCTTCCAGAAGGAAGTTACCGAGTGGCATAGAGCAGACCTTGACGTTGAAGATGGCAACATCGGCCTGAAAGGCTCCCCCACCCGCGTGAAAAAGTCCTTTACCAAAGCGGTTAAAGGCCAGGGCACCGTTGTAACGATGGAGTCTGAAGAGGCAGCCAACTGGCTGACTGACCGTCTGCGTGAAAAATTCATTCTGTAGTAGGAAAGTGGTGAGAAATAATGAGTAACGAAGCATATAAGGGAATATTCGTATTTGCCCAGCAGGTAGAAGGTAAGCTTTCTAACGTTGCGCTGGAGCTGATTGGCAAAAGCAAGGCTTTGGCCAAAGATTTGAACACAGAGGTTACCGCTGTTGTTCTGGGTGATAAAATTGGCCACCTGCCGGAGCAGCTTGGCCGTTACGGTGCAGACCGCGTAATTATTTCGGAAGACCCGATTTTGGAAACTTATACCACCGAGCCTTACGCGCATGTTATCACTGAAATTGTGAAAAAATATCAGCCTGAGATCGTGCTGTACGGCGCAACCGCCATCGGCCGTGATTTGGCTCCTCGTATTTCTGCTCGTGTGCACACCGGCCTTACCGCTGACTGCACCTCGCTGGAAATTGAAGAGGGAACTGGCAACCTGTTGATGACTCGCCCTGCATTTGGCGGCAACATTATGGCAACCATCGCTTGTGCGGATCACCGCCCCCAGATGGCTACCGTTCGCCCCGGCGTTATGCAGCGCCTGACTCCCAACGAGAATGCAAAACCGGTTGTTGAAACTTTCTCTGTTTCTGACCTGGCTGAGCACGTAAACGTGGAAGTTATTGAAGTTATTAAAAAGGTTAGCGAGAAAATGGACATTCAGGAAGCCAACGTGTTGGTTTCCGGTGGTCGCGGCATGGGCTGCCCTGAGAACTTTAAGCTGCTCGAAGAGCTGGCAGAGGTTCTGGGTGGTACTGTTTCTTCCTCCCGTACTGCGGTTGACGCAGGCTGGGTTGAGAAAGACCGCCAGGTTGGCCAGACCGGTAAAACGGTTCGCCCGAACCTGTATATCGCATGCGGCATTTCCGGCGCCATCCAGCACTTGGCTGGTATGGAAGAGTCCGATGTCATCATCGCGATTAATAAAGACCCCAGCGCTCCCATCTTCGAGGTGGCAGACTATGGCGTTGTGGGCGATGCTATGAAAATCTTGCCGATGTTCACTGAGCAGGTAAGAAAAGCTAAGGAAGAAAAAAGCAACGCTTGATTTATAATCTTGCTTTCAGCACGGCTGCGCGTAAGAGGCTCTGCATGATAGAGCCCTCCGCGCCGCCGCGCGGGTTTTCCCCGGCTTTGTGCGGGCCCTGTTCGCAAGGCTGTGCTGAAAATTGCTTTTTCTGAGGTGGAGCTGGCCGGTTCTGCCAGTCGATTCCATCTATCATACTTATTATTGGAGGTTTTACCGTGGGAAAAGTGTATACGCTATCTGAAGCAGTAGCGAAATTCGTAAGCGACGGTGACAGCATCGCATTCGGTGGCTTCACCACCAACAGAAAGCCCTTTGCTGCTATCCATGAAATCCTCAGACAAGGTAAAAAGGATTTTATCTTAAATGCAGGCGCTAACGGCGGAGACGCAGACATGCTTATTGGCTGCGGGCGCGTAAAGGCTTACATCAACTGCTACACCGCCAACTCCGGTTTTACAAACGTTTCTCGCCGTTTCCGTGAGGCGATTGAAAAAGGTACCATCCTGTTTGAGGACTATTCTCAGGATGCCATCATGCAGATGTTCCATGGTGCTGCTCTGGGTCTTCCTTATGTTCCCAGCCGTTTGATGATGGGTACCGGTCTTGCTGATAAGTGGGGCATCTCCAAAGAGATTAGAAAAACCATGGACAAACTTCCCGATGAGAAGTTCGTCATTGAGCAAAACCCGATGAAGCCCGAAGAGAAGCTTCTGCTTCTGCCTGTACCGGAGATTGACGTTGCTGTTATTCACGTACAGATGGCTTCTCCCGATGGAACCTGCCGCATTTTGGGCGATGAGTTCCAGGATACTGATATTGCAGGCGCTGCAAAGAAGGTTATTGTTACTTGCGAAGAGCTCGTTTCGGACGAGTACATTCGCCGCGATCCCAACCTGAACACCATCCCCGGTTTCTGCGTGGATGCGATTGTTCATGCACCGCACGGTGCACATCCGTCACAGTGCTATGACTACTATGACTACGATGGTAAATACTACAAAGCATACGACGTTGCCTCCAAAACGCAAGAAGCATTTGATGCTTTCTGCGAGGAGTGGGTATTCTCCACCCCGACACACGAGGATTACCTCAATAAGGTTGGCGCCGCTAGAATTGCTAACTTGAAGGTTGTTCCGGGTCTCGGCTACCATGTTGATATGACGGCACAGGCAAAGGAGGAGAAGAAGTAATGGCTAACTACAACAATTACACCAACAAAGAGATGCAGGCAATCACCATTGCTCGCGCAATCACCAATGACCATATCGCTATTGTTGGTACAGGACTTCCCCTCATCGGCGCAACTGTTGCCAAGAAGATATTTTCCCCTGAGTGCACTCTCATCGTTGAGAGCGGATTGATTGACTGCGATCCCATCCAGGTGCCTACCTCGGTTGGTGACTGCCGCTTTATGGCTCACTGCTCCGTGCAGTGGCCTCCGGTTCGCTACATTGGCTTCCAGGCCAATGAGTGGCTCAAGAACAGAGACAGAATGATCGCTTTCATCGGTGGTGCTGAAATTGACCCCTACGGCAATGTGAACTCCACCTCCATGGGCGATTACAATCACCCCACCACTCGTTTCTCCGGCTCCGGCGGTGCAAACGGTATTGCTACCTTTGTTGACACCGTTATCATGATGCAGCACGAGAAGCGCCGCTTCACAGAGAAGATCGACTACATCACAAGCCCCGGCTGGATGGCTGGCGGCCTTGACGGACGCAAAAACGCAGGCCTGCCTCAAAACCGCGGCCCGCTGATGGTTGTAACCGACAAGGGTGTTATGAAGTTCGATGAAACCACCAAGAGAATGTACTTGGCTGGCTACTACGAGTCTTCTTCCATTGAAGAAATCGTAGAGAATACCGGCTTTGAGATTGATACCTCCAGAGCAGAACTGCTGCCGCCGCCCTCTCCGGAAGTCATCAAGGCAATCCGTGAAGAGATTGACCCCGGCCAGGTATTCATTAAGGTTCCCAAAGAGTAATTAAAAACTTTATAGATTCTTTGTACTGCGGCGGAGTCTTTTGGGGCTCCGCCCGTGGTGCAGAGTATTGATTTGATTCGGTTCAAGAGTTAGGAAGGTTACTATGGAAGCAAAGTATACGTTAGGCATTGACGTTGGTTCCACCACGTCGAAATGTGTTGTTTTAAAAGACGGGCAGGAAATCGTCAGTAAAGCCTTGGTTGCGGTCGGTGCTGGTACCAGCGGCCCCGAGCGTGCAATTAAAGAGGTGCTGGATAACTGCGGTATGAAAAAAGAAGACATGGCTTTTATTCTTGGCACCGGTTACGGGCGTAATTCGCTCGATATTGTGGATGACCAGATGAGTGAGTTAAGCTGTCATGCAAGAGGCGCATACTATCTGTTTCCCGAAGTTCACACAGTAATTGATATTGGTGGACAGGACATGAAGGTGCTCCAGATTGAAAATGGTCTGATGGTCAACTTTCAGATGAACGACAAGTGTGCTGCTGGTACCGGCCGTTTTCTGGATGTTATGGCTCGTGTACTGGAAGTAAATGTTGCCGATTTGGGCGATTTGGGTGCTCAGTCTACCAAGCGTGTCGCAATCAGCTCTACCTGTACGGTATTTGCTGAGAGCGAGGTTATTAGCCAGTTGGCTCAGGGCAGTGAGACGTGCGATATCATCAATGGTATTCACCACTCCATCGCAGCCCGCATGAGCGGCTTGGCTCGCCGTGTTGGTGTACGTGACCAGGTCGTTATGACCGGTGGCGTTGCTCAGAACGCAGGCGTAGTAGCCGCACTGGAAGAAGAATTGGGCCATAAGGTCTTTACTTCTCCCCTTGCCCAATATGCCGGTGCTCTTGGTGCCGCACTCTTTGCGTACCAGAAAGCAACCCGTAAGAAATAATTTTCAAATTTACTTTTATCGGTGTGGGATACCCCGCACATTATAACTCTACTTTTATAAAGGAGCGAGAGAATTATGGCAGATATGGAAAAAACAGCTCCCGCTGATCAGACTGCATCCGCAGCTGCAGCGCCTGCTAAAAAACCTGCAAAACCCGCCAGCCCTGGCGTTACTGCACTGCGTAAGGTCGTTTCTGACGTTTATGCTGGTGCTTGGGAAGCAAAGAAAGCTGGCCGCCCGGTAGGCTGGTCTTCCTCTAAATTCCCCTGCGAAATCGCAGAGGCTTTGGATTTGGCTGTTGTATACCCCGAAAACCAGGCAGCTGGTATCGCAGCGCAGCATGACGGCGAGCGCCTGTGTGAGGCTGCTGAAAATATGGGCTTCGATGCTGATATCTGTGGTTATGCCCGAATCAGCCTTGCCTATGCGTCTGGTGTGGAAACCACCAACGTGTCTCGTCAGATGCCCCAGCCGGACTTTGTTCTGTGCTGCAACAACATCTGTAACTGTATGACCAAGTGGTACGAGAACATTGCTCGTATGCACAACATCCCTCTCATCATGATTGATGTTCCCTATAATAACACCACTCATGTTGACGACAGCCAGGTTGCTTACATTCGTGGCCAGTTTGACGACGCGATTAAGCAGCTGGAAAAAATCTCTGGCAATAAGTTCGATGAGAAGAAGTTTGAGCAGGTATGTGCAAATGCAAACCGTACCGCAAAAGCTTGGCTCAAGGTTTGTGACTACTGCCAGTATGAGCCCTCCCCGATGTCCGGCTTCGACCTGTTCAACCACATGGCAGACGTTGTTACCGCTCGCGGCAAGCAGTCTACTGCAGAAGCATTTGAGCTGCTGGCAACTGAGCTGGAAGAGCACGTAAAGAACGGCACATCTACTCTTCCCTTCGAAGAGAAGCACCGCATTATGTTCGAAGGTATTCCCTGCTGGCCTGACCTGAAGGCGCTGTTTAAGCCCCTGAAGGGCAGCGGACTCAACGTAACTGCTGTTGTTTATGCACCTGCTTTCGGTTTCGTGTATGACGGTATTGACGACCTGTGTCGTGCATACTGCAAAGCGCCGAACAGCGTTTGCTTGGAACAGGGTGTTGAGTGGCGTGAGGGCCTCTGCCGTGACAATAAGGTAGATGGCGTTCTCGTTCATTACAACCGTAGCTGCAAGCCGTGGTCTGGCTACATGCCCGAAATGCAGCGCCGCTTCACTGCCGATTTGGGTATTCCCTGCGCTGCGTTTGACGGCGACCAGGCGGATCCCCGTAACTTCAACGCTGCTCAGTACGAAACACGCGTACAGGGCTTGGTTGAGGCAATGGAAGCAAACAAAGCTGCGAAGGAGGGCTAACGAACATGAGTATCGAAACGATTATCAGTGAGCTGGCCAGCATTGCTGCAAACCCCGGTAAGCAGCTGGCAGATTTTAAAGCACAGGGCAAAAAAGTAATTGGCATTCTGCCTTACTATGCACCAGAAGAGCTCGTACATGCCGCAGGCATGGTTCCCTTTGGAATCTGGGGCAGCAATAATAAAACCATTTCTTTGGCAAAAGAATACTGCGCAACTTTCTACTGCACCATTGCACAGCTTGGCCTTGAAATGTTGCTTGACGGTACGCTCGACAAGCTTGATGGCGTAATTACTCCCACCATTTGCGATACTCTGCGCCCGATGAGCCAGAACATTCGCGTAGCAATGGCAAAGCTTGAGAAGATGCCCACTATCTTCCTTGCACATCCCCAGAACCGTAAGCCCGCTTACGGCCTGAAATTCTGTATCGACCAGTACACCAACATCCGTAAGATGCTGGAAGAAATCGGCGGCGCTCCGGTAACGGACGAAGCGATTCAGGATGCAATTAAGGTATACAACAGAAGCCGTGCTGCCCGCCGCGAGTTTGTAAAGCTTGCTAGCGAGCACTGCGACGTTATCACCCCCACAAAGCGCAGCGCTGTGCTGAAAGCCGCTTGGTTTATGCTCAAGGATGAGTACACCGAGAAGCTCGAAGCGCTCAATGCAGAGCTCAAAAAGCTGCCTGCTTGCGACTGGAAGGGTGTTAAAGTGGTTACCAGCGGTATCATCTGTGATAACCCGACCCTCCTCAAGATTTTTGAGGACAACAACGTAGCAATTGCTGCTGACGATGTTGCTCATGAGAGCCGTGCATTCCGTGCAGACGCTCCTGAAAATGAGGCAGACCCGATGATGGCTTTGGCTCTGCAATTTGCAAGCCTTGACCACGATGTTCTGCTTTATGATGAGAAGTCCTCTGAGAACCGCCGTGGCGAGTTCGTTGCTAACATGGTCAAAGAGAACGGCGCACAGGGTCTTATCCTGTTCATGCAGCAGTTCTGTGATCCGGAAGAGATGGAGTATCCCTCTCTGAAGAAGGCTTTGGATGAAGCTGGTGTGATGCACATTAAGCTGGGCATTGACCAGCAGATGCGTGACTTCGGTCAGGCTGCAACCGCTATTCAGGCTTTTGCAGACGTGCTTAAGTCCATCTAATTACATTTTATCGATTGACCCCCACCGGGATTTTCCCCGGAGGGGGTCTTTTTTACTTCACAGTAATCGTAAGTAAATGGACGAAGTACCTAGCTACCGAGCCTGCCCCGGCTTGAGGGGCGAATGAGAAGAAAGAAGTAATTCTCTGCGGCACTAGCCGCTATAACTTCTATTATAAATGACTTGTATATAAGAATTGTTGCACTACGGCGCAAGAAATTCTGCTGGCGCAGGGCTTTGCCCCTCGTGCCGGGGCGGGCACTTACTTTCATGTAAGGATGAAAGTAAGCAAAGGCCTTCCAAAGGGAGAGTATCGATTCTCTCCCTTTGGATTCCCTCTCAACGACCAAAGGCTCTGCCTTTGGAATCCGAGTGAGCTCCCGCTCTGCATCTTCTTTCCGCACAGGAACAAGCCTGTGCGTTGCAGATTGTGCGTAAGGTTTTGATTTGCCGCCTTTAAACAAGTACTTAGCTACCGAACCTATTTCTGCGAGGGAACGAGAGCGCTCTAAAAATGACCGCCGACGGAAGATTGCAATTGCATACCCCGGCTTGAGGGGCGAATGAAAAAAAGAAGAAATTCTCTGTGGCACTAGCCGTTATAATAACTTGTAAATAAGAGAAAAAGCTTTTGTACTGTATTATGATAAGAATTAATAGAAAATTCAAAAAGAACAATTTTTAAAGAGTAGTTCATACCAAATACCAATGAAATAGGAGTGTTAAGGCTATTCTCGGGTATAATTTCACAGAACAACAATAAAAAAGAAAGAAATTTGCTGGGATTTTCGGGTGAACATTGAGTGAATGAGAGTGCTTGTCAATGTGCTTTTCTTGACAGTAAAATACAAAAGCATTACAATGAAAACACACAAAACCGGCTGGAAGAAAGGGAAAAAGGAATGCGAGAGATAACAAAAAAATCAGCAATTCCAGTATACGCCGCCGCGGTGCCCTGGGTAATTGCAGCACTGGCCCTTCCGTTTTATCAGGCTTGGCACTTTGTGCTTGCTGCGGTCATTTCCGTTGTTGTTTATATTGGGATGAACCGTGTTTTTCCTGCAACTACAATTCTAGTGCCGGAGGAAGTGCGCCCTGCTGATACTGGGGATGCTACCGCGGATGCGCTGATTAATGATGGCCGCGAACAGTTAAAGCGCCTGCGTGAGCTTGATAATGGAATCGCCGACCCTGCAGTGAGTGCGCATATCGTTCGCATCTGCAATATTAGCGGCAAAATTTTTGCTTATCTAGAAAAAAATACGGCGAAAGCAACAAAGCTTCGTCTGTTTTTTAATTATTACTTGCCCACTACCGTGAAGCTGTTAGAAAGCTATGAGAACATGGCTTCGCAGGATATTTCCGGGGAAAATATTGAGTCTGCCATGCGGGGTGTGGAGGGGATACTCTCCAGTATTGAAGAAGCGTTTGAAAAACAGCTCGACCATCTATTTGCAGATGAAGCGCTGGATATTTCAACCGATATTACGGTATTAGAAAATATGATGGCTCGAGAAGGGCTGGCAAAAGACAAACTAAAATAGAACTGTAAATATGAAAGAAAGGGTGTTTTTCAATGGAGCATCAGGATTTTGTGCCCGATTTGACTTTAGAACCTACCGCTGTAACCGTTCAGGGGGATTTGCAGGAGGAAGAGGCCTCCGCTCCAAAAGCGCTCGATAAAAGCCAATTGACTCCGGAGGAGCAGAAGCTCGTAAGCGCGTTCTCACAAAAAATCGATTTAAAAGACACCAATCAGGTGCTTCAGTTTGGTTCGGGTGCGCAAAAAAAGATTGCCGATTTCTCTGCTTCGGCACTTGCCAACGTTCGCACAAAGGATATGGGCGAGGTAGGCGGCATGCTTACTGATTTGGTAACTGAGCTAAAGGATATGGAGTTAAAACCCGAAGACAAAAAGGGCATCTTCGGCTTTTTTAAGAAGACCAATAATCAGATTGCCGCAATCAAAACCAAGTACGATAAGGTTGAGGTAAATGTAGATAAAATTACCACAACGCTCGAGAATCACCAAATTCAGCTTATGAAAGATATTGCCATGCTCGATAAAATGTATGAGCAGAACCTCAACTATTTTAAAGAGGTTTCTATGTACATTCTGGCAGGCAGAGAAAAGCTGGAGAGCGTGCAGCAAAACGAGCTTCGCCTTGCACGTGAGAAAGCACAGCTTAGCGGCTTGCCGGAAGATGCTCAGGCGGCAAATGACCTTGCTAACCAGTGTAATCGTTTTGAAAAGAAGCTGCATGACCTTGAGCTGACCCGAATGATTTCCATTCAAATGGGTCCGCAGGTTCGCCTCATTCAGAACAACGACAGCCTGATGGCAGAGAAGATTCAGTCATCCCTGGTAAATACCATCCCCCTATGGAAGAGCCAGATGGTTCTTGCTTTGGGCTTAGCGCATTCGCAGCAAGCTTTGGAGGCACAGCGCAGCGTAACGGATATGACCAACCAGATGCTCCGCAAAAATGCTGAAATGCTGAAAATGGGTACCATCGAAACCGCAAAGGAATCGGAACGCGGTATTGTGGATATTGAAACGCTTCAGCAAACCAACCAAGCGCTCATCTCTACATTGGAAGAGGTTCGCCGCATTCAATCGGATGGTGCACAAAAACGCCGTGCCGCTGAGGTAGAGCTGGGTCGTATTGAAGGCGAGCTAAAACAAAAGCTGTTGGAATTAAAGGATTAATCATTATCTCAGGAGGGAATCATGGATTTGCTAAAAAGCCGGAAAACGGCGTGGGCAGTTTTGGTCGTAGTGGTTGTCTTGTCGGTACTGTTGGGGTCGGTGCGTTCTGTATCCTCGCTGCGCCAGCAGGCAGACCAGGCTTTTACACAGGGCACACGTGGGGACGGCTTGGGGATTTCTCATTATTTAGAATCAAGGGTCTCTCTATCGGGTAATCTAATAACAGTTGCCGTTCGGTATTTGGATGGAAACGACGCGCGCGTCACGGCGCTGCGGCAAGCGGCAGACAATTTAGCGCAGGCACAAACACTGCCCGCCAAATACCAGGCGAATCAAACCTTGCAGCCTGCCTTCCAATCGGTTTACGATGCCATGGAGGGCTTGTATCTCTCGCAAAAGGATGAAGATTACCGCGTTCGGCTCTTGGCAGATTTTAAATCGCGCGATGATTCCATCCGTTACGATGGGTACAACAAATTGGCACAGAACTTTAATGATCAGGTGTTAAGGGCATCACCCGGCGGTGGATTGGCATCCATTTTTGGTGTTCGCCCCCTTGAGCTGTATTCGATGACGGGAGGAAACAAATGAAAAAGCGCGTAAGTGTGCTTTTAGCAGTAACCCTATTGCTATCTGTATGGTTTGCTCTGCCTGTTTCAGCAGAAGTGAAGATACCGGAACACACAACACAGTTTTACGTGAATGATTTTGCTGGTGTTCTCAACAATGAAACAAAAAATGGAATTATGAACGCCAATATTGAGCTTCAACAAAAAACAGGTGCGCAGATTGTGGTAACAACCGTGGATTTTTTGGATGGGGCCGATATTAACGATTATGCCTATCGAATGTTTAGTGAGTGGCAAATCGGTTCCAAAGAAAAAAATAACGGTGTTTTATTACTGTTGGCCATTGGTGACGATAACTACCGTGTAGTACCCGGCTATGGAATTGAAAATGACCTTTCATCTGGCGACCTCAAACAGATGCTAAACAAATATTTGGAGCCGGATTTTGCCGCAAAAAACTACGATGCCGGAGTGCGTAAAACGTTTGAAGCACTGATTCAGTGGTACGATAATCACTACAATGTGACCATTACCGGAAAAACATCGAATTACCAAGGGCAAAGCATCTCAGGTGGTGGTGGAAGCTACCGCAATACAAGCCAACGTTCCAGTGGTTCCAGAAATGTATTCGGCTCATTCTTTTTTATGTTAATCCTATTTTTTGTATTTCGGTCCCTTTTCTCCCGCAGGCGGTACAGAGGACCGTACGGCGGTGGGGGGTATTATGGAGGCGGATATAACCAGGGCGGTGGCTCTTGGTTTTGGCCGTTCCTATGGGGCAGCATGTGGGGCTCTAGTCGCTCAAGAGGCTACAGAAACAACCGCCACGACGATGATGACGATAACCACGGTGGTTGGTTTGGCGGCGGTGGCGGTGGTTCCAGCGGAGGCGGCAGCGGTTGGTTCGGCGGCGGAGGCGGCGGCTTTGGTGGAGGCGGTGGCTTTAGCGGCGGTGGCGGTGGTTCCAGCGGAGGCGGAGCGGGCCGTTTTTAACAATTGCATTTATTCCAGCAAGATTAGACATTTTTTTCACATTCGGTGTTCTATATTTAGAATATAGGTTGCTGTATTGCCTTAGTTGCACGTTAAAACTAGGAATCATGAATAGAAAATGCCCCTTGTGGGGCTTTTCTACACTTTTGTTCGAGATTGTTTTCTAACCAATGAAATACTCTAGAAATATGAGGTTTTCAGCATGAAAGCAAATTTCTCAACACCTGCTCAAGATTACTACGATATGGTAAAGAGGCAATCGCGAATGCTTGGGGATCACGATTTGTACACGGTCTGCCATTCTCTTCGTGTTGCCCGTACCAGTTATTTTATTGCGCATCTTTTGGGGCTTACTTCTGAGCAATGCAGGCGAGTGTATTACGCCGCCAATGCGCACGATATTGGCAAAATAGGAATACCAGATGAAATTCTTCATAAAAGAGGAAGTTTAACTGCGGATGAATGGATTATTATGAAGCAGCATTCGGCGCTGGGTGCGGGAATGCTGATGCAGTCTGAGCCAATGTCTGGAGTCGCTTATATTGTGTGGTGCCACCATGAGCGTTTTGATGGGACTGGCTACCCCAATAGATTAACTGGCGAGCAAATTCCACTGGAGTCACGCATTATTGCGGTGTGTGATTCTTTCGATGCAATGAAGAGCAAACGAGCATACCGTGATTCTCTGCCAGACAAAACGTGTCAAAATGAGATTGAAAAGAACATAGGGGTTATGTACGACCCGGTTGTGGCTGAGTTGGTTCTGGAAAATTGGCAGACCATGCAAAAGCTGCAAGGTGCAGGTGTTTAAATAAATGAAATACGGCAGGCTCCAAAATAAGGAGCCTGCCGCTTTGCTTTGTTTCAAAAAAAGCCATTGCTATATTACTGATAGTGATATTACAGGATACAAGAACTCCATAAAGAATAACCACCGGCTACGCCGGTGGTTATTCTTGCTTTTAGCGAAGTGTTATAGCGTATGAAAATGGAGTAATAAACAAAAAACTCTCTAGCGGACAAAGTAGAGAGTTTTCTCATATTATATTTGTAATAATAGAATTCCGGTAAGATTAACTACGATTCACTAGGCTGCTGGCGGCTCTGCCAATATTCCCGAAGCTTCTGAAAACTCTCAGCGCTAATGGCATGCTCCAAACGGCAAGCATCCTCTTTGGCGATCGATTCTTCCACGCCAAGCTTCATCAACAATTCCGACAAAAGGGTGTGCCTTTCGTAGATTCTCTCCGCAATTTCCCGCCCACTATCCGTAAGCTCAATATACCCGTTGTCATCCATTGTAATTAGGCCGTTTTCACGGAACTGCTTCATTGCATGGCTTACGCTGGGCCTGGAAAAACTCATCTCGTTCGCAATGTCAATGGAGCGAACTTCTCCCTTGCTACTCTTTAAAACCAGAATCGTTTCCAAATAATTTTCTGCGGATTCCTGTATTTTCACGCATACTCCCCCCTTCAAAATTGTTATTTCTTATCATACCATAAACGTGCACTTTTTACAACGCTCCAAAAAGCCGGAATTTGTTAACTTTTTTGTAAAAAAACAAGGGATAGGTTGTTGACTTGTTCCGTTAGCTATGATAAACTAAATAAGCAAAAGGTTAGCATGCGCTAACTTTGTTCGATTAATCATAAAACCGATGCTGGCAAAATACAATTTGCCTAGGAGGTAACGATATGCCGCTTACAATGGCAAAAGCTGGAGAAAGAAACTTAATTAAGAAAGTAACCGGCAAAGATGAAGTTCGCCGTTTTCTCGCCTCTTTGGGTTTTGTTGAGGGTGAAAGTGTTACGGTAGTCAGTGAAATTGCTGGCAATATGATTTTGAATATCAAGGATACCCGAGTAGCACTGGATAAAACCATGGCAAATCGGATTATGATATGAATATAAGAAAAGAGGTTGAGGCTTGATGAAGACTCTTAAGGAGGTTCAGCTCGGGGAAACCGTTACTGTGGTAAAGCTCCACGGAGTGGGAGCTGTAAAACGCAGGATTATGGACATGGGCATCACAAAAGGCGCTCAAGTGTTCGTACGTAAAGTTGCCCCGCTGGGGGATCCGATTGAAGTGAAGGTTCGCGATTATGAGCTGAGCCTGCGCAAAGCGGACGCGGAATTGATTGAAGTGGAATGATTGCCCCTGCTAAGGGCACTCTGGCGGCACTGTGTTAGTCAAGACTTCCGCAAAAAACGAGGAGGAACGAAACATGTCTATAAAATTAGCGCTTGCGGGCAACCCGAACTGTGGTAAAACCACTTTATTTAACGAGTTGACCGGCTCGTCTCAATATGTGGGTAACTGGCCCGGAGTTACTGTGGAGAAAAAGGAAGGAAAGCTGAAAGGACATAAGGATGTTATTGTAACAGACCTGCCCGGTATTTATTCTCTTTCTCCCTATACATTGGAAGAAGTGGTAACCCGCAATTACTTAATCCATGAAAATCCGGATGTAATTGTAAACCTGGTGGATGCCTCTAACTTGGAGCGCAACCTCTACCTGACCACCCAATTGGTAGAAATGGGTCTGCCGGTGGTTCTGGTACTAAACATGATGGATATTGTTCGTAAAAACGGCGATACCATTGATTCCAAAAAAATCGGCGAAACGCTTGGCTGCCCGGTGGTTGAGATTTCTGCACTGAAATCGGAGGGCACACAAGAGCTTATTGCTGCGGCGCTTAGCGCGGCTCAGCAAAAGCCGCATGCGATTGCGGCTACCTTTAGCGATTCGGTAGAAGTGGCATTACAGCAGGTTGTGCAAATGCTGCCAAACAGTATGAAGAACCGCCACCAGCGTTGGCTTGCCATTAAGCTCTTTGAGCGCGATGAGAAAATGCTTGCAGAAGCGGGCTATTCCGAAAAAGAGCGTGCGAAACTCGAAGAGATTATTGTGAAGTGTGAAAACGAACTTGATGATGATACCGAGTCCATTATCACCAATGAGCGCTACGAGTACATTGCCAAGGTCATTCATAAGAGCTATAAAAAGAAGGTAACTGGCCTTACCACCTCCGATAAAATTGACCGAATCGTAACCAACCGAATTTTGGCTCTGCCCATTTTCGCTTTGATTATGTGGTTTGTTTACTATGTGTCCATCTCAACAGTAGGTACCGCGATGACCGACTGGGTAAACGATGTTCTTTTTGGCGATATTGTTCCGCCGAAGATTGAAGCGTTCCTCGTTTCCGTTGGAAGCGCAGACTGGCTGAATTCACTGATTTTGGATGGTATTATTGCTGGTGTTGGTGCCGTTTTGGGCTTCTTGCCACAGATGCTGACCATGTTCCTGTTCCTCGCTATTTTGGAGGACTGTGGCTACATGGCTCGTATTGCATTTATTATGGACCGTATTTTCCGCCGTTTTGGTCTCTCGGGTAAATCCTTTATCCCGATTCTAATCGGAACCGGCTGCGGAGTTCCCGGTATCATGGCTTCCCGTACCATTGAAAATGACCATGACCGAAAGCTTACCGTAATAACCACTACGTTTATTCCGTGCAGTGCAAAGCTGCCGATTATTGCCTTGATTGCGGGTGCCATGTTCCCGGATTCTACTTGGGTAGGGCCCTCTGCTTACTTCCTTGGCATTTTTGCAATTATAGTTTCGGGTATTATCCTGAAAAAGACTAGCATATTTACTGGCGACCCGGCTCCGTTTGTTATGGAGCTTCCGGCTTACCATGTGCCGGGTGCGAAGGGCGTTCTCATTCACATGTGGGATCGTGGAAAGGCATTTATTAAAAAGGCTGGTACCATCATCCTGCTGGCAACCGTTTTCATTTGGTTCCTCAGCTCCTTCGGCTGGAATATGGAAATGGTAGACGTAGAAGATTCCATTCTTGCGACCCTGGGTAATTTCATTGCACCGTTGTTTGCACCGTTAGGCTTTGATAACTGGAAGTTCGCCGTTGCAACCATTACCGGTTTGATTGCAAAAGAAAACGTGGTTGGCACCTTCGGCATCCTGTTTGGTTTTGCCGAGGTTGCAGAGGATGGCGCAGAGGTTTGGAGCAACCTGCAGGCGGCTGTGTCGCCGTTGGCTGCTTATGCATTCCTCGCATTCAACCTTCTTTGCGCTCCATGCTTTGCTGCGATTGGTGCGGCTCGTTCTGAGCTTGGCTCCGCAAAGTGGACGATGTTCTCCGTTGGTTACCAAACCTTGTTCGCTTATATTATCTCTCTTATTATTTACCAAACCGGCAGCCTCATTATGGGCGGCGGCTTTGGATTCTGGACCGCGGTGGCGTTTGTGCTGATTGCCGCACTTCTGTACCTTTTGGTTCGTAAGCCGGCTGGCACAAATTCTACTGGCAAGCGTTTAAACAGAAAGGTGTCTGTGTAAACTATGGCTACTGTTATAATTTCAATTATAGTGTTTGGCGGAATTGCTTTTGCAGCTTACCAGACCTACCGTACCCATAAATCGGGTGGATGCAGCGGATGCAGTGGTAGCTGCGGTGGATGCCCCTCACAGCAGGAGCAGGCACACCATAAAAAATAAAGTGCATTATTTTTAGGATTTAACTGGCGACTTAGCCGGTTGACAATAGAGTTAGCAATACCGCTAACTCTATTGTTTAAACCGCTAGTTAGATACAACTAACCAGAAAATCAATCAACATGAAATGTTTTTAAAGAGAAAGGATGGTAAGAAAAGTATGAGCGTTGTCATTATTGGAGGCCATGACCGAATGGTATGTACCTACAAAGATATTTGTAAGCAATTTAAGTGCAAAGCAAAAGTATTTACACAGCAGCCCGCCAATTTAAAAACTCAAATAGGCTGCCCAGATCTTCTGGTTTTGTTTACCAGTACCGTCTCACACCAAATGGTGTATAGTGCACTCCAGATGACAAAAAATACTGGAACGGCGGTTGTGCGTTCACACAGCAGCAGCTCCTGTGCGCTCAAGAATATTCTTGCCGAGCATTGCTGCTAACCGAGTTTTTAACACGCCGAATTTGATATGAAGGGTAAGAGCATATGCTGGAACGTTATTTGGTGGAATATTGCGCTTCCACATTAGCTGGGTTAAAAACGGCAAGTCTTTTTAGCTACACTGGTGAAGAAAAAGATATTGTTCGCGTTGAGATAGATTGCCTGAATCAAATTTTGAACCCGCGTGGTGTTTATTTAGAGCTGCTGCACAGCAGCAATACGCGAGACCTTATTTATGTATACCGTGCCTCTGCTTTGGTGGCGGACTTAAGCCGTCCGGAGGCGTCCCATTTTTTAAATCAATATGGTTACCCCGTTGGCAGTTTAAGCAACTGCTTGGATTATTTACGGCAGCGAATTGCGCTGACACAATCGTTCCCTCATGAAATCGGGTTGTTTTTGGGCTACCCGGTGGAAGACGTAGCAGAGTTTATTAAAAATCGCGGCCGCAATTGCAAGTGCTGCGGTATTTGGAAAGTTTACCACAATGAGCTAGAGGCAAAGCGCTTCTTTGCGAAGATTGATAAATGCAGAGAAGTTTATACGAAGCTGTTTTGCGGCGGACGGTCAGTGCTACAACTGACTATCGCTGCTTAATAATAACGAATCGGGAAAAGAATGGTTTATTTCTTGAATAGAGAGAAATCTTCTTCGATTGATTCAACTTTGAAAAACAGAAAGGCAGTGAAGGAAAATGGCAAAATTGGCAGTAGTCTATTGGAGTGGTACAGGTAATACAGAAGCGATGGCAAACCTTGTGGCGGATGGTGCACGAGAAGCTGGAGCGGATGTTTCGGTTTATACTTCTGCAGAGTTTACTCCTGAGTTGGCAGATGAGTTTGAGCACATCGCATTTGGTTGCCCCTCAATGGGAGCAGAACAGCTGGAAGAAAGCGAGTTCGAGCCCATGCTGGATTCCATAAAAGACAAACTTACCTCTAAAAAAGTAGCTCTGTTTGGCTCTTATGGCTGGGGCGACGGCGAGTGGATGAGAACTTGGGACAGCGACCTGCAAGGCGCTGGTGTTCCGGTTATTGGCACTCTCATTGCTAACGAAGCTCCCGACGAGGAGGCATCAGAAAACTGCAAGGATTTGGGTAAGGCACTTGCCAATGCATAATTCTTGCGCAACATAAAATTTGGTTACATCTTTCAGAACATCCCGGTCGAAATGGACCGGGATGTTCTTTTTTCGTCTCCTCCTTACTTTCGAGGGCAAGTAGGGCAGGGGAATCTTCCAGGAAGGCGTTTTCGCCTTATTTATGAGTAGCTCAATTGCGTTTGCAACCTGAGCCGCCAAAGAGTAATACATCGCTTTATTGTTGGAAATTTTCTCCTCTCTATCTTATTTAATTCAATTTCTGCATTAAAATGAATATGAGTTAATGTAGAAAGAAAATGCTTATGAGGTGAGGGAAATGTATCGAAGGCTAAAGGACTTAAGAGAAGATTGCGATTCTACACAACAGAAACTCGCACAATTTTTAAAGATAAGTCAGGCTACGTATTTTCGATATGAAAGCAGCGCGCTCGATATACCCAGTATGATTCTAATTGAACTGTCGAAGCTATATGATACAAGCGTTGATCATATTTGGGAGCAAACAGATGAAAAAAAGCCTTACGCAAAGAGCGACCAAAAGAGATAAATAATTTTAATCGAATACAAATATAAAGCAAGAGCAGGCTCCGTAGGGTGTTATCCGTACGAAGCCTGCTTATTCTATTGCTTTATGCTATTTATCCTAGCAAAATATCCGCAATGAGTGAATTCGAAACCAAGAATCCCTTAGGTGAAAACCGAATGGATTCTTCATCGCAGTGCACCAAACCACTTTGCGTATAGCGGCTTGCACGCTGGAAATAATCTTCGGGCAGAGGTTTGCCAAAACGCTTTTGGTAATCCGTTTGGCGAAGCCCCTCGCACAAGCGCAAACGCAGCATGGCGTATTCCTCTGGGGTACCGCCATCACTCTCACAGCTGTTGCTGGGCTCTATTAAAAAGCTCCTTAAATCGCTGGGGTAATAATAGCGTTGTCCATCAAGAAAGGAATGAGCAGATGGTCCTATCCCACAATATTCTTCTGCGTTCCAGTATTTTAGGTTATGGCGGCTCTCAAAGCCTAGAAGCGCAAAATTCGAAACCTCATACTGGTGGTACCCTGCTTTCCCTAGCTCTTCACATGCCAGCAAGTATAGCTCGGCAGTTTCATCTTCATCCGGCAAATTCATAGTGTCCTTACGCATATAGTAGGGTGTGCCCGGCTCTATTTTGAGCAGGTAGGAAGAGATATGCTGTACCCCGCAATCGGCACAAAAGGCAATGGAGTGCTTTAGGCTTTCGGCTGTTTGCTGTTGCACTGCCAGCATGAGGTCTAAAGAAATATTCTTAAACCCGGCTCGCTGTGCCTCTTTTACAGCTTCCCGAACTTGGCTCACCGAATGGCGTCGCCCTAAAAGTGCGAGTTCTTCTTCATTCGCAGACTGTAACCCCATTGAAATACGGTTTGCGCCAGCTTCCCGCAAAGTTTCAAAAAAACCAGGTTCGTATTCACCCGGGTTTACCTCCACCGTAATTTCGGCATTGTGTAGCCCCCAGTTTTTTTTGGCGGCATTCAAAAGCGAAGCGATTCGGTTTGCACCTAGAATAGAAGGGGTTCCGCCTCCAAAATAGAGGGTATCTGCCTTGCGGCCAAGCTGCAAGGCAGTTTTTTGCAGTAAGCGCCTCATTTGCTCGGTGTAAGCGTCCTTAATCTCTTCATTGCCCGGTGTAGAATAAAAATCGCAGTAGGGGCATTTCATTTTGCAGAATGGTACATGCAGGTATAGGCCAATTGGTTCGCGGTTCATAATCCCTCCGTTTCTGCTACGGTTCTTTTATTCATCCAGCTTTAAAACGCTCATGAAAGCCTCCTGCGGCACTTCTACGGAGCCGAGCTGGCGCATGCGTTTCTTACCTTCCTTTTGCTTCTCAAGCAGCTTTCTCTTTCTTGAAATATCGCCGCCGTAGCATTTTGCAAGAACATCCTTACGCATGGCACGCACCGTTTCGCGAGCGATAATACGACCGCCGATACAAGCCTGAATGGGGATTTCAAATAGCTGGCGCGGGATTTTCTCTACAAGCTTCTCCGCCATTTTACGCCCGCGTGCATAAGCCTTATCTGCATGAATGATAAACGACAAGGCGTCTACGGTTTCTCCGTTGAGAAGAATATCTAGCTTTACGAGGTTTGATTTTTCATACCCAATCAGCTCGTAGTCAAACGATGCGTAGCCGCGGGTGCGGCTCTTGAGTGCGTCGAAGAAGTCGTACACAATCTCATTGAGCGGTAAGGTGTAATGAATGTCTACACGGTCGGTGTCAATGTATTTCATATCCTGAAAAACACCGCGCCGCTCCTGGCAAAGCTCCATAATATTACCCACATACTCCGAGGGAGAATAGATGTGAGAGTTCGTCATGGGCTCTTCTGCCAACATAATCAAGGTGGGGTCTGGGTAGTTTGTGGGGTTGTCCACATACACCACTTCGCCGCCTGTTTTGGTAATGCGGTACACAACGCTTGGTGCAGTAGTAATAATATCGAGGTCGTATTCGCGTTCCAAGCGCTCCTGAATAATTTCCATATGCAGCAGCCCCAAAAAGCCACAGCGGAAACCAAAGCCGAGTGCGATGGAGGTTTCAGGCTCAAAAGATAGTGATGCGTCGTTTAGCTGCAATCGCTCCAATGCCTCACGCAGGTCGGAATAGTGAGCGCCATCCGCCGGGTACACACCGCAGAATACCATAGGCTGTGCGGTACGGTAACCGGGCAGGGGCTCTTTTGCCGGTTGGCTGGTTAGGGTAACGGTATCACCCACGCGAGCATCCTTTACCGCCTTGATGGATGCAGAAATATACCCAACCTCTCCAGCGCAAAGACTAGAGGCTGGCTCCATGCCGGTGGCACGCAGGTAACCTACTTCCACTACGGTAAATTCACTGCCAGACGCCATCATCTTAATTTGGTCACCGGCGTGCACGGTTCCCTCTTTTACACGTACATATACAATAACACCGCGGTAGGAATCGTAATAGGAGTCGAAAATCAAAGCCTGAAGCGGTGCGTTTTCATCGCCTTGTGGCGGAGGAATATCCTTTACCACACGCTCCATAACTTGGTCAATATTTAGCCCCACCTTAGCAGAAATACACGGTGCATCCTGCGCAGGAAGACCAATAATATCCTCAACCTCATTTTTTACACGGTCAGGGTCGGCACTAGGCAAATCTATCTTGTTAATTACGGGCACAATTTCTAGCCCAGCATCCAACGCGAGGTAAGTGTTTGCCAATGTTTGCGCTTCAATTCCCTGTGAAGCATCCACAATGAGAATCGCACCCTCACAGGCTGCCAATGAGCGCGATACCTCGTAGTTAAAGTCAACATGGCCAGGGGTATCAATAAGATTAAAGATATAATCCTCCCCATCGTTGGCTCGGTAAACCAGCGTGACCGCGTGCGCTTTAATTGTAATGCCGCGTTCCCGCTCCAAATCCATGTTGTCTAACAATTGATTTTCCATGTCTCGCAGAGCAACTGCCTTTGTTTGCTCTAAAATACGGTCAGCCAATGTGCTTTTACCATGGTCTATATGGGCGATAATACTGAAATTTCTGATTCTGTCTCTTGGAATCGACATACTGTCACCTGATTCTCCCAACTGTTCAAATTCTATGTGCTTTTCCTGCGAACATACTGTAATTATGTAATACAGTATTATACCATAAACACCGTAGAATGAAAAGGAAAATGTAGAGCCGGTGCGGGAAAATGGTGGAAGAAAACGGCGAAAGAACTGGTAACTGGGGTATAGATTTTAGGGCTTTGCTTATAATAAACAACAATTCATGTTGTTGTATGAATCTTCATTCAAACAACGGTATAGAAATAAAAGAGTGTGAAACGGAGATGATGGGTTTTGTGGAGTCCTTTTCCCAATCAAAATCAAAAGCAAAACCAGATAGATAAAGCCATTAAGAAGCAGCAAAAGCAGAAGGAAGCAGATTCAACCAGTGAGAAAGAAAAAATGAGTGCTTCGCTTGAAGACAACTGCCAGCACTTTGAAGATTTATTTAAAGATAACGATACCATTATTGTAAGAGACATGCAGAATGCACACCATTCGAATTTGCAGTTTCGCATGTATTACAGTGAGGGAATGGTAGATACCACAAAGCTGGAAAACAGCGTGATGCGGCCTTTGATTCAGTCACCGGAGCGGGTTGGGGTGAACGACCCGATAGAAGGCCTGGTAAAGCGGGTTCTTACGGCAGTTGAAATGCAAATAACCGATAGCTGGGAAGAAATTATAGATGCAATCACATATGGGGATGCCGTAATGTTTGTATCAAATTGCGCACATGCAATTATTCTGCCCGCGAAAAAATTTGAATTACGTTCCGTTGAGGAACCGGACGCTGAAAAAATAATTTCAGGCCCACGTGAGGGGTTTAATGAAAGCCTTATCGTTAACCTTACCCTACTGCGACGCAAGCTGCGTACTGAAGATTTGAAACTAAAATATTACACATTTGGCCGCCGTACCCAAACAAAAGGCTGTATTTGTTATTTAGATAGCTTGGTAAACAAAAGAATATTAAAGCTATTAAACGAGAGGCTCAAAAAAATAGATATTGATGCAGTATTAGACACCAACTATATTTCTGAGCTGATTCGCGATTCCTCTACCTCCCCGTTTCGCAGTACCGGTTATACAGAACGACCGGATGTGGTTGCGGCAAAAATGCTCGAAGGTAGAATTGCCATTTTTTTAGATGGAACTCCTGTAGTGCTAACCGTTCCCTATTTATTTATTGAGAATTTTCAGAGCAGTGAGGACTATTACCTCAATTTCTCTTATACTTCATTTTCCCGCATGTTGCGTATACTGGGCTTTTTTCTTACCATTACGGTGCCAGGCTTTTATATTGCTATTGTTGCTTTTCACCACGAGATGCTGCCAACGCCGCTGCTTATTAATATTGCAAATGAGCGGCAAGGAGTGCCCTTACCGGCTGCCGCCGAGGCGTTTATAATGCTGATCGTTTTTGATATTTTACGAGAAACCGGTGTACGAATGCCCTCTAATATTGGCCAGGCGCTTAGCATAGTGGGTGCCCTTGTAATTGGGCAGGCCGCCGTGGAAGCAAAGCTGGTAGCGGCACCAATGATCATTATTGTGGGTTTAACCGGCATTACAGCATTACTGGTACCAAAAATGAATGCACCCATCATTTTTGTTCGTATGTTTATTTTAATGGGAGCTTCTGTTATGGGGCTGTTTGGTATGGTGTTAACGCTTAGTGCTTTGTTTATACACATGTTGAATTTAGACTCCTTCGGAGTGTCGCAACTTACACCTTCCGCAAAGCTGCAGTTTCAAGATGTGAAGGATAAGATGATTCGTGCACCGTGGTGGACGATGATTCGTCGCCCCGCAAAAATAGGACAGGATACGGTACGCCAAAAAACGTACCCAAAGGCAAAAGAATGAAAAAAGCATTATGCACTCTGCTCGTCATCTGCCTTATGCTCCCCTTGGCAGGCTGCTGGAACTACCGGGGATTAAACGAGATGGCCATTGTGGCCGGAATGGCTGTAGACAGTGTAGACGGGCAGTATTTAATTACGTTTGAAGTGATGGATATGCAACGATCCACAAAAACGGAGGGACCTTCCTCGGAACTTGTGTTTTCAAAGGGCCCGTCTATTTTTGAGGCAATTCGCAATTCAAAGCGGCAATTAGCCAGTAAGCTTTATTTCGGAAACATGCAGATTATAATTATCAGCAGTAAAATAGCGGAAGAGAACGGCATTAATTCATTATTGGATTTTATTCTGCGGGACGCTGAAATGCGAGAAACAACAGAGATGGTTGTTTCTCGCGAAGAAACGGCGCGTGAACTGCTCATGGGTAGTAAGAAAGACACCGGAGCGGTATCTTATGACATGATACGTATCATCCGAGAAGATTTAAACGTGACCGGTTCGGTTCCCAGCGCGCAAATTTACCGAATATATAATAAGTTAAAAACACCGGGAGTAGACGTGGCTCTCCCAGCTTTTTATGTTGCGGAAGAACCGGGAACCGGCAAAAAGCATATTGAAACCTATGGAAGTGCGGTGTTTCGGAAGGACAAGCTGGCAGGGTTCCTCTCTGCCGAAGAAACCAAAGTGCTGCTTATGGCTAACAATGCTTTAAAAGGGGGACTTGTAACGGTTTACATGCCGTCAATTACTCCAAATAACATCACACTCGAATTAAAGAACGTGGATTCCGACATGCGCTATGAAGCAACCGATCAAAAAATTAATGTGACACTAAAAACAAATATACAAGCCTATTTGGGGGAGTTCCCCCACAATAATAGCAAAGAGGATATTGTAGTCATTGACCCAGTTACTGCTGCTACAGAAAAGATGCTACAAAACCAGATTCAAGACGTTATTAAAAAACTGCAAACACAATATCAATCGGATGTTTTAGGGATAGGCAGCCTTATTTACCGCAAAAACCTTTCTCTATGGAGGCAGATTTCGGGTCAGTGGGATGAAATGTACCGTACCGTACCAGTAGAGGTCACCGTGAAATTGCATATCACCAATACCGCTATGATGCGTGAGTCGTAGGAGGGTCTTCTTTTGGTATACGTTATAATAATTGCTTTGTTTGTGGGGGTCATCCTCATCGATTACCTGCCGAAAAGAAAGCTGCTTTCCCGGCCGATACGCTGGTTTTATGTAGGAATATGTTTCATTAGTTTTACAGTGCTCATGCTGGAACAGGCAAATATGCCGATTCCCAGAGTTTCAACACTATTAACTTGGATGGTTGAAAAGATATACGGGATTTAAGGTGGGAAAATTGATATGATGAAAACCATACACGATTGCCCGGTTTCCTCACGGGAAATGATTTTAATGATTGTATTGTTTGTGTTCGGAAGCAGCGTGGTAATGGGCGTAAACTCAGACACACGGCAAGACTCGTGGATTTGCCTATTAATAGGGGCCGCTCTGTGTATTCCTGTGTTTTTGCTGTATGCCAGAATTGTAAAGTTAATGGGTGACGACGATTTTTTTACCTGCATTATCAATTGGCTTGGGGAAGTTCTTGGGCGAATTGTAATTGCATTGCTGGTTTGGTATTATCTGTATTTAGCCGCAATTGTACTTCGTAACTTTTCGGAGTTCATGGAAATTGTGGCTATGCCTGAAACGCCCCAAATACCAATGATGATTGCCTTGGTTCTTGTAATGGCATACCTATGCAAAAGCAGAATTCAGGTAATTGCGCAATGGGCGGTTGTAGGCATTTATGTAACCATGGGCATTGTGCTTTTAACCCTTCTTGCCACGGTTTCGCATATGCAAATAGATTACCTGCTGCCGGTTATGGAACACTCTCGTGCGGAAATAACAAA
Organism: Clostridium merdae; assembly: GCF_900176635.1. GTDB lineage: Bacteria > Bacillota > Clostridia > Oscillospirales > Acutalibacteraceae > Faecalispora > Faecalispora merdae. Next base: position 129,713 of record NZ_FXLN01000002.1, read on the forward strand.
AAGCTCTTTGCAAGTTTTTGCATTCCCATATGCGGAGTGTGTGGTGATTTTGCCGCTTATTTCAGCGGTAAAAAACGCAAACCCTTATAAAATTTTTCTAAAAGGATTAGGAATGTCTACGGTCATTTTGCTGTTAATTGTTTTAAGGAATATTTTATGTATTGGGTCGTATTTAATGGAAGCAGAATATTTTCCCTCCTATTCCTGCGCAAGAATTATGGAGATTGGAAGCTTCCTTTCACGAATTGAGGGCACAATTTCAGTCAATTTTATTGTTGCGGGGGTAACCAAAGCAACCCTTTGCATTTATTCTGGAACGTTAGGTGCCGCAAAGCTGCTTAATATACCCAATAAGCTGGATTTGATTATTATGCCGGTTTGCATGTTTGCGTTAATGCTTTGTGCGATTTCTTACAGTGACGCAGTGCAGATGTTTGATTTTCTCGATATTTATCCCCTGTACTCCATTCCGTTTCAAGTAGGTCTTCCGGTTCTTATTTGGTTGGCAGCTGAGTGGAAATCTCGCGCGAAAAAAATGTCTTTTCACAAAACGGCAGCACAAAATTCTTAAAATAAATTTTTCTTCGGAAACAAGGACTGTAAATCTCCATAATATGCTAACAGAAATTAACTCTGATCATAGGCCTCTGTGACAGATAGGAGATTTGCATATGTCAGCTGATAGTAGATACCCTTTTGGCAGAGGGGATAAAATGCCGTTCTTTTATGCCAAGGAAAATAACACAAACAATGGTGCGGGGTGTCCGTCGTGTCCCGTTCCCTGCCCTGCTCCGTGCCCAACACCATGCCCGCCGCCATACCCCTGCCCAACTGGCGCGACGGGCCCCACTGGGCCAACCGGCCCTACGGGTGAAACGGGGAGCGGTTTCCCGGGGCCAACTGGTGCCACCGGTGCAATTGGTCCAACCGGTCCGGCGGGCGCAACGGGTCTTACGGGTCCTACGGGGAGCCTCGGCCCCACCGGCCCTACTGGGCCAGTGGGTACAACTGGAGAAACAGGTACATCAGGCCCTGCGGGAATGCAGGGTCTTCAAGGCTCTATAGGTCCGCAGGGGCCTCAGGGAGTACAGGGCCCCATAGGGCCAATAGGCCCTATGGGTGCTATTGGTCCCACTGGTGCGGCTGGAATACAAGGAGTGGCGGGGCCTACTGGGCCTACCGGGTTTACAGGAGCCACCGGTGCTGTTGGCCCCACTGGGCCGGTAGGACCCACCGGAACAGCAGGTGCTCCGGGTACGCCTGGGTCGGCAGGTCCCCAAGGCCCTCAGGGTACGGTGGGGCCGCAAGGCCAGCAGGGTAGCCAAGGCTTTCCCGGCCCAACCGGTGCCATTGGTGCAACTGGTCCCACGGGTGCAACCGGCATGGCGGGAGCCGTAGGTTTAACCGGTGCAACAGGGCCTACGGGCGCTACGGGCGTTACAGGGGCCATTGGTCCAACCGGACCTACCGGAAGCATAGGAATTACCGGAGCAACCGGCCCAACAGGTCCAACGGGAGCTGTTGGTATGATGGGCTTAACCGGGCCAACCGGCCCGGCAGGAATGGTTGGCGCTACCGGTCCGGTGGGACCCATGGGGATGCAGGGGCTGCAAGGCTCTCAAGGTCCGCAGGGCGCACAAGGAATTCAGGGAAATGTTGGTGCGACAGGAAGTGTTGGCCCGACCGGCCCTACGGGTGCAGTGGGCGCTGTGGGTGCAACGGGTCCTACTGGCGCTACGGGAGCGATTGGTATTGCTGGTCCTACTGGCCCAACCGGTGCCACAGGTGCAATGGGAGCCATTGGCCCAACCGGCGCTACTGGTACCACGGGGGCAGCGGGTGTTGCAGGACCCACCGGTCCCACGGGTGAATCCGGAGTTGTGGGAGCTACCGGACCCACCGGAGCGACCGGTGCAACGGGCGCAATGGGTTTTATCGGAGCGACTGGCCCAACCGGTGCGGCAGGACCGGCAGGCGCGGTTGGCCCAACCGGAGTGCAAGGTCCTCAGGGAAATATTGGCCCACAAGGTGCACAGGGCCTGCAGGGAATTGCAGGAGCAAGAGGTCCGCAAGGCATTGCCGGCCCGCAGGGTGCGCAGGGAATACAAGGGGATACCGGGCCCACTGGAGGGATTGGTTCCACGGGTCCTACCGGCGCGATTGGTGCCATTGGTGCGACTGGTCCCACCGGAGCCATTGGTGCAACCGGTGCGACGGGTATTGCGGGTGCTACTGGTCCAACTGGAGCGGCAGGTTCTACGGGAGCTATTGGCCCGACTGGTGCAACGGGTGCCGCTGGAGCAGCAGGTATCGCAGGTCCTACCGGACCCACGGGCGCAGCCGGTGTTGTAGGAGCAACCGGACCCACCGGCGCAACGGGTGCCACTGGTTTGATTGGTTTCACGGGAGCCACCGGTCCCGCCGGAGCCGTTGGTGCAACCGGTGCAGTCGGCCCCACAGGAGCACAGGGGCCTCAGGGAAATATTGGACCGCAAGGTGCACAAGGCTTACAAGGTGTTGCGGGTCCTGTTGGTGCACAGGGACCACAGGGAATCGTAGGTCCGCAGGGGGCACAAGGAATACAAGGAGAAACAGGAGCCACTGGAGCAGTAGGCCCAACCGGAGCTACGGGAGCCGCTGGTATTATCGGAGCAACTGGCCCCACTGGTGCAACGGGTTCGACAGGCGCGGCGGGTATTGCAGGCCCTACGGGGCCCACCGGAGCCGTGGGTTCAACGGGAGCCATTGGCCCGACTGGTGCAACCGGCGCCTCTGGTGAAACGGGTATTGCTGGTCCTACTGGTCCAACTGGAGCGGCAGGTATTGTGGGTGCAACGGGTCCTGCTGGCGCAACCGGCGCCACAGGTGCTACGGGGCTAATAGGCGCTACCGGCGCTACGGGAGCAATGGGCCCCGCTGGCGCGATTGGCCCAACCGGCGCTCAGGGACCACAGGGGATTGTTGGTCCACAGGGTCCTCAGGGAATACAAGGGATTGGAGCACGAGGCATACAGGGTATTGTTGGGCCACAAGGCCCTCAGGGAAATCAAGGCGAAATTGGCCCCACGGGAGCTACGGGTGCCACTGGTTTAGAGGGTGCTATGGGCGCCACAGGCCCAACCGGAGCCATTGGTCCAGCAGGAGTAGCGGGTCCAACCGGAGAGCAGGGGCCACGAGGCGATGTAGGCCCGCAAGGGTTACAGGGAATACAAGGTGTAGCTGGCCCACAAGGGGCGCAGGGTATTGTTGGCCCTCAAGGCGCGCAGGGAATACAGGGAGATACTGGCCCGACCGGTGCCGTAGGCCCCACAGGCCCCATAGGAGCGGTTGGTGCCATTGGTGCAACCGGCCCTACGGGTGCAACGGGTTTGACAGGTGCTACCGGTCTTTCGGGTCCTATCGGACCCACAGGAGCTGTAGGTCCAACAGGTGCCATAGGCCCCACTGGCGCTACGGGTGCCACTGGTTCAGCAGGTACCGCAGGCCCTACCGGTCCTACGGGAGCGGCAGGTATTGTAGGCGCAACGGGCCCCACCGGCGCGACAGGTGCTACTGGCGCAATGGGCTTCACTGGAGCAACCGGCCCTACCGGTGCAGTCGGTCCGGCAGGTATTGCTGGTCCCACTGGGGCACAGGGGCCGCAAGGAAATATAGGCCCGCAAGGCGCGCAGGGTTTACAAGGCGTAGCTGGTCCTGCGGGAGCACAGGGGCCACAGGGAATCGTAGGTCCGCAGGGTGCACAAGGAATACAAGGTGAAACTGGCCCAACGGGTGTTATCGGCCCAACCGGAGCTACGGGAGCCGCTGGTATTATTGGTGCCACCGGCGCAACGGGTGCTACGGGAGCAACTGGTACGGCAGGAGTTGCAGGCCCGACTGGACCCACTGGAGCCGCAGGCTCAACTGGTGCGATTGGCCCCACGGGTGCTACGGGGGCCACTGGTACAGCGGGTATTGCAGGCCCCACCGGCCCAACGGGTGCCTCTGGTATCGTTGGCGCAACGGGTCCCACAGGTGCCACCGGCTCCACCGGCGCAATGGGTTTGATGGGCGCGACCGGCTCAACGGGTGCTATTGGTCCCGCAGGTATCGCAGGCCCAACCGGAGCGCAGGGTCCCCAAGGTAATATTGGCCCGCAAGGTCCACAAGGCTTGCAAGGTATTGAAGGTGCACAAGGTCCTCAGGGTTTTGTAGGCCCGCAGGGTGCTCAGGGTATCAGAGGCGCAACGGGTGCCACCGGTGCGCTAGGCCCGACCGGCCCCACCGGAGCAGTGGGTGCAATTGGAGCAACAGGGCCAACGGGCGCAACGGGTGCGGTAGGCGCGGCAGGTATTCCTGGTCCCACTGGCCCAACGGGAGCGGCAGGCTCAGCCGGTGTGATTGGCCCCACGGGTGCGACCGGTGCAACCGGTGCAGTGGGTGTTGCCGGCCCTACCGGTCCGACGGGAGCTTCTGGTACAGTTGGTGCAACAGGACCCATAGGAGCGACCGGTGCAACCGGTGCGATGGGATTAATCGGTGCAACCGGCCCAACAGGTGCCATCGGTCCGGCGGGTATTGCAGGCCCAACCGGAGCACAGGGGCAACAAGGTAATCTTGGTCCGCAGGGTGCGCAGGGTCCGCAAGGCGTTGCAGGTGCTACGGGTGCCACCGGAGCAACCGGACCGCAAGGAATACAAGGTGCGGCAGGCGCTATCGGCCCAACGGGACCCACCGGTGCTGTGGGTATCACGGGAGCTCAGGGTTCAACCGGCCCAACAGGATTACCCGGCTCTATCGGCCCTACTGGCCCCACGGGTCCTCAAGGGCTTCAAGGGTTAACGGGCGCGACCGGTGCTACGGGAGCAACGGGGCCAAATGGCCCAGCGGGTATTCCTGGAAATTCCGGACCAGTCGGGTTGCAAGGCTTTCAGGGAACCGTGGGTCCCGCAGGCCCACAGGGCGCCATAGGCCCAACTGGTCCTTCCGGGGCGACGGGTCCCACTGGCTCTGTTGGCGCTACCGGTTCGGTTGGTCCTGCGGGGCCGACCGGCCCACAGGGCGTGCAAGGGTTCTTTGGCCCAACTGGAGCACAGGGGCCGACTGGCCCTGCTGGCTCACAAGGCGCAACCGGAGTTCCTGGCCCTCAGGGCCCGCAAGGCTTACAGGGTGCTATGGGGCCGCAAGGCCCTCAGGGTCCTCAAGGTCCGCAGGGACCGCAAGGCCCTATTGGTGCGGCTGGTCCAACGGGCGCCACAGGCGCGGTAGGGCCGGCGGGGATAACCGGCCCTACCGGAGCAACTGGTGCTACCGGCCCGGTGGGTGACCAGGATTTTGATATTGTAACGACTCAAATCGGAAATATAAATGTAGAAATAAGCCCAAATCAGGGTGGGGGTAATAATCAGGCGCTGGGTGCCTTGGTGTTTGATGGTGGGTTAACCCGAACGGTAACGGAGATGGCTGCCTATATCGTGCAAACCGGAGCGGGATTCGGAACGTTTCAAATGGCGATTCTGCGGCCGACCACCACCTCTACGGCAATTGTGGTAGCAGTTACAACAAGAGCCACCTTTATCACACCGGGGTTATTTATTCTCCCTCTTACCGCGCCATATCAGCTTTTTCCGGGAAATTTATATTACCTTGCCGTATACAATCAGGTAAATGCTTCTCGAATTGGCGGGCTTACAGCAGGGCTTGGCACGGTTCAAGCGGCACCACCCATCAACTTTAGAACGCAAAATATACCTTCTGGGTTTTTTGTTGGTCAAAGCCTGGGTACCAGTGATGTTAACTTGAGAATAACACCATGGCTCGCCGCCTTGGAGTAAGGTTAAAGGAACAGAAAAAAGTAGAGGAAAAGAACAGGGAAAAAGAGCTAGCCCTGTTCTTTTCCTATTATAAGTAATACTTTGAACTGTTCAGAATAATTATTATTACTTAGTTAATGATGATTTTTTTCAAATTCTTCGTTTAAAAATGAAGAGGAAACTGGCTGTGATTTAAATAACGGTGGCATTTTGAACGCGCCGATTGATTAAGGTTCGAAATTAAGCTTATCCTTTTGCAACAAGTATTAGAATGCTTCATACTATACTAAAGGGTGCCATCCTTTCATGAGAGACCTATTATAATAGGATAGGAGATTTGCATATGTCTTTTGACAAAAGATCCTCATATGGTTGGGGGGATTCTTTTTCCCCAAATATGAAGGTTTACAGCAGCGGCTCTGACAGCGGCTGCCCAGCTTGCCCGACCCCAAGTCCATGCCCGGGTCCATGCCCATGCCCCAGCCCAACGTGCCCGACATGCCCAACATGCCCGCCTTGCCCCATTCCGTGCCCCGGCCCAACGGGTCCAACCGGCCCTACAGGCCCCACAGGCCGTACGGGTTCAGTAGGCCCAACTGGTGCAACGGGTGCAGCCGGCCCTGCCGGTGCGCAAGGTGTTCAAGGGCCTGTAGGTCCGCAAGGACCGCAGGGTGTTGAAGGCCCACAAGGCCAGCAGGGTATACAAGGTGTTGTTGGTCCTACCGGCGCAACGGGCGCAGTAGGGTTAACAGGAGCAACGGGCCCTACAGGCCCAACTGGTCCAACCGGTGCCATTGGTGTGACCGGCTTAACAGGCGCAACGGGCCCCACAGGCCCAACTGGTCCAACCGGTGCCATTGGTGTAACCGGCTTAACAGGCGCAACGGGCCCCACAGGCCCAACTGGTCCTACTGGTGCCATTGGTGTAACCGGCGTAACAGGAGCTACGGGCCCCACAGGCCCAACTGGTCCTACTGGACCAACCGGTGCTGTTGGTGTAACCGGTGCTACAGGCCCCACAGGTCCCACTGGTATCGCTGGTCTAACCGGTGCAACGGGTCCCACAGGCCCAACTGGCATTATTGGTTTAACCGGCCCGACAGGCCCGACAGGCCCCACTGGTGTAGCAGGTGTAACTGGCCCAACCGGCCCCACCGGTCCAACCGGTATTGCTGGTCTAACCGGAGCAACCGGCCCAACAGGTCCTACCGGCCCGACTGGTGTAGCAGGTGTAACAGGCCCCACAGGTCCCACAGGTCCTACTGGCCCGACCGGAGCTACAGGTCCTACTGGTGCGGCAGCAATTGTTCCATTTGCCTCCGGCGCTCCCGCCGTACTAACTACAGTATTGGGTGGGTTGGCAGGAACAACGACAGCCGTTGGTTTTGGTAACTCGGTTGCAGGTTTGACCGTTGTAGGTGGTACAATTGATACAACGGGTACAACCAACATGGCCTTCTCTGCCCCGCGTGACGGTACCATTACCTCCATCGCAGCAGAACTGAGCCTTTCCGTAGCGGCAGCCTTAGTAGGCACTACCGTTACAGTTACAGCACAATTATACTCTGCGCCCGCGCTGAGCAACGTGTTCTCGCCGGTAGCAGGTGCACTCGTTACCCTAGCACCCGCTCTAACAGGAATTTTAGCGATTGGCACTACCAGCAGTGGTATTACAACAGGTCTTGCAATACCGGTAACAGCTGGTACTCGCCTCATGCTGGTATTCTCTGCAGCGGTAACAGCAGGTATTGATATTGCTACAACCATTACTGGTTTTACCAGTGCCGGTCTTGCAATTCAATAAGCGCCCCAATGAATGGAAGGGAGGCTCGGTTTTTCCGGGCCTCTTTTTTTATACGCAACTGGAAAGATTTAAGCAGCAAGCTCCCGTAGGCATAATGGACAAAGGAACTTACATACGATGTTACCGGAGCGCGTTTCATACCACAGCAAAGGGGGAGTTGCTTAACGTCTTACTTGATCTGCGTGTATGCAATATGTAAAAACGAGGAACAGTTTGTTGACCGTTGGATGGATTCTATGCAAGAGGCGGATCAAATCATCGTAACGGATACTGGGTCTACTGACGGCACCGTAAAACGCTTACGCGAAAGAGGTGCGACGGTTTATGAGGAAGAGGTAAAGCCTTGGCGGTTTGACCATGCGCGTAATCTCTCGCTTTCTCATGTGCCGGAGGAGGTAGATATTTGTGTTTGTACCGACCTAGACGAGGTGCTCTCGCCGGGTTGGCGTGCCGCTCTAGAAAAGGCTTGGCAGAAAGATACCACACGTGCTCAATACCTGTTTAACTGGAGTCACCATGAAGATGGTACTCCCGATCTTCAGCTGTTTTACACAAAAATCCATTCCCGGAAATGGTTCCAATGGAGCTTCCCCGTGCACGAGTATTTAACTTATACGGGCCATGTGCCGGAGCAAACAGTTTTTGTGCAAGACATGGTACTTGACCATTACCCAGACAATACAAAATCGAGAGGTTCATACCTGCCTTTGCTGGAAACCGCCGTAGAAGAAAACCCCACAGATTCCCGTATGATGTATTACCTTGGCCGCGAATATATGTTTAAAGCACAGTGGCAAGACTGCATTGATACAATGAAGAGGTATCTCGCCCTCTCCCATTGGGAGGAAGAACGCAGTGCAGCAATGCGCTGGAGTGCTTACTCTTATAGTATGATGGGGAATCTGCAGGAATCTGCACGGTGGTACCTGCGTGCAATTGCAGAGGCACCAACCATGCGTGACCCTTACGTGGAGTTTGCTCAGTTCGCTTATAAGCAAGGAAACTGGCCCTTGGTGTATTGCCTCACTCGGCACGCGTTATCCATTACACAAAAGTCGTTGGCTTTTGCCAATATGGGTTATGCCTGGAACGAAACACCGGAGGATCTATGTGCAATCGCCTGCTGGAACCTAAAGCTTTATAGCGAAGCTTTGGAGCATGCACGCCGTGCAGTAGAGCAAAGCCCGAACAATGAACGCCTGCATAATAACCTGCAGCTTATTGAAGAAGCCGCAAAAAATGATTCTTAAACCACTTTGGGATGATTCGCCTCAGTTTTTCGCATGTTCCTCCAAAAGTCTTTCCGCCGGGTGCTGCCTGTGCGGAAAGACTTTTCTTTACGCAAAAAGCGTTCAGCTAACAATTGCAAATTATATAAAAGCTATAGTGGTGTGTTTGTAAAATAGAAGCAAGTAATATTTGCATGTTTTAAAAGGATTTTTTAGGGCATTATCTTTTCGGAACCGGGTATTGACATTTTGCTTGATTTTTTATATCATTAAAATCATATAGTAAAAGTATGAAATGAGGGTTTGCTTCATGAGGATTTCTGCAAAGGGTCGTTATGCCCTTGCCGCAATGGTCAGCATGTCTGAGTCTTATGCGAGCGGAGAATATATAACCGTTATCAGCATTTCAGAAAAGTTGGGAATCTCTAAAATTTATTTAGAGCAGGTTTTCTCTCTGTTAAAGAGAGGAGCACTGGTTAACTCCATTAAAGGCGCGCAGGGCGGCTACCAGCTTTCACGAATGCCAAGGCTAATTACCGTGTACCAGGTTTTATCTGCTGTGGAGCTTTCGCTGTTTGAACCGGCAGAAGATACTGTTGACCAAAAGGCACCGGACATTGAAAAGGCGATGCGCCTGAGTGCGTTCGAAAAACTGGACAAGGCTGTCTTGGATTCTCTTACTGCGGTTACGCTGGAAGATTTGGCAACCGAGGCCGAGCGCCACAGGGAAGAAAACTCCTTTATGTTTTATATTTAGTTTTTTTGGTAGTTTCGTTTTTCCTGTCGGAGAAAAAGAATTGGATTAATAAGCAAAACACACCGCGGCTCTGCCATAAGGCAGGGCCTCTTCTGAAAGCAGGGGCATTTTTATGGAATTTAATACGATTTGTGTGCATGGCTCAACCCGGTCTTATGACAATACCGGTTCCATTTCCGTACCAATTTTTCAAACCGCTACCTTTGCTCACCCCGGTGTTGGGCAGAGCACCGGGTATGATTATTCGCGTGTTCAGAACCCCACCAGAGAGTATTTGGAAGAAACGATTGCAAAGCTGGAGCAGGGCAACGGCGCATTGGCCTTTTCCTCTGGTATGGCGGCAATTTCAGCCGTGATGGAGCTGTTTTCCCCCGGTGACCACTTTATAACGTCTGATGACTTATACGGTGGCTCCCACCGTTTGTTCCATCATATCAACGCAAAGAACGGTCTTTCGTTTACGGCGGTGAATACCTCTTACACCGAGCAGATAAAAGCGGCAATCCGCCCTGAAACCAAGGCAATATTTGTCGAAACCCCCTCTAACCCCATGATGCAGGTGACCGACCTGAAAAAAACGGCAGAGCTTGCGCACGAACACGGTTTACTTCTCATTGTAGACAATACCTTTTTAACGCCGTATTTGCAGCGCCCCTTAACGTTAGGAGCGGATATTGTTGTACACAGCGGCACCAAATACCTTGGTGGGCATAACGATGTTTTAGCGGGCTTTGCCATTGCTAAGGATGAGAAAATTATTGAGCGGCTACGCTTTGTATATAAAAACACAGGAGCATGTCTCTCTCCGTTTGATAGCTGGCTCTTAATTCGCGGTTTGAAAACACTGCCCTTGCGGATGGATCGCCAAGAGCAAAATGCCCTGAAAATTGCCGAGTGGCTCACAAAGCAAGATAAAATCAAGCAGGTGTACTACACCGGTTTGCCAGAGCACCCAGACTATGAGCTCTCCAAACAGCAAGCGAGCGGGTTTGGCTCGATGATTTCGTTCGAGGTAGACAGTGCAGAAACCGCAGAGCGGATGTTGAATCGTGTGAATTTAATTCACTTCGCAGAAAGCCTTGGCGGGGTAGAAACACTGATTACTTACCCCATGCTGCAAACCCATGCAGAAATTCCCGCTGAGGAGCGGGAAGCCAAGGGCATTACGGACAAGCTCTTGCGCCTTTCCGTTGGAATTGAGGATGCGAATGACCTGATCGCCGATTTAACGTATGCCCTAAAAGTGGACTAACCATCGCTTTGTTACCCGTTACCAGACAGGAGGAACCAAATGTCTTTTGATACAATATACGACCGGAAGAATACCGGGTCTTTAAAATATGATTGCGCCGCCCGCTATGGCAAACCGGAAGGGCTTGTTCCGCTATGGGTAGCCGATATGGATTTCCCTGCGCCGCAATGTGTGAACAAAGCGCTCGCCGAGCGCTGTGAACATGGAATTTATGGCTATACTGAGCCGGATGAGCGCTATTTTAACGCGTTGAAGAACTGGTTTTCCACACGACACGGCTGGACTGTGGAAAACAATTGGCTTTTAAAAACCCCCGGCGTTGTGTTTGCACTTTGTACAGCCATTCGCGCTTATACCGAGCCGGGCGATGCGGTTTTAATTCAGCCACCCGTTTACTACCCTTTCTCCGAGTCCATCCTAGAGAACGACAGGCGGCTGGTGATGAATTCACTGGTTTACCAGAACGGCGAATACAGCATCGATTTTGCGGATTTTGAGGAGAAAATTAAGCAAGAAAAGGTCAAGCTTTTTCTGCTGTGCAATCCACATAATCCAGTTGGAAGAGTGTGGTCAGAGCAGGAGCTTGTACAACTCGGTGAAATTTGCTTGCGTCACGGCGTTACGGTAGTATCGGATGAAATACACGCTGATTTTGCCTTTTCTGGTAATCGGCATTTGGTATTTGCTTCTCTGCGACCGGAGTTTGCAGAGATTACCGTTACCTGCACAGCTCCCACCAAAACCTTTAACTTAGCGGGACTTCAGATTTCGAACATCTTTGTACAAAACGCAGAGCTTCGCCGTGCTTTTCGTGCCGAAATGAACCGTGCCGGGTACAGCCAAGCCAATGTGATGGGGCTGATTGCCTGCCGTGCCGCGTATGAGGGCGGTGCAGAGTGGCTCGATGAGCTCAAAGAATACCTTGTGGGGAATCAGAATTTTGTACGGAAGTTTTTGGAGGAGCGTCTTCCTGGCATCCGGTTGGTTGAACCGCAGGGTACCTACCTTGTTTGGCTTGATTGCACTGGCTTAGGGCTGGAGGATGATGTGCTCAATAAACTCATTCTTGAAAAAGCTGGGCTTTGGCTTGATCATGGTTCCATGTTCGGTGAAGAGGGTGAGGGCTTCCAGCGTATTAATATTGCGTGCCCGCGGTCGGTACTGCAAAAGGCATTGGAACAGCTTGAGAAAGCAATCAAAGAGAATTCATAAATAATTGAGAGGCCTGCTATATGCAGACCTCTTTTTGGCTCTTGCCCCCATGCTGGGGGCTTTTTCTTATAAGTTGAACTCAAGTTATCGCTTTAATGGTAAAAGAAGTTTTGTGCTTAGGCACAAGGGAATTCTGCTGGCGCAGGACTTTGCCCCTCATGCCGGGGCGGGCACAACCTTTCACGAAAGGGTGAAAGGTTGCAAAGGCCTTTCAAGGGGAGAGAATCGATTCTCTCCCCTTGAATCCCCTCTCAACGACCAAAGGCTCTGCCTTTGGAATCCGAGTGAGCTCCCGCTCTGCATCTCATTTCCGCACAGGAACAAGCCTGTGCGTTGCAGATTGCAAATTACGTTTTGATTTACCGCTTATAAATGAAGAAAGAAATTAGCTTCCGAGCATGTTTCTGCGAGGGGACGAGAGCGCTCTAAAAATGACCGCCGACGGACAGAATCACTTTGCATATTGTTTTATCATGGCTAGGAGAGTGGGCATTTTTAATGGAGCGCCTTTACAGTAGCTTTTGTTTTGCGGTTTGGGGTCGTTTCCCAAACGGATTCCAAAGGCAGAGCCTTTGGTGAGTCTTTCCGCCTTTTCTCCTCATCGAGAAAAGGTGAGCCTGCCCCGGCTTGAGGGGCGAATGAAAAGAAAGAAGAAATTATTTGCGGCACTAGCCGCTCTAAAATCTGTTAGACTCTTTCACATTTAGTTTAGAGAAAATTTTGTTTGGCTAGTAAAAGAAGTGTTGCGCTTGGGCGCAAGGGTTTCTGCTGGCGCAGGGCTTGCCTCTCATGCTATGTGCTTTCTCTTGCTTTAATAAAGATATTGTTATATAAGAAGTTTTGCGCTCTGGCGCAAGGCTTCTGCTGGCGCAGGGCTTTGCCCCTCATGCCGGGCCGGGCACAACCTTTCACGAAAGGGTGAAAGGTTGCAAAGGCCTTTCAAGGGGAGAGTATCGATTCTCTCCCCTTGAATCCCCTCTCAACGACCAAAGGCTCTGCCGTTGGAATCCGAGTGAGCTCCCGCTCTGCATCTTGCTTCCGCACAGGAACAAGCCTGTGCGTTGCAGATTGCAAATTACGTTTTGATTTACCGCTTATAAATGAAGAAAGAAATTAGCTTCCGAGCATGTTTCTGCGAGGGGACGAGAGCGCTCTAAAAATGACCGCCGACGGACAGAATCACTTTGCATATTGTTTTATCATGGCTAGGAGAGTGGGCATTTTTAATGGAGCGCCTTTACAGTAGCCTTTGTTTTGTGGTTTGGGGTCGTTTCCCAAACGGATTCCAAAGGCAGAGCCTTTGGTGAGTCTTTCCGCCTTTTCTCCTCATCGAGAAAAGGCGAGCCTAGCCCCGGCTTGAGGGGCGAATGAAAAGAAAGAAGAAATTATTTGCGGCACTAGCCGCTCTAAAATCTGTTAGACTCTTTCACATTTAGTTTAGAGAAAATTTTGTTTGGCTAGTAAAAGAAGTGTTGCGCTTGGGCGCAAAGGTTTCTGCTGGCGCAGGGCTTGCCTCTCATGCTATGTGCTTTCTCTTGCTTTAATAAAGATATTGTTATATAAGAAGTTTTGCGCTCTGACGCAAGGCTTCTGCTGGCGCAGGGCTTTGCCCCTCATGCCGGGGCGGGCACCTACTTTCACGAAAGGGTGAAAGTAGGCAAAGGCCTTCCAAAGGGAGAGTATCGATTCTCTCCCTTTGGATTCCCTCTCAACGACCAAAGGCTCTGCCTTTGGAATCCGACTGAGCTCCCGCTCTGCATCTGTTTTCCGCACAGGAACAAGCCTGTGCGCTGCAGATTGTGCGTAAGGTTCAGCCTTGCTGCTCTAAATAAAAGAAGTATCAGCTACCGAGCCTGTTTCAGCGAGGGGACGAGAGCGCTCTAAAAATGACCGCCGACGGATGAAATCTGAATGTTGTTTTTTTAGAAAGCTAGGAGAGTGGGCATTTTTAATGGAGCGCCTTTACAGTAGCTTTTGTTTTCTAGTTTGGGGTCGTTTCCCAAACGGAATCCAAAGGCAGAGCCTTTGGTGAGTCTTTCCGCCTTTTCTCCTCATCGAGAAAAGGCGAGCCTGCCCCGGCTTGAGGGGCGAATGAAAAGAAAGAAGAAATTATTTGTGGCACTAGCCGCTTTAAAATCTCCTATTTTAAATAAGTTATTATATTAAAGTTTTGCGCTACGGTCACGTTGCACCGTTCTGCGAGGGGATGTGTGCGTTTAAAAAGAGCAAAAAAGAACGCCGTTCCAGTAAAGGAACGGCGTGAGCCGCACGGGCGATGGTGCGGCGTTGCTTGCTTACAGACATTAGCGCGGCGAAGCTGGGTTCTATCCTCCATATGCTCAAGAGAACTCTTTCGCAATTTTGCTTTTCTCCAGGGGAATGGAAATCTGCTGATTCAAAAACTGCGATAGAACTTAATAATTATCCCACTATCTAATCTAGGTGATTTCGTTTCACCAAATGAACAACCCATTCCCAGCCTCGCGTTGCCTTTGTCTGCAAGGCAATAAAAAAGCGCTTGTCACGGAAACCCTCATCGAAAAGGGTACTCCACAACAAGCGATACATTGCATATCGGTTTCAGTCCCACCTTGCCAAGCTTCGCAATCATAATTCCAAAGGCCCCATTTCTGTCCCCTCTATACAAAAGGGAAATAATGGGTTATAATTGTGTGGCAAAGCGCAGTGAAAACTGTTGTTATGGAGGTGTTGGCTCCGTAGCAGGGGGTGGGTGTTCCTAGGCACTCATTCCTGCTTTGCTTTTTAAATTACCTTACAATGTAAATATTAACATTATTTACCATTAATTGCAAGATATATTTGTATTATGGGAAAAAATATCACATAAAGCATATTTTTATCAAAAAACGCCGGGTTTAGCCCTTGGCGTTCTTTTTTTGTACGTATAGAAAAAGCCGAATAGAAAAAGCGGAACATTGAAAAGAAATCAAGAATGGTATGAAATTTGCATTTTCGCACCAAATTGGGAATGTTGCCGCTTTTGCGGTACACATTAATAATTAATTTACATTTGAAATCTTGACAATAACGGCGGGGAATGATAAATTATTAAATAGGAGTTAGCACTCGAACTCATAGAGTGCTAAAACTGAAAAAAGAGGTGAGAGGAATGGAGCTTAGCGACAGAAAACTTAAGGTGCTGGCAGCGATTGTAGATGCTTATGTAAGAACCGGCGAGCCGGTAGGCTCAAAAACGCTGGCGGCCGACTTAGGCGTTTCCTCTGCCACCATTCGAAATGAAATGGCTGACTTAGCAGAAATTGGTTTGCTGGAACAGCCGCATACCTCCGCAGGGCGAATTCCCTCGCAAAAGGGCTACCGTATTTATATTGACCGGGTGATGAACCGAAAACCCGTTACACAGGAAGAACAGCGCTTTTTAGATGGCATGCTGTTCTCCAGTGCATACGACCAGCAAAAGCTGCTGGAGGGTGTTTCGCAAATGCTGGCGGGGCTTACCCGTTTTGCGGCGGTTTCAACCGCTCCCTCGGGCAAACGGGCAGATATTCGCGCATTGCAGTTTGTACAAACGAGCCGCAGAACCGCTATGCTGATTCTGCTTACCTCGGCAGGCACGATGAAGCACCAAATCTTCCGCTGTGAGTTCGACTTATCCCCTGAAATTTTAAGGGTGTTTTTCCGAGTGCTCAACGAGCGGCTGGCTGGTGTTCCTGTGGCGGCAGTCACCCCCGCATATATTCAAACGCTCGCCGCTTCTCTTGGCGATTTAACGGTGATGATGTCCTCCGCGCTGATGGCGCTCATGGAGGCCGCACAAGAATCCGTTGAACCAGAGGTTCGCCTCAACGGGCAAATGAATTTGCTGTTTTACCCCGAGTTTGAGCGTGGAAACGCCCGCCGGGTGATGGATTTTTTAGAACGCCCTCAGGATTTGGCAGAGCTGCTTTTGCAACCGCAAAAGGAAGTTCGCGTGATGATTGGGGATGAAACAAAACACCCCGAGCTGCGCGATTCGAGCATCATCGTGGCGCAATATGCCATTGATGGCCAGCGAGCCGGCGCAATTGGCGTAATTGGCCCAACCCGAATGGATTATGCAGGGCTAATTGGCAAGCTAGATTATTTGTCTCAAACCGTGGGGCGGCTCCTGACAGAGCTTCGTCAGGAAGAATAGGGAACAATGTAATGAAAATATAGAATGACAGGCTGCCGCGTGACGGCAGCAGAAAGGGGCAATCTCCTTGAGTAAAAAGGATGCAGCGAATCAGGCTGAATTGGAGAATGAAGTAAACACAGCGGAGCAGCCGCAGACAGAAACACCGGGAGGCAGTTCCAACGCTGAAATCAACCAGCTTCAGGAGCAGCTAGAGCAAACTGCCGCAGAGCTAGCAAAGCAGAAAGAACTGCTGCTGCGCACTGCCGCAGAATACGATAACTACCGCAAGCGTACAGACCGTGAGAAAACCATGGTTTATACCGACGCTACGGCAGATGCAATTGAAAAGGTTCTTCCCGTTTGTGATAATTTGGAGCGTGCACTTGCACAGCAGGGCGGCTCTGTGGAAGACCTACGCAAGGGCGTTGAAATGGTATTTAACCAGTTAACCGCCGCACTTGAAAAAATGGGTGTTACCGCAATTGGGGAGCCGGGCGAACCGTTCGACCCCGAAGTACACAACGCCGTATCTCATATTGAAGATGATTCACTTGGCGAAAATGTAATTGCCGTGGTTCTGCAAAAGGGCTACAAAATCGGCGACAAAATCATTCGCCACGCAATGGTTCAAGTGGCCAACTAAATTGGCCTGAATTTAAGAATCCGCCTTTTGTGAAACGGCGGTTGCCGATTTGTCGGCTAGATAAATATAAATAAATAATTTAACCTAAATTTTTGGAGGTAAATCGTATGGCAAAAACAATTGGTATCGACTTAGGTACAACAAACTCCTGCGTAGCAGTTATTGAGGGCGGCGAGCCGGTCGTTATTTCGAACGCAGAAGGCGCTCGCACCACTCCCTCTGTTGTTGCATTTTCTAAAACCGGTGAGCGTATGGTTGGTCAGGTGGCAAAACGCCAGGCAATCACAAACCCCGAGCGCACCATCGCTTCGATTAAAAGAGAAATGGGTACCGGCTTTAAGGTGAATATTGACGATAAGAGCTTTACTCCTCAAGAGATTTCTGCAATGATTCTGCAAAAGCTGAAGGCAGATGCAGAAGCCTATTTGGGTGAGCCTGTAACCTCCGCGGTTATTACCGTACCTGCTTACTTTACGGACGCACAGCGTCAGGCAACAAAGGATGCCGGTAAAATTGCTGGTTTGGATGTAAAGAGAATCATCAATGAGCCGACTGCTGCGGCATTGTCCTATGGCATCGATAAGGGCGACGACCAGAAGATTATGGTTTACGATTTGGGCGGCGGTACATTCGACGTTTCCATTATTGAAATGGGCGACGGTGTGCAGGAGGTTCTTGCTACTGCCGGTAACAACCGTTTAGGCGGCGACGACTTCGATAAGCGCGTGATGGACTGGATGGTTGACGCATTTAAGAGAGAAGCCGGTATTGACCTGAGCGGCGACAAAATGGCGATGCAGCGCCTCAAGGAAGCCGCAGAAAAGGCAAAGATTGAGCTTTCCGGCATGACCACCGCTTCCATTAATCTGCCTTTCATTACCGCAGATGCAACTGGCCCCAAGCACTTAGACCTTACTCTTACTCGTGCAAAGTTTAATGAGCTGACTGCTGACTTGGTTGAGAAGACCATGAGCCCGGTTCGCCAGGCTCTTCAGGATTCCGGCCTCCAGATTTCTGATATCAGCAAGGTGCTGATGGTTGGTGGTTCCTCCCGTATTCCTGCGGTTCAGGATGCGGTTAAGAACCTGACCGGAAAAGACCCCTTTAAGGGCATTAACCCCGACGAGTGCGTTGCCATCGGCGCTGCCTTGCAGGCAGGTGTTCTGGGCGGTGAGGTTCAGGGCTTGCTGCTGTTGGATGTTACTCCTCTTTCCCTTGGTGTTGAAACCATGGGTGGCGTCATGACCAAAATCATTGAGCGCAATACCACTATCCCCACCAAGAAGAGCCAGATTTTCTCCACCGCAGCAGATGGCCAGACTCAGGTTGAGGTTAACGTGTTGCAAGGTGAGCGTGAATTTGCCCGCGACAATAAGCAGCTTGCTCTGTTTAAGCTCGACGGCATTGCTCCCGCTCCTCGTGGAATCCCCCAGATTGAGGTTACCTTTGATTTGGATGCCAACGGCATTGTAAATGTTTCTGCAAAAGACCTTGGCACCGGCAAGGAACAGCATATCACCATTACCTCCAGCACAAACATGAACAAGGACGATATTGATAAGGCAGTGAAAGAAGCAGAGCAGTTTGCTGCGGAAGATAAAAAGCGCCGTGAAGAGGTTGACGCAAAGAACGAAGCGGAGAACCTTTGCTATTCCGTTGAAAAGCTGATTAGTGACAGCGGCGATAAGATTGACGAAGCGGACAAAAACGAGCTGAACCAGAAGGTTGCTGAGCTGAAGGGCATGCTTACCACTGCAACAGTGGAAGAGCTGAAGCTGAAAACAGAAGACGTGCAGAAGAGCCTGTACGCTGTGTCTGAAAAACTTTACAAAGCCAATGCACCGCAGGGCGGTGAAGCAGCTCCCGACATGGGCGGCCAGCCCCAGCAGGGCCCGGCAGAAGATGGCGGACAGACGGTGTACGATGCGGACTTTAAGGACGTAGACGACAGCCAGAAATAATTCCGGTATTTTCAACTTGGTGCATTTTGTGGTATTATATGCCCAGTGCATTTGTTATACAACGAAACGGGTGCCGCGGCACCATAGAAGCAATACAGCAAAGGGTGGCCTCGGCCGCCCTTTGTGAGGTATGCCGTGGTAATTGCCCGGCGCAGAAAATCGAGGGCAAGCGGGGTGTGTGATGCTCCGCTTGCCGCACCATGTGGGAGTGACTTGGCTTGGCGGATAAAAGGGATTACTATGAGGTGATGGGGGTACCCAAAAATGCCTCAGATGATGAAATAAAAAAAGCGTACCGCAAACTGGCAAAGCAGTACCACCCCGATTTAAACCCGGGGGATAAGGCTGCGGAGGCAAACTTTAAAGAGGTTAATGAGGCCTACGAGGTTTTGTCTGATAAAGAGAAAAAAGCGCGGTACGACCAGTTTGGCCATGCGGGTGTAGACCCGAACTTTGGCGGAGGCCCCGGTGGCAGCCCCTTTGATGGCGACATTGATTTGGGCGATATTTTCAACAGCTTTTTTGGCGGTGGTTTTGGTGCAGGGCGCAGTGCAAACCCCAATGCGCCACGGCGCGGGCGTGATGCACAGGCATCCGTTACCATCTCGTTTGAAGAGGCCGCGAAAGGCGTTAAAAAGCAAGTTTCTTATCAAAGAATTGAATCGTGCCAGTCTTGCGGCGGTTCCGGCGCAGAGAGCGGTACCGAGACAAAAACCTGCCCACAGTGCAGTGGCACTGGTCAAGTGCGGGTTAGCCAGCGCACTCCGTTCGGCGTAGTGCAAACCAGCCGCGGGTGTGACCGATGCGGCGGTAAGGGTAAAATTATTGACCACCCATGCCATTCTTGCAGCGGCACGGGGAGAGTTAGAAAAACAAAAACGCTCGAAATCACCATACCTGCCGGTATTGATGATGGGCAGACCTTAAACGTGGGCGGCCATGGCGATGCCGGAACAAACGGCGGACCCTCGGGCGATTTGCACGTGTATGTCACCGTTCGTCCCCATGCCATTTTTGAGCGCCGTGGGAACGATGTTTGGTGCGAAATGCCCATTACATTTACGCAGGCAACCTTGGGCGCAGAGGTCATTGTGCCTACTTTGGATGGTAAGGTAAGCTACCAAGTGCATGACGGCACACAGCCGGGCGATGTATTTAAGCTGCGCGGCAAGGGAATCTCGAACATTCATGGCCGCGGACGCGGCGACCAGTATGTGCGCGTAACGATTGAAGTGCCGAAGAACCTGACGGAACGCCAGAAAGAGATTCTACGGGAGTTCGACAGCACGGGCGACGAGCGCAACTACCAAAAGCGCAAAACCTTCTTCGATAAGATTAAAAACTTATTCGATGCAGAAAAATAATCTGTTATGGTAGTTTATAAAAAGGACTCCGCTTTCGCGGAGTCCTTTTTCATACCATTTACAGAAATTCTATTGTTTCTATTAGATATAAACATATATTAAAATTTAATTATATGTAACAAAATATATTATTAAAACGTTATATATATGAAAGCATCTTTTATATTTAGTTTAATTTTTTAAGAATAATGGAAGGGGGAAGTTTAATCTAAGGCGCTTTCATAATATGAAAATAGAGACTTAGAATGTAAAGGAGTTTGTAAAATGAAAAAGTTAATGAGTTTTGCACTAGCACTTACCATGATGATGAGTTTATTTGCCATGCCCGCTTTTGCTACGACTACGGCAAATCAAGACGGAAAAGAGGAGTTGCATACACAATCTTTTACAGTATACTTTTATAAAGATGGATCTACAATTAAACAAGATAATAAGCAAGGCAATAATAAAAATTTTGTTGTAGCACAAGCAGGAAAATTAAATGAAGTGCTTGGATCTGCTACTGTAACTATTACAAGAAGAGAAAGCGGAAAATGCTATATGAGTTGGGATGCTTATAGCTATGGTGGCTACTTTATTAAGGAAGCGAAAGTTAAATTATTATGCAAAAAGAGTGGCTTTGGAGGACAAACTTACTATAATAAAGAAAATAGTAAAAAGGGAAAGGGAGTAACTAGTACAGAAGTAAGTGGATACACTGATACATTTGGAGTGCTGAATTCCACAAACGTCATCTACGGAATTAGTAATTTTAATATGACATTTCATAACTATAAAGGAACTGTAAAGGCTTATAATCAAATGTGGGAAACGACAGTATAAAACTATGAAAAAAAGTTTGTTATTTAAAATTCTATTATTTTTTGTTGCGGCACTTTCTATATTTTCTGCTGCATTCCTGATTTATTCTCACTATTTTTTGAAAGATGTTTTCTTCAGTTTAATGGACGGCCCTACCTCTATTTTAACTGCCAACGGAGCCCCGATTTTTCAGGATTTACTCCGTTTTGATTTTTCCGTTCCATTGGGTGTTGTGATTCTGTTAGCTGCACCGATTGTTGTTGGAATAATCACATATCGTATGGGAAAAGAAAAAGGCAAGTCGTAAAATAGAGTAATTTTAATGCAATATAGGAAAATTCTGTAACAAAACAGGTACGAAAATCGTTATATAAAGTGAAGGCATTATTGGCAAAGATTTGATAATTATGTTTTGGAAAAGGAGGTTAATTTGGCTTAAGATTAAGCTACTGTTGCTGTTAGCTCAATCGAATTAAGTTTGTGAAAACATAAAAAGGCTTCGCGCAGGCGAAGCCTTTTTGATTTCTATATATAAACTCATTACCCAAAAGAAGTATTAAACTAAAAATATTGATATATATGTAAATCTGTTATATAATTATTATAAACTATAATATTGTGATTCTACTTTATAGTACTAAAGGAGTGGTTAATTCATGGATAAAACCTTGCAAAAGCAATGGCATCTGTTAGCATATCTTTTTATTATCTATGCGGTACTCTCCAGCACATATCGCATCTTAAAAGCGATGGCTGTGGTTAACTTGGCGATTTTAAAGACATTTTTGTTATGGCCGCCAATCATTTTGCTCTGTGCAATTCTTATTTTTTTCTTATGGCTTACAAAGAAGAGCGGACCCGACTGGAAAAAGTATACGCAAGAAAAACGGTTTGTTCAGCTTTTCTTTATGATTGGCTTAGGCTTGGCGTTTGTTAGCGGAATAATTGCAGATTATTTTATTTAGCTTAATTGGCGTTGCGAAATAAAGAATTGTTAAAGGGCGTATTGCTATATTTTTCATATTAGTTTGCATCGGGTTTATTTCTACACCATTGTTTTTATTTGTGTAACCAGTTTGATACATCAAACAAGTTTAAATGAGAAAGAGAGATGAAATATGAAAAAGAAATATATTTTTCTAGGCGTCATGGTGATACTCGGTATACTCATTGGGCTTTCTTATCCTGTATTTCATGTTAGCTTGCAAACGGCTAAAACTTTTCTTTATCTGTATTTGATCGTAATTCTAGCAGTCAATGCAGTAAAATCTTTTCGCGAGAAAAAAATGGATAGCGCAGTAATGAACCTGTTACCTATATTGCTTGCATTATGGTTTATGACTCGGCAGTACATGTAAAAAGAGTCTCTGCTATTAATGAAAGAAGGGAAATGTTATGAAAAAGGAATTTTGGTATAGAATTCAACAGTATATGCTCAGTGTATGCCCACTTTACTTACGGTAGGAGGGAATATTGTTTTGAAAAAAGAGTATTGGCTTGGAATACAAAATGAAATATTGGAAGAAAAGGGAATTTACAAACTATGGTTTTTTATATTTATCGTTTGCTTTGCTATACGGGGTGACCCACGTTACGGTGCAGTATTTTATTATTTACTACCTCTGGCCTTCTCTATTTTATCATTGGTTTTTTTGGCAGTGATATGGCATGTATGCAAGAAGGAAAGGTCACCAAAACAGAACCGAGAAATATTATCCTATATTATTATGTTTTTGATAGGAGCTGGCATCTCTATTTATGGCATCCTGTAAAACATTCAAAACCCGGCCTGTATCCGTGTGTTTTAGCGGATATAAGCCGGGTATCTTTCTTCTTTTAAGCAAATTACTTATTTTTATCAATGTAAATATTGAGTGCCTTTATCCCTCTTAGTCCAAAGCCAATTGCCGTAAGGTAAAGGAAGATGCGGAGAAACGATTCGATTCCCGCCAAAGAAGATATCCATAAAATCGAATTCATAGTAAAACCTCCCATTCCATGTTAAATAACAGAATACTTTTGCATTATATATACCATTTTAAAGAGAAAAACACAACGCTAAAAAAGGTAAAATAAACCAGTGGAGGAAAAAGGAAATGGCTCTCTAGCTGGCAGAAACTGTTTGTTTACACAATCTTCTTTTTTTTTAGCGCGCTCTATGCTATAATATGAACCGTATAAATGCGAAGATCATCATGCGAAACAGGTGCCGTTTCGCTTTAAATTGTGTTGAGGTGAAGACGATGAATATTTTGGCCAAGTTCTTTGGTAATTACAGCAAGCGCGAGCTGAAACGAATTCAGCCCCTTTGCGATGCTGTTCTGGCGTTAGAGGAAAAATATAAAGCCATGTCAGACGCCGAACTCAAAGCGCAGACCGCTGCGCTGAAAGAAAGGCTTGCAAATGGCGAAACGCTGGACGATATCCTACCTGATGCGTTTGCCGTTTGCCGAGAGGGTTCTGCCCGTATTCTAGAGATGCGGCACTTCCCGGTACAGATTATTGGCGGCATCGTGCTGCACCAAGGGCGCATTAGTGAAATGAAAACCGGTGAGGGTAAAACCTTGGTGGCAACGCTACCGGCTTACCTGAATGCACTGTCCGGCAAGGGTGTGCATGTAGTTACCGTCAACGATTACTTGGCTCGCCGTGACTCAGAATGGATGGGCAAGGTATTCCGTTTCCTAGGTCTTACCGTCGGGCTCATTGTTCACGATATGGACAATGATCAGCGCAAGGCTGCCTATGAGGCAGACATCACGTATGGCACCAACAACGAGATGGGCTTTGATTACCTACGCGATAACATGGTCATTTATAAAGAGAATAAGGTTCAGCGCGGCCATAACTACGCCATCGTCGATGAGGTGGACTCCATCCTCATTGATGAAGCCCGCACGCCCTTAATTATCTCTGGTCAAGGGGATAAATCAACGGATCTTTACACACATGCGGACCGTTTTGCGAAAAAGCTTAAAATGATTCGTGTAGCCGAGCTGGACGAAAAAGAGGATAACGATGAGCTGTATAAGGAATACGATTACATTGTAAATGAAAAGCTGAAAACAGCCTCCCTTACCCCTGAGGGTGTGAAAAAAGCGGAGCAGTTCTTTAGTATTGAAAATTTAACCGATGCGGATAACCTTACAATTCAGCACCACATTAATCAGGCAATAAAGGCAAACGGTGTTATGCGTAGCGATATTGACTACGTTGTCAAAGACGGCGAGGTCATTATTGTTGATGAATTTACCGGACGTTTGATGAATGGTCGCCGTTACAACGAGGGCTTACACCAGGCGATTGAAGCAAAAGAGGGCGTGGAGGTTGCTAGAGAAAGCAAAACACTGGCTACTATCACATTCCAGAACTACTTCCGCTTGTACACAAAGCTCTCCGGTATGACCGGTACGGCGATGACCGAGGAAGAGGAATTCCGTGAGATTTATAAGCTGGACGTTGTGGAGATTCCCACAAACCGTTCTCTTGCTCGTGAGGATTTGCCGGATGTTGTGTATAAAACAGAAAAGGCTAAGTTCGATGCCGTGATTGAAGATGTGGAGGAGCACTACAAAAAGGGACAACCTGTTTTGGTTGGTACCATCTCCATTGAAAAATCTGAAATTCTTAGCGGTATGCTTAAGCGACGCGGCGTAAAGCACGAGGTTCTTAATGCGAAGTACCATGAAAAGGAAGCAGAGATTGTTGCGCAGGCCGGTAAAAAGGGTGCGGTAACTATCGCAACCAACATGGCTGGTCGTGGTACCGATATTATGCTTGGTGGTAACGCCGAGTATATGGCAAAGTCTGAAATGCGCCGCATGGGCTTCTCAGAAGAACTGATTAGTGAATCCACCGCATATTCCGATACTCAGGATCCCGAGATTTTAGAGGCTCGCAAAACCTATGTGGAGCTGAATGAAAAATACAAAGAGCAGATTCGCCCAATTGCCGAAGAGGTTCGTTCCTTGGGCGGCCTGTATATCATTGGTACCGAGCGCCATGAATCCCGCCGTATTGATAACCAGCTGCGTGGTCGTGCCGGTCGTCAGGGAGACCCCGGTAAAAGCCGGTTCTTCATCTCGCTGGAAGACGATTTAATGCGTTTGTTCGGCGGTGAGCGTATCTCGAACCTGATGGATTCCCTCAAGGTGGAAGAGGATATGCCTATTGAAGCGGGCATGCTCTCAAAAACCATTGAAAGCGCCCAGCGCAAGGTGGAAGGCCGTAACTTTGGTATTCGTAAAAACGTTCTGCAATACGACGATGTTATGAACCGTCAGCGTGAGGTTATCTACAAGCAACGTGACCAAGTACTGGATGGTGAGAACATTCGCGGCCAAATCATTACCATGATTGAGCAAGCGATTGATACCAATATTAAGCGTTACCTGCCAGAAGACCAGCTGCATGACGATTGGGATTTCAAGGGACTGCGCGACCACTATATGGGTTGGCTCCTAAAGCCAGAGGACTTGGATTTCTCCCCGGAAGAGCTAGAGGATTTGGACCCCGAATATGTAAAGAACGAGCTGCTGCAAATTGCAAACCGCATGTACGAGCAGCGTGAAAAAGAATATAGCCCTGAAATTGTGCGCGAACTGGAGCGTGTAATTCTGCTCAAGAACGTAGACGTTCTCTGGATGGATCATATTGATGCCATGGAAGAGCTGCAGCGTGGTATTCGCTTGCGTGCGTATGCTCAGCGTGACCCGGTTGTTGAGTACCGTATGGAAGGCTTCGATATGTTCGATGCGATGATTTCACAAATTCGTGAAAATACGGCTCGCATGATGCTGACCGTACGCCTGCAAACACAGGAAGAGCCGAAACGCGAAGAGGTGGCAAAGCCCACCATGGCGACCGGTGCGGGTGACGGCAGTGAAGAGAATCACCCCGTCGTAAACGGCAGTAAGGTCGGCAGAAACGACCCCTGCCCCTGCGGAAGCGGTAAAAAGTATAAAAAGTGCTGTGGGAAAGACGAATAATTCGAAAGAATACTTTCTGGATTTACAAACAGCCACTAAAAAAGACTTGCCTTTCTGGCAAGTCTTTTTTATAATCGCAAACATGCTGCTCCCAACTCTACGATTCATAAATGGTATGAATTGAATCAACAAACAGAAAGAGGAATTCAAGAAATCAATTATGAAAAATAATAGCCATACTTCGTTACGGACATAAAGAGTAATGTTCGTTTTATAACGTGCGATTTTGAATTATTTTGAAATTTTTTCATATAAAGCACAAAAACTATTGCATTATTTTTATTTATCAGTATAATTTATAATAGATACCGGATAAGGGATGCTTTCTATTCCAGCCCCCTCTAGTTGGAATACCCACCGGTCTTCGTTTGATTACTCTCTCTTTTTTAATACCAAGGCGCCGCTTAGCGGCGCCTTGGTATTTTTTTATCCATCTTCAGTAATATCTTTGCTTTTATAACTGCTTGCTTTCACTTTCCTCAGGTACAAAACGAAACTTCTCAATATCGCTCAGGCGAAAATGGCGTAAATCAAAGCAGGCTCCCTTTTCCGTACCAATACATAGCCGCACTTGGCAGCGCCCGCTTCGTTTTTGGAAAGGGTTTTGGCGTATCACAACAATTTGTACCGCGCGTTTGGGAACCACCGCGGTAAACAATTGATCTTTAATATAGCCGCAAGCAGTAATGTGTGTGCTATCTTCCGCCAAAAAGGTATTGCGGTATGCGGCAAGGCGGAGCAGCAGATAATAAAGTGGGAAAGCGAACAAGAACAAAATGAGTGGTGAAAACAAGGGTAGATAGCGAACAAATAATAAATACAGAACCAAAATGCCCCCAGCATTTAGCAGAGGAGAAAGCAGAAAGCTAAACAATGAATTTTTGGAAGGCCGAATCACGCTCATTCCTTCTCTTGAGAAAAAATAAGGGGATTCCTTTGGGTAAAAGCGAGCAAGGTGATGCCGTAACTCAGGCGTGGTAGCCGCAGCCATTAGCAGGCTTCGGTCTCCCTTTTCTTTGCCGGAACCAATGGTGTGCAGGTATACGGAGGATAGGTGAAACAGGCGCATCATAAGGGTTTGCCGTATTGCAACGGCTCGTATGGCCTGGTTGGTGAGCAGTTGGCGGCTGCGAAAAATCATCCCCCGTGAGATCATCGTTCCAGTGGGACATACCCCTGCGGTAAAGAAGGCATAACGAAAAAATTGAACAAGAAAAGCGCAGAACCACCCCAATGCCATTAGCCAACCAACAATTGCAACCGTAGGAGGTAGCCCCCAAGCCATAAGCCGCTCCGTTTGGTTTACATTATCGTAAATACCGTAAAGCCGCTGTGTGAGCTCATCCCCTAAAATCTTGCTTGCCCGGTTAAATAAGATACCGATTAATAATAAGCCGGATGCCGGGTTTGACCATGATATTGCCATAAGAACCACACGAATTGAGCTGGCAGCATATCGGTGTGAAATCTCTTCGCGCAATTGCTGCCACCAAAGTAACGGTGCTTTCTTAGGCAGCAACAAGGTAAGGCTTGGCTTTTTTGCATTGGCGGCAGGGCTATCGAGCATCACCTGCGCCGCTCCAAAGAGATCTAATATCGGATTAAGACGAAGAAAAACCGAAGCAACACAATCTGCCGGGAGTATTTTTTGCTTCTGGAAAAACAACCCGCTTTTCCAATACAATATGGAGAGGCTGCGCCCGTTTTCTTCTACGGCCGTTACTCCGTAACCGCAGCTTAGGTATTGAAAATAAGCAATCCCTACAATCCCTACTACGCTGGGTAGGCTGCTCCAGGCCACCTCCGAAAACGGTGCCAGAAAAATAGCTTGCAATATTGGGAAAATCAAAAGGAAGAAGAAGCGCGACAGATACGTCCATAAGGTAACAATATGGGGTCGTTTAGTCATCGGCGGCCTCCTCAATCCATTGCATTAGCGTTCGTGCATCTTTTTCAGCAAGCTGGCGCAATTTAATAGGCGCACCCACTGGCCGCACGGAAAGCGTACATAGCCCCAGTGCACTTTGCAGTGGGGTATGCGAAATGGTCGCTGTGAGGATGCTCTCTAACCGAAGTGAGGTTTTTACCGTAAAGAGCAAGCCGATTTTCCAAGTAAGGCGCCCATCTTCCAGAGATACATATGCCGTTTGAAACAGGCGGGGAGTATACCAAAAGAAATACAATAAGTATATTGTGATTACGACTATACAAATAGTAATACCTGCAATGGGGAGAAGTACCGCAACCGCTCCACTTAAAAAACAGAAAAGCAGTGCTGCGAGTGTTCCTTGAATACGCCATAGGCAGATACTCTTTTTTCCCAGACCAAATTTCAAAGCAATCACTCCGTTTAAAAATCCATTCTATCTGCGCTGGTTCACAATGATTTTGAAGAGAAGAATGGGCGGTAGTATTGTTCCCAAAATTTGCGGATTCTATAAGATTAATTGGCAGTGGGAGACAAAGCGTATTGCAATAATGCCTCTGGATTTCGTATTTCAATGCTGCGGTAGTGTGTGCGAACCCAACCGTTCCGCGTTAGCTCTCCCAATACACGGCTTACTGTAACTCGAGAGACCCCAGCCATGCTTGCCAAATCCTCATGTGAACACGCAATGGTCTGGCCATGTAGTCCTCCACTAAGCTCGGTGAGTATTTTGGCAATACGGCGGTCGGCCTGTAAAAAGGTCATGTGGTCTACTTGGTTTGAGAGCATTCGAACTGTTTTTGAAAATAAATGCAGTAATTGAAAAGCAAGCATCGGTTCTTCACGAAAGCAATGGAGAAGAAGCTCACGGCTTACGGGGATTATCTGCGATTTTTCAAGCGTTCGTGCCGAAGATACACGGGGCAGGCCATCAAAAAAGGCGGCTTCCCCAAAAATATTGCCGGGCGTAAGTAGAGCTAGTGTTTTTTCCTGCCCGTTTTCTGAGCTTATCGAAATTCGCACCTTGCCACTTTTCAGGTAATAAAAACGTTCGGCGACCTCCCCCTGCCGGTAAATCATTTGATTTCCCGGGTATAGCCGTGGGGTCTCTATTTGTTCTAGAACCTCCCATAAACTCTTTGCTGAGTGGTTTGGCTGTTCCAATTTCATTCACTCCCATAAACCAACTTATGTATTTAAATGTGTACTATATATTATTTATAAATTTTTTAGATTGTAACATGATTTACATTCTTCGCGCAAGAGGAATGCGATAATAGAGAAAACAAAGCCAAAGGCGTGAAATGACATGCCGATGGTTTTTAACACAGCAGGGGAGGTTTTGAACCGATGGGAATGACGATGACGCAAAAGATTTTGGCAGCTAAGGCCGCTTTGCCGCAGGTGACTGCCGGGCAATTGGTAGAAGCAACGCTGGATTTGGTTTTGGGGAACGACATCACCAGCCCGGTGGCGATTAATGAATTTGAAAAAAGTGGAGCCTCAGGAGTGTTTCACAAGGATAAAATTGCATTGGTGCTCGACCATTTTACACCAAACAAAGACATTAAAGCGGCGGAGCAGTGTCGCCAAACGCGCAACTTTGCTGACCAATACGACATCACCAATTTCTTCGATGTTGGTCAAATGGGGATTGAGCATGCGCTTCTGCCGGAGCAAGGCCTTGTGGGTCCGGGAGATTGTGTCATTGGGGCAGATTCTCACACCTGCACATATGGCGCCTTAGGTGCTTTCTCTACCGGAGTAGGCTCAACGGATATGGCAGCGGGCATGATTACCGGTAAGGCATGGTTTAAAGTGCCAGGAGCCATTCGCGTGGTGCTCAAGGGGCAGTGTCCCAAATGGGTGTCTGGAAAAGATGTGATTTTGCACCTCATTGGAAAAATTGGTGTGGATGGAGCCTTGTACCAATCTTTGGAGTTTACCGGTGAGGGCGTAAAATCGCTCTCGATAGACGACCGCTTGTGTATTGCAAACATGGCAATTGAAGCGGGTGCCAAAAATGGAATCTTCCCGGTGGATGAAGTCACACTTGCTTACTGTAAGAATCGTTTTCAGCGCGCTCCGGTTATTTATACGGCAGATGAAGACGCAAAATACGATAGCGAGATTGTCATTAACCTTTCGGATTTACGCCCAACGATTGCATTCCCTCACCTGCCGGAGAATACCCGCACCATTGATGAGGCGGGTACGGTGAAGATAGACCAAGCCGTGATTGGCTCCTGCACCAACGGACGCATGGAAGACCTGCGTGCCGCCGCAGAGATATTAAAGGGACGTAAGGTCAACAAGCGTGTGCGCTGCATTATTATTCCCGGAACACAGAGTATTTATCTTCAAGCAATTCGAGAAGGCTTGGCAGAAATTTTTGTAGAGGCTGGGGCGGTGTTCTCAACGCCAACCTGTGGGCCGTGCCTTGGCGGACATATGGGCATTCTCGGCAAAGGTGAGCGTTCGGTTTCCACTACGAATCGCAACTTTGTAGGGAGAATGGGTCATATTGAGTCTGAAGTTTACTTGGCTAGCCCTGCTGTGGCGGCAGCCAGTGCGGTTACCGGTGTACTCACAGACCCCGCCGCGCTGTTTACCGGAAAGGAGGATGCACAATGAATGCACAAGGTACCGTACACAAGTATGGCGATAATGTAGATACCGATGTGATTATTCCTGCCCGTTACCTGAATACTTCTTCTCATCAGGAGCTGGCGCAGCACTGCATGGTAGACATTGACGCAGATTTTGTAAACCGGGTAAAACCGGGAGATATTATGGTGGCGAATAAAAACTTTGGGTGTGGTTCTTCCCGTGAACATGCTCCCATTGCAATTAAGGCCAGCGGAATTTCCTGTGTAATTGCTGCAACCTATGCCAGGATTTTCTACCGCAATGCAATTAACATCGGCTTGCCCATACTCGAATGCGAAGAGGCGGCGCGTGAGATTCAGGCGGGGGATGAGGTTAGTGTGGATTTTGACACTGGCGTTATCCGCGACCTTACCACTGGCAAAACATATCAGGCACAGCCGTTTCCGCCGTTCATTCAAAACATCATTTCAAAGGGCGGGCTGCTCAACAGTATTACAAATCCGTAAGAGAGAGCATCTTTTACAAAGCAAAAGCAGGGGCGGGATTCAACTAATCCCGCCCCTGCTTTTTGCGCTTAACAAACTAGATTCTGACCGATTTAAGAAAAGGGTTCGAACACAGTGCTTTGTGTAATGCAATATAAAGTAAAATCAATTTTTAGCGTTATGTCTAGCCGTTCTCGTTTCACAACCAGGGGTTAAATACAGATGGTTGGAATTGCTCATAAATTGCTAGTGCAGAGCTACATCACACAAAGACCAAACTCAGCAGAAACGGGGTGCCTTTCGTAATAAGTTTGGGTATAGGTTGTTTTAAGCCATTTGGGGAATCGTTCCGTTCTCTTTATTTCAGAGGGTATGGTAATAACAGCAGAGCCCATAAAATTCACAACCGTATCGGGAGTGGCGTTTGGCAACCACCAATCGGTACTTTGATCTTCCAAAGACCATTCACCTCCGCTAAGCCGTTCCCAGCCCATCTTTTTCACGGTATTTATCTGCGCAAAGGAATCCCAATAATAGATTTCTACAATTGCGTAGAGCCTGGCTTCCTTGTCACCCTCTACAACGTCTTTATATATCTTTCGGGTGATTATACGACCCTGATCTGCGTTATTCTTGCTAGAAGTACTCCCGCCCACTGTATTTAACGTTTTTCCGATGGCTTCTTCAGTATTTGCAATTAACACCTCACCGGTACCATTCTTTTGCCCCAATCGTATTTGAGATAAATCAAATGGGGAATGAAGAAAGAGTTCATTGAACTCAATGTGCAATCCGTTGCCTATTGCAGAGTGGATGGAATCTGCCAGATAAGCAGGTATATATAGAAATATGGATAATAGGGAACTTAATAGCAGGCTAAGCGCTTTCGTCCAAATTTTCAGCATATGTACCTCCTTTTATCACAATCATAATATATATCATCAAGTATATCGTTTTCATTTGCATATTGCAACTAAATCTAAGAATTTATTCGCTAAAAGCAAATAAAGCTCAATATAGCAAAAAAACATAAAACTGCCGGAGAATCACCTTTGCGGGGGATTCTCCGGCAGTTTGCTTTATTGTATTTTATTCAGCTTTCTCTGCTGCTTTCGCGGCATCTATTACTTTCTGAGCCATCTGTGCTGGTGCTTCTTCATAACGGACAAAGGCAAAGGTGAAGCTGCCACGCCCTTGCGTTACCTGGCGAATAAATGTGGTAAAGTCATGCATTTCTGCCATAGGTACTTCTGCCTCTACCACCTGCATTCCGTCTGCACCGGGGTTCATACCCATAATGCGTCCGCGGCGTTTGTTTACCTCACCCATTATATCGCCTGTGTTGGAATCCGGCACGGTAGCGTTTAAGGTACCAATGGGTTCTAATAAAACGGGGGATGCCTGTGGCATTCCGGTTTTATAGGCAACGGCTGCTGCCAGTTTAAATGCCATTTCGGAGGAATCAACCGGGTGGTATGAGCCATCATACAGGGTGGCTTTCAGGCCAACCACGGGGTACCCCGCCAATGGGCCTTTTAAAATGCACTCACGCAGGCCCTTTTCAACCGCAGGGAAGAAACCCTTTGGCACAGAGCCGCCAACCACGCGCTCGCCAAACTCTAGGCCGTCGCTGTCGCAAGGTGCAAACTCAATCCAAACGTCACCAAATTGGCCGTGACCGCCGGTTTGCTTCTTATGGCGACCCTGAACCTGTACCTTTTTGCGAATAGTTTCGCGGAACGGTACGCGTGGTTCTGTTAAGGTAATCTCGACCCCGAATTTGCTCTTTAGCTTCGAAACAACCACATCCAAATGCTGTTCGCCGAGGCCGGTGAGAATCATCTGGCGAATTTCCGGATTGTTTACAAACCGAAGAGTGGGGTCTTCTTCCAATAGACGCAGGATGCCCTGTGCAATTTTATCTTCGTCGCCCTTGGCTTTCGGCACAATCGCCATAGAAAGCGTGGGAGCGGGATAATCAACGCCGTCGAGTACGACTTTGCGTGCAGGGGAGCAAAGGGTATCTCCCGTACCGGTGCTTTGCAGCTTTGGTACTGCGCCAATGTCACCGGCGACAAGTACCTGTGCGTCCTCCTGTTTTTTACCCCGAATGGTAATCACCTTACCAATGCGCTCGGGATTTCCAGTTCTCATATTAACCAACGGAGTTTCCGTAGTGATTTTTCCGGAGATGACTTTCAGATAGGATAGTCTGCCGATGAATGGGTCAGCAATTGTTTTAAAGACGATAGCAGCCGCGGCACCATCCTCATTTGGAGAAAGCTCCACGGGGTTGCCGTCAACATCCATCCCCAGCTCTCCGCTCTTTTCTTCTGCGGAGGGCGCCAGCCAAATAAGCCCGTTGAGTAGTTGTTCGATTCCATAAGTAAGTTGAGCATCACCGCAGAAAACGGGGCTGATGGTTCCGCTTTTTACGCCCTTGCTAACGCCAACAATCACT
The DNA here is from genome assembly GCF_900176635.1 of Clostridium merdae. Lineage (GTDB taxonomy): Bacteria > Bacillota > Clostridia > Oscillospirales > Acutalibacteraceae > Faecalispora > Faecalispora merdae. The sequence goes on from NZ_FXLN01000002.1 coordinate 163,137, forward strand.
TCTTCTGGTGTAAACTGCTCGCCGGAGAAATATTTTTCAAACATTTCATCGCTGGTCTCCGCAACGGCTTCATAAATTGCCGTGCGCAGGCCATCCAAACGGTCGCCCATGTCGGGCATCGGCACCTCAACCGGCGTTCCGTTTTGGTATTGATAGGCTTTGTACTCCAATATGTTCACATAGCAGTCGGCATTGCCGTTTACAATGTACGGAACAACCACCGGGCACACAGATGGCCCAAAGCTGGCTTTTAAATCTTCAAACACACGGTAAAAGCGTGCGCTTTCATCGCAGAGGCCGTTGACAAAAAAGATTTTGGAAAGCCCGCGAGCTGCGGCCGCTTGGCTGGCTTTTTCGGTTCCAACCAGTACACCAGATTTACCGGAAACGGTAATCAAAACAGAATCCGCGGCACGAACCGCTTCATAAAGCCCGCCTTCAAAGTCAAACAGGCCGGGAGTATCGATCAAATTAATCTTATGGTTCTTCCACTCTAGCGGAGCAACCGCTGCTCCCACGGATGCTTTACGGCGGATTTCTTCTGGGTCGTAATCGCAAACCGTATTTCCTTCCCCTACCTTTCCCAACCGGTCAGACGCGCCGGACAAAAACAGCAATGCCTCTGCCAGCGTGGTCTTTCCCGAGCCACTGTGGCCCGCGATCGCAATGTTCAGAATATTTTTCGCATGATACTGCTTCACTTGGTAAAACTCCTTTCAAGATGCCCCAGCCGGGGCAGTAGGGTATTGCCGGGAGACTGTTCTGTAAAAACAGGAGTCATTTGGATATTCCATACAATCCATTCCCAGTTATTATTTACAATTATATCCTGTTTTCACATAGGAAGCAATGCTTTCTAATAAATTATACGCTTTAAATAAGAGGATTTTATGGAAACTATACAATTTCACGAATTCGTTTTCTGCCAGATGTTTCCCCTGTTTTTGCTTGACTTGCAAAAAAACGGACAGGCCCTGTGAATAAGGGACTGTCCGTCGAATATGGTCGAGAATAAAAATAGCATTTTATGGTTTTCGCAAACGTGGAATAAGAAGAACTGCGGCAGCCCAAAAAAGCTGGTACAAAAGGAGAGCCATGGTAGAAAGCTGCTCAAGCCCAGAGAAAAAGATTAAAAATGCTACAAATAGGAAGCCGAGAATGACACCGACGGTTTGCAGCATGGTAGCCATGGTTACATTGCTTTTCTCCCTTACACAGGCGGTCAGTATCCGCATCATAGAGGCGGGGCGGCCTTTTGAGACAAACAATGCGTCGGAGCGGTCACATTCCCTTGTAATATTGTTCTGGTACAACGAGCCGAGGGATTCCGGCAAAACCCGTACGGAGTGAGGGTCAAGCCCGAAGCATTGCGCCACAAATTCGGGGGTCATATTCGGGTCTGTTGTGCGCAGTATTAGGCTGATTCCATTTTTCTCCATGCGGCGAAGCTCCTGAGCCCGCCGTTTGTCTGAGTTATACGAAATGACAAACATGGCAACTAGTTCGCCTTGCGAAGCCAAATAAACCACCTTTTTCCCGCCAAGCAGATATTTATTTTCATAATCTCTGGAGGGAGGGGTAAGACCGTGCTGCTCTAAAAGCTCGCGTGTGCCAACTAAGGTGCGCCGCCCGTTTACCCACCCGGTAACACCGCGGTCATCTTCATACGTAATGTTTTCAGCTTTGGGCAATATATCGCGTCTGTTTTGAATAATCTGCTCAAACAGGTCACTAAGTGGCCCGCCCAATGTGCACATGACGGCGCTGGCATCCATAATCACTTCGTCAATCCGCTGGCCGCCAAAGGTTTTAATGCCATTTAAAATGACAGTTCCCTTGGGGAATAGTTCTTTGGCATCTGTCATTAAAGCATTGGTGTTACAGAAATACTCCACAGCGGTATTTCCCACCAGCATAGTGCCACACCTTCTTGCCAAAGCAGAAAGACGGCTAATGGGCATATTAACACACAGCATACTGGTAATGGGAGCACTCACGCAAGCAGCTGCGGCAAAGGATGTTACTGCGGCGGAAGCGCTGTGGGTAAGAATAAGGCTTACTGCGCACAGCAATATGCTACCGAGGAATAGCAGAGGAGCCATAGACTGCGATGCCTGCTCGCTGGGGTCAGAGTCGTAGGAGTTGCGCAAATAATTGCGGAAGAAGCCAGTTTTCCGTTGGTAAGCAATGAGTGGCTCGCCTATCACACAGCCCTTTGCCAGCTGCAACGCGGTGTTGTAATCGTCATACAGCTCAACAGCCATTTTTGGCTCTGGCGAGGCTAAAAAGCGGAAGTTTGCACGGATGCGCCTCACCATAGAGAGTTTACCGGCAGAGTTGAGGAATAGACCTAGTGCAGCAAGTACCGCATACAAATGAAGCTGTCCATTTTCAACCTCATGTGTTTGAAAGAGCATGACCGCGCCTTGTATCCAAGCGGCAACGGCGGCAACTGCCACGCCGCTGTCTGCATTGGCTTTCAGGCTTACCAATGCACGGATACCACCAAACACGGTTTTGCGGCAGAATATTACGGCAATGGTAAATAAACTTAAATTTGTAATTAGGTACGCGAGAGGTAGAACATCTGCCCTTAAAAAGGCGGGCAGCATGCCGGAGCGCTCACTCACAAAGCCCCAAAAGAGCATGACCATCAGCAGGATTCCCGTGACCGACACACGCAAAGCGAGTGCACGGTGCTCTGCTCCAAGTTCATGCAGAATGGAGGGTGCATCCTCCGGAGCGGTAAAGTCATCTAAATTTTCTGGTTCAGGCTTTGGAGCCGGTTCGTCACCTGGGTCGTTGTCTTCCTCTATTTCACCAAGGAAGTGAAAGCTATGTACGTTGGAAGAGGTGGTAGCTCTTTTTTTACGGTGGCGTGGCTGTTTGCGTGCTGGCTCTTCCAGTTGTTCCTCCGGCGTGGGTTGGTAGCATTCTTCCACACGGGTAAGTGCCGCTTCCAAACGGTTAAATTCTAAAATGTGAACGGGCAGGGTGTTCGGCAGATATTTGCGAGAGCTTCGAACCAAGGAACGAATTTGCTCCTTTTTCTGCTGCTCCGCTTTGCGTATGGCGGCCTGTGCCTGAAGCTGTTCCAGTGCGGCTCGCGCCCGTTTTTCTTCCTCCGATTGCGACAACACCGTTTGCGCCTCAACCGGTTCGGGTTGTTCTGAAGGTGAGCTTAAGGGAGAAACAGTGGGTTCTGTTGCCAGCTGCTTCGTGGGCTCCTGCGGAACCGCGCTAGGAGCAGATGGTGAATCTGCATTCGGGTTTACCGGTTCCGGTGCGGGAGCTTGTACTCCCGACTGCTCTTTGCGTTCTGAGGGAGCACGCCGAGGCTCCGATTCCGGCGTTACAACATCCATTTCTTTTGTAACTTCTTTTTTTGAAATCGATGGTTGCGCTGTGAGTACTTCTCGAGCAGGGCGCTGCGGCTTGGTCGGCTGTTTAACGGGGGGCGAAGCATCACCCTGAGATTTTTGAACCAGGCGAGCTGCCTCTTCCAAATCCATAAATCCGCTGTCGCTCTCTTTTGGGAAGGGGAGCGGCTCTAAGCGCAAGTGGCTGCCGGTGAGAAGCTCGGGTAAGCGGAACTCTTGGGTAGACTCTTTTTTTACGGGCTCGCTTTTCTGTTTTGGCTGAACCGCTTCTTGCTTTGCCGCAGTCTCTTTTTGTGGTGCGGTAGGGCCAAGCGGCCTTTGCTGTGATTCACGCACAAGGTGTACCGGCGATTCCGGTTCTTTTGGCTGAAAGCGGGCGGAGATTTCTTTCTCCATCTCGTCTTCCGGTGTCTCATCAAATAAATAGCGAAAAGCGGGTGTGGGGCCCTTCTCCGTATGGATTGGGTCGTCATACCCTTTTTTATACTCTTCTACCGGTTTTAACTGAAGACCGTAATAAATATCCTCTTCGTCATCAAACTCACACGCTTTTTCTGCTTTCCGATTGCGTCTGCGTGCAAAAAAGCCCTTCAGCCCGCGGGGTGCGGGCTGTTCCTCTTTGGATTCTTCGGGGCTGATTGTATTAGTTGCTGCAGTAAAGCGGATTTCGCCGCTTTGCCCAGGAGTCATCGGCTGTGCCGGCATCTCCTGTGGGGGCTGAGAAATAGGGGCCGGAATCTCTGGCCCGCGCTCAGGCGGTGCCGGCTGTTCCGGCTTCGGCTGAGTCTCAGGTGGTTGAATTCGCGGTGCGCTTTTTTCGTCTTCGCCGGTTAGCGTTTCAAACGCCTTACTGCTCAAACGGTCTTTCGCCTCCGCCAGAATATCATCCACCGAGTATTCCGGAGAGTTTTTCCCCTTCTTGTTTTCCATGGTAGGCTACACGCTCCCGTCCTTTTGCTTATTTAGCCTGAATCCCCCTGCGCTGCCGTACGACTTCATAGCAAATCACGCCGCATGCCACAGAAGCATTCAACGAGTTTATCTTTCCCAGCATCGGTAAAGATATGATAAAATCTGATTTTTCTCGAACGAGCCGGCTGACGCCGAACCCTTCCGAACCAATTACAATGGCAGCGGGACTGCGGTAATCCACAGCACACCAGTCTTGCCCATCCATATCAGCGGCATAAATCCATAAGCCGCGTTTTTTCAGTTCATCTAAAGTGTTGGCTAAATTGGTTACTCTTGCAACCGGAACGTATTCCACCGCACCTGCGGATGCTTTGCCTACGGCAAAAGTGAGCCCCGCGGCTCTGCGGCGCGGAACAATAACACCGTGCGCTCCGGAGCACTCTGCCGTACGAAGAATCGCTCCCAAATTATGTGGGTCTTCCAGCTCGTCCGCAACTATAAAGAAAGGCGGTTCGCCACGCTCTTCCGCTACCCGGAACAAATCTTCTAGAGTGGCATATTCTTTTACTGCCGCCACGGCTACCACACCTTGGTGGTTTGCGTGCCCGCACATGTAATCAAGCTTTTTGGGGTCAGCTTCCTTAATGGGAATACCAGCCTGCTTGGCTTTTGCAATAATTCCGCCGATGGAGCCTGTGCGGTTGCCCCGAGCCATGTAGATGCTGTCGATGGTGCGCCCGGATTTCAGTGCTTCGCTAACGGCATTTCTGCCCGCAATAATATCGTCACCGCGCCCGGTGGTTTTGTTTTCTTCCATATGTTTTGACTCCTCTTTACGGTCTTACTTTTTATTAATTAAGTGCTGCTGCGGCAGCGCCGCAATGCAGATGTATTATTTATTGGATTACTCTTGCTGGCGCAGGGCTTGAGAGCAAACCCTGTGCCAGCAAGAGACTGTGGTTTGTACAGAAAAAATAGTATTGCTAGCTATTATAATTGCAAAAGCAAAAAATAGCTTATTCTCAATTTTGATAACAGTTCTAGAAAGCTACGCTTCGGCCTGCACCGTGAGGTTACTCAATCATCTAAATAATAAACACCAAAATAATTAGCTCTAAACTTGAGATTGGAGTAAGGCAGATGATTCAATGTTCTCTCAGGTGCCCGAAGCTACGCTTCCTGCACCGTGAGGTTATTCAATCGTCAAAATAAAGAACACCAAAATAATTAGCTCTAAACTTTAGATTGGAGTAAGGTAGATGATTCAATGTTCTCTCAGGTGCCCGAAGCTATGCTTTGGCCTGCACCGTGAGGTTACTCAATCATCTAAATAAAGAACACCAAAATAATTAGCTCTAAACTTTAGATTGGAGTAAGGCAGATGATTCAATTTTCTCTCAGGTGCCCGAAGCTACGCTTCCTGCACCGTGAGGTTATTCAATCGTCAAAATAAAGAACACCAAAATAATTAGCTCTAAACTTTAGATTGGAGTAAGGTAGATGATTCAATGTTCTCTCAGGTGCCCGAAGCTACGCTTCGGCCTGCACGGTGAGGTTATTCAATCGTCATAAATAATAAACACCAAAATAATTAGCTCTAAACTTTAGATTGGAGTAAGGCAGATGATTCAATGTTCTCTCAGGTGCCCGAAGCTACGCTTCGGCCTGCACCGTGAGGTTATTATAACACAAAAGGTAACGGAAAGGAAAAGAATTTGTTAAAAAAAGGCGGATTGTGTATCGGCCTAAATTGTGGCAAAATAAAGGATGGTTGCCACTGCGGCAACAGCCGCAGGAGGGAGAACGCGTGTGACCCAAAAAGACATTCCCTTTGCGCGCTTCATGCCAGAGGGTGCGTCTAAGCTTCGTAGTATTTTGCGGGCTTCTCGTTCTAAAAGCTCGCGTTCAGCGCTTGCGTATTCTGGCTTTACCACCAAATAGGCGCTTTCGTAGTACATATTTCCGGTTTCCTTTACCTCAATGATTTGTCTGCTAATTCCGCGGATCATAATGAGCCTCCTGCTGTTTTAATACCTTTATTTTAGGCCAAAGCAAATCGTTTATACGGAATAGGTGAGGAAAAGGATTGTATAAATACATGTTATACCATATGTAAAATTTATCAGTTTACATAAACTATGTGGATAACCTGGGAAGACGCTGTGGATAACTCTGTTGAAAGTGTTGATAAGTGACGGTATACCGTCATATTAACTTTTTTTAAAGGTTGGTTAAAAAACCTGTTATGTCAACCAATTCCGACGCACTCATACAAATTATCAAATAACAGATAGTATTTTTCCCTTTACGTAGTTTCGTAAAAATCCATTTACGTTTCTTTAAAAGTATGCTATAACGAATAGCAATGTGTATTCCGCTAAAGAGAACGCGGAAAAGGAGGCAGCTTATGAAATACATAGAGAGTTCGCGTGGTATCGAGTTTTCATCCTCGCCAGAATTGGATTTACAGCAAACGCTGGATTGCGGCCAATGCTTTCGTTGGCAGGTGCTGCCGGGCGGAGAATACCGAGGAATTGCTTTCGGACAAAAACTGACAATTACCGAGCAAAACGGCACGGTGTTATTTCACGGGGTAACCGCTACGGAATTCGAATCGATTTGGATTCCTTACTTTGACCTTGATTTCGACTATGCAACGGTACGGGAATCCTTTGCAGAAATGCACCCTGCTTTAAAAGAAGCAGCAAGGTTTGCACCGGGTATCCGCTTATTGCAGCAAGACCCATGGGAAGCACTTTGCTCGTTTATTCTGTCTCAAAACAATAACATTCCGCGCATTAAAGGCCTTGTTGACAGGCTCTGCCAATTGCTGGGTGAACAGCGCGATGGTTTTTATGATTTTCCCACTGCGGAGCGTTTGGCAGAGCAAACCATAGATACTCTTGCACCCGTACGCAGTGGTTTTCGAGCCAAATATTTGATTGACGCCGCCCAGAAGGTAGTAGATGGCACGGTGAATTTAAACGCACTCTATCATTTGCCAATGGATCAGGCTCGGCAAAGCCTCACGCAAATTTACGGTGTGGGAGACAAGGTTGCCGAATGCGCTTTGCTGTATGGGTTCCACCGGCTAGAGGCATTCCCAATGGATGTTTGGATGAAACGTGCCATGGCGGTGCTGCTACCCGGCTATTCACCTGAGCAGCTTGGCCCCTATGCAGGAGTTGCCCAGCAGTACCTTTTTCATTATAGCCGGTGTAACGCAGAACTGTTTACTGCCTGAAAGATACAAAATTTCTTCCTAAGATTTTATAGTTGTTTTTTTAACAAGCCTGTCTTTTCTGCTGATTTATGGTATAATAGCCTCAACAGCACAGTCGTTGTTGTATCAAAACCAACTATAAAAAAATCATTCAGGAGTGTGATCCAAATGCCATTGGTAAATACGACGGAAATGTTCAAGAAAGCCTACGAAGGCGGATACGCCATCGGCGCATTCAACGTTAACAACATGGAGATTATTCAGGGAATCACAGAGGCTTGCCATGAGCTGAAAGCTCCCGTAATCCTACAGGTTTCCGCAGGAGCACGCAAATATGCGAATCACACGTATCTTACAAAGCTGGTAGAAGCAGCGGTTCAGTTGAACCCTGAGCTGCCTATCGCTCTGCATCTGGATCATGGCCCTTCCTTTGAGCTTTGCAAAGAGTGCATTGACGGTGGTTTCTCTTCTGTTATGTTCGACGGCTCCTCAAAGTCTTATGAAGAGAACGTAGAGGAAGCTCGCCGCGTAGCAGAGTATGCCCATAAATACAATGTAACGGTGGAAGCAGAGCTTGGTCAGCTTGCCGGTATTGAAGACGATGTGAGCGTAGATGAAGATGCTGCGCATTTCACAGACCCGAATCAGGTTGAAGATTTTGTTAAGAGAACCGGAGTGGATTCACTGGCGATTGCCATCGGAACCAGCCATGGTGCATTTAAATTTAAACCTGGCCAAAAGCCCCAGCTCCGTTTTGATATTCTGGAAGAGGTTTCTCGCCGCTTGCCCGGATTCCCCATTGTACTGCATGGAGCCTCTTCGGTTGTTCCGCAGTTTGTGGAGGAAATTAACCGCTTTGGCGGAAGTATGCCAGACGCAATTGGTATTCCGGAAGAAATGCTTCGCCAAGCCGCTACAATGGCAGTGTGCAAAATCAACATCGATTCTGACCTGCGCCTTGCGATGACTGCAAGCGTTCGTAAATACTTAGCGGAAAATCCCTCTCATTTTGATCCTCGCCAGTATCTCACTCCTGCCCGTACTGCTATTAAAGAGATGGTTGAGCATAAGATCAATACGGTTTTGGGTTGTGCAGGCAAAGCCTAATTTTATCTGCTATTTTAAAAGTGCCGGGTAACCCGCATGTTCAATTGAATATCTGTAAGCCCCTGTTGCCTACGAGCAGCAGGGGCTTTTTGCATTCTAAATTGAATTACTAAAATCAGAAGGGGTGTTATGGATTTGCATTCTCTTTGTTTTATAAAATCAAACCAAAGCTCATATTGAGTGATGGTTCATCATATCTATTCAGGCAAGAGTTGCGGGCATAAGCGGTTTAAATGAATGGGGGTAGCACTTAATGCCGGTGCAACACTGCACCAAGAATACAGATATTTTGAGGGGGATTTTGTATGCGTGCGGAATGGATAGACTCGGTATTGACCTTTTCATTTGATAACATTGGTACGATGACCTTAGCGGCAATTTTTCTGTTAATTGGTTACTGGTTAAAGAGTAAAGTACCGTTTCTTGAAAAGTTTTGCATCCCGGCTCCCGTAGTGGGAGGATTCCTGTTCGTTTTTATTAATTTTGGTTTTTATTTAAGCGGCGTGATTCATTTTAAATTTGATTCTTCACTTCAAGCAGTTTTTATGCTCGCCTTTTTCACCACGGTAGGGCTTGGTGCCAGCCTGCGTGTTTTGCTAACCGGCGGTAAGCTGCTGGTTGTTTACTGGTTGGTCAATGTAGTTGTTACTGTAATGCAAACCGGAATTGGTGTTGGCCTTGGGCCAATGGTGGGGCTGCATGCCGCATATGGAATCGTCTCTGGCCCGGTGGCGCTGGTAGGCGGCCACGGTGGCGCGGCGGCATACGGGCAAACGCTGGAAGCGATGGGGTACCCCGGCGCAAGCCTGGTGGGTCTTGCCGCAGCTACGTTTGGCCTTATTGTAGCAAGCCTGATTGGCGGGCCGTTGGGTCGCCGTTTGATTATTCGCTACCGGCTTGAGCCAAAGCCCGATGAGGAATTTCAGATTGATGTAAGAGGCTATGAAGAACAGCCGCAGGAACAAAAGGAGATGGACTACGCCTGCACCATGAAAAACCTGACAACTCTCATGCTCTGCATGACACTTGGATCTGTCATAGTTGGTTATTTGGGGCAGCTGATTCACATGTCGATACCCACCTATGTAGGTGCAATGTTTTTTGCGGTACTGGTACGAAACCTGAATGAAAAATACCATTTCTACGAGTTTCGCATGGACTTTAACGATAAGGTGGGAGATGTAACGTTAGGGCTGTACCTTTCTATGGCTCTTCTCACGCTCAAGCTTTGGGAGCTGGCAGAGCTTGCTCTTCCTCTGTTGGTTGTTCTTGTTACGCAAACGGTCGTTTTAGTGTTGCTTACTTATTTTATTATTTTCCGCATCCTCGGCAAAAATTACGATGCGGCGGTGATGTGTGCTGGTTTAATTGGGCACGACATAGGCTCTACCCCCACTGCGGTAGCCAACATGACTACCATTCAGGCAAAATATGGCGAGTCACGCAAAGCGCTTATTATTGTTCCCATTGTAGGCGCGTTTTTAATTGATGTATTTTATCAGCCTTTTGTTATTTGGTGTATTAATGTACTGTGCTAGTTCAGCAATCTATATAACAGGCAATAAATCGAAAAATGCTTGCATGAGTGGGCGTGAAAGAGCATATGTATTGGTATGAATTAAGGGGGAGAGAGCAATGTTCGTCGTATCTGTGAAAGCAAAACGTAAAAACATTCTATTGGTTGTATTTCTTATTTTAGTGCTGGTACTGGTTGCAATTACTGCGATGGTGGTTCGTGGGTCGGGTAGCGAAGCAACCATGGGCAACCAAAAATATAATGTAAAAGCCGATAGTAACGAAGACCGCATTGCGTTCTTATCCCAATTTGGTTGGGAGGTTTCGAGTGAGCCCATTGAAATACGCGAGATAACCATACCTGCAACCTTTAATGAGGTGTACGAAAAGTACAATAGCATGCAAAAAGAGCAAGGGCTGGATTTGACACGCTATGCAGGTAAGATATGCAAACAGTGGGTATATGAGGTAAATAACGCAACCGACCAAGGAGCCCCCGTGCGTGCTACCATGCTGGTGCTTGGCGGTAAGGTAATTGGAGGAGACATTAGCTCTACCCCAATAGACGGCTTCATGTGTGGATTTGCGGGCAGTGACCGCATTATGCCCGGCAACACGGCAAAGCAGCTTACTTCATCGGCGGAATCCGCTAAGCAGACCAATGTAAGCGAGATTCCTACCAATGCGTGGCCTACCGATTAACACAACAACAATTCATAATCGCATAACTCCATTCATAGAAAAGCGTGCAGAGGTTTTTCCTCTGTACGCTTTTTACCTTGACGTTTTCTCTCCCCGCACAGTACAATAGAATTGCGAGAATATACAAATACCTAAAGAGCCATCTTCAGCGAGGGCTGGCGAGCAGGCAAGGCCGAGTATGTTCGCTATGATTTGAGATAATAATGAAAAAGGCAGGGAAAATAAAATGGCTTTGGAGCGGCTCGATAAAATACTGGCCTCCCAAAATATTGGTAGCCGTAAAGATGTAGGCTACATGATTCGAAAAGGGCGGGTGACCGTGAATGGCGTTGTGGTAGTTAAGTCGGAGCAAAAGGCAGATGTAGAGTGTGATGCCATTGCCGTTGATGGTCGGGAGATTGCATCTTCTCGAATGATTTATTTGATGATGAATAAACCGCAGGGGGTACTTTCGGCATCACGAGATTCAAGGGCAAAAACGGTGGTCGATTTGGTGCCTCAGGAATGGCAGAGAAGAGGGCTTTTCCCAGCAGGAAGACTCGATAAAGACACCGTAGGCTTATTAATCTTAACAAATGATGGAGAATATGCACACAAAATGCTCTCTCCCAAAAAGAAAGTTGAAAAAATATACGAAGCGGTTTTGGATAATCCAATCGATTCAGAGGATATTTTGGCGTTTTCTGTCGGAGTAAAAATGAAAGATTTCGATGCGCTTCCTGCAAAATTATCTGTAATGCCCCACGAATTGGCAGATGAAAATACGCTCCCGCTAGAGCGACAGGTTCGCGTAATAATCCATGAGGGAAAATACCACCAGGTTAAGCGAATGTTTATGGCTCGTGGAAAAACCGTACAGGCACTGCGTCGAGTGCAGATTGGTTCGTTAAAACTAGACCCCAATTTGGCTCCTGGTGAAGTTCGACAAATGGGTGAAAAAGAAATTCTGGCGGTTTTCACCTGAAATGCAGGTTGGTTTTTATCACATCTTCATCTTCTTTATGGGATTTACCTAAACGCTCCATGCAAAGTTTGGGTAAAAAAGGTCTGTTAAAATGAGGGTTCTTCTGCTATATTAATAATATCAAATCTTGCTGTTTCCATCAGGTTTTGGGCGTCGGATTTCGGCGCCGTGCTTTCAGATTGATCCATATGCTCAGGAGGTTTATTTTATGGCGAGTTTATCACTTAAGAACATCTACAAGATTTATTCAGGCGGTGTAACAGCAGTTACGGATTTTTGCCTGGAGATTGAAGACAAGGAATTCATAATTTTGGTTGGCCCCTCTGGATGCGGAAAATCCACCACGCTCCGTATGATCGCCGGACTGGAGGAAATTTCGAAGGGTGAGCTGTACATCGGGGACAAGCTAGCGAACGACGTTGCCCCCAAAGACCGTGATATTGCAATGGTGTTCCAGAACTATGCGCTGTACCCCCATATGACCGTGTTTGATAACATGGCATTCGGCCTTAAGCTTCGTAAAACACCGAAAGATGAAATTAAGCGCCGCGTCGAAGAAGCTGCGCGTAGTCTCGACATCTCTCACCTGCTGGAAAGAAAGCCGAAGGCTCTTTCTGGTGGTCAGCGCCAGCGTGTTGCTTTGGGGCGTGCGATTGTGCGTGACCCGAAGGTCTTCCTGCTGGATGAACCGCTTTCCAACTTGGACGCAAAGCTGCGTGCGCAGATGAGAACCGAGATTGCAAAGCTTCATAAGCGCCTTGGCACCACATTCATTTATGTTACCCATGACCAGACCGAAGCAATGACGATGGCGGACCGTATCGTTGTTATGAAGGACGGCTTTATTCAGCAGGTAGATAGCCCCCAGAACCTGTATGAGAACCCGGTAAATGAGTTTGTTGCCGGCTTTATGGGTTCCCCGCAAATGAACTTCCTCGATGCCGTTATGGGCAAAGACGGAGCTCAGTATACGCTTACCTTTGGTAACACTACCGTGAAGATTCCGCAGGAAAAAACAGAGGGAACTTCTTTGGATGCGTATGTTGGCAAAACCGTTAGCTTTGGCATTCGCCCTGAGGATGTTCACGATGAACCCTCTTTCCTGGCAAAGTCTCCCGATAGCCTAGCAACGGCAGACGTTGAGGTTACCGAGCTGATGGGTGCAGAAATTTATTTGTACCTAAGCTGCGAGGGTAATTCTATTACGGCTCGTGTTGACCCTGCTTCCTCTGCGAAGCCTGGCGACAAAGCCAACATTGCGTTGGATATGATGAAGTGCCATATCTTTGATAAAGAGACCGAGCTTGCGATTTTAAACTAAGTCGTTGTCGCTCCGTTTATAGAAGAAAACGGGCTATCCGTACGGGTAGTCCGTTTTTTTAATACTTAGGTGTATTGTCGACAAAAGAAATACAAAAAAGTGAATACATACTTACTTAAATTCGCATTTGCAGGATGCCCTGTTTTTGTGGTAATTTAAGATAAAGAAAAATTTCAAGAACAACGGAACGCAACAAATAAAAGGAGAGATTCCATATGGTAACAGCACAAGAAGTCGCTTTGGCAAAAGAACGAATTGGAAAATACCTTTATGAAACTCCAGTAATCCGCTTGCAAAATTTAGATGAATATCTAGGCTGCCAAGTATATGTGAAAGCAGAAAACATGCAAAGAACCCATTCCTTTAAGCTCAGGGGAGCCATGAATAAGATTCTGTCGTTTACCCAAGAGGAATTATCCAAAGGCATAGTTGCCATTTCTTCTGGTAACCATGGCATTGGCGTTGCCTACGCTGCAAAAATGCTCGGAGCGAAAGCAACCGTTGTACTGGGTGACACCGCTCTGGAGAGTAAAATCAAAGAGATAAAAAGCCTGGGAGCCGAGGTAGTACTATGCGATGTGGTACAACGCCAGAACGTGGCGCAGGGCCTAATTGAGAAGTATGGCTATGTATTGGTGCCGCCCTATGATGATGAAATGATTATTGCAGGGCAGGGGACTTGCGGAATGGAGATAGTTCGCCAGCTGCCGGAAGTGGATGCCATTGTTACACCTGTGAGCGGCGGAGGGCTGCTTTCCGGTGTGGCGGTAGGGGCGAAAGGGGAGAAGTCTTCGGTTCGGGTAATCGGTGCGGAGCCCGCCGTGCTTCCTCGCTACACGAAAAGTCTTGTGGCAGGCGAGCGAGTGATTCTACCAAAGGCCATTTCTTTGGCAGATGCCCTCCCTGCAATTCAGCCGGGCCAGCTCAACTTCCCTCTGGTACAAAAATATGTGGATCAAGTGGTAACAACTAGCGAGGAATACATTGCCAAAGCGGCACGCTTGCTCAGTGTCGAAGGCAAAATTCTTGCAGAGCCTTCCTCATCTCTCCCAATGGGTGCGGTTCTGGAAGGAAACCTCCGTTTTGATGCGCAGGAGAAGGTTTGCTTTGTGCTTTCTGGCGGCAATATTGAGCCGTCCCTTTTGGCGTCACTCTAATACAGCGTATTGTATGATTAAAACGATTTTTACCATTAGAATAGGAGAATAACATAACAATGAGTGTTACTGAGAAATTAAAAGAGCTGGGCATAGAGCTGCCGGGGTTTAACCCGCCCGCCGCAAACTATTCCCCTGCCGTTCGTGCCGGAGAATTTATTTTCACAGCTGGACAAACCCCCAAGCAGGGAGGAAAGCTGATTTTAACGGGCAAAATTGGTGTTGAGGTAAGCGAAGAGCAGGCATATGAAGCCGTTAAAACCTGCGCGATGAACTGCCTGACCATTTTAGATTACTATGCCGGTGGGCTGGATAACATTGCAGAGATTGTAAAAATTACGGTATTCCTTAACACCGAAGATGGATTTGAGAACCACGCCAAAATTGGCAACGGTGCTTCCGACCTTTTCGTATCCATTTTTGGTCAGCATGGCTGTGCGGCACGCAGCGCAGTAGGCGTAAGCTCTCTGCCAGGCAATGCTCCCTGTGAAATTGAATTGGTGGTTCGCTTAAAGGATGCAAGCATTCCTACCAAGGCGTAAAGAAATAATTATTACATTAAAAAAGGACAATTCTTCTCTTTTGGGGAAGAATTGTCCTTTTCATTATATAGTATAAAGGCTGTGACAAAGCTTCCAAAGTTATTAGTTTGCATCCAGGTAATTTCCGAGGAAAGAAAATCGAGGAAGCTCTTCATATAGAGCGGAAATTAGATCGAGAGTATCGGTTTCTCGTACATTTCCAGTGAAATCCAGATAAAAATCGTACTCAAAGTTTTTGTCCGCCAAGGGGCGAGATTCAATTTTTGTAAGATTTAATCCATGCAAAGAAAAGCGGGACAAAATGGAGGAGAGGGAACCGGTGGTGTGCGGCAGGGAAAAACACAGGCTGATTTTCTGTGCATCCTGCGGAATGATCGGTTCACGGCATACAGCAACAAAGCGAGTGCAGTTACTGCGGGAATTTTGAATGTTGCGGTCGAGAATCGCTAGGCCATAAGTCTCTGCCGCCTGCTGGGAACAAATAACACCAATGCTGCCGCCTTGCTTAGCTGCCATTTTGGCAGCGGCGGCTGTATTGCTGAATGGTTCTGCGTTAAGCTTGTTTTGATTCAGGTAGTCTGTACATTGAGCCAAGGCCTGCGGGTGAGAGTATACCGTTTTCATTTCACTGCGGTTAGTTCCCTGAGGGGCGGCAAGGCAATGCTCAATTTTAACTGTAGCTGCTGCCGCAATAAAGAAACGGTATTTTAAAATAAGGTCGTATACATCCGTTACGGAGCCTGCGGATGAATTTTCGACCGGTAGAATGCCAAAATCGGCAGCGCCATTTTTGAGAGACTCAAACACATCTTGAAATGTGGGGGAAAAGGCCAACTCGCCCTCTGGGAATAAGCGCAGTGCCGCTTGGTGCGAATAGGCACCCTCTGTCCCTTGGCAGGCAATGCGCCCACTGGTAGGCAGGTGCTCTTGGGCACCCAGTATTAGGGAACGCAATTCTTTGCCGCTGCTGAGTAAGCGGTGCTGTAACGCACGACTTGCCTCCATACACGCGGCGTAAATCACTCGAATCTCTCTGCCATGTTCTCCCGCTCGGCTTTCCATACGGTTTAAAACCTCGCGCTCCCGTTCGGGGTTTAATATGGCGCCGCCTGTTTGTTGTTTTACCTTTGCGACTTCTCGCCCGCATTCCAGGCGTTCTATGAGTAGGGGAAGAAGTTGATCGTCAATTTGATTAATTCTGTTTCGAATCTCCTCGAGTGTCATACCAGCTTACCCCTTTCCGCCATTAAATTAATCAGGCCAACCGCGACGGCGGCCTCTACCACTGGTATTGCCCGGGGAACGATGCAGGGATCGTGGCGGCCATGTATCACCAGTGGCTCGTTTTGTAAAGTGGTGAGGTTTACGGTCGCCTGCTCACGCCCAATGGAGGGGGTGGGCTTAAACGCCGCCCGTACAATAACGGGCATACCGGTGGTAATGCCCCCCAATATTCCTCCGGAATGGTTTGTAACGGTTTTCACCTGATTGCTTTCCGCTGTAAATGCGTCGTTATTTTCACTGCCCCGCAATGACGCGGCGGCAAATCCATCTCCAAATTCAACCCCCTTCACGGCGGGGATACCAAATAGAATGGAGGACAGCACGTTTTCTACCCCATAGAACATCGGTGAGCCAATACCGGCAGGCAGGCCGGTTACGGCGCACTCAACAACACCGCCCACGCTATCGAATTGAAGCCGTGCGCTTTCGATCTCTTGCACCATAGCAGGTTGTACGGAGCGGTCAATCAAAGAAAAGTACTCCGAAGAAAGGCGCTCCAGAAGAGCATCGGGAATATCCACTGAGTCAAAAGCGGCATCCTTTACGGATGCGATTTGCAGAGCGTGTGCACCAATGCGAATTCCGTGCAGAGATAATATTTGACGGCAGATTGCACCGGCAAAGGTAAGCGGAGCAGTGAGCCGACCAGAAAAATGACCGCCTCCGCGCACATCGTTTGCGCCATTGTAGCGAACCGCTCCGGTGTAATCCGCGTGACCAGGGCGCGGCAGTACCCGCAGACTCTCGTAATCGGAGGAGCGGGTGTTAGTATTTTCAATCATTCCGCACAGAGGGGCGCCGGTTGTTTTGCCATTGAGCAGTCCGCTTACAATGCGTACGTTGTCACCCTCACGGCGAGGGGTGGAGGTTGCATCGCGCCCTGGGGCACGGCGTGCCATTTGCAAGGCGAGCTGTTCTTCATCAATGGAGCAGCCTGCGGGCAGGTTATCCAACACCACACCAATAGCCTCGCCATGGCTTTCCCCAAAGATGCTGATTCGTATCATCTCTCCAACACTAGATGACATTGGCTTTTCCCCCTATCCGGTTATATTCCTTAAAAAAATCAGGGTATGATTTTGCGACGCTGATTGCATCTGTAATAACGGTGGAATGACTACCCCGCAATGCGGCAATTGCTAAAGCCATGACTACTCGGTGGTCGTTATAGCCGTCTACCGTGCCGGGCGAAAGCTTGGGCACTCCGTCTATCACGAGTCCATCTGGCTTTTGGGTAATTGCGACACCAAGCGTTGTAAGCGCTTTGGTCATTGCTTCTAAACGGTCGCTTTCTTTCAGCCTAAGGCGGGCGGCGCCGGTTATCACCGTTCGGCCTTTCGCCAGTGCTGCAGTTGCGGCGAGTACTGGCACCAAATCGGGAATCTGAGCGGCATCAATTTCAATGCCGCAGAGCGGCGCGCCGGAAACGGTAAGAACCTCTCCCTGCCACTCAACTTGCGCGCCGAAGCGCTTGTAAAGCGCGGCAGATTCCCGGTCTCCCTGCGCGGAGTCTCTGCGTAGGCCGTGAATGGAAATATCACCGCCAAGCGCCCCTGCGGCTAGGAAAAAGGCGGCCTGCGACCAATCGCCCTCCACGGTGTAGTCGCGTGGCTGGTATTGCTGCCAACCGGGCACCTCCCACCCACCTTCCACCGAACGAATATGGATGCCAAAATCATGCAGAACGGAAAGTGTTAAATCGATGTACCCGGCGGATTCCAAAGGAGTGGTAAGCCGAATGCGGCTGTCTCCCGGTAAAAGAGGGAGTGCTAATAATAGCCCAGTAATGAACTGAGAACTGATATTTCCCGGTAATTCGTACTCACCGGGAATCAACCCGC
This sequence comes from Clostridium merdae, assembly GCF_900176635.1. Taxonomy (GTDB): domain Bacteria; phylum Bacillota; class Clostridia; order Oscillospirales; family Acutalibacteraceae; genus Faecalispora; species Faecalispora merdae. The sequence continues at coordinate 181,085 of NZ_FXLN01000002.1, forward strand.
CGTCAATTTCTAGCGGGAGCCCTCCGTGGGTTTTTAAAATGGCGCCGTGAGGGGGAAGACACTCTAAATAGGTATTCAGCGGGCGGTAGGGCAGGCGACCTTGACCAGTCAGCTTCGCACTGATGCCGAGTGCCGCCAGTACTGGAATGAGAAAGCGTAGGGTAGAGCCGGACTCCAGGCAATCAATTTCCGCTTCATCCTCCCATTTTCCACTGCTGTCAATGAGGATGACATTCTCTTCTCGTTGTACCTGAACCCCTAATTCCTCCAAAGCACCAAGGGTGGCACGCATATCTTCGGAATCTGCAACGTGGGTAATGCGGCTGATACCACGTGCGAGCGCAGCACATAGGATGGCACGGTGTGCAACACTCTTGGAGGGTGGTACGGTTACCGAGCCGCAAAGCTTGGATGGAGCTACGATTGCTTGGCTCATATATTGCCCCCCTTTTCTTTCATTATAATAGGAAGGAGCTCTTGCTTTGGAATCGGGTGCACAAACGAATGCCCGACTTCACGCAGTAAAATCAAATGTAATGTGCCTCCCATTCCTTTTTTATCAAAAGCAGCGGCTTTCGCCAAGCTCTCTGCCGGTGCAGAATCATCGATGGGCAGGTGGTACTGTGTGAGCAGTGCGGCAATTTCATCGGCTGTACCGAGTTTGGTTAAGCCGAGCGCCTCACCGGCATGGGCAATTTTCACCATTCCAATTCCAACCGCTTCGCCGTGAGTCAGCTTGCCAAAGTCGTAGTATTTTTCAAGAGCGTGACCGAGCGTATGACCAAAGTTCAGGAGCATTCGCTCGCCGGTATCAAATTCGTCGGCTTCTACGACAATACGTTTGCAATCAACGCATTCGTAAATCATTTGCTCCAATATTTTTGGATTATTGGCTACATCGTTGCCGCGAATTAATTCAAACAATGGTCGGCTTTTAATACAGCCATATTTAATGGCTTCTGCCATACCATCAGCAAAAAATCGTTGGGGTAATGTGGCGAGAATATCGGGGTCAATCAATACCAGCCGAGGCTGGTGAAAAGCACCAACCAAATTTTTGCCCTGCGGCAAATCTACTCCGGTTTTCCCCCCAACGGAAGAATCGATTTGTGAGAGCAGGGAGGTTGGTATTTGTATAAATCCAATGCCGCGCAGGAATGTGGCGGCAGCAAAGCCAGCCATATCACCCGTTACACCGCCGCCGAGCGCGACGATGAAATCGGTTCTCGTCATTTTCTGTTCCGCCATAGCGGTGTAGATTCGTTCAATGGTAGAAAGGCGTTTGCTTTCTTCCCCGGCAGGGAATGTGAAAACATCCGGCACAAAGCCCGCCATTGCCAAAGAATCTGCCGCACGGCGTGCGTACAAAGGGCCAACGTTGCTGTCGGTAATAATCATCGCTCGCCCGCCAGCACGGAACAGTGTGCTTGCTTGTTCGCCTAATTGGTTCAGACAACCGCGCTGAATCAAAATTTGGTAGGGTCTGGAGGTTTGTATGTTAAGCTCCATTTTATTCACCCAGCCTTTCTTTTATCTCCCGCCCTTGCCGAAGCAGGCAGCGAAGTTTTTCTCGGTTATTTCCCTCAACGGCATTGCGGATATTGGTAAGGTGCGAAAGCAGGGTGTCGATTTCGCGGGTTAAAGGCTCGCGGTTTTCGAGGAACAGTTCGCTCCATAGGTTTTCGTTAATGCGTGCCACGCGGGAAACATCTCGGTAGCTCCCTGCGGAGTAGCCGCGGTGCTCCGGGCATAGGGGGCTCATTACGTAAGCGCAGGCGAGCACGTGGGGGAGCTGTGAGGTAAACGCGATCATTTCGTCGTGGTGCTCTGGCGTGGTGAGGATGGTCTGTTTTGTACCAATAGAATGCGCCAAGTGTTTCATCAGTGCCACATCCTCTTCCGGTGCTTCGCAAGGAAGGAGCAGGTAGCTCGCTCCCAAAAACAATCCGCTTTCACTGGCGGCAAACCCATTTTGTTCTTTTCCAGCCATTGGGTGTCCTCCAACGAAGGTAAACCCATAAGTTTGGGAGAGCTGAGTCAGCTCGGGGCAGATGGCTCCCTTTACCCCGCAGGTATCACTTACCAATACACCGGCAAGAAGATGGCCTTTTTCCTTTATAAAGTCGATGCAGGCTTGTGGGTAGCAGCACAAAAGAATGAGGTCGGCACTTTGCAGTGTGGCATCATCTGCAATACTGTGGATGGCACCACACTCCAGCGCCTGCTCCAGAACCTCTGGGTTATGGTCAATACCAGAGACACAATGGTTTTGCTGCGAAAGCGCTTTCGCCATAGAGCCGCCAATCAGCCCAAGGCCAACAATGGTAATATGAAGTTCATCCGGATTTCGCTCGTTTGGCTTGCGCCTGCCAGCTTGGTGTATTGGTTGCAAGATTGAGCACTCTCCTTACCAAATTTGTTCCAACTAAGATTTCGTTGTTTACCGGGTTTTACCGAAAACCTCGCCAACCTCGAACAAACGGGAGGCGACCTTATCGAACTGGTTGGGTGTTAAGGACTGTGCTCCATCCGAAAGAGCGTGGGGCGGGTCGTTGTGCACTTCGATGATTAATCCATCTGCACCAGCTGCAACGGCCGCCATCGCCAGTGGTTCAACCAACCATGCGATTCCGCCAGCGTGGCTGGGGTCTACAATAACCGGCAGGTGAGAAAGCTTTTTCAAAACCGGAATGGCTGAAATGTCTAGTGTGTTACGGGTGTACGGCTCGAAGGTGCGAATTCCGCGTTCGCAGAGAATAACCTGCTCGTTGCCGCCCGCCATAATGTATTCTGCGCTCATCAATAGCTCTTCAATCGTACTGGAAAGCCCACGCTTGAGGAGAATGGGTTTATTGATTTTGCCAAGCTCTTTGAGCAGCTCAAAGTTCTGCATGTTGCGTGCACCTACCTGAATAATGTCTACATCATCAAATAGCTCGAGGTGTGAAACACGCATGATTTCGGTAATGATGGGCAGGCCAGTTTTTTTCTTTGCCTCGCTTAGAAGCTCGAGGCCTTCTGCTTTCATGCCTTGGAAGGAGTAGGGGGAGGTGCGGGGCTTAAATGCACCGCCTCGCAGGAATTTAGCGCCTGCTGCTTTTACCCGCTCCGCAATACCGCAAATTTGATCTTCGCCCTCTACGGAGCAGGGGCCTGCAATAAGGGTAAGAGATCCATCACCAATTTTTTGCCCGCCGGGAAGTGTGATTACGGTATTGTCCGGGTGGAACTTACGGTTGGACTTTTTGTAGGGCTCCTGTACCCGTTTCACGCTTTCCACCCAATCCTGTGCCGCTATATTATCCATATCTACACTTGAGGTATCTCCAATCAGGCCGAGAACGGTTCTCTGTGCACCGACCCATGTGTTTACCTGAAGCTCGTATTCGCTTGTTATCCTCTCAATGAATTGGCCAAGCTGTTCTTTCGTGCAATCCGGTTTTAATACGATAATCATGTTAGTGCCCTCCTAAAAATGGTTTTAAATAAAAAAATAAGGGACGAGGCTGCCAGGCAGCTTCGTCCCTTACCAAATATTACTTTGCAAAAAGTCAGCGGCGTTCGGTACGCGCTGTGCAAGAAGTAAATTCAGACCGATGGAAACAGTCACGGCAGTATTCAGAGCATGCAAAATAATCCCACGCAAAAAAATAGCGGGGATAGCCAAAGCTTGTAAATCGCACACTGTTCTGAATAACGTTCATGAGAATGATTCCTCCGGTGATTCGTTTTAAACTTGCGTTCATAATAAAATATCTAAATTTGTTTGTCAAGTGCTTTTACTAAAAAAAGAATTCGCTTTTTGTATTATTTGTTCCGCTACGGAGTCTGGTTTCAGGTTCGCATCCACACTCAGGTGGGATGCCGCACGGTATAGCGGAATACGTTTTGCATATAGTATGCGCAAAAACTCCTGCCGGTCATCCCTTTGTAATAAAGGGCGGTCATTTACGCCGTTTAGGCGGCTTTCGACTGCGCCGAGGGATGCTTCCATATGAATGATGACACCATTTTTGCTTAAAATAGATACATTTTCTTCACTCAAAACAGCACCGCCGCCTGTTGCAATGACAAGGCCTTTGAGGGCAGAGAGTTCACGTGCAGCCTCGGTTTCAAGCTTTCGAAAGCCTTCTTCCCCTTGCTCGGCAAAAATTTGAGTAACGGTTTTACCCTTCTGCTGCTCAATATATTGGTCAAGGTCAAAGAAGCGCCTGCCACTTTTTTGGGCAAGCACCTGCCCAACAGTGGTTTTACCGCTGCCCATGAATCCACATAGCACAATATTGCTGCACATTGCAATCACTTCCCTTTCCCGCAAAACATGCGGTTCATTTCTATTGTAGCACTTTGGCTGATCTGAGAAATCTGCTCGGGGTCAAATTCCGCACCATACCAAATGCTTTGTGCCGCAGCAGCCTGCCAAACAAGCATATCCATTCCGCCAATGGCTTTTGTTCCAGCATGGCGGGCTTTTTTTAAGAACTCGGTTTCTTCCGGGTTATAAACTGCGTCAAATACAGCAGCTGCATTTCGGTATAATTCTTCCGGTAGCTGGGGAATAGTATGGTTGCTTGGGTACATGCCAAGTGGAGTGCCGTTTGCAATTAGGCCATAGGCTTCGTTGGGGTCAAGCTCATTGTACTGGCAGATGCGCACAATCGTATCTTTTTGCTGTTTCTGCATGCGTTTTCGCAGCGCTTCTGCTAGCAAAGCCGCAGAGGAAAGCCCACTTTCCCGAACGCAAATTGTAATATCTGGGAAATAGGACGCATCAGCCAGCTCAAAGGCAATAACGCGAGATACGCCTCCGCTGCCGAGGATTAAATTTTTGCTTCCCATGGCAATTCCGGCTGAGCGCAAAGATTTTTGAAAGCCAATGCCGTCCGTCGTAAAGCCACAAAGGCGGCCGTTCTCATTTTTAATCGTATTAACGGAGGAAAATGCCGCTGCCGTTTCGTCTGTTTTATCAAGCAGTGCCATTACAGCCTGCTTGTGCGGGATGGTAACGTTAAAGCCATCCAATTGCAGCAACTGCAATTTTTGTGCCGGGTTTGTGAGCATTTCCGGCGGAACGGAAAATACGGTGTAGTCCGCTTCAATGCCTGAAATGCGAAACAGCTCTTTGTGGATGAATGGTGACATGGTATGGCCAACGGGGTAGCCAATCAGGCCAAAATGGTATTGTTTCATAGGTGTACCTCCTCGGTGACGGCCAAAGGATTTTTGACTGAGGTTCTGGAAAGGGCAAGTTGCTCTAAAATGCAAATTGGCTGTGTGCCGAAACACAAATAGAGCATTATTCTTCGCATACCCGATTATTCCATACATAGCGGCACTCTTCCCAAACCACAAAAAAGGGACGAGGCTGCTATGCAGCTTCGTCCCTTACTAAACATTACTTTGGCAAATTCATCGGCGTTTGGTACGCCCGGCGCCAGTAGTAAATTCAGATGGGTGAAAACAGTCATGGCAGCAATTGGAGCATGCGAAAAAATCCCACGCAAAATAAAAGCGGGGATAGCTAAAGCTTGTAAATCGCACACTGTTTCGAATTGCGTCCATAAATGAAAACCCTCCGGTGTTCTTTTTGACTTGCGTTCATCATAAACAATCTAAAAAAGATTGTCAAGATTTTTTTAAAGTAAATTTATGGTATGGAGAAAAGGAGATAATTTAAACAGGGGCATAGAAAGTTTGGCTGAATAAAAAATGGATTTCTCATTTGAAAAGTTCCCAAAAAAGAAATAATCAGGAATGTGATAATTTCTATTGACAAAGAGAAAGTTTGCTAATAATATGTGGGTAGGGAAATTGTAGGATACAATACAATATTCTAGATTGCTCGTGTGCGATCATTTTTTATTACATTCGGTAAGGAGGAAAAAGGATGGTTTTTGAGAAGGTGAAGGCGATCCTCAGCGAACAGTTTGATGTTGAGGAGGACTCCATTACTTTAGACACATCCGTTGTGGATGACCTGGGCGCAGATTCTTTGGATGTGGTCGATTTGTTGATGTCGATTGAAGATGAATTTGAAATCGAGATTCCCGACACGGAGGTCGATAACATTAAAACGGTTGGGGAACTTGTGAAATACATTGAAGGCCATGTTTAAAATTGTATAAAACTAGCATAAATATGGTTAAAACTGTATATTCTACAAAAAAAGGAAGCCGTTGTGCCTAGCACAGCGGTTTTTTTGTGATTTTTTAGCCTTTTGACTTGAAAATCACAAGGGAAGCCGATATAATGTATGGAGTTAGCATGGAAAATAAAATATTTTCAAAAGGAGAGTAAAAATCGTTGAATGAATTCAGCTTTTTAGTTGACGGCGTGCAGACTATGGCCGCCAACCCGAAAATGCTGGTCATGTGGGCAGTTGGAGCGCTTCTCATTTGGCTTGCAATCGAAAAGGATTTTGAACCCGCACTGTTGCTCCCTATGGGCTTTGGTGCAATACTCGTTAACTTACCTATGCCGGGCGTACTTGGCAACATTGTTGTTGATGCTGCCGGACATACCACTGTTGAGGGAGCACCTGGTATTGTTACTTGGCTGTTCCAGACCGGTATTGAAACATCCGAAGCATTCCCGCTTCTGTTGTTTGTAGGTATTGGTGCAATGATCGACTTCGGACCCCTGCTTTCCAACCCCCGGATGCTTCTGTTCGGTGGTGCAGCTCAGTTTGGTATCTTCCTGACTGTTGTGCTGGCAGTACTGCTTGGCTTCCCGCTCAAGGATGCAATGAGCATCGGTGTTATCGGTGCCGCTGACGGCCCGACCTCCATTCTCGTTTCACAGCAGCTGGGTAGCGCATATATGGGTGCAATCGCGGTTGCGGCGTACTCGTACATGGCTTTGGTGCCGGTAATTCAGCCTATGGCTATTAAAATGGTAACAACAAAGAAAGAGCGTATGATTCGTATGCCCTACAACCCGAAGTCTGTTACCAAGACCACTAAGATTTTGTTCCCCATCATTGTTACATTGATCGCGGGCATGATTGCTCCCGATTCCGTAGCACTGGTAGGATTCTTGATGTTTGGTAACCTGATTCGCGAAAGCGGCCGCCTCGAGAGCCTGTCTCAGACAGCACAGGGCCCGCTGGCAAACCTGATTACCATTTTCCTCGGTATTACCATTGCGTTTACCATGCAGGCAGATCGCTTCCTGAACATGGGTACATTAATCGTTATGGCACTGGGTCTGTTTGCGTTTGTTTTCGACACCATTGGTGGTGTTGTATTCGCAAAGATTTTGAATGTCTTCCTGCCCCAGGGTAAGAAGATCAACCCCATGGTTGGTGGTGCAGGTATCTCTGCATTCCCGATGTCCGCTCGTGTTATTCAGAAGATGGCACTCAAAGAGGACAACCAGAACCACCTGCTGATGCATGCAGTTGGTGCAAACGTTGCTGGTCAGATCGGTTCCGTTGTTGCCGGCGGTATCATTCTGTCACTTGCTAAAGTATTCTTGGCTTAAGGAGGGCTTCTATTATGAATTTGACTATGTTGGCTATTGCCTTTCAAAGCGTTATGGGCCCTGTTGAGTCTAGCGCAATTGACCATTCTCTTGAGCTGATGGGCAAGGGAATGTTGGGCATTTTCATCGTTATGATTTTGATTTACGTTCTGATTGTTAGCTTGGAGAAATTCACAGGCGGCAAGAAAGAGAAGAAGTAATAAGGAGCAAAGATACACATGGCCGAAAAAAAGAAATTGGTAGAGGCCATTACTCCCATGGAGGAGGACTTTGCCAGATGGTATACCGACATTGTTAAGAAAGCAGAATTGATGGACTATTCCAGTGTGCGCGGCTGTATGGTGATTGAACCATATGGTTTCGCCATTTGGGAAAATATCCGCGATCTTTTGGATAAGCGCTTTAAGGAGCTTGGGCACCAGAACGTTTCGATGCCGATGTTTATTCCGGAAAGCCTGCTTCAAAAGGAAAAGGATCATGTAGAGGGGTTTGCACCCGAGGTTGCATGGGTAACCCATGGCGGCTGCGAGGAGCTCCCGGAACGCCTTTGCGTTCGCCCTACTTCTGAAACCTTGTTCTGTGATTATTACGCGCGTAAAATTCAATCTTGGCGTGACCTGCCGAAGCTTTACAACCAATGGTGTTCTGTGGTGCGGTGGGAGAAAACCACTCGCCCGTTCCTTCGTTCGGTGGAATTCCACTGGCAGGAGGGGCACACCATGCACGAAACGCCGGAAGAAGCTAAGGCTGAAACCGAGCAGATGCTGCGAGTGTATGCAGAGCTTTGTGAGAATGAGCTTTCCATTCCTGTTATTAAGGGAAGAAAGACCGACAAGGAAAAGTTTGCCGGCGCGGAAATGACTTATACCATTGAGGCCATGATGCATGACGGCAAAGCGTTGCAGTCCGGCACGAGCCATTATTTTGGCGACGGATTTGCAAAGGCTTTTGACATCACCTTCCAAGGCAGAGATAACTCTGTTTGCCACCCTTACCAAACCTCATGGGGTCTTAGCACTCGTATCATCGGTGGAATCATTATGACCCACGGTGATAACAGCGGTTTGGTTCTGCCCCCGGCGGTTGCACCCATTCAGGTTGTGATTGTACCGGTGGCACAGCATAAGGAAGGCGTTCTGGAGAAAGCTAGGGAGCTGGAGCAAAGGCTAAAAAAGGTTTGCCGTGTTCTGGTGGACGACAGTGATCAATCGCCCGGCTGGAAGTTTGCCCAGTACGAAATGAAAGGGGTTCCGATCCGTTTGGAGATCGGGCCCAAGGATATAGAGAAGGACCAATGTGTGCTGGTTCGCAGAACAGACCGTGAGAAGACGTTCGTCTCTCTGGCTGAATTGGAGCAGGCTGTGTTGGATCAACTCGAAACGGTTCGTAAGGGAATGTATGAAGCGGCTCTTAACCGCCGTGAAAGCATGACCTACACCGTAAAGACATTGGATGAATTCCGCCAAGTTGCGGATGAAAAGCCTGGCTTTGTAAAAGCAATGTGGTGCGGCAGTACCGAGTGTGAAGATAAACTAAAGGAATTGGCTGGAGTAACCTCCCGTTGTATGCCTTTTGAGCAGGAACAGATTACGGAGACCTGTGTCTGCTGTGGGCAAAAAGCCAAAGCCATGGTTTATTGGGGCAAGGCGTATTAAGGCTTTACTGTAACCTGGTTTAAACCAATGGAAATGACGTTTAGAGGGGAAAGAGGATGTCTGTCATCCCTTTCCCTTTTTTCCTTTTATGAAGAATAAGAGAGGAGGAAAAGAGAAACCTATGAAAAAGGTCTGGAAAAGTTTACTGATTTCATCTGTTTTATGGCTTGGCGCTACGGCACTAGCTGGCTGGAAGCTGCAACAAAAGATTGGCGACGACGCAATGGCGATTGGAATCATCGGCTCATCGGATGGCCCTACTTCTATTATAGTAAATAAAAAGGGGAAGCTGCGGGGCTGGACATACGGATTTTTTCACTCATCCCTTTTCTTCGCGAATTTATATTCTCCCATTAAGCTTCTAGCGAAGAAGCAACAAGTAAAACGGTATATTGCTAGAAAGAGAAAACAACTATGAGGAATCGATTTGTTCGTTGTGTGGCGGTTGTCGTTTTTGCCGCATCGGTACAGGGCTGGCGTTTTTACAAGGAGTTGTATCCTCACCCGGTTTTATTTGCAAAGAAAATAGAATCAGAGGAAGATTACGACCTTTTGGATGGTCCGACTTCTGTTATACTCAGCGACGATATGCTCCGGGGATTAAAAGGTATTTGGAATAAGATGGCTCTTTTCTTTTGCAACCATATGATTTCTGCTCGGGCAATGGCTGTGAAAAGCAAGCTGGAGACTTCTACAAAAAGGGGAAGATGAAATGAAACAACTAATTGCGGTAGGGGCAGCCATTGCGCTGTTATTTTCCCTGCTCACGGGTTGCGCACAACGCGGTGCTCAAAGCTCTGCTCCGTCTTCTTCCGAAGAGCTCTCGATGCCGGAATCTTCAATGCCAGAGCAATCCTCAGTATCCTCTGGCGCAGAGTCGTCTGAGTCGGATAGCTCAGAGCAGGTTTCCACTGCTGCGGTACGCCGCGAGTTGTTTCGTTTTCAAAGCAATGGGAAGAACTATACGATTGCCTATCCTGTGTTTTTGGGGATGAAGCATTCAGAGGCGCTTAATGCGGCTGTAAAAGAGGCAGCGCTCCGCGATGCTGAGGTTGGCGGGTATGCAGAAGAACAAGACGCTTCTTCCAAGCAAACCGTGCAGGTCACCATCCGCACAGACTATGAGTTGACCCGGCAAAGTGGCAATTACGTGAGCGTACTGTTTACAGTGATGTTTGGTCGCTCCGATGCCGCGCACCCCAGCAAATATACTCGTTCTGTAAATTTTGACCTTCAAACGGGAAAAGCCCTCTCTTCTTCTGATTTGCTAAAGCAAGAGGAAGATTTGTATGAGGTGGTTTGGGAAGCAGTACGCGACAATGCCCCGCCTGAAATCGCCGAGGCGCTCCCTTCTTCTGTAATTGCGCAAAATTTTCAAGAAACATCGGTTTATATGACTCCGGACGGAATCGGCTTTTCACTCCCCTTGCCGTACGCGCTGGGGGATGTATACCAGATTGTAGTGCCTTATTTTGAGATGAAACCTTTTTTAAAGGTGGATGTAAATCCAGATGAGCATGCGCTCCATCAGTTCCGCAAGCAATTGGAAGAGGACTCGCCTGAATCAAAAGCGATTTAGTAAATATGAACAAATATTACAATGAAATTTCTTGCACAAAAGAGAAAAAAATTCTTGCAATCTGTTTTCCCATATGGTATTATAATTGAGCGTGACTGCGACAGATATGCGATGAAGCGGGAGGTTGCGGCAGATTTGCCGGTTTTTCCGTGGAGTATGTCCGATTTTAAACCGGGCGACAGATATTTTGGGACAGAACAGGCCATTCGTGCGCCGTTTTGCCCAGACGTTTTTTGTGCCTTTCCCGGATTAACTTCGCTTTTAGAAGTCAATCCGGTTTTTAATGTGTAAGGGTGAAACACCCGGAGCAGTGTTAGGTTTTAAAAACGCCGCCCGCCAACTATTAACAAGGAGGCGATTCAAGTGGCAGTCAAAGAAAAAATCAGGATCAGAATTAAGGGTTACGATCATCAGCTGGTAGACCAGTCTGCAGAGAAGATCGTGGCAACGGCTAAGCGTACAGGCGCCAGAGTTTCCGGCCCCGTTCCGCTGCCGACAGAGAAACAGGTTGTCACCATCCTGCGTGCTGTTCATAAGTACAAAGACAGCCGTGAGCAGTTTGAGATGAGAACCCATAAGAGACTGATCGACATCCTCAGACCCTCTAACAAAACAGTAGAGGCAATGATGAGCCTGGAACTTCCCGCGGGCGTCGAGATTGAGATTAAGCTCTAATCGACCAACCGAGCGGCTGGGGTCACGTTGGTGAAATACCAACCAATAACCTGCATAGGAGGTAAAAACATGCAAAAAGCAATCATTGGCAAGAAGATTGGCATGACGCAAATCTTCGATGAAAAGGGGAATGTTGTTCCCGTCACTGTTGTTGAAGCTGGTCCCTGCGTTGTTTCGCAGAAAAAGACAGTAGATAACGATGGTTACGCGGCAATTCAGGTCGGTTTTGGCGACAGAAAGCTGAACCGTTTGAATAAGCCCCTGAAGGGCCACTTCGCGAAAGCGGACGTAGCTCCCAAAAGAACTCTGAAAGAGTTCAGACTCTCCAACACAGACGCCTATAACGTAGGCGACCTGATCAAGGCCGATGTCTTCGAAAAAGGGGACAAGGTTGATGTTTCCGGCACAAGCAAGGGTAAGGGTTACGCCGGTGCGATTAAGCGCTGGAACTTCCAGAGACTGAAAGAAACCCACGGTACCGGCCCTGTTGCCAGACACCGCGGTTCTCTGGGTGCCAACTCCAGCCCCTCCAGAGTGTTTAAGGGCCTGAAGGCTGCTGGACACATGGGTGCGGAAAAGGTTACCGTTCAGAATTTGACCGTTGTCAAGGTAGATGCCGAAAACAATTTGATCGCTATTAAAGGGGCTATCCCTGGTCCTAACGGCGGCGTTGTTGTCATCCGCGACAGCGTGAAGGCGTAAGGGAAGGAGGAATTAGAATGCCGAAAGTAGCAGTACTTGATATGGCTGGTAAGGAAGTTGGACAAATCGAGCTTTCTGAAGCTATATTCGGAATTGAACCCAATGTCGCAGTAATGCATCAGCTGGTGAAAAACTATCTGGCAAATCAACGCCAAGGCACACAGTCTGCGCTGACTCGCGCGGAGGTTGCCGGCGGCGGCAGAAAACCCTGGCGCCAGAAGGGTACCGGCCACGCAAGACAGGGCTCCATCCGCGCTCCTCAGTGGAGACACGGCGGTGTCGTATTTGCACCGAAGCCCCGCGACTACAGATATACCGTGAACAAGAAGGTTCGCCGTCTTGCCATGAAATCTGCTTTCTCCAGCAAGGTGATTGACAATGAGATCATTGTTCTTGACCAAATTGCAATGGATGAATACAAAACAAAGGTGATCGTTTCCATGCTTCAGGCGCTCGGCGCTGACAAGAAGGCTTTGATTGTTCTCCCTGAAGAGAATAAGAAGGTCATTGCATCCGCAGCAAACCTGCAGGGCGTGAAAACAGCCACCGTAAATACTCTGAATGTCTATGACATCCTCAATGCCGATAAGTTCATCGTGCTCAAGGATGCTGTGGCCAAGATCGAGGAGGTGTATGCGTAATGACTGCACATGAGATTGTCATCCGCCCGATCATTACAGAAAAAAGCATGAGCACCATTAGCGATAAGAAGTACACCTTCGAGGTTGCCCGCAATGCTACTAAAATTGATATTGCGCGCGCTGTCGAGGAGCTTTTTAAAGTCAAGGTTGCTAAAGTGAACACATTGCATGTTCGCGGGCATCTGCGCCGCCAGGGCAGAACCCAGGGCTACACCGCTGCTTGGAAGAAAGCAGTTGTTGCTCTAACCGAAGACAGCAAGCCGATCGAATTCTTCGAGGGTATGATGTAATATCGTTTTTCGATATTGTCGCTAGAATACAGAATCCTGCCTATCCTGAGGCAGGGGCAACGTATGGGGATTTTGCGAATCCCCGCAAAGCCACAACAAGGAGTGTGAAACCGAATGCCTATTATTAACTATAAACCGACGACCGCGGGTCGCCGCAATATGTCGGTAACAGATTATTCTAAGCTCTCCAAGAAGGGCCCCGAGAAGAGCCTGTTGGAGCCGCTGAATAAAAAGTCCGGCCGTAACAGCTATGGCAGAATTACGGTTCGCCATCGCGGAGGCGGAAACCGCAAGAAGTACCGCGTAATCGATTTTAAGCGCCAGAAAGCAGACATTCCGGCCACGGTTCTTACTTTAGAGTATGATCCGAACCGTTCCGCTTTCATTGCACTCGTTCAGTACGAGGATGGCCAGAAGAGCTATATCATTGCTCCCCACGGTCTGAAAGTTGGCGACACAATCGTTTCCGGTGCAGGTGCAGATATTAAGCCCGGCAATGCATTGCCGCTTGCAAATATCCCCACTGGTACCTTTATCCACAACGTTGAGCTTTACCCCGGCAAGGGCGGCCAGCTGGCTCGTTCTGCTGGTAACCAGGCTCAGCTTATGGCAAAGGAAAATGGGATGGCGCTGCTTCGTTTGCCTTCCGGCGAGCTTCGCAACGTTTCTCAGCTGTGCATGGCTACCATTGGCCAGGTCAGCAACCTCGACCACGAGAACGTAAAGATCGGTAAAGCCGGTCGTAAGCGTCACATGGGTTGGCGTCCCACCGTTCGCGGATCTGTTATGAACCCGAACGATCACCCCCACGGTGGTGGTGAAGGTAAATCTCCCGTTGGTCGTCCCGGCCCTGTTACCCCCTGGGGTAAACCTGCACTGGGTTACAAGACTCGTTCTAAGAAGAACCGCTCCGATAAGTTTATCGTGAAGCGCAGAAACAGTAAGTAAGGCGGACAGAAAGGAGCTTAACTGATGAGCAGAAGTGTGAAAAAGGGTCCTTATGTTCAGCCTATCCTGCTGAAAAGGATTCAAGAGATGAACGCCGCCGGTGAAAAGAAGATCATCAAAAGCTGGAGCAGAGCTTCGATTATTTTCCCGGATTTCGTCGGTCATACCATTGCCGTCCATGACGGCCGCAAGCATGTTCCGGTTTATGTTACCGAAGATATGGTTGGGCACAAGCTCGGTGAGTTTGCCCCCACCAGAACCTTTAAAGGTCACGCCGGATCCAAAACTACCCGATAAGGCCGAAAGGAGTGTATACAATGGAAGCAAGGGCTTATTTGAAATACGCCCGTATTTCTCCCCGCAAAGTGTCAATTGTGCTGGATTTGATCCGGGGCAAGGATACAGAGCTTGCAATGGCTATCCTGAAGCATACCCCAAAGGCCGCAACTGAAGACCTTCAGAAGTTGCTGAAGTCGGCCATTGCTAATGCTGAGAATAACCATAACATGGACGTTACCAGACTGTACGTTGCACAGTGCTTCGTCAGCCCTGGCCCGATCCTCAAGCGCATTCGCCCCAGAGCGCAGGGTCGCGCGTTCAGAATTTTGAAAAGAACTTCGCACGTTACCCTCGTGCTCAAGGAAAAAGAATAGCGGAGGAGGTAAACTATGGGCCAGAAAATCAATCCACACGGCTTTCGTGTGGGCGTAATTAAAGATTGGGATTCCCGCTGGTTCGCGAAGGACAATGTCTTTGGCGACACCCTGGTCGAGGATTACAAGCTGCGTAAAACACTGAAGAAGCAGCTCGCTTCCGCGGGTGTTCCGAAAATTGAGATTGAGCGTGACGCTTCTAAGGTTCGCGTTCACATCCATTGCGCAAAGCCCGGCATGGTCATTGGCAAGGGCGGCGCAGAGATTGAAAAGCTGCGTGTACAGTGCGAAGCGATGCTGGGTAAGCCGGTATCCATCAATATCGTTGAGGTGAAATCCCCCGATTTGAACGCACAGCTCGTTGCTGAAAACATTGCTCAGCAGCTCGAAAAGAGAATTTCGTTCCGCCGTGCAATGAAGCAGTGCATGGGCCGCGCTATGAAGCTCGGCGCAAAGGGTATTAAAACTCAGGTTTCCGGCCGTTTGGGCGGTGCTGAAATTGCCCGTACTGAGCACTACCATGAGGGTACTATCCCGCTGCAGACCATCCGTGCAGACATCGACTACGGTTTTGCCGAGGCTGCTACCACCTATGGCCGTATTGGCGTAAAGGTGTGGATCTACAGAGGCGAGGTTCTTCATGATAACCGCAAGCCCAAGAGGGAAGGAGGCAATAAATAATGTTGCTGCCTAAACGTGTGAAATACCGCAGAGTGCACCGTGGTCGTATGACCGGTAAAGCATATCGCGGAAGCAAGGTCGCATACGGCGATTTCGGCCTGCAGGCTACTGAGCCCGCCTGGATCACCTCGAACCAGATTGAGGCTGCCCGTATTGCAATGACCCGTTACACAAAGAGATTCGGTAAAGTCTGGATCAAGATTTTCCCGGATAAGCCTGTTACCAAGAAGCCGGCAGAGACCCGCATGGGTTCCGGTAAAGGCGCACCTGAGTATTGGGTGGCTGTTGTTAAGCCCGGCAGAGTTATGTTTGAAATTGGCGGCGTAGCTGAAGAAACCGCTAGAGAGGCAATGCGCCTTGCTGCAAACAAGCTGCCGATTAAGTGCAAGTTTGTCAAGAAGGAAGAAACGGGTGGTGAGCAATCATGAAGGCCGCAGAGATTAGAGAGTTGACAACCGAAGAGCTGCAAAGCAAGCTGAAGGATCTCAAAGAAGAGCTTTTCAACCTGCGTTTTCAGCTTGCCATTAATCAGCTTGACAACCCGATGCGAATTTCCGCTGTCAAAAAGGACATTGCCCGCATTAAGACAATTCTGCGTGACAATGAGCTGAAGGACAGCGCGAAAGCGTAATGGGAAGGGAGGATTAAGCTGTGAGTGACAGAAATATGAGAAAAACCAACGTCGGAAAGGTCGTCAGCAATAAGATGGACAAAACCGTCGTTGTCGCTATCCAAGACAGCGTGAAGCATCCGCTTTACAATAAGATTATCAAGCGTACCGTAAAACTGAAGGCACATGATGAGAACAATGAGTGCAACATCGGTGACCGTGTGCGTGTGATGGAGACCCGTCCCCTTTCCAAAGAAAAAAGATGGCGTCTTGTTGAAATTATTGAGAAAGCCAAATAAGTAGCTTTGAGCGAAGGAGGAACGCACTGTGATACAACAGCAGACTTACCTCAAGGTTGCCGATAACACCGGCGCGAAAGAGCTTATGTGCATTCGCGTGCTGGGCGGCACCGGCAGAAGGTATGCCAATATTGGCGACGTTGTGGTGGCTTCCGTTAAAAAAGCAGCACCCGGCGGCGTTGTTAAAAAAGGCGACGTTGTTAAAGCGGTTATTGTTCGTACCGCTTTTGGCGTTCGCCGCCAAGACGGAACCTATATCCGCTTCGACGAGAATGCGGCGGTTCTGATTAAAGATGATAAAAACCCCAGGGGCACGCGTATCTTTGGGCCTGTTGCCAGAGAATTGCGCGATAAAGATTACCTGAAAATCTTAAGCCTTGCCCCGGAAGTACTGTAATGGAGGTGTTCACTAATGAATAACAAAGTTCATGTAAAAACTGGTGACACCGTCATCATTTTGAGCGGCAAAGAGCGCGGCAAGCAGGGAAAGGTTCTAGCGGTTAGCCCCAAAGAGGGTAAAGTAATCGTTGAGGGCCGCAACATGGTAACCAAGCATGTAAAGCCCCGCAAAATGGGTGCCCCGGGTGGACTCGTAAAGGCCGAGGGCGCTCTGTACGCCTGCAAGGTTCAGATCGTTTGCCCTCGCTGCGGAAAGCCCACTCGTGTTGCGCATAAGCTCTATGAGGACGGCACCAAAGACCGCGTTTGCGTAAAATGCGGCGAGTCGCTGTAAGGGAGGAAAGATAGGACATGGCCAGACTGAAGGAGTTTTACAAGCAGGAGGTCTCGCCCGCGCTCATGAAGAAATTCAGCTACAAGAGTGTGATGGAGATCCCCAAGCTCGACAAAATAGTCATTAATGTAGGCGCCGGTGAGGCCCGTGACAATTCTAAGGTAATCGACGCCATTATGACTGACATTGCAGCGATTACCGGCCAGCGGCCTCAGGTTTGCAAAGCAAAGAAATCTGTTGCAAACTTTAAGTTGCGTGAAGGCATGAATATCGGTGTTAAGGTTACGCTTAGAGGCGAGAACATGTATGAGTTCCTCGACCGTTTCTTCAACGTCGCATTGCCTCGCGTTAGAGACTTTAGAGGCATTAACCCGAATTCCTTTGACGGACGCGGCAACTACAACATGGGCATTAAGGAGCAGTTGATTTTCCCCGAAATCGAGTATGATAAAATCGACAAGGTACGTGGAATGGATATCTGCTTCGTAACCACCGCAAAAACCGACGAAGAGTCCCGCGAGCTATTAACGCTTATGGGTGCTCCGTTTGCGAGATAAGGAGGGATTATTGTGGCCAAAACATCGATGATTATCAAACAACAGAGGACGGCGAAATTTTCCTCCAGGGAGCATAACCGCTGCAAAATTTGCGGTCGGCCGCATGCTTATCTCCGTAAATTCGGGATTTGCCGCATATGCTTCCGTGAGCTTGCCCATAAGGGTGAGATCCCGGGCGTGAAAAAAGCCAGCTGGTAAAGCAAAGGAGGGAACGGTATGCAGATTACAGATACAATTGCTGATTTGCTCACCCGTATTCGCAACGCGAATGCTGCGAAACACGATTCCGTTCAGATTCCCAAGAGCAACATGAAAGAATCTATTATCAAGATTCTAGTTGAAGAGGGATATGTAAAGAACTACACGGTGATCGAGGACGGCAAACAGGGGATTCTGAAAGTGAATCTGAAGTACGGCGAGGGCAAAACCCCCGTCATTAAAGGCTTGCGCAGAGTGTCGAAACCCGGCCTGCGCATCTATTCCAACGCAGAAGATCTGCCAAAGGTTCTCAAGGGCCTTGGCATCGCGGTCATCTCAACTTCTAAGGGCATTATGACAGATCGTCAGGCTCGTAAAGAAAACGTTGGCGGCGAAGTTCTAGCGTTTATTTGGTAAACAAGGGGGTGCAACTATGTCGCGAATTGGAAGAAAACCCATAAATATTCCCGCTGGTGTCGATGTGAAAATCGATGGCAACGTTGTTACTGTTAAGGGTGCTAAGGGAACGCTGACTCAGCAGTTCCACCCGAACATGACGATATCTCAGGAGGGCAACGAGCTTCTCGTAACCCGCCCGAACGATGATAAGGATAACCGTGCTTTGCACGGCCTGACCCGTACGCTGCTGCACAACATGGTAGTTGGCGTAACGGAGGGCTTTAAGAAGGAGCTCGACGTTTTGGGTGTTGGTTACCGTGTACAAAAGCAGGGTAAGGACCTGGTTATGAACCTGGGTTATTCCCATCAGGTAATCGTGTCTGAAAATGACGAGATTCAAATTGAAGCTCCTACGCCCAACAAGATTATCATTCATGGTATTGACAAGCAGAAGGTTGGCCAGTTTGCCGCGGAAGTCCGCGAGAAACGTCCGCCGGAGCCGTATAAGGGCAAGGGTATTCGTTATGTTGGTGAATATGTCCGCCGTAAGGAAGGCAAGGCCGGTAAGGGCTCTAAGAAGTAACTGAAGGAGAGTGAATCAAAATGGTGAACAAGGCTGATACAAATAAAGCCAGGCTGAACCGCCACCGTCGTGTGCGCGGCAAGGTTTCGGGCACTGCAGAGCGCCCACGCCTGAATGTATTCCGCTCCGCCAAGAACATCTATGCCCAGATTATCGACGATGTTGCGGGGGTTACTCTCGCAGCAGCTTCCACACTGGACAAAGAGTTTACTGGCAATGGCGGAAACAAAGAAGCCGCAAAGAAGGTTGGCGAGCTGATTGCTAAGCGCGCGGCTGAGAAGGGGATCACCGAGGTCGTATTTGACCGCGGCGGTTATATTTTCCACGGCCGTGTCAAAGAGCTGGCCGAAGGCGCCCGCGAGGGCGGCCTCAAGTTCTAAGAGAAGGAGGAATACTTTTGGCTAGAATTGACGCATCTACTCTGGATTTAAAAGAGCGTGTTGTTGCTATTAACCGCGTATCTAAAACCGTAAAGGGCGGCCGTATTTTCAAATTCGCTGCTTTGGTAGTTGTTGGTGACGGCAACGGAACAGTAGGTTTCGGTATTGGTAAAGCAGGCGAAGTTCCGGATTCCATCCGTAAGGGAATTGAGGACGCCAAGAAGAACCTGATTAAGGTTTCTCTGCGTGGCAGCACAATTCCTCACGAAGTTATCGGCGCATACGGTGCAGGCCGTGTGCTGATGAAGCCCGCCGCACCCGGTACCGGTGTTATCGCTGGTGGCGCGGTTCGTGCAGTGGTAGAATCTGCTGGTATTAAAGATATTCGTACAAAAGCACTGCGCTCCAACAACCCTTGCAACGTAGTTCGTGCGACCATCGAAGGTCTTGCTGAACTGCGCACTGCTGAAGAGGTTGCTGCGATTCGCGGTAAATCTGCAAAAGAGATTCTGTAACAAGGGGGGCAGCAATATGGCACAGATTCATATCAAGTTGGTTAAGAGCCTCATTGGCAGCCACAAGGACCAGATTGCGACCGCTCAGTCCCTTGGTTTGCATAAAATCGGCGACTGCACTTCGCAGCCCGATAATCCTCAGACCAAAGGCAAGGTGGCAAAAATTATCCACCTCATCGAGGTAAGCAAAGCGTAAGCAAGGAGGTGCGAGTAAATGAAGTTGCATGACTTATCTGCAGTACCCGGGTCCACCCAAAAGGCCCGTAGAATCGGCAGAGGACATGGCTCCGGTTGGGGCAAAACCTCCGGCAAGGGTCACAAAGGCCAGAAGGCTAGATCCGGCCGTGGATTCAGAGCTGGTTTTGAAGGCGGTCAAATGCCTTTGCAGAGAAGAATCCCGAAAAGAGGCTTTGTCAATATTTTTGCAAAGGACATCGTTGCAATCAACGTTGGTACGCTTGAGTCCTTTGACAATGGCGCTGTTGTAGACATTCAGGCATTGCTGGATGCCGGCATCGTGAGAAATTCCTTTGACGGAGTGAAGATTCTATCAAACGGCAAGCTCACGAAGAGCTTGACAGTAAAGGCAACGTCCTTCTCTGAAGCGGCAAAGCAGAAGATTGAGGCTGCCGGTGGGAAGGCAGAGGTGATCTGAGTTGTTTTCCACAATGAAGAACGCCTGGGCAATTCCCGATCTGCGTAAAAAAATTCTGTTTACACTGTTCATAATCGTTGTGTTCCGGTTTGGCGCCGTTATTACGGTGCCCTTCCTGAACGTAGAAGCCCTTCAGGGTTTAATGGGCCAGGTTGGCGAGTCGGGCAATGCGCTGGGGTATTTAGATATGCTCTCTGGCGGTGCCTTTGCGAATGCCACCCTGTTTGCCATGAGCGTTACACCCTACATTAACAGCTCCATTATTTTGCAGCTGTTGACGGTAGCCCTGCCTCCCTTGGAGCGCCTGGCTAAGGAGGGTGAAGAGGGCCGCAAGAAGATTGCCGCCATTACCCGTTATGTAACCGTTGTGCTGGGCCTGATTCAAGGTACCGCTTACTACTTCTATCTGCATAACAGCTCTTTTGAGGGCACCCCCATTACCATGTTTAACAAGGGTTGGGAGCAGACCTTCTCCGCTGTGGTTATCATCTTCACCTTCACTGCCGGTACGGCGTTGATGATGTGGATGGGTGAGCAGGTGAATAAGTACGGTATTGGCAATGGTATCTCCATTCTGTTGTTCTCTGGCATTGTGGCTCGTATGCCGCATACCATTAGTACACTGGGCAAATACCTGCAAATTGCAAATCAGGATCCTTCCACATATGGCAAGTATTATGCGTTTGTACCGATTTTCGTTCTTTTGTTCCTGGCGGTTATTTGGTTCATTGTTCTTATGAACAACTCCGAGCGCCGGATTCCGATTCAATATGCAAAGCGCATGGTGGGTCGCAAAATGTACGGCGGTCAGTCCAGCCATATTCCGATTAAGGTTGCGATGTCCGGCGTTATGCCAATCATCTTCGCAAGCTCAATCTTGGCCATTCCCAGCACCATTCAGCTGTTCACAAACCCGAAGAGCGGCTTCTGGAAAGGTTTTCTGGATGCTTTCTCCTCTACCGGCTGGATGTATTCGGTTGTGTATTTCATTTTGATTGTAATGTTTGCGTATTTCTATGTTACCATTCAGTATAATCCGATTGAAATGGCCAATAATCTTCGTCAAAGCAACGGTACGATTCCGGGCGTACGCCCCGGCAAGCCGACCTCCGATTTTATTTCTAGAATCCTTTCCAAGCTTACCCTGATTGGCGCTTTGTTCCTGGCTGTCATTGCCCTAATGCCCATCATTTATGGTGCGGCAACAGGTATGCATAACATGTCTCTGGGCGGTACCTCTCTTATCATTTTGGTAGGCGTCGCTCTGGATACAGTCAAACAGATGGAGTCTCAGATGATGATGCGCCATTACAAGGGCTTTCTTGATTGACAGGTAGGCTTTTGAAAACAACATGGGGAGAGAGGGAAAAGGATTATGAAAATCATACTTCTTGGCGCTCCGGGCGCCGGCAAGGGCACGCAGGCTGAGGTAATCTGCGAGCGTTTGTCTATTCCCGCCATTTCTACGGGAACGATAATTCGAGAAGCGCTGAAAAGCGGCACTGAAATGGGCCGGAAAGCAAAGTCCTACATGGAAGCAGGTCAGTTAGTACCAGATGAGATTGTAATTGGTATCATCGAGGAGAGATTGGCCAAGGGCGACTGTGAAAATGGATTTATCCTGGACGGTTTCCCGAGAACCATCGTTCAGGCCGAGGCTCTGGATAAAATGGGGTTTGCGATTGACAAGGTCATCGATATTGAAGTGACTGATGAAGACATCGTTGCCAGAATATCCGGACGCCGTGTATGCGATAAATGCGGCGCAATCTACCACGTTCAGCATAAGCCGAGCAAGGTAGATGGCGTTTGCGATAAGTGTGCAGGCACCCTTTCTCAGCGTCAGGATGACCAGACCGAAACGGTAATTAAACGGTTGAAGGTTTACCATGATCAGACAGAACCGCTGAAGGAGTACTACCAGAAGCAAGGTAAGCTGTTGATTGTTGAAGGAGGAGAAGGTATTGCGGATACAACCCGTAAAATACTTTCTTTGCTGGAAGAGGCGCAATCATGATTGTGCTTAAAACCAGCCGTGAGCTTGCAGCAATGCGAGTAGCCGGTAAAATTTCAGCCAATGCTTTAAAACTGGCAGGCCAGGCGGTCGAACCCGGTGTTTCAACCTGGGAAATCGACCGCGTAGTCCGCCGTTATATCGAGAGCGAGGGTGCAACGCCTTCTTTTCTGGGATACGGCGGGTTTCCGGCCAGCGCCTGCATTTCGGTAAATAATGTGGTTATCCATGGCATACCAAGCAAGGATGTAATTCTGAAGCAAGGTGATATTGTCAGCATCGACATCGGCGCTTTTTATGAAGGCTTTACCGGTGACAACGCCTACACATTTGCGTGCGGAGACGTTTCCCCTGAAGCACAGCGCCTGATGGATACCACCCGGGAAAGCCTTTACGAAGGAATAAAGGCCGCGAAGGCCGGTAACCGGGTTGGCGATATTGGCCATGCGGTGCAAACGTATGTCGAAGCACGCGGTTACTCGGTGGTACGCGATTTTGTCGGCCACGGAGTAGGCGCGAAGCTGCACGAAGATCCTAGCGTACCGAATTTTGGCACACCCGGCCGGGGCGTGCGATTGTTACCTGGCATGACAATAGCCATTGAGCCAATGGTGAATGCCGGAGTGCATACCGTCAAAACATTATCTGACGGCTGGACCACCGTTACAACAGATGGTAAGCTGGCTGCTCACTATGAGCATTCCATTGCCGTTACAGCCGATGGTCCTGTCATTTTGACCTTACCGGATTAAGGGGAATCAGGATGGATTTTGTTAGAGGGCTTGTTGTCCGGTCATTGCGAGGGCGCGACAAGGGTGAGTTTTTAGTGGTGCTGGAGGTTTGTGGCAAAGAGGTTATTCTCTGCGATGGCAAACGCCGCCCGCTGGAAAAACCCAAGCGCAAGAACCTGATTCACCTTGCCGCGACAAACACCCTGCTTAGCTCGATGAACACCAACCGTGAAATCCGCTGCGCCCTGCGGCGCTTTTCGCAGGACAGCTGATTTCTGCAAGAGGAGGTTATGCTGATTTATGTCAAAACAAGATGTTATCGAAATTGAGGGTACCGTAACAGAGGCTCTGCCGAACGCGATGTTTAATGTGGAGCTGCCGAACGGTCATATAATACTAGCGCATATTTCTGGTAAGCTGCGTATGAATTTCATCCGCATTCTGCCTGGCGATAAGGTTACATTGGAGCTTTCTCCCTATGACCTAACGCGTGGACGTATTACTTGGCGTTCGAAATAAAACCAGTGAAATCCGATTTGTTGAAACGACTTCGTCAAGGAGGGCGCACAGAATGAAAGTCAGACCTTCTGTAAAGAAAATTTGCGAGAAGTGCAAAATCATTAAGCGCAAGGGAAAGATCATGGTTATTTGTGAGAATCCCAAGCATAAACAGCGCCAGGGCTGATGGCGTAATTTGATCTTATGGAGGTGCAACCAGTATGGCGCGTATATCAGGTATCGATTTGCCCAGAGACAAACGTATTGAAATTGGGCTTACCTATATTTTTGGAATTGGCAACAAAACAGCCAAAGATATTCTGAAGGCAACCGGTGTTAACCCCGACACCCGCGTTCGCGATTTGTCTGAAGACGACACCGCAAAGCTGAGAGAATATATTGACCACAACTGCCGTGTAGAAGGCGACCTTCGCCGCGACGTGGCATTTGATATTAAACGATTGATTGAAATCGGCTGCTACCGCGGAATCCGTCATCGCAAGGGCCTGCCCGTTCGTGGCCAGCGTTCTAAGACGAATGCCCGCACTCGCAAGGGCCCGAGAAAAACAATGGCAAACAAGAAGAAATAAGCGAAGTCAGGAGGGATTACTCAGATGGCAGCACAAAAAGGCGGTAAGAAAACTACCGCAGTCCGCAGACGCCGCGAACGCAAGAACATCGAGCGCGGTGCTGCTCACATTCAGTCTACTTTCAACAATACAATTGTTACCATTACCGATGTGCAGGGAAATGCAATCTCCTGGGCCAGCTCTGGTGAGCTGGGCTTTAGAGGCTCCAGAAAGTCCACTCCCTTTGCCGCGCAGTCTGCAGCAGAAACCGCTGCTAAAATTGCGATGGAGCATGGTATGAAATCGGTAGAGGTTTTCGTAAAGGGACCGGGCGCTGGCCGTGAAGCCGCAATTCGCGCGCTCCAGGGTGCCGGGCTTGAGGTTAGCATGATTAAAGATGTTACCCCCATCCCCCACAACGGATGCCGCCCGCCCAAGAGAAGACGCGTTTAGTTTAAAACCGATTTTTTAGGAGGTGCAACCTTATTATGGCAAGATATACAGAGGCTGTGTGCAAGCTGTGCCGCCGCGAAGGCCAGAAGCTCTTTTTGAAGGGCGAGCGCTGCTACACAGAAAAGTGCGGAGTAAGCCGTAGAGCTTATGCCCCCGGCCAGCATGGTCAGGGCCGCAAGAAGACTTCTGAGTATGGCCTGCAGCTGCGTGCAAAGCAGATGACAAAGCGCTTTTATGGTGTTTTGGAGAGCCAGTTCAGAGGCTACTATGATATGGCTACCCGCATGGAAGGCAAGACCGGCGATGCTCTGCTCGGAATTCTTGAGAGCCGCCTTGACAACGTTGTGTACCGTTCGGGCTGGGGCAGCTCTCGTGCAGAAGCACGCCAGCTGGTCGTTCACGGTCACTTCACCATCAATGGCAAGCGTGTAGATATTCCCTCTTACCTGACAAAACCGGGTGAGGTTATTTCCATTAAAGAGTCCAGCCGCAGCAGCGAGAAAATCAAGGCTGTGCTGGAGGCGAACGCTTCCCGCCCTGTACCCAAGTGGTTGGAACTCAACCGCAACACTCTGGAATCCAAAGTTCTGGCATTCCCCGAGCGTGAGGACATTGAGCTGGCAGTTGACGAGACTCTCATCGTTGAGTTGTACTCCAAGTAATGCCTTTGCGCAAGGCTAGTGTACATGACGGCAAAGCAATTTGCTTATGTGTGAAGGAGGTTCGCTGATGATTGAGATCGAAAAGCCAAAAATCGAAACAGAAGAGTTATCCAGTGACGGAACCCATGGCATATTTGTTGTGGAGCCGCTCGAAAGGGGATTTGGCACTACGCTGGGCAATAGCCTGCGCCGTGTGCTGCTTTCCAGCCTTCCGGGTGTAGCTGTTACCTCTATTAAAATAGACGGTGTTCTGCACGAGTTTTCCACAATTCCCGGCGTGAAAGAGGATGTCACCGAGATCGTACTGAATATTAAGGGATTAACTGCAAAGCTGCACTGCGACGGCCCCAAAACCGTTGAAATCAGCGCAGAGGGCCCCGGCGAAGTGACAGCGAATTCCATTAAATGCGACAGTGAAGTGGAGATTCTGAATCCCGATATGCATATCGCCACTCTGTCCGATGGCGCCAAGCTTTATATGGAGCTTACTCTGGATAAAGGCCGCGGCTATGTTCCTGCCGAGAAAAACAAGGCAAACATGCGTGGCGGCAGCAACAGCAGCGTGATTGGTGAACTTCCGATCGATTCTATTTATACCCCGGTTTTAAAAGTGAATTACAATGTCGCAAATACCCGCGTTGGCCAGAGTATCGATTACGATAAACTGACGATGGACGTGTGGACCAACGGCGTAATCAGCGCACAGGAGGCGGTCTCTTTGGCTGCTAAAGTGCTGACTGAACACCTGAATCTGTTTGTGGACCTGTCTGACAAGGGCAGCAGCACAGAGATTATGGTGGAGAAGGATGAGAAGGGTAAGGAAAAAGTACTGGAGATGACCATCGAAGAGCTGGATCTTTCCGTACGTTCCTTTAACTGCCTCAAGCGCGCCGGCATTAATACGGTTGAAGACCTCATTAACAAGTCTGAAGAAGACATGATGAAGGTTCGCAACCTTGGCCGCAAGTCTTTAGAAGAAGTTGTGTGGAAGATGGCTTCCCTCGGCTTCAGCCTGCGTAAGGAAGACGAATAACGGATAGCAAATAACTTGCAACCTAAGGTAAAAGGAGTGATATTTCGATGCCTGGAACCAGAAAGCTCGGAAGAGATACTGCTCATAGAACTGCGATGCTGAGAGGCATGGTTACCTTTTTGCTTGAGAATGGCAAAATTGAGACCACTGTAACCCGCGCCAAAGAGGTTCGTTCTCTCACTGAGAAAATGATTACCCTGGCTCAGGAGAACAATCTGCATAACCAGCGTATGGCACTTTCTTTCATTACGAAAGAAGACGTGACCCACAAGCTGTTTACTGAGATTGCCCCCAAATATGCCGACCGTAAGGGCGGATATACCCGCATCACAAAGATTGGCCCGCGCCGCGGCGACGCAGCTGAAATGGCAATCATTGAGTTGATCTAATCGAACTGTTTCGATTCGTAATAGAAGAAGCCCTCCCATTCGGGAGGGCTTTTTTGCATTTCTAAACCCTAGTAATCTCCGAGTATCTGTTGTGTTGATTTTCGACAATAAATAATTTATAATTAATATAAAAATATAATTATGGAGAGTGTGAAAATGGACGAGGAAGAGATGGAGAACATTCTTGGAGTAAGCGATGGTGTAACTGCAACCTATCACGAAATGCCCAAGAATCCTTTTCACTGGAAAAGCGGAAAAAGGCCACCAAAACGCTATAATGAAGATGGTTCCCTTGCTTTTGTATGGGTATTGGTTTGCCTGTACAATTCCCAATTAAAAGAGATTAAACCTATGACGGCGAGGTATGAGACCGGACTTGGTTGGGTAGATGATCAAAATAAACCAGTTGAAGATGATTCATGGAAGGTAACACATTGGAATATTTTAACGCCCCCGCCGGTGTTTGATGATGACTTATATTGGTAGCCATGGGTAGTTGTGTTCATAGCAGGAACCCTGTGCATATCGCAATACTTTAATAGATATTAATTGAGAGATATTATAGCTTCTGCCGCCACAGAGATATTCCCCTCAAGCCGGGGCAGGCTCTCCTTTTCTCGATGAGGAAAAAAGGCGAAAAGACTCACCAAAGGCTCTGCCTTTGGATTCCGCTTGGGGAACGACCCCCAAGCGGTTAAACAAAAGCTACTGGTAAGGCGCTCCATTAAAAATGCCCACTCTCCTAGCTATGATAAAGAAATCAAATGGAGAACCCATCGGTCGGCGGTCATTTTTAGAGCGCTCTCGTCAGCCCGAAGAAACCTGTATCGCAACATTTCTTTTTCTAAATTTATAAGCAGTTACAAAAAACCTTACACATAAGCTGCAACGCACAGGCTTGTTTCCTGTGCGGAAAACAGAAGCAGAGCGGGAGCTCACTCGGATTCCAAAGGCAGAGAATCGATACTCTCCCTTTGGAAGGCCTTTGCCTACTTTCGCCCTTCCGTGAAAGTAGGTGCCCGCCCCGGCATGAGGGGCAAGTCCTGCGCCAGCAGAAGCCTTGCGCCAGAGCGCAAAACTTCTTATATAACAATATCTTTACTAAAGCAAGAGAAAGCACATAGCATGAGGGGAAAAATACTGCGGCAGCAGATGGCTTACGCCGTAGCGCAACACTTCTTATTTACATATAAACTTTTAAAGCGGTTATAACCGCAGGGAGCTTCTTCTTTCTTTTCATTCGCCCCTCAAGCCGGGGCAGGCTCTCCTTTTCTTGATGAGAAGAAAAGGAGGAAAGACTCACCAAAAGCTCTGCCTTTGGAATCCGTTTGGGGAACGACCCCAAGCCAGAAAACGAAAGCTACTGGTAAGGCGCTCCATTAAAAATGCCCACTCTCCTAGCTACGATAAAGAAATCAAATGGGGAACCCATCCGTCGGCAGTCATTTTTAGAGCGCTCTCGTCTGCTCGCAGATGCTACCCAGAAGATAGCAAAATGTGCAAGTGACAAGCCCTGTGCCATTGTGCAGAAGATTTTTACTCAGAATAATGCTATATAATAATACGAAGTCAATTGGGAAGATTCCTTAGCTCTTCCAAAACACAGCGATATTCTTCATCCAAAGCCTCACGGTTTGCTCCCGGCAAAGAGAGCTCCGAGAGAATGCGTGTGAGGCGTGTATCCAGCACCATGCGAAGTGCGTCGTCTGGCTTGGGGCGGGGAGCTCGCATTTGTGTCTGGTAATCGGATAGAGTTCCGGTAAATGAACGAATTTGCTTCTTTTCAATCAGCAGCAAACGTGTCGCAACCGCATTCACAAAAGACTCGTCATGGGAGACAAAAAGCAATACGCCGGGGTAATCGGATAATATTTCTTGAACTGCTTCAATGGATTGCACATCCAAGTAATTGGTTGGTTCATCTAATAAGAGTACGTTTGCATCCGATGTCAAAAGCTGTGCCAACGAAAGCTTTATTTTTTCTCCGCCGCTGAGAACAGCAGCTTTTTTCTGTACGGTGTCCCCACGAAATAACAGGCGAGCCAAGATGGTTCGAACCGTAATCTCAGATTGAACGCTGCGCGCCAAAGCATTTTCAAGTACGGTTTTACTTTCATCTAAGTTCTCAAAGTCTTGACGAAAATACCCCAATCGCACTTTGGGAGCACACCGAATTGCCGAGTTCCCCTGCGTAATTA
Source organism: Clostridium merdae (assembly GCF_900176635.1). Classification (GTDB taxonomy): domain Bacteria; phylum Bacillota; class Clostridia; order Oscillospirales; family Acutalibacteraceae; genus Faecalispora; species Faecalispora merdae. Next base: position 209,867 of record NZ_FXLN01000002.1, read on the forward strand.
GTTGGAACAGAGTGGTTTTTCCCGTACCATTATTCCCAATCAGAGCTGTGCGTGTTCGGTTGGAAATTTCAAAGCTTGCATTTTCAAACAGAGTGTTTTTTCCATACCCAAACTGTAGCCCTTGGCAGGTAATCACAATTTTGTTCTGCGGTGGCTGGGTCAGCGAAAAATCAAGCTGAATACGGGGCAATTCTCGTGGCTTTTCTTTTTCTTCGAGTCTCTCCAAACGAGATTGCAAAGCCTGTGTACTTTTATGCAGCTTTTTCGCAATCTCTGTGGATTCTCGTTTGTGCAGGCGTGCTTCGGAATTCCCCATGCGTTTTGGTGCTTTGCGAATCCCTTTTGCATGCTCTCGAGACCCAATAATCGATTTTTGCAGTCTCGTCCGTTCATCTGCATATTGCCGGTATTCAAATTCCGCCCGTATGCTGAGCGCCTGTTTCTGCTGAGCATAGGAAGTGTAATTACCGGGGTACTCCGTTACGATTCCGTTATGAATTTCGAAAATACGGTTACAAATTACATCCAGCAGGCAGCGGTCATGACTGATGAGTACCAATGTTTCAGCTGTTTTCAGTTGTTTTGTGAGTAGCTTAATCCCCGCGTGGTCAAGGTTGCTGGTTGGCTCATCTGCCATCAAAATCTCATGCTGACGGGATAGCGCATTGTCAATTTTTAGTCTGGTTTGCTCACCGCCGCTCAGTTTTTCGTGCTCGAGGCGATCGGCTGGTAAAAAGTAATGCTCTGTTTTGGGTAAAGTACTTTCCTGTGAGAATTGGCGTATATAAGAAATGGGGCACAAGCGTCGAATCGTACCTTCTTCTGGTTCATAAGCCCCGGCGAGCAACTCCATTAGCGTTGTTTTACCGGCTCCATTATCACCAACAATCCCGATTTTGTCACCTGTGTAGATGGTTAGGTGCGGCAAATTGAGAATCAAACGGTCACCATAATGTTTTTTAATGTTTATAACTTCAAGTAAAATCAAAAAAATCTCTCCTTACATCCTTGGATGTGTCGGAAAGATCATAACAAAAATACACACAGACAGCCTGCTCCAAGCGGAACAAACCCCTGCGCTGATTTTATTTTGATACGCTAATCCGACACAAACGGGCGCACTTCACCCGTTATCCATTGCTATTTTATGGCTTTGTCAGATTAGCAATTGCGCATGGCTTTTTAATACCTATCCCTTTCTACGGATTGCTTTCAGGATAACCGATGGAGCTTAATTTGTCAATGGGTGGATTATTTATCCTCCAAAACAATCTAACTTTCAACAATATGTCTACTGATTGTTGAAAGTTAGATTGTTTTTACAATTAGTTAAGCAAAATATAGTCTACGATACTTTTTTTTGAAAATTATTTCAGTTTTAGAGATTAAACTTAGCTTGTTCTCAGTCGCTCAATCACTGCCGGAAGTACGCTAAGAATATACTCTACGTCCTCTTCGGTATTTTGGTCACCAAGCGTTAGCCGTAAGGAGCTTTTTGCAAGCTCGGGAGGAATTCCGATTGCCAACAGAACGTGGCTGGCCTCTAAAGAACCTGCGGTACATGCCGAGCCGGAGGAAGCACAAATACCCTGACGGTCGAGAAGAAGAAGCATCGCTTCGCCGTCGACTCCTTCCAAACAGAGATTTACATTACCGGGTAGTCGGTGTTGGGCGTCTCCGTTTAAAGAGCTGCCCGGTATTTGTAAGGCACCCTCAATCAAACGGTCACGCAGTGCACACAGTCGCTCCGCTCGTTCTTTCATGGTAGAGCATGCGTCACGCAGTGCGGCGGCTAGCCCCACAATCGCGGCAATGTTTTCTGTTCCGGCTCTTCGGCCTCGCTCCTGCGCTCCGCCATCTACTAGATTTTGTATGGTAATTCCCCGGCGTACATACAGTGCTCCAATCCCTTTAGGCGCATGCAGCTTGTGGCCAGAAAGGGAGAGCAGGTCAATATTCTGCTCCGCAACATCAATTGGCAACGTACCCACTGCCTGAACGGCATCCGTATGAAAAATCACACCACGTTCCCGGCAGATGGCACCAATCTCCGCAATCGGCTGAATCGTACCGATTTCATTATTGGCATACATGACAGAAACAAGTGCGGTATCCTCCCGTATTGCATTTGCAACCTCTTCTGGTCGAACCAATCCGTTTTCATGAACGGGAAGATAGGTGACGGAAAAGCCCTCACGTTCTAACGCCTGAGCGGCATGTAGCACGGCGTGGTGCTCAAAGCAGGTGGTAATCAGGTGCTTTTTGCCTTGCAGTGCGAGTTCTCGTGCAATTCCCTTGAGTGCCCAATTGTCCGATTCGCTGCCGCCCGCCGTAAAGTATAATTCGCCGGGTCGTGCGCCAATCCATTCCGCTATGCTTTCCCGTGCCAGCTCGAGCGCGCGTTTCGCTTCGCGCCCTTTCGAATACATGCTGGATGGATTCCCATAACATTCTGTCAGGTAAGGCATCATGGCGCGCAGTACCGGTTCGGTTATAGGGGTGGTTGCCGCGTTATCGGCATAAACAAATCGGCTCATTTGAATTCCTCCGTGCGCCATAGAAGGCGCAGTCTCATGGTGCTGCAAAGTAAAAAGAACGTGAATCGGTTACTTCTTATACTGTTCTGCCGCGGCAACCGCAAGGCGGTCGCAGCGTTCGTTTTCCGGGTGCCCGGCATGTCCCTTTACCCAGCAAATTTTCACATGGTGCGGCTCGAGTAAATTGAGCAGGCGTTCCCATAAATCGATATTAAGGGCAGGCTTTTTATCGGCTTTTTTCCAGCCGTTTTTTCTCCAGGATTTAGCCCACCCTTTTTCAATTGCGTCACAAACATATTTGGAGTCGCTCCAAAGAGTAACCTCACAGGGCTCTTTTAAAAGGGCCAGTGCTTCAATTACAGCGCTGAGCTCCATCCGGTTATTGGTCGTGTGAGCTTCTCCGCCGCTAATTTCTTTTTCTCTGCCTTGGTAGCGCAGAATAGCACCCCAACCTCCCGGGCCTGGGTTCCCCTGACAAGCACCGTCAGTAAAAATTTCTATTTGTTTCACGTAAGGTATCTCCGTTCTTTGTTTTTTTTCCTGTGAGGATGGCATACTATATGCAATAGTTATTTTGGTTTACTTGAAAAACAGCCATTGAATTGCTGTTTTATGGAAACAAATATAAAAAAAGTAAAAGAGATGATTCGAGTCTTGTTATAAGGTTAGTGCCTTAAACTATAATAAAAATGGATTTTTGCCATTTGGCAGAACGTATGGTTTTATTATACCAACCTTTTACGTGTGCCGCAACCTCAGGTTTGCGCTCACCATGGCTTTGCACCCCGCTTGACATCATGTGGTAATCAAGGTAAAATAAAACCTATCATATTAAGCGGATTATACCTATTTTTCCAATGGAGACGGTTATCATCCGCAGTGTATCGTTCATTTTCGCGGTAGCCCCGCGATGGATATAGACAATCGGATATTTCCCATTATGCGTAATGCATACACGCTTGCGGCACCGTTTGTGCGCAGGCTATAGTGGTTGTGTCCTCAAATTAAATTGGAGGTTATTTTGTGACTGAAAAAATGAATATGAGCTCGCCTGCCGACGCTGAGAAGAAGCAGGGCACCTTGTACGGAAAAGTGGTGGCCCGCAAGCAGCCGGAGAAGGCCGCGATTGCGGAGGATAAAAGGCCGGCGAAGGCGGAAAAGACGGTTGAGAAAACAGAGAAAGCAGCCGCCGTTAAGTCTGCGCCCAAAAATGCACCCAAAGGGCAGAAAAAGGGTGCTCCGGGTAACAAGCAGCAACAACAGCCGCGTGCGAAGGAAGCACCGAAAAACGCGCCCCGCAAGGTAGAGAAAAGTGTTCTTCTGCCAGAGGTGTTGGCGCAGGTGCAAAAGCAGGCCAAAAAGCAAACTCGCCGCAGGCCGAAGAAAGAGAATGTGCAGGAAAAGCCCTCGATTAAGGTGTATTTTCTGGGCGGCCTGAATGAAATCGGCAAAAACATGACATTGTTTGAGTGCGAAGGTGACATGCTGATTGTGGATTGCGGTATGGCATTCCCGGATGGCGATATGCTTGGTGTGGATCTTGTGATTCCAGACTTTACGTTTGTAGAGCGTAATATTGATAAAATTCGTGGAATCGTGCTAACCCACGGCCATGAGGACCATATTGGTTCGTTGCCTTATTTGCTTAAACGAGTCAATTTGCCGCTTTACGGCACCGCGCTTACACTAGGGCTGGTTGGTGGTAAGCTAAAAGAGCATGGCCTTGCCAATAAAGTAAAAATGAATGTGATTCGCCCCGGCGATACGATTAAGCTGGGCAGCATGGCGTGTGAGTTTATCCATGTAAACCACTCCATTTCTGACGCAGTTAGTGTAGCGATTCATTCCCCCGCTGGAACAATCGTGCATACCGGCGACTTTAAAATTGACTGCACCCCCACACAAGGGAAAATGATTGACCTTGGTCGGTTTGCCCAATTGGGGAAAGAGGGCGTTTTGGCTCTCTTTGCCGATTCTACCAACGCAGAACGCCCCGGCTTTACCATGACCGAGCGCAAAGTAAGCCAGTCTTTCGAAAATTTATTTTTGCGTGCAGAGAAAAGCCGCATTATCATAGCAACCTTTGCATCGAACATTAGTCGTGTGCAGCAAATTATTAACTGCGCCGTAAAATATGGCAGAAAAGTAGCTCTCTCTGGCCGCAGTATGCTCAATGTGATGGGGATCGCGCAGGAGCTTGGCTACCTCGATATTCCCGATGGTGTACTGATCGACATTGATATGATTCGCCGTTACCCCAAAGAGCAGATTGTTCTAATTACCACCGGCAGCCAAGGAGAGCCAATGTCTGCTCTAACTCGTATGGCATTTGCTGACCACCGCAAGGTGGAGGTTGGCCCGGGGGATTTCATCATTATTTCTGCCAGACCGATTCCCGGCAACGAGAAAACCGTGGGTAATGTGATTGATGAGCTGATGAAGCGCGGCTGCGAGGTTGTGTACGAATCGATGTACGAGGTGCATGTATCTGGTCACGCTTGCCAAGAGGAACTAAAGATTATTCAGGGGATTACACAGCCGAAATTCTTTATTCCCGTTCACGGTGAACAAAAGCACCTGCAAAAGCATGCAGAGCTGGCACAGGCAATGGGTCTTAGCCGCTCGAACATTTATATTGGGAATATTGGCGACGTGCTGGAGATTAACCAGAACTATATGCGCCAGCTGCCCAGTGTTGCTGCCGGCCGAGTGCTAGTGGATGGCCTTGGCGTTGGTGATGTTGGCAGCATTGTTCTGCGCGACAGAAAGCACCTTGGTGAAGATGGCCTGATTGTGGTTGTGTGCACCATCGATGCAACGGACGGCCACGTTATATCTGGCCCGGACATTGTTTCTCGTGGTTTTGTTTATGTTCGTGAATCCGAAAGTTTGATGGACGATGCGAAAAAATTAGTATATAATGTTCTTGATACCAGTGCGCAGGGCAAGGTTCACGATTGGGGGATGCTCAAAACCCGAATTAAAGATGATTTGTCCCGCATGCTGTACGACAAAACCAGACGCAGCCCGATGATTCTTCCGATTATTATGGAAATTTAAAATAGATATTTAATCGAAGTTGAATCACCAATTACTTGAATTGTATAGAATATTCATCTTCTGCTCCTCCTCTTGCCACGGCAGGGGGAGGAATGGGAGAATTTGTTCAAGTAAAACTGCAATAAAAGGAGAAATTAGATTGAAGCGGAAAATATGGGCTACCTCACCCGTGTTTTATGGCATCGCTGCTGTGATGCTGCTGATGGCACTGCTCAGTAGATTCTGGGATGCCCGAATTTTCTATGCAGAAGTGGTTTTGGCTGTTCTAGCCTTTGCCGCAGTTGCTATGGCAAATCACCATTTTAAGCTTTATGTGGGTACGGCTGTGAAAAGTGCGGAAAAAATTCTTTCTGCCTCCGACTACCGTGCGTTGCATGAGTTTTCCATACCGGCAGTGCTGGTAGGGAAAATGGGCGATGTAATTTGGTACAACAACCGCTTTTCCGGCGAGGTTAGCTCTGGTTTTGACTGCCGCGGCGAAAATGTGGCTCGTTTTCTTTCTCCCCATACGCTTGAGCAAGCGGTAGGCGGGGAAGGTATTGACACACAAGTGGGAGACCACCAGTATACAGTGTATTCCATGTCTACAAGAAATGGCTATGTGCTGTACTTTGTAGATAATACATACTACAAAGAAATCAGCCGAAAATACAGCGACCAAAAACCGGTAGTGGCGTTGGTTTTGTTTGATAACCGCGAAGAATTGATTCGCGACAGTGCCAGCAGTGAAGATGCACGCATTTCTGCCGCGGTAGAAGAGGTGCTTCGAGGGTGGACAAAGGATACCGGTAGCTTTTTAGAGCGTTTAGCCGGCGGCCGGTATTTGATTATGACGGATGAAGCGCACATTCGTGAGGATGTAAAGAAGCGCTTTGAGGTCATTGATGCGGTTCGCACCGTAAAAAGTGCTGATAACCGGAGTGCTACCATTTCCATTGGTGTAGGTCGCGGCGCTGCTAATTTTGCAGAGGGTGAGCTTTGGGCGCGTCAGGCGCTCGATATGGCACTCGGACGTGGTGGCGACCAGGTTGCGGTGAAGCAGGAGGATGGTACCTATGAGTTCTTCGGCGGCCTTTCAAAGGGCGTAGAAAAACGCGATAAGGTGCGTACCCGTGTTATTGCGGCGACGCTCAGTGACCATATAAAGGAATGCGACACCGTATTCATTATGGGTCATAAGTATTCCGATTTGGATGCAATCGGTGCAGCAGTCGGCATGTGGAGCGCGGTTCACAAGGGCCTGAACAAAAAGGCATTTATAGTTGTGAACCGAGGGCAAAGCATGGCGGTTCCCATTATTGAGAGCATGGAACAGTCTCTGCCAGAGGAAAAAATATTTATTACGCCGGATGCAGCACTCGATCTGGTTACACAAAAGAGCCTAGTCATTGTGGTAGACACCCATTCACAGGATTTTGTGGAGAGTGAAGAGCTGCTTCGCCAAACCTCCAAAATTGTTGTTATCGATCATCATCGTATGATGGTAAAGCATATCAGCAACGCAATTGTGTTCTACCATGAGCCTTATGCAAGCTCCGCGGCGGAGCTGGTAACCGAGCTTGTGCAGTATATTAGCGAAAAGTCTCTTTCCCGTGTGGAAGCGGAAGCACTTTTGGCGGGCATTATGCTCGACACAAAGAATTTTGTACTGAAAACTGGAGTACGAACCTTTGAAGCGGCAGCTTACCTGCGGCGCAGAGGTGCCGACACAGTAGAGGTAAAGCGGCTATTCTCGAATACGATTGATACCTACAAAGCGAAGTACCAAATGGTATCTTCTGCTGAAATTTATAACAACTGCGCCATTGTAAGCGCAGACGAAGAAACGCCAGACATTCGCGTTGCGGCGGCCCAGGCCGCGGATGAATTACTCTCCATTCAAGGAGTAAACGCATCGTTTGTCATTTATCCTACGCCCGGTGGTGTGCAGATTTCTGCCCGCTCACTGGGAGATGTAAACGTGCAGGTGATTATGGAAGTTATGGGCGGCGGTGGCCACCTCACTATGGCGGCAGTGCAAATGAAGAACACAACGCTTCAACAGGCGCGAGACACCTTAATTTCCGTCATCAATAACAACCTTGCAAAGGCAAGCAAGCTCAATTTGCCGGCGCAGGGTGGTGCTAAAAGTTAATTCGTATTCAAGCTTTGTGCCCGCTTAACAATTTGAAAAGCGATATTCCATTGGGAATCGGCTGAAAGCGAAGGATTATAGAAAAACGGAGGAATGTTTCATGAAAGTTGTTTTGCTGCAGGACGTAAAGGGAAACGGTAAAAAGGGTGAGCTTGTGGAAGTATCCGACGGCTACGCCAGAAACTTTCTTTTGCCCAGAAAGCTTGCTAAAGAGGCAAACGCACAGGCAATGAATGAACTGAAAAATGCGGAAGAAGCCAAAGAGTTCCGCCTAAAAACCGAACTGGAAAATGCGCAGAAAACTGCGCAGACGATTGAAGGCAAAAGCGTAAAGCTTACCGCAACGGCGGGCCAAGGTGGCAAGCTGTTTGGTTCGGTAACCGCAAAAGAAATTGCTGAAGCATTAAAACAGCAGTACGGTGTGAATGTGGACAAGCGTAAAATTGAAATGCCTGGCGACATTAAGGCATTTGGAACATATGAGTGCGAAATTCGCTTGCACCAGAGTGTTACCGCCAAGGTATTCGCTGTGGTTGGCGAAAAGGCGGAATAAGTACCGCACAGAATAAGACTGTCAGGAGGATTCGGGATGGATCGTGAAAATCTGACAATTGGATACGATGGGATGGACCTGCCGTTCAGCCCTGAAGCAGAGCAATCTGTTTTAGGTGCCGTTCTGCTCGATTCCACCTGTCTTGACCGGGTCGCGGAATTCCTTCCGCGTCCCGATTATTTTCATCAGGTAAATCATTCTTTGATTTACGGAGTCATGCTCGAGATGTTCACGCTCGGCCAGCCCGTCGATTTTGTTACGGTGCTCGAACGCCTCAAAGAAACTCCCCGTTTTGATGAATCCGCAGGCAAATCGTATTTGATGCAGCTGGCGCAAATGGTTCCCTCCATTTCAAATGTTGAAACCTATGCGAAGATTGTTCGCGATAAATACGACGTTCGTTCGCTTATTCAAACGGCGCGTGGTATTCTGGATGATGCGCGTGAGAATGGGGCAGATGCTTCTTCCTTGCTCGATTCCGCAGAACAGCGCATATTTGACATTCGACGTGGTAAAAATATGCAAGGGCTCCAACGTGTGAACGAGATTATTCTTGACACGTTTGACCGTCTCGATTTACTCAACGGCCCGGATAAAGACATGTATCAGGGCATTTCAACGGGTATTAAGGGGCTGGATGATACCATCACCGGTCTGAATCGTTCCGACCTTTTGATTTTGGCTGCTCGACCCGGTATGGGTAAAACCAGCTTTGCGCTGAATATCGCTCGCCATGCAGCGGTAGTTGCGAATAAAAAAGTTGCTTTCTTCTCGCTTGAAATGAGCAAGGAGCAGCTTGCGTCGCGTTTGCTCTCAACAGAAGCGCTTGTTGGCGGAACCAAGCTGCGTACTGGCCAGCTCAGCGAAGGGGAATGGATGCGCCTGATTGAAGCGGGAGACATTCTCTCTCACGCGCAGATGTATTTTGACGACAGCTCCGGCATTACCGTACCGGAGATGAAAGCCAAGGTACGCCGCCTGAAAGACGTTGACATGATTGTGATTGACTACTTGCAGCTCATGAACAGCTCACGCCGCATTGATAACCGTGTGCAGGAAATCTCTGAGATTACCCGTAACCTAAAAATTATGGCAAAAGAGTTAAATGTTCCGGTTTTAACGCTGTCGCAGTTGGCGCGTGCCAGTGAAAAGCGTACCGAGCACCGTCCGGTACTCTCCGACCTACGTGATTCCGGTTCTATTGAGCAGGATGCAGACGTTGTTCTGTTCTTGTACCGTGAAGATTACTACCAAGGCCCCGGTGCACCGGATGAGGATGCGGACCGCAACAGCGGCGAGTGTATTGTTGCAAAAAACCGCCATGGCGAACTAAAAACCGTTCCTCTGCATTGGCAGGGCGAGTTTATGCGATTTACTTCTCAGGAGGTTGTACGCAGTGAATAAGGAGAATGGTGTTCCGGCAGAGGAGCGAATCCGACAGACGGTCAAACGCTATTCGATGCTGACCGGCGCGGAGCGCGTGGTGGCTGGTTTTTCCGGCGGCGCGGATTCCATGGCGCTGGTCCATTTTTTATGGCAGAGCGGGATTCCCTTGCTCGCCGCGCACGTAAACCACGGCCTGCGGGGAAACGAATCGGATGCAGACGAGGCATTTGTGCGCCAGTTCTGTAAGGAATACAAAATCCCATTGCAAGTAAAACGTGTGGATGTGGCGGCGCAGGCGGCGGAGCACGGTGAGGGATTGGAAGAGGCTGGGCGGCGCATACGCTATGCTTTTTTTCAGTCCATTTGTAGGCCGGGAGATAAAATCGCCACGGCACACACACTGTCCGACCAAACCGAGACTGTTCTACTGCACTTAACTCGTGGCACAGGTACCAAGGGATTATGTGGCATTCCGCCGGTACGTGGTAACATCATTCGTCCTTTAATTGGTATTACCAGGGCGCAGGTTGAGGAATATTGCGAGCATTATTCTTTGCGGTATGTGACGGATAAAAGCAATTTTAGCCGGGAATATGCCCGTAACCGTGTCCGGCTCGATATTATTCCTGCTCTAAAACAGCTCAACCCCTCCTTTGAGCAGGCGGTGGAGCGAATGACCCATTTGCTGACTGAGGATGAAGCATGCCTTTCGCAGCTTGCCTCACAGGCGGTTGCAAAGTCCCGCTCGGGTGACGGCTGGCAAATGGAACCACTCGTCGGTTTACCTCGGCCGGTTTTGTCGCGTGCTTTGCGGCAAATTGTGCAGCAAGCTGGTCTAAACTCTCTCAGCCGGGAGCGTACAGAGGCCGCCGCGCGGCTTCTACATTCGGGCTCTGGTAAAATCGATGCAGGCGGCGGGTATTATTTTGTACTGGGCGGTGGCCTATTACGTGTTGTTTTGCCTGAAAAATACGAAATTGGCTGGTGCACCCCCTTGCAGGTGCCGAAAACCTTGACACCGACGGGCAGAGAGGTCATAATAAGAACACTAACCCGCGCAGAATACGAAAATATGGCTTTAAAATTTCATAATTTGTTATTTCATAACGCGCTGGATTATGATACAATAAAGAATAATTCCATTTTAAGAGGCCGCCGGCCGGGTGATTCCTTTTCGCCGCAAGGCCGTGGCGTTACCAAAAGCCTGAAAAAGCTGATGAATGAGGAGAAAATCCAAGTTTTTCGCAGGGATGGGCTTTTGCTGCTGGAGAACAACGGGCAGATTCTTTGGGTTGAATCCATCGGCGTTGCCGAGCAGGCCCGCGTTCAGCCAGGTACCAAACAAATCGCATACATTAGCGTTAAGGAGTGCAATTCATGACCAACGATATCAAAGAGGTTCTATTCAGCGAAGAAAAACTGGCGGAAATTGTCCGCGATCTGGGCAAGCGCATCAGCGAGGATTATAAGGGAAAAAATCTTTTGATGGTAAGCGTGCTGAAAGGTTCCTTTATTTTTATGGCAGATTTGACCCGCGCTATCGACATTCCCTGCCGTATCGACTTTATGTCGGTTTCAAGCTACGGTTCTGGGACAAGGTCTTCCGGCGTTGTTAAAATTACAAAGGATTTGGATTTGCCGCTTGCAGGCTACGACCTGCTGGTTGTAGAAGATATTTTGGACAGCGGCGTAACACTGAGCTACATACTGGAGCTTTTACAGCCGCGTGGCCCGAAGAGTATTAAAATTTGTACTCTGTTTGACAAGCCCGAGCGCCGCACCGCACAAATTACTGCAGATTATATTGGCACCAGGGTTCCAGATGAATTTATTGTTGGTTATGGTCTTGATTATGATGAAACCTACCGGAATCTTCCTTATGTGGGAATTTTAAAGCCCCACATATACGGAGGCTAAGTTCCGGATATTGCATAAAAGGAGAGGAGTGAACTCATTTTGGATAATAAAAAAAATCTGCGGAATCTAATCATTTATTTAGGCGCCCCAATCCTGATTATTATTATCATGGCCAGCATCTATGGCAATGTAAAGCCGCAGAAAGCCCATAAATATTCCGAAATAGTCGGCTACTTTAAAGCGCAGCAGGTCACCGATTACTCCATGGACTTGGGTAGCGGTGAAATGCAGATTTCGCTCAAAGACAACACAAAGGTAACGTATACCGCACCAAACGTGGGAATCATGTACGAAGAGATTCGCCCGTATATTGAGCAGTATAACGAGGCTAACCCGGCCAAAAACATGGAGTACGACTTAAAGCGCCCGGCGGAGACCTCTTGGCTTGCAAGCCTGATACCGACCATTCTGCTTCTGGCAGGTATGCTTGTTTTCTGGTGGTTCATGATGAAGCGCCTGAATACCAGCATGGGTGACGCAGGCAAGCAAATGAACTTTGGCAAGGCCAAAGTAAAGCAAATGGCAGACGAAAAGCGCAAAACAACCTTTGCTGACGTAGCAGGTGCTGACGAAGAGAAGGAAGAGCTGCGCGAAATCGTTGAATTCCTAAAAAACCCCAAAAAATATAATGAGCTGGGCGCACGTATCCCTAAGGGCGTACTGCTTGTGGGCCCTCCCGGTACCGGTAAAACCCTTTTGGCTCGCGCTGTGGCGGGCGAAGCGGGGGTTCCGTTCTTCTCTATTTCCGGTTCCGATTTCGTAGAGATGTTTGTTGGTGTGGGTGCTTCGCGTGTTCGCGATTTGTTTGACCAAGCGAAGAAAAACTCTCCCTGCATTATCTTTATTGATGAAATTGATGCGGTAGGTCGCCAGCGCGGTGCCGGTCTAGGCGGCGGGCATGATGAGCGCGAGCAGACCCTAAACCAGTTGCTTGTTGAGATGGACGGTTTCGGTGCAAACGAAGGCGTTATCATGATTGCCGCAACCAACCGCCCTGACATTCTAGACCCCGCACTCATGCGTCCCGGTCGTTTTGACCGCCAGGTAATGGTTGGTTACCCTGACATTAAGGGTCGTGAAGAGATTCTGAAGGTACACGCAAGGGGCAAGCCCATTGCGCCAGATGTAAGCCTGAAGACCATTGCAAAATCCACTGCCGGGTTTACCGGTGCAGACCTTGAAAACCTGCTCAATGAAGCGGCGCTTCTTTCCGCAAGAAAGAACCTGCGTGCCATTACCATGGAAGAAATCGAGGAGGCAACCATTAAGGTGGTTGTGGGTACCGAGAAGAAGAGCCGTGTGATGACAGAAAAAGAGAAGACCCTTACTGCCTACCATGAGGGCGGGCATGCGGTCGTAACCTATTTCTGCTCCACGCAAGACCCCGTTCACCAAATCTCAATTATTCCCCGCGGTATGGCGGGTGGTTATACCATGCAGCTTCCCTCTGAGGATCGTTCCTACAAATGCAAAAAGGAAATGCTCGAGGATTTGATGGTGCTCATGGGTGGCCGTGTAGCGGAATCGCTTGTGCTGGATGATATTTCTACCGGTGCATCGAACGATATTGAGCGTGCCACAAAAACAGCACGTGCCATGATTACCAAATACGGCATGAGCGACATGCTGGGAACGGTAGCGTATGGCTCCGACAGTAGCGAGCCCTTCCTAGGCCGTGATATGGGTCATGTGCGTAACTATTCCGAAAGCACCGCGGCTGCAATCGATGGTGAGATTAAAGACATTCTAACCAACGCTTACGATAAAGCGGCTAAGATTCTGTCTGACCATATGGATAAGCTGCACATGGTTGCAAAATATCTGTATCAGAACGAGAAGATGAGCGGTGAGGATTTCCAGAAGTTGATGAGTGGTGCTGCATTACCAGGTGCTACGGATCAAGTACCGGTGCTTGAAACAAGCGAAGAGCGTACTCTGGCAGATTCAAAACCGGAAGACGAAACAGCTGAATGATTGATTGAAAAGGGGAAATGTTATATTTCCCCCTTTCCTTGTCCGAAAAAAACAGGCCTTTGAGCGTTGCGCAACTGCAAATCATGCTGTTTTGCAAACGGCGTTGGCTGCATCTGCAAGGTAGAATCCTGTCGAATAGGACTCCTTTGCTGCGTGTGCCGCTCTGTTGTTGCAGTTCTCAATAGGTCTTTTTTCTTTGCAGTTTTGTTGTAAATCCAGTTGGGCGGCGCATACTGCCCGTCTTCGACAGAAAGCGGCGGTCACCATTGTTTATAATCTAAAATGGTTACCGTATGAAAAGGAACAAAGAACTGTTGTACGGTCGTTTTCCGGGAAATAATTGCACTTACGGTAAGTTTGGCAGCAATCATTTTTTCTGCACATAAGAAAATAGAAGCATATTTTACATGTACAATGGTATACCACGGGTGTTGCCCGGGAAGAATTCAAAATGCCAGAGCCCCATTTGTGGGGCTGGAGGCAGGAGGGAAGCTATGGCTAAAAAGACGGCATATGGAAACGACAGCATCTCGTCACTTAAGGGTGCCGACCGTGTGCGCCGCCGCCCGGCGGTTATATTCGGTTCGGACGGTATTGAGGGCTGCGAGCATTCCATTTTTGAAATATTATCAAACTCAATTGATGAGGCAAGAGAGGGCTTTGGCCACGAAATTACAATTACGTGCTTCCGTGACCATTCGGTAGAGGTGGAAGACCACGGGCGAGGAATCCCCGTGGATTATAATCCCAAAGAAGAACGCTTTAACTGGGAGCTTGTTTTTTGCGAGCTGTACGCGGGCGGTAAATACAACAACGATTCGGACGAAAGCTATGAGTATTCGCTGGGTCTCAATGGCCTGGGCCTTTGCTCCACGCAGTATGCCGCTGAGTATATGGATGTTGACATTCGCCGCGACGGTACACGCTATACGCTGCACTTTGAACATGGCGAGAACGTAGGCGGCTTGCAAAAGGATGTATACAGCAAGAAGGATACGGGTACCAAAATCCGCTGGAGGCCTGATTTGCAGGTATTTACGGATATTGCCGTACCGCAGGAATATTATCTCGATATGATTCGCCGCCAGGCAATCGTAAATGAGGGGATTCGTTTTCTGCTTCGCTATGAAACGGATTCCGGCTTTGAAACGACGGAGTTTTGCTACCAGGAAGGTATTCTGGACCATGTTCGCGAGCTGGCCGGAGAGGACGCTCTTACCTCCGTGCAGAGCTGGCAGGCAGAGCGCCGCGTGCGTGACCGTGCGGACAAGCCGGAATATAAGACAAAAATCAATGTAGCACTTGCGTTTTCAAACCGTGTGCGTGCAACCGAGTATTACCATAACTCCAGCTGGCTGGAGCATGGCGGTGCACCGGATAAAGCGGTGCGCAGTGCCTTTGTTGCGCAAATTGATGCGTATTTAAAGCAAACCAGTAAATACAATAAAAATGAGAGTAAAATTACTTACACCGATGTAGAGGACTGCTTAATTCTGGTCATCTCCTCCTTCTCAAACCGAACCTCTTACGAGAACCAGACCAAAAAAGCAATCACCAATAAGGGTATTCAGGAAGCAATGACCGAGCTTCTGCGGCATCACTTGGAGGTTTTCTTCCTGGAAAACCCCGTGGAGGCTGAAAAGGTTGCGGCGCAGGTGCTCATTAATAAGCGCAGCCGTGAGGATGCGGAAAAAACTCGCCTAAACCTGAAAAAGAAGCTTACCTCCACCATGGATGTCACCAACCGTGTTGCAAAATTTGTAGATTGCCGCAGCCGAAAAACAGAAGAACGTGAAATCTTCATCGTGGAGGGAGACTCCGCTTTGGGCGCCTGTAAGCAGGCCCGCGACCCCGATTTTCAGGCGATTATGCCAATCCGTGGTAAAATATTGAATTGCTTGAAAGCGGATTACGACCGTATCTTCAAAAGTGATATTATTACCGATTTAATTAAAGTGCTGGGCTGTGGTGTTGAAGTAAAATCGAAAGCAAATAAAGATTTATCTTCGTTTGATTTATCGCTGCTGCGTTGGAACAAAATCATTTTATGTACAGATGCGGACGTAGACGGCTTTCAGATTCGTACCCTGCTGCTTACCATGCTCTATCGCCTTACTCCTACGCTAATTGAGGAGGGCAAGGTGTTCATCGCAGAATCACCGCTTTTTGAGATTACCGCAAAGGACCAAACTTATTTTGCTTACACCGAGCAAGAAAAAGCAAAGATATTGCAGCGCTTGGAGGGCACAAAATATGTGATTCAACGCTCCAAGGGTTTGGGTGAAAATGAACCGGATATGATGAACTTAACTACAATGAATCCCGCTACGCGGCGGCTGATTCAGGTAATGCCCGAAGATGCGGGCAGAACGGCAGAGGTATTTGACCTGCTTTTGGGGGATAACCTAATGGGGCGAAAAGATTTTATTGCCCGAAGCGGCCACGATTACCTGGATGCTGCCGACGTAAGCTAAGGGGGGAATAAATTGGCACACAGAAAAAAAGAAGCGAATACAGCGCCCCCCAAGGGTAAGGGTGTAATTGAAGGCGCAGGGCTTGTGGTAACACAGCCCATTACGGCAACTCTGGAAAAAAACTATATGCCCTATGCAATGAGCGTTATTATGTCGCGCGCTATCCCCGAGATTGACGGCTTTAAGCCATCGCACCGAAAGATATTATACACAATGTATAAAATGGGGCTTCTTACAGGCTCCAGAACGAAAAGTGCGAATATTGTTGGACAAACCATGAAGCTGAATCCGCATGGTGATGCCGCTATTTACGAAACGATGGTGCGCCTAAGTCGCGGATATGAGGCACTTTTGCACGCTTATGTCGATTCCAAGGGGAATTTCGGTAAATTCTATTCGCGAGATATGGCTTGGGCGGCATCCCGTTATACCGAGGCAAAGCTCGACAATATCTGCCAAGAGCTTTTTCGCGATATTGATCGAGATACAGTCGATTTTGTAGACAACTACGACAATACCATGAAAGAACCAACTTTGCTGCCGGCGGCATTTCCATCGATTTTGGTGAATGCAAATACCGGTATTGCAGTTGGCATGGCAAGTAATATTTGTCCGTTCAACTTGGCGGAGGTTTGCCAAACTACCATTGGCCTGATTCGTGACCCGGAGTTTGATATTGCATCCACACTGCAGGCTCCGGATTTCCCCAGTGGCGGGCAGGTGGTTTATGATCGAGCTGCAATGGAAGAGATTTACCGTACTGGCCGTGGCGGCGTGAAAATTCGCTGCCGCTATTCGTACGATAAATCGGCAAATTGCATTGATGTTACGCAGATTCCACCCACCACTACGATTGAAGCAATTGTAGAAAAGGTAGTCGATTTGGTGCGCCAAGGTAAGCTCAAAGAGATTTCGGACATTCGAGACGAAACCGGCTTGAGCGGCCTGAAAATTACCATCGATTTAAAGCGTGGGGTTGACCCGGAGCGGCTCATGCAGCGTCTATTTAAAATGACCCCGCTGGAAGACAGCTTCTCCTGTAACTTTAACGTATTAATCAGCGGTGTCCCCCAAGTAATGGGTGTGCGTAATCTACTTCTTGAGTGGGTTGCCTTCCGTGTAGAATGTGTGCGCCGTCGCACTCATTTTGATTTGCGTAAGAAAAAAGAAAAGCTGCTCCTGCTGCGCGGCCTGCAGGCCATTTTACTGGATATTGATAAGGCGATTCGAATTGTACGTGAAACGGAAGAAGAAGCCGAGGTTGTAACCAACCTGATGATTGGCTTTGGGATTGACGAAATTCAGGCGGAATATGTAGCTGAAATTAAGCTGAGGCACTTAAACCGTGAATATATCTTAAAGCGTACACAAGAAACCAGTGAGCTAGAAAAAGAAATCATTCATTTACAGGAATTGATGGAAAGCCGTGCAAAGCTTCAGGGTGTGATTGTTGCCGAGCTCAAAGAGGTAGAGAAAAAATACGGTCAGCCACGCCATACGCAGCTTGTGTATGCCTCTGATTTAGAGGAGTATGTTCCCGAGCAGGAGATTGATGATTACCCGGTACATCTTTTCTTTACCCGAGCGGGCTATTTTAAAAAGATTACACCGCAGTCTCTGCGCATGAGCGGCGAGCAAAAGCTCAAAGAGGGGGATGCGGTAACGCAAACAGAGGAAGGCTCCAATGCTTGCGACCTGCTGTTCTTTACCGACCGCAGCCAGGTTTATAAAATGCGTACGGCAGATTTAAGTGATGGCAAAGCCAGTGTACTGGGCGAATACATTCCAGCAAAGGCAGGGATGGATGACGGCGAGAATGCCATTTTCATGGTGCCAACCAACAATTATCAAGGCTACATGCTATTCTTGTTTGAAAACGGAAAGGCGGCTAAAGTTGAACTTTCTGCCTACGCGACCAAGACCAACCGCCGTAAGCTAGTTGGAGCGTATAGCGATAAATCTCCCCTTGTGGCAATCATGTACCTCAAAGAAGACCGCGATATTCTACTCACAGGCACCAATGGGCGCTTGCTTCTGGTTCATACCGGTGCGATTGCGGACAAAGCTACTCGTACCACGCAAGGTGTATTTGTCATGACATTTACGGCGGCAAAGCACCACCTGCAAAGTGTAGAGCCTTATGTAGAGGGAATGCTAGAAACACCGGACCGCTACCGTAAAAATGTTCCCTCAACCGGTGCTGTACCGAGCCAGGCAGATGCAATGCGAGGTCAAATGTCCTTATAAAAAAGAGAATCGCCGCACGGAATGCCAATAGCAAACCGGCGGCGGTTCCGGCAATTGAAAATGCAAACGCACGCGAAACTCTCAATTGCTTGTTCTTACTATGTCCCTATTATCCGTAAGTTATGTACGGCTTTTTTTGGAAGAAAAAGTAAAAGCGAATCTTTTTTTGATTCGTGTTTTTAGGATGGTTCGAAGGCTGGCAGGGAATGTGTGGATGTCCTAGAATATTTTGAAAAAAGATTGCTAAACAAAAATCTTTGTGGTATCATAATCACAAGTGTTTATTGTACGTTCGGAGGTACGCTATGACTGGACTTGAAATTTTCTTTGGAGTAGTTTTGCTGTTATTCTCCATCGCTATTATAGTGATTATCCTTCTGCAGGAAGGCCAGCAGCAAAATTTAGGCGCAATAACTGGCGGCGCAGATACATTTTTGTCTAAAAACAAAGCACGTTCCATCGATGCGTTTTTGTCACGCTGGACAAAAGTGATAGCGGTAGGCTTTTTCGTAATGGTAATTGCCATAAATGCGATTATGTTCTTCGCCGGGAAATAAGAATGCAGCCGAAAAGCTCCGCTGAAAAGCGGGGCTTTTTTTTGAAAGGAAAGGGGAAACATGTTAAAAAAGAAGGAAAAAACACCGGCTGAATCCATTTTAAAAGCGCTTTCGAAGCTTCGTCATGCCATATCCTCAAAAGAGCTTCTTAAGAAAACAGGAATTAAAGACAAGAATGTCTTTTACGATACCCTCCACCAAATGCAGGAGAGCGGCGATATTTACGTGAATAAGCGGCATCAGGTATTTGGCAGAGTCGGTAAAACCAACCTTACGGGTACTGTTTTATCACTCTCAGAGGGCTTTGCGTTCATTCGCCCAGAGAGTGGTGGCGAAGATTTGTATGTATCCAGCGACCGCCTAAAGGGTGCAATTGTTGGTGATACCGTACTGTTGAAAAACGTAACGGAAACGGCTCGTGGCAAAAAAGCAGAAGTTGCCTCTGTTACAAAACGGCGTCAGCGGATTACCACCGGAACAGTGCGTAAATCGTACAGTGGGTTTGAAATTGTACCAGATGTTGCAATTCGTTATAATCTGCCCACCCCAAAGGTGGATTTAAAGGGAGCTCGCCCCGGTGATAAGGTTCAGGTAGAATTGGTTCGTGTACCACGGCGTGAAAAACTGTCTGCCCGCGTAGTGAAAATATACGGCACGGCAGAAAGCGCAAAGATTTGTGCGGATGCGATTATAGACCAGAATGGCATTGCTACGGTATTCCCGGATGCGGTACTCGACGAGGCCGCACGTGCGGCACAGCAGCCAATCACACAGGAAGAAATCAATAACAGGCTTGATTTGCGTGAGGAAATGATTTGCACTATTGATGGTGCGGATGCCAAAGACCTCGATGATGCAATCAGCGTACGCCGTACCGAGCGCGGCTTTGAATTGGGCGTGCATATCGCAGACGTTTCTCACTATGTTGTGGAAGACAGTGCAATTGATGAAGAGGCCTTCCAGCGTGGCACCTCGGTTTACTTTGCAGACCGAGTGATTCCTATGCTGCCTAAAGAGCTCTCAAATGGTGCCTGTTCTTTGAATGCAGGCGAAGACAAGCTCACGTTCTCCGCTCTCATCCGTTTGGACGAAACCGGTGGGATTGTTAGCTATCGTTTTCAAAAGACAGTGATTCACTCCAAGGTGCGCGGTGTGTATTCTGAGGTGAACCGCATTTATAGCGGTGAAGCAGAACAACCCTTGCTAGACAAATACGCCCCCGTTTTAGATTCACTCAGTGCGGCAAGAGAACTGGCAAAAATACTAGAGAACCGTTCCCGCCAAAAAGGTTCTATGGATTTTGACAGTGGAGAATCAATGTTTATACTCGATAAAAACGGTGTGTGCATTGATATAAAACCTCGTGTACAGGGTGAAGCGGAAAAAGTAATTGAACAGTTAATGATTACCGCCAATCAGGCGGCGGCAAAGCTTGCAAAAGAAGAACAGCTTCCTTTTGTGTACCGCATTCATGAAAACCCAGATCCCGAGCGCATTAAGGCGCTTGTGAGCTTAGCGGCGGCACTTGGGTTTTCAACCCAGCGTCTTCGTTCCGAAAAGCCATCCCCTGCCGATTTTTCAGAACTGCTGGATCAGGTAAGGGGAACACCTGCAGAGCAGGTAGTCTCTCACCAAGTACTGCGTACCATGGAAAAAGCAAAATATTCTACGGAGCCGATTGGTCATTTCGGCTTATCGCTAGCCGATTATTGCCACTTTACTTCACCAATTCGCCGTTACCCCGACCTGGCAATTCACCGGATTTTGTCACAGTCGAAAACCTTAGGGCAAATTGAATTGTCCCTCCGATTTGCGTCGTTTGCGGCGGCTGCGGCATCTGAATCCTCAAAGAGTGAGGTTCGCGCCATGACTGCTGAGCGCAGTGCGGAAGATTGCTATAAAGCAGAGTTTATGAAAGCGCATATTGGCGAAGAGTTTAATGGGGTTGTAAGCGGTGTTACACAGCGCGGTGTATTTGTAAGGCTTGAGAGCAGCGTAGAGGGCTTTGTGCCCATTGGCGCATTCCCTAACGCGAACTACAAGTTCGACGGCGTCGTAACACAGGTAGACGAGCGCACCGGTAACCGCATTACCATTGGAACGCCAATGAGAATCGTGGTTGCAGCGTCCGATATTCCCACTGGTCGTATTGATTTTATGCCTGCGGGACAAGAAATAAATTCCAACCAAACGGTATAAATTGGGTATAAAAGTCCAACATATTAGCATATGATAAACCGAAAGGCGGAGCTAATATGGAAACTGTACTCAAGATGATCCAGCAGACGGTAAAGCCGATGGAGGCAGTAAGGCAGGATTCTGGAATTTTACAAGAGTTGAGGGAAGTTTCAAGGCTGATGGCCTGCAATGAAAGATGGTTTCAAATGGAGTGCAATGAAGACTTGATTGATGCCTGTGTGCACCAACGCATTGAGCTTCTGGCGCGTTATCGTCATCTATTGCAGGAGGCAAAACGGCAGGGAATTTCAGCTTCTCCTTTTTCAAATTTGGAATAAACCCGGCGGTCATCCACCGCCTGGTTTTGCTTTTTCGCTGAGCATAGCTCAATGAAAAGCAGGAACGCAAAGAAAAAGGAGGCGGTCTGGTGCCAAGCATGACGACCATTTTGGTAGCAGTAGGTATCTTTTTACTCCTCGCGGCGCTTCAAGCGCTGTTGGGCTCCAGGCGACCAATGCAGCGTGCGGCAGGCGGTATTATTATCGGTGTTGGCACGTTGGCAGTGGTGAATCTTACCGGGTTATTTACGGGAGTAAGTATTCCGGTTAGTTTGTTCAGTCTCGGTGTTTCCGCCGCAGGCGGAATACCGGGGGTTACACTGCTGCTTTTGCTAAACCTTATATTTCTATAAAAGACCGGCGGTTGGGGATTCCCACCGCTGGTTTTTTTATGTAATCTATTGGGAGTAAATTGTTTAAAATGTAAACATCATCTTATTTGATTCTCTTTATATTGCCTTTCAAATAGCTTTTGTAAGAGTAGAAAAAATAATGAGAACGTTACCTTAAATTCACATAAAAAGTAAAAATGTATGTGAATGCTTTTCCCGGTGTTGCCTTGTTATTATTCCAAAAGTTATGGTATAATTGTGAAAAATAGATTGGCGAATAAAGCGAGCAAAGGTCGCTTTTTCTCTTTGGGAGGGCTACGATTGAAGGAAAAGCGGCATCTTTTGCGAGAAGCGTTTACGCATACTGTGCCGGTTATGACCGGTTATCTTTTTCTAGGCTTTGCATTTGGTGTGTTTTTGCAGAGCAAGGGCTATGGGCTACCGTGGGCGCTGCTCATGAGTGTGTTTATCTACGCTGGCTCCATGCAGTTTGTTACGGTTGATTTATTAGCGGGAGCGGCTTCTCTAGTGAGTGCAGCAATTATGACTTTTATGGTAAATGCAAGGCATTTATTTTACGGAATCGCAATGCTCAGTGAGTTCCGTGAAATGGGTCGTAAAAAACCATATCTCATTTTTTCACTTACCGACGAAACATTTTCTCTGTTCTGCGGGCTCAAAGAGCCGCCAGGGCCAGACAGAAAGCGCTTGCTATTTTACATAGCCATACTGGATCAAATGTACTGGGTGCTTGGCAGTGTGGCAGGTTCGGTGTTTGGATCCATCTGGCACATTCCCTCCAAGGGGATAGATTTTGTGATGACTGCGCTGTTCACGGTTATCTTCCTTGAGCGTTGGAAAACCGAGGAAGACCACACAGCGTCTATTCTAGGAATTATAATATCGCTCGTTTGCCTGTTGGTGTTTGGCTCCTCCGGCTTTGTTATTCCGGCCATGCTCTCCATTGCCGCGGTTTTCTTACTGCTGCGTGGCAGGCTGGAAAAGAAGGAGGGTGCACAATGACAGCAATTCATGGGCTGCTTTTGGTAGGGGTGGTTGCGGTAGTTACGCTACTCACTCGTTCTGCACCGTTTTTGCTTTTTCCGGCTGACCAGGGTACACCCGGGTGGGTGATTTATTTGGGCAGGGTGCTTCCATCCGCAGTGATCGGTATGCTGATTATTTACTGCCTGCGTGGGGCAACCCCTCTTTCGTTCCCCTATGGCATTCCAGAGGGGGCTGCACTGCTTACGGTGGTTCTGTTGCACTTGTGGAAGCGCAACACCCTGCTGAGCATTGCGGGCGGAACAGTTTTGTATATGGTATTGGTGCAGCTTGTGTTCACAACATAATAAAATGGTCGTTATTCTGTAGGAGGGAACGTATGAAAGCGGTTTTGGAAGTATGCGTTGATACAGTGGACTCTGCATTTGAGGCACAGCGTGCCGGAGCGGATCGGCTTCTTCTCTGCTCCGGGCTCCAGCTTGGCGGAATTACACCAAATATTAATTTCTTCTATGAGGTACGCAATCGGCTGGATTTGCCAATCTCTGTTTTGGTGAGGCCGCATTTTGGTGACTACTGCTGTTCCCCAGCGGAGTTTGAAATGATGAAGGATGATATTGCTCTGTATCGGGATGCAGGTGCAGACGCCGTTCAAACCGGAATACTTCTGCCCGATGGCTCTCTGGATGTACTTCGAATGGATGAGCTAATCGTTCAAGCAAAAGATAT
Source organism: Clostridium merdae (assembly GCF_900176635.1). Classification (GTDB taxonomy): domain Bacteria; phylum Bacillota; class Clostridia; order Oscillospirales; family Acutalibacteraceae; genus Faecalispora; species Faecalispora merdae. The sequence continues at coordinate 233,288 of NZ_FXLN01000002.1, forward strand.
GAAGATGGTATTAGGCCGTGCGTTTGACGAGTGCCGCGAACCGGAAGAAGCCTTTCAGCGGGCGAGGATGATGGGCTTTGGTGGCCTTGTCACCTCCGGCCAGTGCCGCCGCAGCTATGATGGCCGTAGCCTAATAGCACGCTTACTCCTCAATGCAAATGATATGGAGATTGTGGTAGCGGGCGACATGGAGCCGCAGGAATTTGCGGCGTTCCGGCGGGTTACAGCGGCATCTGTTTATCAAGGTGCTTGGCTTAAAAAGACAGAGAGTGCAATGCAGTACCGTAAAAAACAACGCTGTGAGCAACCGACAAGTGCACAGGACTACATGGTTTGGCAAACAGATACACAAAAAATCGCCGCCATGCGCGCAGCAATGGACGGCGAGTAATTTATTCTTTTGGCTGTTTTTTCATACCCATTTCAGTGAGTGTTTCAGCCATCATCTTTTGGTCTTTGGTAACCGCTGCTAGCATAGCGCGGTAGATAATATCTGGGTCTTGTTGAAAATTGAGCTTAACCAGATTCGCCTGCTGTAAATCAGGAACGTAAAGCGAGAGCGACATAAGCTCCATATCGCCGCCAGAAATATGGCAGTTTACCTGGTAGCCGTTATTTGTGTGGGTAATTTCTACGGCGTTTTCTTCTTCCCGCTTCATGCGGGATAAAAGCTGGAGCGCCGCGGTAAGGGTACGCTGGCGAACTGCTGTCGGAATAGTGGCATCCAGCTGGTTTGCAATGACCCGAGCTGATTCCCCGGGAGTGCAGAGCCCGTTTTTTATTACAATGCTGCCTTTGTCGATTAAATCGGAAAGCGCAGTCGTAATTTCAAAATAATTGGCCAGCCCGTTCTCCTGCAAAATGTCGATAATATCTTCTTTGCGGAACGGTGAATCTACGCTGACCAGAAGGTAACAAATTAAAATGCGGATTTCCTTGGTGTTTCTCAGGCCGCCCGGCTCAATTCCCGCGGCAAATGCGTCAAATTTCATGCGGCACCTCCGGCAATCAATAATCTACTAATTTAGTATATCATGAAAAGAGAAAATCCGCAAAGGCTCAGTCCAATTCTTTCTTATTATTTTTGCTGAGTATTTCGCTCGCTTTTCGAAGCAGTTCTTCCTTTTGCGTGGAGGAACAGGCACGAAAAAATGCTATGAGCTGCAATTCATCTTTTTTCAAATCGTAAATGTGGCTGTTATTGTCTGTAATTCGTTTTGCGCTCACTTTCCCCCAGGATGAAGAATCATTGAGCATGAGAGATAAATCCTCCTGCCCCAATAGCTCCGGTAAGCTGATGCAAAACACCTGAGACAGTAGGATAAGTGACGAAATGTCTGGTGTTGTTTTACCCGATTCATAGTAGGAGTAGGTGGAACGATCAATATTGAGCACATTTGCAAGGTGTTGCTGCGTGTAACCGCACTTTTCCCTGAAAATCCGCAAGTTTTTACCAATGGTACTCAGTGACATAGTATCACTCTTTCTTGGGAGCTTAATATATTAATTATATGTTATCCCAGAATTAAACATATAGTTATGTGATTTTCTTTCACTTATTCAAGACAAGGAATTTTTATTTTTTCGATAATAGAATACAGAAGTGCATGGAATAAAAAACTGAGCAAGTCCACTTGACGAACTCGTTTCTTTTTTGTATACTATATTGGCTGAATAAAAGAATAATATGCTGGTGTGGCTCAATGGCAGAGCAGCTCATTCGTAATGAGCAGGTTGTCGGTTCGATTCCGACCACCAGCTCCATAATGAATTAAGCTGAAGCAGATACAATTTTGTAACTGCTTCAGCTTAATTTTTATGCTACAATGAGAGAAATCAACTAGAATTAACCTTAGGAGGGCACAGGGCGTGGAATATTCAGCCGTTGCGTTAGTATTCATTGCCGGATTATTGGCTTATAACGAAATTTCGGCCTTAAAGAAAGTGATTGCGAGCCAAGAAAAGCGACTCAATCAATTAGCGAAGCTGACAGGCCATGAGGATTTATCTTCCCACTGGGTATCTGATGAAATAAAAGAGCAGATTATTCAGCTAAAGCGGGACGGTAAAAATGTGGAAGCCGTTAAAAAGGTTCGTGAGCACACGCAAATGGATTTACTTGAAGCAAAACAATATGTAGATAATTTGAATGAAGAGATAGAATGAAATATCCTCTTTTCTTATTTATATGTATTCTATGAACTATGAGCGTATTTAAAACATTTATACTACAAAGAAAAACCATGTGAACGTTAGCGTTCACATGGTTTAATTTTTTATAGTTAAGTTATCAATACTAATTGAAACAATGTATGTTGTAAAAAAGTCTAAAATTCAGGAATGACTAATGGTAGGAGCAACTAAGACAGGCTATACTTTAACAACAATACCCCAAAGGCGGATTAAATCCGCTGCCTGGAGCATATTGATTTTCGCTCCTTTTAACTCAATTGGAGGGGAGGACACAGTGGGTGCGGCCAAATCGCTGTCTGTAAAGTCAATGTTCGCCAGTAACGTTTTATAAAAGTTGTTCTTTAAGAATTTGGATTTACTCGCTTCAAAATTCTTTAGCTTAGCTTCCGCCATGGATGATTCGGTGAAATCAACTTCTTCAAACAGAACATCTGTCAATTTACTCCTGTCAAAGCAAGCGTATTGCAGGTTGGTATCTTTAAAAACAGTCTTCTTTATCACCGTTTCGCTCATATCCAATCCCATACATTTACAAGAAACAAAGATGCACCTCTCAAAATAGGCATCCGTAAATTCGGTGTTCGAGAAGTCGCAGGATTGAAATATAACATCAGTAAAACTGGCTTTTTGGAACTTACAGGCATGAAAGGTACAATTATCAAAAACACTCTCTTTAATTTCGATACTGTAAAAATCTTCGCCTTGAATAACGGTCTCATTGCTTTTTATTGCGGAAATGGGCAGCTCGGACTCAAGAAACTCTTTCGCATAAGCAGAAAAGTTATTTGTTCGTATAAACTCCTCGGGTAACTGCGGGCTAGCTTTATTCATAGTAATCACCTTTTTATGTTTACTTCTAAAGCTTAATACTAGCACCAATACAATGCGTCGTCAATTGGGTGTGTATACTTCTTAAGGCGAAACAACTAACTCGGCCCCCGCGTAATAGATAATCAAAACGTAATTTAACGATTACTAAAGCTACAAGAATAATTGAAGCAGCTCCCAATGAATATTTCGGGGAGCTGCTTTTTTAGTCGTAATATTTTCCGGTTATTTCCGTAATATCAATTTGTATTACGGCGGTGCCTTTTACCATGTTTGCGGGTAATTGGCGGTCGGCTAGGTGGGGGGTGTACTTCTTTACTATCTTTTTTAACACCATTTCTTTTTTATCAATGTCCTTTACAAGTGTGGCGCTGCCAGAGATGATTACGCTTTCATACTTGGTGTTGGTGTCGCAGGGCTTTTCGTTTGGGTCTAATAAAAGCTGGTCCATCTCATAAGCGCAAAAGCAAACTCTTGGGTCGTTTGTAAGATTGCTAATCTTCTGCCCCTTGGGTAAGCCGTGTGCATAGAGTGTGTTTTGCTCATAAACAAAGTGCATGGGCGTTACATAGGGTGTACCGTCAGGATTTATTGTAGCTAAGCTGCCGGTTTGGGTGTGTTCTAGCAAGCTGCAAATAAGCTCATCTGTTAAAGGGTGGGTTTTCATGCGGTATTGCATGGTTACTTCCTCCTTGTACAATTCTCTTTTAACCTGATTGTACAATAAAACCGGCTCTTGCTAAAGAGCCGGTTTCTTAATATTTTTAGGATACAGTTAATCAAACCAAGCCCGAGCCAAAAGCTTCACAGCGTTGGGAATATCATTCTCAGAAATCATGCCATAGCCTAAGATTACGCAATTTTTTTTATAGTTCTGCGCATTGAGCCAAAACGGAGAAACCGGGCATACTTTTACTTGCTGCTCCAAAGCTTGTTCAATGAGTACGGATTCCTGCTGCCCCTCCAAAAACTCCAGCATCAAATGCAGCCCAGCCTGTTGCCCATGGATATTCACTCGATTGCCCATGTAAGCCTCCAGTGCCTGCAATAAAATATCGTGCTTTTTCTTGTGAGCCAGGCAGATTTTTCGGTTGTGCTTTTCCCAATGCCCGTCGGCAATCAGGCGAGCCATCACAATTTGTTCCATGAGCGGAACGGTACATTGGTACCCGGAAAACCGTTCCTCGTATTTTGGCAGCAGCCATTTTGGGAGAATTATGTATGCCATGCGCAGTCCGGGGGATAGAGATTTTGAAAAAGTTCCAATATAAACAACCCGCCCATCGGTATCAATGGATTGCAGGGAGGGAATAGGCCTGCCGTGGTAGCGAAACTCGCTGTCGTAATCATCTTCTATTAAAATGGCATCGTGCTCCTTTGCCCAGTTTAAAAGTTGAATTCTTTTGTGTATCGGCAATACAACTCCGGTTGGGAACTGGTGAGAGGGCGTAATGTGCACCATTCTGGCAGAAGAGGAAGTGAGGTCTGCAAGGCAAATGCCATCATGATGAACTGGGACTGGCAGAATCTCATATCCATTGCTACGAAACACAATACTGGCACCGTTGTAGCAGGGTTCTTCCATGGCGACCTGTTTGTTTTCGTACGGGCGCAGTTGAATGAGGATTTCCAGCGCGGATTGTGTGCCGCTGCATAGAATGATTTGGTCGGCTTCGCAGTTGACACCCCGGCTGTGGTACAAATAGTCTTTTAGCTGCACCCGTAGGCTAAAATCTCCTTTTCCATCACCATAGCTCTGAATTTTTTGCAGGTCGGTACTGCCAAGCAAATCGTTTGTATACTTTCTCCAAAGCTTATCTGGAAATGCGTTGGCACTCAAGCTTCCGTACTGGAAGCTGTAGCGAATCGTTACTTTGTCTTCATCAGGAGCGGTTACGGCATTTTGCTGGCGCCTGGGCAGCTCTACTCTTTGGTTCAGGTTAAATTGAAGGCTGTTTACAACATAACCAGAGCTTGGTTGGTTCGTAAGGTAGCCTTCCAGCACGAGCTGTGCGTAAGCACTCTCTACGGTATTTCTTCCAATTTGCAGCTCCTTTGCCAAAGCTCTTGTTGAGGTAATTCTTTTGCCCTCAACAAGGCTGCCGTTTAGTATGTCGGCACGGATTTGCTCGTATATCTGCTGGTAGATTGGCTGTGCGCTGGCGGGATTAATTTGCAGCATGTTATAACTCCTGTTTACAGATTATTAGTCACTCAAACTGTATCCTATAAAATCAACAAGATTGGATATATACACTGTACCACTTTGCCGCTATACTGTCTATAACAGGTAAAGAAAGAGTAGAGGACGTTTGATTGAAAACACTTCATTTTGTAATTGGTATTTTGATGCTTATTTTGGGCGCCTTGGGTGCTGTATTGCCGGTGCTGCCAACCACTCCATTTGTTTTGGCTTCCACTTATTGCTTTGCGCGCAGCTCTCCCAAATTCCATTCTTATATTGTAAATAATCGGTTTTACCAAAAGCATCTTGCAAAGTCGGTAGAAAGCAAAAGCATGACCAGAAGAACAAAGGTCTCTATTTTAGCCTTTTCTTCCGTTTGCATTATGAGTGTTTTCTTTTCAACGGTGAGTGTTGCTTTGCGAATCTTTTTGCTAGTCGTTCTGTGTGTTCAATACCTTGTATTTATCTTTTATATTAAAACAAGCCCATAAACAAACCCTCTATAAAAAAGGGAAAAGGAGAAAGGAAGTGCTTCCTTTCTCCTTTTCCTATTCAATTGGAAATAAACCAATTGAAGATTGCAATACTGACGGGCGGAAATCAAACGTAGTTTGAAAAACTCGTGCTGCCTTCTCGACCATATAGAAAGAGAATGGTTTGAAAACATTGTTTTTGTCGTATTAATAAGCAGTTTTTGAATTTGGTTCTACCAATATAGGTTTGGCGTTTGTCTTTTTCATAAGAACCTGTTTTTACTCTAATTTTAAATTATTCTGTAAAAACATAGGTAAATAGCAATTTGATGCTAAATGAATTTAATGCAAATAGAAAAAATAATTTAAAATAATAATAAAAATGAATAAAAAAGCATTGTTTTTATTCGTTTTTATGGTAAAGTAAAGGTGAGTAACGGTATTTTGGAGTGACCAATTTTAAAGAAGAATTTATAAAGTGGGGTGTTTTTGTGTCTGTTTTAATCCCTTTTGGCACATCTCAAATAGAGCTTCGTTCAGACCTTAGCGAAGCTGAAATTCTGGAATCTCATATTGGGGAATTGAAAGCTGCCAATACGGAGGATGGTTTGGTATTGGCTGCGATGGCAAATCCCATTGATTCTCCCAAGCTGAGGGAGCTTGCTGTAGGTAAAAAGACCTGCACCATAATCATAAGCGACCATACGCGACCGGTACCGAGTAAGCATATTATCCCCTTCATGCTAAAGGAGCTGCGGGAGGGTAGCCCTGATATAGACATAACTCTGTTGGTTGCAACGGGATTTCACCGCCCAACGGATAAGCGAGAGCTTGTCACAAAGCTGGGAGAAGATATTGTTGAGAATGAGACGATAGTCATTCATGACAGCCGCGATGCAGAGAGTAATGTGAATATTGGCACTTTGCCCTCTGGTGCTGCTTGCGTCATTGATAAGCTGGCGGTGCAAACAGACCTGCTCATTGCGGAGGGATTTATTGAGCCACATTTCTTCGCTGGTTTTTCGGGCGGAAGAAAGAGTGTACTGCCGGGCGTGTGCGATCAGGTAACGGTGCTGGGCAATCATTGCTCGAAGTTTATAGATTCCCCTTATGCGCGAACCGGTGTGCTGGACGGTAACCCGCTTCATAAAGATATGCTTGCCGCATGTGAGTTTGCAAAGCTGGCTTATATTGTAAATGTGATTATTGATGAAGAGAAGCGTGTGGTTGCGGCGTTTGCCGGCAATGCCATTACCGCCCACCGCAAGGGGTGTGAGCTTCTACTAAATTATTGCCAGGTAAAGCCGGAAAAGCGGGGCGATATTGTCATCTCCAGCAACGGGGGCTATCCGCTTGACCAAAACATTTACCAAAGCGTAAAGGGCCTTACTGCCGCTGAAGCTGCCGCTGCACCGGAGGCAGTATTAATCATGGTTAGCTCATGCAGTGATGGTCATGGTGGAGATAGCTTCTACCGCGCTTTACGAGACTGCGAGTCTACTCAGAAGTTAACCGAGCAAATATTAAACACCCCGCAGGATCAAACTCTGCCCGACCAATGGGAGTTCCAGATTCTATGCCGAGTGCTGAATAAACACAAAGTGATTTATGTGACAGACCCCGCTCAAAAGCAGATTGTAGAGGATATGAAAATTATGTGGGCACCGGATGTGGATGCCGCTCTGCAAAAGGCGAGAGAAATCAAGGGGGAGAATGCCCACCTAGTCGTCATCCCCAATGGTATTTCGGTTATGGTTCGGGAATAAAAGAGAACTATGTAAATGTAGTTTTAAAAGATGCTTTCACGAGATGTGGAAGCATCTTTTTTGTTTTACCGATTCAGTAAGATATAAAAGCGAAAATAGAAATCAATAGAATCTAATGAGATAAGTCTGGTAAAATTCAGCAAAAAAAGCATATCATAATCATGAAAGAGTTAGAAAACAAGAAGATTTATACAATTTGTTAGATAGAATAATCTTCCATTTTTCGTCAAAAACCAACAGAAAAATGAGAATAATTTTCTTGTCAAACTACGGAAAATATGATAGCATAATTTTATAACTAATATGGTAGTTTTAAGCGATGTGCCGCATGGTGCTCTTCCGCAGTTAACTGCCCAAAGGCATTATGTTTTGAAGCTGTCGTTTTGTAACGGCGGCTTTCTTTGTGGGAAGATAAAGGAACGGGTGGTGAAACGCGTGGTGTGGCACAGTGGGAAAAACAAACGAAGCAAACGTGGGTTCACTACAGTGGAACTGCTTGCAGTGGTTGCGATTCTTACCATCCTGCTGGCATTGGCAGCGCCTAATTTGATTCAAAGCTGGAAGGGACTTCAAATAACGGAGCTGGACGGAACCGCCCGCGAAATTTTTCTAACCGCGCAAAACGAACTGACGGAGAAAAAAACCTCTGACGCATTACAAAAGCTTGCGGATGACAGTAGCGTGGTTCAGCAAGAGACTACAACTGAAGGCGGTGTAACCAAAACACTGCACTACATAACCTCCGAAGAAATCGGGGATTCCCTGGGTCGTTTAAAGGCGCTGTTTTCTACTCTACCCGGCGGCTCAGTACTATATGTAAACCCACGAACCGGTGATGTGACGGATGTATACTACTCGAAAAACCCCCTCACTCATTCAGAGGTTGCAGAATTGCGCAATGAGCTAGGGGATACGGACAACCGTGACCTACGTGCCCAAAAGGGCATTGGGTATTACGGTGGGCTCGTCACGTCGTCTCAAACGCCAGGCAAGCCGGAAGAGCCCAATCACCTACCCGAAACGTTGGAGCTGATTAACGGCGAAGATTTATATGTAAAGCTTGTATACCCAGAGCTGGGTGAGGCAATGCGAAACCCAGAAAAGGTTCTGGCTTCGATTCAAATTACCGATGAAAGCGGAGCTTCTATCACGCGCAGTGCAGACGGCACCTCTGCTGTAAAAGCCAAAGAGGAAAGCGATGCGGAATTTAGCCGATGGAAATCGAGTATCTACCCCGAAGTAAACACCGGCAACGACTATACCTTATATGTATTGCTAGACAGTTTGGTTGATGGAAAATCCTTCTCCACACTGTTTCCCTCTTTACATGCAGGTGACGATATTACCGTGCAGGTGTCTCTCTCTTACAACGGGAAAAGCCTGTACCAAAATGCTATGGTGGGCAAGGTAAACAGCCTGTATGGTGCAAAGTATGAAACAAATGATACCGTGGAGGGCATCTTCCATAAAATGGGAGTGGAGTTCTCCCGTGTTCGCCACCTAAGCAACCTTAGGTATTATTCTATGGGGTTTGGTTTCGCCTCACAAACGGGGGATATTGATTTTACTCGCTCGGTTCGTCAAACGACGATGATGCCAGTAACGGAGCATGTGAATACCGCACCCGCTTGGTTTGCTCCCATTAGCCTCACGGATGCAGCCAAGCAGGATGGCATTATTGTAGACGGAAAAGACGGAAATGGAACCGCTTATGTCCTCTCGAATTTTCAAATACAGAGTTCGATTTCTGCATTATTTGGGGCCTGCACGGTTTCTGCAGATTTTCAAAATTTACGCTTGTTAGATATTCGAAGCTCCGGCGAGCAGGTTGCGGGCTCGCTGATTGGTAAATTAAGTGGTGATGGCGGGAATGTTACTGTTTCAAACTGCGGGGCGTATCAATCGAGCGCGGGTAAGGGCTTTGTTACCGGCGGGCGCGGCAGCAGCTCGGGTTCGGAGAGACCGACCGGCGGGCTCATTGGCTTAATAGAGGCAAAAAACTCGAATGCAGTCATTATAAAAAGCTCGTTTGCCGCCTTGCCGGTAAGCAATTCCGCCAGTCAAACTGGGGGGCTCATCGGGAGTGTACGAGGAGGGAGCTCTTCTGCTCCGGTTGAAATTGAGAACAGTTACTCGTCCGTAACTGTCATTTCTGGGCAATCTGGCGCATATTACAAAACAGCAGGGGGCTTGGTCGGTTCTACGGCTGGGTATGCCCGCATTACAGGCAGCTACTCAACGGCAGACGTTTTCGCTTCTGAAAACGCCGGTGCTCTGGTTGGCATAAATACGGGCAACCTGTCTGTGTTAACCAGCTATGCCTGTGGGCTTGTAACAACCAATAGTATGACTGCATATGGCCCGCTTGCCTTTGGAGGTACAATCGCCTATACAGACAGCAATTATCTTTTGCAGTCTGGCGACAGTGAGGCTTCGGATGCGTACAGTGGCTCGGCTCCTGCGGGTGTAACGGCTTTGGAGTATGATGCACTGGCGAAAGACAGCACGGGTCACGCCATCCAAAACAGCGTGCAGAAATGTCACCCATATGCAGAGGCGTTAAAAGACAAAGCTTACCCGTTCCGTATGGTCACCGAGGAATACTATGGCGATTGGCCGGAGGTAATTGTGCCATCAAAAGGGAAACCACCGTATAGCTTATGCTATTATGAGCGGTACACAAATGGAACTTGGGGCTTTTACGGGTTCGACTCGAACGGGGTGCTGGCAGATACGCTCGATTATAAAAACGATTCCTTGATTGCCGCCACTGGCTACGGGATACTTGTTCCGGCTGGAACTCAAAATGTTGTAGGGCCAAACATTGGCTGGGGACCAAATGCTACCTTGGGAGAGAAAATAGCGATACCCTCGCTCCAAAGAGATTTATACCCACTGCCTAATGCTGCCATAGACCTGCAAACACATGTGAATCAGCGTGACCGCAGTGTAAAGGATTTGCAGTCGGGTCGTTCCATTTACATCAATCCTTTTTTTGGCGCGGCGCTTTCTCTGAATGTGTTACAAGTGAATGAAACGCAGCCAATGCAGATTCGCACAGAGGAACAGCTTCGTGAACGCAATCGAATTTCGGACAGTGGATGGTATTTTAAACAGACACATAACATAACCGTTACAAAAGCGGATACCGGCGGGTTTGTAAATAACACCGGCTGCACATACGATGGCGGCGGAAATCTCATCAGCGGGCTTCAACAGCCGTTGGTAAGCACAAATATGGGGCCGCTGAAGAACTTGGATTTGATTCAGGTATCGATTCGTAAGTCTGGCGATACAGCGGCACTTGTTCAAACCAATCAGAACGTTGTATCGAATTGTACGGTGCGTTCCGGCAGCATTGTAAGTACATCTGGCTCTGCCTCAGGCTTGATTCACACCTCCAACGGCGGTACTATTATAGATTGTGCCGTAGGAACAGAGAGTACAAGCGTTACCGTAACGGGCGGCGGGCAATATGCCGCCGGTATGATAAGTACTATTGGCGGAGGCGGGCCGGGAATTTTAAATTGTCGGGTGACCAATACGGAAGTAAGCAACCCCAATGGTTTAGCGGCAGGTTTGGTTGGTTCTGCAAGCAATTTGAGCACAGGCAGTGTCTCTAATAATACGGTAAGCCAGAGCGTAACGGTAACAGGTGCAAGTGCGGCGGGCTTTGTGGGGCAAAACGCATGGAATGCTACCATCCAAAACAGCAGTACAGCGGCAACGGTTACCTCGCTGCAAAGCGGCGGAGCGGCAGGCTTTGTTTTACAGAACGCAGGCGGCGTCGTTCGGCTTTCTTATGCAAGCGGTTTGGTTACCGCACAGAATGGTGGAAATTCCTCCGGTTTCTTCGATAGTATGGAGGGAGGAGAGATGAGTTACTCCTACCGCACGGGTAACATTTCTGCTGTGGGTAATGGAACTGCCTCTGGTTTTGGCCGAGCCCTGAGGCAGGGAACGGTCTCCAATTGCTTTTCGGTCGGCTCTGCGGTTTCAGCAAGTGGCGATGCCGCGGGCTTTCTGCAAGAGATTACCCAATACAACGGCTTTGTGAAGAACAGCTATGCCGCGGTTGCACTCACCTTTGGGCGCACTGGCGTTGGGTTTACCAATTCTGTGGCAAGTGCTACCGATTGCTACTGGGTAAGGCAGTTTGGCGGCTTTAATTCAGGTGTAGATACCTTGTGGAACCAGCCGGGCAGAATTACCAGCATATCGTTCAATACACTGCGGCAGATGCCACTGTACGCAACGGGCTGGGGTTGGGATAATGGAGACCAAAGCTGGACTTTGGCGACCACCCCTGCGCAAACTCACCCCGCTACGGATGCACAAAAGGGGCAAGCCTACCCCTACCCACGCATGAAAGGGCTCGATTACTACGGCGATTGGCCGGTAAGCTAACCGGTAGGCTAAATTGAAACAGGAGGGTGGCTATGCGTTCTATTCGTAATAAACTGAAAAGTGAGCGCGGTGCATCGTTCATAATTGCCCTCTTATTCTTTTTAATTTGTATTACAATGGGTTCACTGATTTTAACAGCCGCTACCGCTAATGCGGTAAAGGTAAAAGACCGCTATAAGGAACAGCAGGATTACCTAGCGGTAGCCTCTGCCGCCCGGTTGGCGAAGGATTCCCTTGGTAAATACGTTTACACGGAGGGGAAAACATGGCAGTCTTGGCAGACGGGAATCGACCCGGCGACCGGTTTGCCAATTATGGAAAGTGGCTGGAGGAACATAACTCCGTTTCTTTCTTCGGATAAACAAGGAGATATTCTTACCGATGCGTATATAGATACAGGCAGTACAGCGGATTATTCGGATAACTTTATGATTCGTGCAGACGAAATGCCGGATGTAACTGCAGAATTCAAGATGAAAGCGGGCGGTGACGCCACTCTGGAGTTTACAGCGGGGAATTATAGCATGACGGTTTCGTATACCTGCCGCACATCGCACGTAACAGATCATAAAACGTATGATTATTACAAAACCTCATGGGGCGGTGCCAAAATAACGAAGGGAGCGGGTTAAGATGCGCAGAAAAAGAAATTCTTCCGGTGAAACACTGGTTGAGACTCTGGCGGCGCTACTTTTGGTTGTGCTTTCCGGCCTGCTCTTTTTGCAGATGACCATGGCTTCCACCAATTTAAGTACGCAATCCAAAGAGCTGGACGCGCTGTACCAAAGGGTGCTAGCAGCGGCAGAGAAGCAGGGTGCCTCTCCCGTTTCCTCCGGCAGTATTGAGATAGGCGGCAGAGACTATGACGTAAACTACTACGCATACTCCAGTGGAACTTCGTCCGAAATGCTATATTCCTATGCGCAAAGTGATGGGGGATGAGCATGCCAAAGCGCAAGCTGCGCAGCCGCTCTGGCATGACGATCGTAGAAACCTTAATGGCAGTGTTAATCATTGCACTGCTTACTTCAACCATATTAATTGGCACGCAAGCGGCCATGCGGGTAACCTATCAGGAAACCTTTGTGGCGGAGAGCCAGTCTGTTGCAGATACGATTAACCGGGCACTATCGGATGTTTTGCGTTATGCACAAAATATAACGACCGATGATGACTCAAGGGTAACCTCATATTCCAATGCGGCCTATGGGGTTTCGGACGGAATACTTCGCGTTGGTACAGGCACAAATGACGCCGGGCATATTTATTTGGTTTATGCAAGCGAAGATACCGGGAAAATCCCTTTGCTGAGCAATTTAAGCTATTCCAATTTAAAGGTAGTTCCCGCAGACTTTACAGTTGGCTCAAGCCTTGACAGTCGGTTTGACCTGCGCTATAAAGACGGTGTGTTTACGGGCAGCTATTGCCTGTACAATTCAGAACGGCAACTGGTAACAGAGCCATATACATTTACATTTCGGGCTGTAAACGGCAAATAAGCCGCAGTAAGAGAGGAGGCCCATTATGACATATACTCGCTTGGGCGACTTGTTGCTTTCCGTAGGACTCATTACGCAGGAGCAATTGGAGCACGCGTTAAAAGAGCAGAAGAAGACCAAAAACCGCTTGGGGCAAGAACTAATTGAAGAACGCATTATCACCGAACAACAATTGATTGAAGCACTTCGCGTACAGCTCGGTGTGGAATTTGTAGATTTAAGCAGTACGCCGGTTCAGCCTCAGCTAGCCGAGCTGCTCCCCAAGAAGATGGCTCAAAAATACGGTGTTGTGCCGGTTCGTTTAGAAAAGGACTCGTTGTATATCGCCATGAGCGACCCCATGAATTTTGTGGCGATTGAAGAGGTAAAAGCCTCTACCCGCAAGCGGGTAATCCCGATGATTGCCACGGCAGATTCAATTGAGCATGCCATATCAAAGCTTTATGGCAGTGAGGGTGCTGCCCGCGCCATAGCAGATATGAAGCGTGAAATGGGAGAGGGCGCCCAGTACCGCTTTGCGGACAACTTTACCGCAAGTGTTCTAGGGGAAGAGGAGGACACTGCCTCCGCGCCTACCATTCGGCTGGTGAACTCTATTATTGAGCGTGCGGTTTTGGATGCCGCCAGTGACGTACATATTGAACCGCATGAGCGAGAGTTATTGGTTCGTATGCGGGTAGACGGCGTGATGCGCAGTGTAATGAGTGTGCCTAAGGATTTACAGGGCTCAGTCATTTCACGTATTAAAATCATGGGTGGTATGGATGTAACCGAACGCCGCATTCCGCAGGATGGCCGTGCGGCAGTGCGGGTACAGCGGCGAGACATAGACCTGCGACTTTCCACACTCCCTACCATTTATGGGGAAAAAGTGGTAATCCGTTTGCTGGATAAGGACTCTCAACTGCTTAGTAAAGAAAAAATTGGACTAAATCAGGATGAGATGAATCAATACTTGAGCTTGATTTCCCGGCCATCTGGAATGGTGCTTATTGTAGGCCCAACCGGAAGCGGTAAATCTTCTACCATGTACACCATGATTCGGGAACTGAATACCGACCAGGTGAATTTGGTGACTCTGGAAGACCCGGTGGAGTATAACATTGATGGAATCAATCAGGTACAAATCAATGAAAAAACAGGCCTTACCTTTGCCAGTGGTTTGCGCTCTATTCTTCGCCAGGACCCCGACATTATTGCGGTGGGTGAAATCCGTGACGGCGAAACAGCACAAATCGCCATGCGAGCGGCAATTACGGGGCACTTGGTTCTTTCTACGGTACATACAAACGATGCTCTAGCAACCATCGACCGCTTAGTTGATATTGGGGTAGAGCCGTACATCATTTCGGGAGCACTCAATGGGATTATCTCGCAGCGGTTATTGCGGCGGATTTGCCCACACTGCCGGCAGACGTACACCCCCAGTGCAGATGATTTGATGAGTATTGGGCTTGACCCAAACAGCGGGCACAAGCTGTACCAAGGTGCAGGCTGCCCCTCTTGCTTTGGCACTGGTTACCGTGGACGTACAGCGGCTTTTGAAATCCTCGTTGTGAGCCACGCACTTCGCATGGCAGTGAATCGGGGCGCGAGACGAGAGGAATTGGAAATCATTGTTGGCACGGAGCGTAGCTTTGTGCCGTTGGCAGAAAGCATCCGCCGTTTGGTATTGCAGGGGATAACTACCATTGAAGAAGCACGACGTATCGTCGTTGCGGTGGAGGAGCTATGACTATAGAAGAACTCATTCGGCAGGCGGCAGAGGCGAATGCTTCAGACATACACCTCATTTGCGGCCTGACGCCAAAATACCGTGTAGCGGGCAGACTGTTGTCTATGCGGGAGGAAGTGCTCACTCGAACGGATTGCGAGGAGCTTGCGCGTGTGCTGGCTGGTGCTGAGTTTGAGCAGCTTTGCGAGATAGGTGAACTGGATGCCGCCGCAACGATTCAAGGCGTGCGCTTTCGTATCAACCTCTTTCGCCAGCAGAACTCTTATTCAGCGGCACTCCGTTTGTTAAGCGACCGTATTCCGGAGTTAAGAAATTTGGGGCTTCCCCCCATGGTGGAGCAGCTTACCGATTTACAGCGGGGCATTGTATTGGTTACAGGTGAAACTGGCAGCGGTAAATCGACCACATTGGCTGCGATGATCGATGAAATCAATCACCGCCAAGCACGGCATATCATTACCCTAGAAGACCCAATTGAATATATTTACAAGCCTGACCATTCTATTTTTAACCAGCGAGAAATCGGTAGAGATACCAAAAGCTATGCAGCTGGTCTACGTGCCGCTTTGCGAGAAGACCCCGACATTATTCTCATTGGAGAAATGCGCGATTTATTTACCGTTGAAACGGCGCTTACTGCGGCGGAAACGGGGCACTTGGTGCTCACCACCCTGCACACGGGCAGTGCCGCAGATTCCATTGACCGTATAGTAGGGGTATTCCCGGAGGAGCGGCAGCAGCAAATTCGCATGCAGCTTTCCATGACGTTGCGGGCGGTATTGGCACAACAACTTCTTCCCAACAAGGAGGGAACCAGCCGTGTGTGTGCTTGTGAATTGATGATTGTAAACAATGCGATTCGAAACCTGATTCGGGAGGGGAAAACCCCGCAGATTGCCAACGCAGTGGCTACCTCCGCACGGGAGGGTGCTATCACGATGGACAATGCAATTTTAAAGCTGTACCGCGAGGGTAAAATTCGTGCCGATACTGCAAAGCTTGCGGCTCACGATATTGATTACGTGGAACGCAATCTAAATGTTCTTAAGTAAATATATGGAAGCCCCAGCATTTACCTGGAACAAAAAGAGAATTTAATATCCATAACTATTTTTATATTTTTTGAATTGTGATATGATGAAAGCAAGGTGATACCCGTTGCAGAGCTTTAAGTACGAGGCGATTTCACCAGATGGGAAAAAGATTACCGGTACCATTGAAGCGCAGGATGAATACGCCGCTGTGGCAAGGCTGCGAGAAATGGACGCGGCTATTACAAAAATAACACCGGTAAAAGAACGCAAGCAAAGGCGGGCTGAGGTTGCGACGGGTAAGGTCAGTGAGCGTGCGCTCGCTGTTATGTGTTCTCAGTTTGCGGTAATTCTTAGCTCAGGTATGCCGATTGTGCGTGCGGTAGAGCTGATTGCAGGCCAAACGGCAGATAAAGTACTGCGGCAAATATTGCAGCAGTCTGCCGGGGATGTAGCCTCCGGAATGAGCCTGGCACAAAGCCTGCGCAACCGCGGCAAAAACCTGCCTGCTACCTTTGTGGAAATGGTGCGCTCGGGGGAGGAATCCGGCACGCTGGACGTAGCGTTCAAACGCCTGCAAACCTATTATGATAAGTCGTTCCAAAGCAAAAGCAAGGTAAAAGCGGCGATGACTTACCCGGTGTTTACGTTGTTTGTGGCTGCTGTGGTTGTCGTTATCATTATGGTAGTGGCAGTACCGGCCTTTACCTCCAGCTTTTCTTCCATGGGTGTTGAGCTGCCATGGATTACCCGAGGACTCATTGCCCTCAGCGGTTTTTTAGTCACCTTTTGGCCTCTTTTGGCATTAGTCATTGGCGGGGTTATTTTCGCATATCAAATGTATGTACGCACAGAGAAGGGCAAGCTGTTTCGTGCGCGTTTGCTGTTAAAGCTGCCAGTGCTCGGGAAAATCAGCCTGATGAAGGCATCGGCGCAATTTGCGGGAACATTATCGACCCTGCTTTCTGCCGGATTGCCGATGATTCAGGCGGTATCGGTTACTGCTTCTGTTTTGGATAACGCATGGATTGGTTATCGCTTAAAAGAAAGACTCCCCGATTTGGAAGAGGGCAAAACGCTCGGTTCTTGTTTGGATACCGCGACGGCACTGCCAGATTTGGTATCTGAAATGGTGAAAATCGGTGAAGAAACCGGCTCGCTCGAGCATACCCTGGAGATGGTAAGTGCGTATTACGATAACGAAACGGATTTGGCAACACGCAAGGCACTTAGCCTTTTAGAGCCAATTATTATTTGTATTTTGGCTCTGGTGGTGCTTTTGGTACTGCTTTCTGTTTACCTGCCGATGTTTAGCTTATATGCCAATATAGGCTGATTTTAACGAGGTATTTCGCCGGTTCACCGGCTGATTACATATTTAACACATTCGCTCAAATGAGATAATTTGATTTAGCCAGGGCGAGAAAATTGAAGGAGGAAAAATCCCTATGAACAACACATTGCAAACCCTGCAAAAAAAGAGAAAATCCAAAAAAGGCTTCACCCTGATGGAAATGCTGATCGTCGTCGCCATTATTGCTATTTTGGTGGCAATATCTATTCCAGTCTTTAATGCTCAACTTGAAACCGCTCGTGAAAATACGGATACTGCGAATGTGCGCGCAGCAAAAGCAATTGCTGTTACAGAGTATTTAACAGATGCAACAACATATACTGACGCTTATTATGATGCTGAAAATGGAAAAATTGTCACAACTAAACCTTCCAAAGGTTATGGTCAAGGAACATCGGCTGGAAAAGAAGGAAACCATAAAGATCAAGTTATTAAACTATCGATTAATACCAGTGGAGTATTTAGTTATTCTTGGGACTGATAAAAGAATTTATTAAATATTGAAAGACAGGAGGAGCCGTCTGTGCTATTATATGAATTAACCTCGGCGCTGGCGGCTTACCTGCTGTTTTGTACCGTTCTTCTTGGTCTTACAATGGGCAGCTTTGCCTCTTGTATGGCGTGGCGCATTGCGCAGGGAGAGGATTTTCTTCGAGGTCGCAGTCACTGTGACGAATGTGGCCACGAGCTAACTGCCAAAGAGCTGGTTCCTGTGTTCTCCTGGCTGGTTCAGCGTGGGCGCTGCCGCTGGTGCGGCAGTAAAATTTCGGTTCGCTGTCCGTTTACCGAGCTGCTGTGTGCGGCGGCTTTTGTGGGCATCGTCGTAGGGTATGGGGTAACTGCCCAAGCTCTACAATATTTGATTTTGACTGTTCTTCTGCTAGCAGTTGCCTTGGTAGATTACGATACCGGACTCATACCCAACGGGCTACTGCTTGCAATTATCATAAATTGGGCTGTTTTCACTCCTTTTCTAAACCAATCTGCATTTTTGACGAATCTAACCGTTGGCATCATCAGCGCGCTTTGTGCTTCAATTCCTTTACTGCTGTTGTCACTTTTTATGGATCGTATTCTGCGTAGGGAAAGCATGGGTGGTGGAGACATTAAGCTGTTTTTTGTGTGCGGCTTGTACCTTGCCATGCAGGAAGTGTTATTCTTACTCATTGTCTCCTGCATATTTGGCTTACTATTTGCAGTTCTAACGCAGAAAAAGACGGGTGACCCAGAAAATCCGGAGGCTTTTCCGTTTGGCCCTGCCATTGCGGCGGGAGCATATGTTTCGCTACTGGCGGCTAAACCAGCAGTTGCCTATTACATAAGTTTGTTTTTTTGAGCCACTTTTGGTTCTTACTGAAAAAGAATTGGATTGTATGCCGCTTTGCCGAAAGGCGTGCGGATGAGTCAGCCCATCAACAGGGAGGAAAACCATGGCCTATTTGGGACTGGACGTTGGAACCGGAACCGTAAAGCTTGCGGTGGTAAAGGGTACCGCTGTACAAAAACTATGTTGTTCCATGTTAACGGCGGAGCTGCCGCGTGAGGGGCAGCGTGTTGCTTGTTCAGATGCACTCGCAAAAGAGCTCCGTGAATTAATAAAACGAGAAAATATCAATGTAAAAAGCTGCGCTCTGGTACTCCCTCCAGAAGCTGCCTTTGTACGTCGTGTGACGGTTCCGGTTATGACGGCAAAGCAGATGAAAGTAAATCTTCCCTATGAATTCCACGATTACATACAGCAGGGCAAAGAAGAGTACTTTTACGATTATGCGGTGGTAGATACCCTAGAAGACCCCACCGGCAATGACGCCCCAAAGCTGGATCTTTTAGTTGCGGCAACGCCCAAGCGTGTGATTCGGCAATGGCGTGCAATGCTGCGCAGGGCTGGCTTGCGTCTTTCGGTTGCCGTGCCAGAATACCTTGCCTACCGTAATTTAATTCGTGTATTTGAGCAGGCAAACTCAGAGGATCACCCAAAGGAATACTGCATTGCAGATTTGGGGTATCGCTCCATACGCGTTCACATGTACCGCGGCTGTGCGTACGAAACCACCCGTGTGATTGAATACAGCGATGTATCGGTTCGCCAATTGGCGATGGGCCCACAGGAGGATGCGAACAGACTATCGGTAAGGGAGCATTATTCGCAAATAGCGGTAGAGATTCTCCGTGCGGTAAATTTTTATGGGTTTAACACTCCAGATTCCGATTTAAAGGATATTTATTTCTGTGGCAGGCTGGCCTCTTCGCGGGAACTCATGCAGATTTTACAAGATACACTGCGGCTGAACATCCACTCCGTTGCAGAATTGGTGCCGAATGACGATGCCGCGGCGGCTGAGCTTTGCCCAGAGGCGGTAGGTGCAGCACTCGAAATGAGCGGGAGGTGACGGCAGTTGGGTGGAAGAATGAAACAACCTGTGAAAACGACCATTAACTTAGCACAGCGCGATTATAGGCTGCGAGGTGTAGGCTATCTGGTTCCCATTACTGCCGCGTTGCTGGTTATGGTAGTGCTGTTTGTTCAATTGGGGATAATAGCCCCCCTAACGGCTTTGGACCGAACGGAAAAACAGGCACAGCTTCAAGAAGAAAAGCTTGGTAATCTAAAAGAAAAGACAGAAAATTACAGTAAGGTTTTAGAGAAATTTCAGCTTGAAATGCAAACACAGCCCAGCCTAAACGGGCAGGCAGACCCCATGAAGTGCCTGCGCCTTATTGAGGATGAGCTGTTAAGCAGTGCGGAGGTATCTTCGTTTACCATATCTTCTCCGGTCATTACGGTAAAACTGTCTGGCGTAACGCTCAATCATATTTCATCCATTTACCAAAGCCTGATGACGAGCGGGATGGTACAGAATGTTCAGGTATACACGGCAGCTACCGATGAAAAGGCGAAAACAGTGACTGCCGCTATGACAATCACTCTTGTCGTTGAAGAGCCTGTAATTACCTCCTCTGGGAAGGGGGCATCTTCATGAAAAGGCCCTTAAGCAAGCGGGAATTGGTATTGCTGGCTGTGCTTGTGGTTGTGGCGCTCTTTGCCGGGTATTTTCAGTTGTTTCTTGCTCCGGTTGAGTCGAGAAAAGCGCAGGCGCAGGAGCGGCTTGTTCAAGCGCAGGATGCCGAAGTAGAAGAGGCCTCTAAGCTGCAGCAAATGCAGAAGATGCAGGCAAAGCTCGAAAAGCTCAAAAATAGCCAAGAATATTTGTCGACTGGAATCCCCAATTACGATAACATCGATAATGTAATTGTTCAGCTGGATGCTATATTGAGCGCCGCGGGGGAATATCACCTTACGTTTTCCAATGTAACGTATGGCGATGATATGGTGCTGCGCCCCATTCAAATGAGCTTTACGGCGAGCAATTATGCGGCGGCCAAGCAAATTTTAGCGAATCTATATGGGTGTCCCTACCGCTGTTCGCTCAGTAAAATTACGGTGGCAACGAGTTCAGACGATTCCGCCCAAGGTAGTATTGCAAAACGAAAAGTAACGGTTACCCTAACAGCAACCTTCTATGAGAAATATAAGGATGAAGCTGCAAAGGCAGCTGCGAAAAAGGCATCCGAAAATACAGCTTCCAATAAAAATTCCGATTAATCATAGATAATAATTAAAATAGTAAAAGACTGGTTTGTTGTTAAAACAAAACCGGTCTTTTTTTATTGGGAAATATAGAAATTATATTTTTTCAGGGTACTTTCAGGTTCTGGGATTATACTGTGGGCACGAAAAGGGTTGTAAATCTTCTGTATCTAAACACAGATGACAGATTTTATTACCCGAGCAGCTACAAAATCCCGTTGCTTTGGAGGTGTGCAATATGCAAATAATTGCTTTAATCCCGGCGTATGAACCGACAGATATTTTAATTGATTTAACGAGAAGGCTATTTGATTCCGGCTTTACAGTCGTGGTAGTAGATGATGGAAGTGGCATAAATTATAAACGAATTTTTCATCAGTGTAGACCTTATGCACAAGTGCTTGCTTATGAGGGAAACCAAGGAAAAGGCCATGCGCTAAAAACTGGTTGCCAGTATATTAAAGAGCATTATGAAAAAAAGAGTATTGTCGTTACGGTTGATTCAGACGGTCAGCATGCAATCGAAGATGCTGTAAAAGTTGCGGAAAAAGTTGCAGCACACCCCAGCTCTCTCATTTTGGGTGTGCGTACCTTTGGAGAGGGAACTCCGCTGCGCAGCCAACTAGGCAATAGCATAACAAGAGCAGTTTTTTCTCTTTCTACCGGTATTCGGGTGAGTGATACACAAACGGGATTGCGTGGTTTTTGTGTGTCTATGATTCCGTTTTTGGTGGGTGTGCCGGGCAGCCGCTATGAATATGAAATGAACGTATTGCTACAGTGCGCCCAACAGAATATTGGCATTCTAGAGGTTCCAATTCAAACAATCTATATGAATGGAAACAAGGGTTCCCATTTTAATACCTTACAAGATTCCTTCCGTATTTATAAACACATTTTAAAATTTGCAGCTTCCTCATTACTTTCTTTTTGCATTGATTATGGGGTGTACAGCGCTCTGGCAGTAAGCATGGCTGGGTTGGGGATGAACGTTGGTATTCCACTTGCTAATATTACTGCAAGAGCTGTAAGTGCCAGTGCAAATTATGCGATGAATAAGCGTTTTGTTTTTCATAGCTCCGCTAATACCCTTAAAACCGGAGCTCAGTATATATTGTTGGCAGTAAGCATTTTGCTTGGCAACACCGTGTTACTCAGTTTTCTTGTGAATCAATGGGGGGTAAACCCGTTTGCCGCTAAGCTATTTACAGAGCTAACTTTCTTTATGGTGAGCTGGGTAGGGCAGAGATTCTGGGTTTTTCGGCGTCAGAGTGAGTATGAGTGCAGCTTCACCAAGAAAACAAAAGACTAAGGGGAATTGTATGAAAAAGAAAGTACGATTTTTGTGGCCACTGTGTTACGGGCTTTGCCTCGCCATTTTTACTGCTTATGTGTTGTTGGACGCATTTGTTATTCCTCGCAGCTATACGCAAACACCGGGTGTTTTGGGAGAAAAGAGCACATCTTCTTTGGTAAGCTCCGGGTTAAATAATTCCGAGTCTGCAACGTCTGCCGTGGTATCAGACACCACATATAAAGATAGTAAAACGAGCATTGAGCTCAAGCAATATCGTGAGAATGATACCAACATTTATGTTGCAGATATTGCACTAACAGAAAGCAGTGGGCTTAAAGCGGCACTTGCAAATAATACTTATGGCAAGAATATTACACAGAAAACGTCTGTTATAGCAGAGCAGAATAATGCTGTACTTGCTATAAACGGAGATTATTACAGTGCTCGAAGCGGCTATGTGATTCGGGATGGGGTGTTATACCGAGAGACCTCGTCAGATTCTTCTCAACAGGATTTGGTAATAAAGCAGGACGGCTCCTTTGAAATTATTACTGAAGGCACGGTAACTGCCAAACAGCTTCTGGAGAACGGCGCACGACAGGTGCTGTCGTTTGGCCCCGCTTTGGTTGAGGGGGAAGAAATAGCGGTCACTGAAGATGAAGAGGTTGGCAAAGCAATGGCGAGTAATCCCCGTACCGCAATCGGCCAAGTGGATGACCTGCATTATGTAATGGTTGTGGCGGATGGCCGCACAGACGAAAGTGTGGGGCTATCTTTATATCAATTAGCGCAATTTATGACGAGCCTTGGTGTAAAAACAGCGTATAATCTGGATGGCGGTGGTTCCTCCACCATGGTTTTCAATGGGAAAATAATCAATCAACCAACTACGGGAGGGAATAAAATTAGCGAAAGGAAGGTGAGCGACATTGTCTATATTCAGTGATTCTATATTGAGAAGAACGGCTAAAATGTATGGAGTAATAACGATTTTCTGTGGAGTATTTGGAATTGTTTATGAGCAGTACAGCCATGGCGTGTTCTCTCCTTTTATGGGTCTGCTATTTTTATTCCCACTGTTGGGTGGTTTTTTCCCATTTCTCATATTAAGTTCAAAACGAGTAAAAAAACCGCCGAGTACAATGTCTCGTTACACATATCACTCGGGCTTGGCAACACTCACAACAGGAAGTTTGCTGACCGGAGTATTCGATATTTATGGAACTACGGCTCCGCTTGTGAACGTATATTGGTTTGTTGGCAGCCTGTTTACTGTTGGCGGAATCGTTTTATATATCCAATCTCTTCATAAACAGAAGAGAGTATAGAAAAGACCCCGAAAGCCCAAAAGGCTTTCGGGGTCTTTTCTGGATAATTAGGAGGAATGAGAAAAGAAAAAGTATCTTGTAATCAAGTTAATTGTTTTGGCCGTAATAGGCGGCCGGGCCATGCTTACGCAGGTAGTGCTTATCGAGTAAATCCTGCTGCATGGGTGGAATGTCTGGGCAAAGGGCTAAGTTGTGCCACGCCATAAAGGCAACCTCTTCCAGTACAACGGCGTTGTGTACTGCGTCCATTGGGGAGGAGCCCCAAGCAAATGGGCCGTGGCTGGCAACCAGAACCCCTGGCATTTCACTGGGGTCATGGTTCTGGAAGGTTTCCACAATGACTTTTCCGGTTTCCAGTTCATATTTGCCTTTGATTTCAGCCGGAGTCATGAGTCGGGTGCAGGGAATTTCACCGTAAAAGTAATCTCCCTGCGTGGTGCCCAGTGCGGGGATCCCTCGGTTGGATTGCGCAAATATCGTTGCCCACCGGCTGTGCGTATGTACCACACCGCCAATAGAGGGAAAGCTGCGGTATAGCTCTAAATGCGTTGGAGCGTCGGACGATGGATGCAAAGCTCCCTCTACAACTTCACCGTCACTCAGGCGCATAACCACCATGTCCTCCGGCTTCATATCGGCATATTCCACGCCGCTGGGCTTAATCACCATTAGACCCTGTTCGCGGTCGATACCGCTCACGTTTCCCCACGTAAAGGTGACTAAGTGGTGCTCCGGCAGCAGCTGGTTTGCCTTGTAAACCTGTTCTTTTAGTTGTTCCAGCATAAATTTTTACCTCCAGAAGGAATGGGTCGCCTTATTTTAGCCTAGCGCGCCATACATAGTCAGAGAGAAGCAATTTTTCTTCCAGCTCCTCTGGCACTGTGTCTTTTGTGATGTGAACAAACTCCATTTCCATCATGCGTGCGAAGTCACGGAGCTGATCTGCGGTAACATCGTAGCTGAGGGTGGTGTGGTGGGCGCCGCCTGCAATAATCCAGCACTTTGCCCCGGTTTTTAAGTCGGGCATGGGTTTCCACATCACGCGGGCTACCGGGAGGTTCGGCATACTCTGCGTAGGCTGAATGCACTCAATGTCCTGCACTAGCAAACGGAAGCGACCGCCCATATCGATTAGGCAGGCAACCACTGCGTTGCCGGGGTGACCCTCAAATACAAGGCGTGCGGGGGGCTCCTTACCGCCTATGCCAAGCGGGTGCACTTCAATTCGTGGCTTTTCCAGTGCTACGCTAGGGCAAACCTCAAGCATATGCGAACCAAGCGAAAGTTCTTTTCCGCGGGTTAAATCGTAGGTGTAGTCTTCCATAAAGGTGGTACCGCCACTCATGCCACTGCCGATCACCTTGCATATGCGGGTCATAGCGGCTACCTTCCAGTCGCCCTCCCCACCGTAGCCGTAGCCCTGCTCCATCAGCCGCTGCGACGCAAGGCCGGGCAGCTGGCGCATTCCATATAGGTCTTCAAAGGTATTGGAATAAGCGGTGCAGCCCTCACGGTCGAGCATCTGCTTGATTGCAATTTCCTCCCGTGCCTGGTAGCGAATCGACTCTAAATCACTTGTCGCGATGGTGTATTTCTCTTCGTATTCCCGCAGCAGTGCGTCTACCTCTGCATCGTTCACAGCTGCTATTTGCTCTGCGAGTTCGCCCACCGGCCAGGTGTTTACCTGCCAGCCGAATTTAATTTGTGCCTCAACCTTGTCGCCCTCGGTAACGGCTACACTGCGCATATTATCGCCAAAACGCATGACTCGCAGGTTTCGGCTTTCCTGCACACCGGCTGCGGCGCGCATCCAGCTTCCAATGCTTTGCTGAACGTCGTCATCCTGCCAATAGCCGGTTACCACCTTACGGGGGGAGCGCATGCGCGCACCGATGAAGCCATGCTCTCGGTCGCCATGGGCACTTTGGTGCAGGTTCATGTAATCCATGTCGATTTCTTCATTTGGTATGGTGCGGTTAAACTGTGTGTGAAAATGAAGCCAAGGCTTTTGCAGCAGATTTAGCCCGTTAATCCACAGCTTGGAGGGGCTAAAGGTGTGGCAAAAGGTAATAATACCCGCGCAGGAATCGTCGTAGTTGGCTTCTTTGATTACTTGAACGGCTGTCTCGTTGGTTTTAATAATCTCTTTGTAAATCACTGGGAACGGCAGATTGCCGCTTTGGTTCATGCTATCAACCATAGTCCGGCAGTCTTTTTCTACCTGCGCCAGTGTTTCGGGCCCATATAAAAACTGGCTGCCTACTACAAACCAGAATTTGTATTCCATCTTTTGCATGCAAATCCCTCATTTCACAAATTCATTTTAAGTATTCTACCGCGGCACGCTCAATGGCTAAGCCCGCGTGGTAACGTTTCATATATTCAGCAAAGCCGGCTTCGGCTTCTGGGTCGGGCGAGATACTTTCGCTGTTCATAGAGGAGAATACACAGTCACTTAAAAACTGTTCGAGTGTTTGATTCTTCTGCTTTTCCCGCAGGTATGCGGCTAGCAGTGCAATGCCCCAAGCGCCACCTTCTCCGGCAGTTTCCATTACGGCTACGGGTGTGTGCAGAGCAGATGCCATTAGAGCCTGACCAACGCCCTTTGTTTTGAATAAACCGCCGTGACCAAGCAATGTGGTAACGTGAACCTGCTCCTCTGCTAATAGGTCCATTCCTATTTTTAGGGTGGCAATGGTAGCGTAGAGCAGAGTGCGGGCAAAGTTTGCGAAGGTAAGGTCGCTGCCCGGCGTGCGAACAAACAGTGGGCGGCCTTCCTCCAAGCCGGTGATGGGTTCACCGGAGTAGTAATTATACGATAAGAGTCCGGCACAATCGGGAGAGCCCTTAAGCGCCTCATAATAAAAGGCATCATAAAGCTCTGCCTTGCTCTTTTGAATGCCGAGTGCAATCATTGCCTGCGAGAACACACGAACCCAAGCGTCCAAATCCGACGTGCAGTTGTTGCAATGCACCATAGCCGTCGGTTTGCCGGTGGGGGTGGTCACCATGTCAATCTCCGGGTATACGCGCGAGAGCGGGCGTTCCAAAACAATCATGGCGAAGATGGAGGTCCCAGCAGAAATATTACCGGTTTTTTCAGCTACGCTGTTGGTAGCCGTCATACCCGTGCCTGCGTCGCCCTCGGGAGGGCAGAGCGGAACTCCGGGTAAAAGCTGACCGCTTGGGTCAAGAAGCTTTGCCCCCTCTGGGGTGAGAACTCCCGCTGCATCACCGGCGGTGAGCACTTGGGGGAGTAGGTCGCTTAAGCGCTGAGTAAAACCATCCTTTCGAGCAAGCTCTTCAAACTGGCGGATGCGGAGTTCGTCGTAATCTCCGGTTTCACTGTGAATCGGGAATACACCGGAGGCATCTCCAACGCCAAGAACCTTTACTCCGGTCAATTTCCAGTGAACATATCCTGCCAATGTGGTGAGGAATGCAATTTGGCTTATATGGGGCTCTTTGTTTAAGATGGCTTGGTAGAGGTGAGCAATGCTCCACCGCTGCGGTATGTTAAAGTCAAATTTTTCAGTAAGTATGGCTGCCGCCTGCTCGGTAATCACGTTGCGCCACGTGCGGAAGGGAACAAGCTGTTCACCGTTCGAATCAAAAGCAAGGTAGCCGTGCATCATGGCAGAAATACCAAGTGCACCAATTTTGACAAGGGGCACGCCGTATTGTTCCTGCACTTGTACCGAAAGGCTGGAAAAGCTTGCCTGAAGCCCTTTCCAAACGTCGTCGAGCGGGTAAGTCCATATGCCATTTTCAAACCGGTTCTGCCAGTCGTACCCGCCAGACGCGAGTGGTGCGTGGTCAGGGCCGATTAGCACTGCTTTAATACGTGTAGAGCCAAGCTCTATGCCAAGCGCGGTGTTTCCCTCGGTAATCCATTGCTGAGGGGAGTGCGCAGCAGAGGCTGGTTGTTTCATAAAGTACCTCCTAAAGTGCAGAGGCCTGTGCCCGCTGCGCGGGGGGATAAACCGGAGGGGCACAGGCTGAGCTCGTATATAAAATTAGATGAGCATACTTAGATATTTTTCTTTTTGCGAGAGAAGATGATACTCTGTAAAACAATAAAGAAGCAAAGCAGGGAAGAAAGAGCAATACGAACCCACCAGCTTGAGAGAGTACCCTGTGTGGTAATCAGACTTGAGATGGTCCCCTTAATCAATACACCAAACAGCGTTCCAACCGGGTTGCCCACACCGCCGGAAAGCAGGGTGCCGCCTATAACCGAGGCAGAGATGGCGTCCATTTCAAGACCCTTTGCCTGCTCTACAAAGCCGGCGCAGCTATTGAGGGTGAATAAAAAGCCACCTAGACCAACCAGAAAACCATTGAGCAGGTACGCCTGAAACTTTGTGCGGCGCACATTGAGCCCCATCATCAAAGAGCTTTGCTGGCTGCCGCCGATGGCATACAGCCTACGCCCAAACTTGGTGTATTTGAGTGTGATGGCGATGAGCACAAGGGCTAATATGGCAATAATAACGGTGGGGTAAATATAGGCGGGCTGAAAAACTCCTTTTTTATTGTGAGTACCAATGGGTAAATAAATTTTATAGTTCGCCCAAGCAAGAAAGGTTTCATTTTTAATGGAAATCATTTGCTTGCTGATGACCGCCGTCATACCGCGGCCAAAGAACAAGCCGGCAAGGGTAACGATAAACGGTTGAATGTCGAGGTACGAGATTAAATAACCCTGTACTAAACCAAAGCCGATGCCGATTAATAGAGAAACAAATAAGGCTGTATAGGCGCTCGCTCCGGCAATTTCCATCAGGTAGGCGGAGGCCATGGCAACGAGCGCCGTAACGGAGCCGACTGAAATATCGATACCACCCGTAATCATAACGAGCGTCAGTCCCAAAGAAATAACAATTAGGCCGGCATTTGAAATGAACAGATTCAAGAACATTTGCGGCTTAGCAAAGCCGGCATCTGCAAAATAAACGGCACCTGCTGCGTACATAACTACAAATAAAGCGATGGTTACAAACAGCAGAAAGCCGGTATCGTTTAAATGGAGCTTTTTTCTCATGATGCCGCACCCTCCTTTCGACCAGCGGCTGCATTTTGCCGCAGCTTTGCCTGGAAGGCATGGAATTTTTGCTGGAATACCGGGCTTTGAAAGACCACGATAAGAATAACAACAATCGCCTTGTAAACCGGCAATTGGTCGGAAGAAATCTTCATGGCGTAGAGCGTTGTGGTAAGCGCCTGTATGGTATATGCACCAATTACGGAGCCCATTAAGCTGAATTTACCACCGGAGAGAAGATTCCCACCGAGCGCGACTGCCAAGATCGCATCCATCTCCAAATTCAGACCAATGTTATTCGCATCTGCGGAATAGATGCGGCTGGATGCAACAAATCCAGCTAATCCCGCTAAGAGCCCGCAGATAACATAGGTAATAAATTTAATGCGGGTGGCATTCAGGCCAACAATGCGTGCAGCACTACTATTGATACCAACGCTTTCTATGTACAGGCCAAGCGTAGTGAATTTAAGTGCGATTGCCACCAATGCGACCGTTCCGATGGCAAAGAAAATAGGAGTGGGAATGGGGCAACCGGGGATGTAACCACCGGCAATTTTGTATTCTTCTACACGAATATAAGTGATTTGTCCACGGGTAACGAGCTGTGCAATGCCGCGCCCCGCCGTGAACAGGATTAGGGTTGCTACCATGGGTTGAATATTCAGTCTTGCGACCAGTATGCCATTAAAAGCACCGCACAGCATTGAGGCAAAAAGAGCCGCGGCAATAGCTAATATTAATGGATTGCGGAAAATAGTAGTAGAAACATCGCCGCCTGAAAGAATCTGGCAGCATACGGCTGCGGATACCGCCATAACGGCACCTACGCTAATGTCTTGCCCACCGGAGGCAGCTGTAACGAGCGTCATGCCAATGGCGAGAATCACAAGCTCGGAGGCTCGATTGATAACATCGACCACATAACCATACAGAACGCCTTCATTTACGGAGATGTTAAAAAAGTTGGGTGTTTTAATTACGTTTGCTAATAGTACTATGACTAGAAAAACAATTGGCAAAAACAGGTGGTGACCGGTTATGCTGTGAATTGTTTCAGAACGTGTTTTTTTCTGATTGCTCATACTGCCGAATCCCCCCCTGCAATGGTGTGCATGATTTTGTCTTGCGATAAATCGTTGCCGGTCAGTTCTCCCACCTTTTCGCGGTCACGCATTACCACCATGCGAGAGCAAGTACGCAGCATTTCTTCAATTTCAGAAGAAATAAAGGTAATGCTCATTCCCTGTTCGGCAAGCTGAAGTATCAGCTTTTGAATTTCCGTCTTGGTGCCAATGTCAATACCGCGTGTGGGTTCATCTAGAATTAGAAATTCAGGGTTTGTCAGCAGCCAGCGGCCGATAATCACCTTTTGCTGGTTACCGCCTGAAAGGCTGCGAATGGGCGTTTCGCGGCTGGCTGTTTTTATTTGCAAAAGCTCAATGTATTTGTCTGCAAAGTCCTCCATGTCTTTGCGACTAATCGGGTGAAAGATGCCGCGCTTGGTTTGCAGTGCAATAATAATATTTTCTCGTACCGAGAGGTCTGAAAAAATACCGTCACGCTTACGGTCTTCGGGAAGATATGCCATGCCGTGCATCATTGCCTGAAGCGGAGAATCAATTTTTACAGGCTTTCCCTTTATTTTTAACGAACCGCCGTCGGGTTTGTCAGCTCCATAAATAGTTCGCACCAATTCGCTGCGACCTGAGCCCAAAAGACCGGTAAGGCCAACGACTTCTCCCGGATAGCAGCATAAGTCAAAGGGTCGAATGTGCCCTTGGCTGTATAACTCTTCCGCTTGCAGCAATGGGTCTTGCTCCTGAACGCTCTTTTCGGTTTCTTTCAGGGATTTTATTTGGGCGAGGTCATCAAAATCCTTACCCATCATTTTAGCTACCAGTTGTAACCGCGGAAGTTCAGAGACAAGGTATTCTCCCACCAACTCTCCGTTACGCAACACAGTAATGCGGTCGCATACGGCATATACCTGCTCCAGAAAATGCGTAACAAAAATAATTCCTACATCCTGTTCTTTCAGTCGCCGCATTAATTCGAAGAGCTTTTCTACCTCTCCATCATCCAGAGAGGAGGTTGGCTCATCCAAAATCAATACCTTGCACTGCATATCAACCGCTCGAGCAATGGCGACCATTTGCTGAACCGCAATGGAACAGTCACTTAATTGCCGTGAGGGTTCTACTTCAATATCCAGGTGTTCCAGCAGTTCGCTGGAGCGCCGGTTCATTTCTTTCCAATCAATCAAACCCATTCTGCGGGGCTCACGGTCAATAAACAGGTTTTCCGCCACAGTTAGGTTTGGGCATAAATTAATTTCTTGGTAAACAGTACTAATTCCCTTGCGCTGCGCCTCCTGCGGGGAGCGGATTAATGCCGGCTCGCCGCCGTTCAGGCGTACTTCTCCGTTATCCATTGAGTAAACGCCGGTCAATACCTTTATTAGAGTTGATTTTCCTGCGCCATTCTCACCCATAAGGGCATGAATTTCTGCCTTTCGCAAGGTAAAATCTACATTTTGGAGTGCCCTGACTCCGGGGAAGAGTTTTGTGATTCCACGCATTGTTAAAACAATGTTTTCTTCCATGGGTCGCCACCTGCTTTCGGAATATAAAGGGATAAAAATAGTGGTGCGAAGCTCCGGAACATTATCCGGATGCTCCGCACCACCTGGAACATATCTTTGTTATGGGGGATAAGTGATTAATTAATAGGCACGTGCATTAATAACTTCTTGTGTAATGGTGTTTGCATCGAATGCTTCTTCATTTACATAAGCAAGTTTTTGAGGGGTCTTGCCGGCTTTCAGGTCTTTGATGATCGCTTCTACACGGGGGCCATGTAGCGGGTTGCATTCTACGTTGTAGTTGATTTTGCCCTTTAGGGTTGCCTCTAAACCAGCTTTTGTTGCGTCGAAGGAGATAACGGTGATGTCGCCGCCCTTACCAGCTTTTTTGCCGGCTGCTTCAATCGCATCAATTGCGCCGAATGCCATGTTGTCGTTCTCGCAGTATACAACGTCAATCTTATCGTTTTGCTTGAGGATGCTCTCCATGACTTCCTGACCCTTAGCCTGTGTAAACTCACCGGTCTGCTGAGCAATCAGCTTCCAGCCGGAGTTTGCTTTCACGCCAGCCTCAAGACCTTCGGTACGTCCGATTTGAGCGGAAGAGCCGATGGTTCCCTGTAGGTGAACGATGTTGAGCGCTTTCTTGTCTTTCAGGCTGTCTGCCATCCATTTCACAGCGGTGTCACCTTCCTTGCGGAAGTCGGAGCCGACCCAGCAAGTAAAGAGAGAGTCATCAGAAACGTCGATCATACGGTCAACGATGATAACCGGGATGCTGGCATCCTTTGCCTCTTTGAGTACGGTGTCCCAACCGGTTTGAGTAACGGGGGCTAGAACGATGAAATCGACTTCCTGCTGTATGAAGTTACGGATTGCAGTAATCTGGTTTTCTTGTTTTTGCTGTGCGTCGTCAAAAATCAGCTTGTAGCCGTTAGCCTCAGTGAAAACCTCTTTCATGGAGGCGGTGTTGGCAGTACGCCAGTCAGATTCTGCACCAACCTGTGAAAAACCAACTACGGTTAGTTTGTTGGAATCTCCACCGGTTGCTTTGCTTTCGGATGATGCTGCTGGAGCTGCCGCAGAGCTGTTGGAGGTGGTACCGCCACAGGCTGCGAAGCTGAGGGCCATGGTCATGGCCAGAAGAACAGATAACAACTTTTTCATACATTTTCTCCTCCTAAATTGTTTTGAAAAAGGATCGCGAAATTAAAATGACTGTTTATCTGTTGCCGTTATTTGCATTATACTCGGCAACTTGATGGAAGACCATGGATATATTTTGGGTGTTAGTTATAAATTTTAGGTTTATAAAATGGATTTTTTAAAAAGTTGATTATTTTCTTATTCAAGTTGATTTCGTTTGGGAATTTTTGCCATTACCCTAGTTCCGACATTTTTTTCAGATTCAAAAAGTAGCCCATAAGGCTCACCGCAATAAAGACGAAGCCGCTGCTGAACGTTGGAAAGGCCAAACCCCTTTGCGCGGTTTTCCAATAGCCGGCTTTGCAGTGC
Organism: Clostridium merdae; assembly: GCF_900176635.1. GTDB lineage: Bacteria > Bacillota > Clostridia > Oscillospirales > Acutalibacteraceae > Faecalispora > Faecalispora merdae. The sequence goes on from NZ_FXLN01000002.1 coordinate 266,116, forward strand.
GGTCAACTCCTGCTGCGACATTCCAATGCCGTTGTCTTCCACACAGATGATAATGTCATCCTGTTCTTCCCAAGCGTGTATGGTGATTTTTCCTTTGGAACGCTTGTGCTTGATTCCATGATAGATAGCGTTTTCCACAAGAGGCTGGAGCGTAAGCTTGGGAATCGCGTAAGGAAATAGAGAGGCGGGCAGGTCTATTTCATAATCCATAATGTCGTTGTAGCGTATTTTTTGAATCTCGAGGTAGCTGCGAATTTGTTTTTGCTCGGTTTCAATCGTAATAATGTCTTTGCCCTTGCTTAATGAATTGCGAAACAGGCTGGAAAGACTCGTAACCATTTGAATCACCTCGCGGTTACGCTGTGATTCTGCCAGCCAAATAATCGAATCGAAAGTATTGTATAGAAAATGTGGGTTCATTTGCGCTTGTAAAAGCTCTAGCTCGGTGCGACGCAGAGTCATTTGCTCGTTTTTTATATGAACCAGTAAGGACTGTATTCGCTCTGCCATATCATTAAAGCCTTCATCCAGCGTTTTGATTTCAATGGTTCGTGTTTCAATCGGCTCCACATGGAACTCTCCATCGCCGAGGCATTTGGCTTTTTTACAGAGCTGGTCAATGGGGTTTATAATCCGCCGAGAAAAGCGCACGGAGGACAGCACAATCATGGTAACAATTAATATGGAAAAAACGCTTGTTCCCAAAATAGCCGTGAACACACGCGAATTAATTTCTTGCTGTAATTGGGAAAGAAGCTGAATTTCATTATAGATATAGTCGTGCATGTACCGTTCAATAAGAGCAGTAATAATGTAAATGTTGTTTTCCAGCTGATCCATTCGGTCGTTATACCCTTTGGTATTTGAGATGGAAACCATACATTCCTCTAAACGTTTACACATGTTCAGCATGGAATTGAGCCGCCAGCGGTCGTTTGGCTCCGTGGTGGTCTCCATAAGTTGCTGGAGGATGGTTTCGGCTTCCTTTACATCTTTAAGTGGTAAGTCGGGCTTTTGGCTGGGACCGACCACGTAATAGTACATTTCAAGGTCTAACTTTTTCTTAAACTCATTATTAAATTGGGCGGCTGTGTTGGCGTTTTGCAAAGATTCCTTATACTCTTGATTAAAAAATAAGAGCATGCCGAAAAGAACGGCAATAACAAAGAGAAAACCAATAACAACTCCCGTTAACAGCCGCTTAAGCTGTGTTTTCAGGCTGACGGGCAGCCCGGTGTATTTTGAGGGAAAAGACCAAGGGAGGGGCATTATTTCTCCCCCTTCCCGTTCCGGTAATCTCTGGGGGAAAGACCATTCACCTTTTTAAATAGAAAACTAAAATAGTGCGGGTCGTTGTAGCCTACGGCACGGGCGATTTCACTGCTGCTTTTGCCAGTACAGCGCAGCAGCTCCCGCGCATTTTTCATGCGGGTCTCCGTTAAGTACTCCACAAAGGTTTTTCCCGTTTGCTGGCTGAAAATAGTGCTGAAATGTGTGGCACTTACATTCGCAACCCGAGCGACCTTATTCAGGCCAATTTCGGGATCAGAGTAGTTTTCTTCTATGTAATCGAGCACCTTTGCCATCATTTCGCGGTAACGGTCGGTTACAACACTGTCGCGGTATCGAATGGTTTCTTGAAAGAGCTCTACCACGTACTGCTGCATGTTGGGCAGAGATGAAATCGCCGTCTCTAGCTTTTGCTGCAACTGGGGTAAGCCGCCGGGGGTGTGCCCCTCTAGGCTGAGGCCGTCCCAAAATGCGTTGACGGTGAACTGGATGTTTAGCAATACATAATGACGGAATAAAGTGGAGTTCAGGCCGGTGGAACCGATGCTATTAAAGTAGTCTTCCGTAAAAGCCTCCGCGTCCTCCAAAACACCGTTTGTCAAAAACTTACGGATAATCTGTTGATCCATTTTGCTGGCGTCTAAATCATTTAAATTAAAATCTAAAACAGATTTTGTCTGGGTGTGGGTCTGTGGGCTCGAGGTAGGGTATGTAAGCGTTCGATACAGCTTTTTACGAGCCAAGCGGTAGCACTCGGGAATGCTGCTTAGCCGCGGTACAGGGTTGCCGGTTACTACGGTCCATTGTGGTGCCTGCTCTGCCGAGTGGCAAAGCTGCTCAAGCGCCTGCGCACAGCGCTGGGTGGTTTGCTCAATGCTGTCGTCATCCGATTGAATGAGGAATGCGGTTAACTCGATGCCTGCGCCAAAGGGGATGATATTTGGTTCACCTGCAAATATCTGCTCAATTTGGTCTTGAATGGTAGCAGAGGATGCGGTGTAATTGCTATGCAGCAAATCCTCTTCCAGCATAAGCAATACCAGATTATACGTCATGGCAGTGAGATTGATGCCTATTATTTCAGCACGCTCCAATATTTGCGGAATTGGAGTTTTACCCGAAACCAGCAGGTCAAACAGAGAGCGGCGAGAGGATGAAAGGTATTCCTGCACCTCTTTACTGAACTGATTACGGTACTGCTCCGATTGTTGAAGCTTGTCCTTTTTCTTTTTCAAATCGAGTAAAACCTCAACCAACTGGTCTTTGGAAAGAGGCTTTAGCAGGTATTGGCTTACACCGATTTCGATTGCTTTTTTTGCGTAGTTAAAATCGTCGTACCCGCTTAATATGATGATGAGAGTATCTGGCAGCTCTTTTTTTATGAGGCGACTCAGGGAAAGGCCGTCCATAAACGGCATGCGAATATCGGTAATGACAATGTCTGGCTTTTCTTTTTGAATTAACGGCCAGGCGAGCTCGCCATCTGCGGCTTCTCCTACAAATTTAAAGCCATACTCTTCCCACTGTATTAGCTCTTTTATTCCAATACGGATGAGTTGCTCATCCTCTACTAAAAAAACACGGTACATTTTTAAAATCCCCCCATGTGCAAATTGGCTCTTATGGTTTACAAGACTGTTCAAAACAGTTTGATTTCCTAACCTATTAAAGCGATGCGTTAAGCAAATTGAAATTACCGTAATGTGGCAATTCTTTTGTTAATAATATACAGTATTAATAAAAATAAGTAAATGTTTTGTTTTTATTCTAACCATATACCTTCCATTCTGGCGCAATCATAATCTTCTTGAATTGCAATTTGAGTAGTGAATGAGAAAAATAAAGAGGTTGTTTTCTTTTGATTAAATTTGATTTTTTAAGAGGTAATTTGTAGTTTGTGCATTTTGCCCAGTGACTCGTTTCTAAGCACGATGAGCGTTTGTGCAAGTTTATATTTGATATAATTCTTTTTAAATTTTGTGATAATTGACCTTATCTGTTTAATACGTTGAGATAATATAGGTCTATTGCCTATATTTAAAGCGAAAACCGTTTATTTAAAGAGCGTTTTTTAAATAATAATTTGCATAAAATGATTTTAATAAAATACAAACTTGCAAATTGCGTTTTTCTGCTATTGACAAAATGTTTTTCCCGGACGTATAATTCATAAAACATTCTAAAATACAGGCAATAAACAGCTTGCAATGGGGCACGCGGATTTTACAAAATTCGTGTGCCCTTTTGTTATGGGTGTATTTCAAACATTTGTTAGGAGGGTACTATCACATGAAATCGAAGAAGCTAAAACGATTCCTTGCTTTGGTATTAGCGGCTGCAATGTCGCTTTCGGCCTGTTCCGGCTCTACGGGAACACAAAGTGCAGCGGAATCTGGAGCGGGCACTGTACCAGAGAATGCGAAGTACAGAGAAACGCTTCATATTGCAGTAACCCAGCAGGCACCGTCTTTGGATTTGCATAAAAACAGCTCACTGGTTGCAAGGCAAATTTGCGATGGTACCGTTTGGGAAAAGCTCGTCACTCTCAACGCAAAGGCAGAAGCCGTGCCAGAGCTTGCTGAAAAATTTGAAGCAACGAATGAAGGTAAAACGCTTACGTTTGTTCTTCGCAAGGGAGTAAAATTCCACGATGGCAGTGAAATGAAAGCAGATGATGTAGTTGCTTCTATGAACCGCTGGATTGAAGGCTTTAGCTCGGCGGGTACAATGGTAGGCGATGCCCGGTTCTTAAAGGTGGATGATTACACCGTGAAAATCGATGGTAAATCTTCACTGATTTTACTTCCCGCTATGATAGCGGGTGCGGCACAGCCTGCTTCTATTACAACGGCAGCCGCGTGCAAAAATGAAGACAGCAATGGCTTTTTAAAAGATTACATTGGTACCGGCCCCTATAAATTTGCAGAATGGAAGCAGGACCAGTACATTAAGCTTGAGCGTTTTGCAGACTATGTACCCTACGGCACAAAGGGAGCTGAAATGGATGGCTGGAGCGGCTACAAAGCAGCACCTACAAAAACGCTTCAGTTTGATTTAGTGGCAGACCAGGCAACACAGTCAGCCGGGCTGGAGGCTGGGCAGTATGATGTAGGGTATAACATTTCTTACGATGATTACGCCCGATTGGAAAGCAACCCGAATCTAAAAACCGTAAGCTCGCAGATGGGCTCAATTGCATTGGTATTTAACCACAAGCAGGGAATTGCCTCGAAGCAGTATTTCCGCACTGCTGTTAACACAGCCCTTGATTTCGATGAGCTGTTAACAGCAAGCTACGGAAAAGGCTACGAGCTGGGTTCCTCATATATGGACGCCGGCCAGCCCTTCTGGAATTCGGATGCAGGAAAAAAAAATTACAACCAGAAGGACGGAGAGAAAGCCAAGAAAATTCTTGCAGAGAATGGGTATAAGGGCGAAACCTTCACCATTTTAGTTTCTACTCTCAACAAGATGGATAACATGGGAATTGCTATCAAAGCACAGCTTGAGAAAATTGGTATTCCTGTAAAGCTAACGGTGGTTGATTGGGCTACCTTGACCGAATACCGTAAGGATGCCGCAAAATTCGATTTGTACATTACCTCTTTTGCGGAGGTTCCTGTGCCATCACTCAAGCTTTATTTCGGTGCAAAATACCCCGGCTGGTCAGATGATGCGAAACTCCAGAAGCTATTTAAAGAGATGACCTCAGCTCCTACTTTAGAGGAAGCAAAAGCCAAGTGGAGCGAGCTGCAGGGTTACTCTTGGGAATACCTGCCCATCATTTGCCCCGGCCATTATATGGGAATGTTTGCGTGGCAGAAAAATGTAGTTGGTATCAACATGTATAGCGGTGGTCCACGATTCTGGAACGCTGGTGTTGTGGAATCTTGAATTGTAATTTGACAAATAAAAGTATTTTGTAAGTAAATACGTATCTGCCCCCGCTGAGAAGTGGGAGCAGAGAAAAATTCAAAGTAAAATGTCCCATGATTGTAGGCTGAGGAGGGAAAGCGATGCAGAAATTTATTGTTCGAAGACTACTGTCTGTAATTCCAGTTTTGTTTGTGGTATCTGTTGTAATATTTACCTTGCTGAAAATGGTACCGGGCAGCCCGGCCGCAGCAATGCTGGGTGATTTAGCAACGGCGGATGACATTGCAAAGCTAGAATCGAAAATGGGGCTTGATCGCCCCGTGGTGGAACAGTATTTTATCTGGATTGGGAACATGTTCCACGGCGATTTTGGGATTAGCACCGCGGGTGGAGAATCCGTGGCGGCAGTGGTGTTCAGCCACGTAAAACCCACAGTTTCGCTCGCGCTGTATGCCTTGTGCATTGCAAGTGTGATTGCGATTCCCATGGGCATGCTGGCCGCTAAAAATAAGGGCAATGGGATTGACCACGGAGTAACCGTGCTCTCACTGATGGGAATTTCGTTACCTAGCTTTTTGTTTGGTTTGTTCCTGATGTTAATTTTTGCGGTAAAGCTGCATTTCTTCCCGGTTTCTGGCTATGTGGAAATGAGCCGTGGGCTTTGGCCGCATGTTCGGTCACTTACTCTCCCAGCAATTGCGCTTGGTTTTATGAACGCAGCACTGATGATGCGTATGACCCGTTCCGCCATGCTTGAGGTTTTGGGAAGCGATTACATTAAGATGGCAAAGGCAAAGGGTGTACGGAATGTAGTGATTATTGCAAAGCATGCTCTGCGCAATTCGCTAGTGACCATTATTACCATGATTGGGCAGAGTGCAGTTCAAATGCTGGCAGGCGCGGCAGTCATTGAAAGCCTGTTTTCCATTCCCGGTTTAGGGCAGCTCATGGTCAATTCCATTGGTCGGCGTGATTATTACGTAATTCAGGCAATTGTACTGCTCATTGCATTGTTTAATGTACTCATTAACATGCTGGTAGATTTGTTGTACGGGGTTGCAGACCCCAGGGTTCGAGCGGCCTGAGAGGAGGGCAACCTATGCTTCAAACAAATGGTTCAGAAGGTACTTTAACCTATACAGCTGCTCAGAACGACCTGAGTATGCAGAAGAAAAAGCTGGCGCAGGAGCAGCTTGAAATCCGGCTGAAAAAGTTTACACACAACCGTGCTTCGGTGTTCGGGCTTTCCGTTGTTATTTTGGTAATCGTCTTAGCAGTGTTTGCACCGCTGATTGCTATGCATGACCCACTGGCGATGAATACCGCAGATCGCCTGATGGGAATGAGTGCCCAGCATTGGTTTGGCACCGATAATATGGGGCGCGATGTATTTGCCCGTGTTCTCTACGGCGCACGAATTTCACTTCTCGTCGGGTTTACGGTTGGTCTTATTTCCGGTTTTCTTGGTCTTGTAATAGGGCTTTACGCTAGCACGAATAAGTTCGCTGATAACATTTTAATGCGCGTTTGTGATGGTCTGAAAGCAATCCCTAGCACGCTTCTCGCAATTACCATGATGGCGGTTTTGGGTGCGGACATTAAAAATGTAATCATTAGTCTTACGGTGGTCAATATTCCGAACATGGCACGTCTTGCACGCAGCCAGGCGATGGTGGTGCGGGAGCAGACGTATATTGAGGCAATGCGATGCCTTGGCTCTTCGCAGAAGCGAATCCTCTGGGCACACATTGTACCCAATATCCTGTCGCCAATGATTGTTCAAATGACCTTTGTATTCGCCAGTGCCATTATTACCGAGGCAGCTTTAAGCTTCCTTGGCGCCGGGGTTCCTGCTCCTGCACCGAGCTGGGGCAATATTTTAAAAGAGGGTAAGGATGTTATCTATACTGCTTGGTGGATGATTTTGTACCCCGGTATCTTTACCGCGATGACGGTTTTGGGGCTGAACCTTTTGGGTGACGGCATTCGAGACCTGCTCGACCCAAAGAGCAATTAAGAAAGGAGGGCAGCAACATGGAAACGGTATTACAGGTTGCAAATTTGTGTACGGAGTTTAAAACCGAGCGCGGAATGCTTAAAGCAGTAGACGGCGTAAGTTTTGAGGTTCACGAGGGAGAAATGCTTGGTATCGTGGGGGAATCTGGGTGCGGAAAAAGTGTTACCTCACAGTCAATTTTACGGCTCTATGATGAAAAGTCGTTTGTGCGGTACTCCGGGGACATCCTGTTTCATCAAGAAAGCCTGCTCTCTCTTCCGGAAAGGCAGATGGAAAGCGTGCGCGGGGCAAAAATCTCCATGGTGTTTCAGGATGCGCTCAGCTCACTGAATCCGGTTTTTACCGTGGGGGATCAAATTGTGGAAGCCATTCTGATTCACCAGAAAAAAACCAAAGCGCAGGCTAAGGAGCAGGCTATTGAAATGCTGGATTTGGTAGGTATACCAGACCCCGCCCGGCGGTTTTACCAGTACCCGTTTGAGCTTTCCGGCGGAATGCGGCAGAGGGTGATGATCGCGGTTGCGCTGGCCTGCCACCCACAGCTTTTAATTGCCGATGAGCCTACAACCGCACTCGATGTAACGATACAGGCACAGATAATGGATTTGATTGTGGAGATGAACAAGAAGCTCGGTATGGCCGTCATGCTCATTACACATGATTTGGCAGTGGTTGCCGAAACCTGCGACCGAGTGATTGTAATGTACCTTGGTCAAATTGTAGAAGAGGGGCGGGTAGAGGATATTTTTGATCACCCCATGCACCCATATACCGTGGGACTCATGAATTCCATCCCTAAGCTTGAAACAACCAAGGCAACACGTCTATACCAAATCAGTGGTACTGTGCCGCTGTTAAGTCAGATTCCGTCAGGCTGTCGGTTTGCCCCTCGCTGCCCTTATGCTACGGAGCGGTGCCTTGAAGAAATGCCAGAGCTTCGTTCGGTTTCGGAAACGCAGGGCGTGCGCTGCCATTACCAGAATGAAAGAAGTAGCGAGTTAGAGCAAACGTCCTTTAACTATGAGGCAGGTTAGGAGGGAACGAGATGACAAATACCGCAAGAGTGGTTTTACGCGGAACCGGGGTGAAGAAATATTTCCCCGTACGCGGCTCTGTGATGAACCGAGAAAAAAAGGATGTTAAAGCGGTGGATGGTGTAGATATTGCCCTACACGAGGGTGAGATTTACGGCCTAGTAGGGGAAACTGGGTGTGGCAAAAGCACGCTTGGACGTACTCTGGCGTATTTAACCGAGCCTACCGGCGGCTCCATTGAAGTGCTGGATCAGGATATTACGCAGATGAAGCGCCAGCAGTTGATTGAAATGCGGCGCAACATTCAAATGGTGTTTCAGGACCCGTATACCTCATTGGACCCCAAGCAGAGGGTGGGTGATATTTTGACCGAAGCATTGAAAATCCATAACATTGGCACCAAAGAATCCAGAATGGATACCGCAGTAGAAATCATGGAAAAGGTTGGTCTACGGCTCGAGCATTACTATCGCTATCCGCATGAGTTTTCTGGCGGTCAGCGCCAGAGAGTCGGCCTTGCCAGGGCGCTCATTCTAAACCCCAAGATTATTATTTGTGATGAGCCGGTCTCTGCACTCGATGTTTCGATTCAGGCACAAATCATTAATTTACTGCAAGATTTGAGAGAAAAAGACCACATTTCATTTTTGTTCATCGCTCACGACATGAGTGTGGTAAAATATGTATCAGACAGAGTTGGTGTTATGTATTTGGGGCACATGATGGAAGAAGCCGATACAGAAGAGTTATTCCAAAATACTTTGCACCCTTATGCAAAGGCTTTGCTTTCCGCCGTACCCAATCCCTCACCCCATACGAAAAAAGAGAGAATTGTATTAAAAGGAGATCTTCCTTCCCCCATTAACCTGCCGTCCGGCTGTGTGTTCCATACACGCTGCCCCTATGCAACGGAGCAGTGTTCATTGCAAACGCCCCAGCTAAAGCTGGTAGCCCCGGGGCATCGGGTTGCTTGCCTAATGTATGAGCAGGGCTGGTCGGGCACAGAAATGAACGCTTCCCAAGAGTAAAAATTAGAATATGGAGGTGTTAATGATTGACACAAAAGGCTCAGGATTTTTTAACCGCTCATGAAAAAGAGGCGTACGAACTGCTGAAAACGCTGGCGGCAATCCCTTCTCCCTCCAACCAGGAAGAACAAAGAATGGAGTTTTGCAGGCATTGGCTAGAAGCCTGCGGGGCACAAGGGGTATATACCGACAGCGCACTCAATGTAATTTGCCCTGTTGGAGTAACCAAAGAGAATCCGGTGGTTATTTTTTGCGCCCATACCGATGTGGTCTTCCCGGATACCGACCCCCTCCCCGTACGGGAGCATTCTGGTCGGCTATGGGCGCCGGGTGTGGGAGACGACACGGCGAATTTGGCGGCGCTGATGCTAACCGCAAAATATGTTATTACCGAGAGGCTTACCCCTTTAAACGGGGTAGGGGTACTGTTTGTTTGTAATTCCGGCGAAGAGGGGATGGGCAACCTGAAAGGCTCCCGCAAGCTCTGCGAAGAATATGAGGGGCGTATTCAAGCGTTTTATAGCTTTGACGGCACCATGACACATGTGGTGAACCGATCTGTGGGTTCGGAGCGCTTTCGGGTAAGTGTGACAACTAAGGGTGGGCACTCCTATATGGATTTTGGTCGGCCCAATGCCATTGCACAGCTGGCGGCTGTTGTGTGCGACCTGTACCAGGTAAAGGTTCCTCTATATGGCAAAACAACCTGCAATGTGGGAACAATAACCGGAGGAACCTCGGTAAATACCATTGCACAGAATGCAGAAATGCTGTGCGAGTACCGGTCAGACGATGCCCGCGGGCTGCAATATATGAGAGAAGAGTTCGAACGAATTTTCACCTCACACCGCAAAAAGGGAGTGGAGCTTACCTTGGAACAGGTCGGGAGCCGACCGGGTGAGGCTCTAACGGAATCTGCTTCCGCAGAACGCGACCGAATGGTAAAAAGGGCGGCAGATATTATTGAGCAGGTTACGGGCAAGCGACCCAGCGCCGCTTCCTCTTCCACTGACTGCAACATCCCCTTATCACAGGGGATTCCCAGTATTTGCTATGGGGCGTACTACGGGAGCGGTGCACATACCAGAGAAGAATATGTAGAAATCGATTCTTTGCCGCTTGGGTATCGGGTTGTAATGGAAAGCGTGCTGGACTATTTTTTGTAGAACCGGGAGATGACGAAATGAAACAAGAATTAAATCTGCATCGTTATCTTGCAGAAATTGATGAGAAAGCAATCTCGCTCGGTACCTTGAGCGATCAAATATGGGAATACGCAGAAACGCAGTTTGAAGAGTTCCAATCCGCTCAGGCACTCACTGATTTTTTAGAGAAAGAGGGCTTTGTGGTACAGCGTGGAGCGTTCGAAATAAAGACCGCTTTTACCGCTAGCTATGGTTCGGGAAGCCCTCACATTGGTATTCTGGGAGAGTTCGACGCGCTCTCCGGACTGAACCAAAGGGCAGGCGTTGTCAGCAAAGAGACAGATAACCCCGATGCAAACGGACATGGCTGCGGCCATAACTTGCTCGGTGTTGGTTCTGTTGCAGCGGCACTGGCAGTAAAAAAATATTTGGAAGATGGCTTCCCCGGAACAATAACATACTTTGGCTGCCCCGGTGAAGAGGGCGGCTCCGGTAAGGCGTACATGGCAAGAGCCGGTGCTTTTTCAACGCTGGATTGCGCACTGACATGGCACCCGGCGAGTGTAAATATGGTGTGCCAAAATACTTCTCTGGCTAATTTTCAGGTACAGTTTACCTTTCACGGAATTAGTGCCCACGCTGCCGGCAGCCCTGAAATGGGGCGCAGCGCACTGGATGCTCTGGAGCTAATGAATGTGGGCTCGAACTTTTTGCGGGAGCACATGGTTGAAAAAGCACGAATCCATTATGCAATTACCAACACTGGGGGTTATTCGCCCAACGTGGTACAGAACCTGGCAAAAGCGATTTATTTGGTACGTGCACCCGAGCAAGAGCAGGCGTATGAGCTGCTCAACCGTGTTAAGAAAATTGCGGAAGGTGCGGCAATGATGACGGAAACCACAGTTGAGTACCAATTTATTAAGTCTTGCGCCAACTTTGTATCGAATCAAGTACTCGAGCAGGTTTTATTTGATGCATTTACCGACATCGGCGCGCCGGAATATACACCGGAGGAATATGAGCTGGCACAGCGTTATGTTGAAACCGCTCCGGAAGGTGCAGACCGCAAATATTTAGAAGCCGTTCAGGAGCGGATGGACCCCAAGAACAAGCGCTTTTTACTGGAGCGCAAATCAAATGCAATCTATGATTTTATCACGCCTTACGAGCCGTTGCATTTGGTGCGGGTGGAGGCCGGTTCCACCGATGTAGGCGATGTAAGCTGGATGTGCCCGACGGCACAGCTCTACGCCGCCGCATGGGCGGCCGGAACACCGGGGCATTCGTGGCAGGTAGTTGCGCAGGGGAAATCGACGCAGGCAAAAAAGGCAATGCTTTTGGCTGGCAGAGTCGTTGCGCTTTCTGCTATGCGACTGATGCAGCAGCCCGAGCTGCTCGCGCAGGCAAAAGAGGAACACGCACTTGCCCTACAAGGAAAAACGTATATTCCCATTCCGGAAGAGATACATCCGGCTCCACTTAGAACCATGGTGTAATTGCTCGGTGATTTGTGAAGCTAGAAAGTACCAAGCACTTTGGAGTGTTTTTGTGGTATTTCGAGAGAAGTTATGGAGGAAAGAGGGAGTGGCTAATGAAGCCTATTGTTATTACGGTTGCCCGCGGTTTTGGAACGGGTGGGCGCGAAATGGCCGCAAGACTGGCTGACCGTTTGGGGATTCACAGCTACGCCAACCGTATTTTAACGCTTGCGTCCCAGTACAGCGGCAGAGATGAGCACGATTTTGTTGAGGTAGATGAACGCCTGCGGTATGGTTACCTGCGCCAACAATTGATGTCTCTGCAAAAGCGGCTGACTCCATTGCCGTATACTCATCCGTTTGAGTCAGATGACCGCCTGTTTGAGTTTCAAAGTAAAATCATTCAAGAGCTGGCACGTACGGAAAGCTGTGTAATCGTTGGGAAATGTGCGGACTATGTTCTGCGCGATTATGATCATGTGCTAAGTGTGTATGTGGAGGCTCGCCGGTTATATTGTGTAGACCGCGTAATGAAAACCATGAATGTAACCGAGGCAGAGGCACATAGCCTAATTGCCAAAACGGATAAATATCGCGCCGAATATTACAAGTATTACACAGGTGGTAATTATTGGACGAATCCGGTGAATTATGATTTAACGCTCAACAGCGGACGGTGGAGTATCGACCAATGTGTAGAGCTAATTGTACAGGCGCTGCAAATCAAGTTTGGCGACGACTGCAAAAGTGCTTTCCCTTCCCTATAATACTAATGAAAAGACGAGAAGAACGGTTCTGTTTTCTCGTCTTTTTTCTTTATATATGGAATTTGAAGAGAGCTTGACATTCCCTTTCGGATTTGTTACGCTTTGGGTTAGATTAAGCTAACATGTTAAGAGATGTTTTGCTCTTACACTTTATAAGCAACATAGCGTGGTCTCGTAAGATAGGAGGGGATTTTCTTGCGTAGTATGGAAGAATTCGAATTGGCTCACCCAGATTACATCACGGTGGATTACGAGCCGGATTGCACCGTTTACCGCATGAGTAATATCGGCGGCGTGGGCACCATGACAAGCTATGAGGTATTTGAGGGTGTGGAGCTGATTTATAACGACTTTCATTCACCCTATTGTGTTTCTGGAAAAGGTGTTTCCTCCCATTTAATGGAGATAAACCATTGCCGAATGGGTCGTTTTGAATGTGATTTAATGGATGGAACCTGCGTTTACCTGGAAGAGGGGGATTTGTCGGTTAATATGCTAGCCAATCAAACAAAAAATCCTTGTTTCCCGTTGGAGCGCTACAATGGGGTATCTATTATGATTGACCTTGTTCGCGCGGAGCACTCTATCTCACAGGTTCTTAAAGATATATCTATCGATTTATATTCATTGCGAGAAAAGCTGTGCAATGGCAATGGATATCGGTGCTTTATTATGCGTGCCACCGATTCCATTCAGCATATTTTCTCGGAGCTGTATACCGTGCAGGATTCCGTAAAATTTGGTTATTTTAAGCTCAAGGTATTGGAGCTTTTGCTGTTTCTCAGTGTACTTAACCCGGAGGAGCACTTGGATACTCCTCGATACTTTGAGAAAAAACAAGTGGAATGTGTGAAGCGCATTAAAAATCACATGGTTTGCCACCCAGAGTCCCACTTCACTTTAGTAGAGCTCTCCGAGCAATTTGAGCTGCCTTTAACCACCATGAAGCAGTGCTTTAAGGGGGTATATGGTACCTCAATTTATGCGTATATGCGTTCTTATCGCATGCAGCGCGCGGCTGTTTTGTTGTGCCAGGGCAACGAGAGTGTTTCTTCCGTAGCATGGAGGCTTGGGTATGTAAACGCAAGTAAATTCGCCTCGGCATTTAAAAAGGAGATGGGTTCCTCCCCTATGGAATACCGAAAAAAACACCGACTTTATGGAGCAAAAATTGTCTATGTGGAGTAGAACAAGCTAGTTTTGCAGAGTATAATCATCTTCTGAAAGAGTTGCGCGCATATTGCGTGCCATTTCTTACCTCGCGAGTTAGTTTAACCTAACTTTAGAGATGAGAATCTAGAAAGATGGAGGAAGATTATGAATAAAGAAACACAGATGAGGGTGACACCTAACCTTAAGAAGAGAAGTCTTGCACTTGCCTGCGCGTTAATGCTATCTATTTCTATGTTTACCGGCTGCCAGGGCCAGCAGCAAAACCAGGTGAAATCGGTACAAACGTCGTCAACTACCACAAAAGCGGAGGGCTTTGCCGGTGGAAGCGGAACGGTAAGTGACCCATGGATAATTAAGACGGCAGAGCAATTGAATCTGGTAAAGGAATCGCTTACCAGCAGCTATGTGCTGGCAGCAGATATTGATTTGTCATCCATAAAAAGCTTTGACCCCATTGGTACTTTTGCACCCAAATCGGACAAAGAAGAGGATGCGGAGACCCCAAACGATGCTGCAGCGTTTAGTGGTACGTTTGATGGAGCGGGGTATAAAATCTCAAACGTAACGATTAGCGACAAGTACGAAAATGGGGTTGGCCTGTTTGGTTGCATTAGCGGTGAGAATGCACAGCTAAAGAATGTAACAGTTGAGAACATAGTTGTTCCGGCATCTCAAATGTATGTAGGCGGCTTGGTTGGCTATGCAAACGGAAAAGAGCTAAACGGTTTGAATCTTCGTGGAGATAGCCGTGTGACCGGTCACTTTTTGGTGGGCGGTATCGTTGGTGCAAGCCATGCGGGCATTAAAGACTGCAAGGCAAGCGGTACGGTAATCCTCAGCGGAGATAACACACAGGGGGCGGGCTTAATCGTTGGTGGAGCAGAGGATTGCAATGTAGAAAACTGCGAAGCTACCGGAACAGTAGAAGCTAAGGGTACGGGTTGTTATAGCATTGGCGGGTTAGCTGGGTGCTTTCACAACAGTGAGTATGCAAAAAATTGCTCAGTGGATTCCGTTACAATTATTGCCGGTGAAAAAAGTTCGTTAATCGGTGGACTAACAGGGCATGCCGGAACAACGAACGGCGCAGCGACTCAAATTACCAACTGCAAAGCAAAGGATTTTACCATTCATGCAGCAGAGACGGCAAACCGAATTGGCGGTATCGTTGGCGGTGGGTTTTATCTAAATGCTTACAGTAAGTATTACGCAGAGCCCACCATGTACGACGTAATAGGCTGCACCGTCTCTGGTAAAATAGACGGCGGTAAATATGTAGGTACGGTCGCCGGATACGTACACAATAATGCAGTTGTAAAAGATTGCAGCGCACAGGTTCTTATAAACGGGAAATCCAGTGCAGAAGAAATTGGCGCGGATTACGGAACATGGAAAGAAATTAGTGCTCTTTAATAGGCACTAGGGGTTGCATAGTAATTCTAACTCGTTCCTATAAGAGAGAAAAAGGATCCGCAAATAGCAGAAATAATAAGCAAAGAACCCTTTCAGTTTGTGTAATATTGGAGGGGTTCTTTCTCTTATAAATAAGTAGTAGCTACTAGATAAAATGTTCGGTTTTTCAGATATTTTGAATAGGATTTAAAACCTGATATTCACTCTTAATGGTGGAAGATATATATAATTCTATATACATTTTCTGGTAAAGCGTAGATGTTTTTCAATTCTAATGATATAATCTATGGAAATGGGCAACGAGGAGTGACGGAATGGATGAAGTCGGATAATTCTTTGCTTGAAATACTCAGGGGAGGATATATTAAGCCGGTTTATCAGCCGATTGCCTCTTTAAAGGATGGCAGTATTTTGGGGTATGAAGCGCTTAGTCGCATTTCTCTCCCCGGTTGTGAAGTAAATATAGAAGAACTGTTTGACATAGCAACATCTACACAAAGGCAGTGGGAGTTAGAGCGCCTTTGCCGCGTTCAGGCACTCAAAAATGCCGTAGACAAACCGGTTGGCACTCGGCTTTTTTTAAATGTAGATCCCAATATAATATATGACTCAGAATTTATACGTGGCTTTACCAGCCAAACACTGCTAAGGTTTGGCATTAACCCCGAAGAAGTCATTTTTGAAATTACAGAAAAAAGTGCGGTAAGCACCATTCCAATATTTATATCCTCAATAGAACACTATCAAAAACAAAAGTTTCAAATAGCTATTGATGATTTTGGCTCTGGATATTCAGGGTTAGTGCGTATTTGCTCTTTCTCACCCAATTACTTAAAAGTTGATATGGGCATTGTGAGAGATATTCATAAAGATAGCAGAAAAAAATCGGTGATGCTTGGAATTGTAAAGTTCTGCAAAGAGGCCGGCA
This sequence comes from Clostridium merdae, assembly GCF_900176635.1. GTDB lineage: Bacteria > Bacillota > Clostridia > Oscillospirales > Acutalibacteraceae > Faecalispora > Faecalispora merdae. The sequence goes on from NZ_FXLN01000002.1 coordinate 282,268, forward strand.
TTCGTGTTATTGCAGAGGGAATTGAAAACAGAGAAGAGCTCGCCACGTTAATACAAATTGGTGTTGATTACGGGCAGGGTTTCTTCCTCGCAAGACCAAATGAGAAATTTCAGCGGTTAAGCGGTGAAATAAAAGTACTGATAAAGCAAACAAGAGCCGATTCCTTTAGCCTTCGCAACAAAGGGCTGGTGCTTGGGCACGTGGGTACAATCTGCAATAAAAAAAAGGGCTTGCCGGAAGATACTCCCGCTCTTACTGTTTACCGTGATATGTGCGCAGATCCCGCATTAACAGAGGTTTGTATTTTAAACCATGATGGTACTGTGTGCGGGCTTTTAACTCGCCAGTATTTGCTGGGAAAATTCAGTGGCCAGTACGGCTACAATATGTATTACCGCAAAACAGTGAAGGAGCTAATACGCGATGATTTTTTATCGGTAGATTCCGCAACCCCCATAGACGATGTGGCGGCACAGGCGATGGAGCGGGAACAGAAGAATGTGTATGATGCAGTGGTCATTACTGAAGGCAAGCAGTACCTTGGTATTGTAACGGTTCGGGATTTACTGAACACGGCAATTCAAATACGGGTAAAAAACGCAGCGGAAGCGAATCCCCTTACGGGCCTGCCGGGCAGCAATGCCATTTACAGCGCAATGGAAGAGCTGATAACGGATGAGCGACCCTGTGCCATTATCTATTTGGATTTGAATCATTTTAAGGCATATAATGATGCGTACGGCTTTTCTTGTGGAGATGATATGCTTCGGCTGATGGCTCAAACCATGAACCGATGCTGCTCAGCAGCCGACTTTAAGGGACATATTGGGGGAGATGACTTTATGATTCTTACCCACAATACGGAAAAGGTCAAAGAGCTGTGTAATCGTATTATTTTCACTTTCTCAAAAGAAATACAGCCCCTTTACTCTAGGGAGGATTGGGAACGTGGGTATATTGTTGCGAAAAACCGGAATGGATTTTCCGAAAACTTCCCCATTGTAACCATTTCAATCGCTGCGGTGACCAATTCAGAAATCAATTTTTCAAATACAGAGCTTTTATCCAATACTGTTGCACTTGCAAAAAAGAAAAGTAAGGAGCAGACGGGTAACTCTATTGTCATTCTATAAAAAGAACAGCCTCTAATACCGGGAATTGTTTTTCCTTCGGTTTAGAGGCTGTTTTTAAATGAGCGGCATGGTTCGTTTGGCTGCTTCAATCACATGCTTTGCCAATATGGTAGTGGTAACGGTGCCTACCCCGCCCGGTACCGGAGAAAGTGCTGCAGCCACTGCGTTTGCCGCTTCAAAATCTACATCGCCGTAAAGGCGACCGTCAGCACCAACGGTTACGCCAACATCTAAGATTACCTGCCCGGGAGAAAGGCAGCTTTCATTAATAAGGGAACGCGCCCCTGCCGCTGCAATAATAATCTCGGCCCGGCGGCATTCTGATGGCAGGTCTACGGTATCTATGTGGCAGAGGGTCACCGTAGCGCCTCGCGCCAGTAGCATCATGGCCACGGGGCGGCCAATCACAAGGCTGGCACCTACCACAACCGCTCGTTTTCCCCGTAGGGGAATCCCGCAATAATCGAGAATATCGATGCAGGCTTGGGCCGTGCAGGGTGGGAACCCTTGCGCAACACCGGTAAAGACACCGTACAACGAAAGGCTCGTTACACCGTCAACATCCTTTTCACAGCACAATGTGTCGCGAATCGCACGGTCATCCAAATGTGCTGGGAATGGCCTTAGGAGTAGAACGCCATGCACACTGGGCGCGTGATTGAGTGCTTCAATAACCTCAAGCACCTCGTTTAACGAGCTGCTCTGCGGCAGTATAAGTGCCTGCACTGCAATTCCAAGCTTTTCGCAACGCTTGGTTGCGCCCGCTTGGTACGCAGCAGATTCCGGTTGATCACCCACACGCACAATGGCCAGAGTGGGGGTACAGCCCTTCTCCTTTAACAAAGCGGTTTCTTGCTTCAGAGTGCCGTTCATAGATGTAACGATTTCTTTTCCTGCGATGATTCGAGCCATTGGGTTTCCTCCTGTTGCGCTGTGGTTTGCCGTTGTGGGCCGATTTTGCAGCCACCCTTTTCAAATCTTCATTATAGAAGAATCAAAAAAAAGTCACAAGACAGTATAATGTACAAAAAAGAAAGAAAAACCCATTTTAATAGTTTGAAAGAATAATAAAGTAGGTCGACCCGAAAAAACCGATTTCGAGTCGACCTTTTTCGACGCTTTTTAAACGTTTTTAACGTTTTGTTGCAAGTAAAACATAGAAATTCTCGCCCAAATCGAATACATCCGATTGCTCGAACCGGTGGGTAGTAAGCTGTTCTGCCACTGCCTGCGGGCTCCACCGGTGTTCTACGGGAGGGCCGTAAGGCGTTTTCCTCGGTAAAAACTCGATGATGGCGAGGGTGCCGCATGGCCGCAGGACACGCCAAATATCCTCAAGCATTTCACCGGTGTCCTCTAATTCGTGAAAAACCGTGCAAAGCAATGCCTTGTCGCAGGATGCACTGGGTACATGGGAGATGTTATTTTCTATCGTAACATTATCGGCGCCTAGCTCTTGCTTTCTCTTCTGCAAATGCTCCAATAGCTGGTTCGATATTTCGACTGCGTAAACGCTTTCTTTTGTAAAAGATGCCGCCGCAAAGGTAAAGATTCCTGTTCCTGCGCCAATATCACAAATAGATTCCCGCGCGGTAAACCCAATTTTTTGAAGTGTTTGGGGTGGACTAAGCTCTTCTATTCGCCCTTTGCGTTCCAGCTTTTCAATCATAATCTCCACTCCTTATTTATTGCTATCCATCTTTATTTTCTTTACGGTGATACGGTTCCACTCCCACTTGTTGTTTCATAAGGCCAGCTTAGGATACCGCCAAAATCGTATACCTGCGTGTAGCCCATTCGAACCAACTGTTTTGCCGCACCGGCACTGCGCCGTCCGCTTCGGCAGTATACCAATATAGGAGTATCTTTTTTTGGAAGCGTTTTCTCGGCCTGAGCCGATATTTGAAAATCCGGTATTAAAACAGCACCGGGAATATGCTGCTCGAAAAATTCATCTTGTGTGCGAACATCCAGCAAAATAAATTCTGCGGTATTCTCCATTTGTTTTTTTGCTTCTTCCGCGGTGATTCGATGGTAAGCGGATGTACCGCCCTTTTGAGAACGCCTTTCTCCCAAATAGAGAATGGCGGCGAGCATAGCACCGATTAGAAGAGTGGCATAAATGATGATTTTCATGCGGATTCCTCTTTGCAGTAATAAATTTTTAATACCTCAATTACTTTTTCAACTCGTTCGTCTTCCAGGCGATAGGTAATGTTTTGGCCGTTTTTCGTGCAGTCCAAAATTCCGTGTGCCTTGAGTATCCCCAAATGCTGTGATAAGGCAGATTGCGTGATGTTGGGTATATGCTCAGCAATGCGGCTTACCGTTTTAGGCCCTTCTATTAATTGGCATAAAATTAAAAGGCGGTTTTCATTGGCAAGTACCTTCAGCAGCTCCGCCAGTTTTTTGGCTTTCTCCTCCATACAAAACGTCCTTTCTGTGCTTTATTTGGCAAATTCCTTGTGTCATGGTACCCATGGGGCAATAAACACACCAAGAGCGCGGTTTAAACAAAATCATGGTTACAAGCCCAAGTACCGTTGAGGTAAGCATTACGCTGTAAAATCCGAATGCAAATTGTGCAACAGCAGGGGCTACAAAAGAGGTGTTCACCCAGTTCCAAGGCAGGCGGAAAACCCATAGCAGCGTAACAGCCTGCTGCAAGGTTGCACCGGAAAAAACAAGCCAAGTGGAATATATCATCAGGCCAAACATCGTCATGAAAAATGTGAGAAAGCCATAGCGAAACCACTTGGAGCGCAAGAATTTAGGCGGCGCTTTTTTACGCGAAAAACCAAATCTGCCACCCAGTAGCTCAAACAACTGCCCACGCCCACAGTATTTATTGCAGTAGGCCTTATTCCCCCCAATAATAGAAATTGCCAGAGGGATAAAGAAACAAAGTAAGCCCAGCCAAGCAAACAGAATATTAAAAATACCCAATGTAAGGTAGAGTGCGGAAAAAATCCAAAGAAATTCATACCACCGCTTTTGCTTCTTCATGATTCTCCTCCTTATTGGTAATTACGATTACGTCGGCAGGGCAGGCTTGTGCGCACTTCCCGCACCCCACGCAGCGCAAGGGATTTACCTGAGCGCGGATTCCGTTCCAAACGGTTATGGCTCCTAGTGGGCAAACCTTAACGCAGCAGCCGCAGGCCACGCAGTCGGGGAGAATGGTAGCTGTTTTTTTGCTTTTACCCATACAATACCACCTATCAGTATATTAGTAAATACTAATATACTGAATTAAAGGCAAAATGTCAAGGCTTTTTATTTTAAATTTATATTGACATATGCCGAAAAAAGAGTATGATGTAATTGACATATGCCAATAATAGAATCGGGTAAAGAGGGAGGCAGAACTATGCCAAGACCCAGAAAGTGCAGGCGAGTATGTACCATGCCGGCGCGGCAAAGCTTTGGGCCGTTGGATGGAACCGCGAATGAAAGCCCACTGGTGATACTTTCCGTGGATGAATTTGAATGTATTCGGCTTATCGATTTGGCGGGAATGACGCAGGAGGAATGTGCCAAACAAATGGGTGTTGCTCGAACTACGGCCCAGGCGATTTATGCCAGTGCACGTGAAAAGTTAGCCGATTGTATTGTAAACGGAAAAAAACTGCAAATTGAGGGTGGCGATTTTGTCATTTACGGTGGGGCATCTGCCTGTGGCTGTGGTTGCTGCCATGCCCAAAAGCCGTGTCATAAAATGAAAACAGGAGGAAACGAGCATGATTCTAGCAATTCCATATGAAAACGGAGAAGTGTTTCAGCACTTTGGGAAAAGCAAGGAGTTTCAGCTATTTGAGATTGAAAACGGAGTAATTCAAGCGGAGCGAATCCTTTCAAATGAAGGGAGTGGGCATAGCGCCCTGGCGGACCTTTTGGGGAAGCAAGGGGTGACGGTACTCCTATGCGGCGGAATTGGCGACGGAGCCAAGCAGGCACTTTCTCAGTGGGGGATTCGCGTATTTGCAGGAGTGCAGGGTGAGGTAAAGCAAGTGACGCAGGATTACCTTGCAGACCGTTTGGTGGTCACGGAAGGTGCAACTTGCAATCATCACCATGAGCACCATGAAGGGGAAGAACATTCTTGTCATGGTGACTCTTGCTGTCACTAAACAGAATGATGAATTAACAAATATGTTTGGGGTAGCTTCATAAAGAAGGAGCGTACAGCACATGGCTGTACGCTCCTTCTTTATGAGAAGATGGTATTGAGCAGGCTGTATTGCACTGCCAGCGAGGTAAGGGCGAGAATCGCCCAGCAGGAAAGACCCAGAGCAATGGGGCGCCAGCCGTGTTTTACAAGGTCTACTAAATTGGTATTCAGACCAATTGCTGCCATCGCCATGACGATAACAAATTTGCCAAAGGTAGCAAGTGCCTTACCAGCACCCACTGGAAGAGGAAGAAAGGTATTGATCACCGCCGCAGCAACAAACCCTAACACAAACCAAGGGAAGATTTTAGCAAAGCTGTAGTCGGCATTCCCCGCGCGAGACTGCCGCTTTGCGGTATAGAATGCAAGTACCAGAGTAACCGGGATAATCATGAGGGTGCGTGTTAGCTTTACGATAACAGCTAAATTGCCTGCAGTATCACTAAAGGTATAACCCGCCGCAACAACCGATGAAGTGTCGTTAATTGCGGTTCCTGCCCAAAGCCCGAAATGAAAATCGGACATTTGCATGGCGTGACCCAAAAACGGGAACAGAAATGCGGCAATTACATTAAAAAAGAAGATGGTAGAAATGGAGCGCGCCACGTCTTCATCCTTTGCCCCAATCACTGGGGCAGTAGCCGCAATGGCAGAGCCGCCGCAAATTGCGGTGCCCACACCAATTAGGATGTTGGTGTCGCGGTCTACCTTCAATGCTTTTCCCACTAGGTATGCCCCTACAAAGGTAGCCGTGAGGGTAAATGCCATCAGCAATAGCGTTTGGCTGCCAGCCTTGAAGATTTGAAACAGGTTCATGTCGAACCCCAGTAAAATAATTGAGTATTGCAGCAGCTTTTTTGAAGTATAGGTGATGCCGGGCTGAAAGGATGCCGGGCGCTTCCAAAAAGCCAACAGCATTCCAAATAAAATGCCAAGTACCGGGCTACCGATTACCGGAAATTGCTGGCCGATGATCCACGCAGGCACAGCTATGATTGCCGCCAGAGAGATGCCCGGCAGCTTTTTTCGTATGGATTCCATGAGATACCACTCCTCAATTGATGTTAAACAAAACTTGTATGGAAACACATGTGTTTTCTTAAGCCTGCTTATTATAACCCCAATTAATATATAAGTAAAATATATTTATTTTATCAAATAGATTAGTAATTACTTATATATAAAACAGGCAGCCAAAAGGCTGCCTGCATTCATTATAGTATGTTTAGCTGTTAAAGCAGCCGGCCTCCGTAATTACGGTTCGAACGGCAATATCGTGCGGCTCCGTGGGAATTTTCTCACACAGCAGGCGTTCGCGGCAAATCAGAATCGAGCAGAAGGTTGCCTGCTCTAAAAAGCGGTCGTAATAGCCGCCGCCGTAACCAAGCCGGTTGCCTTTGCGGTCACACGAAACGCAGGGCAAAATAGCAAAATCGATTTCATCTGGGTAAACGAGCTTGCTTTCTGCGGCAGGCTCTAAAATGCCCATCATCCCGCTGTGCAGCTCTGAGAGAGAATGAATCTCTCTTGCTTCCATTATGCCTTTACCAAGGCAAAGGGGAATCGCAACGCGTTTACCGTCTGCGAACGCCTGCTCTATTACAAGGCTGGTGTTAATTTCACTGGGAGTGCCAACAAAGCAAAAAATGGTGTTCGCCTTTTGGTAGCATGGGTGAGCAAGTATGTTCGTTACAATGCCCTGATCCGATTCCTGAATATACTCCAAAGGCAGTGCGGCAATCCGTTCTTTTAGTTCATTGCGCAGTTTTTTCTTTTCCTCTGGTACAGACATAGGAAACCTCCTTTAATACTAAAAGCGTGCCCATAGGCTCGCCTGCTTTAGAATAGCATGTCTTTCTGGCGATTGCAACCCACAGCAATAGAAAGGAGCGGTGCTTTCGCACCGCTCCTTTCGTGAGGTAATATAAAAATTGTTGTAGGGAGAGTTATTTAAATAGTGGTACAGAGCCGGTAATTGCAGCCATAGCAATAAAGATTACGAAAATACCAATAGCCCATTTTGCAGACTCTTTCTGCCACTCGCCCATGTCTAGACCGGTCAGGTTCAGCAACAGATAAATGAAAGCAACCAGGGGGCTCAAAAGGTGGAATGCCTGGCCCAAGAGGGACGCAGTACCCAACTCAAGAGCGGTATAGCCGTAACGGTAGCCTGCCTCAGCAAATACGGGCAGAACGCCGTAGTAGAAAGCATCGTTCGACAGGAAGAAGGTACCGGGTGCAGAGATAACTGCGGTAACCAGACCCCAGAAGCGGCCAAGCTGATCGGGAATCATGTAGATCATGCTGGAAGCCAAAGCGTCGGACATACCGGAGTTTGTAAACAGACCCATGAAGATACCAGCTGCCATAACCAGGATGGATACCTGCAAAGCGTCGCCGGCGTTGTCAGAAATACGAGCTTTCTGGTCTTTGAGAGAACGGTAGTTGATAAGAACTGCCAAAGCAGTACCAACAAGGAAAATGAATACGGAGGGGAATGTGCCGAGAACGAGCATGATAACTGCGCCAATGGTCATAATTGCGTTGATCCAAATGAGCTTCGGGCGCTTAAGAGCCTCTTCTTCTTCGGAAGCAGGCTTGGTAAGAGCATCAATCTCAGCCAGGCTCAGGTGCTGAATACCAACTCTTTTGCGCTCTTTGAGGCCGAGATAGTAGGCAACAAACAGAACATAGATAATGGCAACACCCATGCCGGGTAACAGTGCGTTCAAAATGCTTTGCTCTGAAACATCGCCCAAGACTGAGATTACACGTGCGGTGGGGCCGCCCCAAGGCAACAGGTTCATAATCGTGTTCATCAAAATTAGTAGAACAGCGAGGTTCATTATCTTTAGGTTCAGCTTCTTGTAAATCGGGATAAAAGCGGTGCAAACAATCAGTGTGGTAGTGGTTCCGTCACCATTCAAAGAAACAGCAGCGGAAACAGCAGCGGTACCGATTAAAACCTTCATTGGGTCGCCACCAGCAGCACGAATGATGAACTTGGTGACGGGATCAAACAGACCCACATTCAGCATGATGGAGAAGAACAGAATAGCGAACAGCAGCATGATGGCTGTTGTGGAGGTCTTAGTAAGACCGGCTACTGTCCATTTACCAATAATTTGAACTTGATCCCAAATGGTAACGCTTTCCGCAGCAATTTCGTTTGCCTTAGCAACTTTTGCGACGTATTGGTTACCCAGAGCACCGACTACGGTAAAAACGATAGGTACCAGTACCAATGCGGTAAATGGCTGCATTTTTTTGGAAATAACCAATGCAAGGAACACAATGATCATCGTCCAGGCTAAAATTGTTAAAAACATAAGCAATCCTCCTCATTTTTAGGCGTGCTCTTAACGGATATGTTGATTTAAATAATTATCGCATGCCGACTGTAATATGTAAGCGGAAGCTCCCGTTGCCGGGAGACCTCCCAAAGTAAAATGAGTCCGCTTACTGCGCTATTATTCTTTTATTGCGGCAAGGATATACACTTTTCCAGCTCATCCGCATATTCCAGCATTCGCTCAACCAGCTTTTGCTGCAATGCAGGAACCGGGTGTATACGTCTGCTTGCACAGGTTCGGGCGTCCTCATTACAAATAAGGCACCGCCGCGGCTCATACCCGAGCTCTACTCTGCTACGGGTTTGCACAAGCCCTTCCTTTTGTACCAACACATCAGCATCGAACAATCTGCCCAGTGTTTCTTCCTCAAATAGAATCATTTGTTGTTTCACCTCAAGGGAATCCCCTGAGATGACCCAAAAAGCTTCCGGACCTGTTCGCAGGTTCATCCGCTTATGGTAATCCGCTTTCCAGCCGCAATGAACCAGGAGCTCCTGCATTCGGTTTTCTCCATATTCAAACAAGGCCAGAATTTCCCCATTGCTTTTGATAGGACCGGGAATGTTGCACTTTAAAGAAATAACACAGCATTGTGGAAAGCGATGAAGCAGTTCCTCAATAAAGTGTACCCGCCGCTCGCGGTTCAGAAGAACCTCATCGAGCGTAGGGGTTTCCCCATGTGCAAACATTTCAGCCGCGTTCATCTCAGCGCTTTACCTGCTTTACCACGTCGATTAAGCTGCCGTCGCGGTACTCAATGAGTGCCACAACCTTGTCGCCATACTCAATGGGGTCGGGAGTACCGGCCAATGCGTAGGCTTTGTTTTTCAGCTCCTCCATAGTAAAGATTTTTACTCCGGCATTTTTCATAGCCTCCATCAGGTCTTTCCTGAGGGGGTTCACAGCAATGCCGACCTCTGTAACAACAACGTCGATTCCCTCACCGGGGGTAATCACTGTATTAACCTGCTCAACGATGGTGGGAATACGACCGCGCAGTAGGGGGCACAGAATCAGGCTTAGCTTTGCGCCAGCCGCTGTATCACTGTGGCCGCCGGAAGCGCCGCGAATAACACCGTCGGAACCGGTCATTACGTTTACGTTGTAGTCGGTATCAACCTCAAGAGCGGAGAGCATTACAACATCCAGCTGGTTCACAGCAGCACCCTTATTGCCTGGGTTTGCGTAGAAAGAAGCCGAAATTTCATAATGGTCTTCGTTGCGAGAGATAGAATCCGCTGCACCGCGGTCAAAGGTTTGGGTGTCCAAAATCTTCTTGGCGAGGCCTTCTTCCAGCAGTTCTACCATGTTGCTGGTAATTCCGCCGAGCAGGAAGCCAGCGGTAATGCCGGTTTCACGCATCTTTTCTGCCAAGAAACGGGTAACGGCCAAGGTTGAGCCGCCAGAGCCGGACTGCAGGGACATACCATCTTTAAAATAAGGAGAGGCAGTAATGACTTTGCAGGCATTTGCCGCAATCAAAAGCTCCTTGGGGTCTGAAGTAAAGCGGGTTGCACCCTTTGCAATCCCGTCGGGGTTACCAATCGCATCTACTACTACAACGTAGTCCACATGATTTTGCGGGATGCTGATTGGCGTGTTGGGGTAGTCTACCAAATTGTCGGTAATAATAACTACCTTGTCGGCATACTCGGCGTCAACTTTTGCATAGCCCAAAGAGCCGCAGGTAGCTTTGCCGTGGGAGCCGTTTGCGTTGCCGTAGGGGTCAGCACTGGAAGCGCCGAGGAAGGCAACGTCTATATGAATATCGCCAGCTTCAATTGCACGGGCACGACCGCCGTGGGAACGGATAACAACCGGCTTTTCCATCAATCCATGAGAGATGGCGGAGCCGACCTTGTCGCGCAGACCGCTGCTGGTGATTTCGGTAATTACACCGTTTTTAATATGCTCAATGAGCGGTTCATGAACATTGGCGATGGAGCTTGCAGCAAGCTTTAGGTTTTTAATACCCATTTTTGCAATCTCATCAATTACCATGTTCAAAACATAGTCACCCTCACGAAAGTGATGGTGGAAGGAGATGGTCATGCCGTCCTTCAGGCCGCATTTCTCAATTGCTTCTTGAATAGAAGAAAGGAGCTTTGTCTCACCGGGGAGAGCGGGAACCACCTTGCCGGCTGCTCTTGTGTATTCATTTTTGCGGGCGTACTGCCCCTCAAATACGCCGTATTGATCAGCGTACTCCTTCGGGATTTCACGACCCACTGCATTTTTAACCGTTTCCATTGTTTAACCCTCCTGTCCTTCCGGCCCGGAATAAACGCCGGCGGCTTTTGCCAGCGCAATTACGCGCTCCGCACGTTCTACAATGGGCTTATCGATCATTTTGCCGTTCAGGGCGATAACACCGGAGCCTTTGGCATTGGCCTCTTCAATGGCGCGGATAACATCGAGTGCCTTATCAATTTCTTTTTGATTCGGAGTATAAACCGAATTGACCACTGCAATCTGGCGGGGATGAATGACGGATTTTCCGTCAAAACCGATTTGACGAACAAACTCGGTCTCCTTACGCAGGGTCTCAGAGTCATTCACGTCTGCAAATACGGTGTCTAGCGCGGCGATTCCGGCTGCACGGGCGGCGTGAACGATCATAGAACGGGCAAAGAAAATTTCTTCACTGTTTCGGTCAGCGTAACGCTTGGTTTTCATTGCAGTTACATAGTCTTCCGATCCAAGAGCAATACCAATCAGGCGCTTGCTGGAGTTTGCAATGGAAAGCGCGTTCAAAACGCCTTGGGGGTCTTCGATTGCCGCCATCATCCGGGTGGAGCCGGGTTCGCGGCCGCAAGCCTTTTCCGCTTCCAAAATAACAGCCTCTGTATCAAGAACATCTTGCGCACAGGTTGTTTTGGGCAAACGGATGACATCGATGCCGGCACGAACCATCGCGTGCACGTCATCTACGCCGCCAGCGTCCAGCGAGTTGATGCGGACTACGGTTTCCGTAGAGGAAAAATCAAAGGTTTTTACCGCCTGAAAAACAAGAAAACGGGAAGTATCCTTCTCCGCCAGGGAGATCGAGTCTTCCAGGTCAAACATAATGGAGTCCGCACCGTAAATAATCGCGTCCTTCAGCATGCCGGGGTTGCTCGCAGGCAAAAACATCATTGTTCTTCTTAAACGTTCCATGAATCGATCGCCTCCCAATCATAGTGCTCGGTAATTCCGCACGACCGATGTACCGCCGCAATGGTGCGGGCAACAATGGTACAGTCCAGCGCGCCTTTATCCACAACGGTTAACTTCGCGTTGGCAACCCCCATGTTTGAAAGGGTTTTTTGAATCGTGTCACGAATCTGCCTGCCGTACTGGTGTGCGACACTGCTGGTTAGATTAATGTCGATTCCCTCGCTGTCGTTCTTATCGATCATGATTTGAATGTCGGAAGATTCCAGCGTTCCGGCGATAGCCGGTTTTTGAATTTGATAAAGCGGCATTGTGTTATCCCTCCTGCTGCATTTTTTGTATCAGTGCTTTTCCTTCAGCAGAAAAAAAGTAGTCGTAGGTGCTTTCCGGCACAAGGCTCTTTGTTTCTTCTGTTTTCCCTCGCTTAAGAAGGTCTCTTACGCGAGAAGCGCTGATCACGTTTCCCCCTTGTTCCTTTCTGGGGATGATGACTAAGTCAATTACCCCGTGAAACACCTCTTTCATAGAATCATTGTAGAGTTGTGTCACTGGAGATAAGGGCTCTTCGCCAACAAACCTGCGGGTAATACCCGCGGCGGGGGCGATATGATCCCGGAACAGGATCGCGTCGAGTGTGGCTTGAACCTTTGCCACCTGAACGTCCTCCTTCAAAAAATAGGAGGGGAACGTTTTGGCAGAAACCATATAATCCCCTGTGGGGTGAACCCGAACGTTCGGCAAGTGCTGAACGCCGCGCCGGACAAGCTCCAGCCTTGTATTGGCTGGGAACGCGGATAAATCCTCCGACAATACGAACAAATGCAGCGTATCGTTTTGTTTGGCGGCTGTTTCCGCCAAGTAACGGTGCCCAAGTGTAAACGGGTTTGCATTCATTACAATACCTGCCGCTTCGCCGGGTGTGCGCTGCTGCTCCAGCTCCTTTAAGTATTGGGGGAAGCCGTAGATGGCTTTTTCCATAAATACCAATTGGTCGTTTACACGAGCCAGCTCACGAAAGCCTAGCTCCCCAAAGGAGCGGGCTGCCTGAGGCTTGGTATACACATAACAGGAGGAGCTGCCATTTTCCATCACAGTGCTCAGCAGGTGCGAAAGCAAAATGCTTACTGCTTTACCGCCCTGGTGTTCCGGGCTTACCGCCACGCACTTGATGATGTTCTGGTATAGTGAGCCAGTTGCTGCAAGCTCGTCATGAAAAAACAGGCCTGCACAGTAAGAAACGGCGGCCTCCGGGCGAATACCGCCTTTGTTCAGCAGATCAAGCCAAAGTTGTTTTTGGCGGGGGTCACGGTCGATCCACAAACGCCTGATTTCATACTCCATCATTTTGCTCCTACATCAGAACAAAAACTCAATTTACCATGTCTCGTGAAAATCTTGCAAATTTCACGCGAATTTAAAAAGAGTTTATCTGAATTAGTCAAAGGTTTTTTACGCTGTTTTGCTTTGTCTGTGTATATTATACATGAATATATCGCAGGATAGGTGTGCTTTTGATGTCCTCGGTGTTTTTTTGCTGCACTTTCCCTTCGCAAATAAAATTGACAAACAATGTCAAATCCATTTATAATGATTAGCATATAAAGGACGGTGGTTTTGTGCATGAGTATTTAAGCAAGTTAGTGCAGATCATCAATTTATCGCAGAACAGACCGCTCAACGACATGGTATATGAGGGTTTGCGAAAAGCGATTATTCAAGGTGTGATTCCAGTTGGGGAAAGGCTCAACGAAAAGGTTTTGTCAGACTACATGAACATAAGCCGTACTCCCATTCGAAATGCAATCAAACGGCTTACGGAAGAAGATTTGGTGGAGTACATCCCCAAATATGGTGTTGTGGTAAAACGGGTCACACTCGAAGATGCGGAGGAGATTTATCAAATTCGCATTGCGTTGGAGACAATGGCAACCATTGCGGCCATGAATCGTATGACACCGGAAAACCACCAGGAGATGCGGGATTTGCTATCAAAGACCGATGAAGCCAACGAAAAGGGCGAGGTAAGAGTGGTTATTCAGTATTTTACCGATTTCAGTGCGCTGATATACCGTTTTTCCCGTATGCAAAGACTGGAAAACGTTGTCAGTAATATGCTGGAATATGTATCGCGTTTCCGCGATATTTCGCTCTATGATGAAGAAAGGCGTGCTTTGGCAATCAAAGAACACAATTTGATATACCGCAGCATGCAAACAAAGGACAAAGAACTGATTACGCTGATTGTAAGAGAGCATGTAAACCATGCAAAGGAATTCGTGATGCGTGAAATTATTCGTTCGCAAGAAAATATGCAGGACGATTTAAAAGACCTGTACCGGAGGATGGAATGACACGGCAAAATCGAATTCGCACAAAAAGAGTTGTACTTGCCCGGCGCACCGGGTTGCAAGCGGCTCAAATGGAATACTGCGACCAAATTGCAAAGCTGGCGGTTCGTGCATTGCTGTATGAGGTGTGCATTGCGCCCAAGCCCGGTTTGGTAGACCGTTTTAATAACGGTGCTCACCGAGATATGGATTTATTTATGTTTTTGGACAGCGCTTGTGCGCTGTCCAGCTATTTTCGGGAGATTACCGCACAGGCAATGCGGCTTCGGCGAATACCGGCGGAGCGCCTTTTGCCCTATTTACGCAAGCCAGGTATTCGAGCAGAAAAAGAGATGTTTCTTGCCACAGGTGGCGTGAATACCCACAAAGGGATTGTGTATTCCATGGGTATTTTCTGCGCTGCATGCGGTCTTTTGTTTTTTCAGCTGCGTCGTGTACCGGTGGAGCGGATATTTTCTTTGTGCGCCAAAATCGCCCGTGGTGACCATCCCCCAAAAGAAAAAGCCGATACAAACGGCGAGCGTTTATACCGCCAATATCAAATTCAAGGAGTGCGCGGGGAGGCGGCCAATGGGTTCCCCTCTGCGCGGCTGCATGGCTTGCCCGCTCTGCGTAAAGCAGAGGCGATGGGGTGGAGCACAGACGCGGCTGGCGTATATGCTCTGTTTCACATTATGGCGCATTTGGAGGATACCAACTTAATCAGCCGCTCCGACTTGCAAACACAGGAACAGGTGCGCGAGCAACTTACTGCTTTACTGCAAAGCCCTGCGTTAACACCGGAGCTGGTCTTAAATGAATCTAGCCGGATGGATCAGGAATTTATAAACAAATACATGAGTCCGGGCGGTGCGGCGGACATGCTTTCCATTGTGTTTTTAGCGCATTGGCTGGAGCAGGAGTTCCCAGACCGGTTTCTCTCAACTTCCGAGTTGTAATTCTAGTAATTAAATTATTTTTAATTAAAAAAGCGTGTTTTCCATTTCGCTCAGTAGGAGTGATGGAAACACGCTTTTATAACTTTATAATCAATTTATGTTTTGAATTAGATGAAAAGATGAGCAAGAATAGGAATTAGGCAAATAACAGAAATCAAGCGAAACGAGTGCATGAGCACAATTTTGGGAGTATCAAGTCCCAGCTCATCGGCAATCAGCCCCATTTCTGTAATACCGCCGGGGGTGCAGCAGAACAGCGCGGTGGCCTTGTTCATACCTGTAAATTTGCTTAAGAGGTATGCCGTTGCAAACGACATAACAAAAACCTCAACTGCCATAATCAGCATTGGCACTATGAGTTCCCCCAGAGCTGCCCAAGTGGCTCTGTTGATTTGGCTGCCGATATAACAGCCTGCCAGAACACGGGAAAGAATCTTTACAAAGGATGGGTAAGAGAGCAAATCGGTAGCAACGCTTAATACAATCGTTCCCAATATGGCGCCGATAATGGCACCTGCTGGAACCCCTAGTGTGCGTAGCAACAACGCTCCTGCGGTAGACGCAGCCAGAGAGATTGCAAATTTTGTGAGCTTATCTTTGGTCATAGGTGGGGAAGCGGGTTTTTCTTTTTCATCCTCCACTTCACTTTCGTTTATTGAGAGAGAAACAGCAGGCTGTTTTAAATAAAGCTTTTTGATAATATTGGGGAAAAACACAACCACAACCAAAAAGCGGAACAATTGCAGAAGCATTACTTTGTCTGTACTAGCGCCGAAATCGACCGCAATCAGCGTTAAATCAGACATTCCTCCGGGCGCACAGGCAAACAGAGAAGTCATGAAGGATAAACCGGAGATAGCGTGCATCAGAAACGAAAAAACAATGGTGAATGTAAACATCATGATGAGAAGAATTAAAATCGGTTTTCCCATTTTACGAAGTTCATTTATGTCTTCTTTACGAAAGCGGCTCCCAATTACGAGGCCAGATAATATTTGAACCATCACCCGTAGGTTCGGCGGGTATTCCGCCGCATACCCAACTATTGTGTTCATTAGTGTGATAGCGAGCAAAGCGCCAATCATTACTCCTGCGGGGATTTTCTTCTTGTTTCCCCAATAACCTCCGACGCCCCCAACAACATGTGTTAAAAAAAGATACACGGTTGAAATTCCTCCCCTTAGTTCCTGTTCCGATACCCGGGGGTATTTTCCTCCGGCGTTCCACGCGTATTGCGGCACTAGTATAGCATATCTGAACTATTTTGCAAAACTTTTTTTGTTGCGAAATGGGAGTTCTATTAGACGGTATTCGATGAAATTAAAACGGAAATAGAAGGAAAAAGAGGTTTCAAAATGGAAAAGCGACGATAAATGAGTACTTATAACATGCTAGTAAGACGAAAAATCGACGCGTTTGTGTTACTTTTAATTGCGACAGAAGGTTTTCTCCATTATAATAGTGGAAGAGAAAAGACAATTTTTGAAACTAATGAGACCGCGCGTTTTCCAAACAAGCAGCGTGGCACGAGAGGGGCATTTTCTTGAAAAACTGGATGGAACAATTTAAGTCTTCCGCAAATGAAATGAAACAAGTATCTACCATTTCGGTTGCCGGATTATTGGTGGCAATCAGTGTTGTTTTAACCTTTTTTAAGCTTGCTTTAACGCAAACACTCCAAGTTAGCTTTGCATTTTTACCGATTGCAGGCGGCGGAATGCTGTTTGGGCCGGTAGTCGGTGGTGTAATTGGTGCCGTTAGTGACGTTGCGGGCTTTGTAATTCGCCCCTCGGGTCCCTTCTTTCCCGGCTTTACCATAAGCGCAATTGCAACCGGTGTTATTTATGGCATGCTATTATACCGTAAGCAGGTTACCGTAAAGCGTGTTGTGATGGTTAGTGTGCTAAACACGGTTTTGGTTAATTGGCTGCTCAATACCGTATGGCTTTCACTGATGTACGGCAATGGCTTTATTGTATTGCTCGGTGCACGCATCATTAAGAATATTATCATGTTCCCCATCGATACTGTGCTCCTGTATTCCCTGCTCAAGCTGTTTGAGCGCTTCCGCTTTATGAATAAGGCAAAGGGGAACGGCAGCTTCTAATCCATATGTGGTGGGACAAGTTCGCAAATCGATATATTTTTGAAGTTTTTTGAGTGATTCAGTCGTCATTTCAAACAAATCTGTATTTATACCCGAAAAACGCATTGACAACTTGTGCAGGATTCAATTATAATAATTGCAGAAATCAACAAATTGCCTTTGTGGGATTTTCTGCAGAACTGCCAATGGTTTGCCGGGAACCTTTTTGCTCAAAGATACTGGCAATTAAAAAGCGGTAATGGGAACATAATACACGATTTTATTTATTGGGGGTCGGACGTTCTCCGGCTCTGTCTGTAAAGGGAATCCGTTGTTTTGCATGGTGAAGTGCAATTCAGTGGGTTCCCTTTGTGTTTTTCTAAGCAGAGTGAAATAAAAATCGTACCCCAAAGCATATGAATCATGCAGAGAAAAATCTTGCAAAAGCAATGTGTTGAAAGAGTGGAATCTATGCAATTTAAAAGGGGGGGTGAATCGGTAGAAGTATATTCTAGTGCCACGGTATGAATGGGAGCGGCGCCAAGCGGCACTGCCGTTTGCTTTCATTGTGGTACGGGTCGCGAACAACGGAATCAACGGAAAATGAAACTGAGGAGGTTATTTTATGGAACTTGGTAGCTGGTCGATTATTCAGGCCCCTTCGTTGCTGGCATTAATTCCGCTCGCAGTATACATCATCATGGTGTTTAGGGGAAAAGACAATACATCCGGTATCATTGTCGGTATCGCCATTGGCGCGCTGATGATGGGCCAAAACCTAAAAATGCTTGCATCTGCATTTGCAGCAAGCCTTGGCTCAAGTACTGCCCTCATCGGTGTAATTATTATGACGGGTGCTGGCCTTGGCGTTCTGATGACGGAGGCAAGGGTCACACATACGCTCGTATATTGGATTGTAAAGAGGATTGGAGTAAACACTCAAACAAAAGCCAAGGTTACGCTCATCATCTGTTCCATTTTGGTGTGCGGTTTGCTTGGTACTCTGGGCGGCGGCAATGCGGTAATTGCCCCCATTCTAATTCCCTTGATGGCAGCACTAGGTGTAACGCCTACTGTGGTTGCCGCACTGTTTAAGGTATCTGGTGAAGTGGGCTTGATGGTAGGCCCCCTAACTGGTGTTACGCTAATTACCATGGAGGTGACTGGACTTTCCTATGGTCAGCTCATGGTTGGTGCCGTTATTCCGTTTTCAGTGTTCTGGCTGGGTGGCATGTGGTTTGCTGTAAAACGCACCCAGAAGCGTACCGAGGGCAAGGAATTCTATAAGCTGGATGATATGCAGGACATTAATGAGATTGTTGTAACGCCCAGAGAGCGTACAACGACCATTGCATTTTTGGCTGCATTCTTGCTTCTAATTGCGTACGGGATTATGACAAAGCAGGGCACAAGCTATGCGCTAATTGTTATGATTATTCTTTCTGCGGTGGTTGGCATTTTGAGCCGCATGAACATAGACCATGTGGTCGAATCCATGTCGAAGGGTATTGCGTCGCAGGCAAAAATGTTTGTAGTATTTGTAACGATCGACGTTCTGCTCAATTTGGTTACCCTTGGCGGCGGCTTTGATGCGATTTCGAACCTTTTGGGCGGTGTAGCAGGTTCCAGCGCTACGGCAGTTATGCTAATTGCTTCCGTAGTGGGCGGCTTTGGAATTGAAGCGGCGGCAGTTGCCGAAATTAAGATCATTTCTGAAATGTTCGGTGCAGCGGCCATTACGAGTGGTCTTCCCATGACGATGTTTGCTATCGCGATTTTGTCGGCAACTCGTTTGACCGGCGGCATTTACCCCACCAGCAATATGATGGGTCAGCTCGGTATTGCGCATAGCGAAAATACCCGTGAAATGCTGGAGGCAAACTGGATTGCCAGCGGTTCCGCTATCGCTTTTGTAGTCATTTGGGCACTCATTGGGCCAATGATACTAATGTGATATTGTAAAGATAAGAATGTACCGAAATGTACGTTCGCAGCACGTTCTGGTATTGCCGCAAGGAGTGCCGATGTGCTGCGGGTACTTTTCGGGATGATAAACAACGGTTTTATTTTCAGTAAGGCAGCAAACCTGCATTGCAGTAGAAAGTGGGAGCCCGTTGCGTGTGCTTAGCCAAAGGGAGCTTTGGCTTAATATGAGTGAAATAAGGGACGAAGTAAACAACGAGTCCCCATACAGTGGCAGGCAAAGGCCGCTGTAATCATTCAACGTCCGCAGAGTGTTGCAATTGCTGGAAAAGACCGGGGCATATGAAAGGGGCTTGGGTATGGAATATCCCGAGAACACAGTGTATCTGGTTGGTCACGCGAAGGTGGCCAGCGATAATCCAATTAGCATTTCCTATGGAATTTTCTTTCTGCCTTTTGTTGTGGATTTGCATACCCACCAGATTATAGATGTATCTTGTAATGCAATTCTGGATATCAGCAGAGATTTTATTCGTAGCATGCTTGTTGGCTGTGACCTTCTGGATGGGCTTGATGAGGCAATACACCGGGTGCGAAGCCGGTATTTTGGTTCCTCACAAAAAGCCTTGGTAGCAGCTCTGCGTGACGCAAACGGAAGACTGCGAGATATTTTGTCTACCCAGCAAGTAAATGGGTAGAACACAAAATCAGGAGGCATTGCTTTTATGATAATTGGAACTGTGAAAGAAATAAAAAATAATGAATTCCGAGTAGGGCTTACTCCCGACCATGTAAAAGCATATAGTTGTGCGGGGCATACCGTATATGTTGAAAGGGATGCCGGAATCGGCTCTGGTTTTTCAAATGAGGAATACACCCGTGCAGGAGCTGCAATTTTAGATACGGCTAAAGAAGTGTGGGACGCCTCCCATATGATGGTGAAAGTTAAGGAGCCGCTGGAAGCGGAATACGGATTTTTTCACAAAGATTTGATTTTATATACGTACCTGCACCTTGCGGCTGACCGTGCTTTAACAGATGCTCTTTTAAACGCGGGCGTAAAGGGTGTGGCATATGAAACGCTAATTGAGCGGGACGGCAGCATTCCCCTGTTGGCACCTATGAGCCAAATTGCTGGCCGCCTGAGTGTTCAGGAGGGAGCAAAGTACCTGGAGAAGCCGATGGGTGGCTCTGGCGTTTTACTCTCCGGTGTTCCCGGCACACCAAAAGCAAAGGTGGTTATTCTTGGTGCGGGAACGGTTGGAACCAATGCCTGTAAAATTGCGGTGGGCATGGGAGCCGATGTAACAATAACCGACGTTAGCCTACCGCGCCTTGCTTACTTAGACGACGTGTTTGGTGCGCGGATACAAACCATTTACAGTACTGATACCGCAGTGGAAAACGAGCTTGCCAAAGCAGACCTCGTGATTGGCTCGGTATTGATTCCGGGAAAAAAGGCACCGAAAATTATACGGCGCTCTTATCTTCAGAACATGCGCCCCGGTAGTGTGATTGTAGATGTAGCGGTGGATCAGGGTGGTTGCT
The DNA here is from genome assembly GCF_900176635.1 of Clostridium merdae. GTDB lineage: Bacteria > Bacillota > Clostridia > Oscillospirales > Acutalibacteraceae > Faecalispora > Faecalispora merdae. The sequence goes on from NZ_FXLN01000002.1 coordinate 302,921, forward strand.
GCGAAACTACACATGTTACCTACCACGATGACCCGGTGTATACCGTAGACGGCGTGGTGCATTATTGTGTTGGTAACATGCCGGGTGCCGTTCCCAGAACCTCTACCATCGCGCTGACCAATGCAACGTTGCGTTATGGCTTGCAAATTGCAGAATATGGTTTGGAGCAGGCATGCCGAAAGAATTCGGTTCTATACTCGTCGGTAAATACCTATAATGGTACTTGTACCTGCTTTAATGTAGCCGACGGTTTTGGCATGGACTCCTGTTCCGCAGAAGAATTATTTTGAAAAAATTAATACTATATTATATCAAAAATAACTTTAATTAAGGCAACGAAAGCCTACCCGGAATTGAGCCAGAAGCTTTTATATAGGAAAGGGGATACCGGTTCTATGAAAAAGTTGTGCGCCCTTACCATGAGTGCAATGATGGCATGTACAGTTATTGCATACCCTGCTACCACTGCGTTTGCAGTCACCCCCAAGGATGCAGCACAGAATCTGCTGCAAGTGCCTACTGCGCAAAACGTAACTGCCGAGATGCAGCAGGCTTCCTATTGGATTAACCGTATACCAAATGCCAACGCAGTGGTTCTGTCTCAAGATCAAATCCGGACGTTCAATAGTACCGCACGGGAAACACTCGGTACCGGAGTTTTATATGATTTAAGTTCGTATGGAGACACTTTTGCCGGTTCAGAACTCAAAAAGCTGATTGAGTCGCAGGCTTCTGTCCCTTCTGGCGATTGGTTTGTAGATGGCAGAAAGCTGGAGCCCTCCGACTGGCAAGGCCTGAAGGAACAGACGAATACGGAAAGCATTGCCACTGCAAACCCAGTTCGTTTTGGGGTTACGGTTCTCCGCTCCAGCATTCGCAGTTTTCCCAGCAAATCCGTTGTTACAGATGAAGCGACGGATTTAGCGTACGATATTCTTCAGGAGACGGCAGTGCTGTGCAATGAGCCGGTGGTTGTTCTTCATGAATCCACAAACAGGCTGTGGTACTATGTAGTATCTGCTTATTACCGGGGGTGGATTCCCGTTTCGGATATTGCCCTCTTTGAAAACAAAATGCAATGGGAGCAGGCTCGTGTTCACAAAGATTTTCTAGTAGTAACAGGCAATCGGGTTCGTTTGGAGCAAACGCCTTACTCACAAGCGTTGTCTGAGCTAGAGCTCTCTATGGGTACCATCATTGATCTGGTTAACAAAGAGGAAATACCGGCTAAGGTAGCGGAGCGCAAACCAATGAACAATTATGTGGTTAAGCTTCCGGTTCGGCAAGCTGACGGTATGGTGAAGTACGAATATGCGCTTCTCCCTGTGAATCGCGATGTCAGCGTAGGGTACCTGCCTTATACCCGGGCAAATGTAATAGTGCAAAGCTTTAAAATGCTAGGCGATACTTACGGGTGGGGAGGGATGCTCAACGCAAGAGATTGCTCTTCCTTAACCTACGAGGTTTACCGCTGCTTTGGTTTCCAGCTTCCCCGCAACTCTGGCGATCAAGCGAAGATACCATGCTTAACGTATGATTTTGCGGGTAAATCGACTGCCCAGCGCAAACAAATATTAGACCAACTAAAACCCGGTTCTATTTTGCAGCAGCCTGGGCACATTACGCTCTATTTAGGAAAAGTGGATGGCCGTTATTATGTGATAAACTCTACGGGAGGCTTTGCCCCCGAGGGTACCGGTGCTACACCCACCACTCGAATTCGCAGTGTCGTGCTCAACGACCTTACGGTTCGCCGGGCAAATGGTACCTCTTGGCTTGATTCTTTAACCAAAGCAAAAGAGATTGGCACACCGGCATAAAGAGCGAAAAGAAAGTAAAATAACGATTCATATTGGCATACCAAGGGACTAAGATTTCGATTTATTTATTTTGGGAAGAAGGTTATGTACACTGCGGTGCTGTTTAAATTTGCGTTCCGCAGTTGTGAGAAAAGAGGCTCCCCGCTCCAAAAAGGATGAGGGGCGGGGAAGCTGACCGGAAAGAAGGAGAAGTATGTCTATCATCGATTTGCACTGCGACACCATTTCCGTTTTACTGGAGAGCAAAGAACCGCTCCTCTCCAGCGACCGAAATGTAAGTATAGAAAAAATGCGATCTGCAGATGTATTGTGCCAATTCTTTGCCATGTACATTTGTTTAACCAACTTTGAGGATGTGGATGGCGCGTATGATTACCTAAAGAAAATGCATGCTCATTACCTGTGGGAACTGGAAGAAAATAAAGAGTTTATTCGCCCGGCCTTATGTGCACAGGATTTACATAAAAACAGGGCAGAGAAGAAGATTTCTTCCATTCTTACAGTGGAAGAGGGCGGTGTGATAGGGGAGAAACTCGAGCGCCTGGAGGAGCTGCACGACATGGGTGTGCGGCTCATTACACTCACATGGAACTACGAAAACGCACTGGGGTACCCTAATTCAGACGACCCCACGGTTATGAATGCCGGATTAAAGCCCTTTGGCAAAGAGATTGTGGAGCGGATGAATGAGCTGCATATGCTGGTGGATGTTTCTCACTTGTCTGACGGTGGGTTTTGGGATGTAATGGAGCTTACAAAGGGGCCCTTTGTGGCATCTCATTCCAACGCCAGAGCCGTACGTGATTTTCGCCGGAATCTTTCGGATGATATGCTACGTGCCCTCGCGGAGCGGGGCGGAGTGACTGGGATTAATTTTTATCATAAGTTTTTAGGAGAGGACGGACAAGGCAGTGTAGCCGATATGGTTCGCCATATCGAGCATATTCGCAAGGTTGCGGGAATTGATGTAATTGCACTGGGTAGTGATTTTGACGGTTTCTCCGGCCCATGTGAAGTTCGCGATTGCACCCAATTCGGCAAGCTGACAGACGCTTTGACTGCCGCGAAATTTACAGACGAAGAAATCGAAAAAATTTGTTGGAAGAATGCTTTGCGTGTGATAGATAGTGTTCTGTAAGCGCGCTTTAAAAAGTATTATAAGAATGGAAAAAGGGAGCTGAATTTATTCAGCTCCCTTTTTAATTAATTTTTAAGTAAGATTTATAGAACCGCCAACACTAGCCGTAAAACCTGCTGGTAAGAGGCATCTAGGTGTTCGCTCATCAGCTTGACCGCTTTTTGACGATCATTTTTCAATATGACATCGATTAATTCCGTATGTTCTTGGTAGCGTGGTCTGCATTTTTTATTTTGTTCCAGCATAAACACTCGAATCAGCGTTAAATAGTCCAGGCAACATTCCAGCAGCCTGGCTGCATATTGATTGTTTACACTTAACATCAATACCATATGGAATTCATTATCGAGCTGCACGAGCTCACGAGATTCCTGTGTGGGAGAAGTGCAAATGGTGATAAACTTATTGCGTGTTTCCAAAAGCCAGCTGCGGTCAATGTTTTGCATTCCCTTTTCCAGTGCGTGCGGTTCCAGTATTTGCCGCAGTTCGTATACATCTTGCAGGCGCCTTGGGGAAATATGGGCAATTCGGTGACCCTTGCGAAATTCCCTCACAATCAGCTTTTCATACTCTAAAATAAGAAAAGCTTCCCGAATAATCTTTTGGCTGAAATCTGGGTACTTACTTCGAACCTGAGCTTCGCTAATGGCCTCTCCCGGTTTGCAATTTTCATAGATGATATAATTCTTGATGGTGGTATACGCCGGGTTGTTCAAATATTGGAATTGCATGTTTACCCTCACTTACCTAACCGCAATTATTAAAGGCACTATTGACTTCTTCTATCATAATTAATTTTGGGCAAAAAGTCAATTTTATCCTAAAAAACATGCGGTTTTAAAAGGGGGAATAATGCAATTTGCATATAAACATAAGAATTTGCTTATTATTGCAAATGATTACTGGGTAGAAGATAGCGGTTTATACTTGAAGAGGAAACGAAACAAGAAATGTGGTGCCGGAACCTGTGGTGCTTATCGCGCTAATTTTTGCACCATGTGCTTCTGCAATTGTTTTGGCTATGGAAAGCCCTAGGCCATAGCCCTCGGTTTTTCGTGCGCGAGATTGGTCTACCCGATAAAATCGCTCGAAAATATGCTCCAGTTGTTCGGTGGGGATAATCTCGCCGGTGTTATGCACCAACAGCCTTGCTTTTCCCTGTGCTTGCTCAAGGGTTACCGTAACGACTCCCCGCTCGCCTGCATATTTGCAAGCGTTATCCAATAATATCACCATAAGCTGCTGCAAACGGGCGGAATCCCCCAATACGATCAGGTTTGGTGTAATGTTGCTGTTGAGTGTAACACCCTGCTCAAACGCAACAGACTCATAAGGCAAGAGACTGCTCCAAGCAATATTGCTGAAGTCCACGGGAGTTTGTGGTGCGGGAAGGCGTTTGGAATCGGATTTCGCAAGAAACAACAGGTCATCAACCAAATCTTTCATACGTGTTGCCTCTGTATGGGTGTACTGCACCCATTTAAGCTGTTGCTCAATTGTGCTGTCACGGTGGGAAAGTAGAATTCCGATATTTGCTAAAATAACGGTTAGCGGGGTTTTCAGCTCGTGGGAGGCGTCCGCCACAAACTGTCGCTGTTGCTTCCATGCGTGCTCCACCGGTCGCAGCGCCCAGCGTGAAAGATAAACGCTTATCAGGAAAAAGGCCAGTAATCCGCCTAGCCCCACAAGCAAGGCCGTTACTAAAAGACTGCGGATGGAATCGCGCTCGTGACCTCGGTCTGCAAAGGCGATTTTGGTACCGCTTAGCGTATTCTGTTTTAAAAAACGCAGGTCAAGCGACGAAATGGTTCCTTCTTGTGAATTTGCTTGTAGAGCCTGCTGTACTGCCTGCTCTAATATTTGCTCTGAAATTTCTGTGTTTTGCCCCACTGTCTTTTGAATTTCTGAATCACTGTCAAGAATTACGCAAACAATGGGTGTAGCGGGAGGAAGGTTTTGGGGTTTTCCTGCTCCAATTTCAAATTTAGGCGGTACTTTTTCTGAAGAACGGAATAGTGCCATCTTCATGTCGTTTATGCTGTTGTTTTCCAGACGCTGAAAGCTGGTATAGAGTAAAACAGAAAAAACAATAAGAAGAACCGAAAACACAAGAGACATATTAATCAGTATAAATTTTCGCCGCAGCTTCTGAATCATAAAATAGTCTCCTCCAAACGGTAGCCTACTTTGCGTACCGTACCAATAGTAACCTTTGAGCCGATAAAAGCTAGTTTCTTTCTTAAAAAGGAAATATATGCTTCTACGTTATTGTCTTCTGCACCGGATTCCGTACCCCATACCTTTGTTATCAGCTCTTCTTTCGGCATGATCATGGAAGGGTTGTTGAGAAGCAGCCGCATCACTTCAAATTCCTTAAAACCAAGGTGTACCGATTTCGAATTGCTTTGCAGGGTATAGGAGGATAAATTCAGTGTAACATCTGAAAATTTCATTTCTTCTAATATAACATCACCTTGGCGGCGGGTAAGCGCACGTACTCGGGCAAAGAGCTCCTCGGGTGAAAATGGTTTCGTCATGTAATCATCTGCCCCGCAGTCCAGCCCAGTCACCTTGTCCGTTATTTCATCGCGAGCCGTGAGCAGAAGAACGGGGGTTGCTATTTTTTTGGCACGCAAAGCGCGAACCACTTCAAAGCCGTTTCGCTTCGGCAACATAACATCCAATACGATTACATCGTAATCTCCCATTTCTGCATATGCAAGGCCGTCTTCTCCGTCATGAACCACATCTACCGTATATTTTTGTTCGGTCATAATTTGAGCGAGTGCTTCCGCTAAGCGAACCTCATCTTCTACAATTAATACGTTCACAGTTACCCCTCCCCACACTTATTGCAAATGATTTAAATAATGATAATCGTACCGTTATTTATTGTAATCGGTAAGGCTGAAATTACTCTGAAGCAGCACTTTCAGAGTAATTTCAGCCTTTTGTTATATTCTGGTTGCACAGCAATTACTTCAAGCGTTTTGCTCAGTGTAGCATATCAAAATAAATTGTTCTAGTTAAAGATGCTTGTGTATTGAAAAAACAATTGGATGGAGGAAAGTGATTATGAACCAGTACCAAAATGTGTTTAAGCGTTACGAAAAAAAGTATTTGCTCAGCCAAATGCAGTACGCTGCACTGGAAGCGGGGCTGACACCTTATATGAAGCAAGACCAATATGGCCAGCATACCATTTGCAACCTGTATTTGGATACCGACGATTACCAGCTGATTCGTACTTCTTTAGAAAAGCCACTATATAAAGAAAAGATACGCGTTCGCAGCTATGGTGTGCCACAGCAGGATGATACCGTATTTTTAGAGTTGAAAAAGAAGTACAAGGGTGTGGTTTATAAACGGAGAGTTTCTCTGCCGTTAACAGATGCAATGCGCTTTTTGGATAATGGGGTACAACCGCAGGAGAATTCTCAAATCGTAAAAGAGATTCAGTGGTTTTTAGAGAATTACCAGCCAAAGCCAAAGGTTTTTATTGGGTATGACCGAACCGCATTGTTTGGCCGTGAAGATGCGGAACTGCGGATGACCTTTGACCGGAATTTACGCTGGCGAGATTCTTTTTTAGATTTAAGCAGCGGTGACTATGGTTCTTATATAATTAAACCAGAGCAGATTTTGCTGGAAATTAAAGCACCCGGTGCCATGCCCTTGTGGCTTTGCCACCTGCTTTCGGAGCTGGAGATTTACCCGGTTTCCTTTTCAAAGTATGGGAGCTGCTATAAAGATTTTTTGGCTTGTTCGGGTACGTTTTTACCCCATTGTAGTAATTCGCCCAAAAGAGAAGCATATGAAAAGAAATTAGGAGGAATCATTTGTGCTTAACAGTATTTTATTGTCTTCCGCAGCTACTACCACCACGGTTGGAATGACTGAATTATTTTATTGCACGCTGGCATCCATTCTACTGGGGTTGGGAGTCGCGTTGTGCTATATGTTCCGAAATACGTACAGCAAAAGCTTTGTGGTCACTCTCGTGCTAATGCCTGTGATTGTTCAAACCGTTATTATTCTGGTAAATGGAAATTTAGGAACGGGAATTGCTGTAATGGGAGCGTTTAATTTGGTACGGTTCCGTTCAATTCCTGGCAGTGCCAGAGAGATAGGCAGCATATTCTTAGCAATGGCAATTGGCCTTGCAACCGGTACGGGGTACCTAGTGTTTGCCACGGTATTCCTTGTTTTGGTGGGGGTTATTACAATCGTTTTATATTCAACTTCCTTTGCTGCGCCGAAGCAAATTCGCAAAGAGCTAAAAATTGCATTACCTGAAGATCGTGATTACAGCGGGGTATTTGACGATTTATTTGATAAATATACCAAGGGAGCAGAACTGATACAGGTGAAAACGGTAAATATGGGAAGCCTTTATGAACTGCGATACCATGTGATTTTACCCTCTCCCGTTGTAGAGAAAGAATTTATGGATGCGCTCCGCTGCCGCAACGGTAACCTTAGTATCTCTTGCGGGCAGGTTTCAAATCTTCGTGATGAGCTGTAATGGGGGAATAATTATGAGAAAAAAGAGGAAAGCACTTTGGGCAGCAATTTTATCTGCCATATTGCTGCTCAATATAGTGGTTGGTTGTTCCTCGCAAAACAATACTACCAGCAGTGCAGTGGGAGATGTTTCCACAGAAAAACCAATTACTGTGGAATACGCAAAGGACGATTTGGATGCGGCATGGAGCGAAGCTGCCGCCACCACAATTACGCTAAGTGATGCTACCGCAACCGTTCAGGGCAGCGGAGCAGCGGTAAAGGATAGCACTGTAACCATAAATGCAGCGGGAACCTATTTGCTTCGTGGCAAGCTGACAAAAGGACAAATCCTAGTAAATGCAGGAAAAGAGGATTTGGTTCGTTTGGTTTTAGATGGTGTGTCGCTTTCTAGCTCAGTAAGCGCTCCTATTTACTCCATGCAAGCGGGTAAAACAGTAATTGTGCTGGCAGAGGGAAGCAAAAATACAGTTACAGATGCTGCAAATTATCAATTCGATAGTGCGGATACAGACGAACCCAATGCAGCTATTTTCAGTAAGGGAGACATGACAATTAATGGGACTGGCTCATTAACCGTAATCGGGAATTTTGAAAATGGAATTGGCTGTAAAGATACATTAAAAATTGTAAGCGGCAGTGTTGATGTTACCGCCGCCAATGACGGAATTAAGGGACGAGATGCAGTAGCAATTAAGGACGGCACGATTACGGTAGTGTCGAAAGGGGATGCCATTCGCTCAAATAACGATGAGGATACAGCCAAGGGCTGGATTGCCATTGAGGGAGGAAACTTTACCATAACGAGCGAGCAGGACGCCGTGCAGGCCGAAACTATTTTACAAGTAACAGGCGGCACATTCCAGATTGTTTCTGGTGGAGGGAGCGCAAATGCACCAATACGCCAAGATGAGCCAGGCGGGCCCTGGGGAAGAATGGAAGGAGCTGGTGGATTTCCTGCCAACGGGGGTACAGACAATACTTCTTCCAATATAGAGCAAAAAGGAAATGGTCGGCCACAACGACCCGATGGCACGCCTCCTGCCGACAATCAGAAGGAATCAGACAATAAAACAAACTCCAGTTCAAGTATCATTCAAAATCAAGCAGATACAAAAAGTGAGAGTAGTTCAGCCGCCACAGAAGAGAATACAGAAACAGTTAGCACCAAAGCTCTGAAAGGGGGAAGTAGGGTATTTCTTAGTGGCGGTAAGTTCCAAATCGATTCAGCCGATGATGCCGTACATTCGAATGGTTCTGTAATTGTAACGGGTGGCGAACTAAATATCTCAACCGGAGACGATGGAATGCATGCGGATGCAGACTTAGTCGTACAGGATGGAACAATCACCATAAGCAAGAGCTACGAAGGGCTGGAAGGCTCTACGGTCTCTATCAGCGGAGGAACCATTCATATTACCTCGAGTGATGACGGAATCAATGCCGCAGGAGGAAGCGACGATGACACTGCTTCAAGAGACATGTTTCAGGCAAACGAGAATAATGAGATACGTTTTTCCGGCGGATATGTTGTAATTAATGCCTCGGGTGACGGTATTGATTCCAACGGAAATGTAGTACAAGCGGGAGGTGCGGTTTTAGTAAATGGCCCAGTGAGCTCTGGAAATGGAGCGTTAGACTTTAATGGCAGCTATCAAATTTCTGGAGGAATTCTAGTAGCCGCAGGAAGTTCAGGGATGGCACAGGCTCCCGATTCTGATTCAAAACAAAATTCACTCACAGTCTTATTTGACGATACGCAGGAAGCAAATACGCCGGTAAATGTTACGGATTCTACCGGAAAATCGATTCTTACATTTGTTCCCAGTAAGAAATTTCAGTCGATAGTCGTGAGCGCGCCAAACCTAAAGCAAGGCAGTACCTATACCATTAATACAGGGGGGAGTAGTGATGTGAATGAAGACGGATTTAGCAGTGCCGAAAGTTATTCTGGTGGCACTCAGTTAACCGATGTAACTCTTTCGGGTGTGCAAACGGTTATCTCTAGCAATGGGGAAGCTGCTACTATAGGAGGCAGAGGGGGGCAAGGCGGAGGCAGACCCAACCGGAATACCGAGAAAGCACCTGATGCTTCTGGCAATGCAGCTGGAGCTTCGCCGCCATCACAGGGAGGCAAGTCCCTCACAGAGAATTCTTCTGTGGCATCCAGCAAGTGAAGAGTGTAATACAAGTTTGCATAGGAAAAGCTTTGTTGGAAAAGAAACTAGCTATCATTAAAAGTGCCCGGTTGCAGGAGGTTCCTGTAACCGGGCACAACATTTGATTGTAGAAGTGGTATGTAGTTTGTAAAAATGAAAAGAAGAAAAGCTTATCGCGCTTCTACAATTTCATTCTGAACATTTGCCCAAGCGGAAGACATTGGGTCATCCAGAGCGCTCGTTAGAAGTAGGAGCAGCTCAAGCGTGCTTTGAAACGAACAAACCTGGTTTGTGTCGGTTCGTTGTATTTGACCCTGCCAGGTAGAGTTTTGCCGCATAGTAATTTGCACAATAAAGGTTGCGCCATCCTCCGTTGTTTCTTGCAGGTTCCAATTATCTTCCTTTTTAAAAATCTCACAAGGCTGCTGGGTTGAATGTTTCATTGCGGAACCCCCTCTTGCCCGCTCACCGATCGTTTTTTTGTTGAATCTGCGAAGCCGAGTAGTACACTGCGGAATGTCCTTTGCGTCCATCCATATGCTTAGCAGTTTTATTAGCTCTAACTCACTGAAAAATAGAGCAGTTTTTTGTAAGTAGGGATTATAAAAGGCTCCCTGTAAGGTGCGGTTGCGGTATGATGCAATGTGAATATAATTTATTTCGTAACAATGAATCTCATTTTGTGCAGAAAGTATTTCCTGCAATCGAATCATGTAGATATATCCCTTCTCGGCTCTATAACCTTACTAATGCCATGAAAAAGCACGGATTTCGAATAAACGGTTACTTTTCCAAAGGTTCTATTGGCCGCAGAGTAAATAAAATTTGTAAGTCTTTCTTTTTATAAAATGCCTCGAATTTACGGGTGATGCGCTGCATCACTCTCTCGGCATTTTCTATGTTTGTAAGAGGAAGCATTAGTATGAACTGGGAGGAACTGTACGCAGAAACAGCGTCACCCTTTCGAAGGCTCTGCACAATGACCTCCCGAAATAGGTTTACAGAGGAAACGGCCTTTGCTCCATCTACAATGGTTCCTTTTTCATTCATTAGAGTCATAAGTGCAACTATAATGGATTGCCCCGTTCGTTTCATACACCTGGCCTGAATACGGTATAAATTTTTAAAGATTTCGTAATCGCAGTAATATGCGCCCGCATTGTCGGGCTCTTCACGAAGGCTCTCTTTAATTACGGTGAGATCCAGCTCAGACTTGTGAACTGTTTTGGTTATTTGGCGGTATAAATCGCGAAGATTTTCCGATATATTCACGCCAAGCTCACGGTAAAACAGCTCTGTTACATAATGGTAATGTAGCAAAGCTTTATTGTTTTGCCCCGTACACAGGTAAGCGCTTGTTAAGTTCTTGTGCAGCGTTTCTTCAAAGGGAGCCAGCGCAATAGCGGATTCGCAAAGGGTAATAATTTCCCCGTACTCTTGTGCCTCTTCCAACAGAAAACAAAGGCTGTGTACACAACGCAGGTACAAAGCAGCGAGTTCTTTTCGGTAGGCAAGCACCCAAGTAGAATAGCTCGAGTTTGGAAGATAATCGCCTTTGTAGTGCGATATGGCCTGCTGGAGTAGTGCGACTTGCCGCGCTGGCTTTTGTCCGGGCAAATCGGCTAGGGAAGATAAATGCCGAAGCTCCTCTTCATCTACCACGCAAGTCAAATTGGGGTTCCAAAGATACGAGCCGTGCGAATAAATAATATATTCGGTGTCGCTGTCCTGTAATCCCTTTTTTAATAAATCTCTGGCGCGGTACACCAGGTTTTTTAGGGCATTCATGGGGTCAGTGCTGGCGCGAGAATCCGCCCACAGAGCATTTATTAACTGCTCAATTTTCGGGCCGTCACTGCGGTTGGCAATTAAGTATTCAATTAACAGCCATACCTGTTTCGGCTTTCCGTTCGACTGTGTTAGAACATGTTTGCCACGCTGAATACTAAATTTGCCAAGTGTTTGAATCCATATTGTTTCGCTCTCGGGTTTTGTTTGTGCCACTGAGTGTGTAACCTCCTCCAAATACGGTAAGGAGCTTGATTTAGCTAGATATTAGTATAACATGTTAAACGCAAAATGGCAAGAAATTGGGGGTAAGCAGTCGATTTTTGTTACAAAAATATCGTTAAGTAATCAACAATTTTATTTTCTTTTTTGCTTATTCTAAAAAAGAAAAAGGAAGAGGGGCATATTATGCGGAAAGCGAATCGATGCCGGCTCGTTTTTTAGGGGATTTTTCTATTTTATCCGGTGATAAACTATGTTAGAATAGAACAGGAATTATGAAAGGCCGCTCGGGCGGCCGGAACGGGGGATTCAATGGCGGTAATCAGGGTGTTTGTGGAGAAAAAACCGGGCTTTCATGTGGAAGCACAGCATCTAAAAGAGGATTTACAGCGGAATTTGGGAATCACTGGTTTGCAAGAGGTTCGTATTGTGAACCGGTACGATATTTCTGGCCTTACACCGGAGGAATTCGAGGCGGCACGGGGAACGATTTTTTCAGAGCCTAATGCAGACAATATATACGATGAGCAATACCCGGTACCGAAAGGTGCTCTGGTTTTTGCAATGGAATTTTTGCCTGGCCAGTACGACCAGCGTGCTGACTCGGCGGCTCAATGTGTGCAGTTGCTAACCCAAGGTGAACGCCCGCAGGTAGCAACGGCAAAAATGATTGTATTGCAGGGAAGCGTAAGCAAGAAAGAGCTTTCTGAAATAAAGCGTTACCTAATTAACCCAGTGGAATCTCGCGAAGCTTCTTTGGACAAGCCAGAGTCATTGGAGTTGATGGTTCAGGAGCCTGCTGCGGTGGAGCGGGTAGAGGGACTTATTACTTGGGATAACACGAAGTTAGCTGAATACTACGACTCCATGGGCTTTGCCATGAGTCTGGAAGACTTACTGTTCTGCCGTGACTATTTTCGAGATACGGAGCATCGTGACCCCTCCATTACGGAGCTGCGGGTCATCGATACCTATTGGTCGGATCACTGCCGCCATACCACCTTTGCTACTCGTTTGGAAGAGATTCGGGTAGAGCCGGGTGCCCCGGCAATTGATAAAGCGTTAAAGGATTACTATGACGCCCGCGTGGAGATTGCAGGCACAACCAAGCCCATTTGCCTAATGGATATTGCGGTTATGGGAATGAAATTGCTTCGCCGCCGCGGCCGTTTGCCCGATTTGGATGTTAGCGAAGAGATCAACGCTTGCTCCATTGAGGTTCCCGTTGAGATTGACGGAAAGACCGAAAAATGGCTGGTACAGTTTAAAAACGAAACACACAACCACCCAACGGAGATTGAACCGTTCGGCGGTGCAGCCACATGCCTTGGCGGTGCCATTCGCGACCCGCTCTCCGGCCGCGCTTATGTGTACCAGGCAATGCGAGTAACCGGTTCTGGTGACCCGCGCAATACGAATACACTGCCGGGTAAGCTGCCCACCCGTAAAATTACGGTAGGTGCGGCGCAGGGTTACAGCTCCTACGGGAATCAGGTGGGCCTTGCTACGGGTCAGGTAACCGAGCTGTATGACCCCGGGTATGTTGCAAAGCGTATGGAAATTGGCGCGGTAATTGGCGCTTCCCCCAAAGAGAATGTGGTGCGTGATGTTCCTGCTGCAGGGGATAAAATTGTTCTTTTGGGCGGCAGTACCGGGCGCGATGGCTGTGGTGGAGCAACAGGCTCATCCAAGGCACATACTCTCGAATCCGTAAAGGAGGCGGGAGCAGAGGTACAAAAGGGTAATGCACCTACCGAGCGTAAGGTACAGCGTTTGTTCCGCAACCCCGAGGCTGCAAAGCTGATTAAGCGCTGCAACGATTTTGGTGCAGGCGGTGTTTGCGTTGCCATCGGTGAGCTTGCTGCCGGGCTCGAAATTCAATTGGATGCTGTGCCGAAGAAATACGAAGGTCTTGATGGCACAGAGCTTGCCATTTCAGAGTCGCAGGAGCGTATGGCGGTTGTACTCGCCGCTGAAGATGTAGAGCGTTTCTGTGCACTTGCTGAGGAAGAAAACCTGCAGGCTGTTGTTGTGGCGGGGGTTACCGAACTGCCCCGCCTGCGCATGGAGTGGAGGGGCGACACAATTGTGGACCTCAGCCGTGCGTTCTTAGATACAAACGGTGTGACACTGACCGCAAAGGCAAGCATTTCGGCACCGGATCTTTCTCAGAACTATCGCGAGCTTCTTCCCGCTGAGCTGGAGGGGCAGCCGATTGCAAAGGCATTTGAGCAGAATTTGTCGCGTTTGTCTGTGAGTTCCCAGCAGGGCTTGGCGGAGCGGTTTGACGCCAGCGTCGGTGCCGCTACGGTGCTCATGCCCTTTGCAGGTAAATACCAGCGTACCCCCGAAGAAGCAATGGTTGCAAAGCTGCCGGTCTTGAACGGCAAAACGGATGATGCCACCGCAATGAGCTATGGGTTTATACCCGGCATTTCACGCTTTAGCCCGTTCCACGGTGCCGCATGGGCAGTAGTAGAAAGCCTTTCTAAGCTGGCTGCCGTTGGTGCAAACCCGCTAAGTGCTAGATTGACCTTCCAAGAATATTTCGAACGCCTGCGCAAAGACCCGGAACGCTGGGGCAAGCCTGCTGCTGCTTTGCTTGGTGCCTTTTCTGCGCAGCTTGGCATGGGTGTTGCCGCCATCGGCGGAAAAGACAGTATGTCTGGCTCCTTTGAAGAGCTGGATGTTCCCCCTACACTTGTCAGCTTTGCTGTGGCAATGACCAAGGCGAGCCGTACGATTTCGGCTGCGTTTTCCGCTTCAGGCAATAAGGTGTATTTGCTGCCGCTGCCAGAGCAAAAAGAGACTGGATTACCGGATTACCCCGCCTTGCAAGAGTTCTACCGTTCTATTCATGCAATGATGGAACAGGGCGATGTTGCCTCTGCTTCTGTTGTACGAGAGGGCGGTGCTGCCGCCGCAATTGCACGGATGTGCTTTGGCAACCACGTTGGCTTTCATTTTGAAGATGGCGCTTTGGATGAAAAACTGCTGTTTGCGCCGCAGTCCGGCGCACTGGTGCTAGAGCTTACTCCCAATGCACAATTACCGAAGGAACTGCGTGCTGCACTGTTAGGCAGCATTGCAAAGGAGCCGGAGGTTGTACTCGGCAGCGACACACTTTCTTTGGAGCATCTGCTTTCTGTTTGGACTGGGACGCTGGAAAAGATATTCCCAACACAAACAAAAGAGGCGCCCCTAGAGGAAGTACCGCTATTTACAGAGCGCTTTACCGCGGCTCCTGCCATTAAGGCGGCGAAACCGCGTGTGGTGATTCCGGTATTCCCGGGTACGAACTGTGAGTACGATACGGCGAGGGCGTTTGAAATAGCAGGTGCAGAGCCGGAGGTTCTCATCGTGCGCAATCTGACTGCCTCTGCTATCGAAGAAACCATTGAGCGGTTGGAGAAGGCCATTCAAAACGCGCAGATTATTATGCTTCCCGGTGGTTTTTCGGGCGGTGACGAGCCAGATGGCTCCGGCAAGTTTATTGCGACTACGTTTCGCAATCCACGTCTTTCACAGGCGGTGGAGGAACTGCTATATCACCGCGATGGCTTGATGCTCGGTATTTGCAATGGCTTCCAGGCTCTGATCAAGCTGGGGCTTGTACCGTTTGGGCATATTGTCACCACAGAGGAGACAGCGCCTACCTTAACCTTTAACGAGCTGGGCCGCCACGTTTCGCGCATGGCATACACACGTGTTACTTCTGTAAAATCGCCTTGGTTTGCTGGCGTTCAGGCCGGAGAAGTGTTCTGTGTGCCAGTTTCTCATGGTGAGGGCCGCTTTGTAGCGGATGAGCAGACACTGCGCCAGCTGATGGAAAATGGCCAGATTGCTACCCAGTACACAACACCCGCCGGTGTTCCTAGCGGCGAAACCCAGTGGAACCCCAATGGTTCTATTTGGGCGGTGGAGGGCATTACCAGCCCTGATGGACGTATTTTGGGTAAAATGGGCCACTCAGAGCGTAAGGGTGAGTTTTTGTATAAAAATGTTCCAGGTGCAAAAGATCAGCGTATCTTTGAGTCTGGGGTCGCTTATTTTAAATAAATTTCCACACAACTACGGCTGCCGCAAGCTTCCCATAGGGGCTTAGCGGCAGCCATTTTGTATGTTTTCCATATTATATTTTTGTTTGTTGCTTGAATAGAATTGGTTTGAGTTAAAATTGCGCCGTATTCAGAAACAGAAATTTGTGTTTTTCATAACCCGGCACAATTTAACTTTAAAACGCAGCTTACTACTCAATAGGCCTATCGTTCACTCTCGTACCATTCTTCGCCATTGAAAATCAGATCATCCAGGTCGATACCGGAGGTTAGCCCGCTGAACAAGCAACGGTATAATTCATCATCCAGATTTTCAGGGCGATTTAGCTGCATGGTCTGTTCCATGTCATCGCCTCCCCAATCTCTTCTGTTTTAAAAAGTGTTCTACCAGTATATGCCCTAACACTTAAAAAAATTCCGGAAGATTGACGAATAAAACATCAATATTTAAAATCAATCCTTTTAGTTCTATCCTAAATATTAACTTTTTTCACAGAGTTGATTATTTTATGGTGCGGTACTATAATAGAAGCCATATTCGTATAATAAACACCGAGTAATTTTCTCGGTGAGGAGAGTATTATTTTAAACATTGCGCCGGTTTGCATTTTACAGCGGCCTGCGCTCTTTTCTATATTATTGGAGCAATCATTTATTTTAAAGTAAGGAACCGGTGTTTCATGAATGATTTTTTAAAACGTACTTGGGCAGAGGTAAACCTGAATGCTCTGGATCATAATTACGATGTGATCCGTGCTGCAGTAAGCCCCAAAACCAAAATATGCTGTGTGGTTAAGGCAGATGCGTACGGCCATGGTGCGTCGTATGTGTCGCGTGAGTTCCAAAAAAAAGGCGCCGACTGGTTTGCGGTATCCAATTTAGAAGAAGCGATTCAGCTTCGCCGTACCGGAATTTTGCGCCCTATTTTAATATTAGGGTATACACCACCCCAAATGGCAGAGCGGCTTCAGGAGCTTTCCATTTCGCAGTCTGTATTTTCTACGGAATATGCCAAAGAGCTTTCCGATTGCGCCATTGCCGCCGGAGTTCGTGTTCGTATTCACGTGAAGCTGGACAGCGGCATGAGCCGCATCGGCTTTTTATACCAGAACCCGGAGAGAGACAGCGAATCGCTCGCTGAAATAGAAGCGGTTTGTAAGGAACCCGGCTTGATTCCCGAAGGGATTTTTACGCATTTTTCCGTTGCGGATGACGGGCAACCCGGGGAAGATTTCACCATGCAGCAGTACACCTGCTTCGATGGTGCGGTGAAAGAATTGCAGCGGCGTGGCATCACCTTTGAAATTCGCCATTGCTCGAACAGTGGTGCCGTTGTGGATTACCCGCAGCTTGATTTAGACATGGTGCGCCCGGGTGTGATTTTATATGGTCTGTTGCCGTCTGACCAAATGCAGCGCAGTTTGGATTTACACCCGGCGATGGAACTGAAAACCGTAATATCGCAGCTGAAAACTGTGGAACCGGGGACCAGCGTTAGCTATGGCAGAGAATTCGTAACAGAACGGAAAACCATTTTGGCCACTGTGCCAATTGGCTATGCTGACGGTTACCCGCGCCGTTTGCACGATAAAGCAGATATGCTCGTATGCGGGAAACGTGCCCGTGTGGTAGGCCGAGTTTGCATGGATCAAGTGATTCTGGATGTAACGGATATTCCCGGTGTGCACACGGGAATGACGGTTACCATATGGGGTCGCGACGGCGAGGACGAAGTAAGCGTAGACGAAATTGCCAAGCTGGATGGAACCATTCACTATGAAATGATTTGCTTGGTAGGTAAACGAGTGCCGCGCGTGTTCTTGCGCAGCGGCAAGCCGGTTGGTCAGCTCAATTACATTTGCCCGGAGGAAGAGGGCTAACATAGGCAGAAAAAAGAAAAGCCGGAACTTTCCTATTAAAGGGAAAGTTCCGGCTTTTTTGGTAGGGTGTATGAAGGTGTTTTGTGGTTTAACAATAGCTCCCTTAAGGCTCATCACTTGCTTATAGAAGAGAGGGGATTTTCTCTCTTATTGCAAGAAATACGGGGGAGAGTGGTTGCCACATAAAATAAAATTCGGAAGGGAGAGTAAAGTATGGAAAGAATCAAGGCGGCGGCGATTGCAGGCTTTACCGTGCTTTCTGCATGGATGGGAGTTTTAGCAGTACCGGTTTATTTGCTGGTTGTAACCAATGTAATCGATTATGCCACCGGCATTGCGGCCTCGGTGTGCCGAAAAGAAGCAGTTAGTTCTTGCCGGGGCATACGTGGAATTATAAAGAAGGTGTGCATGTGGCTATTAGTTGCGGTTGGAGCGATTATTGATATTTTAGCCGCTTACACTGCCGAACAGGCGGGAATTACACTGCCATTTGGTTACGCTGCGGCGTCACTGGCGGCTATATGGCTTATTTGTAATGAATTGCTATCGGTGCTAGAGAATATTTCGCAAACCGGAGTACAGCTACCGCCGTTTCTGGAGAAAATGATTTCGTACCTAAAGGTGCAGGTGGAAAACCTGCCGGGTGAAAACAAAAAAACAGGATGAAGAAGGGCAAGCCGTAATGGCTTGCCCTTTTTCTTGGCATCTTCCGTGTGTGATGGGAAGACGCGCAATGATTGTGTGTGTTCAATAAGCGGTAAAGCCTGCATCAGCTACCAATAAGGCGCCGTTAATCAGGCTGGAGTCGTCACTGGCTAAAAAGAGTGCCGCGGCTGCAATTTCTTCCGGACTGCCGCTGCGGTAGTTTGCACCGGTTCCGGCCATGGCACGTTCCATCCCCTCTTTATGGAGGTGAGAGGGGTCGCTGATGATTTCGGTATCTACTCCACCGGGGCAAATTGCGTTGCAGCGAATTTTCTTTGGTGCGTACTGGAACGCTACGCTTTTGGTAATACCGTTAAGTGCATGCTTGGAGGCAGTGTAAGCGGTACCCGCCCTTCCTCCCTGCAAACCACCAATGGAAGAAATATTCAAAATAACGCCGCCGCCCTGCTCAACCATAGTAGGCAGTGCCTGACGAATGGCATACATAGGTGCGTTTACGTTTACACGCATTACCTTGTCCCACAAGTCATCCGATATATCGGCCATCATGGTAAAGTCATCCATGATACCAGCGTTGTTTACTAATACGTCGAGCTTACCATAGGTTTTAATGGTGTCGCTCACCATCGCGATGACCTGATTCTTTTCCATCATATCTGCAGCGAGAGGATGGATGTTCGAGTTTTCAGCAGCTAATTCATCGAGACGATTTTTTCTGCGTGCCACTGCAATCACGGTTGCGCCTTCAGCCGCAAATAATCTTGCAATTGCGCGTCCCATACCAGAACTTGCACCGGTCACAATACAAACTTTATCTTTTAGTTTCATTCGGCATCCTCCTAATGTTATAGAGTGGTAGCTTAATAAAGGAATCAAGTGCTTGTCACATACTATATCAGAGCAAGCACAAAAAGTATAGAGTGCAAATGTATTATAGATACAAATTCATGCAAATAAACGAAAATAATGCAATCTACTTAGTAAAAAAGAAAAAACGTTTGTACCAAAATGGTCATGCTGCTTGATTTCAACATTAGATTCCAATAGAATAGGAGGAAAAGCCATAAGGAGGAATTTGTCTATGTTGGTTAAGGGTAATGCAGCGTTGCTGCTGATAGATATGCAGGGGAAGCTGGCGGAAAGTGTACACGATGCTGAGCAGGTACTTAAAAACTGCGAAAAGCTAGTTCAGGCGGCAAAGCTATTTCATATGCCAATTCTGTATTTGGAGCAATACCCAAAGGGACTTGACGCAACTGCCCCTACCTTGCGTGAGCTGCTAGGTGAACAGAAAGCGATAGAGAAAATCTCTTTTAGTGCCTGTGACAACGAGGAGTTCCAGCAAAAACTGAGCGAAGCAGGGCGAAGCCAGCTTTTGGTCGCCGGTGTGGAGACGCATGTTTGTGTATACCAAACCGTGAGAGATTTACTAAAGCAGCCCTATGAGCTTTATGTAGCATCTGATGCAACTTCCTCCCGCACCGAATGGAACAGAGGGATTGGCCTAGAGCGTATGCGTGAAATGGGTGCAGTCATTACCAGCACAGAAATGGCACTCTTTGAAATGATGCGATCAGCGGAGGGCGAACTATTTAAACCCTTCGTAAACATTGTGAAATAATAATAGAATACGAAAAGCTTAGGGAATCACCTTTTATGGAGCGAAAGTAGAAAGCCACCGGTTTACCGGTGGCTTTCTACTTTATGTTTGGGTTTGTTCCTGTATCGCTTGGCACAGGTAACGTATCTGCTCACGAATGGTACTCTCTTGCGTTTCTGAAGAAAGAATGACCAGGTAATCTCCGGGAAGAATCCGTGTTTTACCGCTGGGAATCAGTTCCTTGGTTCCGCGTCGCAGGCCCACAATCAGAAGCCCCTGTGGCCACTGAATTTCTTTTACCGTACGATTTGCGGCTGTGCTGCCATATTCCACAGGGAATTCAATCAGGCCGCCTTGTTCGGGATGAGGGGAGGAACTTCCGCTCTTTTCCATATAACGCTCCAGCAGGGAATCGTAGATTGGCTCGATTTTCAGCATATCCGAAACCAGAAGTGCAATAAATGCACAGGCTGCCACCGGCAGAAGATGTACCAGTGAGCCAGACATCTCTGCCGTAAGCAGAATACTGGTAACAGGTGCTTTTACAGAGGCTGCAAGCGCGCCGGCCATTGCACAGATGGCAAAGTTTGAACTATACTGCGGCGGCAGACCCATTCCGTCAGCAATGTGGGCTACAATGCTGCCAGAGAGTGCTCCTATAGTGAGAATGGGGAAGAAGATTCCCCCGGGCACGCCACTGCCAAAACTGGCGCCAGTAAACAGCAGCTTGACGATTAGATAAACAAATAGCATACCAAGACCGAGCTGTGTACCTTCGGAAAGGCGGATTAAATCACGCCCGCCGCCCAGCGTCAGCGGTAGAAACAGTCCGCAGGGCAGAGCAATTAACAGCGCCACACAAGGACGCGCAGATGCGGGAAGCTTCTTATATAACTGCTGAAAATCAAGTAGTGTACGGTTAAGAAGAGAACCAATCAGCCCCGCAACAATACCAAGTGGCAGCAGCCATCCATAAAAAGGGATGGGCAAGACAGGTACATCAGTAAAATCAAGAACAGGTCTTAGTCCGAAAAAGTTTTTCGATAAAAAGTCCGCAGTAAGAGAGGCAGCAGTTGCACAAATCAAAATAAGCGGAGAAAAACTGCGGTGGATTTCTTCCAGTGCGAAAACCATACCAGAAAGAGGAGCGCTGAATGCTGCCGAAAGTCCCGCCGCTGCGCCTCCGGTAATCAGGTAGTCGTCCTCCAGTGTACCATGACGGCCGCAGCGTTCTGCCACAGCTTGCCCTGCCGCCGCACCTATTTGAATCGAGGGACCTTCCCGCCCTAGAGAGAGGCCAAAAAGG
This sequence comes from Clostridium merdae, assembly GCF_900176635.1. GTDB lineage: Bacteria > Bacillota > Clostridia > Oscillospirales > Acutalibacteraceae > Faecalispora > Faecalispora merdae. Next base: position 324,082 of record NZ_FXLN01000002.1, read on the forward strand.
GAGCACAGAATGCCGCCGATGAACCGTATGGCCAAGATCGATTTCCACTTCATTTTCAAACCGAACAGCACGACACCCTTCACCTGTGGTATACCGCTGCCAGAAGCCATTGGTTCTAGCTTTATCATCCAATTTAGAAGAAAACCGACTCCCACAATCAAGGCAAGCCATGGCAGCAGTAGCAGGGTATGTGTTTTTAGGTAGGCGTATATTTTAATAGAGAGGTCTACTCCGTGTTCAATGCCCATTCGATAAAAGATGGAGAGAAAGCCTGCCAGTACCCCAACTCCAATTCCTTTTAGGGTTAGACTCCATTTAAGCTGGTTCATTCCAGAAAGAATACGATAGATTCTGGTTTTTGCTTTTTCCAAGTGAAATACAGCTCCCGTTCAGAAAAATGCGACCCGGAGGGTCGCGTTAAATTCTATATTTTACACTGCAAACTAAAGTTTAGGTGCGTTTACAGCACGATAAATATTATAACACCATGTCTAATCGCTTTCAAATCAAATGGTATGTTCAAATTTGATTTTGGAGAATAATTGGTTTTAAAAAAAGCAGTTCATTATTTAATTTGGACTTGTATATTGCTAGTTTACATAGTAATTTCTAATATAAAATCAAAAATAGTGATAAACATTTATATAAATATTTATATAAATATCGATATAAAAATTGAAATTATCGTTTATTTTTAAACAATTCATTGCTTTATTATCTAAATCAAAGACTGCAAATTTAGTATGATAGCATAAAAATAGGAGTTGTTATAAAAATAGCTAAAAATTTGGTTGTAAATGTTTAATTGATGTGTATAATGGTGAACAACAGGAAAGAAACGGGGGATTCCATTGAAGGGAACCATTAAAATGATTAGCGAAATAACCGGATTTTCTCCTGCAACCGTATCAAATGCGCTTAACCACAAACGTGGGGTCAGTAAGCTGACGGTGGAGCGTGTGATGCAGGTGGCAGAGGAAATTGGGTATTCTATAAAACCCAGAATATCAAAAATTAAGTTCGTAATCTATAAGAAAAATGGCCTGATTATTAACGACAGTCCGTTTTTTCCGGCAGTGATAGAGGGTGTGGAACGCCAAGCAAAAAATTTACAGTTTGAAACGATGTTTTGCAATATAGACAGCAGCAGCCAAGACTGTGCAGAGCAGGTACATACGATTTTGGAGGATGCCAGTGCGGCAGTAATTCTTCTGGGTACGGAGATGACAGAGCAGGATTTTCAGCTCTTTCGCAACCATAAATGCCATTTGATTTTGCTCGATGGCTGGTGTGACAGCATTACTTTTGACAGTGTTTTAATCAGCAATACCGATTCCGCTTTCCACGCGGTGGAATACCTAATTGAAAAGGGGCACAGAAAAATCGGTTACCTAAAAGGCAGGTTCCGCATTAAAGCGTTTTCTTACCGTGGCATTGGTTATAGGAGGGCACTTACCAAAGCCGGGCTGGCAATTGAGCCGCAGTATACTGTTACACTGGGAACCACCACAGAATCTGCTTACCGAGATATGGTGGAGTTTTTGGAGAAGAAAAACGATATTCCTACTGCTTTTTTTGCGGATAACGATGTCATTGCTCTTGGTGCGATGCGCGCGCTACAAGAAAAAGGCTACCGTATACCAGAGGATGTTTCTATTATCGGATTTGACAATATCCCATATTGTGAGATTTCTACTCCGCGTCTGAGTACCATCCATGTGTTTAAGCAAGAGATGGGTGAGATTGCGGTTCGCCGCTTAAATGACCATATTCGCCAGGAGAGTAAAGTGAAAACAAAGATACAGGTTTGTACGGAATTTGTGGAACGTGAGAGTGTTCGGGATTTGAATGCAACATAAATAGGGAGGGTAATGTATGGAGAAAATCAAGCTGGGGTTTGCGCCGACCAGAAGAAGCATTTTCAGTGCACCGGATGCACTGAAGTACCGGAATCTCACGGCAGATCGCCTGCGTGAGCTGGATGTAGATTTTGTGGATATTACGGACATCAACGACGAGGGACTGTTGTTTGATGACACGGATATGCAGAAAATAGCTGAGAAATTCAGAGCGGAGAAAATAGACGGTTTGTTTTTGCCGCACTGTAATTTTGGTACCGAATATGTGTGTGCTAGGCTTGCCAAGGAGCTAAATGTTCCGGTGCTGCTTTGGGGCCCCCTCGATGAACGCCCAGAGCCAAACGGTGTGCGTTTGCGCGACACCCAGTGTGGCCTGTTTGCAACTGGCAAGGTACTGCGGCGCTTTCAGGTTCCATTTACGTACATGACAAACTGTCGGCTCAATGACCCCGTATTTGAGCGAGGCCTGCGAGACTTTATGGCAGTGTGTAATGTAGTAAAAACATTTCGCCATATTCGAATTTTGCAAATCTCCACCCGCCCGTTTGATTTTTGGACGACAATGTGCAATGAGGGCGAGCTGCTCGAGCGCTTTAACATTCAGCTTTCTCCCATCCCAATGCCAGAGCTAACGCAGGAAATGCGGCTGGCAAAAGAGAAAGCCCCACAAGAGGTACAGCAGGTACTCGAATACATAAAAGAAAACATGGATGTTCGCATTGCGGAGGAGGCGCTCGAAAATGTGGCGGCTCTCAAGGTTGCAATGAAACATCTGGTACAAAAATATGGATGCAACGCGGTGGCAATTCAGTGTTGGAACGCCTTGCAGCAGGAGATTGGAATTATGCCCTGCGCGGCAAATGCACTCATGAATGACGAGGGAATTCCCGTAGTGTGTGAAACCGATATTCACGGTGCCATTACTGCCCTTTTGGTAGAGGCCTCCGGTATGGGAGAAACTCGCTCGTTCTTTGCAGATTGGACGGTGCGACACCCGGATATTGAAAATGGAGAACTATTACAGCATTGCGGCCCATGGCCGATTTCTGTTGCCCAGCAAAAACCAATTTTGGGCTATCCGCTAGCCTTTAAACACCCGGGGAGCCTGACTGCCGAAGCAAAGCACGGCGAGCTGACTTTGTGCCGATTCGACGGCGACAACGGTGAATACTCAATGCTATTAGGCAATGCAAAAGGTGTGGAAGGCCCGAATTGTATGGGAACCTACCTTTGGATTGAAGTGGAAAACATAAAGCGCCTGGAAGAAAAAATCGTATGCGGCCCGTATATCCACCACTGTGTGGGCATCCACAAAAATGTGGTTCCGGTATTGTATGAGGCGTGCAAATACATTCATGTAACGCCCGATTTTTATGACCCGATTGAGGAGCAGGTGCGCGCCTATCTCAGGGGGGAATAGAAATGGTACATTTGCAGGAAAAGGCATGGCAGATACGAAAAGACATTGTAACGCTCATTTATACAGCGGGCAGCGGCCACATTGGAGGAGATATGAGCGTGACCGATATTCTGGTAACGCTGTATTACAAGCACATGAACTGTTCGCCTGAAAATCAGAATGACCCAAACCGCGACCGCTTTATTTTGAGCAAGGGGCATTGCGTAGAGTCATTGTACTGCATACTGGCAGACAAAGGGTACTTTCCAAAATCGGAGCTTGATAATTATTCGGGATACCTCTCCCCATACATAGGTCACCCCAGCGCAAAGGTAAACGGTGTGGAGATTGGCTCCGGTTCTTTGGGGCATGGGTTACCATACAGCGTGGGGATGGCACTCGCAGGTAAAATGGACGCCGCACCTTACCGTGTATACACCGTGATGGGTGACGGTGAGCTGGCAGAGGGCTCTGTTTGGGAAGGCGCCATGGCGGCGGCACATTATAAACTCGATAATCTTACCGCTTTTATAGACCGCAACCGCCTGCAAATCTCCGGCTCCACAGAATTCGTAATGGCACAAGACAGCCAAGAAGAGCGCTGGCGTGCGTTTGGCTGGCATGTTATTTCAATAGACGGCAACAGCACCAAAGCGCTTGATTTTGCCATACAGGAGGCAAAGCAGATTAAAGGCAAGCCGACCATGATTATTGCTAACACAACCAAGGGCTGTGGGGTCTCTTTTATGGAGAACCAAGTCTCTTGGCATCATAAGGCTTTAGACGACGAGCATTTTGAAGTTGCGATTCGTGAGCTAGAACAAAGGAGGGCGGCAGCATATGAACAAAATTGCGAATAAGCAGGTCATTTGCGACGTGCTGCTCAAGGAATCGGAGCACGACCGGGATATTGTCGTGCTATGCAGTGACTCCCGCGGCTCCGGCTCCATGACTCCCTTTGCGGAGCAGAGACCCGAACAATTTGTGGAAACTGGCATTGCCGAGCAAAATCTAGTTACCATCAGTGCGGGGCTCGCCAAATGCGGGAAAAAGGCATTTGCAGTTTCTCCGGCATGTTTCCTTTCAACTCGCAGCTTTGAACAGGCAAAAGTAGATGTAGCGTATAATCACGCCAATGTAAAGCTGATCGGTATCTCTGGAGGAGTAAGTTATGGTGCTCTAGGATTGACTCACCACTCGACGAATGATATAGCGGCGATGGCATCCATTGTAAATATGCGGGTGTACTTGCCCAGTGACCGATTGCAGACGGAGAGCCTGATTGGGGAACTGCTCAAGGATGAAGAGCCTGCTTATATTCGGGTAGGCAGAAATGCGGTTGTAGATGTTTACGAAGAGGGGAATGTCCCCTTTGTACTGAATAAAGCGACGTTATTACGTAATGGTACGGATGTAACCATCATCGCGTGCGGGGAAATGGTGTCTGCCGCCAAAGAGGCGGGTGAGTTGTTGGAGCAGAAAGGCATTTCCGCTCGTGTGCTTGATATGTATTGCATCAAACCCATTGACCGGGAAGCCGTTCGAAAGGCCGCTCGCGAAACAAAGGGGATAGTAACCATAGAGGAGCATACCGCATATGGCGGGCTTGGTGCACAAGTAAGCCAAATTGTGTGTGCGGAGCACCCCACACGGGTGAAAAGCCTTACATTGCCGGATGAACCGGTGATTACGGGTAAATCACAGCAGGTATTCGATTATTACGGCCTGAATGCCGAGGGCATTGTAAAGACGGCAATGGAGTTGATTCAATAATGCGGCAAACCTATTTGCTTGCAATAGACCAAAGCACACAGGGAACCAAAGGGATGCTGTTTGACCAAGAGGGACGGCTGACCGCCCGTTGTGACCGCTCCCACGCGCAGCTTATCGATGAGCAAGGCTGGGTGGAACACGACCCAGAAGAAATTTACGCCAACACCATTGCCGTGGTAAGAGATGTGGTTGAAAAAGCTGGTATCGATAAAAATCAGATTGCGGCAGTTGGCATCAGCAATCAGCGCGAAACAGCCGTTGTATGGGAGCGGGAAAGCGCGAAGCCAGTGTACAATGCAATTGTGTGGCAGTGTGCACGTGGAAAGCAAATCTGCGAAGAGATTCGTAAGGCAGGCTATGCGGAGAGTGTTCGTGAGAGCACTGGGTTACCGCTTTCTCCTTACTTTTCGGCGGCGAAAATTGCGTGGGTGTTTCGCAATGTAGACGGTGTAAAAGAGCTTGCAAGAGCCGGTAGTATTTGCTGTGGCACAATCGACACTTGGCTTTTATACCGCTTGACCAAAGGGAAAACCTTTGCAACGGATTACTCCAATGCGTCTCGCACACAGCTGTTCCATATTGCGGCACTTTCTTGGGACCCCGAGCTTTGCAAGCTGTTTGGGATTCCGCTGGATTGTTTGGCACAGGTGCGAAGCTCAGATGATTATTTTGGGGAAACCGACTTTGATGGTTATTTTGAATCTCCAATCCCCATTCATGCGGTAATGGGAGATTCCCACGGGGCACTGTTTGGGCAGAACTGCCGAGAACCGGGGCTGGTAAAAGCGACCTATGGCACGGGTTCTTCGGTGATGCTCAACACGGGCGATGAGCGAATTATGAGTCAAAACGGGCTGGTTACGTCCCTTGCGTGGTGTATGGGGGGGAAGGTGCAGTACGTTTTGGAGGGAAATATTAATTATACGGGTTCGGTAATTGGCTGGCTAAAAAATGATTTGCAGTTTGTACAAACGGTACAGGAGGCACATGAGCTTGCCGCAGCTGCGAATCCGCTGGATAAAACCTATTTTGTACCCGCGTTTACAGGGCTTGGTGCACCGTATTGGGACAGTGCCGCAACCGGTTTGTTTACCGGTATTACCCGCCTTACCGGCCGTGCAGAGCTGGTAAAGGCAGGGGTAGATTGCATTGCCTACCAGGTAGCCGACATTGTAAACCTAATGCGAGAGGAGTCTGGCCTTGCCATTCGTGAGCTGCGGGTAGACGGTGGGCCAACCGAAAGCACGTATTTAATGCAGCGCCAAAGCGACATTCTGGGTATACCGGTATGCGTGCCCCAGTGGCAGGAGCTTTCTGGTATGGGCGTTGCGTATGCCGCCGGAATATCGGCGGGGATTTACGAACCAGAAACCATTTTTTCCTGCGTGGAACGAACCGATTACCGTTGCAACATGCCGCAGGAAGAAAGCCGAGAGTTGTACAATGGTTGGAAGCAAGCCGTAAAAACGGCACTAAACCACGAATAGTAGGCACGCAGGAAAATTTGGGGTTCTGCGGGTCTCTATTGGGGCCAGCCTTAAAATAAGCTAGGGCGGCCTCGAATAAAATACAAATTGGGAGGAAACAAAATGAAGCACAGCAAAAAACTGGCAGCAGGTCTTTTAGCATTCGCAATGGCAGCGAGCATGGCGGGTTGCGGAGGGAATACCTCGAACAGCTCGGCAGCGCAAACACCCAGCAAAGCAGAAGAAGCCTCTTCTGCGGCAGCGGCAGCGAAGCCCCTTACTGGTGGCGGCTCCAAAATTATGTACATCATTACTCCTTCGCATTCCAATCCTTTCTTTAAAACGGAGGCAGAGGCTGCATCTGCAAAGGCTAAGGAGCTTGGCTATGAAGTAAAACTTGTTTCTCATGATGATGACGCGGCAAAGCAGGCAGACCTTTTTGACAATGCAATCGCCGACAAGGCAGCTGCCATTGTTTGCGACAATGCCGGTGCGGATGCAACCGTTGCGGCTGTGAAAAAAGCACGCGACAATAACATTCCTACCTTCCTCATTGACCGTGAAATCAACGAATCTGGTGTGGCGATTTCTCAAATCGTAGCAAACAATTACCAGGGCGCAAAAGCCATTGCTGAAAAGTTTGTGGAAGCAATGGGTGAGAAAGGCGAATATGCTGAGCTGCTCGGTAAAGAGTCCGACACCAACGCAGGTGTGCGTTCCGCTGCATTCCATGAGATTATTGGCCAGTACCCCGAAATGAAGATGGTTGCTCAGCAGACCGCAAACTGGGAGCAGACCGAAGCGTACCAGAAGGTTGAGACCATCCTGCAATCGAACCCCAAAATTAAGGGTATCGTATGCGGTAACGACACCATGGCAGTTGGCGCTGCTGCAGCAATTAAAGCAGCTGGCCTGAAAGACATTGCCATTGTTGGCGTTGACGGCTCCGACGAAGCAGCAGAGCAAATTAAAGCTGGCAACATGGTTGGCACGGCACTGCAGCAGGCAGCTTTGATGGCACAGATGGGCGTAGAGCAGGCAGACCAGTACCTGAAGAATGGTACCACCGGCAAGGATGAAAAGCAGCTGGTAGACTGCATTGCAATTACAAAGGAAAATGTAAGCAAGCTGAAGAACTTTGTATACGCAGGTTAATCATTCAGAAGACCGTTCATAACAGCAAACAATACTGTGTGAGTTCGTTATAAAAGATGGAGAGTGAGGGTAAGGAGAAAGAGGAATGAAAACACTTTCCCTTATCCTCATTGCTTTAAAAGCGTACATATAAAATAGGCTTATGAGGGCAGTAGTGCCTGACAGAGATACCAAATACGTTTGGTATACATAGAGTAAATTCAATTTAGAGCCCGAGGGGTTTGAGAAATGGGGAGTGCAAGTTGAAAAGAAAATTCGCCGCACTGCTTCTGGTTTTGGCGTTTACCGCCTCCTCCCTAACCGGCTGCGTAAAAGTAGTGAAGATTGGGGAAGAAGGAAAAATAACCGGAGAGATTGCTTTTAATGCAGACAGTAATGTAGAAACCATTTGGCAGTCTAACGCAGTACCAGATTTAACCGAAAAAGCAAAAGACCTGAATATGTTCCTGACCGAATCAAAGGGGAATTTAAAAACATTGGCGGAAAAATACGGAAAATATTCCATGGGCTCCACCGGTGAGCTGAACTATGTGGTAAAAGGTACTGCAGAGATTACAAAGGTAGACACAACTAAGAAAAATGGCGTAATGGAACTGAAATTACAAGGCTATGAGGGTCCTGAAAGCATTCAGCTTCAAATTGGCTCGGTTTTCCGGGGTTCCGCCGTTCGTGACTCAATCAGCTTTATTAAATATGAAGATTATAAAAATCAGGTGCAGTGGGCAAATGTGTCTCAAAGTATTCACACGATTATTCAAAAGCAGGTAATCGACCCGCTGAACGTTTCGTCCCTTACCGGTAAAACCGTGGAGTTTGTTGGATGCTTTACCGTAGATGGCAACGACAAGCTGCTCATAACCCCGGTGCAATTAACAGTAAAATAGGGGGTTGCTTATGGAAAATCAAGAGGTTTGCCTTCGGGCGGAGCATATCTGTAAGATTTACCCCGGCACCAAGGCACTGGACGATGTTTCGTTCCAGGTTCTGCGGGGTAAGGTGAATGTTTTAATTGGAGAAAACGGAGCGGGAAAATCGACACTAATGAAGATTATAGCGGGTATTGAGCAGCCTAGCTCCGGCCAGCTATTCATGGATGACAAGGAGGTCTCTTTTCGCGATACAACGGAGGCACGCTCGCATGGAATTGGAATTATACACCAGGAGTTAAGCTTATTCCCGAACCTGAATATATATCAAAACGTCTTTATGGCACGGGAAAAGACAAAGCATAAAATTGGGTTGGATAATGCACAGCACGCAGAGCTTACCGATAAAGTGCTCAAGCGATTGGAGCACCCAATTCCTCCGGAGACCTTGGTTAGTAACCTTCGTGTTGGCCAACAGCAGATTATTGAAATTGCTCGCAACTTAATTCAAGATGATTTAAAGATTTTGATTATGGATGAACCGACCTCCTCTCTTTCCGCTCAGGAAGTAAAAATTTTATTTAAAATAATGCGTGAGCTTACAGCGGCGGGTATCTCTATTGTTTACATATCGCACCGTTTGGAAGAAATTATGCAGATTGGCGACCATGTTACAATTCTGCGAGATGGGAAATACGTTGCAGACGAAGAGGTCTCGAATATTAATGTTCCGTGGATTGTAAAGCAAATGGTGGGTGAAGAAAAGGGCTATGCCCACCGGGAGCGTAATGTCGATTGGGAAAGCACCCCTACTGTGCTGGAGGTAAGCGACATCTCGCTGCCCAGAAGCGGCGGCGGGTATTTGCTCGACAAAGTGAGCTTTCAGGTGAAAAAGGGGGAAATCCTCGGTATTTATGGCTTACTGGGAGCGGGACGCACGGAGCTATTCGAGTGCATTATGGGCCTTCACCCCGAGCACACCGGCAAGGTTTTGCTTGATGGGCAAGAGATTCCAATCGATAGTGTAGCCGGACAAATTCAGCGTGGGTTCGCTTTGGTGCCGGAGGACCGGCAGCGTGAGGGACTGGTGCAAACTTTAAATATTGCCAAAAACATCTCCCTTTCGAACCTGAAGAACTGCGTTAAAGGGATTTTTATTGATAAGAAAACAGAAGACGAGCAGGTGGAGCGGCAAATTTCAGACATTCATATTAAGGTTGCAGATAAACGCCTGCCGATTTTATCTTTGTCCGGTGGCAACCAGCAAAAGGTTGTTATTGGCAAGGGAATACTAACAAATCCCAAAATTCTGCTGTTGGATGAACCAAGCCGTGGAATTGATGTTGGAGCAAAAGCGGAAGTATTTGATATTATCAATCAGTACGCAGAGCAGGGGCTGACCATCCTCGTAATTTCTTCAGAGCTGAAAGAAATACTGGCAATCGCCGACCGAATTGTGGTTCTCTCAAACGGGAAGAAAACGGCGGAGCTGGCAGGGGATGAAATTACAGAAGATAACCTAGTAATGGCGTCCTACCAGGGGCATCATTTGCAGGCATCGGGAATTTAAAGGGGAGAATGCAGGTATGAAACTGAATCAATCAAATCATGGGCTTGCCATGACGCTCCTAAAGGGAAGAACCTTCATTGTACTGATTGTACTGCTGATTTTTTTCAGCTTTGCGGCACCCAACTTTTTTTCGCAAAACACAATGCTGTTAATTGCTAAGCATGTGGCACTCTATGGGATTCTTGCAATTGGCATGACTTACGTTATTATTACAGGCGGAATCGACCTTTCGGTTGGTGCTGTGGTTGGCCTTTCCGGAATGGTGGCGGGCGGCCTGATAAACAAGGGCCTTACCTTACCAATGTTCGGCGTTACCCTATACTTTGATGTTCCGCTTATTGTACTCATTACCATTCTGGTGGGTGCGTTGGTTGGCTGGGTAAACGGTTTGGTAATTACAAGATTTAACGTAGCGCCGTTTATTGCTACACTGGGTATGATGTATGTAGCGCGAGGCCTTGCCATGCTGCACTCGAACGGTGCAACCTACTCAAACATTGTAGGAAAACCGGCACTTGGTAACACAGGGTATGATTTCTTTGGCAGTAGTATTTTGGGGATTCCGGTTGGTGCGGTTATTCTTCTGGTGATTGCGGTCATTACCGCGATACTGCTCAAATTTACCCCCTTTGGCTGGCATGTGTTCGCCATTGGCGGTAACGAGAAAGCCGCAAAGCTTTCCGGCATCAAAGTAAACAAAGTGAAAATTATGGTATACATACTCTCCGGCGTCTGCGCTGCAATTGTTGGCATTATTAACTCAGCGCAGTTGGTGGCTGCCCACCCGGCCTCCGGCGAATCTTGGGAAATGAACGCCATTGCAGCGGCTGTTTTGGGCGGAACCTCAATGGCGGGCGGCATTGGAACCATCGGCGGTACCATTGTGGGTGCATTTGTGATTGGTGTTATTAACGACGGCATGGTTATGTGCGGTGTTTCGGAGTTTTGGCAGATGGTAATTAAAGGACTCGTCATTGTCTTTGCAGTTGTTATTGACCAGTTCCAAAGAAACCTGCAAGCTAAAATGGCACTTCAGGCACGTGGAGAAGAAAAAGAAGCGGCGGCTTCGAATCCGGGAGGGAATATGGCATGAAAAAGACTGGTATTCTGAACGCGCAGCTGGCAGGGTATATAGCTGGGCTGGGACATAAGGAGCAATTTTTAATCGGAGATGCAGGAATGCCCGTGCCGAAAGGAATTCCCATTGTTGACCTGGTTCTGTGCGGCGGAATTCCAAGCTTTCAGCAAGTAGTGGATGCCGTGCTAGAGGAGACGGTTGTGGAGGGGTATGTTGTTGCCAAAGAAATGCAGCAAGAAAACCCAAGAATGGCAAGGTACCTTCATAGTAAGCTTGCGTGGTTACCGGTACAAGAGGTTCCCCATACAGAACTCAAGCAGCAGACGGAGAACGTAAAATTTGCGATACGAACCGGTGAATTCACACCGTATGCCAATGTGATTTTGCAAGCCGGAGTGGCTTTCTCCAATGAATAGGAGTTTGTTATGAAGATTCTGAATTTTGGTTCCCTGAATTACGATTACGTTTACACCGTTGACCATATTGGCTTACCGGGAGAAACCAACGCCGCCTTGCGTATGGATACCTATATTGGCGGGAAAGGTCTCAATCAATCCATTGCCCTTGCACGTGCAGGAGCAGAGGTTTGGCATGCCGGCCAAGTGGGAGAAGAGGGCGAGCAGCTGCTGCAAATATGCCGCGACAACGGGGTAAATACCGATTGGATTCGCACGGTAACCGGAAAAAGCGGGCACACGGTCATTCAGGTGGAAAAGCATGGTCAGAACAGTATACTGCTATTTGGTGGTGCGAATCAAAGCATACCAGAGGAATATGCGAGTAAGGTGCTTTCTTCTTTTGGCAAAGGGGATATGCTCCTATTGCAGAATGAAATCAACGGAGTTCCCCGCTTAATTGAAGAAGCCGACTCGCGTGGAATGCAAATTGTGTTAAATCCATCACCCTACCATGCGGTAATGGAAGAATGCGACCTTACCAAAGTTTCGATATTACTAGTAAATGAAATTGAAGGCTGGCAAATTACCGGGGAGAAAGAACCCGACAATATATTAAATGCTCTTGCCAAACGATACCCAGACCTAGCCGTCGTATTAACTTTGGGGAGTAAGGGTGTTATTTACCGTGATAAAAACGAACGCCATACTCATGGCATTTATACCGTTCCCGTGGTAGACACCACTGCGGCAGGTGATACGTTTACCGGGTATTTCTTGGCTGGTGTAGCCCGTGGGCTTAGTGTGCCACAGTCGTTGGAGCTGGCTTCAAAGGCCTCTGCCATTGCGGTTACGAGCCACGGTGCCGCTCCGTCAATTCCTGTTTTACAAGAAGTAGAAGAATATTGTTTTTAACACTTTTTTACGTGATAAATTCCTCCTAAATTAGAAGAACCAGTGCATTTTGAATGCACTGGTTCTTCTAATTAGCATGGTCTTTTTTCACATATTTGGTACATATTTCCTTTCCTTGATTATAATAATAAAAAAGGAGGGGAAAAACTTGGAATTAAGTCGAAAAAACAGTGCTATGGGCATACTTATGCTATTTTCGGTACTGTTATTAACAATAATAGGTACACGTTCTATTCTTGCAGGTACATCTTATGTGGCGGTTTCGTTGGAGTTTCCCTCCGGTTTTGATGACCCCCAGGGGGTAGAGCTTCTGCCAGCAGGTGACAACCATTACCTGCTTTGTGGAACACAGGATAATCGTTCTTTTGTTTTGCTATTGGATGAAAATGGACAGCTATTGGATAAACAGGTGCTCTCGTTACACATGCAGTTTCCCTTGTATCAGGATGGGAGGCTTGCTTTGGTATGCCCGTACCGCAGTAGCAATCAAGAGGAGTTTGGGGTAAGTGTATATACCTATACGGTTCGCCGGGATGAAATTGATACAAATCAATCTATTGATCTTCCGCAGATTTATGTAGAAGGAAAAAACGATTTTGCAATGGATTCCAAAGGGCGGTTTTACGCCATACATACACCAATGGAGGATTCTATTTTAATTTTTGAACCCTCCGGTTGGTTGCTTAACCAAATTGCATCTACCCGAGGTCCGGTTACCTCCGTGGCGCTTTCACCAAACAACGTGTTGTACACACAGTACGATGGGGAGAGTAAGCTTGGCATAAAAGCGATGCCCGATTCCATTCGAGAGGAAACGACGCTAGAAGAACCACCGCTGTTTGATAGTGATATTCCGCAGGATGGATACCGCTTCTTAAATAAAAATATGGTAATGGACGAAAGTGGAAATTTGTACCGTGTGCAGCAAGACTCGGGTTTGTTACACCGCTATACAGAAACTGGCGGAGATATGGAGTGTGCCGCTGCGCTATCCTCCAGTAAAGTTCTGGTGAAAACAGATGATTCGCGACTATTAGAGTATGTAGACGATGAGAATACGGGGGCATATCGTGTACCTGGTGATTTGATTTCAATTGCTGCAAATGGGGACCGTGCAGCAGCGATTGTACAGCGGGAAGAGGATTGGATTTTTCTGCCAATTACTCAGGAGCTTTTAGAGGATGAGACCTCTTCCTCACAGGAGGAGAGCAGCGAGGAAGTTTCATCTGAACCGGGAGAATCCTCTAAAAATGAAGAGTCGTCTCATCCCGATGATAATTCCTCCCAAATGCCCGAAAAGGTAGAAATTATATCTTTGAGTCAATCGGCTCGAATTGATCGAAGTGCGCAAAAAATCTATTTACCCGCCAATACTACCTATGCGGCACTCAAAAATGTGATACGTGTACAAGAGGGAACTTTGGAGGCACAAAAGCCCAATGGAGTGGCTTTTGTAAGCGGGTATGTGATGACAGGTGCGGTTCTGCTTGCACAAAACGATGAGGGTGAAATCAGCGATAGCCTTACCGTGGTGGTGCAAGGGGATTTGAGCGGTACGGGTCGCTTAACACAAACAGACAGCAAATTGCTCTACCGAGTACTTAGCGGTACTGCAGAATTGGAGGAAGCCTCCTTTGCGGCGGCAGATATGGACGGCGATGGCAAAATAACAACAGCGGACTTACTCATTTTAAAGAAGGAGCTTAAAAAATCTTCTTGACATTTGCTGGGAATAAGATAAAAATAGAAGGTACAGTTGAAAATAGAAGAAAACTATTATTGGGCTTTATTAAGTAGTTTTTTACGCAATAAACTTCTGTTTTCAATGAGGTTACAAAATATTATTTTGCTAACGTTCAGGAGATCAGCAGTATGTTAACAATTGAAACGAACGATTTATTTGACTTATCGCATACGTTGGCGGCGCCGTATTTACGGAACTGCCAGTACCCGTGGCAAGCGTTTCCTCAAATTAGCGGATGGATTCGCGAGCTGGGTGCAGCACTCTCGAAGGATGAATACGAGCAGCGTGGGGAAGATATATGGGTTGCTCGCAGTGCAAAGGTTGCCCCTACGGCGTTTATTGCGGGGCCTGCCATTATTGGGCCTGGTACCGAGGTGCGCCACTGCGCGTTTATTCGTGGCAGTGTATTAGTGGGAGCCGACTGTGTGGTGGGTAATTCCACCGAACTAAAAAATGTAATTCTGTTTGATAACGTACAGGTTCCACATTACAATTATGTGGGAGATTCTATTTTGGGCTACCGTTCCCATATGGGGGCTGGTTCGATTACGTCTAATGTGAAGTCCGATAAAACCTTGGTAACCGTACGCGGTGAAAATGGTGTCCTGGAAACAGGGCTGAAAAAATTTGGAGCTGTTTTGGGAGATTCGGTTGAGGTTGGGTGTAACTCCGTTTTAAACCCCGGTACGGTGATAGGGGCTGAAAGCACGGTATACCCGCTCTCCATGGTGCGTGGAGTCATACCGCCCAAAAGCATTTACAAATGTGCCGGTGAAATTGCAGATAAGAAATAGAGGAGTCTTTCGTATGGAGCGACAAAAAAGAGTAGCGGCAATTCATGATATTTCTGGGTTCGGAAAGTGTTCCCTTACCGTGGCACTGCCAATTATTTCGGCCGCTGGTATTGAAACCAGTGTGATACCCACAGCAGTGCTTTCCACCCATACGGGTGGGTTTACCGGCTTTACCTACCGTGATTTAACGGAGGATCTTCCGCCGATTGCAGCGCACTGGAAGAGTCTTGACCTTCAGTTTGATGCATTGTACAGCGGTTTTTTGGGCTCCTTTGAGCAGATTGATATGGTAGAAGATATTTTCCGCCAGTTTAAAACAGAGAGCAACCTTATTATGGTTGACCCTGTTATGGCGGACAATGGTCAGCTTTACTCCATCTATACTCCTGAAATGGCAAAGGGGATGGCACGCCTGTGTAAGAGTGCAGATTTGGTTGTGCCAAACCTTACGGAAGCCGCTTTCTTATTAGGAAGAGAGTATAAAGAGGGACCTTATGAAAAGCAAGAGATTGAGGAACTGCTCAAAGCTCTCGCGGAGCTTGGCCCCAAAAAAGTGGTGCTTACCGGAGTGTGGTTTGAGGAAAGTGAGCTTGGCTCCGCCGGTTATGACAGCACTACGGGTGAGATTAGCTATGCGTTTTCAGAACGCATTGAAGGCTCTTACCACGGTACTGGCGATGTTTATGGCAGTGCTTTGCTTGCAGGTTTACTAAATGGATTTGAGTTGCAGAAAGCCATGCAGCTTGCGGTTGATTTTACGTGTGGTGCGATTCGCAGAACCAAGATGGCGAAAACGGACATTCGCTTTGGAGTAAACTTTGAGATGGAGATACCAGCATTTTTGAAAAATTTAGGCTTAATTTAATCGAGCATAGAAAGGCAAACGCCCTTGTGTTATAAACACAAGGGCGTTTGCCTTTTTCGGGATAAATAGAATAGATTAGATAGGGTAGAATCTAACATGAAAGCATAGAAAATGAGTAGGAGTTAACCTGGTAAAATAATAATATTATCAGAAGGAGCAAAAGCTCCAGTTGATTTCGATTCTGGGAAAGCAGTTTTCATCAGCTGGGTTGCGGTTTGTAAATTTTGCTGAAAGGCTTTTGTTTCTGCTTCCTTTTTTAAATCACTGGCTTGGATGCTCAGTGGAACAATTAGCTCGGCTAATTGTTTGGTATTGTTTTGGAATGCTTTTTCTTGCGGAATTTTCCGATCTGTTTTCAGCCTATATTGGAGCTGCTGCAAATAATCGGATTCCGCAGAAGCGAAGGTATTTAATGACTGCTTTACTTCTCGTGTAATCAGTGGTTCTTCCAGTTCAGATTGATTGGAATATATATTTTGAAGAAAGTAGCCAACCCGGTCGGCAGCACTCCCTTCTACATACCCGAGAAGATAATCGGGAGAAGTTTTGCTGTTTTCTTTGCTGGTTGCAATTTCTGCAATTCTATGTAGAGAAGAGCATTTATCGAGCCAGCCGTTCGAAAAGGTATTATCGAGTACAACCGTTAATTGTTTTTCTACCGTGTTTTTATCGGATAATGCAGATGAACTGCTCATTGGCGCACAGCTGCTGAGTGAAAAAAGGAGAGCAACAAGACAGATGAGCGCAATCTTTAAGGCGGGACTGGTTTCTTTATACAAATGTATTTGCACACAATCTCCCCTTGTCCATCATTATAGTAAATAAGTTTTTAAGATTAATTCTTTAAATTTCGAGACAGTACCTTTGAGTCAGTTTACCATCCGTGAATCAAACGGATGGTAAACCGAAACAAATGGTTTGTGTGTGGGTTATAATATGGTATGGAGGAATTGTGATTGTGGGTGTGTGGGGGTTATATTATGGTATGGAGGGAATTAAAATGGGAGGCTTGTTAAGTGAGTTGTTACGCTATGTAGGGATTAGCCGAAATATTCATAGTCACTGACACTGACGTTTTCCACAATGCCATCACGATACACATTGGCATATACTTCAAATTCATACTCGTATCCTTTGGATACATAATAAGCACCATCAAATAAAAGGTAATCGCCAGATACAGTTTTAGTCCATGACTTAACAGTTTTAGTACCCGTACCATTCGACTTTACTTGTTTTAGTAAAAAGGTTGCTTGTATTTTTGTGGTACCTTCTCTTGCTTCAATAATACCAACGCAACCAGCACGACCATTGCTGTTAATATTAATTGTTGAATTTACTCGATCCGTATTGGTCCACATAACATGATAGTTAGAATTTAGTTTAGGGGCATCCATCTGTTCTACAGCAAAAGCAGGAGCACTTACGGAAATCATCATAGACAGTGCTAAGAGTGAAGCAACAATTTTTTTCTTCATATTCTATTCTCCTCTATTTTATATTCTATATAATAAAACGTTTAGCCTGTCCCTTTTGTTACAATATTTTCCAAATTATTTTATTATTGCATACTTTCTGCAATTTTAACTAATTCTTCTGGTCGAATTTTTGAATTTAGCAAGATGTGAAAATCTTTATTATTCCATGCAAGATAAGATTTATCACCTAAATCTTTGGCTGAAAACAATATAGCATTTTTTCCTTTTATACTAATTTCTTTCTTTGTAGTACGTTCTATATCTAATGAATTAATTCCCTCATCTGAAATAGGTGTTAATTCTAATAGAATAATATCATCTTTATCATTTTGATATTTTATAATTATCCTATTTTCAATATTTAAATTCTCGTTCTCTACAAAACCTTTTGGAAGATATTTGGGTTTTAAATTAATAGGTATGTTTAATGGTTTTTTGTCATCTGGATGATTATTATCCTGATACTTAATGTCGATATGATCTGACTTCCATTCTAAAAGAGCATTGAAGATTGCATTGCGCGACGCATCTACACTAAATAGGCCGAAAATAGAAACAGGAATGGTAATAGCCGCAATAACAGCTGCTTTTTTTGCAGCTTTTTGAATATGAAGCTGTGCTAGTTTATGTTGAGAATTCCGAATCATTCTTTCTATTTTTCGATGGGTAGTTAGTGATAAATCGTATTCTTGTGTTAAAATATCTGCTGAGGGGTATGCTCGTACTTCTTTCTCAAAGCTTTCTTTTATAGCTGCCTGAAGCATCACTTCGAAAATTTGATTTTTCATTTCTTGATTACTCATTGCTGTCGCCCCTCTCTTTCAGCTTTTTCATCAAAGCGGATTTGGCTCTGTGGAGCCTCACACGCACGTTATCGTGAGAAATGTTTAATAAATCTGCAATTTCATGATCGGAATAATCGAAAACATACTTTAGCTTTAGTACACTGGCAGATTTATCGTTTAAATCCGAAATATCGTTCAGAATTGCCTGGTAGCTCTCATCCGATGCGAAAGCCTCATAAGGAAGATCGGTAATATCGTAACTTAGTTCAATGTCCTCCAAGGGGATTGTAGCACTGCGATTTTCTTTTCTTATCATATCAAAACATATATTCCTAATTAATATACCGATTAAACCCTTCGTTTTGTTACAGTCTTCAAAAGAAAATTTTTGTAAATTATCAATTATTTTTAGAAACGTTTGAGAAACGGCATCCTCTGCTTTCTCTTGGTCGTTCAAAATTCCTTTGGCTATGTAGAGCATTAAACGGTGGTAGTCATTGTATAATCTTTCTACGACGCAACGATCTTCATCGTTTTGTATGGCCATACCGCATATTAACACTATTTATCACTCCTTTGGGTATATTCATTATAAATTAGTTGCGTCAAGAAAACCAACTATATTTTCACATTTTAACAAATAATGACAAAACAGGTGCCGCAGCATTGCGCTGCGGCACCTGTTCTCTTTTTTTACAGTCAATTTACTATGTTACCCCTACTTAAACTGCCACGGTTTTTCCCATTGCAATGGGCAGTATCTCTTTCGGGTCGCGCACAATGTGTTTTGCATGGCTCTGCTCTAACTCATTGCGGCATCGGAATCCCCACAACACGCCTACCGTATCCATTCCGGCGGCTTCACCGGTTTGCATATCTATGTCGGTGTCACCAATATAAAGACAATCCTTCGGCTCTACCCCAAGCTCTTTTGCAATCTGCAATGCACCTACGGGGGATGGTTTGCGTTCCACATTGAAACGTTGACCATAGCAAATGTCGAACATATCGGGTGAATACAACATGGTAATCAGGCGAGAGGTAATATTATGAGGTTTGTTGGAAAGCACCGCCAGCTTCATTCCGTGTTCCTTCAATTCCCGCAGCACTTCTTCCATTCCGGTGTATTGGTCTACAAAGTGCATGGGGTCTTGCTCGTAGAGATTTTCGTAAATTTTACGAAGCATCATCACGTCATCTTCGGTGTATCCTTTCGGAGAAACCTCTTGCAGCATTCCGCGCATGAGACGCTCCGAGCCTTTCCCAACTAGGTAACGGTACTTCTCGCGGTCAATTGCCGGGTATCTGCATTCCTCCAGTGCAGAATTGCCGAAATACGCAATGGAATCCAGCGTATCGGCTAAGGTCCCATCCAAGTCAAAAATACATGCTTGGTACATGATAAGCAATCTCCTTTCTTTATGGTATCTGAAATATTGCTTACAATATCTATCTAACCATATTTCGCTCCGTTTTGCAATGATTTGCAAGAACTATTCTTGAAAGTTGCAGAAAATATGTTATACTAAACGAAATGCGCATAAATTGGAGGAAATGGAAATGGATTATGCATTAGAGGCATTAAAAAAGCATAAAGAATGGAAAGGAAAAATAGAAATAAAGGTAAATTGCCCGGTAGAAACCAAAGATGACCTTTCCATAGCATATACGCCCGGCGTGGCAGAGCCATGCAAAGAAATTAGCAAGGACGTGGAGAAGTCTTACGAATATACGCGCCGTGGCAATATTGTAGCTGTTGTTACAGATGGTACCGCTGTGCTTGGGCTGGGTGACATTGGTCCGGAGGCCGGAATGCCCGTTATGGAAGGCAAAGCGGTTTTATTTAAAGCGTTTGGAGATGTGGATGCGATTCCGCTCTGCATTCGTTCAAAGGATACGGACGAAATTGTGCGCACAGTGGAGCTTTTGGCGGGCTCCTTTGGCGGTATTAATTTAGAAGATATTGCCGCTCCCCGTTGTTTTGAAATTGAGCGCCGTTTAAAAGAGTCACTGGATATTCCCGTTTTTCATGATGATCAGCATGGAACAGCAATTGTAGTGGGCGCTGCGCTAATTAATGCGTTAAAGGTAGTGAAAAAAGACATTGCGAATGTGCGCGGTGTAGTAAATGGTGCTGGTTCCGCAGGGATTGCCTGTGCAAAGCTCCTATTGTCTCTTGGTGTGAAAAATTTGACTCTATGCGATCGCAATGGTGCCGTCTGTGAGGGCGAAGAGTGGCTGAATCCGGCACAGGCTGAAATGGCAAAGGTTACGAACCGCGACCATAGAAAAGGAACTCTTGCCGATGTTATGAAAGATGCTGATTTCTTTTTAGGGGTCTCCGCTCCCAACTGCGTGAGTGCAGAGATGGTAAAAAGCATGGCACAGCAGCCGATTGTATTTGCTATGGCAAACCCTGTGCCCGAAATATTTCCTGATGAGGCATTGGCTGCGGGTGCTGCTGTAGTTGGTACCGGGCGCTCTGATTACCCGAACCAAATTAATAATTTGCTGGCTTTCCCGGGGATTTTTCGTGGAGCGTTGGACGTGCGTGCAAAGGATATTAACGATGAAATGAAGCTTGCGGCAGCGTATGCCATTGCATCTATGATTGCCGACGAGCAGCTTTCCGCAGAATATATCATCCCGTCTCCTCTAGATAAACGCGTCGCGCCGGAGGTTGCGAAAGCCGTAGCCGAGGCCGCTCGACGTACCAATGTGGCCCGCATTTAAACTATTTTTAGTTCATTTCAGATTTTTTCCATCAATTTCACATTTTTTTCTTGATTCTTTCATAAAAAAGATAAGGGTACTTCATAGGTTTTTCACATTCCTTTGGCATACTAAGAGCAATGATAAAAGCCACATAGGAAAGGATCTGATTTTATGTATCCCTTTGGTGAAAACAATAATCAATTTAACGCGCAGCGCGATGACTATACAACGGACAGTTATCAGTGGAATAATCCGGATCAACAGGTACAATGGAACGGCAGCACATATCACTCGCAAGGCTCACAAGGTGGAAACTATAATGGTTCTTCACCGGAACCTCCAAGAAAACCTAAAATGCGGACGGGCACCAAGGTTTTATGCGGAGCGCTAACCTGCTTAATCATTTCGGCAAGCTCCATTGGTGGGTTTGTTGCCTTGGTAAACAATGGGTATGTGACCTTAAACGGTGGAGCGACTGCCAGCAATGTGTCCTCTAGCCAGTCATCGGTCCTTTCTTCCCCAATTACCACCCCCACAACTTTAAAGGCGGGTGGCGCACTTACCGCACAGCAAATTGCAAAAAAGGTGATTCCTTCTGTTGTGTGTATTCAAAACTATCAAGTAAGCCAGTCACTCAATTTACAGCGCCGTTCCGGCAGTGACGAAACTGCAGTCTCTCCAACAAGCGAGGGCTCTGGGATCATTACCACTTCGGACGGTTATATTGTAACAAACGCGCATGTGGTTTCCGGCGCAGATTCACTGAAAGTAATTCTTTCGGATGGAAAGTCTTACGAAGCAAAGCTGATTGGTAGCGACACCGTAACCGATCTGGCGGTTGTAAAGATTGAGGCCTCTGGACTAACTGCCGCAGAGCTTGGCACTTCCTCTTCCTTACAGGTGGCAGACACCGTTATGGCAATCGGTAACCCCGGCGGCTTGGAGTTTAACTCCAGCGTAACCATTGGTTATGTATCTGCTTTAAACCGTGAAATTACCAACAGTGAGAATGGCTACACGATGAAGTGCATTCAGACAGACGCCGCCATTAACCCCGGCAACTCCGGTGGTGCTTTGGTGAATTCTGCTGGGCAGGTAATCGGCATTAATTCTTCAAAGATTGTAGCGCAGGGTTACGAAGGCCTGGGCTTTGCAATCCCCATGGATGATGCAAGACCCATTATCGATGACCTAAAGAAATACGGCTATGTAAAAGACCGTGCTATGCTCGGCATTTCTGGCCAGTTTGTAGATACCATGATTTCTCGTTTTTATGGTTTACCGGTTGGCTATTATGTTTCTTCTGTTTCGAACCCCTCTGTTAATGCGTCGGGTATACAGGCAGGGGATGTTATCACTAAGATTGATGGCAAAGACATTAACTCCAGTTCGGTACTAACTAGTGCCATCGCCTCCAAAAAACCGGGTGAGACCGTCTCGCTGAGTGTTTCAAGAACAAAAACGGGTAAAACCTTTACGGCTACTGTTACTTTGGCACAATCTACCGGTAGTTGATTTTAGCAAGATGGCAACCAAAAGGATTTTATCTTAGAATCAAGCGTTTTCTCATTTGAGAACGCTGTGAAAAAGCAGCAAAGCATGTTGCCTTGCTGCTTTTTCCTATGTTTTACATACTGTTTTAGTTCGTTGCATTCACCTATGAAACATGCTAGAATGAAATCAAATTGAACGCCTCATTTCTTTCTTCTTTTCTATAATGAGGAAATGATTTTCAATATAAGCCAGGGCAAACTATATTAGAATATGTTGGTGATAAAGTTGAGAAGGCTACTTTCTGCACTTCTTGTTGTGTGCATGCTGCTCGTGTTCCCGTCTTGTGGTCAAAAAAAGAATGAGGCAGCAGATAAGGTAATTCAGTATTATATTGAAAAAGAGCCACAAACACTTGACCCTCAGGTGGCCACGGATTCCTCTGCTCTTTTAACTATTGGCGCCTTATATGAAGGCCTCGCTCGGTTAGATGCAAACGGAAAAGCAACCCCGGGTGTTGCGGAGAGCTGGAGCGCAAATGCTACATCTACGCAGTTTACTTTTCGTATGCGAGATAAAGCCGTTTGGTCTGATGGGCAGCCAGTGACCGCTGCCGATTTTGCGTTTGCGTTCCGCCGGGCATTGGCACCGCAAACAAAGTCTTTGGCGTGCCGCCCACTGTACGCAATCAAAAATGCGAGGAAAATCAGTGAAGGCTCTTTACCCGTAGAACAGCTTGGAGTGACGGTTCAAAACGATAAAACCCTTGTAGTTCAGCTGGAATATGCGTACCCTGATTTCCCGGCGCTCACTGCACAGAGTGTATTCATGCCCTGCAACGAAACATTTTTTCAGCAAACGCAGGGAAAATATGGTCTGGAATACAAAGCAATTGTTAGCAATGGCCCGTTTGTTTTGAGTACCAAATACAGTTGGGACCACGGCAAGCAGATTAAACTGAGCCGTTCGGATAAGTACCAGGGTGCGCAAGCTGCGCTGCCGGCAGCCTTGATTTTTTCAATGATAGGTTCTGATGTTGACGTATCTGACCCAATCAAGGCGCTTACCACGAAAAAGGTGGATGCCATTGCAGTTTCAGAACAACAGGCTGTGCAAGCGCAGGAGTTGGAACTGTCGGTCACCTCATTTCAAGACATTACTTGGGGGCTTTCATTTAATACACAAGATGCACTCATGCAAAATTTAAAAATTCGGCAGGGATTAATTCAGTCCCTCCCGCGACAAAAGCTCATGGAACAGCTGCCGGAAAAAGCGCAACGTGCCGAATATATTGTTGGCCCGCAAGCAATGCTTATGGGTGAAAACTACCGGAAGCTAGCCAGTACAGCATCCGGCTACCTGAAAGAGAGCACGCAGGGTGGTGCAATGCTGCAAGCCGGCTTGAAGGAGCTGGGTCACCCCGAGTTTTCTCGTGTAACAGTACTGTGCCCTGACACGGAACAGTCAAAGCGGATGGTAAATGAAATATTGGTGGCATGGAATCACCTAACAGGCCAGTATTTTAGTATGCAGCCTATGGCGGAAGAAGAGCTGCAAAAAGCAGTGGATAACGGGGAATACCAAATTGCATTAACCGGGATTCACCCGGAGCAGGGTGGAAAGCTGCTTTCGGTATTTCGTTCCGATAGTCCGCTGAACCCGGCTCGCCTAAGCAGCCAGGATTTTGACCGCTTGTTGATTACAGCAGAGCAAACTGGCAATACGGGAGCGCTTGCTTCGTATATTCAGGCGGAAAACTACCTGAGTGCCAATGCTGTTTTTTACCCGATTTATTATAAAAATAGTTACTTTGCTACCGGAAAAGGGGTTACCGGTATTGTGTTCCGCCCCAATTCTGCCGGAATTGATTTTTTACTTGCTGGAAAAACAGGCTAGGGATTGACGAAAGACGGTTAATTCTATATAATGGAACGACGGAGCGCAGGGAGACTGATTTTCTCTGCTCACTGCTTGCACAAAATGCCTGCCCGGCTGCGGGAAATGGCTTTGGCAAAGAACCCTGACGGGGTTAAGGGAGGACGAAAGGATGTTGGATACAGCCTTGTCGAAAAAGCTTTCTTTGATCGTTGCGATTGTGAACCGCCATCAAGGGGAAAAGGTATCAAAGCTTTTAAATTCCGAGAATCTCACATTTAACTATATCTTTTTAGGACATGGCACCGCCAGCTCAGAGCTACTCAATTACTTGGGGATTGGCGAAACGGAAAAGGATATTGTGCTTAGCTCTGCTCCGGCAGAAAAAGTTCCTGCATTAATGGAACAGCTTCAACGTGAACTGCATTTGGATAAAGCAGGCAGCGGCGTGGCATTTACAATCCCGATTTCGAGTGTGGGCGGAGCAAAAACCCTTTCACTCATGACGGGAGATTTTCAAAAAGGAAAGGGGGATTCCTGTGATTGCTGCGAGCCAGTATAATCTCATCATTACCATTGTAAACCGTGGATACTCGGAACAGGTGATGAAAGCGGCAAAGCTGGGCGGAGCCACCGGAGGAACCATTTTATTAGCACGTGGAGCGGGAATGCACGAGGCTGAAAAAATCCTTGGCTTCTCAATTCATCCGGAAAAAGAAATTGTTCTGATTTTAACTCTGCGCGAGAAAAAGCAGGACATTATGCGTGCCATATGCCAGAACTGTGGGTTCTGTACGGAGGCACGGGGCATGTCGATTGCGGTGCCTGTAGAGGATGCAATGGGGCTGCCAGTAGCCGATATGGAACGGGAGCTGCAAGCGCATGAGCTTCCCAGAACCGGAACTGAATAAAAATGAAAGCTAAAACAAAAGCTCTTTCCTTTTTGGAAAGAGCTTTTTTACTTATAATTTTGCTAAGTTCAATAATTAAAATTTAAATCGCTTGTTATGACAAGAAGCTAGAGAAGTGTAGTTCTTAGACGTTTGACTATTAGTTGGACAAACGCAATTGAATTGAGCAACATGGAGCAAAACAATAGACCATAGATGTAAGCTTAAGAAAGCTCAAGCAGACCATTGTAAAGCTGTGCGTATTTGCCGTTTATAGCTAGAAGCTCTTCGTGATTGCCTTGCTCCACCACACAGCCATGCTCTAACACAAGAATTTGGTTGGCATGGCGCACAGTAGAGAGGCGATGGGCAATCACAAATACGGTTCGACCCTGCATGAGGCGATCCATCCCTTGTTCAATGATTGCCTCTGTGCGTGTATCGATGGAGGAGGTTGCTTCATCCAATATTAAAACGGGTGGGTTAGCAATCGCAGCCCGGGCGATTGCCAATAGCTGCCGCTGCCCCTGCGAAAGGTTGGTTCCGTCTGCAGTTAGCACAGTATCGTATCCCTGTGGCAACTGGCGAATGAATGTATCAGCACCAGCTGTTATGGCGGCTTTTATCACCTCATCATCGGTTGCATTTAACCTGCCATAGCGGATGTTATGCATTACCGTTCCGGTAAAGAGGTTCGTGTCTTGCAGTACCAATGCCATGGAGTGGCGCAGTGAATCTTTTTGAATGTGTTGAATATCGATTCCATCGAAGAGGATAGAGCCTTGTTCAATTTCATAAAATCGGTTAATCAGGTTTGTAATGGTCGTTTTTCCCGCTCCGGTAGAACCAACAAATGCAATTTTTTGCCCAGGATAAGCGCATAGACTTAGATTGGTAAGAACAGGCTTTTCAGAGTGATAGCCGAACGAAACCTGTTTAAACTCAATTTGACCTTTTAGTGGAAGTTGAGTGAGTGTACCCGTTGCACTTGGGATATTCCATGCCCAGCCCTTGCGTTTGCTCGGATTTTGCAGAGTGGAAGATGGTTTCAGCTCGCAGGCAGTCAGCGTAGTTTTCCCATGGTTTGGTTCGGGTGGTTCATCAATAGCTGCAAAAATACGCTGGGCTCCCGCCAATGCGCTGAGTACAGCACTAATTTGCTGAGACATTTGGGTTAATGGGGAAGAAAAGCTGCGGGTAAACTGCAAAAATAGCACTACGGTACCAAGGGTAAGGATTTGGCTAATCGCTAGTATACAGCCGACAACGGCTGTAAGGGCAAACTGTAAGCTCGATAAATTTGTGAGAATGGGCAAAAGGATATTGGCAAAGGTGTTTGCTTTATCGGCAGACTGACGCAGTTCTTCATTCCGTTTGCGGAACTCCTGCTTTGCGGCTTCTTCCTGCCGATACACTTTTATCACACGTTGGCCTTCTATCATTTCTTCAATATAACCATTTAGGGAGCCGATAGCTGCCTGCTGTGACTCGAACGCATTCCCGCTTTTGCCGCCAATGACACGTATTACTTGAAGCATGACAACGAAAAGGAGTATGGTGAGGAGTGTTAATTGCCAGCTGTAATAGAGCATGAGTGCAAAAATGCCAATCACAGTCAGTAGGGAAGAAAAAAAGCTGGTGATGCTGTTATTGAGCATTTCACGCAGTGCGTCGGTATCATTGGTAAAGAGGCTCATCAGCTCACCATTCGGTTTGGAATCAAAATAGCGCAGGGGCAGCCGCTCTAGCTTCTCGTAAAGCTCGGTTCGAATGCGACAAAGTGTTTCCGTAGATATTTTTAGCATCCAATACCCGTATACATAAGAGGCAAGGGCACTTGCGACAAATAAGGCGAGCATTGTAATAGTTAGCCGGAAAAAGGTTTGCATTAAGGCGATATTATATTGCTGAGTGAGGGGGGTAATGCATTCATCAATAATGGTTTTGAGCAATGCACTCCCGGCTATTTGCGCGGCGGAACTTACAATGATTAAAATGCCAACGGCGATAAGATGAAAACGATAGGGCTGTAAATAACTGAAAATACGGCGGATGGTTTCTCCGGTACCTTTCGCCTCTGGGGTTGGTGTGGCAATTACTTCTGCTTGGTTTTCTGCATTCACGAGACCAATCCCCCTTTTTCTTGCAAGTTAGCAATCTCGCGGTAAATGGCATTGCCGGTGAGAAGCTCCTCGTGTGTACCAACACCGCAAATGCTCCCATTCTCCATTACAATAATGCGGTCTGCACCACGTAAGGATGCAATGCGTTGGGAGATAATGAGAATTGTAGTACCGTGCAGTTCTCTTCGGATTCCTTCATGGATTCTGGAGTCGGTGGTGGTATCCACCGCGCTGGTGGAATCATCAAACACGATTATTTTTGGGCGGGTGAGTAAGGTTCGTGCAATGCATAGGCGTTGTTTTTGTCCACCGGAAAAGTTAGTGCCTCCTTGTTCAACGTGAGTGTCGAAGCCATTTGGTAACGTTTTAATAAACTCCATAATTTGTGCAATGCAACAGGCGTGAATCAGTTCTTCCTCTGTTGCATTTGGATTACCCCACAAAAGGTTTTGGCGAACGCTTCCCGTGAATAGGGTGCTTTTTTGCAGTACCAACGCAACGGCACTGCGCAGCGCTTGAAAAGAGTAGTCCTCAACGGGGTTACCGCCAACGTACAGCTTTCCGCTCGACAGCTCATAAAGCCGAGGAAGGAGTTGCACCAATGTGGATTTCGCCGAACCGGTACCTCCGATAATTCCAATAGTTTCACCCGATTTTATGGACAGGCTGATGTGATGGAGAGCAAGGTTGCTTGAAGAATCTCCGTAAGAGAAAGAAGCATCTACAAATTCAATAGAGCCATCGTTAGGAGTTAAGGTGGATGAGGGAGAATCTGAGATGGAGGGGGATTCTGCGAGAACCTCTTGAATTCTTGTTACTGAGGCTCGGGATAAAACGCTGAGTAAAAAAATCATGGAGAGGAACATCAGGGAAATCAATATTTGAGAAATATAGCTGATAAAAGCAGATAGCTGACCAAGCTCAAGTCCTTTTTGAATGACTAGATTCCCACCCAACCAGACCACTGCTACGATACAGCCAAAAATGGTTAGCTGCAAAATTGGTAGAGTAAATAAGATAAGGCGCTCGGCAATAAATTGTGTGTTTTGCAGTGTTTTGGTTTGCTCTGCAAATTTTTGGCTCTCATATTCCTCTCGTACATAAGATTTTACAACCCGGATGTTATTTAGGTTTTCTTGAACAGAGGCGTTCATGTCATCAACTCGCTTTAGCATCTCTTGAAAACGGGGATACCCATTTTTCATCATGTACACCATTGTGATAGCTAAAACTGGAATGGCGGCAAGAAAAATAACCGAGAGGCGGCGGCTAATGAGCACAGCCATTGCGGTTGCGCCAATTAATTGGATAGGCGCTTGCAGACCAAGGCGTAAAAACATGAGAAAGGCATTTTGCACATTGTTAACGTCGGAGGTGAGTCGAGTGATGAGGGATGCCGAAGAGAAATGGTCTATATTAGAAAAAGAAAACTCCGTTATTTTTTCAAACATAGCATCGCGAATATTTGCTGAAAGACCGGTACATGCTCGCGCGGCAAATCTGCCAGCCAAGGCACCGAATGCCAAGGCCGCAATTGCCATAAATACCATTAGCGCACCTATTTTTATGGTATATACAATACCACCACTGCCCAATACGCCATAGTCAATAAGGCCGGACACAAGGTAAGGGATGAGCAGCTCCATTGCAACCTCCACAAGAATAAACAATGGTGCAAGTATGGCGTCTTTGCGGTATTCCCCCAAAAGAGAGGTTAACTGTTTGAGCATTGCTTATTTCCTTTCACAGAATGGAGTTGAGAGGGTTTGCCGCTGTAAAGCTGCGGTAAGTTGGAAGAACACATCTCCCAATAATTTGCTCAAATTTTACCGTTCCATTCCTTTCCATGAGAGGAACATAAAAAAAGCGACCCGTTGCTTACGGGTCACTTCATAAGTTTTAAAGTTCTTTTTCAATTAAATAGCGTGGTCTATCCTTCACTTCATTGTAGATTTTCCCAATATAACCACCTAGTACACCAATGCAGAGAAGCTGTATTCCCCCCAACAGCCAAATGGAGCAGACGATGGCGGTCCAGCCAGCTACTGCATTGCCGGTAAAATAAGAGATAAGTGCATACAGCAAACCCAGAATACTGAGGATGGAAACCAAAACGCCAAAATTAGCAATGATTTTGAGGGGCTTTACACTAAATGAGGTAATACCGTCCAGCGCAAAGGAAATCATTTTCTTGAGCGGGTATTTCGATTCCCCTGCAAAGCGCTCATGGCGCTCATACGTTACGGTACCACTTCGAAAACCAATGAGCGGCACGATACCGCGCAGGAACAGGTTGGTTTCTCGGTAATCGGAGAGCGCATCAAGCGCGCGGCGGCTCATCAGGCGGTAATCTGCATGGTTGAAGACAAGGTCAACTCCTAAGAGCTTCATCACACGGTAAAAGCCCAATGCGGTACTGCGCTTAAAGAAGGTATCTGTCTCACGTTTGCTGCGAACCCCGTATACAACATCGCACCCTTCTTGGTACTGGCGAACAAATTGGTCAAGCACTTCAATGTCATCCTGAAGGTCGGCATCCAGACTAATGGCACAGTCTGCGTATTTACGCGCTGTCATCAAGCCGGACAACAGGGCATTCTGGTGGCCTCGGTTGTGTGCCAGCTTAACGCCGCCTATCATAGGGTTTTCATTGTGAAAGGTTTCAATCATCTCCCAGGTTTTGTCGCGGCTACCATCATCTACAAACAGCATGCGGCTTTCGGGTGATGCGATTCCGCTTGCAATCATGCTATTTAGTTTTGTGGTGAGGCGCTTTACCGTTTCAGGCAATACCTGTTCTTCGTTGTAACAGGGAATGACGAAATAGACAATAGACATTACAATTCCTCCTCCATGCCTCCGCCGAACGGTGGCATGTTTTGCTCCGATTGTTTGATACGGAACGTACGGCGCTTGGTAGCCGTTTTTAATTGACTATCGTAACGCTTGCAGATACGAACATAGAGAAGCAGTAATAGAAATGCGGCTCCGGAAAGTGCGATTCCTTTCATAAGACCAGGAGTATGGTATTCAAAGCGAATCGTAGACTCCCCAGCAGGAACAGGAACGGCCATAAAGCCGATGCTTACCTTTTCTATATCAACCGACTTGCCATTCACTGTTGCACTCCAGCCCGACTCATAAGGAACGCTGAAAAACACCAGCCGCTCCTTTTCTGTTGAGTAATGCAGGGAGAACCCGGTATTGTCGTGCGAGAAATCCGTTCCAGCACTATCACGCCGTTGCAGACATGCTTCATAATAATCGTTGTAATTAAAATCGATGTCTGAGATCTCTTGTTGGGTTAAAATGGAGCCATATTTTTTTATCTGCTCATCAGAAAGTACGAGGGAGTGCAGCAATAGTATGTTGCGGTTCCCTTCCGCGGTTTCGTCGTACTGCTCTTGTGTAACATAGCTGTCGTAGCTAAAACCCATGGGAATGTAATATTCGTTTTCCCAAATGTCAAAACCGTTTTGTGTGCCAAAATAACGCCAGCCGGGCATCTCTGGATTCTGGCGGTTTTCACCACCAAAATAATTATCGTCATTAATGGGGTCGAACAACCACCGGCAAGAGGTAAACGCGCGCAGTCCATACGTTTTGGTGTCTGGCCGCGAGCCTACGTCTCGCGTGACGCCAATGGTTGGGTAAAACTCCATTATGGAGCCTGGCACAATGCTGTGAAACGCTTGGATGGTTGGTATTTGCCAATACATGGCTTGGTTATCCATCGCATGGTAGAAATCGGAACGTACGTTTTGTAAATCGGGTAAAGTGACATCTGCACCACCGTTGAGTGCATAGGGAATTAACTGGCGGCGAACATCCTCCGACTGCGTTTTACCGAGAGAGATGAAAAAGATGGAGTATAAAAAGGACATTGCGGCAATTCCAGCAAATAGCTTGCGTTGAAATACCTTTTTATCGCGTTTCCAATATTTCATAACGATGCAAAGTGCGAGGAGACCGAGCAATGCCAGTGCTACATAAGCCCAAAAGCGGGTGGGGTAATCTTCCAGACCAATTGTGCGCGTGGTTGTGCCGTTGCTGGTTTTGGACTGTGGAATTAAACCAATTGGTAGCGCAATGCCGAGCGTAATACCAAGTACCCAGCGCACGGCGCGGCGCCAGTCGCTGCTTTCCCGCTCCAAGGATATTAAGGTTGCAAGGCACATCATGAGTACAAGCATATAAAACCAACGTGCATAGTAAGAGGCGTTAAATAATTGAAATGCCGAATTAAGAATCGGCACAAATGCCATTAAAAACAGAATGCCAAGGAGTTTTTTCAGCCAATGGCGGTTTCTGCTTTGCAGGAAGGCAAACACACCGGTCATGCTGAACAAGGGAAGCCAAGCCCCGAGGGATGCCCATTTTGCTTCGGAATTGGGGGTAAAGTTCGGGCGCGCAGGTATATCTGGTGGGAAGAAGAAAGATTGTAAAATGTGTACATAGCGCTGATTCCACCCGTAAAGCAAAGAGCTCCAGCCGTCAGGCGGGTTATTTACACGGGGATTTTGAAGAACCGTAAGAACAGTGGGAACAAGAAGTGCGCTGGAGAGAGCTACACCGAGAACGGATTCTAACAGTAGAAGTAGAAAATCTCGTATCGTTATCTTCCAGCTGCCGCAGAATGCTCGCACCAGCCAATATAAAATACAAAAAACAACTTGTCCCACAAAAAAGTAGTAGTTTACAAAGCAGCTTACAAAAACGGTTACTGCAAATATACCGCGCCTGCGGTGATACATGTACTCATCCATTGCCCACAAAAGAATCGGGAATACAATGATAGCCTCATGAAAATGGTTAAAGAATATATTATAGACGGAGAAGCCGGAAAAAGCATAGAGCATTCCGCCGACCACTGCGTACTGTGGGTCGCGTAGATAGCGCTTTAGATATAGGCAGCCGGCACATCCGGAGCAGGCAAATTTGAGCACCAGAAGTGGACCCATCAAATAAGGGATGGCACTGCTTGGGAACGGAAGTGTCAACCAGAAAAAGGGGCTACCGATTAAATAGAAAGAGTAAGAGCCAATAAAATTGGCGCCTAGGTCGGTTGTCCAGCTCCAGTGCCAATTACCGCTGCGAATGGCGTCGTGGCACATGCGATAAAAGGGAATTTGCTGAACGTTAAAATCCCCATAAAATAAAAAATAGCCGCTGTCTACCAGCTGAAAGGGAAGAAAAATCAGCGTGGCAAGACCCAGACTATACAAAAATGCTTTTGTGAGTACGTTTTCCACTGGTCTGGAAAGTAGGTTCAAAACCATCCACTCCTTTGCGCAGAAAATAAAAACTGCTTGCCCTAAGAATTTGCCAATTGTAAAAGAAAGCAGGCGGCAAGAATGATAGAGCAAAATGAAAAAGCGGCTGTGGGAAAGACCGCTTAAATATTATACAAATAAGAAATTAAGAAAGCGATGCTTTGGTTATTATAACATAGGAATTCCCATGAAAGAAGAGGAAATGAAGCCAATTGTAAAATAATTTCGTTTTATTGTATCCTGCGTTTTTCTCTGCTATAATAACTGTCGTAGTTGCTTTAAGCCGAAATATGTCATAAAAGCGGCTGGGAGGAAACAAAATGTATCATTTCTATGCGATGCTATCGCGAATGAAATATATTAATCGCTGGGGGCTCATGCGAAATACCAGAAGTGAAAACATCTGTGAGCATAGTCTTGATGTGGCGATAATTGCACATGCGCTGGCACTTTTACGCAATTCTCGCTTTGGTGGCAGTGTAAACCCAGAACGGGCGGCGGTGCTAGCAATGTTTCATGATGCAACAGAAATTATAACAGGGGATCTTCCTACCCCGGTGAAATACGATAATCCGGAAATTCGGCAGGCGTACCGCCGGGTAGAAGAGATGGCGCAAAAAAGGCTTTTGAGTCTATTGCCGGATGACCTTAGGGGAGAATATCAGCCTCTTATTTGCGAAGATGAGCCAGGTGACCGCGAGCTTTACACGCTCATTAAGGCAGCAGATAAAATATCTGCTTTAATTAAATGCGTAGAAGAGCGCGGAATGGGCAATGCAGAGTTCCACCGTGCGGAGCAGGCACAGCGTGAAACCATAATGGCGATGGGTTTACCGGAGGCAGATTGTTTTTTAGCTGAATTTATGCCGTCGTATGAACTAACACTGGATGAACAGGACTTACCCCAACAGATTGGCGACGATATGGATAACTAAGTTAAAAATAAAAGGTATTTTGAGTGGATTTTGGAAGACATAAAGAGGATAAATAAGAACAAGATAACACATAAAGGCGTACTGCGGTGCGGGTGTAATGCCCATGAGCCGAAGAAGGGATGATGTTGTGAATAAGAACAAGCCGATGAAAGGGAAGAAACCCTCATCTGGAAAAGGGAAAAAGACATTTATTTTAAATGTTGCAATTTTAGTGGTAAGCCTTGTTTTAATAACGGTAGGCGGTACTTTGGTATACGCAGACCATCTGCTTGGCCGCATTCAGTTTCAGCAGGACCCGGTAGAGTCTTCCACTCCACAAAAGAACTCGACAGTAACCTCTTTTGAAAACATAGGAAATTCTCAATACGTAGTAAATGGGTTATATCATGATGATAAAATCCTCAATGTTCTATTATTGGGCGTGGATGATTACGAAGCAAATGACCGCGGGCGCAGCGACAGTATGCTGCTGGTTTCGTTGGACCGCAGGCATGAGAAACTGAAGATGACTTCTTTTATGAGAGACCTATACGTTTCTATTCCTGGTTATCATGCCAATAAATTGACGGTTGCATACTCTCTTGGCGGCCCAACATTGACCGTGCAGACCATTGAAAATAGCTTTGGAGTAGATATTGACCGATACGTGCTAATTGGAAATGATTCTTTTAATAAGATTATTGACCGCCTTGGTGGTGTTACACTCGAAATTACGAGTGCAGAAGCAAAGCTGATTAATACGTATTCAGGTGAGCCTTCTTCCAAACGATTAACCAGCGGTGTACAGCATATGACAGGCAGACAGGCTCACTATTATTCCCGCATCCGCGCGATTGGCGACGACTATGAGCGCACTCTGCGCCAACGAAAAGTGCTTCAGTCTATTGTAGATAAGTTTAAATCTGCCGATTTAGGCGAGATCAATGGAATTTTATATGATGTACTGCCACTCGTAAAAACCAATATGACGAAAAATGAGATTCTCTCTTTGGCCGCAAACTCACTGACATACCTGAATTACCCTACGAGTCAAAATCGCATTCCGGTAGACGGTGCTTTTACTAACCAGAATGTTCCTGGTGTAGGTTCTTCTTTGATTGCTGATTTTAAAAAGAACCATAAGAAGCTTGTTGAGTTTATCTATGAAGAAAAGCAGGAAGCGGATTCCTCCGATAAAGAGTCTTCTTTTGAGAGTCGTTAAGAAAGCGTTTCTTAGCCTTGAATCAACATTGATTCAAGGCTTTTTTCTCTTTTTAATTTGATATGGGGAATGCAAAAATTGGAGGATTATGTTATAATAACCTCACGGCGTAGCCGAAAGCAGAGCTTTCGACGCCTGAGAGAGCATTGAATCTTAGGTTTTTTCATTGTTATAACTTGGAGACAAGGGGATAAGCGAATTCAGAATTTCTGTGATTGAATAACCTCACGGCGTAGCCGAAAGCAGAGCTTTCGACGCATGGGAGAGAATTAAGACAGTTTGAAATAACGTATACATAGATGACAACCATTGAATTAAGATTGACGATAAGGTCGGGCAGAATTGCTGCATCCGGCGGGAAAGCGGGGGAATAGAATGACGGTTGTGGATTTACGCAACAAGGTCACTGATAGCCATGTAAAGCTGATTGAAATCAGCGAAACAACGGTTTATTATGCAGAAGAAAAAGCGGAGGAGGGGCATTATAGTCTGTTCTTGCTGGAATACGATAGAAAAACAGAATCAGAACGCATGATAGCCAATTGTTTTTTAGGAGACCCTTCTGTGGTGCTTCACTTTTTCTCTTTCCCAAATGATATTATTGTAATTATGGAAAACGGGGATAGCTCAGCCCGACTTTTGCGTTTCGATAAGCAAACCGGTGAGGAAAAAAACGCGGAAAAGCTGCGTTTTATTGGGAGCTTCTCCGATTGTATTGCTCTGGATGAAAGCCGTGTGATTTTTTATACGGAAGAGAATGAGTTGCATAAACGCTTGTTTGAAGAGTATAAAAAAGCATCTGGATTTGAACGGGTTGCTTACCTATATGATATAGAAGAAGAACGTTATTATTATGTAAGAGATAAGCGAATTTGCAACTTGTCTGCAGAAAAGCTGATTCCATTTGACGCGGCCGGTGAACGCATGCTTTTAATTTTAGAACCTTATGGCAGCGACGAAGAAAAAGAAAAATGTTATCGGAACCGTAGATGGCTAGGCGACGAAATCAATGATAACGTTTGGCTTTGCCCGCTACTTGATTTTGTTGTATCGGTAAAAGCGGATGAGACACATTTACCGTTAGAGCTTGTTTTAAGCGCCGGAACACACGGGCTGGTGCGTTATGTAGGACAAGATGAGCTTAGCCTATATTTTCGCGCAAAATATTACCCCAATAGTGACCAACGCATTTGCATGGTAGAAAAAGTTGGTGGTAAAAAAACCGTTGTTGCCGAACTGAATTTAAAAGAAGACGAAGAGCCGGCAAGCTTCTTTATTGAGCAGAGTCCTGCCCGTATTTACCGAGTGACCGAGTTGGAAGATACATATGAAATACAGGGTGTACTAAATACTGAGGTAAGCAGCCAATACAGCAAGGAGCTCGGGCAATTTGTTGCTTGTGTAGAGAATCGTTATTTAGTTGCGGAATATGTTATTAGCGATGAAACGGATTCATATGTTTTTTATTCGATTTATGATTTGGAGACAAAACAGCAGCAAAGCTATGAATGCGAGTGTGTAGTGCAAGAGGACACCATCGTTCTGTTTTAATTAATAAAAGAGAAACTTACCAGCCCTTGAATCTTTTGATTCAAGGGCTGGTTTTCATATAATATTAAAGGTGCTTTTGGTGTTGCAAATTTGCTGCGTCTCCACCACGTGTAATATAATCTTCTTTCACTTTTTCCATAAGCGGTTGAAGTGTTCGAATACCTTCTCCAGCTTCATTAACGTCTTCTATACGATATGGGTTCTGCAATTGCCCTATCCATTGATCTTTATTGGACTGTAAAGCGGAATAAAGCAATGCAGTTTCTTCTACTGAATAATCTGTCAATTGAAACAAAACTCCTTTCCATAATAGCGTACATCCTTAGTTTTCTCGATTTTGTATTTACTATCCGAGCTTTAAGTATTCCAAATTTTTAAACCCTTTGCAATTACTGTAAACAGTAGATGCAAAGGGTCTTTTTTTTATTTAAAGCTGCCCACATATTTTATAAATTAATTTAAAAAAATGAAACTTGCCCTTTAGAGAGAAAGAAATCGAAGGTTTGTTGGGTGTAATAGAGAGACCTAATAAAGAAGACGAGAGGTCATTTAAGATTCAATTCGCATACCTGCTAAAGAATAAACGCCGTAATCGGTTTTCACCGTTGCGTCTAACTTGCTTTCTGTTATTTTCCCCTTTGCACTATATTTTAACCGCATTAAACCAGTATTCAAAATTCCTGAAAATTCAAATGTGTTATTTCTTAGCTTTCCATTTTTAAAATAGCTCGTATTTCCCATTGTGCGAATGGAGCCACGAATACTATCTCCTTCTTCGGCAATAAAAAGTATTCCATTTTGCAAACCAATGGGAGTACGCATCGAAATCCTGTAACTTGCGTTCACTTGCATCACCACATTTCTTTTCATTTCTTTTAAAATATGTCAGAAAAGCAAAAAAGTGATTCCACAATTTCAACCGAGTTATCAACATATAGTATCTGGGAGTTATTGGATATACAATTTATTCTATTTTGGAGGCGTATTATGCAAGCATCTGAAAAAATAATCATTTCGCAGTCGTTGCGAGATGCAATGGACAATGGATCTCTAACAATTCTAGATCAATTAACACTGGCGGCGGCACAGCTTACAGCGAGCTTGTTTCCACTTGCGTCAATTTACATTGGGCTGCCACAAACTGC
The DNA here is from genome assembly GCF_900176635.1 of Clostridium merdae. Classification (GTDB taxonomy): domain Bacteria; phylum Bacillota; class Clostridia; order Oscillospirales; family Acutalibacteraceae; genus Faecalispora; species Faecalispora merdae. The sequence goes on from NZ_FXLN01000002.1 coordinate 361,423, forward strand.
TGACGCACCGGCATTTTTTATTGATTGTAATTGGATGACCAATCGAAAGAAGCTTAGGCAGACCACAGAATTTGAATTTGGACTAAAAATCACGTATGTTCCAGTGGAAGGCACCGAGCGCAGAGATTTGCAAAATGCCATGTTTTTGCTGGAACAGAATTTAGATATGTTAGAAAACGACACAAGCAGCTTTCGTTGTTTTACAAGCAGTGCAAGCGTGGAAGAGGGACTTGCCTACATGACGAGTTCTGTAAAGGTATGGGAAACTGTTGTGCCTGATGATGCGATCATCGGACACGCAGACCAAAATATAACTTCTTAAGGAGCTGATGAAGATTGATTACAAAAATCTTGCCAGGCACAAACATTGAGCTGAAAGCCGGCGCACGTGAGGATGGTTTGAGCGTTACGGGTGTTGTAGCGATGGCACTTCCTCTTCGCTGGGGTGAACAGGTGACCGTTATCAATGCAGGGGATAATACACTGTTCCCTCTGGGTTACAAAATTACCGATCCTTCTATGAAATTGGTTCGCGAAGTGATGAACGGGGCTAAAAAGCTGATTTTGTACCGCCTTAATGCGGCGGGTGAAAAAGCTTCAGCGAAGCTGAGCACTGGAATTACAGCAGAAGCGGTATATGCCGGTTCTCGCGGGAACGACCTTTCGGTTATTGTTAGTGCGAGCGGTGAAAAGTGGTTGGTGAAAACCTACCTTGGCACGCAGGAAGTGGATGCTCAGACAATTTCGTCTGTGGCAGAGTATTCAACGTATTATGTAGCACTTTCCGGCACTGGTGATCTGGAGCCTGTTACAGTTAAGCTGAGCGGCGGACTGGATGGAAGCACGGAAAGTGATTATACCGCATTTTTCTCAGAGCTGGAAAAGCGTGAATTTAACGTGGTTTGTAGCACGAATGCAGCGATGGCAGAGCCTGTTGTTAGCTTTGTTCAGGAGCAGAATGCCAATAAGGCGTATGTACAGGGTGTTGTAACCGGCATAAACCCCAACTGCGAAAATGTTTATGCGTGCAACTCAACCGGCGGTGTTACAGTTGATTATGAGTTGACACCTGCGGAGGCTTGTGCGACACTTGCTGGCTTGATTGCTCAGGCAGGTGTGGAAAATAGCCTTACTTATAGCAGAGGCATCGCTGGTTGGACAGATGTAAAACCGCATTTGAGTCGTGACCAGCAGATTGACAGAACCCAGAAGGGCGAAGTTCTGTTTGTGCCGTTGTACGGTTCTCCGGCTGTTTTATATGACATTACCAGCCTGACTAAATTTGATGACAAACGACCAAAAGATTTTGGCAAGGGTTTGGTGATGCGTACCCTGCAGAAATATCAGGGTGATTTGCAGAAGCTGTTGGACACCAAGTGTGTTGGTAAAATTCGCAATAGTGTGGAAGGCCGTGCACAAATTAAAGCAATGGTATTTGAGATGACCACGCAGAATTATCTTGCCCCGGGATATGTGGAGGGTTTCTCTGCAGATGACATTACCGTGGCTGCTGGTTCAGAGCGTGATGCAGTGAATGTAGTAGTAGGCATTAAGGCGGTAGATACAGTTGATAAAATCTATGTTACCGTGACGGCACTTTAAGGAGGAATGAAGAATGGCTAAAACAAGATTACAGGACGTTTTTTCTGGACATGACGGCGAGGCATTTATTCGACTAAACGGTTCTATTGTGTCCGCATTTAAAGTCTCTAAAATCAACGCCAAGCTGGAAGCCGTGGTTGAAAATAGAAGGTTTTTGAATGACCCGATGGAGCAGGCAGCACAGCGTGGACTGAAGGGCAGCGGCGATATGACGTATTACCATACCACTCCCGCGTTTATTAAAGCAATGCGCGACTACAAAAATGGCGGAGCGGTACCCAATATCAGCTTGCAGTTTTATGCGGCTTCTGCTAGCTCGCAGAGTAAACGCATTGGCGTAACCCTCTCCGATGTGGTTTTGGCGAATATCGGCTTGATTGCGCTGGATGATAGCAGTGACAACGCGCAGACCATTGAGACTTCATTTACCTTTAACGACTTTGACTTGGCATAAGGAGGGCTAACTATGGATAAATCTTTGATGCAATTTTTGCACCCGAATCGCAAACCCAACGTTACGTTTAAGCTGGATAGCTTTGGTGACGCAGAATTTGAAATGCGTGCGCTCAATGCAGATGAAATGGGACAGATGTCTGCCGAGGTTCAGACAAAAGGCCTAAAGGGCTTAGAGGCTCTTTACCCCACCATTGCGCTGAGTTTGGTGAGCCCGAATTTGAGCAGTGCGGAACTGTTGGATGCTCTGTCTGAAAAAGAGGGCAGAAGAATTTTGAGCCCTACGGATGCGCTAAAGACGATGTTCACCGCAGGTGAAATTGGCGCACTGCTCAATATTTATAATGAGCATGCTGACGTAACCATCGATTTTGGGAATAAGGTGGATGAAGCAAAAAACTAATCGAGCAGGGCGAGGATGGTTTTTGCTTCTATGCACATCTGGCCCTGCAGAACCACAATATACTTCCTCATGATTTTATGGAGCTGTCAGTACAGGAGAGGGCATTCATTATTGCAAGCGATCTGATTGTAAATAGTGAGATGCGTAAAAATTAAAGCGGCGGAATTTCCGCCGCCTCTGGCTCTATGATTCATTCCCCAAAAATAAATGGGAAAGGAGTGATCTCAATCGCTAAATTTAAGTTGGAAGATTTAATTAAGCCAGAAGATTTACTAAAAAAAGCAGGAGAATATTCTTACAAATATTTTATTAGTGGAATTGAAAATGCAGAAAATCAGCAAGTGAATAAAATTTCGCTACAGTCTATGCTCGGAAGTGAATCGGCCGGAACGGCGCTTTATGATTATGCAAAAACGTATGGTGCACAAAAATCTATATTGGGTATAGGTGGTACTTTAAACGCAACGAAGCAGTTTGCACAGTTTACAAACAATATAGATATAATAACTCGATTGTACGGATTAGCAGAGCGACTTTACGCACGCGATCCTTCTCAGGGGAAAGAAAAAGCAGTTTCCTCCGTTCAGTCGTTGCTAATGGGGGATGCTTCTGCCGTTCAAAACGATTATCAAATTTGGGGAGCAGATGGAAATAAGGTAAACTCCCTCATGGCAAGTGGCGATATGAATGGAGCAATTGATTATATGCTGGAGGCCTTTGATGAATGTGGGGCTTCACAGGAAATCGTGCTAGCAAACTTTGAATCATTACAGACACAGGCAGACAAGTTTGGAGAAGGCATGCAGTACGCGTTGGGAGACCAATCTGGTTCCGTGGTGCAGGGGCTATCAGCTCTCTTACAACAATTAAATAATCAGCTGAAAAATGGAGGACTTAATTGGTTCTTTAATATTATTGGAGATGGAATGGAATGGCTCGGAAACGCATTATCATGGGTTGCGGAGAATTTAAATACACTGATAAAAATCTTTCGGATAGGTGCTGAAGCTCTTATGGGATTTGCAAAAGCTATGAAAGTTGCAGCCGTGGCTACAAATATACTAAAATTTGTATTTGGAGGAGTTCCTGTCAAGGTAATTACTCTAATTGCATGTCTGCTCGGAGCTGGTGCGGGAACGGCCTCAATTCTAAATATGGAAGATGAAGAAAATAAGGATTCCGAGGGAAGCACATTTAAGGATTTAGATAAATTAAAAGCTGAAGCACAAAATGGTATGGATGGCTCAAAGATAAAGAAAAGACCTACAGATTTAAGTTCTTCATCACTTCATACAGAAATCACTAATACTGCTCCAATTGCAGTAACCGGAAAAATGGAGATTGAAAAAGAAGTGCTGCGTTATCAGTTCGATTTGGCAGCGCAGAAGGCAATGGCGGTATTCCGTATGCAGCAATATGTGCCGCAGGTAATCATTCAAAACCAAAATGTAAGCCAGACCGCTGACCTCAATGAGATTAATCACAGCTTAGGCGATATCATATATCAAAATCTGCAAACGCAGCCAGCGGGGGTGTATGGATGACCTATTATGTAAATCTAGGTGGTATTTTGCTTTATGGGATAAAGAATGTAGAGGATAACAGTGAACGTGAAATTACTTCTTACGACGGCATCGGGCAAGGATTCTTCCCGGTGCCGGAATCCCGAAAGCTACGAACCTGGACATTTGAATGTGAAATGACGGAACAGAATCGGAATAGACTGGCGAATTGGACTGCTGCCAGTAAGGTTTTTACAGGTTTTGAGGTCCTGCTTGCCACGAAAGACCCAAGCCGATTCATTTTTGTATCAAACAATCGAAATGAGTCAATGTCCGGATACTTAACAGGGTACAGCAAAAAGGAAGAATACCCCGGAATTTATAACGTAACAGTAAAGGTAACAGAATATAAGGCGGCTGGTGTGAAAACGACGGACGTTCCATATATTAAGCGCCCCGGAAAAGCGCCTGCAATTCCTAAAGTAGTTGTTTTTGATAGTAAAACAACTCCATATAGTCTTATTAGAAGGACAGGAAAAGATGAAGAAAGCAGTGGAGGCGGCGGGATCAGTGGAGGCGGCGGAGGTTGTGGAGGTAGTGGAGCCAGCAGAAGCAGTGGTTTTTTTGGGTTTCTCGATGGATTGGGAGAAAAAGTTAATCAATTTTATAAAGATTCATTAGTTATTAAAGATCGTACAAATGGAGCTTTTAAAGTTAATCCAGCTACTTTAAACGATGGTCAAGATAGTTCGTATATTATTGCTATGGATACTATCAAAAATAAGGAACAAATTCTCAAAGGAATTAATTCTGCCGCTAACACTGCCGCTACAATTGGAAAAGCGATGGATAATTACGCCAAAAGCATACCAGATGGGGCAATTGGTGGTAATAATTAGGCAGGTGAAAAAATGCTACTTATTAATAATACCGATATTTCGGATATTGCACTGAATATAACGCATCAATCTTCTTGGAACAATGGAGCCAGTAAGTTTAGCTTTGAGTACCCTACCTATAAAACGGGAATGTTCCCCAATGGTAGCACGGTGGTGTTCACCTACGGCAACGCGAATATATTTTATGGGTTTCTTTTCACAACAAAACAGGATACTAAAAAGTATAGCTGTGTTTGTTACGACCAGCTACGGTATTTAAAGGCGAAGAACTCCATTATTCGGCCGGTGAGTACCCTAACGGAGTTTTTGAACACGGTGGCAGCTGGAATAGGAGACCGCATTCGTTTGGGACAGGTCGATAATACGGAAGTAAAGTTAACAAAGTTTCGGTTTCTAGATCAGACACACCTGGATATGATTTACAAATCGATAGAGGAAAATCTTTATACCAATGGATACTGGTATGTACTTCGGGATCAGTTTGGCGCCATTATACTGCGGGATATGGTGGATTTGCGGTTGCCGATTATAATTGGTGACGGCTCCATGGCGACTGGCTTTGATTACGAACGCTCTATTGATGAGGATACCTTTAACTATATTAAGGTTGTTAAGGATGACAATAAAACAGGTATTCGAAATGCCTATGTCGCTTCTGATAGTAGTAATGTAAATCATTGGGGAAAGCTGCAATATTACGATAGAGTAGATGCTGACCTGAACGAATCGCAGCTCGCTGCCCGAGCGCATCAATTACTGCAGCTAAAGAACCGGGAGACTCAGTCACTAAAGGTTGAGTGTATGGGTGATACCCGCGTGTTTGGAGGCAGTGGTATCCGAATAAAAATTGCAGAAGCGGGTCTTGACCTGTGGGCGGTTGCAGACCAAGTGACGCACAATTTTGGGCACAACAAGCACACCATGAGTTTGGAATTAAAGTTTGTGTGGTGATGATATGGATTTAAATACGGCCATTAAAAGCATTGTAAAAGAATACCTGCAAAATGAGGCACTCTGTGATTTAATTTATGGCACATGGGGTAGCTCCAATATTAAAGTGGACAACCGCCCGCTGGTGATTCCGCTTGACATGGTGGATGTACCCAAAGGCCTTACTATTACAATTGGGTCGAGGGTGAGTTTAATCCAAAAGCATGGTGGCCAGCGTTTTGCGGTGATAGGGGTGATGGAATGAGTGTGCTAAAAACCTATGGTGACGACGTATATAGTTTTCATCCGTCCAAAACGTGGCGGTTGTCCGGGAATCATCTTCAAGGGATGATTGACGGGAAAGAAGCTGCAGCACAAGCGGCGAGTCTTGCTCTATCCACAGAGCGATTCCTTTACGACATTTTTTCGTACGATTATGGAGTGGAGCTTGCGGATTTAATCGGAAAGGATCGGGAATATGTACAAGCTGACTTCCGGCGGCGCATAGAAGAAGCACTCGGTGAGGATGACCGGATTACGGGAATCTCTAATTATCAGATTACGTTTGATGGCGAAGTTGCAACTGTTCACTTTACAGTGAACACCATCTTTGGAGATTTCAACACAGAAAGGAGTGTAACGCTTGGCTGAACCTTATGAATATGAAGCAATCCTGAAACAAATGCTCGATCAAGTGCCAAACAGCATCGATAAACGTGAGGGAAGCATCATTTACCATACATTAGCACCTACTGCGTTTGTTTTGGCGCAGCAGTCTTATATGATAGCCTATTTGACTGACCTACTGTTTGCAGACACAGCAGAGGAGGAATGGCTAGACCGAGTCACATCCGATTTTGGTGTCGATCGAGACCAAGCAACACAGGCGATACGGCAAATCAATACCTTTGATTCCTCCGGTGCGCCAAAGGATATTCCGCTTGGCAGTCGCTTTGCAATAGAGGATGTTTCCTTTACAACAAAGGAAAAGCTTGCGGATGGGCAGTACAAAGCAATCTGTGATAAATACGGGATGCAGGGAAATGCGTATGGTGGCGAAATTCTGCCAGTGGATAACATTAATGGATTGGCTTCGGCACAATTAATTGCTCCTGCTCTCATTCCAGCAAGGGATCAGGAAAGCGATGAGTCCCTGCGCGCAAGGTTCCATACCGCAGTTCGGCAGCAGCCATATGGCGGCAATATTGCGGACTACAAAGAAAAGACACTTTCCATTGACGGAGTGGGTACAGTGCAGGTATTCGGCGCCTTGACTATGGGAGCGGGCAGCGTTGGGCTGGTTATTGGCGATGAGCAGGGCAATACCGCAACGCAGACGCTTGTAGATAAGGTGCAATCGGTAATGGGAACGAACGGTGACGGCATTGCCCCCATTGGGCACACCGTAACGGTAGGTACCTCCGTAGACTTGCCCGTTGAGGTTATGGCACAAGTGAGACTGCGGCATGGTACGAACTTAGCCCTTGTAAAAGCTTCTGTGGAAAAAGCAATTAGCGATTACATTGGCAGCATCGGTTTTGCAGAGGAGACGGTCTTTTACGCAAAGCTGGTGGCGAACATATTAAATTCGCATGAAAGCGTAGTGGATGTTGGAACGGTAACGCTAAACGGGGAAAGTGCAAACTTATCCTTGGAAAAATCCTTCTCTGCGTATCAGGTTCCGGTAATGGGGGCGATCACAGTGAGCGAGGTGACCGGCTGATGTTTTACGACCACAAGAACGATTTTAAAGGCTATTTAATCGACCGACTGCAGGATGTTGTGGAAATCGATGCGATTGCCGGAGTTGTAAATATACAAATGGATGCTTTGTCCGAGCAGGTACGGAAGATGGTAAAGAACAAATCGGTTTCCACCTGTGACGAAGAGGGGGCGCAGCGCTGGGAGAAGCTGCTCGGCGTCTCCTCCCCCATGAATTCTACCTTGCAAGCGCGGCGCGATGCACTGAAAGCAAAGCTGATGACAAAACCGCCCATCAACATTAATGTACTGCGCAATATGGTAGAAGCGTACATGGGGCTGAATGTAGAGGTAAGCGTAGAGGATTTTGTGATAAAGGTTCGCTATCGCGGAGAAAGCCGAATATCCGATTTAAAGCCCTTGTATGTAACGGCTTATGAGACGATTCCCGCGAACCTGCTATTGGACATCGCCTACATTTACCTTACTTGGGATGAGCTAGATGACCAAGCACTTACCTTTGACCAATTGGATGAAAAAAATCTAACCTTAACGCAGCTAGAAAGGGGAGAGTGGATTGCCTGATATTACAAGTTTATTTGAAGGAGCGGACGGGGTATCCCGCACTCTGTTTAACCAAAAACTCAGCGATATGAATGCGCACGGGAATGATACTACTAGGCATGTGACGGAAAAAGAGAGAAGAAAATGGAACATAGGCAGCGTTGGCACTTGTGTTGATGGAAAAATGACCAGCATTTTAGCCGACGGCTCCATACAAGAAGAAATGGAAGATACCATTGAAATTACGAGATTTTTAGGGAACGGCAATATTGAGAAAATCGTAAAAAGCAAGCCGGAGAATAAAGTATTACTGAAAAAAACCACAGAATTTTTAGCTGACGGAAAAATTAGAGAGGTGGTTACAGATTATGAGTTGGGCTGAAGTAATGAAAGTAAATAGTGACATGAGGGAGCCTTTAAACTATGTTCACTATATCAACGATATTTCTGTTTTTGGCAACAAAAGCTTCATCATGGCAAAAGAGAATAAAAATCTATGGAACGAGTTTTGTCTCAGGAGCCTGTGGCTGTATGGTCATAAGCAAATACGCGAATACGTGTATGCACGCCTGGATGTAAAAAATGTAGACAGCTTATGGAAAGACAGCGGCGTTTTAGGGGAACAGCTGAACGCATTCTATGGAGTAGAGGCATTCCCGAATGGCAATGGCTTTGTTGTGATGCAAAACATGACTACGGATCTGTTTAATATTCTGGAATCCAAGTTCCAAGAGGGTTACAGCAGATATGTAGAAAAATTCTTATCTGGTGAAAAGGTTGGGCAATGGTTGGTTTCTACATTCAAACTGACCTCCAACGTTTTGCCAACATTAAATACGATTGAAGAAATCATAGCCAATAACGAAGCAGTGACGGACATTTGCAGTAGTGTTCAGGCGCTTACCGCATTGACGAGCTGCACGTATTCCGCGGACAAAATATCTGCTGCGGAGAGTACAAGTGAGACTGTTGTTCAAAACAGTTTGAATGCTTTAACCATACACGCGTTAATTAGCAACCGTTATTTTATGAGGGCGGCAGTACAAAAGCAAAATGTTATGCAGCTCATTGCAAACAGCCAAGCGGCGATGTACTCTGCAATTCGAAGTAGCATTGCAATGGACGCCATTTTAAACAGCACGGTTGCCATGGGAGAAATTGCGAAAAGTGCAATTGCGATTAATACGCTTTTGGTTGCCATTGATGATTTGTCGAAAGGAACTGCTTCTTTGCAAACAATTCAAAGTAACATTAGCAGTATCCGTTCGAATTTACCTAAGATAATCGAAGGCAATACGGCGGAACAAGAAGTAAAACAAACAGAAGAAACCATAAACGGTATTTTGGTTACGCTGAACCCGATTCTAAGTAAAATGGTTGTGGTTAAGGAGACAATCGCAAAGTTTGTAAACAATGCTACTGCAATGAAAGTGATTGCAAATAGCAGCACGGCAATGAAGTCTATTGCTGTCAGTAGTGCCGCTATGACCGAAATTGCTGCATCTTCAACGGCAATGACTGCGATTGCAAATAGCAGTACTGCAAGGAACGCTTGTATTAATTCTTCTGTTGCTATGAATGTAGTAAGCAATTCTAATCTAGCTGTTGGAAAGTTTGCTGTAGGTTGCGCTGGTTTGGATGCAAGCTTGTATCCGGATTTTAACACTGTTGCTGCATCTTCAACAGCGATGAAAGCGATTGCTAATAGTAGCATTGCAATGAGAGTTATTTCCAACAGTAGTGTCGCAATGAACGTTTTATATACAAAGAAAAGCCGACTTTCAGGTGCGAAAAAAAACACCAATGGAAAAATGATTATTCTTGAAATTAGCCCAGGTAATACACATTCTGTTGAAAGCTATGGTTATGCTACATTGTCTGATGGTTCTAAGCCAAATTGGAATGGCTACATCTCAAGATTTGCTTATTTTCAGATGTTCCCAATGTACGCTACTTATATTAGAAATGATACTGAATTTGATGACTGGGTTGATTACTTCTTAATCGAATAAAGAAAAGGAGAGTTAACATGCCTTGTTTTTATGACCAAATTACAGAGCAGTTTGCGAAACAAAAAGAAAACCTAAAAAGGTTAGAGGATGAAAATTGTAGTTTAAAAGAAAGTAACGGTTCAATAGCTGTAATGGTAGAATCTTTAAAAAACGACTATAAAGCCTTGCAAGATAAAACCCTTACCTTAACACAAGGAATGGTACAAATGGAGTACGAAAAAGAGCTAGAAAAATTAGGAGGTAACAAATAATGACTTTTGTTTATAATTTATGCCAAATGCTCATTCAAAATGGGCTTACAGCAGATTTGCAGGAAAAATTAGATGTTTTCTTTGCAGCAGGCAGGCTCACAAAGGACCAGTACTTAACTCTAAGTATGGCAATTGCTGGTGAAGAACCAAACGGTGAAGAAGTGCCAGATGAAAATGACAAAGAGGCAGAAGAACCAAAAGTGAGTGATACGGAACAGCAGTAATACGCTGCTCTAAATAAAGGGTGATAGGACAATGATGTATTTGGTTACGTCATTGTCCATTTAATTACTTAAATTTATATATATTTGAAAGGAGAAAGAGAATTGCCGGATATTACAAGTTTATTTCAAGGCTCGGACGCGGTAAATCGAAATCTATTTAACCAGAAAATCAGCGATATCAACGCGCACGGAAACGACACAACCAGGCATGTTACAGAAAAGGAACGGGAGGTGTGGAACGGAAAGGCCACAACCACTACCTATACGGCTACACTGAGCACGGCGGGCTGGTCTGCCAATGCCCCACATACTCAAACGGTTACAGTCAGCGGTCTGCTGGAAATAGATAATCCAATAATTGATGTAGTGTTATCAGATGCAGTTGCAACAGCTCAAGCACAACTAGACGCATGGGGCTACGTAAGCAAAATAGTAACAGGTGAAAATAGTATAGTGGTATATTGTTATGATGCTAAACCTACGATTGCAATTCCAATTCAAATACTGGTGGTGAGATGAATGGGGATAGCTTTATTAAGACGTAGAATGCTTACATTAGATGAGATTTTTGGTGATGGAAGACATGGTGATGCTGTGATAAGCAGCAATATGTCATTTAACGTTGGTTCTGCCGCTGAGTATATGGAGTTGCAGTATAAATCTCTTACTATTAACCCTAATGTATCAGTAACTCTAAATAATCTAAATTCGGGGCTAATCATTAGGGTTCAAGGCGATTGTATTATAAAAGGAACCTTATCTCAAAGTAATTTAGCAGCAGCGCTACATACAAGCAGTTTTAATTACCCGGCATCCTTGTCTCCGGGCAAGGGAGGTAGTGGCGGTCGGGGTAGCGACATGAAGGGTGTTCTTATTAGGGAGACACATTCAAAGGGAATGTCGGCAAGGAAGTATGGCGGTGGGTATGGCAGTGGCGGCGACGGAGGAGGTTATGTTAATTCCTATAAAAACATGGGAGGTAGAGGCGGAGGCGCTGACCAAATAACAACTGATATTATTGATACCTTTTTAGGAGGAAGCGCTGGGACTAGTCGATATCAGGCAGGTGGCGGTAGATATGGTGGCGGTGGCGGTGGCGACGGCACAGCTGGAGATAGTGGGCGATACAGTGCTGGTGGGAATGGCCCCGGTAGTAGTGGCGGTGACGGGTATCTGGTCGACAACAAATACTATATATATGGTGGTGGTGGCGGTGCTGGTAACCGGGGTGGCGGTGTTATAATATTTGCTGTTGGGGGGAACTTTGTTTGTAGCGGGAGAATCGATTGCTCTGGTGGTCGTGGAGGCTGGGGTGGTGACGCAGCCGCAGGTGGCGGTGGAGGCGGCGGTGGAGGCGGCGGAGGAATCTACATCCTCTATCGAAAATCCTATACAAACACGGGTAGTTTAACTGTTGCAGGCGGCGGTGGCGGACCCGGCGGGAATTCTACTCCATCAAGTGGTAATACTGGACATGGAGAATTTGGTACTGCCGGAGGCATAGGCTCAATTTCAGTAAAAAAATATAGTAAAGGAGAATACTATTTTGGCGCAAAATAATAGACAGATAAGACTAGCCATATTCCACAACGAGTTTGATGGTACAAAGCAGTATGCTGAACAACTTGCTTCTAAACTTGATGTTGAAACTGCACTAATTAATTTTATGGATGCTCGTCCGTGTACAGAAGTGTTACCTCTGCGAGCAACCCCCAACGTCGCCCTGCTTCTCTTTGTTGACAGCCTTGAAGAACTACAAGAACAGATCGACATACTGCGGCAGCTCAGATATATCCGTAAGCAGGAAACCGTGACCGGAATTGTGGACGAGTTGGTGGACGTTGCTAGGGATAATATCCCGGATGAGCTGGCGGTTAAGATTGCAAATACATTTTATAGTGAATGAGGAGTAAAAGTATGACAGGACGATTGAAAGTTGCTGCTGAATTAATACAGCGACGGGTACAAGCGGGCGAAAGCAGAGAAGTTGTTTTTGCTGATTATAAATTGTTAACGGACACTGAAAAATCAGAGATTGTTGCCGCCGCTCTAGATGCAGTGGAAACGGATGGGAAGAGTAATGCTTAAAGGCATCGACGTGAGCAACGCCAACGGGCTCGTTGACTGGGACAAGCTGAAGGGCAATATTGATTTTGCCATCCTGCGCTGTGGGTATGGCAGCGATATGGTTAGCCAAGACGACAAGCAGTGGGCGCGGAATGTGGCTGAGTGCAACCGATTAGGCATCCCGTGGGGTGTGTATCTATATAGCTATGCAATGACGGTAAAGGAAGCCGAAAGTGAGGCGGCACATGCCTTGCGGCTACTTAAGGGTTTCAAGCCCACCTACCCTGTGTACATTGATATGGAAGATGCCGACGGTTACAAGAGCAAGCGCGGTGGAACCAGCAAGCAGGTGGCAACTGCCATCTGTTTGCGCTTCTGTGAAAGAATTGCGGCGGCAGGCTTTCCCGCTGGAGTGTACGCGAATAAGGATTGGGCAGTCAATCGCCTGAATATGTCGCAACTTGTCAATTATTCCTTCTGGCTGGCACAGTATAGTACCAAGGTGACCTACCCCGGTGAGTACGATGTGTGGCAGTACTCCAGTGATGGCAGCTTGCCGGGAATTTCCGGGAGAGTAGATCTCAATCTTTGTTACAAGGATTTTTCTAACGGTTGTGTTCCGGAAATCACTGGTCTTACGCTAGATACCTCCAGTAAAAGCATGGCGGTGGGAGAAACGTATACGGTGCTCGCCCGCTGCCAAGAAAAACCTACGGTGAGCACCACGGGGCGAGACGTGATTTTTGCTTCGGAGCCGCGGTTAGATTCCAAAGGGCGTGGCTGGCTCATCGATGTAAAAGGCCTACCATTGGAACCAGTGGCAAGGCATGGACATATTATGGTCACGTCGGGTGGACAGACCGTACCGTGTAACTTTACCGTATTGTAAAGAAATATGGTTGCTTAAATTCACCCGGCAGAGAGAGGGGTAAAAATGGGTAAAATCAATTGGGCGCAAAAGCTGACATCGCGTAAATTCTGGCTAGCAGTAGCCGCATTTATTGTGGGTGTACTAGCTTTGTTCGGGGCAGACGCAAACACCACACAGCAGGTAAGCGGTGTGATTTTATCACTCGGCGCGGTGATTGCCTATATCGCCGGCGAGGGGTATGTGGATGGTCAGGCGGCCTCGGGGGAGCAAAAGACAGAATAGGTTCGCGTGCGGAGTGTAAAATGCTCTCGTGAACAAAGGATGGAAAAAGGCCCTCAACCCAGATTCATATCTGCGGTTGAGGGTCTTTTGTTATAGTAAAATAATATGATTTAAAGGGAAGAAGAAAGCACCTTCTGGGCTAGCACCTCAATGTCGTGAAATACAGATAGCTGCCCAGCCTCACAGCGGAACGCCGCCGCATTCGGTAATCCCTTTAAATACCAGCCTGCATGCTTTCGTGCCTCGCGCATGGCGCGGTCTTCGCCCTTATCTTCACACATGGCTTGTACATGGCGCAGCATAATGAGCATGCGCTCGTTTAAGGTTGGGGGCGGCAACAGCACTCCGGTGGAAAGGTACGCGTGAATCTCTCGGAATATCCACGGGTTTCCCAGAGCGGCGCGGCCTACCATCACCATATCGCACCCGGTTTGCTCCAGCATTTGAGCAGCGGTTTTGGCATCGGTAACATCTCCGTTACCAATCACAGGAATTTTTACGGCTTGCTTTACAGCGGCAATGCTGTCCCAATCCGCGCTGGGCTGGTACATCTGCTCGCGGGTTCTACCGTGAATGGCAATGGCATCCGCACCTGCGGCCTCGCAGATTTGCGCAACCTCCACGGCGTTGATGCTGTTTTTATCCCAACCCTTGCGGATTTTTACCGTAACCGGCACATTCACAGCAGATTTTACTGCCGCAACAATCTTGCCGCAAAGCTCGGGATTTTTCATCAGTGCACTGCCACTGCCGTGCCCTCTGCCACTGGTGCCGCACACCTTGGGTGCAGGGCAGCCCATGTTAATATCGATGGCATCGGGAGAAAAATTCATCGCAATCTCTGCTCCACGTGCCAAATAATCGGGTTCATCGCCAAAAAGCTGAATCGCCGCGGGTCGCTCCGCGTCTGAAAGCTTCATGAGTTGGTTGGTCTTATAGTTTTTATACGTTAATCCTTGCGCACTCACCATTTCGGTTACTACATACCCTGCTCCAAAATCCACACATAGCTGGCGGTATGAAGCGTCGGTAATCCCAGCCATTGGCGCGAGCGCCGCTCGGTTTTCAATGAGAAAAGAACCCAGTTTCAATGAATAAAATCCTTTCCAATAAAAGCTCAGAATTCTTACAGCCGTTTGTGGCATAAGGTTCTTATTAATATACCACAATCCGGGACGAAAAGCACTTAATTTTTTCGCTGGAAGATGTTATAATAAATGTAAGATAAAACAGATTGCGGCAGATGCAAAAGGAACGAATGAAAAACAATGTGTCATTTTGCAAAGGGAGCGCCGCTTCGCGCAACGCGGAAGAATGGAGAAAAAATGAGATTACTGGTGCTGGATGGAAACAGTATTTTAAACCGTGCATTTTACGGTATTAAGCTGCTTACCACCAAGGACGGTCACTTTACCAATGGTATTTATGGGTTCTTAACCATGCTGAAAAAAATATGGGATGAAACCCAGCCGGATGCAGTGGCAATTGCGTTTGACCGCAGAGAGCCAACCTTTCGCCACTTGGAATACGACGGCTACAAAGCCCAGCGCAAGGGAATGCCGGAAGAGCTGGCACAGCAAATGCCGGTTCTTAAGGAGCTATTGAGCCTGCTCGGTTACCCTTTGGTGGAGCAGCCCGGCTTTGAAGCGGACGATATTCTTGGTACGCTCGCCAAGGCCAGCCGCGAACAGGGAGCGGAATGTGTGATTGCGACCGGTGACCGCGACAGCTTGCAGTTAGTGGGTGAGGGAGTAACCGTGCGCCTTGCTGCCACCAAATTTGGTCAGCCCCAGGTGTCTGTGTATGACGCAGCCAAGATTTTAGAGGAATATGGTGTAACTCCACCCCAAATGATTGAGTTAAAGGCACTTCAAGGTGACAGTTCCGACAATATCCCCGGCGTTGCCGGTATTGGCCCCAAGGGCGCGGGAGATTTGATTCGTAACTTTCATGACATAGATTATATTTATGAGCACTTGGACTCCATTGAAATTAAGGATGGTGTCCGCAAAAAGCTGCGTGAGGGCAAAGAGAACGCGTTTCTTAGCCGCAAGCTGGGTAGGATTTGTACGGAAGTGCCGATTGAGACCAAGCTGGAGGCTTATCGCATGCAGGCAGGCGACAAGGCCGCGGCTGCCCGCCTGATGGCAAAGCTTGAGCTGTTCTCGCTTATCCCAAAGCTTGGGTTGGATGCAGCCTCGCAGGACACTCCGGAAAATAAAACCACGAAGGCTCTGCCAGTAAAAGCACTGGAGGATGGAGCTGGGCTGTTAATCCCATTGCAAGAGCGTGGGAGAGCAGATATAACGGCTGTGTATGCCAATGATGAAATCACCACTCTTCTATTGCCCATAGATGGAACAGTTTATATTCTTAAGCCAGAGAAAGCCTTTCTGCGTGCGTTGTGTGGTGATGCAAAAATTGTAACAAACATACACAACAGCAAGCCTTTTTATGCCGCGCTGGCACAAATGGGAGTTGAAGTGAAAAACCTCGGGATGGATACCGTGCTTGCGGCGTATCTGCTCAATCCTTCCTCCTCCGAATACAGTGAGGAACGCCTTGCCGCAGAATATGAGGTAGCATTGCCCAGTGTCAACGAGGAATACCCGGATGCCGCCAGAGCGGCAGTATTACCTGCCTTGGTGGATTGTCTGACTCAAGAGATTGAGAAAAATGGGCAGACAGAATTGCTTAAAAACATTGAGCTGCCACTTGCCAAGGTGCTCGCTCAAATGGAGACGGTGGGCGTAGCAGTTGATGCCGCCGGAATTGAAGAGTACGGCAAGGGACTTCAGTTGCGGATTGATGAAATCCAAAGTCAAATTTATGAGCAGGTGGGTTACGAATTTAATCTAAATTCGCCCAAACAGCTTGGGCAGGCGCTTTTTGAAAAGCTGGGGCTTCAAACTGGTAAGAAAACGAAAAGCGGGTATTCCACCAATGCGGAGGTATTAGAGGGGTTGCGCTATGAGCACCCGGCAGTCGAAATGATTCTGGAGTACCGCGGTTTGGCGAAATTGAAATCAACCTACTGCGATGGTTTGCTTAAAGTAATTGGAGCGGATGGACGCATTCATTCCCGTTTTAACCAAACCGAAACGCGTACCGGACGCATAAGCTCTACGGAGCCAAACCTGCAGAATATTCCCGTTCGTACGGAACAAGGGCGTGAGCTGCGCCGCTTTTTCACCGCAAGGCCGGGTTGGGTTTTGGTAGATGCGGACTATTCGCAGATTGAGCTTCGGGTGCTGGCACATGTGGCAGATGATCAAAATATGATTGCGGGCTTTGGAGAGGGTGCGGATATTCACCGTATTACTGCCGCCCAAGTGTTCCGTATGCCGGAAGAAATGGTAACACCCATTATGCGCAGTCGTGCAAAGGCAGTCAATTTTGGCATTGTCTATGGAATTGGTGCATTTTCACTATCCAAAGACATTGGTGTTACCCGCAAGGAAGCCGATGATTATATTAAAGCGTATTTAGCGCATTACGATGGTGTTCAGCGGTATATGAACCGCGTGGTAGAGCTGGCAAAAGAACGCGGCTACGCCGAAACGCTGTTTGGCCGCCGCCGCTATTTGCCGGAGCTGACGAGCAGCAATTTTAATCTACGTTCGTTTGGCGAGCGTGTTGCCATGAACATGCCCATACAAGGAACAGCGGCAGATATTATTAAAATAGCCATGATTCGTGTTGCTGATCGATTAAAGGAAGAAAAAATGCAGGCCAAGCTGATTTTGCAGGTACACGATGAATTGATTGTAGAAGCACCGGAGGAAGAAGCGGAGGCGGCTGCAAAGCTGCTTACAGAGGAAATGCAAAATGCGGTTTCACTCTCCGTAGCAATGCTTGCAGAAGCAAAAATCGGGAAAACATGGTACGATGCGAAAGAATAGTTTTTATAGATACCCGCTCGTCCCAAAAGAAAAGGGGTAAGTGATAATGAAAATAGTCTTTATCTGTACGGGCAATACCTGCCGCAGCCCAATGGCTGAAGGGTTGTTCCGCAAAATGCTTTTGGAACGCGGCATAACCGATATTACTTGCAGCAGTGCGGGGCTGTTTGCAAATGCGGGAGAACCTGCCGCAGAAAATGCCGTAGCAGTATGCCGTGAGCTTGGGGTAGAGCTTTCTTCCCACCGTGCCAAACCCGTAACGAAAGAGCTGCTGCAAAGCGCAGATTTGTTTGTAGTGATGATGCAGAACCATGCAGGGGCACTTCAAGCAGCCGGTGTTCCGCGGGAGAAAATCAAGGTGCTCGGCGGTGGTGTGGGAGACCCTTACGGCGGGAGTATGGAGATTTACCGTGCCAGCTGCGACCAAATACGAAAAGCACTCGAGGAGCTATTGTATGAGCTGGAGCGTTGAGGGAGTTCGTATAGTTTCTATGCAGGAATGCCATTTGGACGCACTTGCCGCACTGGAGCGGCTTTGCTTTTCCATCCCATGGTCACGAGAAGGGCTTGCGGCAGAGCTTTCGGAGCCTACTGCCTGCTTTGAGGTAGCAGAGTATATGGGGCAAACCATTGGCTATGCGGGAATGCACGTTATTGTGGATGAAGCTTATGTCACCAATGTAGCGGTAGACCCAAACTACCGCCGGCATGGGGCAGGGAGGCTTTTACTGCAGTCGTTGGAACGCTTGGCAACTCAGCGCGGCGCGGTTACCCTTTCGCTCGAAGTTCGTGTTACCAATCAGGAGGCGATTCGGTTGTACCATGCTTGCGGATTTCAGGAAATTGGCATTCGAAAGGGTCTGTACGAGCAGCCAAAAGAGGATGGTCTTATTATGACCAAAGTGCTTATTTGAAAGAAGGATTCCGATGAAATACTGTATCGTGTACGGTAGCCCTCGCAAAAAGAATACGTACGATGCTGTCCAGATTGTCAAAGAACGCTTGGCTGCTTTGGAGCCCGCAGAATTCACTGAATTTTATTTGCCGAAGGATTTGCCACATTTTTGCACGGGATGCTTTACTTGTTTTGAAAAGACCGAAGAAAAATGCCCGCACCACGAGTATACGGAGCCCATGAAGCGCGCTATGCTTGAGGCAGACGGACTTATTTTCGCTTCGCCGGTGTATGTAATGGAAATGACTGCGCCAATGAAGAACTTTCTTGACCATTTCGGACATTTCTTTATGGCGCATCGTCCAAGAAGGGAAATGTTCCATAAAAGTGCGCTGATTGTTTCGACTACGGCGGGCGCAGGAACAAAGCATGTAATCAATGGAATCACCCGCTCCCTTTCTTTTTGGGGAATCAGCCATATATACCACTGCGGAATTACCTTTTGGGCGGCAGGATTTCAAGATATGAAAGAATCCCGCCGTATCAAAGCGGAACGTTCTTTGAATCGTGCAGCGGAGCGGCTGTATGAGAGTATTAAAAAGGGTTCTGCACCATCCATACGAACCAAAGGCATGTTTTATATCATGAGACAATCCGTATTTGGGTTTGCCAATAATCCGGCAGACCGTACCTATTGGGCAGAGCAAGGCTGGGAGCATGGCGCAACGCCGTGGAATCAAACAAAGGGGAAACAAAAATGAAGTTGTTAGGAATTGAAAGCTCGTGCGATGAAACAGCGGCTTCCGTAGTGGAAGACGGCCGCCGTGTATTATCGTCAGTCATAGCGTCTCAGGTGCTGGAGCATCGCAAATTTGGTGGCGTAGTACCCGAAATAGCGTCTCGCCGCCATGCAGAGGCAATTGTGGGTGTGGTACAGCAGGCACTGGATGACGCAAAAGTAACCTTGAAGGATTTGGATGCGATTGCAGTTACCGCCGCACCGGGGTTGATTGGTGCGCTGCTTGTAGGCGTGAACTATGCAAAGGGGCTGAGCTATGCCTCTGGAGTGCCTTTGGTGCCGGTGCATCACCTTCGTTCTCACGTTGCGGCAAATTACCTGACAAATACGGAGCTTAAGCCACCCTTTTTGTGCTTGGTGGTTTCCGGTGGACATACGCACATTGTACATGTAGCGGATTACACACAGTTTCATGTGCTTGGCTGCACACGGGATGATGCCGCAGGCGAGGCGTTCGACAAAGCGGCGCGCGCCATGGGCTTGCCTTACCCCGGCGGTGTGTTTTTAGACAAAGAGGCTGAGCTTGGCGACCCCAATGCCTTTTCTTTGCCGCACCCCACGGTGGATGGCTCACCGTTTGACTTTAGTTTTTCTGGCCTAAAAACGGCTGTGATTAATTTAATTCACAAGTCAACACAAAAAGGGGAAGAACTTCCACGAGCGGATTTAGCGGCCTCCTTTCGCCGTGCGGTGGTTGACTGCCTCGTGCGTAATGTAATGGCAGCCATGCGAGAAACCGGAGAAAAGAAGCTGGTAATAGCAGGCGGTGTTTCTGCAAATGCATTATTGCGGCGTGAATTAGAGGTCATATGCCGCGAAAATGGCTGGGAGTTTTATCGCCCAGAGCTCGCTTTGTGTGGGGATAATGCCGCCATGGTGGCATCGCAGGGGTTTTATGAATACCAGGCGGGGAAACGAGCCGGGCTCGACTTAAACGCGGTTGCCAGTATGGATATTCAAGCTGATTTTGTGAATAAATCTGTAAGATAATCAATTATATTGTAGTGGCTTGTCGTTCGGTGTTTTTTTCGTGATTCTCTAAATGAATTTAACAGTTATTTATACTCATTTTTGGTTGACAATTGACAAATATGAATTGATTCCTGCTTTCATATCGATTATAATGGGAATAGAGTTATCGTTATTTGGCTAACAGGCCGGAAGGAGAACTGGAATGACAAACAACAAAACGGTATTGAACTGGATCGAAGAAATGAAAGCTCTTGTCAGCCCTGATCAGATCGTTTGGATTGATGGCTCCGAGCAGCAGCTCGAGCAATTAAGAGCTGAGGCTTGCTCAACTGGCGAGCTGATTCAATTGAACCAAGAGAAGCTGCCGGGCTGCTACCTGCACCGAACAGCAGTAAATGACGTTGCACGTGTGGAAGATCGTACTTTTATTTGCTCCCGTAATGAAGAGGATGCAGGCCCTACCAATAACTGGATGGAGCCGAAAAAAGCTTACGATATGCTTTATGACATTGCTAAAGATAGCTACAAAGGCCGCACAATGTATGTAATTCCCTACTCCATGGGTCCCGTTGGTTCCCCTCTTGCAAAAATTGGTGTTGAACTGACGGATTCGATTTACGTTGTGCTCAATATGGCAATTATGACTCGTGTTGGCCAGGCAGTTTGGGATGTATTGGGTGATAACCCTGAGTGGGTTCGCGGCCTGCACTGCAAGTGCCAAATTGACCAAGAAAAACGCTACATATGCCACTTCCCAGAGGATAACACCATTATTTCCGTAAACTCTGGTTACGGCGGAAATGTTCTACTCGGCAAAAAGTGCTTTGCGCTTCGTATTGCTTCTAATCTCGGTCGCGAGCAGGGCTGGATGGCAGAGCATATGCTCATTCTCGGTATTGAAAATCCGGAAGGCAAGGTAACCTATGTTACCGCTGCGTTCCCGTCCGCTTGCGGCAAAACCAACCTGGCAATGCTGATTCCGCCGGAGGGTTACCGCAATAAGGGCTATAAAATTTGGACAGTTGGCGACGACATCGCTTGGATGCGCCCGGGAGAAGATGGCAGACTGTATGCCATTAACCCAGAGAACGGATTCTTCGGCGTAGCTCCCGGCACCAATGCAAAATCCAACTTCAATGCTTTGGAGTCCACGAAGAAGGGTACTATTTTCACCAACGTTGTTCATAATTTGGATGACAACACCGTTTGGTGGGAGGGTCTTGATAAGAACCCGCCCAAGAATGCATTGAACTGGAAGGGCCAGCCTTGGGACGGCACCACCTCTGAGGAAAAAGGCGCTCACCCCAACAGCCGCTTTACCGCTCCGGCTGAAAATTGCCCTTGCATTAGCCCCGAGTTTGATAAGGGCGAAGGTGTGCCGATTTCCGCGATTATCTTCGGTGGTCGCCGTGCACAGACCACTCCGCTTGTCTACCAGTCTCGTGATTGGGATAATGGTGTGTTTGTAGGCTCCATTATGGCTTCCGAAACAACAGCTGCCGCTGCTGGTGCTGTTGGCGTGGTTCGTCGTGACCCCATGGCAATGCTGCCGTTCTGCGGCTACCATATGGGAGACTATTTTGACCACTGGATCGAAATGGGTAAAATCTTAGGTGATAAGGCTCCGAAGATTTTCAATGTGAACTGGTTCCGCCTTGACGATGAAGGTCATTTCTTATGGCCCGGCTTTGGCGACAATATGCGTGTGCTGGATTGGATTATTGCACGTGTAGAGGGAAAAGCAGACGCAGTAGAAACCCCCATCGGCTTTGTACCCCAAGCAGAAGATATTGATATTGCTGGCCTTGAGGATGAAATTTCCTTTGAAACACTGCGCAGCATCTTGCAGGTTGATAAAGCACAGTGGGTGAAGGAAGCTGAGGGGATTGAAGAGTTCTATCATAAGTTTGGCGATAAGCTGCCAAAAGAGCTTCATGAAGAGCTCGACAAGCTCAAAGAGCGCGTAAAATAAAATTTGAATTGGTATTGCAAATACCATTCTATTTTTCACTCATTTATCTAAAGAAGAACGGTTCCTTTATGGAATCGTTCTTTTTTTATATTCGGGAGTAGGACTTCTTTGTTCTGCAATTTAGTAATGGAGTAAAACAGAACTTACGATATATGTAATTTGTTAGTTTTCATCATCAAATACTCTAAATTTGAATTTTAAAATAAAATACAATTCAGAAAACATCTTATATAATCAACAAAAATACTAAAAATATCAAAATCAATCAATAAAATGCAGTTTTGGTATTGATATATTTCAAACGAGGGAGTATAATCAAAACAATTTCTTATAGGAGGTAACCACATGTCTTTTCAAAATCAATATCTGTTGTCCGTATATCAAACTGTATGCCAGCGCAATGCAGGGGAGCCGGAATTTCTTCAGGCGGTGAGGGAAGTTCTAGAATCCCTAGAGTCCGTAGTGGAAAAACGACCAGATTTTGTTGCGGCGGGTATCATAGAAAGGCTTGTGGAGCCAGAACGGATGATTCAGTTCCGTGTTTCTTGGGTAGATGACAAAGGCGTAGTGCAGGTGAACCGCGGCTGGCGTGTTCAATATAACTCAGCGATTGGCCCTTATAAAGGTGGCATTCGTTTGCACCCCAGTGTGAACGCTTCTATCTTAAAGTTCCTTGGGTTTGAGCAAACCTTTAAAAATTCATTGACGGGCTTGCCGATTGGTGGTGCAAAGGGCGGAGCCGATTTTAACTCGAGAGACAAAAGTGATGGCGAAGTAATGCGATTCTGCCAAAGCTATACAACGGAGTTAACCAAACACATTGGTGCTGATACCGATGTACCTGCGGGCGATATTGGAACAGGCGCAAGAGAGATTGGATATATGTTTGGCCAGTATAAACGGCTTAGTAACGAATTTACCGGTACCTTTACCGGAAAATCTCTTTACTCCGGCGGTTCCTGGGTTCGTAAAGAGGCAACCGGTTATGGGCTATGCTATTTTGCACAGGAGATGCTGTCCTACATAAAGCAGGATTCCTTTGAGGGAAAGACCGCGGTGGTTTCTGGTTCGGGCAATGTAGCGATTTATGCCTGTGAAAAAGCAATGCAGCTAGGGGCAAAGGTTGTTGCTATGTCGGACTCCGACGGCTTTATTTATGACGAAAAGGGAATTGATTTGGAAGTCATGAAACAAATTAAAGAGGTGGAACGCGGCAGAATAAATCTGTATGCCGAGCGTGTTCCCGGAGCGGTATATACTCCCGGTTGCGGTGGAATCTGGAGTGTGAAATGTGATATTGCTCTGCCCTGCGCCACACAAAACGAGATTAATGAGGAGCAAGCACAGCAGCTTGTGAAAAATGGAGTAATCATTGTAGCAGAGGGCGCAAATATGCCCTGTACTCCAGAGGCAATTGAGGTATTCCGCTCCAATCATATTCTGTATTCTCCCGGTAAGGCCTCCAATGCAGGCGGTGTAGCCGTAAGTAGCTTAGAAATGTGCCAGAATTCCATGCGCTATTCCTGGAGTTTTGAAGAGGTGGATGAGAAGCTCAAGCACATTATGGCGAATATCTTCCATAACGCGTATCAGGCTGCTGAAGAGTATGGTCATAAAGGCGATTTGGTAATTGGTGCAAATATTGCAGGCTTTTTAAAGGTTGCCGAAGCGATGAAATGGCAGGGCATTGCGTACTAGGCCTTTTCCTTTGCAGGGGATAGAAGAGGGTTTGTTCAATAGAACAAACCCTTCTTTCCTGCATAAACAGAGCCAAAATGTGGCAATGATAAAGCGAATAGTTCCATAAAAAGAAAAAAATATGTAAAATTCTTAAAAAAGTTATGAATAAACTGTTTCCAAAACCAAAAATTTGTCGATTCACACACTTGATTTTGAATGAAGAATTCTCTATACTTAGGATTGTTGATTCAAGTCCTAAGAGATAGGCAAATACCCTAAGAAGCCATGTAAAAGGCTTCTTACTTTATTTCAGGAGGAATGAACGGAATGGCGGAAAACAAACAGAGTACGTTTCACCCCAAGGGGGACTTTTTTGACCTGAAGGGTCAAAAGACCAACGTTAAGACCGAGGTCGTGGCTGGTATAACAACCTTCTTTACCATGGTATACATTATTATGGTAAACCCGAGCATGCTTTCACAAACTGGAATGCCCTGGGGCGCGGTGTTTTTGGCAACCATTATTGCTTCGGTAATCGGTACCCTTGTTATGGGGCTGTTTGCTAACGTACCCTATGCACAGGCTCCCGGAATGGGACTCAACGCATTTTTTGTTTTCACCGTTTGTTTCGGTTTGAACTTTAAATGGCAAGAAGCACTCGCAATGGTTTTTCTGTGCGGTCTTCTCAATATTGTAATTACCGTAACGAAAATTCGCAGAATGATTATTGATGCGATTCCCCCCATGCTGCAGCACGCAATTGGCGGCGGTATTGGTGTATTTATTGCTTACATCGGCATTAAGAAGTGCGGTCTTCTATCGTTTACCTCTGACCCCGGCCAAAATATTGTGCTTGACAGCGGCACGGTTGTAGCGAACTCCAGCATTGTTCCTGCAATTGTTCACTTCAATACTCCGTCCGTTTTGCTGGCGCTGTTTGGTATTATCTTTACGGTTATTTTGATTATCCGCAATGTAAAGGGTGCCATTCTAATTGGTATTATGGTTACTGCAGTTCTCGGTATCCCGCTCGGCCTTACTACTATGAGCAACTCCGTTAGCTTTACGGATGCAGTGAATCAACTGCCGGAAACCTTTGGTGCCGCATTCGGCAACCCCGGAATGCAGTCTTTGTTCTCGGATCCTTCTAAGCTTCCCCTTGTATTAATGACGATTTTTGCATTTAGCTTGTCGGATATGTTTGATACCATTGGAACATTTATTGGTACAGGCCGTAAAGCCGGTATTTTTACCGACAACGAGCAGGACAACCTGTCGGAGAACAGAAGCTTTAATTCCAAAATGGAAAGAGCGCTGTTTGCAGATGCAACCGCAACCTCCATTGGTGCAATTATTGGTACCTCGAATACCACAACTTATGTAGAGAGTGCCGCCGGTATCGGCGCAGGTGGACGCACCGGTTTAACCAGTGTAGTTACTGCTGCAATGTTCATTGTCAGCGCATTCTTTGCTCCCCTTGTTAGTGCAATTCCCGATGCGGCTATCGCCCCATCTTTGATTATAGTTGGTATCATGATGCTCAGTTCTTTCCGCGACATTCAGTGGGAAAACATGGAGGATGCGATTCCCGGGTTCTTCGCCGGTATCTTCATGGCACTGTGCTACAGCATTTCTTATGGTATCGCTGCGGGCTTCCTGTTCTACTGCATTATTAAGGTAGTAAAAGGGAAAGCCAAAGAGATTCACCCCATTCTATGGATTTCGACGATTCTGTTTGTTCTGAACTTCGTAATCCTTGCAAAAATCAGTTAAATTCGTTTGTTCGCCCTTTTTAGTTAGCTTGAGGTTTTATACAGAAAAAACCGCCTTGGGATTTTCCCAAAGGCGGTTTTTCCGTTATTTTACGAATTACTTATAAAGTACGAAAAGCAGATTCCAGCAAGAGATTATCGATGCTGTTGAACTCGGCGAATACAATGTCTTTTAAATGGATGATAATCTTCTCCGTCGCCTTTGCATTTTCAATATTAATGGTATTTAATACGATTGTTTTTTCAGTTAGCTGAATTAGAAAACCAGTATACAAATTATCGGCACAACAGGTTTCAATCGAAACAATGCGATTTTCATTTTGTTGTTTCCTTAAAACCTCTAATAATAGTGGTTCAGAAGAATCATAAGTAAAGCGAGGCAGCAATGTGTTTGCACAAACGCCGCCTTGGTTTTCCTCCCAGAACTTTCGGTAATGATTTAGTTTTTGTAGATAAGAGGTATCTGTATTCAATATATGAATGGAAGACAAGTCATAATAAGAGTAGCCGTCCATTCTGCCCTGAGGGTCAATATTAAACACAACAACCCCTTTATCATCCATATAGAGAGGTAGCCCGACTGAAAATTCGTCGTCTCCATTGGTGTAAAGCTCCACCAACGATTTCTCTTGAATGCATTCCTTTAAAGTGTGACAAATGGTGGTCATTCTATAATCCCTTCATTTAACATAGTACCGCCCAAGAAGCGGCATCGCTTTTGGGCGGTATTGGAGAGGGATGAACTAACGAGGCGTGCCCTCTCTTTTGCGAACCAGTTCGGTCAGGCGAGCGATATTGCGGAGCATTGCATCCTTATCTTCTGGTAAGCGGCCGCGTACATCAATATAGTTGGAGGCATGTGCACTGGTATAGTAGCAGTGTTTCAAATCTAAATTTTCAATTAGCAGCTTCATTTCCTCTAGCACTTGGGTAGCACTGGGTAAGCGGAACGTTCCTTCGGCAATTTTACGGAACATGTCGGTGTCGTTGCCGGCGTGCAGAACCAGCATACCAACGTAATCTGGTTGCATCTGATTTAAGGCATCCGCCGTTTCGAGAATATGTTCACGCGAATCCGCCTGACCGCCAAGCCCTGAAATAATGCTGACAGAAAGGCGAAGCCCCGCTTTTGTGGCAGCATTTGCTGCGGAAATCATTTCTTGTTTTGTAATTCCCTTATTTACTTCCGTTAAGACCTTGTCGCTGCCAGACTCTAGCCCAATGTACACCATTTCAAGGCCTGCTTCGTGCAGCTGACACAATTCTTCATGGCTTTTACGCAGAATATCTTGGGCTGAGGCGTAAACACGAACGGCCTCTAAATCGGGGTACAGCACACGAATGGTTTCTAATATCTCAAGCAGCATGGGCGTTTTCAGCACAAGCGCGTCACCGTCACACAAAAAGATGCGGCGTATTTGGCTGCGATAGCGCGAGCCCTCCACTAAGTCTGCTTTAATTTCATCCATATTGCGTACCCGGAATTGCTTCTCCGAATACATATCGCAGAATGTGCATTTATTCCACGAGCAGCCCACCGTTACCTGTACGAGCAGGCTGTCAGCTTCTGACGGCGGGCGAAAAATGGTACCTTCATAATGCATGTAATTCATTTCCTCCTTGTTGTTGCACGCTATTTGTTATTTTTTTCGCGTGCGCAAATCTATTGCATAATAACGTTGTTTTCGGTATGCTATTACTAAATTGTAGCATGATTCGCTTATCAAGAAAAGCACACACGCTATTTTTGGCAATTTTACCTGCCTTATGTCTGCAAATTCACCGGGAATGAACACAATGCTTGATATTTTACATTCTTTTGGAAGAATCGTGTAGGTATGTTGCCCCAATGGAAAAATAAAGGTTAGGAGGCTTTTTAATATGGATCAAGAGAGAATTCGCGCGGCGGTAACGGAGTTGCTGCTGGCAGTGGGCGAAAACCCGGAGCGTGAGGGGCTGCTAGAAACACCAGACCGTGTAGCCAAAATGTATGCAGAGATTTTTTCTGGGTTAGAAGAAGACCCCATGGACCATTTAAAGATTTTTCATGAGCCGCAGCAGCACGGTGAGCTGGTTTTGGTACGAGACATCCCGCTGTATTCGGTTTGTGAACACCACTTAATCCCCTTTATTGGTAAGGTGCATGTTGCTTATATTCCTAAGGACGGCCGAATCATTGGTCTTTCTAAATTCGCTCGAATTGTAAAGACCTTTGCCTCTCGCCCTCAGGTGCAGGAGCGCCTGACGGCACAGATTGCAGACTTTCTATATGATAATATGAAGCCATACGGTGTAGCTGTTGTTGCAGAGGCAGAGCATCTTTGTATGACCATGCGCGGTATTCGTGCTGCCGGAGCGACGACGCAGACCTCTGCTCTGCGTGGTGCAATGCGTACGGAGGCAAAAACCCGCAGTGAGGTAATGCTTCTGTTGGGTGGTCATCGATGAGCGGGTTTCGCGCGGGAAAATATTTCCTGCCATTGAATGGGCCTGCCTGTATTATGGGCATATTAAATGTAACGCCTGATTCCTTTTCGGATGGCGGCAGAAGCTTTGAACCGGAGGTCGCTGTGGCAAACGCGCTTGCCATGCAGGAGCAGGGAGCCGGAATGCTGGATATTGGCGGGCAGTCTACCCGCCCCGGTTTTACCGCAATTCCACCAGAGGAAGAGTGGGAACGTATTGAGCCGGTTCTAAAGGCTCTTACAGGGCGGCTGCGTATTCCGATTTCCATTGATACCTTTTACCCACAGGTAGCCTCTCTGGCACTCTCTGCGGGTGCTGACGTGATTAATGATGTAAATGGCTTTACCGACCCTGCCATGTTCCCTGCGGTGCAAGGGAACACCTGTGGCTGTATCATCATGCATAATGGCCATGTATTAGAGGAAGACCCTTCAGAGGATATTTTAACGCGTGTACGGCGCTTCTTTGAGGACAAGCTGCGCTATGCGAAAGAAATTGGTATCAACCCGGAACGCATTTGCTTTGACCCCGGCATAGGGTTTGGTAAAACATATGAAGAAAATCTGCGCCTGATTGCAAACGTTGAGGCGGTTAAAATAGAAGGCTGTGCTTTTCTCATGGCGGCTTCACGCAAAGGGGTTATTGGCAAAAGCAGCGGTAACCCACCTGCTCAGGAGCGGTTACCAGGCACGCTGGCAGCGCATACAATCGCGCAGGCTGGTGGAGCGCAGCTACTGCGTGTGCACGACGTTCGAGAGGCAGTTCAGGCGGCACAGGTAGCCTATGCCGTACTTTGCGCAAAAGAGGGAGGAATGGCTCATGGATAAAATCATTGTAAAGGGATTGCGTGTTTTTGCATATCATGGTGTCAATGAAGAAGAAAAAAGAGACGGTCAAAACTTTGAAATAGATGTGACCGCCTCGTTGGACTTGTCTGCGGCGTGCACGAGCGACTGTATTGATGATACGGTTAGCTATGCTAAAATTTTAAAAACAACGGTACGAGTTATGAAGGAGCAATCGTACGATTTACTAGAGCGGGCAGCCCAGCGAATCGCCGAACAGCTATTCAAAGATTTTGCGCAGATAATGGAGCTGGAGGTTCTATTGAAAAAGCCGGAGGCACCCATCCAAGCAGATTTTGATTATACAGCAGTCCTTATTAATAGAAAGCGAAGTGATTTCCATTGAAAAAAGCAGTGATAGGACTAGGCTCAAACTTGGGTAACCGACTAGAGAACATTACGCAAGCGCTCCAGGCACTGAAAAATCTGCCGGGTACAACCGTAATTGCAACCTCCCGGTTTTATGAAACGGCTCCGGTAGAGGTGCAGAGTGCCCAGAATGATTATCTTAACGCCTGCGCATTGCTTCTCACCGAGCTTTCTCCTCATGCGCTCCTCGGGGCATGTCTTGGTATCGAAGCAGGGCTTGGTCGTGAACGGCGTGAATATCATGGTTCTCGTATTATTGATTTGGATTTACTTTTATATGAAAACACGAATTTGCGTGAAGACGAGCTTCGTTTGCCACATCCGGGTATTTTGAACCGTGCTTTTGTGTTAGCACCCCTTTCAGACCTCTTTCCTGAGAAAATGGCTCTGGAACTGGATTTTTCCGACTCTTTTCGCGATTTAGACTTCTCAGAAGTGCGTCTTTTTCAGGCAAATTGAAAGTTTTTTGAAAAAAATCGAAAAAACTTTAAAAAAAGCATTGACATTAGTTGTGTGGTTTGGTATTATAGTCAAGCGCCACAGAGAACGGCGCACGACACGGAAAGCGAAAAGCGCTGAAGAGTCGGACAGGACCTTGAAAATTAAACAACGAGAAAGACAAAAGAACCCGTAATTTTTTGAGAGAAAGCTTCTCGGAAACGAGGAGTGAGTACTTCCGGATAAGAGTTCTTAGGACTCTATAAAAACCTAAGAAACGCGAAAGCGTACTAATTGAGCAGATACAAAATGCTCTAAAATTTAGATTAGATTGACCTCGGTCATTTTAATACAATATTTTAGAGAGTTTGATCCTGGCTCAGGACGAACGCTGGCGGCATGCCTAACACATGCAAGTCGAACGGAGTAAGAGAGAAGCTTGCTTAGCTCTTACTTAGTGGCGGACGGGTGAGTAACGCGT
>NZ_FXLN01000001.1 GCF_900176635.1 Clostridium merdae
GACTCAATTGCATAGAAGCCATAAAGGAAACCTCTCTTTTTAAAAAACATACGTGTGATGCTATAAAGAAATTTATATACATTCACCGTAGTACAAACTATGCACGCTTGTACAGGTAGGTTCATTTATCTTTTACTTCTTGATCACCGCTGTTTTTTAGTTTCTACACTGGTGAAAACATACAGGTTAATCTTAGTTATCATATAATAATCCTCCTATATTTAATTTTTATTTCTTTTCTTTTGACTTATCAAATCAATACAAATTGCCAGCTCTTCAAAGCTGGCAATTTGTATTATGCTTTTATCTATCTAGTAAATCTTTTACTCATTGATAAATAATTAAGTGATAGCAACCGATCCATTAATATAAACAGGAAAGGTGATTTCACCTGCACCAGTTGTCAATGATCCTACGAGAACCATAAGGGCTGATTTGTTTACAGGAAGCGGAGTAGCAGAATCAAAAGTGAGTGATGCGTTATTGCCCAACGGTACCGAATTAGGGAGTGGAAAGTCAACTTTAAACCCAGTCGAGGTAAAAGTGTTACTAGGAGGATCTGATACATACACTTCTACGCTCATAGTTGCATCTGAGCCAACAGTAGTAGCAGAAGAGGCAAGATAGTATACAGACAGTGAAGAAATATTACCAT
This sequence comes from Clostridium merdae, assembly GCF_900176635.1. Taxonomy (GTDB): domain Bacteria; phylum Bacillota; class Clostridia; order Oscillospirales; family Acutalibacteraceae; genus Faecalispora; species Faecalispora merdae. The sequence goes on from NZ_FXLN01000001.1 coordinate 656, forward strand.
CACGAGGTACCGACACTGGTTGCTCTAATGCATTCATATCAGTTGTAGTCATTGTCAATGTGGGCTGAAGATTTGATGTTGTAATATAACCATGATTGACAGTTCCAATTATAGCTGGTTCACCTGCCTCACCATTTGCAAGACTTTTTACGTTAGTTACGCCATTAGTTGCAAAAGTCATAATGGCATTACCTGCACCTGCGGGACCGGTCGGACCCGTATCGCCTGCTAGGCCTGTCGGACCCGTATCTCCTGCTGGACCTGTCGGGCCGGTATCGCCTGCTGGGCCGGTTGGACCCGTAGCACCTGCTGGACCAGTTGGGCCAGTATCACCTGCCGGACCAGTTGGGCCAGTAGCACCTGTGGGGCCGGTTGGACCCGTATCACCTGCGGGGCCTGTTGGACCCGTATCACCCGCCGGGCCTGTCGGGCCGGTATCACCTGCCGGGCCAGTTGGACCCGTATCACCCGCCGGGCCTGTCGGGCCCGTATCACCTGCGGGGCCAGTTGGACCCGTATCACCTGCGGGGCCGGTTGGGCCAGTAGCACCTGTGGGGCCGGTTGGACCAGTATCGCCTGCAGGGCCGGTTGGACCAGTATCGCCTGCTGGGCCGGTTGGACCAATATCACCTGCGGGGCCAGTTGGGCCGGTATCACCTGCGGGGCCTGTCGGACCCGTATCGCCTACTGGACCTGTCGGGCCGGTATCGCCCGCTGGGCCTGTCGGACCCGTATCACCTGCCGGACCAGTTGGGCCAGTAGCACCTGCTGGGCCGGTTGGACCAGTATCGCCTGCTGGGCCGGTTGGACCCGTATCACCTGCGGGGCCTGTCGGACCCGTATCGCCTGCTGGACCTGTCGGGCCAGTATCGCCTGCGGGGCCGGTTGGACCCGTATCGCCTGCCGGGCCTGTCGGACCCGTATCGCCTGCTGGGCCGGTTGCACCCGTATCGCCTGCCGGGCCGGTTGGACCCGTATCGCCTGCTGGGCCGGTTGGACCAATATCACCAGCGGGGCCAGTTGGGCCGGTATCACCTGCGGGGCCTGTCGGACCCGTATCGCCTGCTGGACCTGTCGGGCCGGTATCGCCCGCTGGGCCTGTCGGACCCGTATCACCTGCGGGGCCGGTTGGACCCGTATCGCCCGCTGGGCCTGTCGGACCCGTATCACCTGCTGGGCCGGTTGGACCCGTATCGCCTGCCGGGCCTGTCGGGCCGGTATCGCCTGCTGGGCCGGTTGGACCCGTGGGTCCTGTAGGACCGGTATCGCCTGTTAGTCCGGTTGGCCCTGTGGGGCCTGTCGGACCCGTATCGCCCGTTAGTCCGGTTGGCCCTGTGGGGCCTGTCGGACCCGTATCACCTGCCGGACCAG